>NZ_CM170816.1:2402500-2784849 GCF_057380695.1 Thioclava sp. NS-SX20 | reverse complement strand
GACAAAGCTACCCGGCCCGCTAAAGCAGACTTCGACAGAGTCGAAATGTGGGAGGTGGCAGTCCTCCAGCATCGGAATCGCATCTTTCCAGCCTGTATCGTCCGGTTGTTATCCTTGTCGTGGCAGACGTTATTGTCCGGTCCGGCTAGGTTAAGATGCGTCAGTCCCCCGAGGCGACGTTGATCGCTCAGTGAAACTACCCCGCCCCGCTAACGAGTCGCAACAGAACTTCACGCTTGACTCCTGATTGCGTGAATCGAATCTGCCACAAAGAAGTCATGTTGCATTTCGGACATATCATGACCTTGAAAACATTATGAAAAACAAAAAAGGCGCCAGAAATGGCGCCTTTTTATCTTGTCTTGAAAAGGGAATCGCTTAGGCGTTCAGGGCCTTCACGCGTGCCGCCAGACGGGACACTTTACGCGAGGCGGTGTTCTTGTGAACCACGCCTTTGACAACGCCACGCATCAGTTCCGGTTGCGCCACTTTCAGAGCTTCCTGAGCCGCTGCGTAGTCGCCCGAAGCAATAGCTTCCTCGACTTTACGGATGAAGGTACGGATGCGCGAACGACGGGCTTTGTTGATGTCGTTGCGACGCTCGTTCTGACGTGCGCGCTTTTTGGACTGGAGCGTATTTGCCATGTGTGTTTCCACTTTCGGGTTTGTTACAATATCTGTTGCACGACAAAACCCGGGCACACCAGTGAACCGGTCGATTCTAGCCTAAGCGGGCTCCACGCGCATGTGAAGGCTGCCTATAAGGCAATTCTGTCCGCTTGGGAAGCCCCAAATGCAAAGCCGGACCCAGAGGCCCGGCTTCAGGAACGAATGGCCGCTCTTATTTGTCGCGGAATTGCGGCTCGCGCTTTTCAAGGAAGGCCGCCATGCCCTCTTTCTGGTCTTCCGTTGCAAAGAGCGCGTGGAACATGCGTTTTTCGAACAAAAGCCCTTCACGCAGCGTGGTTTCGTAAGAGCGGTTGACCGCCTCTTTGACAACCATTGCGGAAATCTGGGATTTTTCGGCGATCTTGGCTGCGGCGGCCATCGCTTCGGAAACCAGTTTGGCGGCAGGCACCACGCGGCTGACCAGCCCTGAACGCTCGGCTTCTTCGGCATCCATGAAGCGCCCCGTCAGATGCATGTCCATCGCTTTGGATTTGCCGACGAAACGGGTCAGACGCTGGGTGCCGCCGATACCGGCGCAAATACCGAGATTGATCTCGGGCTGACCGAATTTCGCGTTATCGGCGCAGATAATGAAGTCGCACATCATGGCCAATTCGCAGCCGCCGCCCAAGGCATAGCCGGACACGGCCGCAATCACCGGCTTGCGGGTGCGCAGGAAATCCTCGGTCGTATCGCCGAAGAAATCGGCCTTGAACATGCCGACGAAGCCCTTCTCGGACATTTCTTTGATATCGGCACCGGCGGCAAAGGCCTTCTCGGAGCCGGTGATGACAATGGCGCGGACCTTGTCATTCGCGTCAAGGCTCGACAGCGCGTCGCCCAGCTCCCCCAGCAGAACGGAGTTCAGCGCATTCAGCGCCTCCGGTCGGTTCAGCCGGACGAGGGCAACATTATCTTCGATCTCGACGATCAGCGTCTGGTAGGCCATGTGGCAGCGCCTTTCCTTTTCATCAGATCGAAGTCCTAACAAAACCGGCCCATATATCAAGTCAACTCTCACGCCCGTGATGGGTTCAGCGCTGGCAATGCGCACAATAAAAGCTGGATCGCCCCGATTGCACGATACGGAGCACAGGCTGCCCGCAACTGCGGCAGGGCTGCCCCTCGCGGCCATAAACCTTGAACCGGTGTTGGAAATATCCAAGCTCCCCATCCGCCTGCCGGTGGTCGCGCAGCGATGAGCCGCCCGCGTCGATCGCCTCTGCCAGAACCTCGCGGATGATTGCGACAAGAGGCCGCAGCCGCTTCTCGGCAATCTGGCGCCCCTGACGGCGCGGATCTATGCCTGCGCGGAACAGAACCTCGCAGACATAGATATTGCCCAGCCCCGCAACAATCGCCTGATCCAGCAAGAGCGTCTTGATCGGGCTGGCCCGTCCGCGCAGCTTGGTCGTCAGGTAATCTTCACTCAGCTGGTTGCTGAAGGGCTCCGGCCCCAGTTTTTCCAGCAACCAATAGCTGTCCTCGGCCTCGGTCGGAAACAGATCCATCGCCCCGAAGCGCCGTGCATCGTTGAAGGTGACGCGCCCGCCGCCCTCCATATGGAAGACGATATGGTCGTGTTTCTGGGGCGTCGGGTGGTCGATGACAAAGTCACCCAAAGCCACGCCCGAGACCAGCATCCGCCCCGACATGCCGAGATGGATCAGCAGCGTCTCGCCACGGTCCAGATCGGCAAGGATATATTTCGACCGCCGACGCAACCGCAGCACCCGTGCGCCGGTCAGCCGCGCGGCCATATTCTCGGGCAGCGGCCAGCGCAGATCCGGACGATTCACCTCGGCCTTTTCAATTATGCGGCCTTCCATTGCAGGCAGAAGTCCGCGTCGGACAGTCTCTACTTCGGGAAGTTCGGGCATTGTGATCCCCCTCGCGCATTGTCACTTCTGAAACCGCCCCTATAAGAAGGGATAGATCAGACGAACCTCAAGGGGCCACGGGACAGATGACCGCAGAGCAAAGCAAAACGACCCATTTCGGCTTTCAGACCGTGGATGAAAGCCAGAAGGCCGGAATGGTGCATGGCGTATTTTCGCGCGTGGCGTCGAAATACGATATCATGAACGACCTGATGAGCATGGGCATCCACCGTATCTGGAAGGATGCGATGATGGACTGGCTTGCGCCGCGCCCGGGTCAGAAGCTGTTGGATGTGGCGGGCGGCACCGGCGATGTGGCCTTCCGTTTCCTTGGCCGCGCGCCGGGGGCCACGGCAACCGTCTGCGATATGACCGAATCGATGCTGATCGAGGGCCAGAAACGCGCCGAGGCCGAGGATATGGCCGAGCGTCTGGACTGGATCGTGGGTGATGCGATGGCCCTGCCCTTCGAGGATAACGCCTTTGATGTCTACACGATTTCCTTTGGCATCCGCAATGTGACCCGCGTTCAGGAGGCACTGAACGAAGCCTATCGCGTCCTCAAACCCGGCGGTCGCCTGATGGTGCTGGAATTCAGCCAGATCCCCAATGACCTGATGCAGAAGGTCTATGATCTCTATTCCTTCAACATCATTCCGGTCATGGGGCAGATCGTGGCCAATGACCGCGACAGCTATCAATATCTGGTCGAATCGATCCGCAAATTCCCCGATCAGGACACCTTCCTGTCGATGATCCGCAAGGCGGGCTTCGAACAGGCCAGCTATCGCAACCTGACTATGGGCATTGCGGCGCTGCATTCGGGCTGGAAGATCTGAGATGCGGGGGCCGATCAATATCTGGCGCCTGATCCGTACGGGTGCGACCTTTATCCGCTCGCGCGCCATGCATACCGTGCTGGAGGCGATGGATGCGCCGCCACGTCTGCGGGCAGCGGCCTATGCGATTTCGGCTCCTTTTGCGTGGCTTGGTTATAAAGGGGATCCAAACCTCCCCCCGGTCACGCGGGCGATCACGGCGCTTGGACCCGCATATATCAAGTTCGGCCAGATCCTTTCGACACGCGCCGACGTTGTCGGGCCGGAAATGGCCGCCCAACTGCGTGTGTTGCAAGACCGTCTGCCGCCGTTTTCGACCGCGCTGGCAAAGCGGACAATCGAGGAAGAGTTCGAGCGCCCGATTTCCGAGATGTTTGCAGAATTTTCCGAGCCGGTAGCGGCCGCGTCGATTGCGCAGGTCCATCAGGCAACGTTGCTGCGTAATGGCGAGAAAGTGGCGGTCAAAGTCCTGCGTCCCGGAATCGAAAAGGCTTTCCGCCGTGATCTGGATGCGTTTCATTTTGTGGCAAAGTTCATCGAACGTTTTTCGCGCGCGTCGCGCCGTTTGCGTCCGACGGATGTGGTGAAGCATTTCGAACGCACCGTGATGGGCGAGCTGGATCTACGTATGGAAGCCGCGCGTGCGTCGCAATTTGCCGCCAATACGGCAGGTGATGCAGGCTTTTCGGTGCCCAAACCCATTTGGGATATGTCGAGCCGTCGTGTGATGGTGCTGGATTGGGCCGAAGGCGTGCCGATGGGCGACCCCGAAGCGATCAAGGCGGCAGGGCATGATCTGGTGGGTCTGTCGGAACGGATCTTGCAGCTTTTCCTAAGCCACGCGTTGCGCGACGGGTATTTCCACGGCGATATGCATCAGGGCAACCTGAAAGTTGCGCCAAACGGTGATATCGTCGCCTATGATTTCGGGATCATGGGGCAGATCGATGAATATACCCGCCGTGTCTATGCCGAGATCCTGATCGGGTTTATCCAGCGCGACTACCGTCGTGTGGCAGAGGTACATTTTGAAGCGGGATACGTGCCCGCAGATCGCGATGTGAACGAATTCGCACTGGCACTCCGTGCGGTGGGTGAGCCGATTTTCGGGATGGATGCGAGCCATATTTCTATGGCGCGACTTCTGGCCTATCTATTTGAAGTAACAGAACGTTTCGGGATGCCGACGCGGACGGAACTGATCTTGCTCCAGAGGTCTATGGTGGTTGCGGAAGGGGTGGCACGCTCGCTCAACCCGTCGCTGAATATGTGGCAGGCGGCCAAGCCTGCAGTCGAGACCTATATCCGCGAAAACCTAGGCCCCAAGGCTGCGTTGCAGGATGTACAACGGGCCGCAAAAGTCATTACGCGCTACAGCTCGCGCTTCCCCGACATGTTGAAAGCCTCGATCGAACGGCATTCCGAACCTCAGGATGCCGCCCCCGCCGATAAACCGCTGCACCCCGCCATTTGGGCAGGGATAGTTGCGGCGGTCTTTGTCGGGGGGGTGGCAATAGGCTTGATTGCCTGATCAGCTGGATGGCGTCCGGAGGCCGGTGATATCGGAACTGGAAACCGTTGCGCCAGAGGCCATGACCAGTTCCGTGCCGCTATCGGTGACGCGGGCCTCGACAATCCGCCCGTAAGCCGGAGCCGTTTCGGTCGCGATCAGATCGCTGCCGGAATAGCTTTTCAGTTGGAAGCTATAATTGCCATATGCGGCCGTTGTGCCATCCGATTGCGTGCCGTCCCATTCTACAAAGTCATTGGTGATATCGACGGCACCGCTATAGACGGTGTTTCCATAGCTGTCTTTCACCGTCAGCACCGCAGAATCCGCACCACTTGCCGGATCGGTTTCGACAACCACCGAGTTGCCGTAATAATAGACAGGCTCTTCCGTCTTGCCGTCCATACCCACCCAATTGGCCAGTTCGGAAATGCCCATCTGTCCGATCGAACCGGCAATCGTTTCCAGCAACTGATTGGTCTGAACCTGCTGCTCTACCCCCGAGAAGGTGGCGAGTTGCACAGCATAATCGGTACTGTCCATCGGGTTAAGCGGATCTTGGTTCTGCATCTGGACCGTGAGCATTTCAAGAAATGTCTGATAGTCCGTGCTTGCAAATGTATCCGCGCTCGCCGTGGTCGAACTGCTTGTCGACGTTGTCGAGGACGTCGCGCTTGTTACGGTTGTCATGAAAAATCCTCTGTCACATTCTGAGATCCAGCCCCCCCAGCAACGAGCCGGAGGTGCGTGAGGGATTAAGATCGTTTGAAACAGGTCCCATCGTGAACGCTGTCTGTGTCCCGCGTTCAGCACGGATACGGTCGACTTGCTCGGCAAGTTCTTGGGAGTTTTTCCCACCCTGCCCCTGATCGGTAAAATTCAGATTTACATCGGTATAGCCAAGCTCCCGCAGGTCGCGGCTGAGCATATCGGCATTGCGTCGCATCAGATCGAGGGTCTCGGGCCGGTCTGCATAGATCATGACGGACATGCCCTGATCGCTATGATGCAGGACCATGCGTACTTTCCCCAGCTCTTCAGGCGCAAGAGTGAGCTCGACCGAATCGTCCGAGCTATTGCTCAATGCGCGGGTGAGTTGCTGCGAAATGTTGTGCGCCGTAGCTTGCTGTAATGCAGGTTGTGCGGTTGCGGGACCCGACGTCAGATGGGTCGTACTGGTGGCGGACAGGGTGAAGCGCAGTTGCTCGTCTTCCGTCGCCTCAGCCCCCTCTGCCGAGATCACCTGCATCTCTGCCGCTGCATTTTGCAGACTTGCCGGTGGCGCGGCCGTGACGGCCGAGGCGCTGGTGACCGCGAAGGCGGTTTCAGGTTTGACGGTTGCCGGCGCGCCGGTCGTCATTGATGTCTGCACACTGTCGGCATGGATTTGCTCGCGGATCTCCTTACGGGCCGTAACATATTTTTCGGCCCCCATCTGCACGTGAGCCGCGGTTTGCATGGCAAGCGACGGCTGCGTAACGGCGGCTGTGCTGGCCTGTGCCTGCGGCGTCATATCTGCCGTGCGAGCATCGGTATCACTTACCGCCTGCGAATCGCCCGTCGCTTGCGCAGCCTCTAACGAGACCTGCGGCGCGGTAGCGGGGCCGGCGGTCCGCATCGGAGCACCGGATTTGATCTTCACCTCCCCCTCGGGTGCTGCCTGGTCTGTTCCTGTCGAGGGCACCTGCGCAAGCTCGATACGTTCCGGTACCTCCAAAAAGGTCATCTCATCGGGAAGGGCGACGCTGCCGTCCTGCGGATTTTGAGCCGTAGCGAGTTGCGGCGTAGCCTGGGCCGGGCTCGACATAACAGACAAAGGGGCTGCAGATTGCGAGATATGCGAAGCCTCGGTCGCGTGTCGTGGGAACGCGGCTGCGGTTCGAGATGCTTCCTGCATATCCTCTCCTTGCATAGCAGCGAAGGGCACGGTCTCGGACGCGGCTTTAACGTCCGAAAGTCGCGCGCGCCCCACAGAGGCTGGATCATTCGCACTCTGCGCAGGAGCTTGGCGCACATCAGTGCTATCTGACGCGGCAATCGTCGCTTGCTTTTCGTGATGGGAAACGGACATATTCTGGAGCGGAGCGCTCTCTGGCTGTGTCAGAGCGACTGCCCTATCGTCGTCCCCAAACGCATTGGCAGGTTGTTGGTCTGCCCCTGAAACTGAGCCCAGCATGGACATCGTTTGCTCGGACGCGACCAGATCACTCTGCGTGGTCAGAGATGCGGCTTTCTGCGGCTCTGACCCCTTTGGATCAGGGTTATTTTCCGCATTAAATGTCTTGGAAGATGCCGCCTGTTTGACTTGCAGAACGGGCGCGGGGGCAATCACATCACCGGACAGCGCGGCTTCCAAAGCGTCCGTATCTGCCGCATCTTCCGCCTGAGCGGGAAGAGCAGAAGAGGCCGGTTCTGCAATCTCTGTCTTTGGTTCGGGCAGCACTTGCGCAGAAGGCTCGGAGGCATCGCGCAACATTGGCTGGACATCGATTCTGACCGCAGTCACGGTGCCATCCGCACTTCGACTTTTGCCTTGCGCTAGCGTGGGCATATCTTTTGCACGCGCCCCTGCGGCCTCTGCCGGAGCAGCGCCACCTTGAGCATATGCTGAAAATTCTGCGAAAAACTCGGAGCCGCCTTCTGTCTTTGCGGCCTGGGCCGAATCGGTGCCAGCTGCCTGTCCCTTTGCTGCAAAGGGGAACTGCGCTGCTAATGAGTCAAAACTGGTCATGATCCTCAAGACTTCTGCCTATGATGATCTGCATATTGCCTCAATGAGGTTACCGCTTCTTTACCGCAAGCTGGCAAAAAGGGGTGAATGCGAATGATGCGGAGAATCCCATGCAAGTCACACAGACAGGATTGCCCCTCTCTATAGGGAGTTCCCAGACGCCCCGTGTGGTCAGTGCTGAAACACAAGAGAAGATGCACAAAACGGCGCAGGCGCTGGAAGCGAGCTTTTTGTCCGAAATGCTGAAATACACCGGCCTGGGCGAAAATAAGTCTGAATTTTCAGGGGGAGTCGGTGAAGAACAATTCTCGTCTTTCCTGCGGGAAGAACAAGCCAAGGAGATGGCGAAGGCTGGTGGAATCGGCCTTGCCGAAACAATTTTCAACGCAATGCTGAAGAGGGCCCAGAATGGCTGAGAAAGATGATGCCGTGATTGAAGAGCTGATTGATCTTCTGCGAATCGAGCGTGACGTAATCCGGAAGGCAGAATTTGATGCGATGGCGGATATCGCCGCGCGCAAAGAATCGCTCCTGCTACAGGTGAAAGATATTCCAGCGCAAAAACTGCGGCGTGCACATGAGATGTCGCGGCAGAATCAGCGCCTGCTGTCGGCGGCACTGAAAGGGATACGGGCCGCGCAGATTCGTCTCTCGGCGATCCAGAAAGCGGCGCATAGTTTCGGAAGCTACGATAAATCTGGTCGTCCGCAGAGGATTGTTGGCACGCAGGGATCTATAGAGAAGCGCGCGTAAACCATTTTAATCAAATGCAATCTATCTAGGGCCGGCCACAGTGCCGGCCTTAGCATTTCGTTAGGGGAGATAGTGCAAATATGCCCCTGCATCCAGTGAATGGGTGGCGCGCTCCGGGAACCGGGACGCATGTGTCAGAAGGACCTGTGCACTCGCTCCGACAAGATGTCGGGCGGTTTATAGACACCTTCGCGCAAAAGCGCACATATCTGAGGACCCAAAACTATGTCCAGCATTCTGACCAACAATGGCGCAATGGTTGCACTTCAAACCCTGAAGTCGATCAACTCCTCGCTGAATGATACCCAGTCGGCCATCTCGACCGGTAAGGATATCAACTCGGCAAAAGATAACGCGTCCGTTTGGGCAATTTCGAAAGTGATGGAGTCGGATGTTGCCGGCTACAACGCAATCGAAGACTCCCTGTCTCTTGGCGAATCGACCGTTGCTGTTGCCTCCACCGGGGCAGAGCAGATTGTCGAAAAGCTCAAAGAGATCAAAGAGAAGGTTGTTTCGGCAACCGGCGAGAATGTCGATAATGAAAAGATCGAGAGCGAAGTCGAAGAACTGAAGAGTCAGATCACCTCGATCATTGGTGCTTCGCAGTTCAACGGTGCGAACCTGCTTGATGGCTCGACTACCGATATCACCGTTCTGTCGTCGCTCGATCGTGACAGTACCGGTGCAGTTACTGCGTCCAATATCACTGTGGCCTCGGCAGATTTCACCGACAAGTTCACGACCACGGGTGTAACGGTTGGTACGAGCACCTACAAACTCGCGGATATCAAAGTTGATACTTCTGGTAATGCAGAAGGTTCTCTGGACGCGATCGAAGCTCTGATCGACACCGCAACGGCCGAAGCCGCTAAGTTGGGTGCATCGTCTGCCCGTATTACCGACCAGAAAGACTTCATCTCGAAGCTGTCTGACTCGGTGACCTCGGGGATCGGTTCGCTCGTCGACGCCGATATGGAAGAGACCTCGGCGCGTCTGCAGGCTCTGCAGGTTCAGCAGCAGCTGGGCACGCAAGCTCTGTCGATTGCCAATCAGGCGCCCCAACAGCTCCTGTCGCTGTTCCGTTAATGAGCATCTGAGGGGCGCAGCATATGCGCCCCTCAACCACCTGGCAAAATGCCGGGGTTTTAAACTTGCAGCCACAGGAAGGGCTTCTCGTGAACGCTTATGCTCAGGCCAAAACGGCCTATTCCACTCCCAATCAGGCTATTCGTACCGACCGAGATATCGAATACGAAGCCATCGCGCGCATAACAAGCCGTCTTCGCGGCGTGTTGGGCAAAGAGCTCGAAAAATTCCCGGATCTCGCTGACGCTGTTAATCGCAACCGCAAGCTCTGGAAAATTCTTGCGGAAGATGTTGCAACTTCAGGAAATGGCTTGCCTGACCTGTTGCGTGCACGGATTCTTTTTCTCCAAAAATTCACCGATGCGCATAGCTCGAAGGTTCTGGCGCGCAAGGCGTCGGTTGCCCCTCTCATCGAAATAAACACTGCCATCATGCGTGGCCTTCGACCGACTGGAGGCGCTAAGTGAGTGGTTTGGTTCTAAAACTCGCTCCCAAAGAGCGTGTCCTCATCAACGGTGCCGTGATCGAAAATGGTGACCGACGGTCTCGTCTGGCCATTATGACGCCCAATGCAAATATTTTGCGCCTACGCGATGCCATCCATCCCGAAGAGGCAAATACGCCTGTGCGGCGTGTGTGCTATGTTGCCCAGCTCGTGCTCTCCGGAGATAACAATCCGGAAGAAACAAGAATGCAACTTCTGCGGGGTATTGAGCAACTGAGTCAGGTCCTCACGGATCACGACAGTCGTACGCAACTTGCAATCGCTACGAAATCTGTTCTTGAAGAGCAGCATTATCAAGCGCTTAAAGCGCTGCGTAGCTTGCTTCCAAGGGAGGAGCGGCTTCTGGCCGCCGCGCGCCAATGACCTATCAACCCATTGTCCCATTAAGCGGTTATGCAGGCTGGAAAGTCTTGACGCGGACAATGGAGACGCAGAAGGCAGCTTTTACTGCCTCTGCGACGGTTCAAAGTGATGAAGAATATTTCCGAGAAAACATCGGAAATATTTCTTCCGCAGAAGAATTGGTGTCTGACTACAAGCTATTGAAGGTTGCTCTTGGCGCTTTCGGTCTTGATGATGATATTCAGAACAAGTTCTTTATCAAGAAAGTTCTCGAAGAAGGCACAATTAGCGAGGATGCTTTTGCCAACAAGCTAACGGATAGTCGCTATTCCGACCTTGCAAGCGCATTCGGATTTGATTTTACGCCTCCGAATACAGCCCTGAGTAGCTTCTCGGATGAAATCCTAACGCAATACGAGGACCGCCAGTTTGAGTTGGCGGTTGGCGATAGTGATGAGACTTATCGATTTGCTCTCAATGTACAGCGCGAACTCCCAGAGTTAGCCGCAGAAGACGGCTCTGAGAATACGAAATGGTACACAATTATTGGCAATGAAGCTCTCGCAACTGTCGTCCGGACTGGTTTGGGTTTACCGGAAAGCGTCGCTTCGCTCGATGTTGATCAACAGTTGACCGTTTATAAACAAAAAGCGCAGCAGGTTTTTGGTTCTGACGATGTATCTCAGTTCACAGACAGTGAAAATGTCGAAAAACTCATAAAATACTACCTGTTACGAGAGCAAGTAATGAATGGTAGTACCGCTACAAGCTCAAGTTCTATAGCCTTAACACTGCTTCAAAATGCATCGAGTTTTTCCGCGCGATTCTAAAATATATGATCTAATTCGGAATTATGTGAAGATCGGCTACACTGTGTGAGGAAGTTCCTTGAACTTAGTGGGAATTGTTTTCCACCACAAGCTTTAGGATGCTCATCAGAGAAGAACGGACAGCGCCGTATCTCATATGCGTGGGCGACTTCCACGTCAGTCACATGGAAAAGTGCCAAGGCGCGCCGCGCAAATGCGCTACGGTTCGCGACAGACATCCTCCGCACCTAGGTGATGCGGATTTTTTGCATACATTTGCTCCTTCAGAACTGACGCAGACTCTCAGTTACAGGGAGCAGTTTTGCGAGAGGCAGAATCAGTGGTACATTGTGTACAATTTAAAAAGCAGATCGACGATCTTTTTCTCTTGCTCCTACCGGAATTCCCCCCTAAGAGATGCTCAAGCAAAGCAATTTGCTGACGGGGCCTTAGCTCAGCTGGGAGAGCGCTTGCATGGCATGCAAGAGGTCAGGGGTTCGATCCCCCTAGGCTCCACCAAATATCATTTTGAAAAGTGACGGATAGTTCTGCCTTTCTTGTCAGAGGATTTGCCTCTGCCGCGCAGGCGGGTACTGTTTTCCCTACGAAAATTCATGCTGCCTTGATCCGCGCCTTTCGGCGCGTCGATCGCTGCGCAGCGCTTCCCCTGTCAAACCCGAGGATGGCCCATGAGCGACCATTTCTTCGTCGTGACGGGCGGCCCCGGCGCGGGCAAGACCAGCCTGATCACCGAGCTCGCCCGCCGCGGCCTCCACACAATCCCCGAATCCGGCCGCGCGATCATTCGCGAGGAGATGCAGAGCGGCGGAGACGCCCTCCCGTGGGTGGATGCATGGCCTATGCCGAACGCGGATGCTGAAACGCGACCTGCGCGCCTATAGCGCCGCACAGGCGCTATCAGACCTCGTGACCTTCGACCGCGGCATTGGTATCTAACCCTCTACGGCCTCCCCGTGCCGCCCCGCGTCGCTGCAGCGGCCAAAGCAGCCCGCCACAATGCCCGCGTCTTCCTGGCGCCGTATTGGGATGAGATCTTTACTCAGGACACCGAAGGCAAGCAGACCTGCGCCGAGGCCGAAGCGACCTGTTCCGTCATGCGGGAGACCTACACCGCGCTCGGATACCAAATCACGGAGTTGCCGCGCGTCGACTTTGAAACACGCGCCGACTTTGTCATTCAGCAACTGGCCAATTGACCGTCATCTCTAGGGGCCGCGCCAAAACTGCTGAAACGGACAAGCCGCGCGGTGCCTCGGCGCTCTATGCCGCCTTGGGCGCGCGGCCCAGAGCTTCTGTCCGTCGGGATTTTCATCTCTGCAGCGTAACTTCCTCAAACAGGACATCGATGGCATCGTGCTGCATTATCTGTAGCGCCTATGTCGGAAGAAGGGAGGCGGCGTTCGCTAAGCTGTGCATGAACATCCTTTCCGATTGACCAGTATGCGCTTGCGAGGCGGATAGCCAAATATCACTCGCAGGCTGGCAGGGGTGAGGATAAGGTTGGAAGGAATATTCGTCGATGGGAGGCTCGATGCCTGACGCACGCTACAGGGTTCAGGTCGAGCGCGACCACCTTAAAAAACTGGCTAGCGCCAAGCCGATCCAAGCGTTGTCGGAACTCGTGTGGAATGCTGTAGACGCAGACGCCACTCGAGTGGATGTTGAGATCGATGCCGATGATATGGCGATGCGGGCCGTAACCATCCGCGACAATGGCCACGGCATCCCCCACAGCGACGTTGAAGCGCTTTTTGGGAAACTTGGTGGATCGTGGAAACGCCACGGCAGCCGCTCCAAGTCAAGGGGCCGCCTACTTCATGGTAAAGAGGGGAAGGGGCGGTTGAAAGCTTTAGCCCTCGGTCGCTCTGCTGTATGGTCTGTGCGTTACCGCGAAAACGATAAGCTGATGAGCTACTCCGTTTCGCTCCTGCGAGACGACTTGGTCGATGTGCGGGTAACAGAACCCGTGGAGGTCGAGCCAGTTCTCGGAACCGGCGTCGACGTGATGATCACCGAGCTCGACCGCACTTATCGTTCGCTAGAGCCAGGTCGATCCGTTCAGGCTCTCTCGGAGGTCTTTGCGCTCTACCTGACGAATTACAACGACGTGAACATTTACGTTGAGAATGAACGGCTGGATCCCTCTGCGCTCATTGCCGCACGCAAGACCATCAATCTTGACCCTATTGACGTTGACGACCGAAAGCACCCCGTCGTGGTCGATCTGATTGAGTGGAGGGCCGCCTCTGAGCGGTGGTTTTTCCTCTGCGGGCCGGAGGGTTTTCCATTCCAGCGAACGACGCCGCGCATTCATACGCCTGGCTATCAATTCTCGGCATATCTACGGTCGTCCTATGTGGATGTCCTCCAACAAAGCGGGACGCTTGACCTTGCCGACATGGATCCGCCTCTCCGGGACGCCTGCGACGCCGCGGCCGAACTCATAAAGGCCCACTTCAGGGAAAAAGAAGTGGAAGCCGCTAAGTCCGAGATCGAGCAGTGGAAGGAGGAAGAGATCTATCCTTATCGCTCAGAGCCTCGGACCTCCGTAGCTAAAGCTGAGCGGCAAGTCTTTGACATCGTAGCGTTGAACGTCAACAAGCATCTGCCCGACTTCCGACGGCAAAGCGCTAAAAGCCGCGCTTTCCAAATGAGAATGTTACGACAGGCGATCGAGAGGGGGCCCGACGAGCTTCAGCACATTCTCACCGAAGTCCTTGACCTTCCCGAGCGCACGCAGCGCGAGATGTCGAAGCTTCTCGAAGAGGCTGACTTGGCGAACGTAATCAGCGCCTCGCGATTGGTGGCGGATCGGCTAAAATTCGTACATGGCCTTGAGGCACTGCTTTTTGATCCGGACACCAAGAAGCATCTGAAAGAGCGCAGCCAGCTCCATCGGATGATCGCCGAAAACAACACGTGGCTCTTCGGTGAGGAGTTTAGCCTTACCGTGGACGACAAATCGCTCACCGAAGTATTGCGGAAGCACCAAAAGGAGATCGGCTCCGATACGGTTATCGACAAACCGGTCCGAAGGATCGATGAAAAGGTCGGCATCATCGATCTGATGCTCTCGCGAGCCGTACCGCAAAGTCGAGCGAATGAGCGCGAGCACTTGGTTGTCGAGCTGAAGCGGCCATCCGTGAAAGTTGGCGCCGACGAGATTACGCAGGCGAAGAAGTATGCCTTTTCGATCGCTGAGGATGAGCGGTTTCGACATGTAAAGACAAGATGGAGCTTCTGGGTTATTTCGAACGATCTCGATGGGTTCGCGCGCCACGAGACTCGTCAGAAGGATGCGCCGCCAGGTAGGGTCTTCCTATCAGAAGATGCGAGTGTCGAAGTCTGGGTTAAGAGTTGGGCTGAGGTACTTACCGGCTGCAAATCACGCCTACAGTTCGTGCAGGATCATCTGCAGGCCAACGTTGATCAGGAGTCAGCGCTTCAGTACCTCAAGAAAACGTACGACAAGTATTTGGTCGGAGTTTTGAGCGAAAATGAATCCAGTGAAGCGGAGACAGTCGAAGAGACGTCATCTACCAACTAGCCGTTGAAAAATGGCAAGATTATCCGAAATAGGATATGGCGGCGCGGCTTGGCGTGCTTCGTCAAAGCGACCGATATAGTACCCAACGTCTGAACGCTTGGCCCCGAAGGCGTCCCAAGTAGATCGTTCACGCGGCTGAGTTTTTGGTTGAAACTTGGCGCAAGTCAAAGAGCGAGCTTGCAGCTTCGCAATCACTTCGACGAAGCTTTCTTAGCGGGGCTGTGGCACGAAAGCGCTCACCGCCCCTGTCACTTTTACGCAAGGCCGGAGTGATATGAGTCGATTGAGGTCGCGCGCGAAAGTGATAGCAATGTGGACTTTGCGACATTGTTACCCTGTACCTCAAAGTCTCTTCGAAGGTCTTTCAATCCTTTTCGCTCAAAATCACCTTCGCCGTATTCTTCAAGGAACCATCTCAGCGCCATCTTGTTGCCGGGCTGATCATTTCCTGTTCGCCTAGCGTTGAGGAGAGTCTCAATCCTCTTGTCAGGATATATCTCCTGTAATTTGCTGGGGGAAAATACAATTTCTCCCTTTTCCACGAGTAGCGAAATCAGTATAGTCCGAACACACCAAGCAATCCTTTTGTTTTTTATGGAAACCTGAGGCCCTGATAGCTTTCGCTTCACAAGGTAGGCTGCTAAGGCGGATGCAGCTTCGCGCTCCTTGATGTAGGATGATTTCATCCTCAAAGACTCTTTGAAAGAATTAAAGAAACCTTCAGGATCTGCAATGACCTTTGCTTCGTACGCAAGGTGAATAGCAAAAAGATCACCGCGCTTAGACATATCTAGGAGATGGTTCTGTGGTGTGTATTGAACTTCAACCCGCCCTGATCGCTCACTTTTTATATGTCCCGATTTTTCTGAAATCAACAAGTCGACGTCAGAGGCGTCGCTGCTGTCGCCACGAGCCATGCTACCAAACAAAAGGACACACGCGCTCATTTCACCCGCGCACCTTTGTAACTCGATTTACGATAGTTGCAGCGGCGATCGCAAACCAACACAGCCCTAAGACAGCCGTGCAAAGGTTCAGCAAGTCTGTAGTTAGATTGTCTTGAGGCACACTATGTTTAGTGTAGCCAAACAATAAAAACACCTCGGCCGAATTGACCAGGCCATTCAACAGCTTTTCCGAGATAAGATGACTGCGCAGCCACCCTGCGGCAAAAACCAGGGATATGCCAATTGAAATTACTCGAAATATGCTTCTTCCCCAAGCGTTGGCAAGGCCGGCTGTTTGGAGTATCCAGAATTCACATGTGGTGCTGATCTGAGTTATCCACGAGCTAATCCGCGCCAACAGCTTCTCCCTTTTTCCACGCCGCTCTCGTCCCTCTTGGGCATCAAATCGAGGCAACTTCAATTTTGCGGTTACTCCGCGGGAACGAGCTCCATAAAGCGTGGAAGCTTTCACAGCATCGTAGTAAGAGGAATCAGATCCTTCCGTTGACTGATTGCTTAAGATCACTCGAGCCAGTGTAGCTTTGGTTTTCTCTAGTCGAAGTAATTGGTATTCAGCTGTTATACCATCAGGAAGGTTGTCCAAGTTTGTCGAAGCAGCCTTCAGAAAAGCGCTTGGGTTTGTTATGTCCGAAAATACAAGCTGAGTTTCATTTCCTGAAACCCCGATATTGATGAACGTGCAGTCTCTGAATTGGCAGTTGTGGAATTTAACTAGAGACAAGGACGAGTTATCGAACGTGCAGTCTGAAAACTTCACATTCACAAAATCTCCTCTGAAATCACATTTATTGAATTTGCACCCCTTGAAGGTTATAGCTTTCCCTTGGACCCCAAATAGATCGCACTCCAGAAATGTAACTGTGTCTATTTTGTAATAATCTCTCCCTAGGTCATCTCCGTTGAAGATGAACCTACAGGGACCTTTATTTTGCGAGAAATCCCAGTCGCCCTTACCAAAGTCGTTGGGCTGAAGGCCCTCTGAAAGATCTGGATCGTAAATCGGCTCAAAAAAAACCTTCGGATTGGTTCGTCGCCCATTGTAGCTATTCGCCTTGGTCATTCCGACACCTCAACTTCCGCAACTCAAAGGGGGGCGGGCCTCATCTCTTCAAGTGGTGTGGTACAATCAGATGGATGGAAATGGAATAGTCTTCAGCTAGTTGTAGCGTCCAGACAAGCTATGCGAGTTGGTGCAGCATGAAGCGAGGCAGAAGCCGATCGCCTTCTTTCCGCTCCTGTCACTCAGTTGCCCAACCGCTGAGGACGCTGTCGCTGCGGGTTGGTCGCCACAGTAAGTATCTAGTGCGGCGAACCGGACGGCAGCAACACATTGGCCAGTGCAAGGGGCCACAATGGGCGGGTTCGACTTCTTGGACAACTACGGACACAATTTCAAACTCTCGGCTCACAGCGGATCCCTACCGCTCGTTTGCGGCGCCGCGAACGTCGGTTCTCCGCCATACTATGCTGAAGGAAGCCTCCAGCATTGTCGTTGGTAGTGTCGAGTGAAAAGGGTCGATGAGGTCGACAATCAGCATTTCGCCCCCTGCCGCGCCAGCGTGCGATAGACGGTTGGCCGCGAGACCGAAAAGAGCTCGGCCAAGTCCGACACCGAATACTCCCCAGTTGCATGCATCCGTGTTAGCTCCCCTGCTTGCCGGTCGGAAAGCTTTGGCTTCTTGCCCCTCAGCTTCCCTTTGGCGCGGGCCACCGCCATGCCCTCGCGGGTACGAAGCCGGATTAGGTCAGCTTCGAACTCGGCGAAGGTCGCCAGCACGTTGAAGAACATCCGCCCCATCGGATCGGCTGGGTCGTAGACCGTGCTTCCTAGCGCGAGCCGTACCCCGCGTTCAGCTAGCCCGTCGGCGATGTCGCGCGCGTCCGGCACTGAACGGGCCAGCCGGTCGAGTTTGGGCACCACCAGCGTATCTCCCGAGCGCACAGCGGCCAGCGCCTGGGCGAGCCCAGGCCGGTCGCGGTTGCGTCCGGTCAGCCCATGGTCGGTGTAGATGCGCTCGGAGGCGACGCCAAGAATTTCCAGCGCCGCGCGCTGCGCGGCGAGGTCCTGAGCGTCGGTGGAGCAGCGGGCATAGCCAATACGGAGGTTTGTCATGTGGCAAGTGTAAAGCAAGGGCCCCCTTCAGCGATAAACAATACGTACTACCCTATCGAGACATAGTTTTCGCAACAGCAGAAGGAGCGCGAGGCGAAATCAAAAACGTCCGTTGAACGATCCCCTTGCGGACAGGTTCAAGACCCACAACGGGCGAAGCGATACGCCGGATCGCTGCTTCGGTGCCTCATCTCGGAGAGGCACATTTTTTTGTTGCCGCCACCAGCGCGACCAAGATGCCAAGGGTATTCCGCAAATTACTTGCGACAGTCAGTATATGAATTGGACAGAATATAAATGGGGAGCTTAAGAGGTCTGGTCCTGCGCGAAGGAAAAGACGATGAAAAGGGCCGTTCCTGTCGCTCTCCAAGCGATTCTCTTGACACTGCCTGCACCTCTAACGGCAAAAAGTAACAATCCAGGAGGGCTGACAAACGCTGAATTTAAATGCGCTCTTTATCAATCTGCCACCAGGGACGCTCTGAAAATTCTAGGGCGAAACGGCATAAGTGATGAATTCCTAACGGAAAATGATGCCTTCATTGAAAGTGGATGCCTTGATCGCGGCAAGGTTTGCCCGAAATCTCCTATGGAGATGGAACTTGCCAACCTACTTACGATCATGACGTTAAACGAAGGTATCGCAAGCACATTTCCGCCCTTTGGTTGCTTATAGTAAACTTTCCGTCGGCGATGCTAGTTGGTGGGGCGACCTTGCTTGATCCACCCGATATCAGCTGTACCGCGCTTTTGCACGAGTTTCGGAGATTGCGCTCGTAGAGACGAGAGAGTGCTACCCATGAAATTTTCGAACCGAGACGAGCCCTGAGAAACCAGACAGCAAAAACTGGACTAGGCAAGTGTCTAGGAAACTAGCCCCCCAGACCACGGCGACAAGAAATGCCTGGAGGAGAGACATCCCTTAGCTTCTGCATTATGGATTGTTTGATCGACCGCTCGTCAAGTGGTGTCGGACAAAGCGAAACGGAAGAGAGTGTCGTCTTGCGGAATGTGACGGGAGGTACCAAAATTTGGGGGCGGAAATCCAATGGGGGCGTCGTGAAGCTAGCCTTGCAGGAAAACACAGCCGTGGCCAGCATCACGAAAAATTCATCCAACACATCACCATGTGGATTGGCAGTCGCGTAACGACGAAGGAGACTAAGTGAATATTGAGTACCTGAAAGACTTTCTCTGCCTCTCGGAGACAATGAACCTCACGTCCGCGGCGGAGATTAGGGGAACCACTCAGTCAAATTTCAGCAAAAGATTGAAAAGCTTGGAAGAGTGGCTTGGCTACAAGCTGATTGATCGGAATAGTCGACCGATATCCCTTACGAGCTATGGGGAGGCATTCACTATTCGGGCCAAATCTATCCTCGAAGATCTGCATGATTTCAAAGAGAACAGAATTCCTTGGGACTCGGCCGCAGGTGGAATAACGGCCAGCCATGAAGAAAAACGAGCGTAGGCCTGTTGGCTTCTCCCGTTTCGATGAAATGAAGCTTGGCTTGAGAGAGAGCAACTGTGTCTTCGTGCAGATGAAGGCTGGCCCGAGGCCTCGCCACTATGGATCTTTTTTGACATGGCTTGCTCAACGACATGAAGATCTGGCCGTCACAGGCGTGCGTCGGCTAGTCTTCGAGTACATCGTGAAAACATATCCTGTTCCCTTTGGCAGCAATCTACTGCGCATACGCGTGGATACACAGTTTGTGTACCCCCTCCAGAAAGGCGCGAGGGCGTTCGGGATCGACGAACGAATGCTTCACCGATGCGCTGATGGCTGCAATGATGCTTCGCCGTGGCGGTGGCAGAGGTCCGTCAATGGATCCAGTGAAAAGCCTGATGGATCGGGCAGCGTGGCGATGGTAGTCTCTGACATGTGGCATATCCCTTTCTCGGCTGAGAATTGACGCGTCTGAACACCGCCGTCACATGCCGCCCCTCAGGGCATCACCAACTTTCACGCGTTACTCCAATCACCAAGCCCTAAGCACATCCAGAAAATGCTGTGCTGTACCGCAACAGGGCTGCGCGATTAACCAGCCACTACACATCAAACAATCATACGGCAACTCATCGCCAATCTTTAGGACACCCCCAATAGGGATTTCTATCAATTTACCACGAATTCTGCGTGTAAGGCACCTGCTGCATTGATACTTTTCAGGATATCAATCATGTCACGCGGAGAAACTCCCAGAGCGTTCAGGCCTGCAACCACTTCCGAAAGGGAATTTCCGCTGGGGACTTCTGCCATTTGAATACCAGGTTCCTCGGTAATTGAGGCCTCTGTACGCGGGACAACAACCGTTTGCCCCTCTGCAAACGGGTTGGGCTGCACCGCAACAGGCGCTTCTTGAACGCGCAACGTCAGATTGCCTTGGCTCACAGCGACCCGCGAAATGCGGACATTTTCTCCCATAACAATCGTACCAGAACGCTGATCGACGACTACACGCGCGCGCTGCTCGGGCTCTACTTCCAAGTTTTCGATACGACTCATGACATGCGCCGTAGAACGCTGTCCTGTTTGCGCAATATTAAGGGTAACAGTTCCTGAATCTTGCATTGCGGCGACATTTCGCCCGAACTCAGTATTGATTACAGCCTCGATTCTATTCGCAGTCGTAAAGTCAGGCGTCCTGAGAGCAAGGCGAAGACGATCCAGACTGTTAAATTCAAATGCGATTTCACGCTCGACATGAGCGCCAGAAGGAATCGAACCGGATGTCGGCACTCCCTGAGTTACAGTAGCCGCGTCCCCCTGAGCCGTCGCACCACCCGCGATGATCTCCCCTTGCGCCACAGCATAGATTTCGCCATCCGCAGCTTTGAGAGGGGTCATAATCAAGGTACCACCAAGAAGGCTGGTTGCATCGCCAATAGCCGAAACCGTAACATCAATGGAACTACCTGCGCGCGCGAAAGGGGGCAATTCAGCAGTTACCAGAACGGCCGCAACATTTTTAGGCCGAGATGTTTCCCCGGTAACGTTAACGCCCAAGCGCTCAAGTACGTTTGTCATAATTTCTTCGGTAAAAGGTGCATTCCGTAAACCATCGCCAGTGCCGTTGAGGCCGACCACCAAGCCATAACCAACGATGTCATTGCCACGGACACCGTCAAATTCGACCAAATCCTTAATCCGAATTGGGGAAGCCCAAGACAACGACGGGATCAAGCATACGATTAGAAACAGAAAAATACGCATCAGATATAGTCCGCCAAGGTCAGCTGAGAAAGACGCGAAGTAATCTCATACAGTGTTTCAAGTTGGTTCTGCGCCGCGATTAAGGCTGTCGACGTCTCGTAAGGCTCTGCGGTAATCAGATTATTCCTTGCAATTTCCAAACTGCTGCTCTCGGCATCATTTCGGGTTGCCGCACTTTCGATTTGCTCTTCAGCCGCACCGATGCTGCTGCGAGACGCCGACATTTCAAGCGAGGCAGCACTAAGCACCGATCCGGCTTCAACCATCAGCGCCGAACGTGTCTCGTCACTTAGCGTACCGTCATCATTGGCCGCGATACGGGCGAGCATGGCGCCCTTCAAGGATTCCCGAATCTCGGATGATTGAGCAGTCACTTCGAGCTGAATCGATTCGTTTTCAGACACTTTCACCGCACCAAGTGGATCTCGTGACCCTTGATAGGATTGATCCAGATAGCCGCCCCCACCTGCTGGCGCATCGAAAAATGCCTCTACTGCAGCGATAATTCCGGCGCTTGTTGTGTCACTTCCAACCGCCGTCATAACCTGGCTATACATCTCGTCAGCATCAACAACCGGTGGTGTATTGGTTGCGGCACCACTAAAGACAAAGCGTCCAGCAACCGAACTATTTAACGCGGAAACAATCGTTGAGAGGCTAGTTTTTGCTTTTGTAGACAATGTCTCAAGCGAGGTCGGGTCTCCAGAGGAGCCGATCGAGATCATGTCAGGCCCGAAATTAATCGCGTAATCTTGGATCGTGCCAAGCGCGTTTTGCATCATTTCTGCGGTCAACGAGACCTCGGTCGTTGCAAGCGAATATGACTCGAGATTATCCAAGCTACGCGTAATTGCCGAAAGCTGCGTAAAATCGCCGCCGACGGCTTTACCAACATCGGATTTCAGGCCGGTCGTAGCCTCCTGGCTAAGCGTCGTTACCAGATTTTTGAGACCGGTATTATGCTTACGCAGCGAATAGACCTGCGCCATATCACCAACAGAATAGTAGCTCATATCAGATCTCCAGAAGCTGCTGCATCAGAGTGTCCAACGTTTGCATTACTTTTGCGTTAGCAGCGTAGGATTGCTCGATTTGAAGCAAAGATTGAAGCTCCTGATCCGTATCGACCCCGAGCGAAAGCTCTTCCTCGACCAATGCATCCTGTTTGGCCGTCGTGTAACTTTCTGTCATCTCGGCGCTTTGGCGGGCAGACGAGTAATTAGACAGCAATTCTGACATTAAACCGGATGCAGAATAGCTTGTCCCACCAAATGCCGAGGAAGACGCCGAACGACTCTCGATCAGAGCGTCAGCGATACCGTTCAGCAAAGTACTATTGCCGACATCGCCTGCAGTACTTGCATAAAGGCCATCGCGAACGCGCCAAACCTCCCCGCCCTCAGACGGGTCAATCAGTTCATTCACCTCGATTCGTCCAGCCAGTCCCAGTTCATCTGTGCTATCAAAAGCGGAACCAGCATCCGTGAAAAAGCCCGCACTGCCAGACGTAATCGTCGTATCGGCACCAGATGCGCCAAGACGCTCGATGAGATCGCGCGCCACAGAATCAATCTGCTCTTGCGCGGCAGGGGCCAGTTCATCTCGCACCTCGAACAAGGCAGACAGCGTGCCGCCTCCCAAAGCCCCATTCGACGTGGTGCTGACCGGCTCGCCATTGATCGTCAGCCCAGAAAGCGTACCGCCTTCCAGAGAAAAATTAGGCGCCATGCGTCCACTGGTGGAATAGCCGATTTCATAGGCCTTACCATCCAACAAGGTCGCACCATTGGTCGAATAAAGTGCAACCTGACCGTTATCCCGTTGATAAACCTGTAACGGCACAATCTCTGAAATCTGATCAATCAGTGCCTGACGCTGGTCCATCAAAGCGGCGGCATCGCGGCCATTGGTCGATGCCTTAAGGATCGCATCATTCAGGTCATCTACCTGCGATAGGGTAGAATTCAACAGATCGACCTGCTTACCGATTTGCTGATCCGCACTTAGACGAATATCGTTGATATCGTCTGACATCGAATTCAGTTGTTCCGCAACCGTCTTGGCCGTGTTCACCACTGTCGTCAGACGTCCGGTGCTATCGGGCGAACTCGCCGCTTCGACCAATGCCGATTCGAAATTTGCCATTTTCGCGGACAGGGAGCTATCACTGGTCGGGTCTCCGATCATATCCTCGATCGAGGCATAGAAATCCGCGACAACACCCGCTTCGCCGGCAGCCGCATCGGCAAGACGTCGATCCTGGATAAGGCTCTCATTGACCTGACGCGTTACACCATCAATACGAACGCCATAGCCAACACCCCCGGCAGAGACAGCCGATGTTTCGACTGTCCGCCGCCCATACCCCTCTGTCATCGCGTTCGCGACGTTTGAGGACACAACTTGCGCCATTTTGCTCGAAACGGTCAGCCCCGAAAGCGCATTGGTAAAAGCGGCGGAAAGCGACATCTTCTGTCTCCTTAGAGAGCGATCATCTCAAAATCAGCGTTTAATGTTCGTAGTTTCTTGCAACATCTCATCCACGGTCTGGATGACCTTTGCATTCGATGAATAGGCACGTTGGGTCTGGATCAGATCCGTCAATTCCTTGGCAACGTCGACAGAGGACCCCTCGCGAGCGTACCCTTCGATTGCACCGGTCGGGCCATCACCGGCATCCCACAAGAAGAAGCTGCCGGATTCACCACTAATCTCGAAAGTCTGGTTATCGTTGGCCGTCAGGCCATTGGCGTTGGGCACGTCAACAAGCGGAATTTGGTAGATCGTCCGCGTAAAGCCCGTATCGTAGGTCGCGTTCACATAGCCATTCTCATCGACCTCGACAGTGGTCAGGCTTCCGACAGGAGAGCCGTCCCGCGTCACATTGGTGGGCGAGAAGCTGTCCGAAAGCTGGGTCAGACCATTGGTATCGCCAATTTTGCCGATGGTAAGATCAATGGTCTGCAGCCCTTCCGCGGCAGACAACGTGACCGTGCCATTGGTCGAATCATAGGCCGGCGAGGTGCCGATCGGGGTCACCGACTTCAGCGTACCGCCATTGGTCGTCGTGTTATCGAAGACCAAGGTGTAGGATGCCAGCAGATTTTCGTCAGCCGTCGTCGCAGCGTCATCTTCCGTGGCCGAATCGCGCAGCTCCATCGTCCATGTATTCTCGATCACATTGCCACTGGTATCCAGCGCCGGCGTGAAAGTCACATTGAGCGATTCCGATGTCCCGAGGTTGCCGTAATATTCAACGGATAGCGGCAGCGACGTCGTGTCGTCCACATCAACAGCCGGAAGGTTGACACCCAGATTGACCTTCGTGGTGGGGTCACCCGCCGTCTGGTTCGCGTTGATCACCACGGGCTGCAACCCCGAGACCGAATCGCGTGCATAGGTCGGAATGGTCCCGTCGGCATTTGCCGGCCAGCCCAGCAAGACAAGGCCGGTATTGGTTTTCAGAACACCATCCTCATCGGTCCGGAATGCACCGGTCGTGGTCAGTTGGAGCGTCTGGTTGCTTTGCGCGTTCTCAAGAGCCACCTCCGAGATCACCGGCAGGAAGCCGCGCCCCGATACCGCCAGATCAAGCGCATTCGAGGTCGATACCAATGCGCCCTGCTCGTCCACGATACGGGACGTGCTCGCACGGACCCCCCCTGCGGAATAGGAGTTCGCAGTCTGCGACAGCACCATGCTGGAAAATTCTGTTTCAGCACGTTTATAGCCATAGGTTCCGGAATTCGCGATGTTGTCCGAAATGGTGGACAACTTCGTAGAGTTCGCCGCCAGGCCGGCAACGCCTGCGTTAAGCGAGGAGGAAATCGACATTTATGCGCCTTTCTGCTGCTACGTGTCGTTCGATCTCCCGCAGATTTGCCCTAGCCCTCTTAAGATCACCCTAACGAATAAAATTCTCACAGAAATTGTCCCGCAAATTGTATGCGGGACAGCCTGATCACTTTCGTAAAAGGACGATTTCCAGCCGGTTATTGCGGATAGACATCGGAATTTCACTGGCAGGCTTGCGATCTGCAAACCCTGTCACACGCTGGATTCGCCGCTTGTCGAACCCGTCGCCCTGCATCAGCATCCGGACCTGCTGCACTCGCTCTGTCGACAGATCCCAAACGGGATTCTGGCGCAGCATTTCAGGATAGGCACGGGTGAAACCGTTAATCGCCACCTCATTGGGCACCAGATCGAACACCCGTGTGACCATCGCCACCAACTCTTCGAGAATCGGTTCCGGCGTACTGGTATCGGGCGCAAAAAGCGGCTCGTCGGCCAGATCGAAAAACTCCACGATCAGCCCCTCATCTGTCACCTTGGTCACGATATGGCGCGACATCTTGTCGGTCACCATGGATTCGCCGCCGATCCCCATCAGCGCCTCTTCTATTTTCGCCGCCACCTGGTCGAATTCGGCCGCTTCGCTCTCGTCCTTGGCTTCCACACCACTTTGGCCGCGCGCCTGCCGCGCCTCGGTTGGCATATTCATCGACGCACCGGTGCCCATCTGCGCGATCGTCTCTTCGGAAAAGATGGAATCCCCCCCGAAAGAGCCATCGCCGCCACCCGAGATCCGGTTCACCGCAATCGTGGGATTGAAGTAATCCGCAATGCCTTTGCGCTGCTTCTCGGTCGTCGCGTTCAACAGCCACATCAGAAGGAAAAACGCCATCATAGCGGTCACGAAGTCGGCATAGGCCACCTTCCATGCACCGCCGTGGTGCCCGTCCCCACCGGACACCTTCTTGCGTTTGATAATAATAGGGGCCTGATTATCACCAGAGCTCATGCCACCACCTCTTTTCACCCAAGCCGGTTGTAGCAAAGTGATCTTAAACACTGTTTAACACTTAAAATGCGTGACATTTACGCCGCGATCACGTGCACTGCGCTTGTATGCCCACCGCAGCAAGCTAAATTAGCCGACATGAATATGACAGAAGATCACAGCAAGCTTATTGCTTGTCCCCATTGTGATACGCTGCACCATCTCTCGCAGATCGGCGAGGACGAACGCGCGACCTGTGCCTGCTGCGGCACCTTGCTGATTGCTCCGCGCAATCGGTCCTTCCTGCATGTCGTGGCCTTGTCCTTTACGGCGATGATCCTGATGGTTGCGGCGTTCTGCTTCCCCTTCCTGCAGATTTCGGCCCGCGGGCTCACCCATGAAAGCTCGGTCCTCGGGGCGGCCTCCGCCTTCTCGGGCGGCTGGCTGGCCCTGCTTTCGGTGGCCACCGTCGCGCTGATCATCGGGGTTCCGGTTTTCCGCTTCGGTGCGCTGATCTATGTCCTTCTGCCACTCAGCTTCGACAAGAAGCCCTGGCCCAAAGCACGCGGCGTGTTCCGGCTGGCCGAACGGTTGCAGCCCTGGTCGATGGCCGAGATCTTCATTATCGGGACCGCCGTCGCCCTGGTGAAAATCGGCGGCCTTGCCACGATCTCCTTCGGACCGGCCTTCTGGGCCTTCTGCGCCCTGATTGTCATAATGGCGCTGAAAAACAGTTTCATGAGCAAATGGGTAATATGGGACGCCATCGGGAAGAAATGAGATATCTCTCCGCCACCGATGCAGGGCTGATCGGATGTCAGCAATGCGGGCGCGTCTGGCCGAAGGATCAACAGCGCTGCGGGCGCTGCGGGGCAAAGCTGAAGCCTGTCAATGAGGCATCGCTTGAACGGGTCTGGGCCTTCTGGTGGGCCGGTCTGATTGCCTATATCCCGGCCAATCTCTACCCGATCATGCATACGAAATTTCTGGCCACCGATAGCCCCTCGACCATTATCGGCGGGGTCATCACCCTGATGGGCCACCACAATTACGGAATTGCCGCCATCGTCTTTCTGGCGTCGGTCTGCATCCCCATCGCGAAATTCTTCGCTGTCGCCTATCTGGCCTTCACCGTAAGATCGGGCAAGAAAGACGGCGGGCACAAACGTCTTATGATCTACGAGATCGTCGAATTTATCGGTCGCTGGTCGATGATCGACGTTTTCGTGGTCGCTATTCTTTCCGCTCTTGTCCAACTTGGCTTTGTCGCCTCGATCCATCCGGGTCCGGCGGCGGCGGCCTTTGCCCTCTCCGTAGCACTCACCATGCTCTCGGCCCAAAGTTTCGATCCACGCCTGATCTGGCGTAGCGTAGAAAGACCTGCCTCCGAATGACCGAAGATCCCAAACCCGCCGACCTGCAAAAGACACAGGCCAAGAAACCCATTTGGGCACGACTGTCGCTAATCTGGTTTGTGCCGCTTTTCGCGCTTCTGATCACGCTCTATGTCGCTTGGCACACCTATTCCGACCGCGGCACCCTGATCTATGTCGATTTCAAGGATGCCACCGGTATCACCGCAGGCGAGACCGTGCTGAAATATCGCGAAGTCTCTGTCGGCACGGTCGAGACAGTGGGCTTCACCAAAGATCTTGGCGGGGTGCGCGTCGGCATCAGGGTTCATAATGACGTGGCGAAATATATCGACAAGGATGCCCGTTTCTGGATCGTGAAACCCGAGCTGTCGGCACAGGGGATCTCGCGGCTGGATACCGTCCTGTCGGGCGGCTTCATTCAGGGCTGGTGGGACAACAAGATCAGCGATCCGCAGACCGAGTTCGAAGGGCTCGACAAACAGCCGGTCACCGAAGATCCGAATTCCGGCACGCAGATTATCCTGCGCGCCCGTGACGCAGGTGGACTGGCCGAAGGCGCGCCGGTGATCTATCGCGGCCTCACTGTTGGCAAGATCCAGAACCTGCGTCTGGACGAGGGGGGCAGCGGCGTGTTGATCGATGCGTTCATCAACAAGCCCTATAACGCCCGCCTGACCACCACGACCCGCTTCTGGGATGCCTCGGGGATTTCGGTCAATCTCGGGGCCAACGGGGTGTCGGTCAATATGCGTTCTCTGGCCTCCATCGTGCAGGGCGGGGTCGAGTTCGACACTCTGGCCACGGGCGGCAGCTTCATCCAGAACGGCTTCCCCTACCGCCTCTTCAAAGACGAGAACGAGGCCCGCAACTCCATTTTCGGCGGCGAGTTCTTCGAGCCGGCACGCTATACCCTGCTGTTCGACGAGCCGGTGCAGGGCATCGAGATCGGCACCAAGGTCGAGTTCCGTGGCGTCGAGGCCGGCGAGGTCACCGACCTGTCGATCAAGGTTTCCGAAGACAGCCTCGGCACGAAATTCGCGCGCCAGCAGGTGGTTATCTCGCTGTCGCCCGAACGTCTGGGGCTGGAGCGCAATACCGACAATGACATCGTGACCCAATTCTTGGAGAACGAGGTGGCAAACGGTCTGCGCGCCCGCATCACCGGCACCGGCCTTCTGGGCCAGACGCTGGTGATCGAACTGACCGATGTGCCCGACAGACCGAAGGCCGAGATGGACACCAAGGCCGCGCCCTATCCGACCATCCCGACCGCGCCGCAGACAGCCAATTCACTGGCAACCTCGGCCGAGGGCGTGTTCAAGCGCGTCGAGAGCCTGCCCATCGAAGAGCTGATGACATCGGCCACGCAGATGTTCCAGTCGATCACCGCAATCGCGGGGCAGGATCGCACCAAGCAGATTCCCGACGAGCTGGCAGGAACGCTGGGCGAGATCCGCAGTCTGGTCAACGAGCTGAACAAGAATGATGCGGGCAAGAAAGCCAGCGATGCCATTGATAATGTCTCGCAGGCCGCAGATAGCGTGATGACCGAGATCGAGGGCCTGAACGACACGCTGGCCTCGGCCGACAAAGCGGCACAGCGGATCGCGGATATGCCGCTGGGCGATATCGGGGATAAGGTTGACGGGATCCTGGGTGACCTGCGCAAGATGCTGAACACCGATGATGCCGAAGCCCTGCCGCAGAACCTGTCGGATACGCTGCAACAGCTTGCGGGCCTTCTGCGCGAGCTGCGAGAAGGCGGTGTGGCCGAGAAGCTGAACGGCACCCTCACCGCCGCGCAGGATGCGGCGGGGTCGATCCAGTCGGCCAGCGACCGTCTGCCCGCACTGACCAAGCAGTTGCAAGACCTGACAACGCAGGCACAGGGGCTTGTCGGTGCTTATGGCGACCGCTCTAACTTCAATTCGCAAGTCATGGACACGATGCGTGATCTGCGCCGCACAATTGATGCGGTCGGCTCGCTCGCACGCATGATCGAACGTAACCCGCAAGCCTTCATTACCGGGCGCTGAGGATGGACATGATGATACGTTTTACGACCTTCTCCCTGATTGGTGCCGCGCTGGTAACACTGGCCGCCTGCTCGGATCCGCTGGACACGGCACAATATGCCATTGATCCGGCTCCGGCCAAAGACACGCTGCCCAACCGTCTTGGCCGCGCCGAACTGCGTGAGATCTCGCTGCCCGATTATGCATCGGGACAGGAAATCGCATTCCAGACGCCGGATGGGGCACTGCGCTCCAGCCCCGACAATATCTGGGCCGATGACCCCAAACGCGCGATGACGCTGGCGCTGGCACGGCAGATTTCCGAGATGTCGGGCGCGACCGTTATTGCCGAACCCTGGCCGCTTGCCTCGGACCCGCAACGCAAGATCGAGGTTCGGGTGGATCGTTTCCTTGCCGCCGCCGACGGAGCCGTACATCTGGACGGGGTCTACTATGTCTCGCCCGCAAGCTATGCGGCTTCCGGCGGCGATACGGTGCGCCGCTTTGATATCACGGTGCCGATGGGAGGGGTCGCGGGCAAAGCCGCAGATCCGGGTCTGATCGCCCGCACCCAAAGCGCAGCGCTCGGCCAGCTTGCCGCGCAGATTGCCCAGATGAAATAAACAAAGGCCCCGATTGCGGGGCCTTTTTCCATCAACAAGCGCGAAACCCGCCGCTGTTCAGACCTTCTGGAAGGTGCCGAAAGCCCCATGTGCAAAAAGCATGGGCGTCCCGCTGCCCGTGGCAAAACGCATTACGCGCCCGATGATGATCGTATGATCACCGCCTTCATGCATGGCCTCTGTCACGCAATCGAAACGCGCATGGAAATCGGGCAGCACGGGCACATCTTCCGCATTCAGGTCATAGCTCAGCCCGTCGAACCCTGCTCCGTTCCGCCCGAAACGTGGAATCAGATCCGCTTGCGCATCATGCAGGACGTGGATCGAAAAGGCCTTGGCAGCCGTGAAATGGGCATGCCGCACCGAAGCCCGCGCCGGAGACCACAAAACCAGCGGCGGGTCGAGCGAGACCGAGGCAAAGCTGTTGGCCACAATCCCCAGCGGACCGGCTTCAGGCTCGTCACGGCGCGCCGTCACGACCGTGACCCCCGTCGCAAAACGCCCCAAGGCCGCGCGGAATGCCCGCATATCCGCCGGATCGGGCGACTGGAGCGCGGCTTTGTTCTGCGCCGCCTCTATGGCCGCATCAATTTTATCGCTTTCCTGCATCTCGCCCCTGTTCGCTTGCGTTCCTGAACAGATAACCCGTCCGCTGCTTGACGCAACCCTTTGAATCAGGCGCGGGCCCCTTCGATCCGGCCTTCGCTGCGGCAAACCACCCTCATTCAGCCTGTTTTTTACCACCCTAGCGCGTATATGGAATATTTTTTAGGCATGTGACTAATTTCACGCCAGCCATCCCCTTGGTTCGCAGCTTTGCTTTGATCTGGGGGGCGGTTTTCGGGAGGATGGTTATACGGAATACACGTTTCCTTCCTTCAAGGCCCCTGCAAAGGGCGCCACAAAGAGCTGCCTGACCGGCGACGGTCCTCCTCCCCCGAAAACGGATCAGGCAGCTCGCCTCCCCTCCCGCACAAAACTCCTGCCCAGAACTCCTGCCTTAGAACTCCTGCTTGCGCAGCTTCTCGATCTTGTCCTGATCGCGGATCTGTTCGTCGATCCTCGTCAGCGCCATATGCTGCCCGAAACGCCGTGCCGAACGCTGCCGTGCCTGTTCGACCTGCGCATCCATGGCACGCTTTTCCTGCTCGAGCGCCTCGACCTTGCGCCCCGCCCATGCGCGATAGGATTCGATCATCTTCAGATCGGTCATATCCTGCACTGGCTGGCGCAGGGCCGTGCTGGCCGACTGGGTGATCTCGCCCTGTTTCATGGCCAACAGCGCCTGCGTCTGCTTCAACCGTGCAAGTTTGGATAGCTCGACATCTTTCATCATCGCCGCAATCGCAATCATGCGGCCATATCCCTGCTGACTCATGCGCCCCTCCTTTGACGTGCGCGCTGACGCATCTTATCGGCAAAACGGATTGCGGCCGCGACAGACTTGTAATGCTCGCTCTTGATCTCGTCGCCGATATCCAGCGTGGCATAAAGCGCGCGCGTGCTGGGCGGGTCGCGATGGATCGGAATGTTGTGCTCTGCCGCGATCTCGCGGATCTTCAGAGCAACATCATCCACCCCTTTGGCCACACAGATCGGTGCCCGACGCGAGGCACGGTCCCATTTGAGCGCCACAGCATAATGGGTCGGGTTGACCATCACGACATCGGCCTTGGGCACCTCGGCCATCATCTGGTTCATCGTGATCTCGATCCCGCGCTGGCGACGCTGCTGTTTCATATGGGGATCGCCCTCGGCCGACTTCATTTCATCCATCAGCTCCTTGCGCGTCATTTTCTGCCGCTTCAGAAATTCGTAGCGCTGCCAGATATAATCCACCGCCCCGACAATCACGGCCAGCATGGTGATAAGAAACAGAAATTCCAGGATGATATGCATCAGATCCGCAGTGGCCAGATCCACCCCCACCCGCTGCGAGATCAGGATACGGTCCAGATGGCGCTGAATGAACCATCCCAGCAAAATCGCCACAATCACCAGCTTCACGAAGCTCTTGAGAAACTCGAACAGACCGTTCGGACCGTATTTCTGCTTGGCATTCGAAAGCGGATTGATGCGGCTGCCTTTGGGCATCAGCTTTTCAGGCGCGAAAACGATCGCCTTCTGCGCCAGAAGCGCCGCCAGAACCAGCACCATCGGCACGATAAACCACAAGACAAGCGGTGCGACGACTTCGCCGATGATTCCGCCCGCAATGGTGGAGCCACCGGACTCCATCTGCTCTTGCAGCATATCGACATGGCCGAGAAACTCCATCAGCCGTGACCCCAGCTTCAGCAGCGTCTCGCCTCCGAAGGCATAGGATGCGATCAGCACACCGGCATAAGAGGCGGCCACCGTAATCTCGGCGGATTTGACAAGATCACCCTTTTCCCGCGCCCGATCCAGCTTTTGCTGTGTGGCCTCGTATTCCTTTTCGCTTTCATCGGTATCGCCACTCATCGCATCACCGAAAACGGGTTGAAGAGGAAGCTCCCGAAGGCCTCGCGCCAGACAATAAGCCCTGTGGGCAAAGCGATTGCCATCAGCACGATCCCTGCCAGAGTGATGGCCGGTGCGCCGATCATGGCCACCATAAGCTGCGGCATCGCGCGGTTGATCACCCCCAGCGCGGCATTATAGACCAGCCCGAGAATGACAAACGGGGCCGCGATGGAAAAGCCCAGCCGAAACGATTTCGCGACACCGGCAACCCCCCATTCACGGATCAGGTCGGGGGCGGGAAACTGTCCAAAGGGGAAGGCTTTATAAGAGCCGATCATCAGTTCGGCCGCCTGCACATGCAGCCCCATCGCAAAGGCCAGCGCCAGCCCCGCCGTGGTCAGCATGAAGCCGACGGCAGGCTGGGATTCGCCGCCCGCCCCGAAAATCTGGGCCAAAGAGGTCGCCTGCGCGATGATCATCCCCGCCATTTGCAGCCCGTAGATGAACATCCGCATGATCACACCGATCGAAAGGCCGATCGCGGTTTCGGGCAGGATCAGGCCAAGGCTGACATCATGGGGCAAGTGCGCAAGCTGCGGGCTGACCGCGGGGGCCACCACTGCCGTGAAGGCCAAAGCCGCGCCCAGCTTGACGCGGCTCGACAGGTTCTGTTCGCCGAAGCCGGGCATGACCGATACCATCGCCCCGACCCGCAGGAATACCGCGAAAGCGATCATGAACCCCTGATGGGTAAGATTGAGCACTTGCGCCGCCAGATCGATCATGCGGGCACCACCCCCAGCATCGCAGGTTTCGCATCCAGCCCGATCTCTTCGAAAGACAGCACCGGTGCCGAAATCCCCTTGGCCCCCAGAACGGTCTTGATGAACCGCCGCCGACGCGCCGAGGTCACGATGGCCGGAAACACGCCCTGCTCCCCCACCCGAGCGATACGTTCCGCGATGTTATTGACCAGACGCGAGAATTTCTCGGGCGGAAGCGCAATATCCCCATTCCCGTTATCACCGGGCAGTTGATAGGCCGTAAAGGTCTCTTCCCATTCCGGTGCCAGTTGCAGCAGGGGCAAGGTGCCATCCTCGCGGCGGTATTCCGCGACAAGCTGGAAGCCCAGCCGCTGGCGGACATGCTCGGTGATCAATTCGGGCGAACTCATCCCGCGCGCCTCGGAGATCGCCTCGACGATCAGCAGCAGATTACGGATGGAAACACGCTCTTCCAGCAGCAGACGCAACACCGCCAGCAGCATATCGATCGACACTTTATCCGGCACCAGCTCGTCGAGGATACGGCGGTTGGCCTCGCCACGGGCCGGATCTGAGAGGTTGCCGGTTTCCTCCAGCAGGCGGCGCAATGTCTTCAGCGTCATCAGGCGCCCGAAATTGTTCTTGATGACTTCCAGAAGATGGGTCGCCAGAACCTCGGTCGGTGTCACCACGGTCGACCCCGTCAGCGCCGCCTCTTCCTGCGCATCCAGCGGCACCCAGCGGGCGGGCGCGCCATAGACCGGCTCGCGGACATTTTCCCCTTTGGGAAGCAATTCGGCATTATCCGCCAGCAGGGCCAGCACCTTTTCGGGGTATAGCCTGTCACGCGCCTGTTCGACCCCCTGAATGCGGATGCGGTATTCCCCCGGGGCCAGCGTGGAATCGTCGGTCAGACGGATCTCGGGCAGGATCAGACCGAAGCTTGCCGCCACATGATTGCGCATATTGTTGATCCGCACATCCAGTCCCGTCGCGGGGTCCAGCGCCATTGCCACCAGATCGGCGGAAAATTCCACATGGATATCATCGACATCCAGCACATCCCCCATAGATTTCTTCTTCTTGGGTTCGGGGGGCGGCATGCGCATGGCCGCCTTGGCCTCTTCTTTCTTGGTCTTCTTGTGCAGATGATAGGCAGCACCGCCCAAAGCCGCAGCCCCCAGCATGAAGGGCACAAAAGGCAGGCCCGGCACCAATGCGAAAAGCGCCATCAGCACGCCCACGGTAATCAGCGCCGGCGGATATTTCGAAAGCTGTCCGAAAAGGTCGCTATCGGCCGAGCCATTGGCTCCACCGCGCGACAGCAGGATCGCGGTCGCTATCGAGATGATCACGGCGGGGATCTGGCTGACCAGACCATCGCCAACCGTGAGGATCGCATAGGTCTTGAGCGCATCCGATAGCGCCATACCATGCACCGCCATGCCGATCGACAGCCCCACAATCATGTTGAGCATCGTGATCATCAGGCCCGCAACCGCATCCCCCTTCACAAATTTCGACGCCCCGTCGAGCGAGCCGAAGAAGGTGGTTTCCTTCTGTTCACGCTCGCGGCGGGTACGCGCTTCGGCATGGTCGATGGCCCCCGCGCTCATATCGGCATCAATAGCGAGCTGCTTGCCCGGCATCGCGTCCAGAGCAAAGCGCGCCCCCACTTCGGCCATCCGGCCTGCGCCCTTGGTGATCACGATGAAGTTCACGATCAGGATCACACAGAACACCACCAGACCGATCAGGACAGAGCCGCTCATGATGAAATTCGCGAAGCCCTCGATCACGCCCCCCGCCGCACCGGTGCCGGTATGGCCCTGCCCGATGATCAGCTTGGTCGAGGAAACATTGAGCGAAAGCCGCAGCATCATCGAGGTTAGCAGAACCGTCGGGAAAGACGAGAAATCCAGCGGTCGTTCGATGAAAAGCGTGATGGTGAAGATCAGGATCGCGATGGCAAAAGACACCGCCAGCCCCAGATCCAGCACCCATGACGGAACCGGCAGAATCATCATCACGATGACCGCCATCAGGGCCAGTGCCAGCAGGATCGTCGGCTGGAAGATTTGGGCAATGGTGATTTTCACTGTGCGTCCTCCTGCGCGAAGGCCGCGTCATTTTCGGCAGCGACATCCGTCATGGGGGCCAGTGTCGGCGGGGCAACGGCAAACAGGCTGCCCGCACCGGTCGACGACGTTGCGGTGCCCTTCTGGAAGAACGGGTAGGTATTGACCCGCGGCTCGGGCGGGGTCTCGGCCACAAGCGCATCGGCACGCAGCACGCGCCCATCAGGAAGCTGGGCAAGCTCCGGCAGCTCGGGGATCTCCGGCAGGCCGTCCGAAGGGGCAGGATCGTTCCAGACCGCCATCACATCCGCACGCAAGGCAGAAAGCGGCGCCTCATCCGCCAACACCACGGACGCAAGCCCGAGGATACCGATTAAAAAGACAGCCAGTAGCCGCCGGTAATTGATCATGGGATTCGCCCCGCAAACGCAATTCTTGCTTTGTGGGACGCTAGGGCGAAATCGTTAGCAATTCGTAACTAGCGACTTTGATTAAAGTTTTATCGAGCCCTAGTTCCGAAGCTGTGCCATGAAATCCGCATGCAATTCCGGCGGCGCCACAACCAGCCCGTCCTCCTGACATTCCGGACGGTTAAAGCCGAAAGGTTCGCCAAGGCGGTTGGTCACCCGCACCCCCGCGCGCTCCGCGATCAGACTGGCGGCCGCCACATCCCATTCCCAGGACTTGCGCATGGAGATCGTTGCGTCAAAACGCCCCTCGGCCACCAGACATAGCCGCCACGCCATAGAGGGACGGAAGGCGCGCTCGTAGCCCGGAAAGCCGTTCAGCCAGATCCCCGGATCATCGCTCAGCTTCGAGGTCAGCACCGTAGCGCCGCGTATCTGCGTGGTCTTGCTGGGCTGGATCGGTGCGCCATTCAGCAGCGCAGGCCCGTCCAGCGTGGCGGTATAGGTCAGGTCCAGCGCGGGCATGTGCACGACACCGGCGATCACGCGCCCGTTTTCGGCCACCGCGACAGACTGCCCGAACCCCGGATCCTCGCCCAGAAACGCGCGGGTTCCATCAATCGGGTCGATGATGAAGACACGTTCGTTTTCAAGGCGTTCAGCCCCATCCACACTTTCTTCCGAAAGCCAGCCATAGGCAGGGCGCGCCCCGCGCAGATGGCTTTCCAGAAAGTCGTTCACCGCCAGATCGGCCTCGGAGACGGGGCCCTGATCGGCGGGCTTGTTCCACGCCTCGGGGGATTGTTTCCAATATTGCAGTGACAGCTCGCCCGCCTCGCGCGCGACCTTCTCAAGAAGCTGCAGATCGTCGATGTAATCATTCACCGGCAAGTGTTAACCCCTCAACCAGAAGCGACGGAACAACATGGCTGAGATGCGCACGCGCATCATTGGCCGCGATCATGCTGCGCAGCATATCACGCAGGTTGCCCGCAATCGTGCACTCATTAACAGCATAGGCAATCTGCCCGTTCTCGATCCAGAACCCGTTGACCCCACGCGAATAATCGCCGGTGTTAGGGTTGATCGTGGCACCGATGAACGAGGTCACCAGAAGGCCTGTGCCCATCTGCGCCATCAGCGCCTCGCGGCTGAGATCCCCTTGGGTCAAGGCGATATTCCCCGCCGCAGGGGCCGGCGCGGAAGACAGACCGCGCGAGGCATTGCCGGTGCTCTCAAGCCCGAGCTTGCGCGCGGTTGCCAGATCCAGCGTCCAGCTTTTCAGAACCCCGTTTTCCACGATCACCCTCCGACGGGTCGGCAGACCCTCGGCATCGAACGGGCGGGAGCGCGAAATCCGCACGCGATGCGGGTCTTCGATGATCGACATCGTCTCCGGCAGAACCTGCTCGCCCATTGCATCGCGCAGCCACGAGGACCCGCGCGAGATCGAGCTGCCATTCACCGCCGACAACAGATGCGAGATCAGGCTCGAGGACACGCGCTCGTCGATCAGAACCGGATAGGCACCGGTTTTCGGGCGGCGCGGGTTCTGCCGTGCAACGGTCCGCTCTGCCGCCAGACGCCCCACCTCTTCGGGGCTGGGCAGATCGGCCTGAAAGATGCGGCTTTCTCCGGCATAATCGCGTTCCATCGTCAGGCCCTCGCCCGAGATCGCCACACCGGACAGCCCCCGCGATGAACGCGCATACCCGCCGCTAAATCCGTTGCTGGCGGCCATTTCAACACGTTGGCGCGTGAAGGACGCAGACGCGGCCGACACTTGGGTGATCCCCTCCACCGCCAGAGCCGCGGCCTCAAGACGCAGGGCGTCCTCTTCCAGAGCCTGCGCGGTGGGATCGTCAGAGGGGTCCTCCAGCTCGAGCGCCGCAATATCCCAATCACGGGCAAGCTGCGACGGATCGGCAAGGCCCGCATAGGGGTCTTCAGGCGCAATCCGCGCCATCGTTACCGCACGCTCGGCCATGTCACTGATCGTGCGGTCGGAAATATCCGATGCCGACACGCAGGCCTGACGCCCGCCAATCAGCACCCGCAAACCGATCTCGACCCCTTCGGCGCGTTCGGCCTGTTCCAGAGCCCCCTGCCGCACGTCAATCGACACCGCCGTACCATCGACGGCCATCGCATCCGCGCTCTGCGCCCCTGCCTTCTTGGCAGCGTCCAGCAGTCGGGCGGTCAGATCACTGAGATCAGACATGGGGGTCTCCTTGGTCTAGATGGCAAGACGCCCGGCACGGACCGGGCGACTCACACGATTTCTCATGCTCTTACTGGATACGCTGGCCATTTGCCAGAATTTGCCCGTCTTCGGCAAATTCCAGATCGGTTTCCATCGCATCGTCACCGGTTGGTTTTGCATATAGCCCGAGGATCATCTGGGCAAACATCGCCTGATCCTGCGGCAAAAGCCCCATATCGGTCAGTTTCGACATCAGCCCCTTGGCCCCGCTCAGCGCCAGATGCACTTTGCCCACCGGCCACGGAATCCCCGCCGCACTGTCAAACGTTACCGCGCCTTTCCCTTGCAGATCCACCCCGACCGCATTCAGATGCAGGGTATCGAGGTTCATATCCCGCAACTCGCCCGGCGCGCCGGGAAGCGTTGCGAAATCTTCCGAGAAGATGTCCTGATTGACCAGAGCATGGCCCGACAGCTTGAGGTCGAGATGGGCGGGATCATGCGGCAGCTTGCCTTGCGGGTCGAGCATGGTCCAGACCTGATCGCTCAGCGTCAGACCGGAAAGGCCCAGATCCAGCCCGAAGGGTTTGGGATCCTTGCCCGCCGCGATCGGGAAATCCGCACCGCTTTGCGCATGATCAAGCGCGAAAGAAGCCTCGATCGGCATATTCGGTGCCTTGACGTTCATTTTGATGGCATTGCCGTTGGCATGGTAGAAAACCATGCCGTCTTTCATGTCGATTTTCTGATCGCCATGCTCCGCCTTGAACTGGATGCTGGCGTCGCCATCTTCCGATTGCGCGTCGAAATTCAGCGACATCGGGCCGACCTTGCTGAACAGGCGGCTTTCCACGCCCGGGGTGCTATAGGCGGCCATCTTGCCGTCAAGCGTGACGCCCTCCGGCAGGGTCGTGGACATGTCGGTAGAAATATCGCTGAGCGCCCCAGCCACGACAAAGCTGCCGCCAGCCGGATCGCTGCCCTTCCCGTTCAGAGTGCCCTGATCGATGTGATAGGTGCCGCTTTGCTTGGTGCCCGCGCGCAGGTCGTTATTGAAATCGCCCTTCATACCGGTCAGGCCAAGGGTCACAACGGTCGGGAAATCGGCCTCGTCCTGATGCACGGTCTGCTTGAGATCCATCTGTAGATCATCAATCCGCAGATCGTAATGCACATTCTGCGGCACGCCCGAGGCCACCACATCGGCCCCCTTCACGCGGAAATCGGAGGCCGCCGTCACAACCGGCTTACCCTCGAGCACCGTCTTGCTATCGCCTTTGATATCCTTGCCGATATCCACACGCACACGCCCGTCGCCCATCTCGATAAAGTCGAGCTTTGAGACCGTGAAACTGTTGGCGGATGTCACCTTGTCGCTGCCCGGTGCCTCGCGCGTCAGTGTCACGCCCTGAACGGTCAGGCCCTTGCCATTCGGCGTGACGGATTGAGCCGAAACCTCGAACCCCATCCCGCGATACAGATCCTGCACATTGGTCCAGACATCCTGCGCCGTGACATCTGCAAACCCTGCCGTCCCGATCATTGCCAGACAGGTCGCCGTGACGGCCACCCCAGTAATACGAGCCATACAAAAGCCCCCTTTAACGAAATTTGGCACACAATCCTTTTTGCCGCCCGCCGCGTCAACCCCGCGCCGCGCCCCCGAAGATCATCTTTCCATGCTTTTGACGAAAACCCTGTGCAAAAAACAAAGCCCCGGCGCGGGCCGGGGCTTTATCAGAACGGATAACCGTCAAATCAGTAGCGGTAATGTTCCGGCTTATAGGGGCCTTCGACCGTGACGCCGATATATTCGGCCTGATCGGGGCGCAGTTCGGTCAGTTTCACACCGATACGGCCCAGATGCAGGCGGGCCACTTTCTCGTCCAGTGCCTTGGGCAGGATGTAGACGCCCGGCTGGTAATCTTCGCCCTTGGTCCAGAGTTCGATCTGCGCCAGCACCTGATTGGTGAAGGAGGCCGACATCACGAAGGACGGGTGACCGGTGGCATTGCCGAGGTTCAGCAGACGACCTTCGGACAGCAGAATGATGCGCGCGCCCGAGGGCATCTCGATCATATCCACCTGATCCTTGATGTTGGTCCACTTGTGGTTCTTCAGCGCCGCGACCTGAATCTCATTATCGAAGTGACCGATGTTGCCAAGAATCGCCATATCCTTCATCTCGCGCATATGCTCGATACGGACGATGTCCTTATTGCCGGTGGTGGTGATGACGATATCCACATCCGAGATGACATCTTCCAGACGCACGACCTCGAAGCCATCCATTGCCGCCTGAAGCGCGCAGATCGGGTCGACTTCGGTGACCTTCACACGGGCACCTGCGCCGCGAAGCGAGGCCGCCGAGCCTTTACCCACATCGCCATAACCGCAGACAACCGCAACCTTACCGGCCATCATCACGTCGGTCGCGCGGCGGATACCGTCGACCAGCGATTCCTTACAGCCGTATTTGTTGTCGAATTTCGACTTGGTGACGGAGTCGTTGACATTGATCGCGGGGAACGGCAGCTGGCCCTTCTTATGCAGATCATAGAGGCGGTGCACGCCGGTGGTGGTCTCTTCCGAAACGCCCTTGATCGCGTCGCGGGTCTTGGTGAACCAACCGGGGCTTTGCTCCATACGCTTCTTGATCTGCGCTTTGATCACGGCCTCTTCTTCGGATTGCGGCACGGGGATGATATCCTCACCCGCTTCGGCACGTGCGCCCAGCAGAACGTAAAGGGTGGCATCGCCGCCATCGTCGAGGATCATATTCGCGCCCTCGGGGAACTGGAACGAACGATCGAGATAATCCCAATGCTCTTCCAGCGACTGGCCCTTCACGGCAAAGACCGGAACACCTGCTTCGGCAATCGCCGCGGCAGCGTGATCTTGGGTCGAGAAAATGTTGCACGACGCCCAACGCACATCCGCCCCAAGCGCCACCAGCGTCTCGATGAGAACAGCGGTCTGGATCGTCATATGCAGCGAACCAACGATGCGCGCACCGGCCAGAGGCTTGGATGCGCCGAACTCGGTGCGACAGGCCATCAGCCCCGGCATCTCGGTTTCGGCGATGTCCAGTTCCTTGCGACCGTAAGCCGCAAGCGCGATGTCTTTGATTACGTAATCAGCCATGCTCGGCTCCCAGTTACCCTTGCTGGGGGATTACCTAGCATCCCCCTGCGTTCTGGGCAATTCTGACGAGCCATTTAACGTAGTGTCTTATCCCTTAACGGGAAGGATTTCTGCGTTTTCCAGCATTGCGACAGGGCTATCACCACGCTCCCAGCCCATACCGGAGGACAGGACACAGGCAACGCCATCCGCACGGTTATAGACCGCCGTCCACGTGCCCATGATATCCGAGGCCCAGAACTCGATCGAACGGTGCTCCCCGATCTCGCGCTGCATCCGTTTCTTTTCGGCGAAATCATGGTCAAGCGTCCGGGTCAGGGCCGCCGGTTTGTCACAATAAGGGACATTGGTGGCCTGATCATCGCCGATCTGCTGGATTTCATCAAACATCGACAGATCGCCGTTGCCATAGATCGGCCCCATCGGCTCGTCCATCGGGCGCCCCATATCTCCGTCATAAGAAACCGTTTGCGGAGCGGCGACAGGGTCTGCCTGCGCCGCCGCAAGGCCGATTTCAGGAACATCCATCTCAAACCCGTCAAGGTTATCCACCTTTGACATGGCAACTGTAACCGGCAGCGCAACCGCAAGGGCCGTAACAGCAGTGATCGTCGCAACTTTCTTTGGGCCGAGGCGCATGATGTTCCTCCTTATGTCCTGTTCGATCCCTCAACGCGCCCCGACCGCCCTTTGTTCCCGTTTCACCGATTTCGCGCTTATCTGACGGGGCTGCAGGCATAACAGCGCCCTGCCAAGGACCGTAAACGGTATTGGATCAAGCCTTTTCATAGGCCGCCTAAATCTGATAAATCCGCGTCGATCTTGTGGTGCAAAGCCGGGTCGTAGCACTCGCCCCAGAATTGCGCCTGACAGATTTCGAATCGGTTAAGAGACGCTTGCGTCACCTTTCATGCGGGAGAAATTATGACCATCAAGGTAAATGCCAGCCGCCCCGCTGCCCATCGAAAGGCGATCATTTTCTGCTGCGACACGGGCTACCTTCCCTATGCAAGCCTCGCCGCGGAGCAGATCCTGCAATCGACACCGCGCCATGATTTCGACATCTGCATCGCCTTCAACGAACGCCCTGTGCGCCTTCCCGAAAGCCTGTCACATCTGAACATCCGCCTTCTGAAGGTGGATATAGGCACGATGTTCGAAGGGCTGCGACTGGATGCGGGCAAAAGCCATGACGTGTATCTCCGGCTCGCCCTGCCGCAAGCACTCCGCGAGGAGTACGACCGCATTCTCTACATGGATGCCGATATCTACGTGCAAAGCGGGGATTTCTCGGCCCTGATGGACTGCGATCTGGGCCCCCGCCCGCTCGCCGCCGTGCGGGACAACATCCAGTGGCGCACCCCCACGCGGCGGGCGATGCAGTTCAAACGGCTCGGGCTGCCAAGTGCCCCCTATTTCAATGCAGGCATCCTGCTGATGGATGTCCATAACTATATGGCCAGCAACCTGCTGGAAAAATGCGTGGACCTCGGGCGCAAAGAAGCGTCGCGCATGATCCGCCATGACCAGAACCTGTATAATTCGGTGCTGCAAGGAAACTGGGCCGAGCTAAGCCCGTTCTGGAATTGGCAATATAGCTGGGCCGCGCGGTTCTTTTGCGACGTACAGGGCCCGCATGTGATCCATTTCATCGGCAATTCGAAACCTTGGAAAGACACGGACGGACAATTCCCTCCCCGCTTCCGTCTGCATTACAGCCGTTTCATCCGCGCGCATTTCCCCGACCATCCGGACTGCCATATCCCGCACTCCCAACTGCCCCCCGATGGTATCAGGATGCGGAAGATGCTGATCAAGCACCTCCTCTCGTCAAAGGCCATCGGGCGCTATCTGGGCCGCTTCCCGACCGATCTGACGGTGATCAAATGAAACGCGCATGGCAACGCATGCTGTCTGGCCGCAGGCTGGATCTGCTGGACCCGACGCCTATGGATATCGAAATCGAGGATATCGCCCACGGGCTATCTTTCGTGGCGCGCTGGAACGGGCAGACCATCGGCGACTGGGCCTATTCCGTCGCCGAGCATTCCATTCTGGTCGAGGAAATCTTCGGCCTTCTCTATCCCAAAGCGACAGCCAGATCGCGCCTGGCAGCGCTGCTGCATGATGCCCCCGAATATGTGCTGGGCGACATGATTTCCCCCGTCAAGGCGGCCATCGGGCAGGATTATGGCGTTCTGGATGCGCGCCTGACGGCCGCGATCCATCTACGCTTCGGATTACCGGCACAGATCAGCCAGCAGCTCAAACGCCAGATCAAGCGCGCCGATATCGTCTCGGCGCGCCTTGAGGCCGAACGGATCGCAGGTTTCTCCGCCACAGAGGCCGACAAGATCTTCGGCAGGGTCGATGCCGATCTCGCGGCGCGGCTGGAAATCCAGCTACGCCCCCCGCGCGAGACACGCACAGCCTTTGTCGCGCGCCACGCCAGATTGCTGGAGGCGCTCTGATCAGACCTTACGAATGGTGTCGCCCATCTGCAGCACCGGCTCCAACACCAGCTTCTCGCCCCCGATCATCCCGCTATGCGGCACACCGGCGATAATCTCTGCCGCCTTGAGCCCGATCTCGCGGCGGCAGGAATCCATCGTGGCCAAGCGCCGCGAGAATCCGTCCAGCAACCGCAATCCGTTAAACCCCGCCATCCCGATCTGGTTGGGCACATCATAGCCATTATCCAGACACCACAGCATCCCCCCTGCCCCGATCATATCGTTCGAGTAATAGAGAAAATCGAGATCGGGAGAACGGGTCAGGATCGTCTGGGTCATCTCGCGTCCCTTCGCCAGCGCCGATCCACCGCCATAGAATTCCTCATCGGCAATCGACAATCCCGCTGCGGCAAGCCCTTCCTTGAACCCTTCGAAACGCTTCCGTGCGCGATGGTCTTCCGGCATTTTGGACCCCAAGAAGCCGATCCGCTTATATCCCGCCGTCACGATGGCTTCGGCCATCTGCAAGCCCGCACGACGATGCGAGATCCCCACGACCGAATCCACGCCCTCGCCATCGGCATCCATGATCTCGACCACAGGAATACCCGCATTGATCAGCATGGCGCGGGCGGCCTCGCTATGTTCAAGCCCCGCGATGATCACCCCCGAAGGACGCCAGGACAGCATCTCGTACAGAACGCTCTCCTCCTTTTCAGGCGAATAATCGGTCACACCGACCACGGGCTGCAAGCCACTGCCCTCCAGCCCGTCGGAAATTCCGGCCAGCACCTCCGGAAAAACAAGGTTGCCAAGCGACGGGATAATCACCCCCACCAGATTGACGCGCTGCGAGGCCAGAGCCCCCGCAATCTTGTTGGGCACATAACCAAGCTGCTTTGCGGCTTCCAGAACCCTGCTGCGCGTGGTGGCCGACACATCTCCACGGTTGCGCAACACACGGCTCACCGTCATCTCGGAGACACCGGAGGCCTCGGACACATCACGCAGGGTCAACGGGCGGCGTGTATCATTGGGCGGTTTGGTCACGATGATGTCCTCGACTGCTGTTTATTCTTGTTAGCGTCAATTATTTGTCTTGCGCAAGTGCAACCGCTGCGCTATGTTAGCGATAACAGGAGGGGCAAGAATCCGAAAAACCCCGACTGACATAGGCAAGACCGCGTGTAGACTCCGATCGCGGGATCGCTAAGGCAAAGGGGAAGCGGTGGGCCAATTCGCTTCCCCTTTTCATTTTGCGACCATCATTTGTGATGCGAAAAGCAAATAGGCTTGAAACCGATAGCATTTGTGGGCATCAAGACCCTGCCTCAAGACCAAGTCAGTCTTGCGGGGCCCCGTGGCTCAACTGGATAGAGCAGCCCCCTCCTAAGGGGCAGGTTACAGGTTCAAATCCTGTCGGGGTCACCAATTTTCGCAGCAATTTCAGAAACTTGCGCGACGCACCCTGCAGATACCTGCAATATCATGCGCCGGATTACGCGCGACTACGGGGCTGATCCCCGAACATCCGGTACAAAACCTGTACAGCACCCTTGGCCATCAGGTCCAGTGCAGACAAACGAAAACCCCGGCTCGGCGGCAACCGGAACCGGGGTCAAACGTCAGAAGAAAGCACTCAACTTTCCTACACAGGGTATCGCAACCCCTGCCCGGCGATCAATCGCAAAAGTTATTCCGTATATTTTTTGCGGGGTGCGGGCATGACACACCACCTCACGCATACCGGTTTGCCGCCCGGTCTGGACCGTTGGGCACTGCTGCGATTCCTCAAAACCGCGCGCCGTAAACTCGGCTTGAGCAAGGGAGCCATCGGCTATCTGGCTCTTGCCATCGAGCGCACGATGGATGGCGATTTCGTCACAGGGCGCATCTGCGCCTTCTGGATGTCTGTCACCGAGATCGCGACGTCGCTCGACATGGAGCGCCGTCAGATCGCCCGTATCGAGGCCGAGCTGATGGCCCGAGGGCTCATCCACAAATCCAGCACCACGCGCGGAAGACGTTGCGGCACAAGGCTGCGCGGGCTCGTCCAGCATGAGTTCGGCATCAACCTCGCCCCACTGATCGAGCGCGCGCGGGAGATCAAGGCGATGGCGCTTGCCGTCGAAGACGAGCAAAAGGCCGCGAAAGCCCTCCGCCCACATATCAACAAGCTGTTCCAGCGCATCCGCGATCTGGATGACGAAGAGGCGATGATTGCAGCAGACACCATTCTGCCCAGTCATCGCCCCTCGCTGATCCATGATCTGGCGCGTCTGCAGGACGTGGCGGCGGCGCTTGAGGCGGTTCTGAACGACTATGATAGCGCGGGCGGTCATGCGGAAATGTCCCACCAGTGGGACATTTTGACCCCACCCAATACTCATAAGAAAACAATTCATAAAACCTGTAGTGCCAAGAAGCCGGAAGTAGCTCGGCTGCTCCGCACCACGGCACGGCAGATCTGGCTTCTGGCGTCGGAACCTTTCCGTGAATATCTGGCCTTCTACGCCTCGGGCATGGAAACGGGCGGGCTCCCCGATGAAAGGGCCTTGGTGCTCGCCGCGCAGGACTATGCCCAGAACCTCCAGCTTTCCATGAAGGAATGGCATCGGGCCTGTGAGACCCTTGGCGCGTCACGGGCGGCGCTTTGCCTCCTTATCGCGGATCGCAATGCCCAGAGAAACGATCAGTTCAGGGTCAGGGATGCCGCGCGGGCTTTTGTCGGCATGGTCAGAAAGGAGGCGCGTGAAGGTGCTGTACTGCAGACGCTCCTTGCCGAACTGACCGATTTCAGCACGAGGCATTCGAATGTCTGAGAACAGAGGCAAATCGATCTTCGCGCATAAGGCGACCTTCTCTGCCAAGGGCAACGGCAAGAACATCTCGGCCCGCGCTGTTGCCGAAGAGGCCGAGCGCCTTCAGGGCGCCTGCCCGCATGTGCCAAACCCCTTGCCCCCGATCATCATCGAGGGGATGCGCCCGACCGCCGCTATGGATCTGCTGGAAGAGCGCATCACTCAGCAGAACAAACGCCTGCGCGCTCTGCGCAAGGCGCATCCCGAGCGTAAGGGCGAATATCGCGGCATACGCAATGACACCCATATCCTCGTCGCCAGCGTCTTCAGCTTCCCTGATCCCGTGTCTGACATGATCGAGGAGGAATATCAGCGCTGGCGCGAGGACGTCATCGCCTTCGCCAAGGAGGATGCGGCCAGCAACGGCACCGAGGTACTAAGCGTTGTCGAGCATCGGGACGAAGCGCATCCACACATCCACATTCTGGCAGCTCCGATCTGCACGAATGACAATATACGGATGAACGCCAAGCTGTGCCACGAAGGGCATCGCGACCAGCAGGCGCATATCGATGCCAAATGGTCTGGCTCCCCTTCTCGTAGCTACAAGTTAGCCATGAAGGGCTGGCAGGACCGCTATCACGAGGCGGTCGGCAGCAGGCACAATCAGGCTCGTACCGGCCCGCGTCGTCGTCGCCTCGACCGCAAGTCGTGGAAGGCCGAACAGGAGCGGCTTGGCGCGCAGAAACGCACCGCAGTTGCCCTGCAGCGGGAGGACGTAGCCACCCGAGCCGCAGATGCCGCAGAGAGCCGCCAGAGGGCTGCGCTGGAAGTGTCCGTCGCGCAGATGATCGAAGAGGCGGAGTTGGCGCATATCATTGCAGAGGAAGGGCTGATCGCGGCCCTTGAGCACCGGCAAGCCGCCCCCGAGCTTATCAACCGCCTGAGTGCCCGTCGTGACGGCATGTCACGAACCTACCGACCGGAGGAACGCGCCGAGATGCGAACCGATCTCTGGCCCGCAATCACGGACGGCATCAACCGGCTGCAACAGCCGCCCAACGCGGCTACGCCGGTTGCAGGCTTCGAGCAGCTTTTCAGGCAGCTGGACGACTGGCTGGGGGATCTCGCGCGCATTCGGCCCCGCTGGTTGGCATGGGAAGATTTGGGGCAGGAAATCAGCCAAGAGGCGCGTAAAGCCTTTGATCTCCCCTTCACCCCGATAAATCTGGCCAACACCGTTGAACAGTCGCCCGCATGGAAGCAGCTAGTCGAAAGCGCCAAGACAGGCATGTCGCGCGCTCTAGGCGTCAAAGATCGCCTGATAAGCTTGCTCCCAGGGCGGCGGTGACCCGAGCGCCCTGCACATTTCCCCACTACGCAATTCCGGCTAAATCACGAGGAGAAACTTACATGAAAGACAAACTTCAAGACCTTCAGATGCATGCGCTCAAAGGCGTCCAAGACCTGCTCGCCGAAAACAGTTCCGAGATCTTTCACAGCGAAAGGCTGACCCACCTAACCGACAAACAGCTGCTGGAGGCCGTCACATGGTGGGGCACTTTATCTGAACACGAGAAAGAAGACCGCCGCGAACACGCCGCCAAACAGCGCGCCAGCTTCGGCATTCCGATCCCAGATCAAGACGAAGCATGGCTCGGAGGAGAAGGCTGGGCGGCGGTCTGTTACGAGGACGAGATTGCATAAAAACCAAGCAAAAGATCTCAATTAATCAGCAGTTTTAACTTCGCGAAGATGCTGAGCGGTCATTTATACAGCTTTGAGTGGCAAGCGGCATAAATGACGGCATAAGCCCGCACCTTATGAGGCCAACATTTCAGTCGCTAAGCTCACCCCACGTGGCCGAAGTGCAAAATTGATCTGCAAGGCGCACTAATCATTTTCATTCAGGGGCATAATAGATGGCATCGAGCATGGCCACGCGAGCATCCCAGAGTTCAATATCGCCACCCACCGGTCGCGGCTGATTGAACCAAGGTGCTTGTCGAATGGGCTCAATTACGCACTCCCAATAGTTGTCTAGAGTTATAGCGTTTGCGCATGAGAGAGCTCCGCGCAGACCATTCATGTTTTGGCTGTTTACACACACGAACAAATCAGGGCGCTTCATAGCAAGGAGGCGCGTCGCAGGGGGAAGACGACCTACTCTCGCCGCTTGATCGAAGGCTCGCGTGAAGGCTTCTACGTAGGCGTCGAACTGGTCTCTGGTCACGTCACCGCGTTTTGGAATGGCGTCCAAGGCGGCCGCTAAACGTTCATCGCGCTGCCCTATTAATTGTCTAAACGTTCCGGCACCTATCATCGAGCCGAACCAGCCCCATTCGAAATCAGCGAGGCCCTCTCTTTCAGCCTCATTGCCTCCAAGAATTCCGGCAACTGCTTTACATTCAGCAACTGACAGGTCACCGAAGGAAGCAGTCACCGCGAACATTTTCTGAATTTCACGAACCAAACTCATCCGTCTGTCAAAGTCGTGCTGCTCGTCACGATGGGCAAGCTTCGCGAATTTCTTCCATGTCATAGTTGCGAGCTCAGACGTAAAACGTTTCCGCTCTGCGGGGTCGGGCGGCAAAACCGGGTTTGGCGGTCGCGGCGCTCTGGAAGCAGCCTCGGACTGACGGCGATAAGTCTCTGCCAGTTCTTTTGTAATTGGAAGGTGAAGATGATGATAGGCTGCTAGCTGGCTACGGACCTGAACAAAGAAATCATCATCCGTCGCACCTTTCACGCGCACGCTAGCCTCAATATTCGTCTCTAAACCGCCCTTGGTAAAGTTGGCGCTCCCGACGATAGCCTCTGCTTTGTCTCCTGTCTGAAAATAAAAGATCTTTGGGTGGAAGCAGCCGGGGCGGTTTCTCGCGACGAAGGCATTAGGCACATCGACCAATTCATCAATCAAATCGGGGTCGGTGGCCGAGAAGTCGACGCCGATGAGGACCGATTTAGATTTATGACGGTTTTCTATCAGCCTCTTGGCAACCTCGGTCAGATCTCCCCAAGCAACGGCTATATAAATTTCGTCATGTTTCTCGATAAGTTTGCACAGGCGCTTCGCGATGGCTTTTGCCTCAAGCAGCTTGATCTTCATCTTCGTTAACTAAGCCTTTTCATTCAATTTCAGGATGACAAAATTTGCATTCCAGCGACAAGGAAACGACACCTTCACGCGCTGTCCGTTCAAAGGGATGGCGCGGGGTATCATCAACGACACTAGATCGGTAGGAAGACACCAACAACTTCTTCTTACGCTAGTTGGTCAAAGTACTGAGCCAACCGCCATACCTGAGTTGCGGCTAGCGGCAAGACAGTAATCGCAGCGATTAACCAACCCGCCAGTCACGCAGAAAGCACCATGAGTTAAGAATTTAAGTTGAAAAAAGTGGCGCTATCGCAAACTGAATTGTAGGCCACTCTAGCCCACATTTGCGATTTCGCTAAATATTAGTGACCGACTATTATTTTACGGGTCCCGAGGCGAAGCCCCACCCGTAAAATGTCGAACAGGGAGGCTCGCGCCCCTGTACCCCGCCCCACGCTTTTCAGGTTTCAATCACGTCATTTTTCAAGAGAGTTCTGCGCTTTTATTTCAGGCTCGGCACAGCCTGACTGCCGTCGATGGTGCGGGGAAATGCACCATCGACCGATTAGAATTTTTCGCGCTTCAAGTCGTTCAGATATGCCTCGAACGAGGGGCTGCAACCACGCATCGCACGATGCCTCCGGCTGCATAACGCCTCACTCTTCGAGGTCTTTGTTGGGGATGTCGACTCCGGCATCAACCAGCGCGCGCAGGATGAGTTGCCGCATCGTCATGTCCCGACGAATAGCTTCCATCCGCAGCGCCTTATGCGCATCGGGGCTCAGGGAGAATGCAGCACGGCTCCTCCCTTGAGCGGGCGTCTTGCCACTCGGGTTGCTCATCGGAACCATGCCTCCTGCAGCCTCGGAATCACGCGATGCATCACGAGCCCTATCGTTCCGAACAAGATGATGAACGGGCTGAAGAGCATGAAGAGGATCAGCCCCTCCTTGATCCCCATCGTCCAGGATGTTGATACCGCCCAGCTGGAGATAACCGCGCCAATGGCTGCCACCACGCCCGCGAAGGCGAACATGGGCATCGAATTGGTACGCCACCTTTCCGCCGACCAGCCAGGCTTCAGAATACCCTTCTGGGCACCGCATTTCGGGCATGTTGTCGCGTCGATATGAATCTCGGTCATGCAATGCGGACATTGTTGGGTCATGTGAGGCTCCCAATGTCGAATGAATGTTAAAACAGGTAGAGTTAAAAGCATCATCGCACAATAGCATTGTGCATGAAGACAACCCCCAAGAGCCCTCTGCGAGACACGGTTGCGCGCAATATGCGCAGGCTCCGCGCCGAGCGCGGTTGGTCGCAGGAATTTCTGGCGAATGAATGCGGGCTGAACCGCACCTATCTCAGCGCGGTGGAGCGTTCGGAGCAGAATATCTCCATCGATAACCTGTACCGCGTGGCACAGGGGTTTGGCATTGACACCTGGCAACTGTTGCAAGACACGGAAACTGGGATAGGGGAGTAAATTCTGTCCTATCTCGCACCAACCGTCGACGAGCTTTGTAGTCTGATCTTACGCGGATCCGAGATTTGTTGACCTATCAAGAACCACGTCTTAGACGTGCTACACGCGCCAAGTGCCGCTCAGGATTGAAAGTTGATCATGCAAATAAATTTCAAAAACTTTGGTCAAGCTGGCAGTGGATCAATAACGCTTTCTGATCTGACTGTAATCTGCGGTCCCAATAGCTCCGGCAAAACTTACATCAGTTACGCTGTGTACGCGGCTTTGAAACATTTTGTAGATTTGTTCGACTTTGGGGTGGAAAGCGACGTTATTCGTGCGCTCTTAAAGGGTGAGCCTGTCACAGTTGACCTCCCTCAGGTAAGAAAAAACTTTTCTGAATACTTAGCGACTGCCGGAAAAAACTTTGAACGCGGGCTCAATAGCTTTTTCAATGCGCCTGATGGCTTCTTCGAGAGCTCCGAATTCTCCTTTAAGTTGGCCGAACAAGAGCTTGACGCTGTAAGGGAATACGAAGTCTCAGTAAAAATCTCTAAGGAAGGCACGATTGCGGGGGAAATCGACCCCGATACCGGCAAGCTTACGTTAGCCCTAACTCATAGTGATGAACTGAAGATCCCGCGGCATTTAATTGCCGAACTTATCGACAGCATCATTTTCGGCGCGATCCTAGGTGCAGCTATTCCCTCACCGTTCGTTGTGACTTCGGAGAGAACGGGCGTTGCGCTGTTTTACAAGGACCTCGATTACAATAGCAACGCTATCGTTTCACACCTACGCGGATCAGATAAAATAGATCCCTTGAAGATAATCGAAGCAATGCGTTCGCGCTATGCTCAACCTATTCAAGATAACATTGATATGGTCAGAGATTATGAAAACGTAAGTAAGCGGAAAAGTTTTCTACGGGAAGAAAAGGAAAAATACTCCTATGTCTTTGATGCATTAAATGATTTGCTCAGCGGGGGAAGCTTTCGTTCAAACAACGGACAGCTGGCCTATAGCCCACGCAAAAAGCCTAAACAAGCTAAGCTTGTGGTCCCCCTTTATATCGCATCTTCTTCGATCAAGTCGCTATTTTTAGTCGACATGTACATAAACCATGTCGCTCGTGAGAACCAAATTCTGATTATCGACGAGCCGGAACTAAATTTGCACCCTGATAATCAGGTTAAATTTGCTCGCCTTATAGCTCGCCTTGTCAATGCCGGCGTCAAGGTCCTCCTGACTACCCATAGCGACTATATCGTTAGAGAAATTAACAATTTGATTTCGATGTCCAGCGTCGGGGAAGAAAAGAGTGATCTCCTACGAAAGTACAAGCTAGCAAACCAGGATGTTTTGCAGCCTTCGCAAGTAGGTGCTTACTGTGCGGATTCGACCCGTGACTTCCGCCCAATGTCCATTTCTCAGTCAGGAATAGACACTGCGATATTCGATAATATCATCGCCGATGAAAATTTGAAGGCGCGTGATATTTACCTATCCATCGAGGAATGAGTTGGAAGCAGCATTTAAAGCCTTACTAAGGCCCGAGTTATTTTTAACAATATCCAGCAATGGAGAATTGCTCGTGCGAGAGCACGACAGTTCTGCGGTATTAAGAGAACTGGTGATCACAGGAGTCCCAGTAGGATCAGTTGCATTCGAGCTCGACCATGCACCCAAAGGCCAGCTTAAAGAAAAGCTGAAGAATGCATTTTCTCAACTTTCCTGTCTGATTTACGGCGAACATAGATTAGCTAACAAAAGCTGTGATTTGGTTCTTGTCACTGAAAACGATGATGGCGTTCAGATTCTTTTGGGCGACCTGAAATCCTGCAGCCCGACTAAATCCAAATGTTCAGCGCAACTTAGAAATTCTGAAATGTTTGTGGAGTATCTTTTAAAACTTCTCGCTGAATATCACGACAAGGCTTTAACACCTAACTTCAAGAAAGTGATATTCTTCGTAGCAAGTGCGACCAATACAAAAGCGCCCACTCAACAAAAAAACCGCCAGTACCCAGATAGCATCAATGGAGTGATATATTATCCCGTAACGCTAGCTGGAAGAAATAACGCCTCGGCGAAAGTAAATTTCCGGCACATCTGACAAGCATCAAACTTCGAGAAAAGTCAGAATTCAGCCGAGAAGCTACGTTAAGCGTGAAGTAGATTTAAGTTAATTGTCACACGATGCGACCTCAAAAAAATCTTCACACATATTTCGAAGCAATCGCTCTTATTTAATTATAATATCCTGGTAGAAGAGAAATACTGAGTGTTAGTTTTCACAGCCTCTTCAATCTCTTCCCATCCAGGTTGGTAGGATAGATCGCGTCTGAGAGTGCGCTGTAGATCCCGCTCGCGCAGAACGGCCTTTACGACGTCGCGCAGCTCAGTCGCCGTTAGGCCCTCTTTCTGGCCGAACTTCGCCCCATCAACCCGTTGGTATGTCTTGTTGATATGCATGGCCATATCCAGCACGTCATCCACAACAACGTCATAATTCACCTTGGATGGCGAACCCATCAGGACAAGCCCAGGATCCACGTCCAGGAACTCGACCAAACGCTGAAGCACAGTTGCAGGCACATGAAGCGTCTCTTGTATCTCGTAGGATTTATATGAACGCAGGCTGATCCCCACAATCTTCGCCAATTGCTGTTGGCTCATGCCTTTCGCGCGACGTGCTTTCTTCAATAGATCGCCCAATTGCCCCGGCTTTTGGCGCCATTCATCCTCAAACGCGCCTTCCGCGTCTATTTGGGGCTCCCAATCCTCCTCCTCGTCATCACCGAAAGGGAGGTCTGGTGGGTTTTTGGGCTTCATTTACGCCATCTCCCTGCAGCTTCTTACAAAAAGTGCAGGATCCTGCACTAAAAATACCAATAAATAACAATGCGTTGACGAAAAGTACTTTTGACTATCATCTGTGAAGCATCCCGCCTTTCAAGAGGAAAATGATATGTCGAAAATCTTTGATCTCGGTCGCACCCCTGAAGAATGGTCCGCGAAGCTCCGCCCGCGCGGCGTCGAGCTCTCGCCCCGCACCCTGCGTTCGAAGGCGCGCGAGCATGGGCAGTATTTCTCCATCGGGCGCGCGATCTTCATCACCCCCGACCAGATGGACGAGATCCTGCTGCGCGAAGCCAGACATGCACAGGATCGTTCCCGACACATCACCCACTGACGCCAGAGACATGGAGGCCAAGCTGTGCAAAATGAACACCAGATCGAAACGGGATCGAAAATACTGGACACCGCCCTGACTCCGTCCGAATGGGTCGACCGTCTCAACACTCGTGGGCTCCGCATCTCCGAGCGTACCCTACGCGAAAAAGCCAATCGCTTCGGGACATGCTTCCGGTTTGGCAACACGCTTCTGATTACCCCAGCCCAGATAGACCAGCTCCTACAGGAGGATCAAAAATGCCGCTCACCCCGTACAAAAGAGGTAACGTCTATTGGGCGCGTGGCTGGATCGAGCTCGAAGGCCGCCCCATCGCTGGGCCATACCGCCAGACTACGTACTCACTTACAGAAGCTGGCGCGCGCGACTGGATAAACATCGAGACCGAAAAGCAGAAGCGCCGCCACATCGTAGGCGACGAGTACTGCATGGATTTTGCGGAAGCGCTGAGCAACTACCCAATTCCGGCCAAAGACGCGCGTCGTTACCTGCTCCTGCTCGATGAGCTCGGCCCCTACCCGCTGAACAAGATCACCGGTGCGCTACTGAAAGATCTCGCCCGCCGCCTGAAGCCAAATGTCTGCGCCGATACGTGGTGGCGCGAGATCATCACACCCGCGCGCGCCGTCATCAACTACGCGCATGAGCATCACGGCACCCCGATGATTAAGGTATCGTCCTTCGACAGTCAGGAACGCATGGCACAGGACCGCAAACGGGGCAGACCAAGCCGCATCACCCGCACACCCTCTACCCGTGCCTGGGTCGAGGCATTCTGCACCCATGCCGATCCCTACAACGCCGCGCTCTTGAGATTCATGTTCGAAACGGCCGCCCGCATCGATCAGGCCACATCGATCCGCCCCAGAGACCTTCACCCTTCGCAACCCAAGGTGCGACTGAAGGCCCAGAAGGGCCATATCGAATGCTGGGTGACGGTGTCGGACGAGATGATGGCGGAGATGCGCGCATTGCGCCCCAAATGCCCGCGTAATCGCAAGCTGGGTACGCTGCAGGAAGCGCGCGTCTTCGGGTACGGCTCTCCGACTGGTTACGCCAAACGCTGGCAAACGATCTGCAAGAAAGCGGATATCCAATATCTCTCGGCACACGCGGCCGGACGTCACGGCTTTTATACCCATCTTGTCGTTCACGAAGGGGTCGATCCCGCCACGGCAGCAGCAGCCGGTAGATGGGCCGATGTCAGCCTTCCGATGAGGATTTATGCCCATGCCAAAACTGATGAAGAACAGCAAATTCGGGCGCGTTTTCGTACAAAACCAGTACAGACACCCGATTCAGTTCATGCTAACATTCTGGGATAAAATGGAGAAACGGGAAATGACAGACACCCTCCTAAGGGGCAGGTTACAGGTTCAAATCCTGTCGGGGTCACCAATTTTCACAACTGCCAATGCACCATAAGCTTGCACGAAATGGCGTTTTTCCATGCACCCCCCTGTCAAGGACTATTTTCAGGGCTTTGTTCTTAGCGTTTGGCCAGATAATCCGCGATGGCAGGCATGCTCTCGTTCCTTAGATAGATCGGCCCCGCATCCAGCCCATCTGGCCGGAATGGTGTCACGCTCGCCGCCGAGAACACCGCGAAGATGGTATTGCGATGCAGTCCCGTCTCTTCTGTAATCATCGTCGGCGTCACGAATCGCTGCCGGAAAGCTGCTATCTCCGTGTCCGACATCATCCACTGGAACCGCGCGGTTTTTACGCTTTTGATCTGGGTGGCTGGGATTTGGCCCGCTTCGATCAGCGTGGTGAAAGCCGCATAGTCCCTCAGCCCGATCAAGCGGGCGAAAGCTGCGGCGGCCATCTGCTGCTCTTGGAGCCCTTCCAGAGCAGCGATCTCGACGACGATCCCATGATAGCCAAAGACCTCTGGCAGCTTCTTGGGCTGGAGGCGTCCCTCGCGGATCGCTTCTACGATCCGGGCAACTGGCAGCCCCACCTGTTTGCTCGCAAGGTGGATGGTTTCCCAGCCGGATGCTCCAGCAGGCAGCGGCGTCGCCATATGTTCCAGATCTTGCAGCAGCGCCAAGGCATCAGGAAGGTGCCAGGGGTTCTTGACCGTCTCGAGCTTCGATCTCGGCACCAAAACACCCTCTGCCACCAAGGCCCTGAATTCCGTCAAAGTTGCCCCTATGCCGTCGCGCATGGCCTTCGGCCCGACCCGGGTCGCGATCTCGCCCAGCAGGTCCGAATGGATCCGCGCATCGAAGATTTTGCGTGATGGCAGGCGTTGGTCGCCTTCCGCGAAAACGCCGGCTTCGGTCAACAGCGCGTCCAGAAGTCCCGGAACGATCTTCATTTCTTGCGACGCGCTCAAAAGCGAATGCACCAGTCGCTCCTCAAGCGGCTGGCCGAGCAAGGGCTCACCTGCGGCGAGCGGCCAGATCCGGATGACATGCGCGCGCAGAAGCGCACGAAATGCGTCAAAGTCCGGATCGTCGCGATAGATATATTCGAGCTTGTCGAACAGGGCGCCAAAGGCGCGGCGGCTTACATCCGGATTTCCATCGTCAGCGGTGCTCAGGATGGTGAAGGCGTCCTCGATCGCAATCGGGCCAGCCGAAGCGTATCGGAAGCCGAGCGCCTTGGCGGACCAGTCATCCTCAGCCAGACCTTGGGCGCACTGGAGCTCTGCCCCTAGCAATCCGCAAAATGTCATCGCGGCAAAGAGCGACTGCTCCGCCAGCCATGTCTGATCCCCGCAGCCCGACAGGCGGTCATCAAGCCAGCGATCATAGGGGGTCGGCTCGATCAGCGGCTGATCCAGCCGGCCGTCGCGCAGATCCGGCCAGATCGCGGTCAGCCGCGCGCCGATATCTTCCCGCACAATCGGCGTGGTCTCCTGCCAGAGCGGCACCCGCATGTGGTTATGCTCCACGCAAACATTGACACCGCGACACAGCCAGCTGCCTTGCATGACCATCTTGCGCAAAGGCGGTCGCTCATCCTTGCTGTCCCCGCGAAGACAGATCGGGCAACCACGGATGATCGGGTTGCGCAAAGCCCGCGACACCATCACCTCGCCCCGATAGCGCATGCGGACATCCCCCATTCGTCTCCTGTCCAGGACAGAAGCTCCGCAAGCTGGTCATCGGTCAGACCGGCTCAGGCGGCGAACGTGGCGATCGCCTCCGGGTCGTGATCCACGATCCGCTTGAAATTGATCCCGATATCCATCGCGAACCCGAAGGCTTCGGTGCCTTGTAACGCAGCCATACGGCAGAAAAAGGAGGGCAGTGTCTCGCGCTCATCAGGCACGACGGTAAGGGAGAGTTTCTTGAGCAAGGGCATGTTCTAATCGAGAAAATGACTGCTTTTGCATACCTCGGGATTTCAGCTGTCCCAAGTCATAATCGCACACCTTATCTTGGAAGTATTATCAAAAATAGGTCAAATCATGCTGCACGGAAAGAAGGGCGGATATCGTTAAAAAACTCCAATGCAGCACATTTCCTTTACTATATACTGATCTTCAGGCATGCCATGTAGCACATTTAGTATATAATTTCGGCGCCGCCTGACTTTTTCAACAATATGGGCGGTTTGCCGACTGTGAGGTCGCGGCATCGCCGCCGCAGCAACCGGCGAATAGCCGCCGTTCACCGGCCTAGGTGTCATTCCGCCCCCAGCCGGAATCGACACATATCTTTCCATTTGTGTCGGGGGCGAGCGATACTCCGGCGACGCAGCATTTAGATGTTGGGCGATTTGAGGAGCTTTCCCGATGTTGTGCCCAGTGACGCGCAAAGGTTTTTGAGACGCGATGAGAAAACTTTCCGAGAAATACATCTATCTGCAAGTTGCCCGGGCGATCGAGGACAAGATTGCCCGAAAGGTTCTGTGCCCAGGGGACAAGATCCCGTCCGTTCGGGTGTTGATGCGCGATGCCGGGGTCAGCCGGAAGACTGTCGAGAAGGCTATCGACGAGCTGCGGCGCCGGGCGGTTATCTACACGCGCGATCGCATCGGTCACTTCGTGGCCGACACCGGGTCGATGCGCAGCAACTGGCTGGATGGCTTCGACGCCGGGCAAACGGACGAGGCGATGGTCGCCCGGCTGATCCTGGGCGGGGAGGAACGCGAGCGGTCCTTTTCGTCGGCGGTTCTCGAGACGGATCTGATCCCGGCGGCGCGGATCGCGACCTTGGCCAAGCAGGCGATCGGACAATCTTGGGACGATTTCGTGACACTGGAATTGCCGCCGGGCAGCGTCCGATTGAGGCGCCTGATCGCGCAGGCTCTGATGCGCCGCGGCGTTCAGTGCTCGGCGGATGATGTTCTCATCACCGAAGGGGACAACACATTCCTGCGCCTGCTGCTACAATTTCTGTCGAAGAGGTTCGGCGCAATCGCGCATGACCGGATCTGCTATTTCGGCTGTCTGAGGGCCGTCGAGGGGCTGCAGCTTTCGGTGCATAAGCTGGAGTCCGATAGTGTGCGTGGCTTCGATACCGAGCGCGCGATCGAGCTTATCGAAGCGGACAAGATTGGGATCCTGTTCGTCAATCCGACCCTGAGCAATCCGTTGGGTTACACCTTGCCCATCGAGGACCGGCGCCGGCTGGTGATGGCTGCGCAGGCGCATGAATGCGTCATTATCGAGGATGATGTGTTCGACGGACTTCTCGAGGGCAAGGACAGTCCGCCGCCCTTGAAAGCCTTCGATGAGACCGGATGTGTCCTCTATCTTGGATCGCTCTCCAAGATTTTGGCACCCGGATTGCGGGTCGGGTGGTGTCTTCCGGGGCGCTTTCATGCGGATCTGACAGGCAAGCTGCTGTCCGAGAACCACTGCACCTCGACCCCTGGACAGAGGATTGCGGAGCGGCTGATCGGCTCGCAGATGCTCGAGGACCACTTGAAGGGCGTGCGCCAGATCTTCGCCCGCCAAAGGCAGGAGATCCTTGGCCTCATTCAGACCCATTTCCCCGCTGGAACGCAAATTTCCCGCCCGCTGGCCGGAGGGGTCTATTGGATCACGCTGCCCGATCGCACCGATGCCGAGGCCTTTTTCTCGACGTTGGAAGCGCGCGGGATCGAGGTTTCGCGCGGCACGATCTTCGGGGCGCCGCGGACCCCGGCAAGCTTTCGGCTCTGCGTGACGCGGAGGCTCTGTGTCTCGTCGCGCGCGGTGTTGATCGAGATCGGCGAGATCGCCGCGAACTGCTGAAATCCCCGGGTCTGTGTCTCTCCGAAATCGGCCTCTGTGCCCCTTTTGGTTGAGTTGGCACACGCATAGGCTGCACAAAATTTCAATCCTACGAGGTGGCTATGCTAGCGGCTGCAACGCGCTCGCTTTCACAAGATCGGCAAATCGGCGATACGGGGTTCCTGTGGAACCTGATCAGCCCGACGCAATTCGCCGAGATCGATTTCGGGCCGGATCTGAATGTCGTGGTGAAGTTCGAGGGCTCGAACCCGGGCGGGTCGATCAAGTTGAAGACGGCGCTTGCGCTGGTGGCCAATTGCGAAGCGGCCGGTCGGTTGCGCCCCGGCGGTCATGTGATCGAATCCTCTTCGGGCAATCTGGGTATTGCCTTGGCCATGGTCTGTGCCAACCGCGGGTACAAATTCACCTGCGTGGTCGACCCAAATGCCGCGAAAGACAGCCTCGAGTTGATCCGGGCGCTCGGCGGCAATCTTGTCGTCGTCTCCGAAAGGGACGCGAATGGCGGCTATCTAGGAAGCCGGATCGCCTATATCGAGACCGCGCTGGCGCGCGATCCGGCGCGCTCCGCCGTTGGTGCAGTGGCTCTTCCGGCCGGCGGCGCCGTCGCCATCGAAGCGATTATGGTGCTCGGCAAGTGATGAAGGTGTTCGCAGGTCCTGAAATGTCCGAACCCGGCAACAGATCATGACCGTTCATTTAACGAACCCGCAGTCACGGGCGCATGCGTTGCAATGCGTGCGCTGTGGCAGGCGTCATGTCGAAGTATCCGACGATCAGGTGTTGGATGCCATGCGTCTCATGGCACGCTGTGGCTATCTGGTCGAACCCGCAGCCGCGGCGGCCTGCGCTGGCGCGATCCGTGCGCGCGAACAGGATCTGCTGGGGCCGCGGTCCGAGGCCGTAATCGTCAGTACCGGCAATGGTCTCAAGGACATCTCCAGCCTGCGCCGCATGATCGCCATGCCCTATGCCCCCAAATGAGTACAAAAGGTCAACTTCCCGTGTTCCAGAAACTCCTTGAAGATACATCGCTCAGTGCGATCACCGCTGGCCTGGTGGCCGTGATCGTCTCCTATGCCGGGCCTCTGGTCATCGTGTTTCAGGCCGCCAAGACGGCCGGTCTGAGTGATATGCAGCTGGCCACATGGATCTGGGCGGTCTCGCTTGGCAGCGGCATTGCCGGTTTGATACTGAGCCTGCGCTACAGGCTTCCGATCATCACCGCCTTCTCGACACCGGGGGCGGCCCTTCTGATCGGTGCTCTGGGCATCTATTCCTATCAAGAGGCGATCTTTGCCTTTCTGGTCACCGGCGCGCTCATTCTTGCCTTGGGATTTTCGACGGGATTTCAGCGGTTGGTGTTGAAGATGCCCCCGCAGATCGCGGCGGCGATGCTGGCGGGGATCCTGTTGCAGTTCGGCTTGCAGCTGATCGGGTCGATGCAGAAAACCCCGCATCTTGTCATTCCCATGGCGGTGGTCTTTCTGCTTGGCCGGCGGTTCTATCCGACCTATGCGGTGATCGGCGCCCTCCTGATCGGTCTCGCGATAAGTCTGATCGGGGGCGAGGTGGACACCCACACCATGCAGCTCGCGATCGTCCATCCGGTCATGACCTGGCCCACCGTGTCGCCCGGGGCGCTTGTCGGGATCGCAATCCCGCTCTTCGTCGTGGCCATGGCCTCCCAGAATATTCCGGGGCTGGCTGTGCTCGAGGCAGCGGGCTATTCGCGGCCGCCCGTCACGGGGATCCTGCAGACCACGGGCGCCGTCTCGGTGGGCCTTGCGCCGTTCGGCTCGCATGGGATCACGCTGGCGGCCTTGACCGCGGCCATCTGCACTGGCCCCGAAGCCCACAAGGACCCCTCCAAACGCTATGTCGCCGGTGTCTTTTGCGGCATCTTCTATATCATCTTCGGCCTTCTCGGCCCCTCGGTCGCCAGTCTGATCCAGTCTCTTCCAGTGGAGTTCATCTCTGCCACGGCCGGGCTTGCCTTGCTCTCGGCACTGACCAATGGACTGACAGGTGCACTGAGCAATGCCGAGCATCGTGAGGCGGCGATGATCACTTTCCTTGTGACGGCATCGGGGATCGTGGTCTGGGGGATCGGGTCGGGGTTCTGGGGTCTGATCGCCGGTCTGATCGCCCTCGTAATCATGAGAAGCCGTCTGTCAGAGGTCCTGCGCAAGGGCGGTCGCGGAGCGCGCCTGCCGTAAGATGTGCCATCTGCCACTGACGAGGCGGCTCGGCCGTAGGGGCTTGGTCGCCGGAATGGATGCGCCGATCGGGCACATGTTTGAACACACAGTCATCTGCAACAACAACGATAGGCCATCCTCGTCGCCAGCGTCTTCAGTTTCCCCGACCCCGTGTCTGACATGATCGAGGAAGAATACCGGCGCTGGCGCGAAGATGTCATCGCCTTCGCCAAGAAGGATGCGGCCAGCAATGGCACCGAAGTGCTGAGCATTGTCGAGCATCGGGACGAAGCGCATCCCCACATCCACATTCTGGCCGTCCCCATCTGCACGAATGACAATATGCGAATGAACGCGAAGCTGTGCCACGAAGGGCAAGCACCACAGCCACGGCCCTGAGTTCTGGGCGACACTGAGCGCCGCTGACCCTGACTGGGAGCGCAAGAAGCAACGGCTTGATGCCGATGTCGAGCGGTTGATGGCGGCATAACGGGCGCGCAGGTGGGGAGGTGATAGCGGCCTACCAGTGCATATCGGCAGAGTAGCTTCAGCAAAAGAAGAAAAATCGATCCCGCCGGATCAGTGCACTGCCCTGCAGTGATTGCCAGAAGTGATGAAAGACAGTGTCCAATCAGGAAGACTATCGTGGCAATCCACAATTTCGGGAAATGGTCGGAGCGAGAGGATTCGAACCTCCGACCCCCTGCTCCCGAAGCAGGTGCGCTACCAGGCTGCGCTACGCTCCGACCGTGGGCGGGGATGTATCGCTCCGACGACATAAGATCAAGAGGAAATCTGCCTGCCGTTTCATTTTGTTTCCCGACCCCGCATCTCGCGTCCCGGACCCGGCGTCACGGGCCGCTTGAGCAGCCGCCCCAGAAGCGACGAACGGGGCGCATAGGGCATCTCCAGACGGTGGCGCGTATTGAGCACCGGCATGTTCTGCGAAGTGCCCGCGCTTTTCTCGCGCAGGACCATATAGACGCCCGAGGCAATCACGACGCCCGCCCCGACAAGGGTCGTCAGATCTATTCCCTCGCTGAAGAACAGGTAGCCGAAGACCACGGCCCAGATGATCTGGCTGTATTGCATCGGCGCGACAATCACCGCCTCGCCCTCGCGATAGGCCAGAATGGTGATGAAGCTTGCAGTCAGCCCGAATAACGCGATGGTTCCCATCAGGGCGAAATCGGTCATGTCCATCGGCACGTAAACGAAAGGCAGCGCCATGCCCATTGCCAGAAAATTGCCCATCATCGGGTAGATCAGCAAAACGATCGAACGCTCCTGCGTCCCGATCTTGCGCACAATGACCGAAGCCAGCGCCGTACAGAAGGCCGAGAGCACGGCGGCCAGATGCCCCAGTGCCAGATCCGCCTGTCCGGGGCGCACCACGATCAGCACACCGGCAAGACCGACCGCAATCGCCACCCAGCGCCGCAACCGGACCGTCTCGCCCAGAAGCGGGATCGACAGGATCGTCACCAGAAGCGGTGTCGCGAAGAGGATCGGATAGACCTGCGCCAGCGGCAGCGTCGAGAAGGCATAAAACGCCGTCAGCCCCGCAATGATCATACAGACAGACCGCAGGATCACCCAGCCCGGATAGGCTGGCCGCAGATGCCCCGCCTTTTTGTCGTTGAGCATGATGAATGACAGGATGGGAAAGCTCAGCAAGGCGGCCACAAAGACGATCTGGATCGCCGAGAACTTGCCGCCCAACCCTTTTACGATCGCATCATGCGACGCATAGATCGCCATCGCCAGCAGCCCGTAAAGCGCGCCCTTCAGATTGGATTTTTCCTGCATTACCTGCCTGTCCTCTTCCCGAAAAGACAGGCTAGCGACGGCCTCGTAGGTTTCAAGCCATCATTTGGACATAGCGGGCGTTTTAAAAACAAAAGACCCCGACGCCAAACGCCGGGGTCTTTTGAAGAGACGATCTTGCGGCGGAACCTCCGCCTGAAGATCAGGCAGCCTCGGCTTCTTCGGCTGCCATACGGCGTTCGCTTTCCTCACGCGACAAAGCGACAGAGGTCCGAATGCCCTTGGAAACGAATTCCATCAGGCCGCTGACAACCCGTTCGTTGGGGTCGATACCGGCACAGGACAGAACCTCGCGGCCATCGCGCGAGCGTGCCCAGCGTGCAATCTGCTCTGGGCCATTTCCGTATTTCTTATCGTCGGCAATCGCATCATCCAGAGCTGCCAGAACGACGGCAGCAAACAGCTTCCGTGCGCGTTGACCTTGTTCATAGTTGAATGCGGAGCCATCCACGAAATCGCGCATTATTCCGTCCTTGTATTATTGCTCTTGCGTTTCCGGGCGTGACGGTCATGTAGGCTGCTTAGCTTCCGATTCGATACAGCCAGCAAATCATATCTGATATGCACGCAGGGAATACCTTGTTGCAATAGCCGTGAATACGGTAGAATTTTATCTATCGAACACAATATGTAGTAGTTTTTATAAGTAGGGTCACATTGTGGCGCACGTTAACCAATTAACGCCGAGCTGTGCTCCGAACGCAACGGGCGCATGGCTCACAGATAAGTGACGGGGAAATCCGGCAAACCTGTCCGCTTTCCCCCAAGACACTCAACCATACGAGACCAGCGCATCGCCCGCCCGCATCTGCGCACCCGCGCGATCAAGCCGCAGATAGGCGATGGCATGCCCGCCGGACTGGGTGAACAGGACCCCCGCAGGCTTCTCTCCGGCGCGGATCTCGGTTCCGGGTGCGGCATGCCCGGTAATCGCGACCCGCACCAGCCCCTTACGCAGCTCGGTCTTGTGCTTCATCCGTGCGGTCACTTCCTGCCCCACATAGCAGCCCTTGCGGAAATCCACACCATGCAGGCGCTCGAACCCCGCTTCCAGAATGAAGGTGTCGGGCGTCAGCTCGATCCCAGTCTCGGGGATACAATGCTCGACGCGGATCGCGTCGAAATCACTGCCATCATCGCCCTCGGTCTCGCCATAAAGCCGCCAGCCCAGCGCGGGATGACGCGGGTCCATCACAGCCCCGTCGGGCCTGACCTCCGAGGTGCCGCGATACAGCTTGAGGTCCGTCTCCGAGATCTCGGCCTTGGCGCGCAGCTTATACATCATCAGGCGGCGGACCGTCGCCTCTGCCAGCCCCGCATCAATATCCAGCAGGATCTCCTCGCCCCACGGCACCAGCAGGAAATCGGCCAGATATTTCCCCTGCGGCGTCAGCAGCGCGGCATAGACCGGCCCGTCCTTCAGGCGCGTCACGTCATTGCTGACCAGCCCTTGCAGGAAATGCTCGCGATCGGGACCGCTGATCTTGTAGATACGACGCTGGCTCATGATGGTCTCCTTTGCGCCTGATATAGGCCCGCAACGAAGACGCGTCTATGGGGGCTCACTCGATCAACTGCATCGCGCAGAGATCGGCATAGGTGCCGCCGCGCGCCAGAAGCTCTTCATGCGTCCCCTCATCCTCGACACGGCCTTCGCGGATCACCACGATCTTGTCGGCATTGCGCACGGTGGACAACCGGTGGGCAATCACCAGCGTCGTCCGCCCCACAGACAGCTTCTCCAGCGCTTCGGACACCCGTTTCTCCGACGCCGTATCCAGCGCCGAGGTCGCCTCGTCCAGCAGCAGGATCGGCGCATCGCGCAGGATGGCGCGGGCAATCGCCACCCGCTGGCGCTGCCCGCCCGACAGAGCCGAACCACGCGGACCGGCAGGCGTGTCTATCCCCTCGGGCAGATCCTGCGTGAACTCGCTGACATAGGCCCCGTCCAGCGCCTGACGCAGACGCTCGTCGCTCACCGTCTTGCCCAGCAACACATTCTCGCGGATGGTCTCGTCAAACAGGGCCGCATCCTGCGCCACGGTCGAAAACATCTGGCGCAACTGGCCCAGATCCAGCGTCCGGATATCTGCGCCCCCCAACAGGATCTGCCCCCCGTCAGGGTCCAGCAAGCGTGACAGAAGCGCGAAAACGGTGCTTTTCCCTGCGCCGGACGGGCCAACCAAAGCCGTGGTCTGGCCCTCTTTGGCGGTGAAGCTGAGCCCGTGCAGAACCTGCGTTGCCCCATAGGACAGCGTCACGTTTTCCACCGTGATATCCAGCGAGGCCGGAACCTGTGCCGGATGCAGGGGCGCGGCCACCGTCGGGTGCAGATCGAACAGCGTATAGATCCGCTCAAGGCTTGCCGCGGCGGTCTGCCATTCACCGGTGCCCGCCGCCAGTCGCCGGATCGGCTGGAAGGTCAGCGTCATCGCGGTGAAGAAGGACATGAACTCCCCCACGGTACGCTGCCCCGACAGGATGCCATGCCCTGCCACCACCAGCACGGCAAAAAAGCCAAGCCCCGTCACGATATCCACCATTGCAGGGATCAGCGCACGGGTCGCGGCCATCTTGATCTGCTGACCCATGATCCGGTTGACCAGCACACGGAAACGTCCTGTCTGCTGGTCCTCGATCCGGTTCAGCTTGACCGCGTTGATACCGTGGAACATCTCGTCCAGCCGCGTCGCGCGCTGGCTGGAACTGTCGCGCATCTGCATCGTCTTGCGGCGGATATAGCGCTGCGCGATGACCGCAGGAGCCAAGAGCAGCGGAAAGCCAACCATCGCCACCAGCGTCCAGACCACATCCACCCCCAAAGCCACGGCCATCAGACCGACAAGCGAGATCGCGTCGCGCCCCGCACCGGTGATGAAGGCTTTCCAGATATTCTGCACCGCCTGCGTATCGCCCTGAATCCTCTCGATCAGCGCCCCGGGCGGATTGATCTGGAAAAAGGACTGGTCCAGCCGCAACACATGCCCCACCAGATCGACCTGCATCGCTGTCGATGTCGATTGCGAGATTTTCGTCATGATCGTCTTCGAGGCGATCGAGGTGGCCGCACGGATCAGGAACAGCGCAAAAACCGCACCGCCCGCCCAGTAGATCAGCCCCGGCTCCTTGCCGGAGAACACCTTGTCGAACAATGGCTGCAAGAGCCAGCTCAGCGCCCCCAGCGTCGAGCCTTCGACCACCATCAGCAGCAAGGCGATCGCCATCCACCCCACATGCGGACGCAGATAGTCGCGCCAGATCCGGGCGACCATATGGCGCGAGGTATAGATATTTCGTTTGGCCATCTATCGCTCCTGCGGGAAAGGCTCGGTCGCGCGGTTTTAGCCCAGCCCTTGCACCCCATGCAAGTTCGCCTGCGAAACAGGCAGTTGTGCAGGCTGGCAGAGCTTTACTTTGTATCGTCACAAAGCTGCGGATTGACCCTGCCAAATGGAGTTTTTACCGATAGGTCAACCACAGGGAGACACCCAATGAGCCTTGCCAATGGCCGCACCTATCTTGCCATCCCCGGCCCCTCGGCCATGCCCGACCGCGTGTTGCGGGCCATGCATCGCGCCGCCCCCAATATCTATGAAGGCGAGATCGAGACCCTTGCCGCCGGTCTGGTGCGCGACCTGAAATCCGTCGCGCTGACGCGCTATCATTGCGGCATCTATATCGCGAACGGCCACGGGTTGTGGGAAGCGGTCAACGCCAATCTCTTCTCGCGCGGCGAGACGGCACTGGTGATGGCCACGGGGCGCTTCGGGCATGGCTGGGCCGAGTATGCGCGCCGCATGGGGATCACGGTCGAGATGCTGGATTTCGGGCTGAAATCCCCTGCCGATCCGGCGCAGCTGGAGGCCGCGCTGCGCGCCGATACCGACCGCAAGATCAAGGCGGTTTTCGTGACGCATATGGACACGGCCACCTCGATCCGCAATGACATCCCTGCCCTGCGTGCGGCCATTGATGCGGCAGGCCACCCTGCCCTGCTGGCGGTGGATTGTATCGCCTCGCTGGCCTGCGACGAATTCCGCATGGATGACTGGGGGGTGGATATCATGGTCTCGGCCAGCCAGAAGGGGCTGATGGTGCCGCCCGGTCTGGGGTTCCTCTTTGCCTCGGATAAGGCGCTCGAGGCGGGCAAGACCGCCGATCTGCGCACGCCCTATTGGGATTGGACGCCGCGCCTGTTCCCCGACTATGTCTACGAATATTTCGGCGGCACCGCCCCGACCCACCATATGTTCGGGCTGCGCGAAAGCCTTGATATGATCGCCGAGGAAGGGCTCGAGGCCATCTGGGCGCGCCACGCCACCCTGTCGCAATCGCTCTGGGCGGCCTTTGACGCGTGGTCGGCGGGCGGGCATGACATCGCGCTGAATGTGGCCGACCCCGCGCTGCGCAGCCATTCGGTGACGGCGGCACGGATCGGCGGCGGCAATGCCGAACGGTTGCGCAAATGGCTGGAGGCCGAAGCCGGCGTGACCCTTGGCATCGGGCTGGGAATGGCCGAACCGGGCACCCCCGAAATCGACAGCTATCTACGGGTCGCCCATATGGGCCATGTGAATGCGCATATGACGCTTGGGGTGATCGCCTCGATGGAGGCGGGCCTGCAGGCGCTTGGCATTCCGCATGGTGCGGGCGGCGTGGCGGCGGCGGCCAAGGTGATCGCCCGGCACGGCAGGTAACACCCGCCCCTGACGATTACCCCTAACGATTGCTGTGCGCGGCCATCCAGCCTTCAAGCCATTGCAGGTCGTCCTGCTGCGCCTTGATCAGCTGGGCCGCGCGCTGGCGCATAGCGGGGTCCTCGCCGTAATCACGCACCACCTCGGCCATCGCGATTTCGCTTTTCTTCTGCGGGATCATCTGGCGCACGAAATCCAGATCGACATTGCCGCTATAATCATGCGGCAGGGTGCGCGCCATTCGCGCCCGTGCCTGCTGGAATGCCGCCGTCGAGGGCGAGGCATCGGCGGTGGCCATCGCCGCCTTCGATATCTGTGGATAGCTGGCATCTTGGGCATAGGCCCCGAAGGCCAGCGCAAAGGCCACGGGGCTGAGCATCGCGATCTTGTGGATACGTGTCATGCGGCTCATTTCGGATCTCCTTCTCGGATACCCGAAATCTGGCCCCTCAGGCGGCATTGCGCAAATCACCGCTGGGCGATAGCGCCGTGACGTCAAGCGCCCGTGACATATGTTACAATGCGGCGGCGGCCCGCTCTAGCGCCTCGGGCAGAGCCTTGGCCAGCAGGTCCAGCTCGGCATCCGGCCCGCAGGAGATGCGGATACAGCGGTCCAGAGGCGCCACCCCCGGCATCCGCACGAACACATCCGCCTTGGCCAATTCTGCAAGCACAGCACGGGCATAGGCCCCGTCGCGTCCGCAATCGACGGCCACGAAATTGGTGGCCGAGGGGACAGCTTCCAGCCCGTTTTCGGCTGCGATCTCGGCAATGCGGCCCCGCGCGCCCGCAATCAGCCGCGCCATGAAGGCCGACCAAGTGGTATCGGCCAGCGCCGCCAAAGCCCCCGCCTGCGCAATCCGGTTCACGCCGAAATGATTGCGGATCTTCTCGAATTGGGCAATCAGCTCGGCCGCGCCCATCGCATAGCCGATGCGCGCACCCGCCAGCCCGTAATGTTTGGAAAAGGTCCGCATGCGGATGACGCGCGGATCATCCACCGCCACCTGCGGCACGGCCTCTTCGGGGGCCATCTCGATATAGGCTTCGTCCAGCACCAGAAGACAGCCCTCGGGGATCTCCGCAATCATCGCCTCGATCGCAGCGCCCGTGTTCCATGTGCCCATCGGGTTATCGGGATTGGCGATATAGATCAGCTTGGCACCGACCTCCCGCGCCTTGGCAATCAGCGCCTGCGGGTCTTCATGGTCGCCCTTATAGGGCACCTTGTGCAGCACACCGCCAAAGCCCTCGACATGGAAGTTGAAGGTCGGATAGGCGCCCGCCGAGGTCACAACCGCGTCGCCCGTCTCGATGATCAGCCGCACCAGACAGCCCAGCAGCCCGTCCACGCCCTCGCCCACCACGATGGTGTTTGCGGGGCGGTCATGATGGGCCGCCAAGGCCTGACGCAATTCAAGGCTGGTGCTATCGCCATATTTCCAGACCTCGCCCGCCTCTGCCGCCATCGCGGCAATCGCCCGCGGCGAGGGGCCAAAGCCGTTCTCATTGGCCCCCAGACGGGCGGCAAAGGGGGCACCACGCTCGCGCTCAAGCGTTTCGGGGCCAATGAAAGGCACCGAAGCAGGCAGGGACGAAACGAGGCGGGTATAGCGAGGATATGTCATGCGCAAATGGCTAGCAGGTTCGCGGCCAAGCGCAAGACGGGCGGTTCAGAAATCGACCGCGATGCCCTTCTTTTCCCAATCGCCATAGCGTACCGGCTCGGGGCCGTCACGCCCGCCCAGTTCGGTCGGCAGGCTCTGTGCCTGCGCCAAGCGGCGGCGCTCTTCGGCCTCGGCCAAGGCACGCTGCGCGGCGGGCGGCAGGTCGGGGGCGGGTGTCGGCGGCGGGCCTGCGGGCAGATCCGGCTGGGGCATTGGCGGGGTCGCGGGCGGCAGATCGGGTTGGGGCTCTTGCGGGGCGGCGTCTTTCGACATGGGGCACCTCTTGTCATGAGAGTTGTCTTAACGACCCAACTGATATAGGCCGCGAAATCGATCCTCACAAGCCGGAGGCCAAGCTATGGCAAAACCCGACCCTGCCCGCCGCGCGGCCCTTGGCCTGATTGTTGGCGTGTTTGACGACCATCTGTCGCTGGCCGACCAGATCGCGATGGATGCGCTGGATGGCCTCAGCCCCGGTGAAAAGGCGCGGGCCCAGCGGCTGGCGACCTCGACCCTGCGCCATATGGAGCGGGCCGACAAGATGCTCAAACCCTTCCTCAAGCGCAAACCCACGCCCGATATCATGGCGCTTCTGCGGTTGGCGACGGTCGAGCTATGTGCCGAAGGCGGCGCGGATCATGGCGTGGTGGATGCCGCCGTGACCCTGTGCAAATCGGGCGGTCGCCGCACCGATAGTTTTGCGGGGCTGGTGAATGCCGTGCTGCGCAAGGTGGCCGAGGATAAGGCCCGCTGGGAGACCCTGCCCTATGGCCAGCTTCCGGGCTGGCTGCGCGGGCGGCTGATGTCGGCCTATGGCAAGGTCTCGGTGCAGAAGATGGAAGAGGCGCACCAGCGTCCCGCCCCTGTGGATATTTCCGTCAAGGAAAACCCCGCCGATTGGGCCGAGCGGCTGGAGGGCGAGGTTCTGCCCACGGGCTCCGTGCGGCTGCATCAACCGGGCCAGATCCGCGATCTTCCGGGCTTTGCCGAGGGGGACTGGTGGGTGCAGGATGCGGCGGCCTCGCTGGCGGCCAAGGCGCTGGCGCCCACCGCAGGCATGCGGGTGCTGGATCTGTGCGCGGCTCCCGGTGGCAAGACGCTGCAACTGGCGGCGATGGGGGCGCAGGTCACCGCGCTGGATCTGTCCGAGCGTCGCCTTGCGCGGCTGCATGAAAACCTTGAGCGCTGCAAGCTGAGTGCCGAAGTCGTGGCCGCGGATGCGCTGGACTGGACCCCCGAGGCGCCTTTCGACGCGATCTTGCTGGATGCGCCCTGTTCGGCCACCGGCACGATCCGCCGCCACCCCGAATTGCCCGCCATCAAGGATAGCGCCTCGATCAAGGGGCTGTTCGCGCTGCAAGAAGAGATCCTTGAGCGCGCCATGGGCTGGCTGACGCCCGAGGGGCGGCTGACCTATGTGACCTGCTCGCTTCTGCCCGAGGAAGGCGAGACCCAGATCCGCCGCGCATTGGAGCGCCACCCCGAGTGGGAGGTGATCCGCCCCACGCTGGAGGGCATCGACCCCGAGTGGATCACCGAAGAGGGTGGCTTGCGTCTGCGCCCCGACTACTGGGCCGATAAAGGCGGGATGGACGGGTTTTATGTGGCCACGTTGAAACGGCGGGCAGAATAACGCCCATCATTTGACGCAGGCTAGGCGGGGGCCTCTTGGCACCCCCTTCCGCCCGACGCATAATCGCCGCACTTCAAGCCCGCGCGGCCCCCTAGATAATTCGAGCGACAGAACCTTGGCCAAACCCACAGCCAGAAAGCCGACCCCCTCTCCCAGCGGACAAAAGCGCGCCCGTCTGGCGCAGGCGTTGAACACGCTGGCGGCACGCAGGGCGGCGCGGGGCGCTCCGGCAACGGGGTTCACCAGCCAGCCCGAGCCGCGCACCATCGGCTCTGTCGCACGCGGGCGGCAGCTGATTGGCGGCAACTTCCTGCTGGCGGGCTTTCTGATCGAGGGGCGCGACCGCAGCCCTTGGGATCTGGCGATGCCCGATCCGGCCTTCGAGGAGGCGCTGCACGGTTTCGGCTGGCTGGATGATCTGGCCGCCGTGGGCGACCGCACCGCACGGGCCCGCGCACAGGATTGGGTCTTTGGCTGGATCGACCGCTATGGCCGTGGCACTGGCGCGGGCTGGCAGCCCGATCTGACGGGCCGCCGCGTGATCCGCTGGATCAATAACGCGCTGATGATCCTGCATGCGCAGGACAAACCCAAGGCCGATGCCTTCTTTGCGGCGCTTGGCGCGCAGACCACCTATCTGGCCAAACGCTGGAAATCGGCACCGCCGGGCCTGCCGCGGTTCGAGGCGCTGACGGGGCTGATCTATGCCGCGCTCTCGCTGACCGGCATGCAGGGCCATAGCGCGCAGGCGCTGGCGGGGCTGGCCGCCGAATGCGCCAGCCAGATCGATATCGAAGGCGGTATCGCCACCCGCAACCCCGAAGAGCTGCTTGAGGTTCTGACGCTTCTCAACTGGGCCAAACAGGCGATCGAAGCCACCGGCGCCGCCCCCGATCCGGCCCATCTGGCCGCCATCGAAAGGATTGCCCCCACCCTGCGCGCCTTGCGCCATGCCGATGGCGGGCTGGCGCGTTTTCATGGCGGCGAGGCCTGCAACCCAGACCGGATCGACCAGACGCTGGTCGAAACCGGCATCCGGCGCGGCCCCACCGGAACTCTGGCAATGGGTTTTGCGCGCCTGCATGGTGGCGGCACCAGCCTGATCATGGATGCCGACAAACCACCCGCAGGGGCGGCATCGACCGATGCCCATGCGTCCACACTGGCCTTCGAGCTCACCTCGCGACGCAGGCCGATCATCGTTAATTGCGGCTCCGGCGCGCAGTTTGGCCGTGAATGGCATCAGGCCGGACGGGCAACGCCCAGCCATTCGACGCTGGCCCTTGGCGGCTATTCTTCGTCACGGCTCGGCCCCGAACGCAGCTTTGGCCGCAGCCCGCATAGCTGGCTGGAAGAAACCCCCGAACTGGTCTGGGCCGTGCGCGATGAAGACAGCGGCCAGAGCTGGATGGCGGGCCATGACGGCTATAGCGCCACCCACGGTCTGACCCATCTGCGCCGCCTGTCGCTTGCCACCGACGGCCGCCTGCTGGAAGGGTGCGATTCGCTTTCGGCGGCCACACCGCAGGGGCAAAAGCGGCTGCAAACGGTGCTGGAGCGCGAGAAACTTACCGGCATTCCCTACCAGATCCGGTTCCATCTGCACCCCGAGGCCAATGCCACGCTGGATATGGGGGGCCACGCCGTTTCCATCGCGCTGAAATCCGGCGAGATCTGGGTCTTCCGCCATGACGGGGCGCTAAAACTGGCGCTTGATCCGTCCGTTTACCTTGAAAAGGGCCGCCTGAGGCCGCGCGCGACGCAACAGATCGTGCTTTCAGGCCGTCTTTTGGACGAAAGATGTCAGATTAGCTGGACCTTCACGAAGGCACAGGATAGGTCGCAGGGCACACGCGACCTGCAGTATGGTGCGGATCGCGACGATTCCGACACCTGATCCAAGGATGCTGCCCGTGACCCGTTCCGTTCCGCTCACCCGTGCTTTGATCTCGGTCTCCGACAAGACCGGCCTGATCGATTTTGCCCGCGCACTTTCCGCGCGCGGCGTTGAACTTCTGTCCACTGGCGGCACTGCCAAAGCCCTGCGCGAAGCGGGCATGTCGGTGCGCGATGTGGCCGAGGTCACCGGCTTTCCGGAGATGATGGATGGCCGCGTGAAAACGCTGCACCCCAAGGTGCATGGCGGCCTACTGGCGCTGCGCGACAACGAAGAGCATCTCGCCGCGATGAAAGAGCATGATATCCTGAATATCGACCTGCTCGTGGTGAATCTCTACCCGTTCGAGGCGACCGTCGCCAAAGGCGCGGCATATGACGACTGCATCGAGAATATCGATATCGGCGGTCCGGCAATGATCCGTGCAGCGGCCAAGAACCACGGTTTCGTGGCGACCGTCGTGGATGTGGAAGATTACGACGCGGTTCTGAAAGAACTGGACGAGAATGACGGTGCAACCACCCTACCCTTCCGTCAGAAGCTGGCGCAGATCGCCTATGCCCGTACCGCGGCCTATGATGCGGCTGTTTCCACCTGGATGGCAGGCGCCATCGGCGAGAAAGCCCCGCGCCGCCGTGCCTTCGCTGGCACCATCGCGCAGACCCTGCGCTATGGCGAGAACCCGCACCAGCAGGCGGCCTTCTATCTGGATGGCACGAACCGTCCGGGCGTGGCGACGGCCAAGCAGCTTCAGGGCAAGGAACTGTCCTACAATAACATCAATGATACCGATGCGGCCTTTGAACTTGTGTCGGAATTCGGCACCGAAAAGCCCGCCGTGGCGATCATCAAACACGCGAACCCCTGTGGTGTGGCCACCGGCGAGACCGTGATTGAGGCCTATAAGCGTGCCTTCGACTGCGACCGCACCTCTGCCTTCGGGGGGATCATCGCGCTGAACCAGACGCTGGACGCCGAGACCGCCGAAGAGATCACCAAGATCTTCTCGGAAGTCATCATCGCGCCTGCTGTCGATGACGCCGCCAAAGAGGTCATCGCCAAGAAGAAGAACGTGCGTCTTCTGGAAACCGGCGGCCTGCCGGATGTCTATGCGCCGATCACCACCTACCGCCAAGTGGCCGGTGGCCTTCTGGTGCAGGACAAGGATAACGGCATCATCACGCTGGACGACCTGAAAGTCGTGACCGAGCGCAAGCCCTCGGAGCAGGAACTGCAAGACCTGCTGTTCGCGTGGAAAGTCGCGAAACACGTCAAGTCGAATGCGATCATCTACGTCAAGGACGGCGCAACCGTGGGCGTGGGCGCAGGCCAGATGAGCCGCGTGGACAGCACCCGCATTGCCGCACGCAAGGCCGAAGACATGCAGGAAGCCTGCGGTTTCGACAAGACCCCGACCATCGGCTCGGTTGTCGCCTCGGACGCCTTCTTCCCCTTCGCCGACGGCCTGATCACCGCAGCCGAAGCAGGCGCCACCGCGATCATCCAGCCGGGTGGCTCGATGCGCGACCAGGAAGTCATCGACGCCGCCAACGAGCGCGGTCTGGCGATGGTCTTCACCGGCATGCGCCACTTCCGTCACTAATCCGCCAAAGGCGGGCCTCAGGGTCCGCCTTTTTCCAAACGGATTTCAATGAAACGCTTTGTCGGCTATATCCTGATCGCCATTACCTTTCCGCTTTGCCTTGCCACCCTGCTTCTTGGCCCTCGAATTGCCGGACAAGGCTGTGCCTTCGGCAGCGCGACCGGATGCAGCAAAGGGGAAGAGGCTCTGCTCCTCGCGATGTTTATCGGTCTACCGTTCGGCCTTGGCGGCGCAGGGCTCGCGCTTGGCATCTGGCTCCTGCGCTCATCGAAGAAACACCCGCCCCCCATCACCAAAACGCCATCCAGGCCCTAGATCTCTTGCCCCCGCCCCCGCTTTCGGGGCATAGGGGGATGATTGTAAAAGGGATCACGCATGCGTTTGGCAACTCTCTGGGCCTTGGTCGTTCTGGTGCTCGATCAGGCCTCGAAATATATCGTGGTGCATCTGATGCAGCTCGACCAGCGCTATGCCATCGAGGTGCTGCCTCCTTTCCTGAACTTTCGCATGGCGTGGAACAGGGGCGTGAATTTCGGGCTGTTCTCCGGCGATACCGACTATACGCGCATCCTGCTGATCGCCTTGGCCCTGATGATTTCCGTCTGGGTCGCCATCTGGATCGCGCGCAAACCGCAGACGGCCAAGGTGCAGGCCTCCGCCGGACTGCTGATCGGTGGGGCTTTGGGCAATGTGATCGACCGCATTTTCTACGGAGCCGTGGCCGATTTCATCAACACCTCCCTCCCCGGCTGGCAAAACCCGTTTTCTTTCAACGTGGCGGATATCGCGATCTTCCTTGGCGCGGTCGGGCTTGCGCTCTTTACGGGCAATGAATCGCGCGGCAAAAAAGGACGGTCCAAAGGGGCGTGACGCCCGCTGGACTTTAGGTTATGACGAGGCAGTATCGATGAGGGAGTGGCCAATGTCGGCAGCATCAAATCTCGGGATCGCCCTTGCAGGGGTGCTTTTGCTGGGTGCCTGTGGCGGGTCGAATGTGCCCGAACTGATGAAACTGCGTACCAACCGGCCGGGTCCGGACGAGTTTGCCATTGTGCCGACCAAGTCGCTGCAAATGCCCTCGGACCTGAATGACCTGCCGACGCCGACGCCGGGCGGGCGCAATCTGGTTGACCCGACGCCGGAAGCCGATGCGATTGCGGCCCTTGGCGGAAGCTCCAATGCCCGCACGACCGCAGGCGCGGACCGCGCCCTGATCGGCTATGCAATGCGCAAGGGCACGGATCCTGCGATCCGCAGCCAGCTGGCGGCCGCCGATCTGGAATACCGCAAGGACCATAACGGGCGCCTTCTTGACCGCCTGACCGGCAAGACGCTCTATTATCAGGCCTATGCACCGATGGCCCTTGATCAGGAAGCCGAACTTGAACGTTGGCGCAAACTGAATGCCGCAACGCCGTCGGCACCGCCCTCGGGCGCGGCACAGGCCGCAAAATAAGGCCCGCCCTGCCGCGCAGCTATAATTTCTTCGTTATTTGAGGGGAGTTATCCATCAACTCCCCGTCAAACGACTTGCGGGCCACGGCAACAGGCGACAAGGTAGCGCAAAACACTTGAGGTCCGAATGTTGCGCGCATGGCTTGCCGCTGCCTTTGCCCTGACAGCCCTTCCGGCTGCGGCGGCGGAGGTCAGCTCCTTCACACTGGATAACGGGTTGCAGACCGTGGTGATCGAGGATCATCGTGCGCCGGTTGTGGTCCAGATGGTCTGGTATAAGGTCGGCTCTGCCGATGAGGTGCGCGGAAAATCCGGCATCGCCCACTATCTCGAACACCTGATGTTCAAGGGCACCAAGACCATGGCACCGGGCGAATTGTCCAAGACCGTCTCGGCCAACGGGGGGTCCGACAACGCCTTTACCAGCGATGATTACACCGCCTATTTCCAGCGCATCGCGGCAGACCGTCTGGATCTGGTCATGAAGATGGAAGCGGACCGGATGCATAATCTGCGCATCTCTCCCGATGACTGGAAAACCGAGCGTCAGGTGATTCTGGAAGAGCGGTCACAACGGATCGACAGCAACCCGCAGGCACAGTTCGCCGAACAGATGAGCGCGGCGCAATACCAAAACTCGGCCTATGGCACCCCGATCATCGGCTGGCGCGCGGAAATGGAAGGGCTGACCCGTGAGGACGCACTGGCATGGTATAAACGCTATTATGCGCCCAATAATGCCGTGCTGATCGTGGCGGGGGATGTCACCCCCGAAGAGGTGAAGACGCTGGCCCAGAAATATTACGGCCAGATCCCCGCAAATACCCAGTTGCCGCCGCGCCTGCGTCCGCAGGAACCGCCGCAACTGGCCGAACGTAAGGTCGATTTTCAGGACCCGCGCGTGGCGCAGCCCTCTTTGATGCGGACCTATCTCGCCCCCGAGCGCAATCCCGGAGACCAGAAAGAAGCGGCGGCCCTGACCGTTCTGGCCGAGCTTCTGGGCGGCAATTCCCAGACCTCCGTTCTGGGCAAGAAGCTGATCTTCGGCTCGGGCGAGGCGATCTTTGTCAGCGCATGGTATGACGGAATGTCGATCGACAAGACGACCTTCGGCCTGTCTGTCGTGCCTGCCGCCGATGTGTCCCTGCCCGAGGCGGAAACCGCGCTGGACAAGGCGCTGGCCGATTTCATGGCCAACGGGATCGACCCCGACCAGTTCGCACGGATCAAGACCCAGATCCATGCCAGCCAGATCTATACCGAGGACAATGTGCAGGGCCTTGCCCAACGCTATGGCACGGCGCTTGCGTCCGGCTTCTCGGTGGAAGATGTGCAGAACTGGCCCAAGGTGCTGGAAGCCGTCACCCCCGAAGATGTCATGGCCGCCGCGAAAGACGTGCTGAACAAGCGCAATGCCGTGACAGGCTATCTTGAGAAACCCGCCGCGCAGGAGGCGCCCAAACAATGATCCGGCTTTTCCTTGCAGGCCTTTTCGCGCTGACGCTGTCGCTGCCCGCGCGTGCTCTGGATATCGAACAGGTCACCTCTCCCGGCGGGCTTCATGCCTGGCTTGTGGAGGCGCATGACATCCCCTTCACCGCGTTGCGCATCAGCTTCAAGGGCGGTGCCAGCCTTGACGCGCCCAACAAGCGCGGCGAGATCAACCTGATGACGGCCACGCTGGAGGAAGGTGCAGGCGATATGTCGGCACAGGATTTCGCCGCAGCCGAAGAATCCCTTGCCGCGAAATTCGGCTTTGATGTGGGCGACGATACGCTGACCATCAGCGCGCAGATGCTGACCGAAAACCGCGATCAGGCGGTGGACCTGCTGCGTCAGGCGCTGATCAACCCGCGTTTCGACCAATCCGCCGTGGACCGTGTGCGCGGTCAGGTGCAGGCCATTATCGCCTCGAACGCGCAAGACCCCAATGCCATCGCGTCCAAGACCTTTGCCCATGAGGCCTTTGGCGACCACCCTTATGGCAGCTCGATCAACGGCACCGCCGAAAGCGTGGCCGCGCTGACCCGCGAGGATATGTTTGACGCCAAAGCCCGCGTCATGGCCAAGGACCGGATGGTTGTCTCTGCCGTGGGGGACATTACCGCAGACCAGCTTGGCCCGCTGCTGGACAAGCTGCTGGGGGATCTGCCCGCCAAAGGCGCGGATATGCCAGCCAAGGCCAAGCTGAAACTCAGCGGCGGCACCACGGTGGTGGATTTCGACACGCCACAATCGGTGGTGATGTTCGGTCAGGCAGGGATCGGCATGGAAGACCCCGATTTCTTCGCGGCCTTCGTGCTGAACCAGATCCTTGGAGCGGGCGGGTTTTCCTCGCGGTTGATGGATGAGGTGCGCGAGAAACGCGGGCTGACCTATGGCATCTATACCTATCTGATCGATCAGGATCTGGCGAAGACATGGCAGGGCAGCTTTGCCTCGGCCAATGACAAGACCGCAGAGGCGATCAAGGTCGTGAAAGACCAATGGGCCAAGGCGGCCGATGGCAAGGTCAGCGACAAGGAACTGGCCGATGCGAAGACCTATCTGACCGGCGCCTATCCGCTGCGCTTTGATGGCAATAGCCAGATCGCCAGCATTCTGGCAGGGATGCAGCTTTCGGATATGCCTGTCGATTATATCAACACGCGCAATGCCAAGATCGAAGCGGTCACCAAGGACGATATCGCCCGCGTGGCCAAGCGGCTGCTCAAGGCGGAGGATTTGCGCTTTGTTGTGGTCGGTCGGCCTACGGGCCTGAAATAACCTCCGGAGTAATGACCGAGATATCCACAGGAAAGCCTGCCCGAACCCGTTTCGGGCAGGCTTTATTTATGCTAGGTGTGGTGGCATGACGCTTGACACCCCCAATATCGGCCCGAAACGCCCCGTTATCCGCCAGCTTGACGATGCCGCCGCCAACCGCATTGCGGCGGGCGAGGTGGTGGAACGCCCCTCCTCTGCCGTCAAGGAACTGGTGGAGAACGCCATCGACGCAGGCGCCACGCGGGTGGATGTGGCCTATGCCGATGGCGGCAAGACGCTGGTCCGCATCACCGATAACGGCTGCGGCATGACCGCCGAAGACCTGCCGCTGGCGCTGTCGCGCCATGCGACCTCGAAGATTGACGGCTCGGATCTGCTGAATATCCATACCTTTGGTTTCCGCGGCGAGGCCCTGCCCTCGCTGGGGTCGGTCGGGCGGCTGACCATCACCTCGCGTGCGGAAGGCTATGATGCGGCCACGATCACCGTGAACGGCGGGCAGATCGGCGCGGTGAAACCGGCGGCGCTGAACCGTGGCACCGTGGTCGAGCTGCGCGATCTGTTCTATGCGACGCCCGCGCGGCTGAAATTCATGCGTACCGACCGCGCCGAGGCACAGGCGATCTCGGATGTGATGAAGCGGCTGGCGATGGCCGAGCCGAAGATCAGCTTCACCCTGCGCGATATTTCCGAAGGCCGGCGCGAGCGCGAGATCTTCCGCTTTGACGCCGAGCAGGGCGAGATGTTCGATGCTTTGGGCATGCGACTGGCGCGGGTCATTGGCCGCGAATTTGCCGATAACGCAATCCGGATCGACGCCGAGCGCGAGGGCATCCGGCTGACCGGCTATGCGGCGTTGCCCACCTATTCGCGGGGGGCAGCGGTGGAGCAGTATCTTTTTGTGAACAACCGCCCCGTGCGGGACAAGATGCTGATCGGCGCCCTGCGCGCGGCCTATATGGATTTCCTCTCGCGCGAGCGTCATCCGGCGGCGGCGCTGTTTGTCAGCTGCGATCCCGAGCGGGTCGATGTCAACGTCCACCCCGCCAAGGCCGAGGTCCGTTTCCGCGAATCCCAAGTGGTGCGCGGGCTGATCGTCTCGGGTCTGCGGGCGGCTTTGGGGGGCGCAGGGCATCGTGCCTCGACCACGGTGGCCGATGCGACGCTGGCGGCGTTCCGCCCCGAAGCGATGCCCGAAGCAAGCCCCCAACAGCCCAGCTTTCCGCGTGTTTACCAGATGGACCGCCCCAGCATGGGGGCCACCCGCGCAGCCTATGCCGCCCAAGCGCCCGATTTCCAGCCCGCGCCCGCCTATCCGGCCCGCGCCTACCCTTCGCAACCGCAGGACGGCTTTGCCGAAACGACCGCCTTCCACGAGGCCCAGCCCGGCTATGCCAGCCCCTCGGCACGGTTTGAAACCGCCCCCGCCCCTGCCGATCTGACCGCCCGCCCCTTGGGAGCCGCGCGCGCCCAGCTGCATGAAAACTACATCGTGGCCCAGACCGAACGCGGTATGGTGATCGTGGACCAGCATGCCGCCCATGAGCGTCTGGTCTATGAGCGCCTCAAACGCCAGATGGCCGAAAACGGCGTGCCCGCTCAGGCGCTATTGATCCCCGAGATCGTCGAGCTGTCGGCAGGCGATGCTGCCCTTCTGCTGGAACATGCCGAGGTGCTGGCCAAGCTGGGCCTCAGCATCGAGGAATTCGGCGGCCATGCGATTGCCGTGCGCGAAACCCCTGCGATCCTTGGGGAAATCAACGCCGAAAACCTGCTGCGCGATGTGCTGGACGAGCTGTCCGATCTGGGCGACAGCCAGCTGGTGCAGGCCAAAATCGAGGCTGTTCTGTCGCGTATGGCCTGCCACGGGTCCATCCGCTCGGGGCGTCAGATGCGCGCCGAAGAGATGAACGCCCTGCTGCGCGAGATGGAGGCCACGCCCCATTCCGGCCAGTGCAACCACGGCCGCCCCACCTATGTGGAACTCAAACTTTCCGATATCGAGCGGCTGTTTGGCCGCACCTGACCCAGTGGACCTGACCTGTGCAAACCCTGCTGAATGATCCTGTGGCGCTGGGGCTTGCGGCCCTTGCGCTTGTGCTGCTTCTGGCGCTGGTCGCCACATTGCGCCGTGCAGGGCGAGCCGAAGGTGCGCTTGCACAGGCCCGCGCTTGGGAGGGCGAGGCGCGGCGCATGCGCGAGGCGCTTTTGATCGAGGAAGCCAATTCCCAGCGTCTGCCCGATGTGATGGACGAGCTGCGCCAGACCCGTGCGCGGCTGGAGGGCGAATATCGCCACCGCGTGCAGGCCGAACAGGCCTTCCATTCGCTCAAGCGCGAACATGAGGCGCGGCTGGAAGAATTGCGCGGCATGAAGCGCGAGATCGAGGACCGGTTTTCCCATGTGGCCTCTGGCGTTTTGCAGCAGAACTCCGAAGCCTTCCTGCGGCTGGTCTCCGAGCGATTCCAGACCCATCAGCAGGGCGCGCGTGAGGAACTCGACCGCCGCAGCAAAGCCATCGAACATCTGGTGAAACCGCTGGACCAGCGTCTGGGCGAGATGGGTGTGAAGATCGCCGAGCTGGAAAAGGCCCGTGGCGAGGCTTACGGCGCGATCCATCAGCAGGTGCAGGCTCTGGCCGAGGGTCAGGCGCATCTGGGCCTTGAGACCCGCAAGCTGGTGCAGGCGCTGCGCGCGCCAAAAACGCGGGGCCGCTGGGGCGAGATGCAGCTGCGTCAGGTTTTTGAAATGGCGGGCATGACGGAAAATGTCGATTTCCATCTGGAACAGCATGTGGCCACAGATGAGGGTGCGCGCCGCCCCGATGCAGTGGTGCATATTCCGGGCGGGCGCTCGATTGTGGTGGATGCCAAAACACCGCTTGAGGCCTATCTGGATGCGCTCGACGCCGAGACCCCCGATCAGCAGGCCGCGCAACTGGCCCGCCACGCCAGCCATATCCGCACCCATGTCAAACAGCTCGCCTCCAAATCCTACCAGTCGCAGATCGAGGGCACGCCCGATTTCGTGGTGATGTTCATTCCCGGCGAAACCTTCGTGTCGGCCGCCGCCGAAGCCGATCCCGGCCTGATCGACTATGCCTTTGCGCAGAAGGTGCTGATTGCCACGCCCACCACGCTGATGGCGTTGGTGAAGGCGATCGCTTATGGCTGGCAACAGGAACGCATGGCCCGAAACGCGTTGGAGGTGCAGAAAACCGCCCGCGACCTCTATGACCGGCTGAAGGTGTTCGGCACCCATATGGATGGAATTGGGCGCGCGCTCACCCAGTCGGTGGACCGCTACAACAAGGCCGTCGGCTCGCTCGAGGGGCGCGTGCTGCCCGCCGCGCGGCGCTTCGAGGTGATGGGCGTGGTGCCCGAGGAAAGCAGCATGGACAGCCCCGGCTTTGTCGAAGCCCATCCGCGCGGCCTCTCTTCGCCGCTTCTTGCCGATGATACGTCGCAAGCCTGAGATCCAAACGATTTCGCTTGCCGGAGGATCGCGATAGCGCAACACTACCGCTATATGGAGGACTTTCCCATGATGACGCTATCCCCGTCCAAGCTTGCCACGATCATCATCCGTGCCCGCAAATTCGATGCCGATATTCCCGGCAGTGGCAAGGCGCGCGAGCTGAAAAGCTTTATCGCGGCCCTGAACGAGGACGAACAGGCCGAACTGACCGCAATCATGTGGATTGGCCGCGATACCTACGAGCCGGAAGATCTGGACGAAGCCATCGAAATGGCGAAAACCGAGGCTACCGTCCCGACCGAGGACTACCTTCTGGATAACCCGCTTCTGGCCGACCATCTGGAAATGGGCGCCGACGCGCTGGGGATCGATCTGGATGCCGCAGAGGAAGAGACCTTCCCCACGGTCTGAGCCGCGCCGGAAAACATGGACCGGACATCTCTATTTTTGTCAGATTAGTGAGGCCGCTTAGGAGTTTTGTCGTCTCTGCGGCCTTGCACAGCGACCTAGGTGCAGGCTACGAAAGAGATAGTTCTTTCGGATCTTTGGCATGCGCGCGCTTTTTTGTCTGATTCCTGCTTTGCTCTGGGCCGAGACGGCTTCTGCCCTGCCGGATGGCGGGTTCCTGCTGGCGACCCCCATTCTTGACAGCCAGACGACAGACCCGCGCTATATCCATCTGCAGATTGACGGCACCACCATTACGGTGACCTATGCCTCGGTCAAAACGCCCGATGTCACGACCTGCCGCGATACCGGCTATTGCGACATGCTCTGGGATGGGCTGAAGCTGCGCTATTCCGAAAAAGACGGCACCATCAAGATCACCGATCGCAATGTCACGCGCGACGACAAGCCCAGCGATGCCAATCGCAAAAGCGGCGATCCGACAGCCGATCAGAAACTCTATTACGAGCCGCTGATCCGGCGCATGAACGGTGCCAAGCTGACCGGCGATGCCGCCGGAGGGTTCACCCTGACCACCGATCTCGGCCAGACCAAATTCACGCCGCTCCCGCGCGAAGGCCTGCCCCTGCTGACGGCATGGGTCAACGAGACCGGTGCGGATATGGACCAGCTCGACTATTGTGACGTGCCGCAATTCTCGCAGCTTTATACCTTCGATGCGGGGCGCAGCTTCCGCGAGGCGCTCGAGGTCTTTGCCGCGCTACAGGCCTCGGAGGCCGCCGCCAACCGCATGGGACTGATGGAGCCTCCGGACGAGGCATCAAACCGCGAAACTCTGGGCAGCGCCTTCGAGGCGCGCCGCCCCGCAACCATTCTGGAAATGGCGATGTGGCGGCTGACCATCGAACCCGAGACGCCGCTACAGGATATCATCGAAGATATCAGCCGCCAGATCGGCACACCGGAATCTATGGCGGTCGTAACGCCCCTTATTCCCGCGCTTCCCGCCGCCGCAGCCTATAAGGCCAAACTGCGCGCGATCCGCGACGCGGGCACGCCGCTGAATGCGCCGCTCTGCATGGATATGACCTTGGGGCTGCGGCAATAGCATCTGTGGCGGCGACATCCCTGCCCGAGACATCGCGCAAATGCAAAGGCCCCACCCGAGACGGGTAGGGCCAGTTCGCCAGAGTTTTCCCTTAGAGACAATAAGTGAAAAGGCGAAGGGTCAGGCGGCCAGTCGATAGCCGCCGGATTCGGTCACCAGAAGGCGCGCATTGGTGGGATCGGGCTCGATCTTCTGGCGCAGGCGGTAGATATGGGTTTCCAGCGTGTGGGTGGTCACGCCCGCATTATAGCCCCAGACCTCATGCAGCAGGATATCGCGCGGCACCACACCATCGGGGGCACGGTAGAGGAACTTGAGGATATTCGTCTCTTTCTCGGTCAGGCGGATCTTCTTGTCCTTATCGTCGACAAGCAGTTTGAGCGAGGGTTTGAACGTATATGGGCCAAGCTGGAATACGGCGTCTTCCGACTGTTCATGCGTGCGCAGCTGGGCGCGCAGGCGGGCCAGAAGCACGGGGAATTTGAACGGCTTGGTGATGTAGTCATTGGCCCCCGAGTCGAGACCCAGAATGGTATCGGCATCGGTGTCATGGCCGGTCAGCATCACGATGGGGCATTTCACGCCCTGCTTGCGCAGCTTCTTGCACAGCTCGCGACCATCGGTATCGGGCAGGCCCACATCGAGGAGGACCAGATCATAAAGACCCGCCTTGGCCTTCTCGACAGCTTCGGCACCATTGCCCGCTTCGAAGACGTCGAAATCCTCCGTCGCGACCAGTTGCTCGGCCAGTGCTTCGCGCAGATCGGTATCGTCATCCACCAGAAGGATTTTCTTCAAACCTGACATTCATGCCTCCGTTCCGGCGGACAGGCCCGTCAAGGGTCACGGCACCGCCAAGTCGTTACTTACATTCTTCGGGTTAGACTTTGTGCCGATGCGCGAATTCGGCAAGGGGGGTGAAATCTTTCTCACGCGGACGTGTCAAAATCACGAGATATGTTTCAATTTGTTTCAGCCCCCGCTATCAGTTTCGCATGATGACCGGTTCTCTTTGCCCCTCGCCTGCCGAACGACTCAATCGCGCCCGCGCCGATTTGCGCATGGGGCTGCCGGTCGTGCTTGATGAAACGACGCTGGCCGCCTCGGTGGAAAGCCTCGATCCGGCGCGCCTTGCGGCGATGCGTGCGCTGGGGCCGCTGACCCTTGCCATCACCTCATGGCGGGCCGAAACGCTGAAGGCCCGCGTCTATGACGGGGATCTGGCCCGTATCATGGTCCCCGAAAGCGCCGATCTGCGCTGGCTACAGGCCATCGCGGACCCCGCGGACGACCTTGCAACCCCGATGAAGGGGCCCTTCAGAACCCAGCGCGAGGACGACGCCTCGGTTGCGCGAGCCGCGATCCGCTTGGTGAAATCGGCCCAGCTTCTGCCTGCCGCGCTTCTGGTTCAGGTGGCTGACGCGCCCGAGGGCCTGACCCGCCTGACCGTCACCGAAGCGATGGAAGGCATGGCGAACGAGGCCCGTTTCGCGCCTGTCTCTGCCGCACGGGTGCCGTTGCGGGCCTCCGAAGCGGGGCGCGTGCATGTGTTCCGCCCCGATAATGGTGCCGAAGAGCATTATGCCATCGAGATCGGCGCGCCCGACAGGATGAAGCCCGTTCTGGCGCGGCTGCATTCGGCCTGTTTTACCGGCGACGTGCTGGGGTCCCTGAAATGCGATTGCGGCCCGCAGCTTGATGCCGCCTTGCGCCAGATGGGCGAGGCAGGGGCCGGTGTCCTGCTCTACCTCAACCAAGAGGGGCGCGGCATCGGGCTGGCCAACAAGATGCGCGCCTATTCGCTACAGGATCAGGGATTTGACACGGTGGAGGCCAATCACCGGCTGGGCTTTGAGGATGACGAGCGCGATTTCCGTATCGGGGCGGCGCTGCTGAAACGGCTGGGCTTTTCCCAGACGCGGCTGCTGACGAACAATCCCAAGAAGGTCGCCATGTTGCAAAGCCACGGCATAGATGTGGTGGAGCGGGTGCCGCTGAAAGTCGGGATGAGCCGCTTCAACGCCAATTATCTGGCAACCAAAGCGGCAAAATCGGGGCATATCCTGTGATGCGCCTCACGCCGCGGGGGCTGTGGATGCGCGGGCGGGTTCTGCCGGTGGAAATCGGTCGTGGCGGGCTGTCGGAGGACAAGCACGAGGGCGACGGGGCCACGCCGGTCGGGACGCTCCGGATTGTCGGCATGCGCTACCGCGCCGACCGGATCGCCGCGCCTGCGGCCTGGGCCATACCCATCGGGCCGCGCGATCTGTGGTGCGATGCCTCCGGCCATCCCGCCTATAACCAGCAGGTCCGCGCCCCCTTCCCTGCCAGCCACGAGATACTGCGTCGCGCCGACCCGCTTTACGATATCATCCTGCTGACAAGCTGGAATTACCCGCAGGCAGAAGACGGCAAAGGCTCCGCCATTTTCCTGCATCAACGCCGCCGCGCGGGCTTTCCGACGGCGGGCTGTCTGGCCTTTCGCCGCGATCACCTGATCTGGCTGGCGCAGAATGTGGAACAGGGCGAGACCCTCGTGATCCCGCCCCTTGCCTGTTACCCGCATCGGCACACGGCCAAGCCGCGCGACAAGGCCTAGGCTTTAGTGTAATCGCGCGCGCCGAAAATGGCCGATCCCACACGCACATGGGTCGCCCCCGCCGCAATCGCGTCCTCGAAATCCGACGACATCCCCATCGACAGCCCCCAAAGCCCGTTGCGGCCTGCCATCTCGGCCAGCGCATCGAAATGCGGGCGGGCGGGGGCGCCCTCGGGGGGGATGCACATCAGCCCCTGCACCGGCAGGTCCATCGCAATCAGCTCTTTCACGAAGGCGTCCAGATCCTCGGGCAGGATACCGGCCTTCTGCGGCTCGCGGCCCGTATTCACCTGCACGAAAAGATCGGGCGTTTCACCGCGCTCCTGCGCCAGATGGGCCAGCTTCTTGGCCAGCGACATCCGGTCGACCGAATGGATCGCCTCGAACAGCTCGACCGCCAGCTTGGCCTTGTTCGATTGTAGCGGCCCGATCATTTCCACCCGCACATCGGGATAGGTCTCGCGCCAGCTTGGCCATTTGCCTTGCGCTTCCTGCACGTAGTTTTCCCCGAACAGCCTGTGGCCCTGCGCCAGAACGGCCTCGACACGTTCGGCAGGCTGGACCTTGGAGACCGCGATCAGCTGCACCGACCCCAGCGCACGCCCCGCACGTTTCTCGGCGCTCGCGATGCGCTCGATAATGTCTTCCAGCCCCATGATCCTGTCCTTTGCCTAAACCTCGTCGGGCGCAAGACACCACGCGACAGACAAAAAGGCAAAGCACAAATGCAAAAGAGCGGGCACAAGGCCCGCTCTTTCCGTTCAATCCGGTTAAGGATTAGAACGAGAACTTCATGCCGAGGTCGTACATGACATCGGTGTCGTCCAGGTTCGAGTCAGCGATACCGCCTTTGACCGACAGACCGCCGCCCAGATCGTATTCTGCGCCCAGACCGTACCAGGTCACGTCGTCCGAACCGTCTGCGAAGTAGGTGTTGTCGTCCAGCTCAGCGTATTGGACGTAGCCACCGAAGGTCCATGCGTCCATGGTGTAGTCGGCGCCGATTGCGAAGTAGTTGTCAACCGGGTTGTCTTTGCCGCCTTTGCCGTAGACTGCTTTCACGTTCAGGTCGTTGAACGCGCCAACAAATGCCAGCTCAACCTGGTCCATTTTGTTTGCGGTGTCTGCCGAAACAACAGCGGTTGCTGCGTCGTAGTTGTACAGGCCGGTGACGAAGTTGCCAGCATCGTTGCTGTCAGCATATTCGTAGCCGATACCGAAGGTGTAGTTCTGCCAGGTGTAGGCAGCTGCAACAGCCATCTCTTGGTGATCGTTCTGATCGGTGTAGCCTTCTTTGCCATCCGAGAACGATGCTGCCAGCGAGATCGGGCCGGTCGAGTAGGTGTACAGCAGAACGGGGTTTTCGTTGCCTGCGATACCGAGGTTGCTGTCGCCGGTCAGGTACGCGATGTCGTTGCCGAGACGGCCTTCTTCGTCGCCCAGATCGGTGTAGCCAACTTCGTAGAAGTCGCCCCACAGTGCTTCGGGTGCGCCAACTGCGTCGCCCATTTCAACACGACCGAACGAACCCGAAACGAACACGGTGCCCGCGCCGCCTTTGGATGCCGAAGCGCCGTTTTCGTCTTCTTGGTCAACACGGAACGAACCGCCGAATGCGATACCCGAGTCCGACTCACCCGACAGGGTGAATTTCACACGTGCACGGCTCGAGAAGTTGATCGCGTCGTCAACCGACTTGACACCCATACGGCCGTCGCCCGAAAGCGAAACTTCTGCTGCTGCGACGCCTGCGGACAGGACCAGAGCGGTCGTCGCGAAGAGAACCTTTTTCATCGTTTTCCCTCATTGTCTCTAAGGTCAGCCCCAACTCAGGGAAATCCGAATTGGGTATGGCAGTCTTTTCACCCTCTGCGCCGCGCAATGCAACGAAAAGCAAAGCCTCGTGAGCACAGGCATATTTGCGTGGTGCACTCTTGCCACACCCCGCTACACGGCGCGGCCCCGCCAATGCGCCCTTTTCCGGCAGTGTGATGACGAATGTTTAAAGGGAAATGCCTTGTCCCCTCTTGGGCCATAAGATAAGGACAAAACCAATAGACGACACTAGATCCTGCGCGCGTGTATGAAGTGTGTGTGGCAGGCGATCAGGGGGCAGCGTTTTGATGACGATCCAAAAGACCATCCGCATGACGGCAGTTGGCGGCCTTATTCTGTCTCTGGCTGCATGCGGCCATAATTTCACGTGGAATCAGAAAAATGCGCCCGAGGGCGGATATCGCGATGTTTCGAAAGAATCGCATATGAGCGATGATGTCGAAGGCGCGACCCGCACGAATCCGGCGGATCGTGGCCCGCGTTCGACGCTGTTCGATCTGTTCAAAAACAATGACGACCCGAATGTGACGGTCGAGGTGAACAAATATATCTGGCAGGCCAGCCTTGATGTGCTCGATTTCCTGCCGATCCAGTCGGTCGATCCGTTCACCGGCGTGATCGTCACCGGCTATGGCACCCCGCCCGGCGGTGGCCGTGCCTATCGTGCCACGATCCATGTCACGGACCCGGCACTGGATGCGCGCTCGTTGAAAGTCGCGCTCGAATCGCGTGGCGGGACGGTATCGGCGGAAACCGTGCAGGCGGTCGAGGATGCGATCCTGACCCGCGCCCGCCAGCTGCGCGTGGCCGATTCGAAGCTGTAAGCGGCCCCGACAGAGGTTCCGAAACGCCCGGCCAAGTGCCGGGCGTTTTGCATAGGGGCCATGCTTTATCCCCAAGCTGTCTGGACCTTGGCCCTGTGGACAGTGTAGCAAGCACGTAAATACAGTAATTCGCAGCTCAAGGGGCGAGACATGGCGCAATACGCACCGAGCCAGACCGAACAGAAATGGCAAGACGCATGGGCGGAGGCCGGTGTTTTCACCGCCAAGCCCGATGCCGATAAAGAGAAATACTATGTGCTCGAGATGTTCCCCTATCCGTCGGGGCGCATCCATATGGGCCATGTGCGCAACTACACCATGGGGGATGTGGTTGCCCGTTACAAAATGAGCTGCGGTCTGGCCGTGCTGCACCCGATGGGCTGGGATGCCTTCGGGATGCCCGCCGAGAATGCCGCGATGGCCTCGGGCGGTCATCCGAAAGACTGGACCTATGCCAATATCGAGACGATGAAGGGCCAGCTGCGCCCGCTGGGCTTCTCGCTTGACTGGACGCGCGAATTCGCGACCTGCGATCCGGAATATTACGGCCAGCAGCAGGCGATGTTCCTTGATATGCTGGAAAAGGGTCTGGTCTATCGCAAGAATGCCGTCGTGAACTGGGATCCGGTCGATATGACCGTTCTGGCCAACGAACAGGTGATCGACGGCAAGGGCTGGCGCTCGGGTGCGGATGTCGAGCGTAAGGAACTGACGCAATGGTTCTTCAAGATCTCCGATATGGCGGGCGATCTTCTGGACAGCCTCGAGGGGCTGGACCATTGGCCCGAGAAGGTGCGCCTGATGCAGGCCAACTGGATCGGCAAGTCGCAGGGTCTGGAATTCGGCTTTGAAACGCTGAACGCGCCTGCCGGCTTTGAGACCATCGACTGCTATACCACCCGTCCCGACACACTGATGGGCGCGGGATTCGTCGGGATCTCGCCCGATCACCCGCTGGCGAAAGAGCTGGAGAAGGGCAACCCGGAGTTTGCCGCTTTCCTCGCCGACTGCCGCAAGGGTGGCACCACCGAGGAAGCCATCGAGACCGCCGAGAAGCTGGGCCGCGACACCGGCATCCGCGTGAAACACCCGCTGGACCCGAATTGGGAGCTGCCCGTCTGGGTCGCCAACTTCATCCTGATGGATTACGGCACCGGCGCGATCTTCGGCTGCCCCGCCCATGACGAGCGCGATTTTGAATTCGCCACCAAATATTCGCTGCCGATCACCCCTGTCTTCACCGCCGAAGGCGCGGAAGAGGCGGCGCTGACCGAGGCCTTCGTTCCCGCCAAAACCGAGAAGGTCCGCTATATCCGCGGCTTCGCGGGCAATGACCTGCAAACCGGCGAAGAAGGCGTAGCGGCTGCCATCAAGGTTGCCGAAGACAAGGGCTTTGGCAAAGGCGTGACCAAATTCCGCCTGCGCGACTGGGGCCTGTCGCGTCAGCGCTATTGGGGCTGCCCGATTCCGGTTGTCCACTGCCCGACCTGCGGCGTGGTCCCCGAATCGAAGGCCAATCTGCCCGTCCGCCTACCCGATGACGTCACTTTCGACGTTCCGGGCAACCCGCTGGACCGTCACCCGACGTGGCGCGATTGCACCTGCCCGAAATGTGGGGCCGCGGCCAAGCGTGAAACCGACACGATGGACACCTTTGTGGACAGCTCGTGGTATTACTCGCGCTTCACCTGTGCGCGGGCCGATACGCCGACCACCGACGAGACCAAATACTGGATGAATGTCGATCAATATATCGGCGGCATCGAGCATGCGATTCTCCACCTGCTGTACTCGCGCTTCTTCGCCCGTGCGATGAATGAGACCGGCCATCTGCCCGATTCGGCCCGCGAGCCCTTCAACGCGCTGTTCACCCAAGGCATGGTGACCCATGCGATCTTCAAGACCACCGGAGCAGACGGTCGCCCCGTCTATCACTATCCCGAACAAGTCGAAGAGCGCGAAGACGGCACCTATGTGAAGGAAACGGGCGAGAAGGTCACCGTGGTGCCCTCGGCCAAGATGTCGAAATCGAAGAACAACGTCGTGGACCCGATGAATATCATCCGCGATTTCGGCGCCGATACCGCGCGCTGGTTTGTTATGTCCGACAGCCCGCCCGAGCGTGATGTCGAATGGACGGCGGCCGGTGCGGAAGCGGCCAGCAAATTCCTTGCACGTGTCTGGCGCATTGCCAATGACATCGCGGAAGGGGCTGATGGCGATGCAAAGGCCGATGAGGACCTGATGCGCGCGACCCATAAGGCCATCGACGAGGTGACCAAATCCATCGAAGGATTCGCCTTCAACAAGGCCATCGCGAAACTCTACGAACAGGCGAATACCCTGTCGAAGACCAATGCCTCCAATGCGGCCCGCCGCGAGGCGATGAAGCTGACCGCTCAGCTGATGTCGCCGATGGTGCCGCACCTGGCCGAGGATATCTGGGCGCTGATGGGCGGTGAGGGTTTTGTCGTGAAGGCCGCTTGGCCCAAGGCCGATCCGGCGCTGGTGGTGGATGACAACGTCACCCTGCCGATCCAGATCAATGGCAAGCGCCGCTCGGAACTGAGCGTGCCGAAGGATATGCCCAAAGACGAGGTTGAAAAACGGGTTCTGGCAGACGAGCATGTGCAAAAGGCGCTGGCCGGTGGTCAGCCCAAGAAACTGATCGTTGTTCCGGGGCGTATCGTCAATGTGGTCATCTAACCGCCGAACCTTCCTGCTGGGGGCGCTTGCCGCCCCCGCTTTGGCCGCTTGCGGCTTCACTCCCGCCTATGGCCCGCAGGGCGGTGGCGCGAAACTCCTGTCGGCCTTGCAGGTCGATGCCCCCCAAAGCCAGGACGACTTCGCCTATCGCCGCCGCCTGTCCGAACGTCTGGGTCCGGCGCAAACTCCGCGCTACCGCCTGTCCTACACGATCACCACCGGCGTCATGGGGCAGGCCATTAGCCAGGACGATGTGACCAACCGCTATTCGCTCAACGGAACGGCCACCTACCGGCTGTATGATATGGCCAATGATGCGGTCCTGTTGACGGGGCGTGTCAGCTCCTTCACCAGCTGGTCGGCAACCGGCACCATTGTTGCTACCCAGACCGCCGAGCGCGACGCCCATAAACGCCTGATGCGTATTCTGGCAGACCAGACCGTGACACGGCTTCTGGCGCAGGCCGGATCGCTTCCCGAATAACCCCATGCGGGCCGTTCCGGCCTTTGCAAGCAAGACCGGCCCAAGAAAGACTCTGGCATGAAACTGACCGGCGCCGCCGCCACACGCTATTTTGCCAAGCCCGATCCAGACCGTATGGGACTGCTGATCTTCGGGGCGGATGCGATGCGGGTGGCCTTGCGCCGGCAAGAGATGTTGAAGGCGCTTCTGGGGCCCACCGCCGAAGAAGAGATGCGGCTGACCCGCATCGAAGCCTCCGAGCTGCGCCGCGACAGTGCCTTGCTGGCCGATGCCGTCAAAGCCGTGGGCTTCTTCCCCGGCCCTCGGGCGGTTTTCGTGGAACAGGCAACCGACGGTCTGACCGATGCCATCGCAGCAGCGGTCAAGGACTGGCATGCGGGGGACGCACAGATTGTGGTCACCGCAGGGTCGCTGACCGCCAAATCCAAGCTGCGCAAGGTCTTCGAGACCCACCAGAACGCCTATGCCATCGGCATCTATGACGACCCGCCCTCGCGCGAGGAAATCGAGGATATCCTCAAACGCGCGGGCATTGCCCAGATGACGCCCGAGGCGACGACAGACCTACATAACCTCGCCCGCGCCCTTGATCCGGGTGACTTCCGGCAAACGGTTGAAAAGCTTGCGCTTTATATGTATGGCGAAAGCGCCCCTGTCACCCCCGCCGATATCCACGCCTGCGCGCCCGCCACCATCGAGGCAGGCACGGATGATCTGTTGAACATCGTTGCCGAAGGCCGCGCCAATGAGCTGGGGCCCATGATGACCCGCCTGACCGGTCAGGGTATCCAGCCCGTCGCACTTGCCATTCAGGCGCTGCGCCACTTCCGCGCCCTCCATGCTGCGGCCTCTGACCCCGGCGGCCCCGGAGCAGGCATCGCCAAGATGCGCCCGCCCATCTTCGGCCCACGCCGCGACCGGATGCAAAGACAGGCGCAAAGCTGGGGCATGTTCCGTCTGGAAGAGGCACTCCAGATCCTGATCGAGACCGACCTCACCCTGCGGTCCGCCTCGCGCGCACCGCAGATGGCCCTGATCGAGCGTGCCTTCCTGCGGCTGTCGATGATGGCCAGACGATGACGGCGCTGGTCATTGGCGCAGGCCCTGCGGGGCTGATGGCCGCCGAACAGATCGCCCGCGCAGGCCATGCCGTGACCTTGGCAGATGCCATGCCAACCCCCGCCCGCAAATTCCTGATGGCGGGCAAATCGGGGCTGAATCTTACCAAAGCCGAACCGCCCGAGGCCCTTGCCGCCCATTACCCCGAGGCATGGATCCGCCCCTATGTCACATCCTTCGGCGCCGCGCAGATGCAGGCCTTCGCCCGCGACCTCGGCATCGACATCTTCACAGGCTCCAGCGGACGCGTCTTCCCCACCGGCATGAAAGCCTCGCCCTTCCTGCGCGCTTGGCTCGCCCGCCTCGACAGCCTCGGCGTCACAAGACACCAGCGCTGGCACTGGACGGGCTGGGACGGCACCGCCGTCCTTTTCAACACCCCCGACGGCCCGCAAAGACTGACCCCCAAGGTCTGCGTCCTCGCCTTGGGCGGTGCCTCATGGCCCAAACTCGGCTCGACAGGCGGCTGGACCGACGCGCTCAAGGCAAAAGGCGTCCTCCTCACCCCCTTCCAACCCGCCAATATGGGCTTCCACATCGACTGGTCGCCCCATATGCACCCCCATTTCGGCAGCCCGCTGAAATCCATCGCGCTCATTACCCCGACCCGCAGCCTGAAAGCAGAATGCGTTCTCTCCACCAGAGGGCTGGAGGGCGGCGGCATCTATGAACTCTCGGCCGAATTGCGCAATGGCGCCCCGCTGGCACTGGACCTGCTGCCCGACACGCCACTCGACGCGCTTGCACAGAAACTCGCCAAACCCCGCGGCAAGGCAAGCCTCTCCAACCACCTGCGCAAAGTCACCAGACTCGACCCGACCAAGCTGGCACTCCTGAACGAATGGGCCCGCCCGCTCCCACAAGACCCATTCCAACTGGCCCAACGCCTGAAACATCTCCCCACCCCCTTGGGCGCCCCCTTCCCGATCGCCGAAGCCATCTCCACGGCAGGCGGCATCGCCGCCAAAGCCCTGACAGACAGCCTCGAACTCACAGCCATCCCCAACACTTTCGCCGCAGGGGAAATGCTCGACTGGGAGGCCCCGACAGGCGGCTACCTGCTGACCGCCTGCTTCGCCACCGGATATGCCGCAGGCCGCGCCGCCGCCCGAAGGCTCTCAACCCTTCCAGCTGCCTGACCTTCCAGCTGCCTGAAATATCCCGGGGTGAATGGCCCGCAAGGGCCAGAGGGGCAGCGCCCCTGCCGCGATTGTATCCATCACAAGCCCCCGCTTGACGCGCCAGAGCATTCCCCCGACTGTGGCCGCAAGACAGGGAGCCCCCATGCAAAACCAACGCCTTTTCACCCCGATCCTGATCGGATCCGCCATTATCCTGATGATCAGCTTCGCCGTCCGCGCAAGTTTCGGGGTCTTCCAGATCCCGATCGCCGAAGAGTTCAGCTGGCCCCGCGCCGAGTTCTCGCTCGCCATCGCCATCCAGAACCTGTTCTGGGGGATCGGCCAACCCATTTTCGGGGCCATCGCCGAACGTTTCGGCGACCGTCGGGCAATCATTCTGGGGGCCTTCCTTTACGCCGCAGGGCTGGTCTTTTCCTCCTTCGCGACAACGGCTCTGCAACACCAGTTTCTTGAAACCCTCGTCGGGTTCGGCATTGCGGGCACAGGCTTTGGCGTCATCCTCGCCATCGTCGGGCGGGCCAGCTCCGACAAGAACCGGTCTCTGGCGCTTGGCATCGCCACGGCCGCAGGGTCGGCGGGGCAAGTCTTCGGTGCCCCTCTGGCCGAGATCCTGCTGGCCTTCATGAGCTGGCAGAGCGTCTTCATAATCTTCGCCCTGATGATCCTTGCCACCCTCTCCCTGCTGCCCATGCTGCGCGCCCCCGAGGCCAGCGCCCCGAACGGTCCGAGCGAAAGCATGGGGCAGGTGCTGGGCCGCGCGTTCCGCGACCCGAGCTATTCGCTGATTTTTATCGGCTTCTTCTCCTGCGGCTACCAGCTTGGCTTCATCACAGCGCATTTCCCCGCCATGATTACCGAAATGTGCGGCGCCATCGCTCCCGGCTCGCTTCTGGCAGGGCTCGGCATCGAGACAACCTCGGCGCTTGGGGCGGTCTCGATTGCCGTCATCGGCATGGCCAATATCGCAGGCACCGTCTTTGCGGGCTGGGCCGGCCATCGCTGGTCCAAGAAATACCTGCTGGCCACGGTTTATCTGGGCCGGACGATTGCGGCAGGGGCCTTCATCCTGTTGCCGATCACCCCCGCCTCTGTGCTGGTCTTCTCGCTGGTGATGGGCGCGTTGTGGCTGGCCACGGTGCCGCTAACCTCGGGGCTGGTGGCCCAGATTTACGGGCTGCGCTATATGGGCACGCTCTACGGGGTGGTGTTTTTCAGCCATCAGCTTGGGGCGTTTCTGGGCGTCTGGCTGGGCGGGCGGTTTTACGACATCTACGGCAATTACACCGCGGTCTGGTGGGTGGGCGTAGGGGTCGGGCTGCTCTCGGCCATCATCCATCTGCCCGTGAGAGAACGCCCGCTGGACCTGCAAACCGCCTGAGCCAGCACGCAACGAAAGCCCCGCATCTGCGGGGCTTTTTCTTTCAGGCACCGCTTGTCGCGTCAGAACGCATAGCTTACCCCGATATTCACCGCATTGGTGACAAGATCCGTCGTCAGGCTGCCGCCCTGCTTGAAATCCACATCATTGCGCGACCATGTAAACTGGTATTCGCCAAAGGCCGACCAGCGTTCGGTAAAAGCATAGCTGACGCCCGCGCCCAGCCGGACCGCAGGACCGCCCAGCTGATACCCCCAGGTGCGGTCATTGGCCGTCACCGTCTCAACATGCGGGATGGACACCCCGACCCCTCCCAGCACATAGGGCGTCACCTCTGGCCGCAGCACACCGGGCCAGCGATACATCACATTGACCGTGGCGATATTCAGCCCGTCCGAAAACTCGAAATGCGACATACCGGCCTTGGCCAATGTGGCGCGATCGGCATAGACCTTGGTATGCGTAAACTCCGCGCCCCAGCCAAAACGGGCATCCTGCCAGCGGGTGATACGCGCCCCCCAGTAATAGGGGGCCGTCCAGGAGTTCCCGTCCCAACCGGCTGTAAAGTCGCGGTCACCAAGGTCGAGATGATCGCGGATCCTGACCCCCGAATGCGGAGCGGACTGGCCGCCCAGATAGACCGAGACGTCCGTTTCTGCCAATACGGGTTCAGCCAGCGCAAGCCCCGCGCACCCGCAGGCGACAATTCCGCAGGCAACGCCCCTTGCACGGACCCGCATCGCTCATACTCCCTTTCTGGCACGCAATGGCTTGGCCCGACGCAGCGCGAAAACCTGCGCCGGAAGCCCCGCTCCTGCGGCAAGAACCGGACGCATCCCGCGACGGGCTGCACGACCCGCCGCTTTCGCGCCCCGTCTCAGCACCCGCCGCATGAAGCTTTCGCGCCGGAACAGGCCATTGCAGGCGATCCCCCAGATCGCGCCCGCCAGAACCTGCCAGATGTCATGATTATGCGACTGGATACGGCTGGCACCGGTGAATGCCGCCGCCAGAATCACCGCCCCCTTTGCCACAGGGCTGGAAAGCAGGCAGCTGTTCACAAGGCTTGCAGCCCCGAATGTGGCCGTCGCGGTATGGCCCGAGGGGAAGCCATAAGGCTTGCCATTGGGCCGCGTGTTCAGCGGAATATCCCCAAGCGTGCGTTTGGTGCCGTGAATTCCGGCAAACAGCACCGCATAGCGGCCCAGATATTCGAGGCCATTGCCATTGGCGATCTCGCAGCCCAGCGCCAGAACCGGCAGCGCGATTTGCAGGTGGTCACCATAGCGGCGCGGGCTGGGTGGGCTAAGCGCGATCACCAGCGCCAGAATCCCCATCACCAGAAGCGGCACCCGCTTTGCACGCAGGCGGCGGCCCGAAGACAGGGAAAAGCTGCGCAAAGGCTGGTTGATCATGGACCACTCCACAACATAAAACGTTGTGGAGAGTTTTCGGAAACGAACCTTACAACCAGATGACAGCCTGTCGGAAAAGGCCGTCTAGCGCGCGTCCTGATCCAGCCCCTGATCTAGCAGAGCCTGCAATCCGGTGCGATAATCGGGGTATTTCAGTGTAACGCCCAGCTCATCCTTGATGCGGTCGTTCTTCACGCGGCGCGATTCCGAATAGAAGCTGCGCGCCATCGGCGACATCTCGGCGCTATCGAAATCGACCACGGGTGGTTTGGGCAGGTTCAGCAACTCGGCAGCATAGGCCAGCACCTCGCCCGGATCGATGGGGCAATCGTCGCAGACATTCCACGCCCCCGCCAGATCGCGGCGCAGGATCGCGGCATGGACCACCTGCGCGATATCCTCGACATGGATGCGCGAAAACACCTGCCCCGGTTTGTTGATGATACGGGCCTTGCCTTGGCGCACCTTTTCGAAAGGACCTCGTCCCGGACCATAGATACCCGCCAGCCGGAACAGATTGACCGGAATATCGGCAATCTGGCCCAGACGCGTCCACATCTCTTCGGCCTGAAGGCGGGCGCGCCCCCGCGCGGTAGAGGGCGTGCGCTCGGAATATTCATCCACCCAGCCGCCCTCACGGTCGCCATAGACGCCGATGGTGGACAGATAGCCCATCCATTCGAGCTGCGGCGCATGGGCGATCTCCATCGCGGCGCAGGCCAGCACTGGGTCCATCTGGTCCTCGCCACGCTCGGGCGCCACGGATGACAGGATATGCGTGGCCTCATCCAGAGGCAGCACCGACGGATCATCAGGCGCGGTCCAGAGGATCGGCTTCACCCCCTGCGCCTCGGCCAAAGCGGCGCTTTCTTCGGTGCGGACGGTGCCATAGACCGTCCAGCCATTCTCGATCAGTGCAGGCGCAATCGCGCGGGCCGAATAGCCATGCCCGATGGAAAGAAGGGTCTTCATGGCTTTGCCTCGCTATGTTTGTCGATATGGCCCAGATCGCGGTCGGGTTCGATCACATCGCGGATGCGGCGCTTGATCTCTTTGGGTTCGGGGAAGCCGCCATCGCGCTTGCGCTCCCAGATCAGATCGCCATCCAGCCGGATTTCATAGACCCCGCCATAGCCGGGGATCAGCGAGACCTCGGCCAGATCTTCGGTGAAGGTCTGCAACAGTTCCTGCGCCATCCATCCGGCGCGCAAAAGCCAGTTGCAGCCGGTGCAATAGGTGATCGAGATCTTGGGTTTTCGCATCTGTGTCATACGGAAGATGTAGCGCGGACAAAACGTCAAAACAACGCATGATGTTCGCACCATCTTGCGTTGTGGAAAAACCCAAGACACAGTGGGACATGGATATGAACACACTGAAAACATGGCCCGAAGCCGCCACGCGCCTGATTGCCGTGGCCGCAGGGCGCGCGCCCGCCGATCTGGTGATCCGTCAGGGCAAATGGGTCAATGTCCACACCCGCGAGGTGCTGGACGGCCATGATATCGCGATTGCCGATGGCCGCATTGCGGCCGTAGCCCCCGATCTGTCGGCCTCTATCGGCCCCGAGACAGAGGTGATCGAAGCCAATGGGCGCTTCATGCTTCCCGGCCTATGTGATGCGCATATGCATATCGAAAGCGGCATGCTGACACCGGCGGAATTTGCCGCAGCCGTGATCCCGCATGGCACCACGACCATGTTCACCGACCCGCATGAGATCGCCAATGTGCTTGGCCTTCAGGGCGTGCGAATGATGCATGACGAAGCCGCCCTTCAGCCGGTGAATATCTTCACCCAGATGCCGTCCTGCGCGCCCTCGGCTCCGGGGCTGGAGACGACGGGCTTCGAGATTTCTCCCGAGGATGTGGCCGAGGCGATGACATGGCCCGGTATCATCGGCTTGGGCGAGATGATGAACTTCCCCGGCGTGGTCAATGCCGACCCCAAGATGCTGGCCGAGATTGCCGCAACGCAGGACGCGGGCAGGACGGTGGGCGGGCATTATGCCTCGCCCGATCTTGGCGCGCCCTTCCGCGCCTATGTCGCAGGTGGTCCGGCGGATGACCACGAGGGCACCTGCGAGGCCGATGCCATTGCCCGCATGCGGCAGGGGATGCGCGCGATGGTCCGGCTCGGGAGCGCTTGGTATGATGTGGAAAGCCAGATTACCGCCATTACCGAAAAGGGTCTGGACCCGCGCAACTTTATTCTTTGCACCGATGACTGCCACTCCGGCACTTTGGTCAACGAAGGCCATATGAACCGCGTCTATCGTCATGCGGTGGATTGCGGGGCCGATCCGCTGGTGGCGCTGCAGATGTGCACGATCAACACCGCCACCCATTTCGGACTGGAGCGCGAGCTGGGCTCGATCACGCCGGGCCGTCGGGCGGATATCATCCTGTCCTCGGACCTCAAGACCCTTCCCGTCGAGCATGTCATCGCGCGGGGGAAAACGGTGGCGATGGAGGGCACGCTGATGGTCGAGTGCCCGCATTACGACTGGCCGCCAGCGGCTCGGCAGACGGTGAAGCTGGGCAAACGGCTGGACGCCGATGACTTCATCATCGCAGCGCCCGAGGGCGCCAATGAGGTCACCGCCCGCGTGATCGGGGTTGTGGAAAACCAGGCGCCGACCCGCGCGCTGACCGCCACCCTGCCCGTCACCGAGGGCCGCGTGGAGGCCCAAGGCGAGGTCGCCCAGATCGCGCTGGTCGAACGCCATCGCGCCACGGGGCAGGTCACCAACGGCTTTGTCTCGGGCTTCGGCTATACAGGAAGGATGGCGATGGGGTCCACCGTGGCCCATGACAGCCACCATATGATCGTCGTGGGAACCGACCGCGAGATGATGGCCAAATGCGCCAACCGTCTGGGCGAGATGGGCGGCGGGATTTCCGTCTGGAAGGATGGCGAGGAGCTGGCCTCGGTGCCGCTGCCGATTGCGGGGCTGATGTCGGATGATCCGGCGGCCACCGTGGCGGGACGCGCCGATGCGATGGTCGCGGCGATGGCCGCCTGCGGCTGCACCCTGAACAACGCCTATATGCAGCACAGCCTGCTGGCCCTTGTGGTGATCCCCGAAATCCGGATCTCGGACCTTGGCCTTGTGGATGTGACGAAATTCGAACTGACGGAGCTTTTTGAATGAGTGAGCGCCTCGAAATCCAGATGCCCGCAACCGCCGAGCCGGAATTCTTTGATGATGCGAAGGCCGCCGTGGCCCGTGTGATCGCGCTTTACGAAGAGGCGACCGGCTTTCTGCTGGAGAAGTTCAACGCCACGATGGAAAGCGGTCAGGCCGCCACGCGGTATCGCGCCTTCTATCCGGAAGTTAGGGTCACCGTGGCCTCGCATCTCAAACATGACAGCCGGCTGAGCTTTGGCCATGTGCCGGTGCCGGGGGTCTTTGCCACCACGATCACCCGCCCCGATCTGTTCCGCAACTATCTGACCCAGCAGCTGGACCTGATGATCCGCAATCACGGCATCAAAGTGCAGGTGGGGCCTTCGAACACCGCGATGCCGGTGCATTTCGCCGTGGCCTCACGCCCCGATGTGACCATTCCACAGGAAGGCGCGCTGGATTTCTCGCTGCGCGATGTCTTCGATGTGCCCGATCTGGCGAATATGAACGATGACATCGTCAATGGCACCTTCACTGTGGGGCCTGATGGCACCAAACCTCTTGCGCCCTTCACGGCGCAGCGGGTGGATTATTCGCTGGCGCGGCTGTCGCATTACACCGCGACCTCGGCCGAGCATTTCCAGAACCATGTGCTGTTTACCAACTACCAGTTCTATGTGGATGAGTTCGAGAAGATGGCCCGCGAGAAACTGGCTGATCCGTCTTCGGGTTATACCAGCTTTGTCGCTCCGGGGAATTTCGAGATCACCGATCCTCAGGGCGATATTCCGGGGCTGGCGAAACTGCCGCAGATGCCCACCTACCACATAAAGAAACCCGATGGTCAGGGGATCACGCTGGTCAATATCGGGGTCGGCCCGTCGAATGCCAAAACCGCGACCGACCATATTGCCGTGCTGCGTCCGCATGCCTGGCTGATGGTGGGCCATTGCGCGGGGCTGCGCAATTCGCAGAAGCTGGGGGATTTCGTGCTGGCCCATGCGTATCTCCGCGAAGACCATGTGCTGGATGATGACCTGCCGATCTGGGTGCCGATCCCGCCTTTGGCCGAGATTCAGGTGGCGCTTCAGGATGCGGTGGCCGAGGTCACCCGGCTTGACGGCTATGAACTCAAGCGCATCATGCGCACAGGCACCGTGGCCAGTATCGACAACCGCAACTGGGAACTGCGCGACCAGACCGGCCCCGTGCAAAGGCTCAGCCAGTCCCGCGCCGTGGCGCTGGATATGGAAAGCGCCACGATTGCCGCCAACGGGTTCCGCTTCCGTGTGCCCTATGGCACGCTTCTCTGCGTGTCGGACAAGCCGCTGCATGGCGAGCTGAAGCTGCCCGGCATGGCCACCGAATTCTACCGCACGCAAGTGGCCAACCATCTACAGATCGGGGTGCGCGCGATGGAACTGATCTCGGCCATGCCGCTGGATCGCATCCACAGTCGCAAATTGCGAAGCTTTGAAGAAACCGCCTTCCTCTAAATGGGTCTCGCCTGCCAATCATGCAGAATTCATGTATCGCGCGCGATTTTTCGCGCGTGACATATGAAAAACCCTTGCAGGCGCGCGAAAAACCGTGTGTTACAAGGCCCACGAGCGATTTTCGCGCCTGATAATTGATCCCGCAAAAGCGGGGCGACAAAGAGGAATATTTGATGTCGAAACCGATGACCAAAACCCAACTGGTGACCGCTCTGGCCGAAACCATGGGTTCGGATAAGAAGACTGCATCGGCAGCTCTGGATGCGATCAGCGAAATCGTGACCAAAGAAGTGGCTGAAGGCGGCGCTGTGACGCTTCCGGGTCTTGGCAAATTCATGTGCAAAGATCGCCCCGAGCGTCAGGTCCGCAACCCCGCCACCGGCGAAACCATGACCAAACCGGCAGACCGTCAGGTGAAAGTCACCATCGCAAAAGCGCTGAAAGACTCGGTCAACGGCTAATTTCGCCGACAAACGACATCTTGGAGAGGGTCGCCGTTACTTCGCGCGGCCCTCTTTTCGTATCGGATAGGACAATCATGGATTTCCGTGCAATTTTCATGGGGCTGGCCTTTGCCCTGATGTGGTCTTCGGCCTTCACGTCCGCCCGGATCATTGTCACCGAGGCCCCGCCAATGGCGGCGCTGGCCGCGCGGTTCCTGCTGTCGGGTCTTGTCGGATGCGGACTTGCCGCCGCTTTAGGCCAGAGCCTGCGGCTCAGTGCCGCCCAATGGCGCGGCGTGATCATCTTCGGCCTGTGCCAGAACGCGATCTATCTGGGGCTCAATTTCATCGCGATGCAATGGGTGGGGGCCTCGGTTGCCTCGATCATCGCCTCGACCATGCCGCTGATCGTGGCCGGACTGAGCTGGATCGTATTGCGTGACCGGATGAAGCCGCTCGGTCTTGCCGGTCTGGTGCTTGGCATTATGGGAGTTGCCATCATTATGGGCGCGCGTCTTTCGGGCGGGATCAGCCCGATGGGGGTGGCATTGTGCTTTGCGGGCGCAATGGCGCTGGCCGTGGCGACCTTGGCCGTGCGCGGCGCGACCTCGGGGGGCAATGTGCTGATGACCGTCGGCTTGCAGATGTTTGTCGGAGCCATTCCGCTCAGCCTGCTTTCGGCCTTCTTCGAGCCGCATGATATCATCTACACACCGAAACTGGTGATCGCCTTTCTGTATACCGCCTTGGTGCCCGGTGTTCTGGCGACGTGGGTCTGGTTCCTTCTGGTCGAGCGTCTGGGCCCGATCAAGGCGGCCACATTCCACTTCCTGAACCCCTTCTTCGGCGTCGCACTCGCCGCGATCATCCTGCACGAACCTCTGGGCTTGGGCGATTTCATCGGTGTGGCCGTGATCACGCTGGGCATTATCGCCGTGCAATATTCCAAACGCAGCCCCTCGCAACTGAAGCTGACCCCCAGCACCGCCCAAGAGCCCGCCCCCTCTGGCCACTAGGGGCTTGGCCCTGCGGGCGGTCGCGCCAGAGGGGCTGGCAGGCGCGGGCGTCCGCTTTCCGCCCCTCGCAGAACAGAACCGGCGGGCTTATTTCAGGATGGCGCGCAACCGTTCCAGCGCGGCATCGGCCTTGGCGGCAGACTCGGCCAGCCCGTCGGCCACATCACCGCGCAGATCGTCCGTCATACTGTCGCGGCGCAGGATCTTGGCACCGGACCGCGTCACCGATGTCAGATTGGCCAGCGTATGCGCGATGTCCCGCAATTCCTCGCGCAGGTCGGTTTCGGTCCGCCTGCGGATATCCGTGCGCTTGGCACAGATCAGGATATGCTGGATCCGGTTGTCACGATCTTGCAGCGGCATCATGGTGACATCCCAATGGGTGGCATATCCCGCCCCGTGCCAGACCGTCTGGAAACCGCTCCGCTGCCCCTGAAACGCCAGATCGATACAGCTCCGCGCGGTCGCCCCGTCCGGACCCTCAAGCACATCGGCCCAAGCCTGCGTACAGATCTCGACAAATCCGGTATCCCCCAACAAGACCCCGTGCCGATGGGCGGCCACGATAAGGTTCTGCCTGTCGAGGATCAGCGCACAGGTCTCTGCCGGCGGCGTCGCATCCGTGCCGGATGTCTCGACCTCGGTATATTCGGCAGGGGCCGAAAATCCCTGCGCCTGCAGAAATTCCTTTACCAACAACATAGGCTTGTTCCGCTGAAATCGTCGTTCTGCGGCCAGTATCGGAAAATCAGGCCTTTTCATCAATAATTTTCTATAGTTTCAGCCCAATACGTTAGGACAAAAACAAGAGATATCGAGCAGGGCGGGAACCGAATCCGCTGGCAGGTGTTGTTAGCTCAAACGCAGTTAGCTTGGAGTAGTAACATGGCCGGACTTGGTTGGATTGCAGCAATTATCGTGGGTGGCCTCGCCGGATGGATCGCTGAGAAGCTGATGCATTCGAATATGGGCCTGCTGATGAATATCGTTCTGGGCATCGTTGGTGCCGTTGTTCTGAACTTCATCCTGTTCGCCATTGTCGGCACCACGATGGGCGGCTGGATCGGTCAGCTGATCGTTGGTGTGATCGGCGCCTGCCTGCTGATCGGCGGCTATCGCATGATCCGCCGCGCCTAAACGCGCCCCGCCTTCATTGTCTCGGAAAAGCCTGGCCCTCTTGGGTCAGGTTTTTTCGTTTGACGCGACGGGCTGCGCTTTCTAAGCGAGAGAAAAAGGAGCGCGCCCTGATGAGTGACAAACCCGTATCCGACAAATCTGTCGAGCCCCCGAAAAAGCCCAAACGCCCGCAGGAGGTCTATACGCTGGTCGTCGAGGTCGGGCGCTGCGCCAATGACGGCCTGCCCAAAGGGGCGACAGGCGGGGCGCTGATGTGCTTTGCCTCGGGGGTCGACGAGGCCGAAGCCGTGCGCGAAACCGTGGCAATCCTCAAACAGGCCGAGCTGGCCCCGCTGGATGTGAACAGCTACGGCACCTTGGCCGAGCGCGAAAAACAGGGCCATGAGGTGGGCGAGGACGAGCGCGCCCTGATGCAGCGGGCTCTGGACGAGAATTCGGTTATCGTTGCGCAGATGACCCCGTTCTTCAAAGACAGCTAAGCGCCCCATACCGGACCTGCGCCTGACTGACGAGAAACGGGTGGCAAGAAGCTGCTGCCCGTCCTGCTCTTTCACGCGGGCTCACAGCGGCTTGATTGCAACCCAACGGCGTCCTGCTACACTGGTCACAAAGGCGGCATATAAGCCGCGTGTTCGAGCAGAAAAAGGGACGCCCATGTTTCGTGCCGCTAAAGTGACTTTCATCTCTCTGATGGCTCTGACCAGCCTGTCGGCCTGTGCGGGGCCGGTCGATGTCTCGCCGCGCCCGATGGTGCGGGGGGCGGATCCGGTGGCAGATCCGGTGCCGGATACCGATCCGGCCACGCAGGCCCGTTTTCAGGCTTGGGTCAATAATTTCCGCAGCCGTGCCCTGTCGAGCGGGATTTCCGAACGCACATGGGACCGCGCCACCCGTGGCATCAAATATAACCCCAAAGTGATCGAGCGCGACCGCTACCAGTCCGAGTTCACCAAATCCATCTGGGACTATCTCGACAGCGCGGTCTCCGATACCCGCGTTGCCAATGGCCGTGCGGTTCTGGCGCAAAACCGTGCCGCGCTTGACAAGATCGAAGCGCGCTACGGGGTGCCCAAAGAGGTCGTCGTGGCCGTATGGGGGATGGAATCCAATTACGGGGCCAATCGCGGCAAAATGGCTGTGGTGTCCTCGCTGGCGACGCTGGCCTATGATGGCCGCCGTGGCGAGTTTTTCGCCAAACAGCTGATTGCGGCGCTGCAAATCATCGATGCGGGGGATATCGATGCCGACCACATGACCGGCTCTTGGGCGGGGGCGATGGGCCATACCCAGTTCATCCCCACCTCCTATCTCAGCTATGCGGTTGATTTCACGGGGGATGGCCGCCGTGACATCTGGTCGAACGACCCGACCGACGCCTTGGCCTCGACCGCGTCCTATCTGGCGAAATCCGGCTGGCAGCGCGGGCAGGAATGGGGCCGCGAAGTGGTGCTGCCCGCAGGTTTCAACTATGGCCTGACGGGCAAGGGAACGCGCAAGACGGCAGCGCAATGGGCGGCACTTGGCGTGCGTGATGCGCAGGGCCGCGCGCTTCCCGATATGGGCGCCACCTCGATCATCGTGCCGGCAGGGGCCAAGGGACCGGCCTTCCTGATTTCGGGCAATTTCCGTGCGATCCTGCATTACAACAATGCCGATAGCTACGCGCTGGGGGTGTCGCATCTGGCGGACCGGATCGCGGGCAAGGGGCCCTTCGTGCGGGATTGGCCGCGCACCGGAAAACCGCTGAGCGAGGCCCAGAAGATCGAACTGCAAGAGCGCCTGACCGCGCGCGGTTTCGACACGCAGGGCACCGACGGCAAAATCGGGGCCAATACCACCGAGGCAATCGTTGCCTACCAGCGCTCGGCGGGTCTGGCACCGGACGGGTATCCGACATTGGAACTCTTGCAGACCCTGCGCTAACGCGCTTTCATGGCGGGACCAGTTAGGAGCCCCGCCATGACGACCCAGCTAGAGACCGCTTTCGCCGCCATTGATGCCGCAAATGCGCAAGACCCCAATCTGGAGGACGGCCAGCCTGCCGCCCTGCTATACGGTCAGCGCATGAGCGCCGAGCAGGCGGCGCTGTGTCCCCATGCCTCGGACCGCCTGAAAATCGCGGCGCGGGGCCAGCATATCGAACGCTGGACATTGCCGCGCGACACCTATCCACAAGGTCGTGCAGGCTATCTGGAATGGCGTCGCGAACAGGGCCGCAGGCATGCCGCCCGTGTGGGGGCGATCATGGCAGAGGCGGGCTATGGGGCCGAGGATGTCGCGCAGGTCGAAAAGATGCTGCGCAAGGAAGGGATCAAGCGCGACACGGAAGTGCAGGCGCTGGAAGATATCATCTGCTTTACCTTCATCCGCCATTATCTGGGCGGGTTCGCGCAGACCCAAGAGACGGAGCAGCTTCTGGAGATCGTCCGGAAAACTGCGCGTAAAATGTCGCCCGAGGCGCGCGAGAAAGCCCTTGCCACATTCGAGATGCCCGAGGCCTTCGCGGCAGCCTTTGCCTGAGGCTTTGCCCCGGATTTTGCCCTGACTTTATCAGATGATGTCGCCAGAGCCGGAGCCGTTCGCGGAAAGCCGCTTCCGGTCTGCCCCCTGTCTGGGCGTGGCAAACGTGCGGCTGTTTACGAAAACAGCCCCCGAAGAGATCTTCGAGGGCTGTCTGGCAGAATGGCAGCCCTGAGGGGCTGCACCGGAAGTCAGTCGCGCAGCAACTCGTTCACGCCGGTTTTCGAACGGGTCTTTTCGTCCACACGTTTCACGATCACGGCGCAATAGAGGCTGACGCCGTTTTTCGACGGCATGGAGCCCGAGACGACCACCGAATAGGGCGGCACTTCGCCATACATCACTTCGCCGGTTTCACGGTCCACGATCTTGGTCGACTGGCCGATATAGACGCCCATGCCCAGCACCGAGCCCTCGCGGACGATCACGCCCTCGACAACCTCGGAGCGCGCACCGATGAAGCAGTTGTCCTCGATGATGGTCGGACCCGCCTGCATGGGTTCCAGCACGCCGCCGATGCCGACGCCGCCCGACAGGTGCACGCCCTTGCCGATTTGTGCGCAGGAGCCGACGGTCGCCCAAGTGTCGACCATGGTGCCCTCATCCACGAAAGCGCCCAGATTGACGAAGGACGGCATCAGCACCACGCCCTTGGCGATATAGGCCGATTTGCGCACGACGCAGTTGGGCACGGCGCGGAAGCCTGCGGCCTTCCACTGGTTCTCGCCCCAGCCTTTGAACTTGCTGTCGACCTTATCCCACCAGCCGCTGCCTTGCGGGCCGCCTTCGTGGATTTCCATGTCTTTCAGGCGGAAGCCCAGCAGCACGGCTTTCTTCGCCCATTGGTTCACATGCCAGTTGCCGTCTGCCTGCTTTTCGGCCACGCGCAGCTTGCCCGAATCCAATGCGTTCAGGGTATCGGTGATCGCCTCGCGGGTCTCGCCGGTGGTTGCGGGCGTGATCGTGTCGCGGGTTTCCCAGGCGGCTTCGATGGCCGCTTCAAGCTGTGCATTCGACATGGTCTTCTCCAAGCATTTCGATTGAGACCCGTAATGCCAGTGCTTTCGGAATTTCTCAATGCAAAACCTGTTTTATGGGAGTCTGGCAGAACCGCGACAAAGCGCATAGGTTCGCCGAAATTCAGAAACAGGAGTTTTCATGGCCAGCGAACACGACCCCGCCTTTCAGGAGCCGCATAATTCGACGCTGCGCGACAGTGTCGAGGATGCCCGCTCTGCCGAGCGTGTTCCCGACACGCCGCAGACCCGCTCGCCCGCCTACAAGCTGGCCTTCACCGATAAAGACTTCCTGATGCGCGAAGAGCTGCGGCCCGTGCGCCTGCAGCTGGAACTGCTCAAGCCACAGCTCATCATGGATGAACGTGGCATCGAATCGACGGTGGTCATGTTTGGCGGCGCACGCATTCCCTCGCCCGAAAAGAAAGACACCGCCAAGACACCGCAACTGGCCGAGCTGACAAAATATTACACCGAGGCCGAACGGTTTGCCGAACTGGTCACCGCCCGTTCGCTTGAGGCCTATGGCCGCGAGCTGGTGGTCTGCACGGGCGGCGGCCCAGGGGTGATGGAGGCCGGCAATCGTGGCGCGCATAAAGCGGGAGGGGAATCTATCGGGCTGAATATCCTGTTGCCGCATGAACAGGCCCCCAATGCCTATGTCACCCCTGCCCTGTCCTTCAACTTCCACTATTTCGCCATCCGCAAGATGCACTTCCTGATGCGCGCCGCGGCGATCGTGGTCTTTCCGGGGGGCTTCGGGACATTGGACGAGATGTTCGAAAGCCTTACCCTGATCCAGACCCGACGGATGAAACGGGTGCCGGTCATCCTGTTCGGCCGTGAATTCTGGCAGAAGATCATCAACTGGGAGGCGCTGGCCGAGGCAGGCACCATCGCGCATGAGGATCTGGATCTGGTGCGCTTTGTCGAGACGGCAGAAGAGGCGATGGCCGTACTGGAGGCTTTCCACCCCGAGTGTGAATGCTGACCCCGCCTAAAGGGTCAGCGCCTCGGCACTGACTTCGGCAAGCTGCGCGCGATCCTCCCGACAGGCGCGCGCAGCCGCCACCAACGCCCGAAACAGCGCGCGCTGACGGCGGGCATAGGTGAGATATTCGGGATGCCATTGCACCCCCAAGGCAAAGGGATCGGCGATCCGTTCAATGGCCTGCACCATTCCCGAGGGGTCGCGCGCCGCCACCACCAGCCCCTCTCCCAGACGGTCCACGGCTTGACTGTGCAGCGCGTTCACCCGCATCGGCGCCGCCCCTGTCAGCTGGGCCAGTCGGGTGCCCGCAATCACCTGCACATCCTTCTTGGGCAAGAGTGTCGAATATTTGCGCGCGCCATAATGGCTGTAGGCATCCTGATGCAGCGTGCCGCCCAGTGCCACATTCAGCATCTGCGACCCGCGGCAAATGCCCAAAACCGGCTTCCCCAGATCGAAGGCCTGCGCCACCACCCCCGCCTCGAGCCTATCGCGCGCGGGGTCCAGCACGGCCGTTGTGACCAGCTCTCCGCCATAAAGCTCGGGCGAGATATCATCCCCGCCGCCCACGATGACACCGTCCACCTGCGTTGCATCGGCCTCGCCCCGCGTGCTCCAGCGCACCGAACGTCCCCCCGCCAGCCAGACCCCGAAGGCGATGAACGGAAAGACCCGCCAGCCGGTTTTCACCGAAGTGGTGACCCCGATCACAGGGCGCATCCCGCGGCTCATCCGATCAGATCCGCATCGCGCAGGATGCGCCCGACATGTTCGGGCCAGCCCAGACCAAGGAAGTTCATGCCGCTATGCTCGGCGGGCCAGTCACGGCAAAGCTGCCGCAGCACCGCTTCCTTGCTGGCCACCTGTTCGACGAGCCACCAGCGGCGCCATTCGTAATCCAGCGACCATTGCGGGTCCGAGATACGGCAATCGGGCAGCCGGAAGTGGAAAGCGGGGCGCGGATTGACCGTGCCGCCCTTACCATCGCTTGCGGCAATGATCTCGGGATGCAGCTCGACAAAGACCGGCAGCATATCCAGCCCGTGATTGCGCGACAAAGTGGCCTCGCGATAGGCGCGGATCACATCGGGCAGGGAAGCCTCCGGCCCGAGTTCCACCAGATGGCGCACCAGCTTTTCGGGATAGCGGTCGGTAAAGGGCAAAGCCTGCCGCGTCATCTCGATGGGAAGCGCCCGCCGCATCCACGGTTCAAGCAGCGCGTAGGCCAGAAGCGGGCGCACCACATGGTCCGGCCCCGCAATCGAGGGGTTGAAATGCACGCCAAAGCCGTAAAAGGCGCTGGCTTCGCTGCCCAATGCCCCGCGCTCGCGCAGCGTTGTCAGAAAGGTGGAAAGATCGGCAAGCTGCTCCAAAGTCAGCGGCTGGGTCACGATCTCGACCGGAAGCACCTCGCGCCCGAGCCGCATCCCGAGATCGCGCAGCGGACCGGAAAGCGATTTGCGCAACGCGATGTCCAGATAGATATCCAGATCACCGATCCGCGTGCCACGCACCTTCCAGTCATCCCCTTCGGCGCGCTGTGCCGTGCCTCCCAGAAAAGTGGCGGCAAGTCGGGCCGTTTCCGCCTCGTCCAGACCGGCAAATTCCACCTCGACGCCGATACGGCGCGGGGTGCCATCCGGTCCGGTCCTATCGGGCAGCGGGGCAAAACGCGCTGGCGCGGCGATCCTTATATCGGTCATTCTCGTCTCCGTCCTATCCGGTGAACGCATCCCATCACGGAAACGTTCCCCAGATGTGACCGCCTTGCGCAACGCGGGATTTCGACACCGGTCGCGGAAAAAGCGTCAGGGACGGGGCGTCAGTATCGCAAGGGATCGTGGCCGCAATTCATCAAAGCATAGCGCCAAGCGGCCTGCTGCGACAGATCTGCCGGACGGCCTGCCGCCAAGGTCCGCTCGATATCAAAGGTGATCTCGCGCATCTTGCTCCATTCGGCGGCGGTCAGATCGGTGGGCTTGAGGCGCGCAAGCTCCAGCACCTTCAGCGCCGTCAACTGGCCGTTCTGCCCCAGCATCGCACAGGCGCTGCGGCTTTCCTCGGTGTCCAGCCATGCTTCCAGCTCGGCCGGTTTCATATTCATCAGATCGTGCCAATCATCAAGAATGTCGCGCTGTTCATCCTGCGTCATGATGCCCCCCAGTTCAGGAATTGATCCGGAAAGAACGCCGCGCCGCAGCATCCGGTTCCCGAAAAATTTACGGAACCGTCACAATGCAAAAGGCCGCCCCGAAGGGCGGCCCGAAGGCTTACAGACCGGCCTCGGATTCGATGTCCTTGCGAGACTTCCGCGCCCGTTCAGTGGCGGATTTCAACTGGCCACAGGCGGCCATGATATCCTCGCCACGCGGGGTGCGGATCGGCGAGGCATAGCCCGCTTTATAGATGATATCCGCAAACCGCTCGATCCGCTCCCAATCCGAGCGCTGATAGGGCGCGCCGGGCCATTCGTTGAAGGGGATCAGGTTGATCTTGGCGGGAATGCCCCTGATCAGCTTGATCAGACGGCGCGCGTCCTCATCGGTGTCATTCACATCCTTCAGCATCACATATTCAAAGGTGATGCGTTCCGAATTGGACAGGCGCGGGTAATCGCGCAGCGCGTTCAGCAGCGCCTCGATATTCCAGCGCTTGTTGATCGGCACCAACTTGTTGCGCACCTCATCGGTGGTGGCGTGGAAGCTGATCGCCAGAAGGCAGCCGATCTCTTCGGCGGTCTTGGCAATCTCCGGCACCACGCCCGAGGTCGACAGCGTGATCCGGCGGCGAGAAAGCGACAGCCCCTCACCATCCATCACCACTTTCATCGCATCTCGGACGTTATCGAAGTTATAGAGCGGCTCGCCCATGCCCATCAGCACGACGTTCGACACAAGGCGCTGTTCGTTCTTGGGCGAGTTCTGCTCGGGCCATTCGCCAAGGTCGTCGCGCACCAGCATCAGCTGGCCGACAATCTCGCCCGCGGTCAGGTTGCGCACCAGTTTCTGCGTGCCGGTATGGCAGAAGGAACAGGTCAGCGTGCAACCCACCTGAGACGACACGCACAGCGTCCCGCGCCCCTCTTCGGGGATATAGACGGCCTCGACCTCATGCCCGCCCTGAATGCGCAGCAGATATTTGCGGGTGCCATCCTCCGAGATCTGACGCGTCACCACTTCGGGCAGGCGGATCTCGAACTTGGCCTCCAGCATCTCGCGGTAGGCTTTGGCCAGATTGGTCATCGCGTTGAAATCGCGCACGCCCCAGTAATAGACCCATTGCCAGATCTGGCCTTCACGCATCTTCGCCTGCTTCTCGGGCGTGCCAGCCTCGATGAGCGCCGCGCGCAGCTGCGGGCGGGTGAGGCCAACAAGATTGATCTTGTCGGAAGAGAGGTCTTTACGCGGGATCGTCAGCACGTCCTGCGTGATCGGTGCGGATGCGTCGGTCATGGCGATTTCCTGAAAATGAGTGGCCCCTATACAAGATTCGGCGCAAAATTCAAATAGCAAAGGCGCACAGGCCCAGCGCATCGGTCCCCGGGCCGCAAACCGGCTTGGTTATCGCCCCTGCAACTGTCCAACGACGGGCCAACGTCACCTGCGCCCCGCCCTCCGGCTTCAGCCCTGCCGAGGAGGGATCAGGCCCCTGAGCACATCGCGCAACATGGCCTTTTGCGCAATCTCCAGCCGCACCGGAAGCGTCAGCACCTGCGGTCGGAAACTTGCCGGAAGGCGCACGGCGTCCTTTTCCGTGGTGACAAGCTGCAGTCCGGACTGTCTCGCCTCCAGCTCCAACCGCGACAGAAGCTGTCGGGTAAAGGGCTGGTGGTCATCCAGCGCCTCGCACCGCTGAAGATCCGCGCCGAGGCCGCGCAGTGTGTCGAAAAACTTCTCGGGATGCCCGATGCCGGCAAAAGCAAGGCAGGCCAGCCCCTGCCAGTCCATGCCGGTGGCCAGAGGTTGCAGACTGGCCTTGAGATGCGGACAGGGCAAGGCATCGCCCCAAAGGGTCTGGAACCGCATCTGGGCCGCCTCGTTCCCGATCGACATCAGCAGATCCGCGCGCGCAAGCCCCGTTGCAACAGGTTCGCGCAAAGGGCCTGCAGGCAGACAGCGACCATTGCCGAAGCCCTTATGGGCATCCACCACCACGATCGTCAGATCCTTGACCAAGCCGGGATTCTGGTGACCGTCATCAAGCAAGATGACATCCGCACCCGCAGCTTCGGCGGCCTCGCCCCCACGGGCGCGGTCTTTTGAAACCCATGTCGGGGCAAAGGCGGCCAGTAGCAGAGGCTCGTCGCCCACCTCCGCCGCCTGATGGCGATCGGGATCAACCTGCACCGGCCCCTCCAGATGGCCCCCGTGCCCGCGGCTGACAATATGCGGGGTCAGCCCTTCCTCCTGCAGCATCTGCGCGATGGCGATGGTGGTCGGGGTCTTCCCCGTGCCGCCCGCATTGATATTCCCGACACAGATCACCGGCACCGAAAGGTGAACGCCCCTATGCGCAAGACGCTTCTGCGTGGCTTTCGCGGTCACATGTCCTAACGGGGCCAGCAATCTTGCCATAAGGCTTGGCTGTGAAGGGGCGCTATACCAGAAGGCGGGCGGGCGCATGGGCGGCTCCGATCATGACAGGAAATTAGGGCGCGGCGGGAAGGGCCTGATGGATGGCATCGATCAGGGCTTCTATCGCGCCCGCACCAGCGGTTTCAACATCCCAGGCATTGCGGGCCAGAAAGGCGGCGCGATGCGGGGCAAGCAGGTCGATCACCGCTTCGGACAGATCGTCCTTCGAGGTCAGGCGCTTGCTGGCCTGACCGGCCTGAAGCTCGTGATAGGCGGCCTCGAAGGCGCCGGTATCCGGCCCGTGCAGCACCGCCGAGCCAAGAGCGGCGGCCTCCATAGGCGAGCGCGGCGCGCGCGACTGGCCACTGAAGGTGCCGCCGATATAGGACAGCGGGGCCAGCCGGTACCACAAGCCGTAATCATCGGGGTCATCGGCAATGAAGACCTGCGTATGCGGGTCCGGCTCGCCCTCCAGAGAGCGCCGCGCGACATGCCAGCCCTCATCCGTCAGCCTCTGCGCCAGCTCCACGGCATCGCCGGAACTGTCGGGGGCCAGAAACAGCAGCAGCCGGTGGGCATGGCGCAGGGCCTGCATATGGGCCTCAAGCACCATGTCCATCTCGTCCTCGGGCACCGAGGTCGCAAACCATGTGGGGCGGTTTTGCAAAAGATCGCCCATCGCCACCAGCTCTTTTCCGGAACAGCTTAACGGCGGCGGCGGCAGCGACAGCGGGCCGCAGGCGATCAGCCGGTTCGGATGCGCGCCGAGGCCGATCAGATGCAGGTTTTCCTCGGTGGTCTCGGTCAGAATGGTATGGACCATGCGCAGCAGCCGCGCGGCATAGGCGGTTCGGGGATGGTGCCCGCCCACCAGAATGATCGGGATCGCGTGGCTATGCGCGCCCGAAATCAGCGCAGGCGGCAGATCCTGCCCGATCAGCAGCACCAGATCGGGCGCCCAGACCGTGAGCGCGGCGTGGATATCGGCATTGGTATCGGGCGGATCGGGAAAGGGATGGCATTCCCGCGGCAGCGCCACACGATCCAGCAAAGCCGCAGGACCTGTCACGATAAACGGACGGTCCGCCAGACGCCCGATCAGCATCTGCAGCACAGCTTCGATATGGGGAAGGGAGGAAACGCCCGACAGCCGGACCCAGATGGGTGGCTTCGTGCGGCCTGCAACGGGCGTCAGACGCTCGGGCAGGGCAGATGGCCGGTTCAGCCCCGACAGTTTCAGGTGCAACCAGAGCGGAACCGGCATGATAGGGTATCAGAACCCGAGTTCGGCGGTCGGCGCCGCTTCCATTTCTTCATCGCGCAGGCGATGGAGATGCGCGATGAAATAACGCATATGGGCGTTATCCACGGTGCGCTGCGCTTCGGCTTTCCAAGCGTTGAAAGCTTCCGCATAATTGGGATAGATCCCGACGATGTGGATGTCTTTTACGTCGCGAAAGACGGTCTTCTGCGGATCGATGAGTTCGCCGCCGAACACGAGATGCAGACGTTGCGTCGGAGATTTGGGCATTTCGATGAACCTCTCTTGTGAGAATGGCGCGACCCTAGGCCAAGCGCGCGCGCTTCTCAAGGTATGCAGCGCATTTGGTTGCTTTTCAAATGCGTGAGCAAGAGATACCTAATTGCCATGACACAGACACTTTCCCAGATCTACGAGGCCCGCGTGGCCGAGGGCACCCTGCGTGGCGATGATGCGCAGCGCGCCGTATTACCGCTTCTGGAGCGCGTTCGCCGCGATCTGGAAACCCTCCCCGAGACCCCGCCCAAAGCCGGATTTTTCGGTATGTTCGGCAAAAAAGCCGCGCCGCCGCAGATCAAGGGGCTGTATCTTTGGGGCGGCGTAGGACGCGGGAAATCCATGCTGATGGACCTGTTCTGCGAGGCGGTCACAGCGCCCAAGCGCCGCGTGCATTTCCACGCCTTCATGCAGGAAGTGCAAAACGACATCGAGAAAGCGCGCAAGGCCAAGGTCGAGGATGCGATCCAGCCGGTGGCAAAACGAATCGCTTCCGAGCTGAAACTGCTCTGTTTCGACGAGATGCAGATCACCGATATCGCCGATGCGATGATCGTGGGGCGGCTGTTCGAGTTGCTGTTCGAAGCGGGTGTCGTGGTGGTGACCACCTCGAACCGCGTGCCCGAGGATCTGTATAAGGACGGGCTTAACCGCCAGCTTTTCCTGCCCTTTATCGCGATCCTGCGCGACAAGCTGGAGGTGCACGAGATCATCTCGGTCAATGACTACCGCCAGAACCGTCTGTCGGGGCAGCAGGTCTATTTCACCCCCGCCGACCGTGAAGCCAAGACGCAGATGGACAGCCTTTGGGCTGAACTGACCGGCGGCCATGACGAGAAACTGTCTCTGGCCCATAAGGGCCGCGAAATCACGTTGCCGCATTACCACAATGGCGTGGCGCGCGCGTCGTTCTGGGATCTATGTGCCGCAAATTTGGGCGCTGGCGACTATCTGGTTATCGCCGAAAATGTTCGCGTTTTGTTTTTGGACGGGATTCCCAGTCTGGATTCATCTAAATTTAACGAGGCTAAGCGTTTTGTAACCATGATCGATGCGCTCTACGAGGCGAAGGTCCGGCTGATTGCCTCTGCAGCAGCCGAACCCGAACATCTCTATAACGAGGGCACCGGCAGTTTCGAATTTGAACGCACCGCCTCCCGTTTGCGCGAAATGCAGGCCGCGGATTGGGGGCAAGACCACGGAGACTGAGATGCAGGCCCTAGAGCGCGATATTTCCCGGATCGAAGAGATCGAAGCGGTTGCCCGAGATCTGAAACGCGCTCTGAACCTGTTACCCGGCTGGGCGGGCACCCGTGTGGAAGAGGTGCTGCGCCTGACCCCAGACCGCGCCGTGGCGGTCATCCGCCGCCGCGACGAAAGCTTTGTGCTCAAGCAGTTCTTCGGTGACAAGGGCCCTGCCCGCGCCACCCTGATGGCCGAGGCTCTGGGCCATGCGGGCCATATGCAGGACGGGGCGCATCGGGTGGTGGCGCTGGTGGCCTCTTTCGCCTCGCAGGGCATGATCATCATGGGCCGCACCCCCGGTCTCCGGCTGGATCGCGTCCTCAAAGATGCCGCCCCCGATATGCGGCTGCGGCTGGTCGGGGCGGCGGGACACTGGCTGGCACGCTACACCGCGCCCACCCGCGAAGAAGGCCGGTTCTACGCCACTTTCTGGCTGCGCCAGATCGAGGACCTTCCGCACCGGCATATGCAGGGCGAGGCGCGCAGGCTATCGGGCGAAATCCTCGACAAACTGGCCCGTATGGCGCCCGATCTGAATGGCAAGATGGTGCTGCGCGCCCGCAGCCACGGAGATTTCGTCGACCGCAACCTGAATGTCGCCCCTGACGGGAAAACGCTCTGGGGCTTCGATATCGACCGGTTCCCGCTCCTGCCGATTGCCCGTGATGTGGCACGTTTCCTCAGCTGGCGGGCGAGCGACCGCGCGGAGCATCTGGGGCGCGCCGGCCTGCCGGTCGACGAGGTTACGGCCATGTCGGCAAGCGATGTCCTGCCGCAGGCCGAATGGCAGGACATGGTGCCCTTCTTCGCGGGCGAGACATTGGTCCGCCGGTTTGCCGACCGCCTCGGCGACACGGACCGCCTGATCCCCGTCGCCAAGGCGTGGCTTGGCTGATCGGCGCGGCCCTCAGCTTCTGGGCATCTGGTCAAGGATCTCGCGCACGCGCGGGATCACCTTCGTGCCGTAAAGCTCGATATTGCGCAGGATGGCCGAGGCTTTCTGCGGACCCGAGCTGTATTTCAACTGGAACCGGCTCAGCCCCAGCGTCGCCACTGTCGAGGCGATTTTCAACGCGACCGTCTCGGGCGCGCCGACATAAAGCGAGCCATGTTCGATCTCGCGCAGGTAATCCTCGCGCCGCAGCGGCGGCCAGCCCCGCGAGGCGCCAATTGACGCATGCATCTTCTGGTAGCCCTCGAAATAGGTCTCGCGGGCAAGCTCGTCGGTTTCGGCCACAAAGCCCGGACTATGCACGCCGACCTCTTTCGGCGTGGTCCCCATCTGCGCATGGGCGCGGCGATACAGATCCACCAGCGGCGCGAAGCGCGCGGGCGCACCGCCGATGATCGCCACCAGCAGCGGCAGATCATGCGCCGCCGCCGAGACGATACTCTCGGGCGAGCCCCCCACACCGCGCCATGTCCGGATGGGGGCTTCGGGGCGCGGATGGACCGTGGCGTTTTTCAGGGCAGGCCGGAAGCGGCTTTCAAAGCTCACCTTCTCGTTGCGGATCAATGTGACGAACTGTTCGAACTTCTCGTCAAACAGCGCCTCGTAATCCTCCAATGCGAAACCGAACAGCGGAAAGCTCTCGGTAAAGGACCCGCGGCCAAGGGTGACTTCGGCGCGCCCCTGCCCGAAGGCATTCATGGTGGAAAACCGCTGGAACAGGCGGATCGGGTCGTCCGAGCTGAGCACCGTCACCGACGTTCCGACCTTGATACGCGAGGTCTGTGCCAGAATGGCCGACATGATCGGCTCCGGCGAGGAGATCGCGAAATCGGGGCGGTGATGCTCGCCCAGACCAATGAAATCGGCCCCCGCCTCTTCGGCCAGAACCCCTTCGGCCACGGTATTGCGGATCACCTGCGCCGGCGACAACCGCGCGCCGCTATCGTCGGTCGTGATATCCCCGAATGTATCGAGGCCAAGTTCGAGATGGGTCATGAAAGGCTCCTTCGCTGGAGCACAATCTAGGCAAAACGGGGCCAGCTCCCCAGCCCCTTTCCCGCACAGACCCTGTTCAAAAAGATCAGCCGTTCTCGCGCAGCACAGCGCCCGCCAGATAGAGCGAGCCGCAGATCAGCACCCGCGCATGGGGATCTTTCGCGACAATATCCGCCAGAGCCTGCGCAACCGTCTCTGCCTCGGCCACATGGGCAAAGCCCGCGCGGGTGGCCGCCTCTGCGGTGGCCTCTGCCGGAAGGGTATTGGCCTCACCGGGGATGGACACAGCCGTCAGGCTCCGGGCGCGCTTGGCCAGCGGATGCAGATACCCCACGATATCCTTGGTATTCAACATGCCGCAAATCAGATGCGTAGGGCGGGCGGGCAGGCGGTCCAGCGTTGCCGCAATCACCGCGCCTGCGGCAGGGTTATGCCCGCCATCCAGCCACAGCTCCGCACCTTGCGCGGCCTCGACCAGAGGGCCGGTCTTCAGCTTCTGCATCCGTGCGGGCCACTCGGCCTGTGTCACCGCCGCCTCACAGGCGGCCTCGTCACAGCCGAGGAAACGCAGCGCCGTCAGCACGGCGCCTGCATTCATCACCTGATGCGGGCCGGGAAGATTGGGCAGCGGCAGATCCAGCAGGCCGGTCTCGTCCTGATAGACCAGACGCCCCGCCTCTTCGCGCACATGCCACTGCTGGCCATAGGCCAGAACCGGCGCGCCCAGACGCGCGGCGCGGGCCTCGATGACCTCCAGCGCCTCGTCATGCTGCGGGCCGATGATCACCGGAACCTCGCGCTTGATGATGCCCGCCTTCTCGGCGGCAATCTCGGCCAGAGTCTCGCCCAGATATTGCTGGTGGTCCAGATCGACAGGCGTGATGATCGACAGCGCAGGCGTGATCACATTGGTCGCATCCAGCCGCCCGCCAAGCCCCACCTCCAGCAGCGTGTAATCCGCCGGATGGCGCGAAAAGGCCAGAAAGCCGGCACAGGTGGTGATCTCGAAAAAGGTGATATTCCCGCCGTTGTTGCGGGCCTCGCATTCATCCAGCATGGCAGAAAGCTCGGCCTCGGAAATCAGCTCTCCGGCCAGACGGATGCGCTCGTGAAAGCGCGCCAGATGCGGCGAGGTATAGGCATGGACCGATTTGCCCGCCGCCTCAAGCCCCGCGCGGATCATGGCTTGGGTCGAGCCCTTGCCATTGGTCCCCGCAATATGGATCGCGGGCGGAATCTTGTCCTGCGGCTCGCCCAAAGCGGTCAGCAGACGCTCCATCCGGTCCAGTGTCAGATCGATGATCTTGGGATGCAGCCCCATCAGACGCTGCAGGATGATATCGGACGTGTCCCTCATGAAAGCCCCCTCAGGCATAGGCAATCAGGGTGCGCCAATGGCGCATCCCTGCGCGGGGGCGGGGGCTCGATGCCCGCGGCGCCGCGACCCGCCGATATCGTGCAAACGCCGGGTCGCTCCGGCGCGACAGGTCAACCCTTGGCGTCCGCCGCAGGCTGGGGCGCGGCTTTGGCGGCGGCAGGCGCCTCCTCAGCCACTTCAGGCACCTCTGCCTTGATTTCCGGCGCAGGCAGATCGGCGGCGATCGCAGGCGGCATGTTCATCATCATACGGATGATGGTGATCAGTTCCTCACGCAGCTCCTTGCGGGGCGTCACGCGGTCCAACATACCGTGATCCAAGAGATATTCGGCGCGCTGGAAGCCCTCGGGCAGCTTCTCGCGGATGGTCTGCTCGATCACACGCGGGCCTGCAAAGCAGATCAGCGCATTGGGCTCGGCAATCTGCACATCGCCCAACATCGCATAAGAGGCCGTCACCCCACCGGTGGTCGGATGGGTCAGCACGACGATATAGGGCAGTCCCGCTTCGCGCAGCATATCCACAGCCACGGTCGTGCGCGGCATCTGCATCAGCGACAGGATCCCCTCCTGCATCCGCGCACCACCGGCGGCCGAAAACAGCACCAGCGGGCGGCCCAGTTTCACCGCGCGTTCCGCTGCGGCCACAATCGCATTGCCGACATACATCGACATCGACCCGCCGATAAAGCTGAAATCCTGCGCAGCCGCCACGATGGGGGTGCGACCGATCTCGCCCTCGACCACCAGCATGGCTTCTTTCTCGCCGGTATTCTTCTGGGCGGCTTTCATCCGCTCGGGATATTTCTTCTGGTCCTTGAAATGCAGCGGATCGACGATCGGCTCCGGCACTTTCACCTCGGTGAAGATGCCACCGTCAAACAGCGCCTCGAAGCGCCTGCGGGGGCTGATCGCCATGTGGTGGCCGCAATTCGTGCAAACATTCAGGTTCTGAGCCAGTTCGCGGTGAAACAGCATGGACCCGCATTCCGGACATTTCGTCCAGAGATTTTCCGGGATCTCCCGGCGCGAGAAAAGCGAATTGATCTTCGGGCGGACGTAGTTCGAGATCCAGTTCATGTTCTTGCGGCCCCTTTGGCTCCTATTGCGGTCCAGATAAGACGGGTCGCGAAGAAATGCAATCAACCAGCGTTCAAACCCGCAGGCTCAGGCGGATCAAAAGCCATGAAACCGTAATTGACGCACCATCGACCAGCATTGCTGGGGCGATTGTGTTAAAATCTTGGAGGTTCGCCACAATACTGAACAGGGCAACCCCGTCGATATGGCCGTAATAACTGACCAGCAGGATCGCCGAGAGGTTATTGACCAAATGGAAGGCCAGCGCCGCGCCCAGATTGCCGGTCCGTGCGGTCAGATCCGAGGCCAGAACACCGTAGAACGCCGCCCAGATCACCGGCCACAGCGCCTGTGCCCCATAGGTGCCCGCGTCGTAATGCAGCACCCCGAACAGGATCGATGGCCCCCCCATGCTGATCAGGACATTGTTGTTCGACCACGCGCCCAGCTGCTGCATCAGAAAGCCGCGAAACAGCACTTCCTCGGAACAGATCTGCACGAAGACAAGCGGGATAACCACAGGCCACCACGGCAGCGCCGCCGACAGCGCCGTGGCATGACCGACATCCGGTGCCCGTGAACCGATCCACGCCACTACCACCCCCAGCGCCAGCAAGGGCCAGAAGGCACGGCGGAAATCGCCCCCCCATCCGGCGCCGAACAGGCTGTTGGCGGGGCGTTTGCACAGATATTGCGTGACAATCAGCACGCCAGCCACAAGCGGCAGAAAGCTTGCCAGCAGCACGGTGACGCCAAAGGGGCTGGAGCCGGTGGCAATTTCCTGCAACCGGAAAACCTGCGCCATCCCCGTCATATGGGCGAGGCTCATCCCGATCAGGGTCGAGGCCCCCAGCGCATAGATCGCCATAATCGCGAGAATCCCGACAAGGCTGCGCCAGAGTTCGGCGGTGGCACGGGCGGGGGCGGTGTAGCTGGCAAGCAGGGGATAATGGGGCACGTCAGATCCGGGCGGTTACAGAATATGCCGCACAGTAAGAGCTTTGCGCGGCCTTGTCATCAAACGCTCTTTCGGGTTGCGCCTCTTTACATTCCCTGCTGGCCGGCAGACAGTCGCGATCCTGTTTTTCCCACATCCATACGGCCTTAGGGAGGTTCCTGTGTTTGAAGTCTCGTTCGATCTGGCCATGCTGCTTTTGGGAGCCGCTTTTCTGGCGGGGTTTGTGGATGCCATTGCCGGAGGGGGCGGGCTGATCACCGTGCCGATCCTGATCATGGCAGGGGCCTCGCCGCTACAGGCGCTGTCCACCAATAAGGTGCAGGGCGTCTTCGGAGCCGCCACCGCAGCTTTATCCTACGCCGGATCAGGGCATGTGAATTTGCGGACACAATGGAAGGCGGCGCTTTTGTCGGGCTGTGCGGGTCTGCTGGGCGCAGTCCTTGTGTCGAAGATCCCGACCGACGGGCTGCGTTATGCGCTGCCGGTGATCCTGATCGCGATTGCCGCCTTTTTCGCCTTCCGTCCGGGTCTGGGGGACGAGGACCGCGCCCAGCGTATGCCCCCCGCCACCTTCACCGCCTTCATCGTGCCCCTGATCGGCTTTTACGATGGCCTGATCGGCCCCGGCACGGGGAGCTTTTTCATGATCGGCTTCGTGATGCTGGCGGGCTATGGCGTGCTGAAGGCCACCGCTCATACCAAGCTTCTGAATTTCGCCTCCAATACCGGCGGGCTGATCGGCTTTGCCGCGATGGGCGCCCCTTGGTGGATCATGGGGCTCTCGATGGGCGTGGCGCAGATTTTCGGGGCGCGGCTGGGCTCGCATATGGCCATGAAAAACGGGGCCCGACTGATCCGCCCGCTGCTGGTGGCCACCTCGAGCCTGCTGGCGCTGAAGCTTATCTGGGATCTGCTGTAACGCCCGCGCCCTCCAGCTCGTAAGGCAGGGCAAATTCCTCCAGCCTGTGGCGCAGCTGCGCGTGATCACATTCGGGGGCGGTCCGGATATGCGCCACAAGCCCGCGCCTGCGGTCCTGACGCACCTCCGCGACATGCGCTGCCAGTCCGGCTTCGGCCAGAACATCCGAAAGCACGCGCTGGATCGCCCGACGCCGGAGTTCGGGCTTGAAGATCTTGCCCACCGCCGTCTTCGGCAGTTCCGGCAGGATTTCGATATGTTTGGGAATGGCGGCGCGTTCATGGACATGCTCGCGCAGATAGGCCATCAGCTCGGCCTCGCTGACCTGATGGCCCTGACAGAGTTCGACATAGACACAGGGCAATTCGCCCGCAAAGGCATCCGGCTGGCCGATGGCACCGGCATTGGCAATCGCGGGGTGGCGGGCCAGCGGCTCTTCGATCACCGCAGGGTCGATATTATGCCCACCGCGAATGATCAGATCCTTTGCCCGCCCCGTGATCCAGAGATAGCCATCGGCATCGATACGCCCCAGATCACCGGTGCGCAGGAAGCCGTCTTCGGTATGGCGGGCCTCGCCATTGGGGCAGGCATCCTGTGCCACCCCGGGATTGCGCACACAGATCTCGCCGATCTCGTCCACGGCACAGGCGATCTCGTCCCCGTATTCCTGACGCCGGATACTGACCTGCGTATAGGGCATCGCAATACCGATAGAGCCGATCTTCTTGACCCCGTCGGGCGGGTTCACGGCCACCAGACAGGTGGCCTCGGTCAACCCGTAGCCTTCGGCGATCTCGACCCCCGTGGCGGCGGTGAAGCGGTGATAGAGCTCGCGCGGCATCGGCGCCGAGCCCGAGATCGCGATCCGCAAGGACGAGATATCAGCATCGACCTTGCGCTGCATCAGCGCCGAACAGGCCGTGGGCACGGTGATCAGGAAGGTCACCTTCCAGCGTTCGATCAGCTTCCAGAAATTGTCGAACACCCCTGCCCCGCGATAGCCCGCGGGCGTGGGGTAGATGACATGCGCGCCGCTGGCGATGGCCGACATCAGCACCGGATAGGCCGCAAAAACATGGAACATCGGCAACGGACACAGCAGCACATCCTCTTCGGTGAACAGAAGATGCCCGCCCAACCAGCCGTTATAGATCATCCCCGAGACCCGATGCTGGGCAATCTTGGGTGCGCCCGTGGTGCCACCGGTATGGAAAATCGCCGCGATACGATCTTCGGGCGGATCATCAAAGACCAGACGGTCCGCAGGCTGGCTTGCGCAGAGGCTATGGAAATCGTGATAGCGGCGGTTTTCAAGCCGCGTCGTTTTGGGCCGCAGGAAAGGCACGGCCAGCCGTTTGACCCCGCGCAGATAGCGCGCCAGATCGATCTCGATGATATCGGTGACCTCGGGCGCATCAGCCAGGGCCTGCGCCATCTTCTGGGCGATATCGGTCTGGGGAAAGGCGCGCAGGGTGATCACCACACGGGTTCGGGTCTCGCGCAGGAGCGCCGCGATATGTTCGGCATCCAGCAGCGGGTTGATCGGAAAGATCGTCGCTGCCACCGTGCCTGCCAGAAAGCTGATCACGGCTTCATTGCAATTTGGCAGCACATAGGCCACGCGGTCCTCCTGCCCGATCCCGCGTGCATGGAGCGCATTGGCCAGCCGGGTCACCGCCGCCAGAAGCGCGGCCCAGTCCAGAGTTTCGGCAGGGGCTTTGGGGGCCGAGAACAGCTGGAAGGAAATCGCCGGGCGCTGCGGATGCGCCTGCGCCGTCTGCGAAAGGAAGCGGTGGATCGTGGGCGCTTTGGGACGGTCGGGCCAGGACATCTCGGCCTCGACGGTCTGGCGATCCTCTAGGGTCTTAAAATGTCTCATCGCGCGACATCCCACTGGTCAAATAATACCCGCCTCAAGCGTGATTGTGCTGGTCTAACGAATTTGGCAGGGTAAATCCACGGCCTGCTTGCGCGCAGATGCACGGGAAATCGGAAGAATGCCTCAACAATGATGTGAAATTCATCCACAGGGGCTTTCCTGTAGGGTCAATTTTGCGCTACTATCCGCAAATCGAGTTGAAATCCGTTTCACGCTAAGAAAAAGAGCATAAGCCATTCTGGCGGGACCGAGGCACCAAGCAGCTGGAGGCTGTATCTATGATGAATTCCGTTCTGCGCACCACTGTTGCCGTGGCGATGACCTGTGCGGCCATGAGCCTGCCTGCATTGGCGCAGGAAACCACCAACCGTGTCGCTGCTGAAACCGACTGGAGCGTCTTTGTTGAAAACAGCCCGAAAGAATGCTGGGGCGTTTCGGCACCGAAGACGACCGTGAACACCAAAGACGGCAAGCCGGTTCAGGTGCGCCGCGGTGATATCCTGCTCTTCGTCACCTTCCGCCCGGGCAAACAGCCCGAAGTGTCTTTCATGGGCGGCTATCCCTTCGCAGGTGGCTCGACCGTGGATATGACCGTGGGCAGCAACACATTCAAGCTGTTCACCGATGGCGAGGGCGCATGGGCTGGTTCTCCTGACGAGGACAAGAAGATCATCGCAGCGCTGAAAGCCGGTGCCGATGTCAAGCTGACCGCCCATTCCGCGCGCGGCACGCAAACGCAGGACACCTTCTCGCTCATGGGCTTCACCGCCGCAATGGGCGAGGCGGAAAGCCGCTGCAAATAAGCGAACGCTTAAGTTAATAAAAAACGGGCCAAACGGCCCGTTTTTTATTGCCGCGATACCGGTGCGGTTTTCGCCAAAATCCAGGCACAAGCGGGCCGGTGATGTTCAGAGAACCGGCCTGATTGAGCACATCGCACGCGGAGGCGATCTTCAGGCGCAATGCCATACGCCTGAAAACCTCTGCGCTAAACCGCTATTTTCACGGGCTTTGGCCAAAGATGCCCCTCCGTACAAATAGCGGACGCCTTTCCGATGCGCAGTCCACCCGGATCGCTGCCGCCATCGCCAGCACCACGTCGCAGATCGAGGCTCTCAATACGGATCATGCAAAGACCCAGACAGTCGAGACGGGATGCGGTTAGTGAAGGATCCGGCGAGCGGTAAGCGTCAAGCCCAGCTCAATCCACCCGAGGAATGGGTCATCAAGGAGGTCGAGCATCTACGGATCATCGAAGATGACCTTTGGCGCCGCGTGAAGGCACGGCAAGACACCATCCGGGAAGAGATGAACCATACCGCGCAGGATGACACACCGCTGCGCCGCGATTTCGCGCGCCAACCGAAGTTCCTTCTCTCCGGCCTGATCAAATGCGGCTGTTGCGGTGGCAACTACATCCTGATCAACCGCACCCGCTACGGGTGCTCCGTCTCCCGGAACAAGGGACTGGCAGTCTGCGACAACCGCGCGACCATCGGGCGAGAGGACCTCGAAGCCCGCGTGCTCGGCGGGCTGAAGGATCGCCTGATGCACCCGGAGCTGATTGCTCTGTTCGTCGAAGAATACCGCCGCGCCTGGAACGACGCGCTGGCTGGGCAGGTCGTGCAACGCGCCAAGGCCGAGCGTGAGCTTGCCCAGCTGGAGCGGAAGATTTCAGGTATATTGGCGGCGGTCGAAGACGGGATGTATGATCCATCGATGAAGGCACGAATAGAGACGCTGAAGGCCGAGAAGACACGGTTGACACTTGCCGCGGCGCCCGAGCCCCCTGCCCTGCGCCTGCATCCGGGACTCGCTGAGACCTATCGGGCGAAAGTGGCGGATCTGGCATCGTCGCTGTCAGACCCGGCGCTCCAGCTTCAGGCGAGCGAGGCGCTTCGCGGGTTGATTTCGCAGGTACGGCTGATGCCGGATGCCGCTGCCATGGACGGGCACGCGATCGCGCTTGTGGGGGATCTGGCTTCAAATCTTACGTTGCAGGAGGCGGAAACGGCGCAAACCCCGCGGAATACGAGGCGGTGTGTTGGCGGTGATGTTGGTATGCAAGTAACATTGGTTGCGGGAGTAGGATTTGAACCTACGACCTTCAGGTTATGAGCCTGACGAGCTACCGGGCTGCTCCATCCCGCGTTATTGTTTGTCTCGTTTGGGGGGTGTTATCGTTATATAGAGATGATTGACGCTCTTTGCTAGGTTTGGCGGTGACCTACTCTCCCACGTCTTAAGACGCAGTACCATTGGCGTGTTGGCCCTTAACGGCCGGGTTCGGAATGGGACCGGGTGTATAGCCAGCGCTATGACCACCAAACCGAGTAAAGAGCGTGCAAGTCAAGTTGTATGCATGATTTTGATCTGTAGGAGTGTCTGTCTACTACTGGATCAAATCAAGCCAATCGGGCAATTAGTACTGGTCAACTGAATGCATTGCTGCACTTACATCTCCAGCCTATCGACGTGGTGGTCTTCCACGGCCCTCAAGGGATACCTAGTTTTGAAGGGGGCTTCCCGCTTAGATGCTTTCAGCGGTTATCCTGTCCGGACATAGCTACCCAGCACTACCGTTGGCACGATAACTGGTCCACCAGTGGTCCGTTCACCCCGGTCCTCTCGTACTAGGGGCAACTCTTCTCAAGTATCCTACACCCACGGCAGATAGGGACCGAACTGTCTCACGACGTTCTAAACCCAGCTCACGTACCTCTTTAAACGGCGAACAGCCGTACCCTTGGGACCTGCTCCAGCCCCAGGATGAGATGAGCCGACATCGAGGTGCCAAACGGTGCCGTCGATATGGACTCTTGGGCACCATCAGCCTGTTATCCCCAGAGTACCTTTTATCCGTTGAGCGATGGCCCTCCCACTTGGGACCACCGGATCACTATGGCCGACTTTCGTCTCTGCTCGACTTGTCAGTCTCGCAGTCAGGCAGGCTTTTGCCATTGCACTCAACGACCGATTTCCGACCGGTCTGAGCCCACCTTCGCGCGCCTCCGTTACTCTTTGGGAGGCGACCGCCCCAGTCAAACTACCCGCCACACAGGGTCCCGGATCCGGATAACGGACCGCGGTTAGACATCAAGAGTGCGAAGGGTGGTATCTCAAGGATGCCTCCACCGGAACTGGCGTTCTGGTTTCAAAGGCTACCACCTATCCTGCACATCACAATCCTGATGCCAGTGTGAAGCTGTAGTAAAGGTTCATGGGGTCTTTCCGTCTAACCGCGGGTAGTGTGCATCTTGACACACAGTTCAATTTCGCTGAGTCCACGTTTGAGACAGCGGGGAGATCGTTACGCCATTCGTGCAGGTCGGAACTTACCCGACAAGGAATTTCGCTACCTTAGGACCGTTATAGTTACGGCCGCCGTTTACCGGGGCTTCAATTCAGAGCTTGCACCCCTCCTTTTAACCTTCCGGCACCGGGCAGGCGTCAGACTGTATACGTCGCCTTACGGCTTCGCACAGCCCTGTGTTTTAAGTAAACAGTCGCCACCCCCTAGTTTGTGCCCCCCACCACTAGTTGCCTAGCGATGGGGCCTCCTTCTCGCGAACTTACGGAGGCATTTTGCCGAGTTCCTTAAACGTGGTTCTCTCAAGCGCCTTGGTATTCTCTACCAGTCCACCTGTGTCGGTTTCGGGTACGGTCTTATAGAGAGGCTATTTCCAGGGACCTGTAGGCTGCCCACACAATCCGATAAGTGTGAACAACGGTTCAGATCCGTCACCATCTCACGGCCCAGGAATATTAACCTGGTTCCCATCGACTACGCCTTTCGGCCTCGCCTTAGGGGCCGGCTTACCCTGCTCAGATTAGCTTTAAGCAGGAACCCTTGGACTTTCGGCGACAGGGTCTCTCACCCTGTTTGTCGCTACTCATGTCAACATTCTCACTTCTGATCACTCCACCGGATGCCTTACAGCCCGGCTTCACAGTCAGAACATTGCCTCCAATGTATCCGAGGATACTAAGGAGGCAGCGTTCTATATCACAGAACGCTCCGCTACCACGCACTTCACAGTGCATCCAAAGCTTCGGCTCGTGGCTTGAGCCCCGTTACATCTTCGCCGCAGGACCTCTTGACTAGACCAGTGAGCTGTTACGCTATCTTTAAAGGATGGCTGCTTCTAAGCCAACCTCCTGGTTGTTTTGGAAGTCCCACATGCTTTCCCACTTAGCCACGAATTGGGGGCCTTAGCTGTTGGTCAGGGTTGTTTCCCTCTCCACGACGGACGTTAGCACCCGCCGTGTGTCTGCCGATCAGTTCTTCCCGGTATTCGGAGTTTGCTTAGACTCAGTAAGGCTGTGGGCCCCCATCATCCATGCAGTGCTCTACCCCCGGGAGAATACAATCGACGCGCTACCTAAATAGCTTTCGCGGAGAACCAGCTATCTCCGAGTTTGATTGGCCTTTCACCCCTAGCCACACGTCATCCGGACCCTTTTCAACGGGTGTCGGTTCGGACCTCCAGTTGGTGTTACCCAACCTTCATCCTGCACATGGCTAGATCACTCGGTTTCGGGTCTGATCCCACGAACTCGTCGCCCTTTTAAGACTCGCTTTCGCTGCGCCTACACCTATCGGCTTAAGCTTGCTCGTAAGACCAAGTCGTTGACCCATTATACAAAAGGTACGCCGTCAGAGCTCGAGGCTCCTCCGACTGCTTGTAGGCGTCCGGTTTCAGAAACTGTTTCACTCCCCTCGTCGGGGTGCTTTTCACCTTTCCCTCACGGTACTGGTTCGCTATCGGTCAGTAAGGAGTACTTAGCCTTCGAAGGTGGTCCTCCGATCTTCAGACAGGATTTCACGTGTCCCGCCCTACTTAATACGTCCTGTTGAGCTTCGTATACGGGGCTATCACCCATATTGCTGGACATTCCAGACCATTCTACTCACTCTCAAGGCTCGGCTGGTCCGCGTTCGCTCGCCACTACTAGCGGAGTATCATATTGATTTCCTTTCCTCCGGGTACTTAGATGTTTCAGTTCCCCGGGTTCGCTCTTAAAACCCTATGTATTCAGGTAATAAGTCCCTGGTTATGCCCGTTGTAAATTACCAAGGTAATTACAACAAACATTCAGGTGGGTTTCCCCATTCGGAGATCCATGGATCAAAGCTTATTCTCAGCTCCCCATGGCTTATCGCAGAGTATCACGTCCTTCATCGCCTCTTACTGCCAAGGCATCCACCAAACGCCCTTCTCGCGCTTGATTTGATCCAGAAGAAGATAGACTTCTTCCTGTATCAAAAGCATGCATACTATTCCCGCTGATGATCTATGATCATCAACATTGGTTAGTGTACTTGACTTGAACAACATCGCTGCTTGCAGATCGAACTGCTGTCACCCGTACTTGGGCAACCCGCGATGCTGATGTTTAATTTCATCTCTATATACGATATCAAACCGTCCAATCGGACGAGCAAACCGTTCATCACTTGAACGTCTTGCTGATCTGATTGGATCAATTCCATCTTTGGTTTTGTCATCGGAAGTTATGGTGGAGCCTAGGAGGATCGAACTCCTGACCTCCTGAATGCAAATCAGGCGCTCTCCCAGCTGAGCTAAGGCCCCATAAACTGTGGAAAGTGGTGGGTCGAGGAGGACTTGAACCTCCGACCTCACGCTTATCAGGCGTGCGCTCTAACCACCTGAGCTACCGACCCATTCCTGGACCGAAGCCCTTGGCATTTTTCCGACTACTGAAGAGATATGAGGACGGCCTGGCCGTATATGTTTGAGGCTCTGACTGAGCCTCATGCTAAGTGTTTCACGAGCAAGGCAAGCCAAGCTACTAGAAACATCCTTAGAAAGGAGGTGATCCAGCCGCAGGTTCCCCTACGGCTACCTTGTTACGACTTCACCCCAGTCGCTGAGCCTACCGTGGTCCGCTGCCTCCATTGCTGGTTGGCGCACGGCCGTCGGGTAGACCCAACTCCCATGGTGTGACGGGCGGTGTGTACAAGGCCCGGGAACGTATTCACCGCGTCATGCTGTTACGCGATTACTAGCGATTCCGACTTCATGGGGTCGAGTTGCAGACCCCAATCCGAACTGAGACGACTTTTTGGGATTAGCCCATTGTCATCGCCATTGTAGCACGTGTGTAGCCCAACCCGTAAGGGCCATGAGGACTTGACGTCATCCACACCTTCCTCCGACTTATCATCGGCAGTTTCCCTAGAGTGCCCAGCCGAACTGCTGGCAACTAAGGACGTGGGTTGCGCTCGTTGCCGGACTTAACCGAACATCTCACGACACGAGCTGACGACAGCCATGCAGCACCTGTCACTGATCCAGCCGAACTGAAGGAAAGTGTCTCCACTAACCGCGATCAGGATGTCAAGGGTTGGTAAGGTTCTGCGCGTTGCTTCGAATTAAACCACATGCTCCACCGCTTGTGCGGGCCCCCGTCAATTCCTTTGAGTTTTAATCTTGCGACCGTACTCCCCAGGCGGAATGCTTAATCCGTTAGGTGTGTCACCGACAAGCATGCTTGCCGACGACTGGCATTCATCGTTTACGGTGTGGACTACCAGGGTATCTAATCCTGTTTGCTCCCCACACTTTCGCACCTCAGCGTCAGTATCGAGCCAGTGAGCCGCCTTCGCCACTGGTGTTCCTCCGAATATCTACGAATTTCACCTCTACACTCGGAATTCCACTCACCTCTCTCGAACTCAAGACTAGCAGTATTAAAGGCAGTTCCAAGGTTGAGCCCTGGGATTTCACCTCTAACTTACTAATCCGCCTACGTGCGCTTTACGCCCAGTAATTCCGAACAACGCTAGCCCCCTCCGTATTACCGCGGCTGCTGGCACGGAGTTAGCCGGGGCTTCTTCTGCTGGTACCGTCATTATCTTCCCAGCTGAAAGAGCTTTACAACCCTAAGGCCTTCATCGCTCACGCGGCATGGCTAGATCAGGCTTGCGCCCATTGTCTAAGATTCCCCACTGCTGCCTCCCGTAGGAGTCTGGGCCGTGTCTCAGTCCCAGTGTTGCTGATCATCCTCTCAAACCAGCTATGGATCGTAGGCTTGGTAGGCCATTACCCCACCAACTACCTAATCCAACGCGGGCCGATCCTTTGCCGATAAATCTTTCCCCCGAAGGGCACATACGGTATTAAACCCAGTTTCCCGGGACTATTCCGTAGCAAAGGGTACGTTCCCACGCGTTACTAACCCGTCCGCCGCTAGATCCGAAGATCTCGCTCGACTTGCATGTGTTAGGCCTGCCGCCAGCGTTCGTTCTGAGCCAGGATCAAACTCTCAAGTTGAAAGCGATTTACATCGCTAACCTTGACGCATGAACCTTCGCACATCGTCTATCCAATTGGATAAACGCTTTCTGCTTACCGTTCTCACTTGCGTGAAACCGACAAACAGTGAAGCTGACACTCACATCATCGAGCTAGACGCCCTAGTGAGCCGATATGCAAACGATCATTTAGTCGATCATCGACCAAACCGCCCGCATATCTCTTCAGTAAAACCATCAATGTCAAAGAGCCGAAGACAAAAATTACCAGCAGCACCCAATCCTCAGGTGCTAACCGCCAACCTAATCTTCCGAATTTCTATCACTTCAACCGCTCCAAACCGTCTCTTTCGATCCTGTCTGCCGCGGCTTCCGCGCCCCGCTGCGTCGTCTGCCGCTGCGGTGAAGCGGTATTTACGGAGAACACCCACAACCCGCAACCCCTTTTTTCACAAAAACAGACCAAAAACCAAAAAAATCAACTAAACAACTGAAATTAAAGTATATATTTCGAACAGTTTTATGACGCCAATCCCCAACACACCCAAAACCACAGGAATCACCCGCCCCAACACGAAAATAAACCCACCTCAAAGCGCTCCTGAACGCCCCCTCAAACCCCAGACACCCTGAAGAAGCATGTCCTTCCCCACAGCCCCCTACAGGATTGCCTTCGGGCTTCTTCCAGTCGTGGCTTGCCAACGCCGCTCCGCGATGCACATTGTGGTCCTATGAACCAGATAGACGCCCCCAGCGCTGACCCCAGCGATCTCCCCCCCGCGCTCGAACGTTATTTCGAGCGGAGCCGCATTGCGCTGGCGCTTTCTGAGATGAACGAGGATGTGCCGCTTTGTCTGGTCAATCATGCCTTCCTCGACCTTACCGGCTACGAGACACAGGACGTGCTCGGACGTAATTGCCGGTTCCTGCAGGGGGATGACAGCGATGCGGCGGATAAGGCCGAGCTGAGCAAGTTCATTCATGATGACCTGCGCGACAGTGGACGGTTCCATATTCTGAACTACCGCAAGGATGGATCGCGCTTCCATAACCTTGTCTTCATGTCGCGGCTGCGCGACGAGGAAGGGGTGACGCGCTATATACTGGCCTCGCAGTTCGATATGTCGCCGGTTCTGGACCGCGCACGGCTGGATGCCAATGATGCGACATTGGCGCGCAACATCTCGGATATTGACAAGATCGCCAAGGAATACGGGCTGGCGATGATCAGCTCGGCGCAGCTGATTGCGGATTCTATTACCCTTATTGCACGTTTAAGCGTTCCCAGGACTTAAGACCCAATGGACGAAGTTGATACAAACCGGATTTGCGTGGTGGGCATCGGTGCCTCGGCCGGCGGCCTCGAGGCCATCCGCGAGATGCTGGCGCAGGCCACGCCCGATGCCAATTTCGCCTATGTGGTGATCCAGCATCTCGACCCCAATCACGAGAGCCTGCTGGCCGAGCTTCTGGGGCGGCAGACCGCGCTGCAGGTGACCCAAGCCACCGATGGGGTGCGGATCGAACGCGGACGCGTCTATATCATCCCGCCGGGACACGGGCTCTCGGTCGAGAACCGCGTGTTGCATCTGACCGATTTCGAGCAGCCCCGCGGGTTGCGCCGTCCGATCGACGATTTCTTTGAAAGCCTCGCACGCGATCAGGGGCGCTATGCGGCCTGTGTCATTCTGTCCGGCACGGGGGCCGATGGCAGCGCCGGTTTGCGCGCCATCAAGGAATTCGGCGGGCTGTGCGTTGCGCAGGACCCCGAAACCGCGCGCTATGATGGCATGCCGATGTCGGCCAAGGCGACGGGGCTTGTCGATTTCATCCGCGCGCCGGGCCGGATCATCGAGACCATAAGCCAGTTCTATTCCCATAGCTCGCTGCAACTGGACGATGTCCAGCTGGGCCAGTCCATCGAAGCGCTGGTGCCCGATATCTGTGCTGTCGTCCGCAAAACATCGGGGCATGATTTCGCGCTCTACAAGATCTCGACACTGACCCGCCGGATCGAGCGCCGCATCCGTGTTCTGGGACTGAGCGATGCGCTTGACTACCTGCGCCGCCTGCGGGTGGACGCGAACGAATGCGACAAGCTGTTCCGCGAGCTGCTGATCAACGTCACCCGCTTCTTCCGCGACCCCGAGCAGTTCGAAGCCCTACGCCAGCGGGTGATCGAGCCTCTGGTTCAGGAAAGCACACGCGACGAGATCCGCGTCTGGATCCCCGGCTGTTCCAGCGGCGAAGAGGCCTATTCGATGGCCATGCTGTTCCATGATGCGCAGCAGCGTGTCGGCCATCATCAGCAATTACAGATCTTTGCCACCGATATCGACGAACAGATGCTGCGTATCGCGCGTCAGGGCACCTATCCGCAAGCCGCGCTGGCCGACATCCCCGAACCGTTCCGCGACCTTTATACCGTCGGGCGTGACGGGAAATTCCAGATTGTCTCGCATCTGCGCGACCGTGTGCGGTTTTCTCTGCATAGCGTTGTGCGCGATCCGCCATTCTCGAATATCGACCTGCTCTCCTGCCGCAATCTGCTGATCTATTTCGGCGACAAGTTGCAGGCCGAGGTGATGCCGATCTTCCATTTCGCGCTGCGTCCGGGGGGCACATTGTTCCTGGGTCCGTCAGAAACGGTGGGCCAGTATGACAAGCATTTCATCCCCACGGCGGCCTCCGCGCGGATTTTCACCCGCGACGACAGCCGCTCGTCCTATCCGCTGCTGATCAAGGGACAGGCCGATCAACAGCAGACCAGCCGGATCCACCTGGGCGAGAAGGATGACAGCCCCAATATGCCGCGCACCAGCACCACAGAGGCCGAAGCGCGGCTGCTGAACGCCTATGCCAACCCTGCAATGGTAGTGGACCGTTCGGGCAAGATCCTGAAGACCAGCGGCAAGCTGAGCAAATATCTCGATATCGATCTGCTTGATACCCATGTGCGCCATGCGCAGTCGGTGGCCCGCCCCGGCCTGAAGGAAGCCATTTCGGCCGCGATCCGCCATGTGGCCGAGACCGGGCGCAAATCGGTCAATCGCGACCTGTCCGCGCATTCCGAATTCGGCGTCCAGAAACTGGAGCTGCTGGCCGAGCCCCTGCCGGACCGGTCGATCCTGCTGGTGTTCCGCGATGCGGCGCGGTTCACACCGATCGAGGATCACGATTTCGACGAGGTCGAACCTTCGGACAGCCATGTGCAAAGTCTTGAGGAAGAGCTTCGCGCAACCCGCGCCCGCCTGCACACCACCGTCGAGGAGCTCGAGACCGCCAATGAAGAGCTGAAAAGCTCGAATGAAGAAATGATGTCGATGAACGAGGAGCTGCAATCGACAAACGAGGAGCTCTCGACCGTCAATGACGAGTTGAAGAACAAGATCGAAGAGCTGTCCGTGGCCAATGCCGATTTGCAGAACTTCTTCGCCTCCACCGCCCTGCCCCTGATCGTGGTGGACCAGCGCCTGCATATCCGCAATTACACGGAATCGATCCTGACGCTCTATCCGTTCCGCCACGGCGATCGCGGGCGTCCGCTGACCGATGTGACAAGCTATCTCAACGAAAACACCGAGATTTTCGAGGCGACACGGCAGGTGATTGCCCGTCAGCAGGTCCAGCAACTGACCATCACCCAGCGCGAAAGCGACAAGACATGGTCTTTGGTGATCAACCCCTACCGTATCCGCAGCGGCGAGATTGACGGCGCAACGCTGGTTTTCACCGATATCTCGCAGGCCCTGACGCTGGAACAGGAACTGGCCCGCGAGGGCGAGCGGCTGAAGCTGGCCCTTGAGGTCGCGGGGCTGGGTGTCTGGGAATATGACCGCCGCGCCAATACGCTGGATATGGACGCGCGTTGCCGGTCACTGTTCCGGCTTGACGAAAACGACGATCTGTCGAAGCCCCGCACCCTGCTGCGCCATGTTCTGCGCGACGACCGCGAGATCCTGCGCGACGGCCTGCGGCAGATGGCTGGCCCCGAAGGCAATATGGATATCGCGATCCGTCTGGACACCAAGGACCTCTCGCCACCCACGCTGAAAATCGTCGGGCGCCGCCTGTCGCATGACGCTCTGGGCCGCCGTGTCGGGGTGATCTTCGATGTGACCGATGCGCAAGAGGCGATGCAGATCCGCGAGACCATGCTGCGGGAAATGAACCACCGCGTAAAAAACATGTTCTCCATCATTTCGGGAATGACGCGCATCGCGGGGCGCAAGGCAGGCTCGGTCAAGGAATTCACCACCGAGCTGGAACAGCGCATCGCCGCCCTTGCACGGTCGCATTCACTGACCCAGTCGGGGGATACCGGTCGCGGCCTGATGCTGCGCGAAGTGGTGAAAGTGGCGCTGGAGCCCTACGAGAAACAGGCCGAAATCCGGATTGACGGTCCGGAGGTCTATGTCCAGACGAAAGAAATCAACGCCCTGTCCCTGCTTTTCCACGAATTAGCAACCAATGCCGCGAAATATGGGGTTCTGGGACCAACGGAAGGCACACTTCAGGTAAGCTGGACGGTTGCGCCCAAAAACAAATTGATTCTTGAGTGGAACGAACTCTATTCCAACCGCGTTATCCCTGGTGAATCGACGATTGGAAGCGGGTTCGGATCGACCCTGATCAAACTTTCCGCCGCGCAACTCCACGGCGATATCGAGGTCGAAACGAGCGAAGAGAAACGAACCACTAGGCTAAGCTATGGGCTGTCAGACTAACGAGCATGTACAAAAAACTGTCCTGATCTGCGAAGACGAGCCCATTGTCGCAATGGATCTCGAGATGATGGTCGGGGATATGGGCTATCGGGTGATAGGCCCCTGCGCTTCCCGCTCGGAGGCACGGACAATGATCATCAAGGAGCGCCCGGATGTAGCGATCCTTGACGTACAGTTGCGCGATGGCGAGGTGTTCCCTCTGGCCAAGCGCCTACAGGAATGCGGCACCAGTCTGGTTTTTCAATCCGGTCACAGCCGCGCCGAAGAAATCGAGACGCGCTTCCCCGGTGCCATTTTCTGTGAAAAACCTGTCTGGGGGCATCAGCTTGAAGAGGCGCTACGCCATTTTCTGGACGGCGAACAAGAGCCCGACCTCGCCGAGTAAGCCGGCCGCACAGCCGCCCGACCGGATGCTCTTCATGAAACAAAGACCCCTTGCGGGTCTTTTTCATTTCGAGCGGGTCTTTTTCATTTGCAATGCCCCGTGCGGACGCACCGTAGGGCCGCTGTGCTATACGGGATAGCTTCTGGAACACTGCAAACGGGCAAGGGGCGCAGTCCGGCGCCCCTTCCTGTGTCTGGTGTCGTGTCAGTCGAATTCGGACAGTCGGGGGCGCTTGCCGATTGTCACATGGTCGATATCCTCCGCCGCAAAGCCGCGGATCAGCGACGGGATCATCATGGAGACCAGAATGAAGATCGGCAGACCGACCACGGTGATAACCTGCTGCAGCGCGGTCAGACCGGCATCACCGGCCAGAACGATCAGCATAACGGCCACCAGCCCCTGCGCGACCCCCCAGAACACACGCTGCGGCACAGGCCCCGGCTCGGGGGTGCCGGTGCACAGCATGTCCACCACCAAAGAGGCCGAATCCGCCGAGGTGGCAAAAAAGATCGCCACGATCACCACGCCGAAGCCCTGTAAAAAACCGGCCCACGGGAAGTGCTCGAAAAAGGCGAACATCGCCAAGGGCACGCTTTGGGCGACAGCCGCACTGATCTGACCGGCCTGATCCCCCATCGCCGCACGGGCGGCAGGGCCGATACCGTCGAAATCCATCGCCTGCCAGCCAAAGATCGCAAACCAGATCAGGGTGAAAAGCGAAGGGGCGGCCAGCACACCGAAAACGAATTCGCGGATCGTACGCCCACGCGAGATCCGCGCGACGAACAGTCCGATGAAGGGCGACCAGGTCACTGTCCATGCCCAATAGAAGACAGTCCAGCTTCCCTGCCAGCCCCAGCTCGGAGTTGCGGGATTCTCATCGGCCAGCATGTCGTTCCAGAAGGCCAGACGCGGCAGATTTTCGAAATACAGCCCGAAGGTTTCCACCACGCCCCGCAGCAGGAACAGCGTCGAGCCGGTCACCAGCACAAACACCATCAGCGCCACGGCCATACCGATATTGAGGTTCGAGAGGAACTTCACCCCCTTATCGAGCCCTGCGGTGATCGAGCCAACGGCGACCCCTGTCAGGACGGTCAGAATGATGACCTTGAGCACCGTGTCATCGCGCAACCCGAACAGGGCCGACAGCCCCGCCGCGATCTGGCTTGACCCCAGCCCTAGCGAGACCGCCACGCCAAAGAGCGTCCCGAGGATCGCGGCAATATCGATCGCCTTCCCCCAAGGGCCGTAAATCCGCTCTTTCAGAAGGGGATAGAACACCGAACTGACACGGATCGGCAGGTCGTAGCGATTGATGAAATAGGCGAAGGCCAGACCGGGAAGTGTGAAAATCGTCCAAGTGTGCAGGCCCAGATGGTAGATCGCAATCGACATCGCGTCCTGCGCGGCCTGCGTGCTATAGGGTTCGACCCCCGGCAACGGTGGTTTCGAGAAATGGCTGATCGGTTCGGCCACGCCCCAGAACATCAGCACGGTGCCGATCCCACCGGCAAACAGCATCGTGAACCAGCTCAGATTGGAATATTCGGGACGGGAATCGCGCGGCCCCAGCCGGATATGACCATGACGCGACATCGCCGCCCAGATCAGAAATCCCAGCCAGACATTGACGCCGAGGATGAAAAACCAGCCAAGATTGACGGTGATCCATTCGCGTCCGGCAGCGAAGGCATCGCCAATCGGACCCGGCGCGATCACCAGCAGGATGACAAAGGCAACCATGAAGAGTGCCGAGATGAAGAATATATAAGGATCGGTTCGCAAACCGAGTTTGCGCACAAGTGAATGCACGTCGTTCTCCCTGTTTCGGGCTCGGGGGACGTGCCACCCAAGCATTGCGTTTCTTGAACGTCGTCGTTCGTGATCGGGAGAAATCCCGATCAGGGCGGGTCATTACCTAGAGCAATTTTCGCAAAAACCCAACCAAGGACCGGTTTCAGGCCCGGTTCATGCGAAAAAGGCCGCACCTGTAGAGATGCGGCCTTTTTGCATTATGCGTATTTCGTTCCGATCAGACCGGCGGTTTGCCGCGGATCGCGCGGGCCACCATAGCCACCACGAACAGGATCAGGAAGATCACGAACAGGATCTGCGCGATCCCTGCGGATGCACCGGCAATGCCCCCGAAACCAAGAGCGGCGGCGATCAGTGCGATAATAAGAAATGTAAGAGCCCAGCCAAGCATAGGAACCTCCATCGGTTGTTTCTGGCAATCATCTTGCGTTCTGGCAGGTCAACGTTGCATTTTGCTCGGAGGTTCCGCGAAAAGATTGCAAAATCCAACGGGAACCCGAACGCCCCGAGCGGCGTTTGCGCGCGCCCGCTCCAGTTCCCGGATTTCGGCCCGTTCCCGTTTTTCCCGACTTTTCCCTACCGCGCGAGGCCCGACAAAAAGACGCAACCCCCGTCGCGCCTTGGGAACCTTCCCCGAGATCGGGCGTTTAGCTGCCAGATGCGGGTCAGCCGACTTCGCCTCGCCCCCAAGACGACCAAAGAGTAAATTATGAACGAACATCACCCCGAACATACGACCAGCCCCGACACCGGCCTGACCGATACGGCGCTGCGTGCCTTTGAAAAGGGCCGTCAACTCGGGCGGGATGAGATGGCCTTTGCCCGTGCCGAGATCGCGCAGGCGGGGGCCAATCTGCGTGTTGCGGCAGTATGTCTGGGTATCGCCCTTGCAACGGCTATCGCCCTGCTTGCGGCCCTTTCGCAAACGCTGGTCTATGCGCTTCAGGCTGCGGGGCTTGCCCCCGTCTGGGCGGCCCTGATCACCACCGTTCTATTGATGCTTCTTGGAGGACTTCTGGCGCTGCGGGCCTTTGTGCTGCTGCGCCGTGCTGCGGCGACCCCGCAAACAATCATCACCAAAATCTCTGCCGATCTGCAGAATCTCAAGGAGAGCCTGAAATGAGCGAGAAAGCCACCATCAAGGAAATCGAAAACCGCCTGAACAAAGACAAGGCCGATCTGGCCGGTACGCTGGCCGATCTAACGGGCCGCGTTGCACCGGGTCTTCTGGCCGAGCATGTGTCTGACTTCATTCGTGAAAACGCGACCCCCTATGCCAAACGCGCCGAAGCGACCATCCGCGAGAATCCGGTGGCCTTTGCCTTGGCGGGCGCAGGTCTGGCATGGTTCCTTCTAGGCCGCAAAAACGGTGCGGAAACTGCGGAAACCGGCTCTGTTGCAGCGGCAGCCGAAAGCGCGGCCAATGACTGGTCGGAAGAGATCGACCGCCTGCGGGCCAGCGCCACGCTGCGTCTGCGCGAACTGGAAAGCGAAGCCGAGGACAATGCCCAATCGGGCCGCGATTTCGTAAAGGAACGCGCCGATATGATCTCGAAATTCTCGGGCGATGTGCGCACGAAACTGTCCAAGGATCTCGAAGACCTGTCTGCGGAGGCCCGCAAACATGTGATCGAAGCCCGCGAGCGCGCTTATGCCGCCAAGCTCAAGGCGCAGGAATACGGCACCCGCGCCGCAACCGAGACGCGCCAGTTCGTGTCCGACCATCCGGTGGTCATCGCGGTGCTGGGCCTTGCCGTGGGCGCTGCCGTTCTTGCCGCAATGCCCAAGGACAAGCTGCGCAATACGGCAGCAGGCCCCTATATCGACCGCGCCAAGGAAGAGGCGATGTCGTTCTATCGCGAAGAGAAAAAACGCGCCGAAGAGCTTGCGGCCCGCGTGAAGAAAGAAGCGCTTGATGCCGCGCGCGACGTTGCGCGCAGCGCCGAGAAGGAAGGGTCGGACCTTGGAGACCGTCTTGCGGAAGAATTCTCCAAAGAGGCCAGCGCTTCGGTGAAAAACCTGCGCAGCCATCTTCAGACCAATGGTGTGGCGCATTAAGCGACAGAGAAATGCATGCAGGAAAGCCGGAGGAAACTCCGGCTTTTTTGATTTTCTGAAATCCGAATAACCTGTTGTGAAATTTATGCCTTCCGCAGGAACAAAGGCGAAAATTCAGACGTTGGGCGCGAAACAGAGGATATCTTTCATGAGTCGCCTAGAGACCCTGTCACGTATTGCCGTCATCTTTTTAGGGGCGGTCGGCGTTGTCTTCGCGCTCGTACAGGTGGAAAGCATCTTTGCCCCGATGATCCTTGCACTGGTCGCGGGCATCGTTCTTTCACCCGTTTCCGACACATGGGAGAAAATGGGGTTCTCGCCCGTCTGGGGGGCGCTGACTTCGCTAATCTTCTCATTGCTGATCGTGGCGATGATTGTCCTGATTTTCCAGCCTCTGGTCTATCAGATCGTGGATCAGGCCCCGAAGGTCTGGCAGGATATGCGCTCGACCATCGACAGCTATAAAAGCGCCATCTCCAATCTCAACTCCATGAGCGACCGCATTCAGGAAGCGGTCAGCGATTCTGCGGCCAAGACCGGAGAAGATGGTGGCGGGGTGCAAATGCCGACGCTCTCGGATGCGCTGATGCTGGCCCCTTCGATGTTCGCACAGTTTCTGGTGTTTATCGGCACGCTCTTCTTTTTTCTGCTGACTCGCAGCGAAGTCTACGCTTGGGTCGCGCGCCATCTGTCGGAACCGGCGGACCGCGCAACAACGGCCAAACGTCTGCGCGCGGCAGAACGCAAGGTGTCGCGTTACTTCCTGACCATTACCCTGATCAATGCGGGCCTGGGGCTGGCAACAGGGCTTGTTCTGACTGCGCTTGGCATGCCCGGTGCGATGCTCTGGGGGCTTGTCGCGTTTCTTATCAACTTCGTGCTCTATATCGGTCCGGCCTGTCTGATCGTGGCCTTGGTCTTTGCAGGCGTCGCGGCCTTCGACGGCTTCTATTCACTTCTGCCCGCAATCCTTTACGCCAGCCTGAACGCGATGGAGGGCCAGTTTGTGACGCCTGCACTCGTTGGCAAACATATGCGCCTGAATCCGCTGCTGGTCTTTCTCTCGCTGATCTTCGGGATCTGGCTCTGGGGACCGGTAGGCGGGATTGTGGCGATTCCGCTTCTGCTATGGGGGCTGGTGCTGGCCGATGGCCTGCCTGAAAGTCAGGCGGAACGGCTTATGGCCACCAAGATCACCGAATAACACCGTGCAAGGCCCCTTGGTTTGGCGCAGCTTCCGCGCTAAACCCTGATCTCCGGTCGCAGCCCACCCGGATGCATCAAAACAGGGAAGCTTTCATGAAAACCATCGTCATCTGTTCCGGCGGCCTCGATTCCGTCACTCTGGCCGATAAGATCGCCGCCGAACACAGCCTTGTCGGGCTGGTGTCCTTTGACTACGGCCAGCGTCACCGCAAGGAACTGGATTTCGCCGCCTGCGCGGCCCAGCGTCTTGGCGTCAAACATGACATCATCGATATGCGCGGCATCGGGGCTTCGCTGACCGGATCGGCGCTGACCGATGATGTGGATGTGCCCGATGGCCATTACGCCGAAGAGACGATGCGCATCACCGTCGTCCCGAACCGTAATGCGATCATGCTGACCATCGCTTTCGGGATTGCGGCGGCCCGTGGCGCCGATGCGGTGGCAACAGCCGTGCATGGCGGCGACCATTTCATCTATCCCGACTGCCGCCCCGCCTTTACCGAGGCCTTCGAGGCGATGCAGAAACAGGCGCTGGATGGCTATGCCGATGTGTCGCTTTTCACACCCTTTGTTCGCGTGCCGAAATCGGCGATTATCGAGGAAGGCGCACGGCTGGGCACAGATTTCGCCCAGACCTGGTCCTGTTATAAGGGCGGGGAAAACCACTGCGGGCGCTGCGGCACCTGCGTCGAGCGGCGCGAAGCCTTCGATCTGGCGGGCGTAACCGATCCGACTATCTATGACGATCCGGACTTCTGGAAAGCTGCGGTGGAAAAAGCGCGCTGATTACTTCGCCTTCGGGCGGAAGGCTTTGATCTTGGCGGGGTCTGTCTCGATATATCCCGCCTCGATCAGATCAAGGCAATAGGGCACAGCGGCGAAAACGCGGTTGAGGCAGGTCGCTATGGCTGAGGGCTTCCCCGGCAGCGTAATGATCAGCGATTTCCCTGCAATGCCCGCAGTCTGGCGCGACAGAATGGCCGTGGGCACTTCTTCCAGCGAGGCGCGACGCATTTCCTCGCCAAAACCCAGCAGTTCCTTTTCCATCACATCGGCCACGCCCTCGGGCGTCTGGTCGCGGGGCGCAGGGCCGGTGCCGCCGGTGACAAGGATCAGATCGGCCTCTTGGCCCACCAGTTCGCGCAGCTTTTCGGCCACGCTTTCGCGCCCGTCGGGGATGATATGGCGCGAGATGCTTAGCGGCGAGGTCACCACGCCGCCAAGCCAGTCTTCGCAGCCCGGACCGCCCTTGTCCTCGTAGTCCCCCGCAAAGGCGCGGTCGGATACGGTGACAATGGCGGCATGGGGCTGCGATTTGCTCATTTTGCCACGCGCGCGTTGCGGGTCGCGATCAGCTTCAGACGCAGGGCGTTCAGGTTGATGAAGCCCGCCGCGTCCTTCTGGTCATAGGCGCCTGCATCTTCCTCGAAGGTCACGTGCTTCTCGGAATAGAGCGAATACTCCGACCAGCGCGCCACGGTGCGGGCCGCGCCCTTGAACAGCATCAGCTTCACGGTGCCGGTGACATATTCCTGCGTCTTGTCGATCAGCGCCTGCAGCGCCTCACGCTCGGGCGAGAACCAGAAGCCGTTATAGATCAGCTCGGCATAGCGCGGCATGATCGAATCCTTCAGGTGACCCGCACCGGAATCCAGCGTAATCTGCTCGATGCCGCGGTGTGCTTCCAGAAGAATGGTGCCGCCGGGGGTCTCGTAGACGCCGCGCGATTTCATACCGACGAAGCGGTTTTCCACGAAGTCCAGACGACCAATGCCGTGCTTCTTGCCCAGCTCGTTCAGCTTGGTCAGGATCGAAGCCGGGCTCATCGCCTCGCCATTGATCGAGACGGCATCGCCCTTCTCGAACCCGATCTCGATATATTCAGGCTCGTTCGGCGCGTCGAGAACCGGATCATCGGTGCGCTGGTAGACGTAATCGGGCGCCATATCGCCCGGATTTTCCAGAACCTTGCCCTCGGAAGAGGTGTGCAGCAGGTTCGCATCCACCGAGAAGGGAGCCTCGCCACGCTTGTCTTTGGCAATCGGGATCTGGTTCTTCTCGGCGAAGTCCAGAAGTGCGGTCCGCGAATGCAGGTCCCATTCACGCCAAGGCGCGATCACCTTGATCGAGGGATCAAGCGCATAGGCGGCCAGCTCGAAACGGACCTGATCGTTGCCCTTGCCGGTCGCGCCATGCGCCACGGCATCGGCACCGGTTGCCTTGGCGATTTCCACCAGACGCTTGGAGATCAGCGGACGCGCGATCGAGGTGCCCAGCAGGTAGAGACCTTCGTAAACGGCATTGGCGCGGAACATCGGGAAGACGAAATCACGCACGAATTCTTCGCGCACGTCTTCGATGAAGATGTTTTCCGGCTTGATGCCCAGCATCTCGGCCTTCTTGCGTGCGGGGTCCAGCTCTTCGCCCTGCCCCAGATCGGCGGTGAAGGTGACGACCTCACAGCCATATTCGGTTTGCAGCCATTTGAGGATGATCGAGGTATCGAGGCCGCCGGAATAGGCGAGCACGACTTTCTTGGGCGCGGACATTGACATCTCCCGAGGAACAGATTTTGACGTGGGGATAGAGCGTTTTTTTCTGTGCTACAAGGGGCCGATGGCTTTTAGCGCGTTTCATTCTGTGATCCGGATCCGGCCTGCCCAATATCCAATCGACTAAAGCGCCCCTGAAATTTTATCTGCCAAGAAGCTCGTTCATGTATATATCGATCCTGAAATTGTCGCTGCACTTCCTTGCAAGCCTCTATCGCAACTACAGATCCATCCTCAAATGGCCGGCTATTCTTTGTCTGATAGCCGTGATCAGTGAGACGATCTTCTACCTCCCGCATGGCTCTGCACCAGCCAGCCTGACCGCCCAGTATATGGCGGGCTTTTATACGATTGTCCTTTTACTTCTGGCCTATACTCATGTTTCGCTTGCACTGCCAAAACTGGCTCTGGAAGGGGTGGTCATGTCACAACCACGCCAAAAGGATGTGCTGGCACAATGTGGGAGGGTCATCACCCTTACCCTGACCTCTGCTGCTTTCGTAGCTGTCACTGTACTCCTCGGCATGGGCACGATTCGAACGCCAATTGGCTTTCCACTGACCTTTTGCCTCATTCTGGCTGTAAGTGGCGTGATCTTTGCCCTTTTCATTCCACTAGCTGGCAGAGCAATCGGCAAAACCGATCACTCCCTCTTGGCGGGCATACAGATCATGAAGCGCACACCCTTTCTGATGATCGGCCTTGCTCTAACCCTTGCACTTGCCAATAATTTTCTGGCTATCCCGATGAGTCTATTGGCGCTCCTGACAGTGGCGCTTCCGGATGAGATTGCATTGGTTCTCCATATTTTGCTTTACAACCTTACCATCGGTTGCTCGACCATTCTCTTCCTTGCAGTGACGACGGCCGCCTATCAACAGCTCTGCCTGCGCAATCGCGTTATTTGACTTGCGCCTTTTTCAACCATGCGTATTCCATGAGCCATGACAGATTTTGCCCTGAACGCCCAAGCCTCCGCCCGCGCGCTGCGCGACCTTTTCGAGCCGACGCCCCTGCTGCGGAACGACTTCCTGTCCGAGCGCTACGGGGCGGATATCTGGCTCAAGCGCGAAGATCTGACGCCCGTGCGCAGCTACAAGCTGCGCGGAGCCTTCACCGCGATGCGCAAATTGCGCTTGGCCGACCCGAGCGCGGATCATTTCGTTTGCGCCAGCGCTGGCAACCATGCGCAGGGTCTGGCCTATGCCTGCCGTCACTTCGGGGTCAGGGGCACAATTTTCATGCCGGTGACAACGCCGCAGCAGAAGATCGATAAAACCCGCAGCTTTGGCGGGGATAACGTCGAAATCGTGCTGACGGGGGATTATTTCGACGACACTCTGGCGGCCAGCCAAGCTTTCTGTGCAGAGGCAGGCGCGCATTTCTTGGCGCCTTTCGACAATAGCGATGTGATCGAAGGTCAGGCGACCGTGGCCGTGGAACTGCTGGACCAGCTTGGGCGCGCGCCGGATTTCGTCACCATTCCGGTGGGCGGCGGCGGGCTGTCAGCCGGTGTCACGCGCTATCTCGGGGCCGCCAGCCCCAAAACGCAATTCCGCTATGTCGAACCTATGGGCGGGCGGAGCCTCCATGCCGCCTTGGAAGCCGGTGAACTGGTCACCCTGCCCCATGTCGACAGTTTCGTAGACGGCGCGGCTGTGGCGCGGATTGGCCAGACCCCTTTCGAAGCCCTGCGCGACGTCCCCGCAGATCATGTGTTCGGCGCGCCTGAAAACCGGATCTGCCGAACCATGCTGGAGCTTCTCAATGTCGAAGGCATCGTGTTGGAACCTGCGGGAGCGATGTCGATCGACATGCTACAGGACATGCGCGACGAAATTGCCGGCAAGACTGTGGTCTGTATCGTTTCCGGAGGGAATTTCGACTTTGAACGTCTGCCCGATGTCAAGGAACGGGCGCAGCGCTATTCGGGACTGAAGAAATATTTCATTCTGCGTATGCCGCAACGTCCGGGCGCGCTCAAAGATTTTCTGCAGATGCTTGGTCCGCAGGACGATATCGCCCGCTTCGAATATCTGAAGAAATCGGCCCGCAATTTCGGTTCGGTGCTGATTGGCATCGAAACGCGCGATCCGACGAGCTTCGGCAAATTGACCCAGCAGCTTGATCAGGCCGGCTTTACATATCGCGATATTACAGAAGATGCCATTTTGGCCGAGTTTCTGATCTGACGCGAACGCCCCCCACCGATCCGCTGATTGGTGGGGGGCTGACGATATCAGGCCGCGCTGAGGAACTCGCCCACGCGGGCCATGAAATCTTTTTTGGACGCCGCATAGATATCGAGAATCGCGGAGACATCCACTTCGGACGACCGGCCTGCCGCAGAAAGCCGTTCGCCCTCTTGGCACATCACGCCAAAAGCACGGAAGCCGAGATTCCACGCAGAGCCTTTGAGGAAGTGCAAATCTTCTTCCAGCTTTTCGGGACGGGTCCCCAAACGCATGACCACACCCTCGACTTCGTCCATAAAGAGCTCGACGACTTCACCGAAGCCATCTGCCCCAATTTCGGATTGCAACTCGGCAACCCGATCCCAATCGATCATCTGAACCTCCACCAAAGGGCAACACCACCAGCGACAAGGCTAGGCAAGAAAACTTGCCAAAAACTTAAGCGCGGAAACTTACTGGGATTTACGCCAAATTAAGAGTGGCTGCGCCAAAGATGGCCATCAGTAGTGTCACGAGGAGCGGAATCGGCTTGCAGGATCCTCTGTATAAGCTTTCGCCGGCCACCCAAACGCCGGACGAGAATGCGCGCCGCAGCGTGCTTGTTGTCGATGACAGCAAAATGCAGCGTCGTATTCTATCGGCGCAGCTTTCACGGTCCGGCTATGATGTCACCGAAGCCGCCTCTGCCGAAGAGGCGCTTGAGATTTGCCAGCAGTTCGAGCCGGATATCGTCATCTCCGACTGGATGATGACCGGCATGTCCGGTGTGGAATTCTGCCGTAAATTCCGTGAAATGCCGCGGGCAGGTTATGGCTATTTCATTCTGCTGACATCCAAATCGGAAAAAGCCGAAGTGGCACTGGGTCTGCAAAGCGGGGCCGATGATTTTCTGGCCAAGCCGGTCAACGGGAACGAGTTGCGCGCACGCCTGCAGGCCGGTGACCGGATCTTGCGTATGGAGCGCGAACTGACGCGAAAGAACCAGCTTCTGAGTTCGACGCTGGATGAGCTGAAAACCGTACATGAAGGTATTCGGCGCGATCTATCCGAGGCACGGCAGCTCCAGCAAAGCCTTGTCAAAGAAAGATACCGGAGCTTCGGCAGCTCGGAGGTAACGCTCATGCTCCGGCCCTGCGGTCAGGTGGGCGGTGATCTTGTAGGCTTTTTCCCGATCAATGCGCGGCGTGTCGGGCTTTATGGCATCGATGTCTCCGGCCACGGTATTACATCGGCCCTGATGACCGCGCGGCTTGCGGGGTATCTTTCGGGCTCTTCGCCCGATCAGAACATCGCCTTGGTCCTCTCGGATTTCGGGATCTACGAAGGCATGGACCCGGGCGAGCTGGCGACCTATCTCAACAAACTCGTTCTGGATGAAATGCAGACCGAGAGCTATTTCACGATGGTCTATGCCGATGTGGATCTGGTCTCGGGCGAGGTTCTGATGGTGCAGGGCGGGCATCCACATCCCGTCAAGCAACGCATTGATGGCACGATAGAGCTTCTGGGACAGGGCGGCCTGCCTGTGGGGCTGATCGAGGAAGCCCAATATGAGACGTTCTCGACCGTGCTCGAACCCGGCGAAAGGTTGATTCTGATGTCGGATGGCATCACGGAAGCAACCGCGCATGACGGCCAGTTGCTTATGGAGAACGGGCTCGACAGCATGCTGAAGACGCTCTCCAATCTCAACGGCAACGGCTTCCTTGATGCGCTTTACTGGGAGGTCGAGAATTACGCCGATGGCAATCTGACAGATGATGTCTCTGCCGTTTTCTTCGAATTCAACGGCGCGAAGCGGAACGCGGACTGACCCTTCGCGCGGAGGCTTACGGTTCGCGCAGGGCCTCGCGGGATTTGTAGAGCGGCTTGAGCAGATACTGCAGAATGGTCTTCTCGCCGGTATGCAACTCCACCGTCGCCTGCATGCCGGGACGGATTTCCAGATTGCGCTGGCGCTCTGTCAGATCAGACAGGTCCACACTCAACGTAACCTCGTAATGTGGCTGCGCATTTGGGTCTTTCTCGTCTTTGAACGTATCGGCAGAGACCACAACCACCTTACCGGTCAGGCTGCCATAGATCGTGTAATCATAGGCCGAAAGCTTGATCGTGGCATCCTGCCCCGCACGAACATTCGCAATATCTTTCGGTGCGATCTGGGCGTCGATATACAACTCTTCGCCCTCGGGAATGATCTGCATGATCTGCTGGCCCGGCTGAACGACACCGCCGATCGTGGTGACCGATAGCTGGTTGATGATCCCCCGCATCGGGGCCACCAAAGTGGTGCGGCCCAGTTGATCTTCCGAAAGTTTGAGTTGCTGACGCAGGGTGCCCAGCTTGTTCAGCGTATCCGAATAATCGGAGGCCCGATCCAGCTCGGTTTTGGTAATGATTTCATTGAGCTGGTTCTGTGCATCCTCGAAGGCCTTGCGCGATTTGGTTACCTCGATCAGTGGTGCAACCTGCTTTTCATACATGCGTTCAACAAGGTCACGCTCTGCCTTTGCCTGTGCAACCACGGCTTTCGCCCCCGACACACGGGCGTGATAATCTTCCAGCCGCGCCTCAAGCAGCCCCGATTCCGAGGCGATGATATCGGGCACAAGGCGGATCTGCTCTCTGGTCGGGTTGAAAATCAGCGTATCTTTCATCTCGGCTTCAAGCCGCATCTGGCGGATTTCAAGCCCCGCGATCTGGTCCCGCAAATCATCGGTCTGGGTCTGGTATTGCGTGGCATACAGCTTCGCCAGCACCTGCCCCGCCTCGACATGATCCCCCTCGGCCACATCCAGCTCTGCCAGAATTCCACCCTCGAGGTTCTGGATGATCTGCGGGCGCGACGACGACACGATCTCCCCCGGACCGCGCACAATCTGGTCAACCCAAGCCATTGAAGCCCAAAGCAGAAAGATCGCAAGTGCGATCCCGACCAGCCAGACAGTCATGCTCATCCGTTTGGTGCGGGTAAGGATCACACTGGGGTCGATCGTGGCCATGTCAGGTTCCGGTTTTCGCTTTGGTGAGGTGGGCCAGAACCGCATCACGCGGGCCGTCCACTGCCAGTTTTCCATTCTGCAGGATCAGGGTGCGCGAGGTCAAAGACAGGATCGGCACGCGGTGCGTCGCGATGATCGCAGTGCGACCTTCCAGCCACGATTGCAAGCGGCTGACCAATGTGGCCTCCAGCGTCGTGTCCAAGGCCGAGGTCGGCTCGTCAAGAATGACCACCGACGGATCCTGCAACCAGAGCCGCGCCCAGCCAATGGATTGGCGCTGCCCGACAGACAGCCCCTCGCCACCATCGCGCAGGGTCAGGTCCAGCCCCTTCGGATGGCTACGCACAAACGGCCCAAGCCCTGCAAAATCCAGCGCCTCATAGAGGCGGGCATCATCGCGTTCCAGCTGGGTCAGGTTCAGGTTTTCCCGCAAGGACCCCGCAAACAACCGGACATCCTGACTGAGATAGCCCAGAGAGCGGCGCAGATCGCGCGGATGGAGCTGGCCGATATCGATCCCGTCCAGCAAAATCCGCCCCGCTTGCGGATCATAAAGCCCCGCCATCAGCTTCAGGAGCGTCGACTTGCCGGACCCGTTAGTGCCCAGCACGGCAACCTTCTGCCCCGGAGGGATCTTCAGGTTGGGAATATCCAGCGTCAGGGAGCTGTCCTGATCATATTGGAAATTCACATGGCGCATCTCGTATTCGCCCCGCACCTGCTCGGTGCGCAGATAGGAACGGTCATCGGCCTGCGCCTGATCGGATTCGATGATCGCATCCAGCCCGTCCAGCGCATGTTTGACATTCGACCAGCGTGACAGCGTGCCTGCAAGCTGGGTCAGGGGCGACAGTGTGCGCGAGGTCAGGATCCCGATGGCAATGATCGACCCGACCGTAAAATCGCCCGAAAACACCTTATAGGTCCCGATCACCACGGCGGTGATATAGGTGCCCTGCTGGACCATCTGCGCCCAATAGGTCAGGGCCGCGGCCAGCTTGCGCTGTTCGGAGGATTTGATCGCCGACAGGGTGATCAGCTCTTCCCAGATCCGTTTGAACCGATCCGCCCCGCGTGAAGTGGCCACGGTTTCATGCTCGTAGATCGCTTCGTGCAGCAGACGGGACGCGCGCACCGAGGCGCCTTGGGTTGCTTCGGTCAGGCGGATCATCTTGCGCTGGAACAACAGCCCCGGCAGCACCATCAGGACCGCCCCCGCCAGAAGAACCCAGATCAGCGAGCCGCCGATAGAGGCCACCAGAAACAGGAAAACGAACACGAAAGGCACGTCCGCCAGCGTGCCGATGGTCGAGGCAGTGAAAAACTCGCGGACCGAGGAAAACTCGCGCATGGCCGAGAAAAGCTGGCTGGGCGAGCGTTTACCCGGCGCGACCTTCATGCCCAGCAGCCGTTCCATCAGCAATTGCTGGACCGATAGCTCGATCTTGCGACCTGCCATATCCATCAAGCCCGAGCGCGCGACTTTCAACGCCATCTCGAGACCAAGCGCCAGAAACGCGCCCAGAGCCAGAACCCAAAGCGTGGCCGTCGACTGGTGCGGGATCACACGGTCATAGACCTGCAGGCTGAACAGCGCCACGGCCACCGCCAGAAGGTTCGCGAAAAGCGACCCGACCGCCACCTCGACAAAAGCACGGCGCTGTTTATGGAACGCCCCCCAGAACCAGTGCTCGCGCTCGGACGAAATCTTGTGGCGGTCCTCAAGCTGCTTAAGCGAGGTCCGCGCACGGATCACGGTGCCGGTAAAGAAGCTGACAAATTCGCCCACCGGCACTTCGGCGCGCTGGTCCTTACAGGTTTTGTCATAGACGAACAGCGTCTGGCCATCCTGCCCGATGACCAGAACCATCTGGCCATTGCTCATCTGCGCCAGTGCGGGCCATTGATCGGGCGTGATCGAGGGGATCTTCTCGACCGAAGACACAAGCCCCGCCACCCGCAGAACAGCCGCAATATGCTCGGGCTTGATCTCGGCGGCCTCCTTGGCATCGCCGGTCAGCGCCGCCGTCGCCTCGCCCACCGCGCGTAGCATCTGTTCGAGAATGTCGATGGCCGGAATATCGGCCCCGAGAAGTCCGGCATAAAGCGCGGCCAGCTCGGCACGGGCGCGGGCACGATCCGAGGTTCTCTGACCGGCGGGCGGCTTCGCAACCGGAAGTTTAGGGTCGCCAGCGGCAGAGCGCAGCTCACCATTCGCCCCACTGATATGGGACGCATTGATGTCGAATGCTATGATGCGCTCTGCCAAAACTCTCTACCCTGCTAAATGACGCTCCCGTCGACAAGGAGCCCGTACCGGCGTGCGATTTCTAGCCTTATCAGGGCGATATCGTACTTTTGTCCAGCCAAGTCCTGCCGCATCTCGGCATAATTTTCAAATTGGTTAACAAGCTCCATCAGGCTGCGCCCGCCCAGACGGTACTGCTCGGTGTAAAGCGCAAGGCTCTTTTCCATTTCGGCAACCACATTGGCATCCCGCCCCTGCTTCGCCTCTGCAGCCGTCAGCTTGGATTTCAGCGTCACCACATCCTGATAGGCTTCCTGCCGTGCCTGTTCGACCTGCTGCTGCGCCGATTGGCGCGCCGCATCCAGCGCCTTGAGCTGATCGCCCGTGCCGAAACCGAACCCGCTGCTGGTGCCAAGATTGACCCCCGCATCCGGTTTACCGCTCCCGACAGAGGCGCTGGCCGACAACCCCGGCAACAGCCCCGCACGGCTGATCTTTGCTTCGGCGACGGTCAGGCCACGATTGCCTTCGGCTTCTTTGACGCTCAGCGCATCGGGCAACGGATCGGGAATATTCAGCGCATCGATTCCCCGCGCAGGCACCGCAGCGCCGCCCGTCATGGACTCAAGCTGCGCAATCTCGGAGCGGGCGGTGTCGCGCAATGCGGCCTCGGTGGCCTGCATATCGATCAGCTTCTGGGTCAGCACCCGCTGCTCGGACATATCCGACAGGCCGCCTTCCACGCGCTGGCGCATGATATTGTCATATTCTGACAGCTTGTTGCTGGCCTGCGTGGCCGCAGCGCCCTCGGCTTCGGCCTGACGGGCCTTGATATAATGGGCAAGTGCCGAATAGACCTTGTCGTTGTAATCCGAAGACAGCTTCACCGCTGCCAGTTCGACATCGGCTGCGGCATATTCGCGCTCGGCCCGTTTGGCGCCATTATCAAACAGCACCTGATCCAGAACGATCGACGTCGCCAGATCCCCCAGCGAGGTCAGGCTGACGCCCGGTTTCAGGGTGGGCAGCCAGTTTTTCGATTTGGCCTGAGCGGTCAGTTTCTTGACGACAAGTTCGGACTGGGCGGCACTTTTCTGGTAGCCCAGAACCGCTTTGGCGACCTGATCATAGGCCCCACCCGCAGGCAGGACAGAACGTCGGGACGCCAGATCGCCGATAATCGCAGAGCTTTGCGCCGTCACACCGGGAGGCTGTTCGGCAAAGCCGTTCTCGGAGGGCGCATAGGCAGACCGGCCAGAGGGAAACGGCGTCCCTCCGCCCAGACAACCAGAAAGAGAGGTCATCACGACACTCAGAAGTGCCGCCCGGACGAGAACCGTCCGGGAATTGCACATATCAGCCATCTACCCGCCTTAGATTACAGAGGTCGTGATGCTGTCATCGACATAAAGCTTCGCATCGCCGTCATCGAGCGTGTAAAGCGTGTAACCATCCATATCGCTTGTGTCGGATTTGGTCATCCCCGAGACACTGACGGTATCATCGGAGTCCCCCTCGATGATCAGCGTGTTTTCCGCACCGGTCAGGGACTGGATCTGGTCGCCGCTGATGGTCAGGTTCACATCCGCCAGATCAAGGTCGATCTTGGAGAAATCGAACTGGTCCAGACCGGCGCGCGACAGATCAAGATTGACCTCGGTTTCGCTGGAAACGGTCAGGGTCGAACTTTCATTGCCTGCCGCATCAACATCCGTCACCGCGAAATAGGTGCTCATGGCCTGCGACGAGAAGGAATAGATGTCCTCGCCCGAACCGTCATTCGCGGCGGTTGCGGTATGCGTCAGCTCGGTCACCGTCCCATCGCCGGAGATTGCCGACACGGTGTAGCTATCAGCCTCGCCATCGGAGTCGGTATAAAGGGCACGCACGGTGCTCGACCCGTTGGTGGACCAGGTGACATCGGGCGCTTCGGGCGCTTCGAGGTCATAGCTGAAGGTGCCGGAGGTCGCGGTATCGCCTTCAAGCGTGTTGCCATGTGCATCGACCGCGGTGATCGAATAGGTCGCCGTGCCGGTGCCTGCGGGCAGATCATCGGTGCCGAATGTGGTCGTCCACGTCCCGTCGGCCCCGACCGTCACCGTCTGGGTCGCACCGGTTTCGGTGATCGTCACGGTGATGGTCGACCCTGCCTCGACAGTGCCCGAAATCGCGAACCCGCTGGCCGCTTCGGCGCTGTTCACGGTGTTATCGGCCGTCACCGAGTTGACCGAGAAGTTCTCGACAACCGTATCGAAGACGACATCCAGCGTGGTCGAACCGCTATTGCCATATGCATCCACGGCGGTCACGGTCAGGGTTTCGGTTGCCGCGGCACCCTCGGGCAGGCTATCCGCCGGAACCGTCGCGCTCCAGGTTCCGGTCGCCGAGTTCACGGTTGCCGAAATCTGGCTGCCATCCGCCAGCGTCACCGTCACCGATTGCGCCCCGACTTCGACCGTGCCGCTCAGCACAAGACCGCCAGCCCGCTCGGTGGCGTTGACCACGTTATCGGCCAGATCATCATTGGGCGTGCTGGTCGAAACGGTCAGCGTATCCAGAACGGTGTCCACCTTGATCGTCTGGCTTGCGCTGGCCGTATTGCCATAGGCATCGGTTGCGCTCACGCTGATCGTCGCGGCAGAGCTATCGGCAGGCACTTCGGAGGCGCTGAAATTCGCGCTCCAGGAGCCATCGGCACCGGCAACGACCGTGCGCGTGCCCGAGCCGAAGCTGACAGTGACCGTGGCCAGTGCCTCTGCGGTCCCCGTCAGGATCACGCCGGAGGTTTCCGAGCCGCTGATCACGTTATCGCCCATCTGCGTGCTGTCGATGCCCACCGACACCGAGCTATCCACCGTTACGGATTTCGTAGCGGTGGAGACGTTGCCCGCATCATCGATTGCGGTCACGGTCGCCACATAGCTGCCGCTCGACAGCGACGAATCCGTGACAACCGCGCTCCAGTTTCCGCTGGCATCGACCGTTGCATCATAGATCTTGCCGTTGATCGACACGCTGACCGACGTCGCGTCCAGATCGGTCGTCCCCGAAAGGGTGAAGCCCGAAGAGGCTTCTGCCGCGCTGACCACATTGTCAGCGGTCACATTGGCCGAAGAGAAGGATACATTGAGTTCGGTATCGACGACCAGAACATCGTTAAGAACGGTGACGTTCCCGTTCACATCGGTCGCGGTCACCACCATATCCGTCGAGTATTCGCCCGCCGGAAGCTGGTCTTGCGTGAACGTCACGCTCCAGTTGCCATCGGTGTCAACCGTGGTGCTTTGTTCCTGACCGTTGATCGTGACCGTAATCGAGGCCCCGGCCTCGCCCGTCCCGCCAATCGAGATACCGTCCGCATATTCGGCCAGATTCTCGATATCGGAGGTCGATTCCGCACCATAGGTCACTTCGACCGCAGGCGGCGTCATGTCGATCAGGAAATCCGGACCATCAAGGGTGTATTCCGTTCCGCCAGGCGACGTTACCACAACGGTCGAGGTCATATCCCCATCCGACGGGAAGGTATCATCCTCGAAGGTCACGGCCCAGTCGCCATTCTCGTCCACCGTGGTCTCGATCGTCTGGTCCCCCAGCGTCACAACAACGGTCGATCCGGGCTCGCCGGTACCGCTGACCTCGGCCTTGGGATCATCGGTATTGGTGGTCAGCGTGTAATCGGCATCGGGGTCATTGACCGTCGGAATGATGGCATCATCATCACCATCGTCGCTACCACCGGTGTTTTTGTCTTTATCGTCACCTTCATCGTCGCCACCGCCGCTTGCCAGCGCAACCGCGCCCGCAGCCGCCGCACCGCCTGCCAACAACGGACCAAGTCCGAGCAGCGGAGCAAAGCCGGCCATACCGGCGGTATCTTCCTCGACCGGAGCAAGAATGTCGTCGCCATCCAGGAAGGCCAGCTCGTCATTGGGGCTCCACTTGCCGATGATTTCCGGCTCGGAGTAATTGGCAAACAGCACGCCGTCGCCGCTATCTTCCAGATTGACCTGCGTGATCTCGCCATCGGCAGAGATATACAGCGTGTTGGCAGGGGCCTCGAAAAAGCCTGCCAGATCCACAACGCGACCGTCGGTCAGAACGACGTGCAAATCGCCGCCAGCGCGTTCATATTTCAAAATATTCGTTTTGCGCAGATTCAACGAAACCGCGTCGCCGCTCCCGACCTGGATAAAATCGCCAGCACCATCGCCTGCAACCGTTCCACGAGAAACGCCGCCCGTAACATCACGGACGGCAAAGTCCACTGACTTTGCCATGAGTCTTGCTCCGCCTCAAAAAAGATGTGCAGCTCTTTTGACTGCATTTGTTTTTGCTCTCCCAAGCGGTAGCGGATTTTCGCTGACAAGCCTAGTTAAATGTCTCTTAACGTCAATTAATGGCCATACTTATGACGCGAGGGCCACGCATGTGACAAAAATACGCCACATTTTACCTGCTCATTTTCTTGGCATCCGCAGCCCGAAAACCTGCGAAATAAATTGCCGGTCACTTTTAGATGATAGCGTTTCTATAGCCTTATCAATATCTTGCCATACTGCCCTATGCCCTTTTTCTGTAGGGGCACCATAGCAGACCGTCGGTCGCGCAACATGGATCAGGCAGATTTTCTCAGCCCACATATTATAATCTGGCATATAGACGAAACGCCGATAGGCACCGATCCTGCGGATGCCGGAAATACCCCAGCCGGTCTCTTCGCGCACCTCCCGATGCAGCGCCGCAAGCGCCCCCTCGCCGGGATCGATTCCACCGCCCGGAAGCTGAAATTCCGGCACGGGCTTCTCCTGATGGGTAAGCAGCACCTGATCCCCCCGCAGCAAAAGTGCATAGGCACCGGGACGGCGCCTGTAGTGCTGCCCTCGACGCAGCGGCTCTCCGAAACGTGGAATCATGGCAAAGCCCTTTTATTTGACACGACAAAATCGCGGGAAATTCCGCGAGGTCTTGGGTTCGCGGCTTGTCGCGCCCATATAGGCAAGGTAATCCCGCTGCCAAGCCAAAGGCAAACCCCCTTCGAGGACCTATATGAGTACGCTATCCCAAATCGCCTGGGACGATACAGTTCTGCCCTTCCAGCTCGACCGTTCGGACATCCGTGGCCGCGTCGCACGGCTGGACGGTGTTCTGGAAGAAGTCCTGAAACAGCATGACTACCCCACCGTAGTCGAGGCACTGGTGGCCGAGGTCGCCTTGCTGACCGCGATGATCGGCCAGACCATCAAACTGCGCTGGAAGCTGTCGCTGCAAGTACGCGGCGACGGCCCGATCCGCATCATCGCCACCGACTATTATGCACCTGCCGCCGAGGGCGAACCTGCCCGCATCCGCGCTTGGGCCAGCTTTGACAAAGAGCGTCTTGACGAGGCGGGCGACGGTTTCCCCCAGATCGGCAAAGGCTATTTTGCCGTTCTGATGGATCAGGGCGAGGGCACGACCCCCTATCAGGGCATCACGCCTCTGGCGGGCGGGTCGCTGACCGCCTGTGCGCAGGCCTATTTCGCACAGTCCGAGCAGCTGCCGACCCGTTTCCAGCTGGCCTATGGTCGCGCCACCCTGCCCGGCCAGTCCGAGGCATGGCGTGCCGGTGGTGTGATGCTGCAACATATGCCGCCCGCCTCGCCGCTGCGCGCCCCCGAAGAGGGTGGTGCCGATAGCGAAGGGCTGCTGACCGCCGAGGACATCCTTGACGGCGAAGAAGGCGAGAACTGGAACCGCGCCAACATCCTCTTGGACACGGTCGAAGAGATCGAGCTGATCGGCCCGCGCATCCATGCGACCGACCTGCTGGTGCGATTGTTTCACGAGGAACAACCGCGCGTCTTCGATCCGCAGCGTGTGGAATTCGGCTGCACCTGTTCGGCGGATAAGGTGCGCAACAGCCTGTCGATCTATTCGGCCAAGGACATCACGCATATGACCACCGAAGACGGCATCGTCACCGCCGATTGCCAGTTCTGCGGCGCGCATTACGAATTCGATCCGCAAACGCTGGGGTTTGAAGCCACGAAAAACCCCGATGGCACCCCGGTCGAGGCCAAGGATGAGTGATCTTTCGTCCCGGTTACAGGCCGCTCTGGCCCGACCGGGGCGACCCTCTTCGGATTACGATCTGAACGAGGGGATCTCCCTGCCTGCGGGGCGCGTACTGCGCCCTGCGGCTGTGCTGGTGGCGTTCGAAGACACGCCCTTCGGGCCGCAGCTCTATCTGACAAAACGCGCCTCCCATCTGAAGCACCACCCGGGCCAGATTGCCTTTCCGGGCGGTAAGGTGGATGCGGGCGACCGCGATCCTGTGGCCGCCGCCCTACGCGAAGCCCGCGAGGAAATCGGCCTGCCTTCGGAAAATGTGCAGATCCTTGGCCACCTTGACCCGCATGAAACCGTCACCAGCTTCTCGATGGTTCCGGTTCTGGCCCGGATCACGACGCCGTTCCGCCCCGCCCCCGAACCGGGCGAGGTCGATGAGGTGTTTACCGTGCCTCTGCACCATATCGCCAATCCTGCGAATTTCCGCCTTGAGGGGCGACGCTGGCGTGGCACGTGGCGGCACTATTACGCCGCCCCCTATGGCCCCTACTATATCTGGGGCGCTACGGCGCGGATCCTGCGCTCTTTGGCAGACAGGCTGACCCCGTCATGAAACTGACGGATGACTGGCTGACAGCTCCTGCCACACAGGCCGTAATGCAGATGCTTGAAACAGCCGGCCATCAGGCGTTCTTTGTCGGTGGCTGTGTGCGCAATGCCGCCTTGGGTGCACCGGTCAGCGATCTGGATATTGCCACCGATGCGCCGCCACAAAGCGTGATTACACTCGCCAATGCCGCTGGTCTGAAACCCATTCCCACGGGCATAGAACACGGCACGGTGACAGTGGTCTCGGACCATATCCCGCATGAAATCACCACCTTCCGCCGCGACGAGGAGACCGATGGCCGCCACGCTCTGGTTGCCTTTTCCACGGAGATTGCCGAGGATGCGGCGCGGCGCGATTTCACGATGAACGCCCTTTACGCACGCTCGGATGGCGAGGTCCTCGACCCGCTGGGCAGCGGTCTGGCGGATCTGCAGGCGCGTCATCTGCGGTTTGTCGGGGAAGCGGAAGACCGGATCCGCGAGGACTATCTGCGTATCCTGCGCTTCTTCCGTTTCACCGCATGGTATGGTGCGCCTGAAAACGGTCCGGATGCCGAAGGTCTGGCCGCCTGTGCCGCCTTGGCCGAGGGCATTGACGGCCTCGCCCGCGAGCGTATCGGCGCGGAAATGCGCAAGCTTCTGGCCGCGCCCGATCCTGCGCCCGTCATTGCCTCGATGGCGCAAACCGGCATCCTGTCCCGCCTCCTGCCCGGTGCGGATGCCAAAGCCCTGCCCGTGCTGATCCATCTGGAAAACGGGCGCGGCCCCGATCCGCTGCGACGTCTGGCCTGCCTGACATCGCAGCCCGCCACCGCCGCATTGCGCCTCTCACGGGCCGAGGCAAAACGTCTGGCCCGTCTGCGCGAGGCCGCGCAAGACATCGGCAGTCCCACCGAAATGGGGTATCGTCTGGGGGTCGAGGACGGGTGTGATGCATGGCTTGTCCGCGCAGCACTTCTGGAAATGCCGATGACACCCGACTGGCCCGCGCAGATTGCCTTTGGTGCCGCACAGACATTTCCGGTCACCGCCCGCGATCTTTTGCCCGCCTTACAGGGCAAGGAGTTGGGCGATAAGCTGGCCGAGCTGGAAATCCGCTGGATCGGCAGCGGCTTCACGCTGGATCGTGCGCATCTGCTAGGCTGAGCCTGCGCACCGCCCCCCTTGGCCGGACGCACGGCACGGTCTAGCTTGACCTGCAAAAGGAGCATGCTGATGATAAACCCCTTCCGCAAGGCCAGATCCGCCCCACCAACCACACTCGGGCGCTTTCTCTTCTGGTGCCTGAGGGGCGCATGGGGGCTGATCACAGCATCGGCCCTGCTATCCGCCGCAGCAGGCGCGATGGAAGTGGTCTCGGCATGGCTTCTGGGGCGCGTGATCGACAGTCTGATCTCGACGACGCAGGGCGATATCTGGTCCGACCACGCGCTGATCCTTGGCGGTTTCGTGCTCTTCTACCTGGTGATCCGCCCTGTGGTCTTTGGTCTGTCAACAGCCGCCAACCACCTATTGTTACAGCCGAATATCTTCCCTCAGGTCTTGTCACGCCTGCACCGCCACACGATGGGCCAGTCGGTGACCTTCTTCGATAACGATTTCGCCGGTCGCATCGCCCAAAAGCAGATGCAGACCGCCCGCGCGGTGACCGATGTCGCACAAGGCAGCATAGAGACCGGCATGTTCGCCCTCTCGTCGATCCTCGGCTCGGCAGCCATGCTGGCCGCAATCGACGGTTGGGCGGCGCTGGCGCTGTTGCTATGGATGATCGCGATGGTTCTGGTGATCCGCACCTTTCTGCCGCATGTGCGCGGGAGGTCGAAGGCGCGCGCCTCCGCACGGGCCATGGTGTCGGGGCAGGTGGTGGATACGATCACCAATATCAAGACGGTGAAGCTTTTTGCCAATACCGAACACGAGGACCGCGAGGCCTTGGGCGCGATGGAAAGCTTCCGCGAACGCGCGATCGCCTTCGGACGGGTCTCCACCGGCTACCGGACCGCCCAGATGGCGCTCTCCGGCCTGCTGCCGGTGGTTTTGGTCGGCGGTACGGTTCTGCTCTGGCGTCAGGGCGCGGCCAGTGCGGGGGATGTGGCCGCCGCAGGGGCCATCGCCATGCGGATCGCGCAGATGTCGGGATGGGTGTCGATGTCGCTGATGCAGATCTATGGCTCGATCGGTGAGGCGGAAGACGGGATGAACACGCTGGCCGCGACCCACGGCCTGACCGACCACCCCGATGCACAGGACATGGGGCGCGCAAAGGGCGCAGTATGTTTTGACCATGTCAGTTTCACTTACGGGCGCAGCGAGGGTGGATTGCAGGATATTTCTCTCGCTATTCCTGCAGGCCAGCGCGTCGGTATCGTGGGGGCGTCAGGCGCAGGGAAATCCACCCTCGTTGCCCTGCTTCTTCGGTTGTATGATACCGAAAAAGGGGCCGTTCGGTTGGATAATACCGATATCCGCACGATCACGCAGGAAAGCCTGCGCCGTCAGATCGCTATGGTCACGCAGGAAACAGCCATGTTCAACCGCTCCGCCCGCGAGAACATCCTCTATGGTCGCCCCGATGCCACCGAACAGGAGATCATCGACGCCGCCCGCGCGGCCGAAGCGCATGATTTCATTCTCGATCTCGAAGACCATAAGGGCAATAAAGGATATGATGCGATGCTGGGCGAACGCGGGGTGAAACTCTCGGGCGGCCAACGCCAGCGTATCGCCCTCGCCCGCGCCTTCCTGAAAAACGCACCTATTCTGGTGCTGGACGAGGCCACCTCGGCGCTGGATTCCGAGGTCGAGGCGCAGGTGCAGGACGCGCTGACCAATGTGATGGCCGACAAGACCGTACTGGCCATCGCCCACCGCCTGTCCACCATCGCCGAAATGGACAGGATCGTGGTCATGGAGAAAGGCCATATTGCGGAAGACGGCACGCATGATGAACTGCTGGCGCAGAACGGCCTCTATGCCCGCTACTGGAACCGGCAGTCGGGCGGCTTTATAGGTGCCGAGGACAACGCGGAAGATGTGGAGGCGGCGCAATAGGCTTTGCCTTGCGGCCAAGGGCTGCTAAAGCCTGCCCTCAAGCAAAGCCAGCCGGATAGCCATCATGACCGATCACATCTATAGCGTCGACCGCCTCTCCATTCAGGCCGATGGCGTCATCCGCAGCGAAGAGGGCACGATCCACGCGCCGCTCACCCTCCCACAGGAAGACATCACCGGCGAGGTCGTTGCTGGCCGGATCGCGCAACCGAAGATCGTCAACCCTTCCGCCAGCCGAGTCCGGCCTCCTTGCCCGCATTATCGCGCCTGCGGGGGCTGCAGCCTGCAACATGCCTCGGATGCATTCGTGGCCGACTGGAAAGCCAGCGTGATCGAAACGGCACTGGCCGCGCGTGATATCGACGCCAAGGTCGAACAGGTCTTCACCTCTCCCGCCAATTCACGCCGCCGCGCCACGCTTTCGGGGCGCCGCACGAAAAAGGGCGCGCAGGTGGGCTTTCATGGCCGCGCCTCCGGCACGATCACCGAAATCACCGGCTGCACCCTGCTGCGCCCCGAGCTGCTGGCCCATCTGCCCACGGCCGAAGCCCTGACCATCGCCGGAGCCAGCCGCAAGGGCGAACTGTCGATGACGCTGACCCTCTCGGAGGCTGGCGTCGAGATCGCCTGCACCGGCGGCAAGGAGATTTCGGCAGATCTCTTCACCACGCTCTCCGAGATCGCCCATAAGAACGGGCTGGCGCGGATCTCATGGAATGGCGAGATGGTCGCCGCGATCCGTCCCGCATGGCAGGCGATGGGACGGGCACAGGTTGCCCCGCCCGCAGGCGCTTTCCTGCAGGCCACGAAAGAGGGCGAAACGGCGCTGACCGATTTCGTTCTGCAAAACCTCGGCAAGGCCGCAAAAGTGGTCGATCTGTTCTCGGGGTCGGGCACTTTCACCCTGCCTCTGGCCCAATATGCCGATGTCCATGCGGTCGAGGCCGAAGCCCCCATGCTGGAGGCTCTCGACCAAGGCTGGCGCAAGGCACAGGGCCTGCATCGTGTGACCCATGAAGCCCGCGATCTCTTCCGCCGCCCGCTGCTTCCCGACGAGCTCGACCGTTTTGACGTAATCGTGATCGACCCGCCGCGCGCCGGCGCGGAGTCCCAGATTGCCGAAATCTGCCGCTCGGATGCCACACGTGTCTTGCATGTGTCCTGCAACCCGATCACTTTCTCTCGCGATGCCAAGACCTTGCTGGAAGCAGGATTTGTCCTGGAGAAACTTATCGCTGTCGACCAGTTCCGTTGGTCTGCCCATATTGAAATCGCTGCGCTGTTTACCCGTTGTTAACCACGTCTAAAGCAGACTCGATCTAAAGGCAGAAAACGGCTAGAAGGCCTATCGAGCAGACCTATCAAACAGGCAAAAAATGCAACGCAGAACGCTTCTTTCGGGCCTTGGCGCAATGGCCCTTCTGTCGGCATGTGGCGACAGTTCGAAGTTCAAGAATTACGAAGGCGCGCCGGTGACACAGATTCAGGTCTTCAAGAAAGACCGCAAGATGTATCTGTTCTCGGGCGACCAGATCGTCAAGACCTATGACATTGCTCTGGGCGGCCAACCGGTTGGTCCCAAGCAGTTCGAAGGTGACGGCAAAACCCCCGAAGGGGTCTATTACATCGACTGGCGCAATCCCAATTCCGCCTATCACCTGTCTCTGCGCGTGTCCTATCCGAACCCGCAGCAGATCTCCTTCGCTGAAAGTCAGGGCCGCAAACCGGGCGGAGATATCTTCATTCACGGGCAGGCAGGGGCCAATAAGGGCCGCGGCAAGGACTGGACCGCAGGCTGTATTGCCGTGAATGATAAACAGATCGAGGAAATCTATTCGATGGTGCTGACCGGAACCCCGATCTTTATCTACCCCTAAGCGGCCCCGCGTCGCGACAGGCATCAAAAAAGGCCCTCTTGCGGGGCCTTTTTCTATGTCGGACAAGCCATGTTACAAGGCATAGCGGGTGTAGGGCGGGCGCATCAGCGCCCGGTCAGCATGGTCCACCAGATCTTGCCCGACGGCTCCTGATACCAGGCAAAGCCCATCTCGGTGGCCGCCGGATTGAGGATCACATCGCGAGTCTCCGGATCGCTCATCCAAGCCGAAAGGGTTTCGGTCTCGGTTTCATAGGTCTCCGAGATATTCTCGCCCACGACTTCGCCATAGAAGCCCGCGCGTTTTGCACGATCCAGGGGCGAGGACCCGTCCGAGCCCCAATGCCACGGCCGGTTCTGCTTGGCCATGTCCTTGCTATGCACCGTGGCAGCGATCGCCAGCTGTGTGTTCAGCTGCATCGGGCCGGTACCACGGGCGGCGCGCAGGCTGTTGACCGCCTCGAGCGCGCGGCTCGGGATCACCTCGGCATCCTTTTTGGTGATCCGATAGACTTTCGGCATCGGCTTCCCATCGGGAGCCAGCTGCACATCGTTTGAAGTGGTCGCGCAGGCCCCGAGAGCCATCAGCAACGCAAGGATAGGAAGTGCTTTCATACCGTTCACCGTCGAATTCTCTGGCCGCCAGCGATACACGCAGCCGCGCTTTGCTTCAAACCCACAGTTCCGTGAGGACATCAAATGCCTGCGGGTTGCGACACTGACGCCATGTTTTCGCCGCCGGACCGCTCAGAGGCGGTGGATCCAGCCCTGCAAATTCTCCTCGATGACCTCGCTCAGCAGCGCGATATGGGCATCACCGTCATTGAGACAGGGGATATAGGTAAAGCTTTCGCCACCCGCATGTTCGAAAGCCTCGCAGATCTCGCCCTTGATCTCTTCGAGGGTCTCGATGCAATCGGCCGAAAACGCGGGCGAAATGACAGCGATACGCTTTTTGCCCGCGCGGGCCAGTTCGGCCACATGTTCGACAGTATAGGGGCGCAACCATTCCTCGGTGCCAAAAACCGACTGGAAGGTGGTGTGGATGCGGTCTTTGTCCCAGCCCAGCCGCTCGCGCAGAAGGCGCGTCGTCTTCTGGCACTGACAGTGATAGGGGTCGCCTTCCATCAGATACCGCTTGGGCATGCCATGATAGGAGCAGACCAGCACATCGGGCTGTGCCCCGTCTGGATAGGCGTTCAGCACCGATTGGGCCAGAGCCTCTATATAGTTCGGGCGGTCGAAATATTCCGGAACGACGCGCGCGGCAGGCTGCCGTTTCTGGGTCATCAGCGCCTTGAAAAACGCATCATTGGCCGTGGCCGAGGTCGCCCCCGCGTAATGCGGATACAGCGGGAAGAACAGGATCTTCTCGCAGCCGTTCTTCACCATCCGGTCCACCACGGATCGGGTCGAGGGATTGCCGTAGCGCATACAGAAATCCACCTCGACGCGGTCGCCATAAAGCGCCGCCATCGATTGCTTCAGCTTGGCCACCTGCTGTTTGGTGATCGTCATTAACGGGCTTTCATTGGCCTCGTTATTCCAGATCGTCTTGTAATTCGCCCCCGAGGTGAAGGGGCGCTTGGACAGGATAATCAGCTGCAAAAGCGGTTGCCATTTCCAGTTCGGAATATCGATAACGCGCTTGTCCGAGAGAAATTCGCCCAGATACCGGCGCATCGACCAGTAATCCGTTCCATCCGGAGTGCCCAGATTGGCCACAAGGACACCGATCTTGGCCGTAGGCACCGCAGGGTGGTCGGCAGGCGCATGGCTCAAGCGCGGATTGGCTGGCTTCGGCATGGAAAGATCCTATCGCGGTTTCGGAACATTTCCGGAGATAACGCGTTCGGGAACTGTGTCAAAGCCCAAAGTTCTCATGACCCGCGGCTACGCGGTCCGCCAGCTTTGACATGCGCCGCATTTTGGAATTAGTCTCAGGTATGGACATGATGGAATATCGCACCAAAGTGCCACCGCTCGATTGCTCTGACACAGCTCTTTTTCTCGATTTCGATGGAACATTGGTCGATATAGCCCCCACACCGGATGCCGTGGTGCTTCCGGCGGATCTGGGGATTTTGCTGTGCCGTCTGGAAGAGGCGACGGGAGGGGCGCTTGCAATCGTATCGGGCCGTTCTCTCAACGAGCTAGAAGGCTTCCTGCGAGGCTTCGACGGCGTCGTGGTCGGCTCGCACGGGTCGGAAGCGCGCGGCATGACGCCCCCGCTGGAGGCCCTGCCCGAAGGGCTGGAGGCCGCCCAGACCGAAATGCGTGATTATGCCGCGTCGCGCGGGCTGCTTTACGAGCACAAATCGATGGGTGCCGCGATCCATTTCCGCAACCGTCCCGATGCAGGGCCGGAAGTACGGGCCTTCATCGACCGGCTGGCGATCACCAATCCGCGTTTCGAGGTCCAGCCCGCGAAAATGGCCTATGAGCTGCGTCCGGCAGGGTTTTCCAAAGATGGCGCGCTTCAGCTTCTGTCGGACCTTCCCGCCTTTCTTGGCCGTCGACCGGTTTATATCGGCGATGACACCACCGACGAACCCGCGCTGGACTGGGCCGAGACCCACGGCGGCTTCGGCATCAAGGTCGGTGAGGGTGCAAGCTGTGCAAGCCAGCGCCTGCCCGACCCTGCCGCCGTTCTGGAATGGCTACGGGCGGGAGGGGCGCGCTAGGATGGGACGGCTGATCTGTATCTCGAACCGCATCCCTTCCGGTCCCAATCCCTCGGGCGGTCTGGTTGTTGCACTGCATGACACGATCAAGGAAACAGGGGGGATCTGGATCGGCACATCGGGGGAGATCGTGGACACCCCCGAGAACACCTTGCATGAAATCACCGACGGTCCCTTCCGCCGCATGGCCTTCGACCTGACCGAGGCCGAACAGGAGAACTATTATTTCGGCTTTTCCAATCAGGTGCTCTGGCCTCTGTTTCACGGACGGACAGACCTGCTGGAGATCCATGCCGAATATCTCGACAGCTATAAGGAAGTGAACCGCCGCTTTGCCAAGATGCTGATCGAGGTGATCGAACCCGAGGACCGGATCTGGGTGCATGATTATCACCTGATCCCGCTGGCGCTGTATCTGCGCCAGTTGGGGGCGAAGAACCGGATGGGCTTTTTCCTGCATACGCCCTTTCCCAATCCGATCACGCTGCATGCCCTGCCAAATGCAGAAGATGTCTGCGAATGGCTGGCCAATTACGAGGTGGTCGGCATGCAATCCGAACGCGATGCCCGCGCCGCCATTGCCTGCCTGACCGAGATCGCGGGCGCGCAGGAGCTTGCGGGCGGCTTCGTACAGCTTGGCGAGCGGCAATGCCGTGTTGCCGCCTTCCCGATTGCCATCGATGCGCAGGAATTCCGCCATCTGGCCGAAGAGCAGATCGACCGCTTGCCCGCAGGGGTAATCAAGCCGGACCGGCGGCTGATCATCGGGGTCGACCGGCTTGATTACACCAAAGGCGTGCCGCAACGGTTCAAGGCTTTTGGCGAGTTCCTGTCGCGCCATGAGGAATGGCACCGCCATGTCTCGCTGATCCAGATCAGCCCGCCCACCCGCGAAGGGGTGGAGGCCTATGACAATATCCGTGAAGAGACCGAGCATCTCTCGGGGCAGGTCAACGGCCAGTTCGCGGATATCCAGTGGGCGCCGATCCGGTTCATCAACCGTCCTGTTCCACGGGAAACACTGGCGGGGCTGTATCGGGCGGCGCAGATCGCGCTGGTCACGCCGCTGATGGACGGGATGAACCTTGTGGCCAAGGAATTCGTGGCAGCCCAGAACCCCGAGGATCCGGGCGTTCTGATCCTGTCGCAATTTGCCGGTGCGGCCGAGCAGATGGACGATGCGCTGATCGTCAATCCGCATGATATCGAGCAGATGGCCACCGCCATCATGACCGCACTGGCCATGCCGCTGCAGGATCGCCGGCGCCGCCACGAAGCCCTGATGGATGTGCTTCTGACCAAAGATGTCAGCTGGTGGTCGAAAGGGTTTCTGACCGCGCTGGGTTAGACGGGTTTCTCGCCGGTCGGCAGTTCGAACGTCCCGAGCGCATCGGCCAGCCGTCTGCGGGCCGATCCCGGACGTAGCGGCTGCTGCTGGCTTTCATGCGGCGTCCACCCCGTCAGCCAGATCGTCTCGAAGGTCGCATGGATACGCCCTTCCGCATCGGCATAATGCGCAAGATAGATGTCCAGCGCCCGCATCAGGACCGCGCGGCGGGTGAAGTGCCGCCTGCGACCGGCCAATGCATTGGTTTCACCCATCGCGCGCAGGTCTGCAAACAGCCGCATCGGATTGGTATAGGCCACGTCGCGGGTGACACTATCGGCCACCGGCAGGGCCAGCCCGACACGCTGCAGGAGCGCCCCCAGATCGCGCACCTCTCCCATCGGAACGACACGCGGACTGAGGCCACCTGTCACCGCGGCTTCGGCTTCGGCCAGTGCCGCGCGCAATTCATGCAGGGTCTGGCCACCGAACAGGATGCCGATGAACAGCCCGTCAGGTTTGAGCGCCCGCATCGCCTGCACGATCTGCCCCACCGGATCATTGGCCCAATGCAGCGCAAAGGCGTGCACCACCAGATCATGCGCCCCCTCTTCAAGGTCAAGCACCTCGGCATCGGGCACGATCTTGGCATCAGGCAGCACAGGGGTCCAGATTTCGGGGAAAGCCGCAATCAGGGCGGGCGATGTAAAGGTTCTATTAACCTCGATCAGCCTTTCCTGAAGATCGGCCACCGCCTCTTCTTGCAAAAACGCATCAAGCCCGCGCGCCCGCGCACGCAGGCGTTGGCGGTCAAGGGCGGGGCGGTCGGTCAGAAGCGGAGGTGTCGTCATGATAAGGCCGAAGAGTAATTCCGAAGCGCCCCGAAGACCAGAGGCGATTGCAGGGCTGCGCCGTCAGGCACGGGCGGCCCTGCGTCTGATCTACCCGCCGCTATGCATCGCCTGTCAGGCACCGGTCTCCGAGGAAGGCGTGCTGTGCCCTGACTGCTGGCCCCGAACGGGGTTCATTCGCGGGCTGTCCTGCGAGACCTGCGGCGCCCCTCTCCCCGGCCAGTCGGACCGCATCGAACAATGCGACGCCTGCCTGCGCACTCCGCCCCCTTGGGACAAAGCGCGCGCCGCCCTGCGCTATGACGGGACCGCCCGCGCCATGATCCTGGGCTTCAAACATGGCGACCGCACCGAACTTGCCCGCCCCTTCGGGCGCTGGATGGCCGAGGCGGGGCGGGATATTCTGGACGAGACCTGTCTTCTGGTGCCCGTTCCGCTGCATCGCTTCCGGCTGATCAGGCGCAAATACAATCAGGCCGCGCTTCTGGCGCAGGCTCTCGCCCGCGAGACAGGCGGCGAACTCTGTGTCGATCTGCTCCGGCGCATCAGGATGACCCCGCCGCAAGAGGGACTGGACCGCAAACAGCGCGCCGAGAATGTGGCGGGCGTCTTTGCCCTGCATCCGAAACGGGCAGATCGTGCGAAAGGCCGCAAGATCGTTCTGATTGATGACGTGATGACCTCGGGTGCCACATTACGCGCCGCCTATGATGCGGTACGACCTTTAGATGCACCCAAGATCTATGTCCTGTGCCTTGCCCGCGTTGCAAAAGATCCCTAGATCGCGGTAAATCGCCCTGACCCGAAAGGAACCGATATGAAACGCGTCGAGATTTACACCACCCGGACCTGCCCCTATTGCATCGCCGCCAAGCGGCTTCTGGACAAGAAAGGCGTGGCTTATGAAGAAACCGATGTCGGTACCGATCCCGACCTGCGTCTGGCGATGACCAATCGCGCGGGTGGCAAACGGTCCGTGCCGCAGATCTTCATCGGCGATATCCATGTGGGTGGCTGCGACGACCTGCATGCGCTGGATGCCAAGGGTCAGCTTGACCCGATGCTGGCCGGTTAAGGGCACAGGCCAGTGAGCGAGCAATTCGACCCTCTTGCGGCAGCCCTGTTTTCCGAGGTCTTCATGGCCGACCAGCTGGCGCGCAACGTCGTCAGCCGTGTGCTGCCCAAGGGCATGGAGCTGTCGCATTTCTCGGTGCTCAACCATCTGGCCTATCTGTCGGAAGAGCGCACACCGGCCCAGCTTGCGGCGACCTTCCATGTGACGCGCGGCGCGATGACCAATACCCTGTCCAAACTCGTCTGGGCGGGGCATGTGCATATCCGTCCCGACTGGGATGATGCGCGGCGCAAATTCGTGTCGATCAGCCCCGCAGGGAAATCCGCCCGCGACGCCGCCTTTGCGGCGCTGATGCCGGTGATCACCGATATCGTGCGCGACATCGGGCCGGAAAAAGTGCGTCAGGCGCTGCCCGTCATGCGCGAATTGCGCGCCAAGCTGGAAGCTGTCGGGCAGAACGGCAAATAACACCATCAATCGAGTCAAAAAGACCCCGCCGGCAGTCGGCGGGGCAAGGTAGCGCCCTGTGGCAGTAAACATGGGCGCTGGCGGTCATGGCCCCGAGGCCGGAAGGCCAAGGGGTCTTATTCCGTAGCTTGCCGTGGATCAGTTGATCCGGCCACCCATCTCATCACGGATCTGCTGGCGCAGCGCGTCGATCGGCACCAGTTTGCCATCGCGCTTGTAATGCCAATAGGTCCAGCCATTGCACGAAGGCGCGCCTTCAAGCTGTGCGCCCACCTGATGGATCGAGCCTTTGATATCCTTGCCGATCAGCGTGCCATCGGCACGGACCTTGGCAGTGTAGCGGTTGCCCTGGCTCACCAGTTCCTCGCCCGGACGCAACATGCCGCGCTCGACCAGCTGACCGAAAGGCACACGGGGTTCGGCGCGTTTCGAGGTGGTGACTTCCAGCACCTCGGCATCCAGCTTGCGGGTACGGGCCAGACGTTTGGTCGCGGCCTCGCGGTAGGCTTCCTCGCGCTCGATCCCGATATAGTTGCGGCCCAGCATCTTGGCGACAGCGCCCGTGGTGCCGGTGCCGAAGAACGGGTCAAGGATCACATCCCCCGGATTGGTCGTGGCGATGATCACACGGTGCAGAAGGGCTTCGGGCTTCTGGGTCGGATGGGCTTTATTGCCCATATCGTCCTTCAGACGCTCGCCGCCGGTGCAGATCGGGATCACCCAATCCGAGCGCATCTGCACGCCTTCATTCAGCGCCTTGAGCGCCTCGTAATTGAAGGTCGGCTTGGCATTTTCGGATTTCGAGGCCCAGATCAGGGTCTCATGCGCATTGGTGAAGCGCTTGCCGCGGAAATTGGGCATCGGGTTCGATTTGCGCCAGACCACATCATTCATGATCCAGAAGCCCTGGTTCTGCAGCTCTGCACCCATGCGGAACACGTTGTGATACGACCCGATCACCCAGATCGCCCCGTTGGGCTTGAGGATACGGCGCGCGGCGGCCAGCCAGTCGCGGGTGAACGCGTCATAGGCGGCGAAACTGTCGAACTGGTCCCATGCGTCATCGACGGCATCGACCTTGGAATTGTCGGGGCGGTGAAGCTCGCCCTTGAGCTGAAGATTGTAAGGCGGGTCTGCAAAAATCAGATCTACGCTGTTTTCCGGAAGGGCGTTCATCTGTGCGATGCAGTCGCCTGCCAAGATCTGATTGAGCGGGAGATCGGCCTGCGCCGCCCGCGATTTCGCTTTTGTCATACTTGCCTCATGCCTTTCCTGTCCCGTGGAAGACAGGTTACCGCCGAATTGCATCGGTCTGATTTGACTGATTTTACTGCTCTATACGTGCCGACATTTTTGCCGATCTTGTGTGGATAAACATGGCGGAACCGGCCCGAAGCGTCAATTTCTTTAATTGCACCAGAGGGCTATATTTTGACTTGGCACAAGATATTGTGGACGGGCTTGAAGCTTTTCCGATGTACTGGGGTCACACCAAATTCCTGAAGGGCGGCAAGATGTTGCGCCGTAGGGTAACCTGCGTTCTGCTCCCAGCCATACTGTGGATACTGTTGCGCCAGCGACACCATCAGCGCATCGCGTTCCTCTTTGGCAAGGATCGAGGCCGCCGCAATCGACACCGAGCGCCCGTCACCTTTGACGATCGGTTCCGCGCTGATCCGGAGATCCTTCGGCACGCGATTCCCGTCAACAAGCGCGTGGTCGGCCTGTTGCGACAGCCCCTCCACGGCGCGCACCATCGCAAGATGCGAGGCGTGGTAGATATTGAGCGCGTCGATTTCCTCGACGCTGGCATGGGCCACACACCATATAGCATGTGCCTTGATCGCCTCGACCAACCCGGCGCGGCGTTTGGCGCTGAGTTTTTTGGAATCATTGAGCCCCTCGGGGATATGGGCGGGGTCCAGAATGACCGCCGCCGCCGTTACGGGGCCACAAAGCGGCCCGCGTCCGACCTCGTCGACACCGGCCACAGAGACAAAGCCGCGGGCATGCGCCGCGGCCTCGAAGGAATAATCGGGGGAAGTTTTTGTGTTCATATGCTGTTTTTGCACATCCCACCGGCCCCCGACAATCTGCAATGCCCGACGATCTGTCACGCCCGACAAGCCGCAGCGGAGGCTGTGCCTAGTGGCGGCGCATGCGGACTCCGCGATCCGCAAGGCAGTTCTGGCCGTAAACGGTCTGCGTGCGCCCGCCCCTATGGATGTCGATCAGGCAGCTCTGGGGTAGTCGGCGGTCTGCCGTGCGTTCCGCGCAGCGTCTATCGACAACCTCGGCCAGACCGCGATTGGTGCGCACCTTCATGGCACAAGATTGCGCATAGCTTGGCGCGCGATCATACCGCCTGTCATGACGGCCTTCATTCCAACGGGAATCGCCGCGGTCATCCCAGCTATAGGCGGGCGATCTGGGCTGGCTGTCTCGTTTGCTGCTCTTGTCATTCATATTGTCGATCAGCACAGCGGCTGCGCCGATCCCGATCAGGACACCGAGCGCTTTCTTCTGGTCGGAATCCATCGCGGCGGCGGGGGAAACGGCGGCAAGGCTCAGCGCAAGGGCCGTCGTTGCGGCAATAACGCGGGTCGAGAGGGACATGGTCTAACTCCTGATAGAACAGGCTCCGGCACAGTTGCGAAGCGGATAGCCCCTGATGCGCCGTCTCCCGCCAGACAGGCAATATCGCCGCGCTGTCATTGGATATCATCGGCAGAACCATGCGGATCAACAGCGTGTCATCGGATAACATCCGCCTAAAAAGCCTTTGCTATTGAATGGCAAAGCGCTCTTGCGCAAAATCCGGCCTATGAAACCTGTTGCCATCATCCTCGCACTTATATGTGCCCTTGCAGCCCCTGCGCATGCGGACTGTTATGCCGATTACAAGGCCAAGCAGGACGATCCCTTGCGGCTGCATTACGGGGTTGCGAAACTCCCCGACACTGCCTGCAGCCGTGATGCGGCGCGGGCTGCGCTGGCACCGCGGCTGAAACGCGGCGGCTGGACGCTACTCAATATCGTTTCCGTATTCGGGGACGACGGGCTGGAAAAAAGGAAGCAAAGTGCGGGAAGCTATTTCCTCCGTTACTGAGGGGCTACGGACAGGGCAGCGGGCGCTGATCTGGGGTGTGGTGGCCATCACCACCATTCTGGGGCTGGCGGCAGCTTTGCTGTTTCTGGCGCTGCCGGATGCGGATGCCTTCAACACGCGGGTCGAGCAGATCTTTGTCGCCAATGACGCGCTGACCCAGCCCACCCAACTGCGCCTTCTGGAGGTGCTGGCGCAATCGGGCACGGCCTTTTCCGAGGTGCTGCAAAGCTACCGGATGATCATCTTCATCCTGCTGGTCTTTGCCACGGCGCTTCTGGTCGTGGCGCTGGTCTTCCTGATCATGATCATCGCGCAGAACAAACGTATGGCCGAGATCAGCCGTCAGGGCATCGAGGTGCAATCCCTGCGCATCCTGCGGGCCGAGAATATGGTGATGCTGAATGACATGGGCTTTACCCTGACCCCTGCCGCGATTGAGACTCTGGCCGTTCTGGCCGAGGCGCGGCTGGATGATGACATTCTGTCCGGCATCCAGATCGAGGCGATGATCAGCGGCAAACCCGAGGCCGATTGTGAGGAAGCCGCAGGCGCCACCCGTATCAAGCGCCTGCGCGACAGTCTGGGCAACCAGCTTGTGGCCGAGCTGCTGGTGCGCAACATTGCCCGCAAGGGCTATACGCTGGCGGTTGAACCGTCGCGCCTGAAGGTGGACTGAAGCCTTCCGTCATAAAGGCTTCGCTTGCGGGCGGGGTATATCGGCCCTATATGGCCAAACGAATGCCCCGATATCCGGAGATGCCCTATGCAAACGCCATTCTATCTGCTTGATCGCGCAAAGCTGGTCCAGAATATGGAAAAGGTCGCGCGCCTGCGGGAGCTATCGGGCGCCAAGGCGCTTCTGGCGCTGAAATGCTTTGCCACCTGGTCGGTGTTTGACACGATGCGCGACTATATGGATGGCACGACCTCTTCCTCGCTCTACGAGCTGCATCTGGGGCATGAGAAATTCGGCAAGGAAACCCATGCCTATTCCGTGGCTTGGGCCGATCACGAGATCGATGAAGCGATTTCCTATGCCGATAAGATCATCTTCAACTCGCTCAGCCAGCTCGACCGTTTTGCCGCCAAGGCGCAGGCCAAAGGCATCCAGTCCGGTCTGCGGCTGAACCCGCGGTTCTCGACCTCGGGCTTTGATCTGGCGGACCCCGCGCGGCAATTCTCGCGCTTGGGCGAATGGGATCTGGAGCGTCTGGAAAGCGCGCTTGACCGGATTTCCGGTGTGATGATCCATTACAACTGCGAAAACGGCGATTTCGACCTGTTCGACAGCCAGCTAACGCGGATCGAGACGGAATTCGGGTCTTTCCTGAAAAAGCTCGATTGGGTCAGCCTTGGCGGCGGTATCCATTTCACCGGCGAGGGCTACCCGCTTGAAAAACTGGCCGCCCGTCTGAAGGCGTTTTCCCAAAGCCTCGGCGTGCAGGTCTATCTGGAACCGGGCGAGGCCTCGATCACCAAGACCGCCAGCCTTGAGGTCACCGTGCTGGATATCGTCGATAACGGCAAGAAGGTCGCGATTGTCGATAGCTCGATCGAGGCGCATATGCTGGACCTGCTGATCTATCGCGAAACGGCGAAACTGCCGCAGAATGGCGCGCATGAATATCAGATTGCGGGCAAAACCTGCCTTGCGGGTGATATCTTTGGCGATGCCCGTTTTGACGCGCCGCTGGAAATTGGCGACCGTATCAGCATTGCCGATGCGGCAGGCTATACGATGGTCAAGAAGAACTGGTTCAACGGTGTGGCCATGCCCGCCATTGCCATCCGCGAGAAGGACGGCACCATCACGCCGGTCCGCGAATTCACCTACGAAGACTACCGGTCTTCGTTGTCCTGAGGGTTAAAAGCCCCCTTCCCCTGTCCAAGAGAAAAAGGAGACAGCCGAAGTGAAAAAGAACGTGCTCATCATCGGTGCCGGTGGCGTGGCGCAGGTCGTGGCGCATAAATGCGCGCAAAACAACGATGTGTTCGGGGCGCTGCATATCGCGTCGCGCACGAAGTCGAAATGCGATGCCATCGTTGCCAGTGTTCACGAGAAGAAGGCGATGAAAGTCGACGGCACGTTCGACACGCATGAAGTCAATGCGCGCGACACGGCGGCCGTGACTGATCTGATCCGCAAGGTGGATGCGCAGATCGTCATCAATGTAGGCTCTGCCTTCGTGAATATGTATGTGCTGGACGCCTGCATCGAGACCGGCGCCGCCTATATCGACACCGCGATCCATGAAGAGCCCGAGAAGATCTGCGAGACCCCGCCGTGGTATGCCAATTACGAGTGGAAGCGCCGCGATACCTGCACCGAGAAGGGCATCACCGCCATTCTGGGCGCGGGCTTCGATCCGGGCGTGGTGAATGCCTATGCGCGTTTCGCCATCGACCAGATGGACGAAGTGAAGTCGATCGATATCGTCGATATCAACGCGGGCTCGCATGGCCGCTATTTCGCGACGAACTTCGACCCCGAGATCAACTTCCGCGAATTCACCGGCACCGTCTATTACTGGGAAGACCAGAAATGGAAGGAAACCTCGATGTTTGCCTCGGGCAAGACATGGGATCTTCCGGTGGTGGGCCCCTCCAAGGCCTATCAGTCGGGCCATGACGAGGTGCATTCGCTGGCAACCAACTATCCGCAGGCCGATGTGCGTTTCTGGATGGGCTTCGGTGACCATTATATCAACGTTTTCACGGTGCTGAAATCGCTGGGCCTCTTGTCCGAGCAGCCGGTAAAAACCGCCGAAGGTCAGGAAGTGGTGCCGCTGAAGGTGGTGAAGGCCGTGCTGCCCGATCCGTCTTCGCTGGCACCCGATTATACCGGCAAGACCTGTATCGGTGATCTGGTGAAGGGCACGAAAGACGGCAAGGATGTCGAGCTGTTCGTCTATAACGTGGCCGATCACAAAGAAGCCTATGAGGAAGTCGGCTCGCAGGGCATCTCCTATACGGCAGGTGTGCCGCCGGTGGCGGCTGCCATGCTGGTGGCCTCGGGCGAATGGGATGCCAAGACGATGAAGAACGTCGAAGAGCTGGATCCCAAGCCCTTCTTCACCATCCTCGACAAGATCGGTCTGCCGACCCGCGTGCAGATTGGCGGCATTGGTGGCGAAGACAAGGCATGGAATGCCTGAGTCTACAGTCATGAGATGATATAGAAAACCCGCCGCAACCTTGGCGGGTTTTTCTTTGCGCGAAGATCGAAAAAACACTCTGGAAATATATGTTTTCCTGTCCGGTGCGCGCGTGAAAAGACGGCTGGCAAGAAAGGATTCACGAGTTTCGTTTACAACCTCTTCTGGTGATATCAGGAGTGTTGTCATGAAGTTTGTCTCGAATCTGCGGATTTCCACGCGGATTTATTCGATTATCGTATTTTCCGTTCTGACCAGCCTGGCCATTGCGGTCACCATGTTCAGCTTTATGGTCAGAAATACATATGAGATGCGCGAGGCCCATCTTCGCGATGTTGTCGATAGCAATGTCAGCCAGCTTGTCGCCCTGCAAGAAGACGTTGCCAAGGGCCGACGCACGCTTGATGAGGCCAAAGCGGAAGGCGCACGGATTCTGAACGCCGCCCGCTATGATGACGGCAATTATCTTTTTGCTTTTACGAATGATATGAAACTTGTCGCGCATGGCCGTGATCCCCAGCGCGCCGGTCAGGACCAGAGCCAGTTCACCGATCCCAACGGCATTTATGTCTATCGCGATCTGCGCGATCTTGCCACAGCAGGCGGCGGGCTGTTGCATTACAGTTCGAAACGCACCGGAGATGATGGCGCAGACGAACAGATTCCGAAAATCAGCTATGCCCGCGCCTTCGAACCATGGGGCTGGGTCATCGCTACCGGCTCCTATATCGAAGATATTCAGGCCCAGATCGCCCAGATCCGCAATATTGCCGCAGCCATCTTCATTGCCGGTTTCATCCTTGTCGGGCTGGTCTGCTGGCTGATCGCCCGTTCTGTAACCGCTCCGATCCGCGATCTGAAGCTGCGTATGGGGTGTCTGTCGGATGGTGATGTGGACAGTGCCGTTCCTTTCACGGGGCAAAAAGACGAAATCGGGGAAATGGCGCGGGCGGTCGAGACCTTCCAGATGTCGATCCGTCGTGGCGCAGAAATGGAACAGGAAGCCAGCCGCCATAAGGCGGAGCAGGAGGCCCTGAAGGCCCAAGCCGAGGAAGAGCGTCGCCATCGCGAAACAGAGGCCCTTGCCGCCGAACGCCGCGAGATGGAGCGCAGCGCCGCCGATCAGGCCGAGCGTGACCTTATGCGCGCCCAAAGCGATGCCGAACGGGAAGCCAATGCCGACAAACAGCGTAAGGTGGTTTCCGAACTGGCTATTGCTCTGAACGCTCTGGCAGAGGGCGATCTGACCCGCCGGCTGGAAACAGCATTTCCGGCAGAGTATGAAACACTGCGCAATGACTTCAATCGTACGGTCACCAAGCTGGAAAGTCTCATCGGGACAATCAGCCAGACTGCCGAGGTGATCGAACAGCAGGGGCTTGATATTACGGCCTCGTCCGAAGATGTCGCCCGCAAGACAGAAACCACCGCGGCGACTCTGGAAGAAACAGCCGCAGCCCTGCAAGAACTGACCTCGTCCGTCCAGCAAGCCGCTCAAGGCGCGACAGAGGCCGACAAGGTCGTGCAGGAAGCCCGTGGCGAGGCCGAACGTAGCGGAGATGTTGTTTCGCAAGCCGTGGATGCGATGCAGCAAATTCAGGACAGCTCTGGCCGGATCTCGCGGATCATCGATGTGATTGACGATATCGCCTTCCAGACCAATCTTCTGGCGCTCAATGCCGGGGTAGAAGCTGCCCGCGCAGGGGAGGCCGGTCGCGGTTTTGCTGTGGTGGCTTCGGAAGTGCGCGCATTGGCGCAACGGTCATCGGAAGCCGCTCGGGAAATCAACACTTTGATTTCGGAAAGCGGGGACCACGTGTCCAAGGGCGCAACAATGGTCAACGAAGCAGGCAGCGCCTTGCAACGGATCGCCGCATCGGTATCGCGCATTTCGCACCATGTTTCGGATATCGCCCGTTCGGCCACCGAACAATCTGCCGGTGTGTCCGAGATCAACAATTCGGTCGCGCATCTGGATGCCAATAGCCAGCAAAATACGGCACTTTTCCAGGACACGCTGATGGCCAGCAAACAACTGACACTTGCCGCAAGTGATCTGCGAAGCTCCACCGCGCAATTCAAACTCTGTCAGCCCGTGTCCAAAACGTCGGAAAACCGGTCGGGATCGTGGAGCGCCGCGTCAACGCCAAAGCCTGTCACGTCTAACGCAAAACCGGCAGCCCCTATGAAGACCGCCGTCAAACCGGCACCACAGCCTGTTATCAAGAAACAGGCCAATGGTCCTGATATCAACGATGACTGGGAAGACTTCTGAGGTTTCGCCCCATTGAAAGCCGCTCTGCAAGGGCGGCTTTTCAGGCGGCTTGAAAATCGCTCCGGCTATATGTAATGATATAGTATTACATACAGCCGGAGCAGACATGGTGGGAAATCTGGGCTCGACGCGCCTGAAGCGCCCTTTGAAAACCAATACGATGCAAAATTACGATGCGCTGCCTGCGCCGCTCAGGCGGTGGGTCGCACAAGCCGCCCTGCCTTGGTCTGCCCGCTCGTGCCACAAGATCTGGTCACGCGCACAAGCGCGCGGAGAAGGCCTATCCCAGATTATTACCCGTCTGGACCGCGCAGAAAAACGGGCACTTGAACGCGATCGTGCGGCCCGCTTCACATGACGCGTCGAATTTCCTCCAGCCAAAGTTGAGATTTCCTGCGCCGGATGTTATTTTGACCTCATGCCCAGCGTCGGGGCTTGGACGGCGTGCAACTCTCGGAGGACTATGTCCTGTCTCATCCTGAACTCGCAGCGGTCAATTCCGGTGCAATGGTGGTGCCTATGACTGCTGATATCGTGGCAAGTACCAATTTGAAAAGCGACCAAATTCTAGAACGCGTCCTCAGCTCGCTTGATGACGACAAGGCCGAAGAAATCGTTACGATCAATCTGGCCGGTCGGTCGTCGATCTCGGATCATATGGTGATTTGCTCTGGCCGCTCCAGCCGTCAGGTGGCCGCCATTGCCGAGAAACTTGCAGAGCGGCTGAAAGACGAATTCGGTATCATCTGCAAAATCGAGGGCAAAGAAGCCGGCGATTGGGTTCTGGTCGACGCGAATGATGTCATCGTGCATGTGTTCCGTCCGGAAGTGCGCGAATTCTACCAACTGGAAAAAATGTGGGTGCCGACGGGCGACCCCATCTGATCCGGATAGCCGCAAGATGAAAGTAACCGTTCTGGCGGTAGGCAGGCTGCGCAAAAGCCCAGAGTTGACGCTGATCACCGACTATCTCGACCGTTTCAACAAAGCGGGCCGTAGCCTTGGGCTGGGGTCCGCTTCGGTCGTTGAAGTCGAAGACAAACGCAATCTGGGAATGGCGGAAGAGGCCAAGCTGCTTGAACGCGCGATCCCCGAAGGGGCCGCGATCATTACGCTTGACGAACGCGGGCAGGTTATTTCCTCGCCCGATTTCGCGGAGAAACTGGGTGGCTGGCGCGATCAGGCACGGGATGTGTGCTTTATCATCGGTGGCGCGGACGGTATCGACCCTTCCCTGCGCCAGCGCGCAGATTTCTCGATCAGCTTCGGGAAAATGGTCTGGCCGCATATGTTGGTGCGCGTCATGCTGGCCGAACAGATCTATCGCGCCGGACAAATTCTGGCCGGTACCCCCTATCACCGCGTCTAACAGGGCAGATGATGCAAGCCTCTGAGTTCCAGATGTTTTCGGATGAGGCCCTGTCACCGCGCGGGATCGCTCTGCTGGGCTATCAACGCACGCGCCATATTTCGAGATCGGCCCAGAAAGCATGGAGTAACGGCAACCCTACCCCGCTGATGCAGGACGCAGAAGCGCATCGTCGCGCCATATTCGACTCCGTCCTTGGTGAATTGCATGTTGATCACCAGCATCTGGCCGCAGCTCTTGCCAAAGCCCAGATAGAGCCGAAATCGGTGATCGATATCGGATGCGGTCAGGCTTTGGGGGACCTTTTCCTGCTGGTCGATCACGATCCGTCCTTCCTGCTGATCGATATCGAGGAGACACCGGAACAATACCATTTCTGGGCGGAGACAGGGGCGGGATATGCCTCGCTGGCCGAAGCGGCAGAGCTTTTGCGTCAAAACGGCGCCAAGCGGGTGCGCCGGATCAACCCGCGCAAGACGCCGGAGCAGATTGACGGGCTGCATGCCGATCTGGTCATCTCCACATTATCCTGCGGGTTTCACTACCCGATCCCGACCTATCTGCCGATCTTCCAAAAAACGTTGCGTATGGGCGGGGCCGTGGTTCTTGATCTGCGCCGCTCTTACGCCGATGAACCGGATGAGGCGTTGGAAACCCTGTTCAATGCCGCATTTTTAACTGAAATCCCTTGTTCCGAGCCAAAGGCGGCCCGAATTCTGTTCACCGCCGCTTGATCGCCGAATTTCGGAGAACCTGTCCGAGAAACTTGCCGCATGGCTGAGGAACGCTTATGCAGAACCTGCTGATTTGAAAGAGGCCGCCATGACCCATCCTAAGCCCGTTGTTCTTTGTATTCTTGACGGTTGGGGCGAACGCGCCGAGACGGTCGGCAACGCCCCTGCCCTTGCCAAAACCCCCAATATCGACCGGATCTGGGCCGAATGCCCGAAATCCACGCTGATCACCTTCGGCCCCGATGTCGGGCTGCCGACGGGACAGATGGGCAATTCGGAAGTGGGCCACACCAATATCGGTGCGGGCCGCGTGGTGGCGATGGATCTGGGCCAGATCGATCTGGCCATCGAGGACGGGTCGTTTTTCAAGAACGAGGCGCTGCTGGCCTTTACCGAGAAGATGAAGCAATCCGGCGGGACCGCCCATCTGTTCGGGGTGGTGTCGGATGGCGGCGTGCATGGTCATATCGAACATGTTCTGGCGGGATGCCGCGCGCTGGCCGAGGCCGGTGTTCCGGTTGTGCTGCATGCAATCACTGACGGGCGCGATGTGGCCCCCGACAGTGCGGCGCACTTTATCGACGAACTTGTGGACCGTCTGCCGGAAGGGGCGCGTGTGGGCACCGTGATCGGGCGTTATTGGGCAATGGACCGCGACAACCGTTGGGAACGTGTCGGGCGTGCCTATGACGCGATCACCAAAGCCGCAGGGGATGTGTCGCATGCCGAAACGCCTCAGGCAGCCGTCAAGCAAAGCTATGACGCGGGCAAGATGGATGAATTTATCGCGCCCACCGTCATCGGCGATTACAAGGGCACGCAATCGGGCGACGGTTTCTTCTGCCTCAACTTCCGCGCTGACCGTGCGCGCGAAATCCTCAAGGCCCTGGCTGAACCCGATTTTGCCGAAGACGGTATCGACACATCTGCCCGCCCCGAATGGGCGGCTCTGCTGGGCATGGTCGAATATTCCGACAGCCATAACGCCTATATGACAACCGCCTACCCCAAAAAGAAAATCGTCAATACGCTGGGCGAATGGGTCTCGAAACAGGGCAAGAGCCAGTTCCACCTTGCCGAAACCGAGAAATACCCGCATGTGACCTTCTTCCTGAATGGTGGCAAGGAAGAGCCGTGGGAGGGCGAGGACCGTTTCATGCCGAAATCGCCGAAAGTGGCGACCTATGATCTGCAGCCCGAAATGTCCGCCCCCGAAGTGACCGATAAATTCGTCGAAGCGATCGAGGCAGGCTACGACCTGATCGTGGTGAATTATGCCAATGGCGATATGGTAGGCCATACCGGATCGCTGGAAGCCGCGATGGCCGCCTGCGAGGAGATCGACCGCGATATCGGCCGCGTGCGCGAGGCGCTGGAAAAGGCGGGAGGCGCGATGGTCATCACCGCCGATCACGGCAACTGTGAAACCATGATCGACCCCGAAACCGGTGGTCCGCATACCGCGCATACCACCAATCTGGTGCCTGTCGCACTGGTGGGCGGGCCGGCTGGTGCCAAGTTGCATACGGGCCGTCTTGCCGATCTGGCCCCGACGCTTCTGGGTCTGATGGGCCTGCCCGTGCCGGAAGAAATGACGGGCCAGAGCCTGATCGATCTCTGATGCGGTTCGGCTTTCGGTTTCTTGGTTCGGCCCTGTTTTATGGCCTGATGTCCGGTGCGGTCTTTGCCGCAGGTAATCCGGCAATGGATAATGCTTTGCAAGCCGCGCAAAATCTGCGCGGTGCCATTGCCGCTATGGATGATGCGAAGACCAAATCCGAACGGATCGAAAGCCTGACTGCCACGATCAACGCCTACGAGCACGGGCTGAGTGCGCTGCGCGACGGATTGCGGCGCCTTGCCATTCGCGAAGCGGAAATCAAACAGAGCTTCGATGGCAAACGTGATGAAATCGGCAGGCTGCTGGGGGTGATGTCATCCATGCAGCAATCGGACGGCCCGATGCTGCTGATGCATCCTGCGGGTCCGGTCGGCACGGCCCGCTCCGGCATGATCCTCGGATCGGTGACCCCTGCCCTGCAAGCGCAAGCCAAAGAGCTTTCGGTCAAGCTCGACGAGATCAAACAGATGCGCGACATCCAGCAAGGCGCAATCGACGTTCTGGCCAAGGGCATGGAATCTGTCCAGCGCGCGCGCACCCAGCTTGCCGAAGCCATTGCCAAGCGCGAGGCGCTGCCCGGACGTTATCTGGAAACGCCACAGGATCTTCAGCAGCTCGTGCAAAGCGCCGATACGCTGGAAGCCTTTGCCAGCGGCATTCTGGATCTGGACAGCGATATCGGCGCGCCGGTCAATGACTTCCAGTCTGCCAAGGGAAAACTGCCCCTGCCGGTGATCGGCAGTGTGTTACGCAAGTATAACGAGGCCGATGCCGCCGGTATTCGCCGCCCCGGCTGGGTGATCGCCACTGCTCCTTCGGCCTTGGTAACCGCCCCCTGGCCTGCAACTATTCGTTATCTCGGCCCGCTTCTGGACTACGGAAATGTGATGGTGATCGAACCATCGGACGGATATCTTTTGGTTCTGGCAGGGCTGGGAACCGTGTATGGAGAAACGGGTGACGTTGTGCCGCAAGGCGGTGCATTGGGCATGATGGGTGGCAAAGAACCAAGCGCCCGTGAATTCGGTGTCGAATTTGTCGACAGCGCCGTCAAAGGTAGTAGCGCCGACCGAACGGAAACGCTTTATATGGAATTACGCAAGGGCGACGAGCCGATCAATCCTGCTGATTGGTTTGCTCACGGCTCGAAATAATAGGACGGGATTGAGGTTAGGATGAGAAAACTGGTCATGGCGGCTCTGGGCGGAACGGTCGCAGGGATCGTGATGTCGACGCAGATCGCCGCGCCCCTGATGGCGCAGGAAGCGGATGACAATGCCGCGGTCTACGAGCAGCTCGACCTGTTCGGCGACATCTTCGAGCGTATCCGCAAGGATTATGTCGAGGAAACCGACCCCAAGAAGCTGATTGAAGCCGCTGTGAACGGGATGCTCAGCTCGCTCGATCCGCATTCGAGCTATATGCCGCCCGACGATTATCAGGATATGCAGGTCCAGACCCGCGGCAGCTTTGGCGGTCTTGGTATCGAGGTGACGCAGGAAGACGGCTTTGTCAAAGTCGTGTCCCCGATGGATGGGACCCCTGCCGCCGAAGCGGGCCTGAAAACCGGCGATTTCATCACCCATGTGAATGGGGAAAGCCTTCTGGGGCTGACCCTTGATCAGGCGGTCGATCTGATGCGCGGTCCCGTGGGATCCGAAATCACCGTCACCATCGCGCGCAAGGGCGAACAAGACCCCTTCGACGTGACCATGACCCGCGATACGATCAAGATGACCGCTGTGAAAGGCCGTCTGGAAGGATCGACCGTGGTGCTGCGGATTTCGACCTTTAACGACCAGACCTTCCCCAATCTCAAGCAGCAGCTTGAAGAGAAGGTGAAGGAAGCTGGCGGGATGGACAAGGTCTCGGGCTTCGTGCTGGATCTGCGCAACAACCCCGGTGGTCTTCTGACGCAAGCCATTGCAGTGTCGGATGCCTTTATCGACAAGGGCGAGATCGTGTCGACCCGCGGCCGCAACCCCGAAGACAGCGAGCGTTTCAACGCCACGCCGGGCGATCTGGCACAGGGCAAGCCGATTGTGGTCCTGATCAATGGCGGCTCTGCCTCGGCATCCGAAATTGTGACCGGTGCCCTGCAAGACCATCGCCGTGCGATTGTGGTGGGCGAGAAGAGCTTTGGCAAAGGCTCGGTTCAGACCGTTATGCCGATCAAGAATGAAGGCGCGATGCGTCTGACCACCGCGCGCTATTACACACCCTCGGGCCGGTCGATCCAGTCTTTGGGGATTGCGCCCGATATCGTTGTGGCCCAACCCGCCCCGCAAGCCAATGCGGAAGAGGATGATACGGCCAGCAGCGCAAGCCATATGCGCTCCGAGGCCGATCTGCGTGGCGTTCTCAGCAATGACTCGATGACCGAGGAAGAGAAAAAGCAGGCCGAGGAAGAGATGAAGCGTGCAGCCGATGCGGCAGAACTGCGCAAGCAGGACTACCAGCTGGCCTATGCGATCGATATCCTCAAGGGCCTGAGTGCTATCGCACCGGAGGTTGCCGAGAAGGCGGCCCAAGATGCGACAGAAGCGCCCGCCCCCGCGCCGCAAAAAGCAGAGACGAAAAAGTAACAGGACGGGGCCCTTCGGGGCCCCTTTTCTTTGAAGGACAACGGATATGCAGGATTTCAGCAAGCTCCCCTACCGGCCCTGCGTCGGTATCGTGCTGATCAATCACGACGGCCTGATCTGGGCCGGAAAGCGCATCGATGCCAAGGTCGACGCATGGCAGATGCCGCAAGGCGGTATCGACGAGGGTGAAAAGCCCAAAGAAGCCGGTCTGCGCGAGCTATGGGAGGAAACCGGCCTGACTGCGGATATGGTAGAAAAGCTTGGCAAGACCGAAGACTGGGTGACCTATGATCTTCCCGACGAGCTTTTGGGCAAGGTCTGGGGCGGAAAATATCGTGGCCAGAAACAGAAATGGTTCGCCTTCCGCTTTCTGGCCGAAGATAGCGCGGTCAATATTGCCACCGAACATCCCGAATTCTCGGAATGGGCATGGAAATCCGCCGACGAGCTGATCACCTCGATCGTGCCGTTCAAGCGCAAGGTCTATGAAACCGTTCTGGCCGAATTCAAAGATCTTGTGAAATAGCTCAAGCAGGCTGCGCGAGAGAGGCCGACACCCTGTCGCGCAGCGCCTCGGCCTCGGCCAGCAGCATCAGGCTGCGTTGGGCCTGTGCAGGATCGGGCTGCGGATAATCCGAACGGAAATGCCCGCCACGGCTTTCGCGGCGCTGATGGGCGGCACAGGCAATCAGTGTCGCGGTGGCCAGCATATTCTGGAAAACGATATTTTCCTCATTTCTCGACATTTCAGAAATAACAGAAATCGTTTTTTCCAGCCCCGCCTTATCCCGAATGACACCGACCCCATCCGTCATCGCCTGACGCAGCTTGGCGATAGTATCCGCGCAAGGCTGACGACCACCGGCGGCAAAATCCAATGTGACTTCGGGCGCATCACAAAGCGCGATTTCCTTGCCGATGTCATCCGCACAGATCCGGCCATAGACAAGCGCCTCCAGAAGCCCGTTCGATGCCAGCCGGTTGGCCCCGTGTAACCCGGTCGAAGACGCTTCACCACAGGCCCAGAGGCCCTTCAGGCTAGTCCGGCCCAGCCTGTCGACCCAGATACCGCCCATATGGTAATGCGCCGCCGGAGCCACCGGAATGGTGGTCAAGGCCGGATCGATCCCCGCAGCCAGACAAGCCCGTGCGACAGACGGGAAACGCTCGTGTATCTCGGCACCGAGCACGGCGCGGGTATCCAGAACCGGCTGCCGGCCAGCCTGATATTCGCGGTAAACGGCACGGGCCACGATGTCGCGCGGGGCAAGCTCTGCATCAGGATGCTCGTCCAGCATGAAGCGCTGCCCCATGTTATTCAGCAAAACTGCGCCCTCGCCCCGCAAGGCCTCGGTCGCCAGTGGCGCAGGATCCAATCCGACAGCAATCGCCGTGGGATGGAACTGCACGAATTCGGCATCGGCAATCACAGCCCCTGCCCGCGCCGCCATGCCGATCACCTGCCCCCGTATCCGCGCCGGATTGGTCGTAACGGCAAACAACCCGCCCGAACCACCGCCGGCCATCAGGATCGCAGGCGCATGAAGCAGAACGCTTTCCGAGGGCTGGTCCGTGCGCGTCAGAAAGACACCGGTCACACGATCGCCGCTCTGGTGCAGATCAACGGCCATAACGCCTTCAAGGACCTGTATCGAAGGCGTGGCGCGCACGGTGGCAATCAGGCTTTGCATGATCTCGCGCCCGGCCTGATCGCCCTTGACCCGCACCACCCGCGCGGCGGAATGCGCCGCCTCGCGGGACATGACATAGCCGCCACTGGCATCACGGTCGAAAGGCGTTCCGATTTCGGTCAGGCGCAGAATATGTCGGGCCGCCTCGGAGGTGACCATCTGCGCGATTTCAGGCACCACAGTGCCCGCCCCCGCAATTTCGGTGTCACGCGCATGGGCTTCGAAACTGTCGGTTGCCGCCATAGCTGCCGCAACCCCACCCTGCGCCCAAACCGAAGATGCCCCCTCGCCCAGCTTTTCAGGCGAAATGACAAGAACCGGACGGGGCGCCAGCCGCATTGCCGCGTAAAGTGCCCCAAGCCCCGCGCCAATGATCACAACGCGACTGGTGGCAAGCTCGGTCACTTGGCGACCGCCTTCGAAAGCTCGATCATCCGCTCAACAGCGACCCGCGCCTTACCGGCCACCTCGGGATCGACTTCGACCGCTTCGGAGCCGGTATGCAGCGCCCAAAGGATCTTTTCGAGCGTGATCTTCTTCATATAGGGGCACATATTGCACGGACCGGTAAATTCGATCTCGGGCAAAGCGTCTGATATATTGGATGCCATAGAGCATTCCGTCACCAGCATCGCCTTGGCAGGTTTATTGGTGGTGACATAGTCGATGATCCCGCTGGTCGAACCGGAATAATCGCAGGCATCCACCACATCGGGTGGGCATTCGGGATGCGCAATGATCATGGTGCCCGGGTTCATCGCACGGAAATCATTGATATCTTCCGGCGTATATTGCTCGTGCACGATACAGGAGCCCTCCCACCAGACGATCTTTTTCTGCGGCACCATATTGGCAACGTTCTGCGCCAGATACTGGTCCGGCGTCATGATGATCGTCTCTTCGGGCAAGGCCGCCACAATCTGGGCCGCGTTCGAGGACGTGCAGCATATATCAGATGCCGCTTTCACCTCGGCGGTGGTATTCACATAAGACACAACCGGCGCGCCCGGATATCTGGCGCGCATCTGGGCAATCCCTTCGGCAGTAATGCTTTCGGCCAGCGAACAGCCTGCCTCGACATCAGGGATCAGCACCGTTTTCGCCGGATTGAGGATTTTCGACGTCTCGGCCATGAAATGCACACCGCATTGCACGATAATATCCGCCTCGACCTTGGTCGCTTCGATGGCAAGTTGCAGGCTATCCCCCACAACATCTGCCACGCCATGATAGATTTCCGGCGTCATATAGTTATGTGCCAGAATAACCGCGTTTTTTTCGGCCTTCAGCTTATTGATAGCCGCAATATAAGGGGCGTAACGGACAAAGTCCGGAAACGGAATAACCCGATCCATCTTCGCATGGATATCGGCCATAGAACTGGCCAGTTCGACCGAAGGTGTCAGGTCATAGACTTCGGCGAGCGTCGCGCGCATGGCGGTAAAATCAAGCATGGTTTCCTCCCAGCCCCTTCACTTGAGCCGCCCTTTACGCGATTTCCCCCAACAATAGAATGGAAAAATGGATTTCAGACTATGTTTTACCAATTAGTCAGCGTTTCCAGATTGCGTTTTCTCCCAGCTTCTCGACATAAGCGGCATGGGCCGCCGCCTCGATTTCGGTCACGCGGGAGGGCAGGGCCTGAGGACGTGGTGCAGGGCGCCATATCTCGGAAGGGCCAGCATTTTGGGCATGCTGATCAAGATTAAGACCAAAGCCCGGCTGACGCCCGCCAATAAGTTCCAGATAGACTTCGGCCAGAATTTCACTGTCCAGAAGAGCCCCATGCAGCGTCCGCGAGGAGTTATCGATAGAAAACCGCCGACATAGCGCATCAAGCGTGGCCGGAGACCCGGGAAACATCCGCCGCGCCATTGTCAGCGTATCGACCGCGCGGTCATCAGCGATCAACGGCTTTTTCACCCAGCCAAGTTCGGCATTGAGAAACCGCATATCGAATTTGGCGTTATGGATCACCAGCTTGGAATCCGGTCCGATAAAATCCAGAAAATCCTGTGCGATTTCAATGAATTTCGGCTTATCAGCCAGAAACTCATTCCCCAAACCATGCACCTGGAACGCCTCTGTCGGCATGTCCCGCTCGGGGTTGATATACTGGTGGTAGTGATTGCCGGTCGGCATATGGTTGAACAGCTCGACCGCACCGATTTCAACGATACGGTGGCCCTCGTTCGGTTCAAATCCGGTGGTCTCGGTATCGAGAACAATCTCACGCATGAGGCTTCTCCATGATCTGGTCAATCAGACGTCGCACATCCCGAGCCGCAGTTTCAACATCAAGCGTTTCGATGACATAGTCCGCGCGCGCACGTTTTTCCGCATCCGGCATCTGCTTGGACAGAATAAGCTCGAACTCCGCTTCGCTCATTGTTCCACGTGAAAGCACGCGCTGTTTCTGGATCTGGGCAGGGGCACTGACCACCAGAACGGCATCACAGACTTTATCGGCGCCGGTTTCAAACAAAAGCGGAATATCCAGAACAATCAGCGGCTCCTGCAGATGGGATGCCACGAACTCCGTCCGAGATTGCGCGGTCAACGGATGCACGATCGCCTCCAGCTGGACCATCGCCTCGGGTGTGTCTTTCAACAGCGCCTTCAATGCCTTGCGGTCAACCTTCCCATCCTTGACGGCATTCGGAAACTGCGCCGCGATCGGGGCAACGGCAGCGCCGCCCAGATCATAAAGCTGACGCACGACCGCATCCGCATCCCAAACCGGAATGGACGCAGCCGCAAAAAGAGCTGCCGTGGTCGATTTCCCCATTCCGATAGAGCCGGTCAGGCCCAATATGAAAGGACGGGTCATTGCCCCAGAACCTCGATGCGCAGGGCCTCGGTTACCTCGGGACTTTGACCGAACCAGCGCTCAAACCCCGGACGTCCCTGATGCAACAGCATGCCCAGCCCGTCCACAATCCGGCATCCCTGCGCCTGTGCCTTTTGCAGGAAAGCCGTAAGCAGCGGAATATAGACGATATCTGTTGCCAATGCGGTTTCCGGTAACAGATCCAGCGAGATGTCGAATGGCGGTTGGCCCTCCATTCCCAAAGACGTGGTATTGACCGCTGTTGCCACCCCGTCAAAAATGGCTGCGGCCTCCTCCCAGTCATACACCCTGACCTTCGGACCGAAGCTTTCGGCCAGCGCCTCGGCACGCGCCTTGGTGCGGTTGCACAGCCGGATTTCAGGCACACCAGCTTCCAACAGGGAAACAATAATGGCCCGCGCAGCCCCACCAGCCCCTAGAACAGCGGCAGGACCCGCCGATGGTTCCCAATCGGGAGCGCTTTGCCGTAAATTCGCGATAAAACCATAACCATCCGTATTATCGGCAAAAATACTGCCATCTTCCGCCAGAACCAGCGTATTGGCAGACCCGATCAGCTTAGCACGGTCGCTGACCTCATCTGCCAGCGCCAGAGCCGCCTCCTTATGGGGAATGGTAATATTCACCCCGACAAATCCGGCCTTATGCAAGCCGCGCAAAACCGCTTCCAGATCCGCAGGCGCGACATCCATCGGCACATAATAACCTGACAAGCCATAGCTGCGCAGCCAGAACCCGTGCAATGCCGGAGAACGCGAATGCGACACGGGATGACCGATCACACCGGCCAGCGGAATTTTCTTATGGCTCATGTTGTCAGCTCCCCACGCGCACGCAACCAGTTCAGAAACTCCATTAACGGCAGTCCCAATACGTGGAAATAATCGCCTTCCACCTTGGAAAACAAGCGCACACCCTCTTCTTCAAGCTTGTAACATCCGACAGCCTGCCGGATAGACTCCCAGTTACGCGTGACATAATCCTCGATAAACCCTTCCGAGAGATCATGCATCGTCAGGCGCACAACGCCGACATGCCGCCAGAGCGGTTCATTGTCACGTATGATCACAGCCGCCGACAAAAGCTTATGCGTCTTGCCCGAAAGAGCGCGTAACTGTTCAATCGCCGCTTCCTGGGTGTCCGGCTTGGAAAAGATCCGCCCCTCCAGATCAAGCACCTGATCCGCCCCCAGAACCATGACGCCAGCGACGCTGCGCGAGAGCTTCTTGGCTTTCATCTCGGCCAGAAAATCAGCGACATCACGCGGCGATGCACCTTCTGCCTGCATCGAGGCACGGATCATCTCTTCATCGATACGGGCGGGTTTTGCCACGATTTCCAGCCCCGCATTGCGCAGCAATTGGGCCCGAATTTCGGACTGGGACGCCAGCAGGATGGGGATAGTCATGTGGATAAGCCTCTCGGTAACCGTATGTATAAAACAGGGGATAACCCCGACAGGCGATTTCCTCCACAGTTATCGGCAGGTTTCACGCAGCTTCGAAGATATTTTTCCACCTGTGAGAAGAGTCTTCCTCAGTCTGTGAGCGACTCATATAGGTTAACTTTTCCCACCAGTTTATCCACAAGCCGAATCGGACTTTGCAAACTTTGCAAACATTTGAAAACATAATTTTTTCTTGTTAAATCGTGCAGGTTATCGACTCTGTGGGCAAATAGTTTATCCACTGTGGATAAATCGGGGAATAACGGTGAATCCACAGTATCCACAGGGCCTATAATTATCTTCTATTCTTTCTTAATTATATTTTTATTTTTAGAGAGAGATTGGCGCCTAACACCGGAGACCAAGCCATGCTGACAGCCGTGCAAGATTTTCTCGCGATCTATTATCCGTGGATCAAAGCCTTCCACGTGATGTCGGTGCTGGCGTGGATGGCAGGGCTGTTCTATTTGCCGCGGCTCTTCGTGTATCACGTGGAAGGGCTCAAGAAGCAGGGGGTCACAGCGGGTTCGGAAATGGATCTTCTGTTCCAGCATCAGGAGCGTCTGCTTTTGAAAGCGATCATGAACCCTGCGATGATCTCGGCATGGAGCTTCGGTCTGTGTCTGGTTCTGATCCCTGGCGTTGTTGACTGGACGATGGCGTGGTCGTGGGTCAAAGCGGCTTCGGTGATCGGGATGACGTGGTTTCATCACTGGCTTGGATTGCGCCGGAAAGATTTTGTGAATGGCCGCAATACCCGTAGCGGCAAAACCTACCGGATGATGAACGAGCTCCCCACGCTTTTCATGGTTCTGATTGTCATCGCCGTGATCGTGAAATTCTAGGCAATCGTTGACTCGCGGGCGATTTTGATCTAGCGCAGGATGAAACCCCGACCGTCCTGGCCGGGAGTCGTTCCAATTACATCGAGATTTCGTTTCGGCTGGCCCGAAAGCGAGGGGAATTCATGACCGAAGAGCGTCCGCATCCCGAAGACGAGCGTCTGAATCTGGCTGACCTGAAGGCGAAAAGCCCCAAGGCATTGCTGGCTATGGCCGAAGAGTGGGAAATCGAGAACGCCTCGACCATGCGCAAGGGCGAAATGATGTTCGCACTGCTGAAAGCGCATGCCGAAGAAGACATCACCATTGGCGGGGACGGGGTTCTGGAAGTGTTGCAGGACGGTTTCGGCTTCCTGCGCTCGACCGAAGCCAACTATCTGCCGGGTCCGGACGATATCTATGTCTCGCCCGACATGATCCGCCAGCACGCGTTGCGCACTGGCGACACCGTCGAGGGCATCATCCGCTCTCCGGGCGAAAACGAACGCTATTTCGTGCTGACCAAAGTCGAGAAAATTAACTTTGAAGAGCCCGAAAAGGCGCGTCACAAGGTTGCTTTTGATAACCTGACGCCGCTTTATCCCGACGAGCGCCTGAAAATGGAGATCGAGGACCCGACGATCAAGGATCGCTCGGCACGGATCATCGATCTGGTTGCTCCGATCGGGAAGGGGCAGCGGTCGCTGATCGTGGCACCGCCGCGGACCGGTAAAACGGTTCTGCTGCAGAATATCGCCACCTCGATCGAGAAAAATCACCCCGAGTGCTATCTGATCGTACTTCTGATCGACGAACGTCCGGAAGAGGTGACCGATATGCAGCGTTCGGTGAAGGGGGAGGTTGTTTCCTCGACCTTCGACGAACCGGCAACGCGCCACGTGGCCGTGTCCGAGATGGTGATGGAAAAAGCCAAGCGTCTGGTTGAACACAAGCGCGATGTGGTGATCCTGCTCGACTCGATCACCCGTCTGGGGCGCGCGTTCAACACCGTGGTGCCGAGCTCGGGCAAGGTTCTGACCGGTGGTGTGGATGCCAACGCGCTTCAACGCCCGAAACGCTTCTTCGGGGCGGCACGGAACATCGAAGAGGGCGGGTCGCTGACGATCATCGCGACCGCGCTGATCGATACCGGTTCGCGCATGGATGAGGTCATCTTTGAGGAATTCAAAGGGACGGGGAACTCGGAGATCGTGCTGGACCGCAAGGTGGCCGACAAGCGCGTCTTCCCGGCGATGGATATTCTCAAATCCGGTACGCGGAAAGAGGATCTGCTGGTTGAACAGAAGGATCTGCAGAAGACCTATCTGTTGCGCCGCATCCTCAACCCGATGGGCACGACCGATGCGATCGAGTTCCTGATCTCGAAGCTCAAACAGACCAAAACGAATTCCGAATTCTTCGACTCCATGAACGGTTAATCCGTTCCCGAGAGGGATATGATGGATACGATCTTTGCACTGGCCACTGCCCGCGGAAAAGCGGGGGTGGCCGTTATTCGTATTTCCGGGCCGAAAGCCTGGGAAGCTGCCTCGCGTCTTTGCGGGACGTTGCCGCCTGCGCGACAGACCGCGCTGCGTGTGTTGAGGCTGGAGGGTGAGGCGCTGGACGAGGCAGTGGTGCTGCCCTTTGCCAAGGGGCATAGTTTTACCGGCGAAGAGGTCGTTGAGTTCCATATCCACGGAGCCGTGGCGACAGTGAGTGCGGTTTTGCGGGCCTTGGGCACGAATCCCGACCTGCGAATGGCGGAAGCGGGCGAATTCACCCGCCGCGCGATGGAGAATGAGCGCTTGGATCTTTCTCAGGTCGAAGGTCTGGCTGATCTCATCGAGGCGGAAACAGAATCCCAAAGAAAACAGGCTCTTAAGGTTCTGTCTGGCTCTGTCGGGAAGGTCGTGGACGGCTGGCGAGAGCGGTTGGTCAGAGCTGCGGCGCTGTTGGAAGTGACCATCGACTTCGCCGATGAAGATGTACCGGTCGATGTGACGCCTGAAGTTCTTGCGGAAATTGATGCCGTTCAAAGCAGTTTGAGCGAGGAAATCCGGCGTTTTGGCGCGGCCGAGCGTATTCGCGATGGTTTCGAGGTGGCGATTGTTGGCCGTCCTAATGCTGGAAAATCAACACTTCTCAATGCGTTAGCGGGAAGAGAGGCTGCAATTACCTCCGAGATTGCTGGCACGACAAGGGATGTGATCGAAGTTCGCATGGATCTGGCGGGATTGGCGGTTACATTACTGGATACCGCTGGATTGCGCGAAACCACAGATGTTGTCGAAGCGATTGGAGTAGATCGCGCGATCAGTCGAGCCAAAGACGCCGATCTGCGGGTTTTCTTGCTGGATGGGGAAGAGTTACCTCTCCTAGAGCCACAAGCGGGAGATCTGATCGCTTATGGAAAAGCCGATATTGTAAGCGGGGAAGGGCTTCGCGTGTCAGGAAAAACCGGCGCGGGAATAGACCAGCTTGTTGCCGAGATTACCCGGCGCCTTCTTGCGCAAGCCGAGGGGGCAGGGATCATGACGCGGGAACGACATCGTGATGCACTTATTAACGCAAACCGGGCTTTGGATTCGGCGCGAAATGAGGTAATGAGCAGTTTCGACCGTCCTGAACTTTCTGCGGTTTATCTGCGGGAGGCCGCTCGGTCTTTGGAATCTCTGTTGGGCAGGGTGGATGTCGAGAATCTCTTGGATGAGATATTCTTGAGTTTTTGCATCGGGAAATAGGAGTGTTTCACGTGAAACATTTTGACGTTATTGTTGTCGGCGGCGGACATGCCGGAACCGAAGCAGCCCATGCAGCCGCTCGCATGGGAGCAAAGACTGCGTTGGTCACACTTCGCCGTGAGGCGATAGGCGTTATGTCGTGCAATCCGGCGATAGGGGGGCTTGGTAAGGGGCACCTTGTTCGCGAGATTGACGCGATGGACGGTGTTATGGGTGTTGCAGCCGATAGGGCAGGGATCCAGTTCCGTCTTCTTAACCGGCGCAAAGGGCCCGCGGTTCAGGGACCAAGAGCCCAAGCGGACCGAAAGCTTTATCGTCAGGCGATGGCTGATCTTACAGCTCAACAGGCCAATCTTGAGGTCGTTGAAGGCGAAGCCGTTGATCTTGTGATTAAAAATGGTCGCATTGCCGGTGTGATGCTTGCAGATGGCGCAGAAATAGAATGTCAGTCGGTCGTCTTGACGACTGGCACGTTTTTGCACGGTGTTATCCACATCGGTGATAAAAGCTATCCTGGTGGACGCATGGGAGATCGCCCGTCCGTTCCGCTTGCCGATAGGCTGAAAGCCTTGGATCTTCCTCTGGGGCGCCTTAAAACAGGGACGCCACCAAGGTTGAACGGTAAGACCATTGATTGGTCAATTCTTGAAAGTCAGCCCGGTGATGATGATCCGGCCATGTTCAGCTTTCTGAATAAGAAGCCGCTGGTGCGGCAGATCTCTTGCGGGATCACGCATACCAACGAAGTGACGCATCAGATTATTCGCGAAAATCTGTCCCGTTCGGCAATGTATGGGGGACATATTGAAGGGGTAGGGCCGCGGTATTGCCCTTCAATCGAAGACAAGATTGTTCGATTTGCGGATAAGACATCGCATCAGGTCTTTCTGGAGCCAGAGGGACTTGATGATGATACCGTATATCCTAACGGTATTTCGACGTCTCTTCCCGAAGACGTTCAACATGAATATGTGCGTTCGATGCGGGGGCTTGAGAATGTAGAGATCCTCCAACCCGGATATGCGATCGAATATGATTACGTCGATCCGCGCAGCTTAAATTCCTCTTTGGAAATGCGCGCGCAACCCGGATTGTATCTGGCGGGGCAAATTAATGGCACCACTGGATACGAAGAGGCTGCTGCGCAAGGCCTGGTTGCCGGTCTGAATGCCGCGGCTGCTGCGCTAGGGCGGGAGCAGGTCCAGTTTTCGCGCACGCAGAGCTATATCGGTGTGATGGTTGATGATCTTATCACCCGCGGAGTAACGGAACCTTACCGCATGTTTACATCGCGAGCGGAGTTCCGGCTTTCCCTTCGGGCAGATAACGCCGATCAACGTTTGACCCCACTCGCATTGGAAATCGGCTGCGTATCCGATGTTCGGACCGCCGCATATCTGGCAAAACAAGAAGCGATGGACGCAGGGCGCGCGCTTATGGAAGCCTGTGTTCTGACGCCGAAAGAGGCGATCTCTTATGGGTTCAAGGTTAATCAAGATGGACAGCGTCGGTCTGCATTTTCCTTCCTGTCTTTCCCTGACATAACTTTTGACGATATGGCGCGGGTGTTCCCTGAACTTCAGGATATCGGTCCCGAAATTTCCGATCAGTTAGCGAAAGATGCGCTTTACGCAAATTATCTTATCCGTCAGGAGCGAGATATTGCAGCAATGCAGCGCGATGAAGCTTGGAAAATTCCTGAGGATTTTGACTATTCGGGTCTGTCTGGTCTTTCGAACGAACTCCGGCTCAAACTCGGCAAGGCACAACCTAGCACTCTTGGGCAGGCGGGGCGTGTCGATGGTGTGACACCAGCTGCCTTGGCGTTGATTCTGGCGAAACTACGCCAGTCGCGGAAACAGAAGTCAGCGTGAGGCGCAGCTATGGAGCCCAATCTCCCCATTGATGTTTCACGTGAAACAATCGAGCGTTTCGAAATTTATGAAGCGCTGGTCAAAAAGTGGAATCCTGCGATAAACCTTGTGGCGAAATCGACGATATCGCAGTTTCAGAAACGGCATCTGGCAGATTCTATTCAAATCTATGACCCGACGCTGTCATGGAAGCGCTGGGTCGATTTGGGATCTGGCGGCGGTCTACCGGGGATAGTTGTGGCAATTTTGGCAGCCCAACATAATCCGGAAGCTCAGGTGCATCTTGTTGAGAGCGATCAGCGCAAGTGTGCGTTTCTTATGACATGCATTCGCGAGTTGTCGATTTCGGCGCAGGTTCACAGTCAGAGAATTCTGGATATCCCTTCGTTACAAGCCGATGTTATTTCAGCGCGGGCCTTGGCTGCCCTTGACATGCTTCTTGAGTTCTCAACCTACCACCAGCGTGAAAATGCTGTTTTCCTTTTCCCGAAAGGGGCGAATTGGAAAAGTGAAGTGCTCGAGGCGCAAAAGTCATGGACCTTCAAATATGAAGCTTCTAGAAGCAACACAGATCCAGATGCAACAATACTAAAAATCTCAGGAGCAGAGCGTGTCTGACCGTTCCTTTATAAAGGCACCGCGTATTATTGCGGTGACCAACCAGAAGGGTGGCGTGGGAAAAACCACTACGGCGATCAACCTTGCCAGCGCACTGATCGAGCAGGGCTGCCGTGTTCTTGTGGTTGATCTTGATCCGCAGGGAAACGCATCGACCGGGCTTGGGTTGGAACTCGAAGATCGTGATTACAGCACCTATGATCTGCTGACGGGGGAGGCAGACGTTGGTGATATTGTTGTCAAAACGCAATGGGACGGCCTGTGGCTCAGTCCTGCAACAACCGATCTGGCCTCTGCCGATATGGAACTCCATGATGCCGATCAGCGCAGCTTCCTGCTTCAGAAGGCGCTACGTTCCGAAGACATCAATGATCTTGAACTGGACTATATCCTCATTGATTGCCCGCCGTCCTTAAGTCTTCTGACGGTTAATGCGATGGTGGCAGCAGATTCCGTGCTTGTGCCGCTTCAGGCCGAATTTTTCGCTCTTGAGGGTCTATCGCAGTTGATGCTGAGCGTTCGAGAGGTGCGGCAGGGCGCGAATCCGAATTTGCGCATCGAGGGGGTCGTGCTCACCATGTATGATGTCCGTAACAACCTCTCGCAGCTGGTCGAAGCCGATGCACGGGCGACTTTGGGCGAAATCGTCTTCAAAACGATGATTCCGCGCAATGTCCGGATCTCTGAAGCGCCGTCTTATGCGCAATCCGTTTTGCATTATGATAGCGGGTCACGCGGGGCGAAAGCCTATCGTGCCCTTGCAAAAGAATTATTGGAGCGCCACGAAGGCGCAAATCGCAGGGGGGCACATGAGCAAGAAGCCTGAACGCCGGGGGTTGGGGCGCGGATTGAGTGCCCTGATGGCTGATGTAAATATTGAACCGAACCAGGATAATACGGTGCCGCGTCGTCCCGAAAGTTTCATCCCGATCGAGAAGATCGAACCCAATCCCGAACAGCCGCGCCGTCATTTCGACGAGCAGGCGCTTCAGGAGCTGGCGGATTCTATTCGTGAGAAGGGTGTCATTCAGCCGCTCATCGTCAGGGCGCATCCTTCTAAAAGCGATATGTACGAGATCGTTGCGGGGGAACGCCGCTGGCGGGCGTCGCAACTGGCGCAGTTGCACGAGCTTCCAGTCATTATTCGGGATTTCAACGACACCGAAGTTCTTGAAGTCGCCATTATCGAGAACATTCAGCGTGCAGACCTCAATCCTCTGGAAGAGGCGCTGAGCTATCGCCAGTTGATGGATCGTTTCGGTCATACGCAGGAAAAGGTGGCCGAGGCTCTTTCGAAAAGCCGCAGCCATATTGCGAACCTTTTGCGCCTTCTCAATCTGCCCGACGAGGTTCAGGAATATTTGCGCGATGGGCGTCTGACCGCCGGTCATGCGCGCGCAATGATTACCGCCGACGATCCGATCGGTTTGGCGAAAGAAGCGGTGTCAAAAGGTCTTTCGGTTCGCGAAGTCGAGCGTAAGGCCAAGTCTCCGACAGCCGAGAAAAAGCCGAAAAACCGCCCTGTGATTGAAAAGGATGCGGATACTCGCGCGTTGGAAGCCGATCTTTCCGCAACAATCGGCATGAAGGTCGAGATCAATCATAGAGGCGAAGAGGGCGGGACGGTTGTTCTCAGCTATAAAGATCTCGAGCAGCTTGATGCAATCTGTCAGATGCTGACAAAACTTTAATCCGGCATTAGTTCACGGATAACCGCATTGAGAACCGCGCGACCTTCACGGGTGGCGCGGATTTTCGTTTGATCCGTCTCTAACATGCCGATATCGACAAGGTAGGCGATGCGATCCTGTGGCAGTTGCGCGCCGCTTAGTGCTTCGTAGCGTGTCACATCCAGACCCTCCTGAAGCCGCATGCCGAACAGCAGGAATTCCACCACTTCCTCACTGCGCGGCAGAGCCTCGCGGGAAAGCTCGCCAGACCCCGTTTTGCGGACCTGATCTATCCATGCACCGGGTTGTTTGAGGGTGTCCGTCGCATGGCGGATCCCATTATGGGTCAAACGACCATGTGCGCCTGGACCGATACCGGCATAGTCACCATAGCGCCAGTAAATCAGGTTATGCCGGCTTTCAGAGCCTTCTTTCGCATGGTTAGACACTTCATAGGCCGGAAAACCGGCCGATTCCGATATATCTTGTGTCAGCAGATACATATCCGCAGCACTGTCATCATCGGGCAATCCCTTCAGAAGTCCACGCTCTGCCCGTGCGCCGAAAACAGTGCCTTCCTCAACTGTCAGTTGATAAAGCGAAAGGTGGTCAATCGCCATCGACAGCGCCTCCGAGAGCTCTTTGCGCCAGTCGGACAGGGTCTGGTCCTGTCGTGCATAGATCAGATCGAAGCTCACGCGATCAAAGACGGAACGCGCAATATCAAAGGCTTTGCGGCCTTCCGCAACCGAATGCATCCGCCCCAGTTTACGCAGATCGGCATCGTTCATGGCCTGCATGCCCATCGACACACGGTTAACGCCCGCTTCGGAATAGGCTCTGAAGCGACCCGCTTCGATGCTCGTGGGGTTCGCCTCCAGCGTGATCTCGAGATCATTCGACATGCGCCAGCTTTTGCGCACGCGAGTCAGAATGGCGTCAACCACATCCGGATCCATCAGCGACGGCGTGCCGCCACCGAAAAACACCGTGTTCAGCACACGGCCCCCGGTTTCGCCTGCGAGACGGTCGATTTCCGATAGATATGCCTCGGCCCAGACTTTCTGGTCGATAGAGGCCGTGACATGGGAATTGAAATCGCAATAGGGACATTTTGCGGCGCAGAATGGCCAATGGATGTAAAGTCCGAACCCTCCGGCGCGCCAATCTTCAATAGCAGTCGTCATGGGCGCACTCCGGTGGTGGGTGCCACGTGTTTCACGTGGCACAACAGGTCAGGCAGGCTCGAAAGCCTCGGTCAGTTTCTTGAAGGCGGCCGCGCGATGCGACAACTGGTTTTTGCGCTCGTGGCTCATCTCGGCGAAGGTATGGCTCGAGCCTTGCGGCTGGAACATCGGGTCATAGCCATGCCCCTGTTCGCCGCGCATAGGCCAGACAAGATGACCCTCGCAGATGCCTTCGAAGACCTCGTCATGCCCGTCCGGCCATGCCAGAACGAGGGTCGAGCAGAACCGGGCCGTGCGTGGCCGGTCAGCGCCGGATTTTTCGCACTCGGCCCATGTCTTTTCCATCGCCATCTTGAAATCGCGGCCATTGGGGGTCTCTGCCCAATCGGCGGTATAGACACCGGGCGCCCCGCCCAGACAATCCACCTCGATGCCGCTATCGTCCGAAAGCGCGGGCAGGCCGGTGGCTTTGGCGGCGGCATGGGCCTTGATCCGTGCATTGCCGACAAAGGTGGTTTCCGTCTCGTCCGGCACGGGAAGATCCAGTTCGGCGGCACCTACGCATTCAATGCCATAGGGTTTCAGAAGTTCCGATATTTCTTCCAGCTTGCCGGCGTTATGGGTCGCGACAAGCAGTTTTTTCTCTGTGAATTTTCTCATCCAATAGCGTCCTTCTGTGCGGCAACCAGTTCTGCAATCCCGCTTTCGGCAAGATCCATCAGCTGGTTCATCTGATCGCGGGTATAGGTAGAGCCTTCTGCCGACATTTGTACCTCGATCAGCTTACCCTTGCCGGTCATGATGAAATTGCCGTCCACACCGGCCTCGCTATCCTCGGCATAATCGAGGTCGCAGACATTCTGGCCCGCATAGATCCCGCAGGAGACAGCCGCCACATGGTCGATCAGCGGATCGGAGGTGATGATCCCCTTGGCCAGCAGTTTGTTGGTGGCAAGACGCAGCGCCACCCAGCCACCGGTGATCGAGGCGCAGCGCGTGCCGCCATCGGCCTGAATGACATCGCAGTCAATCACGATCTGCCGCTCGCCAAGGGCGCTCCGGTCAAGCCCTGCACGCAAGGCCCGACCGATCAGGCGCTGGATCTCGACGGTGCGGCCCCCCTGTTTGCCAGCGGCGGCCTCGCGGCGGGTGCGCGAATGGGTGGCGCGGGGTAGCATGCCATATTCCGCCGTTACCCAGCCAAGACCGGTATTTTTCAGGAACGACGGCGCGCGGTCTTCGATGGTTGCGGTGCACAGCACGTGGGTGTCGCCCACCTTGATCAGGCAGGACCCTTCGGCATGTTTGGTAACACCGGTCTCGATAGTGACCTTGCGCATTTCGTTGAGGTTCCGTCCTGAGGGCCGCATATCCGCTCCTTTGGTGTAAATCGTCCTGCTCCATTTGCGCGCCTTCCTCGTATGATGCAAGGGCTCAGGACAGATTGACGATCGCTCTCGCAACCCGTTTACTGCGGCTCAGGAGTTTTGAGACCATGACAGAGCAAAAACAGACCCTGACAGAGCTGAATGACCGCTCGCGCGAGGTATTCCGCCGCGTGGTCGAGGGCTATCTGGAAACCGGCGATCCGGTCGGCTCGCGCAGCCTGACCCGCATGATGAGCGAAAAGCTTTCGGCGGCAACCATCCGCAATGTGATGAACGATCTCGAATTCCTCGGTCTGCTGGACAGCCCGCATATTTCGGCGGGGCGGGTGCCGACGCAGATGGGGCTGCGGATGTTTGTCGACGGTTTCATGGAGGTCGGCACATTGGGGGCCGAGGACCGCGCGGCGCTGGATGCCAGCGTTGGCGGCAATGATCCCGATCTGGGCAATCTGATGGATCGCGTCGGCTCGGCCCTGTCGGGAATGACGCATGGGGCGAGCCTTGTTCTGTCGCCCAAGCAGGAAGCGCCGATCAAACACATCGAATTTGTGGGCCTTGCGCCCGATCGTGCGCTGGTGGTGCTGGTTTTTGCCAATGGTCAGGTCGAAAATCGTGTCTTCACACCGCCGCCCGGCCAGACGCCATCCTCGCTACGGGAGGCGGCGAATTTCATCAACTCGCTGGCCGAGGGGCGCACCCTGACCGAGCTGCGCCACGTGATGGCCGATGAAATCAGAAACCGCCGTGCCGAGCTGGACACGCTGGCGGCTGATCTGGTCGAACAGGGGCTGGCCGAATGGGAGGACAAGGGCACCTCTTACGAACGCCTGATCGTGCGCGGACAGTCGAATCTTCTGGAGCAGATCTCCGATCTGGACCGTATCCGCACCTTGTTTGATGATCTGGAACGCAAGCGTGACATCGCGGAATTTCTCGATCTGGCGCAGGACGGGGACGGTGTGCGCATTTTTATTGGCTCCGAGAACAAGCTTTTTTCACTTTCGGGTTCCTCTCTGGTGGTAAGTCCCTATATGAACGCTGATCGGAAGATAATCGGTGCGATTGGCGTCATCGGCCCGACACGGCTGAATTACGGGCGGATCGTGCCGATCGTGGACTATACAGCGCAACTGGTCGGGCGGATGCTGTCGGGCCGGGGCAAAGGATGAAACGCATGAGCGACAAAAAAGACGAAATGAGCGAAGATCAGGTTCATCTCGACGAGACGTTCGAAGACATCATGAACGAAGGCGAGGGCGAGCTTGAAGCCCTGCGTGCCGAACGCGACGAGCTGCGCGACCGCTGGATGCGCGCATTGGCCGATGCCGAGAATTCGCGCAAGCGTGCCGATAAAGAGCGCCGCGATGCCGAAAATTACGGTGGGTCGCGTCTGGCCCGCGACATGCTGCCGGTTTTCGACAATATGCAGCGCGCGCTGAACGCTATCTCGGACGAGCTGCGCGAAAAAGCCGAGGCGCTGATCGAGGGCGTCGAACTGACCCAGCGTGAGTTGCTGAACGTCTTCGAAAAGCACGGCATCAACCAGATCGCGCCGCAGGTGGGTGACAAATTCGACCCGACCCATCACGAAGCGATGTTCGAAGCCCCCGTGCCGAACACCGTGGCGGGCGACATCATTCAGGTGATGGATGTGGGCTTTATGATCCACGACCGTCTGCTGCGTCCGGCCAAGGTCGGTGTCAGCTCGACGCCGAAGTGATGTTTCACGTGACGCATTGAAAAGGGGGCCGCTTGGCCCCCTTTGTCATTTCAGCATCTCGCGCAGCTCATAAAGCGCCTGTAGCGCCTCGCGCGGGGACAGGTCATCGGGATTGATCCCGCTCAGGCGTTCTTCCAGCGGGCTGGGGCCTTGCGGCACTGGCGCAGGCGGCGGCGCAGAGGCGAAAAGCGGCAGATCATCAATCAACATCTGTTTCTTGGCACCGCTGTCACGGTCGCCCTTTTCGAGCATGTCCAGCACCGATTTCGCGCGTGATACCACGCTATCGGGCAGACCCGCTAAGCGCGCGACCTGCACCCCGTAGGACCGGTCTGCCGCACCCTTCTTCACCTCATGCAGGAAGATCACATCGCCCGCATGTTCCTTCACGCTGACGGTCGCATTTTCCACCCCGTCAAGTTTGGCCGAAAGCGCTGTCATCTCGTGGTAATGGGTCGCAAAAAGGGCACGGCAGCGGTTGGTGGCATGTAGATGCTCCATCACTGCCCAAGCGATTGACAGCCCGTCATAGGTGGCCGTGCCGCGCCCGATCTCGTCCAAAATCACCAGCGCGCGGTCATCGGCCTGATTGAGGATCGCTGCGGTTTCGACCATCTCGACCATGAAGGTCGAGCGCCCCCGCGCCAGATCATCGGCGGCCCCCACACGGGAAAACAGCTGGCTCACTAGCCCGATATGCGCCCGTTCCGCAGGCACAAAGCTGCCCGCCTGCGCCAGCAGCGCGATGATCGCATTCTGTCGCAGGAAGGTCGATTTACCCGCCATATTCGGGCCGGTCAGCAACCAGATCGCAGGCGTGCTGTCTTTGGTCAGCCCGCAATCATTGGCGATAAACGGCGTGCCCGAGCGCTTGAGCGCATGTTCCACCACCGGATGCCGCCCTGCGGTGATTTCAAACGCGCGGGAGCTGTCGATCTCGGGGCGGACCCAGTCACCCGAGCGCGCCAGATCGGCAAAAGCACAGCCCAGATCGATCTCGGCCAGCGCACGCGACGCCTCGCCGATCGGCCCTGCCTGATCCATGATCGCGGCTTTCAGCCTGTCATAGAGCCGTTTTTCAATCTCCAACGCCCTCGCACCGGCATTATGGATACGCGTCTCCAGCTCGGAAAGTTCAACGGTGGTGAAACGCACCTGATTGGCCGTGGTCTGGCGATGGATGAATTTCTCGGACAGGGGGGCCGAGAGCATCTTCTCGGCATGGGTCGAGGTGCATTCGATGAAATAGCCCAGCACGTTGTTATGCTTGATCTTCAGGCTCGAAATGCCGGTTTCCTCGACAAATCCGGCCTGCATACCCGCAATCACCCCGCGCCCCTCGTCCCGCAGGCGGCGCGTTTCGTCGAGTTCCTCATCATAGCCCTGCGCGATAAACCCGCCATCACGCGCCAGCAGCGGCGGCTCGGCAATCAGGGCGGCATCCAGCAGCGCCACCAGCGCATCATGGCCCTGTAGTGCCTGCGCCGCATCCTGTAACAAACGCGGCGCCTCAGAGCCTGTGATCACATCATAAAGCCCGCCCGCCTGACCTAAGCCATTGCGGATCGCGGCCATATCGCGCGGGCCGCCGCGGTCCAGCGCCAGCCGCGACAGGGCGCGGTCCATATCGGGGCAGCGCTTCAGATCAGACCGCAGGTCTTCCGTAAAACGGGTCTGTTCCACGAGAAACGCCACCGTGTCATGGCGGGCATGGATCTGCGCCAGATCGCGCGAGGGGGCCGCCACGCGACGTTCCAGCAGACGCGCCCCACCCGCCGTCACAGTGCGGTCGATGACATTCAGCAAAGACCCTTCGCGCCCGCCCGACAGAGCCTGCGTCAGTTCCAGATTGCGCCGCGTCGAGGCGTCGATCTGCACGATGGTGCCTGCCTCTTCGCGCTGGGGGCGGCGCAGAAGCGGCAGTTTGCCGCGTTGGGTCAGGTCGAGGTAGTCGACAATCGCGCCCATGGCCGAAAGCTCGGCACGGGTGAAGCTGCCAAAGGCCTCAAGCGAGCCCACCTGATAAAGATCGCGCAGCTTCTGTTCACCCGAGGCACTGTCAAACACCGCCCGCGCCAAGGGGGTCACGGCGGCCCTCACATCCTCGATCACTTCGCGGAATGCCTCTTCGCCGCTATCCGACACCAGCACCTCGCGCGGGGTCAGGCGGGCCAGTTCCGGCCCCAGACGCGCGGGTGCACAGGCCATCACACGGAATTCGCCGGTGGAAATATCAACCCAAGCCAGCGCGCCCTCGTCGCGCAGGGCGGAATAGGCCGCAAGGAAATTGTGGCGCCGCGCTTCCAGAAGGCTTTCCTCGGTCAGGGTGCCGGGGGTGACCAGCCGCACGACATCGCGTTTGACGACCGATTTATAGCCGCGCTTCTTGGCCTCGGCGGGATCTTCCAACTGCTCGGCAATCGCCACGCGAAATCCCTTACGGATCAGCGTCAGCAGATAGCCTTCGGCGGCATGGACAGGCACGCCGCACATCGGGATCTCTTCGCCCTCATGGCTGCCGCGCTTGGTCAGCGCGATATCGAGCGCCGCAGCCGCCTCGACCGCATCCTGAAAGAACATCTCGTAGAAATCGCCCATGCGGTAGAACAGCAAAGCCCCCGGATTGGTGTCTTTGATCCCCAGATATTGTTCCATCATCGGTGTGACGGTCGGCTTTGCCATCGGTTGCCCCCTGTTTGCTCGTGGCGGACCCTACAAAAGGCGAAGCCGGCCCGCAATCTATTGAGACGCAGGCCCCAAGCGGCTAAGAAGATTGTGACTTGCAAGAAGGATATCGGCCCACATGTCCGGAAAGAACAAAATCACCCGTGAAGAAGCTCTGAGCTATCACTTGGAGCCCACGCCGGGGAAATTCGAAATTACCCCGACCACCCCCATGACCACCCAGCGCGACCTGTCGCTGGCCTATAGCCCGGGGGTGGCGGTTCCGGTGGAAGCCATCGCCGAGAACCCCGAGACCGCTTATGACTACACGGTCAAAGGCAATATGGTTGCCGTCATCTCGAATGGGTCGGCCATTCTGGGGCTGGGTAATCTTGGCGCGCTGGCGTCCAAGCCCGTGATGGAAGGCAAGGCGGTTCTGTTCAAGAAATTCGCCGATGTGAATGCCGTCGATATCGAACTGGATACGATGGAGGCCGACGAGATCATCAAGGCCGTCAAGTTGATGGAGCCGACTTTCGGCGGCATCAACCTTGAAGACATCAAAGCGCCCGAATGTTTCATCATCGAACAGGCGCTGAAGGAACAGATGGATATTCCGGTGTTCCATGATGACCAGCACGGCACGGCGGTGATCTGTGCGGCGGGCCTTCTGAACGCGCTCGAGATATCGGGCAAGAAGATCGAAGACTGCAAGATCGTGCTCAATGGCGCCGGTGCTGCAGGTATCGCCTGCCTTGAGCTCATCAAGACGATGGGCGCGCGTAACGAGAACTGCATCATGTGCGACACCAAGGGCGTGATCTATAAAGGTCGCACCGAGGGCATGAACCAGTGGAAATCGGCTCATGCGATCGAGACTACGGCGCGGACGCTGGAAGATGCGATGGAAGGGGCGGATGTGTTCCTTGGTGTCTCGGCCAAGGGCGCTGTGACGCAGGATATGGTGAAATCGATGGCCGATAATCCGGTCATCTTCGCGATGGCCAACCCCGACCCCGAGATCACCCCCGAAGAGGCCCATGAAGTCCGCGAGGATGCGATCGTGGCGACGGGCCGTTCGGATTATCCGAACCAGGTCAATAACGTGCTGGGCTTCCCCTATCTGTTCCGCGGGGCGCTCGATATCCATGCCCGCGCGATCAATGACGAGATGAAGATCGCCTGTGCCGAGGCGCTGGCGAAACTCGCCCGCGAGGACGTGCCGGATGAGGTGGCAATGGCCTATGGCCGCAAGCTGTCTTTCGGGCGCGACTATATCATCCCCACGCCCTTCGATCCGCGTCTGATCCATGTGATCCCGCCGGCGGTGGCCAAAGCCGGTATGGATACGGGTGTGGCGCGTCGTCCGATCATCGATATGGAGGCCTATGTCCATAGCCTGAGGGCCCGTATGGACCCGACCGCGACGATCCTGCAGTCGATCCATGCCCGTGCGCGCAAGGCGCAGGCCCGTATGATCTTTGCCGAGGGCGATGATCTGCGTGTGCTGCGCGCGGCTGTGCAATACCAGCGCTCGGGCACCGGCACCTCTATTGTGGTGGGCCGCGAGAACGAGGTGCGCGAAAATCTGGAAAGCGCAGGTCTTGGCGATGCCTTCCGCGAGCTGACCGTGGTGAATGCCGCCAATACCAAGCACCTCGATGCCTATCGCGACTTCCTCTACAAGCGCCTGCAGCGTCAGGGGGTGGACCGCGAGGATGCCTATAAGATGGCCGCCCGCGACCGTCACGTTTTTGCGGCGCTGATGCTGGTGCATGGTCATGGCGATGCGCTGGTGACCGGTGTGACCCGCAAATCGGCCCATGTGCTGGAACGCATCAACAAGGTGGTTGATGCCACCTCGGAAAGCGGGGCCGTCGGCATTACTGCCGTGCTGAACAAGGGCAAGATCGTGCTTCTGGGCGATACGCTGGTGCATGAATGGCCCGACGAGAACGATCTGGCCGATATCGCGACCGCCGGAGCGGGGGTTGCCCGTTCGCTGGGGCTTGATCCGCGGGTGGCCTTCTGTTCCTTCTCGACCTTCGGCTATCCGGTGTCGGAACGCTCGCAGAAGATGCATGTCGCGCCGCAGGTGCTCGACGCGCGTGGCGCCGATTTCGAATATGACGGCGAGATGGCTGTGGATGTGGCGCTCAATGCGTCGGTGATGAAGAAATACGACTTCTGCCGCCTGTCGGGTCCGGCCAATATTCTGGTCATGCCCGCGCGTCACTCGGCCTCGATCTCGATCAAGCTGTTGCAAGAGATGGGCGGGGCCACCGTGATCGGCCCGATCCTGACCGGCGTGGAACATCCGATTCAGGTGTGTTCGACCACCGCGACTGTGTCCGACATCGTCAATATGGCGGCGCTGGCGGCCTGTAGCGCGAAATAAGCGCCACAAAACTGTAAAACAAAACAGGTCCGGCAAGGGGGAAACCCTTTGCCGGACCTTGTTCTTTCCGACTGCAAAAGAGTAGCCTTCCAAGGGGCTGGCATCTTTCGGGGGCTTTATGAAAATCTTCAATCTTGGCTCGATCAATGCGGATTTTTTCTACCGCTTGCCGCATCTGCCACAACCGGGCGAGACATTGGCATCCGTTGGATATGACCGCGGTCTGGGGGGGAAAGGGGCCAACCAATCGGTTGCCTGTGCCCGTGCGGGGGCACAGATCCGCCATATCGGGGCCATCGGGGCGGAAGGGCGCTGGATGGTCGAACGGATGGAGGAGGCCGGTGTCGATTGCTCGCAGGTGGTCATCGTGCGTGAGGCTTCGGGTCATGCGATCATCTATGTCGATCAGGCGGGCGAGAATTCGATCGTGCTTCATCCCGGAGCCAACCGCACCATTCCCGAAACCGCGCTGGACGAGGCATTGGATCAGGCCGAGGACGGCGATCTGATGATCTTGCAGAACGAGACGGGCCTGCAGGTCGAGGCGGCGCAACTGGCTGCCGAGCGGGGGCTGTTCGTGATCTATTCCGCCGCCCCCTTTGACGAGGCGGCTGTGCGTGCCGTGCTGCCCTATGTCTCGCTGCTGATCGTGAACGAGGGCGAGGCGCGTGCCCTTTGCGCCAGTTTCGGGCTCAGCTTACAGGAGTTGCCCGTGAAACAGATCGTGGTGACCAAGGGCGCGCAGGGGGCTACGTGGCACAATCTGGAAACCGGCGGGCTGATCGTGATGCCGGCCTTTCCCGTGACACCGGTCGATACGACGGGGGCAGGCGATACATTCGCGGGCTATCTGGCAGCGGCGCTGGCCGAAGGATGCACGCGGGAACGGGCGATGCGTCTGGCTTCGGCGGCCTCTGCGCTCAAGGTCACACGGGCGGGAACAGCCGATGCCATTCCGACCCGTGCCGATGTCGAGGATTTTCTGGACAATCAGCCCAAGCTGTAACCGGTGCCGCGCACCGTGCGCACGGGATCATTGCCGCCATGGGCCATCAACGCCTTGCGCAACCGGCCCACATGCACGTCGATGGTGCGGGTATCGACATAGATGTCGCGGCCCCAGACGCGGTCAAGAAGCTGGTCGCGGGTCCACACACGGCCCGGCTTTTCCATTAAGGTTGATAGCAGGCGGAATTCGGTCGGACCCAGTTTCAGTGGCTGGCCATCGCGGAAGACACGGTGCTCGGCGCTATCAAGGATGATATCCTCGAAATTCAGCCGCTCGCCCATCGTGGCGGGGCGGGTGCGACGCAACTGGGTGCGCAGCCGCGCCATCAGTTCAACTACCGAATAGGGTTTGACGACATAATCATCGGCCCCCGTCTCCAGCCCGCGCACGCGGTCGGTTTCTTCCGAGCGCGCGGAGAGCATGATGATCGGGATGTGCCGTGTGTCGCCCGAGGCTTTCACGCGGCGGCAGATCTCGATGCCCGAGACATTGGGCAGCATCCAGTCCAGCACCATCAGGTCGGGCTTCTCTTCCTTGACCATCAACAGCGCCTCTTCGCCATTGACCGCCATCACAACGCGAAACCCTTCGGCTTCAAGGTTATACTGAAGAACTTCACGCTGGGCCGATTCGTCCTCGACCACCAGAACACAGGGCTGTTGTGCCGGGGACATGTTACTTCTCCGTCGTATCCATCGGAATCACGCTCGATTGCTTCGGGCGTTCTTCATCGGGGGTCTCGCCGGTGACGAGATAGATCACCTGCTCGGCGATCGAGGTCGCATGGTCGCCCATCCGTTCGATATTCTTCGCGATGAAATGCAGGTGCATGCAGCCGGTGATATTGCGCGGATCTTCCATCATATAGGTCAGGAACTCGCGGAACAGCGCGTTATACATCTGGTCCACTTCCACATCACGGTCGCGCACATCGCGGGCCAGTTGCGGGTCGCGCTGGATATAGGCATCCAGCACATCCTTGAGCATGCCCTCGACCGCCTGCGCCATACGGCGGATCGCCTTCGACGACCCGTCAACGGCCGGCACATCCATCAGGATCTGGGTCCGCTTGGCGATATTCTTGGCGTAGTCACCCGCACGTTCAAGGCTGGCCGCGATCTTGATCACCGACAGCGTCAGACGCAGATCGCGCGACACAGGCGCCCGCAGCGCGATGATGCGGGCCGCTTCCTCGTTGATCTGCTCTTCAAGCGCGTCGATGGCCTTATCCTGCGCGCGCACGCGTTGGGCCAGCTCTTCATCGCGGCTTTCAAGGGCTTCGGCAGCATCAAGGATCTGCTGTTCAACCATGCCGCCCATCTTCACGACAAGCGCCTGAACGGCCTCCAGGTCACGGTCGAAAGCGGAAGAAATATGTTCTTGGCTCATTTATTATCCTTCTCTTCCTGTCGTCCCTTAGCCGATCCGGCCAGTGATATAGGCCTCGGTGCGCGGGTCTTTGGGGTTGGTGAAAATATCGCCCGTCTCGCCATATTCCACGAGGTTCCCAAGGTGGAAGAAGGCGGTACGCTGCGACACGCGGGCCGCCTGCTGCATCGAGTGCGTCACGATCACCACCGAGAACTGCGTGCGGAGTTCATCGATCAGTTCTTCGACCTGACCGGTGGCAATCGGGTCCAGCGCCGAGCAGGGCTCGTCCATCAGCAGAACCTCGGGCGAGGTCGCCACGGCGCGCGCGATGCACAGACGCTGCTGCTGGCCACCCGAAAGGCCGGTGCCGGGGGCCTGAAGGCGGTCCTTCACCTCGTTCCAGATGGCGGCACCGCGCAGGGCGCGTTCCACGATCTCGTCCAGATCGGCCTTGTTCTTGGCCAGACCGTGGATACGCGGGCCATAGGCCACATTGTCATAGATCGACTTGGGGAAGGGGTTGGGCTTCTGGAACACCATCCCCACCTTGGCGCGCAGCTGCACGGGGTCCACGCGCTTGTCGTAGATGTCCTCGCCGTCCAGCAGGATCTCGCCCTTGACCTTACAGATGTCGATCGTGTCATTCATCCGGTTCAACGTGCGCAGGAAGGTCGATTTCCCGCAGCCCGACGGCCCGATAAAGGCGGTGACGGTCTTGTCGAGGATATCGACATCGACATCCTTGATGGCGTGAGTGTCACCGTAATAGACCTGCACCTTACGGGCTTGGATTTTCATATCCTTGGCGTCCACTTTTCTCTCCGTCAGTCTCATGTCGTTCATGATGGTGGGTCCCTTACCAGCGGCGCTCGAATTTGCGGCGCAGGATGATTGCAATGATGTTCATCGTCAGCAGGAACACCAGGAGGATAATGATGCCCCCCCATGCCCGTTCATAATAGGCGGGGTCGGCGCGTTTTGCCCATTCATAGATCTGTGCGGGCATCGCGGAGTTGGGCGAGAGGAACCCCGCGATGATGCCATCCGGCGGGTTGGAGGCGATATAGCCGATCATCCCGATCAGCAGGAGCGGCGCGGTCTCGCCCAGAGCCTGCGCAAGGCCGATGATCGTGCCGGTCAGAATGCCGGGCATGGCCAGCGGCAGCACATGGTGGAAGACCGATTGCATCTTCGACGCGCCAATCCCCAGCGCCGCGTCACGGATCGAGGGCGGCACGGCCTTGAGCGAGGCGCGGGTCGAGATGATGATCGTCGGCAGGGTCATCAGCGTCAGCACCAGACCACCGACCAGCGGCGCCGATTGCGGCAGATGCATGAACTGGATGAAGACCGCAAGGCCAAGGATACCGAAGACGATCGACGGAACGGCAGCGAGGTTCGAGATATTCACCTCGATCAGGTCAGTCCATTTGTTCTGCGGCGCGAATTCTTCCAGATAGATCGAGGCTGCCACCCCGATGGGCAGCGACAGGAACAGCACCACCAGCATCATGAACAGCGAGCCGATCATCGAGGTGCCGATACCGGCCTGCTCGGCGCGGCTTTCAGAGGCATCCGATCCGGTGATGAAGTCCCAGTTGAACTGTTTCTTCACGATACCGGCCTCGACCAGCGCATCGGTCAGATCCAGCTGCGCCACGGTGATGTTTTTATCCAAAGCGATCTCGTCGCGATGCACACGGCCTTTCAGGTAGCCATCCACGCGCGACGAGGCGAGCACCTTGAAGGTCAGCGTCTGGCCGATCAGCGAGGGGTCATTGATCACGTCCTGACGCACCACATTGGCGGCAGAAGCCGAGATCAGGTTCTTCATATCCTTGGCTTTGGTCAGCGCGGTATCGATGCCTGCTTTCTGGACCGTATCCAGAAGCGCGTTCTCGATCAGCGGGCCATAGCCGAAGGTCGAGACCTTGGCGATATCGGCAGGGTCGCGGTTGCCCTTCTTGTCCAGTTTCGCGGGGTCCAGATAGACCGGCACATTGATGAATGTCTGCTGGAAGGCCGAGACGCCATTGGTCAGGATGGTAAACAGAAGGACCACCAGAAAGACCAGACCCAGAGCGATGGCCCCGATCCCCATCGCACGGAAGCGTTTTTCCTGCGCGTTGCGTTTGCGGGTGCGGGCGTCGGGGTGGTGGATCGAGCGGCGCTCGGGGGTGTTTGCAGCGGCGTCGGTCATTCGTATTGCTCCCGATACTTGCGCACGATGTAGAGCGCGACAATGTTCAGCGCGAGGGTCATGACGAAAAGCGTCATCCCCAGAGAGAAGGCCACCAGAGCCTCGGGCGAGGCGAAATCGGCGTCGCCGGTCAGCTGGCTGACGATCTTGGCGGTCACGGTGGTCATTGCCTCGAAGGGGTTCATGCTGAGGCGGGCAGCAGCACCGGCCCCCAGAACCACGATCATCGTCTCGCCGATGGCGCGCGAGGCGGCCAGCAGGATCGCCCCGATGATGCCCGGAAGGGCGGCGGGGAAGACCACCTGTTTGATGGTTTCGGATTTGGTGGCACCAAGCCCGTAAGAGCCGTCGCGCAGCGATTGCGGCACGGCATTGATGATGTCATCGGACAGCGAGGAGACGAAGGGGATCAGCATGATGCCCATCACCAGACCCGCGGTCATCACCGAGCTTGCCGCCCCCATCCAGTCCAGCCCGTCGCGGCCAAAGACCGTCTGTAGGGCAGGGCCCACGGTCAGCAGCGCGAAGAGGCCGTAAACGATGGTCGGGATACCGGCGAGCACTTCCAGCAGCGGCTTGGCAATCGCGCGCACCGGCTTGGACGCATATTCCGACAGGTAGATCGCGGCGAAAAGGCCGATCGGCACGGCCACGGCCAGCGCGATGAAGCTGATGTAAAGCGTGCCCCAGAGAAGCGGCAGGATGCCCAGTTGCGAGCCACCCCCGAAGGAGGGCGTCCAGTTGGTGCCTAAGAAGAAATCCGTCGCCGGATAGAGGCGGAAGAAATGCACCGTGTTGAAGATCAGCGACAGCACGATCCCGATGGTAGTCAGAATGGCGATGGACGCCGCCAAAATCAGCAGCGTCTTGATGCCGCGCTCCACGATATTGCGGGCGCGCAGGTCTTTATGGGTGGCTTTCAGCGTCAGCAGGAAGAACCCGATGGCCACGCCCAGCACCACGACCATGCGGATCATATTGCCGGTGGCGGTGAGGCTACGATAGTGCTGTGCGGCCTTCAGTGTGGGGGCATCGACCTGCGAGCCAAGCGCCACACCCAGACCTGCCATCTTCGCGCGCAGAGTGTCGCCTGCTTGCAGATGGGCGGCTTCCGAGGCGGTCATGGCCCCTTTGGCAACCGCGATATCCAGCCCCTCGGCCAGACGTGTCACATCCGACATCATCAGGCTGATATTGCCATGTTCCTCAACCGTGGCCGCGGGGATGGCCGCGGTGACCTGCATATTGACCACGAAGGGCTGCGCGATCAGCCAGACGGCCAGCACCAGAAGGGCAGGCACAAGCGTCATCATCGCGACGTTGCTGCCATAATAACTCGGGAGCGAATGGAGAATGCGGCTGTCGCCCCCCGCAGAGGACAGGGCACGGGAAAGGCCCAGCACGAAGCCAAGGGCCGCGAGCACCAGCACGATAACCAAAAGCCAGATAGCAGGCATGTCAGCTCCGATCGATTGAGTATGCCAAGGTGAAAGGCGGAGAAACAAAGAAGAGGGCGGCACAGGATCTGCCGCCCCCCCGAATAAGCCGGGTAGGGCAGATTACATGCCCGATCCCATGGTTTTCTCGTCAGCAACGTCCTGTTGGGTTGTTGCCAGTTCCGGATCGGAGACCAGACCGTATTGTGCCAGCGGGCCATCGGGGCCTGCGATCTCGTCGGAGACGAAGAATTCCGCGTATTCTTTCAGTCCGGGGATCACGCCGATATGCGCCTTCTTGATGTAGAAGTAGAGCGGACGCGACACCGGATAGTCACCCGAGGCGATGGTTTCGGTCGAGGGTTCGACGCCGCCCATCGTGGCCACTTTCAGCTTGTCGGTGTTGTTCTCGTAGAAGGCCAGACCGAAGACGCCGACGCCATCGGGGTTCGAGGCGATGCGGGCGAGGGTTTCGGTGTAATCCCCGTCGATATCGACCGATTTGCCATCGGTGCGCACCGACATACAGGCCTTTTCGGCGTCTTTCTCGTCCATGCCACCCGAGACCATTGCGTCCAGCGCGCCGGAATCCTTGCAGCCCTGAACGAGGACTTTCTCTTCGAACACTTCACGGGTGCCGTGTTTGGTGCCCGGGATATAGGCCGCGATCTCGACATCCGGCAGATCGGCGTTGAAATCCGACCATTTGGCATAGCTGTTATCGACCAGCTTGCCGTCTTTCAGGACTTTGGCGCCAAGCGCGTTATAGAGGTCTGCCGGTTGGAAGGCGGTAAATTCGGGGCCGGTTTTCTGGCTGGCGAAGACGATCCCGTCATAGCCGATGCGGACCTGAATGATGTCATTCACGCCATTGGCGTGGCAGGTCTCGATCTCTTTGTCCTTGATGGCGCGCGAGGCGTTCGCGATGTCGATGGTGTTTTCACCGACCCCTTCGCAGAAGCGCTTCAGACCCGAGGAAGAGCCACCCGATTCAACGACCGGAGTGGGGAAATCGAAGTTTTCGCCGAAAGCTTCCGCCACGATCGAGGCGTAAGGCAGAACGGTGGACGAGCCTGCGACTTGGATATTGTCACGCGCAAAGGCACCTGCCGTGGAGGCAACGGTGATGGCAAGGGCGGATGCCGTCAGCTTAACAGTGTTCATGGTTCTCTCCCAGAAGATCTTAAACGGGCCCCTATGGGCTCGCTGCTTGTGCTAGAGGGCGGCTGTGACGCTTATGCGAACATTGTGTAACGCTTATATGACAAACGGCCGTTCTCGGGAAAAACCCCAGGAAAAAGTTAATTTGCGATATAGCGCGTGATGGCGCGTGCAATCAGCGCGGGTATCGCCGCATGCTCGCCAATCGGTGCCAGAAGCGGGCCGGTAAAGCCTGCCAGACGCAGCGCATGGGGAATGTCACCTTCGACATGACCGGCGCGCAATGCGAAGAAAGGCAGGCACAGGCCCTGACGGCTTGTTCTGGCGACGGTCTCGATAAAGGGGGCTTCTTCGATCAGCCCCACGCGCACCCGCCAGAACGGTCCCGCGGCCTGTAGTTTCTGCGCCATCGCATAGGCGCTGTCTTTCGAGCGACGGGCAATCTTGGAGCCGTGCGCACAAAGGATCAGATCCGTTTCGGCAGGCTCCAGACCGGCATCCTTGGCGGCCTGCAGGCTGTCTTGCAGAATCAGCGCCTCCAACGCCGGATCAATACCGAACGGGTCCATATGCGCAGCGCTTCGGCCCATCTTTTCCAGCCGGCGTGGAATTTCGCGTTTGGTAAACCAGCCTTCCGCCATGAAAAACGGATAGATCACCGGATTTTCGCAATCCTCCAGCGCGCTTTCCAGCGCACCCTGTTTGGCCAGCGTGGCGGCTTTGACAGGGATATCGGGGCAAAACGACTGCACCTTGGCCGCAAGAGCGTCCAGCGCGGCTTGCTTTGGCTCCGGATCCGAGGGGGAGCCGTGGGCGACGATGATGACGGTGTTCATGATGTGATGATAGCAGGCCTTCGGGGTCCGGCAATCTTTCTCGAGAATGGCCGGATTGGCAAGCGCAACCGTATGTGTTCCATTAACACACTGTAAATACTCTATTTTTAAGCGATTATCTTTTGCTTTGCGGCAAAACTTGGCTTATACCCATAGATACCGGCCAGGAAGGCCAGAACCAAATAGAGTTTCACGTGTGGTGCGTAGGGGTGCACGTGGGGTGGTGAGGGTTCTGGTAGGGGTGCCGGAACCCTCATTTTTATGTCCGGCTCAGTTCGGGTCGGTTTCGGCCATCGCGCAGACGATGCGCCATTCCTCTTCCGTTACCGGCTGTACCGAAAGCCGCATCGATGTCACGAGGGCCATCTCTGCCAGCCGTGGCTCCGCTTTCACATCGGCCAGCGTCACGGGCAGCTTGACCGGACGCACCGCGCGGATATGCACGCAATCCCAGCGCGGATCATCGGTGGTGCTGTCTGGGGCGCTTTCGGCGCAGACCTCGCAGATCCCCACCACTTCCTTGCCGATATTGGAATGGTAGAACAGCCCGCGATCGCCGATCTTCATCTCGCGCATATTGTTGCGCGCCAGATAGTTACGCACGCCGTCCCATTCCTCGCCCGCCTCTCCTTTGGCAACGAGCTGGTCCCAGGAAAACTTGTTGGGCTCGGATTTGAACAGCCAGTAACGCATCAGATGACCTTCTTCCATTCCATGACAGAGACGCTTTCGAAGAGACCCGCCTTGGCATAGGGATCATTTGCGGCCCAATCCTGTGCGGCGGCAAGGCTGTCGGTTTCAAGCACGACCAAAGACCCGCACATCGCGCCATTCTCGAGGAAGGGGCCTGCCTGTGCCACGATACCCGTTTCCTTGAGATAGGCCAGATGCGCCTCGCGCGTGTCCAGACGGGTTTGCAGGTGGTCGGGCTTGTCGCGGCAGATTACGGCGTAGAACATTCATTCCTCCTTCAAAGGGCGCGAAAGCAGCGCCAGAGTGGCTTGCGCCACGGTCATTCGGTTGTCGCAAAGTGCGGCGATCATCACTGCGATCGGCATCTCGATTCCGCCATGTTCGGCCATACGCGCAACCGCATGGGCAGTGGCCACACCCTCTACGGTCACAGTCTGGTCTATGGTCTCGCCTGCGCCAAGCGCGAAGCCGTGGCGGAAATTGCGTGACTGGCTGGAGGTGCAGGTGAGCACCAGATCACCAAAGCCCGCCAGCCCCGACAGTGTTTCGGGGCGTGCACCACGGGCCACGGCCAGCCGGTTCATTTCCGCGAAACCGCGGGTCATCAGGGCAGCGCGGGCGGAATCTCCCATGCCTGCGCCCATCACGACGCCCGCGCCGATGGCAATCACGTTCTTCAGGGCACCGCCCAGTTCGGCCCCGATGGTATCGGCGCTGCGATACAGGCGCAGGCTGGGAGTGGAGAGTTCGGCCTGAAGCGCCTCGGCCCCATCCGCGCAGGCCAGCGTCAGCGCGGTCGGCAAGCCACGCCCGATATCGGCGGCAAAGCTCGGGCCAGTCAGGATGGCGGCGCGCGCCTGCGGTACAAGGGCGGCCATCAGCGCCGTCGGTCCCTTGCCGGTTTCAAGATCGATTCCCTTGGAGCAACTGACAAGCGTCTTGCCTTTCAGAAGCTGGGCATGTTCGGCCAGAAAGGCAGCGGTCCGTTGCATGGGAAGCGCCAGAAGGATGGTCTGCGCCCGACAGGCGGCATCCAGATCTGCGGTGATGGTGATGGCATCGGGCAGGCTGGCCCCCGGCAGGCGTTTGGCATTCTCGCGGGTCTCACGCATCGCGCGGACCTGCTCGCCATCACGCGACCATAGCGTGACGGGACCGTTTTGCGACAGGCTGATCGCCAGTGCGGTGCCGAAAGCCCCTGATCCCAGAACCGAAATCACGCCTTTGCCCCTTTCTTGCCCGACCCCAGCAAGGGGGCCGCTTTGCGGTCCAGCGGCCAGCGCGGGCGCGCGACCAGATCCATGCCATCGCGATGCCCCAGCCGGAAACGTTCCAGGCCTGCCCATGCAATCATCGCGGCGTTATCGGTGCAAAGCCGCAGGGGGGGAGCCACAAATGTTGCGCCAAATTCGGTTGCCACGCTTTCGAGCCCCGCGCGGATGGCACGGTTTGCGGCCACCCCGCCAGCCACGGCAAAACCGGGGGCGCTGGGCGCGAGGTCCATATATTCGGTCAGGGCACGCCGCGATTTCTTGACCAGAACATCGGTCACGGCGGCTTGGAAGCTGGCGCAGATATCGCGGCGAATGGCGCGCGGCAGGCCGCCATGCTGGGCCACGACCTCGTCACGGGTGCGCAAAAGCGCGGTCTTGAGCCCCGAAAAAGACATATCGCATCCCGGACGGTCCAGAAGCGGGCGCGGAAAGGCATAGGCTTTGGGATTGCCGCCCTCGGCCTCGGTCTCGACATTGGGGCCACCGGGTTGGGGCAGGGCCAGAAGTTTGGCGGTTTTGTCAAAGGCCTCGCCCGGTGCATCGTCAATCGTGCCGCCCAGACGGGTGAATTCCTCGGGGCCGTGGGCGATCAGGAACTGGCAATGCCCGCCCGAGACCAGCAGCATCAGATAGGGAAAGGCCATGCCATCGGTCAGGCGCGGGGTCAGCGCATGGCCCGCCAGATGGTTGACCCCCACCAGGGGCAGTCCCGTTCCGGCGGCAATTCCTTTGGCGCACATCACGCCCGACATCACGCCGCCAATCAGGCCGGGGCCTGCCGTGACCGCGATCCCATCCAGATCCGTCAGCCCGAGCTGCGCCTGCTCCAGCGCCTGTTCGACACAAAGATCGAGCTTTTCGGCATGGGCGCGGGCTGCAATTTCGGGGACAACGCCGCCAAAGGCTGCATGCAACTCGGTCTGGCCCGAAACGATGCTGGCCAGAATCTGTGTGCCGTCATCGCCGTGACGCACGATGGCAGCGGCCGTGTCATCGCAGCTGGATTCGATACCAAGAAAAGTCAGGGTCCGGGCCATGGTGCCTCGATTGCGTATGGGTCAGGCTGCAGGTAACACTGCTTGGGGCATGAGACAATCCCGCGCTCACGGCCCTTTGCCCCGAACAGGATGCCGATGGACCCGTTTCCGACCCTTTTGCTGACCCGTCCCGCCGAAGCGAATGCGCGGTTTCTGGCCGCGTTGCGGGCTGCGGGCGTGACCCTGCCCGCGCTGTGTTCGCCCCTGATCGAAATCGAGCCGTTTCCCCCCGCAAACTGTCCGGAGGGCGATCTGGTCTTTACCTCGCAGCAGGCGGTTGCGCCTTTTGCGGCGGCTTTTCCCCGGATGCAGGGACGGCGGGCATGGTGCGTGGGGGCACGCACGGCCGAGGTGGCGCGGCAGGCCGGATATGCGGTGCGCGTCGGTGCGGGGCAGGCCAAGGCGCTTGAACAACAGATTCTGGCCGAAGGCGGTGCGGGGCCGTTTGTCCATGTCTGTGGCGATCATCTGGCCCATGATCTGGTGGGCGGGCTTCTGGCGGCGGGGCGGCAGGCCTTTGCGCTTCAGGTCTATCGACAGATGCCGCAGCGTCCGACAAGGCAGGCGCTTGCACTTCTTTCGGGAGAAACCCCTGTTTTGGTGCCGGTTTTTTCACCGCGTACGGCACAGATCTTTACGAAATATTTGCCGGAAAACCATGCCCCCCTATACCTTGGCGCAATCAGCACTACTGTAGCTCGGCAGCTTGCAGCTGTGGCAAACGCCCATATCGAGGTTTCACGGGAAACAAGTTCGGCTGCGATGGTCGAGCTTCTCAAGCGTTTGGCATGTCGGAGCGTTGCGACTTGAAGAGAGGTTGATCCGGGGGCTAGAGTGGCCACGGTTCAATACAGCGGATTGCTTAGGAGGAATTGCCGTGGCTGCACCCGAGGATAAGAAATCGGAAAAACCTGATGCAGCGAAGGATGAAAGCGTTACGCCCGAATCCGTCCCGGCCGTTCCGGAGCCTCTCTCTGACACCCTGACCGCGCAAAAGCTTGCCGATACCGCACCGGAGGCGGAAGAGGTGGAGACGGATGATCCGCTGGAAGGCCGCAACGAGGGGCTAGCGGAAGAAACGGCCTTTGGCAGCGATGATATCGTCGCCGCAGAGCAGGTCGAGGCCGAACAGAAAGAGGCCGAACAGAAAGAGGATGCGCCGGAGGCCGGAGATACCGCCCCCGTGGAGGCGGCGCCTCTTGTAGAGCCCGAGACGCCAGAGCCTGCGGTCAAACCTGCGGTCGCGCCGGTTGCTTCGCATACGGTTGTCGAAAAGCGGGGTGGTTTCGGGGCGCTACTGGCAGGCGGCGTTGTGGCGGCGGTCATCGGGGCTGCTGCCGCGATCTGGGCATTGCCGCAGCTTCCGCAAGATATTCAGGCAAGGATTTTCCCGCCGCAACCGGCCTTTGACAGCTCTGCGCTGGAAGGATCCGTAGCCGATCTGTCGTCGCAGGTCAGCGCGTTGCAGCAAAGCGTTTCGGCGCTACAGGACAATATGGCGGCAATGGGCCAGTCTCAGGGGCAATCTGGGGGGGGCGATATCTCCGGCCTGCAAGAGCAGATCACTGCGCTGCAGTCCAAACTTGAAGGGGTGACCGGACCCAATGCGGCGGCCGCCGAAGAGGCAGAGCGCCGTGCCCGTGCCCGCGCGGCCATCGCGCAAATCCGCGCCGCGCTCCTCAATGGCACCCCGATTGCCGAACCCGTGGCACAGGCGCGCGATGCAAAGCTTGATGTGCCGGAGGCGCTAGGGATCGAACCCCAAAGCACCAAGGCACTACAGGAGGCCTTCCCCGCGCCTGCACGGAGCGCACTGGATGCGGCCCGTCGCGCGGATGCCGGAGATAATCTGGGCGCCCGCATAGAGACGTTCCTTCTGACGCAGACAGGGGCGCGTTCCGTGGCCCCGCAAGAGGGCAGCGGGCCGGATGCCGTGCTGTCGCGTGCGCAGGCCGCTGTCGATGCGGGGGACTTCAAAACCGCCATTACCGAAATTTCTGCCCTTCCGCAGGTGTCGCAGGACATTCTGTCGGGGTGGGTTGCTCAGGCACAGAAACGTGTCGCCGCTGAGGAGGCAGTCGCTTCGCTTGCCTCGCAGGTCCAATAAGGAGGGACGGCCATGCTTTGGTCTTTCATCAAAATCGCTGTCTTTCTGATTGCGGTCACCGGTGTCACTTATGGCGCGATGACGCTGGCCAGTTCGGCGGATGGGGTGCAGGTCGTTCTGGCAGGGGTGGAATATAACCTCGGTCCGGTTCAGGCGATTATCGCCGCGCTCGTGCTGATCCTTGCCGTGTTCATTTTCTTGAAACTGGTGGGCTTTGTGGTCGCGCTTTTGCGGTTTCTCGTGGGTGACGAGACCGCGCTGACCCGCTATTTTGACCGTTCGCGCGAGCGTCGCGGTTACAAGGCGCTGGCCGATGGCATGATTTCTGTCGCATCGGGCGAGGGGCGTCTGGCCTATTCCCAGGCCAAGAAGGCGCAACGCCTGCTGGGCCGCCCCGAGCTGACCAATCTTCTGGTCGCGCAGGCGGCGGAAACCAAAGGGGACACCAAGAAAGCGACAGAAGCCTACAAGCTTTTGCTATCGGACCAGCGCACCCGTTTTATCGGTGTGCGGGGGTTGATGCGCCAGAAGCTGGCCGAGGGCGATACCGATACCGCGCTGGCGCTTGCGCAGAAAGCCTATGCCCTCAAACCGTCGCATGAGGAAACGCAGGATACGCTGCTCAAGCTCTCGACCGAGAAGGGCGAGTGGAGCGATGCGCGCAAGGTGATCAGCTATAAGCGGCATAGCGGTCTGCTGCCGAAAGATGTGGCCAAGCGCCGTGACGCGGTGCTGGCGCTGCAAGAGGCCAAAGGTATTCTCGACGAGGGGGCCAGCATCGAGGCCCGCGAAGCCGCGATTGCGGCCAATAAGTCCTCGCCCGATCTAATTCCGGCGGCGGCCCTGGCGGCCCGTTCCTATATCGAAAAGGGCAAGCCGAAGAATGCAGAGCGGGTGATCCGCAAGGCATGGGAGGCCCAGCCGCATCCGGATCTGGCATCTGCCTATGCAGCGATCCTGCCCGACGAGACCCCGCAGGCGCGCCTGAAGCGCTTCCAGAAGCTTTTGGTGCTGCGCCCCGATCACGAAGAGACCCGTCTTTTGCGGGCCGAGCTGAATATCGCAGCGGAAAACTTCCCCGAGGCGCGTCGGGCGCTGGGCAATCTGGCCGACACCCATCCCACCTCGCGCGTGCTGGCCATTATGGCTGCGGTAGAGCGTGGCGAAGGCTCGGATGACGCGGTCGTTCGTGGCTGGCTGGCCAAGGCGCTGACTGCGCCGCGTGGCCCGCAATGGTGCTGTGACGCTTGCCAGAATATCCAAAGCGAGTGGACACCGGTCTGCGATAATTGCGGTGGATTCGATACGCTTAGCTGGCGCGAGCCGCCGAAATCGGACCAGCCCCTGCCGCATGGGGCAGAGATGCTGCCGTTGATCGTGGGGGCTCCGGCCGTGATGACCGAAAGCGAGGCAGAGCGGAATGCCGAAGAGGCGGGGATCGAGGTTGAAGAGGCCGAGATCGTGACCGGGGCGACCGAAGAGCCTCCTGCGGACGAAAACAGCACGGGGTCGGACCCCTTGATGTCTGCCGGAACCGGAGAAGATCAAAAGAAATCCGCTTTGGGATAAAATAGGGGCTACACATCCCCGGCGCGGCATGCTAATTGCCGCGCCACACCGTACAGGTGTAGCTTGGCTGGCAGAGCACATCATTCGTGATAAAAGGGTTCGCCCGTGAATGAAGGAAGTGCAACGCCAGTTACTTGCAGGCGGCCTAAGTCACAAATAGGGCCGTGTAAAAGAAGGATGCCGCTGTAGCTCAGCTGGTAGAGCACGTCATTCGTAATGATGGGGTCGGGGGTTCGAGTCCCTTCAGCGGCACCATCCTTCTTTTTGTAGTTGGACCATAAGAGTGCAGATTTGGAGCATAAAGCTACCAAACCGCAGTCAATATGGGAAATCCGACACAGTTAGGTGTCTTAGTCGACACACCACCCCAAAACATCAATGCAGGTTAGCCGGTAGTTCTCTGAAACGCCTCGTAGAACTATCAGCGACTTAATACGTAGGCCTGTGCAGAGGCACCTCAGGTGGAAGCCTTTTGTGGGCCGAATTCACCCCATGCGAAAAGCCTCCAAACCGATAGTTCGCTGCAAAAAGGGCGGAAAGCTGCAGTTCGCGGCGCGTGCTAGCGCAACTTTGCCACGCCACCGAAGCGGACATTCCGCAAGGATCATCCCGTCGAGCCGTGCGTGATCTACACAGAGGGTGCAATGCGGCCTTAGCTGTCGGGGCATTGACGGTGAAAGATGCTCCGGCACATAGTGTGTTCGGTCCGCCGGGGGAAATTATGTATTATTATGTCGATGAAAGCGGAAACACAGGGTTGCATCTATTCGACCCTGCCCAACCACTGCTCTATTATGGGGTTCTCGGAGCCCGCGCGAATCTGGACGTGATTTCCGCTCCACTATTGCGGACGCTTAGAAAAGAGCTTGGCGTGAAGCGAATTCACGCCAATGAGCTTGGCGTTGCAAAGTTGACGACAATAGCTGAGCGGATCGAGAAATTTAGCAAGAAGAACGACCTTCGGTTTTCGATTTTCACGGTCGACAAGAGAGACCATGCAATCATTAGCTATTTCGACCAGGTCTTCGATGCAGGCTTGAATGACGCAGTCGCGTGGAAACATTATTGGACTCCACTGCGTTACCCCTTGCTGTTCAACGTTGCGCACCTTTTCGATGAGGACATCGCCAAAGCTGCGTGGAAGGCGAGGCTGGAGAAAAACCCTGCACGCTGCGCTAAGATGCTCCAAGATGTCCACGGGCGGCTACTAGCCAACATCGACAGACTGCCTGACGCCCGTTCTCGGGAACTCATTGATGGTGCTATCCGCTGGGCAGGTGCAAATCCCGACGAGATAAGCTACGGCGTGGGCAACTACGACACCTCGTTGCAGATCTCTCCAAATCTGGTCGGCTTCCAATCGGTGCTTTACGGAATCGGTACGCAGGCAACGGCCATGGGGCAGAAGGTGCATAAGATTACTGTCGACCGTCAGACTGAGTTTAATAAAGCACAAGCCGAGTTGGCAGAAATTTACCAGAAGCTCCGCGGCCATAACTCTAGTCTCGGACCTGGCATGCCCGAGTATGATTATTCGAAGCTCCCGGAAATTCCACCTGAATACAAACCTGGCGATGAAAGTGCTGGGCTCGAGCTTGTCGATGTTACGCTCTGGACCGCGAAGAGGATGCGTGAGGGCAAGCCCGTGTCAAATGAGTTGAGAAGCTTATTCTTTCGGCAAACGCGGCGCGGTCATACCGATGAGGTATCGCTTGCTGCGCTCGATCGCCGCTGGCGGTTCCTGGCCGACCTGCCGCTGCCAGGACCAGAGAATCCAATATCGCCGGATCTCGAAACCGCTATAAATGATATGGAACTCAAGCGCCGAGAGGCGGTAGCGTCCCTCAAATAAAGCGAAACTTGCGATATCTGCTAACTGCGCCTGAAATGGTAGAGACGTTTTCCAGATCGACCTCCGTGCCCGCCGCAGCATCATGCCAAGCAGCTGCACGGTGGGACGGGACTTAAATGGGCACTCTTGATCTCGTGTAGAAACGGACCTTAGCAAAATTCTTGGCAGGGAGGCTCCTGAGCATGGCTTAGCAATGAAGTGCAAGACTTGCAGCGAGACGGGTCAGTGCCCCTGCATTTGACCTTCTATAATATCGGCAAAGTCGCTCGAATTTTCTTCAGTTACAACGTTTCTGGCTCCGGTGATCTTCTCCAAATATTTCTTGGCCCTATCGAACGAATCTTCAAGATTAGGTTTGCAGGGATGCCCAAGTACAAAATGAGATTGCACGCTGCCTTGGCTGTAGCTCTTCACCGCTTGTGCGTAACCTGCCCACCTAGCAGCCTTTGATCCAATTTGTTCCTCATCTTTAAGGTCAAAGGAAAGGGGCTGAATGACGTGAAGTGCTCCGTTCCTATATCCCGCGTGAAACTTCACAGGACCTAGATCTGTGGTAACGGTCTTGTCCACTTCAATAAAGCGATCCAACTTGCGTTCTGATAATTTGGAGCTGAAAGTTGACCAGACTTGGCTATCACTGCGGTTCGCATCATTCTTAGGCTTGTCATAAGAAGTGACGAAACGATGGAAAAGCTGATCAAGCTTCTCTGAGGGCGAACTGCAAACCCCAACTCCACCAGCCTCCCATCGGTAGCTAGTATCCATGTCGGGAGACAGCAGTTGAGCTATCCGCAATGCGCCATATTCGCTCTGATCGATTGAAGGTAGTGAATTGAGGCTTGGGAGCAGACTTGGCTGCTTGAAATCTGTGCGCAGAAATATCTTAATGCTCCGCGCAATCTGATTAAGGTCCTCTGTGAAAGACGCCTTTTCAATATTTGGGTAGGACTGCAGGATGCGACCGTCCCAGCTTCGAGTTTCAAGCTGAAGAAAGTTAGCTGCCTCGCTATACAGTAGCACGCCGATATTGAGGCGTTCCTTAAGCCATGGGTTATGTTCGTACTGCAGGAGGCAGTAGTCGAACTTGAACTTACGTTTCACAGTAGCACCTCCTTCGCTCGAGTTGAGAATCCATCCGCGTTGTCGCGCGCGTCTAGCAGATAGTCCACGATCTTGCACGCGCATTCATCCCCCCACGCAGGAGGCACTATGGTAACATAGTCTTCGATAACATTGTCTGACAGCCCTGCCAGGTTCGTCGTGAAGTCGTCTATCATCTCCTCGGTCACATCTTTAAGGCCACTGAGCAGCACGTGCTGCATGTTTCCGGGGAAGTGGTTGACGATACCTCCATGCTGCCAGGGGAATGCCCCAGCATTGTAGTCCGAACCACCGTGGCAGCGCTGAAAGCTGTGTCCGAAGTCTATCACCTTGAAATCGTGGCCCAGGGCTAGAAGGTTCGTGTTCCCAACGCCCCTGTCCGAGTTCTCAACGATGGTATCGAACAAGTAGAGCTGGGTCGCTTGGCGAAGCTGCCCCTTATGGACGATGTTGGTGGGTGCCCATCTTCTGTTCGCGCCAAAGGCTACTGAGCCGAACGCGATGCCGCCGGTTGCGTCGAACGCTGCTCGGAGTGCGTCGCCCTCCTCGTCACGCGGAAGAGCAGCCAGGAAATCTTGATCGACGCACACGAGACAAGGCGTGGCTGCGGGTAGGCCGAGATCTAGTGCGAACTGATTTGCGACCAATTCGCCCACAAGGTGGTCAAAGACAAGGTCTTCGTGAAAGTCCTTGTATTTGACATAGACCTCCTTCTCGCTTCCGTCTTCGCATTCGCACATGCATTTCATCGGATGCGACCTGCCGGTCACAGTCCTTCCGAGATATTCCGATGCGCTAACACTTAAGACCGTCAAGCGTAAACCCCATGCTCCTTCGCTCTAACTGTGCGATTAACGGGCGAAAGGCTGTTTGAGGCAAGGGGCCATGCACGCTTCTTTAAACTTCGAGGCATATAGGGCCTTGGTGCAACAGTAATGTTATGGATTTTCAGAAAATTCTAGAGCTGAGCCGCCTTGTCGCCCAGCTGTTCTGAGACATTCATCTCGGGGTTCCGAGGTAACAGCTCGGTTTTATCGCAGCACAAAGCTACGAATGACCTGCTTCGGAAACGCGAGTACCGATGGCCAGCCTGGTGAATGTCCGGAAAAGGGGAGCTGCGCCGCAGCGCGGCCAGCCAGGTGAACGCCGGCTGTGGGCCGATACTGTTGAAAAAGTCAGGCGGCGCCAAAATCGCGTCCTAAATGCGCCACCTGATGCGCCAAAAGACAATATGTAGTGCCGAAATTGGCCGTCATTGGAGTTTTTCAACAGCATCGGCCGATTGTGTTGAAAAAGTCATGCGCGCTTGGGATAGTCAGATTTTATGAAACGAATGTTCTATCGGTAGGGCGCAATTCCCTCTTTGACGGCGAAATCTGAATATTGACGGGAAGAAATTCTGCATCAAAACCTGCATCTGCAGATTAGAGGGACTTATTCAACAATATCGGCCGATTGCGGACATTCGCTTGAGAAAGCTAGCCGTTCTTGGCAGTCGTGTAGGCGATCAGATCTATTCCCAGACTAAAGCTGCCCACCGATATCGATCAATTCGTCCGTTCCGAAGAAATCGGTCAATGTTTCTAGACTCTCATCACTTAGTTTCTGAGTGAACAAGAGCGCCAGTCGCTCCTTAGGCCGCGAGCAAACAACATAGAAGAGATTGCGCGCGCGCTCAAAACCCGCGGCATTGGCCACTGCACTCGGATCGCGGGCAACGCGCAGATAGTTGTCAAAATTATAATCGTTCCAGCCGCGCCCGAACACACCAAGCACATTCTCGAACTGGTCGCCCTTCACGCCATGCTTGGTCTCGAACGGCGAAGTGCCGGCGTGATATCGGGCAAGTTCGGTGATCTCGGTGAAGGGCACGGCCTTGAGCTTTTCGATCTCGACCAGCCGGCGCGAGCGTTCCTCTCCTTCGGCAAGCGGTGCTGCGAGCAGGCGCTCGGTCTTGGCGACATCCTCTGGAAGCTCGGGCAGCCCAGTCCTAAGTAGATGGGCCATCATGTCGCCGATTGTCCCGTTTGTGCGAAGCTCAAGAATGCGCGCCATGGTCTGCGACCAGCGCTTCTTGTCGGCGGCACCATGTACCGGTGGCGCGCTGCGGCCGAGCGCTTCGAACATTGCGCCAAAACGACGTGCCTCAAACGCCTTCGCTGCGGGCTCGAGCTGATCCACAAACCATGCGATATGCGGATCGGCTTTCCGCGCAAAGGCGTCGTTGTAACGGAAGATACCGGGCAGGCTACCATAGCCGAGCTCATTGGCGAGCGCACGCTGAGTCAGCATCAATATCTTGGTATGCTTAGGCCCGAAATCCCAGCCCATCTCCTCGAGCGCTTCACGCGTCCGGACGAACGCCGCCCGCGCTTCATTAGCCGGCAGATCGCCTTGCCAATGGTTGCGGGTCTGGCGCTTTCCGGCCCAGCCATTGGTGTGAAAGATGCGGATCATCCCTGGCAAATCGGGGTCGCGCTCGATCTGGGGAAGTTCGGGGCGGATACGGTTGAGCCCATCTACAACAGGCTTGACCGAGCGAAAGTTGGCCCCCTTATCGATCCGTGCCAACGCCGGATGCTCGATCATCCCGACGCCGTCGCCGTAGATCTTTTGCCAATGGTCGCCGTAAAAGCCGAATTGAGGCGCGCCTTTTACACCGAAGAAATAGCGATCAAGCGCTGAGATCAGTGCGGCATCGGTGTCTTGGTACTCGTCGACGAGGATAATCGGGAAGCGGCTGGTCAAGACGGCGCGAAACTTGGCATTGTCGAGTAAATGAATCAGCACCGGAAAGATGTCATCATGGTGGAGGCTCAACTTGCCGTCCTCAATGACGCGGTGGCCGAGATCATAGTGGACTTCGAGCATGTTTGGCTCATCGACCTCCGCCAGTCGCTCAGACCACGCGTCGAGCCCAAGCACGGCTTCGCGGACCTGCCGCTTGAATTGGCGCATTAGCTCCCAGGCGAACGCGTGAGTAGTTTCGCAATAGACGACTGGATTGCTGTCTGTCCGCGTCAGGATCATGTCGCGCGCTACGCGCGTGAAGGTGATGCACGCAATCTGCTGCTTGCGGCGCATGAGCTCACGCGCCCGCTTCTCGATCAGATAGTCAAGCGTCTGCAGCAGAGAATAGGTCTTGCCGGCACCGGCACCGGCTTCAAACACGAAACTGTCGCCTGCATCGAGAGCGCCCTTCAACTTCTCCCAGCTCTTGGCCGCTGCTTCCTCTGCTGGATTGACGAGCGTGTCAGCCATGGCCGCCCCCTTCGACTTCGTCGGCGATCGCCAGCTCAGGCGCCAACGCCGCTGCCGCAATCAGCGCGAGATTGGGATCGGTATCTACGGGTGCAGGCGCGCCGGCTAACCATTCGAGCCCTTCTGACACATATCGTGGCGGGGACCATGCCTTCGCCCCCGTCGCGAGCCTTAGTGCGAAAGCGGATTTCTTGAGGTTTCCGACATAGTCGAACGCCCAGGCGGCCTTCTCATTATCGGTCGCACCCTTAATCGCAAACAGCGTGGGATTGGCGAAGATGAAGGCATCCTCGAAGGTCCGCCCGCAATTGGCGCCGGCGGCCTCGGGAATTTGATAGGCGATTCGGACATGACCTTTGACCTTATCAGAATCGGGCATGGCGATGAGTTCGGCAAGGGTCGGACGCTTATCGAACCAGCGTTTCAGTGTCGCGTTACTGGTCGTCACGCTCAAATATACGGGTCGCTTGACGAGCTTCGTGGTTTTTCCGGTCTTTTCGGGGCGAACCGCATCGAGATCTGTAACAATCAGCGACTTAAGCTCGAGGAATTCAAGCAAGGGTTGAAACATATAGGAATAGGCCCCGCCCACTTCCAGTAAGGTGATATACTGGGTGCGAATTTCCTGTCGAGCGTCAGCCTTGATCCGCTCGGCATCCAGTTTGCGCAGGATTTCGGGCACCAAAATTCGCTCAGTCGTGCCTTCAATCAGTATCGCTTTGTCCGCGAAAAACAGGTCGCAGCGCGTTAAGGTAAGATATTGCTGAAGAAACGCTTCGCTGTTGCTAGTCAGGCTGGACAAGCCCTTGCCAAGATCCTTGATCGTGGTGCAGCGGACACCAGCCGGCTTGTCCTTCGAGCTGGCGATGAAATAGCGGATCTTCGAAAAGGGCGTTTCGTTGGCTATGTGTGAGGAGTGGGTGGAGACCGCGAACTGGACTGGCCATAGCGCCGGATCGTCGCCTTGAAGCCGCTTGGCGATCTCGCCCAATTGCCGGATAAAGACTTCCTGCATCTGTGGGTGGAGATGTGCCTCCGGCTCTTCGATAAAGATCAGCTGGACAATCGGCGCTTGGGGATGGGCGCGGAAACGCCGATAAAAGCCGACAATCTGGAAAAGGATCATCAACAAATTGCGAGTGCCGAGGCCGTTATAGGACTCCGGAAGGTCAACATTGCTATAGCCCTTATAGCGGACCTTAGTGTTGTTCGAGAGCAGCCGCTGGACGTCGAGGCTGGTCTCGGTCTGTAGCTCCTGCCCTTCGAGCCCAGGAAAACCGAAACTCCGGATGGCCGGCATCAGCCGCTGCAACTGCTCCTTGAAATCAGTGTCGATCTTGAGTTGAATGTCGGCCACAGCACTCTCAAGGCTTTCAGCGATGTCGCGCTGATCGCCTTCGGCGGTCATAAGTGAAGCGCTGGCGAAAAGCCCTTCGAGGACACCAGCGAGCACATCACTCTCGCGGCTACCTTCGCCGTCCAGCCCACGTTGGGCGTTGATGAACTGGCAGTCGATCAGGCCGCGGACCGCGCTGCTTTCGACAATCTTAATGTTGGTAGGGTCGCCAGGATCCTCGGCGCGCCAATCGATTGCATAAAGTTGAGGTATTCTGAGTGCAAGGTCTTTGAACAATGCTAGGCGTTGACCGTCGTCCATCTGGCCATCGTCTTTCACGAAGTCCGCGTCGACATGTCCATCGAACAGGGCAGAGATGGCGCCACCTTTGAGCGCATAGCGACCGACAATCTGCGCGGTATTGGCCGCTTCGTCGAAGTCAATGATGAAGTCGCTGAGCGGCCCGAAATCGGGAGCAGTCGGATCATATTTGACTGTGACACGCATCTCAATCGTCGGGATAAGAGCGCGGACTTCTTCGTCTGGCTTACCTGCTTGATGCGCCGTTAGCGCCGCGCAGAAGCTGTCATAGCTGGCACTCGAAAAATCATGGAGCGCGAAGGAGGACCTGTCTCCTAGGAACTTTCGAATAACATCAGCGAGCGAGGTCTTTCCTGAATTGTTGCGCCCGACGATTACCGTCGTCGCCGCATCGAAGCCGAGTTCGACATTGTGCAATAACCGGAAATTCCGGACCGCGATACTTTCAATGTGCATTGCTGCCTCCACACTGGAGGATTTTCTGAATCCGCGTCACCAATGACATCCCCAATGTACTGCAACGTTCTCACAAACTGCCATGTGAATCTTAGACATCATGGCGCAAGGGCGCGTGTTAGCCAAGTCATTGGACGCACGGTTTAAGTCGAGGGGTATTGGTCAAAGCTGCTGTTGCTCACCTTGTCTTGGGCCGAGCGACAGCCATTGGAATCTTCCCTCAGAAGCATATCTTCAACTTCGGCGCAGAGCAGACACTCATGCTTTGCGCAGCGAAGGTCCGTGATTGCCCTGATGGACAAAAGGCAGCGTTCCTTGCTGCACGGCGTCTGAATGAGCGCTGTTCCAAAATCGCTGCAGGCGCCAAGCCGCACTGCCGCAAGTCAGCTTCCCGCCCGATTGTCGACAGGGCTTTACGCATGATTAACCACTCGCCGTTCTTCAGGCTTGCGGATGTTTTGTTCAGTGACGTAAAATCAACCTATCAGTTGAAGTGCCGCCATTTTTGACCTGTAGCTCGGTTTGCAACGCCACAATTCACTGGTGCCGAACGGCTTGTCCCGAAACTTTCCTCCCTGCTAGCCATGCCTTCTGCCAAAGATAATATGCGGATTGGCTGATCGACGGACCTGACAACGCACGGACTACTGACAAGATCTGCGTTCCGCGTTTTCCTTGGGTTAGCATTCGAGCAGCGGTCACCTGACGTTGAGGCGTCATCACTAACGGTCGTCCGGACGCGGATCTCGGGGACTTCCCGCTGCGCAACTCTTGCGTTGTTCGTTGTGACGTATTTTGCCGTTCCATCGCCGACAAGACCTGCAGCAACTCCGGTACGGCTTGCCCAAGTTTCAGGTCGCAAGCATCTCCTAGTTTTACGTCGATAGAAGCACCCGCTCGATGCAGTGAAGATAGTCTGTTCATGATTTCAGATGGTTGCCGCCCGAGATACTGCAGTCCTGCGAAGGAAATCGAGCACTCCTGCGATCGAGCGACACGCTGTATTCGACGTATAAAATTGATGGCTGCACCACGGGATTTGTCGCAGTCTTCTGAAACGTAGAATTTCATGCCGCCCTCAAATGTTCATGATTTGTTTTATTTTGGGTTCATTATTCTCTGCTCGCAAGTTATTTTCTGAGTGGGAAAAATGGTGTGCGAAGTCGCATGTTTAATCTACAATTTATGCGACAAATTGTCGCATATTGCGCCGATTATTTTAACACTTTTGTCAAAGTAGCGGCCTTGCGGAGTTCTGGAAGGATAGTCAATAGCTTGCTGTATCTGAGCAGTTCGCCAAAACATTTGCCATATGTCCGCTGAGGATCGGCCGTGCCTGCTGTTTTGTATTCCATAAAACCCCTTCCATAAATTCTCCCCAAAAACAAACGCTTGATCCGCGTCCCTTTACGGGCATGATTCTCTCTGAGCGCTGTAAACAATTTTTTCTGCAGCTCGATTTGGAGGATCTGGACGACAATGTCTTGGGACACGACGAGCATCAATTTAGTACGGCACGATGATATCCGGCGCAGGTTACGTGCGAAGGGTATAGGACGCGTCCAATCTCCTATGCGCTGCGCGGTGGCTCCACGAAACTGGTCGCTATACCACCGCGCGGCCGGACCCTGCTGAAATACAGGCAGCGCTATATCGAGTCTGGCTATGACGATATGGCTTTGGTGGATCAGGCCTGGTTGCGCGGCAATCATATGTCGCGGATCACGACCAGAATGCGCGAATTGATGACCGAGGCGATTGAGCAGATCTATCTTGATCCCAAGAAACCGAATGTGTCGTCGGTCCTCCGCCATCTGGAAACCCTTACCACGGAAGAAAACGCAAAGCGGGTATTGAACGGGTTAGGCCCGCTAAAGCCGGTCACCCATAAGACCCTCGCCAAACATATCCGGATGATCGGCTCTACCGCTGTGACGATCGCGCGGGATGGGGAGCGTTTTGTTGCGAATAATCGCTCCCGTGGCGCCACCGATACGCGTGCTTTGAGCGTGGGGGAGAACCTTACCATTGACGAATGCAAGCTGTCCGTCATCACCACAGTGAAAGAGAAAGGCTGGTGGGAACGGCTGAGTACTGAAGAACAGGCTGTGTTGGAGGAGATCGACGAGATCATCCACACACGGCTCTGGCTGGTTCTTGTCCTGGATGTGGCGACCCGCATGCCACTGGCTTGGGTTCTGACGGATAGCCCGTCGCACCATGCGACGCTCGAGGCCCTTCGCATGGCAACACGCGACAAAACCCGCGAAAAGGTCGTGTATGGCTGCGAGAGTGATCCCATGCCTGCTGTCGGTATCGGCTCCATCGTGGGGGATAACGGCTCAGGCCTAAGCGCCCCGAGCTGTTGACGGCGCCCAAGATCGGCTCTACCGGCGTCAAGCACCTGAATATTCTGTTCAATAGTCGCAATCGCGGCCTGCTGTGCGGTCACCGCGTCATTTGCTGTGCTGACAAGTGGTAATGCCCGATCGAGCTGAGCTTGTGCATCGCTGACCTCGCGGCGCAACCTAACGAGCGTTGGCGCATCAAGGCGGCTCTCCGTCTGACTGATTGGATATAGCGCGGCGAGCGGCGCCAAAGACTCGAGCGCCGCCTTACGCTCGCCCAGCGAGCGGAGTGCGTCACCGATCCAGTCGCCTAGGGCTGCAAGCCGTTGCCCGATATCCTCCCCGGTGATCGCAGGCATCTGTACCGTCATAAGCTGCAGAAACTCGGTCTCCAGCTGATCGATTCGCTCTGTGACCTCGGCCTCCGTCAGCACGCCTGTCGCGCGAGCCGCTGTACGCAGCCGCTCGAGGCGAGTCAGCCAGCCTTGCCAGTCGGCGAGCTCGCGCTCAAGCGTAGTAACAACCTTCTGCTGCGTTTCGATACGCCGTGTGAAAGCGGCCACCGTCGGACGCCCGCGCAGCCCCACTCGAATTTGCTCCAGCCGATCGATGCCGCTTGGCCCCTTCAGTGCCTGCCACTGATCCCGTGGGTCGCGACTGGTGAACCGCTGCTGCGCCGCTTGACCCAGGAAATGCGTCAGGGCGAGGTAGGTACCGAGATCATTGATCGCGCGACGGTCGGGCCGCGCGAGCTGCGCCACAATATCGGCCGTCGCTGTACCACTGTCTGCAGCGCGCATGATCGGTTCTGCAGCCGCGGGGCGACGTGCAAGCTGATATATTCGAAACCTGTCAGGACATCGGCGCGCACCGACACACAGCTGCCGGACTCCCAGTCGAGGATGGGTAGATCAGCAATTGGATCGGTCGTATCGAACTCCGGCCAGTCGTAGATATGTGGATCGAGGCGGCGCCGCTCGGTGGTCGACTGAAGCGATAGAAACTCGCCGGCGGTTTCGAACAGCCATACATTTGACCTCGTCACCAGTGCCGCCGCCGCAGCCGCAGTTACGCCCGCCGCACCCCCGCCGATCACTGCGATGCGCGGATTGGAATTGAGATAGCCAAGTTCCTTTAGTGCGTGGACCAGCGAAAGCGCCCGAACCTGCTGAGAATAGAAGGTGATGCGGCGGTCGTAGCAACCGATCACGAACAGGTTCGGGCGTTCCCGTACCTCTGCACCGGCGATCACATCGTGCGGAAGCAAGGGTTCAGCCAAGGTCATAGACCCCGAATGCCGCCAAGGCACCATCTTCATTCTCGCTGTTCAAGATCGTGCTTGGAATCAACAATCCATCCTCCTGTTAAACCACAGGAATTTCTGCGGCCAGTCACACCAATTATGGGGAAGAACCGCCCCCGTCAAAATACTTTCGTTAGCTCATTGAGGTAGCTGAAGCAGCGCGGGGCGTTCTTCGCCCTCTTGCTGGATCTGGCTATGAAGGCTTCAATTAGCGAGATTGCGAGAGCGACCGGCAGTAAACTCCCGCATTGCGATTTTCTTGGCCGTGTGTTTGCTGCGGCGCTAGACGAATGGCAGCATTCCGAGGATGCGGCTACGCTGCATATGTCGCGATCGAGCGGTGGCAAAGGGCCGAAAGCAGTCTGACCGTAGTGCGGTGCAGCAAATGACCACTTGGCTCCGGTCGTAGCTGGATGAAACACCCTTGGCAGGTCAGTCTGAGTGGCCAAAAGAGGTAAGTAAGCACAAAGCGGGTAAACCCGCCGGTTCCCGATTATTCGACCTGGATGGAAGCTTCTGTCCAATATTACCAAAGATCAACTCGAGATTTCTGAGAGCATCGCCTCGGCCTGGGCAAGTACGCCCTTTACGGCAGCCTCTTCGAGGTCTGGTGGATAACCGTACTTCCGCAGGATGCGCTTCACGAGAACCCTCAGTCTTGCCCTAGCGCTATCGCGGTGAGCCCAGTCGACGCTGACGTTTGCCTTCAAACCATTAAGGAGTTCATGAGCGATGACTTTCAGCTGATCATTGCCGAGAATTTCGACCGCGCTCAGGTTGTCAGCGAGGGCGTCATAAAAGGCGATCTCTTCGGCAGAGAGCCCAGTTTCCTCACCGCGGTTGCGAGCTTCGCGGACCTCCCTGGCCAGCACGATCAGTTCCTGCAGCACTTCAACGGTGCTGATGGCGTTGGTGTGTCTTGTTCGACTTGATCGTCTCTAAATGCAGCGAGTGTGCTATGATCGGGGCAAGAAGCTTCACCGAGGTATTCAAAGCAATCGGAGCAATCTGCGATCTCTACGATCCGGCAGAATGCTGGAGCTACTTCAAGGCTGCCGGATCTGTCTCGGGTTAAAATCGAAAAGCCTTAATGGGTCCGACATTAAGGCAATGGGTTTCGCGGCGGTCAGATTTCTGACTGCAAGATTGAGCAAGTATCTCCGAACCTCGAGGCCTCCTCTGGCCAGTATAAATTGCCCGCCCTCACTCTGGCCGAGTTGCGAATTCCAGAAGCGTCTTGTCCAGCTTTTTGTTGTTAAATCGTCTTGGAATAAGCGATGCGTGACGAAGCCACCAGCGTAACCAATCGAGAGGCAGGACCTTATCCCGATAGAGTTGACCGAGCCATGTCTCATCAAAGTGCAAACGTTCGAGGTCCGGGCGCTCTGTCGGGGGCGCTTTGCAGAAATTTTTTACGAGACCACCCAAGTAATACCCCTGCGCGGGTCCCAAGGGGCACGGATATGCCCCTAGACGGAACTTCTTTTTCTTCTCTGGTTTGTCCAATCGGTAAAGCTCGACGACCAGCACATGATCTCCACCGCCGTGATAGGTGAGGATCGGCGTCGTATCTTCGGTGCTAAGCTTGATCTCGTCCTTTAGAAGGTATCGACCCTTGCCCATGCGCGCCACATAGATGTGGCGTCCCCGCTTTGTGTAGGCCAGCCGCATTTCGCGATCAAAGCGCACTGGAAGGGCAATAGGTGCGAATATAGAGATTAGTAGGCCACCGAAGACAAAGAGCATCATCAAAAAAGTAGGGATGAGGCTGCTTCGGAAGCGCACCCAGAAAGGTTTCCACTTTTCAAAGTCTTGGACGTATTCTTCGATGGTGGGAACAGGTTCCCCAAGCGTTTCTCTCACGGATTTCGAACGTTCGTAGTTTATCTTTAACGCGTCTTCCAAAAAATAGACGAATTCAATATCATCCTTGAAATCACTTAGTAGATTGGTTCCAGTTGAATACTGATCGTAGCCAACGACTCCGAACATAAATAATGAAAAAGCTGTCAGAATGAAGCGAAGCCTTTGACGGAAGAGATCGGGAACCTCAAGCACCGTCGGTGAGACCAATTTCGCACTACGAGCCAAACGGTTCCAAAGTCTGCGATCCGTATTGACTTCCAATTCTTCACATATCAGTTGATCCATCACCAGATACTCTCATGCGTAAATGTTCGCGTATCGCTCGGAGATCCCGCATTCACATCGTCATAGGTGGCTGTAATACGAAGTTTGCTTTTCGCACCAATATATGCGCTACGGGGTAGCGTGACGACGGCGGTGCCTGCGGATTGGAATGCGACCCTATGGTCAACGCTTCTCGTTAATTCACTAAAATGCGGGCCGGTAAAGAGGTTCACGACCTCTACCTGCAGTTTTCCTATTTGTGCATTGCTTTCAAGTTTGGATACCTTGATTTCGATTTGCCCGTCATTAGGCAAAGTATCAACGATTTTGACGCTGGCATTCATATCGAGATACCGTTGGAGTTCTTGATCGTAGTAAAATTTCATATTTTCATAAGCTTGGGCTTCTGGTTTGGCGAGAACTCTAGCTTGAATGGTCTGATCATCCAAACTAGGTCGCGCAGTTCCCCAATATTCACTATGCGTGCCCCAAAAACCTTGCCGGACCCAAGTCTCGATATCGCTATCTGCCATCATGGAGATCACACCGCCAACGAAGATCACACCGATTGCAATCAGGGCAATGGGGCCAGTTGCCACGAACAAAAGGGCAACCCCGCCCACGACGGCCATGCCATTCCCAATGGCCATAGCGTAGTCTTCACGTTTAATACCTTCGTATGACAAGAAGCCCGAAAACACGATACCAACGACGCCGGTTGCCTTGGCCGCCAGCGGTCCGATGCGAACGGATTTTGCGATATTGCCAAATTGGCCCTCTCGTACCATCGCATAGGTCTTCATCCAAGGGTTTTCCTTGAACAGAAGACCAGCCAGTTTCTTCGATGCTGCCATGCCTGGCACAGCTTTTCGTGCGGAGTTAAGCGAATACACAGATCCGTAAGCTGACGAAAAACCGGAGATGAACTTGCCGGTACTACTGTTTACTAGCGCGCCGACGTCGCTCTTGTCGCCATAGCTGTTTGCGCCCCATGTCTTGATGGTTCCATGGAGAGAAAGAAGAGACGCAAGCAGCCCAAGCCCGTTTGCAGCGGTATCAAATTTGCCAACCTGACTGGCAAATCTCTTGTAGTTGCTGTCAACTTCTACAGTGACATTTACGCGGAACTCGACCGCTCCGAGTTCTCCATCGGCGGGCCAACGTTGGACAAAAAGATCGCCAAGAATTTGGTTTTCGGCGCTATCAAAGATATCCGTGGCACGCCCAAAAGAGTAGGTCTGGTCAACGAGCTTTGGAGCCGTGTAACCATCCGCCGTCAGCAATTCCTGAAACGTCGATCTCAGTTCGGTCGCCTTCTGGAAGGTTACTTCTTTTCTGAACATCTGGGTGGCCAGCACGCGCGTCGCATTTGTCTCGGACCCAGTGAAGCAAGCTTCAACCATTTCATTGCCATAGACCACAATAACGGCGTTTAGCGCGGGCCAGAAGTTGTTCTTAACTTTACCCGTCGTGGAGACCAGTGACTTAGTGAAGGAAAGTATCTTGCTGACGTTACTTTGTGCGGCCTTCAATAACCCTCCATCAGCCGTATCGCCCTTGGGTAACTTCGCGAGATCATTGAACACAGATGCGGCAACAAGAGACAGTTCGCTGCAATTGGCTTCGCCCGCTTTTGCACTGGCAAAGAACATATTACAGGCAGCCACCAGTTCACGGTGATCATTCGGATGCGCTGTCGCACTGTACCGACCGCAGAGTTTGACCATCGTCGAATACTGCGACATGAAACTGCCGGTATCATTTTGAATGAGCTTTCGAAGCCAATGAAAGGCAAGGCGGAAGATTATAGGGCCGAAAGCTTCTGACTTTTCGAACAGGTCTTGATATCTACTGTCGAATTCCTGCGAAAGTGGCGCCTTTTTTATCCATCCAGATTCACTCGAGACTTTTTCTTGCTCTTGATAACTTTTTACGGCTTTCCCGATGACCAAGGGATACTGGTGTTGCGCAACGAAATTTTGCTGGGTCATGACCTGTGTCGAGATAAGCCCACAGATGTCTTGCAGCTCACCTATCGGGTCATGAATGGCAGCGAGAACGCCTTTCTCAGCAGTATTGATACAACTCACCACAAAGGATGGCGTTTCGGATCTTGTTGTGGTCATGCGAACGACATTCGCGTCATCTAAACCCGCGTCTCCACCTGTCTCTGAGCTACGCCGGAAACCCGAAACGCGTTTTGCCAATTCTGTAATTGGTGCACAAAACGGGCCACTGCGCGAGGCAAGATCAAGGCGCGTCATCAACGTATCGCGCGTATCGGTATTGTGAGGGATGTCAAAAAAGACCTTCGAAGGCCAAGGGTTTTCGCTATAAGCCACCCAGACGACAGGAGTATCCTTGGGTACGAAAGCGTAGGGATAGGTTTCGTTCAATAGCTTCCAATTGGTACCCTCGGGGCTATCTTTTTTATCACCGTTTTCGTCCTGAAATTCATACTTGCTAAAAACATAGCTCCCTTTGGGCGCGACATCGGCCTTGGGCGAATAATCTGCACTATTGGCATCGCCCTGCACCGTCTGGAATCGGAATATCTGAAAATAGGTGCCGTCCCATGTGTAGAAAAAGCCTTGCCGGATGCGCAGCAGTTCATGTGCGGCCAGATCATCAATAGAGCTTGGCGTTGGTGGCGTTGCGCTACCTTTGTCCAGCATTTTGGACAAGGCATCCAAGGTCAGTGCGAAACGGACAGGAAAAATTGGAATAATTGTCGGATCACAATTTGCCGATAATTGCTCCGTTTCGGTCGTTTCAGAGAACGGCGGTTTAGGCATGTAAAAAATCCTTTTCCACGTTCGCCCAAATCGCTTTTGCGCGGATAAGAGGCGATTGGATACGCTCGGGATCAACAAGGTTTTCGTAGTGATCTATGGTCAGACCAAATTGTGCCAGTCGGTAGGATGCTCGCATAAACAGATAGTTGGCAGCTTCGATCCGATAGCCGCGCTCCAGTGCGACACAATATATTTTCTCTATGTTGTCATCGAGATATTCTTCAGACCAGATCTCGTCATCGTCACGAAAGGATTGTTTGATACGTTCAAGAAAATAAGATGCTCGCATGATGCGAAGCACCTGAAAGTCAGACTCAGTTATGCGAATTGGGGTTGAATCGCTTATGGCTTGCGCTGTGGCAACAACGACTTCGTCTTCGATATAGCTGATGAGGGCATCAAGCTTGTCTTTGCTAAAAAGCCTGTAGCTGAGACTTCCATAGCTTACTCCTGAACGCGCCAGTGCCTTGTTGAAACGCGGTTCCCAGAACCTGAAAAAATACCATTGGCCTTTCGCATCACGCACGCGCAAAAAATGTCGCAGATGCGCCCACAGGGCCTCAAATCCTGCGAAGCTTCGAATGAATATTGCTGCTTCCCGGTGTTGCGCATGTTTTGTTGTCCAGTCCGGCGATAAAGCAGGATCATAGGTTGTGAGAAGGCGCAGAAGTGGATCATCAGAGGCTACGCGTACAAGATAGGGAGAGAGATCTTCGAGTTCCTCTGCGGTCTCCCCGGCAAACAGACAACGGTATTCACCGTTGGTCTGCTCCAGTACTTCACGGCCCTGCACGAATTTCGAGGCATCAAGGACAATATAAACTGAGGCTTCGTCCTTGAAGAGGTTTTGCAAAAGGATGCTAGGCGCTGACTTGGGCTCGCTGCAAGCAAACTGCCTGTCAAGCGGGTGAACGCCCCGACGCGTCTGAAATTCTACATAGTCTTTTATCTGCATTATTAGATGTACTTAAATTCGGACGGGAACAAGCATAAGAATCCTGCGAGTTGCGATAATGGAAAAGGCCGCGAAATGGAACCCGGGTCGCTGAAGTTCCTTGATTTTATGCGGGGCGGAACCGTGGGAGTCATTTGCGGCTCGTATATGATAATTTTGCTTTTGTCTTTAATTCTGAGCCTCAGGCCGCGCGCTATAGGCGAGCTGACGTTATCCTCGTTCCTCGGGTATTTCATTGATGATGACCGATTAAATAGCATGAGGAAACTGTGCGGCGTCGATGCCCGAGCCGAGTAAATTTATAGATAGGGACGATCTATCCATAATTAGTCGACGTTCGGGTGATGCGGGATCATGACATCTCGCAGCGCTGGGCCTGCAGGCTTGTCGTAGGTGTCGATCCAAAGACAGTCCGGCGTGAACGCCCGCCTGACTGTGCCGAGATCCGCAAAGAGATGCAGGAGATCGCAGGCAAGCGACGTCGGTTACCGCATGCTCAGCATTGTCGATGAAATCACACGGGAGGTGCTGGTGGCCATTTTGGAAATCGCTAGGCCCAGCAAATTGCACAGTAAAGTTGGAGATCAGCGAGTCTTCTGCCAGTAAGGAAAGTGTATGCAAACCGTTTCAATTTGGGTGTGGTTCGCAGCATCGACGAACCACTTCCTGAACGGATGCTCGGGTCTTTGAGAGTATCCTTATCAATTTTGCAGCTTTGACCGCCAGCGGAAAAAGAGGGGCTTCGGCCGGAGGAAAAAGCGATAGAATCGGCGTTTGGAATTGCTCCAACAGTGGGGGCGGTCAAAAAACAGCGGTGCCATCTGAGTAAAAAAACGGCGTTCTGGAATTTCTGTCAGGCCGGAGATTTTATGACCTGTCAATGCATTGAACTGTGACGCTCAGCGGATACACTTATAAAAAACATCAGGGTAGCGCATGCAGGTTTTGGTTTTCACGGATCTCGATGGCACATTGCTGGATCATGAAACCTATAGCTATGCCGCGGCCCTTCCGGCCATATCTGCCCTCAATGCGCGGGGGGCGGGTATTGTGCTGGCCAGTTCCAAGACCACGCGCGAGATCGTTGACCTGCATAGGGCGCTGGCGCTGGGTGATATGCCGATGATCGTTGAGAATGGCGCCGCCTTGGTGCGGCCCGATCAGGCGCAAGCGGATAATCTGGCTTACGCCAAGCTGCGTGCGGCGCTTGAGGCGGTGCCTGCCGAGTTGCGGGCGTTTTTCACAGGCTTTGGCGATATGAGCGTGGCAGAGGTCGCCGCCTCGACGGGCTTGTCCGAGGCTCAGGCGGCCCAAGCCAAGGCGCGCGCCTTTTCAGAGCCGGGGGTCTGGACGGGCAGCAAAGAACAGGAAGCGGCTTTTGTGTCCGCTTTGTCCCGGTGTGATGTGCAGGCAAGGCGGGGTGGGCGCTATCTGACGCTTTCCTTTGGTGGCACCAAGGCGGGCCAGATGCAGGCGGTGATCGACCGCTATCGGCCCGATCTGACGATTGCGCTGGGCGATGCGCCAAATGACCGCGAGATGCTGGAGGCGGCGGATATCGGGGTCATTATCCGCAACGATCATGGCACGGGGCTGCCCGTCCTTGCAGGAGAAGAGACCGGACGGATCAGGCGCAGCACGGCGCAGGGTCCGGAAGGGTGGAACAGCGCCATTCTGGCGATTCTTGCCGAATATGAGAAAGAGGAGGGCTAAATGGCCGATTTCCAACAAAACGGGAACATCACCCATTTCCATAATCTGCGGAGCCGCTCGAACGAGGAGCTGGTCTATGAGATCGAGTCCTATGCACAGAGCCGCAAGATTTCACTGATCCTGCCCAGCCTGTATTCCGAGTTGGAAGGCCCGGCGCTGGCCAATATCGTGGCCGAGCTGTCCAAGGTGTCTTATCTGAACCGTGTGATCATCGGGCTGGATCGCGCCGATGAGGCGCAATACCGCCATGCGCGCAGCTTCTTTGCGGGGTTGCCGCAAAAGACCACCGTAATCTGGAATGACAGCCCGCGGATGAAGGCGCTCTATGAGCGGCTGGATCATCTGGGGCTGGCTCCGCAAGAGCCGGGCAAGGGCAAGAATGTCTGGGGCTGTATCGGCTATCTGATTGGCTGTGCCGATAGCGCGGTGATGGCGATCCATGATTGTGACATCGTGACCTATCAGCGCGAGATGCTCGACCGGCTTGTGTATCCGGTGGCAAACCCGTCTTTCCCCTATCAGCTGTCCAAAGGCTATTATGCCCGTATCGGGGGCGGCAAGCTGAACGGGCGGGTAACGCGGCTGCTGGTCAGCCCGATCCTGATCGCGCTGAAGCGGGTGGTGGGGGACCGCGATTATCTCGATTACCTGCGGGCCTTCCGGTATATCCTGTCGGGCGAATTCGCGATGCGCACGCAGATGCTGCCCGATCTGCGTATCCCTTCGGATTGGGGGCTGGAGATCGGCGTGCTGTCCGAGGCATGGCGCAATCTGGGGCGCGGCATGATCTGTCAGGTCGAGATTGCCGATGACTATGACCACAAGCATCAGGAAACCAGCCCCGAGGATGCGACGGCGGGCCTCAACCGCATGTCCACCGACATCTGCAAGGCGCTTTATCGCAAGCTGGCCGCCGATGGCACGGTCTTCACCAACAACACGTTCCGCACGCTCAAGGCCACCTATTACCGCCGTGCGCTTGATCTGTTGGAAGCCTATTACAACGATGCCAAGATGAACGGGCTGAAGGTCGACCGCCATGCCGAAGAGCAGCAGATCGAACTTTTTGCCGAAAACATCGTGCGCGCTGGGCAGGTGTTTCTGGAAAATCCCGAAGAACGCCCCTTCATCCCCACATGGAACCGCGTCCATGCCGCCGATCCGAATTTCATCGCCGATTTCCATCGGGCCGTGGCCGAGGACGAAGCGGAGTTCGCCCCCGCCTGAGGGCCTGCCGGAACGTCGCGACAGTGCCGGGCGTGTGGCCCGGACTGTCTGTCAGGTGCGGTTGGTGATCCAGCGGCATTGATAAGGGGCCATGAGGACCTTGGTTTCGGGGCCGCCGTCGATGATCTCGCCCGAGAGGATGTCGAACCAGCGCTGCCCGTCGATCAGATTGAGATCGCTGGCATTCACCGTGACCTCTTCGTCGCTGACATTATGGATGGCAAAGATCGATTGCGCCCGATCCAGCGACTGGCGCCAGATGCCGAACAAACGGGGATCAAGATGCAGGGTGAACTGTGTGGCATTGGGGTGCAGTGCGGGCTGGCGGGCACGCAGGCGCAGGCGTTCGGACAGCGCGGCCAGCACGCGGCTTTGATTGGTTTCATGATCGGCCAGCTTGGCGCGCAATTCGGGGTAGAACCACTTGTGGCGGTTGATGGCGCGGTTCATGCCGCGCCGCTCGACGGCTTCGACGTCATTCGGCGTTGCCAGAAGAGAATGAATGTAGAACGCAGGGATCCCCTCCAGCGACATCACGATGGTCTGCGAACACAGGAAGCGGCGGATATGCAGGTCGTCCTCGCCCTTGAAGGTGCGGCTCATCGCATCGAAGAAGCCGCAATTCAGCTCGTAAGGGCTTTGCGAGCCATCGGGAAGCGAGCGCATGGAGACAAGGCCGCCAATCTCGCGGATCGTATCGATGACCTTTTCTTTCTCTGCCTCGGGCAAGACCCCTTCGGCGGGGCGCATGCCGATACCGTCATGGCTGGCGGTAAAGTTGAGATAGGCGCAGCCCAAGGGCGCGGGCGGCATGGTGCGCTGCCATTCCAGCAGATAGCGCGCGGTACCCGACATCATCGCATGCAGGATCAGCGGCGGTAGCGGGAAGTTATAGACGGCATGTGCCTCGTCACGGTCTCCGAAATAGCTGAGGTTTTCGGCTTTGGGCACATTGGTTTCGGTCAGCAGGATGACGTTCTCGGCGGCATAGTCGCACAAGAGACGCATCAGCTGGATGATCGCATGGGTTTGCGGCAGGTGGATACAATTGGTGCCGACCTCCTTCCACAGGAAGGCCACCGCATCCAGCCGCAGGATCTGCACGCCCGCATCCACATGCAGACGGATGATACGCAGGATCTCCAGCAGGACCTCGGGGTTGCGGAAATCCAGATCGACCTGATCATGGCTGAAGGTGCACCAGACATAGCGCTTGCCCTCGGGCGTATCCACGGGTTGCAAAAGCGGCGTGGTGCGCGGGCGGGTCACTTGGCTGAGGTCATCCGAGGGGCGGGCTTCAAAGAAGAACCTGTCGAATGGCGGCTGCCCCTGCCGGTAGGCATTGAACCACACGCCCTGACTGGACACATGGTTGAGCACCAGATCCGACATTAGGTGGAACTCGGCCCCGATCCGGCTGATATCGGGCCAGTCGCCCAAGGCCGAATTCACCTTGCGATAATCGGTCACCGCAAAACCGTCATCCGAGGTATAGGGAAAAAAGGGCAGGATATGGACGCCGTTCACCACGCCCTTCATGTAGCTCAGCAGGAAGTCGTTGAGCAGATCCAGCGGCTTGTGCGACCCGTCGGTGATGGAATCGCCATAGGTGATCAGAACCGCATCCGCCTGTGTCCACAGATTGTTTCCCGGCACACGGGGGCGTTTGCGCCGATGCGTGCCCTCGGGCCAGAACGCATCGATCACCTGACTTGCCATGATATCGGGATCGAAATCGGGATAGACTTGCGCAAGAAGCTCGGCGAGGCGGGCGCTTAGGGAACCGGTGGGCTTGGACATACGCGGGTGGTGCTCCGGAAGATGGCAGGAAAAACCGTTGTTCCTCATGATCCTAGGGCAGGCAAGCGGCAGAGGTCCAGCATCCACCCCCATTGCTCCGGTTCTTGCAGGGACGATGTGATTAAAAAATGGGCAACGGGCTGGAAGCATCGGCCCAAAAGAAAAACCGCTCCGAAGGCCCGGAGCGGTAGTCAAAAAGGAATAGGTGCTTAAAACCAGCGGCCGAGGGCCGTTATTCTGATTGCACCCCCATCTGTAACCGATTGGTATGACAATGCGGTGACACTGCAATTCGTGGCGGCGGTGGGGCCGTTCCCCATCCATGTGCCCGCAATGCCCAAGGCCCCTGTGACCGTAGGAGGGGCGGCAAAGGCGGCAGGGAAGGTCCAGACAAGGGCTGCCGACTGGAACAGGCTGCCAGCCGCAGTCGAGATGGCGCCTACGGCAAGATCCGGCGACAGGCAGAGCAGGACGCCGTTGGCCAGTTTGAAATAGGCCCCGTCACCTGTTTCACCGCGTTCGAACAGCGCCCCCGCCGTCTGTGACACGCTGCCCAGAATGGCCGTGCCGCTGAGCGGGCCGTTGATTTCGGCTCCTTGCGGCATCATGGCAAGGCCGGTGGCCGCGCTGAGCGACAGCGCCGTGGTCCAGCTTGCGCCATCGGCACTGACCTTGACGGCGAAATCGTCATTGCCTGCGCATCCCATCTCGGCGCGGCCCGACCAGCCGGTCTGGAACACCAGACTGGCGGTGTTCTCGGGCAGGGCCTTGTTGATCTTCAACTGGTGGCTGGTGCCCGCATGGGTCAGCAGCGTTGCGTCCGAGGCAACGGCCAGACGATTGGTCTCGTCGGCCGCGCTATTCACCCCCAGACGCTCGACTTCGAGTGCGCCGGAAAGCAGCCCCGCCCAGTGAGTGCCGGTCCAGATAACCGATTGCGCCTCATCCGCGATATAGGCCTGCCAGCCGGTCTTGGGCGGGTAGATGCGCCATGCCTCGCCGCCCCATTGCACCACCGCCCCGTCATGGCCCGCCCATGCGCCTGCGGCCCCTTGCGGCAGGATGTAGCGGTGACCGGCGGACGGGGTCGCGGGTGGGGTCGCGGTTGTTCTGCTTTGGACAGACAGTTGCACCAGCGTATCCAGAATATCGATGGCTTCGTTATGGGTGACATGTTTTTGTGCTTGGGATGCCTGGATAAAAGGCAGGTCGAGATTGGCGGAACTATCGGTCATCGGGGTCCTCACATGCCGGAATGCGTTGCCGAAGCTTACGCGCCAAAAGGTGAGCCGTTCTTTATGGCGCCGTGCGCAGGGGTGTTGCGCTTTGGTATGTGGCTATCGGTCAAGCTGCGTGGTAGGAACGGCGCGAAACTGACTGCGGAGTGCCCGATGGCCCAACTCAAAAGCGCATCCGAAATCCTTGCGGCTGCACGGCAGGTTCTGACAATCGAAGCCGATGCACTGCGCCATCTCTGCGACGCGATGCCCGCCGATTTCGTGCCTGCGCTGGAACGGATCATGCAGGTTGAGGGGCGGGTGATCGTCTGCGGGATCGGGAAATCGGGGCATATCGGGCGCAAGATCGCCGCAACTCTGGCCTCGACCGGCACGCCCTCGTTTTTCGTGCATGCCGCCGAGGCAAGCCACGGGGATCTGGGCATGGTCACCGAGGCCGATATCTGCCTGCTGATCTCGAATTCCGGCGAGACGTCGGAACTGCGCGATATGATCTATCATACCCAACGGTTCTCGATCCCGCTGATCGCGATTTCGTCGAACCCCGACAGTACGTTGATGCGGGCGGCGGATTACAAGCTGACATTGCCGAAGCTGCCCGAGGCTTGCCCGATGGGTATGGCCCCCACCACCTCGACCACGCTGACGCTGGCCTTGGGGGATGCGCTGGCCGTGGCACTGATGGAAGTGCGCGGTTTCAAGGATACCGATTTCGGCATCTTCCATCCGGGCGGCAAGCTGGGCGCGCAGATGCGCCGCGTGTCGGAAATGATGCATAGCGGTGCCTCTTTGCCGTTCGTCGACTGGACGGCCCCGATGTCGGACGTGCTTGTCGAGATGAGCGCGAAGGGCTTCGGTATTGCGATCGTGATGAAAGATGGCAAATTGTTCGGCGTGATCTCGGACGGGGATTTGCGGCGCAATATGGACGGGCTGATGCAGTCCGATGCGGCGAAGGTGGCCAACCGGTCGCCGGTCACGATTGCGCCCGACACTCTTGCAGCCGAGGGGCTGGCGATCCTAAATCAGAAGAAGATCTCGGTGCTTCTGGTGGTCGAGGATGAAAAGCCGGTGGGGGTTCTGCATGTGCATGACTTCCTGCGCGGCGGCGTGATGTAAGCCATTGGTCGGAAGGGACGAATGATGAGCGTAGAAAAAATCGTCACCATCGGTGATATCCAGATTGGCGGGAATACTCCTTTTGCGCTGATCGCGGGGCCCTGTCAGCTGGAAAGCCTCGATCATAGCCGGATGATGGCGGAAAAGATTGCGGAAGCCTGTGCCAAAACCGGCACGAAATTCGTCTTCAAGGGCAGTTATGACAAGGCCAACCGGTCGTCGATCAGCACCCAGCGCGGTATCGGCATGGACGAAGGGCTGAGCATCCTGTCCAAGATCCGCGACGAATTCGGCTGTCCTGTGATCACCGATGTGCATGATGCACGCCAGTGCCAGCCGGTAGGCGAGGCCGTGGATGTGCTGCAAATCCCTGCCTTCCTGTGCCGTCAGACCGATCTGCTTCTGGCGGCGGGCGAAACCGGTCGCGCGGTGAATGTGAAAAAGGGGCAGTTCCTTGCCCCTTGGGAGATGGAGAATGTCGCCAAGAAAGTCGCGTCTACGGGGAACGAACGCATTCTGCTTTGCGACCGTGGAACGTCTTTTGGTTATAACACGCTGGTGACCGACTTCCGCGGTCTGCCGATCATGGCGCGCACCGGATATCCGGTGGTCTTCGATGCCACCCATTCGGTGCAGCAGCCGGGCGGGCAAGGCACGACCTCGGGCGGGCAGCGGGAATTCGCGCCGGTTCTGGCCCGCGCAGCCTGTGCCGTCGGCGTTGCGGCCCTGTTCATCGAGACCCATCAGGACCCCGATAATGCACCTTCGGACGGGCCGAATATGATTCCGATCAGCCAGATGGCCGGTCTGATCGAAGAGCTTTCCGGCTTTGACCGGCTGCGTAAGGGGCTGTAACGCCAGCCCCTTAACCTTCGTGTTCGAAAAAGATGAAGCTGTCCATGCTTTCGAAATCCAGGGCAGCTTCTTCGTAATGGGCCGGTGCATCAGCATAATCCGGCATGGTATAGGCCGCACTTTCCATATCCACATAGCTCGGCTCTGCGGTCGTATCGTCGGCCACGGCGCCTGCCGCCCAGTCGAACCCCAGCGCATCGGCATCCTGTAGGGCCTCTTCCGCGCCCGCAGCATAGCTGTGCCCGTCCACAAGACTATCCCCGCCATCTTCCAGCAGGGCCGCGTAATCGGCGGTATAGAATTCGTCGCCCGCTTCCATCATCAACATCATTTCCGCTGCACTGATCGGTGCTTCGGCAAGATCGTCGATCACGATCGGCTGTTCGATCTGGATGGCATCCGGATAGTCGATGCTGACGGCGGTCGGCACCGTGAAATAGGTGCCCATTGTAAACTGTGCCTCGCCCGTATGGCCGAGCTCGGCTTGAAAAAGCCCGACGAGGCCGCCCAGATTGGGGGAGCCTGTGCCGGAAGGGTCTATCGCTACTGAGGTCTCAACTTGGCTGTCCATAGTGTCTCTCCCAAGTGCTCATTCCGTAACGTCATCATTTGCATTATAGGTTGATGAAATACTTACAAGGCACGCTCAGGTTGAGCTAAGATAAGTAAATTTGATAAAGTATTGTCTGCAGGGGCTTCTTCCGGCCATAAAAATTTTCAAAAGAAAAATGCGACGGGGCTGAAACTTCCGTGGTTCATGAAACGTATCTTCTCGCGAAGCTGCAACAGACCGGAGCCCCCATGTCTTTAGATGTATCTGCGAATCCCCAGATAAGGCCGCGTATCGCTATTATCGGGGGCGGGATCTCGGGCCTGTCGGCGGCGTGGATGCTCAACCCGCGCTATGATGTCACCCTGTATGAGGCCGAGGCGCGGTTGGGCGGGCATGCGCGCACCGTGTTTGCGGGGCGCTCGGGGCAACAGCCGGTTGATACCGGGTTTATCGTTTTCAACTATGCCAACTACCCGCACCTGACGCGCCTTTTTCACGATCTTGAGGTGCCGGTGATCCGGTCCGACATGAGTTTCGGTGCCACGATCGACGCCGGCAGGATCGAATATGCGCTGCGTGATCTGCGTGGCCTGACAGCGCAGCGGCGCAATCTCCTGCGGCCCGGTTTCCTGCGGATGGTGCGCGATATTCTGGCCTTCAACGCGCGGGCGGCGGAGGTCGCGATGCGCGATGACCTGACGGTGGACGAACTGATCGCGCAAATGGGGCTCGGACAATGGTTCCGCGACTATTATCTTCTGCCGATCTCGGGGGCGATCTGGTCGACGCCGTCACAGGAAATCGGCATGTTTCCGGCGCGCTCTCTGATCCGGTTCTTCGAAAACCACGCATTGCTTTCGGCCGCCGGTCAGCACCAGTGGTGGACGGTGAAAGGAGGATCCGCACAATATGTCGCACGCCTTGAACAGGCCTTGCGGCAGCGCGGTGTCGCGCTGCGCCTTCAAAGCGGTGTTGCTTCGGTCAAGCGTCACGCAGGTGGGGTGACGGTCAGCTGTGCAGGGGCGCTGCCGGAAACTTTCGATCATGTGGTGATGGCCTGCCATTCGGATCAGGCGCTGCGCCTTCTGGCGGATGCCGATCCGGAAGAGCAGGCGCTTCTGTCGGCCATCCGCTATCGTCCGAACGAGATGGTGCTGCACGCGGATCCTGTGGCCATGCCCAAACGCCGTGCCTGCTGGTCGTCTTGGGTCTATCAGGCCGATCACCGGCAGGCAGAGACCAGATTGGGGGTCAGCTACTGGATGAACCGTTTGCAGCAGATCCCCGAGGAGGATCCGCTTTTTGTTAGCCTCAATCCGCAATTCGAACTCGACGAGCGCAGGGTCTATGACAGCGCCACATTCGCGCATCCGGTGTTTGACCGCGCCGCCCTACGGGCGCAGGCAGGCATTGCCGCACGGCAGGGCGCGCGCAATACGTGGTTTGCTGGCGCTTGGTTGCGGCACGGGTTCCACGAGGATGGCATCGCATCGGCCATGCGGGTTGCGCGGAGGCTTCTGCCCCTGGCCGATGCGTCGCAGATGGATGGTTTCGGGGCGGTGGCATGATCGACTATCTTCCCGGCGAAACGGTGCATGTGCGCCGCGGGGCTATTGATCATCGCTTCCGCTATCCGGTCGACTACCTGTGTCTCGACCCCGAACACCCGACCGGACCATCCTTCTTCTCTCATAACCGGCTCAATCTTTTCGCGTTTTTCGACCGTGATCACGGCGGTATCCGGGGGGCGGGCGAGGGGGCCGCTTGGGCGCGGCGGATGCTGACCCGCGCGGGGCTGACAGGGGGGTATAGCCTGCGGTTGATGGCGCAGCCGCGCGTCCTCGGGCGGGCCTTCAATCCGGTCTGCTTCTGGATGGCCTTTCGCGAAGAAACGCTGCTGGCAGTGATTGCCGAGGTCAACAACACCTTTGGTGACAGGCATAACTATCTTTGTGCACATGATGATTTTTCGCCCATTCTGCCGGATCATGTGCTGGAAGCGCGCAAGATCTTCCATGTTTCCCCTTTTCAGGACATCGGCGGGGGCTATCATTTTCAATATGCGATCACGGCCAAGCATGCGGTGATCCGGATTGATTTCCGCAATGGCGGCGAGGGGCTGATTGCCACCTATCGCGCCCCGCGCATGGCCCTGACCAACCGTCGCATCCTACAGGCGGTGCTGCGTCGCCCTTGGGCGCCCGTACGCATCATGGCGCTGATCTACTGGCAGGCGCTGCGACTGAAACTGAAAGGCGCGCGCTATCGCGATAGACCCGCCCCACCAAAGGAAGACCTGAGCCGATGATGCCCTTTCTCTCGAACCGTTTGCGCCGTGACTTTCTGGATAGCTGTCAGGCGATCACCCAAGGCAGTCTGACTCTGCGCACCCCCGAAGGCGACATCCACCGCTTCGGTCAGGGCGCGCCGGAGGCAGACCTTGTGCTGCATGACTGGTCCGTGGTGGCGGCGATTGCCTCGCGCGGAGATATCGGTCTGGGCGAGACCTATGTCGCGGGGCTTTGGGACACCGGCTCTATCGAGAACCTGCTGACGGTGGCTCTGCTGAATTTCAACGCGCTGGAACATTATGCCTTTGCCAGCCCGTGGCAGAACCTCAAGTTCCGGCTGATCGACCGGATCGTGCGGGCCAACTCGGTGAAGGGGGCCTCGCGCAATATCCGTGCCCATTACGATGTGGGCAATGAATTCTACCAGCTCTGGCTGGATGAGGGCATGAGCTATTCCTCGGCGCTGTTTACCGCCGACGACAGCGATCTGGCCCGCGCCCAGAACCGTAAGCTGGACCGCATCCTGCAAGGATTGGGCGGCGGCGAGAGCGTGCTCGAGATCGGCTGCGGCTGGGGGCATTTTGCCGAACGCGCCGCCGAGAGCGGGCGTCATGTGACGGGCATCACCATCTCGCCCTCGCAGAAAGGCTATGCCGATGCGCGACTGGACGGGCGCGCCGACATCAAGCTGCAGGATTACCGCAAGACCGAGGGTCGTTTCGACAATATCGTCTCGATCGAGATGATCGAAGCCGTGGGCGAGAAATACTGGCCCACCTATTTCGGCACCATTCGTGACCGCCTGAACGAAGGGGGGCGCGCGATGATTCAGGCGATCACCGTGTCCGATGCCTATTTCCCGAAATATCAGGCCAGCTCGGATTACATCCGCCAATATGCCTTTCCGGGCGGCATGCTACTGTCGGATGGCAAGATCCGCGAACAGGCGGCCAAAGCAGGCATGAAGGTGCAGGAGGTCTTTGCCTTTGGCGAGGATTACGCCCAGACCTGTCGCCTCTGGTCCGAACGGCTGAAGGCGCGCACGACCAAGGCCGCCGAGCTGGGCTACGGGCAGGAATTCCTACGCGGCTGGCACTATTACCTTGAGGCCTGCGCGGCGGCCTTCCGCACCCAGCAATGCAATGTGCTTCAGGTGCAGATGGCCCGTATCTGATCAGCGTTCAAAGCAGCTTGCGCGACCGTCGCGTTTGATCGTGGCGGCCCCGTCCATGATGGCATTGGCGCGACGCGACACAAAGGCCGAGGGTCGTGCGGCATTGCGTTCTTTGGGGTTGGGCAGCACGGCGGCCAGTAGGGCGGCCTGACGGGCGGTCAGCTTGTCTGGCGTGGTGCGGAAATAGCGGAAGGCGGCGGCATTGATGCCGAAGACGCCTTCGTCGAACTCCGCCACATTCAGATAGACCTCGAGAATCCGGCGCTTGTTCCAGATGAATTCGATGGCGGGCGTCAGGGCTGCTTCCAGCGCCTTGCGCGGCCATGACCGGCCCTGCCAGAGAAAGACGTTCTTGGCGGTCTGCTGGCTGATGGTCGAGGCCCCGCGCGAGGAGCCTTCGTCGATCACCTTGCGGATCGCGCCCATGTCAAAGCCCCAATGGCGGCAGAAATTGGCATCTTCGGCAGCCACGACCGACCGCGCCACGACGGGGGCGATATCGTCCATCGAGGTCCATTCGTGATCGACCCCGCCCAAGCGACGGCCTTCGCTGATCATCGTGATCGTTGTTGGCGGGTTGATGAACTTATACAGCACCACAATCGCCAGCACGGCGGCCAACAATACCAGAACCGCCCTCAGGACGTGCTTGCGCAGCCATGCCAGAGCAGGGTCATAAAGCGCGGGCCGCTTCGGGGCCGGCTTGGAAGGTTTCGATCTGGAGCTTTTCGGTTTCGCCATGTCGCCATAAGTCCCTGAGCCTGCGAACAGGTCAAGCCTTCTGCCACGAAACAAACGTAAATGCAGCCCCGTGGCCGCAGTTGTCCACATGAAATTCGCATAAAAAAGCGGGGCCGATGGCCCCGCCTTGTCAATCTGATCCTGAGTTACTCTGCCGGAACCGCTTCGGGCTCGTCCGACAGCGGATAGGGCAGGTGACGCAGCATCTCTTTCGGGCAGACCTGCAGGAAGTTCAGGCGCTCCGTCTCCCAGTTCTGCAGGATCTCGGTGGCTTTGACCGAACGGGTCTCTTCGACATGGCGTTCGATCAGCCCCTTCACCTGCGCTTCCCAATGGTTATGGCCCAGACCACAGGTCACCAGAGATTCCGGATTGACGAGGTTCTCGGCCACGCCGTCCGGATCGTAAAGATAGGCCATCCCGCCTGTCATCCCCGCGCCGAAATTCGCGCCGATCGAACCGAGGATCACCGCCACACCGCCGGTCATATATTCACAACCATTGGTGCCACAGCCCTCGATCACCACCCGCGCACCCGAGTTCCGCACGGCGAAACGCTCGCCCGCGCGGCCTGCCGCAAACAGGTAGCCATCGGTTGCACCGTAAAGCACGGTATTGCCGATGATGGTGTTCTCGGAGGCCTTCAGCGGCGAGATCATCGGCGGACGCACCACGATGATACCGCCCGACAGGCCCTTGCCGACATAGTCATTCGCATCGCCCGAGACCTCGATCTTCAGACCCGGAGCCGCAAATGCCCCCAGCGACTGACCGGCAGACCCCGTCAGCTTCACCGTCAGATGGTCGGGCTGCAGCGCGTTGCGCATGCCGAAGTTCTGCACGATGTGGCTCGAGGCGCGCGTCCCGATGGTGCGGTGCGTGTTGCGCACGGCATAGGACAGCTGCATCTTCTCGCCTTCGTCGAAGAAGCGCGCGCCATCGCGGATGATTTCGGCATCCAGCGTATCGGGCACATAGTTGCGCGGCTTCGAGCGGTCGTAGACGATCTTGTCCCAGCCATCCACGGTCAGCAGCAGCGGGTTGAGATCAAGGTCATCCAGATGCGCCGACCCACGCGAGACCTGCGTCAGCAGATCCGCACGACCGATGATCTCGTCCAGCGAACGCGCACCGATCGAGGCAAGGATCTCGCGGACTTCCTGCGCATAGAAGGTGATCAGGTTGACGACCTTATCTGCCGAGCCGGTGAACTTCTTGCGCAGTTCGGCATCCTGCGTGCAGACGCCGACGGGGCAGGTGTTCGACTGGCACTGACGCACCATGATACAGCCCATCGCGATCAGGGCCGCAGTACCGATACCATATTCCTCGGCACCCATCATCGCGGCCATGACGATGTCACGACCCGTGCGCAGACCACCATCGGTGCGCAGCGTGACGCGGCCCCGCAGGTTGTTCATCGCCAGAACCTGATGCGCCTCGGTCAGACCCATCTCCCACGGCAGACCCGCGAATTTGATCGAGGTCGCCGGAGACGCCCCCGTGCCGCCATTATGGCCGGACACAAGGATGATATCGGCTTTTGCCTTGGCCACACCGGCGGCAATCGTGCCAACGCCCGAAGACGCCACCAGCTTCACCGTCACCTTACAGCGCGGGTTGATCTGCTTGAGATCGTAGATCAGCTGCGCCAGATCCTCGATCGAGTAGATATCGTGATGCGGCGGCGGCGAGATCAGCGTGACGCCCTTGGTCGAGTGACGCAGACGCGCGATCAGGTCGGTGACCTTCATGCCCGGAAGCTGGCCACCCTCACCCGGTTTCGCTCCTTGGGCTACCTTGATCTCAAGCTCTTCACAGTGGTTGAGATATTCGGCGGTCACACCGAAACGACCCGAGGCCACCTGCTTGATCTTGGCGGACGGATTGTCGCCATTCGGCTCGGGCACGAAATGCGCCGGATCTTCCCCGCCCTCGCCGCTGTCGGATTTCGCCCCGATACGGTTCATCGCAACGTTCAGCAGTTTATGCGCCTCGGGCGACAGCGCCCCCAGCGACATGCCCGGCGTCACGAACCGCTTACGGATCGAGGTGATCGATTCCACTTCCTCGATAGGGACGGGCTTGCCCAAAGGCTTCACGTCCAGAAGGTCGCGGATATGGATCGGCGGGTTGGCCCGCATCATGGCGCTATACTGTTTCCACAGGTCATAGCTTGCGCGGTCACAGGCGGCCTGCAGCATATGCATGCCCTGTGCGCCCCATGCGTGGGTCTCGCCCGAGCGGCGCGACTTGTAGAAACCGCCAATCGGCAGAACGTCCTGACCACCGAGCCAGCCCAGCTTGTGGACCTCCTCGAGCTTGTGCTGGATGCCGTGCAGACCGATGCCCGAAATACGCGAATGCATGCCCGGGAAATATTCGGCCACCATGGCGCGCGACAGGCCCACCGCCTCGAAGTTCAGACCACCGCGATAGGAGGAAATCACCGAAATCCCCATCTTCGCCATGATTTTCAGCAGGCCCGCATCCACCGCATCGCGATATTTGCGCACGGCCTCCAGCAGAGTGCCTTCGATCAGCCCGCGGTCGATCCGGTCGGCAATGGTGTCTTCGGCCAGATAGGCGTTGACGGTGGTTGCACCGGCACCCACCAGCACCGCGAAGTAATGCGGGTCCATACATTCAGCCGAACGCACATTGATCGAGCAGAAGGTGCGCAGGCCCTTACGGGTCAGCCAGCTATGCACAGCCGAGGTCGCCAGGATCATCGGCATCGCGATCTTGTCTTCGGACTGGTTCTCGTCGGTCAGGACGATATGGCCTGCGCCCGAACGCACGGCGTCTTCGGCCTCGTTACGGATACGGGCCAGACCGTCGCGCAGCGCTTCCTGATCCGCGCCAGCGGGGAAGGTACAGTCGATGATCGAGATATGCTCGCCGAAGATCTCGGCCATCTTGTTGAACTCTTCATTCGCGATGAAGGGCGTATCAAGAATAAGGATCTCGGTCTGGGCGCTGTCTTCGTCCAGCACGTTCTTGAGGTTCCCGAAGCGCGTCTTCAGCGACATCACGCGGTTTTCACGCAGGCTGTCGATCGGCGGGTTGGTGACCTGAGAGAAGTTCTGGCGGAAGAAATGGCTCAGCGGGCGGTATTTCTTGGACAGAACGGCAGGCGGCGTGTCATCGCCCATCGAGGCAATGGCTTCCTTGCCATCCTCGGCCATCGGGCTGAGGATCTGTTCGATGTCCTCAACGGTATAGCCCGCCGACATCTGGCGCTTGCGCAGTTCCGCACCGGTATATTTGGCGGCCTCGGGCAGGTCGCGCATCAGTTCCGAAAGGTCGGTGACCTTGTCCACCCACTCGCCGAAGGGGCGCGAGGCGGCCAGTTTGTCCTTGATATCGGTGTCGTGATACAGCTTGCCCTCGGCCATATCGACGGCAATCATCTGCCCCGGACCAAGCGCGCCTTTCTCGATGACATTGGCCTCGTCGGTCGGCACCATGCCCACTTCGGAGCCTGCGATCAGCATGCCGTCGCCGGTCACCACATAGCGCAGCGGGCGCAGGCCGTTGCGGTCAAGCCCGCCACAGACCCAGCGGCCATCGGTCATCGCAAGGGCGGCAGGGCCGTCCCACGGCTCCATCACGGCGTTGCAATAGCCATACATATCCTGCCATGCCTGCGGCATTTCGTCGGTGGCCTTGGACCAGGCTTCGGGCACCAGCATGGTTTTCACCATCGGTGCGATCCGGCCCGAACGGACCATCAGTTCGAACACCGAATCCAGCGCGCCCGAGTCGGAGGCGGCAGCGGGGATCACCGGTTTGATGTCTTCGGCCATATCGCCGAAGGTCGCCGAGGCCATGCGGATCTCGTGCGATTTCATCCAGTTGATATTGCCCTTGATCGTGTTGATCTCGCCGTTATGCGCCAGCATCCGGAAGGGCTGCGCCAGCCACCATTCGGGGAAGGTGTTGGTGGAATAGCGCTGGTGGTAGATCGCGAAGGACGACTCGAAACGCTCGTCCTTCAGGTCGGGATAGAATTCCGCAACCTGCTCGGCTAGCATCATGCCTTTATAGATGATCGAACGGGTCGAGAGCGAGCAGATATACAGGCCCTTGAGCTGCGCCGCGATGGCCGCTTTCTCGATCCGGCGACGGATGATGTAAAGCTCGCGCTCGAACTGCTCCTCGTCGATATCCTTCTCGTTACGGATCAGGATCTGTTCGATCTCGGGGCGGGTGGCGTTGGCTTTGTCCCCCAGACAAGAGGTCGCGACCGGCACGTGGCGCCAGCCATAGATATAGTGGCCCATGCGCAGAACTTCGGATTCCACGATGGTCCGGCAGTTTTCCTGCGCGCCGAAATCGGTGCGCGGCAGGAAGACCTGACCCACGGCGATACGCTTGTCCATATCCGGTTCGTGGCCGGTGCGGCGGATCTGGTCGTGGAAGAAGGGGGCAGGGATCTGCACATGGATACCCGCGCCGTCGCCGGTCTTGCCGTCGGCATCCACCGCGCCACGGTGCCAGATCGCTTTCAGCGCATCAATGCCGTTTTCTACGACGCGACGCGAGGCTTTCCCGTCGATCGAGACAACAAGCCCCACACCGCAGGACGACTTCTCGTCATCCGCCTTGTAGAGCGAGTTTGCCGACATCCATTCACGCTTGGCTTCCTCGCGGGCAACCCAGGCTTCATCATATTTGGTCATGTCATGCCTCCTTGGGAGAACGTAGTGCACCGGCTGTGACGCGCGGCGAATTCAAAGGGTGGCTTGCGCCTGGTTCGTGTGGGGCTGCGCCGATTATCGCAAATCTTCGGGGCGCAGCGCCGTCATCGTCATGTCGCAGTCGTAGATCGGCTTTGCGGCACCAAACCCGTCTTCGCCCTCATGGGCAAAGGAGACTGGCGCATCATAGGTCTGCACACTGTCGCCTTGCGGGCTTTCATAGGTTTCGCGTCCTGAAAAGAACACGCGCAGATCGCGGTCGATATACTGGGTTCCAGACCGGCGGGCGAGGATGTTGCCAGCCTTGTCCTGTGTTTCCAGTTTAAAATCCGCGCGTTCCAGAACCTTGCCGTCAATCGTGACCTTGTCTCCGGTGAGCCAGTCGCGACCGATCTGGCGGCGGGTCTCTCCGAAATTGTTGTAGGTGACAAAGTCGTAATCATCCTCGCCTGTGTCGAGCAGCGTGCTGAACGAGGCATTATCCTTGGAGCCTGCCTCGTCCAGCTGGGCGATTTCCCCGTTATCAAGGCTGATCGACTGAAGCCAGCGGGTCTCGGAATCGATCAGTGACAGGAAGTATTCGCCATCGCCATCGGCATAAGAAATCCAGCGATCGCCTTGGGCATCCCCCGCGCAGTGATAGAGATTGGCGACCTGACAGCTATGCATCTGCACCGTCAGATCCAGCGTGCAGGCATCGGGCACGGCAAACTGGTCGTCTGCCGATTGCGCCTGTGCATGTGCGCCGATCAAGGTGATTGCTGCAAAAACTGCCACCCGTTTCATGGGGATAGGTCCTTCCGTCTCTTCGCGCAGGGCCGGATGCGGCCCTGCCTGCGTGGATAGGGGATTACTGGGCCGCGACGGCGGTCACACCATCAAGATAGCGGATGATCTCGGCGCCAGCCTCGCGGCCGTCGCGGATCGCCCAGACCACCAGCGAGGCCCCGCGCACGATATCGCCCACCGCATAAACGCCGGGGATATTGGTCGCATGGGTGCCGAACTCGGCCTTGACGGTGCCCCAACGGGTGACTTCCAGCTCTTTGGTGTCCCATTGGTCCTGCAGATCTTCCGGCTCGAAACCGAGAGCCTTGATGACCAGATCGGCTTTCTCCTCGTAGATCCCGCCTTCGATGGGCTCGGGCGACTGACGGCCCGAGGCATCGGGTTGGCCCAGCTTCATCTTCTGGATGGTGATCGAGGAAACCGGATTGCCGGTAAAGCCCTTGGGCGCTGCCAGCCAGACGAATTCCGCGCCTTCTTCCTCGGCGTTCTGCACCTCGCGCTGCGAGCCGGGCATGTTGGCACGGTCGCGGCGGTAGAGACATTTGACCGAGGTCGCACCCTGACGGATGGCGGTGCGCACGCAGTCCATCGCGGTGTCCCCACCACCGATAACCACGACATTCTTGCCCGCCGCATTCAGCGTGCCGTCTTCGAATTCGGCAACCTCATCCCCGAAGGACAGCTTGTTCGAGCAGGTCAGATAGTCGATCGCGCGCACGATACCCGCCGCATCCGCACCCGGATCACGCAGATCGCGGGTCTTATAGACGCCGGTCGCAATCAGCACGGCGTCATGCTTGCCGCGGATCGCATCGAAGGTGATATCGGTGCCGACATTGCAGTTCAGCACGAATTCCACGCCCGCTTCTTCCAGCTGGGTCACGCGACGCATGACGATATCCTTCTCCAGCTTGAAGCCGGGGATACCATAGGTCAGCAGCCCGCCCGCGCGGTCGTGACGGTCATAGACGGTGACCTTGCAGCCCGCGCGGCGCAGCACATCCGCCGCCGCCAGACCACCCGGACCCGCGCCGATGATGCCGATGCTTTCCTCACGCTCGACCTTCGGCGTGATGGAAGGCACCCAGCCGTTCTCGAAAGCGGTGTCGGTGATGTATTTCTCGACCGAGCCGATGGTCACGGTGCCATGCCCCGATTGCTCGATGACGCAGTTTCCTTCGCATAGGCGGTCCTGCGGGCAGATGCGACCGCAGATCTCGGGGAAGGTATTGGTGGCTTGGCTGATGTGATAGGCTTCTTCCAGACGGCCCTCTGCCGTCAGGCGCAGCCAGTCGGGAATGTTGTTATGCAGCGGGCAGTGCTGGTGGCAATAGGGCACACCACATTGCGAACAGCGCCCTGCCTGTTCGGCCGCTTTCTGTTCGGCGTATTCCGCGTAGATCTCGTTGAAGTCTTGGGCGCGTTGCTTCGCGTCGCGCTTCGCCGGCATTTCCTTTGCCGTCGACACGAACTTCAGCATGCGTTGCTTGGCCATGGCTAGCGCCTCCCTAGCGTTTCTTTGGCACTGTGCTACACGCTAACCGAAGGCATTAAAAGTAAGAGGGGCTGACCTAAATATCGCTTTTTTCGTGTTTTGAGAAGATTCACAATAAAAAATGCGGCTAATTAGGTCAGCTTTAGTTACTTAGTTAGCGCGCGATGGCAAAATATCCAAAGATCGCAAGGCCGACGAGGATCCGCCAATAGCCGAAAATCGCGTAGCCGTGGCGCGAAATGAAGTCGAGCAGGTGGCGGACGACGATGACTGCAGAGATGAACGCCATAACAAAGCCGATGACGATGAGCGTCATATCGTCAGCGTTCAACAGATCGTAGTTTTTGTAAAGGTCGTAGGCAAAGGCACCGGCCATCGTCGGCATCGACAGGAAAAAGCTGAACTCGGCGGCGGCACGTTTGGATACGCCCATCAACATGGCTCCCACAATGGTCGAGCCCGAACGCGAAGTCCCTGGAATCATGGCCAGACATTGGATGAAGCCGATGGCAAGCGCCTTGCCCAGCGGGATTTTCATGGCGTCGTCATGTTTGGGGTGAAGGTCCATACGGTCGATCACAATCAGCACGATGCCGCCCAGAATAAGGCTGGTGGCGATGATCAGCGGAGAATCGAAGAGCACGCGTTTGATGAAATCATGCGCAAGAATGCCAATGAAAACGGCAGGCAGGAAAGCGATAAGGACGCTGAGGATGAAGCGCCGCGCCTGAGGGTCATGGGGCGCGGCGGTGAAGACCTCGAACAGCTTCTTGGCATAGACGCCAAGAATGGCGATGATCGCGCCAAGCTGGATCACAACTTCGAAAGCATGCCCTGTCGAGTGGAAATCAAGCATTTCCCCGACAATCAGCACATGCCCCGTGGACGAAACGGGGAGGAACTCAGTGAGACCCTCTACAAATCCAAGTATTGCGGCGGAGAGGGTATCATTCATGAGATCAGGACCGTTTTAGATTTTTTGCAGAAGCTTGAATCTCTTCATACTGTCCATGCGGACGGAAGCGCCAGAGGTAACCCGCCATGATTGCGTTCATTGCCGTAGGTGTGATCTGGAGTTGAGCAAAGCTTCGCGCGTCTTCCGAAACGATATTGTCCTTCTTCAGATTTTTCACCTGATCACGAGTCAGAAGCGTGTTGCTGAACAAACCGCCGGTCAGCGTCTGTAGCAGATCGAACAGTCCCGCCACCAGAGAGGCCAGACCGAAAGGCATGTTGAAGATCGTACGTTTGCGATTGATCACGCCCAGCATGGTTTTCAGAAGATCGCTCAGGCTGGCCTGATCGGGGCCGCCCAGTTCGTAGGTGCCCTTGGCCTTGCCCTCGACCCCCATCACCGCTGCGGCGGCCACATCATCCACCCAGACCGGCTGGAATTTGGTCTTGCCGCCGGTGATCGGCAGAATGAAGGAGAAGCGGCTCATGGCTGCGAATTTGTTGAAGAACCCGTCTTCCGTCCCGAACAGAACCGAGGGGCGCAAGATCATCGCTTCCGGGAAATGCTCTAGAACGGCGGCTTCGCCTTCAGCCTTGCTGCGCGCATAGGCGCTTGCGGCTTTGGCATCTGCTCCGATGGCCGAGAGATGTACGAGATTCTGCACGCCAAGCTCTGCGGCAATCCGTGCCACACGTCCTGCACCCTCGGCTTGCACGGCATTGAAGCTGTTCTTGCCCGTGGTGCACAGGATGCCAACGCAGTTCACAACCGCATCTGCGCCGATCATCGCGGCGCGCACCGACGCGTCATCACGGATGTTGCAGAAAACCGGCTCTACCTGACCAACCGCGCCATAAGGCTTGGTGAAAAGCGCCTCGTTCGGGCGGCGCACGGCAATCCGGATACGCCATCCGTCTTTTGCAAGGCGGCGGGCAATATAGCGCCCTACAAAACCAGAACCGCCATAGATCGTCACAAGTTTCGCCATTGGCTGGGCCTCCCCCTTGCAATTTTTCCCTTCCTGATTACCGATTTACCTCTTGCGGGACAAGGGGCCAGCGGCATTCCTTCGTTCTCGGTGAAAAAAATGAAAATTTCCTATTGACGGTGCTTTGCTCTCACCGTAGAAGCCTCCTCACACCAGCGGCGCTGCAGCGAAAGACGCAGTAAAGCAGGAACGCCCAGATGGCGGAATTGGTAGACGCGCACGGTTCAGGTCCGTGTGCCGCAAGGCGTGGAGGTTCGAGTCCTCTTCTGGGCACCAATCCAAAAAAACCCGCTTAACCTCGACAGGTTAAGCGGGTTTTTTGTTTTACCCACCCAATTTCTTTCCCACTTGGTCGTGATCGGCGCTGGCCTGATACAGGTTGGCACGTTTGGCCCTTTCAGAAGAAGGCTCCAAACGGATTTGACTATGTGTAGGCAGGCCTCGCGCCGGTCCCCGCGAGAGGTCCGAAGTTCGGGGGTGCGCCCGTTGGGGGCGCGGTGCGCTGGCGCCGCAATGTCGCGGATTTGGCCGGAGAAACCGGTTTTTCCGCTTCACAGTCATGAAACCTTAGTCGTTAAAGGCCATTCGAGCCTTGCCCGAGAGGATTTGGCTGCCTAAACCGCAGAAAACAGGAGGCCTTATAGTGCGTAGATCAAAGACCACGACGGAAGATCGCCCGACAACGAAACGGGTTGGCGCATTGCGAGGCCTCTGGCCCTTCTTGCGGCCCTATCGCGGCCTAGCTGTTTCGGCTCTTCTGGCTTTGGTGCTGACAGCCTCGGTATCGCTGGTGCTGCCGATTGCGGTGCGCCGTGTGGTTGACGGGTTCAACAGCGGCGCGGCCCTGCTGGACGAATATTTCGGTGCGGCACTGGTGATTACCGCGCTTCTGGCGATCGGGACGGGCGCGCGTTACTATTTGGTGACCCGCTTTGGCGAGCGGGTTGTGGCCGATATCCGTATGGCGGTGTTCGACCGTGTCATCGCCATGTCGCCCGCCTTTTTCGAGAAAATCCTGACCGGCGAGATCATTTCGCGCATCACCACCGATACGACGCTGATTCTCTCTGTGATCGGTTCTTCGGTTTCGGTGGCGCTGCGGAATTTCCTGATTTTCGTTGGGGGGATGGTCATGCTTCTGGTGACCTCCGCCAAGCTGACGGGACTGGTGCTGCTGATCGTTCCGGCGGTGATCGTGCCGATTATTGTCTTGGGGCGGCGGTTGCGCGGGTTGTCGCGTGAAAATCAGGACTGGATCGCAAGTTCTTCGGGGTCGGCCTCCGAGGCGCTGCTTTCGGCGCAGACCATTCAGGCCTTTACCCATGAAACCCGCACCCGCGACAGGTTCCGCGATGTGACCGAAAAAAGTTATAGCGCCGCCAACCGCCGGATCCGCACACGCGCCATGATGACCGTGATCGTGATCTTCCTGATCTTTTCCGGTGTGGTCGGCGTTTTGTGGGTGGGCGCGCGCGATGTGCGCAACGATATCATGTCGGTCGGTGAGCTGGTGCAGTTCGTCATCTATGCGGTGATGGTCGCAGGCTCGGTCGGGGCGCTTTCGGAAATCTGGGGCGAGTTGCAGCGTGCGGCAGGGGCGACAGAGCGCCTGATCGAGCTTTTGCAGACCAAGGACAATCTGGAGGACCCCGAGACGCCGATGGCCTTGCCGCGTCCGGCCAAGGGGGCGATCAGCTTTGCCGATGTCAGTTTCCACTATCCCTCGCGTCCTGACACTTCGGCGCTGGATCATGTGACGCTGGAGATCGCGGCGGGGGAGACGGTGGCGCTTGTCGGGCCTTCAGGGGCAGGGAAGACGACGATCATCCAGTTGATCCAGAGGTTCTGGGACCCTGAAACGGGGGCTGTGTCGATTGACGGGGTGGATCTACGGCAGATGGCACGGGCCGATTTCCGTCAGTCCATCGCGCTTGTCCCGCAAGATCCGGTGATTTTTGCGGCCTCTGCGCGCGAGAATATCCGTTTTGGCCGTCCCGAGGCCAGCGATGCCGAGGTCGAGGCTGCGGCCCGTGCCGCCCATGCGCTGGACTTCCTGCAGGCGCTACCGGACGGGCTTGAGACCTATGTCGGCGAGCGTGGCGTGATGTTGTCGGGCGGGCAGAAGCAGCGCGTGGCGATTGCGCGCGCCATGCTGCGGGATGCACCGATCCTGCTTCTGGACGAGGCGACATCGGCACTGGATGCCGCTTCGGAGCGGGCGGTGCAGGCGGCGGTCGAGCAACTGGCACAGGATCGCACCACCATCATCATCGCGCACCGTCTGGCGACCGTGAAAAAAGCCGACCGTATCGTGGTTTTCGATCAGGGCCGGATCGTGGCACAGGGCACTCACGAAAGCCTTGTGGCCGAGGGCGGGCTTTATGCAGAGCTGGCACGGTTGCAGTTTACCGAAGGGGAGTAATCCCTTTCGTGCCGCAGGTCACCGCGCCCAGAGTCGGGACATCCCCCCCGAGCGGGCCCCGAGCAGGCCCCGAGCGGGGGCATAAAAAAAGAGGCCCCGAAGGGCCTCTTTCTTTTACCTGCTGATGGTATCAGGCATCAACCTTCCGGCACGCCCTCCCCTGCGCGCCGTGGGACGCCCGAGAGTTCAGCGGGTAACCGGACGACCGGTGTAAAGCTCTTCGCCAACGCGGACGGTGATTTTGCCGTCTGCCAGTTTGCCTTGGTAGATGCCTTGGATCGAAACCGAGCTGCCAACGGTGATAGTACGAAGCATAAGGACCTCCCTTAGAAGATGATCCGGATCCTGATTAATCCGATATCTTTATAAAACAGGATTGTCATAAAATTGCAAAGAAAAAAGGCGAGGTAGGGTGAATTATTTCTTAAATGCAGGCAGTTTTGAAATTTTGTCGACAGTCCGGCAGAAAAACTGCCTATATTGCCGTCATTGAATGTAAAAGGCGCCCAGATAGGGCGCCCTAAACACGAATCAAGAAGTTTTTTTCAACCTAAAGCCAGTCCCGCAACATGGGTATCAGCGGGATATCGGCGGGCGGCATCGGATAATCCGTAAGTTCCTTCGCCCGCGCCCATGTCAGCGTCTGGCCTTCGCGCGGGGCAGGGATGCCCTCCCATTTGCGGCAGGCAAAGAGCGGCATCAACAGATGGAAATCGTCATAGCTGTGGCTGGCAAAAGTCAGCGGCGCCAGACAGCTCGCCCAGGTGTCGATCCCGAGCTCTTCCTTCAGCTCGCGGATCAGGCAGGCCTCGGGGGTCTCGCCCGCCTCGACCTTGCCGCCCGGAAACTCCCATAGCCCCGCCATCGATTTGCCCTCGGGGCGCTGCGCCAGAAGCACGCGCCCGTCGGGGTCGATCAGGGCAACCGCCGAGACAAGAACGATCTTCTTGGTCACGAGCGGTAATCCGCGTTGATGTCGATATAGCGATGGGTCAGATCACAGGTCCAGACGGTTTTTGACGCCTCGCCCAAGCCCAGATCCACCCCGATCACCAGCTCGGCCTGTTTCATATAGGCCGAGGTCGCCTCTTCCGAATAATCGGGATTGCGCCAACCCTTTTCGGCCACCACGATATCGCCAAACCGGATCGTCAGCAGGTCGCGTTCGGCATAGGCGCCGGATTTGCCCACAGCGGCCACGACGCGGCCCCAATTTGCATCCTCGCCCGCAATCGCGGTTTTCACCAGCGGAGAATTGGCGATGGACATGGCGATGGTATGGGCATCGGCCGTTGTCTGTGCGCCCGTCACCTGCACTTCGACAAATTTCGTGGCACCTTCGCCATCCATCACGACCTGCTTGGCCAGATCGGTCATCACGGCACGCAGGGCCTTTTCAAAGGCAATCGCGGCGTCGCTGCCCTCGATCAGCGGAGCCGCGGGCGATTTGCCAGTGGCCGCAAGGATCAGCGCATCCGAGGTCGAAGTGTCGCTATCAACGGTGATTGCGTTGAACGTATCATCCACCTGCCACGATAGCAGCTTTTGCAGCAGGTCGGGTGCGATGGTGGCATCGGTGAAGATATAGACCAGCATCGTCGCCATATTCGGCGCGATCATCCCCGAGCCCTTGGCGATACCGGCGATCTTGATCTCGCCGCCTTCGCCCGCCACGGTCGCGCAGGCGCCTTTGGGGAAGGTGTCGGTGGTCATGATGGCGCGGGCGGCATCGGAAATCGAGGCGGGGCTGAGCTTGGTCTTCAGTTCGCCCAGCACATTGGTGATACGCTCATGCGGCAGCGGCTCGCCGATCACGCCGGTCGAAGAGGTGAACACGCGCGAGGCCGGAAGCCCCAGCGTTTCGGCCACTTTGCCCGAGATCGCATCGACCGAGGCCTGACCATTGGCGCCGGTAAACGCATTGGCGTTGCCCGAGTTCACCAGAATGGCCGCGCCCTGATCCGAAACCGGATTGCCCGCCAGCTTGGCCTGATTGTCCAGCACACAGGCCGCGCGGGTCGAGGATTTGGTGAAGACGCCCGCAAGCGCCGCACCGGGGCAGATCTCGGCCAGCATCACATCGGTGCGGCCCGCATATTTGACGCCCGCCGCAGCAGAGGCAAAGCGGACGCCGTCAATTTCAGGCAGGTCGGGGAAGCGTGCCGGAGCAAAAGGCGAAACCATCGCCGACTTTGCCGGAGCGATCTCGGCTCCGACCCCGCCAGTCTTCAGTCTCGCTTTGAGTTTCTTGACCTTGCTTTCAAGCTTGTCGACGCGGCGTGCGTACCGCTTGATGGTCTTCTTCTTCCCAGGCATGCGCCATCCCCTTCCATGTTTCGGCCTTATTGGCCGAACAACGTGTCGTTCTTCAGGATAGCAGGATCAATGTCGCCGTCCATCCGCTTCACATCTGCGGCGTCAACTGTTTCCTTCACGCGATCCTCAACCGCTTTCTGACGCAGATCGTCTTCCAGCTCGGCCCGGACATCGTCGATTTTCGGCGCATCGGCAATGCGGGTGCCTTCGCGTTTGATGATATGCCAGCCATATTCGGTCTGCACGGGGTCAGAAACCTCGCCATCCTTCATCTTGGCGACGGCATCGGCAAAGGGCTGCACCATCGCATCCAGCGAGAACCAGCCCAGATCGCCGCCATTCTCGGCTGCGCCATCCTGACTATTGGCTTTGGCCAGCTCGGCGAAATCCGCGCCGTCATCCAGCTTTTTCTTGATCTCTTTGGCCTTCTCTTCGGTCGGCACGATAATATGGGCGGCGTGATATTCGGTCACCGGATTGTCGGCGTTATATTTTGCCGCATAGGCTTTCTGGACGGCATCATCGGACGCGGCACGATTTGCCGTATATTCCAGCATCGACCCTGCCAGATAGGCACGGCGCTGCACTTCAAGGGCAACGTCATCGCGCTTGGTCTTGCGGCCTTCGCCGATTTCCGAAAGAGCGGTCTGCTGCACAAGCTGGTCAAGGATGCCCTTGAACAGCGTTGCATCATCAAGTTGCAGATATTGCGGCGGCAGGCTGTCGCGCACGATCTGCATCTGGCCTACGGTGATATCCTTGCCGTTTACGGTGGCCACCACCGTGTCGGCATTCACATCCTTGCGGTAGTCTTTGGCAGCCGCAGGGGCCGCTTTGTCGGCCGCCGGCGCTGCGGGGGTGCTGTCTTGCGCCTGTGCGCCCGCAGCCATCATCGCAACCACGGCTGCGGTCCCCAGAAGTTTCGTCAGTTTCGGCATCTTGGCCACTCCTTCACTGCCGCATTCCTTCGCGGCGTTGACACTCTGACAGTCGACCCTTACATCGCCAAGGGTCAAAAAGGCCCTTTGTGCCCTTTCTCGCATGCTTTTTAGGCAGGCCCGAATGGCGCGGCAAGGGTGGCCCCACACACGATTTGGTCAGTCCAATTGCGGAGAAGTCATGCTCGGCCTCGGAACACTCGCGAAAAAGGTTTTCGGCACGCCGAATGACCGCAAGGTAAAATCTGTTCGTCCTCTGGTGGCGAAGATCAACGCGCTCGAGGAAGAGTTTGCGGCCCTGACAGATCAGGGTCTGATCGAAAAAACACATGAATTCCAACGGCGTGTGCAAGAGCAGGGCGAAAGCCTTGATGATCTTCTGCCCGAAGCCTTTGCGAATTGCCGCGAGGCGGCACGCCGTGCACTGGGGCTGCGCGCCTTTGATGTGCAGCTGATGGCGGGCATCTTCCTGCATCAGGGGCAGATTGCCGAAATGAAGACCGGCGAGGGCAAAACCCTTATGGCCACTTTCCCCGTCTATCTGAATGCGCTGGCCGGTAAGGGCGTGCATGTGGTGACGGTGAACGACTATCTCGCCCGCCGTGATGCGGAGTGGATGTCGAAAGTCTATGGCGCGCTCGGGCTGAGCACCGGCGTTGTTGTGCCCTTCCAGCCCGATGCCGAGAAAAAGGCGGCCTATCAGGCAGATATCACCTATGCGACCAATAACGAGCTTGGGTTCGACTATCTGCGCGACAATATGAAGGGCTCGGTCGAGGAAATGGCGCAGCGCGGGCATTTCTTCGCGATTGTCGACGAGGTCGATTCGATCCTGATCGACGAGGCCCGCACGCCGCTGATCATCTCCGGCCCTGCCGAGGATCGTACCGAGCTGTATAATACGCTCAACAAATATATCCCCGAGCTGACCGAAGAGCATTACACCATTGACGAGAAGGCGCGGAATGCGACCTTCACCGAAGAGGGCAACGAATATCTGGAGCAGCGCCTTCAGGCCGAGGGCATCCTGCCCGAGGGCCAGTCGCTTTACGATCCGGAATCGACCACGCTGGTGCACCATGTCACGCAGGCTCTGCGTGCGCATAAGCTGTTCAACAAAGACGATAATTACGTCGTGGCCAATGGCGAGATCGTGCTGATCGACGAACATACCGGCCGCGCCATGAAGGGCCGCCGTCTGTCCGACGGCCTGCATCAGGCGATCGAGGCGAAAGAGGGGGTGCAGGTGCAGCCCGAAAACGTCACGCTGGCCTCGGTGACCTTCCAGAACTATTTCCGCCTCTACGAGAAGCTGGCCGGCATGACCGGCACCGCCTCGACCGAGGCCGAGGAATTTGCCGAAATCTACAAGCTGGGCGTGGTCGAAGTGCCGACCAACCGCCCCGTGCAGCGGATCGACGAGCACGACCGCGTCTATCGCACCGCGATGGAAAAATATCAGGCCGTGATCGAGGCCATCCGAGAGGCGCATGAGAAGGGGCAGCCCATTCTTGTCGGCACCACCTCGATCGAGAAATCCGAGATGCTGTCACATCTGCTGACGCAGGCCGGTATCACGCATAACGTCCTCAATGCCCGCCAGCACGAACAGGAAGCCCAGATCGTGGGGGATGCCGGTCGTCTGGGGGCTGTGACCATTGCCACCAACATGGCCGGTCGCGGGACCGACATCCAGCTGGGCGGCAATGTGGAAATGCGCGTGCAGGAAGAGCTGGCACGCGATCCGGAGGCGGATCCCGAAGAGGTGCGCGCCCGTATCGAAGCGGCCACTGCCGAAGAAAAGCAGAAGGTTCTGGAGGCGGGCGGGCTGTTCGTTCTGGCGACCGAGCGCCATGAATCGCGTCGTATCGACAACCAGCTGCGCGGTCGTTCGGGCCGTCAGGGGGATCCGGGGCGCTCGCTGTTCTTCCTGTCGCTGGAAGATGACCTGATGCGGATCTTCGGGTCCGACAAGCTTGAAAATGTTCTGTCCAAGCTTGGCATGAAAGAGGGCGAGGCGATCATCCACCCGTGGGTGAACAAGTCTCTGGAGCGCGCGCAGGCCAAGGTCGAGGGTCGTAACTTCGACATCCGCAAGCAGCTTCTGAAATTCGACGATGTGATGAACGATCAGCGTAAGGCGATCTTCAACCAGCGTCGCGAGATCATGGATAGCCGTGACGTAGATGAGATCGCCGCCGATATGCGCCATCAGGTGATCGATGATCTGGTGGATCAGTATCTGCCGCCGAAATCCTATGTTGATCAATGGGATATCGAAGGGCTTGCGGCCGCGATCCAAGAGGGTCTGAACCTCAGCCTGCCGCTGGCGGACTGGTCGCAGGAAGAGGGCGTCGATCAGGAGGTCATGCTGGAACGCATCGAGGAGGCCTCCGACGCCTATATGGCAGAGAAGGAAGCCGCCTTCGGCCCCGAGGTCATGCGCACGATCGAAAAGCAGATCCTGCTGCAAACGGTCGATACCAAATGGCGCGAGCATCTGGTGAAGCTGGAGCATCTGCGTTCGGTGATCGGCTTCCGTGGCTATGCGCAGCGCGATCCGCTCTCGGAGTATAAAACCGAAAGCTTCCAGCTGTTCGAGGCCCTTCTTGACGGGTTGCGTGTGGATGTGACCCAGCGCCTTGCGCAGATCCGCCCGCTCACCGAGGCCGAGCGCGAGGCCCTGCAGGCGCAGATGTATAGTGCCCGCAACGAGGAGCAGCCCGAGCCGGAGCAACACAGCATGCCGGAAGAGCCTCCCCGGATCGAGGTCGTGGGCGAGACCCGTCCGGGTTTTGACGAGAACGATCCTGCCACTTGGGGCGAACCGGGCCGGAATGACCCTTGCCCGTGCGGGTCGGGGCTGAAATTCAAGCATTGCCACGGTAAGCTGTAAGGCGCTGCTTGCAGGCCACAGGCGCACAATCGTCTGCGGTAGGTGGATGGGGCACCGGAAGGTGCCCCTTTTGCATTCGGGGTCGCGCCGAATTGCGGCTCATCTTGGCACATACGGCCTTGTCTGGAGCACGATTTGCGACGCTTCTGCCTTGCATCATGGCTGCTTGCCGTCTGTCTTCCGATGGCCTCCGCTGCCGCTGCGCAGGCTATACGGATGGAGGTCCGGATCGAGGGCGTTTCCCCGACCCGTCCGAACCGGCTGGCGGATGTGTCGCGGAAATCCATCGATGTCGTCTTTGAAAATACGGGGGACAGAGGCGTGCGCTTTCCGTGCCCGATGATCGCGCAATATGGCCTGGATATAGTATATTCTCCCTCGGAGGATCCGGCGGACGACTGGATGCTCAATGGGCCGCCGCCAGCGGATAGCTATCCGGCCCCGACGCTGCTGCCTTCGCAACAATGTCGCTTTAGCTATCCGCTTGATGCGGACGGGATCGCCCTGTTTCTGAAGGCGACAGGACAGCAGGCGGTGGACGTGCGGCTTGCGGTCTCTCTGCCCGATCTTCCCCAAGCGGCGGGCTGGGCGGGGTTACGCCAGACAATGGCCTTTCGGGTGGTTCGCGGATCTCCCTGATGGTGGCTGTCCTGATGGGGTGGCATATTTGCCGCCTTCTGGTCTTTTGGGGCATGGTCTTGCCACATCTGTGCCTTTCAGGCCCCGCATTTCGGTTATATGTTGTTAAGCAACGACAAACGCGACGCCGTAGGGTGCAGAGCAGCATGAAACAGAAAATGCGGGAAATCTCTTTGATTTTGGCCACGGGTGTCACCGCCGTGGCCTGCAGCCAGTTCATGCAGCATGCCGATACGATTTTCGCCCAATTTGGCGTGTCGCCTGCCGATGCGGCCATTCCGCATATCGCGCGCCCTGTCAGCGAGACCCGTCTGGTCAGTGCACTTGGTGCCGCACAGTCTTTGGGGGCGGCTCCCGCGCGGGCATTGGGGGCTGATCTGCCGGTGCCCACCCTACCGCAAGATCGCCTTTATACCGCGAGCTTCACGACAGAACCTGCCCCCGCTCGGCAGGTGGCCCCGCCGCAGGGCCCCGCGCTGGAACTGGCGGAGGCCAGCGCTTGCGGCGAGCCGGTTCTGCATCTGGAGAAAGCTGAAAACGGCATGATTTCGGTGGCCTATACCGATGCCTGTCATGCCGGTGCCATTGCGACCCTGACCCAGCCCGGTCTGCAATTCGACGTGCAGCTTGATGCGCAGGGCAAATGGGGGGGGCTCGTGCCGGCGATGATTGCCAATACGCGCTTGACGGTGGCCAGCGCGGGGGGCGTGGTCTCGGAAGGGATCAACCAGCCAGACGCGGCCCAATGGAACCGTGTCGTTCTGTCATGGACGCGCCCTGTCGCATTGCATCTGAGCGCCCGCGACACGGCGACAGATGGCACACCGGAGGGTTACCTCACGCGGTTTTCCAGCGTGGAAGACGGTCAGCAGGCCGAGGTCTATTCGACCCGTCTGGATTTGGCCAAGGCCAGGCTGGCCATTGATGCGGCCCTGACCAAAGAGAGCTGTGATCAGGATCTGGAGGGCAATATCGCATGGTCCGATCAAAGCAAGCTGCATCCGATGATGCCGGTGACCTTGATGATGCCCGAATGTGACCAGCTTGGCGGGGCGGTGGTGATGGATCTGCCGAACCTTGCCGAGGTCGGGCCCTGATCACAGATACCCTTCCGCGCGGAAACTGAGTTCACGGCTTTTGCCGATGATCAGGTGGTCATGCAGCACAAGCCCCAGAACACCCGCCGCACGGTTGATCTGGTCCGTCATGGTCAGGTCTGCCTCTGACGGGGTTGGATCGCCGGAGGGATGGTTATGCACCAGAATCAGCGCCGAGGCATTCAGCTCCAATGCGCGTTTCACCACCTCGCGCGGATAGACCGGCACATGGTCCACCGTGCCGCGCGACTGTTCCTCATCCGCGATCAGGGTGTTTTTCCGGTCCAGATACAGCACGCGAAACTGTTCGGTCTCGCGATGGGCCATTGCGGTGTGGCAGTAATCCAGCAGGGCATCCCAAGAGGACAGCACCGGCTGATGCATGACACGGGCACGGGCCAGACGATGGGCGGCGGCCTCCACAACCTTCAACTCGATGATGACCGCTTCGCCCACCCCTTCGATTTCGGCCAGACGTGACGGCGGCGCGGCCAGCACCCGCCCGAAGTCACCAAAAGCCTGCATCAGGCGGTGGGCGAGCGGCTTGACATCCTGTCGCGGGATGGCGCGAAACAGCACCAGTTCCAGCATTTCATAATCGGGCAGGGCCTGTGCCCCGCCCTCCATGAAGCGGGTTCTCAGCCGCTTGCGATGGTCCTTGATATAAGATGGCAAGCGCACCGGATTCTGCCGCGCAGGCGCGCAACCGACGGGGCGCGCGGGCACCGCTTCATCGGGATGACCGAAAAGCGGCAGAGGGGCTTCGTGAAAGGCGTTCGGTGGCTGTGTCATGCCGCAAGATTGCCTTGGCTTGGTGAAGAAAGGCTTAACCTGTTAGCCATGTTCATCATCGACCTAAGGGCAGTTACACATTCTTCACGAGAATAAGGAAGGATAATAGTCGGGGTGCAAGGAAGGGTAAGATGATCGGGATCTATTCTGGGACGGGAACCCGGATTCGGGGCTATCAAAGCCAGTCCGGGCGGGTGCAGGACGTGGCGGTGGTGACGCTTTCCAAATCTTCGCCACAGGGGCCGCAGATCTCGGTTGTGGAGTCAAAGCTTCCGCGTCCGATGACCGCCTCCGAGATGGAGTTGGATCTTCTGTCCAATCTGCGCAGCCGCCTCCAGTCAGAAATCTCTTCGGCGCAGGCCCTGCTGCAAGGGGATACACAGGCTGACCTCACGCTGGACGCCCAGCATGTCTGGAACAAAGGGGGCGCCGAGGCATTGGCGGCCTATGTCGGTACGCTGGAACAGGCCGATACACTTCTAGGAAAGCAGCAGGATTTCCGGCAGGCCATGTTTGGTGCCGAGACCGAGGCCGAGACCCAGAGCCTGATTGATCAGGCGCTCGGGGATCGGGCAGAGCAGATGCTGGATGCGCAGCAAAGCAAGGCCGACTGGGGGCGCCAGCGGGCCCTGTTGCGGCTGTTTGCCATGACGGGGCAGGATAGCGAGGCGGCGATGGCCTTCCTTGAGAAGGGCAAGGCGCTTGCACGGGCCGGTCAGAAAGCGGCTCTTGTCGCTGATATGAAAGAGCAGATCGCCAGCGGCGAATTGAATGTCTCGGTCTCGACCGAAACGGCATGGGCACATGAGGCCGTCGGCATCGAACGTGTCACCGAGCGCAATCAGATTTCGATGGTCTATTCCAAGACATATTACCAGTCGGCTTCGGCCTTCGCCCTTTCCGCCGGATTTTCGGGAAGCTATTCCCGCAGCCTATGAAAAAAGCCGCCCCTGAGGGCGGCTTTTGTCTTATCCGGTCATCCCGTCCCAGAAGCTCTTGACCTTCCGGAAGAACGACGCCCCTTGCGGGTTGTTCTCGGCCTCGATCTTCTCGAACTCGCGCAGCAGCTCTTTCTGGCGGGGTGTCAGGTTGACGGGTGTTTCCACCGCCAGCTCGATCAGCATGTCGCCAACCGCCCCCCCGCGCAAAGCGGGCATGCCTTTGGCGCGCAGACGCATCTGGCGGCCCGACTGGCTGCCTGCGGGAATTTTGACCCGCGAGCGACCGCCGTCAATGGTTGGCACTTCAACCTCTCCTCCCAGCGCGGCACTGGCCATAGAAACCGGAACGCGGCAGAAAAGCGATGTCCCGTCGCGCTGGAACAGATCATGTTCCTTGACCTCGATAAAGATATAGAGGTCGCCTGACGGACCGCCGCGCAGACCTGCCTCGCCTTCGCCAGCCAGACGGATGCGCGTGCCGGTTTCCACCCCGGCCGGAATATTGACCGAAAGCGTGCGGTCTTTCTCGATCCGGCCTGCACCGTGGCATTTGCGGCAGGGGTTTTTTACCACCTGACCTTGGCCACCACAGGTGGGGCAGGTGCGTTCTACGGTGAAGAAACCGTTCTGCGCCCGAACCTTACCCATGCCACCACAGGTGGGACAGGTTTGCGGCTCCGCGCCGCCCTCAGCGCCCGTGCCATGACAGCTGTCACAGGTCTCGGACCCCGGAACGTTGATCTGCTTCTGGGCGCCCTTGAAGGCCTCCTCCAGCGTCACGCGCAGGTTATAGCGCAGATCCGAGCCACGGGTTGCGCGCGAACGCCCGCCACCCCCGGCGCGGCCACCGCCACCGCCCATGAAATCGCCGAACAGATCTTCGAACACATCCGAGAAGGCCGAAGCGAAATCGCCCTGCTGGCCATAGCCCGCACCGGGGCGACCGCCGCCACCCATGCCGCCTTCGAAGGCGGCATGACCATACCGGTCATAAGCCGCTTTCTTTTCGGGATCTTTCAGAACGTCATGTGCCTCGTTCACTTCTTTGAACAGGGATTCGGCGTTCGGATTGTCTTTATTACGGTCGGGGTGAAGCTCTTTCGCTTTAGCGCGATAGGCCTTCTTGATCTCCTCGGCCGAGGCACCTTTCTGGATGCCCAGAACCTCGTAGAAATCCTTTTTTGCCATTCTCTAGCTCCCTTCGGGGAACGTGAAAACGGGCCCGCCCTAACAGCGGGCCCGTCCACATTGTTCCAAGCCGATCAGTTGCGCTTACGATCTTCGCCGAGATCTTCGAAGTCCGCGTCAACGATATCGTCATCGTTCGGGGAGCGGCTATCATCGGCCTCTTCAGCGTCTTCTTCGGCTGCGGCTTTCTCCTGCTCGGCCTTATAGATGGCCTCGCCGAGTTTCATTGCCGCATCCTGCAGGTTGGCGATTGCGCCCTTGATCTTGGCACCATCATCCGACTTGAGAGCCTCTTCCAGCGCATTGGCTGCCAGCTCGATGACTTCGACGGTCGAGCCATCAACCTTGTCGCCGTGGTCTTCAAGCGATTTGCGGGTCGAGTGCAGCAGGCTTTCGCCCTGGTTGGTTGCTTCGACCAGCTCCTTGCGCTTTTTATCCGACTCGGCGTTTTCTTCCGCGTCGCGCACCATGCGATCGATATCCTCATCGGACAGGCCGCCCGAAGCTTGGATGGTGATCTTCTGCTCTTTGTTCGTGCCTTTGTCTTTGGCCGAAACAGAGACGATGCCGTTGGCGTCGATGTCGAAGGTCACTTCGATCTGCGGCATGCCGCGCGGTGCCGGCGGGATGTCTTCCAGATTGAACTGGCCGAGCATCTTGTTGTCGGCAGCCATCTCGCGTTCCCCTTGGAACACGCGGATGGTCACGGCATTCTGGTTGTCTTCCGCAGTCGAGAAGATCTGCGACTTCTTGGTCGGGATCGTGGTGTTGCGGTCGATCAGGCGGGTGAAGACACCACCCAGCGTTTCGATACCCAAGCTGAGCGGCGTCACGTCCAGCAGGACCACGTCTTTCACGTCGCCTTGCAGCACACCGGCCTGAATGGCCGCGCCAAGCGCCACAACCTCGTCGGGGTTCACGCCTTTATGGGGCTCTTTCCCGAAGAACTTGGTCACTTCTTCCACGACTTTCGGCATACGGGTCATACCGCCGACCAGAACGACCTCGTCGATCTCGTCCTTGGAGACGCCCGCATCCTTCAGGGCCGCCTGACAGGGCTTGAGCGAGTTCTTGATCAGATCGCCCACAAGGCTTTCCAGCTTCGAGCGGGTCAGCTTCATGACCATGTGCAGCGGCGTGCCGGTTTTCGCATCCATCGAGATGAACGGCTGGTTGATCTCGGTCGACTGGCTGGACGACAGTTCGATCTTCGCTTTTTCAGCCGCTTCTTTCAGACGCTGCAGCGCCATCTTGTCTTTGGTCAGGTCAACGCCGTGCTCTTTCTTGAACTCGTCGGCGAGGAAGTTGACGATGCGCATATCGAAGTCTTCACCCCCAAGGAACGTGTCCCCGTTGGTCGATTTCACTTCGAACAGACCGTCATCGATTTCCAGAATGGTGATATCGAAGGTCCCACCACCAAGGTCATAAACCGCGATGGTCTTGCTGTCTTTCTTGTCCAGACCATAGGCCAGAGCGGCGGCGGTCGGCTCGTTGATGATGCGCAGCACTTCCAGACCGGCGATTTTGCCGGCGTCCTTGGTTGCCTGACGTTGCGCGTCGTTGAAATAGGCCGGAACGGTGATGACGGCCTGCGTCACTTCCTCGCCCAGATACGATTCAGCGGTCTCTTTCATCTTCTGCAGGGTCACGGCCGAAACCTGTGCGGGGGAGTATTTCTCGCCCTTCACTTCGACCCATGCGTCGCCATTGCCACCGTCAACGATGGAATAGGGCACCAGATCCTTGTCTTTTTGCACTTCGGCGTCGGTGGTGCGACGGCCGATCAGACGCTTGACAGCAAAGATCGTGTTGGTGGGGTTGGTCACGGCTTGGCGCTTTGCCGGCTGGCCGACCAGACGTTCGTCGTCGGTATAGGCCACGATCGACGGCGTGGTGCGTGCGCCTTCCGAGTTTTCAATAACTTTCGGTTGCGAACCATCCATGATGGCAACGCAGGAGTTGGTGGTCCCGAGGTCAATCCCGATGACTTTACCCATATCAATACCTCTTCTTTTGGCGATGTCGGGAAACAGGTCCATAAGGCCCCCGCCTCCCATCCCAGGGTTTGCAGTTTTGCTGTCCGAGTGCCTTGCCCGAGCGGGTCGCCGGGGCTCTGCAATCGGCTTCGGAAGGTATATAAGGAGGGCAAAATGCTGCTGCAAGGTTTCCAGATGCCGGAAGATGACAAGAATCGAACAGATTTTTCGAACCCGCCCGCAAATGAGGCAGATGCTGTGGGCCATACCTGTCCGGCCCCCCGTATCTTGCGTGGCTTTCGGGTCTATGAAGGATGGTTGAGCGCGCAGGAACAGGTCGGTCTGGTCGCGGATCTGCGCGATATCCTGCGTGAGGCGCCACTTTTCTCACCGCGAACGCCTTCGGGCGCGACAATGTCGGTGCGGATGACCTCGGCGGGGCAGTGGGGCTGGATGAGCGATTTGCAGGGTTATCGCTATGCTCCGCGCCACCCACAGGGCAGCGACTGGCCGCCGATCCCCCCCGTTCTGACCGCGCTTTGGGCAGAACTGGTGCCGCAGGCCCGTCCACCCGAGACCTGCCTTCTCAATTACTACGGGCCGGAGGCAAAGATGGGCATGCATCAGGACCGCGACGAGGGCGACCTGAGCCAGCCGGTGGTCTCGGTGTCACTGGGCGACGAGGCGCTGTTCCGCATCGGCAACCTCGAGCGCGGCGGCAGGACCGAAAGCCTGTGGCTCCGCTCGGGCGATGTGGTGGTGATGGAGGGCGCGGCCCGCCTGCGCTATCACGGCGTGGACCGGATTGCGGCGGGCACCAGTCTGCTTCTGAAACAGCCCGGGCGGATCAATCTGACGATGCGGGTCGTGACGCCGCACCGTGCGGTTCAGGAACGCGGTTTGGGAAACAGCGCCTGATTATAGGGCGACCAATCCTCGATATCGGGATAGAATTGCGCCCGCCACGCCCGCACGCGGGGGTTCATCCGTCGCCGCCACAAAGGCGGGATCATCGCCAGCGTCGTCATTGCCGGATAGCCCAAGGGCAGTTGCGGGGCCTCGGATTTCGCATAGGTCTGCAACAGCGGAAAGCGGCGGCTGGGTTTGTAATGGTGGTCCGAATGGCGCTGCAGGTTGATCAGCAGCCAGTTCGAGGCGAAATGCGCCGCGTTCCAGCTGTGATGGGGCTTCACATGCTCATAGCGACCTTCGCCCAGATAGCGCCGCGTCAGCCCGTAATGCTCGATGTAATTGGTCAGTTCCAGCTGCCAGATGGCGAAAACCGCCTGTAGGACAAACAGCACCACACCAAACAGCCCGCCCACCAGGAAGGCCAGCAAAAGCGCCACCAGTTGCAACCCCGCATAGCGCCAGAACGGATTGCTCTGGTGCCAGTGCGGGCGGCCCGCGCGGTCAAGCTTATGGCATTCCGCTTCCAGCGCCGAACGGGGGCAGTCGCGCAGCACCCGCAGGAAGTAGCGGTGGAACCCCTCGTTATAGCGCGCGGTCACTGCATCGCGGGGCGTGCCCACCCAAAGGTGATGGACCAGCAGATGCTCGCTGCGGAAATGCGAATACAGCACCGAGGCCAGCAGCAGATCGGCCAGCCAGCGCTCTACACGATCTTTCTGGTGCATCAGCTCATGGGCATAAACCATACCGATGGTTCCCGAGATCACGCCCACCCCGAAAAACAGCGCCACGATCTCGAACAGGTTCAACCCGCTGCCATGAGTGACCCACCAGATCATGCCATAGATCACGCAGAGCTGGATCGGCAGCCATGCCATCGTGATGGCGCGATACCAGATCAGGTCTTCTTCGGGGGTGTCGACATCGGGCTGGTCCGGATTCTTGCCCAGAATCTTGTCGAGGAAGGTCACCAGCCACCACGCATAAAGCGGCAGAAGGATAAGGCTCCAGCCGCCGAACGCGGCCTCGATCAGGACCAGAGGGACCGTGCCTAAGGACAGCCAGAAGGGCAGGGCGCGCTGGGGTTGGCGCAACTCTTCGCGTGTGGACATATCGGGCCTCCGGTTTTGGCGCCAGCATAGCGGCCTTTGGCGAAGGCGCAATCCGCCCGCATTCAGGCGGGCTGCGCGGCCTCCCAGACCTTGCGCATCAGCGTGGGCAGGGCATCGGGCGAGAAGGCGTTATTGCCGGTCATCCCGTCCACATGCCCCAGCCCCCTATGAACGGTGAGGATCAGATGGAAATGGGTAAAGGTGTGGCGCACCTCTGTGGCGGCCTCCTGCCAGTCGGTCTCCAGAGGCGGGGCAAAAGCGGGGCGCTCTTCGGCCCAGTCGCTTGTCGGAAAGCCCAGCGTTCCCCCCAGAAGCCCGCGGTCGGGGCGGCGCTCCACCAGCACCTCGCCCGCCGGACCGATCAGCACATAGGCATGACCGCGCCGCGTGGGTTTGACCTTTTTCGGAGCCTTGACGGGCAGGCTTGCCGCGATCCCCTGTGCATGGGCCTCGCAGTGCGCCTCCAGCGGACAAAGCGCACAGACAGGATTGCGCGGCGTGCAGAGGGTCGCGCCCAGATCCATCATGGCCTGAGCGTGATCCCCCGGACGGTCCTGCGGGGTAATCTGCCCCGCCAGCCGCGCAATTTCGGGACGGGTGCCGGGCAGAGGGTCGGTCAGGGCAAAGAGGCGCGAGACCACACGTTCCACATTGCCATCCACCACCGTGGCAGGTGCGTCAAAGGCGATGGAGGCAATCGCTGCCGCCGTATAGGGGCCAATTCCGGGTAATGCCTGCAATTCCTGCGCGGTTCGGGGAAACTGCCCGCCCAGATCAAAGGCTACGACCCTTGCGCATTTCAACAGGTTGCGCGCGCGGGCATAATAGCCAAGCCCCGCCCAAGCGGCCATGACATCGGCATCCTCGGCCTGCGCGAGATCGGTGACTGTGGGCCAGCGCGTGGTGAAATCGCGGAAGTAGTTGCGCACGGCGGCCACGGTGGTCTGTTGCAGCATGACCTCGGAAAGCCAGACCCGATAGGGCGCGGTCCGCAGCCCCTTTGCATGATCTTCCGGCCCCGTGCGCCATGGCAGAACGCGGGCATTTCGGTCATACCATGCCAGCAGGGCGGGGCTGATGTCGGCTACGTCACGCAATATTTATGCTCTCTTATCGGCAAGTGGTTGGTATCGGGCCTCGGAGTGCCTAAAATAACCATTGAACACGAGTAATGACAGATGGCCGCAAAGAAAACGACGACCAGCGAGACAGGGAAGGACAAGCGGGGCAAAGGCACCGGCTACAGCCCCATGGCCTCTCGCAGGATGCGTGGTTTCGAGGCGGCTTCGGGCCTGCTGAAAGACCGTATCCGCTCGGTCGGAGAGACACGCGGCTTTGCGGTGACGCGACTGCTGACCCATTGGTCCGAGATCGTGGGCGAAGAGATTGCCGCGCAATGCCGCCCCGTGAAGATTGGCTATGCCCGCGACGGGATGGGGGCGACCCTGACACTTCTGACGCTGGGAGCGGCAGGACCCATGATGCAGATGCAGATCCCGCGTATCCGCGAGAAGGTGAATGCCTGCTATGGGTATAACGCCATTTCCCGCGTGACCCTGACCCAGACGGCCCCTACGGGGTTTGCCGACGGGCAGGCGCAATTTACCGCCGCGCCGAAAAAGCGCCCCGAACCCACCCCCGAAATCCGCGCGCAGGCGCAGGCCACCGCCGCCGATTGCCGTGATCCGGATCTGAAATCCGCGCTGGAGATGCTGGCGCAGAATGTATTGATGAAGTCCGCAAAGCGGTCTGACCAGAAGAAAGGTTAACTAATGAACAGACGTTCCTTCCTGCTCGGGATTTCCGGTGCCGCCGTTGTGGCTGCACTGGGGGGATGGATCAGCAGCCGTGGCGAGAGCCTGATGACCGGCTTTGCAACGCCTGCTTCGGCAGAAGACGCCAAGCCCGATGCGACGGTTGAAACCCTGCCCGACATTCCGATCGGGTCGGCGGATGCGCCTGTGACGATCATCGAATATGCGTCGTTCACCTGTCCGCACTGCGCGCATTGGCACGAGACCTCTTGGGCGAACCTCAAGAAAGAGTATATCGATACTGGCAAGGTGCGCTTTATCATGCGCGAGGTCTATTTCGATAAATTCGGCCTTTGGGCGGGGCTTCTGGCCCAATGCGGCGGCGACATGAAATATTATTCGGTCGCGGATATGATCTTTGATGGCCAGCAGGACTGGATCGGTGACGGCCAGCAGGCAACGATCGCGGCCAATCTACGCAAGCTGGGTCTGAAAGCGGGCTTCTCGAAAGAACAGATCGAAACCTGCCTGAATGACCAGAACCGCGCCCGCCAGATGGTGGCGACGTTCCAGAAAAACGCGAATGCCGACGCAATTGACGGCACGCCGACCTTTATCATCAACGGCAAGAAATATTCCAATATGGCTTGGGATAAGTTCAAAGAGGCCGTGGACGAAGCTCTCAAGGGCTAAGCCTTTACGGCAGATACAAAAAGGGCCGCTCGGTGGAGCGGCCCTTTTCTTATCGGTGTCGGCCTGTCGTCAGGCTCGCGAAATCAGACCCACGGGCGCGACTGTGCGGCCTTGGCCTCGAAGCTGTCGATCGCCGCCGCCTTGTTCAGCGTCAGACCGATATCGTCCAGACCTTCCAGCAGGCAGTGCTTCTTGAAAGGGTCCACGTCGAATTTGACGATAGTGCCTTCCGAGGTCGAGATTTCCTGGGCTTCCAGATCAACGGTCATCCGCGCGTTGGCGCCTTTTTCCGCGTCTTTCATCAGTAGATCGACCTGCTCTTGCGGCAGGACAATCGGCAGCATCCCGTTTTTGAACGAGTTGTTGAAGAAGATGTCGGCGAAGGAGGTCGAGATGACCACCTTGATGCCGAAATCCGCCAGCGCCCAGGGCGCATGCTCGCGCGAGGAGCCGCAGCCGAAGTTATCGCCCGCGATCAGGATCTGGCTTTCGCGGTAAGCCGGCTTGTTGAGAACGAAATCGGGGTTCTCGCTGCCGTCGCGGTTATAGCGCATCTCGTCGAAGGCATGCACGCCAAGGCCGGTGCGCTTGATCGTCTTCAGGAAGCCCTTGGGGATGATCATATCGGTGTCGATATTGACCAGCGGCATGGGGGCGGCGATACCGGTGAATTTTTCGAACTTTTCCATTCTCGTCGCTCCTTATGCGTCCGCCAGGTCCATGAACTTGCGCACATCGGTCAGTTTACCGGTGACGGCAGCACAGGCAGCCATCGCGGGGCTCAGCAGGTGGGTGCGGCCCTTATAGCCCTGACGACCCTCAAAGTTGCGGTTCGAGGTCGAGGCACAGCGCTCGCCCTCGGCCAGCTGGTCGGGGTTCATTGCCAGACACATCGAGCAGCCCGCCATACGCCATTCCATGCCGGCATCGAGGAAGATCTTGTCCAGACCTTCTTCCTCGGCCTGCGCACGGACCAGACCGGAACCGGGCACGACCATGGCGCGCACGCCATCAGCGATCTTGCGGCCTTTCAGGACTTCGGCCGCGGCGCGGAGGTCTTCGATACGGCCATTGGTGCAGGAGCCGATAAAGACGACGTCAATCGCGATATCTTCGAGCTTGGTGCCGGGTTCAAGGCCCATATAGTCCAGCGAGCGACGCGCCGCTTCGACCTTGCCGCCCTTGAAATCTTCGGGGGCAGGGACCACGCCCGAGATCGGCAGAACGTCTTCGGGCGAGGTGCCCCAAGTTACGACCGGCTCGATATCTTCGCCTTTCAGCGTCACGACCTTGTCGAAATGCGCGCCCTCATCGGTGAAGAGCGTTTTCCACCAGTTCAGAGCAGCCTCGAATTGCGCGCCTTTGGGCGCATGCGGGCGGCCTTTGACATACTCGAAGGTGGTCTCGTCGGGGGCGATCAGACCCGCGCGCGCACCGCCTTCGATGGCCATGTTGCACACGGTCATACGGCCTTCCATCGACAGGTTGCGGATTGCTTCGCCGCAATATTCGATGACATGGCCGGTGCCGCCGCCGGTGCCGGTGGCGCCGATGACCGCAAGGGTGATGTCCTTGGCGGTCACGCCCGGCTTCAGCTTGCCGGTGATTTCCACCTTCATGTTCTTGGATTTTTTCTGGATCAGCGTCTGCGTCGCCAGAACATGTTCCACTTCCGAGGTGCCGATCCCATGCGCCAGCGCGCCGAACGCCCCATGGGTCGCGGTGTGGCTATCGCCGCAGACAACGGTCATGCCCGGCAGGGTCCAGCCGTTTTCGGGGCCGACGATATGCACGATGCCCTGACGGACATCCGACACCGGATAGTAGTTCACGCCAAAGTCCTTGGCGTTTTTATCCAGTGCTTCCAGCTGGATGCGCGATTCTTCGTTGCTGATCACACCCGAGGCGCGGTCCGTCGTGGTCGGCACGTTATGGTCCGGCACGGCAATGGTCTTTTCCGGCGCGCGCACTTGGCGGCCTGCCATACGCAGGCCTTCAAACGCTTGCGGGCTGGTCACTTCGTGAACAAGGTGGCGGTCGATATACAGCAGGCAGGTGCCGTCTTCGTCTTCGGACACAACATGGGCGTCCCAGATCTTGTCATAGAGGGTCTTCGGAGCAGACATGGCTCTCACTTTCATAGGGATAGCTGTGGAATTACTCAGGTACATTCGGGCATGCCACAAGGGCGCCCGAAAGGACGCCGCATCAAAGTCGTGCGAGGACCGAGCGGCTTTCGCCGTAGAAGCGTTCGCGCAGGCGAATACGTTCCGTGATGTCAAAAATCCGAGTCATGCCTTGCCTATACTCTCCTGTCCCGAGTGTCGCAAGGAAATCTCGGGGCAGAAGTGTTGACGTAACTCATCCTGACGGTGCGATCGGGCGGTTCAATCAAACTCGCGCGCAATCAGCGCACGGTTGATTTCCTGCCGGACGAGGCGGCGGACCTTGCGGGTGATCTGTTCCCCCAACGCGCCCTGCAGTTCGGCGCGGATCATGCGGCCCACCATCTGGCGCAGGGCCTCTTCGTCAAAGACTGCCGCGGCATCACCTCCCGCAGGCTGTGTCAGGACGGGACGGGCCTCTTCGGTCGGGGTGATCTCTCCCTCGGGGGTGTGCAGATGCAGGCGGCGGGTCGCCTCGTGCAGAACGGCCATTTCCGCCGTTTCGGAGATGGTGTCACTCAGGGCTTCTGCGGCGGCCTCAAGCTCTGGCGGAAGCTCTTCTGCCGGAGGCCAGTCTGCATCTTCCCGATCCGCGTCATGAGGGGCGGTCCAGGCGGTCTCTGCCAGATCCGGATCTTCCGGCAGGGGGGCTTCGACAGCAGCAGATGCGTGGAGATTCTCCTCTGCCGGATCGCAGTCGGGAACACGTTCCGGATCGATGCCGCTTTCTGTGCTCGGGGCCATGACAGGTTCTGGCATGGCCGCTGGCACGTCCGCATGGTCTTCGATGCAGGCAGAATATGTCTCGGCCTCGGCACCCGTCTCGGTGGCGAAGGAGGGGTGGCACGTCTGCGCGGCAACGGGGGCATCCTCAACGGAGGCGTCCTCAGCAGGTTCTGGCGCGTCCTCTCCGGTGTCGAACGCGTCGAAATGCATCGAGGGCAGGGGGGCTGCGGCCTCTTCCTCGGGGTGACCGAAGGCCGTCAAGGCACCGGAAAGCGGGGCGGCATCGCCCTCGTCAGGCTCGAAATCGCCCTGATCCGATGCCGATGCCGGTGTCACGGGCATCGTCGGCATTGCCGGTTCGGGGGCGCGCATATGCGGCTCCAGTTGCAGCACGTCCAAAGCCGCATCCGTGGCTTCATCGATTGTGGTGTCAAACGGCATGTCCTGCGGCTCCACCGCGTCGCGTGTGCCGGGGGCGGCATGATGCACGGCTTCCCAATCCTGATCGAGGCTGGCCTCATCGGGAGAGGTCGCATGGGAAGACAGAGCGAAGCCAGCCTCTTCCGCGCTTTCGATCGCATCGAATTCGGCGCTATCCGGTGCAGGCGACGCGAAGGGAGACACATGGTCAAATGTCTCTTCGGCTATCGGCGCGTCCGGCAGCGGGGCTGGATCAATGGCACCAAGAGAAGGCGTTTCATCTTCGACGCGGTCGGACTGAGTCAGAAGCAGCGCCTCTTCCGGCGCTGTGAGGGGGGCGACGGGCGTGGGGGCACTGCGCGGCGGAATGGGGTCTTGCGCGACAAGGCGGCGAATGGAGGACAGAACATCCTCGATTTCGATCTTTTTCTCGGGCTCGGCCATTATGTCTCCAATCCGGCAGGCGACCCGGATAGAAACTGCGCCACCCGGATCCGTACATTCACACTAAGGCGGGCCCGGTGGCGGGCCCGCGGAACGGTGGTGGCGCCTTTACTGCTTGCCGATGGCCCGAAGGACCTTGTCAAGCTTTTCGCCCCGGATGCTGGTCAGCGGCGCATTATGCACAGCGTTGTAATATGCGGCCGGATCATAGGTCGGGATCCCCAGCTTCAGGTTTTCCACCGTTAGCAAACCCATATTAGATAATAGTTGATAATACGCTACCTGCAAATCGGCCTCGGCGGTAATCCGGTTGGCACGCGCGTCCAGAAGGTCCTGTTCCGCATCGAGAACGTCCAGCGTGGTGCGGGCCCCGAGCGTGGCTTCTTCCTTGACGCCGTCATAGGCCACCTGTGCGGCACGGATCTGTTCGTCATAGGCGCGGATCTGGGCGCGATAGACGTCGATCGAGGCATAGGATGTCAGCACGGCCTGCACCACATCAACGGCCTCCTGACGCAATTCGGCACGGGAGGAGTCGCGGCTGGCCACGGCCTGACGATAGGCCGAATCCAGCGTGCCGCCGGAATAGATCGTCTGGGTCATGCCGATGCTCGCCGCTTGCCCGACATAGCCGCCCTCGTCATTGGACAGCGAGACCGAACCGGTGATTTCCGGCAGCTTCTCGGCTTTGGCCGATTTGACCGCAATCTCCGACATGGCGACAGAATGCTGCAGGGATTTGATGGCGGGATGGTTGCGCTGTGCCGTGCTGGAGGCCTCGTCCCGCGATTTCGGCAGGTTGGGCGCAGGCGGCAAAGGCGCAAGCTTGCCCGGATAATGGCCGGTCGAGGCCTTATAGGATTCGCGGGCCGTCTCGAGCGAGCCTTGCGCACTGACCAGCGAGGCCCGTGCCGAGGCCAGCTGCGCCTCGGCCAGCGACACGTCGGTGCGGGTCACTTCGCCCACGTCGAACCGGTCATTGGTGGCATTCAGCTCTTCTTGCAGCACGCGCACCGAGTTCTGGTTGATGGCAACCTGCTCCTGCGCACTCTTCACGTCGGAATAGGCCTGAACTGTTGCAAGAAGCACCTGCTGTTCGATCGAACGCAGGGTTTCGCGCGTGGCCAGAACCGCTTCCTTCTGCGAGCTGATCGTCAACCGGTTGCGACCGAAATCGAACAGCGTGATCGAGGCGCTCAGGGCAGTCGTGGCCGAGGACCCCTCGCTGGTGACATCCCGTCCCGTCAGCGACGATACGCCTTCGGATTTGGTCCAGCCATAGCTGGCGGTCCATTGCACAACAGGGCGCAGCGCCGCGACGGCCTGCGCTACCCCTTCATCGGCGGCCCGTAGCGTGGCACGGTTTTGTTCGAGGAGGTTCGAGGTCTTGTAGGCAGAGATCATTGCATCCGCGAGCGTTTCCGCCTGTGCCGTGACCGATCCTGCAACCATGAAGCCCGTAATGCCTGTCGCCAGAAGAAGTGATTTCAACATCGTGCCCGCCATGCCTTTGTCATGTTATGAGCCCGGCCTGACGGCATGGGCTGTCTTTATATTTATAAACGGCCTGTTCAGCGCCCGTAGCGGGGTCGCATTAAAGGCTGAAGCGCGAAACCTGCCGGAAGCCGCTCAGAACAGGGGCTGCGGCATTGAACGCATCGCGCCAGTTGACGACCCCATCGGTTTTGATGCCGATACGTGCGATGCCCAGATTGTTTTCCATGAAAACGGTCCCGATGCGCCCGCCTTCTTTCAGCGACTCGAGGATGGTGTCGGGCACTTCTTCGACAGCCCCTTCAATCATGATCACGTCGAAAGGCCCGTGCTGCGGTGCGCCCTGCGGCAGGGCATTATGCACGACCGCAATATTGTCGACTTCCGCTTGACCAAGGGTCAGTTCGGCCTGTTTTGCCAGCGGGTCTTCCTCTACCGCGACAACGGCTTCGGCCAGATGTGCGATGATCGCCGAAGAGTAGCCAAGACCACATCCCAGATCGAGAACGAGGTCATTCGAGCGGATGTTCAGGGCGTCAAGCAGCTTGGCGAAGATGCGCGGCTCCAACAGGACCCGGTCCGGCGCGATCTCGAGATTTTCGCCCAGATAGGCAAGTTCCCGCAGGGAATCAGGAACATAGGTCTCCCGCGGGACATTCAGCATAGCCTCGATGATGGGAAATTTCGTCACATCATTCGGCCGGACCTGAGTGTCCACCATGACCACGCGGCGCGTTTCGAAGTCCTGCATTTTGCTAAACTCTTCAGTCTGGAATGTTACGGCATTACTTGCATAGAAAGCCATTCGGGGCAAGTTGAGCCTTGGCGTGACGCAAAGAAGTAAAAATCAATGCTGCTTGGGCGTCACACCCTCTTGCGCGAGGCCGCACAATCCGTTAGATCCCCACTACCACATGGCTGGCGAGTTGGCGGAGTGGTGACGCAGCGGATTGCAAATCCGTGTACACCGGTTCGATTCCGGTACTCGCCTCCAATATTTTCAAGCACTTGTGTCACCCTGCTTGTCTCCTTCTTGAAAATTGAAACAGCCGTTGAAACTTTCACGTTCCGGCCCTGTTCTGTTCCATCTTGTTTCTGGCTTCTTGCGCCCGCGTCGCCAACTCGCGCTGACGTACCTTCCCGCCGTATTTTTTCAGCATCTCGACACCTGAGTGCCCCGTGACCGCTTTGACCATCTCGTCGTCGCAGCCTGCACGGTAGAGTTCGATGGTAGCGTTCTTGCGCAGCCCGTGAGTAACGTACTTTGACGCCTCGGGGTGCTGCATCTTGCCTTTGACCTTGCGCATCTCTTCGGCCATCCGTTCACGACAAACTTCATTGTGGCTCATGTAGCCTAAAACACGATCCACAAGCATTCTTGCGATCAATCCATGATCCACAAACTGAAGCCCACCAACACAAGTCGCTAAATCGCAATGAAACACCTTAAGTCTATATTCCAGCCCAACGTTTCCACCATCAATCATTTGTATCGCGCTTCACCCCCCTGTCGCGCGTCCAGAGAGCTGCATGCGAATGATGTGGAGAAACAGGGCCGGGAGTTCATCTGATGACAAAACCGAGCGCAGGTATGCGGCCCTACCTAAGATCGTTAGCTGGTTGGGCTTGGAACCGCCAAAACGACGCGAAGAAGCATGGCCTCTCCCTGCAAGAGGAAACCCTGACCGAAATGCTCTTGCTAAGGCTGGCCAAGGAATGCGGCCCGCTCGGGCTCCATGTGAAAATGTTTACGCGGCCACAAGAGAAGCGGAACGGTGCGGACTGGGAGTGGTTTGTAAGGGGCTCCGGCTGTGCTGTCGGGTATCGAGTTCAGGCAAAACGACTGTACTCTTCAGGGGCGCTAAAGGGGCAGTACGGCGGATACAATCCCACCGGAACTCAAACTGACAAACTGATAAAAATGGCGGGTACAAGCTGTGTCCCGCTGTATGTCTTCTATAATCATTCCAGTTCGTCTGTGTTCGATGGAAGAGGCGCCGTTGGTTTCAGAGGGCCTAGCTTCTGGGGCTGCTCATACGCGAATGCAAAATCCGTCAAAGCGGTGAACAGCCGCAAGCCTTCCGATCTGATCAAAGTGATGCATCCTTGGCATGAGCTTTTCGATTTCTGCACAAAGCCCATGATCACGACCTCCGCTCTCTGGTCTGGCAAAGGAGCCATGAGAATTGAGGATACAGGCAGCTCGCCCTTGTCTCCCGACAGCAGGAAGGAACCGGAGTGGCTTAACCTTTTGGATCAGGCCGTCGGCATGGACGATTACCTTGGTGCGAAAGAACTTGCTGGTGTCGCCTATATCGACGCGTCCACCGCCGATCTCGATTGGAGTGCAGACTAGATGTTCCAAATTGACCGCTCTGCCAACCGTCTTCGTAAACTTGAGCGTACCACCTTCTCGGAGGTTGGCTTCCGCGAGAGGGAACACCTACAAGAATGGCTGGCCTCGATGCCGGAATCCGATGGTAGCGGCCCTGAACGCGCACATACCAGCGGCCGCTGGGGTGCCGCCAAAGGAACTTCTTCTTCACCAATCGACGTCCTCCAGCCCCTGCACGGCTTTGCCCGAGACAAAGGCCGAAAGCTCCTCAACGCTCCAGCGTGTCAGGCCCGACGCCAGCTCTCGCCCACGCGGGACACTGCCATGAGGGCATGGGCAATTTGGTTCGCGGTGGCACTCGGCCTCATCGTGTAGAATGGCTGTCTTGCCGTTGTAGCGCATCAAAAAAGGGCGAGACTTTTGTCTCGCCCTTTTGGTATTTCTAGGCCTCTTGGCCGAAAGCTTAGAAGTGGACCGACTTCGTATCAGCCGGTTTTTCCAGCGGCGGAGCGAATTTGGTCAGGTCGATGCCCTCGACGGCTTTCTTGTATTCGTCAAGGCTCGGGGTGCGGCCAAGGATGGCCGACAGAACCACGACGGGGGTCGAGGCCAGCAGCGACTCGCCTTTCTTCTCGGCGGTGTCTTCCACAACGCGGCCTTGGAACAGGCGGGTCGAGGTCGCCAGAACGGTGTCACCTTTCGCGGCTTTCTCCTGGTTGCCCATGCAGAGGTTACAGCCGGGGCGCTCGAGATACATGATGTTCTCGTACTCTTTGCGCGCCTGCGATTTCGGGAAGAGATCGTCGAACTCGAAGCCCGAGTATTTCTGCAGGATGTCCCAGTCACCTTCGGCTTTCAGCTCGTCGATGATGTTATAGGTCGGTGCAGCCACAACCAGAGGCGCTTTGAATTCGACCTTGCCGGCCTCTTTCTCGAGGTTCTTCAGCATCTGGGCCACGATCTTCATGTCGCCTTTGTGCACCATGCAGGAGCCGACAAAGCCCAGATCCACCTTCTTGTCGCCGCCGTAGTAAGACACGGGGCGGATGGTGTCATGGGTGTAGCGACGCGAGACATCGGCGTTATTCACATCGGGGTCCGCGATCATCGGCTCGTCGATCAGGTCCAGATCCACGACGACCTCTGCGAAATATTTCGCATTGGCATCGGGTTTCAGCGCGGGCTTCTCGCCCGATTTGATCTCGGCGATCCGCTTGTCGGCTTTGTCGATCAGGCCTTGCAGGGTCTTGGCTTCGTTATCCATGCCCTTGTCGATCATCACCTGGATACGCGATTTCGCCAGTTCCAGCGACCCGATCAGCACGTCATCATTCGAGATACAGATCGAGGCTTTCGCCTTCATCTCTGCGGTCCAGTCGGTGAAGGTGAAGGCTTGGTCGGCCAGAAGGGTGCCGATATGCACTTCGATGATGCGGCCTTGGAAGACGTTATCGCCGAATTGCTGGAGCATCTGCGCTTGGGTCGCGTGAACCACATCGCGGAAGTCCATATAGTCCTTCATCTGGCCCTTGAAGGTCACCTTGACCGATTCAGGGATCGGCATGGTGGCTTCACCGGTGGCCAGTGCCAGAGCAACGGTGCCCGAGTCCGCACCGAAGGCCACGCCTTTGGACATACGGGTGTGGCTGTCGCCGCCGACGATGATATCCCAGTCGCTGACGGTGATGTCGTTCAGCACCTTGTGGATAACGTCGGTCATGGCGTGGTATTCGCCTTTGGGGTCACGCGCGGTGACAACGCCGAAGTTGTTCATGAAGGACATGAGCTTCGGAATATTGGCTTGCGCTTTCTTGTCCCAGACCGAGGCGGTGTGGCAGCCCGACTGATAGGCGCCATCCACGGTGGGCGAGATCACGGTCGCGGCCATGGATTCCAGCTCTTGCGCGGTCATCAGGCCGGTGGTGTCTTGCGAGCCAACGATATTGACCTTCACGCGCACGTCCGAACCGGCATGCAGGGTCTTGCCCTTTTCCACACCCACGGCATTGGCATTGAAGATTTTTTCCACAGCCGTCAGGCCCTGACCCTCGATCGAGACCTCTTTCGAAGGCGCGAAGACCGGCGCTGCCTCAACGCCCAGCGTTTCCGCCGCGAACGTTTGCAGTTTCTTCCCGAAGACCACAGCATAAGAGCTGCCTGCCTTCATGAATTCGACCTTCGACGGCGTGAAGGCCGAGGCGACATCCGCCAGAACCTGACCGTCTTCGCTCAGCAGCTTCTTCGCTTTGGTGTCGATTTTCAGCACGGTGCCGGTGGCGACAGAATACTTCTGTTCCAGAACGGGGTTGCCTTCTTCATTCAGAACCGGCTTGCCATCGGCATCGACCTTCTTGACCCAGTTTTTCAGGTCCAGACCGATCCCGCCGGTCACGCCAACGGTGGTCAGGAAGATCGGCGAGATGCCGTTGGTGCCCGCAACAACCGGCGCATAGTTCACGAAGGGAACATAGGGCGAGGTCGGCTTGCCGGTCCAGAGCGCCACGTTATTGACGCCCGACATACGCGAGGAGCCCACACCCATGGTGCCTTTTTCCGCGATCAGCATGACGCGCTTGTCGGGGTGCTGGGCTTTCAGCGCCTCGATTTCTTTCTGGGCCTCTTCCGAGATCATGCATTTGCCGTGCAGCTCGCGGTCCGAGCGCGAGTGCGCCTGATTGCCCGGCGACAGAAGGTCGGTCGAGATATCGCCTTCGGCGGCGATATAGGTGACCAGTTTCACCTCGTCTTCCACATCGGGAAGCTTGGTGAAGAATTCGGCCTTGGCATAGCTTTCCAGCACATCCTTGGCGACGGTATTGCCCGCCTTATAGGCATCGGCCAGACGCGCCATATCGGCATCATACAGGAAGACCTGCGTTTTCAGGACTTCGCCCGCTTTGGCGGCAATCGCTGCATCCTCGCCAAGCGCGAGATCCAGCAGCACTTCCATCGACGGGCCGCCCTTCATATGCGACAGCAGTTCGAAAGCGAAATCGGGGGTGATCTCGGCAACAACGGCCTCGCCCAGAATGATTTCCTTCAGGAACTTCGCCTTCACGCCCGCCGCCGAAGTCGTGCCCGGCAGGGTGTTGTAGATGAAGAACTTCAGCGAATCCTCGCGATAGGCGTTGCCTTCGTCTTTGATCTGCTCGATCAGCTCTGCCACCAGCGCGCCATCATCGATGGGCTTGGGGTGCAGGCCTTCGCCCTTACGGGTTTCGATCTCGGTTAGGTAGTCTGTGTACAAGCTCATGACGGTCCCTAGATGTCGCTATCGTTTCACGCTTGCACGCCGGCCGCCAAACACCCGCCGAGTCGCCACAAGCCTTTAGTATGCCGATGTATACCAAGCGCATTGCAGTTACAAGACAGCAGTTCCCGCGATTTGCGCTTGGCGTCGAGGGGGGGGGATGTGTCGGCCACATACTACTGCAAATAGGCGGTACCGCCGCCTTGGATACTCGGCTGGGTCCGAAGCGGGAGAGGCTTTCCCGTGCAGAATGGCGCGCGCAAGGCGGCTGCGGAGCAGGATGCGCTGCTGCTGCGAGAGATGGAAGATCGCGTCTCGGCCCTGGCCATCCATGAGGAAGAGCTCTCAGCCACGGAGGAGGAGATCACCGTCCGTCTAGCGGAGTAGCTGGAACAAGCCGCCATCCTGGACGCAGAGGCAGAGTCGAAGCGGCAGAGTGCATTGACCGAAAGCAACGAGTTGATCGAGGCGGCCCGCCGCGATCGGGAGGCGGCGGTGGCCAGGTTGGTTACCGCAGAGGCGGAGGCACGAAGGCTGGAAAGCCGTGCCCGAAAGAAGGCCGAGGAAGATACTGCCGTGGCCGACGCCTGCAGCGGCCAATAAGCTTCGCAAGAGGCTAATCCAGCTTCTAGACTATGCGATCGCCTTGGAATGGCGAGCGGACAATCCAGCGCGCGCTACGAAGCCCTACAAGGTCGCTACGGAGGGCTTCCACACCTGGACCGAGATGGAGATCGCAAAATTCATCCAGACGCATCCTGAGGGCACTGAGGCGCACAAGGTGATGACGCTGATGGTGTACACTGGGGCGGCCCGCGTTGACGCTGTGCGGTTTGGGCCGTGGAACATCGAGGAGGGGCGGTTTCAGTATCGTCGTCAGAAGACGAAAAAGACGAATGGGCGTCTCATCTCAATTCCCCTTCATCCGGACCTTGTTGAGGTTCTGGCCAAGCTGCCTTCCGATCGCCCTTATATTTCTACGAGACAGGGTGCTGCGCGCACACCAGCGGGCCTCGGGAATCTCATGCAGCGTTGGACACGGGAGGCAAATTTGCCAGCGTGCTCTTCGCATGGCCTTCGGAAGGCCTGCGCGCGAAGACTTGCAGAGGCCGGGGCGACCACAAATCAGATCGCAGTCGTAACAGGCCACAAGACCTTAGCTCTTGTGCAGCACTATACAGCTGCGGCAGAACGCGAAGGGTTGGCTGATTCAGCGTTTGATAAGCTGACTTCGCGCACCAATGGAATTACAAACATGACGAACCGCTCTGATAGGTTCGTCGCAAATACCCGCAACCCATGAAATGGAAAGGATATTTTATGGAAAGTGGTGAGCCGTGCAGGATTCGAACCTGCGACCCACTGATTAAAAGTCAGTTGCTCTACCAACTGAGCTAACGGCCCACTTTCTTTCGTTTCCAACCGGTTCGCTGTGTGCTTCCCTGCTGGTGTGGGCGCCTTCTACGGCTCTGTGCGGGGGGCGTCAACAGCGAAATTCAAAAAAAATGAGATCTCTGGAAAAAAGTTTTCGGGGGGCGTATATCGCGCTCATGAAAAACGCGTCTTTACCCCTGTCTGGATTGGCCTTCATGAAAATGCATGGCCTTGGAAACGATTTCGTCGTGATTGACGCCCGTGACGGGGTCGATCCGGTGACACCTGCTTTGGCCGAGGCCTTGGCAGACCGGCACCGTGGTGTCGGTTTCGATCAGCTCGCTTTGATCGGCCCCTCGCAAGAGGCCGATTTCCATCTGAAATTCTACAATTCGGATGGCTCGCTTTCGGGGGCGTGTGGCAATGCCTCGCGCTGTGTCTCGGACTGGATGATGGGTCAGCTTGGCAAGGACCATGTGCGCTTCACCACCGATCGTGGCCAGCTTGAGGCGAAGCGCGCCGCGAATGGGATGGTCTCGGTCAATATGGGGGCGCCGATTCTGGAGGCGCGTATGATTCCCTTTACGGGCGATCCAAAGGCGACGGGAATCGATGGTGATCCGGTGGCCGTGGGCATGGGCAACCCGCATTGCATCTTCTTTGTCGAGGATGCCGAGAAGGTCGCGCTGGAAAGCTGGGGCGCCGAGATCGAGCATCACCCGTCCTTCCCCGAGCGCACCAATGTCGAGTTTGCCTCTGTCACGGCCCCCGATCATCTGCGCATGCGGGTGTGGGAGCGTGGCGCGGGCGTGACGCTGGCTTGTGGCTCTGGCACCTGCGCGACCGCCGTGGCGGCGCATCTGCGCGGCCTCACGGGGCGGCGGGTGACGGTGGATGTGGACGGCGGTCGGCTTGAGATCGACTGGCGCGAGGATGGCGTCTGGATGACCGGCCCCACGGCCTTTGTGTTCCGCGCGGAACTGACCTCTGATTTTCTGGGTGCCCTATGAAACCGCCTGTCTTTGCCACGCTTGGTTGCCGTCTGAACGCTTATGAAAGCGAGGCGATGAAGGAACTCGCCGCCGCCGCTGGCGTCGAGGGGGCTGTTGTGGTGAATACCTGCGCGGTGACGGCAGAGGCCGTGCGCAAGGCCAAGCAGGAGATCCGCCGATTGGCCCGCGAGAACCCCGATGCGCCGATCATCGTGACCGGCTGCGCCGCGCAGACCGAACCCGAGACTTTTGCGGGCATGGCCGAGGTCACCAAGGTGATCGGCAACCACGAGAAGATGCTGCCCGAGACCTGGGCGCAGATGCGCGTCCCCAATCTGATTGGCGAGACCGAGAAGGTTCAGGTGGATGACATCATGTCGGTCAAAGAGACCGCAGGCCATCTGATTGACGGTTTTGGCCGCCACCGCGCCTATGTGCAGGTGCAGAACGGCTGTGACCACCGCTGCACCTTCTGCATCATCCCCTATGGCCGTGGCAATTCGCGCTCGGTTCCGGCGGGGGTGGTGGTCGAGCAGATCAAGCGTCTGCGCGACCGTGGCTTCAACGAGGTGGTGCTGACCGGCGTCGATCTGACCTCTTGGGGGGCGGATCTGCCGGGCGAGCCGCGCTTGGGGGATCTGGTGATGCGTATCCTCAAGCTGGTGCCGGATCTGCCGCGCCTGCGGATTTCCTCGATTGATTCCATCGAGGCCGATGAAAACCTGATGCTGGCCATCGCGACCGAGCCGCGCCTGATGCCGCATCTTCACCTGTCCTTGCAGGCGGGCGATGACATGGTGCTCAAGCGGATGAAGCGGCGCCACCTGCGCGATGATGCCATCGCGTTCTGCGAAGAGGCGCGCAAGCTGCGGCCCGGGATCGTCTTTGGGGCCGATATCATTGCGGGTTTCCCGACCGAGACCGAAGAGATGTTCCAGAACTCGCTGAAACTGGTGGATGAGTGCGGGCTGACCTTCCTGCATGTCTTCCCCTATTCGGCGCGCAAGGGCACGCCTGCCGCGCGTATGCCTGCGGTGAATGGCAAGGCCATCAAGGACCGTGCCCGCCGTCTGCGCGAGGCCGGAGACCGTGCGCTAGAGGGGCATCTACAGGCGCAGGTGGGGCGCGAGCTGGTGATCCTGACCGAAGGGCCGCAGGCAGGCCGCACCGAGACCTTCACCGAGGTGCATTTCGACACAGACCAGCCCGAAGGCACGATCCTGACGGCGAAAATCCGTGGTCACGACGGAAAACGCCTGCTGGTCTGACCGCGACGCCGCGCCAGAAAGGCCCCACGCGGTCAAGAAAGCGTGTTTTTCCGTAGCCATAGCTCGGGCGGCCCTCAGCCTGCATTGCCTCCGGCATGCGCTATCGCTAGGGTCGCCTAGACATCAGAGAGGACATATCCATGCCGTTTCGATTGACGCCGGTTTGCGCGTTGGCCCTTTCATTCGCCGCAGTCCAGGCGCCAATGGTTTCCGCGCAGCCCGCAGGGGCGTATCTGGCGGCGCGCGCTGCGACGGGTGATCATGATTACCAGCAGGCGACGGCTTATTACGGCCAGCTTCTTCAGGCAGGCGTCGTGGATATGGGCGTGGCGGAATCGGCCATGACGGCGCAGATCGTCCTTGGCAATTACGACAAGGCGGCGGCCATTGCCGAACAGATCGCCGCCAGCGACGCGCAGGCCGCCGATAGCCAGCCTGTCTTTCTTGTCCGTCTGGCCAGTGCCGTGGGCGAGGGCAAATATGACGAAGCGATGAAGCTGGTCAACGGGACGGAAAATATCGGCCCGCTTTTCACGCAGCTTTACCGCGCATGGGTCTATGTCGGCCAAGGCAATATGAGCGATGCGTTCAAAGCCTTCGATCAGGTGGCCAAGATGCCGGGGCTGCAGGGCTTTGCCGATTATCACAAAGCACTTGCGATGGCGCAGGTTGGGGATTTCGAGAGTGCCGAGAAAATTCTCTCGGGCGGGGCGGCGGACGCGATCCATGCCACGCGGCGTGGTGTGATGGCCCATGTCGAAGTGCTGTCCAACCTTGATCGCGATGCCGATGCGGTCGCGCTTCTCAAGGACGTGTTCGGGGAGTCGCTCGATCCGCAGCTTGCACAGTTGCGCAAACGTCTGGAGGCAGGGGAAACCGTGCCCTTCGATGTGGCCAACACGGCGCGCGAAGGTGTGGGCGAGCTGTATTATTCGGTGGGGGCGGCGCTGGCGGGCGGAGATGTCTCCGATACGATTCCGCTTGTCCATGCCCGCATCGCCCAATGGCTCAATCCTAAAAATGTCGATGCAACCTTGTTGGCCGCTTCTATTCTGGATCAGCAAGACCAGCATGATCTTGCTATCGCGACCTATAATGAAGTGCCCGCCGATAGCACGGTCTATTATGCGGCAGAGCTGGGCAAGGCCGAGACCATGATGCGCGCGGATCGCGCCGATGAGGCGATCAAGGTCGTGCAGGGCGTGGCCAAGGACGATCCCGAATTGCCGGGCGTCTGGGTGTCTCTGGGGGACATGCTGCGCCGTGAACAGCGCTTCGCCGAGGCCGCCGATGCCTATCAGCAGGCGCTGTCGCGTCTGCAATCGCCGCAGCCGCGGGACTGGTTCGTGTATTATGCCGCCGGTATTGCCGATGAGCGGTCCGATAAATGGGATCGCGCCGAAGGAGAATTCCGCAAGGCACTGGAGCTGAACCCGGGCCAGCCTTCGGTGCTGAACTATCTTGGCTATTCCTATGTGGAAAAGGGCGAGAACCTTGACGAGGCGCTGAAGATGATCCGGCAGGCGGTCAAGGCATCGCCGGATTCGGGCTATATTATCGACAGTCTGGGCTGGGCGTTGTTCCGTCTGGGGCGCTATGGCGAGGCGGTGAAAGAGATGGAGAAAGCGATCACGCTGGAATCCGTCGATCCGCTGGTCAATGACCATCTGGGCGATGCCTACTGGGCTGTGGGCCGCAAGCGCGAGGCGCAGTTCCAATGGAAGCGCGCGATTGCTTTCGGGCCGGGGGAAGATGTCGATATGGATCGCGTCAAGCGCAAGCTGGAGGTCGGCCTTGATGCCGTGCTGAAGGAAGAGGGCGCACCGCCGCTCAAGGCGCAGCCGGTTCAATGAGCCTCTCGGATATAGCGCCTGCAAAGGTCAACCTGTCGCTTGCGGTGACGGGGCGACGGGCAGATGGCTATCACACGCTTGAAAGCCTTGTGGTCTTTGCAGGCTTCGGGGACCGGCTGACGGTTGAGGTGCATGACAGCTTGGACTTGCAGGTCGATGGCCCCTTTGCCGAAGGGGTGCCGGTGGATGCGCGCAATCTGGTCCTGAAGGCCGCGCATCTGCTACAGCGCGAAACTGGCACGACGCAGGGCGCACGGATCCGGCTGACCAAGACCCTGCCGCATGGTGGCGGGATTGGCGGCGGCTCTTCGGATGCGGCGGTCGCCTTGCGTCTTCTGGCGCGGCTTTGGGATGTGCCCGCGATTGCCCCCGAATGCGCGGTTGCGCTTGGGGCCGATGTGCCGGTCTGTATGCAGGCACCCCAGCCGCAGATCATGCGGGGCATTGGCGAGGTGCTGAGCGCGGCTCCCGTACTGCCGGAATGTTGGCTTGTTCTGGTCAATCCGAGGGTCGAAACCCCCACAGGCGCGATGTTTCAGGCTTTGGGGCGTAAGGCCCCTGCACCGTCCGATGTGGCATTAACTGTGCCTCTGGGGATGGGACACGCGGCATTCGCGCTTTGGCTTGCCGCATATGGCAATGACTTTGCCGATGTGCTGACCGATCCGGCGTCAGCCGTCTATCTGCCTGAAATTACCCAGATCCTGCAGGCGCTTGCCGATCAGGACGGATGTCTGATGCAAAATCTTTCCGGCTCGGGCAGCACCTGCTGGGGCGTCTTTGCCACGCAGCAGGCGGCAGAAGCTGCGGCGCGCCGATTGGCACAGAAAAACGCCGGCTGGTGGGTCCAGCCGGCGCAGATGTTGTCCTGATCGTCGTGCCTTAGCGCACGCGGGCCACTACGTAATCGGCCAGATCGTCCAGCATGTCGCGCAGCGGATGCGCGGGCAGGGCGCTCAGCGCCGCGCGCGCCTGATCCGCCCAGAGGATCGCCGCATCGCGGGTCGCCGCCAGCGTGCCATGTTTCGCCATCAGCGCCATCGCCTGTTCCAGATCGCTGTCCTGCTGGTCGCCCTTCTCGATGACGCGGCTCCAGAAGGCGCGCTCGGTCTGGTCTGCGGCGGCCACCGCTTTGATGACGGGCAGGGTCAGCTTGCGCTCGCGGAAATCATCGCCGGTATTCTTGCCGATGACATCGGTCACCCCGCCGTAATCCAGCAGGTCATCGACCATCTGGAAGGCAATCCCCAACGCATCGCCATAATCGAACAGCGCCTTCTCGGCGGTCTCGTCAGCCTCGGCCAGAACGCCGCCCACTTGGGTTGCTGCCGAAAACAGCGCCGCCGTCTTGCCGCGGATCACTTGCAGATAGGTATCCTCGGTGGTCGAGAGATCCTGCGCGGCGGTCAGCTGGAGCACCTCGCCTTCGGCAATCACCGCAGAGGCGTTCGACAGGATGCCCAGCACGCGCATATTGTCGGGCTCGGTCATCAGCTGGAAGGCGCGGGCGAAAAGGTAATCGCCCACCAGAACGCTGGATTTATTGTCCCACAGCAGGTTCGCGGTCGGGCGGCCACGGCGCTGCGCGCTTTCATCGACCACATCGTCATGCAGCAGCGTTGCGGTGTGGATAAATTCGACGGTCGCCGCCAGATGCACGTGATAGGGGCCGTTATAGCCACAGATGCGCGCGGCGGCCAAGGTCAGCATCGGGCGCAGACGCTTGCCGCCGGCCTCGACCAGATGCGCGGTGACTTCCGGAATGCGCGGCGCATGTTTCGACGCCATTTTCTCGCGGATCAGGGTGTTCACCGCCTCCATGTCGCCGGCCAGAGCCTGCGCAAGCCGGTCATGCGGTTTTACTGCCTTGTCGTCGAGGCTCATGTTCCTTGTCCTTCCCGCTCTCCCCATCTCGACAGGCCAAGGGCCTGAGGCTAATGAGGATGAATGAAAGAGCTTCTGCGCACGACAAATCCCGTGAAATTGGCCTTCGCCAAAGCCCTTCTTACCGGCGAGGGTATAAACAGCTTTGAAATGGACGTCCATATGAGCGTGCTCGAAGGCAGCATAGGGATTTTGCCGCGTCGTCTTATGGTCACGGACGGGGATCTGGCGCGGGCGCGGAGGGTGCTGGACGATAACGAGATCGGGCCGGAGTGATGTTTGCCGCCGAAGACCTGACCTGTGACGATTTTATCGGGGGCGCTTTGCGCATCTATCAGCCGCGCCACGGTTATCGTGCGGCGATGGACCCCGTGCTGCTGGCGGCGGCCTGCGGGGCGCGGGCGGGCGAAAGCGTGCTGGAACTGGGCTGCGGGGCAGGGGTGGCCAGCCTCTGTCTGGGGCGGCGGGTCGAGGGGGTGGCGCTGCACGGGCTGGAGGTGCAGCCCGCCTATGCCGATCTGGCGCGACGCAATGCGCAGGCCAACGGGCTGGCGCTGACGGTGCATGAGGGCGATCTGGCGCAGATGCCCGCTGCGCTGCGGCAGATGAGCTTTGACCATGTCATCGCCAACCCGCCCTATTTTGCGCCGCAGAACGGAACGGCGGCGCGGGATGCGGGGCGCGAGACCGCGCAGCGCGAAGACACTCCTCTGGCGGAATGGGTGCGCCAAGGGGTGAAGCGGCTGAAGCCCTCGGGCCATTTGGTGCTGATCCAGAATGCCGACCGTCTGGATGATATCCTTTTTGCGCTGCACGGGCGGGCCGGAGCGATTCGGATTTTGCCGATTGCAGCGCGTCAGGGGCGCGATGCGGGGCGGGTGATTGTTAGCTCACGAAAAGGTGCAAAGACGCCGCTTCGCCTTCTGGCGCCCTTGGTTCTGCATGCACGCGCATATCACGCAGGGGATGCCGAGGACTTGAGCGAAGTTGCGCAGTCTATACTGCGTTTTGGGCAAAACTTGCCGATCTGACTTTAACATTTTTGCAATAATTCGCCGGCCAATCTGAGCGTGACCCTGAGAGCGCGACAAATTCGTGACAGAAACGAAAAAACGTGCTGAACTGTAAGGGCTCATACAGAGAGGAGACTGCCCATGTCGCTTAGTTCGCATATCACCGAACTCCGCAAGAAGCACCAGGCTCTGTCCGCCGAGGTTGAGCGCGCGACGCGAAATCCTGGCTTCCCTGGGCTCGAAATTGCCCAGATGAAGAAGCAGAAACTGCAGATCAAGCAGGAGATCGCGCGTCTCGAGCAGGCGTGACCTCACTGTTGTGGCCCTTTAGGGCCTCAGCGCAGCACCTTTAGCAAGGTTGCGCGGTCTTCATCCGAAGAAGCTGGCCAGCACCGCGCTCCCTAGTCCGGAACATATCCTGAAAGATACGTAGAAACGTATCTGGAATAAAATGATAGCGATCGGCAGAACGTCTTTGCCGGACCGCTCCCCCTGTGTCTGCCTGTCGAGAACGGACGGGTGATCTAGGGAGGTCAAAAAGGAAAGGCCCGCAGATGCGGGCCTTTTTTCGGATCGCGTCATATCTTCGCCGGCCAGAACGCCTTACGCAAGATACGCCTTACGAAAGATACTGGCCACCATTGGCCGACAGGGTCGAGCCGGTAATGAAGCCCGCGTCATCCGACGCAAGGAAGACCACCGCACGCGCGATATCCTCCGGCTCCCCCAAGCGACCGACGGGGATCGTGCTGATAATGGCTTCGCGCACTTTCTCCGGCACGGCCATAACCATTTCGGTCGCAACATAGCCCGGGCAGATCACGTTGACGGTGATGTTGTTGCGCGCGCCCTCTTGCGCAAGCGCCTTGGTAAAGCCGATATCGCCTGCTTTCGCTGCCGAATAGTTGGCCTGACCGAATTGCCCCTTCTGACCGTTGATCGACGAGATGTTGATCACGCGACCGAATTTACGTTCGCGCAGCCCCGGCCAGAGCGGATGGGTCATGTTGAAGATGCCCGTCAGATTGGTGCCAATGACCTGATCCCACTGATCTTTCGTCATTTTATGGAACGGTGCATCGCGCGTGATACCGGCATTGTTGACCAGCACTTCCACGGGGCCAAGGTCCGCCTCGACTTTGGCGATCCCTGCGGCGCAGGCATCGTAATCGGCAACCGACCATTTATAGGTCGGGATACCGGTCTCTTCCGTGAACTTCGCGGCGGCCTCGTCGTTACCTGCATAGTTGGCGGCAACCTTATAGCCTGCGGCTTTAAGGGCCTTTGCGATGGCTGCGCCAATTCCGCGCGAACCGCCGGTGACGAGTGCAACTCTGGACATTCTCTTCCTCCTGGGTCCTGTTTCATCGAACCCTAATGCGTCTTAACTTTTGTTTCTTTTGTGCTTTGGTCGAGAGGCTCAGAGCCCCTCGATGCACATTGCAACACCCATGCCACCACCAATACACAGCGTGGCGAGGCCTTTTTTGGCTTCGCGGCGCTTCATTTCGAACAGAAGCGTGTTCAGAATGCGCGCGCCGCTGGCCCCGATCGGGTGACCGATTGCGATGGCGCCGCCATTCACGTTAACCTTGGACGTATCCCAGCCCATATCCTTGTTGACCGCACAAGCTTGCGCCGCAAAGGCTTCGTTCGCTTCGATCAGATCCAGATCCGCTGGCGACCAGCCTGCTTTTTCCAGCGCTTTGCGCGACGAGGGGATCGGGCCACAGCCCATGATCGACGGATCAAGACCCGCCGTCGCATAAGAGGCGATTCGCGCCATCGGGGTCAGGCCGCGTTTCGCGGCTTCTTCCTCGGTCATCAGCAAAACAGCCGCTGCCCCGTCATTGATGCCGGATGCGTTGCCTGCGGTGACGGTTCCCCCCTCACGCATGAATGCGGGGCGCAATTTCTGCATGCTTTCGATGGTCGCCCCATGACGGATATATTCGTCAGAATCGACGATGATGTCGCCTTTGCGAGTCGAGATCGTGAACGGCACGATTTCATCTGCAAAGCGTCCGGCTTTTTGCGCGGCCTCGGCTTTTTGTTGCGATGCCAGCGCGAATTCATCCTGCATCTCGCGGGAGATTTCCCATTGGGACGCCACGTTTTCGGCCGTTTGCCCCATGTGGTATCCGTTGAACGCGTCCCAAAGACCGTCTTTGATCATCGAGTCGATCATTTTCATGTCGCCCATTTTGGTGCCAGCGCGAAGATGCGCGACATGGGGAGACATCGACATGTTTTCCTGACCGCCTGCGATAACAATGGAAGCGTCGCCCAGCATGATGTGCTGTGCCGCCAGCGCAACTGTGCGCAGACCCGAGCCGCAGACTTGGTTGATGCTCCAAGCGGCTGATTCAATGGGCAGCCCAGCGTTGATATGCGCTTGACGTGCCGGGTTCTGACCCTGTCCCGCTGTCAGGACTTGTCCCAGAATGGTTTCCGATACATCGGCTTTTTCGATGCCTGCGCGTTCAACCACGGCCTCAAGGACTGACTTTCCCAAGTCATGTGCGGGAACATTGGCGAAAGACCCGTTGAAGCTACCGACGGCAGTACGTGCCGCTGAAACAATGACGACATTGGTCATAATGTAATCCTCCTAAGAAGCAGCCATAGGGCCGCGCTTGAACCGCAGGATGGCGACTCAAGGCAGGAGGTCAAGTGCTAATCGTAAAGGAGTGCGGTGTATTTTGAAATTTTATTGCTTTTTGGATTTGCAAGCGACCGCGACTCGGTCAGCCGTGCAGGCAAAGACCGAGATGCTTTGTCAAAAACAATCTTAGATTTACACAGGGAAGTATCAAACTCTTTATGCACGCATCCGGCCAGCGGGTGGTGTTTTCCAAGGTGGCATAATTGTCGGCGCACCGAAATAGTAACCTTGCATGCAATCAATGCCCAAAGAGGTCAAAAATGCGGCATCATCACAGTTTTCAACGGCCTCTGCGACGGTGAACATTTCGAAATGCCGTGCAACAGACATCAGTGCTTCGGTCAGCACCTGATTGTCCGAGTTCTCGGAAATTCCTTTGATGAACTGGCCGTCAATTTTCAGGATGTCAAAGTAGAATTCCCGTAAATAGCGGAAAGAAGTATACCCCGCGCCGAAATCATCCAGAGCAAAGGCGACGCCTCTGGCCTGTAGATCTTGCATGAAGACCGTGACGAGTTCGGGCATCTGCATTGCAGAACTTTCGGTAATTTCCAGAATAAGCCGTTCGGCAATTGTTTCGTCAACCGCAAGGCCTTTATTCAGCGTTTTCATCCAGTTGGGATATCCGATTGACCGCGCGGACATGTTGACCGAAAGGCGCAGAGCCTCGTTTTCGCGCAGAGCCTGCAGCCCGGCCTCAAGGGCGAGACAATCGAGTTTACGCCCGAGCGATGTATCTTCGACGGTTTCGATGAAATCTTTTGCAGGTATCACTCGACCACGTTCGTCGAGAACGCGGATAAGCCCTTCGTAAAACGCAACCTGATCGGGACGGGAGGTTTGCACAACGGGCTGGAAGGCCAGAACGACATCATGGCGCTCGACTGCTCTTTCGACCATCGCAATCGTGTTCTTGTCGCGCTGCGCAATGGCGAAAGAGAGCGGGCTGTCCGAATTTTGTTCAGTATATAGATCGATATTCGAATCGCTTTGCATTGTGGCGCTCCGTCTCTGGGTGCTCCAAGACTGGCGTGTGAGGGCTAAGATTTTGTAAATAGGAATTTTCTCCTCGCTTTATGGTAAATGAAGCTTGAAGGCCGCAAGGTTTAGGCCTGTAAACCAAACTGTAACCGCGTTGCCTGTATGACTGGGTCAGATCCAGGCAAAGAGGCTTTTGTTTATGAACGCGCAAACCGGTTTCTCGACGACTCACGAAAGTGAGGCTCCGTTCGGTTTTGATGAGCTCTTCTATTCCCGTACGGACAAGCGCGGCGTCATTCAGGCTGGGAATGATGTGTTTCAGCGCGTCGCCGGTTTCTCGTGGGACAAGCTTATCAACGCCCCCCACAAGATCGTGCGGCATAAGGATGTCCCCAAGGGCGTTTTCTGCATTATGTGGGATTCGATCCAGAAGGGGAATCCGATTGGGGCCTATGTGAAGAATCGCTGCGAGAATGGCGATTACTATTGGGTTCTGGCTGTTGTCCTCCCGATCGATGGCGGCTATCTCAGTGTGCGTTTGAAACCTTCCAGTGACGTGTTTCAGCGAATCAAGGAGATTTATCCGCAGCTGGTCGAACGCGAACAGCGCGAGGGGCTGACGGCGGAAGAGTCGGCCTCCTTGCTGCGCGAGGAAGCGGAATCTCAGGGGTTTTCCAGCTATACAAGTTTCATCGCCTATGCGCTTGGACAGGAACTGGCCAAGCGGGACGAGCGTCTGAAACGGGCGACAGACCGGAGGACGCGCATTCTGGCAGAGATGAATCATGCGCTTGAACAGGCGACGGAGCAGCAGATGAAACTGCTGCGCAGCTTCGAAGCGTTGCAATCTGTGCCCAATAACATGCGCATTGTGGCCTCGCGGATGGAGCCTTCGGGCGGGCCGGTCTCGGCAATTTCTGAAAATTACAAAGCCAGCTCGCAAGTGATCTCCCAGCGTCTTGCCAGCTTTGTGGGCGGACATGACAATATGTGCGAGCGGCTATCGCGCGAGGTGGCGCGTGTTCTGTTCCTGATCGGTTGCAACCGCGTTATGTCGGAAATGGTTGTGAATATTGATAAAAGCGTGCCGGTGCCACAAATTGACTGGTTTGCGGAGAAAGAGCTTCTGCACGGGCTGGAAACGCAATGTACCGAGGATGCCCGCGCGGCAATGTCGCGGGCGGTCGGCTATGCCGCAGAGCTGAACCGTGCCAGCGCGGATATCCGGCGCCAGATGCTGGGCCTTGATACGATCCGCGTTCTGGGGAGGGTCGAATGTGGTCGGATGCGCGATGTTGGCGGGTTGTCGACCACGATTGACCAGCTTGATTCTTTCCATGCCGATATCAAAGAGCGGCTGGAAGCGATCATGCAACTTTCGGAAGTCATCGAGAACGCGATGTCGTCCTATATGCGTAGTTCCTGAGCGGACCGGTCAGGCCGGATCTGAAATAACGGCGCGCAAAAGGGTTTGCGCGTCTGTTCCCGCCCAATCGGCTCCCCCGATCAAGCGGGCAATCTCTTGCCCCTCGCGATTGACGATAAGGGTCACGGGAAGTCCCAGCACGCCTAATGATCGGGCCGCACGTTGGGATTTATCGGTGAATTTGGGAAGGTTTTCCACGCCGATATCTGCAAAAAACCGGTCGATCTTTTCTGGCGGATTGCGGCCGCTGGCGATTGTCACCACCGCCAGATCTTTGCCGCCAATCGTTTTTTGTAATTTTTCCAATGCGGGCATCTCTTCCCGGCAGGGCACGCACCACGTTGCCCAGAAATTCACCACAACGACTTTGCCCCTATAGTCCGAAAGATGATGGGTTTTCCCGCCTTCGTCCTGAAATTCCAGTTCAGGCAGATCGATTGGCGCGTTATAGGTAACCAGCTTCTGCATCTCTCCGGTCTTGAGCGGATCAAGCTCTGCAGCCATCGCCGCATTTGCACCAAGCGCGAGGGCCGTATAAAGGACGAGGGACCGCAGCATTTTGCCTCCAGATGACAGGGCCGAAAGATGACCGAACAGACCAGCGAACCGAAATCCTCCAACGCAATGTGGGGCGGGCGTTTCGCCGCAGGTCCCGACGCGATCATGGAGGCGATCAATGCCTCGATCGGGTTTGACCAGCGTCTTGCCGCACAGGATATCCGGGGCAGCCGGGCCCATGCGGCGATGTTGGCCGCGCAGGGCATCATCACTGATAGCGATGCAAGTGCCATCAGGGAAGGTCTTCTCACCGTTTTGTCAGAGATCGAGGGTGGCAAATTCACCTTCTCGACCGCGCTGGAAGATATCCACATGAACGTCGAGGCGCGCCTCAAAGAGATCATCGGTGAGCCCGCAGGCCGTCTGCACACCGCGCGGTCGCGCAATGACCAAGTGGCCACCGACTTCCGTCTTTGGGTCCGTGATCAATGTGATGCGGCGATCAACGGCCTGCAGTCGCTGATCAAATCGCTGATCGGTCAGGCCGAGGCGGGCGCGGATTGGGTGATGCCGGGCTTTACCCATTTGCAGACCGCGCAGCCGGTCACCTGGGGCCACCACATGATGGCCTATGTCGAAATGTTTGCGCGCGATCTGGGCCGTTTCACCGATGCCCGCAAACGGATGAACGAATCCCCTCTGGGGGCGGCGGCTCTGGCGGGCACCGGTTTCAATATCGACCGCCACGCCACGGCGAAGGCACTCGATTTCGACCGTCCGATGGCCAATAGCCTTGATGCCGTGTCCGACCGTGACTTCGCGCTGGAATTCCTTTCTGCTTCGTCGATCTGCGCTGTGCATATGAGTCGTCTGGCCGAAGAGCTGGTGATCTGGTCCTCCGCGCAATTCCGTTTTGTGGCGATGTCGGACAAATGGTCGACCGGTTCCTCGATCATGCCGCAGAAGCGCAACCCCGATGCGGCCGAACTGATCCGCGCCAAAATCGGCCGTATCCTTGGCGCGACGGTTGCGCTGTTTACCGTGATGAAGGGGCTGCCGCTGGCCTATTCCAAGGATATGCAGGAAGACAAGGAACAGGTCTTCGATGCAGCCGACAACCTGATGCTGGCGCTGGCGGCGATGTCGGGCATGATTGCCGATCTGACCGTGAACACCGAAAAGCTGGAGGCGGCGGCCTCCAGCGGCTTCTCCACCGCGACCGATCTGGCCGATTGGCTGGTGCGCGAGGCGGGGCTGCCCTTCCGTGACGCACACCATGTGACGGGCACGCTGGTTGCGATGGCCGAGGATAAGGGATGCGACCTGCCCGATCTGACGCTGGCTGATATGCAATCGGTCAATGCGGCCATCACGGATGAAATCTTCACGGTGCTGGGGGTGCATAACTCGGTCGCGTCGCGTATGTCCTATGGCGGCACCGCGCCTGCGCAAGTCCGCGCCCAGATCGCGCGCTGGAAAGAGGCGCAGGCATGAAGGCCGCGCTTGTCCTAGCGCTTCTGGCACTGGCGGCCTGCGGGGTCGAAGGCCCGCCGGTGCCCCCGTCAGAAGCGGCCCAACAGACCCCGTAATGCTTGAGGCCGCCGGTTCCGGCGGCCCCGTCACATCATATCCGGAAGACTTTCATGGATCATTTCACGTATAAAAACGGTGCGTTGCATGCCGAGGATGTGCCCGTATCGGAGATCGCCAGATCGGTTGGCACGCCGGTCTATATCTATTCGGCTGCCACGCTGGAACGTCACTTCAAACTGTTCCAGGAGGCCCTTGGCTGGACCGACCATCTGATCTGTTTCGCAATCAAATCGAACAGCAATCTGGCGGTTCTGAAGCTGCTGGGCGATCTGGGGGCGGGCATGGATGTGGTCTCGGGCGGCGAGTATCGTCGTGCCAAGGCTGCGGGCGTTCCGGGCGAGCGGATCGTCTTTTCCGGCGTCGGCAAGACCCGCGAAGAGATCGCTCTGGTTCTTGATGGCGGCATCCGTCAGTTCAATGTGGAATCCGAGCCCGAACTTCTGGCCATTTCGGAAATCGCGGCAGCCAAGGGGCTGAAGGCGCCGATCGCGCTGCGCGTGAACCCCGATGTGGATGCCAAGACCCATGAGAAGATCGCGACCGGCAAATCCGAGAATAAATTCGGGATTCCAATTGCTAAGGCGCAGGCCGTCTATGCGATGGCCGCCACGCTGCCGGGGATCGAAGTCATGGGCATCGACGTTCATATCGGCTCGCAGCTGACCGATCTCGAGCCCTTTGAAGCCGCCTTCAACAAGGTGGCCGAATTGACCCGCGCCCTGCGCGCCGATGGCCATGATATCCGTCGCCTCGATCTGGGCGGTGGTCTGGGCATCCCCTATCAGCGCGACAATAACGCGCCGCCGCTGCCGATTGAATATGGCGAGGTGATCCGCCGCGCCGTGGGGGATCTGGGCTGCGAGATCGAGATCGAGCCGGGCCGTCTGATTTCCGGCAATGCCGGTATTCTGGTCTCGGAGGTCATCTATCTGAAGGAAGGCGAGGGCCGGAACTTCCTGATTCTCGACGCGGCGATGAATGATCTGGTGCGCCCCTCGATGTATGGTGCCCATCACGACATCATTCCGGTGGTCGAGGCTCAGGCCGGTGTCGAGCAAGCGCCTTTTGATGTGGTGGGGCCCGTTTGCGAGACCGGTGACACTTTTGCCAAAGCCCGCAATCTTCCGCCTGTAGGGGCTGGAGATCTGGTGGCATTCCGCTCGGCAGGGGCCTATGGTGCTGTTATGGCATCCGAATATAACTCGCGCCCGCTGATCCCCGAGGTTCTGGTGCGTGGTGATCACTTCGCTGTCATCCGTCAAAGACCAAGCTTTGAGGAAATGCTGTCTCGCGATAGCATTCCCGAGTGGCTCTAAACGCGCCCCTGTTCCGGGCGTGCTCTACATGCCCGGAAAGGACCGATGACCCTGCGCAAGCCTGATCCCGCCCGGACATATGCCGACCCCGCTTTGCGTCGGGTGGCCCGTAAAATTGCGCAGACCCGTCTGGGGCTGGTGGTTGAACGTGGTCTGCGGGCGTTCTGGCCTGCGCTTTCGCTCTGCGCGGTCGGTATGGCGGCCCTTGTCTTCGGGATCTTGACGCTGCCGGCATGGATTGGCTGGGCTGGCCTCGGGCTTTGGGGGCTTGCTCTGACAGTCAGCCTGATTGCGGGCTGGCGCGTTTTCCGCTGGCCCAGCCATGCTGAGGCCGTGGCGCGTGTGGATGAGACCTTGCCGGGGCGTCCGTTAACCGCTTTGGCCGATGATATGGCGCTTGGGGGCAGTGATCCCGCAAGCCGGGCTTTGTGGCAGGCGCATATTGCCCGCATGACAGAGCGCGCGAAAACTGCCCGAGCGGTGCGCCCCAATCCCGATCTGGCCCCGCGTGATCCCTATGCGCTGCGTTTGACGGCGATCCTGCTGCTGGTCAGCGCGCTGGTGTTCGGGGCACCCTCCCGCATGTTTGAAAACGGTGCCTTGCCCGGAGGAACCGCGCCCGCGCTGGCGGCAATGGGCCCCAGTTGGGAAGGCTGGGCCGAGCCGCCGCGTTATACCGGACAACCGGGGCTCTATCTCAACTCTCTCAAGACCGATACGCTGACCCTGCCCGAGGGCACCCGTTTTTCTTTCCGGTTCTATGGGGATGCCCGCAAGATCGGGTTTCGCGAAAGCGTGTCCAGTCCGGCCGTCGCGCCGCAAGATACAAGCGGCACCGATGTATCGCGCCGCGATTTCGAGGCGGTGCAAAGTGGCATCGTCGAGATTTCTGGCATGGCGGGCCGCAAGTTCGATATCCGGATTTCGCCGGATGATGCCCCTGAAATCCGTCTGACGGGGGCGGTCGAGCGGCGTGCCGATGGGAAGATGGTGCTGCCGTTCCACGCCTCGGATGATTATGCCGTGACCTCCGGTCAGGCGAGGATCCAGTTGGATCTGGCGGCGATTCCGCGCAAATTCGGCCTGAAGGTCGATCCCGAGCCGCGCGAGGCGCTGATCTATGATCTGCCGATGCCCTACACCGGTTCACGCAAGGCATTTGACGGGTCTTTGGTCGAAGATGCCGAAAAGCATGCATGGGCCAATCTGCCGGTCAAGCTGGAGCTGGAGGTGACCGACGGGCGCGGCCAGACCGGATCTTCGGGCTGGCAGGCGATTGTTTTGCCCGGACGGCGGTTCTTTGATCCTCTGGCGTCGGCATTTGTCGAGATGCGTCAGGATCTGTTGTGGAACCGTGGGAATGCGGCCTATGTTTCCGATATTCTGAAAGCTTTGAATAATCGCGCGCCCGACCTGATCAGATCTGCCGAGGTGCGCGTGTTGCTGCGCGGCGTGATCGGGCGGCTGGATCAGGGGCTTGATACGCCGGAGGCGCGCGACGCGATGGCTGACATGCTATGGAATATGGCCGAGCTGGTCGAGGATGGCGGTCTGTCGAATGCGTTGGAGCGCATGCAGCGGGCGCAGGAGCGCCTGTCCGAGGCCATGCGGAATGGCGCGTCGCAGGACGAAATCGACAAGCTGATGCAAGAGCTTAAAGACGCGACGGATGATTATATCCGTATGCTGGCAGAACGCGACCAGACGCAGGGCGATCCGACGCAGAATCAGGATCAGCAGAGCCAGCAGATTACCGGCGACCAGTTGCAACAGATGATGGACGAGATTCAGCGTCTTATGAAAGAGGGCCGTATGGCCGAGGCGCAAGAGCTGCTGGAGCAGTTCAACCGTATGATGCAGAATATGAAAGTCACGCAGGGCGACGGGCAGGGGCAAGGTGGTCGTCAGATGCAGAACTTGCGTGACACTTTGCGTGAACAGCAGGAGCTCTCCGATGATGCGTTCCGCAATCTGCAAAACGGTCAGCAGGGGCAAGAGGGCCGGAGCGGTCAGGACAGTCAGAACGGTCAGAATAATCAGAACGGTCAGGCGCAGGATGCGCCGCCGCCATCCGGATCAGGGCAGAGCCTTTCGGACCGTCAGCGCGCCCTGCGTCAGGAACTGGATCGCCAGAAGGGACTGCTGCCCAATCTCGGGTCCGCCGAAAGTGACCGTGCCCGCCAGCGACTTGATGATGCGGGCGAGGCGATGGGCCGCGCCGAGGATGCGCTGCGCAAAGGGGATAACGGACGGGCGCTGGACAATCAGGCCGAGGCCATCCAGTCGCTGCGCGAAGGTATGCAGGCGCTGAACAATGCGCAAAACGGCGAAGAGCAGCGTCAGGCGGGCCAGCAACAACAGGGCCAGCAAGGCCAGATGCGCGACGGGGAGGGCGGTCAGGGTGGCCAGCGGGCGATGCCCCGCGATCCGCTCGGGCGCTCGGCCGGAGATGGCAACCGTGTCGGAACCGAAGAGAACATGCTTCAGGGCGAAAACCCCTATGGCCGCGCCCGCGATCTGCTGGACGAGATCCGGCGTCGTCAGGCCGAGCGGGACCGCAGCGCGCAAGAGCGCGATTATCTGGACCGTCTGCTGGACAGGTTCTGAACGGAGGCGGTTTCACAGGGGCGCTGCGTGCGGACCTGTGTCGCGGAGCGCGGCGTCAAGCGGTGCCGCCGAGCCAGATGATCAGCTTTTCAAGCTGGTCATCCAGCGCCAGACGGGCTTGGTCGACCTTGGTCACATAGGCCTGCAAGGGGCGTTGCGCGGCAGGAACCGCGGCTGCAATCTGTGACGCCCCGAGATAGATGGCCAGCAGGATGGCCGCCAGCCCGACAACCAGAGAAAAGCCCAGACGGAAGCTGCTGCGCCGACGCGCCAGAGTTTGTGGTGCATCATAGGCCGCAGCATGGCGCCCGCGGTCCGAGGAGGCGCGCAGGGTCGAATTGATTTCCTCGATATCCGGCAGCTGGTCGCGGCGGCTGAGCTGATGGATCGGGTCGGAGGCGGGGTCCGGCTCCACATGCACCAACTCGACGGCCTCCACGTGCGGCGCCTCTTCCGCAACGGGGGCGGGCTGGGATTCTGGCTGTGGTTCGGGCTTGGATTCGGGCGCGGGACCCTGCGCAGGGGAGAGGTCGCTTGTATAGCTGATCGAGACATGCGCCTGCGCATCCGGTTCCGGCAGGCTAGCCTCGGGCGCGTCGCTGAACTGGTCTGCCTCGGGAAGCACCGCGCCGATATGGTAATCCGGATCGTCTTCCTCGAAGCCGTCATCGGGCTGCGGCGGGGCATAGGCCGCAAGGACCGGTGCCTCCTCGCTCGGCAGGGCTGCCTCGGTGATATCGGCATCGGTGATACCGGCATCGGGCAGCGCCACTTCCGCGACCTCGGAGGTGGCCGGTGCGCTTTGCTCGTTTTGCCTGAGAAGCGCCAGCTTGGCCTGAACACGGCTGGCTGCTGCCTGAGCGACGGGTTCCAGATTCATCTCTTCCTGCGTTTGGAGCAGGCTCCCCTCGGCGCGGCGGGCCTGCGCCTCGCGCTCCGCCTCTTCACGCAAGATCGCCAGCAGCCCGTCATCCAGCTTGCGCCGTGGCATCATGCCGGGTTGGGGCGCCGGACGCAGATCCTCTGCCTCGTCTTCCTGGGGGGGCTCTTCCTCGCGGGGCTTGTCTGGCGATGCCTCGCCAGATGCCGTTTTTTCCGGGATCTCTGAAGATTCAGAATTGTCAGATATCTCGTCCGCAGCCGCATCAGCGACGGCGCTTCCCTCCGTTTCAAGCGGTTCTTTGTCGCTTTCCAGCGCCCTGGCAATATCTGCCGCGATCGCGTCATCATGCAGGTCCTGTGCCCGATCGGCATCGGCCAGTGACGTGATCGCATGACCGGGCTTCCATGCAGACGGGGCGATCTCTTCGGCCGGTTCATCGCGGGGGTCTGTCATCGCATCGGGCAGCGCCTGCATCCGCGCCGAGGGCTGGAACCACATCGTCCCGCAATTGGCACATTGCACATCGCGCCCCGCATCGGGGATCACCGAGTCATTGACTTCGTACTGGGCTGCGCATTTGGGGCAGGTCAGTCGCATTAAGGATATGCCTCGGTTACTTAACTTATGGGCCCAATGCGTCCGGATAGGACGCCATCGCCAATCTGGCAATTCATTTTACGATGTTGTAGCAAGCAGCCAATCATTATCCAAGTAGTAGCGTCGTTGCGGTGAAAAATGGCGATGCAAGGGGGCCTTTGGTGATCGAACTAGAAAATGTCGCGATTGGCTATAACGGGGTCGAGCTTCTGTCCGAAGTCTCGCTCAAACTGGTCCCCGGATCGTTCCATTTTCTGACGGGGCCTTCGGGGGCGGGGAAGACCTCGTTTCTCAAGCTCTGCTATGCCGAGCTTCTGCCGGTGGCGGGCCATGTCAGCCTGATGGGGCAAGATATCCGCACGATGACCCGCGATGACCGCGCCATGATGCGGCAGCGGATTGGTGTGGTGCATCAGGATTGCCAGTTTCTGGACCATCTGCCGGTGATCGAGAATGTCGCGCTGCCGCTGACCGTTTCGAGGCGTCCTGCGCATCCGCAGGAATTGGGCGAGCTGCTGTCTTGGGTCGGGCTGCGCGGTCAGGCGAATGCCCTGCCGCCGCAGCTTTCGGGGGGCGAACGCCAGCGCGCGGCTTTGGCCCGCGCCGTGATGATGAGCCCCGATGTCATTCTGGCCGACGAGCCGACGGGGAATCTTGACTGGGAGATGTCGCTGCGTCTGCTGGGGCTTCTGGTCGAGCTGAACCGGATGGGCAAGACGGTGGTGATTGCCACCCACGATCTGAACCTGATCCGGCAGGCCAAGGCGCAGGTGCAGGCGCGGGTGCTGCGCATTTCCGGACGGCGGTTGCAACTGGCGGGAGCGGACCTGTGATTTCCCTGAACTTTCTCAAGATCGAACAAGGCACTGCGGCGCGGGTCGTGCCGCCCACGGGCTTTACCGCGCGGCTGACACTGATCACGGCCGCAGCAATGGCCTTTCTGGCGGTCTTTGCGCTGGCGCTTTCGTTGGCGACCAACCGTTTGGCACATCGCTGGGCCGATGCGTTGGCGCGCACCGCCACCGTTCGGATTTCGGCCCCCGAGGACCAGATGCAGACGCAGGTGGATGCGGTGCTGAAGGTGCTGGGCGAGACGCCCGGAATCTCGGAATATAAGGCGCTGGACGATACGCAGATGCTGGCCCTTCTCAAGCCGTGGTTCGGTGCTGACCTGCCGGTGGATACGCTGCCCTTGCCGCGTCTGGTGGAGATTACCGAGAACGGGCAGGGGATTGATGTCGAGGGGCTGCGGCTCCGGCTTCAGGCCGAGGCTCCCGGTGCGGTGCTGGACGACCATACCCGCTGGCGCAGGCCGCTGGTGCAGGCGGCTGGCCGGTTGCGCATGCTGGGGCTTGTCTCGCTGGTTCTGATCGGCGGGGCGATGGCGGGGATGATCACGCTGGCCGCTCAGGCGGCGCTTGCCGCCAACGGACAGGTGATCCGCACCCTGCGTCTGGTGGGCGCGCGTGACCAGTTCATCGCCAGCGCCTTTGTGCGCCGCTTTACCGCGCGGGGACTTGCGGGCGCGATGATCGGCACGCTTCTGGGGATGGCGGCTGTGGCGCTTCTGCCCGATGCGAGTCCGGCGGGGGCGTTCCTGACAGGGCTCGGGTTTAGCGGGGCGGGCTGGCTCTGGCCGCTCCTTATTCCGGTTCTGGCGGCGCTTGTGGCCTTCGGCGCAACGCAATTCGCCGCCATGCGCATGCTGAAAGGGATCCGCTGATGCAATATCTCCGCTCGCTCGTCTTCATCGTGCTGATGTATCTCGTGATGGCCGTAATGGCGATCTGCCTGTTCCCCGTTGCCCTGATCGGCGGGCGCGGCGTGGCCATCGTGATCTGCCGCAGCTTCTGTCATTGGGTGCGCTTTTCGGCGCGCTGGATTGTCGGATTGCGGACCGAAGTGCGCGGCACCGTTCCGGAAGGGGATGTGCTCGTTTGTGCCAAGCACCAGAGTTTCATGGATATCCTGATGATCTATTCGGTCCTGCCCAAGGGCAAGTTCATCATGAAACGCGAACTGGTCTGGACCCCCTTCGTGGGCTGGTATGCATGGCTGATCGGCTGCATTCCGGTTAACCGTGGTAAGGGCGGGGCTGCGGTGAAAGCCATGCTGAAAGCCGCCAAGAAAGGGCAGGAAAAGGGCGGCCAACTGGTGATCTTCCCGCAAGGCACCCGTGTCGCTCCGGGGGCGCAGAAGCCCTATAAGGTGGGGGCGGGGGCGCTGTATTCCACGCTGAAAACGCCCGCTGTTCCGGTGGCGGTGAATGTGGGGCTGTTCTGGCCCAAACATGCGATCCTGCGCAAGCCGGGGCTGGCGGTGGTGGAGTTTCTGCCGCCGATCGCTCCGGGGTTGAAGGTCGATGCCTTCATGGCCGAGATCGAGACCCAGATCGAGACCCGGTCCAACATGCTGATGGCCGAAGCCGGTATGCCGATCGTGGCCGAGCTGACGCCGAAGGGCTAGAACATATAGCCCAGCAGGTCGATCATGCCGGGGGGCCATTTCCGCGTCCCCAGCGGCTTGACCAGCAGCACGTCGCTCATCTCGCCCTCGATCACCGCATGGCTTCTCAATTCGTCAATCGCCAGCCAGCGCATCGGTGCAGCGGGAAGCGGACGATAGCCCCATGCGCGATAGATCTCGGGGCTGTCCGAAAACAGGATCGCAAATTCGCGGTCCTGCCCCAAAGCTTCCGCGGCCTGCACCAAAGCCCGCCCGATCCCCTGTCTGCGGGCTTTGGGGGTGACGCAAAGATCGATCAGCCCGATGATCCGGTAGGGAGTGCCCTCGATGGAGATCACGCGCCGGTCAATGCCGATCTGCCCCACCAGCGTCGGGCCCTGAAAGGCCAGCACGCGCTGATGCGGCTCTTGCTTGAAAAAGCTGCGCTCTTCGAAAAAGCCGGGAAAGGCCTCGTTGAGCAGGCCGGTCAGGGCAGCATCATCGTCTTCGGCAGAGGCCGTGCGGAGAGTGATCTTGTCTGGGTCGATACGCATGGCGCCACTGTAAGGAACGGCTGGCAAAGCAAAACCCCCGCCATTGGTGATGACGGGGGAGAATTTCGGAATGTCGGCGGCTTTATGCCGCAAGCCCTTTCGAGCCCATATCCAGAAACTTCTTGCGGCGCGATTTCACAAGCGCGACCCCGTCGCGGCCCGCCAGTTCTTTCAGCATGGCACCGATTTCCGTGCGCACGGCCTCGAAAGTTGCGGTGCGGTCGCGTTGGGCCCCGCCCAGAGGCTCCTTGATGATCCGGTCGATCACCTCGAGCTTCTTGAGATCCTGCGCGGTCAGGCGCAGCGCTTCCGCCGCTTCGCGCATTTTCTCGGCATCCTTCCACAGGATCGAGGCGCATCCTTCCGGCGAGATGACCGAGTAGATCGAATGTTCCAGCATCGCCACGCGGTCGCCTGCGGCAAAGCCTACGGCCCCGCCAGACCCCCCTTCACCAATGACAAGCGCAATCAGCGGCACCTTGATATTGAGGCAGGTCTGGGTCGAGCGGGCAATCGCTTCGGACTGGCCGCGCTCTTCCGCGCCCTTGCCGGGATAGGCACCGGGCGTGTCGATCAGGGTGATGACCGGCAGGCCGAATTTATCGGCCATTTCCATCAGGCGGATCGCCTTGCGATAGCCCTCGGGGCGGGCCATGCCGAAATTGCGGGCAATCCGCGAGGCGGTGTCATGGCCCTTTTCATGGCCGATCACCACGACCGGCTGGTCGTTGAAGCGCGCAAGGCCGCCCATAACCGCGTGGTCATCGGCAAAATTGCGGTCGCCAGCCAGCGGCGTGAACTCGGTGAAGAGCGCCTCGATGTAATCTTTGCAATGCGGACGCTCGGGATGGCGCGCGACCTGACATTTGCGCCAGGGCGAAAGATCCTTGTACAGATCCTTCAGCATCTGCGCGGCTTTCTTGTCCAGCGCAGCGGCTTCTTTCTCCACATCCATCTCTTCGTTTGCCCGTGCCAAGGCGCGAAGCTCTTCGGCCTTGCCCTCGATCTCGGCAAGAGGCTTTTCGAATTCGAGATAGCTGATCATCGTGACCCTCCGGTTGGCTCGATGGCGCCTATATGACCTCGCGCGCATGGAAATGCAACGGTAGGGCTGTGAGCTTGCGAAAGCTGTGCTACATCAGGGGCGAGGAAAGAGGAGAGCAGTATGATCGGAGAGGTGACCATCCGCACTCTGGCGGGTGTCCGTCTGGCGGGTCTGGCCCATCGCGGGGATTATCAGAACCTGACCGAAGCCTTTGCCCGCTTGGTGCATATGTTCGAGGACGGGCTCCTATGGGGGCATGTGGAAGGGGCCGCCGCCGTGGGCTATGACAATCCGCGGATAACGCCTGTGGAAAAACTGCGTTCGGATGCCTGTTTCATTGTGTCGGAGACCTGCCCGATTGTGCCGCCGATGAAAGAAATCCGTTACCCCGAAGGCCGTTACGCCGTTCTGGAGGTGGTCGGGCCCTATCGGCAACTGGCGCAGGCCTATGCCAAACTCAGCGACGAATGGTATCCCGCCTCGGGCGAGGAGCATCGCGGGCTGGTGGCCTATGAGGTCTATCTCAACAACCCCGAGGAAGTGCCGGAGCGGGAGCTGCGGACGGAAATCCGGCTCCCGCTGGCGTGATTAGACGCCGATCATCTCGGCCTGACGCACGATGACTTCGGCCTGACGCATCGAGGCGATATCCACAAGGCGGCCCTTATAGACAGCGGCGCCTGCGCCCTCGGATTTGGCCTGCTCCATCGCGGCGAGGATCTCGCGCGCTTCGGTGACGGCGGCCTCCGAGGGGGTGAACACCTCATTGGCGAGCGCGATCTGCTTGGGGTGAATCGCCCATTTGCCAACCATGCCCAGCGTGGCCGACCGCAGCGCCTGTGCACGGAAGCCGTCATCATCCGAGAAGTCGCCAAACGGCCCGTCCACCGGCAACAGCCCATGCGTGCGGCAGGCTGCCACAATCGCCGTTTGCGCCCAGTGCCACGGGTCGGACCAGTATTTGGCGCCTTCATGCAGCATATAGTAGTTTTCCTGCGTGCCGCCGATGCCGGTGGTCGCCATCCCCATCGAGGCCGCGAAATCGGCAGCCCCTAGGCTCATCGCCTGCAGGCGGGGCGAGCTGGCCGCGATTTCTTCCACATGGGCGATGCCCGCCGCAGATTCGATGATCACCTCAAGGCTGACCTTTTTGGTGCGGCCCTTGGCGGTCTCGATCGCGGTGATCAGCGCGTCAACGGCATAGACATCCGCCGCACAGCCGACCTTGGGGATCATGATCTGGTCGATGCGCTCCGAGCCTTCCTCCAGCAGCTCGACCACATCGCGGTACCAATAGGGGGTATCCAGCGCGTTGATCCGCACCGAAAGATATTTGTTGCCCCAGTCGATCTCATGGCTGGCGGCAATGATGTTTTTGCGGGCAACCGCCTTATCATTGGGCGCGACGCTGTCTTCGAGGTCCAAATTGATGACATCTGCCGCCGAGGCTGCCATCTTGGGAAAAAGCTTCGTGTTCGAGCCGGGTCCAAACAGCTGGCAGCGGTTCGGGCGGGCAGGCGGGGTAGGCTGGATGCGGAAACTCATCGTTCCTCCGGTAATGATGTTTCTATCCTGATGCTTGAGTTGATATATTGTTGCGCGTACGTTTTCAATCACTTTCTGCAATGCAGAATGAACGAGTCGTTTATGCGGCAGAGGATTGCTTGAATCTGTAAAATTTCAGATCAATCTCCGACTCTTTTTCAAGATGACGCAAATAAAATCGGCCAAATTGCCTTTTGTTGAAATATATTTCAGAATTATCTTTCAAAAATGCTCCAAATACCAAGGAAATTTCTGCGCAAAGGTCATAGCCTATGTCCAACAACCCATTTGGAGGCCTGAACGATGGCGCTTATCGAAACCCCGTATCTTCTGTTCCTTGGTGACGCGCCGGACGCTCTGGCCGCGAAAGTGGCGCAGGGCATCAAGGACTGGCGTCCCGAGTTTGCCGTGGGTCAGTTCCGCATGGCGGGCTGCAATGCCGATATGGGTCTGGCCGATATGACGCTGGAAGAGGCCGTGGACGCGGGCTGCAAAACGCTGGTGATCGGCGTGGCCAACCGTGGCGGTGTGATCTCGGCGGCGTGGAAAGAGGTTCTGGTGAAGGCGCTGGAAGCCGGTCTGGACATCGCATCGGGCCTGCACAACCTGCTGCGCGACGAGGCCGAACTGGTGGCTGCTGCCGAGAAAAACGGCCGTCAACTGCATGACGTGCGTATTCCTTCGGTGAAATATCCGATCGCCAATGGGGTGAAGCGCAAGGGCAAGCGCATGCTGGCCGTGGGCACCGATTGCTCGGTCGGCAAGATGTATACCGCGCTTTGTGTGGAAAAAGAGATGCGCGAGCGCGGCATGAAGGCCAGCTTCCGGGCAACCGGCCAGACCGGTATCCTGATCACCGGCGACGGTGTGCCGCTGGATGCCGTGATTGCCGACTTCATGGCCGGTTCGGTCGAATATCTGACCCCCGATAATGACGAGGATCACTGGGATCTGATCGAGGGCCAAGGCTCGCTGTTCCACGTGTCCTATTCGGGCGTGACCATGGCGCTGATCCACGGCGGCCAACCCGACGCGCTGGTGATCTGCCACGAGCCGACCCGTGACCATATGCGCGGCCTGCCGGGCTATAAGCTGCCTTCGCTGCAAGCCGTGCGTGATCTGGCGCTGCAACTGGCACAGGTTGCCAATCCGGCCTGTAAGGTTGTGGGTATCTCGATCAATACCAAGGGCATGCCCGAAGCCGAAGCCAAAGCCTATCTGGCCAAGGTCGAAGCCGAAATGGGTCTGCCCGCAACCGACCCCTTCCGCTTTGGTGCGGGCCCGCTGGTCGATGCGCTGGAAGCGCTTGACGCCGTCGCCGCCGAGTAAGCCCATGACCCGCCGGAACCAGTTTCCGGCGGGTTTTTACTGACACTCTTGGAAAAAGCCTTAGCTTGCGGGTCAAATGGCCTGCGACAGGCCCTGCCAGAGTGAGGAAGAGATCATGATCAAAGTTACCCCCGACAGTTTCAAACTCGCCGAGGCTTTCACCATCTCGCGCGGTTCGCGGACCCAATCCGATGTGCTGACCGTTCGGATCACCCGCGACGGTGTGACCGGCTGGGGCGAGTGCCTGCCCTATAAACGCTATGCCGAGACGCTGGAAAGTGTAACGGCGCAGATCAATTCGCTGCCCGAGGGCATCACCCGTATGGAGCTGCAAGAGGCGCTGCCCGCCGGTGCGGCCCGTAATGCGGTGGATTGCGCCTTGTGGGATCTCGAGGCCAAGAAAGCGGGCAAGCGCGTCTGGGAGATGGCGGGGCTTTCCGCACCCAAGCCGGAAGTGACCGCCTATACGCTCTCGCTCGATACGGTCGAGAAAATGCGCGAGAAAGCCGCCAAGAACGCCCATCGCCCCGTGCTGAAGATCAAGCTGGGCACGCCCGATGATATCCCGCGGCTTGAGGCCGTGCGCGAAGGGGCCCCCAAGGCCAAGATCATCCTTGATGCCAATGAGGGCTGGGAGATGGAGACCTTCCTCGATATCCAGAAGCACCTCCTGCGCCTGAATATCGCGATGGTCGAACAGCCGCTGCCTGCCGCCGCCGATGAGGGCCTGATGGGGGTCGAACGTCTGGTGCCGATCTGTGCCGATGAAGCCTGTCATGACCGCGCTTCGATGGCGCATCTGAAGGGCAAATACGACATGATCAACATCAAGCTCGACAAGACCGGCGGCCTGACCGAGGCGCTCAGCCTGCGCGATGTGGCGCTGTCGGAAGGCTATAAGGTGATGGTCGGCTGTATGCTGGGGTCGTCTTTGGGGATGGCGCCCGCGACCTTGGTGGCGCAAGGTGCCGCTATTGTCGATCTTGACGCCCCGCTGCTTCTGGCAGAAGACCGTGAGCAGCCGCTCTATTACGAAGATGGCAAAGTTTATCCGCCCGAAGCAGTGCTTTGGGGTTGAGGGAAGAAGGAGTAAGGCCGATGAGCCGTATCGTTTATCTCAACGGTGACTATATCCCCGAAGAAGAGGCCAAAGTGTCGATTTTCGACCGCGGCTTCGTTATGGGCGATGCAGTTTATGAAGTGACGGCCGTGATCGGCGGCAAGCTGTGGGACTTCGAGGGCCATGTGAAGCGCCTCGCCCGCTCGCTGAACGAGCTGGAGATGCAGAACCCGCTGACCCGCGACGAGCTTCTGGAGATCCACCGCGAGCTGATCAAGCGCAACCCCGATTTCATCGATGGCGGCATCTACCTGCAGATCTCGCGCGGGAATGCCGGCGACCGTGATTTCGCCTTCCCGCCCGCCGATGTGAAGCCGACCGTGGTGCTTTATACCCAAGCCAAGAACGGCCTGCTGGATGACCCCAAAGCCAAGAAAGGCATCAAGGTTATCTCGATCCCCGATCTGCGCTGGCACCGCCGCGATATCAAGACCGTGCAGCTTCTCTACCCGTCGCTGGCCAAAATGGCGGCCAAGAAAGCGCATGTGGATGATGCATGGTTTGTCGAGGATGGTTTCGTGACCGAAGGCTCGTCGAATAACGTCTATATCGTGAAGGACGGGAAGATCATCACCCGCGCGCTGTCGAATGACATCCTGCACGGGATCACCCGCGCGGCGCTGCTGAAATATGCCGCCGAGGCGCAGATGCAGATCGAAGAGCGTTCCTTCACCATCGAAGAGGCGCAGGCCGCCGATGAGGCCTTCTTCACCTCGGCTTCGGCCTTTGTGACGCCGGTCATCGAAGTGGATGGCAAACCGGTTGCAAGCGGCAAGCCCGGCCCCGTGGCGACCCGCCTGCGCGAGATCTATCTGGCCGAAAGCGCCAAAACGGCGCTGTAAGCGCGGCCCCCGAAACGGCAAAAGAAAACCCCGACCGCGCGGTCGGGGTTTTTGTCATCCGCAGGATCGGTTCTCGATCAGGCATTCAGGACGGTGGGCAGATAGGCTTGCTGGGTGAGGTCATCCACCAGCACGACCTGTTGCGCCAGCGTTTCCATATCCTCGGTGACGCCTTCCAGATAGGCCACGCTATTTCCGTTGATGCGCACCGTGGTACCCGCATCATCGGCCGAGATGGTGAAGGTCGAGGGCGGCCCCTGCATGGTGCTCAGCACCAGCACTTCGGGGTCATCCTCGGTCGTGCCCTCGCCGAAATCCTTGATGGTCACCGGATCGCCATAGGGCGAGCCAGCATTGGTTGCATTGACGATGAAGGCATCCTGACCATCGCCGCCCCACATGACATCGCCATCATCGCCGATCAGCAGGTCGCTGCCCGCGCCGCCATTGAGGGTATCGGAATTGCCCGCGATCGTATCCAGCGCGATCAGCCCGTCATCGCCATAGCCGCCATGCAGCGAATCCGAGCCCTGATGGTCGATCAGCACATCATCGCCGGTATTGCCGCGCAGCGTGTCATTGCCCGGGCCGCCAAGCAGCGCATCATTGCCCGCGCCGCCATCGATATAGTCATCGCCCGCACCGCCGATCCCGCCAAAGAAGCCCTGATCCTCAAGCGAGCTGATCAGGTCATCTATTGAGGAAAGCGTCGTCAGATCGCTCAGGTCGGCGGGGACGCTGCCCATGTCGTCGCCGCCCTTGAGCATGATCGTATCATCGCCATCCCCACCGATGATCGTGTCGCTGCCCTCGGTGCCGTGGATCCAGTCCCGTCCGGCTGAACCATAGGTGACCTGACCCGAGGCCGCGACCTGCCGTATCGGAGAGCTTTGCGTGTCACTTTGCGAGTCGTTTTCGCCAGAGGTGCTGTCATCGGTGCCGCTTTCCGAGCTGTCCTGCGCCGTTTCGTCCTCTCCGGTTTCCTCGGTCGTGTCGGTGGCTTCGGAGGCGCTATCCTCGGTGCTGTCCGGCTCGGTGGTGCTATCGCTTTGCGTGGCGTCGTCAGAGCTGTCGTCTTCCGCATCGTCGGTCTGCGTGCCGGTATCGGTATCGGTATCGGCGGTCATCTCGTCAGAGGGATCGTCGCTATCATCATCGTGATCGGACATGTCGTGGATGCCGAAAGCGAAAGCCAAAGGAAGAAGGGAAAGAAGTAAAAAAGCGCCCATGTCCGGCCCCAGCAGAATATAAGAATATCTGCTGGATATGTGATTGGATGGTTAAGTCAATCTTAATTCACACGCGCGCGTGATAATGCGTGAGGTTGAAAACTATTAACCTTGAATACCGCGATATTATCGCTGGTTCTGGCAACAATCCAGAGACTGTTGCAGAAGGGGTGCCAAAGTCGCGGCCCATTCCTCTTGCTGGGCTCTGGTCTGGATCAGATCCTGACGCAGTTCGATCAGGATGTTCAGGCGTCCCGTTTGCAGCGCGTGGCGGTCGATGGAATCTCCGGCAAGATGGCCCTTATAGGGTTCGTTATCTCCGGTCGGAATATGTCGCGCCCTGAGCGCCTCGATCAGCGGTTCGGCCAGTCTGCGGTCCCGGGGATCCGACAGGATGCCGACCTGCCAAGGCCGCGGCGGTCGCCCGCGTAGCTGGGGCGTGAAGGAATGGATGGCGCAGATCACGCTGTTCTCGCGCCGTGCGGCCAAGGTTTCCAGTGCCTTGTGATAGGGACGATGCAGACGCTCCAGACGGCGCAGTTTCTCGGCGGCATCGGCATGGCGGTTGGCGGGAATGATCGTGCCGTCATAGAGCTTCATCAGCAGCGTCGGGTCCGTCTCGCCACGGTTCGGGTCGATCACCAGCCGCGAGAAATTTGTGCTGATCAACGGGGCGTCCAGCAGGCGTGCCAAAGCCTCGGAGACGCCCAACGCGCCCGGATCATAAGCGATATGGCGCGCCATATCGGCAGGCGGCAGCCCCAGATCACCGCCGTTGATCCAGTCCGGCACATGGTTTGTCGCGTGATCACAGGTGACCAGCCAGCATGCGCTCCGCTCTGCGCCCTGAATGTGAAAAGCGGTTTCGGTCATGGAAGATCACCTATTGTCACGCATTCTTAGTTTTGGTGCTGCATCAAAGTGAATAAGCGAGCCTGCCCCGAAGTGCCAGTTGCACTTGCGACAAAATCGCGCAATACCTTGGGGCGGCCCACGACTAAATCGTAATTCCTAACCAACGAGGTCGCATGAGACGCCTTCGCAAAGTAAAGATCGTCGCCACTCTGGGCCCTGCATCTTCCGACTATGAAACGATCCGCGGTCTGTTCGAGGCCGGAGCCGATGTGTTCCGTCTGAACATGAGCCACGGCACGCATGACGAACAGCGTGCCCGCTACGAGATCATTCGTAAGGTCGAAGAAGATTTGGGGCGCCCGATTGCTGTTCTGGCAGATCTTCAGGGCCCGAAATTGCGGGTCGGAACCTTCGCTGCCGGTGCGGCAGATCTGGAAGAGGGGGATGCCTTCCGTCTGGATCTGGAGGACAAAGACGGCGACCAGCATCGTGTCTGCCTGCCGCATCCCGAAATTTTTGCCGCTCTGGAAGCGGGCACCACGCTTCTGGTCAATGACGGCAAGATCCGCCTGAAGGTCGAGGATTGCGGTGCGGATTTCGCGAATTGCACCGTGACGGTGGGGGGCACCATCTCGAACCGTAAGGGCGTGAACGTGCCGGATGTGGTTCTGCCGATCCCCGCGCTGTCCGAGAAGGACAAGAAAGATCTGGAATTCGCCTGCTCGCTGGGCGCGGACTGGCTGGCGCTGAGCTTCGTGCAGCGCGCCGATGACGTGCTTGAGGCGAAAGCTCTGGCGCAGGGGCGTGCGCTGGTGCTGTCGAAAATCGAGAAGCCCGCCGCCGTGAAGGCCTATGACGAGATCCTCGAGGTGTCCGACGGGATCATGGTTGCGCGTGGTGACCTTGGCGTCGAGCTTCCGGTGCAGAACGTCCCGCCGATCCAGAAGAAGCTGGTGCGCAAGGCGCGTGCGGCGGCCAAGCCGGTGATCGTCGCAACCCAGATGCTGGAATCGATGATTGAAAGCCCGATGCCGACCCGCGCCGAAGTCTCGGATGTGGCGACGGCCATCTATGAGGGTGCGGATGCGGTGATGCTTTCGGCGGAATCGGCCGCAGGCCGCTATCCGATCGAAGCGGTTAAAACGATGAATAATGTCGCCGAGCAGGTCGAAGGCGATTCGACCTACCGCGAGGTTATAAACTCCAGCCGGACCTTCACAGCAGCCCGCCGCCAGACTGTGGCGGATGGCATCGTGGCCGCGGCCCGCGAGATTGCGGAGACCACCGATATCGCCGCGATCAGCTGCTATACCCAGACGGGGACTTCGGTGCGTCTTGTGGCGCGTGAACGTCCGCAGGTGCCGATTGTCGCGCTGTCGCCGGTCACCAAGACCCTGCGCAAGATCTGCCTGACCTGGGGCGTGCAGGCGATCAAATCCGAAGAGGTGGGGCGCTTCAAGATGGCTGTGGTCAATGCGGTCCGTGCGACCCGCGATTTCGGTCTGGCCGATGAGAAAGACCAGATCGTGGTGGTGGCCGGTGTGCCGTTCAATGTGGAAGGCACGACCAACATCCTGCGCGTCGCGCCTTGCGACGAGCGCCAGATCTTCCGCACCGAGCCGGAATAACCGTTTCAAGCCAAGCTGCCGCCCCGGACCCGCGTTCGGGGCGGCTGTCATTTGGGAGACAGCTCGGAAAGGCAGGGTATGACGGCGGATTATTGTCTGACTTTCGGTCTTTTGCTGATCGTTTTCGCGATTCCCGCCGGTGTTTCCGCCTATTCCGAAATGCGCCCGCCCCGCATGGCCGCCGTCACGATTGTGCTGGGGGCCTGTCTTGTCATCCTTGCGGTGACTCTCAGCCCGACCGGCTATAGCTATAGTGACATTCCGCAGGCCGTGGCGCGGGTGATGGCACGGTTTCTGCCCTGATATCGCGAGATCTGGCCATACCGGCCCGATGGGGCGGCTGTCAGGCCAGAATAAGGCTTGCAAAACGGGGCAAAGCTTTCTAGAAGGCGCGTTCTAGACGGCCGCGCGGCCGGCCCAAGAGGCATGCCGAGTCGCGCGTAAACCCCTCTTACGTTAAGGAGACGGAAATGCCCAAGATGAAGACGAAATCCGCTGCCAAAAAGCGGTTCAAGTTCACCGCGAACGGCCATGTCAAAGTTGGTCACGCAGGTAAGCGCCACGGCATGATCAAGCGGACCACGAAGTTCATTCGTAACACCGCTGGCACCATGGTCCTGTGCGACTCCGACGAGAAAATCGTCAAAAAATACATGCCGTACAACCGCTAAGACTGGGAGACTTGAACTATGGCACGCGTTAAATCCGGTAAGGTCACCCACGCCCGTCACAAGAAGGTCCTGAAGGCCGCAAAAGGTTACTACAGCTCGCGCTCGCGTAACTTCCGCACCGCCACTCAGGCCGTCGACAAGGCAAACCAGTACGCAACCCGCGACCGTAAGGCGCGCAAGCGTAATTTCCGCTCGCTCTGGATCCAGCGTATCAACGCAGGTGTCCGCGCAGTCGACGCCGAAATGACCTACTCGAAATTCATCAACCTGCTCGCCGTTGCCGGTATCGAAGTGGACCGTAAGGTTCTCGCCGATCTGGCAGTTCACGAGCCGGAAGCCTTCGCTGCAATCGTTGCACAGGCCAAAGCCGCAGCCTGATCGCTGCCGCACCGATGAGTTTTTGAAAACCCGCGCCGCAAGGTGCGGGTTTTTGCTTTTGCTCAGGCAGGACCGTTGAAAATATCCAGCACAGTTTTTGGCAGTTTCATATTGTCTTTCAGCCAGAGGATCTTCGGATCGGTCTGTGATATTCTCTCGTCGTGTAACTCTTCCATCAAAAGTGTCAGGTAAGAATTACGAAAACCGCCCATTTGAGGCGCGACCGATACTGGCGCTGGTGTGGTGAGATCCTGTTCGTTGCGTAGAAAGCTTAAATTCCAACGGTAAAATATATCGCCAATTTCCTCACCTAATCGCTCAACGCCGAATGGTTGGATCATTTTGAATTTGCGAATTTGTCGGTCGGGCCGTTCTCTAAGAAGGTTTCCGTAGGTTCGCCCATAAAAGTCCACGAACTCTGGTTCTTCCCAGTCAGCTCCGATTATCCATTGTAGGCCGATTGTTCGTCTGCGTAGTTCGAACACAAGCTGATCTAGAGCGAATAAATCGTATGTTTCGTTAGAATATCCTGTAAGCCCGTATCGCGTATCGGGATTTCCCATTACATTTATTCTGTCGATCACCTCATCCAACTGTACCCCTCGCCAAAGATCGTCACGGATGTTGGCAGGGCGGGAGAGCTCTGTAAGTGCAAGTTCGCCAAATGCGCGTTGGTGTTCTTTCAAGAGAATAGGAAGATCATGTCCTAGTCTTTTCACGCTTATTCCATTCAGGACCAGCCCCGCCTTGAGATACTTCTCGACAGCTTGCAGGGATTGCCACCAGAACTCTTCCGGCATCGAAATTGTTCTCGTAAGTCGCGCGAGGAAATAGTTGTTGTCGGCCGATTCTACAAAAAACTGGTGAGCAGTTATAGCTTGGAAGCGGGTTAAGGGCAGTTGAAACATGGTCGGGTCCTAAAGCAATAGCTTCAGAATAGGGAATGTACTCTATAAAGCCAGTCGGCTCTGGCTTGAATTTCGCCTCCGACAAGGCTAGCAACGGCCCCAACATTACAGAGGGTAAGAGTCAGATGAGCGATCTCGACCAGCTTCGCACGAAATATCTTTCCGGCGTGGCGTATGCCGCGGATGAGGCGGCTCTGGAAGAGCTGCGTCTGGCAGGGCTTGGCAAAAAAGGCGAAATCAGCCTGATGATGCGCGAGCTGGGCAAGATGAGCCCGGAAGAAAAGCAGACCTTCGGTAAGGCGCTCAACGAGCTGAAGACCGAGATCGACACCGCCTTGCGCGAGAAGAAACAGGCGCTGGCCGATGCCGCTCTCGAGGCACGTCTGCAGGATGAATGGCTGGATGTGACCCTTCCGGGGCGTCCGCGTCGTCAGGGCACCATCCACCCAGTGTCTCAGGTGATGGACGAGGTGACCGCGATCTTCGCCGATATGGGCTTCTCGGTGGCCGAAGGGCCGCAGGTGGAAGACGACTGGCATAATTTCGACGCGCTGAATATCGCGCCCGAGCACCCCGCCCGCCAGGAGCATGATACCTTCTTCATGCATCGTGCCGAGGGCGATGACCGTCCGCCGCATGTGCTGCGCACCCATACCAGCCCCGTGCAGATCCGCGCGATGCAGGAGCAGGGCGCGCCGATCCGTGTCATCGCGCCGGGCCGTGTGTATCGCATGGATATGGACCAGACCCACGCGCCGATGTTCCACCAGATCGAGGGGCTTGCGATCGGGAAGGACATCTCGATGGCGAACCTGAAATGGGTGCTGGAAGAGTTCTGCAAGGCCTTCTTCGAGGTCGATAATGTCGAGCTGCGCTTCCGCGCCTCGCATTTCCCCTTCACCGAGCCTTCGGCAGAAGTGGATATCCGTTGCTCTTGGGAGGGCAAACAACTCAAGATCGGCGAAGGCAATAGCTGGATGGAGATTTTGGGGTCGGGCATGGTCCACCCGAAGGTGCTTGAGGCGGCTGGTGTGGATTCGACGCAATATCAAGGCTTTGCCTTCGGTATCGGGATCGACCGTCTGGCGATGCTCAAATATGGCATCCCCGATCTGCGCGCCTTCTTCGACAGCGATCTGCGCTGGCTCAAGCATTACGGTTTCGCGCCGCAGGATGTGCCGACCGTGCTGGGCGGCCTGAGCCGCTAAGCCTGCCTGCCAAGATGCAGACCTCAAAGACGCCGCCCCCGAGGGGCGGCGTTTTGCATTTGGCGGCAGAGGAAGGCTGGAATGGTGTGCTGAAAAAATGGGCATCTGGCGGCGGGCCGCTGATCTTTCGCTGCGACATTAAGATCTTGCTCATCAACTTCCCGCCAAGTGGGTGGCCGTTTGGCGCGGGGCGGGTAAGAATGCTGGCAGAGATAAATCGTAGGAACCGGAGGGATCTCATGAGCTGGGGTGGGTTGATTTTTCTGATGGTACTGGGCTGCGCGGTCAGCCTTGTGGGTCAGCTATATGTCTGGGGCAAGGGGACGACGCGCGCGCGGGACGAGGATTACGAGGCGGGGATCACCCGCATTGGTGTGGCAAGCCTTGGCGGTGCAATCCTGTTTATCTTCCTGCTGGCCATCGGGGTGGACCGCGTTATGCCTCTGGCAAGCTATATGGCCTTTGCCACGGGGATCTGCATCACGCTGGTTATTGCATGGGCGGACACGCGCCAGACGATGAACGAGCGTAATTACGATCTGGGCATGAAATACGATGTCGTGATGTTTGTCGTGGCCGCGATGCATGTGGTCTTTGGCGTCATGATGGGGTCTTTCGGCTGGAATTTCGACATGCTCAGCCTCATTTTTGTCGAGCTGGTGGTCGTTCTGGTCAGCGTGATCTTCCGGTCGGTCGTCCGGGCCGCCACCAGCGGGGCAGAAGAGCACGCACACTGAAAGAGGCTTATGCGGATTTCAGGAAAACCCTTGTTTCACCGCGACCAACGTGGTGATTCCGACGAAAAGCGCAAGCTTTATGCCGCCTATGAACTCGCCTATACATTGGTCGATTTCGGGGCGGCCGTTTGCTTTGTGGCGGGGTCGATCATGTTCTTCTTCGACGCATGGATGATCCCCGGCACATGGCTGTTCCTGATCGGCTCGATCCTCTTTGCAGCCAAGCCGACGATCCGTCTGGTGCGGGAAATCCGGCTTTTGCAGATGGGGGATGCAAAGGATGTCGCGAAGCGGCAGGAGTGACCTTCCCATCCGGTCCCTTATCCGCTAGGACAGGCCCGCATCCCGTAGGGGGAATAGACGAAGGGTTGACCCATGAAATTCACGCTGAGCTGGCTGAAAGAGCATCTGGACACCGAGGCAAGCCTTGACGAGATCCTCTATGCGCTGACCGATCTGGGACTTGAGGTCGAAGAGGTCATTGACCCCGCCTCCAAGCTGGCCAGCTTTACCATCGCCAAAGTGGTCCATGCCGAGAGCCACCCCGACGCCGACCGTCTGCGCGTCTGCCGTGTGGCCACCGATGAGGGCGAGACGCAGATCGTCTGTGGCGCGCCCAATGCCCGCGAAGGCATCACCGTTGTTCTGGCCAAGCCCGGCGATTATGTGCCCGGCCTTGATGTGACCCTGTCGGTCGGCAAGATCCGCGGTGTGGAAAGCTTCGGCATGATGGCCTCCGAGCGCGAGCTGGAGCTGTCGGATGAGCATAACGGCATCATCGAACTGCCCTCGGGCGAGGTTGGCCAGAAGTTTGTCGATTGGCTGGCCGAGAATAACCCTGCCGCTGTTGATCCGGTCATCGATATCGCGATCACCCCGAACCGCCCCGATGCTCTGGGCGTGCGTGGTATCGCGCGCGATCTGGCGGCGCGGGGTCTGGGCAAGCTGAAGCCGCTGGCGGTCACGCCGGTTGCGGGCAGCTTCGACAGCCCCGTGTCTGTGTCCATCGACGCGGGTCTGAAAGCCAAGGGGTGCCCCTATTTCGCGGGCCGCGTGATCCGTGGTGTGAAAAACGGCGAAAGCCCCGAGTGGCTGAAAAAGCGTCTTGAGGCGATTGGCCTGCGTCCGATCTCGGCGCTGGTGGATATCACCAATTACTTCACCTTCGACCTGAACCGCCCGCTGCATGTGTTTGATGCGGCCAAGGTGGCCGGTGGTCTGCGTATCGAGCCCGCCAAAGGCGGCGAAAGCTTCGCCGCGCTCGACGAGAAAACCTACACCCTGCGCGAAGGCCAGATGGTGATCGTGGATGACAATGGCGTCGAAAGCCTTGCCGGTATCATGGGCGGCTCTGCCTCGGGTGCCGAGGCTGACACCGTCGATGTCTTCCTTGAATCCGCCTATTGGGACCCGATCACCGTGGCGGCCACGGGCCGTGCGCTGAAGATCAATTCGGATGCGCGCTACCGGTTTGAACGTGGCGTTGATCCGGCCTTCACGCTGGACGGGCTGGAACTGGCGACGCAGATGGTGCTGGACCTTTGCGGCGGCGAGGCGTCTCATGTGGTGTCCGATGGTGCCATGCCGCAGGTGGATCGCGCCTATAAGCTCGACCCCGCCCGCGTGATCAGCCTTGTGGGTATGGAGATCGCGGAGGCGACCCAACGCGCAACGCTTGAGGCGCTTGGCTTCACGCTGGACGGCGATATGGCGACCCCGCCCAGCTGGCGTCCCGATATTCTGGGCGAGGCCGATCTGGTCGAGGAAGTGGCGCGTATCGCGTCGCTCGCGCAGCTGGAAGGCAAGCCGATGGCGCGCGAGACTGCAGGCGTTCCGGGGGCGATCCTCACGCCCCTGCAGCGCCGCGAGAAAATGGCGCGTCGCAGCATTGCGGGCGCGGGCTATAATGAATGCGTGACCTATAGCTTCATCGATGCCGCCTCGGCCACGCTGTTCGGCGGCGGCGCGGATGCGACCAAGCTGCAGAACCCGATTTCTTCGGAAATGACCCATCTGCGCCCCGACCTGCTGCCGGGTCTTCTGCAAGCCGCCAGCCGCAATCAGGCACGCGGCGCGGGCGATCTGGCGCTTTTCGAGGTTGGCCCCGCCTTCACGGGCGGCGAACCGGGCGAGCAGCATCTGCAGGCAACCGGCCTTCTGGTCGGCCAGATCGCCCCGCGTGACCCCTATGGCTCGCGCCGTCCGGTGGACCTGTATGACGCCAAGGCCGATGCCGAGGTCATTCTGTCGGCGATCGGTGCGCCTGCGCGGATGCAGATCAACCGCAAGCTGGATGGCTGGTGGCACCCCGGTCGCTCGGGCGTGATGGCTCTGGGGCCGAACAAGCTGTGTGCCTTTGGCGAGATCCATCCCAAGGTCCTGCGCGAGATGGGCGTGAAAGGTCCGGCGGTGGCCTTCACCATCTGGCTGGAAAATGTGCCCTTCCCGAAAGCCAAGGGCCCGTCGCGTCCGGCGCTGGAAATGTCCGACCTGCAAGCGGTCGAGCGTGACTTCGCCTTTGTCGTCGATGCCAAGACCGAGGTGCTGACCGCCGTAAATGCCGCCTTGGGCGCGGATAAGGCGCTGATCGAGGCAGTGAATGTCTTCGACCAGTTCACCGGCCCGAAAGCGGAAGAGCAGATGGGTGCGGGCAAGAAGTCCATCGCGCTCAGTGTCCGCCTGCAGCCGCGGGACAAGACGCTGACCGATAAGGATATCGAGGCGGTCTCTGCCAAGATCATCGACAAGGTCACCAAGGCGACCAAGGGCAGCCTGCGCAGCTGATCCTTTTTGCAACATTGACCAAACGCCCCTGCCACCCGCGGGGGCGTTTTTCTATGCCAGAATGCCGTTTGGCGACCAACGGGCTTGTGCCGTGCGCCTATGCTGCCCATCTTGGAAACAGGAGGTGCGCTATGGCAGGAGGTTGGGCCCGCGACGGGGCCGTGAACGAACAGATCGAAGCCTCGGTTCAGGATGAACTGGCCCGTATGCGCCAGCGCCGTGGCCCCACGGGCGAAAGCGCCGAATTTTGCGTGGACTGTGACGAGCCGATCCCCGAGGCGCGGCGCAAGGCCATTCCCGGAGTAAAGCTTTGCGTCGAGTGTCAGGGCGGCCATGACAGCCGTCATGCAAATCGCGGCGGGATGAACCGCCGCGCGTCGAAAGACAGTCTGCTGAAGTGATCAGCCCATAGCATAGGGCCGCAGCCGGTGCCCGTCGGGGTCGGCAATCACGAAGCTGCGGCCAAAGGGCAGGTCGGTCGGCTCCATCAGGACCGGACCTAGCGCTTTCCACTGGTTAAATTGTGTGTCGACCTCGCCTTGGGCCAGCTTGAAGCCGATCTCGCAGCCCCCGGCAGCTCCCGTGGCAGCCGGTGTCACATGATCCTTCTGCCAAAGCCCAAGGGCTTGCCCGTCGGGCAGTTTGAACAGCGCGAACTGGTCCATCCTTTCAAGCGGTGCCTGCCCGAAAGCCGCTTCGTAGAAGGTACAGGACCGTGCGATATCCGCAACATACAGAAAGAGGGTGGTCTGGGTCATGGGGTGCTCCTTTTCATGATGCCCCCTCTCTAGCGTGCCCCTGTGTCAGTTTCTGTCAGCAGCCAAGCAGCCCCTGCGCGCGCCGCCAGTCATCGAACAGCTTCTTGCGCGGGGGACGGTAGGTCTCGCCCGTGGGGAGTGCTTCCGATATTCGGTCGGTGCGGAAACTGCGGAAATCGCCGCGCAGCTCGCACCAGCCCAGAAGCACCCGCGCTTGGTCAAAAAATGCCAGCGCCACGGGCCAGATCACGCGCTCCGACAGGGTACCCTCGCCCGTGCGATAGGTAATGCGCAGCTTCTGTTGCTGGCGGATGGCCGCCCGCAGCGCGCGCGAGGCTACCTGATCGGGGGCAGGGCGCGGGCCGCCCACCACCAGCGTGGTCAGGTCCATCTCGTCGCGCAGGGCAGCGGGCACCACCGCGCGCAGCCGCGCCAGCGCGCTTTCCGCCGCCTGCGCCAGATCGCTGTCGCCCTTGCTGGCCAGCCAGCGGGTGCCAACAACAAGCGCCTCAAGCTCTTCGACCGGAAAGGTCAGCGGCGGCAGCAGAAAGCCTTCGCGCAGCACATAGCCCAGACCGGCCTCGCCCTCGATCGGGGCGCCTTGCCCCTGCAAGGTGGCAATATCGCGGTAGAGCGTGCGCAGGCTTACCCCCAGTTCCTGCGCCAAAGCGGCCCCCGTCACCGGATGGCGATGGCGGCGCAGGATGTCCAGAAGCTGCAGCAGCCGTTCGGAGCGGCTCATCTGTCAGAGGGGTGCGAGACCCCGTCGACCCATTTGACAGGCTCCCAGTCGCGGGGGTTCACGCCCTCGATGGCACCAAGGTTCACACCATATTGGGTCGGGTCCGAGCGGCGGCGGTGATGGGTGTAAATCCCGCAGGTCTTGCAGAAGTAATGCACCGCCGTCTTGGTGTTGAACTGATAGACGGTCAGGTTCTCTTCGCCCTGCGTGATCTCCAGATCCTCCAGCTTCACCGTAACAGCCGCCGCCCCGCGCCTGCGACAGAACGAGCAATCGCAGCGCCGCGCGGTGCGCAGCCCGTCTGCAAGACGGATTTGCAGCTTTACGGCACCGCAATGACAGCTCACGGTTTGCGGGGCATTCTGGTCGATGATCATGGGCGTTTCCTCCGGTTCACCAACCAGCATAGGCGAAGATGCCGCGCCCACAATAAAAATGGCCTCCCGCAAGGGGAGGCCATTCAGGGGAACAGGGTCCGGACGGGTTATTTCGCGCCCGCCGAGGCCAGAAGCTGGGCGTTGCCGCCTGCCGCTGTGGTATCGATGCAGATATGGCGTTCATGCCAGACATGGCCCACATCGGGGTGGCCGGTGATCAGCGCAAGGATCGGTCCCTCACGGCGGGCCAAGGCCTGCGCGTATTTGCGCGCCTCTTCCGGTTTGCCCCAGTAGAGCGCCCCCGAAATGCCGTGTTTCGCGGTCAGACCATCCGGCGTCATATTGGTGGCCACTTCGGCCACGCCGCCCAGTGCTTCGACAGCCGCTTTCTGGTTGCGGGCCTCTTCGGCGCTGGGGCCCATGCACAGGAGCGGTTCGCGCACATGCAGCGTCAGGCGGTTCGATTCACCGGTCGGGCCCGGAAGCGAGCGCGCCTCTTGCGGCTTGTCCGAGGGTGCCGAAGTGGTGAAGCGCCACAGATATTCGGGGCCACCCGCTTTGGGGCCGGTGCCCGAAAGCCCTTCGCCACCGAAAGGCTGGCTGCCCACGACCGCGCCCACCTGGTTGCGGTTAACGTAGATATTGCCGCAATGGATGCTTTCCGTGACTTCCTGCACGCGGTTGTCGATACGGGTGTGCAGACCGAAGGTCAGCCCGTAGCCGGTCGCGTTGACCGCGTCGATGACCTTGTGCAGGTCTTCGGATTTGAAGGTCGCGATATGCAGCACGGGGCCGAAAATCTCGCGTTTCATATCCTCGATGCCGTTCACACGGATCGCGACGGGGGCACAGAAATGGCCCTGTTGCGGGGCGCTGATTTCTTTCAGCACGCGGCCTTGCGCACGGGCGGTTGCCACGTGGTCGCGGATGATGCCTGCAGCCTCGTCATCAATGACCGGACCGATATCGGTTGTCAGATCCCACGGGTTGTCCACCAGCAGCTCGTCCATCGCGCCAAACAGCATTTCCTGAATGGTGGGGGCGATGTCGTCCTGCACATACAGGCAACGCAGGGCCGAGCAGCGCTGACCCGCCGATTGGAAGGCCGAGACGAGGATATCGCGCACGGCCTGTTCCGGCAGGGCGGTGGAATCGACGATCATGGCGTTCAGACCACCGGTTTCCGCGATCAGCGGCGCGCCGGGGTCCATGTTGTCGGCCATAGCGCGACGGATGATCTTCGCGGTCTCGGTCGAGCCGGTGAAGGCCACGCCATTGATCCGCGCATCCGAGGTCAGGCGCGCGCCCACGGTCGCCCCATCACCCGGCAGCAGTTGCAGGGCTTCGCGCGGCACGCCTGCCTCATGCAGAAGCTGCACGGCGAGGGTGGCGATGATCGGCGTCTGCTCGGCGGGCTTGGCCAGCACGGCATTGCCGGTCGCAAGGGCTGCGGCCACCTGACCGGTGAAGATCGCCAGCGGGAAGTTCCACGGGCTGATGCAGGTGAAGAGGCCACGCGCCTGCGCATTTTGCGGGATGTTGTGGGCGTAGTAATGCAGGAAGTCGACAGCTTCGCGCAGCTCGGCCACGGCATCGATCTGGATCTTGCCGGCCTCGCGGGCGAGGGCTGCGAAGATTTCGCCGTAATGGGCTTCGTAAAGCTCTGCGGCGCGGTTAAGAACCTCGGCGCGTTCGGTTTCCGACGCGGCCCACGGTTGGGCATTGGCCAGAGCGGTCTCGACATCGGCGCTGGAGGCGTTGAAGACCTGACCGATCACGTCGCCATTCGAGGGGTTGAGCGCCTCGACAACGGGCAACGGCTGTGCGGTGCCTGCGATCAGCGGGCGGGCCTCGAAACGGGCGGCCTTGAACGGTGCACGGGCGGCATCAATGGTCGCCAGAGCGTCGCGTTCGGTCAGATCGAAGCCGGTCGAGTTCTTGCGGTCGCCGAACAGCGCATCGGGTTTGCGCAGGATCGGGTTTTCCACATGGCGGGTGCTTTCCACCTGAGCGAAGGGGCAGGAGGCCACTTCCTCGGGGGTCACATCCTCGTCCACGATCTGGTTCACGAAGCTCGAATTCGCGCCGTTCTCCAGCAGGCGACGCACCAGATAGGCCAGCAGGTCGCGGTGGGCACCACAGGGCGCATAGATCCGGCAGCGGGTCTTGTGATCGCCCAGAACGAGGTCATGCAGACGCTCGCCCATGCCATGCAGACGCTGGAATTCAAAATTGCGACGGTCTTCGCCTTCGGTCATTTCCAGCACGGCCGACACGGTATGCGCGTTATGGCCTGCAAATTGCGGGTAGATCCGGTCGCGCAGGCTGAGAAGCTTGCGGGCATTGGAGATGTAGCTGACATCGGTCGAGGCTTTGCGGGTGAATACGGGGAAGTCCTTGAGGCCCATGACCTGCGCGCGCTTCACCTCGGCGTCCCAATAGGCGCCTTTCACCAGACGGACCATGATCTTGCGGTCATAGCGCTGCGCCAGATCGTAGAGCCAGTCGATTGCAGGGGTGCAGCGGCGGCCATAGGCCTGCACCACCACGGCAAAACCGTCCCAGCCTGCCAGCGACGGATCGGCCAGCACGGCCTCGATCACCTTGAAGGACAGCGTCATGCGGTCGACTTCTTCGGCATCGACGGTGAAGCTCATATCGGCTTTGGCGGCTTTTTGCGCCAGACGCAGTACGACCGGCACCAGCTCGGCCATCACGCGCTCTTCCTTGGCAAGCTCGTAGCGCGGATGCAGCGCCGAGAATTTCACCGAAATGCCGGGGTTGTCGTAAAGGTGACCCTTGCGGCAGTTGGTGGCAATCGCGTCGATCGCTTTCGAGTAGTCTTCCTCGTAGCGCTTGGCGTCTTTCATGGTGCGGGCGGCTTCGCCCAGCATGTCATAGCTGTAGGAATAGCCCTTGGCTTCCTGCTTCTTGGCGCGCACCATCGCCGACTGGATGGTTTCACCCAGAACGAACTGGCGGCCCATTTCCTTCATCGCGCGGCTTACGGCCTTGCGGATCACCGGCTCGCCCAGACGGCGGATCGCGCCGCGCAGATGGCCTGCCATTCCCGGCGGACGGTCATCGAGCACCTTGCCCGTCAGCATCAGGCCCCACGTGGAAGCATTGACCAGCGGCGAGGCCGAATGGCCCAGATGCTTGCCCCAATCCGACGGTGCGATCTTGTCTTCGATCAGCGCATCCATCGTGTCGGCATCCGGCACGCGCAACAGCGCCTCGGCCAGACACATCAGCGCAATGCCTTCCTCGGTCGACAGACCGTATTCCGCCAGAAAGACCTCCATCAGGCCCGGACGGCTATCGGCGCGGATACGGCGCACCAGTGCGGCCCCGCGTGCGGCAATCTTGCCCCGCGTGCTCTCATCCAGCGCGGCCTGCGCGATCAGGCGGTCCAGCAGCGGTTCTTCGGGTTGCAACGTCAGCGCGTCGATCTGCTGGAAGTCCAGCGCCGGATCAACGATGGGAGATGAAATTTTGGTCATGGCGGGCCTCAAGGAAGGTATTTTGTCTAATCTACATCGAAACCACTTTTTATTTCGCCCATTCGATGACAATTCTTGGTCGAAGAAACCAAAGATACGGGTCTAAACATGCCAAATGATCTGCCAGACCTCGATAATTACGACCAGAAGATTCTCGCGGCGCTTTCGGAAGAGGGGCGGCTGTCTGTTACCGAGCTTGCGCGCCGCGTCGGGCTGACCAAGACGCCTGTGCAGGCGCGGATGAAGCGGCTTGAGGATCTGGGGGTGATCAAGGGCTATCGCGCCGTGCTCAGCCCGATCCGTATGGGGCTGAGCCATGTGGCATTTGTCGAGGTGCGGCTCTTGGACACGCGCGAGGTGTCGCTGGCGGCGTTCAACCGCGCGGTGCGCGCCCTTCCCGAGGTGGAAGAGTGCCATATGATCGCTGGCGGCTTCGATTACCTGCTGAAGGTCCGGACCCGCGATATCACCGATTATCGCCGTGTGATGGGCGAGAAAATCTCGGCTTTGCCACATGTTTCCTCCACCACCACCTATGTGGCGATGGAGACGGTGACGGATGCGGCGGCGATCAGTCCGCAGGTCTGACCGCGATGATAACGGGTTGGCCATCGGCGCGCAGTTCGATGCCGTCTTGTGTGGCCGCAACACTGTCGACGCGGGCAATGGCTGCATGGAAGGCCTGTTCGGTCTGCATTTGCGGTTCCGAGCACATCATGCGGGTGCCGACAATCGCACCGATATGCAGCTTGCCGTCGCGCCGTTCCACAGGCGCGCTATAGCGGTTGCAGCCCGAATTTCCGGCAATCTGCTCCGCTTCCGGATGGAGCAGGTTGACCTTGACCCCCTCGGGCACCGGACGGCCTGCGATCTGCGTGACCTGCCATTCCTGCCCGACAGGCAGAGCGGCCAGCATATCCGCTGGTGGGGCATCGGGTTTGCAGGCGGCAAGACAAGCAATCAGGGCAATCGGGAGCATGAAACGCATGGGGCTATCCTTCGGATAAGGACCGGAACGCGTGCTGGCACGGCCCGCAGGCCAAAATCGGCGCATTCCGGCCCGTGTCGGTATCGTCCATGCATGCGGTCATTGCGCCGTGAAGTAAAGGCCATTGACGTGAGGACCCTCCGAGGGCGCGCGCGGACGATCGGCCTCTTGGGCGGGGTGGTTCGGGGGGCAGGCCGGCCTTCATGCCGTGCCAGAAACCGCTTGCAGAGCTGTGGTAAATTAATCAAAAGGGGCCGCAGCATGTGCTGTTTTTGTTCCTGTGGTTGCCCTGTCCGAGCCGGATAGGGATGTCTGAGAGCGGTTTTCCCGAGGTGATTTCATGACAGGTGAGAGCGTTTCTTCTGATCAGCTCGATGATACGGACCGCCGTCTGATTGCCGCGCTGCGTCGCGATGGGCGGGCGGCTGTGTCCGATCTGGCGACCCAGCTCAACCTGTCGCGGGCCACCGTGCGCTCGCGGATCGAAAAGATGATCTCGCGGGGCGAGATTACCGGCTTTTCCGTCCAGACCCGCTCGGATGCGCCGCAGGCTGCCGTGCGCGGGGTGATGTTGCTGGAGATCGACGGTCGCCAGACCGACCAGATCGTGCAGAACCTGCTGGGCCTGCCTCTGGTGCAGGCGGTGCATACGACCAATGGGCAATGGGATCTCCTGCTGGAGATTGGCGCCCGCAATCTGCAGGAATTCGATGATCTTCTGCTGATCATCCGCGCCTTCGAAGGGGTGCGCCGCAGCGAAACCAGCCTGTTGCTGGGCACAAGGCGGCCTGCGGTGATCGGCTAGGGCCAAGCCTGCAACATATTCCATGGTGTGATAGGCTGGGTGCTTTTCCTACGCGCCTGCGGGCGGTAAGGTGCCTGCGCAACAGGAGGCCCCCGCGATGATTGCCGAGCTAGGTCACTTTACTCTTATACTGGCACTTTTTGTGGCCGTTATTCAGTCCCTTGTGCCGCTGATCGGGGCGCATAAGAACTGGCGCGGCTGGATGGCGGTCGCCGGACCGGCGGCGACGGTGCAGTTTCTGCTTGTCGTGACATCCTTTCTGGCGCTGACCTATGCTTTCGTGACATCGGATTTTTCGGTCGCGCTGGTCTACGAGAACAGTCACACCGACAAGCCGATGCTCTATAAGGTCTCGGGAGTTTGGGGCAACCACGAGGGCTCCATGCTGCTTTGGGTGCTGATCCTGTCGATCTTCGGCGCGGCGGCGGCATGGTTTGGTGGCAATCTCCCGCCCCGTCTGCGGGCCCGTGTCCTGTCGGTGCAGGGCATGATCGGGCTGGCATTCCTGATTTTCATCCTGTTCACCTCGAACCCGTTTCTGCGCATGGCCAATCCGCCGATGAACGGGCGCGGGATGAACCCGCTGCTGCAAGACCCCGGTCTGGCCTTCCACCCGCCCTTCCTCTATCTGGGCTATGTCGGGCTTTCGATGGCCTTTTCCTTTGCCGTGGCCGCCCTCATCGAGGGGCGCGTCGATGCGGCATGGGCGCGCTGGGTGCGGCCCTGGACGCTTGCGGCATGGATCTTTCTGACCATCGGTATCGCCCTTGGATCATGGTGGGCCTATTACGAACTGGGCTGGGGCGGTTTCTGGTTCTGGGACCCTGTGGAAAACGCCTCCTTCATGCCGTGGCTTCTGGCAGCGGCGCTTTTGCATAGTGCGATCGTTGTGGAAAAACGCGAGGCGCTGAAAAGCTGGACGATCCTTCTGGCCATTCTGGCCTTCGGATTTTCGCTGATCGGCACGTTTATCGTGCGCTCCGGTGTGATTACCTCGGTGCATAGCTTTGCCAATGACCCGCAGCGCGGGATCTATATCCTGAGCATTCTGGCGGTCTTCGTGGGCGGGGCGCTGACGCTCTATGCCTTCCGCGCGGGGGCCATGCAGGCGCGGGGCGTGTTTTCCATGCTGTCGCGGGAAAACGCGCTTGTGCTGAACAATATCCTGCTGGCCGTGGCGGCGCTTGTGGTGTTTGTGGGCACGATCTGGCCCCTGCTGGCCGAGATGTTCTGGGCGCGCAAGCTTTCGGTCGGGGCGCCGTTCTTCGATAAAAGCTTCACGCCGTTCTTCGTGGCACTGGCGCTGGTGCTGCCGGTCGGGGCGATGATGCCGTGGAAACGTGCGAAGATGGGCCGTGTGCTGCGTCCGCTGCTGCCGGCCTTCGTGCTCGCGCTGGCGATTGCCGGACTGGGATGGACAATGGAAACGGGCCGGTCGCTGATGGCACTGGTGGCCAGTTTCCTCGGGGCATGGATCATTCTGGGGGCGCTTGTCGAACTCTGGCAGCGTGCCGGACGCAGGCCCGCACGGCTGTTGCGCCTGCCGCGCGCCGATTGGGGCAAGGCGGTGGCGCATTCCGGTCTGGCGATCACCATCATGGGGGTCGGGCTGCTGACCGCCGGTCAGGTCGAGGATATCCGCGTGGCACAGGAGGGGCAGCCCTTCGAGGTGGCCGGATACCGGATCAGCCTTGATGAGGTGCATCGCGATCAGGGGCCGAACTATGTTGCCACCACCGCCACGATGACTGTGCGGCGTGGCGGGAAGGTGATCACGGTGCTGCATCCCGAAAAGCGGGTCTATCCGACCGAGGGCATGCCCACCACAGAGGCCGCAATCCATAGTGGCTTCCTGCGCGACATCTATCTGGTGATCGGCGATCCGCAGGAGAATGGCGGCTGGGCCGTGCGCACCTATATCAAACCCTTCGCGATCTGGATCTGGGGTGGGGCGATTATCATGGCCCTTGGCGGGTTGCTCAGCCTGTCGGACCGCCGGTATCGTGTGGCTGCGGGCGCGCGCAAGGCGTCGGCCGTCTCTTCCGCAACTCCGGCAGAGTGAGGCCGTGCCGATGATCCGTATCCTTCTTTGCGCCCTGTCTTTCGTCATGTTGCAGGCGGCGGCGGTTCTGGCCGTGCAGCCCGACGAGATCCTGCCCGATCCGGCGCTGGAGGCCCGCGCTCGCGCCCTGAGCACAGAGCTGCGCTGCCCCGTCTGCCAAGGCGAGGATATCGACGATTCCAACGCCGCCGTGGCCCGTGATCTGCGGCGTCTGGTGCGCGAAAGGCTGGTGGCGGGCGATACGGACCAGCAGGTGCTGGAATATGTGACGGCGCGCTACGGGGAATATGTGCTGTTTTCTCCCGAGGCGAAGGGCGCCAATCTGCTGCTCTACTGGGCGGGGCCTGCCACCTTGCTGATTGCCTTGGGCAGTGTGGTGGTCTGGGTGCGCCGCAGGGCCCGCCGTCACGACCCCCGCCCCGAGGCGCTGAGTGTCGAGGAAAAGGCGCGTTTGGACGAAATATTGAAGGGTTAGAGGCGCTGGCCTCTTGCGCCTTCGCAGCCTTTCGCTTAGCCAAGACGACGTTGCGGGCGTGGCGGAATGGTAGACGCATGGGACTTAAACTCCCTGGGGCCTAGGCCCATACCGGTTCGAGTCCGGTCGCCCGTACGGTTTCCCCCATTTTGTCCGTGGCGCTGCCGATCCCCCGCTCGGGCGCGGCGCGTGAGGCCGATCCGGGCCGCAAGAGGGGGCATTTGCCTGGGATGGCCGGGGTGGAGCCTCGCCTTTCGCCTTGCGCCCCACGGCCGTTATCGCCACTATCCGCGCGCGATAAACGGAGACACCCATGAGCTTTACCCTTGCAACCTGGAACATCAACTCGGTCCGCCTGCGCGAGGGGCTTGTGGCGCGTCTGATGCGCGAAGAGGCACCCGATGTGCTGTGCCTGCAGGAGTGCAAGAGCCCTGTGGAGAGCATCCCCTTCGAGAGCTTCCGCGCTTTGGGCTACGAGCACATGGTTGCCCGCGGCCAGAAGGGCTATAACGGGGTAGCGATCTTTTCCAAGATCCCGATGGAAGAGGCAGGCGCCGGCGATTATGCCAATCTGGGCCATGCGCGCCATGTGGCGGGGCGTCTTGCCAATGGCGTGACTGTGCATAACTTCTATGTGCCCGCAGGGGGCGATGTGCCCGACCGCGAGGTGAACGAGAAATTCGGCCAGAAGCTGGATTACCTCACCCATATGCGCGATGAATTCGCCGCCAAAGCGCCCGAGCGCGCCATTCTGGTGGGCGATCTGAATATCGCCCCGCGCGAGGATGATGTCTGGTCGCATAAGCAGCTTCTGAAAATCGTCAGCCATACGCCCATCGAGGTAGAGCATCTGGACGCGGTGATGAAAGCGGGCAACTGGGTCGATGTGACCCGTCAGGACATCCCCGAAGGGCTGCTTTATAGCTGGTGGAGCTATCGCGCCAAGGATTGGTCCGCCGCCGATAAGGGCCGTCGTCTGGACCATATCTGGGCGACAGCGGATATTGCGGGCGCGGCCTCGGGCTCGCGTATCCTGCGCGATGTGCGCGGTTGGGAACAGCCCTCCGACCATGCGCCGGTCTTCGCGACTTTCGATCTTTAATTTCGCGCGTCCCGCAGGGCAGCCCTTGGCGGGGCGGGTCCGCGAGCGCATATAGACACCGACAGAACTCCGGAAGGAAGATCCCATGCTCGGCAATGAGATGATCGGCGGTATGACAGCCGCAACCGATGACCTGATCAAGGACGTAACCGAAGCCAATTTCATGGCCGACGTGATCGAGAGATCGCAAACCGTGCCAGTGATCGTCGATTTCTGGGCGCCGTGGTGTGGCCCGTGCAAGACGCTGGGTCCGGCGCTGGAAGCGGCGGTGACCAAGGCCAAGGGTGCGGTCGTGATGGCCAAGATCAATGTCGATGAAAACCAGATGCTCGCAGGGCAGATGCGGGTGCAGTCCATCCCGACCGTCTATGCCTTCTATCAGGGCCAGCCGGTGGACGGGTTCCAGGGCGCGCTTCCGGGCTCCGAGATCGAGAAATTCGTGACCAAGATCGCCGAGATGGGGCCGGGGGCCGATAACGGTCTGGCCGATGCGATTGCCGCCGCCGAAGAGATGCTGGCGGAGGGCGCGGCCGAGGACGCCGCCGAGACCTTTGCGGCCATTCTGGACGAAGAGCCTGAAAATGCCGAGGCCTTCTCGGGGTTGATCCGTGCCCATATCGCGGCAGGGCAGCTTGAGCAGGCGCAGGCGCTGGTTGAAAATCTTGCGCCCGCCCTTGCCACGGCGGCATCGGTCGAGGCGGCGCTGGCACAGCTGGAACTTGCCAAACAATCGGCCAATGCCGGTCCGCAGGCGGAACTGCAGGCGAAGGTGGATGCCGATCCGACCGATGCTCAGGCGCGCTTCGATCTGGCGCAGGCGCTGTTTGCCGCAGGTGATGCGGAAGGCGCGATCAACCAGCTTCTGGAGCTGTTCCGCCGTGACCGCGAATGGAATGATGGCGCGGCCAAAGCCCAGTTGCAGACCATTTTCGAGGCGCTCAAACCCACCGATCCTCTGGTTGCAAAGGGGCGTCGCAAACTCGCCTCGATGATATTTGTCTGATCGGGGTTTCGGCCTAGCTGGTGGTCCATGATGAACGCAATCGACCTGCCCGATGCCATTCCGCTCTTCCCGTTGCCCGGGGCGCTTTTGCTGCCCCGGGGGACGCTGCCCCTGCATATCTTCGAGCCGCGCTATTTGCAGATGATCGAGGATTGCCTGAAAACGCCGGGGCGGTTGATCGGGATGATCTTGCCGCGCAACCACGGCGAGGACGAGGCCGAGCTTGCGCCGATCGGCTGCGCGGGGCGTCTGACGGGGTTTTCCGAAACCGAGGACGGGCGCTATCTGATCACCCTGACCGGCATCTCGCGCTTCCGTCTGATGGGCGCACGCGACGGGTTCACGCCCTACATTATGGGCGAGGTCGAGTGGGACGAGTTCTCCGGCGATCTGCATGGACCTGACCATGACCGGGGCCTGCAACGCGAGAGTTTCTTTGCGCTTCTGAGCCGGTTTTTCGAGGCCAACGGCATGGATACCGACTGGGATAGTCTGCGTGATGCCGAGGACGAATTGCTGATCAATTCGCTCTCGATGCTGATGCCGCTTTCTCCGGAGGACAAGCAGGCCCTGTTGGAGGCTCCCAACCTGACGGTGCGGCGCGAAACCCTGCTGACGCTGATGGATTTCTCCCTGCGCAGCGGTGGCGAAGGGGAAGAGAGCCTGCAATGAGCACAGCGCAACCGGAGGATAATCCTGACCGTGTCAGCACCGAGCGCCCTGCCTTCGACAGGCGGATGCTGGAGGTGCTTGTGTGCCCGTTGACCCATGCCGTGCTGCATTATGATGCCGCCGCACAGGAACTGATCTCGAAGCCCGCACGTCTGGCCTTCCCGATCCGCGGCGGCATTCCGATCCTGATCCCGTCCGAGGCGCGGGATCTGGATGTCGATTGAGGCGGGTTAAAGCGGCTCGCCCTTCAGAAGGCGGGGCAGGGGGCCACCCAGCCCTGCGGCCTGTGTCATGAAGCCGCGCCGCAATCCGGGGAGTGCCTGAACCAGCCCCATTCCCATCTGGCGCCCGAGTTTCAGCAGGGGGTTATGGTTGGAAAACAGCTTGTTGACTGTATCCATCCCCAGCGCCAGCGAGGTGGAATCAAAGCGCCGCCAGCTTTGATAGTCTTCCAGCACATTCAGCGCACCGATATCATCGCCACGCCGGTAGGCATCCACCAGAACCTGCGCCAGCGCCGCGACATCACGCAGCCCGAGATTGAGCCCCTGTCCCGCAATCGGATGCACGCCATGCGCCGCATCGCCGACCAATGCGATCCGCGCGGCCACATAGGATTTGGCCAGTGTCAGGTTCAGCGGGTAGCTGAAACGCGGGCCAGCCAGAGAGATCTGGCCAAGGAAATCCCCGAAGCGCGGGCGCAGCAGGCCCAGAAAATCGCCATCCGACAGGCCGTCCAGCGTCTGCGCGTTCTCGCGCGTCTCGCTCCAGACGATAGAGGACCGGTTGCCGGTCAGCGGCAGGATCGCCAACGGGCCGGTCGGCATGAAAAACTGCTGCGCGATGCCGTGATGCGGTTTTTCATGGGCGATTGCGGCGACCAGAGCGGTCTGGCCGTAATCCCAGCCCTCGCGCGTGATCCCCGCACGTTCGGCCACGCCGGATTTGCGCCCGTCGGCCCCGACCAGCAGGCGGGCCGTCAGGCATTGACCGTCCGAAAGCGTCGCTGTGACATGGCCTTGGGATACCTCTTGCGCGATGACAGAGGTGCCCGCGATCAGGGTGACAAGGGGCTGTGCCTCCATCGCGTCCTGCAAGGCGCGGGACAGATAGCGGTCTTCCAGCATCCAGCCCACAGGCGACTGGTCCATCTCGCGCGAGTCGAAATGCAAAAAGAAGGGGGCCGCGCCGTCGCCTGCGTGACCATCGGAGGCTTTGACATCCATCATCGGTTGCGCCTCGGGGGCAAGCTGGCCCCATAGGCCCAGCCCCTTCAGCAGCCGCTGCGAGGCGACCGCCAAAGCGTAGGCCCGCCCGTCAAAGCCCTGATGGGCCCTTGCGCGGGGCGGCGTTGCATCGACCACGGTCACCCGTAGCCCCGCCTGTGCCAGCGCCAATGCCAAGGTCGGGCCGTTCAGCCCGCCGCCGGAAATAAGGATATCACAATCGGTTTTCATGCTGCTAAATATGGCGTTTTCGGCGCGCTTGTCCATTGCTTGCACGACTTTGGTGTAACCCCCATTGTCAGAACGATAAAATCATGTCTAGCCTTGGGTTTGAGTGATGATTGGAGAGCCTGCATGACGACCTCGACCCGCTATCTGCCTGCCGCGGAACAAGGGCGTCTGATTGCCGCGGGCATGCTGGATCCGGTCGCGCAGGTCGAACTCTATCTGGAGACGGCAGCGGGGCGCGATGGCCGGATGGCATTTGCCCGCCAGACCCCCAATCGGGCGCGCTTCGAGGCGATGGCGGCGCGGACCCGCACGAAAGTGGGGCAGGGGCGTTCGGCGCTGGATGGGGTGGCCATTTCATGGATGGATGCGGTGGACAGTGCGGGGGCGGTCACCGAAGCGGGCAGCCGGCTGTTTTCGGGCCATGTGCCCGCCCGTGATGCGCGCGCGTTGCAGCAGGCCAGTGCCGCGGGCGGGGTTTGTCTGGGGAAGACGCAGATGACCGAGCTGGGGCTGGATCTTCTGGGGGTGAATGCCCTCAGCGTCACCCCGCCCAACCGCCATGATCCCAGCCTTGTGACGGGGGGAGGGGCCTCTGGCGGGGCGCTCTCGGTCACACTGGGGCTTTGTGCTATGGCGGTGGGGCTGGAGAATGGCGGCGGGCTTCTGGTGCCTGCCGCGTGGAACGATCTGGTGGGGTTCCGCCCCGGACTGGGGCGCGTGCCGCTTGCGGGGGTGGCGACGGGGTCGCAATTCGATACGCTGGGCTTCATGGCGCGACGGGTCGAGGATTGCGCGCAGGGGCTGGCGCTGGTGGAAAACGGCAAGCTCCCCGATCTGCGTGGCGCAGACATATCGGGCGCGCGTCTTCTGGTGCTGGAGGGCGGCGTCTTTGATGATGCCGATCCGGCCTGTCTGGAGGCAATGAGCCGTGCGATAGGCCGTTTGGCCAAGGCGGGCGCCAAGATTACGGTGCAAAGCCCCAAAGCGTTCGAGGCGCTGAAGCGGCTGCGCTTTTTGGCGCAGACCGAGTTTCACGCCCGCTGGCAGCAGCGGGTGAGAGAAAATCCGCTTAAGGTGACGCCCGATTTCCTACGGGCCTTCGAGGCGGCGGGAGGTGTCTCGGCGGATGTCTATCTGCAGGGGCTCGCGCAGTTGCACGCGGTGCGGCAGGACTGGCGGGGCGTGGTTGCGGGCTATGATGTCGTGCTGATGCCCACTGCGGCCTCCTTGGCCCCAAGCTATGATAGCCTGTTGATAGATCAGGATTTCTTTAGGAGCCAGCAACAGTTGGCCAGCCGGAATGTCGGCAGTGCGGCGCTTCTGGGTGGGCCGGTGCTGACCCTACCCACGGGGCGCGATATGGTGGGGCTAAGCCTTCTGGGGCTGCCCGGAGAGGATGAAAAGGTGCTGTGTTTTGGGGCTGCAATCGAGGCCGCGCTTGGCTGAAATGCCACAATCCAAAGGCGACCTTGCCCGCATCTCGCCATGATCTGGACAGGACATGTGGTTTTTGGGTAACGTCGTCCCGAACGGGGCGCAAAATGACTCCGGCAAATGAGGCATATAATGGATTATCCCGAGCGGTTCTCGAACCTGCCCGAATACGCGTTTCCGCGTTTGCGGACGCTGCTCGATTCCCACCAGCCGGGCGGGGAAATTATTAATATGACCATTGGCGAGCCGCGGCATGCGATGCCGGGCTTTGTGGGCGATGTGCTGGCGGCCTCTGTCGCGGAATTCGGCAAATACCCAGCCAATAACGGTACCCCCGAACTTCTGGCCGCGATTTCGGCATGGATTGCGCGGCGCTACGGCGTGGAGGTTGCCGAGGATCGGATCATGGCGTTGAATGGCACCCGCGAAGGGCTGTTCAATGCGGTGCTGGCACTTTGCCCCGAAACCAAACGGGGCAAGCGCCCCGTGGTTCTGATCCCCAACCCCTTCTATCAGGTCTATGCCATCGCCACGATGATGATCGGCGCAGAGCCTGTTTTCGTGCCCGCCACCGCAGAAACGGGGTTCATGCCCGATTATCGCGCGCTGCCTGCCGAGGTGCTGGACCGCACGGCGATCGCCTTTATCTGCTCGCCCGCCAATCCGCAGGGGGCCGTGGCCTCGCGCGCGTATCTGGCCGATCTGCTAGAGCTGGCCGAGACACATGATTTCCGTGTTTTTGCCGATGAATGCTATTCGGAACTCTATCGCCATGACCCGCCCCCCGGGCTGATCGAGGTGGCGCAGGAGGTGGGGGCCGATCCCGAGCGCGTGGTGATCTTCCATTCGCTGTCCAAACGGTCCAGCCTGCCGGGGCTGCGGTCCGGCTTTGTTGCGGCGGGGCCGAAAAGCATGCATTATATCCGCCAGTTGCGCGCCTATTCGGGGGCGCCGCTGCCGCAGCCCTTGCAGCGTGTCGCGGAAAAGGTCTGGGCGGACGAGGATCATGTGATCGAGAACCGCCGCCTGTATCAGGAGAAATTCGATGACGCGGCCGTTGTCTTTGACGGCATCAATTCGGTTACCATGCCCGATGCGGGCTTTTTCCTGTGGTTGCCGGTGGAGGATGGCGAGGCGGCGGCCATGAAACTATGGCGCGAGACCGGTGTGCGGGTTCTGCCCGGTGCCTATCTTTCGCGCGAAGTCGAGGGCGAAAATCCCGGCAGATCCTATATTCGGGTGGCTCTTGTCGCCCCAAGAGAAGAAACGCGACGCGGACTGACCAAGCTCCGTGATTGCCTTTACCTTTGAGGACGAGCAGCAGATGGCATTGTATCAAATGAGACAGCGCGACCCCCTTCTCGACCAGAATACGCAGGCACTTCTTGAACGCCGCGGTAAAGAGCTTGCCGGCGCGGGACTGATCGTTCTGGCGGCGCTCTTGAGCATGATGCTTGTCAGCTATTCGCCCGAAGATCCCAGCTGGATGGCCGCCTCGGATGGAGAGGTGCAGAACTGGCTGGGGCGGATCGGCGCGGGGATTGCCTCGCCGCTTTACGTCATTTTTGGCCGTGGATCATGGCTTCTGCCGCTGGCCTCGCTGGCATGGGGCGTGCGTTTCATGACCCATCGCGGCGAAGAACGGGCCCTGTCGCGGCTGATTTTCCTGCCCATCGCGATCGCGGTTTCGGCGGTGCATTCGGCACTTCTGGTGCCGGGGGCGGAATGGACCGCGAATTTCGGACTTGGCGGCCATTTTGGCGATATGATCGCGGGAATGATGCTGGGGATCGTTGGCGCTTCGGCCTTTGTGGTGAAGTTCCTGTCGCTGCTCTTTGCGGCCGGTAGCCTTGCGATGATGGCCTTCGTTACCGGGTTCGTGAAGCCGGAGTTGCAAAATATCCTGCGTTTCCTGCTGCTTGGTCTGCTGGCAGGTTATGACGCGATCATGCGTATGATCGGGCAGGGGGCATCGGCTTCGGTGCTGGCGGCGCGTGGTGCCGCCGAACGCCACCGTGCCCGCCGTGCCGAGGCACAGGCCCATGCCGCCGAACTGGCCGAATGGGAAGCCCAGCAGGACTATCAGGCGCAGGCGGCCCAGCCCTCGCGCGCCCAATCGGCGCGTCGCGCGCCGGTATGTCAGGCCCCCGTCTATGACGAGGAAGAGGAGGTTCTTTACGACGACGAACCCGAACAGGACGCGCCTCGCGCAGGCTTCCTGTCGCGCATTATCCGTCCCGCCGAGCCGGAGCCGATGGTCGAAGCCGAGCTTGTGGACTTCGAATATGACGATCCGCGCGCCGGAACGGACGAGGCACCCAGCCCCGAGCGGATCAAGGCACGTATTGCCGAGGCCGTGCATCAGCGTCGGCAGGCCCCGCGGGTGCAGCGTCAGGAGGCTCCGCAACACCTTGCAGCACCGGTCGCGCCGGAACCCGAAGAGGTCCAGCCTGCACGGCCCGAAGCCCCGCTTTCGGTCATGGCGGCTGTGGCCCGCCGTCTGGCCCGTGGTCCGAAATTGCGCGAGCGGATCGAGCCGCAGCTGAAGGCCGAACCGGCCCGCGTCGAACCGCCGCTGCGTGCCGAGCCGCGCTATATGCCGCGTTTCGGAGCGTCCCATGCCGAGGCTCCGTCGGCCCCTTATGCCGATATGGCGCATCCTGCTTATGCCCCGCAGCCCGCGCCGCGCGCGCAATCTGCAGCAGAGGTCTCGGATGCGCGCAGCCGTTTGATGGCCGAGCCGCATCAGGATTTTCGCGCGCAGGATCAGTGGCTTGATCAGGGCTATCACATGGATGAGGTCGAAACGATGGACAGCCATCAGTTCGAGCCTTTCGACGTGGATGCGTTCAGCGCCTTGGACGAGACCTATGGCTCCGCCCATTCCGAGCCCGCACCCGCACAGATGCCCCGCGCCAGCTTCTCGGCGCCGGTGGAAGAGAACGAGGAGCCGTCTGCGGCTTATCGTATGATCCAGCGCGGCGAGGCCTATGCCGAGGATGCGACGCTGAGCGGGGATGATGACGACGACATGATGGATGCGCCGCAGCCGTCATTGTCGCAGCCATCGCTGGATGAGGCGCATGATATGGGCGTTGCGCGCAATGCCATGCCGGATGTGCCTGCCGTCAAGCCGGTTGCCACGGCAAAGACCGTGGCACAGGGGGAAAGCCTCAATCGCGGGCCGATCCAGAAGCCCGTGCATATGCCGAGCGCGACCCATGCCAATTACGAAGCGCCGCCGATGTCGTTGCTGACCGATCCGGCTTCCATCCCGCGCCACCAGTTGCCCGACGAGGCGCTGGAAGAAAATGCGCGCCAGCTGGAAACCGTGCTGGAAGATTACGGCGTCAAGGGCGAGATCGTCTCGGTCCGTCCCGGTCCCGTGGTCACCATGTACGAACTGGAACCGGCGCCGGGTCTGAAAGCCAGCCGCGTGATCGGTCTGGCCGATGATATCGCGCGGTCGATGTCGGCGCTGTCTGCGCGGGTGTCGACCGTGCCGGGGCGCACCGTGATCGGGATCGAGTTGCCGAACGAGCATCGCGAGAAGGTCGTGCTGCGCGAGATCCTGAGCGCGCGTGATTTCAGCGATGGCAATATGCGCCTGCCGCTGGCTCTGGGTAAGGATATCGGCGGCGAGCCTGTTGTGGCCAACCTTGCCAAGATGCCCCACCTGCTGATCGCAGGGACCACGGGTTCGGGGAAATCGGTGGCGATCAACACGATGATCCTGTCGCTGCTCTATCGCCTGACGCCGGATGAATGCCGTCTGATCATGATCGACCCGAAGATGCTGGAACTGTCGGTTTATGATGGCATCCCGCATCTGCTTTCGCCCGTTGTGACCGACCCGAAGAAGGCCGTTGTGGCGCTGAAATGGGTCGTGGGCGAGATGGAAGACCGCTATCGCAAGATGTCCAAGATGGGCGTGCGCAATATCGAAGGCTATAACGGCCGCGTCAAAGAGACGCTGGCGCGTGGCGAGATGTTCAAGCGCACCGTGCAGACCGGTTTTGACGAAGAGACCGGCGAGCCGATCTTCGAGACCGATGAATTCCGTCCCGAGCCCTTCCCCTATATCGTCGTTATCGTCGACGAGATGGCCGACCTGATGATGGTCGCGGGCAAGGAAATCGAAGCCTGTATTCAACGGCTTGCACAGATGGCACGTGCTTCGGGTATCCACCTGATCATGGCCACGCAGCGCCCGTCGGTGGATGTGATCACAGGCACGATCAAAGCGAACTTCCCCACCCGTATCTCCTTCCAGGTGACCTCGAAGATCGACAGCCGCACCATTCTGGGCGAGCAGGGGGCCGAGCAGCTTTTGGGCATGGGCGACATGCTTTACATGGGCACCGGTTCGCGTCTGAACCGTGTGCACGGGCCGTTCTGCTCGGATGAAGAAGTCGAGGAGGTGGTGAACCACCTGAAATCCTTCGGGCCGCCCAGCTATATGTCGGGCGTGGTCGAGGGGCCGGAAGATGACAAGGCCTCGGATATCGACGCGGTGCTGGGCCTCAATACCGGCGGCAATACCGGCAATGAGGACGCGCTTTACGATCAGGCGGTGCAGATCGTGGCGAAGGACCGCAAATGCTCGACCTCTTACATCCAGCGTAAACTGGGCATCGGCTATAATAAGGCCGCGCGTCTGGTCGAGCAGATGGAGGAAAACCATGTGGTGTCTTCCGCGAACCATGTCGGTAAACGCGAGATCCTGATCCCCGAAGCCTGAGCCGGTTTCCGCAAACTCGTGATAGGCGCCCCGTGCAAGTTGATTGCGCGGGGCTTTTCCTTTTTCAAAAAGCGCCTAAATTCCAGGTTATGAACATACTTCGCTTCGCGCTTGCGCCCGTCCTCGCCCTGTCTCTTGCCGTGCCGGCATTTGCCGATGCGATTTCGCTTGGGACTTTGTCCAGCTATCTCAACAGCCTGCAATCGGCCTCTTCGAAGTTCACACAGGTGAATTCCGATGGCTCGATCTCGACAGGCACGATTTATATCCGCCGCCCCAATCGCGTGCGGTTCGAATATGATAAGGATAAAACGCTGGTGCTGGCTTCGGCAGGGCAGGTGGCGATTTTCGATCCGAAATCCAATATGGGACGACCGGAGCAATATCCGCTGTCGAAAACGCCCTTGAGCCTGATTCTGGCCGATAATGTCAATCTGGCCAAATCGGGGATGGTGACCCAGCATACATCGGATGGCACGAAAACAACCGTCACCGCGCAGGACCCGCAGCACCCCGAATATGGCAATATCCAGATGGTGTTTACGGGCAACCCGACCCAGCTGCGCCAATGGGTGATTACCGATAATGCGGGGGCGAAAACCACGGTGATTCTGAATGGCTTGCAGAATGGCAAAGCCTTTGCGCCGTCGCTGTTCTCGATCGATCAGGAGGTCAGCCGCCGAGGCGGCTGATCCCTGTTTTCAGCGCCGACAGGAGGCAAGCTGTGCGCGATACATCAGCGCACGGCTTTGCACTTTGCGCGCCACGGCCAGAAGCCAGGGCTTCGATTTATGCGACCCGTTGGCAAAGCCGCCCCGCCCCTCGTGATAGGCCAGATACTGGTTCATGGCATCGGTTTTGGGGATGCCCAGCTTTTTGCTGGTGCCATCCATATACCATCCGATAAAATCGGTGGCGTCCTGAATCCGGTTGCGCCGCGCACCGCGCCCGCCGCCGCTGTCGCGATATTCTTCCCATGTCGCGTCCAGCGCCTGACTATAGCCATAAGCCGAACTCTGACGCCCCATCGGAATCACCCCAAGCGCATATTTGAACGGGGTTTTGGCATTGCCGACAAAACGCGACTCTTGGTGAATGGTGGCCATCTGCACATAGACAGGAATCCCCCACCGCGATTCGGTGCGTTTCATCGCCTTGAAATAGGCGGGTCTCTCACGCGACAATGCGCATGCGTCATCAAGATTTTGTGGCGCCTTGTAGTTGCCCCCACCACAGGAAGCGGCCAGTAGGGCCAGCGCCAAAAAGGCGAATTTCTTCATACTGCTCTTGCCTGATTATGATCTCGTTTTGCAGGGCAGTGTATCCGAAAATGACCATAACGAAAATCACAAAGCTTTAGGCACGACTGTCAGGGCCACTTACACAGATTGTTTCCGGCGAATTTGTGGAAAAAATGCTGGGTTGTTTGTAAAAGAATTAAGAATTCGAAAACTTTAGGGAAGGCCGTGTATGTTTGCCACTCAAGCCAAATTCCATATCGGGCAGGTTTTGCGCCACCGGAAGGATGCATTTCGTGGCGTTGTCTTCGATGTGGATCCGACTTTCGCCAATTCACAGGAATTCTATGACGCTATTCCCGAGGATAGCCGCCCTGCGAAAAACCAGCCCTATTACCACCTTCTCGCCGAGACGGATGACGATTTCTATGTCGCCTATGTCTCGGAGCAGAACCTGATTGTAGACGGGTCAGGTGAGCCTGTGGAGCATCCGGATCTGCCGGATCTGTTCGGCGAGTTTGAAAACGGCGCCTATCCGCTGCAATTCCAGCTGAACTGAACCCCGATCAGCCTTCTTGCCGCAATGGCAGGCGAAAGGCCAACATGTTACGTCCATTTTCGCGTTTATAGCCAAGATCTTCGGCCAGATCGCGAATGAGGAACCAGCCGAACCCGCCTTCAGGAAGTTCGTCTGTATTCAGAGTCTGCAACGCATCTTCGACAGTATCGAAGGTTGACGGGTCCTCCAGAACGAAGGACGGCAGCTCGACCCCGTCATCAGTGACAGAGCAGTTCAGCCCGCGCTTTTCCATCACCATGGAAAGGGTGATCGTTCCGACGCCGGTATCCTGATAGCTATGTTCGACGATGTTATTGAGCACTTCCGCCAGCAGCAGCTCTAGCGTCCCCGCTTCGTCTTGCGACATATGCAAGACAAAGCGTGCCAAAGCGGCGCGCAATGCCTCTCGTACCGCAAGCGGGGTGGCGGGAAAGCTATGATGAAACAGTCGCGGCTGAAGCCGATCCTCTCGCGGAATGGCCGTGCCGGACTTCAACGCCTCTGCGTCATGATTAGCCAGCATTCCGTACCTCCGGCAGGAAGGCCTCTTCCGCAGTGGGATGGATTTTGAAAATGGTGTCCATCCGCGTCAGGCGGAAGACTTTTGCCACATTCATATTCAGACCGGCCAGTTCCAGCTTGCGATCCGCCGGCAACGCTTTCATGACCGCCACGATCGCCCCCAGGCCGGAGCTGTCGAGAAATGTCACGCTTTCAAGGTCCAGTACCACGCGTTGCGATGGTTGCGTGCAGGCTTCACGCATTTGATCTTTGAAGCGGATCGCGATGGCTGCATCAAGACGGTTCTCTTCGACCCGGACCCATAATGCGTCTTGGCGGGCTTCGGCATAAAGATTCATCTGCAGTCTCCAGCTCGTCACTCTTCACCTATCCCGTTTAAGCGCAAAAGCTTACCAAACCGTAATTATGGCTCCGGCCGTAATCGGGGCCAAAGGGGGCTTGACCACGCAGACGATCGCAGGCAAGCGACCTTTATGATGTATCGCTATGATCCGCCAACCGACCCCGTCACGATCCTGCATGCCGACCATGAAATTCTGGTGGTCGACAAGCCGTCCGGCTTGCTGTCGGTGCCAGGCAAGGGGCCGGAAAAGGCGGACTGCCTGATTGCGCGCCTGCGTCATTCCTACCCCGAGATCTTGCTCGTGCATCGTCTCGATTGCGATACCTCGGGGGTGATGGTCTTTGCGCTTACCCCCCATGCGCAACGGCACCTGGGGCTGCAATTCGAGCACCGCCAGACCAAAAAGGCGTATCTGGCGCGGCTCTGGGGCCATCTGGAGCCGAAAGCGGGGCGTGTCGACCTGCCGTTGATCGTTGATTGGCCGAACCGCCCGCGCCAGCATGTGGATCACGAGAACGGCAAACCTGCCCAGACCGACTGGAAAGTGCTGCGCCATGATCCCGACGGGACGACGCGGGTGCGGCTGATGCCGTTGACAGGCCGGAGCCACCAGCTTCGGGTCCATTGCCAGTCGCTGGGGCATCCCATTCTGGGGGATCCGCTTTATGCCGAGGGAGAGGCACAGGCCTATCCGCGCCTGATGCTTCATGCCCATACGCTGCGGCTGCGTCATCCCGATGGCGGGATGCATATGTCCTTTAGTGCCGAAGCGCCGTTCTGAGGGGCCTTCAGGAGGCGGCTGCCTCGGTCAGGGCATAGCCCTTGCGGGCGGCCTGCATGCGCCATGTATCAGCGGCCTGAACCGCATCTCGCAGGTTCGAGAAAAGCACGCTGCGCATTCCTGTAGCGCGGCCGTGGCGCCCCCATTCGCGCTGGACGGTATATTCACCAAAAAGATTGTCGCACACGTCCACACGGTAGAAATCGCGGGCGCATTGGCGATGTAGAAGAAGGGTCAGCATGGCAGTGCGTTCCTTAATCGGCCTATCACCATTGAATCAGAAGAGCGCGCATGGGGCTATCAAAAATCCACCCGTCCGGCAGGATTTTTCACAGCAGGATTTTGCAAGAAAAGCGAGATGACAAAAGAAAAACCGCAAGGTTTCCCTTGCGGTTTGATCTTGCCGATGGCTCGATCGTCTCAGCCCTGACGGGCTTTGAAACGACGCTGCGTCTTGTTGATCACGTAAACGCGGCCCTTGCGGCGCACGATTTGGCAATCGCGATGACGCTGCTTGAGCGAGCGGAGCGAGTTGCGAACCTTCATGGTCGTATCTCCTTGTCGCGGCGCGCGTGCGCCTTGAAAGCAAAAAGCCCCGACAGCCAGGCCGAAGGGGCGGCGAAATAGAATGGTGGGCGGTACTGGGATCGAACCAGTGGCCACTACGATGTCAACGTAGTGCTCTACCGCTGAGCTAACCGCCCACGCTCCGATTTGATTTGCCTTCGACCGGATTTTGTCTCAGGCTTGTGCCTGTCCAGAACCTCGATCTTCCGGTTCACCTCATCGGTGTGGAGGGGTCTATAAAAGGTGTTCGCGAGACGCGCAAGAGGGTTTTGACGAGAAAATGCATTGCGCTACACTGCGGGCATCATAAAGAGGGTTCATGACCATCCATGAAACATGATCTTCCGGCATTCAAACTGTCCGTGCCCGATCCGGTCCGGACGTCTGTCATTTTTTCGTCGCCGCATTCTGGGCGCTATTATCCATCTGATTTTAAACAGAATACAGCGTTGGATCTGCTGCGCCTCAGGTCGTCCGAAGATGCTTTTGTGGATGATTTCATGCGCTTGGCCCCTGATCTCGGGGCCTGTTCCATCGCCGCGACCTATCCGCGCGCCTATCTCGATCTCAATCGTGCGAAAGACGAGCTTGATCCGGGAATCATCGACGGGCTGCGCCATCGGGGCAGCGGAAGTCGCGTGGCCGCCGGTCTTGGCGTGATTCCCCGCGTGGTTTCGGGCGGTCGCGCAATTTTGCGTGGCAAGATCAGTGTCGAAGAGGCCCAGAATCGCCTTGATGATATCTGGGAGCCCTGGCATGGCCGGATTGCGAGCCTGATGGAGGATGTGCACGCTATTTTTGGCGAAGCGATTCTGGTTGATCTGCATTCCATGCCCAGCGAGGCGATTGAAGCATTCGGCTTGCGGCGCCCCGAGATTGTGATCGGGGATCGCTATGGCAGTTCGGCATCGGAGCGAATCGTCGAGGGAATCGAGGCGGCATTTGCCGAGACCGGCCTTTCTGTCAGCCGGAATGCGCCTTTTGCCGGGGCATATATCGCGAAAACCTATGGTCAGCCGAACCTGGGCCGCCATGCGGTGCAGATCGAAATCAACCGCGCGCTCTACATGGATGAAGCGCGAATCGAACGACGTGCGGATTTTCCCGAGTTTCAGGCGCTTATGGACGGGGTGCTGACCCGTATCGCGGATATCGGCCGTCCGCGCCAGTCCGGCTCTCTGGCGGCGGAATAGCTAGTCTTTCGGGTCCAGATCCAGCCCGCGTCCGGTCCGGATGGCCGTAGTGCCGAATTTCGCGCGGATCGCATCGGTGGCCCGCTCCAGCTTGGCCCGCTGTCCGGCTTCGGGGTCCAGAAGGTCGCCGACAGGATCGCCCGCCTGCGCGGGGCGCAGACCCGAATATCCGATGCCGATCAGCCGATAGGCCGTGCCGGAGGGCAGGGTATCAAACAGCCGCCGTCCCACGTGAAACAGCGTATCGGCCAGCTGGCTCGGGTCTTCCAGCGGCAACTGGCGGGTGATGGTCGAGAAATCGGATCTTTTCAGCTTGAGCGTCACGATGCTGCCCGCCAGTTCCTTGGCCTTCATCCGCGCTGCCGTCTTTTCGGACATGTGCCATAATTGAGCCAACAGCGCGTCACGGTCACTGAGGTCCTGCGAGAAGGTTGTTTCGTTCGAGACGGACTTGACCGGCGCATCCGGTATCACTTTGCGGCTGTCCTCGCCCTGCGCCAATGACCAAAGCCGCATACCCTGACCGCCAAACCGCCGGAGCATGTCATCCCGCCCGATCCGGCGGATGTCGTTCAGGGTCCGGATACCTGCCTGTCCCAAGGCCTGACGTGTCGCCGCGCCGACCCCCCATAGAATACTGACGGGCTTATCTTGCAAAAATGCGGCTGTCTCGGATTTGCCGATCACCGAAAATCCGCGCGGCTTATCGAGATCGGACGCAATCTTGGCAAGAAACTTGTTGTGGCTAAGCCCCACCGAAATCGTCACGCCAATCTCGTTCTCGATCTCGTTGGCCAGCCGCGCCAGACACTCTGCGGCCGTCATACCATGAAGCTTCTCGGTCCCCGTCAGATCCAGAAAGGCCTCATCGAGCGAGAGCGGCTCGATCAGCGGCGTTAGCCTTGCCATCTTGGCTCGGATCTCGCGCGATACCTCGGCGTAATAGGAGATGCGTGGGGGAAGAATAACGGCATCCGGACATAGTTTGCGCGCCTGAAACATCGGCATGGCAGACCGTACACCATAGATCCGCGCCACGTAGCAACAGGTCGTGACAACCCCCCGCGTGCCGCCGCCAACAATCAGAGGCTTGGCGGCCAGGGACGGGTTATCCCGTTTTTCGACCGAAGCATAGAAACTGTCGCAATCCATATGGGCAATGCCCAGAGAGAAAATCTCGTCATGGCAGACAAGGCCATCGCGGCGACAGCGCGGGCAACGCCCCCGAAAGTTATCGGGATAATGGGCAAGGCAGGATCTGCAAAGCGTCGCCATGATATCCCTCAAAAGGCAAAAGAAGGAGGGGCGCTCGCGCCCCTCTTGGCCCTTGGGGCCAATTCACCCCTGAGGATATTTCTTGCAGCTGGAAACCCACCTTATAGATCCAGCTGCGGAAAATATCCCGGGGGGCTGCCGCAGGCAGCGGGGGCAGAGCCCCCTCCGCGGTTGTGGGAGAGGCGGCGACTTGTATCGCCGCCTCTCCGGTTAATGTAGCGAAGCGCTGAGGGGGGCGTTGTCCCCCGGAGGCACGATGTGCCCCCCGACAGAAAGTCCGTCCGCTCCGGCGGTGACCGTCACGGTGGACCCGTCAAGGACTTCACCAGACAGGATCAGGTTGGCCAGCGGGTCCTGCAGATAGCGCTGGATCACCCGTTTCAGCGGGCGTGCGCCATAGACCGGATCATAGCCCTTGTCGGCTAGCCAGGTGCGCGCTGCATCATCGAGCGCCAGTCCGATTTTGCGGTGGCTCAGGCGGGTTTCGAGCCGTGCGAGCTGTACCGTCACGATACCGTCCATATTCTCGCGCGAGAGGCGGTCGAAGATGACCATCTCGTCCAGCCGGTTCAGGAATTCGGGGCGGAAGTGCGCCCGTACCGCATCCATCACCTGCGCTTTGGCCTGTGCCGCATCCGATCCGTCCGGCAGGGTGCTCAGCGCCTGCGAGCCGAGGTTCGAAGTCAGCACGATCAGCGTCTGTTTGAAGTCCACCGTCCGGCCTTGGCCATCGGTCAGCACGCCATCATCGAGCACCTGCAGAAGCACGTTGAACACATCGGGATGCGCCTTTTCGACCTCGTCGAACAGCACCACCTGATAGGGGCGGCGGCGCACGGCTTCGGTCAGAACCCCGCCTTCGTCATAGCCGACATAGCCCGGAGGGGCGCCGATCAGACGCGACACGGCGTGTTTCTCCATGAATTCCGACATGTCGATGCGCACCATCGCCTGATCATCATCAAAGAGATAATTGGCCACGGCCTTGGTCAGCTCGGTTTTCCCCACACCGGTCGGGCCGAGGAACAGGAAGGACCCCAGCGGGCGGTTCTCGTCATTCAGGCCCGCACGCGCACGGCGCACCGCATTGGCTACTGCTGTTACAGCTGCGTCCTGCCCGATCACCCGCTTATGGAGCTCTTCCTCCATTTTCAGCAGCTTCTCGCGCTCGCCCTCGAGCATTTTCGAGGTCGGGATGCCGGTCCAGCGTTCGACAACCTCGGCGATCTGCTCGGGGCGCACGGCCTCTTCCACCATGACATCTTCCGACGCCTCGGCCTCGGAGAGTTGTTTCTCCAGATCCGGAATGCGGCCATATTGCAGCTCGCCGGCTTTGGCGAAATTGCCTTCGCGTTTGGCACCTTCCAGTTCCGCCCGTGCGCGGTCCAACTGTTCTTTCAGCACGCGGCTGGATTCCAGCTTGTCGCGTTCGGCCTGCCATTTGGCGGTCATCCCGGCAGAGCGTTCCTGCAGCTCCGAGAGTTCTTTCTCGAGCTTTTCAAGACGGTCCTGGCTTGCGGCGTCATCTTCTTTCTTTAGCGCCTCGGCCTCGATCTGCGCCTGCAAAATCTGGCGATCCAGCGCATCGAGTTCTTCGGGCTTGGAATCGACTTCCATCCGCAGACGGCTTGCCGCCTCATCGACCAGATCGATGGCCTTATCGGGCAGGAAACGGTCGGTGATATAGCGATGCGAGAGCGTCGCCGCTGATACAAGCGCCGAATCGGAGATCCGCACCCCGTGATGGAGTTCGTATTTCTCCTTGATGCCGCGCAGGATCGAGATCGTATCCTCGACGGTCGGCTCTTCCACCATCACCGGCTGGAAGCGCCGCGCAAGGGCTGCGTCTTTTTCCACATATTTGCGGTATTCATCCAGCGTGGTGGCGCCAACGCAATGCAGCTCGCCCCGCGCAAGCGCCGGTTTGATGAGGTTCGCCGCATCCATCGCCCCATCGGATTTGCCCGCGCCCACAAGCGTGTGCATCTCGTCGATGAAGAGGATGATCTCGCCGGCGGCGGCTTCGACCTCTTTGAGGATGGATTTCAGGCGTTCCTCGAATTCGCCGCGATATTTCGCACCGGCAATCAGCGCGCCCATATCCAGCGCCAGAAGCCGTTTGTCGCGCAGGGATTCCGGCACGTCACCATTGATGATGCGCAGCGCAAGCCCTTCGGCAATCGCGGTTTTCCCCACGCCCGGTTCCCCGATCAACACAGGGTTGTTCTTGGTGCGGCGCGAGAGGACCTGCATCGTGCGGCGGATTTCGTCGTCGCGCCCGATGATCGGGTCGATCTTGCCTTCCGCAGCGGCCTCGGTCAGGTCGCGGGCATATTTTTTCAGCGCCTCATAGCCGTCCTCGGCAGAGGCACTATCGGCCGTGCGGCCTTTGCGCAGGTCGTTGATGGCGGTGTTGAGTTTCTGTGCGGTCACAGCCCCTGCATCCAGCGCGTCTTTCGCGCGGGTATTGACGACAGCCAGCGCCATCAGGATCCGTTCGACCGGAACAAAGCTGTCACCGGCTTTCTTGGCAATCTTCTCGGCCTCGTCCAGCACGCGCACCAGCGATTGCTCGACATAGGTCTGACCATCGCCACCCGAAACTTTGGGCAGTTTTTCAACGGCTTGATTGACCGCATCGGTCACGCGTGCGGCATCACCGCCGGCACGGTTGATCAGGTTGGCCGACAGCCCCTGATCGTCATCCATCAGTGCTTTGAGCAGATGTTCGGGCACCACACGTTGATGGCCTTCCCGCATTGCAATGGTTTGCGCAGATTGAAGGAAGCCGCGCGAACGCTCCGTGAACTTTTCCATGTTCATCGGGTATCTCCTTTTCTAAAGCCCCCGAAAATCGATATGCCCGTAAGCGGCACATATCTGGTCGGGTCTCATCGAATAATTGGGTGGGTTTCTATGCGTATTCAAGGGACCGGCCTCGACCAAATTGAAATATTTCGCCTTAGGCGACGTGTTTGGGGAACTGTTTGGGCCCTGGCAAGGTTCCGTAAATGTCTCGCCCGTAGGATGAGACATCAGGAACAGGAGAGACATCATGACTGTGCTGCATTATCTGCCCTTCCTCGCCGCCTTAACCCTTATGGGTCTGGTCATGATGCATCGCCTTCGGGTGCATGCCTTGACACCGGTCAAGTCCCGTATCTGACGTTGCGGCCTTCCCGGCGGCTCTCGGCACAGGAAATTTTAGGCGATTTTTCCGTTCGCGGGGCCTCGGGGCTTGATTTTTGAGGCTGGCTTGCGCATCGGGGTGCAAACCTACAGGAGATGCCGCATGACTGCCCTACTTCCCGCAGATGACCGTCTGATTGTCGCACTGGATGTGCCCAATGCGCTGGCGGCGCTGGATCTGGCCCAGAAGCTGGGCGATAGCGTGTCGTTTTATAAAATCGGTCTGGGGATGCTGACCGGCGGCGGGCTGGCTCTTGCCAACGAGCTCAAGCAGGAACATGGCAAGCGCATCTTTCTCGATATGAAATTCTTCGATATCGGCGCGACCGTTGAGAATGCCGTGCGCGGAATTGCCCAGTTCGATCTGGATTTCCTGACCGTGCATGGCGACCCCCATGTGGTGCGCGCCGCCAAAGAGGGCGCGTCGGGCAAAGATCTCAAAATTCTGGCGGTGACCATCCTGACATCGCTGGACCGTGCCGATCTGGATGCGGCGTTGATCCAGCCGGGCGATATTGCCGATCTGGTAACCGAGCGGGCGGCCCGTGCGCTGGAGGCGGGTGCGGATGGCGTGATCGCCTCGCCGCGCGAGGCCGCGATGATCCGCGCGCTGCCGCAAGCGGAAGGCAAGCTGATCGTCACGCCTGGCGTGCGTCCGGCGGGGGCGGCTTTGGGAGACCAGAAACGGGTCGAGACGCCCGCATCTGCCCTGTCCGCCGGTGCGGATCATCTTGTGGTCGGTCGTCCGATCTGGCAGGCCGAAGACCCCAAGGCCGCGGCGCAAGCAATTCTGGCTGAAATCCGCCATATCTGACTGTTTCACGAGAAACGTCCGGACAAGGCTCAGTGGAAAAGGCCCGCCAATCGCGGGCCTTTTTGCAGCTATATGATCAGTTTGCCTGCGGTTGGGTGCCATTATCGGCATCAGGCGCGACATCCACCTGTGCCGGAGGTTCTTTGTTGTCCTGCGTTTGGGGCGCGGGGTCGGATTGCGGCGCGACCTCATTGGTAATGGACACATCTCCGGTGCCCGAAGGCGGGGTTGCGCTCTGATCACCGGGCGAGCCCATGATGTACCACATCAACACCCCCAAAGCCACGACGATGGCCCCGAGGATGAAATACAGCCCGCCATCGCGGCGCGGCGGAGGTGTAGGGGTCTGTGACATTGTCGTCTCCTCTCGACTGAGATTTGACGGTAAAACGTCGGGGAAGCTGGCAGGTTCCCTGGTGTGAGATCCGCGCCGCCCGATGCGCAGATCCTTGCCAATGGCTACAGCGCCGGAGGCTCGAGCCCCTTCTTGCATTGCTCGGGCCCGTCATAGCGGGCCGAATAAGCGACGGCCCCGCATGTCTTGCAGCGGAATTGCTTCAGCGTGCCTTTGCCGCCCACCCGTTCCCATCGGCAGGGATTACGCCTGCGATACCACAGGAGGCCGATGAAAATGAACACCGCAAGAAAAATGGCAATAGGCATGATCCGCTCCTTTGGTTCCGATTTAAGGCTGGACGGAGGGTGTAACAGGGGCGGGAGAGGTCACATCGGGGTGAGAGGCCGGTTCGGGCAGCAGCTTGACACCTACCAGAATCAGCACGACCAACACGGCCCACCCGCCAGGCCGCGAGATCAACCATAGCGCCACGACCAGAGCCACCCCGATCAGGCGGGAGGTCAGGGCGGTCAGAGGGGCGATCAGCAGGCCGAACATCGGATCAGTCGAGGCGCTCGGGAAGGGGCAGTGCCTGAAGCACCTGCGCCGCGCTCACCGGTTTCTTGCCGGCCCGCTGGGCCTCCAGAACCTCGACCGCGCCGGTGCTGCCCGCGATGGTAAAGCCATCCAGCACCTGACCCGCCTCACCCGACCCCGCCACCTGCGCGGCGCGCAGCAGTTTGACGCGCTCGCCGTTGATCTCGCACCACGCGCCGGGGAAGGGGGAGAGCCCGTTGATCTTGCGGGTGATCTCTTCGGCGGGGGCGGCCCAATCGATCCGCGCCTCGGCCTTGTCGATCTTGCTGGCATAGGTCACGCCGTCTTCCGGCTGAACCTCTACCGGCAGATCGGCAAGCCCTTCCAGCGCCTCGATAATCATCGAAGCCCCCATGACCGACAGCCGGTCATGCAGCTCGCCCGTGGTCTCGGTCGCGCCGATTTCGGTGGCGCGGCGCAGGCGCACGGGGCCGGTGTCGAGCCCTGCCTCCATCTGCATGATACAGATGCCTGTCTCGGCGTCTCCGGCCATGATCGCGCGGTGAATAGGGGCCGCGCCGCGCCAGCGCGGCAGAAGCGAGGCATGGATATTCAGACAGCCCTGCGCGGGCGCATCCAGAATTACCTGCGGCAGGATCAGCCCATAGGCCACCACCACGGCCACATCGGCCTTCAAGTCGGCAAAGGCCTGACGGTCGGCGTCATCCTTGAAATTCAAAGGGGTGCGCGTCTCGATCCCCAGCTCTTCCGCCCGTGCCTGAACCGGTGAGGGGCGCAGCTTCTTGCCACGGCCCGCAGGGCGCGGCGGCTGGGAATAGGCGGCGATGACGTCATGTTCGCGCGCCAGTGCCTCGAGCACCGGCACAGAAAACTCGGGGGTGCCCATGAAGACGACGCGCATAACCTTAGCCTTTGTTCAGTTTCTTCGATTTCTGGATCAGCATCTTGCGGCGCAGGGGCGAGAGATGGTCCACATAGGTCTTGCCGTTCAGATGGTCGATCTGATGCTGTACCGAGGTCGCCCAGAGGCCCACGAAATCACGATCTTCCATCTCGCCATCGGCGTTCAGAAAGCGCACGGTCACGGCGCGCGGACGCTCGATCGGTGCCCAGACGCCCGGAAGATTGGGGCTGGCCTCGTCATGCTTGCGCATCTTGACGCTGGCATGAAGCACCTCGGGGTTGGCCATACGCACGGCCTCGCCGCGTTTGTCGGACGCATCCACCACCGCCAGACGCATCATGATCCCGATCTGCGGCGCGGCCAAGCCGACGCCCGGCATGGCGTCCATCGTCTCGATCATGTCATCCCAGATCATCCGGACGGTCTCGGTGATCTCGGCTACAGGCTCGGCCGCCGTGCGAAGGCGTTTGTCCTCGAAGGGGATGAACTTGCGAACGGCCATCAGATGATCCCGTCGGATTTCGGCGCGCGGGCGCGCTCGCGTTTGAGCTTTTGCATCTTCGCGGTGATCAGCTTGCGCTTCATCGGCCCGAGATAATCGATGAACAGCTTGCCATCGAGGTGATCCAGCTCGTGCTGGGCGCAGGTGGCCCAAAGCCCGTCGAATTCCTCTTCCATGACCTTGCCGTCGATATTCAGCCATTTCATCCGCACCAGTTTCGGGCGGGTGACCTCGGCATATTGATCGGGGATCGACAGGCACCCCTCTTCATAGGTGTTGGTCTCTTCCGAGGACCATGTGATCTCGGGGTTGATCATCACCATCGGCTGGGGCGCCGCATTTTCTTCCTTCACGCAATCCATCACGAAGACGCGCTGCAAAACGCCGATCTGCGGCGCGGCCAAGCCGACACCGGGAGCGTCATACATCGTGGCCAACATATCATCGGCCAGTTTGCGGATTTCGGCATCGACGGAAGCGACCGGATCACAGGTCTTCTTCAGTCGCGGGTCGGGATGGATCAGGATCGGGCGTAGGGTCATAGGGCCGATTTAGGCGATGGTGGAGATTTAGGCAATGGGTCAGCGGCCCCGGCCCCGCATTATAAGGGTACAATCGGGCATTTGTATCCCGCGCCAAGAGGTGCTCTGATGCGCGGCAAAGATGCAGGAGAGTTGTCATGAGCACACCCGATTTTGACGAGATCATTGATCGCCGCGGCACCCATTCCGCGAAATGGGACAGTATGGAGGGCATTTACGGCGTGCCCGCCGAGACCGGCATTCCGATGTGGGTCGCCGATATGGACTTCCGCCCGCCGGCCTGCGTGCAAGAGGCGCTGGAAGAGATGACCCGTCAGGGCGTCTATGGCTATTGGGGGGGCAACGCCGAATATAACGCCGCGATCCGTTGGTGGATGAAGACGCGCCACGGCTGGGACGTGCAGGACGACTGGATCTTCACCACGCATGGCTTGGTCAATGGCACGGCGCTTTGCGTGGATGCCTTCACCTCGGAAGGCGATGGCGTGATGCTGATGACGCCTGTCTACCACGCTTTTGCCCGTGTGATTAAGGCCGCGGGGCGCGCGGTTGTGGAATGCCCGCTGAAGCTGGTGGATGGGCGCTACCAGATGGATTTCGACGCGTGGGACGGGATTGTGGATGCAAAGACCCGCATGCTGGTGCTGTGCTCGCCGCATAATCCGGGCGGTCGGGTCTGGACGCAGGACGAGCTGGCGCAGGTGGTGGAATTTGCCCGCAAGCATGATCTGGTGCTGGTGTCGGACGAGATCCACCATGATCTGCTGATGCCGGGGCAAAAACATGTGCCGATGGCGAGGGTTGCGGGGGATTTTCCGGTAGTGATGATGACCGCCACCACCAAGACCTTCAACATCGCGGGCACCCATTCTGGCAATGTGATCATTGCTGATCCGGCATTGCGGGCGCGTTTTGCCGCGCGGATGGGGGCGCTCGGGATCTCGCCCAATAGCTTCGGCATGGCGATGGCGACGGCGGCCTATAGTCCCGAAGGGGCAGAGTGGGTGGATGCGCTTTGCGCCTATCTGGATGGCAACCGCCGGATCTTTGACGAGGCGGTGAATGCGATTCCGGGGCTGAAGTCGATGCCGCTAGAGGCGACCTATCTGGCTTGGGTCGATTTCTCGGGGGCGGGGATGGCACGCGAGGAATTCACCCGCAGGGTCGAGAAAGACGCGCAGATTGCCGCCAATTACGGCACGACCTTCGGCAAAGGCGGCGAGGCTTACCTGCGCTTCAATCTGGCGACGCCGCGCGCGCGGGTGGAAGAGGCTGTCATGCGCTTGCAGCAGGCCTTTGCGGACCTGCAATAAAGCGGTGAATGGCCCCGTCGTCGGGGCCATTTCCGTCAGACGCTTGGCAAGTAGCCCGCCGGAGCATTGGGATCGCGCACGAAATCCAGCGGCGCGCGGTCCATCACAGGGGTTTCCCGCTTGATCGTGCAGATCAGTTCGCCATTCTCGACTTCCGATGCGATGATCAGCCCCGTGGCAATGTGGCGGATGCCCTCATACAGGGCGACTTCGCCGCGAAGATGATCGATCTCATCGGCATTCAGCGCCAGCCCGCCACGCCAGCGGCGCAGGATCGGCCAGCTTTTTTCGCCCGATTTCAGGCTCAGCCTCGTACGTTGGCCCGCGGTCTTGGTTTGCGCCTCGCGCATGGCTTGGGCAATATCTTTGGGCAAGAACTCCATCAGGTCCTCCATCTTCCGGATGAGCGGTCTTGGCATCAATTCTGTGCCGTTAATGGTGAAAATCAAGTGAAGTCGCACAAGATTTCTGACCTGATGCAAAGCCGTGGATGATGTGAAGCTTTTGGATAACCTAAGGAAATAACGATGAAATCCCTGTTTTTCTCTTTTCTGGTTGTAAGTTCTGTGGCCGCGGCGCCACTTTCTGCGGCGGGCTGTGGCGGCAATTTTACAACCTTTCTGAGCACTCTGACCCTTGAATTGCAGGCCGAGGGGCTAAGCGATTCTCAGGCGAAGGCATTTCTGCATGGGGCCCGTATCGATCCGGAGGTTCTGAAAGCGGATCGGGCGCAGGGTGTGTTCCGGTTGGACTTCGATGACTTCGCGCGTCGGGTGATCAGCCGGAACCGTCTTGAGACCGGCGCGTATCAAGCGGTGAAACAAGGCCCGTTGCTGCAAGACATCGAGCAGAATTACGGTGTTTCACGTGGCGTGCTTCTGGCTTTCTGGGGGTTGGAAACCGATTTCGGACAGGTGCAGGGGGCGTACAAGACCCGCGATGCGCTTTTGACGCTGGCGCATGATTGCCGCCGCCCCCAGCTGTTTCTGCCACAGGTCATGGCGGCTGCAAAGCTGTATGCGCGGGGGGATTTCGACCCTTTGCGAACCCGTGGCGCATGGGCGGGCGAGATCGGGCAGGTCCAGATGCTGCCCAGGGATATTCTGGAAAACGGGGTGGATGGCGACGGGGACGGGCATGTCGATTTGAAAGGGTCTGCGGCGGATGCTCTGACGTCAGCGGCCAGACTGCTGCGTCATCTGGGCTGGCAACCGAACGCGCCTTGGCTGCAAGAGGTGACGTTACCCGATGATCTGGATTGGGCGCGGACCGGGCTGGATCATCCGGCGCCCATCTCGGAATGGGTCGCGCGCGGGGTGGTGCCGCGCGATGGCGTATTGGACCCCGCATTGTCTGCCGCCGTGATCCTGCCGATGGGGCGCAAGGGGCCGGCCTTCCTTGCTTACCCAAATTTCGAGGTTCTGTTCGAGTGGAATAAGAGTTTTGTCTATGTGACGACGGCGGCCTATTTCGCGACGCGACTGGAAGGGGCTCCGGTTTTCGAGGCGGGCCATCCCGATCCGGGGCTTTCGAAGGCCCAGATCAAGATCTTACAAGAAAAGCTCTCGGCCCGTGGCGCGGATGTCGGCGCGGTGGACGGCATCTTGGGCCGCAAGACGCGGGCCGCCGTACAAGGTGCGCAATCCGCTCTGGGGTTGCCTGCCGATGCTTGGCCGACCGTTGGATTGCTGAACCGTCTCTAGCTCAACTTTCGCGGAAGGCATGTTCGAGATAGCTCATGAAAGGTGCCAGAATATAGCTGAGGGGCGTGCGGTCAGTGGTGCGCAGATAGGCTTCGACCGGCATGCCCGGCAGAAGCGGCATCTTGGACATTTCTGCCTCTGCCGCAGCATCGGGCATCACCTCCGCGCGGTAATAGGTGGTTGATGTGGCCGGATCGACCGATGCGTCGGGCGAAATCCGCAGAACGCGACCGGAGAGTTCGGGTGTTTCGCGGGAGGGCAGGCTGGGCAGGCGCAGCGAGGCCACCTGATCCTGCCGTATCTCGTCAATATTCATGGGTGGCACGCGAATTTCGATCAGCATCGGGCGGTCTTGCGGGATAAGATAAAGCACCGGATCTGCGGGACGAAGTACGGCCAGACGGGTCGTGATGGCCATCTCGTGCACGATCCCGTCAATCGGCGCGCGGATGTCCAGAAGCGCGATCTTGTTTCGCAAATCGCGCGTTTGCTCCATCAGGGTCAGTTCTTTCTGGTCGATGTCGCGCAGCTGGTCCTCGGCTTCGACGCGGCGTTCGGACGTGGCTTGGAGCTTCTGGATTTCGGTCGAGGTGATCTCTTCCTCGGTTTCGGCGCGTTGTGCGATAAGCTGGCCGCGTTGTCCGAGAAGACTGGCCAGTTCGCGCTCCAGAGAGAGAATGCGTGTGCGCTGGGTCAGACCGCGTTCAAAAAGGCCTTTTTGCGATTGTAACTCGCGCGACAGAAGCATTTGCTGTTGCCCGATGGCGTTGATCTGCGCGTCGATCCCTGTCAGCCGGTTGGCGGCCTGAAGCGCTTTGCGATCCAGCTGGGACAGCATCTGGGCCAGTGTTTCGCGGCGGGCATCGAACAAGGTGGACTGGCCCGTCAGGATCTTCCGCAAATCGGCACGGTTGGCGGCTTTCGCGGCCAGAACAGGGGGCAGGGCCACCTGCTCTGCGCCAATTCTTTCGGCCTGGAGCCTTGCGCGCCGTGCCCGCAGGTCGAACAGCTGGTCTTCGAGGATGGTGAGATCGGATTGCATGTCGCCACCGTCCAGCCGGATCAGAATATCTCCGGCGGCAACCTTATCGCCGTCATGCACATAGATTTCCTCGACCCTTCCCCCCTGAGGGTGCTGCACCACCTGCCGGTTCGTGTCGAATTCCAGACGGCCGGAAACGATAACAGCCCCCGCGATGGTTGTCAGGCTTGCCCAGCTGCCGAAGATCACCACCAGAATGAACAGCGCCGCATAGCCCAGAAGCAGCAGCCGTTTGGTGGCGCTGTCTTTGGGGGCGATCTGCCCCGAAGGCACGGGCTTTTTTGCCGGGGTCACCGGGCGGGGAGGGGTCTGGGCCAGACGTCTGGAAAGGTCGGCCACCCGGAGCGGGGTTTGAGGTTCGTAGCGCATCAGAGGGGGCCTCCGTGACGGGGCTGGGCTTTGGACCGGTCATAGCTGGCGATCTGGCTGATATCCTTGGCGTTTCGCACGGTTTTGGACAAAACCTCTTGGCGCGGGCCATAGGCGCGGACCTGACCACGGTCCAGCATCAGCAGCATGTCGCATTCCGTAATGGCCGCCGGACGATGGGCCATCACGATCACCGCGCCCCGCCGCGCCTTCATTTCGCGGATGGCATGGTTGAGTGCGGCGCTTCCATCAGCATCAAGATTGGCGTTCGGCTCGTCCAGAATCAGCAGGACGGGATCGCCGTAAAGCGCGCGGGCCAGACCGATGCGCTGGATCTGTCCGCCCGAGAGCGGCCCCGACGCGCCCTGCACCCGTGTCTCGTAACCGTCCGGCAGATCAAGGATCATGTCATGCGCATCGGCGCGCTTTGCCGCCTCGATCACCGAATCGAGAGACGGTGTCTCTTTCATGCGTGCGATGTTTTCCGCAATCGTGCCCTCGAAAAGTGTAACGTTCTGCGGAAGATAGCCCAGAAGCTGGCCCAGCGTGTCCGACTGGAAACGCGCAAGTTCATTATGGTCCAGACGCAGATGCCCGTCGGCAATCGGCCTGACGCCGCATAGGGTCCGTGCCAGTGTGGTCTTGCCGCATCCCGAAGGCCCGATGACCCCCAGCGCCTGTCCGGGTTCCAGCCGGAAGCTGACGGCACGCAGGGCGGGCTTGCGGGCGCCGGGCGGAAAAACGGTCAGGTCTTTTGCCCAGATCCGCGCGGCGGGGCGCGAAGGGATCGTGCTGCTTTCGGTGGGCTTGCTATCAAGCAATTCCGGCAGACGGTTCCAGCCGTCGCGGGCGCGCATGATGACGCTCCATCCGCCAATGACGGTTTCCACGGGGCTGAGGGCGCGCCCCATGAGGATCGAGCCGGCAATCATCGCCCCCGCGCTCATCTCGCCGCGCAAGACAACCCAGGCACCCAGGGCCAGCATGGCGGATTGCAGAAGCTGCCGGAAGCTGCGGGTAAAGGTGGTGAAGCCATTCGTGCGGTCGGCGGCGCGGGCCTCGCTTTGGGTGGCAAGGCTGCGGCTGTCGCGCCAGCGCCGGAAGGCGGCGCCCTGCATGCCCAAGGCCTGCAACAGTTCGGCCTCGTCGCGCAAATAGGTGCCCAGCCTGCTGGAGGTGGTTTGCGCTTTCGCGGCCTCGCGGCTGAGGCCACGGGTGGCCAGACGGTTGAGCAGGGTGACCGCAATCAGAACCGCGCCGCCGCCCAATGCCAGAAGTCCCAGCAGCGGATGGAAGATGAAGATGGCCATGAAAAACAGCGGTGACCAAGGCATGTCGAAGATGGCCAGCAGAATGCGCGAGCCCAGAAGTTTCTGCACGGCATCCAGATCGGCCAGACCCAGACTGGAGACCAGATCTTCGGGGTTGAGCGCATTGCGGCGTAGCACCGCGGCAAAAACCCGCGATTCCAGACGGCCCATCATACGTTTGGCCACATGCGACATCAGCTGGGCGCGGGCAAAATCCAGAGTGCCCATGATCGTGTAAAGAAACACCACCAGCAGGAACAGGCTGGCCAGCGTTTCCTCCGCACGCGAAGCCAGCACCCTGTCATAGACCTGCAGCATGAACATCGGACCTGTCATCATCAGCAGGTTCACAAAAGCCGAGAACACCGCGACGCTGACCAGAAGCCCTGCCTCGCGCTGCCGTTCGGCATTCAGCTCTTTCTTTCCCTTCAGAAAACGACGATCCGGCATGACACCCTTTCAGAGTTGTCGCAAAAGAACCCCGGCACCTGTTTCAAGAGGTGCCGGGGTCCAGTGTTGCCCAGAGGTCTTTCCGAAGATTTACCGCAAGGGTTGAATCTCGTTAAAGCTCTAACGTTTTCCGGTAATCGCCCCCAGAACATCATTGATGATCTTTTCGGCGATATTCGGCTCTTGCTGCTGAACCGGCTGGTTCTGCGCATTCCAGCCGGACACGACGGTGCCATCGCTGGAATAGGTCTGCCCGTCATAGGTTTGCCCGTCATAGGGCTGGGTCTGGCCGCGCCATTCCGACGGGTCGGCCATCGGCAGCGGTTTCGATTCCTGCCCCTGTTCGACGCGGGTCATGACCTCGTGCCAGATCTCGGCGGGCAGGCCGCCGCCGGTCACGCCGGTCAGGGGCTTGTTATTGTCATTGCCCATCCAGACGCCGGTGACGTAATCGGCGGTGAAGCCGATAAACCATGCATCCCGCGCTGACTGGGTGGTGCCGGTCTTGCCCGCAACCTCGTAGCCGTTCAGCTTGGCGCGGCGGCCGGTGCCGTTCTCGACGACGGAATGCATCATATAGACCAGCTCGCGCGCGGCTTTCTCGGAGATGACCCGCTCGCCGATGCCGCCGCCGGAGGTGAAGATCGGGGTCTGGTCCCCCTTCAGTCGCAGGTCCGTCAGGCCATAGGGCCGGACCGAGGAGCCGCCATTGAGGATGCCCGCATAGGCCCCCGTCATGTCGATCAGGGTCGATTCCGACACCCCGAGACCCAGCGCCGGACCCTTGGCAAGATTGTGCCCGAAGCCGAAATCTTCCGCCACTTTGCGCACGGCATCGCGGCCCACCTCTTCCTGCAGGCGCACGGTGGCCACATTGACCGAATGCGTCAGCGCCTGCGTCAGGGTGATCGGGCCGCTATAGGTGCGCTCGTAGTTCTGCGGTGACCACGGGCCGGAGCCGGGAATGTTCAGCGTCAGAGGTGTGTCCTGCACGATGGAATCAGGTGTGTAGCCCATATCCATCGCCGCCGCATAGACGAAGGGCTTGAAGGTCGAACCGGGCTGGCGCAGGGCCATTGTCGCGCGGTTGAACGCCCCCGTCACCTTGCTTTCGCGCCCGCCGACCATCGCACGGACCGCCCCGTCGGCGCTCATGACAATGATCGCCGCTTCCGCTTTGGAGCCATCCTTGACCTTGTTGTCGAACACATCCTTCAGCGCGCTTTCGGCGGCAGCCTGCACCCGTTGGTCCAGCGTGGTATGCACGATCACGTCTTCGGTGGTGTCGCTTGACAGGAAGGGCGGGATGTCATCCATCACCCAGTCGGCAAAATAGCCGCCCGCACGTTTCTGCGCCGCTTCCGACAGGGTTGCGGGATGCGCCACAGCCTCCTGATACTGGGCATCGGTCAGGAATTTCTGCTCGTGCATCAGGGCCAGAACCGTGCCTGCCCGCGCCTGCGAACGTGCCAGATTATTGGTCGGGGCATAGCGGGTCGGCGCTTTCAGCAGGCCGGCAAGCATGGCGGCCTGCTGCGGGTTCACATTGGCTGCCGAGATCCCGAAATACCGCTGTGCGGCGGCTTCGAAGCCGCGCGCGCCCGCCCCCAGATAGGCCCTGTTGAGATAGATCGTCAGGATGTCGTTTTTGGTATACTTGGCTTCCATCGCCAGCGCATAGGGGATCTCTTTGATCTTGCGCGTCAGCCCGCCCGAGCGGCAGTCGGTTTCATATTCGGCCTCGTTCTTCCATTTCTTGGGGTCATATTCGACGCCCAGACACAGAAGCTTTGCCACCTGTTGCGTGATGGTCGAGCCGCCATTGCCGGAGAAGGGGCCGCGCCCCTCGCTGAGGTTGATGCGGATCGCCGAGGCGATGCCGCGCGGGCTGACCCCGAAATGATGGTAGAAGCGGCGGTCTTCGGTGGCCACGACGGCCTCGCGCAGATAGGGCGAAACGTTCTTGGCGGTAATCTGGCCGCCAAAGGTTTCCCCGCGCCATGCGAAAACCTGATTGTCACGGTCGAGCATCGTGACAGAGCCGCGGGTCCGGCCATCCAGCAGGGTCTCGAGCGGCGGGAGCTGGGTGTAGTAATAATAGACGAAGCTACCCAGCACCAAGGCGATCACGGCAAAGACGCGCCACGTGACCTTGAACAGCAGGCTTCCGAAGAACCTCAAAAGGCCCAGCAGCAATCCGACAATCAGGCCGTGACGCCGCACAGGACGCTTCCGAGCCGGTTTTGCGGATTTCTTCGGGGGGGTCTTCTTCGGTCCAGGTTTGCCGCCGCGAGGGTAGCGTCGTTCCGCCACCAGCGGTTTGCGCGGGCCGCCATTATTTGCCATCTGCTCGTTTCCGTTTTTGATCGTTGCGGATAATTTACACGGCTGGGCAGGCTTTGTGGAGATTATGGTTCTCACGATTCGGTATATTGTCCGCTTAAATTTTCATCTTGCTGCTTAAATATTGGATATTGCCTGCGCTGAAAGGCACGGGATCGTGAGGAGGCGATGAGGGTTTGCTTGTGCAATGCCTAAGAAATGGGCTTTCTGACAGCGTGCCGCCTATCGAATCCGGCAGGCGGAGCTGCGGATACAGGAAGGGATCGAACGTGAAACTGATTATTGCAGCAATCAAGCCTTTCAAGCTGGAAGAGGTGCGTGAAGCACTCACCTCCATCGGCGTGCGTGGCATGATGGTGACCGAAATCAAGGGTTTCGGAGCGCAGTCCGGTCATACGGAAATCTATCGTGGCGCCGAATACGCGGTGAATTTCGTGCCGAAGGTGAAGCTTGAAATCGTCGTGACCGATGGTCTGGCGGATGAGGTCGTCGACACGATCCTCAAAGCCGCAAAAACCGACAAGATCGGTGATGGCAAGATCTTTGTGCTCGATGTGGCACAGTCGGTTCGCGTTCGTACCGGGGAAACCAACGAAGACGCTCTATAAGCGTTACGGAATACAGGGATAGGTGAAATGAACAAATTGCTGAAATCAGCGGCGCTTGCCTCGGCATTCGCCCTGTCGGCCCTGCCGGCTTTGGCACAGGACGCCACGGAAGCGGCAGCGCCTGTGATCGACAAGGGCGACGTGGCCTGGATGATGACCGCGAGCCTGCTCGTGCTCTTCATGCTCGTTCCCGGTCTGGCACTGTTCTATGGCGGGCTTGTGCGCACCAAGAACATGCTCTCGATTCTGATGCAATGTACCGTTGTCGGCGCAATGGTGATGGTGATCTGGGTGGTCTATGGCTACTCGATGGCCTTTGGCGGCGGCACCTCGCCGTTCTGGGGCGGTTTCGGCAAGCTGTTCCTTGCAGGGGTTACGCCGGACACGACCGCCGCCACCTTCACTGACGGTGTCGTGCTGCCGGAATATGTCTTCATCGCGTTCCAGATGACATTTGCCGCAATCACTCCGGCGCTGTTCATCGGCGGGTTCGCCGAGCGTGTGAAATTCTCGGGCGTTCTGGTCTTCTCGGCGCTTTGGGTCACCTTCGTCTACTTCCCGATCGCCCATATGGTGTGGGATGGTGCAGGCCTGATCTTCAACATGGGCGCAATCGACTTTGCCGGCGGCACCGTGGTGCATATCAATGCCGGTGTGGCTGCGCTTGTTGCCGCGATCTTCATCGGGCCGCGCATCGGTCTGGGCCGCGATATGATGGCACCGCATTCGATGACGCTGACGCTGGTGGGTGCGGCGATGCTGTGGGTCGGCTGGTTCGGCTTCAACGCGGGCTCCAACCTTGAAGCCAATGGCGGCGCAACGCTGGCACTGTTCAACACCTTCGTGGCCACTGCTGGCGCGATCCTTGCATGGTGCCTCATCGAATCGATGGCACGTGGCAAGGCGTCGATGCTGGGGGCTGCCTCGGGGATGGTTGCAGGCCTCGTGGCGATCACTCCGGCATGTGGCACCACCGGTCCGGTTGGCGCGATTGTTCTGGGCGCTGTGGCTTCGGGCTTCTGCTACTTCTTCGTCACCACCGTGAAGAACAAGTTCGGCTATGACGACAGCCTCGATGTCTTCGGCATCCACGGCGTGGGCGGGATCGTCGGCGCGATCGGCACGGGTATCCTGTGCGCACCGTCGCTGGGCGGCACCGGCTATGTGGTCGAGGCAGGCACGATGGCGGCACAGGTCATGGCGCAGATCAAGGCGATTGGTGTGACCATCCTGTGGACGGGGATCGGCTCGATCATCCTGCTCTACATCACCAAGGCCCTTGTCGGCTTCCGCGTCAGCCAAGACGAAGAGCGTCAGGGTCTGGACCAGACCTCGCATGGCGAAAGCGCGTATCACCCGTAAGAGGGGCGCATCACCGCTTAGAAGAAAGGCCCGGATCCGTGCGATCCGGGCCTTTTGCTATGTGATGGCGTCGCCTGTAACACGCCCGGGACAAGGCTGTCGCGATCTGGGCGTGGCCTCAACGGTGCTGGTTGTTCAGCGTATTGAGGTTGTGGATCAGCTTTTCCAGAATGTCGGTCAGTTCTTCATAGGTGCCCTCGGGCATACCGGTCATGGATTCGGCATAAACGCGGTCAGCGGCGCTACGGGCTTCGGTGAACGTGTTCTGGGCCTTTTCTGTCGGCGCAACCAGCCGCACGCGACGGTCATTGGGGGAGGGGGCCCGCTCGACCCAGCCGCCCTGTTCCATCCGGTCGACAAGACGCGATACCGAGATCGGCTCGATTTCCATCAACTCGGCAATCCGCGCCTGCGGCAGCGGTCCTTCACGCATGAGAATCGACATAAGGCGCCATTGCGAAGATGTCAGTCCGATATCGGCCGTATGGGTTTCAAAGCGGCTGCGCACGGCGCGCGAGGCGTCGTGCAGAAGATAGGCTAGGCGGGCTTTGGGCATAGGGAACCTCTGTTGTCTGACATCATCTTAGGATGAAACGGTTATTATTTTATAAGTTTGCTCAAAGTAACTCTACCGCATTCGTCTTACAATATATGAAAAAAGGCAGCCCCGGGGGCTGCCTACTTAGGTCTTAAAGATGCAATCTGCGGGTCAGACGCCGGCTGCGACAATCGCCTTGGCCAAGAGCGGCACCGAGTTTTCATTCAGGCCGGCGATGTTCAGACGCGAGTCACCGACCATATAGATCGCGTTATCTTCGCGCATTTTCATCACCTGTGCCTCGGTCGCCCCCAAGCGCGAGAACATGCCGCGGTGACGGGCGAGGAAGTCGAACCGGTCCGAATTGGTCAACTGGCGCAGCTCGGCGGCCAGTTGCTCGCGCAGGCCCAGCATGCCGTTGCGCACGGATTCCAGCTCGTCTTCCCATTCCTGACGCAGGGTCGGGTCGGTCAGGACCTTCGCCACCAGCGCCTGCCCGTGGAAGGGCGGGAAGGAATAGGCCAGACGGTTCAGCTTGCCCAGATTGTCCTGCGTGATCGCGGTATTGGCCGCATCGCCCAGCACCATCAGACAGCCGGTGCGCTCGCGGTAGATGCCGAAGTTCTTCGAGCAGGAGGCCGCGATCATCAGTTCCGGCATCTTCTCGGCCATCAGGCGGGTGCCTGCGGCATCGGCTTCCAGACCGTCGCCAAAGCCCTGATAGGCCAGATCGATCATCGGGGTCGCGCCGTTTGCCAGCAGGGTCTCGGCAACCACGGCCCATTGCTCCAGCGTCAGGTTCGCGCCGGTCGGGTTATGGCAGCAGCCATGCAGCAGGACGACATCCCCCTTCTTGGCCTGCTTGAGGTCTTCGATCATCGCGTCAAAGGCCACCGCGCGGGCGTCATTGTCGAAATACCGGTAGGGTTTGACCTCGACACCCATGAAATTCAGGATGGCGATATGGTTCGGCCAGGTCGGGTCCGACACCCAGACTTTCATCTCGGGGTTGGCCAGACGCGCCAGTTCGAAGGCCTGACGGCAGGCACCGGTGCCGCCGACGGTCGACAGGAAGGCCAGACGGTCCGCCGGATAGCCTTCGCCCAGCACCATCGCGGCCATTGCGCCGTGGAAATCCGGCTGGCCGATCAGGCTGGCATAGGTTTTGGTGGTTTCGGTCTCGTGCAGGATCTTCTCGGCTTTCGAGATTGCCGACATGATCGGGGTCTTGCCTTCAGCAGTCTTGTAGACGCCGACACCAAGGTCGATCTTTTCGTCGCGCGGATCGGCGCGATAGAGGCCGGACAAGGCAAGGATCTTGTCCGCCGGCGTGGGTTTGAGATTGCTGAACATCATGCTTCTCCGGTTGCGACCCTGAGGTCGTTATACATGCCCCATTCGGACCAGCTGCCGTCATAAAGCGACCAATCCGATTTGCCCATCGATTCGAGCGCCAGCGCCAGCACGGCCGCCGTCACACCCGATCCGCAGGACGTGATGGCGGGTTTCGCCAGATCGACGCCTGCTGTTTCGAAAATCGCGCGCAGGTCCTCGGGGGATTTCATCGTGCCGTTCGCGTTGAGAACCGTGCCGAAGGGCACATTGCGCGCATTGGGGATATGGCCTGCCCGCAGACCGGGGCGCGGCTCGGGCTGGCTGCCCGCAAAGCGTTCGGCGGCACGCGCATCGATGATCACCGCATCGCCCAGTTTCGAGCTATGCGCGACCTGCGTCACATCCTTCACTAGCTGCGCCTGACGCTGCACCGTCATATGCCGTTCGCGCAGCACGGGCGGCATGTCTTCGGTGGGGCGGTTCTCGGCCAGCCATTTCGGCAGGCCCCCATCCAGCACCGCAACATCGGCTTTGCCGAACAGCTTGAACAGCCACCACACGCGCGGTGCCGAGAAGATGCCGCATTGATCGTAGATCACCACCTGATGGCCGTCGCCCACGCCCATTGCCCGCATCCGCGAGATGAACTTTTCGGCGGGCGGTGCCATATGGGGCAGATCGGAACGCTGGTCGGAAATCTCGTCGATATCGAAAAAGCGTGCGCCGGGGATATGGCAGGCGTCATACGCCGCCTTCGCATCCTTATCGGACCCCGGCATGAACCAGGATGCATCGATCACCCGCAGATCGGGATTTTTCAGATGGTCCTCAAGCCAGTCGGTCGATACCAGTATCTTCGGATTATCCATCGCGCGCCTCCCTCCCTTTTACTCAGCTTCCTGATTAAACGGAAGAGGATCGGGGGTGCAAGGGCGGATCGGGCAAGGCTGCCTTGCCCGCACAGCCGCAGCTTGCATCCGCGCGTCAGGTCAGAGGTTCTGCTTGAGCAGGCGCTGCTTCTGGCGATCCCAGTCGCGCTTGGCTTCGGTGGCGCGTTTATCGGCCACTTTCTTCCCCTTGGCGATGCCGATCAAGAGCTTCACCAGACCCTTTTCATTGAAATACATCTTCAGCGGCACGATGGTCATGCCTTCGCGCTGGGTCGCATTCCACAGCCGCGAGAGTTCACGCTTGGACACCAGCAGCTTGCGCTTGCGGCGTTCCTCATGGCCGAAGGTCTTGGCCTGAGCGTATTTCTCGATATTGCCGTTGATCAGCCACAGCTCCGCCTCTTCGACGGATGCATAGCTCTCGGCGATATTGGCGCGGCCATTGCGCAGGGACTTGACCTCGGATCCGGTCAGCACGATGCCCGCCTCGAGCGTATCCTCGACGGCGTAATGGTAGCGTGCCTGACGGTTCTCGGCGATCAGGCCGTTATTCTCGGAACTCGGTTTCTTAGCCATGATCGGGCAGAGATAGGGCGGCTGGCCGCCCGAGTAAAGATCCTACAGGCTGCGGGGTGACCAAATCGTGAGGGATTTTTGCGCAAAGCCTGAAACTTCTGCCCCGTCCGGCCCGTATACTTCCCCGTATGCTTTGCCAGATGCCTATAGCCGGAGGGTCGATGATGCGCCAAGACTGGGATATCTACAAGGATCGGGATGTCACCCCGAAGGAGATGTTTCTCAACCGCCGCCAGATCATGGCTGGTGGCCTCGGGGCGGCGTGTGTCACGGCCCTGCCGCGCGGAGCCCGTGCCGAGGCGCTCACGCCCAATAGCTTCGAGGAGATCACCTCTTACAACAATTTCTACGAATTCGGCTGGGACAAGTCGGACCCGAAGAAATATGCGGCGGCGCTGACCACGACCCCTTGGTCGGTGGAGATTGACGGGCTGGTCGAGAGGCCCGGCACCTATGCGCTGGAGGATCTGCTGAAGATGGTCACCGTCAGCGAACGTATCTACCGTTTCCGCTGTGTCGAGGCCTGGTCGATGGTGATCCCGTGGTCGGGGTTCCAGTTGTCGGACCTGCTGGAAAGCGTCGGTGTGCAATCCGGCGCCCGATATGTGGGGTTCACCTCGGTGCTGCGCCCGAAGGAGATGCCCGGCCAGAGCGGGTATTCCGGCATCGACTGGCCCTATCAGGAAGGGCTGCGGCTGGACGAGGCGATGAACCCGCTGACCCTGATGGCCACCGGCCTTTATGGTGAGGACCTCCCCAAGCAGAACGGCGCACCGATCCGGCTGGTCGTGCCGTGGAAATACGGGTTCAAATCGGCCAAGAGCATCGTGAAGATCTCGCTTCTGAAAGACCAGCCGCTGAATACATGGCAGGCGCTGCAGCCGAAGGAATACGGCTTCTATGCCAATGTGAACCCGCAGGTAGACCATCCGCGCTGGTCACAGGCCACCGAGAGGGTGATTGGCGCGGGGCTGTTTGGCGGGCGGAAAGAGACGCTGATGTTCAACGGCTACGGCGAGCAGGTGGCCTCTCTCTATAAAGGCATGGATCTGCGGAAGTTCTACTGATGCAGCTGGCTATCGCGTCTCCGATCAATCGCGCCACACGTCATCTGCCGACATGGCTCGTCTATATAGCGGGACTGATCCCCTTGGCTTGGGTGGTGTGGCTGGTGCTTTCCGGCGGGATCGGTGTCGATCCGGTCAAGGGGATCGAGCACCGTCTGGGCAAGATCGCGCTGTGGTTCCTGATGGGCGGGCTGGTGATCTCGCCCTTGCGCCGAACCACGGGGGTGAACCTGCTGCGTTATCGCCGTGCCGCGGGGCTTCTGGGCTTCTTCTATGTGGCGCTGCATCTGGCGGCTTGGGTGGTGCTGGATATGGCGCTGCTCTGGGGGCAGCTCCTGCCCGACCTCTATCGCCGCCCCTATCTGTTCTTCGGGATTGCCGCCTTTGTGCTGATGATCCCTCTGGCGCTGACCTCGAATAAGGCCTCGATCCGGCATCTGGGCAAAAACTGGCGCCGCCTGCACTGGCTGGTCTATCCGGCCGTCGGCTTGGGCGTGCTGCATTATGTCTGGCAGATGAAGGTGATCTCTCAGGAAGGCTGGATCTGGATCGCGGCATTCACCCTGCTGATGCTTCTTCGGGGTGTCTGGGGTTTGATGGGCCGTTCAGGGGCTCTTTGAGGTGGGTTTGTTCTCGCGTTGGGGCGGGTGATTCCTGTGGTTTTGGGTGTGTTGGGGATTGGCGTCATAAAACTGTTCGAAATATATACTTTAATTTCAGTTGGTTGGCTGATTTTTTTGGTTTTTGGTCTATTTTTGTGAAAAAAGGGGTTGCGGGTTGTGGGTGTTCTCCGTAAATACCGCTTCACCGCAGCGGCAGACGACGCAGCGGGGCGCGGAAGCCGCGGCAGACAGGATCGAAAGAGACGGTTTGGAGCGGTTGAAGTGATAGAAATTCGGAAGATTAGGTTGGCGGTTAGCACCTGAGGATTGGGTGCTGCTGGTAATTTTTGTCTTCGGCTCTTTGACATTGATGGTTTTACTGAAGAGATATGCGGGCGGTTTGGTCGATGATCGACTAAATGATCGTTTGCATATCGGCTCACTAGGGCGTCTAGCTCGATGATGTGAGTGTCAGCTTCACTGTTTGTCGGTTTCACGCAAGTGAGAACGGTAAGCAGAAAGCGTTTATCC
>NZ_CM170816.1:747500-2400000 GCF_057380695.1 Thioclava sp. NS-SX20 | reverse complement strand
AACAGGACGTATTAAGTAGGGCGGGACACGTGAAATCCTGTCTGAAGATCGGAGGACCACCTTCGAAGGCTAAGTACTCCTTACTGACCGATAGCGAACCAGTACCGTGAGGGAAAGGTGAAAAGCACCCCGACGAGGGGAGTGAAACAGTTTCTGAAACCGGACGCCTACAAGCAGTCGGAGGAGCCTCGAGCTCTGACGGCGTACCTTTTGTATAATGGGTCAACGACTTGGTCTTACGAGCAAGCTTAAGCCGATAGGTGTAGGCGCAGCGAAAGCGAGTCTTAAAAGGGCGACGAGTTCGTGGGATCAGACCCGAAACCGAGTGATCTAGCCATGTGCAGGATGAAGGTTGGGTAACACCAACTGGAGGTCCGAACCGACACCCGTTGAAAAGGGTCCGGATGACGTGTGGCTAGGGGTGAAAGGCCAATCAAACTCGGAGATAGCTGGTTCTCCGCGAAAGCTATTTAGGTAGCGCGTCGATTGTATTCTCCCGGGGGTAGAGCACTGCATGGATGATGGGGGCCCACAGCCTTACTGAGTCTAAGCAAACTCCGAATACCGGGAAGAACTGATCGGCAGACACACGGCGGGTGCTAACGTCCGTCGTGGAGAGGGAAACAACCCTGACCAACAGCTAAGGCCCCCAATTCGTGGCTAAGTGGGAAAGCATGTGGGACTTCCAAAACAACCAGGAGGTTGGCTTAGAAGCAGCCATCCTTTAAAGATAGCGTAACAGCTCACTGGTCTAGTCAAGAGGTCCTGCGGCGAAGATGTAACGGGGCTCAAGCCACGAGCCGAAGCTTTGGATGCACTGTGAAGTGCGTGGTAGCGGAGCGTTCTGTGATATAGAACGCTGCCTCCTTAGTATCCTCGGATACATTGGAGGCAATGTTCTGACTGTGAAGCCGGGCTGTAAGGCATCCGGTGGAGTGATCAGAAGTGAGAATGTTGACATGAGTAGCGACAAACAGGGTGAGAGACCCTGTCGCCGAAAGTCCAAGGGTTCCTGCTTAAAGCTAATCTGAGCAGGGTAAGCCGGCCCCTAAGGCGAGGCCGAAAGGCGTAGTCGATGGGAACCAGGTTAATATTCCTGGGCCGTGAGATGGTGACGGATCTGAACCGTTGTTCACACTTATCGGATTGTGTGGGCAGCCTACAGGTCCCTGGAAATAGCCTCTCTATAAGACCGTACCCGAAACCGACACAGGTGGACTGGTAGAGAATACCAAGGCGCTTGAGAGAACCACGTTTAAGGAACTCGGCAAAATGCCTCCGTAAGTTCGCGAGAAGGAGGCCCCATCGCTAGGCAACTAGTGGTGGGGGGCACAAACTAGGGGGTGGCGACTGTTTACTTAAAACACAGGGCTGTGCGAAGCCGTAAGGCGACGTATACAGTCTGACGCCTGCCCGGTGCCGGAAGGTTAAAAGGAGGGGTGCAAGCTCTGAATTGAAGCCCCGGTAAACGGCGGCCGTAACTATAACGGTCCTAAGGTAGCGAAATTCCTTGTCGGGTAAGTTCCGACCTGCACGAATGGCGTAACGATCTCCCCGCTGTCTCAAACGTGGACTCAGCGAAATTGAACTGTGTGTCAAGATGCACACTACCCGCGGTTAGACGGAAAGACCCCATGAACCTTTACTACAGCTTCACACTGGCATCAGGATTGTGATGTGCAGGATAGGTGGTAGCCTTTGAAACCAGAACGCCAGTTCCGGTGGAGGCATCCTTGAGATACCACCCTTCGCACTCTTGATGTCTAACCGCGGTCCGTTATCCGGATCCGGGACCCTGTGTGGCGGGTAGTTTGACTGGGGCGGTCGCCTCCCAAAGAGTAACGGAGGCGCGCGAAGGTGGGCTCAGACCGGTCGGAAATCGGTCGTTGAGTGCAATGGCAAAAGCCTGCCTGACTGCGAGACTGACAAGTCGAGCAGAGACGAAAGTCGGCCATAGTGATCCGGTGGTCCCAAGTGGGAGGGCCATCGCTCAACGGATAAAAGGTACTCTGGGGATAACAGGCTGATGGTGCCCAAGAGTCCATATCGACGGCACCGTTTGGCACCTCGATGTCGGCTCATCTCATCCTGGGGCTGGAGCAGGTCCCAAGGGTACGGCTGTTCGCCGTTTAAAGAGGTACGTGAGCTGGGTTTAGAACGTCGTGAGACAGTTCGGTCCCTATCTGCCGTGGGTGTAGGATACTTGAGAAGAGTTGCCCCTAGTACGAGAGGACCGGGGTGAACGGACCACTGGTGGACCAGTTATCGTGCCAACGGTAGTGCTGGGTAGCTATGTCCGGACAGGATAACCGCTGAAAGCATCTAAGCGGGAAGCCCCCTTCAAAACTAGGTATCCCTTGAGGGCCGTGGAAGACCACCACGTCGATAGGCTGGAGATGTAAGTGCAGCAATGCATTCAGTTGACCAGTACTAATTGCCCGATTGGCTTGATTTGATCCAGTAGTAGACAGACACTCCTACAGATCAAAATCATGCATACAACTTGACTTGCACGCTCTTTACTCGGTTTGGTGGTCATAGCGCTGGCTATACACCCGGTCCCATTCCGAACCCGGCCGTTAAGGGCCAACACGCCAATGGTACTGCGTCTTAAGACGTGGGAGAGTAGGTCACCGCCAAACCTAGCAAAGAGCGTCAATCATCTCTATATAACGATAACACCCCCCAAACGAGACAAACAATAACGCGGGATGGAGCAGCCCGGTAGCTCGTCAGGCTCATAACCTGAAGGTCGTAGGTTCAAATCCTACTCCCGCAACCACCGAAATCTTACCAATCAGCCGCAAAGCCTCCCTAAGGAGGCTTTTTTGTTGTCTATCAATACTTTGGAATGAAGAAGGGCCTCCAAAGAGCCCCCCACATTGCTGATGATCGTGATCCGTATGCCGTCCCGACTGTCTGGGTCCCCTATGAGCTCTATACGGTCGATTAGGCCTGTGAGGAGCGCATTGGCGGCGATGAGCTGATCCGAGCCCGTCAGCAAGCTCTCCAGCCTAACCAGTTGTGAGTGGTAGATTAGCTTGAGGTCTTTGAGCGTTGGCATCTTGATCTCTTCGGGTGCGGAGGTGGCGGAGAGTTCGGTTTTGAGAGCCTTTAACTCCTCCTCCCGTAGGCGCAGCCGGTCGAGCATGGTCGCGCATAAATTCGGCGAGGAGGCGGTGGTCGATCTGCGTAACTTCAGCCTTGAAGGCCCCGAGCGCAAGAAGATCCGCGCGGCTTATGCCCGCGCACAGCGCGACCAGATGAGCTTCGAGCTGGTGGACGGCCCGCATGATCTTGCGCTTCTGACCGAGCTGAAGATCATTTCGGACATATGGCTCCGCTCCAAGATCGGTGAGGAAAAGGGGTTTTCGGTCGGCAGTTTCGATCCTGCCTATCTCGACCGCACTCCCATCGCCCTTGTCCGCCATGAAGGGCGTATAGTGGCCTTTGCCAATCTATGGGTGACCGAGCGCAAACAGCGTGCCGCCATCGACCTCATGCGCCACCGTGATGATATCCCGAACGGTGTGATGGATTTTCTGTTCACGGCGCTTTTTCTTGAGTTCAAGGAGAATGGCCCTGCCGAGTTCTCGCTTGGCAATGCACCGCTCTCGTGGCTCGTGGCTCGTGGCTCGTGGCTCGTGGCTCGAGGCGCGGCGCGGCGTGCGGCTGAGCACGCATCTTGGTGCCTTCCTCTATCGACACGGGCGCCAGTTCTACAATTTCGAGGGGCTGCGCACGTTCAAGCAGGAATTCGCGCCCAGATGGGAGCCGGTCTATATCGCCGTGCCGCCTCGGGCAAATCTTGTTGCGGTAGGCCGCGATCTGGTTGCGGTTATCAGCCGGGCCGTGCCGCCCAAAACATAGCGGGTCGGGGCACTTCTTACATTTTTGTAAGAACTTGGTCAGCCTACCGATGATCCGGCAAAGCTAAGAGGGGCGTGGGGGCTATACGTTGCGCATTGAACCAGTCTACTTCATCTCTAATAGTCTGGACCATTGGTCGGAAGGTAAGCCCCAATTCTCTCTGTGACTTTTCGGGATTGAACCTTGTACGATCGTTTTCGGCGCAGATGGTGCGCACCGTCGCAAGGCTCAAAAGTGCAGGCCTGCCAGAGATACGGGCCGTGAGTTCGTGCAAGACTGCGATCGGCCATAATAACGCCATGGGGATTTTCCTGCTTGGCGCGGGTATCTGCGTGACCTTTTGATATATCGCCACCAGATCCTGCATTGTGACATGATGCCCTGCTGCAAGATAATGCTCCCCCTTACGGCCTTTTTCTGCTGCCAAGACCAGCGCGAGAGCCACATCGCGGGCATCGACGAAAGACACGGTTCCGGGTGGAATGCCTGGCAGAGAGCCGTTCAGATAGTCCCGCGTGAACTGGCCTGCCGCCGTTGGCCCTATATCTCCAGGGCCGTGCATCCAGCCAGGCATGACGAATGTGGCGAACATCTTTGGATGCTGCTCCAAGAACCGCATCACGACATCATCAGAAAGCATCTTGCTTCGGTAATAGTCATCGGCGTCGCGCAGGTCTCTGGTCATCGTCTCGTCTATCAGCGATCCACGGGGACCATGCACCACCGCGATCGAACTGGTATGGATGAAACGGCGTATGCCTGCGGTATATGCCGCGGAGATCAACGCCTCTGTGGCATCGATATTGATCCGCTTGAGCATGGCCCAGTGCTTTCCGCCGCCATAACTCTCGCGGAAATAAGCCGCGGTGTGAAACACCGTGTCGCACCCCGAAAGCGCCGCTGCGAATGTCGTAACGTCCAGCAGATCGCCTTCGATAATCTCAAGCTGGGGGATCGCTCCGAACTGCGCATGGGCTTTGGCCCGCGAGCGGACAAGCGCGCGCACGAAAATACCGCGATCGAGCAGCAGCCGCACGAGATTATTGCCCAATAGCCCGGTGGCACCAGTGACGAAAACGGTTTGCATGAAAGATCTCCTTGCGGGCGCACACTGCGCCGCTTAGCGATTTGATAGCAAAGCCGGGCTTTGCGTAGAACGCACACCATGGCAAAACAGCTTTGTCAAAATGCACAGCAGAGAGCCAAGATGAACTGGGATGATATCCGATTGTTGCTGGCGATCTCGCGGCGCGGCAGTTTCCTCAGGGCGGGCGAGACGCTCGGCATGGCTGCCTCGACCCTCTCACGCCGGATCACGCAGCTGGAACATCAGATGGGCGCGGCTCTGGTCGAACGCGGCGCGGATGGAACGCGCCTAACCGAGAGGGGATCGACTTTGATCCAAGCGGCGCAGGAGTTCGAAAGCGCGCTTATCCTGCCACAGAAGAGCGCTGGTCTTTCCGGTCGCGTCAGGGTGACAGCGGGCGACGGGTTCATCGGGTTGGTTGCTGATGTTGCCGCGCGTTTCATTTCCGAGCATCCCGGCTGCTCCGTCGACATCACCAGTTCGCCCGAGTTCGTAGAGCTGGCACAGGGCGCCTCCGATATCGCAGTGCGCACCGCACATCTGGGAGAGCCGTCGCTGATCTATCAACGGATGCCTGAGGTTTCACTCGGCCTTTACGCGATCAAAGATCTTGGCATCAAACGGAACGCTCGCCCCGAGGACATACCGATGATCGGGCTTTTGCCGCCAATGGACCAGTTGCCCTATATGAAAGCCGCGCGGGCAGCAGGATTTGGCAACATCCGCATTAGGGTCTCGTCTTTTGCCGCCCAGATTCAGGCCGTAGAGCGGGGGCACGGGGCGGCCGTTCTCCCACATTCTCTAGCGGTGGGGCTTGTAGAGCTTTTCCCTAGTGTGAGCCTTCCGCAATTGGATGTGTTTCTCGTTACGCGGCCTCAAGCTCTGCGCCAAACGCAGATCAGGGCATTCGCAGATCTTCTGAAAAAGCAGATGTCAGAGCAGGTAGCATGATGAGGCTCTCGCGGTTCTGTCGCCCTATGCGTAACGAAGGTCAGCGTTCCTTGCTGCGCGGCGCATGAATGGCCGCTATCCCAAACTCGCCGCAGGCGCCAAGCCGCACTGCCGCAAGTCCGCTTTCCGCCCATTGTGTTCCGCAGGAAAAGGTCCGGTAGCGTCTAAAGTTTGTAAACGGTAAGATTTCGGTGGTGTCAGGCTCACGCAACCAGCTTTAGCGAACGAGCCGCACCCGAAAGGGATGCGGTTTTTTGCTGTCCGTGGCCTGTGTGTGGCGGGGCTTCTGTTCCCGAAGGCCCCGCCCCGAGACGGAGGTTATTTGACCTTCAGGACGATCTTGCCGATATGGGTCGAGCTCTCCATGCGGGCGTGGGCTGCGGCGGCTTCGGTCAGGGGGTAGGTTGAATCCAGCAACACCTTCAGCTTGCCCGTTTCGACCATCGGCCAGACCCTTTCGAGCAACTCACTTGCGATAACAGCTTTCTGTGCATCGGTTTGCGGGCGCAGCGTCGAGCCGGTGATGGTCAGACGGCGGGTCATCACGGGGGCGAAATTGATTTCGGCTTTCGGCCCTTGGAGGAAGGCGATAAAGACCAGCCGCCCGTCCATTGCCAAAGCTTTGAGATCGCGCTTGATATACTCGCCTCCGACCATATCGAGGATCAGATCCGCACCGCCCTGAGCGGTGAGAATCTTGACGAAATCCTCCTCGCGATAATTGATGGCGGTGGCGCCCAGATCCGCGCAGGCCTTGCATTTTTCGGCGGAGCCCGCCGTGGCAAAAACCGTGGCGCCGAGCGCACGGGCGATCTGGATGGCGGTGGTGCCGATGCCGGACGAGCCGCCATGCACCAGAAAGCGTTCGCCACCTTTCAGACCGCCGCGCATCACCACGTTGGACCAGACGGTGAAGCAGGTCTCGGGCAGGCAGGCGGCCAGTTTCAGGTCCATACCTTTCGGGACGGGCAGGGCATGGGCAGCAGGGCAGGTGACAAATTCGGCATAGCCGCCACCGGGCAGAAGCGCGCAGACCTCGTCGCCCACGGACCAGTCGCTGACACCCGGCCCGCACGCAGCCACACGGCCCGAACATTCCAGCCCGGGCAAATCGGATGCGCCGGGCGGGGGATCATAGGCTCCGGCGCGTTGCAGCGCATCAGGACGGTTGACACCTGCATAGGCCACCTCGATCAGGATCTCGCCATAGCCCGGCACAGGCACGGCGCGATGGGCGGGTTGCAAGACCTCGGGGGCGCCCGGTTGGGTGATTTCCATCACCTGCATTTCATGGGGGAGGCTCATTTTTCAGTCCTTATCCTGCGGGGCCGCGGTTTTGCCGGGCAGATCCTCGCAGCCCTGCGGCGCGCGAATGCCCGAAAGCATGGTCTTCACAAAGGGCAGCTTCATGACGCTGCCCTTCACTTTCTCGAATTGCATGACATCCTCGATCCGGCGGTCGATAAAGGCCCAGGTCTCTGCATGGTCTTCGCTTTCATCGCCCATCCAGTACAGCACTGAAGCCGAATAGACGCCGGTCAGTGTCATGCGTTTGGTGTACCAGTTGTAATCGGTCGAGCTGTCGCCAAGCGTGGTCCAGATCAGGTCGCAGGTGTCCCAGACCAGTCGGGTGCCGGTCGCGGCATTTTGCGGCAGGGCAAAAGTTGCAGCCCCTCGGCGCACCAGTTCGGGGTCGACAGCTTCGAGACGGGTGCGCAGGGCAAAGGCGACCCTGTCACGGAATTTCATCGCTGACAGATCGGCGGTTTTCAGGGCGCTTACCATCGCCCGATCCCCGCGCCGGTGATATTCCACCGCCAGATCCAGCGCCCCCCGAGGGCAGAGGATCTTGGCGACACCCGGGTCGATACCCGAATCACTTACGGCCATATCGAAGGCCGGTTTGGCCCAGCCATCGAAAGGAACATGGGGCAGGATCGCATCCAACAGCTCTGATTTGGCGCGATCGGCATCGAGATGATCGTTTTTCATGGCCTTTCCCTTTCGGGCCCCTTTCAGGTGGTGGACAAATGGAAGGTTTATAGCTATATGAAGCGCTCCTGCAAACCGATGCAACTCTAACTTAGGAAGGTGGTGACACCATGCAGGTCAGCGTTCGCGATAACAACGTCGATCAGGCGCTTCGTGCCCTGAAGAAGAAACTTCAACGTGAAGGCGTTTTCCGTGAAATGAAGCTTCGGCAACATTTCGAGAAGCCGTCCGTGAAGAAAGCGCGCGAGAAGGCGGAAGCCGTTCGCCGTGCCCGTAAACTGGCGCGTAAAAAAGCACAGCGTGAAGGGGCTCTCTGAGTTTCGACGTGTTGAGAAAGCTGGCGGGTTTGCCCGCACCATGAACCCCCTCGGTTTCCTTGGGGGTTTTTTGGTGTCTTACGTTCAGCGGATGCCATCCATCCGCGCATCCGTCAGCGCGCAATCGCGGATCACATCGGCCCCGCAGGTGCGGGGCGTCAGGTCTTTCGTCAGGCAGATGCGCACCTCCTGGATGCGGTGGGATTGGCAGGTGATGGTCACGCCATCGGCGCTCAGCCGCGGATTGGCCTCAAGGAAGGCCTCCTCCACCACGCTGGCGGGCAGGGTGACATCCTTGCGCAGCTGCTCGAACACATCCGGGATTTTCACGCTGTCATAGGCGCGGCGGGCCAGATCCAGATAGGCCTGCGCCGCAAGGCCCGAGCAACGCCCGTGTTTATTCCACTGATACCAAGCCGCCCCTGTTGTGCCCATGATATCCGCCATTGCCGCCGTCTGCCGCTTGGACGGATCGCGTGCTGACATGTTGCAATAGCTGGGCCAGCCGGTTTCGTTTTGCGGCCAGAGCCCGTGCAGCACAAAATCATGCGGTCCGTTGCGGTCTGTGTCGCATTGCGGCGAGTTACGGGCATCGCCCGTTAGGGCACACCATGTTGGGGACCAGCTGAGCGCAAGCACATAATAATCGAATTGGCCTGCCTTTTCGCCCTCGGCTTGCGCAGAAAGACTGGTGCTCAGAAGTGCCAAGATTATCAGGAATACGCGAAGTTTCGTCATTTTCTCTTTTCCCGAGCTGTGGATTTGAGTATATACGAGGCCAATTCCCCACCAGAAATGGATCGCGGCGTAGGGATCTCCCGCCCGCAGCCGATTTCTCGGCACGGGAGAGATATGTAAAGGATGGCTGAGATGACCAACAAGCCCCTGATGGCAAGAGCGACCGCCGTGTGGCTGGTGGACAATACCACGCTGAGCTTCAAGCAGATCGGTGACTTCACCGGCATGCACGAGCTGGAAATCCAAGGCATCGCCGATGGTGATGTGGCTGTGGGCGTGAAGGGCCAGGACCCTGTGGCGCATGGCCAGCTGGACGCCAGCGAGATCGAGAAGGGCGAGAAAGACGCGCTCTACAAGCTGAAGCTGAAGTTCAACAAGGCGGCTGTTGGCGAAGACAAGCGCCGTGGCCCGCGCTACACGCCGCTGTCCAAGCGTCAGGACCGTCCGAACGCGATCCTGTGGCTGGTGAAATTCCACCCCGAACTGGCCGATGCGCAGATCGCGCGTCTGGTGGGGACCACCAAGCCCACCATCGCCTCGATCCGCGAGCGCACCCACTGGAACATCCAGAACATGACCGCCATCGATCCGGTGGCTCTGGGCCTGTGCCGCCAGTCCGAACTGGATATGGAAGTGCAGAAGGCCGCGAAGAAAGCCGCTGCGATGGGCGTCATGACCGATGACGAGCGCCGCAAGCTGGTGTCCACCGAGCAGTCGCTGGAAATGTCGGACGAGCCGCGTCTGCCGTCCTCTATTGCGGGGCTGGAGAATTTCTCGCTTTCGAAGCCGGAAGATGACGATGAGCGTAAATCGCCCGCCGATTATTCCGATGCGGACAGCTTCTTCAACCTGCCGCATGGCGATGATGACGAAGAAGAAGACGAGCGCCGCTAAGGCCCCGATCTTTGTAACAGAAAACCGCCACGATTTTTGTGGCGGTTTTTTTATGGGCCGAATTGGGGCAGAGAGATCCGCAGCTCTTGTGCCAAGGCGCGGGTTGTATGGCGCTGCGCGGCCCGCATCGGCCAGAGCGGCTTGGCCGGAGTGGGGGTGCGACCCATGATCTTGCGGATCTTTCGGGCAATTTCCGGCGGCAGAAGCGACAGCGCCACCGGTCCGGGCCAGAAGCTCTCGCAGGGGAGGCCATTGGCAAAAATCACCGCATGCCGCTGTAGGACGATATGGATATAAGGCCCCGCAATTTCCGGGGCACGACCGATGCGGGGGCGGACAAGTAGCGAAGAGGCGGGCAGAAGCGCGTCAATCTCGGCAATATATACACGGTGATGCGCCGATAGAATCAGCGTCTTTCCGGGCAGACCATTGCCAAGCGCATGGGCCCGCAGGCGGATGGGCCGATGGTCGCGCGCGCTGTCCAGCGGAACGCGCGACTGCAAGAGCATGGCAACCGGCGCGGCGGTGCCATCGTGACAGCGCAGCATATCGCCTTGGCGCAGGGCTTGGGCCATTTTCTGCTGCCCGTCCGCCATAAGAAAACGGGTGCGGGGGCCGAAGCAGGATGGCGCGGAGGTGGCATAGGCATAGCTGCCGCTTGTATAGTCAATGGCCTGTATCACCGTCAGCGGTTCGCCATAGGGCGGCGGCGTCCCCTGAATGACGAAGCCTTCGATATTCCACGCATCCCCATTCAAAGAGACGAATTGCAGCGTATAGGTGTTGCCCAGCGAATCCTGCACGATGACATCATATTCCGCCTCGATGATGGTGCCTGCCGCATAGTTGACCCCGCCGATCGTATATCCGGCAGCCAGAGTTTGCGTGTTGTCATCATCATCGAAGGTCGCGTTGGTTTGGTCATCGACCTGAAGGACGTCGCTCGTCGCGCCGGGTTGCAGGGTGATCGTGTCCACATTGACGGTGAACTGGTAGCCCCCATTATTGCTGAAGGTCCCCGCCGTGGTACTGGCATAGCTCAGATCAAAGAAGTTGAGGTTGAAGACGGCCATGACGGCTCCGTATGCGACGATCAGCCCGTATGATCCCGCAGAATGATTAAGTTTAATTTATCCGCGTTAAGTGTGATCGGGGAAACGGCGCCCTGCTGCCGCAGAAACCGGCGCAAATGTCATATGTTGGCCACCGCTTGCATTTTTTTCACCTTCGGGGGAACCGAGTTGCGGTCAATAGGCTTGACCGCTTACTGGAACATGAAAATAAGGTCCGGTTAACCCACGACCTGCCGATCTGCCCGGCAGGCGCTGGTTTGTAAAAAAGTTCCGAAAGGATTTGCTGCTGTGTCATCTCTATTTGTTCGTTTTCGCCTGCCGATGATTGCGGCTGCGGGGTTGGTTGCGTTGGCGGGATGTGCCGCACAGCCGCATACCGATAGCCCCTCGACCCGGATCTCGACAGCGTCGGTTCCGGCTGAATATCGCGCGCGCCAAGACGAACTGGAACCGGATGTGACCGTTCCGGCCATCAATCCGCGTTATCTGACCGAGCGTAACCGCCGTCAATGGGTTGATTACAACGGCCCCGAGGCGGTCGGCACCATCGTTGTGGACCCCTATGCCCGCGTGGCCTATCACATCGTCGCGCCGGGGCGTGCGATGCGTATGGGGGTTGCGGTCGGCAAGGCCGGTAAGGGCTTCTCGGGGACGGCCGTGATCCGTCGTAAAGAGGTCTATCCCAGCTGGACGCCGACCAAGAACATGATCCGCAATGATCCCGACCTCTATGGTCCGCTGTCGGGCGGGCTGAAGGGGGGGCTGGAGAACCCTCTGGGGGCGCGGGCGCTGTATCTTTATAAAAACGGTCGCGATACCTATTACCGTCTGCACGGTACGATGGACCCGTCCTCCATCGGCAAGGCGACATCGGCAGGGTGCATCCGCTTCTTCAATCAGGACATCATGGATATGTTCGACGAAACGGATCTGGGCACTGTCGTGAAGGTGCGTTCGAAGGCGGAAAGCCTGAAGATGGAAGGCCCGATGACCGAGCTGCATTCGGGATATGTGGTGCCCTCGTCGGATACCGCAGCCATCGAGGCGGATGCGAAAGCATGGGATGAGGGCAAGATCGAGGATCCGGCCATCTCCGATAAGGAAGCGCATGACCGCGCGGTGGCCGCAGCCAAGGCACAGGCATCTGGCGGGGATCCGGTCGCGGCAGCAGAAGCTGCGGAAAAAGCCGACGAGGCGATCTATCCGGCGGCCATGACCGATGCAGAGCGCGAGGCCGCACTGAGCGGGAACTGATCGTATAAACAGGTTTTCCCACGGGTGGGAAAAGGGGATGCGCGGCAGGCCGACCGGTCTGTCGCGCTTTCATTTATGCCAGGCCCGGACCGGCCTTTCGGGGGGCGGGTGGCACCTTCGTGGCAGGGGGCAGGGTTTTCTTTGCAATTGCAGAAACTGGGGGCTATTGCTCTGGCACCTGCATCGGAGGATATGCAGGCCAAAGGAGGACATAGCCCATGAGTGCTGCTGCAAAGATCTCGCGCAAGATGCCGAGCGATATTGCCGCAATGAAAGGCCAAAGCCCGATTGTCTGTCTGACGGCTTACACCACCCCTATGGCCCGTATCATGGACCCGCATTGCGATCTGGTTCTGGTGGGTGACAGTCTGGGCATGGTGGTGCACGGGCTTGAAAGCACCTTGGGCGTGACCTTGGAGATGATGATCCTGCACGGTCAGGCGGTGGCACGCGGGGCGCAGGCGGCCTGTATCGTGGTGGATATGCCCTTCGGCTCCTATGAGGAAAGCCCCGCGCAGGCGTTCCGGAACGCTGCCCGTATCATGGCCGAGACCGGCGCGCAGGCCGTGAAGCTGGAAGGCGGCGCGCATATGGCCGACACGATCCGCTTCCTTGTCCAGCGCGGCATTCCGGTGGTGGCGCATATCGGGCTGACCCCGCAATCCGTCAATGTTTTCGGGGGGTATAAGGTTCAGGGGCGTGGGGATGCGGCGGCGCGTCTGATGGCCGATGCCGTTGCGGTGGACGAGGCCGGAGCCTTTGCGGTGACGCTGGAAAAGGTGCCGCAGGGGCTGGCCGACCGTATCACCGCCGAGATTTCGGTGCCGACGATCGGCATCGGGGCCAGCGTGAACTGCGACGGGCAGGTGCTGGTGGTGGATGACATGCTGGGCCTGTTTACCGCCTTCAAACCGAAATTTGTCAAACGCTATGCGCAGTTGGGCGATGCGGCAGGGCAGGCGGTTGCTGCCTATGCCGAAGAGGTGCGCGCGCGCCGTTTCCCTGCGCCCGAACATATGTTTTCCGACGAGGTGAAGAAATGACCTTGGTGATCCGTAATTCCGCCGAACTTCAGGACAAGGTCGCGGCATGGAAACGCTCTGGTATGCTGGTCGGTGTAGTGCCGACGATGGGCGCGCTGCATGATGGGCATCTGAGCCTTGTGAAGGCGGCAAGGGCGCAGTCGGACCGTGTGATCGTGACGATCTTCGTGAACCCGATGCAATTCAACAATACCGATGATCTGAGCAAATACCCCCGCGACGAGGCGCGTGATCTTGCGCTTCTGGACGAGGCGGGGGTGGATGTGCTGTTTGCGCCCGAGGTGGCCGAGGTCTATCCCGACGGGTTTTCCACGACCGTATCGGTCAGCGGGGTCTCGGCCCCGATGGAGGGCGAACACCGCCCGGGCCATTTCGACGGGGTGGCGACCGTGGTGGCCAAGCTGTTTGGCATGACGCAGGCAGGGCGCGCCTTTTTCGGAGAAAAGGACTGGCAGCAATTGCAGGTGGTGCGCCGGATGGTGCGCGACCTCAATCTGCCGGTGACCGTGATCGGCTGTCCGACCATCCGCGAGGCCGACGGTCTGGCCATGTCCTCGCGCAATGTCCGGCTGAGCCACGAAGACCGTAGCATGGCACCGCTCTTGCATCAGGTCTTGCAAGAGCTTGCCGCCAGTTTGCGCGCGGGTGCCGATGTCGGGGTGGCTTTGGCCTCGGCCCGCGCGGAGCTGGCTGCGAAAGGGTTCGGCACGGTCGAGTATCTGGATCTGCGCGCCGGAGACAGCCTTGCTCCGCTGGCGCAGCTTGAAGACAATGCACGCCTGTTGGTGGCATTATGGTTGGGCAATGTCCGCTTGATCGATAATATCCCCGTTTAGGCGCGGCGGATGGCGGCGCCCCCCTCGGTGTGGAGAGCATATGCGCGCATTTCTGAGCTTTGCAGTCATCGGGTTCGGGGTTTTATGCCTGATCTACTGGCTGGTTTCGCTTTACGCGCGCTCGCGTGTCCGCGAGGGGCTGGAGCGCGCGGCGGACGGGCAGCTTGACCCCGAAGCCTATATTGCCGAAGGTCTGCGCGATTATGCGCGCTCCCTGCGCAAGCGCCTGCTGGTGCTGGTCTTTCTGGTGCCGGTGGGCGTGGTGATCTGTATCGTCTATTTAATGAACTACACATGAGGCCATGATGCGGTATTTCAAATGGGGTTTCTTTGCGGTGCTTGCGCTGCTGGTCTTCGCCTTTTTCCACTACACCCTGCCGCAGCATGACATCGTCCGGATTGTCGGAACGGAGAATCGCCGCATCGATTACGGGCAGCATTCGATCTTCTGGGCAACGCCCGACAAGGCGGCGCAGGCGGTGGGCAGCCGCGATGTGTTCTTCATCCAGACGCAGCGCCCGAACGGCAAGCCGATGGTCTATCGCAACGAGGATACCGGCTGGGGCTGGCCGCCCTATTTCAAGCTGGACAGCTCTAACCTGCAAGCCGTGGCGCAGGATCTTGTCTCGACCAAGGCCAATCCGGTCTGGGTGTCGATCACCCATTATGGCTGGCGCAACGAGTGGATCTCGATCTATCCCAATGCGGTATCGATCAATGTTGTGTCGGGGCCGGATGCGACGATCATTCCTTGGGCGAATATCGTTATCCTGACCTTCCTGCTGATCGTGCTGCTGTTTTTGCGCGCGATGTGGCGGCAGTTTCGCAGGCGCTCCATCGATCCGGTGATCGAGGATATGGAAGAGGCGTGGGATGGTGTCGAAGACCGTGCCGAAGGCCTCTGGGGGCGCGTGAAGCGCCGGTTGGGCGGGAAATAACCCCGCCCGCGCCAAGATCAGCTGCGGCGCATCGCGCCGCGCGATTGGCAGATAAGATTATGGGCAAGGGCCATGATGATTGCGGCAAGGCTGGCGGCCATCATGGTGCCGTCGCTCTGTGTAAGCGCGAATTCCGCCCATAGAAGCTTGAGGGTCAGCGCCGCGCAGATCACGGTGGTGCGCAGGCAGTCCGCGCGTAATGGGGGCTGGCAGCCTTCGCGCAGATTGGCGATGAAGCCGCGCAGCGCGCAGGCACCGGCGGCTGACAGGAGCAGAAGCTCGGGCGGGGCCAGGGTGCCCGCACCGCGTGCGGCCTGAAAAATGATCATCGCGAATATGGCCGTGAACAGGCCAAGCGCGAGTTCGCGGGCTTGAGGGATATACTGCATTTTGCTGCTCATTGGGCTGTGGAGCCCCTTTCCTAGCAGAAAGTGCTTTCCAAATAAACAACATCAGATGGGGCGGCTCTTCACAAAGTCCAGATATTTCTTTCCGCGAAGATGGTCCCATAATCTGGTATGATAGCGGGGTAAGTGGTGCGGCGGGTAAATGAAAGACGATTCGGCATTGAGAACTCAGAGCGTCGATGACCATGTGCCAGAGCAGCTTTTGGCCTTTGCTCTGGAGGCTCTGCTGACCCGCGAGACAGGGTGGGTCGATCTTGTTCCAGCGCTGGCGCGGCGTTTTCCCCATGCCGAGGCGGTGGATATCGCGATTGCACTGACCTCTGCTGCGGCGGAAATCGAACATAGTTTTGTGCCCAGCAGTCCGTCGATGGATGCGGCGCGGCACGGCTACAAGCTTGCCGCCGTCCTGATGCTGGAGATGCATGCCCAGCGGTTGCAGGGCAGGCCGGTGCGTATGGCGGGCGATCTGCTGGAAATGTGGCACGAAAGGCCGTTTCTCGATCTGGGATGACCGATACGGGGCAATCGGGCCGGGGCAATCGGGCAGGCGTGCGGGCGTGAAAAAACCCCGCCTGAGGCGGGGCTTTTGTCGGGCAGGACGGGATCTCAGGCGTTGGCCGCGCGGATCTGCTCTGCCGCTTCCTTGTTGAACTCGATCCCTTTGTCGCTGAACAGCTGGTCAAGCTCGCCCGACAGGGTCATTTCGGTCACGATATCGCAGCCGCCGACAAATTCGCCTTTGACATAAAGCTGCGGGATGGTCGGCCAGTCGGAGAAATCCTTGATGCCCTGACGGATCTCGGCATCGGCAAGGACGTTGATATCCTTATAGGCGACCCCCATGAAATTGAGCACACCCGCCACACGGCTGGAGAAGCCGCATTGGGGCATTTCTTTGGTGCCTTTCATGAAAAGCACGACATCGTTTTCAGAGACGTCTTTCTGGATCTGGTCTTGCGCGCTCATGGCGAAGTTCCTTTGTTTGGCGCATGCGCAATGCATACAGGCCGTATGTGAGTGAGGGCCGATCCGCCCGACGGGGGTGTCGGTATGGCCAGCGGTCTTTGTCCGGACGCTGGTCGCCCGCGATGGACGACTCGGCGCGGCGGTAGGATTTTCGGTCGGGCATGACAGGAGGGCACGATGCCGCGCCTCCTGCCGGTCTGTTCTTGTTACTCGGGCGCCTTTGTCGTGAGCGCCAGCGCGTGGAGGGCGCCGCTCGGGCCGTCCATCGCGCCTTTGAGGGCAGCATAGACTGCGCGCTGCTGCTGGACGCGGTTCTGTCCGCGGAAGGATTCGTCGATGACCTCGGCGGCCCAGTGATTGCCATCTCCGGCGAGGTCGGTGATGGTGATTTTTGCCTCGGGGAACGAGTCTCGGATCAGGTTTTCGATATCCTGGGCTTCCATTGGCATGAAATAGGCACTCCTGCAGCTTCTTGTCTAAATTAGGGCCTGGACGCAGGCGCTGCAAGGGCTGTCCCCTGTCAGCTGGCGGCTTGCGTTCTTTCGCGGTCTCGTAAGGAGGCGATGAAATGCAGCGGTCCGGCCACCAGAAGCGTGCCGCATACCATGCCGCACGCCCCCAAGGCCGTCAGCTCGAAGGAATGACCGACCGCGCCTGCCTCGCCCGCCAGCAGGAAGCACATGTTGCAATCAAGGGCGGGGGCGGCGGTTTTCGGATGGGCGCGCAGCAGGGCCCCCGCAGCCACAAAAAGAATCGCAAGAATATAGATCTGCGGCTGGTTGAGGCCGAGGCTGTCGATGATGGAGCGGTAGACCACCGCCGCACAGACGCCCATGATTACGCCGGGCACCAGCCAGCGGATGATCGGGCGCGGATCGGTCATGGAGCCGATCACGGCGCTGAAAACGGTCATCGCAAGAGCGCCCGACATGATGGCGAAATTCATGGTCAGTCCGGTGGCCGCCGTGCCGATGGTGCAGGCGGTGGCGGCAAAGGCCATCCGCAGGATCAACTGCTGGGTTGAAGGGGGCATGGGGCGCGGCGGGATGGGGCCGTGCCGGCTGGGGGTGAATGACCACGAGACCAGCGTGATGCAGGCGACACCGATCAGGGTGCACCAGATCCGTTCAAGCGCCAGCGCAATGTCGTTTGCGCCAAGTCCCAGCGAGGGCATGACCACCACACCGCAACTGAAAGCCATCAGGGTAAAGCCATAGCTATAGGTCGTGCCGATCCTGTAGGCGAGGCCGGTGCCGATGGCCGCGGTCACCCCGACGGCCAGACCGATCGCGACGGGATTGCCGAGATAGATCAGCGCCAGCAGGCCGATACCGGCCCCCGCCAGCGTGCCGATGACGCGTAAGATACCACGGACCACCATATCCTCACGCATGGGTTGGGCGATGACGAAAACCGGCATGGCCGCCCAATAGGTATTATGAAAGCCCAACAGCTCGGCGATGCTCAGGGCGATGATCGCGGCGAGAAACAATCGCAGGGCTTTTGCAGGGACGCTATCGGCAGCGAAGCGGGTCATTGGATACCTGAAAGCGGTGGTAAAAGGGTGATGCCGATCATAGGCGCTGTGGCAACCTTCGGAAAGGCGCGGCAGTCGCTTTCTCTGTGCGGATATCGTGGGGAAGGCCTTGGCAGATGCGCAGGGCGCAACGTGCCGCGCATGAAAAAGGCCGCTTTGCAGCGGCCTTTCGGGAAGCAGGGGAAGCGGGTTAGCCGTTGATGGCTGCCGCAAAGGCTCCACGGTAGAGCTTGGCCAGATCCGCCAGAGGGGCGCTGTCGCCGCCGAAGCTGACCGACGCGCCGCCGAAGGTGCCGACGCGGGCGATGGTGACGCCTGCGCTTGCGGCGGCGGCTTCCAGCGCGCTTGCGCCCGCCTCGGTTGCGGTGACCAGATAGCGGGCCTGATCCTCACCGAAGAGCTGACCGATATCGGCGCTGTCCAGCGTCACGCCGACGGCTGCGCTTTCCGCCAGTTCGAAGGCTGCCAGAGCCACACCACCATCCGACAGGTCGGTGGCCGAGGTCACCGACTTGCGGTTCTCGCGCAGGAAGGTGCCGTTTTTCAGCTCTGCGTCCAGATCGACTTCGGGGGCCTGACCTGCCTCGATACCGAAGGCTTCAAACGCCAGCGCGGATTGATCCAGATGGCCCTTGGTCGCCCCGATCACCAGCGCGATGTCGCCTTCCGACGGCAGACCTGCGATCAGCTCGTCTTCAAGGTTTTCCAGAAGACCCACGGCGCAGATCGTCGGCGTCGGCAGGATGCCCTGACCATCGGTCTCGTTATAAAGCGAGACGTTGCCCGAAACGATCGGCATATCCAGCGCCTTCACAGCGGCATCGATCCCTTTGATCGCGCCCACGAATTGGCCCATGATTTCGGGCTTTTCGGGGTTGCCGAAGTTCAGGTTGTCGGTGGTGGCCAGCGGCTTTGCGCCAACGGCACAGAGGTTGCGGAAGTTCTCGGCAACCGCCTGTTTGCCACCCTCGAAGGGGTCGGCCTTGACATAGCGCGGCGTCACATCGGCGGTGAAGGCCACGGCTTTCGAGGTGCCGTGGATGCGCACAACGCCTGCACCCATGCCGGGGCGGCGGACGGTATCGCCCATGACTTGGGTGTCATATTGCTCGAAGACCCAATCCTTGGCCGCGTAGTTCGGCGAACCGATCAGCGCCTTCAGCGCCTCCATCGCGCCAATCGCGGGCAGGGCATCAGCCGGAGCGGGCTTCGGCGTTTCGACCCACGGACGATCATATTCGGGCGCGGTCGAGGAGAGCTTCGACAGCGGCAGATCGGCTTTGATCGCGCCATTATGCTCGATCAGGAAGCGGTCTTCCGCGATGGTTTCGCCCACGATGGCAAAGTCCAGATCCCATTTCTCGAAGATGGCGCGGGCCTCGGCCTCTTTCTCGGGTTTGAGAACCATGAGCATACGCTCCTGGCTTTCCGAGAGCATCATCTCATAGGCGGTCATATTGGTCTCGCGCTGGGGAACATTCTCCAGCTTGAGGTGGATACCAAGGCCGCCCTTATCGCCCATCTCCACAGCCGAGCAGGTCAGGCCAGCAGCACCCATATCCTGAATCGAGATCACAGACCCCGATGCCATCAGTTCAAGGCAGGCTTCCATCAGGCATTTCTCGGTGAAGGGGTCGCCGACTTGGACGGTCGGGCGCTTGTCCTCGATGGTGTCATCGAATTCGGCCGACGCCATCGTCGCGCCGCCCACACCGTCACGGCCGGTTTTCGCGCCAAGATAGACGACCGGCATGCCGATGCCGGATGCGGCCGAGTAGAAGATCTTATCGGCATCCGCGAGGCCCGCCGCGAAGGCGTTCACAAGGCAGTTGCCGTTATAGGAGGGGTGGAAACGGACTTCGCCGCCCACATTCGGCACGCCGAAGCAGTTGCCATAAGAACCCACGCCTTCGACCACGCCTTTGACGACATGGTTGGTTTTGGGATGCGAGGGCATGCCGAAGGACAGGCTGTCCATCGCGGCAATCGGGCGGGCGCCCATGGTGAAGACATCGCGCAGAATGCCGCCCACACCGGTCGCAGCCCCTTGGTGCGGCTCGATATAGGAGGGGTGGTTGTGGCTTTCCATCTTGAAGACGATCGCCTGACCGTCACCAATATCCACAACGCCTGCGTTCTCCCCCGGACCACAGATGACCTGCGGGCCTTTGGTGTGCAGCGTACGCAGCCATTTCTTGGATGATTTATACGAGCAGTGCTCGTTCCACATGGCCGAGAAAATGCCAAGTTCGGTGAAGCTCGGTTCACGCCCAATGATTTCCAGAATACGCTCGTATTCGTCGGGCTTGAGCCCGTGAGCGGCGATCAGGTCGGGGGTGAGTGCGGGTTCGGTCATAAATGTCCTCCGGCGGGCGCATCGGTTGCGCATGCCTTAGAACATTGAGCGCGTTGGGGGAAGGCCCCTTGTGCCGCAGGGCGGGATGGAATGGCGGATAGGTGCAAAAATAGGAAAGGACCAGCGCGTGGCTGGCCCTTTCTTGGGGGGAATCACATAAGGATTATGCGTCCTGCTGCTTCTTGAGCGTGTCCAGAAGGCCCGAAAGGGTCCACGGCAGCGACACGACGCCATCATCAAGGTCCGAGGCCGGGACGGTTACCTTGAACATCGACACCGGTGTATCGAGTTTTTCGGAAACGCGGATATACACGGTATCGGTGTCGCCATTCTTCTCGACGCGTTCGATATTGCCGATATCCTGACCATCCTTCGACTTGGCCGAGCCGAGATCCTGTGCTGCGGTCTTGCTTTCGGCAATCCCGAGGCCGCCCTTGTAATTGTATTCGGCAGGGACTGCGGCTTGGGTGTTGTTGCCGTCCATCTTGCCCATCGTGCCCGCATCAGCTTCGGTCACGCCAGCATTGGCTTCGGTTTTCATCTGCACCAGACCTTTCCGGCCATCGGGACCGCCGGTCACATTGGCGCTGGCGGTCGCGGCAGCGGCGGCGTCCTTGGAGCTTTCATCTTGCATCTGAACGATGCCCATCTTATAGTCGACAAGGCCCGCAGGATCGTCCTGATACAGAGAATCCGCGGCGTCAGTGCTCGGTTGCGCGAATGCCGTCATCGGCATGGCAAAGGTTGCGGTAAGCAGCGTGCCGGTCAGAAGTTTATGTGCGGTTTTCATATCTTGGCTCCTCTCGGATGTCATGTTTTAACCGTTGCGGTTCATGCTCCCTCAACCCTGAAATCCGCGCGCCAGTTCCGAAAAACTTTGCCCTTTTGGGCAATTTATGCCGCTTATCGAGGCTAATTCTCTGCGAAATATGCGATTTTTACCGGCGGTGTCCGGTGCTTGGCAAGGCGTGCCTGCGGGAAGCTTTCGTGAGGAGGAGCCAAAAAAAAGGCCGAGCAAAGCTCGGCCATAGTCCAACAGGGAGGTAGAAGCTGATGAGCGTTTCCGCATGCCATCTGCTTCTGCGCCTGAAATATGTGCAGTTTATGAATCGTTCAAGGGTTTTCTGGAAAGGTTTTTGCAGAGCCGCTATGCGTTGGCGGCATGTATGGCCCGCCGCGCCTCCTTGCGCGTTTGTTGCGGGCCGGATGCCGGAGCCTGTCAGCTTTGGTTTTCGCTTGCCTGAACACGGCGATAGGCCTGGATCTCTTCCTGAATGAAGTCGCGGAACGCGGTGACACGCCGCGATTGGCGCAGCTCTTCCGGATAGGCCAGAAACACCGGGACTTCATTTGAATCGATGTCGTGCAGGACCCGTTCGATCTTGTTGTCGACGGTGAGATAATCGGGGAGGATGCCGATGCCCACATGGTTCAGGACAGCCTGAAGGATGCCGAAATAATTGTTCACGGTCAGTGTGCTGGGCATTTCATAGGCCAGCGCGCGCTGTGCAAGCGCGGCGCCCGCCGCCACTTGCGGCACCGAGGGGCTTTGGCAGATCAGGCGGTGTTTCTTGAGATCTTCAAGCGTTTCCGGACGCCCGTGCTGTTCGAGATATTGCGGGGTCGCGTAGAAGCGCATCCGGATATTCAGAAGCCGTTTGCGCACCAGATCGGCCTGTGCGGGCTCTTTCATGCGGATCGCCACATCGGCTTCGCGCATCGGCAGGTCCAGCACGCGCTCTTCCAGCATTAGGTCGATCTTCAGCTCGGGATATTTCTCGTAAAGCTTGTTGAGACGCGGAGCCAGCCACATGGTCCCAAAGCCGGTGGTCGCGGTTACCCGCAGGTCGCCATAGACCTCTTCCTCCGAATCGCGGATGCGGGCCGAGGCGGCATCGAGCTTTTTGGCCATCGTCGAGGTGGCGTCAAACAGCAGTTCGCCCTGCTCGGTCAGGATCAGGCCGCGCGCATGACGGTGGAACAGGGTCGTGCCCAGCATTTCTTCGAGCGAGCGGATCTGACGGCTGACCGCCGATTGTGACAAGTGCAGCGCGTCGCCTGCATGGGTCAAAGACCCCGCATCGGCCACCGCGTGAAAGATTCGCAGCTTGTCCCAGTCCATCACGCCCTCTATTTCCTTAGCCAGTCTTACGATATCTGCATAACAGCTATGCTTTTATAGACGAAGCCCCTAGATCACAAAGAGAAACCGTGCCGCAGGTGCAAACAATCGCGGAACGTGTCCTTTCCGTCCTGATTTGAGGCGCTTGCTCACATTATTACGTCTTTCCATCCGGGATCATGCAGGCGTAAAACACTTGCAAAACGATGGGCGACAATCCGGAAGGAGTATCCAATGGCGGTCGGCATTTTCGATAGCGGTCTTGGCGGGCTGACGGTTTTGGATGCGGTGTCCCGGCGGTTGCCGGAGGTGCCTTTTGTCTATCTGGGCGATAACGCGAATGCGCCTTACGGGGTGCGCGATGCCGAGGATATCTACAACCTGACCACGCGGGCCGTCGAGCGCTTGTGGGAGGAGGGCTGCGATCTGGTCATTCTGGCCTGCAATACGGCCTCGGCTGCGGCGCTCAAGCGGATGCAGGAAACGTGGCTGCCCAAAGACAAGCGCGTCTTGGGGGTTTTTGTGCCGCTGATCGAGGCGCTGACCGAGCGCCAATGGGGCGATAACTCGCCGCCCCGCGAGGTCGAGGTCAAGCATGTGGCGCTTTTTGCGACCCCTGCCACTGTCGCGAGCCGTGCGTTCCAGCGTGAACTGGCGTTTCGTGCGATCGGTGTGGATGTCGAGGCGCAACCCTGTGGTGGCGTGGTTGATGCGATCGAGGAGGGCGATGACATTCTGGCGGAGGCGCTGGTGAAATCACATGTCGAGGCGCTGCGCCGTCGTATGCCCCGCCCCGATGCGGCGATCCTTGGCTGTACCCATTACCCGATCATGCAGCAGGCCTTCCAAGAAGGTCTTGGCCCTGATGTGAAGGTTTACAGTCAGGCCAATCTGGTTGCGGAAAGTCTGGCGGACTATCTGGAGCGTCGTCCCGAATTTATCGGCGCCGGAACGCAGACGAAGTTCCTGACGACGGGGGATCCCGGCCATGTTGCCAATCATGCAACCCGTTTCCTGCGTCGCAAGGTTGTCTTCGAGCAGGCTTGATCTGTCGCAAGGTCGGTAAAAATCCTGCGTGATAACTTGACGGGCGCGGGCACAACGCGGAAAACAGCGTCAAACTGGGTGGTCTGGCCAAAAGGGGCGGGCCAGTCCGGCTTTGTCGTGGCTTACAAACAGGTTTGGTCCGCGCCGGATCGCCTGCGAAAGGATCGCATATGACCCAGAAAATCGCCATTCTCGGGGCGTCCGGCTATACCGGTGCCGAGCTTGTCCGCTTGATTGCAACCCATCCCACGATGGACATCGTCGCTTTGTCCGGCGAGCGTAAGGCCGGTATGGCGATGGGGGATGTGTTCCCGCATTTGCGACATCTCAATCTTCCGAACCTTGTGAAAATTGAGGAAATCGATTTTTCCGGCGTGGATCTGGCTTTCTGTGCCCTGCCGCATGCGACCTCGCAGGAGGTTATTCGCGAACTTCCGAAAGATCTGAAGGTCGTTGATCTGTCGGCTGATTTCCGTCTGCGCGATCCGGCGGAATACGAGAAATGGTATGGCAAGCCGCATTGCGCCGTCGAGATGCAGAAAGAGGCGGTCTACGGGCTGACCGAATTCTACCGTGACGACATCCGTAATGCGCGGCTTTGCGCGGGCACCGGCTGTAACGCGGCGGCGGGGCAATATGCGATCCGCCCGCTGATCGAGGCGGGGGTGATCGATCTGGATGACATCCTGCTGGATCTCAAGAACGGGGTCTCGGGGGCAGGGCGCTCGCTGAAGGAAAACCTTCTGCATGCCGAGCTTTCGGGCGGCACCTATCCCTATTCGGCGGGCGGCAAACACCGCCATCTGGGCGAGTTCGATCAGGAATTCTCGAAGATTGCGGGGCGTCCGGTGCTGGTGCAGTTCACGCCGCATCTGGCCCCGATGAACCGTGGCATTCTGGCCTCGGCCTATGTGAAGGGCGATCCGGAGGCGGTCTATAAGGCCTTGGCGGACCGTTACGCGGCCGAGACCTTTATCGAGGTGCTACCTTTTGGCGGCTTGCCTTCAACGCGGTCTGTGGCAGGGTCCAATTTCGTGCATGTGGGCGTAAGTGCGGATCGTATTCCGGGCCGTGCGCTGGTTGTTGTGGCGCTTGATAACCTATGCAAGGGCTCTTCGGGTCAGGCGCTGCAAAACGCCAACCTGATGCTGGGCAATGAGGAAACCGCAGGGCTGATGCTGGCCCCCGTGTTCCCGTAAGATCTGATCATCAAGGCCAGACCGCCCATCCGGTGGTCTGGCATCATGGGGAAGCGATGAAAAGTCTCAAGAAGAAACGCCGTATTCAGGTTCTGGTGGCCGCGGCTGTTGCGCTTGTCGTGGCGGTTGCGATGATCGGCTATGCGTTCCGCGACGGGATCAACTATTTCCGCGCTCCCTCACAACTGGCCACAGAGCCGGTCCGGCCCAATGAAGTGTTCCGTCTGGGTGGGCTGGTCGCCCAAGGATCGATCAAACGTGACCCCGATGGCACGATCCATTTTGCTGTGACCGATGGCGGTGCCACTGTGCCTGCCCGTTTTAATGGTGTGCTGCCCGATTTGTTCAAGGAAGGGCAGGGCATGGTGGGCACGGGGAAGATGGAAGATGGCGTCTTTGTCGCCAGCGAAATTCTTGCCAAGCATGACGAAAATTATATGCCCAAAGAAGTTGTGGACGCGCTCAAGGAACAGGGTGTTTACGAGCCGCCTAAAAGCTGAGGCGGCAACGCGCGGACGTTGCGGCTTCCGCTGTTTAACCTTTGCCTGTGAGGATTTTTCCCGTGAGATCAATCGGGAGAACAGGCATGCCAAGCGTGAGAGAGATTGCCGAAGGGATCGTGGCCCGTGAGGGAGGGTTTGTAAATGACGCCTCCGATCCGGGAGGCGCGACCAATTATGGTGTGACCATCCATACGATGCGGAAGCTCGGATTGGACCTTGATCATGACGGAAAGATCACGGAAGCCGATGTGCGTCGGCTGACCCGTGCACAGGCGGTCGATATCTTTGTCCGGCATTATTTCGATGAGCCTGGGTTGGGGCAACTGCCCGAGATGTTGCAGGCCTCGGTTTTCGACATGTATGTCAATGCCGGCCGGAATGCCGTGAAAATCCTGCAGCGTCTTCTGAACGACATGGGGCAATCGGTTGGGGTCGACGGTCTTCTGGGGCCACAGACGGTTTCTGCGGCGCAGGCGGCGGCACGGGCCGCCCCCGCGCATATTGCCGATGCCTATGGGATTGCGCGCCGGAACTATTACTACGCGCTGGCCGATAGCCGTCCTGCCAGCCGCAAATACGCCACCACCCGCAAGGGGCGCAAGGGGGGCTGGATTACCCGCTCGGAAGAATTCATCTCGCCGCGCTTTCATCTGAGCGATGCCGAGCATCAGGCACGGGTGGCAGCATGGGGTTGATCGGCAGGCTCTTCGGGAGCGCGGGCGGGGCGGCGGCAATCGGCAGTGCCGCCAGTCAGGTTGCAGAGATATTCACGGTGAATGCGACGAAGAAGATGGAAACGTCGCATGATGCGTTCATGGCCACCCAGCGTGCCTATGGCGAGGAATTCTCCCAGCCGCGCGCATGCTGGTTTGACGGTTTCGTCAACGGCCTGAACCGCTTGCCACGACCGCTTCTTGCGTTGGGGACGCTGGCTTTGTTCATCTATGCGATGGTCAATCCGGCCTCTTTTGCACAGCGCATGGTTGGTCTTTCCTATGTGCCCGAGCCGCTTTGGTGGCTGCTGGCGGCGATTGTCGGGTTCTATTTCGGTGCGAGAGAGGCGCATTACTTTCGTACCCCGAAACCAACGACCCCCGCGTCCACCGCGCCCAGCACCACCCCGTCCAGCACCACCACGCCGCTCGCGACAAACCCCGCGCTGGAGGAATGGAAACAAAAGGGCGGTTGAAGAGTAATCGCTTCATACCGGATGAGATGGCGGGTTTCTTCGTGTAGCTGCCTATGGCGCACCGAATGTGGCGAATAGGGTTCTGTTACGTGTTTGCTTGCGAGGGCAAATGCTTCCGTTACTGCTCGGGCGCTGTGCATGGGGTGCAGCGGCATGGCAGATGGCGAAGACCTGATCGGGCGCGTCCGAGCCGTCTATCAGCGCGAAGACGCGGTAGGTGTCGAATGAGATTGGCCTTTGTCCGCTCTGATCGCCAGCTACTATCAGACGAGTGACTTCACGAGGCTTGCTTCCGCTCCTGTGCCCGCAGGAGATCATGCGCATCGAGATCCGTAATTGCCCAGCGGGTCGTGCCGGACCCAAACCGGTAGGGCTGCGGAAATTTATCGATTTTGAGCCAGCGCCAGATGGTCGGCACGGAAACCGAATAGCGCTGGGCAACTTCTCCCACAGAAATGAAGCGCGGGCTCGGCTCGGCCTCTAGGGGAGGAGGGTTGTTGTGCTGCTGGGCTTCTCGCGGCGCAGAAGGCGTGGCGCGGCGCGATTTCGTGCCCACTTCCGCGAGGGGCTTAGGCGTAGCGCGAGACGGCTCATTCGTACGAGCTTCAGAAGGGAAAAAACTAAATTGTTCGGTGTCATAAGACATGACGACGCCCCTATTAAGGTAGGCGCTCGGTCACTTCTTATGTCCAAGCTGGAGTTTCGATGTGGAAAACTCAGTCACATCTTGTGCCCAAGGGATTGGCCGATTCGGAGGGCATCGTGCCACATGAATTCGACTGATCCCCATTAAAACGATCTGAGACGATATGACCAGTGGAAATTTATCGCAAAGCTTGTGTGGGGCTGGCGGGAGGGGCTTCGTATTTAGTTTAAATAAATCAGGTTGTTGCGTCGATTTATTGGCGGATGGGGTGGGATTCGAACCCACGGTACGGTTCCCCGCACGCTAGTTTTCAAGACTAGAGCCTTAAACCACTCGGCCACCCATCCATGCGCCTCGGCGTCATACGCCTTGGCGTTTGACGGGTCTAATCGCTTGTGGGGCCGCTGGCAAGAGACCGGCCTTCTCGGAAGGGCGCAATTTACAGCAGTTTGTTGCCGGGAAGGCGCAAATTGGAATAACTCGCGCGCCGATACCTTCCATCTGCCGATGTGGCGGGCCTAATATCGCGAAAATCCGGAGCATAGTTACAGGAAGGTTCCGCCCATGGCCCGTTTCGCTTTGTTGTCTTCTGCCGCGCTTATGGCGCTGGCTTTGCCGGTTTCGGCCCAGACCAATCTGACTGTGGCCAACTGGCTTCCGCCCTCGCATCCGCTGGTCGCGGACCTGATCGTGCCGATGACCAAGGCCATTGAGGAGGCCACTCACGGCGAGGTCAAGGCAACCCTGCTTCCGGCTCCGCTTGGCCCGCCCGCCGCACATTTCGATTTTGCCGTCAATGGGGTGGCCGATATTACCTTCGGGGTGCAGGGCTATAATCCGGGCCGGTTCAAAACCACCAATATTGTCGAACTGCCGTTTCTGGGCAATTCGGCGGAGGCGGTCTCGGTGGCCTATTGGCGCACCTTCCAGACGATGCTGCAGGACGCGGGCGAATATAAAGACGTGCATGTTCTGGCCGTTTTCAGCCACGGTCCGGGGGAAGTTTTCCTGAAGGATGGCGATGTGTCGGATATCGACGTGCTCAAGGGGCGCAAGATCCGTGTCGGGGGCGGGATCGTGCATGAAATCGTCTCGAAGCTCGGGGCGGTGCCTGTGGAGGGGCCGTCGTCGAAATCCTACGAACTGCTGAGCCAAGGTGTGGCCGATGGCATTACCTTCCCCTATGAATCGGTGAATTTCTTCAAGCTGATCCCCCAGTTGAACAAGGCGATTGCCGTGGATGGCGGGCTGTATAACACGTCCTTCTTCATTGTGATGAACAAGGCGAAATGGGATAGCCTCTCGCCCGAGGTGCAGGAGGAGATCAACTCGGTCACGGGGGAGGTTCTTGCGCGCAAGGCGGGGCAGATGTGGGATCGGGCCGATGCCGCAGGCCGCGAGGCGATGAAGGGCAAGATCGAGATTACGCCTGCGACCGATGCGCAAATGGCGGCGTGGAAGACCGCGCTGCAGCCGCTTGTCGATGCCAAGATCGAAGAAGCCTCAAGCGCGGGGATCGACGGGCAGGAAGCCTATGATTTCCTCAAATCCGAAATCGCCAAAGCCTCTGCCGAGTAACCTGTGACACACGAGAACTTTCCGCGCGTGCCCGAGACGGATCCGTCTTCGGGCCGCGATAGGGCACCGGTGCCCCGAAACTGGCCGCGGCTTGCGCTGGGGGTCGTCTGTGGCGCAATGCTTCTGGCGATGATGGCGCTGACGGTGGTGGATGTCATCGGGCGCTATGTGTTTGTCGCGCCGCTGCAAGGGGCCACCGAGCTGACCGAAATGCTGCTATGCGCGGTGATCTTTCTGGGGCTGCCTGCCGTCTGCTTCGACCGTGACCATGTGACGGTCGATCTGGTGATCGACCGCTTGCCGGCCTGCGTGCAGCCGTGGCGGGAGCTGGCCACTTCGTTGCTGTCTGCTGTGGTTCTGGGGATCGTATCATGGCGGATCTGGGTCTATGCGGGGCAGAAGGCCAGCTATGGCGAGGCCACCAATTCCCTGCGTCTTCCCATCGCGCCACTGGGCTATCTCTGCGCGCTCTGTTGTGCGCTTGGCGTTGTGCTGACCGTGGTGGCGGCGCTGCGGCAGTTGACCTTTCAGCTTTGGAGGCGGTGATGGAGCATTGGCCTGTAGGTCTGGCGATCCTGATCGTCCTGTTGCTGGCAGGGGTGCCGATCGCTTTTGCTTTGGCCGGTGTCGGCCTTGTGGGCGTGGCGATGATCATCGGCTGGACGCCAGCCCTTTCTCTGATCGGGTCGGCATTTTTCGACAACGGGCGGGAATATTCGCTGTCGGTGCTGCCGCTTTTTCTGATGATGGGCAATTTTGTGGTGCAGTCGGGGATCGCCTCCGAGCTGTATAACTCGGCCTATGCATGGCTGCGCCATCGCAAGGGCGGGCTGGCGATGGCCACTGTGGTGGCCTGCGGGGCGTTTTCCTCGGTCTGTGGTTCGTCAATGGCAACTGCGGCCACGATGACGCGGATCTCGCTGCCCTCCATGCGGCGCTTCGGCTATCCCGACAGGCTGTCGACGGCCTCGATTGCGGCGGGGGGAACGCTGGGCATCCTGATCCCGCCCTCGGTCATTCTGGTGTTTTACGGCATCATGACGCAGCAGGATATCGGCAAGCTGTTTCTGGCGGGGATCATCCCCGGCCTGATCGGGATTGTCGGTTATGCGCTGGCGGTGAAGATTTCCATCGGGATGCGCGGGATTGACCTGCCCGTCGAAGCGAAACTGCCGCTGATCGAACGGTTTCGGGCGCTCAAGGGCACGGCGGGCGCTTTGGTGCTGTTTGTTTTCGTGATGGGCGGGATCTATCTGGGGGTTTTTACCCCCACCGAGAGCGCAGGCATGGGGGCAGCGGGCGCGCTGTTGCTGGTGGTCGTGTCGGGCAAGTTCACATGGGGCGGCTTGCTGAATGTGCTCTATGATACGATGAAGACCACCGCGATGATGTTTTTCATCCTTTTCGGCGCGCTGAGTTTCACCAATTACGTCAATATGTCCGGCATGACGGGCGATATCCAGAACTGGCTGTCGGTGTTCGGAGGCAGTCCCGTAGCGATGATACTGGCCATTCTGGTGATCTATCTGGTGCTGGGATGCATGCTGGAAGGTCTGTCGATGATCATGCTGACCGTGCCGGTCTTCTATCCCATCGTGGCGGCTCAGGGCTTCGATCTGATCTGGTTCGGCATTTTCGTCGTTGTGATCACCGAAATCAGCTATATCACCCCGCCGGTCGGGATGAATGCCTTTGTGTTGCGGTCGGTCGTGCCGGATGTACGGCTGGGCACCATCTTCCGCGGGCTGCTGCCTTTTGTGGCGATGGACATCGTCCGCATCGGCCTGATTATCGCCTTCCCGTCGCTGGTGCTCTTGCTGACCTGACCCATGCGCCGGAGCCGTTGGTTTGGTGGAGCGCTCAGGCGGCGAGGGTGCCGGTGACGGCCCAATAGCCGACGCCGCCCGCCAGTCCGATAAAGCATAGCCCGAACAATGCGATCAACCCGTCGCGCACCAGAAGTGACAGGGCCAGAAGGGTGACCGCCGCGCCAAGGATGGACGAGCTGAACGGCACCAGCTCCAGAAAGGGCATGGCGGCTCCGCATAAAAGGCAGGCGCCCTGTGTGACCCAGCGAAAGGGGCGATGCGTGAAAAGGCGCAGCCGTTCCTTGGTGTGCAGGTCCATCCACCGCGCAATACCCTGCAACTTGCCCGTCGCTTTGCGCAGCTTGTCGCCCGCGATATGGCGGCGCGTCAGCAGGCGCGGCAGCCAGAGATGGTCTCGCCCCAGCAGCATCTGTGCCGAGATCAGCGCGATCAGGATGCCGCAGGCACTCGAGAAGAGTGGGATGCCCGAGAGCGGGCTGACCACGAAAAGGGCAGGCACCAGTAGCACGGGCACGAAAGAGGCGCCGCCCAAAGAGCCAAGCACATCCTCGATGCGGATCTCGTCTTCGTCTCTCGCGCGCGCATCAATGGCGGCGACAATATCGCGGACGGCGCGTCTGGTCTGGGTCTGGTTTTGCATAAAAATACCTCTGCGGGGAAACCCCGCAGAGGTCATCTGGTTCCGGTGCGAAACGGCTTCAGGTCAGACCTTCATCGAGCCGGTTTCGATGAAGCGCTGGTGCCAGCTTAGCGATTCATTCAGCAGATGCGGGCTCTGCTGGGCATAGCTGCCCTTTTTCGCACGTTCGAAATAATCGCGCAGCATCGGACGATAATAGGGATGGGCGCAGTTTTCGATGATCTTCTCGGCGCGCTGTTTGGGCGAGAGCCCGCGCAGATCGGCCAGACCCTGTTCGGTCACGATCACTTGCACGTCCTGATTGATGTGATCGACATGGCTTGCCATCGGCACGATGGCCGAAATGGCGCCGCCTTTGGCGGTCGAGGGGGTCATGAAGATCGAGACATAGGAGTTGCGCGCGAAATCACCCGAGCCGCCAATGCCGTTTTGCATTTTCGAGCCCATGATCTGGGTCGAGTTGACGTTGCCGTAGATATCCGCCTCGATCAGGCCGTTCATGGCGATACAGCCCAAGCGGCGCACCAGTTCGGGATTGTTCGAGATATCTTGCGGACGCAGCAGCAGCTTGTCGCGGAAGAAGGCCGCATTCTGGTTGAAATACTCGGCTTTTTCCGGCGAGAGCGAGAAGGCCGTGGCCGAAGCCATGCGCAGGGTGCCCGCTTCAAGCATATCCAGCATGCCGTCCTGAATCACCTCGGTGAAGGCGGTCATGTCCTCGAACGGCGTATCGATCAGCCCCGCCATCACGGCATTGGGCACGTTGCCGACACCCGATTGCAGCGGCAGAAGCGAATTGGGCAGGCCGGCGCGCTTGGCTTCCCATTTCAGGAAGTCCAGAATATGGCCTGCAATCGCATTGGCCGTATCATCGGGCGGCGAGAAGGGGGCGTTCCGGTCGGGGCTGTCGGTGACGACCACGGCCACGACCTTCGACGGGTCCACGTTGAAATAGGGCTGACCGATGCGGTCATCCGATTTCAGGATCGGGATCGGTTTGCGATGCGGCGGCAGCGCGGTGCCGTAATAGATGTCATGCATCCCGTCCAGCAACTCGGTCTGCCAGCTATTCACCTCAAGGATGATCTTATCCGCCAGATCCAGCCATGTCTTGTTATTGCCAACCGAGGAGGACGGGATCAGTTGACCGTCTTCGGTAATGCCCGAGATCTCGACCACGGCGGTGTCAAGCTTGCCCAGAAACCCTTCCCACGCCATCGGTGCAACCTGGCTGAGATGGATGTCGAAATAGGACATTTCGCCATTGTTGATCTGCTGGCGCGCGATCGGGTCCGAGTTGAAGGGCAGGCGGAAATCGATGCCATTGGCTTTGGCCAATGCGCCATCCAGTTCGGGGCCGGTAGAGGCGCCGGTCCAGATCGAGACCTTGAATTTCTCACCGCGGGCATGGGCCTCTTCGATTCGCTTGGCCAGCGCCTGCGGAACGGCTTTGGGATAGCCCGAGCCGGTAAACCCCGACATGCCGATAATGGCGCCGGGGTTGATCAGGGCGGCAGCATCCTCTGCCGACATGATTTTACGTTTAAAAACATCACTACGAATGCGTGAACTACTCACTTTGACATCAAAGCTCATGGGGTCCTCCTCAGGTGCTACCTCGGGGCCAAATAGCAGCGGGGCTCCTCAAGCACCCGCTATGACCAATGCTCAGTGGTAGCGTATTGTCGCCAGACTTCCTTTACGCATCGTGATTGTCCATAGTCTGGCAGCTATGCACTGTATGCATATGTATACGATAAGCAGGGTAAGGCTTGAAAACTTCTGTGTTTTCCATGTTTCCGCAGGATCGTTATATTTTTAGAAAATCAAAATTGCCGGAGTGTTGCCGGTCCTTGCCATCCGGTGACCGCCAATTTGCCCAGATCATGGCCTCCTTTGCCCGAGCTGAAGGTTCGAAATTTATCTAATCTATTTTTCGCGTTTAAGGCGAATCGGATTACATTGAGCTTGCTTATAGTGTCGGGAGGATATTATGCACCCAGTCTTCACCCTGTCCGGCGTCCTGTCGTTTCTGTCAGTGCGCCGTGATCCGAAAATCGATGCGCGGCTGACCGATCTGGGGCTGCGCAAGGCGCGCAGACATAGCTGCCCCATCTCGCCTTTCAGGCCGGTTTCGCCGTTCAGAGTGGTCCACCATGCCCTGTGACGCGGGGCAAAGGCGGCCTGATGCGGCGTTCAGAAATCGACCTCGACCCCCGGCAGGTTCAACTCTTTCATCAGATCGCGCAATTCCTGCCGGGCGGCGATATTTGACATGTTCAGGTTCTCGACGCCCAGATCCTTCAGATCCAGCAATGTGATGCCGCGCGGAAAGAGTTCGCGGAAGATGACCCGCTCGGAGAAGCCCGGCGCAACACGGAACCCGATTCGCTTCGATAGCTGTTCAAGCGCGGCTCCGACCTTGCGTTTGTTATGCATCTGTTGGGCACCCAGACGGTTGCGCAGCACGATCCAGTCAATGGGCTTCATCCCCGCACGGGCGCGCAACTGACGTGCCGACCAGACCATCTCCGAATAGATCGATGGCCCTGTGACCTTTGATGTATTCGGGTCAATCCGTGCCAGAAGGTCGAAATCGATAAAGCTGTCATTGAGCGGCGTGATCAGCGTGTCGGCCAGAGAATGCGCGACCTGACTGAGCCGCGTATGCGAACCGGGACAGTCGATCATGATGAAGTCGCAGCTTGTCTCCAGCTCGGTCACCGCTGCGGACAGGCGGTAGTCATAGGGGTTCTCGCCCGGAGGCAGGCTGGCGGCGTCGATCTCGGGCAATGTGCGATAATCGGGGCAGGGCAGGGTAACGTCCTCGCGCTCCATAAAGGCGCGACGGTTTTCGACATAGCGCCCCATTGAGCGTTGGCGCAGGTCAAGATCCAGCGCGCCCACGCGCCACCCCATGCGCACCAGCGCCGTTGCTACATGCATGGAGGTGGTCGATTTGCCCGACCCGCCCTTTTCATTGCCAGTCACGATGATATGCGCCAACTCTGCCGTCCTCACGTCATCTTGCGGGTGATCTTTATGACGTGACTATAGGGGGGAAGGCACAGCGGGGAAAGCGGAGTTGCACAAGAGTTTCCGCTTTGTCACATGTGGGTAAGATATTGATGTCGTGTTACATCATCTGACGGGCCAGAATGGCTTCGGGGCCTTTCAGGCTGGCGCGCGCGGCGGGATAGGCCTGCTCGGGGGTGCCGTCTTCCAGAGCCCCTTCCAAGGCCGGAAACAGCGTCAGGATTTCGGTGCGCTGCGCCGTCTCCATCGCGCCCATCACCTGGCAGCCGGGCTGGAAGCTCTCGCTCCAGACGCCATTGGCCAGAACCACCTCGTGGTGGTCGAACATCATGTGGATATAGGTCACGCTGTCGGGTCGGATCGCATGGATGCCGCGCGCCCCACAAAGATGGGTCGCCGCAATCAGCATTTCGTCTTCCGAAAAAGCCAGTTGCAGTTCCGGCCCGCGCAGAAGCATCCGGTGCTGCGGGCTGACCAGCAGATCAATGGCGGGCAGACCATCGCCCAGACTGCCTGCCGGAATGCGGATGGGGCGCAAGGCGGGGGCGTCCAGCGCCTCTGCCCCCAGGCTCCTGGCCCCCAGCCAGCGGATCGCCTGTAGCCCGTTGTCGCGGGTCACGACCTGATCGCCCAACCGGAGTTCCTCGATCCTGCGCGGCCCCTGCGCCGTCATGATCTGCGCACCGGGGGTGAAGCAGGGCACCCCGTTATGGTTGTCATCGGACCCGTTGCAGTCATCCTCGTGGTGGTTGCCCCCATTTCCATCGGGAGGAAACGTGCCAGAGCCGGAATTGCCCTGACCACCGGTGTTGCAGGTGTCGTCATGCCCTTGGGGAGAGGATGGCTGGCTATTGCACGCGTCCTGATGGTCGTTGGACTGGCTGTTGCAATTATCCTGCTGCCCCGAAGCGCCCTGCGCATTTCCCTGCGTGGTGCCGTTTGAAGCGTTGTTATTGCTCTGGGTCATGCCGGTCTCCTGTCTGGGGGCAGCCACATGCGCGAGGCGAGAACCCATCTGTTCAACGTGTCAGGGACGGTGATCCGGCGTATATTTGTTCTTATGGAGATTGGCGGTTAGCCAAGGAAACCCTTCCTGCGCGATCGAACGGGCGCAATGAAAAATGGGGCGCAACGAAAAAGGGCGCGCCAGTGGCACGCCCTTCATCATAACGGCAGGTCGGATCAGAAGCCCAGACCGGCATATTTGTTTTTGAACTTCGACACGCGGCCACCGGTGTCCATCAGGCGCGAGCTTGCACCGGTCCATGCCGGGTGCGAGGTCGGGTCGATGTCGAGGGTCATGGTGTCGCCATCTTTGCCCCAGGTCGAGCGCGTTTCGTAGGAGGAACCATCGGTCATCTTGATGGTGATGGTGTGGTAATCGGGATGAATTTCCGCTTTCATCGATCCGCTCCTCAAGCTTCGGTTTTGGGTTTGTAGGTGGTGTCTTCGGCGATACGTGCCGATTTACCGCGACGCGAACGCAGGTAGTAGAGTTTCGCACGGCGCACACGGCCACGACGCACGACTTCGATCGAGTCGATGTTGGTCGAGTACAGCGGGAACACACGCTCCACGCCTTCGCCGAAGGAGATCTTGCGAACGGTGAACGAGGCAGCAAGGGTCGAACCGCCTTTGCGCGAGATGCAGACGCCTTCATACATCTGAACGCGCGAGCGGGTGCCTTCGGTCACTTTATAGCCAACGCGAACGGTGTCGCCGGCTTTGAAATCCGGAATGGTTTTGCCGAGGCTGGCGATTTGTTCCGCCTCGAGTTGTGCGATCAGGTTCATCGCATGTCCTTTCATCTACTCACGGTATTGCCGTGAAGGTGGTTTCACGCCTCAGAGCTCCGGGTCTTCGCGGGTCCGCCATACTGCGCCCACCGGAGGATTCAGGTCATCCTTTAGCTGCTTTTTTCAGGCCGCAATGTGGCGGTGAAGGCGCCGCCGCGTGGTTACAGAAAAAAGGTCCGGTCACCGATTCCGGTACGGACCTGCGCGCTATACGGCCAAATGCGGTTTCGATCAAGCATAGAAGCACCGCGCCGTCCGAATTTCGGCCCGGTCGCCTGGATCGGACTATCAGTCTTTTAACCCCGATCTGCCACCCTGCGCCGGTACGAGTGTCAGTCGGGGTGCCATGAATGTCCAAGCCGGAAACCAAACGCTTGCCCGCTTTGCAGATTTTGCGGGCAATCGCGGCATTGGCCGTGGTGGGGCACCATATTCTTGACCAGCTTTGGGGAAATCTCGGAGTGGCCAGTCTGGCACAATCGCTGGATCTGGGCGCGCGCGGCGTGGGGCTGTTTTTTGTGCTGAGCGGTTTTATCCTCTGGCAGGTCCATCACCACGAGGCAGGCCAGCGCGCAGCCTTGGGGCGCTTTGCCTATAAACGTGTCAGCCGCATCCTGCCCTTCACGCTGATCGCGGCGACGGCGTGGGTGGGCATCGTGGCAGTGGCGGGCCGTTTCGGTGCGGACGCCAGTGGCGGCGGTTTTACCTCATGGCTGTCCTCCGCCTTCCTTCTGCCGCTGGAAAAACCCTATCCCGGCGTGCTCTGGTCCTTGCGCCACGAGGCGCTGTTCTATCTGGTCTTCCTTGTCCTTTTCCTCTCGCCGCGCGGTTTTGCATGGCTGTTCGGCGGGTGGATGCTGGCATCGGCGCTTGTGCCTGCGGGGGTGCCATCCCCGATGCGGCACGCGCCCGATATTCTGTGGGTGACCGCGTTCTCCAGCGCCAATCTTCTTTTCCTGCTGGGAATCCTTGCCGCGATCGCCCATCAGAAGCTGCCCGCATTCCGGATCGGGGGGCGCGGCACGGTGCTTGCCTTTGCGGGCGTCGTGGTGATGGCGCTTTGGGCGGGGCAGGGGAAATATGACCTTGGAACGGTGGCGGGTTTCGGCACGGCCTGCGCCGTGCTTACGCTGGTGGCCGCCCGCAGCACGTTCCGCCTGCGCTGGCTGGAATATTGCGGCGATGCCAGTTTTTCGATCTATCTCGCCCATCACCTGGCCCTGCCGCTGGTCTATGTCGGGCTGACGCGCTGGACCACGGATGCGGGGCTGATTTTTGTGGCCGAAGCCGTGCTGCTGGTCGGGGTCGGTCTGCTTGGCTATCGCTGGATCGAGACGCCGGTCCTGTCTTGGCTCAATGCCCGCGCTCCCGTGCGGGCGCGCCTGCGGCCTAGCGCTTGGACTGATGCGCGTCCCACATATCAGGGCGACGCTCGGCGGTGATCTTTTCGCTCATCTCGCGGCGCCATTTCTCGATCTTGCCGTGATGGCCGGACATCAGCACCTCGGGGATGGCGCGGCCCTCCCATTCGGCGGGGCGGGTATATTGCGGATGTTCCAGAAGCCCGTTGGAATGGCTTTCCTCCACCGCCGAGTCGGCATTGCCCAGCACACCGGGCAAAAGGCGCACGGTGGCGTCGATCATCGCCTGCGCGGGCAACTCGCCCCCTGTCAGGACGAAATCCCCCATCGAGACTTCCTCGATGCCGAAATGCTCCAGCACGCGCTCGTCCACGCCTTCAAAGCGCCCACACAGGATGGTCATCCCGTCGGCCGCCGCGAAACGCCGCGCCATCGCCTGATCAAACCGCTTGCCGCGCGGGGACATATAGACCACCGGCCAGTCGGCCTGCGGGTCCACGCCGCGCGCCGCCTCTTTTAGCGCCGCGCCCACCACATCGGGGCGCAGCACCATGCCCGCGCCACCGCCTGCGGGGGTATCATCCACATTGCGATGCTTGCCCACGCCAAAGCTGCGCAGGTTGATGGTCTCCAGTGCCCAAAGCCCCTGATCGCGGGCCTTGCCGGTCAGCGACAGCCCCAGAACCCCCGGAAAAGCCTCGGGAAACAGCGTGACAATCTTGGCCTTCCACGCGCGGGAAAGCTGCACGGGCTCGTCCATCAAGGACCGGACCTGATGGCTGGCGCTGATCGACACCCGCCCATGCGAACGGCTTGCCTTCGGCGGGACCGCTTCGGCCTGCGCCGCATTGCCCATCAGATTGCCAAGGCGCATCGCGCCCTTTTTCGGGGGGTCTTCGGGAGTGTCGGTCATGTCTTATACGTCTTCGGGCGGATCCGCCACGATCCGGCCTGCGGTCAGATCGACGGTCGGCACAACGGCCATAGTGAAGGGCAAGAGCAGGGGCTGGCTCTCGCCTGCTGTGGTGATTTCCAGAAAATCGCCCGCGCCATAATTCTGCACGGCGCGCACCGACCCGAGCACCGCGCCGCCGGTATCCACAACCGTCAGTCCGATCAGATCGGCGTGATAGAATTCGTCATCGGGGAGATGGGGCAGCATATCGCGATCCACCCAGAGCGAGACGCCCTTCAGCGCATCGGCCTCTTCCTTGGTCTCGACGCCGCTCAGATAGGCGCCGATGCCGCCCTTGATCGCGCGCAGATCGGTCAGATCAAAGGCGCGCTTGCCGTCTTCGGTGTAAAGCGGCGCGTAATCGGCAATGGCCAGCGGGTCGGCGCAGAAGCTCTTCAGCCGCACCTCGCCCTTGACCCCGAAAGCGCCCGCAATGGCTCCGACACAGGTCCGTTCTGTCATGGCTTATCTCCGCTCTAGTTTGGGCAGCCCGTCGCGGGTTTCCCAGCCAAGCTGCTCCAGCTCGGGGGTCGGCTGCGACCGTTCCGGCCAGCCGATACACAAATAGCCGATCAATTTCCAGCTCTCAGGCACATCCAGTGATTTTGCCAGTGCCTCGGGGTCCAGAATAGACACCCAGCCCATCCCCACCCCCTCGGCGCGAAGGGCAAGCCACATCATCGTCATGGCGGCCACGACCGAATAGGCACGCATTTCGGGCATGGATCTGGCCCCCAGACCGGCCCCTTTGACCGTGCCGGTATCGCAAAACACCGCCAGCTGGACAGGGGCTTTCTGCATGCCCGAAAGTTTCAGCCCCGCATAGAGCGTCGCGCGATCAATGTCGCCACCGGCCTGATAGGCGGCCAGCGCTTCGGCATTGGCGGTCTGGAAATTGGAAAGCGCCGCAGCACGGGCCGCGGCGCTTTCGACATTGATCACGCGCCACGGTTCGGACAGGCCGACCGATGGTGCGCGGGAAAATGCGTCCAGCCCCCGTGCAAGGATCTCTTCGGGCACAGGATCGGTGCGGAAGCGGCGCACATCACGCCGCCACAGCATCAACCGGTGCAGATCCTCGCGGAACTCGGGGGAGAACGCGTCCAAGATCAGGCCTCGGAGGCCTCAGCAGCCGCAGCGGCTTTCTCGGCTTTTTCTTTTGCGCGCTCTTGGGCTTTCTTGCCCGGCTCTGCTTTCTTCATGTTCTTACGCTCGGTTTTCGGCAGAGCACCGGCGTTTTCAAGGAAGCGTGCCACACGGTCGGTCGGCTGTGCGCCTTTGCTCAGCCAGTACTGAACGCGCTCCATGTTCATTTTCACGCGCTCTTCGCTGTCTTTTGCGAGAAGCGGGTTATAGGTGCCCAGCTTCTCGAGGAAGCGGCCGTCACGCGGCATGCGCGAGTCGGAAGCAACGATTGCGTAGAAGGGGCGCTTTTTGGAACCACCGCGTGCGAGACGGATTTTCATAGCCATGGGTTGATCTCCTTTGAATGGCTGGTGTCGGACCTGTTTCGGGGTCCGTTACTTTTGGAACTGTTCGTGATGCCGGATAACTTCCGAGATCACGAAATTCAGGAATTTCTTTGCAAATTCCGGGTCGAGACCGCTGTCGTCGGCCAGTTTTTCCAGACGTGCGATCTGGGTCTTCTCCCGGTCGGGATCCGAGGGAGGAAGGTCGTGCTCTGCTTTCAGCTTGCCCACCGCTTGGGTCTGGGCAAAGCGCTCGGCGAGCGTATAGATCATCACCGCATCCAGACGGTCGATACTGTCGCGGTGCTCCTTGAGAAGCTCTGCGGCGCGGCTGGTTGCATCACTCATGCAAGGTCCTCCGGCTTGGGATGGCGGTAAACAAGGCAGGGCTTGCCAAGCGGCGTGGCGGCCTGCGGATCAAGGCGGCAGCCCAGACGCTCGGCCAGCGCGGCAGAGCGGCTATTGGCGGCATCGACATAGCTGACAACGCTGTCCCAGCCCAGATCGGTGTAAAGATGGGCGCGCGCCATTGCGGCAGCTTCGGCCATGAGGCCACGGCCCTCATTGGCGCCATCCCACAGATTCCACAGGATTTCCGCCTCGGGCCAGCCATGCGGTTGCCACGGGCCGACAAGGCCCAGACCACGGTCGCTGTCTTGGGTGGTCACCACGAAAGGCCCCCAACCATGCATGACCCAATGGCCGATCACCGCAGACCAGCCACGCCAGACAAGCCCTTCGTCAAACTCGGGGGCAGGGCGGATAAAGACAGACCGATCAGAGGCCTGAAAGTCGCGCCAATGCGGATAGTCATGGGCGGCAGGCGCTCGCAGAACCAGCGCCTTGCTATGCAGAACAGGGGTAGGGGACAGCGCGATCATGGCTGACCTCCCATCGGGTGGCGATAGACCAGCTGGCCCTTCACCGCAGGCAGCGCATCACGGTCCAGCTTGGCCCCGATGCGTTCGGCCAGCGCGACCGAACGCGCATTGCCCGGCATGATATAGCTGACCAGCGGGCGCTTCCAGTTCAGGTCGGTGGCCGCGAAATCGCGCATCTTGCGTGCCGCTTCGGTCATATAGCCCTGACCTTCGAAGCCGGTGAAAGCGATCCAACCCAACTCGCGTTCAGGAAAATGCGGCAGATCGTTCAGCGTCACCTGACCCACCAGCTGGCGGTCGGATTTGCGCACCACGGCCAGCGCACCGCAGCCCTTCAGCGCCCATTGCGCCACGTCGGACGCAAAATGGAACCACGCCGCCTTCACATCATGCGGCCCGCCCAGATAGCGCGCCCGCGCAGACTTCATCACCTCCGCAAAAGCGGGGAAATCCGACATGTCATGCGGACGCAGCGTCAGGCGCTCGGTATGAAGGACGGGCGCGACCATTACTTCTTCTTGCCAAAGCCCCCAAGGCCACCCAAGCCCCCAAGACCGCCCATGCCACCCAGTCCGGGCATGTTCTTCGGCAGGGTCTGGCCCAGCATCTTGGTGGCTTCTTCCATTTTGGCGGGGTCCATCTCGCCCGCATTGGGCAGACCGCCGAATTTGCCAGTCATCGCGGCCATCGCGCGTTTCAGGGCGCCGCCCTTCATCTTGCCCAGCTTCTTCATGGTGTCGCCCATCTGGCGCTGCATCTTCAGAAGCTTGTTCAGCTCGGCCACATCCATGCCCGCACCTTTGGCGATACGCTCCTTGCGCGAGGCTTTCAGCATCTCGGGCTTGGCGCGCTCTTCTTTGGTCATCGACTGGATCAGCGCGATCTGGCGGCGGATCATCTTGTCGTCGAAACCGGCGGACTCGGCCTGTTTGGCCATTTTGCCCATGCCCGGCATCATCGACATCACGCCCTGCATGCCGCCCATCTTCTGCATCTGCTCAAGCTGGGACTTCAGGTCGTTCATGTTGAAGAGGCCCTTCTGGAACCGCTTCATCATACGCTCGGCGGCCTCTTTCTCGAAGACCTCCTGCGCCTTTTCCACGAGAGCGACGATATCGCCCATGCCAAGAATACGGCCCGCGATACGCTCGGCCTCGAAGGTTTCAAGCGCCTCCATCTTCTCGCCCAGACCCACAAAGCGGATCGGCTTGCCGGTGGTCGCGCGCATCGACAGCGCCGCACCGCCACGGCCATCGCCGTCCATACGGGTCAGGACAACGCCGGAGATGCCGACTTTTTCCTCGAATTCCTGTGCAACCTCAACGGCGACCTGACCGGTCAGCCCGTCAACCACTAGCAGCGTCTCGCGCGGGTTGGCAACATCGCGGACCTGCTGGACCTCGGACATCAGCACCTGATCGATATGCAGGCGGCCCGCGGTATCGAGGATATAGACGTCATAGCCGCCCAGAGTGGCCTGCTGCTTTGCACGTTTGGCAATCTGCACGGCGGATTCGCCCTGCACGATGGGCAGGGTGTCGACGCCGATCTGGTTGCCCAGAATGGCCAGCTGCTCCATTGCCGCCGGACGGTAGATATCCAAAGACGCCATCAGCACGCGCTTCTTCTCGCGCTCTTTCAGGCGGCGGGCAAGCTTTGCGGTGGTGGTGGTTTTACCCGAGCCTTGCAGACCGACCATCAGGATCGGCGCGGGCGGGTTGTCGATCTTCAGCGCTCCGGCGTCATCATCGCCCGCAAGCATGGCGATCAGCTCGTCATGGACGATCTTCACGACCTGCTGGCCGGGGGTGATGGATTTGGTCACGGCAGCGCCGGTCGCCTTGGCCTCGACGGCCTTCACGAAGGACCGCACCACCGGCAGCGAGACATCGGCCTCAAGGAGCGCGGTGCGCACCTCGCGCAGCGCGGTCTTTACGTCATCAGCGGACAATGCCCCCTGCTTGGTCAGCCGGTCGAACACACCGCCAAGGCGATCTGAAAGGCTCTCGAACATGGCTCCCTCCTTGCATAAGGGCATCAGACAAACGACAAGCGCACCAGTGGGCGCAACGCGCTGACTGGTGGCGATCCCCGCCTCATGCGGGGACCGGAGGGCTCGTCCTCCGGGGAATCTCGGGACACTTAGTCAAAAAGGGCTGCGGAGTCAACCGCGCAAGGCGATTGCGGGGCGTTACCGTCCGTCGGGGCCCTCATACTGGCGTTCGATGCAGGCCACGCGCAGGGTATAATGATCATACCAGCGGGTCTTGCCCAGTTTCTGCGCCATCAGGTGGGTCGAGACCTGCTTCCAGCCGCGCACCGCTTCGGCATCGCGCCAATAGCTGATCGTAATGCCATAGCCGTGGCTGTCGCGCAGCGACTCGGCCCCGATATAGCCCGGCTGCTTGGCGGCCAGATCGGCCAGAAGATCCGCCATTTCGCCATAGCCCGCCTGGTCCGGCCCAAGCTGCGACGAAAAGATGACCGCGTGATAGGGCGGGTCCGGCAGGGGCGCGAAACGGGACATTGGTGGCGCTCCATGAAAAAGGCCCGCAACGCCATGTCGCGGGCCATACTCGTACACTACAACCGGCAGAACTCAGGCGGCAAGGCCCTTGATCTGCTCTTGTGCTTTGGCGATGGCTTCCGCCTCGCCCATAGCCACGCCCTCGGCAGAGACGAAGGTCACATCGGTCAGGCCGATAAAGGCCAGAACCTGCTTGATGTAGCTCGACGCGATGTCATAGCCCGACCCTTGCGGCACGCCGCCCGAGGCATAGGCCACGAAGACGCGCTTGGGCGATACCAGACCTTCGGGGCCGGATTCGGTGTAACGGAAGGTCTCGCCGACGCGGCAGATCATGTCGATCCATGCTTTCAGCGGGCCGGTCACGCCAAAATTGTAAAGCGGCATGCCGATGACGATCTCGTCGGCGGCTTTGAGCTCGGCAATCAGCGCGTCGGATTGTTTCAGCAGCTCTTTTTGCTCGGCGGTGCGGTTCTCGGCGGGGGTGTAGGCCGCGCCCAGCCATACGCCATCAATCAGCGGCAGGCCGGTGGTGTCGCGGGTGACGACGTCGCCGCCGAGTTTCTCGCAGATCATGCCCGTCAGTTTGCGGGTCACGGAAGCATCGCCCTTGATCGAGCTATCGATGCGCAGAATGGTCATTGGAATCTCCAATAGCGAAGAATGGGGAGGATTTTTTAGTCTGGCGCAAGATTGCCTCTTGCTACCTTGAACTCAACTGGCATGATCGCACGGAATTTGTTCGCGGGTGCACAGCATGAGTTTCGATAATTGGGATGAAATCAGAACGGCCTATCAAGTGGCGCGGGTCGGCACGGTTTCGGGGGCAGCCGAGGTGCTTGGTGTCCACCATGCGACCGTGATCCGCCATGTCGACGCGCTGGAGGCGCGGTTGGGGACGAAGCTGTTCCAGCGGCATCCGCGCGGCTATACGCCGACCGAAGCGGGGCATCAGCTTCTGGCCGTAGGGCAGGCGACCGAAGACCAGTTCAGCCAGCTGGCGGCCCGGATTGCCGGGGCAGGAGAGGAAGTGTCGGGCGAGCTGATCGTGACGTCCCTGCCGACAATCTCGACCCTGATCCTGCCGGCGCTGGAACAGATGCTGGTAGACCATCCCAAGCTGCAACTGCGCTATCTGACCGATCAGCGCGTGTTCCGGCTGGAATATGGCGAGGCGCATGTGGCCATTCGTGCCGGTAACCGCCCGACCGAACCCGATAACGTGGTGCAGCAGCTTTGCGCCAACCGCACCGGCCTTTATGCGGGCAAGAGCTATGTCGAGCGTTATGGCATGCCGACCGAAGAGACGCTGGACCAGCACCGTTTCATCGGGCCGGAGCAACGGGACAGCCGCGCGCCTTTCTGGCGCTGGATGAGCAATGCCGTGCCCGATGAATGCGTTGTTTTCCGTGCCAATGACCATGAGAGCCAGCTGGCGGCTGTGCGGCAGGGGCTTGGTCTGGGCTTCGTACCTTATAACGAAGGCCGCTCCGACAGCCGGATGGTCGAGGTTCTGCCGCCGCGACCGGAATGGGAATCCTCGCTCTGGCTGGTGACCCATGTCGATCTGCATCGCACGGCAAAGGTGCAGGCGGTGCTGAAAGTGCTGAAGGATCTGATCGGCAGCCCGCGCCCGAACTGAGGCCCGAACTGGGGTCTGAACTGGGGTCTGAATTGGGTCCCGAACCCGAAGATTATGCGCTTTGGGCCGCGGGCTCCGGATAGCCCCTCGAAATGGATAAAGGCCACGGAGCGTTCCGTGGCCTTTTTTTTAATGTTCGGCGCGGCGTGGCACTTCGGGCTGGACGACCGGAATCGACGAGGGCAGCGACAGCCGCGGCAGCGCAAGGGCGGGCGCACCGGGCCGCAGGAGGTCGCCGGGCATGTCCTCGCGCGGCATGGTACGGGCCGCAGGCACGTCCCGCGCGACGGGTTTGGCACGCATCCATTCCGAGATACGGGCAATCGCGTAAAGGATGGCCAGCCCGCCCCAGACAAGAACCGTATCTTGCAGCAGCCCGCCCGGATGCACCACTTTCACCGCTTGGGCGAAGATGGCCAGAACGGTGCCGAAGGCAAAGACTTTCAGGCCGTGGCGGCCCAGCATACGCAGGGGCGCTGCCGCTTTGGAGGCGGCAATCTGCGGCACGAGATAGGGCATCGACAGAATATAGACCAGCGCCAGCACATGCAGGAAGCGCGGCAGCGACAGGAATGTTTTGTCGAAGGTCACAAGGAAGAAGGGCACGCCATGATCTTTGAGGCTGCCAAGCGCCGGACCCCAAGTGCGCAGCATCCATGCGTTATTGACCCAGATCGCCGCCATGACCAGCCATAGCCCCGCAAGGATCACCAAGGGCTTGTGCACCCCCAGAAACCGCTTGCCGCCACGCATTGCCGTGCCGGTCAGGATACCGATGCAGAAGATCAGCTGCCACGAGAGCGGGTTGAAGAACCAGCCGCCCTCATAGGGGAAATTCGGGAAGTTCAGCCGGAAGGTGCCCGCCAGCGCCCATAGGCTCAGCGAGACCGCCAGCAGCTTCATCGGGGCCACCTGCGAGAAGCGGATCATGAAGGGCGCGGCGATCATCAGCGCGGCATACATCGGCAGGATATTCACATATCCCAGTTGATGGCTCAGCGTGGCAAGGCCGATCAACCATTCCAGCGGCTGCTTTGCCAGCGGGCCGAAAGCGTTCATCGTCAACAGCTTGTCGCCGCCGAAAAAGAGCGCACCACCGGCGAAGATCGCGATGACCCAGAAGGTGATCACAAGATGCGTCATATAGAGCGTCCAGGACCGGCCCCAGATCTTGCCGAAGCTCTGCCGGTTGAAACCCTCTGCCAGTTTCGGACCATAGGCCAGAGCGGCGGCCAGACCGGACATGAACACGAACCCCTCGGCGGCATCGGAATGCCCGAAATTGCGCGAGGTGAAGTTTTCATAGATCTGATGCGGGATATGATTGACGAATATCATCGCCAAGGCGATGCCGCGGAAGAAATCCAGCCGCGGATCGCGCGCGGACCGAGCTTCAGGCATGGTGTTTTTCCTCTATGGTCGAAGCCTCCGGTTCAGCCGACCAATTGTTGAGAATCCGGTCATGCAGCACCATGATCGGGGCTGCGTGATATTCCGTGGGGGTTCCGAACAGGTTTCCTTTGGCTGTGCGCGAGGTCATCGAAATGATGAAAGGCGCCAGAATCATCGGAATGCCGACGGGTGAAAGCCACCAGAACAGACCCGGTGCATACACCCAAGTGGCCCATAAGCCAAGCGCGCCGATAAACACAATCCACCACGAGGCCTTGAACCCATCACGAAAACCAAGAGTGCCGTCCCCGCGGTTATTGGTGGGCCAGCCACCATCGGCGCCGAACAGGACCTGAAGCACGGAGCGGGTCGAGAACATCAGCAGGATCGGTGCGTTGACCGAGCTGATCAGCAGTTCGCAGACCGTGCCTGCAAGGGCATTCGCCCCACCGCCGAAGCCGCGGGCGGTGCCATCCAGCCATGCCCGCGCGGCAATCAGCATCTTCGGCAGAAGCAGCAGGCCGATGATCCCGATGAACAGACCGATGGCCTTGGAGGCTTCGGAGGGCGGGAAATAGGGGAAGGGCCAGTTGGGCTCGGGGAAGTAGTTGGGCGGCGCGACAAAGGCCATCGCGCCGATCGAGGCCAGAATGAATGCCAGCCAGAACAGGGGGGCGATATAGGCCATGATGCCCTGCGCGAAAACAAAGCGCGACCACATGCGCAGGCCGGGGGCGTTGATGACGCGGCTATGTTGCAGGTTCCCCTGACACCAGCGGCGGTCGCGTTTGGCGTGATCGACGATATTCTCGGGGCCTTCCTCGAAGGAGCCTTCCAGATCGTCATCCAGCCGCACGATCCAGCCACCACGCGCCAGAAGTGCGGCTTCGACATAGTCATGGCTCATCACATGGCCGCCAAAGGGCGGGTTGCCCCGCAGCGTGGGCAGGCCGCAGCACTCGGCAAAGGCGCGGGTGCGTACCATCGCGTTATGACCCCAGAACGGGCCGGTGCGGCCCTGCATCATGGCCAGACCCCGCGCGAAAACGGGGGAGAAGAACGCGGCCGAAAACTGCATGGCCCGTCCGAAATGCGACCGCGCCCGAATGACTTTCGGCAGCGTCTGCAACAGGCCCAGACGCGGCTCGGCTTCCATGCGGCGGGCCATCTGCAAGATGGTCTCGCCTTCCATCAGGCTATCGGCATCAAGGATCAGCGCAAAATCATAGGCACCACCGGAGCGGGTGATGAAATCCTCGATATTACCGGCCTTTTTGCCGGTATTGTTCTCGCGGCGGCGGTAGTAGTACCGGCCCATCCCGTTGCGCTCCGCCACCAGCTTGGCAAAAAGCTGCTCTTCGCGGCGCGCGGTCAGATCGTTGCGCGTGTCGGAGAGAATGGCGAAATGCACCTCGGCAGAGGTGCCGGCCCTGGCCTGCGCGTCTTGAAGCGAAGCGTCCATCGCCGCCAGACGGGTGAAGGTGTAAAGCGGGTCTTCATTATAGACCGGCATCAGGATGACGGTCCGCCCCTCGATCGGGGCGTTCGCGTCATATTTCGGGGGCTTGGCGCGGGTTGTCAGCCCGATGAGGGCCTGAACGGCCCCCCATGCCAGCCAGAGTGTTGAGATAAGGATAAGAACGGCGCGCACGACGTCGAACACATCCAGCCCATCTGCAGAGCCGAATTGCAGAAACAATACGAATGCACCGCCGCCTGCCACCAGGCTCAGTGCAATCGCAAAACTACGCAAAGCCCAGAGGAACAGGCGTCCGACGGTCATGATATTTCGCTCCTATTCGGTGCGATCAGCTGCGCCCATGTGCACGCATCGGCTGCGGAAGAACCGCAAGCAGCGCATGCCAGAATCCGGCGCCTTCACGTTCGAGAACCTGCACAGGCATCGCCATCGGCGCGTCCGGCAGGGCGCAGGGACCCGAGATCAGGTCCTGCGGTTCAAGTTTGACGGTGTCCACCGCCGCGGGGGAGGTAATTACGGTCATGCTTTGATCCATTGGTAAGCCCAAGTTTCAGATTGCTTAGCACCATAACCCTGAAGGTAGGCTGTGAGTTCCACAGTCGAACCGTCTTCGGCGTCTACATCCATCACAAGTCGCCATATGTCGTGATCTGGGATTTTTGAGAAGCTCTGGTTGGTGATAGTGCCCCCGCTGATCGTGTTGACGACTTTCAGATCGGCAACCGCGTCAGAGGGAAGGTTTGCGATACGCCCGCCTGCGAAGTCCACAACGAACTTCCGGGTCTTATCATTGCTGCCCGCAACTCCGCCGGCGCCGGCGAAGGTCTCTTTTACATGGGCGATACCCTCGTTCGGATCAAGGGGAAGATCCCCCCAACTGAGCCGATAGGAGAATTCTCGCTCTTGTCCCGCCTTGGCCCCGTCTTTGGGGACCCAGAACGCGACGATATTATCATTGGCCTCGGCCTCGGAGGGGATCTCGACAAGGCGCACCATGCCATCGCCCCAATCACTGGTCGGCTCGACTTTCAGCGACGGGCGGCGCTCGTAGCGGGCCCATGCATCCTGATATTGCTCGAACTCGCGATCACGCTGGTAAAGGCCGAAGCTTTTCGGAGTCGATTCGCTGAAATAGCTGGAGGCCAGACGCTCGGGATTGGCCAGCGGGCGCCAGACGCGCTCGCCACTGGCTTTCTCGATCATGAGGCCGTCGCTGTCATGCACCTGCGGGCGGAAATCGTCGAAACGGTCGCGCGAGCGGTCGGCATAGAGGAACATCGAGGTAAGCGGTGCCACGCCAAGTTGCTGCACATCGGCGCGCAGGAACAGGCGGGCGGTCACGTCCATCACCGTCGCTTCACCGGGCGTGATCACAAACCGGTAGGCTCCTGTCAGCGAGGCGCTGTCCATCGCGGCATAGACGGTCACCGTCTTGGCATTTTCTGCCGGACGCTCGACCCAGAAACGGCGGAAGCGCGGGAATTCCTCGGCAACCGACAGGCCGGTATTCACGGCCAGACCGCGGGCCGAAAGCCCGTATTGCGAATTGCGGCCAAGCGCGCGGAAATAGGATGCGCCCTGAAAGGCCACAAGCTCGTCCAGCACATCGGGGCGGTTGAGCGGATGATGCAGACGGAAGCCCGCCACGCCGGGCAGGGGGGCATGTTCGGGGACGATCTCGCGGGCTTTACGCTCGTAGACGAAGTCATCGGTCGAGAAGCTCATCGCCTGCGCCTGACCGTCCTTGACCTCGTAAATCAGCACCGGTTCGCGGAACAGCCAGCCCATATGGAAGGCCTGCAGGGTGAATTGCGGGTGGTCGCCATCGGCAAAGCGCGCATGCTCTGGATTGAAACGGATCATGCGATAGGCGTCATAATCGAGCTTCGACAGGAAGCCGTCGACCTTTTGCGGTGCGGTTGCGGGCTGCTTTGCCGCCTCGCGCATCTCGATGGTCAGGCTGTCAAAACTGAAGGGCTGGGTTTCGGCTGCGGGGGGCAGGGCCGGTTGCGCGGCATCTGCGGCGGGTGTGTCCTCTGCCGCGTCCTGCGCCCAAAGCGGAGCCCCTGCCAAGACGCCACCCAGCATCGTGCCTGCGGCAAGATGGGCCATCACTTGACGGCGGGTCGGGACGGTGCGGGCATTCTTGGCAGTTTTAATCATGTATTATCCAGTAATCTCAGGAAGTTCCCTATCACGTGAACCTCTGCCGCTGAGGCATACTCTTGAAGCGTCACGATGTGCAATAGAGGTTGATATTCAATGTGCAGAACAGCAACCTACTGTGGTTTGTTCCGCATAATTGCGCTTGTTTGGGGAGAGAGCAGGCAAAAACCCGCCCAAATCTCGGGCGAAATTTGGGTCTTTTGTTGTTAACCACGCGCTTTGGGGGCATTTCTGTCGGTTTTCGATTTGACGGTTCCGTGAATATGCCGTGTTCGATTCGCCCCAGTTTCCCTTGACACGGGGGAGGGGAATTCGCAGTTAAAGGTGGATTGATCAGCCACTTTGCGACATCTCGCGCGGTCCAGCGCGGGTGGGCGTGAAACAGCTATGCCCTTGAACGGACCGGAGAGCAATGTCACCTGCCATAATTGCCGTCTTGCCATTTCTGGGGGCGCTGCTCCCTGGTGTTCTGATCCGCACCGGCCGGAATACAACAGCGATTTCGGTGGCGATCTGTTCCGGCCTCGCGCTTCTGGGGCTGCTTCTGCATCTGCCCGACGTCATGGCGGGCGAAGTGATCCGCACCAGAATCGACTGGATGCCTTGGCTGGGGCTGAATGTCGAATTCATGATCGACGGGCTCGGCATGCTGTTTGCGACGCTGATTCTCGGGATCGGCCTTCTGGTGATCCTTTATGCGCGCTATTACCTGTCATCGAAAGATCCGGTGGGGCAGTTCTACACCTATCTAATGCTGTTCCAAGGCGCGATGGTGGGGATTGTCCTTTCCAATAACATCCTGCTTTTGTTGATCTTCTGGGAGTTGACCTCGCTGTCGTCCTTCCTGCTGATCGGCTATTGGAAACACCTCCCCGAAGGACGTCAGGGCGCGCGCATGGCGCTGACCGTGACGGGGGCAGGGGGCTTGGCGATGATTGCGGGGATGATGATCCTTGGCCATATCGCGGGCAGCTATACGATCTCCGATATTCTTGCGGCGAGGGAGGCGATCCAGTCGTCGGACCTCTATCTTCCGGCGCTGATCCTGATCCTGCTGGGGGCCTTCACGAAATCGGCGCAGTTTCCGTTCCACTTCTGGCTGCCGCATGCAATGGCAGCCCCCACGCCGGTCTCGAGCTACCTGCATTCGGCCACGATGGTGAAGGCGGGTCTGTTCCTGATGGCGCGGCTCTGGCCTGCGCTGTCGGGCACGCCGGAATGGTTCTATATCGTGGTCAGTGTCGGGTTGTTCACCATGCTGATCGCGGCCAAGATCGCGATCTTCAAGGATGACATGAAGGGGCTGCTGGCCTTCTCGACCGTTTCGCATCTGGGGCTGATCACCTTCTGTTTTGGGCTTGGCACGCAAGCGGGCGTTGTGGCCGGGGTCTTCCACATCATTAACCATGCAACCTTCAAGGCCGCGCTTTTCATGACCGCGGGTATCGTGGACCATGAAGCCCATACCCGCGATCTGAAACGTCTGGGCGGGTTGCGCAAACTGATGCCGGTGACCTTCACGATCGCCACGATCGCGACCCTGTCGATGGCGGGGATTCCCTTCTTCAACGGGTTCCTGTCGAAAGAGCTGATGCTGGAGGAGGCCTCGCATACCGTTTGGGCCGGTACGCCGTGGCTCATTCCGGTTTTGGCGACCATTGCGGCGCTTCTGTCGGCGGCCTATTCCTTCCGCTTTATCTGGCACGGTTTCATGGGGCCGGTGCGCGACGACTATCCGCATAAACCGCATGATCCGGGCTTTGGCATGTGGGCCAGCCCTGCCTTTCTTGCCGCCCTTGTGCTGCTGATCGGCTGTTTCCCCTTCCTGATGGATCCTTTCGTCACCACCGTGGCGCAGGCCGTGATCGGTGCGCCGCTGGGCGCGCATCTGCACCTGGCCATCTGGCACGGCATCACGCCTGCCCTGATGATGTCGGGCCTCGCGGTTGCAGGCGGTCTTCTGGTGCTGGCGGCCTTCAACCCGCTGCGCGCGATCTGGGATGCCATGCCGCGTCCCGAGGCCAAGTCGATCTTCGACTGGGTGGTGGAGCGCTGCGCCTGCGCGGCGCGGTTGTTCACCTCGGGGCTGCATAACGGGTCGATGGCGCGCTATCTGATGATTTTCGCCTTTACCGCGCTGGCCATCGGGTTCTGGGCATGGACCACGGGCGATCAGGGGCCGCAAACCCGCCAGATGCTGCCGATCAGCCCCGTGGCACTGGTGGGCTGGATCATGCTGGTCACCGCGACCTTCTGTGTGGCCGCCTATCACCGCAACCGTTTCCTTGCGCTGGTGCTGGTGGGGATTGTCGGGCTGATCGTGTCGATCTGCTTCATCTATCTCTCGGCCCCCGACCTTGCGCTGACGCAAATCTCGGTCGAGGTGGTGACGGCGGTGCTGATGCTTCTGGCGCTGAACTTCCTGCCCAAGGTCACCGCCCCCGAGACCAGCAACCTCAAACGCCATTTCGACAAGATCTTCTCGGCGGTGGTGGGGCTGGGCACCGGCTCGTTGATCTACGCGCTGATGATGCGCGATTTCGCCTTCCCGTCGATGTCGGAATACCATCTGGCCAATAGCTATAACCTTGCGGGCGGCGATAACGTGGTGAACGTGATCCTCGTCGATTTCCGTGGCTATGATACCTATGGCGAGGTCACCGTTCTGGGGATCGCGGCGCTGGTGATCTTTGCGCTGACCGAGGCGCTGCTGAACGGCACCGGCTCGCGCAAGCTGATCGCATGGCGTCCTGATATGATCCGTGCGGGCGACAAGCACCCGCTGATGATGCTGATCGTGACCCGTGTCATGATGCCCATCGCGCTGGTCTTCGGGGTGTTCATCTTCCTGCGCGGCCACAACCTGCCGGGCGGGGGCTTTATCGCCGGTCTGATCGTCGCGATCGCGCTGGTCATGCAGTATATCTCGTCGGGCTTCGCGTGGACGCAGGCGCGGCAGAAGATCTATTACCACCAGCTGATCGGGCTGGGGGTGCTGGCCGCGGGGATCACGGGCGTTGGTGCGTGGTTCAACGGCAAGCCCTTCCTGACCTCGGATTTCGGCTATTTCAAGCTGCCCTTCCTCGATAAATTCGAGCTGGCCACCGCGATGGGGTTCGATCTCGGCGTGTTCCTCGGGGTGGTGGGCTCGGTCCTGCTGGCGCTGGGGGGGCTGTCGCGTCTGGCACGGCGGGCCGCCATGCCCACCGAAGAGCGCGCGGCCCATATTCTGGCAGAGCGCCCCGAGGCCCGCACTGTGGCCGAGGTCGGTATCCAGAACTTCCCCGAAGGCACCGTGGTGCCGCGGCGCTGGCTGGCGCAGCGCGAGGATGGCGGTTTCGAGGAGCGTTATCTGATGGAACGCTACGAGGACCAAGCCAGAAAAGACGATAGCAAAGACGGCGACAAGAACGGGGGAGCCCACTGATGGAAGCCTTGGTTGCAAGCGCAATCGGCGTGATGACAGCGGCGGGGATCTATCTGATCCTGCGGCTGAGGGTCTTTCCGGTGGTTCTGGGCATGACGATGCTGTCCTATGCGGTGAACCTGTTCCTCTTTGCGACGGGGCGTCTGGCGGTGAATATGCCGCCGATCCTGCAGGACGGTGTGACAAACTACACCGACCCCATCCCGCAGGCTCTGGTGCTGACCGCCATCGTGATCAGCTTCGGGATGACCTCGGTGACTGTGATGCTGGCGCTTGGCGCCTTCATCGAGGCGGGCGATGACTATATCGACCTCGATGACGAGAAGGAAAAATAAGACAGATGTTGGGCTTCTTTGATCATCTCGTTATCGCGCCCGTGGTGTTGCCGGCCTTTCTGGCGCCGCTGATCGTTCTGTGGATGCGCTTCGACCGCACGGCGCAGCGCGTCTTCTCGGTGGTGGGAATGCTGCTGCTGGTGGCCATTTCGGTGACACTGGCGGTGCGGGCCTCCAGCGGGGTGCCGGAAGTCTACCGGCTGGGCGACTGGGAAGCGCCTTTCGGCATCGTCCTGGTGCTGGACCAGCTTTCGGCGCTGATGCTGGTGCTGACCTCGGTGCTGGGTCTGGCGATCGCGCTTTATGCGATCGGCTCGGGCTGGGACAAGCGTGGCTGGCACTTCCATTCGCTGCTGCAATTCCAGATGATGGGGCTTAACGGGGCCTTCCTGACGGGCGATGCGTTCAACCTCTTCGTCTTCTTCGAGGTGCTGCTGATTGCCTCCTATGGCCTGATGATCCATGCGGGCGGGCGCAACCGTCTGAAGGCGGGCGTGCAATATGTGGTCTATAACCTTGCCGGTTCGACCCTGTTCCTGTTTGCGCTTGGCACGATCTATGCCACGACCGGCACGCTGAACATGGCCGATCTGGCACAGAAAGTGGCCGAGATGCCCGAAAGCGACGCGGCCCTTCTGCGGGTCGGTGCGGCGCTGATGATCCTTGTCTTCGCTGTGAAAGGCGCGATCGTGCCTTTCCAGTTCTGGCTGCCGGGCACCTATAGCAACGCGCCGGGGCCGGTGGCGGCACTGTTTGCCATCATGACCAAGGTGGGGGTCTATTCCATCATCCGTATCTATACGCTGGTGTTCACGCCGCAAAGCGCGGTGGGGTCACTGGCGCATGATGTGCTTCTGCCCGCCGCGGCGCTGACACTGATTGTCGGGATGGTCGGTATTCTGGGCGCGCGTGATCTGGGGCGGGTCGTGGCCTTTTCGGTGATCGGCTCGGTCGGGACCATGTTGATGGCCTTCTCGCAATTCCATCAGGATGCGACGGCGGCAGGCCTTTACTATATGGTGCATTCGACGATGGTGGCCGCCGCGCTGTTCCTTGTGGCCGATCTTGTCAAAGAGCGCCGTCGCATCGGCTTGGCTCTGACAGCCCAGCCACTGATTGCGCAGAACGGGCTTCTGGCGGGGATGTTCTTCATGGCGGCCATCGGCATGGCCGGTATGCCGCCGCTTTCGGGCTTTCTTGGCAAGCTGATGATCTTGCACGCAACCTATGGCCAGTGGTGGATCTGGGCCGTTATCCTTGGCACATCACTGATTGCCATCGTGGGCTTTTCGCGGGCGGGGACAACGGTCTTCTGGAAGGCCTATGCCGTGACAGAGGACGAACAAGACGAGACCCCGCCGCCGCTTGGTGTGACAGATAGCAGCTCGCCCGCTTTGGCCATTACTGCCGCAGGCGGCCTGCTGGCGGGGCTTGTGGCATGGACCGTCTTCGCAGGGCCTGCCAGCACCTATGTGCAGGGGATCTCGGCACAGCTTTATGACAGTCAGGGCTATATCTCGGCGGTGATGGAGGGCTCTGCCGCCCGCGCGCAGGCCGCCGCCGAAGCCGGAGCCCATCCGCACGGAGAGGACCATGACGTGCAAGACAGCGCCCATGAAGAAGATCACACCGTGATCGACGGGCATTGAGGGAGGGCAGGATATGATTAGACGCATCCTTCCGCATCCGCATCTGACCGTGCTTCTGACGGTGGTGTGGCTGCTGCTGGCCAATGCCTATACGCTCAACTCGCTGGTCTTCGGGCTGATCCTCGGGATCGTGATCCCGTGGATCACCGCCCCCTACTGGCCGGACCGGCCGATGGTGCGCAATATTCCCAAGATGGTCGAATATGCGCTGATCGTGCTGTGGGATATTCTGGTGTCGAATGTCGTGGTGGCGAAGATCGTGCTGTTCACGCCGAATGCGAAATTGCAGCCCGTATGGATTTCCATTCCGCTCGATCTGCATACCCCCGAGGCGATCACCGTCTTTGCCGGCACGATCACCATGACGCCCGGAACGGTGGCGGCAGAACTCTCGGCGGACGGGCATTCGCTTCTGGTCCACTGCCTGCACGAGACCGACCCCGAGGGCGCGCGCGACGGCATGAAATCCCGCTATGAGGCCCGTCTGAAGGAGATCTTCGAATGATCACCTATGCTTTGATGTTTGCCATCGGCTGCTATGCGCTGGCGCTTCTGTTCAACCTCTACAGGGTGGTGAAATCGCCGGGCGTCACCGACCGGATTCTGGCGCTGGACACGATGGCGGTGAATGCCATCGGGCTGTTCGTGTGTTTCGGTATCTGGGAAGGCACGGCGATCTTTTTCGAGGCCTCGATCCTTTATGCGATGGTGGGCTTCGTCTCGACGGTGGCCTATGCCAAATTCCTTCTGCGTGGCGATCTGATCGAGTGAGGTAAGAGATGGAACTGTTCTGGGAAATTCTCATTTCGGCGCTTCTGGTGATCGGTGGCTTCTTCGGGCTGGTGGGGTCGTTCGGGTTGGTCAAGCTGCCCGATTCCATGACCCGCCTGCATGCGCCGACCAAGACCACGACGCTGGGGGTTGGGGCCTGTCTGATCGCCTCGATGATCTGGTTCGCGGTCAAGAAGGGGGATCTGTCGCTGCACGAGCTGATGATCACGCTGTTCCTGTTCATGACGGCGCCGATCACCGCGCATTTCCTGTCCAAGACGATCCTTCTGCGCAATATCCCGCGCGAGACCCTGCCGCCGCCCGCCGATGGTGACTGGGCCGTTTACACGCCCCTTTCCGATACGGCGGCACATCAGTTGGAAGAGGCGGTGGAGATCCAGAAAGCCCGCGAGGAAAAAGCCCGCCGCAAAGCGGCAGACGAGGATGATTACGAAGGCGAGGTTGACGGTCATGGCACGGTGGAAGCCGCCGATGCCGATCAGCGGTCGTGATTCATATTAAATAAAGATCGGTATGGTCTATGGGAGGTACAACCCTGAGGGGGTGTGCCACTCGTTGGATACTGAAATGGACATAACCGATCTCGATCATGATGAGGATGTCTCCCTTGCACTTGCGGTTCTTGATGGCGATCATCGTGCCGCATTGAAGCGAATAGAGACACTCTGGTCACAGAATGGACCGAGTTCACACCTGATGATGCAGGCGATCCGCAGTTCTTGGGCGCTTGGTCAGGACGGCGAAGCCCGTAAACTTTCGGAAGAAGCGGTGACTCTGTGGCCCGAGGTTTCGGTGCTATGGGGGATGCATGCCGCGATCCTGACCGCCTTTGGCGATGTCGAGGGGGCGGTAGCCGCCTATGATCGTGCGCTGTCGTTCCGTCCGGATGACGTGCAACTTCTTTCGGGGCGCAACCGCTTGCGGCGGTTTTCCGCGACGGGGCCGGAATGGCGCAGGCTGGCGCAGGCCAGTCGGGATGAGGCCACAAGCCTTGGCCAGAAGGTGATGTCCGAATTCGCCTTGGGCGCGATCGAGGATGCCGCCGGAGAGTACGCGGCGGCCTTCGCCCATTTCCAGCGTGGCAATGACCTGAAGGCGCGCGGCTATGATCCGCACCTGATCGAGCGACGCCTGCACGATCAGCTCGCGCAGTGTCCCGATTTGCGCAGCCTGCCGGAACGGGTCGGTATGGCGGGGGAGCCGCGGATGGTGTTTATCGGTGGTTTGCCGCGGTCGGGCACCACCCTGACCGAACAGATCCTGATCCGTCATGACAAGGTGTCGACCCTTGGCGAGGCCTGTGATTTCCGCCTGTCGATGATCGAGCTGATGCATGCCGAAATCGGCGCGGGCACGGCACCGCTGGATTATTGGCGCTGGTTCAGCCAGCCCGGTCGGCCACTGATCCACAAGCTGGGCCAGATCTATCGCCGCCGGATTGCCGCGCGGGGCCAGACGACGCCCTATATTCTCTCGAAAATGCCGCTGGATCTCAGCCATGCTGCCGTGCTGCGCGCGATGCTGCCGGAGGCGCGCTTCATTTGTGTGAACCGGCACCCGCTGGATGTGGGGCTGTCGCTGTTCATGACGGATTTTGCGGACGGGCACGGGTTTAGCGAAAAGCTGGAATGGATCGCGCATATGGTCAGGGCCACCGACCGGTCGATGCGTGATTATGCGCAAAAGCTGGGGCCGGCGTTCCGGATGCAGTCCCTGCGGGCGCTGGTCGAGCAGCCTGCGCAGGAAATTCCGCGCTTGCTGGATCATCTGGGCTTGGCCATGCAGCCGGCCTGTCTGGAGCCGAAAGCGGCGCAGGGGGCGGTCCGCACGGCCTCGGATGTGCGGGTCCGGCGCAAGATCAACCGTGAGGGGGTCGGCTATTGGCGGCGCTACGAGGCACAGCTTCAGCCTTTGATCGAGGCTTTGGGGCGTGACTGGATCGCCGCATGGGAAGAACGCGATGCCGATCGTCCCCGGCAGTGGGAGAAAGCGTCCTGATCCTGCGTCATAGGCAACCAAAAAGGCGCCCGAGCGGGCGCCTTTCGTCTTTTGCACTTCCGGCGTGGCCGCAGCACAGGCGCGCGGGCATTGCGTCATCCCCTGACAGGCCCCCCGATCTGGCTATCCTTGAGGGGGGCTGTCCTTGGGCGGCTTGCCCCGTGAAAGGTCGGGCCACTCAGGGGAGGCCCGCAGGGGCTCTGGGCCTAGATCAGCCCTGCAAATTCCAGCGCGGCATCAATGCGCGCCTTCACGTTATCGCTTAGCCCGACCAGCGGCAGGCGCACCTCGTCCGAGCACAGGCCAAGGCGCGACATCGCATATTTCGCACCGCAGACGCCGGGTTCGAGGAAGATGGCCACATGCAGCGGCATCAGCTTGTCCGAGATGTCCAGCGCGCGGGCCCAGTCGCCTGCCAGTGTGGCGTTCTGGAATTCGGCGCAGAGCTTCGGCGCGACATTGGCCGTGACCGAGATACAGCCGACGCCGCCCATCGCGTTGAAGCCCAATGCGGTGGCATCCTCGCCCGAAAGCTGGATGAAGTCCTTGCCGCAGCTCATACGCTGTTTGGCCACGCGGGCCAGATCGCCGGTGGCGTCTTTCACACCGACGATGCGCGGCAGCTTGGCCAGTTCGCCCATCGTTTCGGGCGTCATATCCACAACCGAACGGCCCGGAATGTTATAGATGATGATCGGCAGATCCGAGGCATCATGCATCGCGGTGAAATGCGCGATCATACCGGCCTGCGTGGGCTTGTTGTAATAGGGCGTCACCACAAGCGCGCCATCGGCACCGGCGGCCTGCGCGTGCTGGATCAGCTCGATCCCCTCGCGGGTGTAGTTCGAGCCTGCACCGGCGATGATTTTCATCCGTCCGGCGGCGGCTTTGACCACTTCGGCCACAACGGTGTTATGCTCGCTATGGCTCAGCGTGGGGGATTCGCCGGTGGTGCCCACAGGGACCAGACCGTGGCTGCCCTGATCGGCATGCCAGTCGACGATCTTCTTGAGCGCGTCCAGATCCAGCTCGCCGTCCTTGAACGGCGTGATGAGGGCGGGGTAGGACCCTTTGAACATGACACGCTCCTTTGCAGTGTTGGGTATCCGACATGGATTCGTCGGGTTAAAATCGGGCGGACATTATGCGAGCTTGGCGCTCTTGCCAACTTGTGAATTGCACTCCGGCGTCACTATGGCACACAGGGGCCAATCAAAGAGGATCTCATGCATCGAAAGACCCTTTTCGCCGGGCTGACTGTCGTGGTTTTGGGCTGTGGCGCCGGTTTGCGGGCCGAAGAGGCCACGCAAGTGGTCAGGCCAAGCCCCGATCAGGCTCTGGCGCAGGCCTTGGCACTGGCCGATCAGCAGGACTGGCCGGGGGCCGAAGAGGCCGCCCGTTCCGCTGGCGCTGTTGCATTCGATATCATCGAATGGGAGCGTCTGCGCGCTGGCGAGGGCAGCTTTCGCGATTACGCCGATTTCTCGGCACGGCGGCATAACTGGCCGGGACTGCCCCTGCTGCGCCGCAAGGGGGAGGACAAGCTGGACGCGGCCAGCCCCGAACAGGTGATCGCCTATTTCGCCAAGGATAAACCCCTGACCGGCAAAGGGGCCCTGGCCCTGATCGCCGCCTATCAGGCCAAGGGGCAATCCCATGCCGCCGCGACCGAGGCGGATCGGGCATGGCGGCATCTGGATCTCAGCCCCGAGGAGCAGCAGGCCTTTCAGGACCGCTACGGTGTTCTGATCAGCCCCGCCAATGGCGGGCGTATGCAGTCCATGCTGGATCGTGGCGATCTGGCGCAGGCCAGAAGGATGCTGGATCTGGTCACGCCGGGCACCCGCGCGGTGGCGGCGGCGCGGATCGCCTTGCAGGGGCGCAAGGCCGGTGTCGATGCGCTGGTCGAGGCGGTGCCGGAATATATGCGCGGTTCCTACGGTCTGGCCCGTGACCGTGCGGTCTGGCGCTGGCGCGAAAGCTACGAGGACGGCGCGGCGGATCTGATCCTCGACTGGTCGGGCTCGGCCAAGAAGCTGGGCGATCCCGCGCTTTGGGCGGATGTGCGCCGCCGCATGGCGCGTTGGGACATGCGGCGCGGCGATTACCGGCGCGCCTATCGCGAGGCGGCCAACCATCACCTGCCGCCCGGCGGGTCCGATTATGCCGAGCTGGAATGGCTGGCGGGCTATGCGGCGCTCAAGCTTGGGGATGCGCCCACCGCGCTGCGTCATTTCGAGGCGCTTTCGGTCAATGTCGGCAGCCCGATCTCGCAATCGCGGGCCGATTACTGGCGTGGGCGGGCGCTTGAGGCGATGGGCCGCAAGGAGGCGGCAGATCAGGCCTATCAGGCGGGCGCGCGCTACCAGACCGCCTATTACGGGCTGCTTTCGGCGGAAAAGGTGGGCAAGGCGCTTGACTCCTCGCTGATCCAGCCCGAGGCGCTGCCCGACTGGCGGGCAGGCGGCTATACGGACAGTTCGGTGTTTCAGGCGGCGCTGTTGCTGCATGCGGCAGGCGATGCGGCGCTCGCCGAACGTTTCGTGCTGCATTACGAGGAAAGCCTGCCCGACAGCCGCATCGCGGGGCTGGTCGATCTGGCGCTGGAATGGCGCGATCCGCATCTGGCCTTGCAGCTTTCCAAGCGGGCGGCGCTGAATGGCGAGATTCTCGTGGCGGGCTATTTCCCCTTCCCCGAGCTTAAAACCCATGATCTGGCGGTGCCGGAGGAATTGGCGCTCTCGATTGCCCGACGCGAAAGCGAGTTCGACCATACGGTCATCTCCTATGTCGGGGCGCGCGGGCTGATGCAGTTGATGCCGGGCACGGCCAAGATGATGGCCGCCAGACTGGGCGTCGAGTATACGCCTGCGGCACTGACCACCGATCCCACCTATAACATCCGGCTCGGTTCGGAATATCTCAAGCAGTTGCGCGACGAATTCGGCAATTCGCCGCTTCTGGTGGCGGCGGGGTATAATGCGGGGCCGGGGCGGTCGCGCCAGTGGATCAAGGATATGGGCGACCCGCGTGCTCCCGGGGCCGATGTGTTGGACTGGGTCGAGATGATCCCCTTTGACGAGACGCGCAATTATGTCATGCGCGTCGCCGAAAGCCTGCCGATCTATCGCGCAAGACTTGGCGAGCCGGCTGTGCCCTTCAGCGAGGAACTGCGCGGGAACGGGCCCTGATCAGGGCTTGACCGCCGGTCCGGGCGGCACGGGGTCGATGTTGTTCTGCGCCTGACGCCAAAGGGTGAACAGCCCCGCCAGCACCACGAAACAGGCTCCGATGGCGACATTGGTACGCAGCACATCGCCAAAGACCGTCATGCCGATCATCGCCCCCCAGACAAGCTGCAGATAGCTGAAGGGCTGGATGGCGGAGGCCTCCGCGATTTCATAGGCGCGGATCATCAGCCCGTGGCCGACCACGGCGGTGACGCAGAGGATCGACATCCAGATCCAGTCTGTCCCGCTCATCGGTTCCCAGAACCAGACGCCGACCACGGTCGACACGATCGCGCCGCCAATTCCCGTCCAGAAAATCGAGGTGTTGGAGCTGTCCTTATCCGCGACCTTGCGTGTCAGCAGCCCGTAGACGGCAAACATGACGGCGCAGAGGAAGGGAATGGCCGCAAGAGGCGAGAACACCCCGCCCGAGGGCTTGAGGATGATCAGCACTCCGATGAAGCCGATCCCGATCGCGACCCAGCGTCGCCAGCCGACCTTCTCGCCCAGAACAGGGCCGGACAGCGCGGCCACAAGCAGCGGATAGCAGATGAAGACGGCATGTGTCTCGATCAGACCCAGCAGTACGAAAGCGGCGATCATCACATAGATCTCGAGCACCAGGAGAATGGCGCGGGTCGCCTGCATCCACGGGTGATGGGCGCGCACGGCCCGTGCCAGCCCGCCTTTCTGCCGCCCGACCAGCCAGAAGGAAAAGGCCGCAAAGAACCAGAACCGGATCATGACGACCATATAGGTGTTATAGGTTTCTGCCAGATGGCGCGAAATCGCGTCCTGTGCGGCAAACACGATGGTGACGATGATGATCAGGATCGCCCCGAGTTTATTATTCGTCTGAAGGGCCATTATGGTGGGTCCTGCTGGGGGCGAACCGCCCGCGACTCATATGACGTTTATGTCCGAAGCCCGAAACACGCTCGACCTCGAAGCCCGCATCCTGTAGCGCGCGGCGCACGAAGCCTGCGGCGGTATAGGTGGCAAAGCTGCCCTGCGGCGCCGTGTGGCGGCCCACCTCGGCCATCAGCTCCGGCCCCCAAAGCTCGGGGTTCTTGGCGGGCGAGAAGCCGTCAAGATACCACGCATCGGCCCGACCTTTCCATTGTGGCAGGGCCAGACGAGCATCTTCCATGATCACCTGCACCTCGATACGCCCGAGCGTGAAACGGTCCAGACCCTGCCCCCATGCCACGATCAGCGGGTCGGCAATGGCACGCGCTTCGGGAAAGCCCTCCAGCGCGCGGGCCATTTCCTGAGCCGACATCGGAAAGGCTTCGAAGCTGGTATAGTGCAGGGCAACATCCGGACAAGCCAGTGCGGTGGCCAGCAGGTTCAGCCCCGTGCCGAAGCCCAGCTCGGCAATCACAAAGCCGTCCCGCGCCCGCGCGGGCAGATCATTGCCGCGCAGAAACACATGGCGGGTCTCCTCCAGCCCGTTCCCGAGCGAGAAATAGGGGTCGTCGAAGCGCGAGGACACGGGAATTGCCTCATCGCGCCAGGTTAGGGCAGCTTCACTCTGGTCAGTGCGGGTCATGCGGGGTAGGGCCTTGGATAACACCTTGCGGAACAGGGCGCGTGGCGCCCGAGGGCGACAATGCAGAAAGGCGAAGGCAATGACAAGCGGGCTTAGGATCAATCGGGTCGGGGCTCTGGGCGATCAGGTCACCGTGCGCGGCGCGGGCGTCTTCGGCCTTGCCTGTGCCTTCGAGATGGCGCGACGCGGTGCCTCTGTGCGGGTCATCGACATCAAGGGGATCGGGGCAGGGGCCTCGGGCGGTACGGTCGGGGCTTTGGCCCCCCATGTGCCCGAGAACTGGAACCCCAAAAAGCAGTTCCAGCTGGAAAGCCTGCTGATGGCCGCAGATTTCTGGGCCGATGTGGCGCGGATCGGCGGCGGGGATGCAGGCTATGGCCGGATCGGTCGGGTGCAGCCGCTGCAGGATGCGGCACAGATCGCCCGCGCCCAAACGCGCGGCGAGAACGCGAAAACCCTTTGGCAGGGCCAAGCCGTCTGGGAGGTGGTCCCCGCGCGCAGGTTCGGGCCGCTCGGGTTCCACAGTCCCAGCGGCTATGTCGTGCAAGACACGCTCAGCGCCCGCGCCTGCCCGCGGGCTGCAGGCGATGCCCTGGCCCGCGCGATCCGTGCCTTGGGCGGCGAGATCCTTATCGGTGCGGCAGACGAAACGGGTCCGGTGCTGCATGCCACCGGCACGGCGGGCCTGTCGGAACTGGGAGCGGCCTTGGGCAAAAGCCTTGGCGCGGGGATAAAGGGACAGGCGGCGGTCTTTGCCTTCGACGCCGGAGATATGCCGCAGATCTATGCCGAGAGCCTGCATATCATTCCGCATTCCAATGGCACTGTGGCCATCGGCTCGACCTCCGAACGAGACTATTCCGACCCCGAAAGCACGGATGCGCAACTTGAGACGCTGATCGAGAAAACACGCCGCATCTGTCCGGAACTTGCCGCTGCTCCGGTCATCGACCGCTGGGCCGGATTGCGTCCTCGCGCCAAAAGCCGTGCGCCGATGCTTGGCCCATGGCCGGATAGGGCTGGGCATTTCATTGCAAATGGCGGTTTCAAGATTGGTTTCGGTATGGCCCCCAAGGTCGCGCAGGTCATGGCGGATATGATTTTGGAAGGTCGGGCGGATATTCCGCAGGGCTTTCACGTGGAAGACAGTTTCTAGCGCAAGGCAAAGGGGCTTTGCCCCTCTTCGACTGCGTCGAATTCACCCCAGGATATTTAGGGCAGCTGGAATGAGTGTCGCTTTCCAGCTGCAAAAAATATCCCGGGGGAGGCGGGCCTTGGCCCGACGGGGGCGGAGCCCCCTGCGATTGTGGAAAAAGGTAGTCGCTATGGAAGAGGCTTTGCGGGTGAGGTCACAGTGCCTTACCAGCGGGATAACGCGTCTTCGTCATTTTGCTTGGCGGAAACCCATTTGCTATGGTCGGAAAAATGCTCTTTTTTCCAGAAGGGAGCGCGGGATTTGAGAAAATCCATCAAATACTCCGCTGCCTCGAAAGCCGCCTTGCGGTGGGGGCTGGCGGTTGCGACCATCATGATGGGCTCGCCGGGCGCAAGACGCCCTACGCGGTGGATGATTGTGAGATCGGTCAGGTGCCAACGGCGCTGTGCCGTTTCGGCGATCTGGGCCAAGGCGCGTTCGGTCATGCCCGGATAATGTTCCAGTTCAAGCGCCTCGAGCGTGCCGGTGTCATCGCGCACGCGGCCTGTAAAGCTGACCACGGCCCCCGTCAGGCTATCCTGTCCGAAGGTTTCAAGTTCGGCGGCCAGATCGAAAGGGGTGTCCTGCACGATCAGCCGCATATCAGCCGCCCGTCATCGGTGGAAAAAACGCCACTTCGCGGCTATGGCCCAGAGGCGTGTCGAAATCCGCCAGTTCCTGATCGATGGCGACCCTTAGGGCGGCAAGATCAGCAAAGGCCGCCGCGTAATGATCATTGCGGTTGCGCAGTTCCGCCACCAGTTCGGCAGGCGTCTGGGCGTCGCTCTCGATGATATCGCGAGGATGACCTATCCGCTCGCGCACCCAAGCGAAATAGACCAGCTCGCGTTTCATTTCGGGCCTCGCAGGTAGGGCAGCGCCTTGCGGAAGTAATCCCAGCCGGTGATCGCGGTGAGAACCGCCGCGATCCAGATCAGTGCGATCCCCGCATGGGTGGCCAGATCGGCAGGCGTCAGGCCGGTGGGCAGGTCGCCTTCGCCCACGCGCGGCGGGCGTCCGGTTTCGACATAGGTCAGTCCCGTACCAAGGAAGAGGATGGCAATCGCCACCATCTGTGCCGTGGTCTTCCATTTGGCCAGTTTCGTCACCTTCAGCTTGCCCGAATCCGTGCCGAGAAATTCGCGCAGGCCCGCCACAAAGGTTTCGCGGAACAGGATCACCGTCACCGGCAGGATGAGCCACGGGTTCATCCCCGAATAGCCGGTCAGGATCACCAATGCGATCACCACCATCGCCTTATCGGCAATCGGGTCCAGCATTGCGCCGAATTTGCTTTCCTGTTTCCATGCGCGGGCAAGGTAGCCGTCGAACCAATCGGTGACAGCGGCGATGATAAACAGCGCGAGTGCGAAGAAATCAGCCATAGGGCGGCTGAAATACAGAAACATTACCGCCACGCCGGGGGCAGCAACGAGCCTCAATACAGTGAGGATATTGGGTAGGGTCCACGTCATGGGGGCAAGTTAACCGCGTCAATCTGAAAGGGGAAGGGGCTTCACCTTTTGGGGTCAAGATAGTCGTGAATTCTGCCTTGCCAATCGGTGACTTTCCAATGGCCTGTCGATTGTTGCGCAAAATACTCGGCAGAGATAGGCACCTTGCCGTGACCACCGGGGATATCCAGCACATAGGTCGGCAGGCAATGCCCCGAAATCCGCCCGCGCAGCGCGCGCATCAGGGCGCGGCCTTCGTCGATTGTCGTGCGGAAATGCGAGGTGCCGCGGGCCAGATCGCAGTGATGCAGGTAATAGGGTTTCACCCGCAGGGCCGAAAGCGTGGTGAAAAGCTCTGCCAGCGCCTCTGCGCTATCATTCACCCCGCGTAGGAGAACCGATTGCGAGATCACGGGGATGCCCGCATCCACCAGCCGCGCAAGGGCCGTGCGGGCGTTTGGGGTCAGCTCGGCTGCGTGGTTGGTATGGAGCACCATCCAGGGCGCCAAGCGCAGATCTGCGATCAGCCGGGTCAGCTCGGGGGTGATGCGTTCGGGCGCCACCACAGGCACGCGGGTATGAAAGCGCACCATGGCCAGATGCGGGAGGACATCGAGGCGGGTCAGCACGTCACGCAAGCGGCGCGGCGATAGGGTCAGCGGGTCGCCCCCTGTTAGCACCACTTCGCGGATGGCTTGGGTGGCGGCGATATACTCCAGCGCCGCGTCCAGATCTGGCGCGGGCAGAGGGCCGGTTTCGCCCACGGTCTCGCGGCGGAAACAGAAGCGGCAGTAGACATCGCAGGTCTTGGTAATGTGCAGGATCACGCGGTCGGGGTAGCGATGGGTCAGCCCTTTTACCGGCGAATGGGCGTCATCGCCAATCGGATCGGCCAGCTCCTCGGGGAGGGTGGTGAGTTCGGCCGCGCTGGGGACAAATTGCGCGGTGATGGGCCCCGCGCCAATCTGCATCTCGGGGGTGATGCGGATGCGGAACTCCTGCGCCACCCGCGTCAGCAGGGCGGGGTCTTCGGTGCTTAGTCCGGCGGTTACCAGATCATCGGGGGTGGTCAGCGCATGGGTCATGGGCTGCGCGCTACGCCGCGGCGGCCAATCGGTCAACCCTTCTCGTTGAAGAAGTTATAGACGGTTTCGGCGGTGGCCTCGGAAATGCCCGGCACCTCCATCAGATCGGTGAGCCCCGCGCGGCTGACCGCCTTGGCCGAGCCGAAATGCGTCAGCAGAGCGCGCTTGCGGGTCGCCCCGATGCCGGGGATCTCGTCGAGCGGATTGGCAAGCGTCGCCTTGGCGCGTTTGGCGCGGTGGGTGCCGATGGCCCAGCGGTGGGCCTCGTCGCGCAGGCGCTGGATGTAATAAAGCACCGGATCCTGCCGCGGCAGCGCCATCACGGGGCGGCCCGTGCGGTAGAATTCTTCCTTGCCCTGATCGCGGTCGATGCCCTTGGCGACGCCCACCATCGGCACATCGGCCACGCCCAGATCATCCATGATCTCCTGCACCGCCGAGACCTGCCCCGCGCCGCCGTCGATCAGAAGAAGGTCGGGCCAAGCATCGGTCTTGCGCTCGGGGTCTTCTTTCAGCAGGCGCTGGAAGCGGCGGGTCAGCACCTCTTTCATCATGCCGAAGTCATCGCCCGGCGTGACCTCATTATCCTTGATGTTATATTTGCGGTACTGGCTTTTCAGAAAGCCCTCGGGCCCCGCAACAATCATCCCGCCTACCGCATGGGCGCCCTGGATATGGGAGTTGTCATAGACCTCGATCCGTTCTGGCGCTTTCGGCAGACCGAAGGCCTCGGCCACGCCTTTCAGGAGCTTCGCCTGAGCCTGACTTTCCGACATCTTCCGCCCCAAGCTCTCGCGGGCATTGCGATGGGCGTTTTCCACCAGCTCGGCTTTCTCGCCGCGCTTGGGGATAAGGATCTCGACCTTACGCTCGGCCTTTTGGCTAAGCGCCTCGACCATCAGGTCCTCATCCTCGATCGGATGCGAGAGCAGGATCAGACGGGGCGGCAGGCGGTTGTCGTAGAATTGCGCCAGAAAGGCCTCCAGCACTTCGGCCTCATCGGCGCCGGAGCCGGTCTTGGGGTAGAAATCGTGGTTGCCCCAGCTTTGATTGGCGCGGATGAAGAAGACCTGCACGCAGGCCTGACCGCCCTCCATATGCAGCGCGACCACATCCGCCTCGGCCACGCCGCGCGGGTTGATACCCTGAGACTGCTGCACATTGGTCAGCGCCTTGATCCGGTCGCGCAGGGCTGCGGCGCGTTCGAATTCCATCGCCTCGGAGGCGGCCTGCATCTGCTCGGCCAACTCGCGCTGGATCGAGGTCGTCTTGCCCTCAAGGAAGCGCTTCGCATCCTCGACAAGCTGGGCGTAATCGGCCTCGGAGATCTTGCCGACACAGGGCGCGGCACAGCGCTTGATCTGATATTGCAGGCAGGGCCGCGTGCGCCCCGAGAACTGGCTGTCGGAACAGTTGCGCAGCAAAAACACCCGTTCCAGATGGTTCAGCGTGCGGTTCACCGCCCCTGCCGAGGCGAAGGGGCCGAAGTAATAGCCCTTCTGTTTTCGCGCGCCGCGATGTTTGGTGATCATCGGAAACGGGTGGTCCGTGGGGATCAGGATGTTGGGAAAGCTTTTATCGTCGCGCAAAAGTACGTTGTAGCGCGGCTTGAGCTGTTTGATGAGGTTCTGTTCCAGCAAAAGCGCCTCGGTCTCGGTGCGCGTGGTCAAAAACATCATATAGCGCGTTTCCGAGATCATCCGCGCGATCCGCGCCGAATGGCCGGAAGGACGCGCGTAATTCGACACCCGCGCCTTCAGGTTGCGCGCCTTGCCGACATAAAGCACCTCGTTCTGGGCGTTCAGCATCCGATACACGCCGGGGGAGGAATCCAGACGTTTCACATAGTCAGCGATCAGATCATGACCGCGCAACGGGGTAGGCTGTGCATTGTCGTCCAAGATGACCTCGTTCCGGTTGCCGGAGGTGGAGTTAATCATTCCCCCCAGTTTTGTTAACCATCCGATTCTGTTGATCTCTTTCTCTCCCTTTCGGGAAAAGCAAGATGGAAGAGTTTCCACGACTCTTGGGGATAACTATGTGAGTAAGCGCGGGGAAAGGGCATTTTAGCCTTGTAACACTGGCATGTCATCACTTTGCCCATTTTTTGTGCAAAAAACCAGAGCTTTGATTCCAAAGACTAATTTATTTTTCCTTTGTAACATTTTGAAAACGTTAGCTCTTTGGTAACCTCTGTTCCACAGGGTTGAGGCATGTCTTAACGGCACATCTCCGGCGCTTATTCTGTTCCCAATATGTCCGGCGTCTGCCAGCCCAGATGCTGGCCACCATCGGTGCAGATCAACTGCCCTGTCACCGATTTCGCCTCCATCAGATAGGTCAATGCGGCGCAGATATCCTCCGGGTCCGAGCCGCGTTCGAGAATGGTGGACTGGCGCTGAGTGGTGAAATGCTCGAGCGTCTGCCGCCCGCCCTGCAGCGTTGGCCCCGGTCCGATGGCATTCACGCGGATATCGGGCGCAAGCCCCATTGCCGCCGTCCGCGTCAGCGCCCAAAGCCCCATCTTGGCCAGCGTATAGGTGGAGAATTCCGGCGTCAGCTTGCGCACGCGCTGGTCGATCATATTGACCACCATCGCCTGTGCGCGCGGCTCGCCTGCGCTGCGATCGGCTTTAGGGGCCTGTTCGGCAAAGGCCTGCGTCAGCACATAGGGCGCGCGCAGGTTCGATTCCATATGGCGGTCCCAACTGCGGCGGGTGGCAGTATGGATATTGTCATATTCGAACACGGAGGCATTGTTGATTAGCAGATCGATCGGCGCGCCCAATGCCTCGGCTGCGGCGGGCAGAAGCGGGGTCACCTGCGCTTCCTCCAGCAGATCGGCCTGCAAGATCACAGCGCGCGCACCATAGGCACGGCAGGCCGCCGCCGTGTCTTCGGCTTCGGCCTGTGACCCGTGGTAATGGATGGCGATATTGCAGCCGCGCTGGGCCAGGGTCAGCGCCATGGCGCGCCCCAGCCGTTTCGCGCCGCCGGTGATCAGGGCATTCTGCATCATAGTCTCCTCCTCGCGGGCCGTTCGGGATGCGCCGGCTCAGGCCGCCACAATCGCCCAGATATAGGCGATATAGGCCAGCGTGAAGGCAAGGCCCGTGACGCGTCCCATCGGTTGCCTGAGCAGAATAAATGGCCCCAGAACCAGCGCCGCTGCAAGCATAACCCAGAGGTCGATCCGCAACATTTCCGGTGGCACGGGCATTTGGCCGAAGAGCCCCGCGATGCCCAGAATGAAGAGCAGGTTGAAAATATTCGAGCCGATCACATTGCCCAGGGCCACATCGGCCCGTCCGCGCAGCGCCGCCGAGACCGAGGTGGCCAGCTCGGGCAGGGAGGTGCCCACCGCCACCAGTGTCAGGCCGATCACCGCATCCGAAATACCGATGGCGCTGGCGATATCCGACGCGCCGGTGACCAGAAGATTGGCCCCGACGGGCAGACCGACGAGCCCCAGCAGCAGATAAAGGGCAATCGCGCGGGCATGGAGACCGTCTTCGGCCCCTTCCACGTCCTCGCGGCTGTCATGGCTGTCATGGCGGGCATGGCGGTGCTGCAAGGCCTGACGGATCTGCCGCGTCAGGATCGCGGCCATCGCCAGCAGCAGCACGATGGCCTTTGCCCATGTGATCGGTCCGCTCAGGGCCAGCACGATGAACAGCACGGTGCCTGCGAGCATCATCAGATAGCTCTCGCGGGTGTCATGGGTGTTGGTGCGGATCACCGAGATCAGCGCGGGAAGGCCCAGCACCAGCAGGATATTGGCGGTGTTCGAGCCGATGACATTGCCAAGCGCGATGGCGGGGGAGTGGTCCAGAACCGCTGTCACCGAGACCAGAAGCTCGGGGGCCGATGTGCCGAAGGCCACAACGGTCAGGCTGACGACAAGGGCCGGAATGCCCAGCCGGAGCGACAGGTTGACCGCCCCCTTGACCAGCCAGTCGCCAGCGACCACCAGCAGGACCAGCCCCGCAACAACCATCGCGATATCAATCAGCACAAGGGCACCTCAGCCTTTCCGTTTTCCATGACCACAGGGGCAGGACCCCGATCCGATTTGCGGGCGACCGCAGCGCGGGCAGCGTTTGGCCCCCGACCGCTTTTGTCCCGGCCGCTTTGTTCCGGAAAGCCCCTTGGGCAGGCGGAGCTTGCCGAACATGGCCAGCACCGCCATACCTGCCAGAAACAGGGCCATCAGCTTCAGCAGCATGTCACAGCCCGTATCGCGCACGCAGGCTGCGCTCTTCGGCCTCGGCCAGCGCCACCTGCATGGCTTCCTGCGCGATCTCGCCGCCAAAGGCCGCACCGAAACGCCGGAACAGCGGCTTTTTCTGCGCGAAGGGCATCAGGCGCACTTTCTCGCCATACAGCTCTTTGAGTTTGGGCACGACATGGGCAATCCCGTCAATCAGGCCGGTTTCTTCGCTCAGGGCCTGACGTCCGGTCCAGATATCGCCCGTGAACAGGTCGCGCGTGGTGGTCAGGCGCGTGCCGCGGCGGTGGCGGACGTAGTCTTTGAAGCTGTCATGCATATCGTCCAGCAGGCGTTTGAGCCGCGCGATATCCTCGGGTTTCTCGGCGCGGAACGGGTCCATGAAGCTTTTCGACCCCCCTGCCGTGTGTACGCGGCGTTCTACCCCGTGTTTGTGGATGAACTGGTCGAAGCCGAAGCCCGAGGAAATGACCCCGATAGACCCCACCACAGAGGTCGGGTCGGTCCAGATGTCATCGGCGGCGCAGGCCAGCCAGTATCCGCCCGAGGCGGCGACATCCTCGACAAAAGCATGGACGGGGGTGCCGGTCTCGTCGGCCAGCCGCCGGATCCGCGCGGCGATCAGGGCGCTTTGCACCGGAGAACCGCCGGGGGAATTGATGACCAGCGCCACGGCGGTGGGTTTGGCCTTGCGGAACGCGCGTTCGATCAGAGGCCCTAATGCGGCATCCGAAAGACCGGCAGAACCGGGGCGGGAGATGCCGATCGCTCCTTGCAGGCGGATCAGCGCGACGCGCGGCTCTTTGCGCCGCAGGGGGAGAAGGGCTTTGAAATCCATGTCCGGCATGTAAGTCCTTGGTCATGCCCCTACAAGCAAGGCGGGGTGCTTTTCGTGAAGTTTTCACGGAAATGATGCGCCTATCCAAGGCCTGAGGGTTTTGGCATAAGGGGCGGGTGCGGTGCGGGAGGCCAATGATGATGCAAGCGGTCCGGCGGGTCGGTCTGATGCAGGGCGTAAGCGAGCCCCTGATCGAAGAGGTGCCGGTGGCGCTTGTCTATGACGGGGTCACGCAGGCGGTCATGATGGCCACCCCCGTGGATCTGGAGGATTTCCTGCGCGGCTTTGCCCTGACCGAGGGCATCGTGCCGGCCACGGAGGCGCTGTCCGATATCGAAATCCTGTCGCGCCCGCGCGGTCTCGAGGTGCGGGCATGGCTGCCTGCCGCCGCCAGCGGCGCGTTTCGTGACCGCCGGCGCGCGATGGCCGGGCCTGTGGGCTGCGGGCTTTGCGGCATCGACAGCCTGTCGCAGGCGCTGCGCGAGGTGCCAAACCGTCCGCTCCGGCCCGTGATGACGCTGCAGGCTGCGGCCAAGGCGCTGGATGTGCTGCGCGAGGGGCAGGTCTTGCAGGATGAAACCCGCGCCTGTCATGCGGCGGGGCTGTGGAAGGCGGGCGCGCTTGTCCTGCTGCGCGAGGATGTCGGGCGGCATAACGCCGTTGATAAGCTGGTCGGGGCGGCACTGGCTGCGGGTCATGCGCCCGAGGGCTGCGCCATTGTCATGACCTCACGGATTTCGGTCGATCTGGTGCAGAAAGCGGCGATGTTCGGGGCGGCGGCGCTGGTCTCGCCCTCGGCGCCTACGGGGCTGGCGGTCGAGGAGGCCCGTCGGGCGGGGGTGCAGCTTATCGCGCGGGCGCGCCATGCGCCGGAAGGTCGCGCCGATTATACCGCCCTCTGATCGCTTGGAAACACACGCCCGCCAGATCTGGCCGTGCCTGGTCTCGGGGTCGCGATGGTGCCCGCCTTCTGCGTCCCGTCTGCCGTAGCGTGAGGCTTCGTAAGGGAGCATAGGGGGCGCAAGGCGGGCAGCAGAGTGCCCGCCGGTCGGTTCTAGCTGTCCAGCTTGGCGCGCAGTTCCTCGGCCTCGCGGCGGGCGTCGCGCAGCCCCTCCATTGCCGCGCGCAGCTCGGCTTCGGACTGATGTAGCTGGTTTGTCAGTTCGGCCTCGCGATGTTCGATGTAGGCCAGCGCACGGTCGCGCGTGTCCTCGGCCTCATGCAGCGCATGGGCCATCTGTTCCAGCTCGCCCATATCCGCTTTGCTTACACGGGTCAGGCGGTGCAGAAGCCAGCAGGCAAACCACCCCAGGCAGAAAGCCAGAAACAGGATGATGGCGGTCGCAAAGACGAATTCGGTTCTGTTCATGTGATATGTTCCCGCAGGCTCTTGCCCAGTCAGTTCTTTGAAGTCTTGAGGTCGGCCGGACGCAATTTGGGTTTGCCCGGGGATTTCGCCGCCGGAGCGACAGGGATCGTGATCTGCGGATCCTGAGCCGCATCGCTGGAGGTGTCGGCGGTGCCGCCCACCTGATCGGCCTGTGCCTCACCCTTGCTGGCCTCCTCGACAATCGGCGTGGTGGCGCTGGCCGTGGCTTCGGGCAGCGGCTCGCCGGTTTCCAGAGGCTGCTCATCCAGCAGGACGAACTCGATGCGGCGGTTGGCTTCGCGTCCGGCTTCGGTGCCGTTATCGGCAATCGGCTGGGTCTCGCCATAGCCTTTCGCCGTGAGATTGCGCACCGGGACCCCGCGCGCGGCCAAGGCTTCCAGCACGGCATTCGCACGGTCGCGCGACAGGGCCATGTTCATTTCGTCGCGGCCCTGACTGTCGGTATGGCCGTCGATTTCCAGCTTGTAATCCTCGCAGTTATGATAGGCCTTGGCGAGCGCTTCCACAGGGGTTTCGCCTGCCGCATCGATTTTGGCCGAACCCGGCTCGAAGGTGATCTTCTGCGCCGACAGCACATTGTTGAGCCGCGTCACGCATTCCTGCCCCGAGGGCAGGCCCAGCACCGGATCAAGACGCCGGTCATAGCGCACCGACAGATCGATCCGTGCCGCTTCCCCCAGCCGCTTGGACAGCAGCCGCGAAATCTCGTCGCTGGCCTGTGCATTGCCCGAAATCCCCGACACCCGCAGGATATCAGGCCGCACGGTGATCTGCCCGCTATTGAGCTGGTCCAGCGCGGCAAGCCCCGCCATCATCCGCACGCCCCAATCTGCGGGCAGGCTGTCATCGACGCGGGTCGCCCCCGACACATCCTTCGAGCCGAATTGCGCACGGGCATAGTTCTCGACCATGTCGCGCTGCATCGCATTGGTCACCCGTCCGCGCAGCACCACCTTGCCCGAGGCATCGCGTGCGGCCGAAAACTGGGCAATCTGGGCCTGCACCTGTTTGGGCTGTTCATGGATCGAATGCAGCGAGAACACGTCGGGCAGGTTGGTTTCCAGATCGGCCACCGCCTGATCGAAGGCATCGTTGCCGACGCTTGCAGGGACATCCAGCGCGATATCGGTATCGGAATAGGTAATGGTGCCCGCGCCCATCTGACCAATGGCGGCAATCCCCATCGCGGCGGCATCGGCCCATTCGGTCGAGGGCACGCCCATGCCCACGGTGCAGCCCAGATCGCCTTCGGCCCCCGCTTTGCGCGCGGCGGCAAGGATTGTGGTTTTGGCGCGGTCGGTATCGGCCGAGCAGGCATCGAAACGGGCCCCCTCGTCATCCTTGATGAAGCGCAGTGTGAACGGGGTGATCACCGGACGCGGGGCCGAGATGTTATAGCTTAGATCCAGCCCGTCGGGTTTGCGACGGTTCAGCGCGGTTTCGATGTCGGATTTCTCGCGCTTGGAGGCGGTGATGGCGGTCACCGAGACCTTGCCGGCCTCGACCGAGATCTTCGAATGCGGCAGGGTGCGCAGCGTCTCGACGGCGAAGTTATAGGCGGTGTTCCAGCCCTTCGGCACGGGGTAATCGGCCACATCCAGCATATCGACCACCTCGCCGCCCTGCGTGAACGAGGCCACGGTGGACATCAGGGCCTTGCGGTCGGTGGTGCTGGGCACCAGCCCGATCAGCGAGACGCCATCATCATTGCGCAGGATTTCAAGCGAGAAATCCGGCGCGGTCAGGTCTTCGGTCTGCACCACATCGGTATTGTCGCGGATGCGCGAGGCTTCCACGACGGAGCTGATCACGGTCATGGTGCGCAGGCGCTCGGCTTCCGAAGGGGCGGTGCCGCTGACCAGAACCTGCAACCCGTCGGTGTCGATTTTCGCCCAGCCATGCCCCGAGGTCTCGAGGGCGATACGGATATCGGACTTGGTGCGTTTCTCGATCACTGTGGCCGAGCCGCCCGCAACAAGGGCCGAACAGAGGAGTGCGGCGCCAAAGGCGGTGGCGGTCAGGATCTTGCTTCGCATGCGGTCAGCTCTCCGAGGTCAGAAAAGGGATGCCGGTTCCTTACGGTGTGGGCGGGGTTCTCGCAATCCGTAGGGACGCGCGCAAGCTTACACAATCGCGCCAACGGCGAAAAACAGCGCAGCAAACAGCCCCGCCTTCTGGGCACGGCGGAAAAGTTTCAGGCACAGGTCGGGGTTGTCGATATCAAGCTGCCACAGCTGCCATCCCATATGCGCGGCAAAGACCAGCGGTCCGCACAGGCAAAGCAGAAGCTGTCGGCCCGAGGCCCCATTGGGCAGAAGGGCTGCCAGAACCGCCAGCACCATCAGCGTGGTGGCAATCACAAGAAAGCCCAGCAGATATTGCGGCGTCTTCTCGGCAAAGAGGCGGGCGGTGGATTTTACCCCGATCAGAACGTCGTCTTCCTTGTCCTGATGGGCGTAGATCGTATCGTAGAACAGTGTCCAGCTGATCCCGCCGACATAAAGAAGCACGGCAGGCAGCCCGAGGCTGCCGGTATGCGCGGTCCATGCCAGCAGCGCGCCCCAGTTGAAGGCCAGCCCCAGAAAGACCTGCGGCCACCATGTGAAGCGTTTGGCAAAAGGGTAGACCGCCACGGGCGCCAGCGACAGCACGCCCAGCCAGATGGCGGCGGCGTTGAAGGTCAGCAGGATCAGGAGCGAGATCAGGCATTGCACCACGGCCCAGACCAGCGCGCCCTTGGCCGAGATCTGCCCCGAGGGGATCGGGCGCGAGCGGGTGCGCGCCACGGCTGCGTCGAATTTGCGGTCGGTGATGTCGTTCCACGTGCAGCCCGCGCCGCGCATCAGGAACGACCCGATGGTGCAGCCGATGACCAGCCAGAGGTCCCACCAGACAAAGCCTCCCGTCGCATTGGCGGCCAGAGCGATGCCCCAGAAGCAGGGCATCAGCAAAAGCCATGTGCCGATCGGGCGGTCGGCGCGGCTTAGCCGCAACAGAGGGCGCAGGCGGGCAGGGGCGCGGTGATCGACCCAGTTGCCATCATAGGCGTCATAGACGATACCGTCTGCCTCTGGAGTTTTCCGCCCACCGATCATAGATTTGCCTCATGCAACGCGCCAAGATACGTCTTCATGTAGATCATCCGCTGGGTCAGGGGCAAGTCATCGCCCTGACCGATAAACAATCACACTATCTCTTCGGGGTCATGCGCGAAGGGGAGGGCAGTGCTGTGGCGCTGTTCAACGGCCGCGATGGCGAATGGACGGCCACCGTCACCCGCGCCCATAAAAAGGCCGGAGAGCTGACCTGCGTTGAACAGGCCGCGCCCCAGCTGGATCCGCCCGACCTGTGGCTGCTTTTTGCGCCAATCAAGAAAGAGCGCACCGATTTCATCGTGGAAAAGGCGACGGAACTGGGCTGTGCCCGCATCCTTCCCGTGCAGACCGAATTCACCAATGCGGGCCGGATCAAACAGGACCGCGCGCAGGCCCATGCGATGGAAGCCGCCGAGCAATGCCTTGGTACCTATGTGCCCGAAGTCACCGAGATGCAGAGCCTGATGCAGCTTCTGCGGGGCTGGGACGATACGCGGCGTATCCTGTTTTGCGATGAAAGCCTTGTCGGCCCCGCCCAGACATTGGCCCAACTGACCCCCGGCCCCTGGGCGATCCTGATCGGGCCGGAGGGCGGCTTTTCTCCGGTCGAGCGAGATATGCTGCGCAGCCTCGATTATGTCACGCCGGTCAGCCTCGGGCCGCGCATCCTGCGTGCCGATACCGCCGTTTGCGCGGCGATCACGCTATGGCAATCCGCGCTGGGGGATTGGGGCTGATTACCCACCGTTCGAGCGGGCCGCGAAGTCTTTCCGTGCCCGCTCGATCGTGTCGTAATTCGCCTCTGCCCAAAGCCAGACGCCGCAGAAGGCCTTCGACAACCCCAGCCCCAGCTCGGTCAGCCGGTATTCCACCTTGGGCGGCACCACCGGATAGACTTTGCGATTGACCAGCCCGTCGCGTTCCATCGCGCGCAGGGTCTGGGTCAGCATCTTCTGGCTGATGCCGGTGCAGGCGCGCGACAGCTCGCCAAAACGGGCGCAGTCACGCTCGGTCAGGATCTCGATCAGGAGCATCGTCCATTTGTCCGCCACCCGCCCGATGATCTCTTCCACCAGCCGGTCCACCGCCGGATCGCAGGGCAGGGCGTTGAGGTCTTTGCGCAGATCATCGGCGGACATGGGCCATACTCTCTTTCGGGTAAGTATAAATCTTTCCGGTGCCTTCTTTCCCGAAGATAGCAGAGGCCGCATCTTGTTGCCAGCAAGGGAAAGGACAGACCATGAGCTTCATCAATCGCACCATCCTTATCACCGGTGGCAATTCCGGCATCGGTCAGGCGCTGGCCGAGGCATTGCAGGCGGCTGGCAACCGGATCATCATCACGGGGCGCAAAGCGGACAGCCTGCAGGCCACTCTGGCGCGCAATCCCGATATGGCGGGCTATCACCTCGATATCACCGACGTGCAGGCGGTCGCGGCATTCGCGCCCCGACTGCTGGCCGAGCATCCCGATCTGGACACGGTGATCGTGAATGCGGGCATCATGGAACCCGAGGACTATACCGCCGATCCGGTCCGCCTTGATGTGGCCCATCGCACCATCGCCACCAATCTGACCGCGCCGATCCAGCTTGCGGCCCTGCTGCTGCCGCATCTGCGCACGCAGCCGCATTCCGCGCTGGTCACCGTGTCATCGGGGCTGGCCTTTGTGCCAAAGGCGGCGACGCCGGTCTATTCGGCCAGCAAAGCCGCGATCCATTCGTGGTCGCAATCGCTGCGTCACCAGTTGCGCGATAGCCCGGTGCGCGTGCACGAGATCGCGCCGCCTCTGGTGGCCACCGAACTGACGCCGGGCCAGTCGCAGGTTGCCGCAGCGCTGCCGCTTGCACAGTTCATTCAGGAGGTGGTTGCCCAGATGACCGCAGCAGAGGTGCCAGACGAGATCTTGGTCGAGCGGGTGCATTTCCAGCGATTTGCAGAGGCCGAAGGCCGCTATGAGGCGGCTTTTGCCACGATCAACGGCTGATCACCCCTCAAGGTAGCGGCGGAAATTCTCCAAGATCGCCTGCCAGCTCATCTGCTGCATGGCGACGGGGTTTTGCGTCTCGGGGTCAAAGCAGGTGGTCACGGTGGTGCGGCCTTGCATCGCTTCGAAGCGGGTGACCGCCTCGCGCCCGTCATCCATGCGGATGGCCAGCCGATGGGGCGGGGTGACCTCGGTATAGGTTGCGCCGAACGCGAAGGACAGGCTGCCGTCCTTTGCGGCCATCTGCGACACGACGCGCCCGCCGACGCGCAGATCGACCTCGGCCTCGGGGCAGTGCCAGTCGGGTGTGGCGAAGTTCCAGTGTGGAATCCGGGTGGCGTCGGTATAGGCGGCCCAGACGGTCCCGACAGGGGCGTTGATTGTGGTGGTGACGGTGATCTTGTCCATTCATGCCTCCGCGAACAGGGGGCTGCGCGCCATCGGGCGGGCAGGAGCCTGCGCAAATGGTTGCATTCCGGCAGGACCCAAGCAAGAGTTCCGTGACTATCTCTCAGCAGGCCCCTGCCATGATCCGTCCCGAACTCCGTCACGCGCTGGCGCGCCATTCCGAAGTGCTGCTGGCGCTTGTGCCTCTGGGCTTGGGGCTATGGCTGTGCCGGCTGGGCGGCTGGGTGTTGCTGCCTGCGGGGCTGGCGCTGGTGGCGGCGGCCCTGGCCTGGGCGGTGGTGGCCTGGCGCAGGCTGCGCTTTGCCCGCGATGTGGGCGCGCCGGGCGTGGTGGAGATCGACGAGGGCCAAATCGGCTATTTCGGCGCGGGGCGTCTGCTGGGCGGGCAGGTGGCGCTGCGGGATCTGGCCGAGATCCGGCTGTTGCATCTGAACGGTCGCCATCTGTGGCGGCTGAAGACCGCGGACGGGCAGGCGCTTCTGATTCCCGTCGATGCCGCGGGCGCGGCGCAATTATACGACGCCTATGCCAGCTTGCCCGGAACCGACATGCGGGCGATTTCCGCGGCCTTGGATCAGCGCGTGACCGCACAGGTTTTATGGAAACGTGCATCAGGATAGACTGTCATTGCGCTTGACTTGATCGCGTAATCGTCACACCTCTTGCCCTTCCAAGGGCCACAATGAATTAGGAGCGTCCATGTCCATTCCGCAGCAGGGCGGTGGCCCGATCGAAGATTTCGCGCAGCTTGCCGCCTATATGGCCGAGGGTGAAAAGCCCAAGGATGCATGGCGTATCGGCACCGAGCACGAGAAATTCGGCTATTGCGAAAAGGCCCAGAAGCCGCTGCCCTATGAGGGCCCCTGTTCGATCAGGGCGATGCTGGAAGGGCTGCGCGATACCTATGGCTGGACGCCTGTCGAAGAGCAGGGCAATATCATCGGCCTGACTCATAATGGTGCCAATGTCAGCCTTGAGCCGGGTGGCCAGCTGGAACTGTCGGGCGCACCTTTGGAGACCATCCACCAGACCTGCGACGAGGTGAACCAGCACCTGCGCGAAGTGCAGAGCATCGCCGATAAGATCGGCGCGCGGTTCATCGGGCTGGGTGCTGCGCCGCAATGGTCCGAGGCCGAGATGCCGATGATGCCCAAGGGCCGCTACCGGCTGATGACCGACTATATGGACAGCGTCGGCACCATGGGCAAAACCATGATGTACCGGACCTGCACGGTTCAGGTGAACCTCGATTTCGCCTCCGAGGCCGATATGGTGCAGAAGATGCGCGTGGCGCTGTCGCTGCAGCCGGTGGCCACGGCGCTGTTTGCCAATTCGCCCTTCCTTGATGGCAAGCCCAACGGGTTCAAATCATGGCGCGCCAATGTCTGGCAGAACCTCGATGAGGCGCGCACCGGCATGCTGCCCTTCGTGTTTGAAGAGGGCTTCGGCTATCAGGCTTGGGTGGATTACGTCCTCGATGTGCCGATGTATTTCGTCTATCGCGACGGCAAATATATCAACGCGCTTGGCCAGTCCTTCCGCGACTTCCTGAAGGGCGAGCTGCCCGCGCTGCCGGGCGAGAAGCCGACGCTTTCGGATTGGGCGGACCATATGACCACCGTCTTCCCCGAGGCGCGGGTGAAGAAATTCATCGAGATGCGCGGGGCCGATGGTGGCCCGTGGCGCCGTCTTTGCGCTTTGCCTGCCTTCTGGGTGGGGCTGACCTATGACCAGTCGGCGCTGGATGCGGCATGGGATCTGGTGAAGGGCTGGGATCACGAGACCCGCGAAGGGCTGCGCCGTGCGGCGGCGAAAGATGCGCTTCAGGGCGAATATAACGGTATCAAGCTGCATGATCTGGCGCGTGAAGCGGTTGCGATCTCGCGCTCGGGGCTGAAATCCCGTGCCAAGCCCGGCTCGGGCGGGTTGGTGCCCGACGAGACCCACTTCCTGAACGCGCTGGAAGAAAGCGTGGATTCGGGCCGCGTACCTGCCGATGAGCTGCTGGAGAAATACCACGGCGAATGGCAGGGCGATCTGTCCAAGATCTACAGCGAGTATAGCTACTGATTTTCGGTTGAACTCTCTGTGATAATCCGATCAAAGGGCGCGGGGTATTTTCCCCGCGTTTTTTTGTCGGAGTTTGACATGCAGAATTTCATGATTTCCTCTTACCGGAAACTGGTTGCGCTTATTATCGTTCTGGGAATGATCGGCGTTGTCATCTCGGCGGTCGCGCAGGCCTATCTGCTGTCGGCAAACCCTTATGGCGGTGGCGGTGGCGCTGGCATGGCGATTCTGGCCTTTATCGGCATCCTGATTGGCGGCGCGCTCTATGTCATCCTGATTGGCGGTGCGCTTTATGTGGGTCTCGGGATCTATGACAACACCAAGAAAATGGCCGAGCTTCTGGAAAAGCAGCTCGAGAAAACCTCGGCCTGAGAGACAGGCTCGGGAACAGGGCGCAGGCTTTCAGGCCTGCGTTTCCATTTGAACTGTCGAGGTCCGGAAGGAAAACCCATGCAGAACCTTGTCATGCGCGCCTATGCGGTGGCGCTCCTCCTGCTGGCGGTGCTCGGCTTTGCGATGATCGTCTTCTCGGCGGTGGATCTGTTGATGCGCGGATACCTGCCGCTGGTCTTTGTCGAAAGCCGGTTGATCGTTTCGACGATGACCGCCACCATCATTACGACGGTGCTGTATCTTGTGCTGTGGGTGATGGTCTGCGGCGCGCTCTATCTGGGGCTGGGGATATATGCCAACCTGCGTCGCTGTGCCAAGCTGTTAGAGGCTCTGGAGGCCCGCACGCCCTCCTGAGTGTCACGGCCCCAGGCGTTACTGTTGCGGTTCGGGGCCGAAACGGTTTGGCCCCGGACGGGTGCGGCCCAGCATGAACACGAACAGGATGATCTGTCCGACCGGCGGCAGGACATGCAGCAGAAGCCACCACCCGCTGCGGTCGATATCATGCAGGCGGCGCACCGAGACCGCCAGAAGCGGGATCACCACGCAGAGCGAGAAGAGGAACTCCAGCGGGCCACCGTTCGAGATGAACCATGCGCGCCCATTGCCCGCGCCCATCGACAGCCCGCCGAAGATCAGGCCGTCAAGAAGGCTCAGGACAATGTTGGCCAAGAGGAAGAACAGGATGAACAGCCAGAATTCGCTGCGCGTGGCGCGCCCCGAGAAATTGGCATAGTCCCGTGTCAGGCAGGTTCGGATGATGGTCTGGAAGCGCATGGGGAGCCTTCGGTGTTTTCCGCATAACGGCGGGACGAGGGGGCGGGTTCCCTGTTCCCTAGCCCTTCTTGCCGATCTTGGGTTCTGCGCCTTGGGCAAGGCGCGAGATATTCGCGCGGTGACGCCAGAAGATCAGCACCGCCAGCAGAGCCAGCAGCAGCATCAGTTGACGTTCGCCCATCACAAGGGCCAAAGGCACACTGAGCGCCGCCGAGACCAGCGCCGAAAGCGACGAGATACGGGTGACGATGGCTGTCAGCAGCCATATGCCGCAGGCGGCAAGGCCCAGCGGCCAGCACAGCGCCAGAACCGTGCCAAGGAAGGTCGCAACCCCTTTACCGCCACGGAATTTCAGCCAGACAGGGTAAAGGTGGCCAAGGAAGGCAAAGCCCCCCGCAAGCTGCTCGGCCAGCGGGTCGTTCAGGAAATAGCGCGCCAGCAGCACGGCAATCGCCCCCTTGCCCGAATCCAGCAGCAGGGTCGCCAGCGCGGCGGGCTTGTTGCCGGTGCGCAGCACATTGGTCGCGCCGATATTGCCCGACCCGATCTGGCGCAGATCTCCCAGACCGAAGGCGCGTGTGATCACGATACCGAAGGGGATCGACCCCAGAAGGTAGCCCAGCAAGGACACGAGGGCCAGAACGGCCGGAAGATGTTCGGTCACCGGAGGGCTCCTTCTTCGGAAAAGATGTGGCGTCAGGGGCGGCCTGACAGGGGGGGGAGGCCTGACAGGGGGTCAGGCGCTTTGGGCTGTGCGGTCGAAAACTTTGCGGCCCGCCACGAAGGTTGCAAGCACTTTGCCCTCCATGCGCTGACCGTCAAAGGGGGTATTCTTCGATTTCGACTGCAATGTCCACCGGTCCAGTACGAAAGGTGCGTTGGGATCGAAAAGAACGAGGTCGGCAGGCGCGCCTTCCTGCATCCGCCCCTGTGCCAGCCCCAACCGTTTGGCGGGGTTGAGCGACATCGCGCGGAACAGTTGGGGCAGCGACACCGCCCCCGCGTGATAAAGCCGCATTGCGGCGGGAATGAAGGTCTCGAGCGCGACAGCACCAGAGGCGGCCTCTTCATAGGGCAGGCGTTTGGATTCCTCATCCGCCGGCGTGTGCATCGAGCAGATGATGTCGATCACCCCGTCTGCAACAGCCTGCGCCATTGCCAGACGGTCTTCCTCCGAGCGCAGCGGCGGGGTGAGTTTGAAGAAGGTGCGGTAATCGCCCACATCCAGCTCGTTCAGCGTGAGGTGGTGGATCGAGATGCCCGCCGTAACATCAAGGCCCGCCGCCTTGGCGCGGGCAAGGGAGGGCAGGGAACGGGCGGTGGTGATCTGGTCGGCGTGGTAGCGCACGCCGGTCATCTCGACCAGGGCCAGATCGCGTTCCAGCCCCATCCGCTCGGCCATCGGGGAGACGCCGGGCAGCCCGCGCAGCGAGGCGAATTTGCCCGAGGTCACCGACGCGCCTCTGGACAGGCCCGGATCTTGCGGATGGCACACCACCAATGCGCCCAGCGAGCGGGCATAGGTGAAGGCGCGCGACAGAACCTTGGTGTCGGTGGTGACATGGGTCACATCGCCAAAGGCCAGCGCGCCCGCATCCATGAGAAAGCCCAGCTCGGTCATCTCGCGGCCTTCGCGGCCCTTGGTCAGCGCCGCCATATGGTGGATGCGCACAGGGGCCTGCGCGGCGCGGCGGGTCACGAATTCCAGCGTCTCGGGGGTGTCGATGGCGGGGGTCGTGTCGGGGCGGGCGATGATCGTGGTCACGCCGCCTGCCGCCGCCGCAAGCCCTGCGGTGCGGAAACTCTCGCGGTGGCGCTCGCCCGGCTCGCCGATCTTCACGCCCAGATCCACGATGCCCGGCGCCAGATATTTACCGCCGCAGTCGATCACTTCGGCATCTTTGGGTGCCGACATCTGGCCGATCGCCGCGATCTTGCCATCGTCAATGATGACATTGCCGGTGGTTTCGGTCAGCGCCTCGGGATCGATCAGGCGGGCATTTTCAAGAAACAGGGTCATGGGGTCACCTCACTGGCTGTGGCCTGCCCGGATCTGGCGGATCAGGTCGGAGACTTTTTCAGCGTCTGTAATATCGTGGAAATAGGCGGGAACGGCATCATGGACGGGCGTGTCATCCAGACGCAGGGTTTGCGGGCGGCGCTGGCGCGTGCCGATCTGCACCGAACTGGGATCGGCCTCGTCCAGACGTCCGGCGGCGTCATCGACAAAAAGCGAGAAGCGCGAGAGCTTGGCATTGGTGGCGGGGCCGGTGGCGATATAGGCGGCACGGTCGGTCAGCAGATAACGCTCGGCATGCGGGTTGCGGCGGATCGCGATGATCTGCCCCACCAGCCAGACCAGCGCGAGCAGGCCGAACACCACGGGCACTTCCAGATCCCGCCGGGCGGTGGCGAAAAAGGCGGTCCAGAGCACGGCGATGGCCAGCAAAAGGGCAGGCCCCCGTGCCTTGTTATGCAGCACCGACCCCATCCGCATACCCTGCCAGAGCACGGTTTCCTCGGCGGGGATGCGACCGCTCCACGGGGCGCCAAGGTGGCGATGCGGCAAGGAAGGGGTCAGGCGCGCCATCGTGGTCATGGCTGCGTGCTGGCCCGGCTTGCGCGGGCGGCCTCGATACGGGCGATGGTTTCCTGCGCATCGGCCATATGCTCGATGCGGAAGCGCCGCCCCTCGGTATTGATGATCTGCACATCGCCCAGAAACGGCACCATTTTCTGGATGTCGAGCAGCAGGATCGAACGTCCGCGCGGCCCGATCAGCCGCCGGTCGGTGAGACACCAGATGGTCGAGAAGACCCGACGATAGGCCATCATCATCCCGAAAAGCTGCGCCATCACGATCATGCCCAAGAGGGCCATCAGGTTCTGCCCCGAGGTGATCAGATTGCCGACAAACAGCGCCACGGCGAAGCTGGCCGTGATCCAGAATGCCTGAACCGAGAAGAACCGCCGCCGGTCCGCACGGAACACGGCCAGCCGTTGCTCCTGTGGGGCAAGATCGATGGCAGGGTCAGGCAGGGGGGCGGTCTCAGGCATAGGTGCCTTCATGACCTTCGCTGAGCGCACGGCCACGCTCGGCGCGCAGGTTGCGGGCCAGAAGGTCCATGCAGGCCTGACGCACGGCCACGCCCATCTCGACCTGCTCCTGAATGACCGAACGGTTGATATCGTCGGCGATGGTGCCGTCAATCTCCACGCCGCGGTTCATCGGCCCCGGATGCATGACGATGGCATCGGGCTTGGCGTAAGACAGTTTTTCGGCATCCAGCCCGTAACGGTGGAAATATTCGCGTTCCGACGGGATGAACCCGCCATCCATCCGCTCTTTCTGCAACCGCAGCATCATCACCACATCGGCATCCTGCAGGCCTTGGCGCATGTCCTCGCAGACCTCCACGCCCAGATCGGCCACGCCCGAGGGCATCAGCGTCGGCGGCCCGACCAGACGCACACGGTTTTCCATCTTGCCCAGCAGGATCATGTTGGAGCGCGCCACGCGGCTATGGGTGACATCGCCACAGATCGCCACTGTCAGGCGCGAGATCCGGCCCTTCTCGCGGCGGATGGTCAGCGCATCCAGAAGCGCCTGAGTCGGGTGCTCGTGCTTGCCGTCACCGGCATTGAGCACCGCGCATTCCACTTTCTGCGCCAGCAGATCCACCGCGCCCGAATTCTGGTGGCGCACCACCAGCAGGTCGGGATGCATCGCATTGAGCGTCAGCGCCGTGTCGATCAGCGTCTCGCCCTTTTTCACCGAGGAGGTCTGCATCGACATGTTCATCACATCCGCGCCCAAGCGCTTTCCGGCCAGCTCGAAGCTCGACTGCGTGCGGGTGGAATTTTCGAAGAACATGTTGATCTGGGTCATGCCCGCCAGCGCATCGGTTTTCTTGACCGTGCGGCGGTTCAGGTCGACATATTGCTCGGCCAGATCGAGAACGGCGAGAATATCTTCCTGAGAGAGATGCTCTATCCCCAGAAGGTGCCTTTGCCGAAACGCCATTGCAGCCACTCCTTATCCCGCGATGTTGGCGGGCTTATCGCAAATCAGAAGGGCTGCGTCCAGAGCGGATGGGTTATTCGGCGGCATCGATTTGTTGGTCTTTCCATGCGCCATAGGTTAGCGAGCTGCCTTCCAGGAGCCAATCGGTTCGACCATTCCGGCTTGTACCGAAAAGAAAAACAGCCGCCGCACTCGGGCTGGTAAAAGCGATATCGGCGTCGAGACGGAAGGTCTCCGCGTTCACTCGAATGGCCTGACCGCTCTCGAAGGCTTTCTCGCGCAGGGCCTGATAGCGTTCGGTGAAGGATACACTTTCGTTCAGGCTGCCCGTGCTGCCAGACAGGACAACGAATTCGCCCTCGGTTTCAACCGCGCGGGCTCTGATACCTTTCTTGCCATTCGACGTGACGAAATGGGGGAGCGGGGCTTCGGCCCGAAGAGATGGGGCCGTTTCGGTTTTGGGACGGCGGAAGAAATCGACGCCGATGACCGGAAGGACCAGCTGTAGTTCTTCGAGAAACGTGTCCATGTCGGAAATATCGGCACGGGGCAGGCGGGTGAAATCAGGCTCTGTCCTGTTGTGGCTGACGGCTTTCTTGGCCTCGCGCAAAAGCGTGATCAGGCGGCCCTCAAGGTATTTCACATGGGCCTTGGTGAGGTTCATGTCCTTGCTGGTCACGGCAACGAACCTTTCCCAGAATTCCTTTTCTGGATCTTTGGCATGCTGGCGCAGGCGTAACGAGATGTCGTCTCCTTCGCCAATGTAAACGCGGGGCAGGTCGCTTTCCCCATCATCGCCAAAAATAATATAGACGCCGGTGCGTTTGAGCTCTTCTTCCTTGAGCGCCGCTTCAAGCCGTGTGCGCGGCCCTGCCAGAACATGGCCTGTCCAGTTCATGATTTCGGCGGTCATCAGGCCGGTGGGCGTGCCCTCGAGCAGGAACAGGCGGATAGAACGGCCCTTGGACATATGAAAACCTCCGCAAATCAATGCGGAGGTTTGTGGCATGGTTCGTAAAACCCGTAAAGCTCAGCGGGTGAACTTCTTGTATTTCACGCGCTTGGGCTCCACGGCATCGGGGCCGAGGCGGCGGATCTTGTCCTGCTCGTAATCCTCGAAATTGCCCTCGAAGAATTCGACATGGCCCTCGCCCTCGAAGGCAAGGATATGCGTGCACAGGCGGTCAAGGAAGAAGCGGTCGTGCGAGATGATCACGGCAGACCCCGCGAAATCCTCGATGGCCGCTTCCAGAGCTTGCAGCGTTTCCACGTCAAGGTCGTTGGTCGGTTCGTCGAGCAGCAGCACGTTGCCGCCCGATTTCAAGAGCTTGGCCATGTGGACGCGGTTACGTTCCCCACCCGACAACAGGCCCACTTTCTTCTGCTGGTCGGCGCCCTTGAAGTTGAAGGCCCCGCAATAGGCGCGGGATGCGATCTGAGCGTCACCCAGCACGATCATCTCTGCGCCTTCCGAGATCTCTTCCCAGACGTTCTTGTTGGGGTCGAGCGCGTCTCGCGACTGGTCGACATAGGACAGTTTCACCGTCTCACCGACCTTGATCGTGCCCGCATCGGGGGTCTCGTTGCCGGTCAGCATCTTGATCAGCGTGGATTTCCCCGCGCCGTTCGGACCGATGACGCCCATGATGCCGCCCGGCGGCAGCGAGAAGGACAGGTTCTCGATCAGAAGCTTGTCGCCCATGGCTTTGTTCAGGCCCTCGACCTCGAAGACCTTGCCGCCCAGACGCGGGCCGTTCGGGATGACGATCTGCGCCTTGCCCACACGGTCCTTGACGCCCTCATCGGCCATCTTCTCATAGGCGGCGATACGCGCCTTGGATTTGGCCTGACGGGCCTTGGCACCGGCACGGATCCATTCGAGTTCTTTCTCAAGGACCTTCTGCTTGGCCTTGTCCTCGCGGGCTTCCTGTTCCATGCGCTTGGCTTTCTGTTCCAGCCAGCTGGAATAGTTGCCTTCCCACGGAATACCGCGACCGCGCTCCAGTTCGAGGATCCACGAGGTGATATCGTCAAGGAAGTAACGGTCGTGGGTCACACAAAGGATGGTGCCTTTGTATTCGATCAGGTGCTTTTGCAGCCAAGCGATGGTTTCGGCATCAAGGTGGTTGGTCGGTTCGTCCAGAAGCAGCATGTCGGGCGCTTCAAGCAGCAGCTTGCACAGCGCGACACGGCGACGCTCGCCGCCCGAGAGGGTGGCCACATTGGCATCATCGGGCGGGCAGCGCAGGGCTTCCAGCGCGATATCCACCTGACTGTCGATATCCCACAGGTTCTCGGCGTCGATCTCGTCTTGCAGGCGCGCCATTTCATCGGCGGTCTCGTCGGAATAGTTCATCGCCAGCTCGTTATAGCGCTCGAGCTTGGCGGTTTTGGCGGCGACGCCTTCCATCACGTTCTCGCGCACGGTCTTGGTGTCGTCGAGTTCGGGCTCCTGCGCGAGATAGCCGACCTTGGCGCCTTTGGCGGCCCAGGCCTCGCCCTGGAAGTCCTTATCCATGCCCGCCATGATCTTCAAAAGCGTGGATTTACCGGCGCCGTTCACGCCGACAACCCCGATTTTCACGCCGGGCAGGAAGTTGAGACGGATGTTTTCAAAGCATTTCTTGCCACCGGGATAGGTCTTCGAGACACCATCCATATGGTAGACGAATTGGTAGGACGCCATGCGAATTCCCTTTGTTTCGAGGCAGGATTGGCGCCCCTTCTAGTCGGAATCGGCTCTTTATAAAAGAGGGCAAGCGCATTGAGTTAGTAAGCTTGCTTATATCTGTCAATGTGCATTCATACACATTAGCATGCTAACTAACTGCCTTTTATTCGGATCATAAACCTACATATTTGTTTCATACAACGAACGAGACCCCGGCTGGCTCAGCTACCGACCGAGATCTCTAGGAAAACTGGAGAAATGAAATGAAACTTACGAAATTTGCCGCCGCCGCAATCCTTGGTCTGACCGCTTCTGCAACTGTTGCCGCCGCTGCGCCGCTGAACTACCCGATGCTGGCACGCAATGGTGTCGACGTGACGCAATATAGCGATGCGGAAGCCCGCCAGATCAACACCGCCCTGCGCGACGGGGATGTCTCGACGGCGCGGTACTATATCAACCATGAGGATCGGGCGGTGGAACATACGGCCGACGTCAATCCGGGTACGGCACAACTGGCCGCACAGCTTGGCCTGAATCCGGGCAACTATACCACGGCCGAGCTCGAGAAAGTCAGCACCTCGCTGCGCAATGACAACATGGAAGCTGTGGCTTTCGTCGTGAAACATGAAGATCGTGCGGTGCCCGGTGCCAAAGGTGTCGTCACCCCTGGCAAAGCCCAGATTGCGGCCCAGCTTGGCGTGAACCCCGCCGACTATACCGATGCCCAGCTTGATAAAATGCTGATGGATCACGTTGGTAGCGGCAATGACGGGATGATCACCGCTAAATATATCAACAAATAATCTCTGCGATCTCCGTTGATCACAGGCTGGCCCGCCGCAAGCGGGCCAGTTTTTTGCAAGGTGAAGAAATACGCGGTTTTCACACGCCCTTGCCAGTTAAATGGCCCAAATATGGAGGCGCGCAGAAAGTCTGTGCTGCGCCGCACATATCTTCCAAGCAAGCTTTTGTTTCTTTTCGCTGCTGCGCAGAATATATCAATTTCATGACGGATCGAACCGATTGGTTCACCTTGGATCCATGTTTAAAAAGATTACGCTATGAAACGAATAGTCCTCTCCCTCTGTTTGGCCCTTTCGGGCGTGACTTTTGGCGCGTCCATGTCTGTGGCACAGGATGCGGCGCGCAATGCAAAAATCGCCGAGATTTTGCGCGCGAATGGGATGGAATTCGTGACAACCGATTTGAAGACGCTGAAGTTTGCCGAGGACACCCCTGTGGCACAGCAAGACCAGCCAGCGCCCGCTGCGGCGCAAGACTCCGACGGAAATTCGTGACCTTCCGGCCCGCCTTGACAGAAGGCTTGGGGCCAAAGGCAAAAATGCTTTAAATTCCCGTGGCCTGTGGCATATCAAAGGATATGTCCCAACCGATAGGCCATTGACCATGATCGAGTTCCTGCGCGCCCTTTACGAGGGCGAGACCGACCGCGCGCATCGTTTTCGCTACGGGCTTCTGGCATTTGATATCGTGACGGTCGTGTTTGTCGTGGTCACGTCGTTTGTTCCGCATGATGTGGTGATTACGGTGATTGATGCGGTGATCGGTCTGGCGATCGTGGCCGATTTTCTGGCGCGTCTGCTGATCGTGTCGCGCCGGTTCCGGTTCTGGTTCCAGCCCGCCACCTTGGCCGACCTTATCGCGATGGTTTCGTTTCTCCTGCCGCTGGCAGGCGAGGGGCTGGGCTTTCTGCGGGTCTTGCGGACGCTGCGCTTGCTGCATGCCTATCAGACGCTATCCCGCCTGCGTCAGGACTGGCCGTTTTTCCGCAAGCATCAGGATGTGCTTCTGGCGGCGATCAATCTGGCGGTGTTCCTGTTCGTAATGACGGGGCTGATCTATGTCACGCAGGAAGGCGTGAACGACCAGATCAACAATTACGCCGACGCGCTCTATTTTACCGTCACCACGCTGACGACGACCGGATTTGGCGATATCACCCCCAAGGGCGAATGGGGGCGGATGATTTCCGTGGCGATCATGATCTTTGGCGTCACGCTGTTCTTGCGGCTGGCACAGGTGCTGTTCCGGCCCACCAAGGTGCGCTACGAATGCAAGACCTGCGGGCTAAGCCTGCATGACGCCGATGCCGTGCATTGCAAACATTGCGGAGCAACGGTGCATATCGACACCGAAGGGCAGCTTTAAACCAGCCGCCCCCAGAGGTCGTAATCCGAGGCCTCATCCACCTCGACAGTGACCATATCGCCCACGCTGAGGGTTTCGAAACCCTCGTCGATGAACAGGTTGCCGTCGATTTCCGGTGCATCGGCGCGGGTGCGGCAAGTGGCGCCTTCCTCGTCGATCTCGTCCACGATGACCTGTTGCAGCGAACCAACCTTGGCCTGAAGCTTGGCCTCGGAGATCTCCTGCGCCTTTTCCATGAAGCGGTTCCAGCGGTCCTGTTTGACCTCGGGGTCCACGTGGTCGGGCAGGTCGTTCGAGCGCGCCCCATCCACATTTTCATACTGGAAGCAGCCGACACGGTCGAGTTGCGCCTCATCCATCCAGTCCAGCAGATATTGGAACTCTTCTTCCGTCTCACCGGGATAGCCCACGATGAAGGTGGATCGCAGGACGATCTCGGGGCAATCCGCCCGCCATGCGGCGATCTCATCCAGCGTCTTGGCCGAAGCCGCAGGCCGCGCCATGCGTTTGAGCACATCGGGATGCGCATGCTGGAAGGGGATATCCAGATAGGGCAGGGCCAGACCTTCCGCCATCAGCGGGATCAGGTCGCGCACATGCGGATAGGGGTAGACATAATGCAGCCGCAGCCAAGCCTCGGCATCCTTCACCATCTTGCCCATCTCGCGGGTCAGATCGGTGATATGGGCGCGCACCTCGCCGCCCTTCCAAGGGCTCAGGTCATGCTTGCGGTCCAGACCATAGGCCGAGGTGTCCTGAGAGATCATCAGGATCTCGCGCACACCGGCCTCCAAGAGCTTCTCGGTCTCGCGCAGAATCGCATGCGCGGGGCGCGAGGCCAGTTTGCCCCGCATATCGGGGATGATGCAGAATTTGCACTTGTGGTTACAGCCTTCCGAGATTTTCAGATAGCTGTAATGGCGCGGCGTCAGTTTCACGCCCTGTGCCGGCAGCAGGTCCACAAAGGGGTCGGGCGCGGGCGGCACAGCGCCATGCACGGCATCCAGAACCTGCTCGAATTGCTGCGGGCCGGTCACCGCCAGCACCTTGGGATGCACGCCCGTAATGTATTCGGGCTCGGCCCCCAGACAGCCGGTCACGATGACCTTGCCGTTTTCCTTCAGCGCCTCGCCAATCGCCTCAAGGCTTTCCGCCTTGGCCGAATCCAGAAAGCCGCAGGTATTCACGATGACCGCTTCCGCGCCGGTATAGTCGGGGCTGATCGCATAGCCCTCGGCGCGCAGGCGGGTCAGGATGCGCTCGCTATCCACCAGAGCCTTGGGGCAGCCAAGGCTGACCATGCCGATCTTCGGCTGACCCTCGCGGACGGGTTCGTCCACACGGATGCGGGGCGCAAGGTCGGGGCGCAGGTTCGGAGGGTTCTGGCTCATGTCGCTTCCCATGCATAAGGTGGCTAAGGCGAAGGGCGAGCCAAGGCCCGCCCTTTTCAGGTGCAGATACTCCCTCAAGGGGGCATGCTGCAAGTCATTTGCCCGAATGCTGGTTTATTTGCCCAAGCAGTAGCGCATCACGGCCTTCTGCGCATGCAGGCGGTTCTCGGCCTCGTCAAAGATCACCGAATGCGGGCCATCCATGATCTCGCTGGTGGCTTCGTCATTACGATGCGCGGGCAGGCAATGCATGAACAGCGCATCGGGATTGGCGTGTTTCATCAGCTCGGCGTTGACCTGATAGGGGCGCAGCTGGTTATGGCGACGCTCCTTGGCCGATTCGGGGTCATGCATCGACACCCAAGTGTCGGTGACAATCAGATCGGCCCCTTCGACGGCCTTCACCGGATCGCGCTCGATCTCGCATTTCACGCCCATATTGCGCGCGAAATCGATCCATTCGCGCTCGGGGTCGAGGGGCTGCGGGCCGGTAAAGGTGAAATCGAAGCCGAACTGCCCTGCTGCATGCATGAAAGAGGCGCAGACATTGTTGCCATCGCCCGACCAGACCACTTTCTTGCCCTTGATCGGGCCGCGATGTTCCTCGAAGGTCATGATATCGGCCATGATCTGGCAGGGGTGGGTGCGGTTGGTCAGGCCGTTGATCACCGGAACGCTGGCATATTCCGCCATCTCCAGAAGGGTCTCTTCCTCGAAGGTGCGGATCATGATCAGGTCGACATAGCGCGACAGCACACGGGCGGTATCGGCAATCGTCTCGCCGTGACCAAGCTGCATATCGGACCCCGACAGCACCATCGTCTGCCCGCCCATCTGGCGCACGCCCACATCAAAGCTGACGCGGGTACGGGTCGAGGGCTTCTCGAAGATCAGCGCAACCATATGACCGTCCAGCGGTTTTTCCGCATCGGGGGTGCCTTTGGGCTGGCCCTTGCGCGCATCCTTCATGGCGCGCGCCTGATCGATCATGGCCCGTAGGTCGGCCTGCGAGGTGGTATGGATATCAAGGAAATGGTTCATCGGTCTTGCTTTCTGTCTCCCGAAAGGTTCGGGCTTTCGGGTCAGTTTGCCTTGGCCTCAAGGCTCTGGGCTTCAAGGCTCTGGGCGGCTTTATCAAGGCGGGTCACGGCCTCGGCCAGATCGTCCTCGGAAATATTCAGCGCGGGCAGCAGGCGCAGCACATTATCGCCTGCGGGCACGGTCAGCAGGTGCTGCGCATAGGCCGCCTGCACCACATCACCGCAGGGCACCTTGCATTTCAGGCCCAGCATCAGCCCCATGCCGCGCACCTCCTCGAAGACGTCGGGATGGGTGGCCACAAGGCCTTCCAGCTTCTGCCGCATAAAGCCCGCCTTGGCGTTCACGGCCTCAAGGAAGGCCGGATCATTGACGATCTCGATGACTTTCGCGCCGATCGCACAGCCCAGCGGGTTGCCGCCATAGGTGGAGCCATGCGTGCCCGCGACCATGCCCGATGCCGCCTCTTCGGTGGCCAGCACGCCGCCCAGCGGGAAGCCGCCGCCAATGCCCTTGGCCATCATCATGATGTCCGGCGTCACCCCTGACCATTCATGCGCGAAGAGCTTGCCGGTACGGGCGACACCGCATTGCACCTCGTCAAAGATCAACAGGATGCCGGTCTCGTCACACAAAGCGCGCAGAGCCTTCATCTCGGCTTCGGGCAGCGGGCGGATGCCACCTTCACCCTGCACGGGCTCGATCCAGATGGCGGCGGTCTTGTCGGTGATGGTGGATTTCAGAAGATCCATATCGCCCCAGGCGATCTGGTGGAAACCGGGCAGCAGAGGGCCAAAGCCCTTCACCATCTTCTCGGCATGGGGCACAGCCGAAATCGCACCGGTCGAGCGGCCGTGGAAGGCGCCATCGAAGGTGATGATCTCGGTCCGGTCCACGCCTTTCGAATACCAGTATTTCCGCGCCATCTTGATGGCGAGCTCGGCGGCCTCGGTGCCCGAATTGGTGAAGAAAACCGTATCGGCAAAGGTGTTCTCGACCAGCATATCCGCCAGCTTCTGCTGCAGCGGGATCTGGTAGAGGTTCGACACATGCCACAGCTTCTGCGCCTGATCGGTCAGCGCCTCGACCAGTTCGGGGGCGGCATGGCCCAGCACATTCACCGCGATACCGGCTCCCATATCCAGATATCGGCTGCCATCCTCCGTCTCGAGCCAGCTTCCCGACCCGCGGGTAAAGGCCAGCGGTGCGCGGTTATAGGTGGGCAGGACGGACGGTATCATGGCATGAACTCCATAAGGGAAGGCCCATTTGGTGCGACGAACCCCGCAGGGTGTCAATGTCTCGGGCCGGACTGATGCTGTTTTAGGAAGGGATGTGGCAATTGGCCACGTCTGATCACCCGCCGCAGGGCGGATCGGCGCGCATTAGCGACGTCGGATAGGCGAAATATGGTCAAAGCCCGTAATCATGCTGCATTCCTTAGCCGCCGGCCCGTATGTTGTAAATCGGATTCGCACGCTTTCTGCCGCGCTGGCCCGAAGGCGCGCGCCCCTCAGGCTTTCAGACGGAAACCGATGCGGAACCAGTACCATGCCAAGCCCAGAACGATCACGAGCCACAGCGCGATCACTCCCAGCCCTTGCACCGGCGAGGCATCCGACGTGCCGATAAAGCCGTAGCGGGCCCCGTCGATCAGGAAAAAGACCGGATTCCAATGCGAGAGCGCCTGAAAGAACGGGGGCAGGGCCTCGACCGAGTAGAAGGTGCCCGACAGGAAGGACAGCGGTGTGATCACGAAATTGGTGAAGGCCGCCATCTGGTCGAATTTATTGGCCATGATGGCAGCCAGCATCCCCAGACCGCCCATCAGCATCGCGCCCAGGATCACGAAGGCCAGCGCCCAGAGCGGATGGGCGATGCCCTGTCCGATGGTCACAAACAGCCCCGCCGCAATCACGACCGCCACCAGAAGCGAGCGCCCGATGGCTCCGGCCAGATAGCCCATCAACAGCTCCCACGGGGCCAGTGGGGGCATCAGCGTATCGATGATATTGCCCTGCACCTTGGCGACCACGATGGAAGACGAGGTATTGGCAAAGGCGTTCTGGATTACGGTCATCATAAGAATGCCGGGGGCGAGGAATTCCAGAAACGGCACGCCCATCATATCGGCACGCCCTTTGCCGAAGGCCAGCGCGAAGACCACCAGAAACAGCCCTGCGGTGATCAGCGGCGCCAGCACGGTCTGTTGCCATACGGCCAGAAAACGGCGGTTCTCGCGCCAGCCGAGGCTATAGAGGCCCAGCCAGTTCACCCGGCCAAAGCGCCGTATTCCCATTTCGCGATTTGCGTGTCTGTCCATCAGTCGTCTCGTTTCCCGCTTGGTCCGGTTCCGGCGGAGCTCGGGGCCGCCAGAGCGCGTGGTCTGTGCCTCTCTACCTAGTGGGCGCAACGCAATCGGGCAACTAAGGCACAGTGCGTCCGAACTCTGCACAAGAACACAGCTTCTCGTGCTCAGACATCTTGAAAAGCAGGGCATGGCGGGGTAAATCCATAGCTCTTGATATTCCGGAGCCGGAAATCCCGTGGGAAGCTATGGGCCCGTCCGGACCGGAACAGTGAAAGGAAACCCATGTCCTGGACCGATGAACGCGTCGAAATTCTGAAAAAGATGTGGTCCGAGGGCCAGTCTGCCAGCCAGATCGCAAAGGAACTGGGTGGGGTGACCCGTAATGCCGTCATCGGCAAAGTGCACCGTCTGGGTCTGTCCAACCGGACCGCAACCACCGCCGAGGCCGCAGCGCCCGCCTCTGCGCCCAAGCCTGCGGCCGAGGCCAAGCCCGTGGTCGAGCCCAAACCCGCGCCCGCTGCGCCGCGTGCAGAGCCGAAAGCCGCGCCCGCCAGTGCGGCCGTGCGTCCGGCTCCTGCGCCGAAACCCGCCGCTGCCAAGCCCGAGCCGGTCGAGACGACGGAAGTGGCCGAGGCCGCACCGGCGCCCATGCGCCGTCAGATCATTCCCGCAGGCCAGCCGCTGCCGCCGCAGCCTTCGGCCAACGAGATCAGCCCCGAGGCACTGGCCCGTGTGGGCGAGATCGAGAAACACGCCAAGAAGCTCACCCTGATGGAGCTGACCGAGCGCACCTGCAAATGGCCGATCGGGGATCCTGCTACGGATGATTTCTGGTTCTGCGGCCTGCCGACCCAATCGGGCAAACCCTATTGCGAGGCGCATGTCGGCGTTGCCTTCCAGCCGATGAGCTCGCGCCGCGACCGTCGCCGGTAACGCCCGCGCCGTTCTCCGGCACACCGTTGGAATAGCCAAAAACCCGCAGCCGGATGGTTGCGGGTTTTTCGGTTTCGGGCATCCGGCTCGGGCATTTGTCGCGGGCGTCCGGCTTTGGCCCCCGTTGGGACGCTCGGCCTTCGGGCCGGATCGGCGGATGGGTGATCAGTGAGCGGTTGCCGCACCGACCGTGCCGCCAACCACAGCCCCTGCAGGCCCTGCCACAAGCGCGCCGCCAAGGCCGCCGGTTGCGGCCCGCTCGGTCGCGTTATGGCCGCAGGCCGCCAGCAGGGCGAGAACAGCAAGAGCGGGGGTCAGTTTCACGAGTTTCATCGAAATCTCCTGTTTCCTAATTCAGGAGTATGACGCCCGAAGCCCCGAAAGGTTCCCCCGCCTCTGTTACATATTGCGCACCGTCTCGATCATCAGTGCCACATTGTCGGGATCGGCATCTGGGGTGATCCCGTGACCGAGGTTGAAGATATGCGGCCCCTTGCGGAAGGCCTCGACCACGCGGCGGGTCTCTTCGACCAGTGCCTGCCCGCCTGTGACCATATGTCGCGAGGCCAGATTGCCCTGCACACAGCCCGACACCTGCACATGCTCGGCGGCCCATTCGGGGGTCACCGAATTGTCGATGGCCACACAATCCGCGCCGGTTTTCTGGTGGAAGCCGATATAGCCATCGCCCGCCTCGCGCGGGAAGGCGATCACCGGCAGACCGGGGAAGCGGGCCTTCATTTCCTTGGTGATACGGGCGGCCGGCTTGACGGCGAAATCCTCGAAATCCTGCCCTTTCAGCGAGCCGGCCCAGCTATCGAAGAGTTTCACGACCTCGGCACCGGCTTCCACCTGTTTCGAAAGATATTCGATGGTCGCATCGCTCAGCAGGTCGATCAAGGCGCTGAATGTCGCGCGATCTTCGTCTTTCAGCTTATGCGCGGGGCCTTGGTCGGGCGTGCCACGACCGGCCACCATATAGGTCGCCACCGTCCAGGGCGCACCGGCAAAGCCGATCAGCGTGGTCTCTTCCGGCAGGCTTTCGGACAGAATCCGCACCGTCTCGTAGACCGGAGAAAGCACCTCGTGGATGTCGTCACGGGTCTTCAGCCCGCGCAGCCCCTCTGCCGAGGTGATGGTGGACAGCCGCGGGCCTTCGCCCGTGACAAACCACAGATCCGCCCCAAGGGCTTGCGGCAGAAGAAGAATATCGGCGAACAGGATCGCTGCATCAAAGCCGTAGCGGCGGATCGGCTGCAGCGTGACCTCGGCGGCCAGTTCGGGGTTGTAGCACAGCGACAGGAAGTCGCCCGCCTTGGCCCGCGTGGCGCGATATTCCGGCAGGTAACGTCCGGCTTGCCGCATCATCCAGATCGGGGGCGTGGGCAGGCGTTCGCCGCGTAGGGCGCGCAGGATCGTTTTGTCGGCCATCTGGGTACTCTCCTTGGGTTGGTCTCTCTAGAACAAGGCGGGGCCCGTGCTGTCAAGCTTTCCCGCACCACAATGGCCGACAGGGCTTCTTGCATGGGGCCGCGCGCAAGGCTAAGGCTATGGCTATGACACAGATGCCCACACCCGATCAGCCCCTGAAGCTTGGCACCCGCGGCAGCCCTCTGGCGCTTGCGCAGGCCCATGAAACCCGTGCCCGCCTGATGGCGGCGCATGATCTGCCCGAAGCCGCCTTCGAGGTGGTCGTTATCAAGACCACCGGCGATGACCGTGCGATGATCGCCTCGGACAAGCCGCTCAAGGAAATCGGCAATAAGGGACTGTTCACCAAAGAGATCGAAGAGGCGATGCTGGACGGGCGGATCGATATCGCGATCCACTCGATGAAGGACATGCCGACGGTCCAGCCCGAGGGGCTGGTCCTTGATACCTATCTGCCGCGCGAGGATGTGCGCGACGCCTTTGTATCGCTGAAGGCGACGACGATCCATGATCTGCCCGAAGGGGCCGTGGTGGGCACCTCCAGCCTGCGCCGCCGTGCGCAGCTTCTGTCTCGCCGTCCCGACCTGAAACTGGTGGAATTCCGTGGCAATGTGCAGACGCGGCGCCAGAAGCTGGCCGATGGTGTGGCCGAGGCCACTTTCCTTGCGATGGCGGGGCTCAACCGCCTTGGCATGACGGAACTGGCCGCAGGGGCGATTGCCCCCGAGGATATGCTGCCTGCTGTGGCGCAAGGTGCCATCGGGATCGAACGTCGTGTGGATGACGCGCGCGCGGCGCAGTTGTTGTCGCCCATCCATGACATTCCGACCGAGCAGCGGCTGACTGTTGAACGCGCGTTTCTGGCCACGCTGGACGGTTCTTGCGAGACCCCGATTGCAGGGCTTGCGCTGATCGAGGGCGGCGAAATCTGGATGCGCGGCGAGATCCTGCGTCCCGACGGGTCCGAATGTCTGCGCGCCGAGGGGCGTGCCAGCCTGTCCGATGCGGGCGAGTTGGGGATTGACGTGGCCCGTGCTCTGCTGGATCAGGCGCCAAAAGGGTTTTTTGACTGGAAGCGCGGGTAAGTTTTGCCGCAAGGCGACGGTAACGGCGCCGTTCTGTATACAATAGGGATATGACCTGTGTCGGGTGCCGTTCGGGCCCCCGCTTGTTGGATGGGGACTGACATGCTGCTTGATCGCCTGCGGGATTTGCTGGGGCATGACCATGTGCTGACCGGCGCGGATATGGCAGGTTTCGGTGAGGAATTTACGGGCCATTACCACTGGCAGCCGCTGGCCGTGCTACGTCCTGCCACAACCGAAGAGGTCTCGGGCATTCTGCGGCTGGCCTCGGAAAGCGGCACGCCGGTCGTGCCGGTCTCTGGCGGGACGGGGCTGAATGGCGGGCACGAGGCCGAGGGGCGGCTGATGATCTCGTTGGCGCGGATGAACCGCATCCGTGATTTCAACCCTGCGGCCCGTACCATAGCGGTGGAGGCGGGGGTCATCTTGCAGACGATCCATGACCATGTGGCCGAGGCCGGTCTGATGTTTCCGCTCAGCTTCGGGGCCAAGGGGTCGGCGATGGTCGGGGGCTTCCTGTCGACCAATGCGGGCGGCTCGAATGTGGTGCGCTATGGCAATGCGCGGGCGCTGTGTCTGGGGCTTGAGGTGGTGATGGCCGATGGCGCGGTGATGAACCTGATGACCGCGCTGCATAAGGACAATACCGGCTATGACCTGCGCGATCTGATGATCGGGGCGGAAGGCACGCTGGGGGTGATTACCGCCGCCATGCTGCATCTGGTGCCGGCCCCCACCGCGCGGGCCACGGCGCTGTTGGCATTGCCGGGCTTTGCGCAGGCGCTCTCGCTTCTCAACCGTGTGCAGGCGGGTACGGGCGGGGCGGTCGAGGCCTATGAATATCTGCCCGATCTCTTTTTCGACCGGATGGCGAAATACAAACCCGACTGGACCTGCCCGATCACCCCTGCGCCGGTGAATATCCTGCTGGAAATCGCCACGACGGTGCCCGGAGACACCCCGCAATCGCGGCTGGAAGACTTGCTGGAGGCCCCGCTGGAGGCGGGGGATATTCTGGATGCGGTCGTGGCCTCCTCTGATGCACAGCGTAACTATCTGTGGCATATGCGCGAATCCGCAGCCGAAGTGTCCCTGAACGAGGATCCGCTGGTCGATACCGATGTGTCGCTGCCGCTGGATCTGATCGAGCCGTGGCTCAACCGGATGAATGCCGAAGTGGCGCGACTGGACCCGCAGGCGCGGATGATGGCGATCGGGCATCTGGGCGATGGCAACCTGCATTATACCGTCTACCCGTCGGATAAGGGCTTTGTGGCCCCGATCCGTGATGCGATTTCGCGCGAGGCGGTGGTGATGGGGGGCAGCTTCTCGGCGGAACATGGCGTCGGGCTGTCCAAGCTGGGGTCGATGGCGAAATACAAAGACCCCGTTGCGCTGCGCACGATGCGCGCGATCAAGGCGGCGCTGGACCCCAAGAATATCCTCAATCCGGGCAAGACGGTCCCCGAGGCCTGACGGCCCCTTCGGGTCTCGGTCCGGCATCAGGGGGCGGTGCTGCCTGTGCCGAAGCCGCGCAGAGCGGCCTGTGCGGCCCCGAAGCCGTGATAGGGATTGCAGCGCCCTGCGCGAAAGGGCATGTGGGGATCTTGCGAAAGGAAGGTCCCGATGTCTGCCTTGGCCGCGTATAAGCCGCTGGTGAAAGATCCCGCATTGCTGCTGACCTCGGCGCTGATGGTGCTGTTTGGCGCGCATGTGGCCTCGCTTCTGCCGCAGGCTTCCACCATCGCTGTGACCATTTTCGGGCTCAGCGACGGGGCTTATTCCCGCATCCTTATCGCGGCCTCGGTGATTGCGGTCACCACCTCGGTGGGCTTTGGCATTATTGCAGACCAGCGGGCCAACCGGCGCACCATCGCCTTGCTCTCTTCGATGTTTCTGACAATCGGTTCGGGGCTGGTGACGCTCCATCCCAGCCCTGTCACCTTTGTGCTGGCCCATGCGGTTTTCGTGCCGCTGGCCTCGACGCTGTTCGGGCAGCTTTTTGCGTTGGGCCGGTTGGCGGCCTCGGTCCATCCCAAGCGTGAACGCGAGGCGATCCAGTCCAGCCTGCGGGCGCTTTTTGCCGTGCCGTGGCTTGCGGTGCTGCCGATCTGGTCACTGGCCTTCGGCGCGGGGGTCGACCTGATGGCGATCTATCCGGTCTGTTTCTGCCTTGCGGCCTCGGTTCTGGTGCTGACGCTTCTGTTCTGGCCCCGCGACGGCGCGACGCGCTGGCCCGACCCGAAATCGGGGCTGAGCTTCCGCCAGTCGCTGACGGAAATGGCGGATTGGCGTATTCTGGTGCGGGTGCTGGCTTTGGGCGCGATCAATGGCGGCGTTGTGCTCTATCTTGTGCTGATCGGTCTGGTCTTTGCGCAGGTGCCCGGACGGGGGGCGGGGGATGTGGCGATTTATGCGGCGATCACCGCAGGGCTGGAAGTGCCCCTGATGCTGATGGTGCCGGCGGTCTCCATGCGGATGTCGCGGGTCACGCTCATCCTGATCGGAACGTTGCTCTATTCCGTGCATCTGGCCTGCATTCCGGTGCTGGCATCCAGTCCGGCCTTGTGGGTCCTGCCGGTGTTCGGGGCGCTGGGGGGCGCGTTCATCCTGACCCAGCCGATGGCCTATCTACAGGAACTTCTGTCTGCGCGGCCCGGTGCGGGGGCCTCGCTTCTGGCGCTGCAAAAGCTCATAGGCGACGTCACCAGCGCCACGGTCTTTGCCCTTGGTGCGGCGCTGGCAGGTTATGGGGTGGTGGCGCTGCTGGGGGCGGCTCTGGCCATTCTGGCGGCGGCGGCGCTCTATCTTATGGACCGCCGCAAACAGGGCGGCCCACGCTACTCGGCCTGATCGCGCTACTCGACCTGATCGAGAAGATCCAGAACCTGCGGCCCCAGCGCCTCGACCACCAGTGCCACACCCTTGGCAGAGGGGTGGAGGCCGTCGGGCTGGAGATAGTCGGCGCGCTTGGTGTCATCCTGCTGGGCTGCCGCCAGAGGTGCCAGCAGGTCGGGCACCAGCACCGCATCGTATTCTGCCGCCAGATCGGGATAGATCGCGCGGAACTCGGTCTGGTAGCTGGTCCCGTAATTGCCCGGCACGGGGACACCGGCCAGAAGCACTGGCAGATCCTTGTCGGTCACGGCCTTGAGGATGGCATCCAGATTAGCCTTTGCCTGAGCAGGCGCCAGCCCGCGCAGGATGTCATTGCCGCCAAGCGCCACCATCACCGCATCCACATCGGGCGTCAGCGACCAGTCGATACGCGCCCGCCCGCCTGCCGTGGTATCGCCCGATACCCCGCCATTGATGATCGTGACATCCGCACCATGCGCGTTCAGCCATGCCTGCAACTGCGGCACAAGGCCCTGGCCATCGGGCAGCCCGTAGCCTTGGGTCAGGCTGTCCCCGAAGGCCAGCAGCGTCTTTTCGGCGGCATGGCCCTGTAGCGGGGCCAGTGCCAGCAGCAGGGCAAAACCCGCCCGGATGCCGCGTTTGTGAAGTGCAAAGCTCTGTAGACCCCGTGTCTTATGGGGCGGTAGGAAGAGGAATTTCGACAGGATGGACATGGCGGATACAGTGCTTTCCATGAAAGAAGTGGAGCTGAAGCTGGAGGGAAATGCAGGCCTTGTCCCGATCCTGAACGGAATTACGCTGGACGTCCAGCGCGGGCAGAGCCTTGGTCTGACGGGGCCTTCGGGGTCTGGCAAATCCTCGCTTTTGATGGTGATGGGCGGGCTCGAGCGCGCCACATCGGGGCAGGTGCAGGCGCTGGGGCAGGATCTGGGCGCGATGCAGGAAGACGCGCTGGCGCGGTTTCGTCGCCATCACATGGGGGTGGTGTTCCAGAATTTCCACCTGCTGCCCACGATGACCGCGCTGGAAAACGTGGCTCTGCCGCTGGAGATTGCGGGCGCGCGCGATGCTTTTGCCCGCGCCAAGGCCGAGCTGGAGGCGGTGGGGCTTGCCCACCGGATGCACCATCACCCGACAGAGCTGTCTGGCGGTGAGCAGCAGCGTGTGGCGCTGGCCCGTGCGCTGGCCCCGCGCCCCGAGATCCTGTTGGCCGACGAACCCACCGGCAACCTTGATGCCAGGACCGGCGTGCAGATCATGGATCTACTGTTCGGGCTGCGCGACCATTATGGCGCGACGCTTGTTCTGGTGACCCATGCCGCCGATCTTGCCGCCCGCTGCGACCGTGTGGTGGGGCTGCGCGATGGGGCCATTCTTTCGGACAGCCTCGCATGAGCGTGTCATGGTCTATCGCGCGGCGCGAATTGCGCAGCGGGTTGCGCGGCTTTCGGGTGTTCTTCCTGTGCCTGTTGCTGGGGGTGGCGGCGATTGCCTCGGTGGGGCTGGTGCGCCATGCCATCCAGCAGGCTTTACAGGAACAGGGCGCGGTGCTTCTGGGCGGCGATGCCCAGCTGGAATTTACCTATCGCCGCGCCACGGCGGACGAACGCGCATGGATTGACGCGCGGGCGGCGCGGGTCTCCGAGGTCATCGATTTCCGCTCCATGCTGCGTCATGGCGAAGGCGAGACCCTGCAGACCGCGCTTGTTCAGGTGAAGGGCGTCGATACTGCCTATCCGCTTTATGGTGCGGTAGAGACCGCCCCACAGATGCCGCTGGCAGATCTGATGACCCCTGTCGATGGCGTCTATGGTGCGCTGGTCGACCCCGTTCTGGCGGATCGCATGGGGCTGAAAGCGGGCGATCCCGTCGAGATTGGCGGTGTTACGTTCCGCATGCTGGCGCGGCTTGCCCGTGCGCCCGACGAAACAGGGGCGGGCATCACGCTTGGCCCGCCGGTGATCGTGGCCACCAAGGCGCTGGAGGGCTCGCGCCTGCTGGACCCCGGCGCGTTATATGAAAGCGAATACCGTCTGGCCCTGCCTGCGGGCACCGACCTCGAGACCCTCAAAACCGAGGCGCAGACCCGTTTCAAAGAGGCCGGTCTGCGCTGGAGCGACCGCAGGCGGGCCTCTCCGGCGGCGGACCGTTTTGTGACGCGGCTGGGGAGTTTCCTCGTGCTGGTGGGGCTTGCGGGGCTGACGGTGGGCGGCGTGGGAATTTCGTCCTCGGTGGCAAGCTGGCTGGACCGAAAGGCCGCGACCGTGGCGACCCTGCGGGCCATCGGGGCTTCGGGGCGCACCATCCGCTGGGTGTTTTACTGGCAACTGATCGTGCTCGGCGTGGCAGGGATTGCGGCGGGGCTGGGGCTGGCCTGCCTTCTGGTGCTGGGCTCTGGCGGGTTGATCGGGCGGGTCATGCCGATCCCCGTGGATCTGCGACTGAGCGCAGGCCCGATGGCCGAGGCCGCGATGTATGGCGCGCTGGTCACGGCGATCTTCTCGCTCTGGCCGCTTGCGCGCCTGTCACAGACGCGGGTGGCGCGGCTTTACCGCGCACGGGCGCGGGGGCTGCCGCCCTTGGGGATGCTGGCGCTGATTGTGCTTCTGGCGGCGGTGCTGGTGGGGGCGTCGATGGCGCTGTCGGGCCTGCCGTGGCTGACGCTCGGGGCCTTGGGCGGGGTGGCAGGGGCGCTGGCTTTGCTGGCGCTGACGGGCTGGCTGACGAAACGTCTGGCGGCCCGCGTGCAGCGGATCGTGCGGGGTGCGCCTGCGCTGCGGGTGGCGCTGGCGGGGATTTCCGGCCCGAACTCCGAGGCGCTGCCGGTGGTGCTGTCGCTGGGTCTGGGGCTTTCGGTCCTGTCGGCCATCGGGCAGGTGGATGCGGGGCTGCGCAATGCGATTGCGACCGACCTGCCAAAACAGGCACCGGCCTTTTTCCTGCTGGACATCCAACCCGACCAGCTTGCGCCGTTCACCGCGCAGATGCAGGCCGATCCGCAGGTGGAGCGCGTCGAGACCACGCCCATGCTGCGCGGTGTGATCACCCGGATCAACGGCAAACCCGCGCGGGAAGGCCGCCCCGACCACTGGGTCTTGCGCGGTGACCGTGGCGTGACCTATGCCGCCACCCCGCGCGAGAAAATCGTGGCGGGCCAGTTCTGGGCGCCCGATGATCAAGGCCCGCCGCAGATCAGCTTTGCCGCAAAGGAGGCGCAGGAGCTTGGGCTGAAGCTGGGCGACAGGCTGACCGTCAATATCCTTGGCCGCGACATCACCGCGCCGATCACCTCGCTGCGCGATGTCGATTTCTCGACGGCGGGGATCGGCTTTGTGATCACCTTCAACCCTGCGGCTCTGGCGGGCGCGCCGCATACCCATTTGGCCACACTCTACGCCCCCGAAACCGCCGAACCCGAGATCCTGCGGCATCTGGCGCAGGCCTTCCCCAATGTCACCGCCGTGCCCGTGCGCGAAGCCATTGGCCGCCTGACCGAGGCGTTGCAGGCGATTGCCCGCGCCACCTCGCTTGCGGCCAGCGTGACGCTGGTGACGGGGGTGATCGTGCTGATCGGGGCCTCTGCGGCAGGCGAGGCCCGCCGCGCATGGGAGGCGGCGCTGTTGAAAACGCTAGGCGCCAGCCGTGGCCGTATTCTGCTGGCGTTCCTGCTGCGCGCACTGATCCTTGGCGGTGTGGCGGGGCTGGTGGCTGTCGGGGCGGGGGCGCTGGCGGGCTGGGCGGTGCTTACGCAGGTGATGGAGCTGGGCTATCACATGGCGTGGACACCGGCGCTTGTCATCCTGTTTACCGGCATGGCGGCGGCGCTGCTGGCGGATCTGATGTTTGTGATCCGGCCCCTGCGGGTGCGGCCTGCGCGGATCTTGCGGCAGGCCGATTGAAAGACCTCTTGTATCGCTGCGCCGCGAGGTCTAGCTTGGCGCAAATCCGTTGGGGTGCCCCTATGAGGGGCTGAGAGGCGTCACGCCAACCCATCGAACCTGATCCGGCTTGTATCGGCGTAGGGAACGGAACCAAAGCGATGGGTGCAGCCTTTCTGCATCCCCTTTTTCCGCCCGTGCCGAGATGCCGGGAAATTGGAGGAAGGGATATGGTCGCGAAACTTCTCAGTATCGCAGGATCGGATTCGGGCGGCGGCGCGGGGCTTCAGGCCGATCTCAAGGCGGCTTCGGCGCTGGGGGTCTATGCCATGAGCGCCGTCACCGCCGTGACCGCGCAGAACACGCGCGGGGTGACGGATGTGGTGCTGATGTCGCCCTCTATGCTGCGCGCCCAGATCCGCGCCTGCCTGGACGATATCGGGGCCGATGCGATCAAGATTGGCATGCTGGGCTCGGCCGAGCTGGTGCGGGTGGTGGCCGAAGAGATCGCGGGATTTGCAGGGCCTGTGGTGCTGGACCCCGTGATGATTGCCAAATCCGGTGATGCGCTGCTGGCCAAAGAGGCCGTGGCGGCGCTGACATCCGACCTGCTGCCGCTGGCAAGCCTGCTGACCCCGAACCTGCCCGAGGCCGCCTGTCTTCTGGGCCTGCCCGAGGCGCAGGAGGCCGATGAGGCGCAGGCCCGCGCGCTGCGGGCGCTTGGCCCGAAGGCGGTGCTTCTGAAGGGCGGGCATGCGACGGGGCCTGTCTGCACCGATCTTCTTCTGGCCGAGCAGGTCTCTTATTTCACCGCGCCCCGCTGTGCAACGCGTCATACGCATGGCACGGGCTGCTCGCTGGCCTCGGCCGTGGCGGCGGGGCTGGCACTGGGGCAGCCGCTGCCGCAGGCGGTGGCGCGCGCGCATGGCTGGCTGCAGGGCGCGATCCGTGCCGCTCAGGGGTTGCAGATCGGGCAGGGCCACGGGCCGGTGCATCATTTCCACGAAATCTGGCCGATGGAGGCTCTGGCATGAGCATCGATTTCACCATTCTGGGCGCGGGCGTGGCCGGGCTGACCACCGCGCAGGAACTGACCGCGCGCGGGGCACGGGTGCAGATCATCGACCCGCATGGCGCCCCCGGACCGCATGGCTGTAGCTGGTGGGCAGGGGGGATGCTGGCACCCCATTGCGAAAGCGAGATCAGCGACGAGATCGTGGTGCGCCACGGCCTGCGCGCGGCCGACTGGTGGGCCAAGGCAGGGGTGCCGGTGACCCATCGGGGCACTCTGGTGGTGACGCTGGCGCGCGACCGGCGCGAGCTGGACCGTTTTGCGCGCCGCACCGATGGCCATTGCTGGCTGGATGCGGCGGGCATTGCCGCGCTGGAACCCGATCTGGCCGACCGCCACGAACGGGGCCTGTTCTTCGGGACCGAGGCCCATATCGAACCGCGCGTGGCGCTGGCCATCCTGCGCGAGGGGCTTGCGGACAAGGGTGTCGAGATCATGCCCGACGCGCCGCATCAGGGACGGCTTGTCGATTGTCGCGGGCTGGAGGCGCGCGACCACCTGCCCGCCCTGCGCGGGGTGCGCGGGGAAATGGTGGTGCTGCGCTGCCCGCAGATCGGGCTGTCGCGCCCCGTGCGGCTGCTGCATCCGCGCTATCCGCTGTATATCGTGCCACGGGGCAACGGGATCTTCATGCTGGGGGCGTCACAGCTGGAAGGCGACAGCCGCGGACCATCGACCCTGCGCTCGACGGTCGAGTTGCTCAATGCCGCCTTCGCGCTGCATCCGGCCTTTGCCGAGGCCGAGGTGCTGGAGCTTGGGGCCAATGCCCGCCCCGGATTTGCCGATAACATTCCGCGCGTGGTGGTCGGCGCGGACCGCGTTTTTGTCAACGGGCTGTTCCGTCATGGCTATCTGATGTCACCCGCGCTGGCGATGACCGCCGCCGATTATCTGCTGGACGGGCAAAACTCGGAACTTTTGCTGTCTGAACCCCTGCTACAGGAGGCCCCATGCGCCTGATCGTCAACGGAATCCCCGCCGAGGCCGAGGCCACGACACTGGCCGAGGCGCTGGTTGTTCTGGGCTATGGCGAGGCCCGCGTGGCCACCGCCGTCAACGAGGTCTTCGTGGCCTCTGCCGCCCGCACGGGCCATGCCCTGCGCGACGGCGACCGTCTGGAAATTCTTGCACCCCGTCAGGGAGGGTAACATGCCGGTTTTCTATGGAACCGAGGTGGCATCGCGGTTGATGCTGGGCACCTCGCACTATCCCAGCCCCCGCGATCTGGCGCAGGCTTTTGCGGCCTCGGGCGCGGGGATTGCCACCGTGTCGCTGCGCCGCGAGACCGCCGGATCGGGCACGGGCGCGGGCTTCTGGGAGCTGATCCGCGGGCTGGATGTGCCCGTGCTGCCCAATACCGCCGGATGCCATTCGGTCAAAGAGGCGGTGACCACCGCCCATATGGCGCGCGAGGTGTTCGATACGGACTGGATCAAGCTGGAGGTGATCGGCCATCCCGACACGCTGCAACCCGATCCGTTCGGCCTGTTGGAGGCCACCCGCATTCTGGCCCAAGACGGGTTCAAGGTGTTTCCCTATACCACCGAGGATGGCGTCTTGGGCGGCAGGCTCTTGGAGGCAGGGGCCGAGGTGCTGATGCCGTGGGGCGCGCCGATCGGCACGGGGCTGGGGTTGAACAATCCCTACGGGCTGCGGAGCCTGCGGGCGCAATTCCCCGAGGTGCCGATGGTGATCGATGCGGGTCTGGGCCTGCCCAGCCATGCCGCCGCCGCGATGGAGATGGGCTTTGACGCGGTGCTTCTGAACACGGCGGTGGCCAAAGCCGGAGACCCCGTGAAAATGGCCGAAGGGTTTGCGCGCGCCTTGGAGGCAGGGCGTCTGGCCTATGAGGCGGACCCGATGGAGCCACGCGATATGGCCCAGCCCTCGACGCCGGTGATCGGCATGGCGGTGCTGGCATGATCCCGCGTTTCTATCCCATCTTCGACCACCCCGACTGGCTGCGTCGCGCGCTGCCCTTGGGGGTGGAATTCGTCCAGTTGCGGATCAAGGACCAGCCGCAGGACCGTTTGCGCGCTCTGCTGGCCGAGGGGCGTGACCTGTGCCGCGCGCATGGGGCGCAGATGGTGGTGAATGACCATTGGGAGCTGGCCATCGAGCTGGGCTGCGACTGGCTGCATCTGGGGCAGGAAGACCTTGAGACCGCCGATCTGGCGGCGATCCGCGCGGCGGGGCTGAAGCTGGGCCTTTCCACCCATGACGAGGACGAGCTGGCGCGCGCTCTGGCGGCGCGTCCCGATTATGTCGCGTTGGGGCCGGTCTGGCCGACGATCCTGAAAAAGATGAAATGGCATCAGCAGGGGGTCGAGACACTGACCCGATGGAAGCAGCTGTGCCAAGGGGTGCCCTTGGTGGCCATTGGCGGGCTGTCGGTGGAACGCGCGCCTCTGGCCTTTGCGGCAGGGGCGGATTGCGTGTCGGTGGTGACCGATATCACCCTCAATGCCGACCCGGAGGCACGGCTGCGGCAGTGGCTGGAGGTCACCCGATGACCCGCTATGCCCGCCAGATCGCCGTGCCGGGCTTCGGAGAGGCGGCACAGGCGCGGCTGCAGGAGGCGCGGGTGCTGGTGGTGGGGGCTGGCGGGCTGGGGGCGCCGGTGCTGCACTATCTGGTGGGCGCGGGGGTGGGCTATATCCGCCTGCTGGATGCCGATCATGTCAGCCGCTCCAACCTGCACCGGCAGACGCTGTTTCGCGAAAGCGATATCGGCCGGTCCAAGGTGCTGGCCGCGGCGGCCCATATGGCGGATCTCAACCCCGACGTGGTGCTGGACCCTGTGCCGCAGGCGTTGAGCCCTGCCAATGTCGCGCATCATATGGCAGGCTGCGATCTGGTGCTGGATTGTGCCGATAGTTTCGCGGCCAGCTATATCCTGTCGGACCAGTGTCTTGAAAACCGTGTGCCGCTGATCTCGGCGTCGGTCGTGGGGACCGAGGGCTATGTCGGCGGGTTCTGTGCCAATGCGCCCTCGCTGCGTGCGGTCTTTCCCGATCTGCCACAGCGGTTGGGCAGCTGTGCTGCGGATGGGGTGCTGGGGCCGATTGTGGGGGTGATCGGCGCGTTACAGGCCCAGATGGCGCTGGCGGTGCTGACCGGTTTCGGTGAAAGCCCTCTGGGGCGGGTCAGCAGCTTTGATGCGGTTTCGTGGCGCTTTGGCGGTTTTGTGTTCCACACCGCGCCCGAACCCGAATACGCGCCGCGTTTCATTGCTCCCGAAGCGATGTCGGCGGAGGATCTGATCATCGATCTGCGCGCCGAGGAGGAAGGTCCGCTGGCGCATCCGCAGGCGCATCGGCTGGGCGTGGAAGACCTTCGGACGATGGCGCTGTTCGGGCCGCGCAAGCGGTTGGTTCTGGCCTGCCGGTCGGGGCAGCGGTCCTGGGCTGCGGCAGACGCGATCCGTGGCGAATGGCAGGGCGAGATCGTGCTGGTGGCGATGGGCGCGCACCCTGTTGAACGGGCCTGAGTTGCAAAGCGGATGACTTCGTGCCGGATGACGCTATCTGGATGAGCTGCAAAGAACAGACGGAGCCCTTTATGTCGCGTGGACCCTCAGGCAAGACCTCGTCAAACGCTCTTGTTTCCGGCTCTATTCCCTGGGCGCTGGCCATGTTTGCCCTGCCGACGCTGGGCTCTTCGGTGCTGCAATCGGCAGGCGGGTCGATCGACTCGGCTTGGGTGGGCAACCTGCTGGGCGAGACAGCGCTGGCGGCCACCACCAATGGCAACCTGATCATGTTCCTGCTGGTCAGCTTTGTCTTCGGGTTCGGCATGGCGGCCACCATTCTGATCGGTCAGGCCATCGGGCGTGACAGCCTGTGCGAGGCCCGCCGGATCGTCGGCACGGCGGTGGGCTGCTTTTTTCCGCTGGCGGTCGTGGTGGCCGTGGCGGGGTATTTCGCCGCGCCGCATCTGCTGGCGCTGCTGGGGACCGATCCGCAGATCGGGGATCTGGCCCGTAGCTATCTGCAACTGACCTTTGTCGCCATGCCAGGCATCCTGATGCAGACCATGCTGATGATGACCCTGCGCGGGTCGGGGGATTCGGTGACGCCGCTCTATTTCATGATTCTGGCGGTGCTGCTGGCGGCGGTGATCAACCCGCTGCTGATCCTTGGGGTCGGGCCGCTGCCGAAGCTGGGCATCGGCGGATCGGCGATCAGTCTGGGGCTGGCCAATTACACCTCGCTGGTGGCGATGCTGGTCTATATCTATCTGCGGGACTTGCCGCTGCGCTTGCGCGGGGGCGAGCTGCGCTTTCTGCGGCCCGATCCGCAGATCCTGCGCCAGATCCTTGCCAAGGGCCTGCCCATCGGCCTGCAGATGGTGGTGGTGACCACCGCCGCGCTGACGGTGCTGCGCCTGATCAATCGCGAGGGCGTGGAGACCACGGCGGCTTACGGTGCGGTGCAGCAGATCTGGACCTATGTGCAGATGCCCGCGATGGCGCTGGGGGCGGCGGTGTCGGCGATGGCGGCGCAGAATATCGGGGCGGGCCGGTTTGATCGTGTCTCGCGGATCACCCGTATCGGGATCGTCTTCAATATGGTGCTGACCGGCGGGCTGGTGGCTCTGCTGTTGCTGGTGGACCGCTATGCGCTGGCGATCTTTCTCGACGGGCAGGGGGCGGCGATGGAGATCGGCCAGCATGCGCTTCTGGTGGCGACATGGGGCTTTGTCGCCTTCGGGGTCAGTCAGGTGCTGTTCGGCACGGTGCGGGCCAACGGGCGTGTGGTCTGGCCGCTGGTCATTCTGGCGGTGTCGCTTTATCCGGTGCGGCTGGGCTTTGTCGAACTGATGCATCCGGTGCTTGGCACCGATGCGATCTGGTGGAGCTTCCCGACCGCCTTCTGCGCCACGATGCTGATGGCGGTGTTGTATTATCGCTTCGGTCGCTGGCAGGACGGGCCCGCAGGTGGATTGCACACCCCGCCAAAGCCTCCTATTGCCAACCCCAGCGATACCCAGCCCGATCCTGCTTCGGCCACGCTGTCCCACGAAAGGACGCAATGATCCGAAGCCAGATCGACAGCCAGATCTTGCGCATCACCGCCGAAGGCCGTTCAATGCGCGCATAACAAAGCGATGAGGACCATATGCCGTCGAGCATTCCGAAGACCAACCTCGAACATTGGGCCATTTTGCGGCGCGTTGTGGAATGCGGCAGCTTTGCCGAGGCGGCGATCAGCCTGGAGCGGAGCCAGTCCGCGATCAGCTATTCGGTGTCCAAGCTACAGGAATCTCTGGGCTTCCCGATTATGGAGATGCAGGGCCGCCGCGCGGTTCTGACCGAGCATGGCAAGCTGTTGCTGGCCGAGGTCTCGCCGCTGATCGACGAGCTGGTTTCGGTCGAGACGGCCGCACGGGCGGAATCCGGCACCGGACCGCTTCAGGTCCGCCTGCTGGTCGATGCGCTTTTCCCGCGCGAATGGCTGGGCGAGGCGCTGCAGCAGCTTCAGGTGAAATTTCCCGATGTTCTGGTGGATATCCACGAGACGGTGCGTCTGGAAATGTCGGAATTCATGAGCCTGCCCTTTGATTTGGCCGTGGTTCTGCCCGAGCTTTGCCCTGTTGTCGGCCAGCGGATCTGCGAGATGGATTTCGCGCTGGTGGCGCGCAAGGATCACCCTCTGGCCAATGCCCATCACAGCCTGACACAGGCCGAGATGGCGCGGCATCTACGCGTTTTCATCCGCGAGAACCGGCTGGACGGCACCGAGGTGGACCGCCCGCATGGCCGTATCTGGACGGTCTCCTCGCTGGAAAGCGCCGTGGCGGCGGTCGAGCGGGGCATGTGTTTCGGCTGGTTGCCGACCGAGCTGATCTCCGGTCAGCTGGAACGCGGTGATCTGGTGATGCTGAATGCAGGCGGGGTCAGCCGCCGCAAGGTCTCGCTTGATCTGGTCTATCGCGATGTGGACCGCGCCAGCACGCCGGTGAAATTCATGGCGCAATGTCTGGCCTCGATCCATCAGGCCAATGGCTGATCGGGCCTCGGCCTGACCTCGGGCCGGAATGCAAAACGGCGGGCGCATCGGCCCGCCGTTTTTTCATGTCCGGAGCACTGGCTCAGGTGCGGATGCCCGCAAAGCGGCTTTGCCAATCCTCGCGCTCTTCGTCCGAGATCTTGCCAAACAGCACGTCCGGCGTGGTGAAGGCATGGCCTTCGGGCAGGGCGCGTACGGCGGCGGCCACATCCTCGGGCCAGGTTTGGTCGGTTGCATGCATGCCTTCCAGCATGGACGCTGCCGCATCGGGGATGAAGGGCGCCGAGAGCACCGCGTAAAGCGGCACGAGGTTCAGTGCCAGACGTGCAATCGCGCCCGCCTGCACCGGATCGGTCTTGAACACCGACCAAGGCGCCGAGGATTGCAGGTATTCGTTGCCCGCCACCCAGATCGCGCGCAGCTCGGCTGCGGCCTTGCGGACCTCTTTGGCCTCCATGAAGCGCTCGTAGTCGCGGATGCGGGTGGTCAGCTCGGCAATCAATGCCTCGCCTGCCTCGCCCCAATCGCCGCCCTCGGGGATCGCCTCACCGAATTTGGAACGGGTGAATTTGGTGATCCGCGAGACAAAATTGCCCAGCACATCGGCCAGATCCTTATTCACCGATACCTGGAAATTCTCCCAGGTGAATTCGGCATCCGCCGACTCGGGCGCGTGCGACAGAAGCCACCAGCGCCAGTAATCCGACGGCAGGATTTCAAGCGCCTGATCCATGAAGACGCCGCGCCCGCGCGAGGTCGAGAACTGGCCACCATCATAATTGAGGTAGTTGAAGGATTTGATGTAATCCACCAGCTTCCACGGCTCGTCCGAACCAAGGATCGTCGCGGGGAAGGAGAGCGTGTGGAAGGGCACGTTATCCTTGCCCATGAACTGGGTATAGGTCACATCCTCGGCGCCTTTATCGGTGCGCCACCAGCGTTCCCAATCGCCGCCCGAGGCTTCGGCCCATTCCTGCGTGCCCGCGATATATTCGATCGGCGCGTCGAACCAGACGTAGAAGACCTTGCCCTCCATGCCCTCCCAAGGCGCGCCCTCGAATTGCGCAGGCACACCCCAAGAGAGGTCGCGGGTGATGCCGCGGTCCTGCAACCCGTCGCCGTCATGCAGCCACTTCTTGGCAATCGAGGTGGTCAGCACCGGCCAGTCGGTCTTGCTGTCGATCCATGCGTCCAGCTTGTCCTTCATGGCCGACTGGCGCAGGAAGAGGTGCTTGGTCTCGCGCATTTCCAGATCGGTCGAGCCCGAAATCACCGAGCGCGGGTTGATCAGATCCACCGGATCGAGCTGCTTGGTGCAATTATCGCATTGGTCGCCGCGCGCGCTGTCATAGCCGCAATTGGGGCAGGTGCCCTCGATATAGCGGTCCGGCAGGAAGCGGCCATCGGCGTTGGAATACATCTGCTTTTCCGAGACTTCGCGGATCAGCCCCATATCGAACAGGCGCTTGGCGAAGGCTTGGGTCAGCGCACGGTTCTGAGTGCTGGAAGACCGCCCGAAGTGGTCAAAGCTCAGGCGGAAACCTTCCGCGATACGGGCCTGCACCGCGTGCATTTCCGCGCAATACTCGGCCACGGGTTTGCCGGCCTTCTGGGCGGCCAGTTCGGCGGGGGTGCCATGTTCGTCGGTGGCGCAGATGAACATGACCTCATTGCCGCGCGCACGCTGGTAGCGGGCGAAAAGATCCGCCGGAAGCTGCGAGCCGACGAGATTCCCGAGGTGTTTGATGCCGTTGATATAGGGAATCGCCGAGGTGACGAGGTGACGTGCCATATATCCGCCTTTCAGATGAGTTTGCGCAGGGTTTAACGCGGGGCGGGGCGTATGGCCAGAGGGATCGCGGTGCAAGCCCCGCGCTTCACGCCGGATTTTTCTGGAAATAGACGCGGTGGAAGCCGTTTTCCACCCGTTCCCCGATCTTGGCATAGCCCAGACGCGGATAAAGCGCGAGGTTCTCGGTCATTTTGGCATTGGTATAAAGCTGTACCGGCTTGCCTGCCTGACGGGCGGCCTCTTCGCAAAAGGCGATCAGCTTGCGGCCCGTGCCACGGCCCCGCGCGGCACGCGATACCGCGACATTTTCCAACAGGATATGGGGGCCTTCGTCATAGAAGGTGATGAAGCCCAGAAACGCCCCGTCACAGGCCATATGGACCAATCCTTGCGCGATCTGGGCGGCGTAATCGGCGCTCATGGGGGCCGGGTCGCGGCCCATGCGGGCGATATAGGGGCTGTAGGCCTCGATCGCGCAGGCGCGGATGGCGGCCTCGTCTTGCGGCGTGGCAAGGCGGATCATGGCTTACTGCTCATAGCTTATGGGGCAATCCGGCTTTGCGCCAGTTTCACCCCGAAGCCGATAAAGACCACGCCCGTCACGGCCTTCAGGGCGCGCTGGAAGGCGGGGCGGCGGGTGACGGCCCTGAGGCCACCAAGCGCCATCACCATAGCCGAGAACCATAGCGCATTGATCGTGGCATGCAGGGTGACCAGCGCGAAGGGCTGGGCGATGCCATGATCCGCAGGCAGGAATTGCGGAAAGGCCGCAAGATAGAAAAGCGAGACCTTCGGGTTGAGCGCATTGGTCAGGAAGCCTTCGATGAAGGCACGGCGCTTGCGGGTCTGGCGCAGTTCGGGGGCATGGGGCGAGGGCGTCACGCCACGGGCCGCAGCGATCAGCGATTTGACCCCGAGCCAGACCAGATAGCCCGCGCCCAGCATTTTGAAGACATTATAGGCCCATGCCGATTGCGTCAGTATCGCCGAGATTCCCAGCACCGACAGCGTCCCATGCAGGTAGAAGGCCGCCACAAAGCCGCAGACCGCCGCAAACCCCGCCCGTCGCCCCGAAAGCGGCACGATGCGCGCGATCAGCAGGCCGTTCGGTCCGGGCGAGATCACCAGCAGCGTGGTGACAAGGGCGAAGGTCAGCAGAGTGGCAAGGGTCATATGGGCTCTCCTGTAGGGGCAGACCTGCGCGGGTCATGAAAAAGGCAGGAGCGGGCCCCTGCCTTGTTCCGGATAGCTTAAGCCTGGTTCAGGCCAGTTTGGCAAGGCCGCGATCAACGGCCTCGATGATCCGGTCGATCTTGGGCTGGTCCACGATCAGCGCGGGGCTGAAGCAGAGCGTGTTGTTGAAGCCCTTGAACGACCGCGCCGTGGCGCCGATCAGCACGCCATCCGCATCCGCCGAGGCCACAACCGATTGCACCAGCTTCTCGGCCAGCGGCTCCTTGGTGGCGCGGTCGGCCACCAGTTCGGCGCCGCAGAACAGGCCCTTGCCGCGCACATCGCCGATGACTTTGTGCCTTTCCTTCAGCTCTTGCAGGCGGCTTATCATATAGTCGCCCATCGCCTTGGTATTGGCCAGAAGGCCCTCATCCTCGATGATGCGCATGTTCTCCAGCGCCGCAGCAGGGCCCGCCGTGCAGCCGCCGAATGTCGAGATATCGCGGAAATAGCTCATCTCGTCATCGGGGTCTGTGCGGAATTTCTCGAAGACCTCATCGGTGGTCAGCATACAGGCGATGGCGGCATAGCCCGAGGCCACGCCTTTGGCGCAGGTCACGAAATCGGGTTTGATGCCGTAGTTCTGATAGCCGAACCACTCGCCGGTGCGGCCCATGCCACAGACGACCTCGTCGATATGCAGCAGGATGTCGTATTTCTTGCAGATCTCCTGCACGCGCTCCCAATAGCCCTTGGGCGGCACGATGACACCACCGCCCGCGGTGACGGGTTCTAGGCAGAGCGCGCCCACGGTATCGGGGCCTTCGCGCAGGATGACCTCTTCGATGGCATCCGCCGCGCGTTCACCGTAGTTTTCCACGTCCCATTGTGCGCGGTATTCAAGGCAATGCGGCACGGGGATGAAGCCCTCGGGGAAGGGGCCATATTGGTCGGCGCGCTGGTGCTGGCCACAGGCGGCCAATGCCGCCAGCGACGAGCCATGATAGTCGCGTTCGCGGTAGAGGATCTTCCACTTCTTGCCGCCGTGATGCTTATGCGCGATCTGGCGGACCATCTTCCATGCTTTCTCATTGGCCTCGGTGCCCGAGTTCACATAGTACAGACGGGTCAGGCCCGGGGTCTTTTCCGTCAGACGTTCCGCGAATTGCGCGCCGGGGATGGACCCGACCGAACCCGCGAAATAGTTGATCTTGATAAGCTGGTCGCGCACCGCATTGGCGATGCTTTCGCGGCCATAACCCACATTCACCGTCCAGACGCCGCCCGAAACCGAATCCAGATACTCGCGCCCGTTCTGGTCCCAGACCGACATGCCTTTGCCCTCGACGATGATGCGCGGGTCATGGGTGCGCAGCTTCGCGTGTTGGAACAGGTGGTGGAAGACATGGGCCTTATCGGCATCGACAGTGGCCTGAATGTCATTAAGTGCGTGACCGTCCATCGGGGCCATCCTTTTCTTGAAACTCCGCTTTACCCAATCTTTTTCAGGCTGGCGCTGATAGGGCCAGATTGGCGCAAGCGATGGTGCCAGATTGGCGGGCATGTTATAGCAGGGCCAAGGCATTCTGCATTTGGCAGGGCGGTTGCGAGAATTTTAGGCGGAAACCTATGGCAGAGCAGGCGAAACCATCCCTAGGTCTGACGCTGGACAGATCCAGCCCCGATCCGTTGCAGCGCCAGTTGCGGCAGGGGATCATCACCGCCATCGAGCAGGGGCGGCTGCGTCCGGCTCAGAAGATGCCCGGCTCGCGCAGTCTGGCGCAATCGCTGGGGGTGGCGCGTAATACGGTGACGCTGGCCTATGACGAACTGGTCGCGCGCGGCTATCTGGAGGCCCAGCCCAAGCGCGGGGTCTATGTGGCGGTGCGCGCGCAGCCCATGCCCGAGACGGCGGCGGAGGGGGCGATCCATTGGGCCAGCAGGCTGCGGGCGCGGCCCTCGGCGTTCGAGCAAATCCGCAAGATGACCAATTGGGCCGATTACCCCTATCCCTTCATCTACGGGCAGGTGGACCCGACGCTCTTTCCCATTCAGGCGTGGCGGGCCTGTTCGCGCGATATGATGGGGCGGTCGGCGCTGGACTGGTGGTCGGCGGATCGCGCGGTGGAAGATGACCCGATGCTGATCGAACAGATCCGCACCCGCATTCTGCCTGCGCGGGGGATCTTTGCCCGCCCCGAAGAGATCCTGATTACCTTGGGCGCGCAGGAGGGGCTGTATCTGGCGGCGCGTCTTCTGGCGGGCGAGGGCGCGCGTGTCGGGTTGGAGCGTCCGGGCTATCCCGATGCGCGCTTCATCTTTGGCCTGACAGGGGCCGAGCCGGTGGATCTGGGCGTGGATGCGGAAGGGGCGGCGCCTGTCTCTGGGCTTGATCTGGCGGTGCTGACACCCGCCTCGCATTGTCCGACGATGACGGTGATGTCACCCACCCGCCGCGCCGACTGGCTGGACCGTGCGAGCGACGAGGATTTCCTGATCCTCGAGGATGATTACGAGGGAGAACTGGCCTTGGCCCGAGGCCCCGCGTTGAAGTCTCAGGATCGGGCGGGGCGGGTGATTTACCTTGGCACCATGTCGAAGATCCTCGCGCCGGGGGTGCGGCTTGGGTTTATGGTGGCACCCGAGGGCTTTGTGCATGAGGCGCGCTGGATGCGCAGGCTTCTGCACCGCTCGGCGCCGCTGAACAATCAGCGCACGGCGGCGATCTTTCTGGCCGAGGGGCATTATCTGGCGTTGATGCGGCGGCTGCGCGAGGCTCATGCCGAACGCTGGTATCAGGTGATCGACCGCCTTCCTCAAGACCTCGCGGGGTTTCGCGCGCCCGATCCCTGTCATGGCGGGTCGAGCCTCTGGCTAAAGCTGCCCGAAGGCATGGATAATGCCGCGCTGTTGCAGGGCGCGCTGGCCCGTGGCGTGGCTTTCGAGCTGGGCGATCCTTTCACCGGAGCCGAAGGCGCGGGGCGTTACATCCGGCTGGGGCTCAGCTGCATCCGGACCGAGGCGGTGCGCCCCGGTCTGAAGCTTTTGGGGCAGGTGGCCGAGGCGCTTTAGTCGCAATCGGCGCGCGTGCCACGGGCCTCTTCCAGCGCGACGGCCGCCGCAATCAGCCCCGCATGGGAAAAGGCCTGCGGGAAATTGCCCAAGTGGTCGCCGCTTGCGGGGGCGATCTCTTCGGGCATCAGCCCCAGATCATTCGCCGTGGCCAGAAGGCCGGAAATCTGCGCCTCGGCCTCAGTGATGCGGCCCGCGCGGGTGAGGTAATCTGCCGCCCAGAAACCACAGGCCATGAAGTGCCCTTCATTGCCCGCAATGCCATCCACCCCTTCCTGATAGCGGCGGAAATGCGGCCCCTGAGACAGCTCGCGCTTCAGGGTCTGATAGGTGGCCACCATCTTCGGGTCGTCCGGCGCGACAATCCCGATGCGGGGCAGCAGCAGAACCGAGGCATCCAGCCAGTCGCGCCCGATCGCGCCGGTAAAGGCACCGACCTCCTCGCTCCATGCCCGCGACAGAACATAGTCGCGGATGCGGGCATGTTCGCTGCGGTAGGCCTCGGGGTCATCCTTCACGGCGCCCAATTCGATCAGATCAAGCCAGGCATCCAGCGCCTGCCAGCACATCGCCTTGGAATAGGTGTGATGCTGGCGCGACCCCGGAATTTCCCACAGGCCGTTATCGGGCAGGGTCCAATCCAGCATGGCCGCCTGCGCATAGCCCTGCAGGCGGGTCTGTTCCTCCTCGGAGAGGGTGCCGCCATGACGCACATACATGCGCGCGCAATCCAGTACGGCCCCATAGCCGTCCAGTTGGAGCTGACCCTGTGCGTCATTGCCGATGATCAGCGGCGCCGAGCCGCGATAGCCCTCAAGCGCCGTCAGTGTGCGCGTGCCCGGATCATGTTCCTTGCCGATGGAATAGAACACCCCCAGACGCGGAGCGGACTGGCGCGCGGCCTGCATCAGCCAGCGGAAGAAATTCTGGGCACAGTCAGGCAGGTTCAGCGCGAAAAACGCATGCAGCACAAAAGTGGCATCCCTGATCCAGCAGAAGCGGTAGTCGTAATTGCGCACCCCGCCGATGGTCTCGGGCAGGCCCGCCGTGGGGGCGGCCAGCAGCGCGCCCGAGTTGTTGTAGTGCAAAAGATGCAGGGTCACCGCGCTGCGCATGATCGCCTTGCGGAAAGGGCCTTCGGGTTTGCAGCCCGTGTTGATCTTTTTCCAATAGGCCAAGGTGCGGTCGAGTTCACGCCGAGGCGTGCCAGCATCCACAGGGCGGGCATCGGGGCTGGCGCTGGTCAGCAGGGCAAAACGGGTCTCGCCCGCCTGAAGCGTGCAGGATCCGCCCAAAGCGCCGGGGGCGACAGGGGACAGATCCACATCGGACACAAAGCGCAGCCCGTCATGGCCGAATTCCATCCGCCAGCTACCATCCTCATCCTGCCGGAGGTCGGGCAGGGTCGCGCCCCAGTCCAGCATCGGGTTGATCAGCACGGCCAGTTCCGGCGCACCTTCCAACGCTTCGACAATGCGCAGCACCTGCCTGTCGCCGCCGATCGAGCCATCTGCGCGTTCGCCCATCGGCATCAGGTCGGTGACCTGCAAGACCCCCTGCGGCGTGTGATGGGTGGTACGTAAAACGGCGCTATCCCCGATATAGTCGCGGGTGATTTCCCCCTGCACAGTGGGGCCCACAAAGAACCGCCCGCCGCGTCGCGCATCCAGCATGCCGGTGAAGACCGCATCGCCATCGAAATCCGGCAGGCAGAGGAATTCGATCGCCCCGTCGCGTGCGACAATCGCGGCGGTCAGCGTGTCTCCGATCAGGGCGAAATCGCGGATCGGCGGATAGGCGTTTTTGCGCTGGGGCAGGTCGGCCAGAGCGGTGTCGGCAGGGGTGTGCAACAGCGGACGGGTGATGCGGCCCTCCATCTTATGCCCCCTGACCAAGGTTGATCGACAGCCCGCCATCAATGGCAAAGCTCTGGCCCGTCACATATTCCGCATCCGTCGAAGCCAGATAGACCGCCATTTTCGCCACCTCCCACGGCTGGCCCGCGCGGCCCCACGGGATATGGCTCTCCATCTCCTTGCGCAGTTCGGGATCGTCGATGGCCTCCTGGTTGATCGGCGTCAGGATCATGCCGGGAAGGATGTTATTGGCGGTGATCCTATGCGGCGCGAGTTCCAGCGCCAGCGTGCGGGTCAGCATGCGTAGCCCGCCCTTGGACGCATCATAGGCCGAGGTGCCCCCGCGCGGGACGTTCTCATGCACCGAAGACACGGTGACAATGCGCCCACCGCCGCCCGCTGCCTTGCGCATACGGGTGAAGGCCGCCGAAGCCATGGCGGGGCCGGTCAGATTGACGGCGATCACCTTGGACCAGTCTTCGGGGTCCATCTGGTCCAGCTCGGCGGGGGCGGGGTCCATCCCGCCGTTATTCACCAGAATATCCGCCGCTCCGAACCGGTCCTGCGTCTTGGCAAAAAGCGCCTCGATGTCGTCAAGCTTGGACAGATCGCATTTCACGATCTCCACCAGACTGCCGTGGGCGGCCACATGATCGGCGGTCTTCTTGGCGCCCGCTTCATCCGAGCGGTAGGTGATCACCAGATCCGCCCCCTCCTGCGCGTAGGTCTCGGCAATGGCCGCCCCGATCCCCGACGAGCCGCCGGTGACAATGGCGATTTTGCCTTTCAGGCGGTTGGCGGCTTTGGTCGGTTGCGGCGTTACAGGAGACATCGGATATCCTTTCCTCAGGGGGTGTCTCCCTAACGGGCAGACCCTTTGGAAGTTTCCTTCACTTCGTCGTTTTTGCCGGATGCAGGGCCGCGCGCGCTGGGCTATCATCGCCTCATGCTGAAGCTTGACGACCGTGACCTTGCCATTCTGACAACGCTTGCCCGCGAAGGCCGCATCACCAAAGCGGCGCTGGCCGAGCGTATCAATCTTTCGCCCACGCCCGCTTGGGACCGGCTGCGCAAGCTTGAGGCTGCGGGGCTGGTCGAGGGCTATGGCGCGCGGATCGCGCTGAAAAAACTGGGCCCGCATGTGACGGTCTTTGTGGCCGCCGAGCTGGCCGACCATAAGGCCGCGACCTTCCGGATTTTCGAGGATGCCGTGCAGCCGATCCCCGAGATCGTGAATGTCTGGGCTTTGGGCGGCGGGTTCGATTACCTCATGCAGATCGTTACCCGCGATATCGACAGCTACCAGCGGCTGATCGACACGCTGCTGGAGGGGCGCATCGGGATTGCGCGCTATTTCACCTATATCGTGACCAAGCCGGTAAAACAGGGCCTGCCGCCCTTTGATCTGCTGGCAGGCCATCTGGACTGAGATCGCCCGCGCGGCAGTCCGCTTGGGCTGCGGATGGGTGATCTTCGGTCTCGCAGGCGGGTTGGATCGGGCAGACTGGACGGGAAAGGAGACCCGCCCATGCTGGATGCTGCTATTTCCGACCGAGCCGCCCTGAAAGACCGCCGCCTGCTGCGAAGTTTCGCCTATGTGGATGGCAAATGGCAGGCAGGGGACGCGCGCGCCTTTGCCGTTGTCGACCCGAGCGACGGGGCGGAATTGGGCCATGTCGCCAGCCTCTCGGGCGCGCAGGCCGTGGGGGCCGTTGAGGCAGCCGATCGTGCCTTTGGCGCGTGGTCTGTAACCCTGCCACAAGAGCGCGCGGCGATCCTGCGCCGCTGGTTCGACCTGATTACCGAGGCAAAAGAAGACCTTGCCCGCATTATGGTGGCCGAACAGGGCAAGCCGATATCGGAGGCGCGTGGCGAGATTGACTATGCCGCGAGTTTCGTCGAATTCTACGCCGAGGAAGCCAAGCGCCCCAATGTGGAAAGCGTGACCTCGCATCTGCCCGATGCCGAGATGGAACTCTGGCTGGAGCCCGTTGGTGTGGCGGCGCTGGTTACCCCGTGGAATTTCCCTTCGGCCATGCTGACGCGCAAGGCGGCAGCGGCCTTGGCGGCGGGCTGTACCGTGGTGGCGCACCCTTCGGCCGAGACGCCCTATTCCGCGCTGGCCTTGGCGGAACTGGCCGAACGGGCGGGCTTTCCGGCGGGCGTCTTCAATGTGGTCACGGGCCATGCGCCCGATATCGTCACCCCTTGGTGCGAAGACCCTCGCGTGCGGGCGCTGTCGTTCACCGGCTCCACCGCCATCGGCAAGCTACTGTATGCGCAATCGGCCCAGACGGTGAAACGGCTGGTGCTGGAACTGGGCGGCCATGCGCCGGTGATCATCTTCAAGGGTGCCGATCTGGACCGCGCCGTGGCCGAGACGCTCAAGGCCAAATTCGCCACCTCGGGGCAGGATTGTCTGGCCGCCAACCGCATCTATGTCGAGCGCCCGATCTATGATGCCTTCTGCGCGAAATTCACCGAGGCCGTTCAGGCGCTGACCGTCGGGCGCGGGATTGACGACCCCGATATCGGCCCCTTGATGAATGAAGGCGCCATCGGCAAACAGGTCGAGCATCTGGACGACGCTTTGGCCAAAGGCGCGAAGCTGGCCACGGGCGGCACGCATCAGGGGCTGTTCTTCCAGCCGACCGTGCTGACCGATGTGCCCGATGACGCCAAGATCATGCGCGAGGAAACCTTCGGCCCCATCGCGCCGATCACGCCCTTTGATAGTGAAGCCGAGGTGATTGCCCGTGCGAATACAGGCGATTACGGGCTGATGGCCTATATCCACAGCCGCGACCCCAAGCGCATCTACCGCATGAGCCGCGCGCTACAGTTCGGCATGGTGGCGGTGAACCGCACCAAGGTCACCGGCGCGCCCATCCCCTTTGGCGGCATGAAGCAATCCGGCCTTGGCCGCGAGGGCGCACGCATGGGCATGCAGGAATTTATGGAGATCAAATACCTCTGCCGCGACTGGGGTATCTAAGTGATGATGAAAGGAGGCATTATGCTGACCAATGACCAACTCGCCCGCTGGGACCGCGAGAACTTCTTCCACCCCTCGACCCATCTGGCACAGCATGCCCGTGGCGAGACCCCGACCCGCGTGATCCGTACCGCCAAGGGGGTCTATATCGAGGACCGCGATGGCCGCCAGATGCTGGACGCTTTTGCGGGGCTTTACTGCGTGAATGTGGGCTATGGCCGCCCCGAGATTGCCGATGCGATTGCCGATCAGGCGCGCGAGCTGGCCTATTATCACGCCTATGTGGGCCATGGGACCGAGGCCTCGATCACGCTGGCGCAGATGGTCATGGAGCGCGCCCCCAAGGGCATGTCCAAGGTCTATTTCGGGCTGTCGGGCTCGGATGCGAATGAAACCAACATCAAGCTGATCTGGTATTACAACAACATCCTGAACCGCCCCGAGAAGAAAAAGATCATCTCGCGCTGGCGGGGCTATCATGGCTCGGGGGTGATGACGGGGTCTCTGACAGGGCTATCGGGTTTCCACAATAAATTCGACCTGCCGCGCGCGCCGATCCTGCACACCGAGGCCCCCTATTACTTCCGTCGCCCCGAGGGGATCGAGACCGAGGAAGCCTTCACCGCCCATTGTGTGGCCGAGCTGGAGGCGCTGATCGAACGCGAGGGCGCAGATACTATCGCCGCCTTCATCGGCGAGCCGGTTCTGGGCACAGGAGGCATCGTGCCGCCGCCCGCAGGTTACTGGGAAGGGGTCCAGAAGGTGCTGGCCAAGCATGACATCCTTCTGGTGGCCGATGAGGTCGTCACGGGCTTCGGGCGGCTGGGCACGATGTTCGGCTCGGATCATTACGGGATGAAGCCCGATCTGATCACCATCGCCAAAGGGCTGACCTCGGCCTATGCGCCGCTGTCGGGGTCGATTGTGGGGGAGAAGATGTGGAAGGTGCTGGAACAGGGCACCGATGAAAACGGCCCGATCGGTCATGGCTGGACCTATTCTGCCCACCCCATTGGCGCGGCAGCAGGGGTGGCAAACCTCAAGCTGATCGATAGCCTAGGTCTGGTGGAAAACGCAGGCACTACAGGGGCCTATCTGAACAAGGCGATGAAAGAGGCCTTGGGCGATCATCCGAATGTCGGTGATATCCGGGGCGAGGGCATGCTCTGCGCGGTCGAATTCGTCGAAGACCGCGACAGCCGCCGCTTCTTTGACGCGAGTGCCAAGATCGGCCCGCAGATCGCCACGGCACTGGCCGCAGAAGGGGTGATCGGGCGCGCCATGCCACAGGGCGACATTCTAGGCTTCGCGCCGCCCCTATGCCTCAGCGAGGCCGAGGCCGATATCATTGTGGCGGCGATGAAAAAGGCGGTCACACAGGTGCTGGGCTAAGCCCGAAGGGGCCGTAGGTCCCTTCGGGCCGAGCGGGGCGGGGTCTCGATGGCCCCGCCCCGCTCGGGGCCGCGCGTTTGTCCTAAAATCGCCGTATTGACCCGCTTTGACGATCTGCGGGCACGGTTTGCGGGGAAATGGCGATGATCCGGCATATGATATCACTCTGTTTTCTGGCCATGCTTCTCCCTGTCGCGCTATCGGCCCAGACCACTCTGCGGGCCCAGACCCCCTTGCGGGTCCTGACCACGGGGGATGCCGGTCGGGGCTGGGAGGCGGTCGGGCGGCTCGATTTTGCGGATGGCGGGTTCTGCACCGCCAGTCTTGTGGCGCCCGATCTGGTTCTGACGGCGGCGCATTGTCTCTTTGATCCCCGTAGCGGGGGCAGGGTCGAGATCACCACGGCCCGCTTCCGGATGGGATTGCGCGAAGACCGTGCCTTGGTCGAACGCCAGATCAGGGCGGGGTTTCCCCATCCGCAATATCGCTATCAGGGACCACAGGCCTTTGACCGCGTGACCTATGATATGGCTCTGCTGCAACTGGATAGGCCCGTGCGGATCTCGCCGGTCATGCCGTTCGATCTGGGGGAGGTGCCTCGCAAGGGCGATCCGCTGTGGGTGGTCTCCTATGCCGAGGGGCGCGAGGCGCTGCCCTCCCTGCAGGCGCGCTGCTATGTGATCCAGAAAAACGAGGGGCGGATGATCACGGATTGTGATGTCGATCATGGGGCCTCCGGTGCGCCGGTCTTCGTCATGAAACATGGCAGGCCGCAGATCGTGGGGGTGGTCTCGGCCAAGGCGCGGCTTGAGGGGCAGCCGGTTGCGGTGGTGGCCGATGCCAGCCTGATGCGCCATATGCTGACCGATCTGCGCCAGCCGGGCGGGCAGCGGGCGAAGATGGTGGGGGGCGCGAAGTTCCTCTCGGTGCCGCCATCCGTTTCGCCTTAGGCTTCCGCACCAATGCGGGCTGTGGCCGAGTGGCAAAAATCTGAAATCCTTCGGGGCAGGAAGGCTTGAAACGGCGTTTGGCCCTTCCCAGATTGAGTGTGTCGGGATGCCGCAACAGGGTCCCGCACCCATTTCATCGCCCATGCCCGGACGGGGTGGGCAACCATCGCTCTGAGAGGATGATACCCATGCGTAGCTTTGATCTTTCGCCGCTTTACCGTGCCACTGTCGGTTTTGACCGGATGGCCGACCTGATGGATAGCGTGATGTCGAAAGACGTCTCCCAAACCAGCTATCCCCCCTACAATATCGAAAAAACCGCCGAGAATGCCTATCGCATTACCATCGCTGTCGCGGGGTTCGCCGCAGACGAGCTGACCGTCGAGATGCGCGACGGGGCGCTGATCGTCTCGGGCCGCAAATCCGAGGAAGCCGGACAGAAGACCTATCTGCATCGTGGTATCGCCACCCGCGCTTTCGAGCGTCGTTTCGGGCTGGCCGATCATGTCCGTGTGACCGGTGCCAGCAATGAGGATGGCATGCTGCATATCGATCTGGTGCATGAGGTTCCCGAGGCTCTCAAGCCCCGCCGGATCGAGATTACCAATACCGGTGCGGGCCGTGTCGCGCGCGATATGCGCGATGTGATCGACAATGCGCAATAAGCCATCCGTATGACGAAGCCGGAGGCGCGGGACATCCCGCGCCTTTTTCTATGCCGTTTCCTATGTCTTGGCCTGCTATACCTTAGCCTGTGTCGGCTGTTCTCAGGGCCGTTCAGGGGCGGGGCGCGCGGCGTTCGACGGCCACGGTTTTCAGGATCGCATGACATTCCGTGTCGGGCCGCAGATCCAGAGCCTGCCGCGAGCGCGCGGTGATCTTGGCCAGCAGCGTCTCGTCGCCACAGCGGATCTGGACCCAGAACCGGTCTTCGGCCTTTGATGTCGGGGTGATTTTCTGCACCTGTCCCGACAGGATATTCAACGCCGAAAGCCCCTCGGGGCGTTGGCGCGACAGGATGACATCACTGGCCTGAATGCGCAGCCGCAGCGTCTGGCCCACGGGATGCGGCTTGGTCAGAAAAAGCGTGCCCCCCGCGCCCTGCACGCGGGTCATGCCATCGGGGTCCTGTCCGGCAACCTGCACATGGATCACCGCGCCCGCCCCGTCCTGCCCGAATAGCGGGGCCAGATCCGGCTCGGCCAGCAGGGTCTGCAGCGGTCCCGAAGCGCGGGTTCTGCCGGCCTCGATCACCACCAGCGTATCGGCCAGCCGCGCGATCTCGGACACGGAATGGCTGACATAGACAATCGGCAGGCCGGTATCGCGCAGATTCTCCAGAAAGGGCAGGATCTCGGCACGGCGGGGGGCATCAAGCGCCGCCAGCGGTTCGTCCATCAGCAGGATCTGCGGTTTGGACAGCAGGGCGCGACCGATCGAGATGCGGGCTTTTTCGCCGCCCGAGAGCGCCGCGACCCTGCGCCCGAGCAAGGGCGCGATGCCCAGCATTCCGATCACCTGATCGAAATCCGGCCCCTGTGCGTCTTTGGGGGCGCGCCTGCGGCCATAGTCCAGATTGCCCCTGACACCCAGATGGGGAAACAGGCGCGGTTCTTGAAAGACATAACCGATGCGGCGTTTATGGAGGGGCAGATTGGTGCGGGTGGCGCTGTCAAACAGCACCGTTCCGCCCAATGTGATGCGTCCGGCAGCGGGGCGCAGAAGCCCCGAGATCGCGTTGACGATTGTGGATTTGCCCGCCCCTGAGGGTCCGAACAGCGCGGTGACGCCGGTGGGGGCGGTGAACTCGGCCGATAGGTCAAGCTGTCCGGCGCGGTGCTTCAGGCGGACCTTGAGCATTCTATGCCCCCCTGATCCGTTTGGCGATCATCCGCGAGACGGATTCCGACACCAGCATGGCCGTGACCGCAATCGCGATGGAAATCCCCGCAAGCTTGGCCACCGAGGCCTCGGCACCGGGCACCTGCAGCAGGGCATAGATCGCTGAAGGCAGTGTCTGGGTCCGCCCCGGAATGTTGGAGACAAAGGTGATGGTGGCCCCGAATTCGCCCATCGCCTTGGCAAAGGCGAGGATCATCCCCGCGATGATCCCCGGCGCGATCAGTGGCAGCGTGATGCTGAAGAACATGCCCAAAGGGCGCGCGCCAAGGGTGCGGGCGGCCTGTTCAAGGCCGGGATCGACGGCTTCGATGGCCAGCCATATCGCCCGCACCATCAGCGGAAAGCCCATGATGGCGGCAGCCAATGCGGCGCCTGTCCATTGGAAGGCAAAGACCAGCCCGATCGCGCGGTCAAGGAAGGCGCCCAAGGGGCCGTTGCGCCCGAAGAGCAGCAGCAGGATATAGCCGGTGACCACAGGCGGCAGGATCAGCGGCAGATGCACCAGCGCATTCAGCCCCCAGACAAGCGGCCCGCGCCCCCGCGCCAGCACCAGCGCGACCGCAATCGCCACCGGCAGCGCGCAAAGCACCGCCACCAGCGAGACTTTCAGCGACAGCGCGATGGCGGCCCATTCTTCGGGGCTGAGCATGGGCATCTGCTCAGGGCTTTACCGTGAAGCCCTGTGCTGCAAATATCTTTTTGGCAGCGGGCGTGGTCAGATAGGCCAGAAAGGCTTTGGCCCCCGCCGCATCGGCGCCGGTATTCAGCAGCGCCACCGGATAGGTGATCGCATCATGGCTGTCTTCGGGAAAGGTGGCGGCAATATGCACATGCGGTTCGGCATGGGCATCGGTGGCATAGACGATGCCATAGGGGCTTTCCCCCGTGGCCACCAAGGCCAGAGCCGCGCGCACGTTATCGGCCTGTGCGACATGTGCGGAAAGCTGGTCCCACAGCCCCAGATGGGTCAGCGCCTGCTTTCCATAGACCCCCGCCGGTACGCTATCGACAAGTGCCATAGCCAGAAAACCGTCTTGGCCCAAGGCTTTGGGCAAGTCGGCGGGGGCGGTCTGCACATCGTCATGGGCCACCAGAACCAGCGCGTTGCCCAGCAGATCGTGGCGGGTGCCTGCAATGGTCGCGCCGGATGTCTCGACCTCGTCCATCCAGTCGGTCGAGGCCGAGATGAACATATCGGCTGGCGCTCCGGCCTCGATCTGGCGGGCCAGCTTCGACGAGCCCGCATAGGAGATGGTCACCGGATCATGCGTTTCGCCCCAGTCCTGCGCGATCTCGTCCAGCGCGGTTTTCATCGAGGCGGCGGCAAAGATGACGGGGTCCGCTGCGGCGGCAAGCGGGCTCATCAGGACGGTGGTCAGGGCAAGAAGGGGCAGGGCGCGCATGCGGGGATCTCCGATATGTTTCGCTGAACATAACCCTTTTCTGCTTCCCGTCCATAGGCTTCAGTCGCGGGGGCCGGTCAGGGCCTCGAGCGCGGCAATGTCGTCGTTGCAGCTTTCGCGGAACCGTTCCAGCAGTTGGCGATACAGCCGCAGCACTTCGGTGCCGGTTTCGGTCAGATGCGCGCCGCCGCCCCTTGTTCCGCCGCGCGCCGAGGACACGACCGGTGCGCAAAAGCCTGCATTCATCTCTTCCACCAAGGCCCATGCGCGGCGATAGCTCATGCCCATGCGGCGTCCGGCGGCGGAAATGGAGCCTTCTTCGGCAATGGCCTGCAAAAGATCGGCCTTGCCGGGCCCCATCATGATCGGGTCCCAGTAAAGGCGCAGGGCGATACGGTTTAGCGGCATGCGAATGTCCTGACAGGGCATGGAAACAGCCCCGATCATCCTGCCCGCCCGCCCCGAAGGCAAGCCGCGCCGCGCCATTTTCTCGAAAGACAAGGCGGGCAAGGCAGGGTATGAAAGGGGTATGGATAAAGAGATTGATGTTATTGCCCCGAACCTCAAGCGTCGCCTGTCCGGCGTGACCGCGACGATTGTTCGGCTTGTGCCCCTGCAGGCGCGCAAGATCGGTATTGTGACCACCGGGCCGGGTTTGCCCGAAACCGTGCCGCATGTCGCCCTATGGCGCGTGCCGTTTCTGAAGCGTCGCCGCCGTGTCTGGCATGCGCGGCGCAATGTGGAAATGGCTCTGGGGCTGGCGCTGAAATATCTGTGTTTCATGGATCTGAAGCTGCTATTCACCTCGGCCAGCCAGCGGCAGCATACGGGCTATACGAAATGGCTGATCGGGCAGATGGACGCGGTGGTGGCGACCTCGGCGCGCACGGCGGAATACCTGAGCGTGCCCAATCATGTGATCCATCATGGCATCGATATCTCGGGATTCGACAGGGCGCAGGACCGTAGCGCCTTGCGCGCATCGATGAATCTGCCGCGCGGGGTGCTGATCGGCTGTTACGGGCGGGTCCGCCATCAGAAGGGCACCGATGCTTTTGTGGAGGCGATGATCGCGCTGCTGCCCTCGCGCCCCAATGTCTCGGCGCTGGTGATGGGCCGCGCAACCGAAGGGCATTCGGAATTTCTGGCGGGGCTGAAGCGTAAAGTGGGGCAGGCGGGGCTGGAGCATCGCATCCTGTTCATGCCCGAGGTCTCGGTCGATCGCATGGCCGACTGGTATCGGGTGCTTGATCTTTACGTTGCGCCGCAGCGTTGGGAGGGCTTCGGCCTGACGCCCATCGAGGCAATGGCCTGCCATGTGCCGGTGGTGGCGACCCGCGTGGGCGCCTTCGAGGAGATCGTGACGCCGGAAAGCGGCAAGCTGGTCGATCCGGGCGATATAGAGGGCATGAGCGCGGCGGTGGCGGGCTATCTGGATGATCCGCAAGCGATGGCCGCGGCAGGGCGTGCGGCGCGGCGCAATGTCGAGGCGCGCTTCCAGATTGATGCCGAAGCCGATGCGCTGATCGCTGTCTATCGCGATCTGCTGGCATGACGCGGGCGGGTTTCTATCTGGCGCGGCTTTTGCGGCAGGAGGCACCTCTGGCCGCGATGTCGGTGGATCAGGCGGATCTGCTGGCGGGGCTTGCGGGCAAATCGGTGGCGCTGGTGGGCAATGCGCGGTCGCTGGCGGAAACGCGGCACGGGGCCGAGATCGATGCGCAGGATGTGGTGGTGCGGATCAACCGTGCCCCGATGCCGTCGGTGGCAAGCCACGGCACCCGCACGGACTGGCTGGCCCTTGCGACGCGGCTCGGGGCGCAGGACCGTGCCCGCATCGGGGCGGGGCGGTATCTGTGGATGAGTCACAAACGCAAACGGCTGGATTGGCAAACGGCCACAAGCCACGGTTTCTATCTGCACCCTCTGGCCGATTATGCGGATCTGCAAAGCCGGCTTGGCGCGCAGCCCACCACGGGGGCGATGATGATCGACCTTCTCTTGCGCTCGGATCTGCGGCAGTTGACTCTATACGGCTTTGATTTCTTTGCCTCTTTGTCGCTTTCGGGCAGCCGCAGCGCCAAAGATGTGCCGCATGATTTCACCTCCGAGGCCGATTTCGTCGCAGGGCTGATGGCGCAAGATAACCGCCTTATTCGCCGCTAATTTCGCGAAAACCCTTTAAATATACGGCCATTCGGGCTATGTCGCACCTCGTCCGAAGTACAAGGAGGGCCTAAATTGGGCTATAAAGTCGTCGTTGCTGGCGCCACGGGTAATGTGGGCCGCGAAATGCTGAATATTCTCGCCGAGCGCGAGTTCCCTGCCGATGAGGTTGTTGCTCTGGCGTCGCGCCGGAGCCTTGGTACTGAGGTCAGCTATGGCGACAAGACACTCAAGTGCAAGGACATCGAAGGGTTCGACTTCTCTGGCTATGACATTGCGCTCTTCGCCATCGGCTCGGATGCGACCAAGCAATACGCGCCGATCGCGGCGAAAGCGGGTTGCGTTGTCATCGATAACTCCTCGCTCTACCGCTACGATCCGGAGATTCCGCTGGTCGTGCCGGAAGTGAACCCCGAGGCGGTTGATGGCTACACCAAGAAGAACATCATCGCGAACCCCAACTGCTCGACCGCGCAGATGGTTGTGGCGCTCAAGCCGCTGCATGACCGTGCCAAGATCAAGCGCGTTGTCGTGTCGACCTACCAGTCGGTGTCCGGCTCAGGCAAGGAAGGGATCGATGAGCTGTGGGACCAGACCAAGGGCCTTTACGTCCCCGGTCAGGAAAAAGAGCCGAAGAAATTCACCAAGCAGATCGCTTTCAACGTGATTCCCCATATCGACGTCTTCATGGAAGACGGCTCGACCAAGGAAGAATGGAAGATGGTGGCCGAGACCAAGAAAATCGTCGATCCGGCGATCAAGGTCACCGCGACCTGTGTGCGCGTGCCGGTCTTTGTGGGTCACTCGGAAGCGATCAACCTCGAGTTCGAAGAGTTCCTTGATGAGGACGAAGCCCGCGATATCCTGCGTGAAGCCCCCGGTATTCTGGTGGTCGATAAGCGCGAGGATGGCGGCTATGTCACCCCCGTGGAATGCGTGGGCGATTACGCGACCTTCATCTCGCGCATCCGTCAGGACAGCACCATCGAGAATGGTCTGAACCTGTGGTGCGTCTCGGATAACCTGCGCAAGGGCGCGGCGCTGAATGCCGTGCAGATTGCCGAAACGCTTGGGAAGCGCTGCCTGAAAAAAGGCTAAGCGCCAGACTGGACTGATGTCGAAACGCCCGGAGAGTTCTCCGGGCGTTTTGCATTGACGCAATCGTCATTGGCGGAGGCGGGGGATTATGCGGGCGGGGGCTTGTCAGCCTCTGTCCGACCGATCACCTTCGTGAATAGTCGGGGAGGAGAATGTGATGCGTTTGATAATGGCCGGACTGGTCGTGGCATTGCCGCAAACGGTATGGGCAGAGGATCTTTTGCAGGCGCAGATACGTCGTGTCACGCTGTATCCGCAAGGGGCCGAGGTGACGCGGCAGGTGCAGGTTCCGGATGGGGCGGGCACAGTGCGGGTTGCGGGACTGCCTGCCAGCCTTGATCTTGACCGGCTTCGGATCGCGGGTGAGGGCGTCAGCCTTTCGGGCGTGCGGCTTGTCTCGGGGCAGGGGGCGGGCGACAGCCCTGTCGTGCAGGAGGCGCGCGCCAAGCTTGCGCAAATGACCGAGGATCTGGCGCAGAAAGAGGATGCGGTCGCGCTTTTGCGGGCCAAAGCCGAGGCGGCGCTGGATCGGGTGGTCTATCTGCGTGGGATCGGGGCGGCGCAGGCCACGCCCGAGCAGGCGCTTGCGATTGGCGATGAGGTCGAAGCGCGTGCTCTGGCGGCGCGTCAGACCGCCTTGCATGCGCAAGCGGAGGCGCGCCGTGCCGAGGCGGCACTGGCCCCTGAACGACGCGCGTTGCAGCGCGCGCAGGATGATCTGGCGCAACTTTTGGCCAAAGCGGAGAATGGCCAGTGGCTGGAGGCCACGGCCAGCGGGCATGGGGTGCTGACGCTGACGAGCTTTGCCGATGATGCGGGCTGGTCGCCGGTGTATGACATGCGTCTGGATCGCGGCGCCAAGCGGATTGATCTTACACGGCTGGTGTCGGTGCATCAGTCGAGCGGCGAGGACTGGCACAATGTCGATCTGACCCTGTCAACCGCGCGCCCGAATGACCGCATGGATCCGTCCGAGCTATGGCCGCTTTTGCGCAGCGTCGGGCCGGACCGTCCGGTTCTGCGAACGATGGGGGCGGAATATGCCGCAGCCGAGGTCGAGGCGGCACCGATGCGGAAGGCGGATCTGCTAGCACCGCAAATGGAGGGGGTGTCGCTTGTCTATCATCTGCCGCAGAAGGTGGATATGCGCGACGGGGCCGAGGCGCTGCGTCTGAAAATGGATGATCTGTCCTTGAAGGCCGCAAGCTGGGCGGAGGCCGTGCCTTCGCGCGATGCAACCGCCTATCTGGTGGCCGAGGCGACCAATAGCGGGTCCGAGCCGATTCTGCCCGGTCCGGTGATGCTTTATGCCGATGGGCGTCTGGTCGGTCAGGGTGCCCTCCCGCTGACGATGCCGGGCCAGACGGTCACCCAGGGGTTCGGAGCGATTGACGGGCTTGTGCTGACCCGCAAGCAGACCCGCCAGTCTGGAGATCGCGGGGTGATCGCGCGCCGGAATGAACAGGTGGAGACCGTGCGGATGACCGTCGAGAACCATACCGACCAGTCATGGCCCCTGCGGGTGGTGGATCAGGTGCCTTATTCGGAACAGGATGATCTGAAGATCAGCTGGAATGCCTCGCCCGAGGTCAGCCAGACCGATCTTGACGACAAGACCGGTCTTCTGGGATGGCGGTTTGACCTGCCCGCGCAGGCCAGCCGCGAGATCACGCTTACGACGCGATTGGAGTGGCCCGCAGATCAGGTTCTGCACTGAACCTGACCGCCTGCGCCGCGCGGCGGGACCGGAACATCGCATTGCTGAAAGCGGCGTCCAGCTCGTCTTCGGTGGGGGCGGTCGAAACGGCGACCAGCTTCGGGCGGTCCGGTTCCGGGCGCGGTTTGCGGCGCAGCGAATGGAAGACGGGCTGGGGCTGCACGAGAGGCTCGATCTCTGCCGTTTCCGTGGCAGCTTGCGGTGCGGTTTGCAGCATCGGAGCCGGAACCGGTTCGGGCGCCGCTTCGGCGGCAGCTTCGGGGCGCAGGCCGGGGAAGGGAGAATGGTAGCGGCGGGTCAGTTCGCCCAGATTCTGGCCGATATCATGCAGGCTGCAGAGGAAATCCTGCGACGGGAAGTCATGCAGGCAGACCTGCTCTTCACCGTTATGGCGCAGCACGAACCCGAGACCGCGCAGCTGGGCCTGAAGATCCAGCCAGCCATCGGCCAGCTCGAAACATTCCGCCAGTGCCACATGCTTGCGCAGGCGTTCGGCGACGGTGCTGCCCCCCTGAGACAGGGAAGCCAGAAGAGCGCCGCGGATCAGGTCCGCGGGGGACTTTGCTTGCGCGCGTGCCGTGCGTTCGATCAGGTGGATCATGTCTGCCGGCAGGCGGAGGGTGACGAGGTGTGATGCAATCTGGGTCATGTCGCCAGATTGCATCCCTGTCCTTAATCGCGAGTTAAGCGAACTTGGTCTTTTTTATTAAAACCGCCTCAGACGGCTTCAAACCCATTCTTGTTGGGGTTGTACTGACGCAGATCACCGCTGCCGATGTCGTGCCACAGCCCGTGCAGCGTCATCTGACCCGATTCGACAGCTGCCGTGACAAAGGGGAAGGTCATCAGGTTTTCAAGGCTGACCATAACGGCCTCTTGTTCAAGCGCCGTGATTCGCTCTTCTTCCGGCAGATCCTTGACGCGTTCGAAGCCGGGACGCAGCAGGTTGAGCCAGGTGCCCACGAACGAGGTCTTGTCTTCCAGTTCGGGCGCATGGCCGGTGCACATCGCGTTGCACCCTGCCACGCCACCGCAATTCGAATGGCCGAGCACGATCAGATGCGACACTTTCAGCGCCTGTACGGCATATTCCAGTGCGGCGGAGGTGCCGTGATGTTCGCCATCGGGCTCATAGGGCGGCACGAGGTTCGCGATATTACGGTGAATGAAGAACTCGCCCGAGTCGGCACCGAAGATCGAGGTGACATGCACACGCGAATCGCAGCACGAGATCACCATCGCACGCGGGCGCTGGCCCTCATCGGCGAGCTTTTTGTACCATACGGAATTTTCCGAATAGGTGGTTGCTTTCCAGCCGTGGAAGCGTTGCACCAAAGTCGGCGGCAACAGTTTTACACGTTCCCTCATGATCATCCCCTATAATGATTTCCCCTTACTTAGACCCGATACAAGGGGAGTTCGAGAGATTTTCCGGGGGTTAGGCAGAGTTTTTCCTAATTATGAAAGCTTTTCTTGAGACCTTTCCTGCATGGTGAATGTCGACCGTGGGGGTCATGGGGGGCAGGCTATACCTGCCAAAATGGGGTCCTTGAAAGCCATACGTGTTCTGTATGGTCAGTATGATGTGACCCGACGCAATGCGGAGGGTGCCAGTTTGGCAAATGTTACGAAATTGCGCTGCAATGAAACGGTGCGGATTGAACAGGCCCGGATCGTCGCGCTTTATGCCCAGTTGGGGCAGCAGGCAGCCGAACGGCTGATGGCCAGCGCAATCGAGGATCTGGCGATGCATATGGTTGCCATTGATGCCGCCGTGCAGAAAAACCAGCTCGGGGCGTTTGACGACGCCGTGACCTCGCTTATTCCGTTGGCGCGTCAGGTGGGAATGACCAAGCTGGAGCAGGTGACGCGGGATCTGCGGGACTGTATGCGGGCGCAGGATCTGGTGGCCTCGCGCGCTGTTTTGGCACGGTTGATGCGGATCGGGGACCGCTCGCTGAGCGAGGTTTGGGATCTGGAGGATATGAGCATCTAGGCGGGGGGCACCGCAGATCATGGTGCAAAGCCGCGTGAGAACGCGGCTGACGCTCCGGCGTGCTCTTGCAGGTGGCGCAGAGCAGGTTAGGCTGAGGCAAATGTCCAACCGATCCGGAAGCTTCTGATGTCTTTGCCTGTCCTGCCCGACCGTCCTGCCATGCGTTTCGCGCAAAGCGACGCACCGTTGCCACTTTATATTACCGAAGGGGGGCTGCCGGCCGCGCTGACGGAGGCGCAGGTGGCATGGGCCAAGGCGCAAGGCTTTACCGGCGCTCTGGGGCAGATCTGTGTGCTTCCCGATGCCGAGGGGGGGCTGTCTGCGGCGCTTTTCGGCTGGGGCAGCGCGGCCAGCCGGGCGCGCGGGCGGTTCCATCTGGCGCGTGCGGCCACGGCCCTGCCCGAAGGCGTTTGGTCCTTGCAGGGCGATCTGTCGGGTGCCGCATCTGAAGAGGCGGCGCTTGGCTGGTTGCTGGCGGGCTATGCCTATGAGCGTTATGCCAAAGCTGCCGCGCCCAAGGCCCGCCTGCATTGTCCCGCAGGGCTGGATGCGGCGCGCCTTGAAGCGATAGCCGCAGGTGAAGCCCTGACCCGCGATCTGATCAATACGCCAGCCAATGATATGGGGCCGGAAGAGCTGGAGCGTGCGATCAAGGATCTGGCCGACCAGCACGGGGCCGAACTGAACTCGATCATCGGCGAGAAGCTGGTCGAGAAAGGATTTCCGCTGATTTACGCGGTGGGGCAGGCCAGCCCGCGGGCACCGCGACTGGTCGAGATGCGCTGGGGCAGCGAGGGGCCGGAACTGACGCTGGTGGGGAAGGGCGTGTGTTTCGATACGGGTGGTCTCAACCTCAAACCCGGCAGCTCGATGGGGCTGATGAAAAAGGATATGGGCGGGGCGGCCACGGTGCTGGGCCTTGCGCATATGATCATGGCCCTGAAACTGCCGCTGCGGCTGCGCGTTCTGGTGCCTGCGGTGGAAAATGCGGTGTCGGGCAATGCGTTCCGTCCGCAAGATGTCTATACCTCCCGCAAGGGGCTGACGGTCGAGATCAACAACACCGATGCCGAGGGCCGTCTGGTGCTGGCCGATGCGCTGGCCTATGCCGATGAGGAAAACCCCGATCTGGTGCTTTGCATGGCCACCCTGACCGGCGCCGCCCGCGTGGCCTTGGGGCCGGATGTGCCGCCATTCTATACCGATGACGAGGATCTTGCCGCCGCGCTGGCAGAGGGGGCCGCGCAGGTTGCCGACCCGCTATGGCGGATGCCGTTCTGGTGCCCCTATGAGGACAAGATCGAACCCGGCATCGCCGATCTGGACAATGCGCCGGCAGGGGGGATGGCAGGCTCGATTACAGCGGCATTGTTCCTGCGCCGCTTCGTCACCGAAACCGAGGGCTTTGTCCATTTCGACATCTATGGCTGGCAACCTTCGGCGGCTCCGGCGCGACCGAAAGGGGGTGTGGGGCAGGGTGCGCGGGCCATTCTTGCGGCCTTGCCCGCCATGCTGGGGCTGCCCGCATGACGCCTGCCGGATGTGATCCCCTGCACGGGCTGGACAGGCGGCTGACCCCCTATTCCGGCTCGGTGGCACTGGTTGCCCTCAAGGGGAAAGTGGCCGCGATCAGCTTTACCGAGGGCCGGCCTGCGCGGGTCGCTGTGCCAGTGGTGGATCTATGTGACGCCCCCGCCGGAGCACGTGACCGGCAGCTTGTTTTCGGGGCGGGCGTGACCGTGATCGACGAACGCGCGGGATGGGCCTTCGTTCAGGCCGCAGCCGACCACTATTGCGGCTGGGTGCCTCTGACCGCTTTGGGGCAGGGCGGGGATGTCACCCATGTGGTCTGTGCCCCTGCCACCCATATCTATCGCGAGGCCTCCATCAAGCGCGGCGAGGTCATGGCCCTGCCGATCGGCGCAGGGCTTTGCGCGATACGGGAAGAGGGCGGCTTTGTCGTGACAGCGGAAGGCTTCGTGCCGCGCCAGCATCTGCGCGCGGTGACCTCCCCCGAGGCCGATCCTGTGGCCGTGGCCGAACGTCTGCTGGGGGCTCCCTATCTCTGGGGGGGGAACGGCTATGACGGGATCGACTGTTCGGGGCTCGTGCAGCTGTCTTACGGGCTTTGCGGTATCGCCTGTCCGGCCGATAGTGACCAGCAGTGGCACGGTTTCGGGCAGGTGCTTCCGGAAGAGGTTCCGGTTATCCGCGGGGATCTGTTCTTCTGGAAGGGGCATGTGGCGATGGCGGTCGATGACACGTGCCTGATCCATGCCAATGGCCACCATATGGCGGTCCGTTACGAATCGATCCGCGACACGATGGAGCGCATCGCCGCCTCCGGCGAGGGGATCTATCTGGGCCGCAAGCGCAGGCTCTAATCGATCGGGCGGATCAGCTTGCGCTCCAGAACCTGTAGCACCTGTGCAAGGTCATGGCCGCGTTTGAGGATCCGCCCGTCCATGCCGATCACCGAATACATCCCCTGCCGGTTGCGCAGGGCGGGGCGCTTTTCGATGCGGTAGATCGGGTATTCTGCCGCCCGGCGGAAGACCGAGAAAATCGCCACATCCCTGAGAAAGCTCATGCCGTAATCACGCCATTCACCAGCTGCGACCATGCGGCCATAGACCGAGAGGATGACCGAAAGCTCGTGGCGGTCGAAGGCGATTTGCGGTGTGCCTCCGGAAAGAGGCGGCATATTTTGCACTGTCATGGGGCCAGCCTGCCACCGCTTTGTGTTTCGCGCAATCTTTTCCAAGGGGCCGCAGCACGGCGCAGGTGCCATTATGAGCGGAAAGTGAATGCGGTTAATCAATTCTTGGTTTAGCCAGATTCCGGTCTTGAAATGACCTTTTTGCCCCCTCGAAGGTGCCGCGATCCGCTGTCAGGAAAGAGAGAGCGAAAGCAAACGCTCTGTTCCGGTGCCGCAGTTAACAGCCCCCACCCAGTATGCGGCACCGGAACAGTCTTTCCCCCTCTTTGCGATCCGTGCCTTTCGGGCCGAACTGCACAGGCCAGTTGCGGCGGGGCCTGCCCGATTGCGGATGACCGGCTGTGCGGGCGCGTTCAAATGGGCGCGTTCAAATGGGCGCGGGCCTTTCGTGGGCGGTTTTCCTCGCGGGGGGGGCGGCCTGACGGAAAACCTGTTTTGTCTCACAGCGGAGGCTGGCATAGTGTCCAGGATGTGCAGAGCCATTACGCGCCTTCGCATAAGCTATTTCACAAGGAGCCACAGATGCAGCGTTTCATTACTTTTTCCGCAGCGGTCCTGTTGATGGGCAGCTCGGTCGCGGCGGTGTATGCCGATGTCGCAGATCCGACGGTCAAAGCCTGGCAGGACGGAATGAAAGAGCTGCGTCAGTCGTCCAATATTCTGGGCGATATGGCCAAGGGCAAAAGCAGCTTTGATGCCGAGATCGCGGCCTCTGCCGCTTCGGCGCTGAAGGAAGAGGCCAAGAAGGTGGCGCCTTTGTTCGAAGCCAAGGCCACGGACCCTGAATCGGAAGCCAAATCCAGCATCTGGGACAACTGGGAGGCCTTCACCTCTCATGCCACCGATCTCGAGGTCGCCTCGGCGCAGATGGACACCTCGTCTCTGGCGGGTGTGCGGGAAGGGATGCAGGCGGTTGGCGCGGCCTGCGGCGGCTGCCATAAGCAGTTCAAGGAATAACCGTGCCTCTTGCGAGCGGGGTTTTGGCCCTGTCCGCAAAGGCCCTGTCCGCAAAGCTGTCGGCCCCGCAATGGGCCGCAGGGGCCGTGCCGCCCGTGTCCAGCGTCACGGGCGGGTCGGATTGGCAGGCCGCAATCCCGCCAATCCCGCAGCTCGCGCCAAGATGCGCGGCGCATGCTCAACCGCAATCTACGTTATAGACATTGCCTGCCTCGTCGAGGCGGAAGACGATCCGATGCGGTTGGTAAAGCTGGTCTTCCACACCGCGCCATTCGACCACGCGGTATTTCGTGTCACCAAGCGGCAGGGTCGAGACGACGCTGCCCGGCTGGCCAAGCACATAGGAATAGGCTTTGGCCCCGCAAAGATCGGGCTCGCGCTCGTTCAGCCCGTCGGCAGAATTTTCCGGCTGGATCAGGGCTTGAGCTGATTCGGGGAGGATCGGGGTCGGGGCCAGTTCTTGTTGGGAAGGCTGGCAGGCGGCCAATAGGCCAATCGCTGCGAAGGCGTAAACTCGGGTCAACATGTCGCTCTCTTGCTTGTGTTTGCGCGCATTGTGCCTCAGGTTCGGATAAAATTCCATATGACGGAGAAGGCCAATGAGAACCCGTGCTGCTGTTGCACTAGAGGCAGGTAAGCCCTTGGAAATTATGGAAGTGGAGCTTGATCCGCCGAAGAAGGGGGAGGTGTTGGTCGAGATCAAGGCCACGGGCCTGTGCCATACGGATGCCTTCACGCTCTCGGGCGCGGACCCCGAGGGGCTGTTTCCGTCGATTCTCGGCCATGAGGGCGCGGGCGTCGTGATCGAGGTGGGCGAGGGCGTGACCACGCTGAAACCGGGCGATCACGTGATCCCGCTCTATACGCCCGAGTGCCGCGAGTGCCCCTCCTGCCGCTCGGGCAAGACCAACCTCTGCACCGCGATCCGCAATACCCAAGGTCAGGGGCTGATGCCCGATGGGACGACGCGCTTCCATATGCTGGATGGCACGCCGATCTATCACTACATGGGCTGTTCGACCTTCGCCCAGCATACCGTGATGCCGGAAATCGCGCTGGCGAAAGTGCGTGAGGACGCGCCTTTCGACAAGATCTGCTATATCGGCTGTGGCGTGACCACCGGCATCGGGGCGGTGATCAATACCGCGGGCGTCGAGATCGGCTCGACCGCAGCGGTCTTTGGTCTGGGCGGGATCGGTCTGAATGTTATTCAGGGTCTGCGTATGGCAGGTGCCGATATGATCATCGGCGTCGACCTGAATGATGACAAGGCCGAAATGGCCAAGAAGTTCGGCATGACGCATTTCGTGAATCCCTCGAAGATCGAGGGCAGCGTGGTGCAGGAGATCGTCAATCTGACCAAGAAGGGCGATGACCAGATCGGTGGCGTGGATTACTCCTTCGATGCGACGGGTAACGTCAAGGTCATGCGCGATGCGCTGGAATGTTCGCATCGTGGCTGGGGTGTGTCGGTGATTATCGGCGTGGCGCCGGCAGGGGCCGAGATTTCGACCCGCCCGTTCCAGCTGGTCACCGGCCGCGTCTGGAAGGGCACCGCCTTTGGGGGTGCCAAGGGCCGGACCGACGTGCCGAAATTCGTTGACTGGTATATGGATGGCAAGATCGAGATTGATCCGATGATCACCCATGTTCTGAAGCTGGAGGAGATCAACCACGGCTTCGACCTGATGCATGAGGGCAAGTCGATCCGCGCGGTCGTGCAATACTGAGGTCGGTCTCTGTCGACGGGAAGCAGGGGGCGCTCGCGCCCCCTCTTTGCGTTTCCCGCAAATTCACCCCCTGAGGATATTTCTAGCAGCTGGAAGCAGGCGTGCCGAGATAGCGGCGGAGCGCTTCGGGGGGGTGTGACAGGAGGCCCTTTGTGGGCTGTGGTGGCTCGGCGTGGCCGTCGGCCACAAGGATCGTTTGCGGGCAGAGTTTTTGCGCATCTTCGGGGTCATGGGTGACCATGAGGATGGTGAAATCATGGTGTCTGGCGAGGGTTTCGGTGAGGTGGAGCATCTCGGTCTTCAATGCGGGGCCGAGGGCTGCGAAGGCCTCGTCGAGGAGGAGGAGGGGGCGGTTGCGCAGGAGCGCGCGGGCAAGGGCTGCGCGGCTTTGCTGACCGCCCGAGAGTTCGGCGGGGCGGCGGGTGCCCAGATCCTGCAGGCCCGTGGCGGCAAGGACGTTTTCGATGCGCTGGTGATCTTCGGGCGAGAGGCGCAGGCGCGGCGAGATTCCGAGGCCGAGATTTTGCGCGATGCTGAGATGGGGGAACAGGTTCTGGTCCTGAAACAGGATCGAGAGCGGGCGTTTGCCCGGCGGGATCTGGACAAGATCCTGCCCCTGCCAGAGCACACGTCCCCGTTCCGGCGCGAAGAGGCCGGCAATGGCGGCAAGCAGGGTGGATTTGCCCGCGCCCGAAGGCCCGATCAGTGCGGTATGCTGGCCTTGTTCGATGCTCAGGTTGGCCTCGAGGTGCCAGTCGTTTTGCGTCAGGCGCAGGTTATCGAGGGTCAGCATGATGTCCGATCCGGTCGAAAAGGGCGAAGAGCCCGAAGGTGAGTGTCAGAAGCAATGTGGCGGCGGCGGCGGCCTGATCCAGCCGGTAGCTGCCCATCAGCTGGAAGATCGCCAGCGGCAGGGTGCGGGTCTGGCCATCGGAGAAGAGGGTGATGACACCCAGATCGCCCATCGAGAAGGCGCAGGCCAGCCCTGCGGAAAAGCCCAAGGGACGGGCGAGGCGGGGCAGGGTGAGCCGCCGCAATTTGGCCCATCCGCTTAGGTCCAAGGACGTGGCGAGCCGGTCGTAATCGGCTTGCAGGGATTGGATTTCGGGCAGCAGAAGGCGGGTGATGAAGGGCAGGGACAGCGTGGCGTTGACCACCAGTGTGACAGGCACGAGGAGGCTTGTCGGTGCGGCAAAGGGCTGGATCAGCAGGAAAAGTCCTGTGCCCAGCACCAGCCCCGAGGCGGCCAGTGGCAGCATGGCGGAGCCTTCCGCCCAGCGATGGCGCGGGGCCGCCAGTGCCAGAGGGAGGGCCAATGCCAGCGCCAGCACGGTGGAGCCGAGTGCGATGGTCAGCGAGGTGGCCGCGGCTTTCCAGACCATAAGGGGCAGGGCCGGAAAGGCGGGCAGGCCACGCCAGAGGATCAAACCGATGGGCAGCAGAAGAAACAGTGCGGCAAGGACGATGATGGCTGCATCGCCCGACCGTTGCCAGAGGCTTGACGGGCCATAGAGGGGTGGGCGGTCCAGCCCTGCGCCGAAGCCCGTGGGGGCCGAGATCTTGGCCCCGATCCCCACGGCCAGCACGCAGAGCGCGACCTGCACCAGCGCGAGGCTTGCGGCGCGGCCTGTATCGTAATCGAAGCGGAACGCTTGGTAGATGGCCAGCTCGACCGTGGTGGCAGAGGGGCCTCCGCCCAAGGTCAGCGCAACGGCGAAGCTGCCCAGACAGACGAGGAAGATGGCGATGAAGGCGCCGGGCAGGGTGGCGCGCAGCATCGGGGTTTCGATGTGGCGGCGTCGGGCGGGGCCGTCGAAATCCAGCATCATGGCAAGGCGCAGGCGTTCGGCGGGGATGGCCTGCCAGCCTTGCAGCACCATGCGGGTGGCCAGTGGCAGGTTGAAGAACACATGGGCCAGAATGACCCCATGCGCGCCATAGATGGTTATTGTCGGCAGACCGAGCGCGCCGAGCGCCTGATTGAGCAGCCCGCTACGGCCGAAGACCGCCAGCAGTCCCAGAATGGCGGCGATGACCGGCAGGATGAAGGGCGCACCAAGTGCGGTGATCAGCACGCTGCGCCCGATAAACCGCCGCCGCGCAAGCGCCCGCGCCAGAGGCACCGCCAGCACACAGGAGATCAGCGCCGACGCCGCCGCCTGCCAGAGTGTGAACCACAGCGCCTGCAGGTCCGACCCGCGCAACCCCGTAAGACCGCCCCCGTGCAGGGCGGTCATCAGGATCGGCCCCAGCACCAGAAGCGCGGGGACCAGAGCGACGCAAGCCGCAATCAGCGGAACGCGGCGAGCCATTCGTCCAGTGCGGGCTGGCGCAGGGCCTCGGCCTCGTCTTCGCTATAGAAGATGGTCTTGTTCGGGCGCGGCAGGCTGGCGAATTCGGGCGGCAGGAAGCCTTCTTTGATGATGGCCGGATAGGACCAGTTGGCGGTGGCGATCATCCCCTGGAAATCATCCGACAGCACGTAATCCATGAAATCCTGTGCCAGTTCGGGATGTTTGGAGGTTTTCAGCTGTCCCACCAGCTCGGCCATGAAATAATGGCCTTCCGGGAAGATCGCGGCGGCTTTGGTGTCATCATGCTCGGCGATGATGTGATAGGCCGGCGATGTGGTATAGGACAGCACCATATCCACCTCTCCATCCGTGAAGAGGCCGTAGCTTTCCGACCAGCCGGGGGTCACGGTCAGCACTTTGGGTTTGAGCTTGGCCCATGCTTCGGGCGCGCGATCGCCATAGACGGCCTTGACCCAAAGCAGCAGCGCCAGCCCCGAAACGGACGAGCGCGGGTCCTGGATGGCGATCTTCAGATCATCGGGGGCATCCAGCAGTTCCTCGAAGCTTTTCGGCGGGTTTTTCAGCTTGGTCTTGTCATAGACAAAGGCGGTTTCGCCCCAGTTGAACGGGATGAAGGTGTCATCGGTCCATTTGATCGGCAGGGTCAGGCGCGAATTGTCTTCATGCGAGGGCGCGAAGAGGCCGGTCTTGCGGGCACGGGCGGTCTGGTCGGTATTGAGGCCGATCACGATATCCGCTTTGGTCTTGTCGCCTTCGAGCATGAGGCGCGAAAGCACGTCACCGGCCACGAATTGCAGGTCGCAGCCGCATCTGGCCTCGAACCCTTTTTCGATCTGCGGGCCGGGACCCCATTCCGAGGTGAAATAATCGGGCGCATAGACCGTGAGAACGGGCAGGTCTTCGGCCTGAGCGCCGCCGGTCGTGGCTGCCAGAAGGGCTGTGCCCGCCACAAGGCGAAGGGCCGTAAGGGGTCGTTTCATCTATGCTCCTCCAATACGCAGGGGAAGGAGGGCGCGACAGTCCCGTGACCTTCCCTCCGCCGGTGCTAGCCGGTTCAGGTTCGACGGGTTCGCCTTTGGCATCTCAGCCGGACCAAACCGGCACCCCGAGGTGATAGGGCTGTTCTAGTGCAGGGGCCGCATTCGGGCAAGCGCCCCCTGCCGTGTCGTACTGGCCGTTCAAACCGGAGCGCGCCGCTTAATGCGGGCGGGCCAGATGGGCCAGTTTCTCTTCGGCGGCGGGGTCGATGCCCAGATCGTCATCCGCGGTGCCTGCAAGAGGGTTCTCGTAGGTGGCGATGTCAAGCTGGCCTTCGGTTTTGGCCACAATGGCGGTCACCACGGCATCCCCTGTGATATTGACGGCGGTGCGGATCATATCCATCAGCCGGTCAACGCCCAAGATCAGCGCGATGCCCTCGATCGGCAGGCCGACCTGTCCCAGCACCATCGTCAGCATGACAAGCCCCACGCCGGGCACGCCTGCGGTGCCGATCGAGGCCAGAACCGCCATAGCGATCACGGTCAGGTAGCCGGTCAGCCCCAGATCGATGCCGTAGACATTGGCCAGAAAGACCGTAGCCACACCCTGCATGATCGCGGTGCCGTCCATGTTGATCGTGGCCCCGAAAGGAATGCAGAACGACGCCACCGAATTGCGCGCGCCCATACGCTCGGTCACGCAGCGCAGGGTCACCGGAATGGTGGCATTCGAGGAGGCGGTCGAGAAGGCGAAGATCTGTGCCGGACGGATCTTGCGAATGAAGGTGATCGGGCTCAGCCCCGAGAACAGCTTCAAGATCACCATCAGCGTGACAAACAGGTGCAGCAGAAGCGCGCCGGTCAGGGTCAGCACATAGGCCAGCACCGGCAGGAACAGGTCGATCCCCTGTTCTGCGAAGGTCTTGGTGATCAGGCAGAACACGCCCAAAGGCGCGAAGGCCATGACGATGGAGACGATCTTCATCATCACCTCGTTCATATATTCACAGCCCTCGACGAATTTATCCGATTTCTCGCCCAGCATCAGCACTGCCACGCCCAGCACGATGGTATAGAAGATGATCTGCAACATCTCGCCGCTGGCAAAGGCCTGAACCGGATTGGTCGGCACGATCGAGGCGAAGACATCCCAGACCGAAGGGGCCGTTTTGGCACTAATGCCCGAGGTGTCGATGCCCTCCATTGTGAAGCCTTGGCCCGGCCCGACAATCTTGGCGATGAGAATGGCGATGGCGATGGCGATGGCGGTGGTCACGATATAAAGCCCGAAGCTTTTGCCGCCAACACGCCCCAGCACGCGGATATCGCCGATCCCTGTCACGCCGCAGATCAGCGAGAAGAAGACCAGCGGCACCACCAGCATTTTCAGCGCGTTGACAAACATCTTCCCGATCATCGCGAGAAGGCCGCCGGTGATATAGGTCGAAATGAAACCGGATTGGATCTGGTTGAAAATGACCCCCAGAACGATGCCCGCGCCCATCGCAACCATGATCTGCGTCGTCAGTGATACGCGTTTATGAACCATGCAACACTCTCCCCCTTTGTGATGCTTTCAGTCTGCCTATAGGTGATCGGCCCGGGCGAGGCCATTAAAACCCAAGCATGCCCATCATGATATCTTCAGCCCTGATTGCCTAGAGGGGATGCAGTTGCTACATCGGTGTCGGGCTTTTATGCAGGCTGGAATCGACCGCCGCAGGAGCTTTTGCCGGATCTGGCGCGCATAACAGGGAGATGCCTCATGTCGTATAATACCTTCGGACATCTGTTCCGCGTGACCACTTGGGGCGAAAGCCACGGGCCTGCGCTTGGCGCGACGGTGGATGGCTGCCCTCCGGGGATCGAGATCTCGGAAGAGTTCATCCAGGTCTTCCTTGACCGCCGCCGTCCGGGCCAGTCGAAAGAAACCACCCAGCGCAAGGAACCCGATGCGGTGCGTATCCTGTCGGGCGTGTTCGAGGGAAAAACCACCGGCACCCCGATCCAGCTGATGATCGAGAATACCGACCAGCGGTCGAAGGATTACGGCGAGATCGCCCGCCAGTTCCGCCCCGGTCATGCCGATCTGGCCTATTTCCAGAAATACGGCATCCGCGATTACCGTGGCGGCGGACGGTCCTCGGCGCGGGAAACGGCGGCGCGGGTGGCGGCAGGGGGTGTCGCGCAGGCCGTGCTGCGCCAGCTGGTGCCCGATCTGAAAATCACCGGCTATATGGTCCAGATGGGCGTGAAACATATCAACCGCGCGCGGTTCGACGAAGCCCAGATCCTGCAGAACCCCTTCTTCATCCCCGATGCGGATGTGGTCGATGAATGGGCCGATTACCTGCAGGCGATCCGCAAGCAGCATTCCTCGGTCGGCGCCAAGATCGAGGTGGTGGCCACCGGCGTTCCCGCAGGGCTTGGCGCGCCGATCTATGCCAAGATGGATACCGATCTGGCGGCGGCGATGATGTCGATCAATGCCGTGAAAGGCGTCGAGATCGGTGAGGGCATGGATGCCGCCAATCTGACCGGCATCGAGAATGCCGACGAGATCGTCATGGGCGAGAACGGGCCGGAATATCTGACAAACCATGCCGGCGGCATCTTGGGCGGGATCACCACGGGCCAGCCGGTTGTGGTGCGCTTCTCGGTCAAGCCGACCTCGTCGATTCTCACCCCGCGCCGTTCGATCAACCTTGATGGCGAGGCGGTCGAGGTGGTGACCAAGGGCCGCCATGATCCTTGCGTGGGTATTCGGGCCGTGCCTGTTGCCGAAGCGATGACAGCTTGTGTCATTCTGGACCATCTGTTGATGGACCGTGGACAAACGGGCGGTATTCGGGGTGAAGTCGGTAAATAAAACTTTACCGCATCCATAAATATTATAATCCTCGCATTATTACGGGCCTTTGCCTGATTGTGGGGATTATTATGTCTTATATTCTGGGGAGCTCTGCGGCTGACGAGATCACCGCCGGTTTTGTTGATGCGAATGGGGTGACGCTCGATTACACGGGCAGCGCCACTTGGGAAACCTTTCTCAATATCTGGGCAGGTCGCGGCAATGACCGCGTGACCGGTGTGGAGGGGCGCACCATCGTTCATGGTCAGGCCGGAGACGATTATCTCTCGGGCAGCAATCTGGTTGCGACGCCCAGCCTCGACCATTTCTACCCCCAGCTTTTTGGCGATGAGGGCAATGACACGATCGAAGGGTCGGGGAATGTGCTGTTCAACGGCAATGCGGGCAACGATACGATTACCTGGTCCGGTCAGGGCTATGCGTCCTTGTCGGGCGAGTATGGCGATGATGTGATCACCGCCAATATGACGTCAGTGGGGGCCGAGTCTGCGCGGATCTTTACCGGACAGGGTGCGGATACCGTCAATATCACGCTGGGCGATAATGATACGGCCTCGGTGTTTCTGGCTGAAACCGAGGCCGCAGCGGATGTTGTCAATGTTACCTCCGATATCGATGCCGAGACGGGTGGCCTTGTCGATTTGGGCAGCGATTTCGATCCCTCGATGGACACGCTTGTTGTGAATGGTGTGACATATAGCGGCGACGATCTGTCGGCATTGGTGGCCGATCCCGAGAATGCGGAAGGGGTCGATATCAGCAGCGCGACCGAATATTCGGGGAACTTCACCTATCTTGCGTTCTCGGGGAACGATGAAGGGGGGCCGGTGACCATCCGTTTGTCTTCCGACATTTTCGCCGATGAGGAATCGAGCGAGGAGGCCGCGACCGATCCGGGCGCGGGCACCGGTGAAGAGGCGACCCTCTCGGACAATCGTGTCGATGGCACCGAAGAGGCGGATTTCATGCAGGATCTCTATGTCGATGCCGATGGCGATTCGACAGCCGATACGGTGCGGATCAACGGCTTTGGGGGCGATGATTACATCCGTGTCAAAAGTGGTCTGTCGCATATCATCGGGGGCGGCGAGGGCAATGACAGCCTGTATGCGGTCAGCGGCGAGCATCATCTGGCCGGTGAGGCAGGCGATGACCTGATCGTTGGCGGCAATGACACCTGTCTGCTGGAAGGCGGCAAGGGGGATGACACGCTTGTGGGGTATCTCGATCACGGGGCTGATCACGTGATGCATCTGGGCAAGGGCAATGACGTGGTGGATTTGCGCGGCGCTTCCGATACGGCGACATCCAATGTGACGGTCACGGATTTCCGCTTCGGGGAAGATGTGCTGATGTTTGATGGCGAGGCGGTCGATTTCTCGGCTCTGCCCGATGACGTCTCCGGCGCGGATGACGAGGATGGCAATCTTGTCCTGTCGTTCCATGATGATGATACCGTGACCCTGCAAGGCCAGTCGGTTGCCTCCATGCAAAGCTATGGTGCAAAGTTGCAGGCCGCCAAGGACGCGCAACTGGCGGATGGCTGGTCCGATGACAACGCGGCCGAAGATGACAGCGCCGCCTGGGCCGAGCTGGAAGACGAGAGCACCGAAGCGCAGGCCGATGCCTCTGACAGCGAGGAGAGCACCGAGGCACTCGATGAGACCACGAGCGAGACCCAGACCGCCGTGGCCGATCTTGCCGATATCCCGACTGTGCCGGTTGCCGAAGATGGCGATACCGAGGACGAAGACGAGGACGAGGCACTTGCGGATGCCTAAACGGCCCGCGTTTTACTGATCGGGAAGGCCGCCCCTCGGGGTGGCCTTTTGAGATGGGTCGCCATGAGATTCGCAGCCTCGCCCGTTGGTGTCCTTCTTTCGGACATGCGGCGGATGCCGTGCCTTGCGGATATCGCCCCTGCGCAGGATGTGGGTCGGGCGGTGGCCTATCGCGCCGGCATGATAGGCTTTGGAGACACGGCGGCGGATGGCTTTTCTTGTCCGTCGAAGGGACCCGCTTCCCCTTCTGAACCGTTCTGTCTATCATGATGGAAAGAAGGGGACCTTGATGACGCATTCTCCGAAACAGCCTGCCATGGAAACATGTATCCGCCGAGGGCGGAAATTCGATCAGGTGCTCGAAGGGGCGCGCAAGGTGTTCTTGCGGGACGGGTTCGAGGGAGCCTCGGTGGATGACATCGCCCGCGAGGCAGGGGTCTCCAAGGCGACCCTTTACAGCTATGTTCCTGACAAGCGCTTGTTATTTATGGTTTTTGCCCAGCAGGAATGTGCCATGCAGGCGCAATCCAGCATGTCTCCGATGGAGGCGATGGACGCGCCGATCGAGGTGGTCCTGACAGGGGCGGCAGAAAAGCTGACAACCTATATTTTCTCTGATTTCGGGCGGGATATCTTCCGGATCTGCGTGGCCGAAGCGGAGCGTTTTCCCGAGGTCGGACGGCAGTTCTACGCCACCGGCCATGTCGTTGTCTGCGACAAGCTAGTGGGCCTGATGCGCCGCGGCGCGGAGCGCGGCGAGTTGAAGATCGAGGATTTCGACTTTGCCGCCGAGCAGTTTCTGGAACTGTGCAAGGCCAATCTGCATGCCAAGATCGTCTTCGGCCTGCCGGAGATGCTGACCGAAGACTGCCGCCAGCGCACCGTCAAGGAGGCCGTGGCGATGTTCATGGCGCGCTATGGCACCAAATGTCATTGCCAGACAGAGGGCGGCGCCTCCTAAGCGCGGTCGCGCACCTGAATGTGGTTCCCTTCGCCCTTGCGCACCTCGAAGCGGCCCGTCTGGCGGATCAGATCCGACAGCTTGGCTGCGCCATAGGTGCGGGTGTCGAAATCGGGATTGGCCTGTGTGATGAACTGACCGATCTGGCCAAGGGAATACCACTCCTCTTCCAGCCCGATCCGTTTGATCGCAGCGGCAATCAACGGAATGGCCTCCTTAGCGCCCAGTTTTTCGACGGGGGCGGGACGGGGGGTGATATCGGTGGGCTCGGGGGATGCGGTCTCGCCCAGATTCTCGACATAGATGAAGCGTTTGCAGGCATTGCGGAAGGCCTCGGGGGTCTTTTTCTCGCCGATGCCGAACACATCCAGCCCCTGTTCGCGGATCCGCTGGGCAAGGCGGGTGAAATCGCTATCCGAGGACACCAGCACGAACCCGTCGAACCGCCCCGAATGCAGGAAATCCATCGCGGCAATCACCAGCGCGATATCCGAGGCATTCTTGCCCTTGGTATTGGCAAATTGCTGGTCCGCGACCAGCCCCAGCACATTGGCCTTCTTGGCCCAGCCGCCCAGTCGTTGGGCTGACCAGTCGCCATAGATCCGGCGCACGCTGGCCTCGCCCAGGCCCGAAATCTCTTCAAAAATCGCTTCGGCATGGGCGTGGGGCATATTATCGGCATCGATCAGGACGCAAAGGCGGGCGGTGCGGTGAAGCTCGTGGCGTTGGGTGTCGGGCATGTGATCCTCTTTTGCCCCAAGCTAGCGCATTCTATCGCAAAGGAAAACGCGCCCCGAAGGGCGCGTTTCAAGAAGAGGCCGGTTCTAGTCCGGAATATTCTCTTTGTAGTCATCATGACGGAACCGGTCTTTGAACGGTGCCCAGAGCCGCTTGTTCGTCAGGTAGAGCAGCACGGTCAGCAGTGACAGCAGCAGCACCGCCACAAAGCCCCACTCCTTGCGATCCACCAGCTTGGGTTCGGCGGCCCACATCAGGAAGGCCGCGACATCCTTGGCCATCTGCTGGGTCGTGGCGGGCGTGCCGTCCTCGTATTCGATCAGATCGTCCGAAAGCGGCGGCGGCATTTGCAGATAACCCGTCGAGAAGACGTGGTTTTCATAAAGCACATTGCCGGCGGTTTCGGTTTCTTCTCCGGTATAGCTGGTCAGCAGCGAATAGATATATTCCGGTCCGCCCATACCTTGCACGAATTGTGCGATACCGGTGCCGTAGGGCCCGTGGAACCCCGCCCGCGATTTCGCGATCAGCGACAGATCCGGTGCGCCGGCATCCACCACGGTCGGGAAATGGTCGGTTTCCTTGCGCGGGCGTTCATCGTCGAGTTCGGGGTCGTAGATCGACATTTCGGCGGCATAAGCGCGCACCCAATCGGGGTTCATTCCCAGCCCGTCCTTGTCGGAGAGCGTGCGCAGCGCCACATATTTCAGCCCGTGACAGGCCGAGCAGACCTCGCGATAGACCTGAAACCCGCGACGCAGCTGTTGCTGGTCATATTTGCCGAACGGTCCTTCGAAGCTGAAGGCGATATCGGTGACATGGCCGCCCTCATTGGCATTGGCCGCGCCAAAGCTAAGCCCCAAGGCAGCGATGGCAGAGATCAGAAGGGTTTTCATCTTACAGGCCCCTTTCCGCGGCATCAGGGCCGTAATGGGCGTTGAAGTCATCCTCGATGGTGGCGGGGGGAAGCGTCGTTTTCTCGATACGGCCCAGCACCGGAAGGATCACGAGGAAATAGGCGAACCAGTAGGTGGCCCCGATGAGCGAGATATAGGGGTAGATCCCGTCGGTCGGCATTGCCCCCACCCAAGTCAGCACCACGAAGTCGATGGCCAGCAGCCAGAACCAGAATTTGAAGGCGGGCCGGAACATGCCCGAGCGCATCTTCGAGGTATCGAGCCACGGCGCCAGCACCATCACGATGATCGAGCCGAACATGGCGATCACCCCGAAGAACTTGGCGTCGATGAAGCCCATGGTCAGCCAGTTCACCAGCATCACCACCCAGACATCGGCGGTGAAGGCGCGCAGGATGGCGTAGAAGGGCAGGAAATACCATTCGGGTACGATATGGGCGGGCGTCGCCAGCGCATTGGCCTCGATATAGTTATCGGGGTGGCCCAGATAGTTCGGCATGAACGCGACAACCGCGAAGAAAATCAGCAGAACCAGTGCCAGCGCGAAGAGATCCTTGATCACGAAATAGGGCCAGAAGGGCAGGGTGTCTTTCTTGGCGTCTTCTTTCGAGGTTCGGCGCACTTCGACCCCGGTGGGATTGTTGTTGCCGGTGGTATGGAAGGCCCAGATATGCAGCGCGACAAGGGCGGCAATCACGAAGGGCAGCAGATAGTGCAGCGAGAAGAAGCGGTTGAGCGTCGCATTATCGACCGCCGGTCCGCCAAGCAGCCATTCCTGGATGGACGGGCCGATCCCGGGGATCGCGCCGAAGAGGCCGGTGATCACCGTGGCCCCCCAGAAGGACATCTGCCCCCAGGGCAGCACATAGCCCATGAAGGCCGTGCCCATCATGCACAGATAGATGATCATGCCGATGATCCACGTCACCTCGCGGGGCGCTTTGTAGGACCCGTAATAGAGGCCGCGGAAGATATGCAGATAGACCGCGAAGAAGAAGAGCGAGGCACCGTTGGCATGCAGATAGCGGATGAAATAGCCGCCATTCACATCGCGCATGATATGTTCCACGCTGGCGAAAGCGAGGCTGATATGCGGCGTGTAATGCATCGCCAGAATAATGCCGGTCACAATCTGCAGCACCAGACAGAAGGCCAGAACAATCCCCCAGATCCACCACCAGTTCAGGTTCTTGGGGGTGGGAATCATGATGGTGTCATAGACCAGTCCAACGATGGGCAGGCGAGAATGTAACCATTTCTCGAACCCCGATTTGGGTTCGTAATGATCATGGGGAATGCCGGACATAGGTTCCTCCCTCAGCCCAGTTGAATGGTTGTGTCATCGGTGAACTTGGCCACCGGAATATCGAGATTGCGCGGGGCGGGGCCTTTGCGGATACGGCCTGCGGTATCGTAATGCGAGCCGTGGCAGGGGCAGTACCAACCGCCGAAATCGCCCGAGGCATTGCCGATCGGAACGCAGCCCAGATGGGTGCACACGCCCATCATCACCAGCCATTCTCCGGCCTCATCCAGCGTGCGGTTCTCATCTGCCGCATCGGCGCCGGGTTTATTGGCGTTTTCGGCAGAATGGTCGATCAGGTCGTTCAACGGCACAGCGCGACCCGCCGAGATCTCGTCTGCCGTGCGGCGGCGGATGAAAACCGGTTTGCCCCGCCATTTCACCGTGATCTGGGTGCCCTGTTCGACCCCCGAGATATCGACGAAAATCGAGGACATGGCCTGCACATCCGCCGAGGGGTTCATCTGGTTGATCAATGGCCAAGCCGCCGCACCGGCGGCCACTGCCCCCGTGCTGGCGGTTGCAAAATAAAGGAAGTCCCTCCGGGTACCTTTTTGTTCGTCTGAGTGGGACACGCGTTCCTCTCCCTTGCCTAGACTGTGCTGTGCCTGCTTTCTGCCTGTCCGCCGACCCGACCGGAAGAAGAAAGGCGCAAGCGCCCGATCCTTTCCTGTCATGCGGACACGGGAAAACAGACCGATGCCCTTAGACTGGAACATAAAGTTCCGCCTTATAGCATCCGATACACAGGCAAGGGAGCGGGCCGCATTGATATAGGTCAAGCAAATGTGAAGACCGTGTCGGCACGGTTTTGCGGTCACAGCCGGACGGGCCGCGTCTAGTCGGGCGTCAGCATATAGCCCAGGCCGCGCACGGTTTGCAGATAGCGTGGCTCTTTCGGGTCGCGTTCCAGCTTGCGGCGCAGGCGGGTGATCTGCACGTCAATGGCACGGTCGCCCGAGGTCTCGTCCGAGGCGGGCCGGTCGCGCGACAGCTCGTCAATCAGATCCGCGCGCGAGACAACATCGCCCGGATGGGCGGCAAAGATTTTCATCAGGGCCATCTCGGTGGCTGTCAGGCGGACGATTTCCTCGCCATCCCAAAGCTCGCCGCGGTCCTGATCATAGCGCAGCCCGCCCAGATGCAGGAATTTCGGCCCCGCCGAGGTCTCTGCCGGCACCCGCCGCAAGATCGCATTGATCCGTAACAGCAATTCGCGCGGCTCGAACGGTTTGGCCAGATAGTCATCGGCCCCCGCCTCCAGCCCCTCGATGCGGTCGCGCGTCTCGCTGCGCGCTGTCAGCAGCAGAACCGGAGTGCGGATCTTTTTGTGCAGGTCAATCGTCAGGCTGATCCCGTCTTCGCCGGGCATCATGACATCCAGCACGATCAGGTTGAACTCCAGCCCGTCCAGCAGCCTGCGCGCATGCGCGGCATCGCGTGCCGTAGTCACGATAAACCCGTTCCGCATCAGGAACTTGCGCAGCAGAGAGCGGATGCGTTCGTCATCATCGACGATCAGGAGATGCGGGGCTGCGGGATCATAGGCCATCAGCTATTGTCTTTCATGGTCTGGAACTGCTTTTGCAAGTCGTGATCCATCATCGCCTCCAGCACCTGCCGGAACCCCTGCACAGCCTGAGGCCCTGCCTGCCGGTAGGCGGCGCGCATTCGGGTGCGCTGCGCATCCGAAATCTCGCGTTCCAGCGCCGAGCCCGTGTCGGTCAGGTACAGATGCCGCTCGCGCTTGTCCTTGCGGCCCACGCGGTTATCGACAAGCCCGTCCTCGATCAGGGTGCGCAGCACACGGTTGAGCGATTGTTTGGTCACCCCCAGAACCGACAGCAGCGCGGTCACCGTCAGGCCCGGCTGGCGGTTGATGAAATGCAGCGCACGGTGATGGGCGCGGCCATAGCCATGTTTGTCCAGAATCCGGTCGGGATCTGCCGTGAAGGCACGATAGGCGAAAAACATCGCCTCGATCCCTTTGCGCAATTGCTCGTCGGTCAGAAACAGCAGGGTCTCGCCGCCCTGAGATCCGATTTCCGCCATGTCTCACCTCATTTTTGACGAGTTTACGTCAACGATGTTGACTTTCCAAGAATCGATTGCTAGCGAATTCTCATCATTTCTGTAATTTTATGGCCGATTTGGGCCTAATTTTGCAACATTCAAAAAGGAGGCTGGTATGGCTGCTGCATATGATGATCGCGATGGCAAGATTTGGGTAGACGGCCAGCTGGTCGAGTGGCGCGAGGCGAAGGTGCATATCCTGAGCCACGCCATGCATTATGCCTCTTCGGTTTTCGAAGGGGAGCGCTGTTATAACGGCAAGATCTTCAAATGCCGCGAACATTCGGAACGGCTGATCCAGTCGGGCCGCCTGATCGATATGGAGATCCCCTATACGCCCGAAGAAATCGACGCGGCCAAATATGCCGTGCTTGCGGCCAATGGCTGGAGCGATGCTTACGTGCGGGCGGTGGCCTTTCGGGGCGCGGGTCTGGATATGGGCGTGTCGGCGGCCCGTAATCCGGTGCAACTGGCGGTGATCGCGTGGGAATGGGGCAGCTATTACGGCGAGGCCAAATGGGACGGCGCCAGGCTCGATATCGCGAAATGGGCGCGTCCCGACCCGCGGACCATTCCGGTGCAGGCCAAAGCCTCGGGGCTTTATATGATCTGCACCATGTCCAAACATGCCGCCGAGGCGAAGGGCTGTTCGGATGCGCTGTTTCTCGACTGGCGCGGCAATGTGGCCGAAGCCACGGGGGCCAATATCTTTTTCGTCAGGAATGGCGAGATCCACACGCCGCTGGCCGATTGCTTCCTCAACGGGCTGACCCGTCAGACCATTATCGGGATGGCGCGCGAGAAGGGGATTGTGGTGCATGAGCGCCGGATCAATCCGCTGGAGCTTGCCTCGTTCGAGGAATGTTTCCTGACGGGCACGGCGGCAGAGGTCACGCCGGTGGCGCAGATCGGCGATATTACCTTTACCGTCGGCCCGATGGCGCGGGCGCTGTCGGAGGGCTACGAGGCTTTGGTGCGCCGCTAGGGTCTGCGGGGCATAACAGAAAAGGCGCACTCTGGCAGTGCGCCTTTTGGCTTTGTTCGGCAGCAGCGGCTTAGACAGACCCGAGGCCTTCATGTTCGATCCGCAGGAAGTGGCTCAGCCTTGGCTGGTCGCTGGATTTGCGTGGGCGTTGCAGCAGGGCGCGGGTATTGCGTGCCATCTGGCCATCATGGTCGATTTTCAGAAACCGGCGGTAACGGCTGTCATCGCTCCGGTTCGGAGCGCGGTCGAGAATATGCTTTGTCATGTGAGGGTCCTCCTTCCCCGACAAGAGCATAGCATGGAATAGGTCCGCACCGGAATTATTTTTAATCTTGCTTGATCAGAGGGAAACCATCTTTGGCCTTATCCCTGCGGGGTCTGGGCCTTGCGCTGGCGGTCGCGTTGTAGCCCCAGCTGCCGTTCGCGCCAGATGATGAGGATACCGGCAAAGATGATCACGGCGGCTCCGGCCAGTGTCAGGGTGGTCGGAATTTCGGCAAAGAACACAAAGCCGATGATCAGCGCGAAGAGCATCGAGGCATAATCGAAAGGTGCCACAATAGAGGCGGGCGCAAAACGGTAGGCCGAGGTCAGCAGGATCTGCCCCACACCGCCCAGAAGCCCCGCCACGATCAGCAGCGCGGTATTGGTGGGGCTGGGTATGACCCAGCCAAAGGGCAGGGTGATCAGGGAAAGCAGCGTCGAGGTGATGGTGAACCAGAAGACGATGGCCGAGGTGCGCTCGGTGTGCACGATCTTGCGGATGAACACTTGCGCGAGGGCGGCGCAGAGTGCCCCCGTCAGCGCCATCATCGCCCCGAGCGCCTGCCTGTCGGAGGTGTCTCCCACATGGCCCAGATTGGGATAGAGCACGATCAGCACCCCCACCAGCCCCAGCCCGACCGTGCTCAGGCGGAACAGCCGGACCTCTTCCCCCAGAAACATCGCGGCCAGAATGACCACCAGAAGCGGGGTTGCATAGGTGATGGCGGTCAGTTCGGGAAGGGGCAGAAGGCCAAGCCCCGCAAAGTTCAGCGCCATGGCGGCGGTGCCCGCGATCCCGCGCCAGAAATGGCCCATCGGGCTGGCGACCTGAAAGCCCACGCGCAACTGCCCGCGTAGCGCCAGCCAGCCGACGATCACCGGAATCGCGAAGAACGACCGGAAGAAGACCGTTTCACCGGCGGGCACCTCATCGGCGGCGGCCTTGATCAGCGAGGACATCACGATGAAGGCCAGCACCGATCCGAGCTTCAGCAAGATCCCTGTCAGGGCGGAGGGCGGCGCGTCAGGTGTGTCGGGCATGGGGGTCTGTCCTTCGGATGCTAAGCTTGGCTAGCATGGCTTGGTAAGCCGCTCCAATGCCCAACTGGCCGCATCCGCCACAGTTTCATCGGGGTCCTGCGTCAGGGCGCTGGCTTGCCTAATAAATGTGCTCTGGCCAGAGTTTCCCATTGCGTAAAGCACATTGCGCACCATCCGGTTGCGCCCGATCCGTTTGATGGGTGACCCCGAAAAGCGTTCGCGGAAGGCTGCATCATCAAGGGCCGCCAGTTCTGCCAGATCAGGGGCGCGATGGGAGCCATGATAGCGCATCTCGCGCGCGTCTGCCGCGAATTTGTTCCACGGGCAGGCGGCAAGGCAGTCGTCGCAGCCATAGATCCGGTTGCCCATCATGGCACGCAGGTCTTCCGGCACGGGGCCTTTATGCTCGATCGTCAGATAGGACACGCAGCGCCGCGCATCCAGTTGGTAGGGCGCGGGAAAGGCCTTTGTCGGGCAGGCATCCAGACAGGCGCGGCAAGACCCGCAATGGCTGCTGTCAGGCGCATCGGGCGCAAGGGGGATCGTGGTGAAGATCGCGCCCAGAAAGAACCACGACCCCAGATCGCGCCCCAGAAGATTGGTATGTTTGCCCTGCCAGCCCAGACCCGCCGCCTGCGCCAAGGGTTTCTCCATCACAGGAGCCGTATCGACAAAGACCTTGATCTGCGGATCGATGCCCTGCTTTGCCGCCTCATCCATCAGCCAGCGACCCACGCGTTTGAGCCGCTTTTTCACCAGATCATGGTAATCCTTGCCCTGCGCATAGACGGAAATCCCGCCCTGTTCGGGGTGGTTCAAGACCTCCAGCGGGTCGTGATCGGGGGTATAGGTCTCGGCCAGCATGATGACCGACCGCGCCTCTGGCCAAAGCGCATCGGGGGCACCGCGCCACTGCATGCGCTCTTCCATCCAGCCCATATCGCCGTGATAGCCCGCCTCGACAAAGGCGCGCAGACGGCTCATGGCCTCGGGGATCGCATCGGGGCGGGTGACGCCCATCTTGGAAAACCCCTCGGCCAGCGCCTGTGCGTTCAGGCGCGCCTTGAGGGCAACGAGAGGATCAGAAGTCAAGCTCGGCATATTGCGGGCTGGGCCGCATCCCCGGAAGCTGATCGGCCAGAAGCGAGCGGAAGGCAGGGCGCGATTTGATCTTCGCGTACCAGTCCTTCACATTGCGCGAGCGGTTCCAATCCACATCCGAGATATAGTCCAGACAGCTCAGATGGGCGGCGGCGGTGAAATCGGCCAGAGACATCATGTCGCCAGCCAGCCAGCGGCGCTCGTTAAGAAGCCAGTCCATGTAATCGATATGATATTTGATCGCGGCCAAGCCCCCCTTGACCGTGCGGCTGTCGGGATAGCCTTCCTTGCGGACCTTCTTCCAGACGCGCTCGTTCATGATCGGCCCGCTGACCTCTTCGTTGAACTTGTCGTCGAACCAACTGCACAACCGGCGCACTTCATAGCGCCCCATCGGGTCTTGCGGCAGCAGGCGCGGCTCGGGGGCGATTTCGTCAAGGAACTCGCAGATGGCCTGACTCTCGGTCATCAGCATGCCCTCATAGCGCAAGATCGGCACTTTGCCAGCAGGGTTGCGGCGCATGAATTCGGGGGATTTCTCCCAATAGCGCTCTTCGACCAGCTCGACCTCCATGCGCTTTTCCGCAAGCGTCAGGCGCACCTTGCGGCAATAGGGCGATAGCGTCATGTGATAGAGCCGGTTCATCTTCACCTCTTGTGGCGGTTGGGGGCAGCTCCGGTGATACGCGGGAATGCGGGGCGGTTCAATCCTTGCCTGATTCGCGGCGCGTCTTCTTGGGTTTCGCCTTGGGTTTGGCGGCGGGTTTGGGGGCGGGGATCACCTCATGGGCCGTGCGGATCAGCCCCATCAGCCAGTCGCCATCCTCCCATAGGTCGGGGTCGATCCGGTAATAGCTTTTCGCGCCCTTCACCGGACCATCCATGACAAGATCATGCCCCGTGCCCTCGATATAGGCGCGGATCTCGGGCAGGGGGCGCAGGAACAGCGCGTCATTGAGCAAAAACGCCACGCATTTCACATCCGTATAGACGCCATAGCCGCCAAACATCCGCTTCGTATGGACGCGGCCCTCAAGCTGTTCGCGCAGGAACAGCTCGATATCGGGCGAGACCGGCATCTAGAACTTCCGCCGTGCGCGCAGGGCCGCGCCGATGGTGCCATCGTCAAGGTAGTCAAGCTCGCCGCCAATCGGCACCCCTTGGGCCAGAGTACTGACGTTGATCTCCTGCGCCTCAAGCGCCTCGGCGATGTAATGGGCGGTGGTCTGCCCCTCGATTGTGGCATTGAGCGCCAAGATCACCTCGGTCACACCCTCGGCGCCGGTGCGGTCGATCAGCTTGGGGATGCCCAATTCCTCGGGGCCGATACTATCCAGCGCCGAAAGCGTGCCGCCCAGCACATGATAGCGGCCCTTGAAGGCCTGACCGCGTTCCATCGCCCAAAGATCGGCCACGCTTTCCACGACGCAGATCTCGCCTGTGGCGCGGCGGGGGTCGGCGCAGATCTCGCAGATCTCGGCCGTTCCGATATTGCCGCAGACAGAGCATTCGCGGGCATGGGCCGCCACCTCGCCCATCGCGCGTGCCAGAGGGGCCATCAGCCCCTCGCGCCGCGTGAGCATATGCAGCACCGCACGCCGCGCAGACCGCGGCCCCAACCCCGGCAGGCGGGACATCAGCGCAATCAGTGCCTCGATTTCGTCGCGGGGTCCGGCCATCAGGTCAGATCGGCAGGTTCATATCGGCCGGTAGACCCATATCCTGCAGCATCTTCTTCTGCTCTTCCTGAGCGCGGGCCTTGGCACGCGATTGCGCATCCTTGATGGCCGCAAGGATCAGATCCTCGACGACCTCTTTCTCCGAGGCGACAAGGATCGAGGGGTCGATATCCAGCCCCAGCAGATCGCCCGAGACCGCCGCACGCGCCTTCACCAGACCCATGCCGGATTCGCCGGTGACCTCGATCTTCTGCATCTCTTCTTGCAGGCCCTGAACGCGTTCCTGCATTTCCTTCGCCTGTTTCATCATCTTGGCCATATCGCCAAGACCGCCCAAACCTTTGAACATAGGGTAATCTCCTGAAGTGATCTCGGGGATCAATGATCCTCGAAAGGGTCCCATTCGTCTTCGACCTCGTGCAGGACGGTGTCTTCCATCTCCTGCGCGATTTCTTCCGACGAGATGATTTTCTCGAATTTCACGCCCTCGAATGTGGCAAAGATCGCCTGCACAAGGGGGTTATCCATTGCGGCCTTCTCGGCGATGCGCCGGTCGGCGTCGCGCATCTCGGCGATGGTCTCGGCACCGCCCTCATTGACGACCGAAACGCCCCAGCGCTGGCCCGTCCAGTTCTGCAGCCGCTGCGCCAGATGGGCGGCCAGCGATTTCGGCGCGCGCTCGGCGGGCTGGAATTCGATCAGGCCGGGACGGTAGCGCACAAGGCGCAGCCCGGTTTCGACATCCAGCAAAAGCGTCATGTCGCGCATCCGGCGGATGAGGTCCACGACCTTCTCGAAGCTGTCGAACCGCGCCAGCGCCTCTTCTGCCGAGGGCTGCTGAGCCACGGCCAGATTGCCCGCCGCGACGATGGGCTGGCCAAAGCGCGCGCGCATCGTGGTGGCATAGGGGTGGATCGCCATGACCTGACCCTCGCCCGACATGGTGGGGCCATGCACGGGGCCTCCCGAGGGGGCAGGGCCACCCATGCCGCCGATGCTACCAGAGGGGCCACCCGCAGGCGCACCACCGCCACCGCTGGGGGGCGTCACTCCCGGCCCGTCCTGAATGCGGCGCAACAGTGCCTCGGGGTCGGGGAGGTCGGCCACATGGGTCACACGGATCACCGCCATCTCGGCGGCCATCATGGCATTGGGCGCGGAGGACACTTCTTCGATGGCCTTGAGGAGCATCTGCCACAGCCGCGTCAGCACCCGCATCGGGATCTTCTCGGCCATACCCATGCCGCGGTCACGTTCATCGGGCGGAATGGTCGGGTCTTCGGCGGCATCGGGTGTGATCTTGATGACCGAGACCCAATGGGTGATCTCGGCCAGATCGCGCAGAATGGCCATCGGGTCCGCGCCATCGGCATATTGGCCCGCGATCTCGGTCAGCGCGCCTGCGGCATCGCCCTTCAGGATCATGTCGAACAGATCCAGCACGCGGCCACGGTCGGCCAGACCCAGCATCGCGCGGACCTGATCGGCGGTGGTCTCGCCCGCACCATGCGAAATGGCCTGATCCATCAGCGACATCGCATCCCGCGCCGAGCCCTCTGCCGCCCGCGCAATCAGCGCCAGCGCGTCGGCATTGATCTGGGCGTTCTCCTTGGCGGCCACCTTGGAGAGATAGTCGATCATCACCTCTGGCTCGATCCGGCGCAGGTCAAACCGCTGGCAGCGCGACAGAACCGTCACCGGAACCTTACGGATTTCGGTGGTGGCAAAGATGAATTTCACATGGGCAGGCGGCTCTTCCAGCGTCTTCAACAGCGCGTTGAAGGCATTGGTGGACAGCATGTGCACTTCGTCGATGATATAGACTTTGTAGCGGGCCGAGGCCGCGCGGTAATGGACGCTTTCGATGATCTCGCGGATATCATCGACGCCGGTGCGGGACGCTGCGTCCATCTCCATGACATCGACATGGCGGCCTTCCGCGATGGCGCGGCAATGCTCGCAGACCCCGCAAGGCTCGGTCGTGGGGCCGCCCTTGCCATCCGGCCCGATACAGTTAAGCCCCTTGGCGATGATCCGCGCGGTGGTGGTTTTGCCCACACCCCGGATGCCCGTCATGACGAAAGCATGCGCGATCCGGTCCGCCGCAAAGGCATTCTTGAGGGTGCGCACCATCGCCTCCTGACCGATCAGATCGGCAAAGGTGGCGGGGCGGTATTTGCGGGCCAGAACCTGATAGCCGCCTTTCTCGGGGGCGTCGGTTCCCATCGCGTCTGTCATGGCCTCTCCTTTGGTTGGCGCCAATCTAGGGATTGGGCCGCCCGCGGGCAAGGTGTGATCACTCACTCTCGGGCAAGCGCCACCACCGGATCCAGCCGCGAGGCCGAGCGGGCAGGCAGGTAGCCGAAGATGATCCCGATCAGCGTGGCCGAAGTGAAGGCCGCAGCAATGGTCATGCCCGAATAGACCAGCCGCGTGCTGGGTGAGAGAATGCCGATAACTTCGCCAATGGCAAAGGCCAGCCCGACCCCCAGCGCCCCGCCTAATATGCAGACCATCACCGCTTCGATCAGGAATTGCGCGGTAATATCGGACCGTCGCGCGCCCACCGCTTTACGGATGCCGATCTCCTTGGTGCGCTCGGTGACCGAGACCAGCATGATGTTCATCACTCCGATCCCGCCCACGATCAGCGAGATCACCGCGATGGCCGAGATCAGATAGGTCAGCGTTTTCGAGGTGGACTGGATCGTTTCGCGGATCGTATCCGAATTGCGCAGGAAGAAATCGACCGTGCCGTGGCGCTGTTCCAGAAGGTTGCTGATCTCGGTTTCGGCCTGATCCATATCGTAGCCGTCATTGACCTGAACGGTGATCGAATCCACCGTGTCGGCGCCGGTCACCCGCACCATCATTGTGGTGTAGGGGGTGAAAATCTTGATCGATTGCGGTCCGAAACTTGCGCCCGAACTTTCCACCACACCGATCACCTGCAGCGGGATGCGCCCGATCAGCACGCGCTGGCCGATGGGGTTGTCGGTGCCAAAGAAGGTCTCGGCGGCGTCCGTGTCCAGCACCGCGACCTGCGTGCGGTTGGTGACATCGCTTTCGTCAAACACCGCCCCCTTGGTCACCTTATAGGCGCCCAAGTCGAAATAGCCCGCCGTTACCCCGTTGACCGAGGCGGAGGCCGTCACATTGCCATGCAGGACATTGGCCGTTTCCGAAACTTCCGGCGATACGCTTTGCGCCAGCGACAGGCTTTCCAGCGCCGTGGCATCGCCGCCCACCAGTGTTTCCACCCGATTGGCACGCCTGTCGCCAAAGCCCGTGCCCGGACGGATCGAGATGGTCGAGGTGCCGATAGAGGCGATGTTTTCCAGCACCTTCTGTTGCGAGCCATTGCCCAAAGCCACCACCGAAACCACCGAGGTGATGCCGATGATGATGCCCAGCATGGTCAGGAAGGACCGCAGCTTATGGGCGGCGATGGATTTCATCGCCATGCGGGCGGCCTCGCGCAGCCGGTCGAGCCAGACGCCGATGCCGCCTGCGCCCTCATGCGGCGGTGTCATCCTTGTGCTTTGGCGCAGCGGGGCCTTGCGGGTGTCGTCGATGATGCACCCGTCACGGATTTCGATCACCCGCTCGGTCTGGGCCGCGATTTCGGGATCGTGGGTCACGATGATGACGGTATGGCCCTCGGCATGCAGTTCCTGCAAGAGCGCCATCAGGTCCTTGCCGGACTGGCTGTCCAGGGCGCCGGTCGGTTCGTCAGCAAGGATCACCTCGCCGCCATTCATCAGGGCGCGGGCCACCGAGACCCGTTGTTGCTGCCCGCCCGACAGTGCGCCGGGGCGGTTGCTAAGCCTGTCGCCAAGCCCCAGCCGTGTCAGCAGATCCTGTGCCCGCTGGCGCCGTGCGCCACGTGACATGCCACGGTAAACAGCGGGGATCTCGGCATTTTCCACGGCATCCAGTTCGGGCATCAACTGGTAGCGCTGGAAGATGAAGCCGAAATGCGCGCGGCGAAGTTCGGCCAGTTCCTCATCCGACATCTGGCCGACTTCGGCACCGTCAAACCGGTAGCTGCCGCCATTCGGACGGTCGAGGCAGCCCAGAATGTTCATTAGGGTCGATTTCCCCGAGCCGGACTGCCCGATGATCGCCACCATTTCGCCCGCCTCGATGCTGAGGTCGATATCATGCAGAACGGTCACTTCCTGATCGCCTGCCGCGAAGGCGCGGCGGATATTGGAAATTTCGATCAATGCCATGGTCTGTGCCTCACATGCCCATCATCGGCGGGCCACCGCCCGGACCGCCGCGCCGCTGCGAATTGTCCGAAGGGGGCGGGCCGGTGGGCGCGGTCATCTGCACGACCTTGTCCCCTTCGGAGAGGCCGTCGGTGATGGCCGCCGTGGTCGAGTTCTCCAGCCCGACCGTGATCGCGCGCATCTCGTGCTTGTCATTCGCGCCAATGACCTGCACGCGGTATTTGCCATCCGGCCCTTTTGGCGGCAGGGCGGAAACCGGCAGGGTCAGCGCGTCATCGGCTTCGTCAATGATGATCGTGACATTGGCCGACATGCCGATCCGCAGCAGACCGTCGGGATTGTCGACGGTGAAAAGGGCATCGTAATAGATCGCGCTATCGGTATCGATATCGTCGTCATCCTCGATCGACGAGGGGGCCGGTTCGACCTTGTCGAGCGTGGCCGAATAGGTTTTGTCCGGATCGCCCAGCAGCGAGAACTCGACCTTCTGGCCCGCTTTGACATTGATCACATCGGCTTCGGAGATCTCGGCCTTGATCTGCATCTTGTCGAGCTTGGCCAGCTTGACGATTGTCGGCGCATCCTGACTGGCATTCACCGTGGTGCCCTCGCCATTGACGATGGCGACCACCGTTCCGTCAATCGGCGCGGTGATCTTGGTGCGGTCCAGATCCAGTTCGGCAGAGGAGACCTCGATCACCGCACGGGCGCGTTGTGCCTGCAACGAGACCAGCCCCGCCTTGGCCATATCCAGCGTGGCCTGCGCGGTTTCCAGATCGGAGGTGGCCGAGAGCTTTTGCGAATTCAGCCCCGTCTGGCGCGTGACATCCAGTTGCGCCACCTTGATCTCGGCTTCCTTCGAGGTGATCTCTGCATCGATCTCGTCCAGATCGGCCTTGGCCTGCGCCACCGTGTTCTGCTGTTCGAGACTGTCGATCTGGGCGATCAGATCACCGGACTTGACCGTATCGCCGATCTCCACCGCCAGCGTCTCGATCTGCCCCGAGGTCCGCGCCCCGACCGAAACCAGATCATCCGCCTCGATAAGCCCCGTCGCCAGAACCGTCTTCTGCACATTGGCGCGCGCGACGGTCACGGTCTGCACCTCGCTCTCCTGAGCGGCATTGCTATGGCTGTGGAACCACGCAAAAACGCCTGCCGCGATCAGGAGGATACCTGCAAGAGATATCAGCTTCGCGCGAGTGATTTTCAGTCTTTGCGTCATACGGCCCGGTCCACTAACTTATTCGTCTTGTTATGCTTCAACGGCGGACGGGCTATATTCTGTCTGATAAATTTGCGCCTTCACGCAAATATCAGCTGATCCTTGCGCCGCCGACATCTGGCGGCACCTTCGGTGATGGACCTGAAGAGAAACTGAAGCTGTGGGGGAAGAGGTGAGAGGCTGGACAGCGACCCAAGCGGGGCTCGTTGCGGCTGCTTCCTTCCGGACCTGACCGGGTTGGCGAGGCGCTCGCCCGCGCCAACCTCTCAAGGGGGCATATAGAAAATCTTCGCCTCTTTCGCAAGCCTTGTTTTCGAGGTCATTGCCACGCGCCCTCGCTACGCATTCTTGCGGGCGGCCTCGCGGGCGCGTGATCGGCTCTCTTGGAACAGCGGGCGGGGGCGGGGGCGTTGGCCTGTCGACAGCATTCAATCAGGAGAATTGCACATGGATCTGCACATCAGGGGACGGCGCGCGCTGATTACCGGAGCATCGGGGGGCATGGGGCACGAGACCGCCAAGCTTCTGGCCGAGGAAAAGGTCGATCTTGTCCTGACCGATCTGGATCAGAAAAAGCTTGATGCCGTGGCCGAGCCGCTGGGGGCGAAGGCCGTGGCTGCCGATCTTTCGACACCCGAAGGGGTGGACGCGCTGATCGACACAATCGGCACCGATTTCGACATCTGGGTTCATGCGACCGGTGTGACGGGGGCCAAGGGCGATCCGTTACAGATGACGGAAGAGGATTGGGCCGAAGCGCTGAATATCGACTTCCTGTCTGCCGTGCGTCTGGCCCGCCATATCGGGCCCGCGATGATCAGGGGCGGTTGGGGACGGATGGTCTTTGTGACCTCGGAGAATGTCGCCCAGCCCTATGCGGATGAAACCGTTTATAACTGTGCGAAATCGGCGCTGCTGAGCTTCTCGAAATCCATTGCGCTGGCGCATTCCTCCAAGGGGGTGATGGCGAATTGTGTGGCCCCTGCTTTCATCGAAACCCCGATGACCGACGGGATGATGGAGAAACGTTCGAAAGAGCTTGGCGTGTCGAAGGACGAGGCGATCCAGAGCTTCCTGAAGGAAGAACGTCCCTTCCTGAAGCTGGGGCGTCGCGGTAAGCCCGAAGAGGTCGCTCCCGTGATCGCGCTTCTGTGCTCGGAAAGGGCGAGCTTTGTCACCGGAGCGAACTGGCGGGTCGATGGTGGCTCGGTGGGCTCGATCGAGGTGTAACCGCCGCTTGAATCCGGTGTTCTGTTGTGGATTGTAACATACAATCCGCAGCGGAGATTCATATGATTATCGATGACATTCTTCCCGAGTTCCATTTTCAGGAAACCCATTCGGTTTCCATTCCGGCCCCTGCCGGGCGGATACTGGCAGAGGCGCTGGCCTATGATCCCCGACAGGACGGTTTTATCCGTGGAGCCATCACCCTCAGGGAGTTGCCCGCACGGCTGATCGGGCGCCTGCGGGGCAAGCCCGTGGCGCAAAAGCCGTTCGATCTGACGCATTTCACGCCCTTGGCTCAGGGCCCCGACGAGGCGGTTTTCGGGATGGTCGGACGGTTCTGGCAGGCGCGCTACGGTCAGGACCCGCTGCCCGATCTGGCCGCCCTTCACGCCTATGACCGGGCCGGTTCCGTCAAGCTGGTGATGCATTTCCATGTTGAGGGCGACAATCGCCCCCGCCTGACCACCCGCACGCGTATCTACTGTCTGGATGGTGCGGCCAAGGTGCGGTTGACGCCCTATTGGTATCTGATCCGGCCGGTCAGCGGTCTGATCCGCAAAAGGATGCTGGCTGCGATCAAACGGAGTTGTTTAGGAACATAATAGCGATAGTGTTTCCTTTTATAGATCATTTTATTGGCAAATGATCGACGTCATAGTGTCTTCATCGAAAGGGCCAGCACGGGAGGCCCGCAATACTTCCGGCGGATCTGCCGGATGATGGAGAGAAGACAATGGTACATATCGCACTCGATAACGCAGCCGCTCCGGCCAAGCCTGACACCACCAGCCGCCTTGCCCCGCTGGGCATTCTGGGGCTTCGCCTGACGACGGGGGCTTTGTTCGTGACCCACGGGCTGATCAAATATTTCATCTTCACCCCCGCAGGCACCGCCGGCTACTTCCAGAGCCTCGGCCTGCCGGGCTGGGTAGGTCTGCTGACCATGACGGCGGAGTTCTTTGGTGGTCTGGCCCTGATTTTCGGCCTGTTGCCGCGTCTCGTTTCGGCGCTCTTCGTGCCGCTGCTTCTGGGGGCTGCGATGGCCGCCCATATCGCCAATGGCTTCACCTTCTCCAATGCCGGTGGCGGCTGGGAATATCCGGTAATGTGGGCCGCCGTCATGGGCATGATGGCCCTGCTGGGGGATGGCGCGGCTGCCTTGTTCCCGACGCATCGCCTGTTCCGTCGCTGATAGCTTGGACTGCGGGGCGGGGAGGAGGCTTCCCGCATCCTGTAACGCCACGCGGGTGGCAGGAGGTTTGAAATGGCAACGAGTGATGCACCGATCGAGGTCGGCCATGTCACCCTCACGGTCCACGACCTGAAATCCGTGGGCGCATTCTATGAAAACGTGCTGGGTCTGGCGCGTCTGTCATCGGATGGCACGGTGGCCCACTATGGCGCGGATGGGCGCGTGCTGGTCGAGTTGCGGGCGGATCGTGCGGCCCGCAAGGCCAGCCACCGCGAGGCGGGGCTGTTCCACACGGCCTTCCTGATGCCCTCGCGCCGTGCGCTTGCCGATTGGCTGGATAATGCGGTGGCGCGTCGGGCACCTTTGCAGGGCGCATCCGACCATTCGGTGTCCGAGGCGATCTATCTGGCCGATCCCGAGGGCAATGGCGTCGAGGTCTATGTCGACCGCCCGCGCGACCAGTGGATCCGTATGGGCGATCAGATCCATATGGTGACCGAGCCGCTGGATCTGCAGGATCTGCACAACCAGCGTTCGGGCAAATGGTTTGGCGCCCCAAAGGGGATGACTATTGGCCATGTGCATCTGCAGGTGGGTGGGCTTGCGCCTGCGATGGAGTTCTATGGTGACCGTCTGGGCCTTTCGGTGATGAACGACTATCCGGGAGCGAAGTTCTTCGGTTGGGGCGGCTATCACCACCATATCGCCACCAACATCTGGAATTCGCGGGGCGCAGGGGCCGTTTCGCGCCCCGCCACCGGCCTGTCGGGGCTGACCCTGCGCGGTGAGGCCAAAGCCCTGGCGGCGCTGGGCGGTGCTGCCACACTGGTGGACCCTTGGGGGCTGCCGGTGACACTGAAAGCCAAGGAGATGGCCAATGCTCGTTGATGGCACATGGACCGAAGACTGGCAGCCGGTGCAGAAATCCGATGATAAGGGACGCTTCGTGCGACAGGTCTCGGGGTTTCGCAACTGGATCACGCCGGACGGGTCGGCCGGTCCCACGGGGCAGGGCGGCTATAAGGCCGAAGCCGGGCGCTACCGTCTGTATGTGGCCTATATCTGCCCCTGGGCCTCGCGCACATTGATGGCCCGTAAGCTGAAGAAGCTGGAGGCGTTCATCGAGGTGACTGTCGTCAATCCACGCTTGGGCGATCAGGGCTGGGAATTTGGCGGCTTCCAGCGGGCGGAGGCCGATCCGCTGCATGGCGCGACCTATCTGCACGAGCTCTACACCCGCGCCGATCCGCATTACACAGGCCGCGCGACGGTTCCGGTGCTGTGGGACATGAAGACCGATAGCCTCGTGAATAACGAGAGCGCCGATATCGTCCGTATGTTCGACGCAGCCTTCGAAGGGCTTGCCCCCGAGACCCCGTGCCTGCGCCCCGAGGATATTGAGACAGAGATCTCCAAGGCGTCTGCCCGCATTTATGACGCCTATAATAACGGGGTCTATAAGGCGGGGTTTGCCAGCTCTCAGGCGGCCTATGACGAGGCGGTGGCGGGTGTTTTCTCCGAGATGGACCGGATGGAAGCCGTGTTGTCGGATGGCCGCCCGTGGTTTCACGGCGACCGCCTGACCGAGACCGATATCCGGATCTTCGTCACCTCGATCCGCTTTGACGTGGCCTATCACGGGCTCTTCAAGACCAACCTGAAGATGCTGCGCGATTATCCGGCGCTCTATGCCCATATGGTGCGGATGCTGAACCAGCCGGGCGTGGCCGGGACGGTCGATCTGGATCACATCAAGGCGGGCTATTACGCGATCAAACGGCTTAACCCGCCGCGTATCGTGCCGAAGGGGCCGGAAGACAGCTATCGCCTGCTGGCCGAGGCGCGCGGGCGCTAAGGGACCGTTTCACATGAAACCTTGCCCTACATGAAACTTTGCGGGTCGATGTCGATCGCAAGGCGCACATTATTGGGCAGGCGCACCTGTGCCACCCAACGCGCAAGGGCCGCTTGCAAAGGTGCCCGCTTGTCGGCCTTCACCAGCAGCCGCACGCGGTGCCGTCCGCGCACCCGCGCCACAGGGGCAGGGGCCGGGCCATAGACGGTGGCCTCGATCTCGCGCAGCGGTCTCGACTGGCGCGAAAGCGCCTCGCCTATGTCAAACAGCGGCTTCAGATCCGGCCCCGAGAGGATGATCCCCGCCATACGCCCATAGGGCGGCACGTGCTGCGCCTGACGCTGGGCGGCCTCGGCGCGCCAGAAGGCTTCCTCATCGCCGCCCAGAATCGCACGGATCACCGGATGCTCGGGCTGATAGGTCTGCAAAAGCGCCAGCCCCTCGGTCTCGGCGCGGCCCGCACGGCCCGCCACCTGCCGCATAAGCTGGAAAGTACGCTCGGCGGCGCGCAGGTCGGACCCCTGCAGCCCCAGATCGGCATCAATCACCCCCACCAGCGACAGCTTCGGGAAGTTATGCCCCTTGGCCACGATCTGCGTGCCGATGATGATATCCGCACCGCCATTGGCAATATCGGCAATCGCCTCCTTCAGCGCCCGCGCGGTGGTGAACAGATCAGACGACAGCACTGCCATCCGGCTGTCGGGAAAACGTTCGCGCACCTCCTCGGCCAGACGTTCGACACCGGGGCCGACGGGCGCCAGCTTGCCCTCGACCTTGCAATTAGGACATTGCGTGGGGATCGGTTTCGTCTCGCCGCATTGATGGCAGACCAGTTGCTTCATGAAGCGGTGCTCCACCATCCGCGCATCGCAATGGTCACAGCCGATCTGATGCCCGCAGGCCCGACAGATCGTCACCGGCGCATAGCCGCGACGGTTGAGAAACAGCATCGCCTGCTCGCCACGGCGCACACGGTCGATTACCGCGCCCACCAACGTCGGGCCGATCCAGTGCTGGCTCTCGATGCTCTCGTTGCGCATATCGATGGGCCGCATCTCGGGCAGCTTGGAGGCGCCAAACCGCGCGCCAAGATCCACCCGCGCATATTTGCCGCTCTCGGCATTGGCCCAGGTCTCGAGCGATGGCGTGGCCGAGGCTAGAACCACCTGCGCCCCACACAGGGATGCCCGCAATACCGCCATATCGCGGGCGTTATACAACACACCCTCCTCCTGCTTGTAGGAGGTGTCATGCTCCTCATCCACCACGATCAGCCCCAAGTCGCGGAAGGGCAGAAACAGCGCCGAACGCGCCCCCGCCACCATCTGCACCTCGCCCGAGGCCGTGGCTTTCCACAACCGCCGCCGCTCGGTCTGGGTCACGCCGGAATGCCATTCGCCGGGCTTTGCCCCAAACCGCGCCTCCACCCGGGCCAGAAACTCCGATGACAAGGCAATCTCGGGCAAAAGCACCAAAGCCTGCCGCCCCTGCCGCAGACAATCGGCCACCGCTTCCAGATAAACTTCCGTCTTGCCCGAGCCCGTCACACCCTTCAGCAAAACCGGCGCAAACCCACCAGACCCATCCTCCAGCCGTGCCACAGCGGCCCTTTGCGCCTCGGATAGCACCTTGCCCGGCAAGGACGGATCAAGCCGTTCAAAGGGCGCATCGCGCGGCACATCCGCCTCCACCACCGCGCCAGAGGCCAGCATGCCCTTCACCACGGATGTCGTCACCCCCGCCAAAGCGGCCAGTTCTCCCAACTGAAAGCCCGCCCCGCCATGGTCGCGCAAAACCTCCAACACCCGCGCCCGCGCATCGGTCATCCGCGACGGCTCGCCCGACCCAAGACGGTAGATCTTGCGCAGCCCCGGCGCGTCAAACAGCCCCGGCGCACGGGTGGCCAGCCGCAAAACCTGCGGCAGGGGCGTCATCGTATAGGCGGCCATCCTCATCAGGAACTGCCGCATCTCTGCCTTCATCGGCGGCACATCCATCACCTGTAAAACGCGCCGCAACTTGGCCGCGGCAAAATCCCCATCGCCCGCCCCCCAGACAACGCCCAAGACCTTGCGCGGCCCCAAAGGCACCATGACAAAGGCGCCCGCCCAGCAGCCCCCTTCAGGCGCCAGATAATCCAGTGGCCGCCCGACCGGCTCCGCCGTCAGAACCGAGACCCGCGCCCCGTCCGTAAACCAGTCCTGCCCGCTCATGCGGCCCCCCTTTCCAGCTGCCCCAAATATCCCGGGGGGAATTGGCCGCAGGCCAAGGGGGGCAGAGCCCCCCGAATGCGCGACAACCACCCTTTCGCGGCCAGAGGTTTTGCGCTATCAGTGCCGCACCAGCCCATCTGGAGGAAACTCATGAAATTCTTCGTCGATACGGCCGATGTGGCCGCCATCAAGGAACTCAACGACCTCGGCATGGTCGATGGCGTGACCACCAACCCCTCGCTGATCATGAAATCGGGGCGCGATATCCTCGAAGTGACCAAAGAGATCTGCGACATGGTCACCGGTCCGGTCTCGGCAGAGGTGGTTGCCACCGAAGCCAAGGACATGATCGAAGAAGGTCTGAAACTTGCCAAGATTGCCCCCAATATCGCGATCAAGGTTCCGCTGACCTGGGACGGTCTGACCGCGTGTAAGGCTTTCGCATCCGAAGGCCATATGGTCAATGTCACGCTGTGCTTTACTGCCGCACAGGCGATCCTTGCCGCCAAAGCGGGCGCGACCTTCATCTCGCCCTTCATCGGGCGTCTGGACGACATCAACCTTGATGGTCTGGAGCTGATCGAAGACATCCGCACCGTCTATGACAATTACGAGTTCAAGACCGAGATCCTCGCGGCCTCGATCCGTTCGGTCAACCATATCACCGATTGTGCGAAAATCGGGGCCGATGTGATCACCGCGCCGCCGGCCGTGATCAAGGGGATGGTCAAGCATCCTCTGACCGATAAAGGGCTCGAGCAGTTCATGGCGGACTGGGCGAAAACCGGCCAGAAAATCATCTGATCCTCCAAGAGGAAGATCGGTGGGAAGGGGGCCGGAAGGCCCCTTTTTCCTGCGCCGGTATGTGCGAAAGACCGGAACAGGGACGGGCGGTTTTAGGCCAGATCCTGCGGCAAGGCGGGGTCGCCCAGCAATGTCATCAGCGCGTGACGGCGGTTCGGATGTGTCTGGGCCAGACGCAGCAGCGTTTCCGCCTCGTCATCGATATGCACACCGAACAGTATATAAGGCAGGTTCAGCCCGTTGGTATGGCAGATTTCGGTCAGGCTGCTGATGGTCGGATCGTTTCCATCCTTGAGCACGGAATGGAGATACCCCGGGGATTTTCCAGCCCTGATAGAGGCCTGCCGCATGGAAACCCCGATCCGCCGAAGCTGCTCCTGCAAGCGGAGCCGGATATCTGCAATAGAATAACTAAGCATGATTGTTTTATGTAACTCGTTATTTGGAAGAGAGTAACCCCAAAATATCATTTGCCGTTCTGGATTCGGGTTAAATAACCAATTTTGGTGATATATGATAATATTCCTGAAACAGTCTTGCACGGCCCCCTTGGGAAAATAGCAAGAACTTGATATATTCGCCTAAGGTCTTGAAATCTGGGGATGCTTGCGATGACACAGGCCGGTTTGGCGCAAATTCTACGCGAGAAAATTCTGTCCGAGCCAGACCTTGTTCTGGATGATCCTGCCGTGATGCAGGTGCTTGTCGGGGCGGGCGGAGCCGCGCGGGATGATAGGGTTGTCGACCTGCGATCGGTTGCGCTGCGGCGGCTCGAGATGCGGCTCGACCGGCTCGAGGATACCCATCGCTCGGTCATCGCTGCCGCCTATGACAACCTTGCCGGCACCACTCAGGTGCATCGTGCGGTGCTGGCGCTTCTGGGGCCGTTCGATCGGGTCCCCTCCCATCCGGAGCCCTCCGGTTTTCGCGGGTTTCTGGAGGCGCTGCAGGGCGAGGTGACAGAGATTCTGGAGGTCGACACCCTCCGGCTGGTGCTGGAAACCCATCACTCCGAGGCTGATCCGGCGTTACGGCATCTGGGGAATGTCCTGTGTCTGGCCGAACCGGGCTTTGCCGGCGAATATATGCGCGCCGCAGGAATGGCTGTGCCCGAGCGTGTCGTGCTGCGCAGGGTCGTTCCGGCGGGAAGCCCTGTTCATGCCTGTGGATCGGGCAGGGTCGGGGAAATCCTTTCGGAGGCGGTGATCGCGCTGGATCTGGGCAGGGGGCGGTTGCCGGCCATGCTGGTGCTGGGATCTGTCGATCCCCAGCGGTTCAGGCTGTCACAGGGGACGGAGCTTCTTGGGTTTTTCGGTGCCGTTTTCGAACGTATGATGCAACGGTTTCTGGGGTAGGAAATGCTTGGAATGTCGGACGCCCTGCGGGATGCGATGCAGCGCTGGCTTGCGCATTTGCGCGGGCTTGAGGGCGCATCAGAGCAGACGATTCTCGCGTATGGCAGTGATCTGCGGGGGTTTTTGACCTTTCTGCATGTCCATCAGGGCGAGTCGCTCGGGGTGGCACGTCTTGCACGGCTGAGCACGGCCGATATGCGCGCATGGATGGCGCATGAGCGGGGGCGGGGGCTGTCGGCGCGCTCGCTGGCGCGGGCGCTGTCTTCGGTCAAAAGCTTTGTCCGCTGGCTGTCCGATCGCGAGGGGTTCGATGCGACGGCACCGCTTTCGGTGCGTCCGCCACGGTTCCAGCGCAAATTGCCGCGCCCCTTGGCCGAGGATGCGGCGGTCGCGATGATCGCGCAGGTGGATCTTCAGGCGCAGGACCCGTGGGTGGCCGCGCGCGATGTTGCCGTGCTGACCCTGCTCTATGGCTGTGGTCTGCGGATCTCCGAGGCGCTGTCGCTGACCGGGGCCGATCTGCCTTTGGGTGATAGTCTGCGGATCATGGGGAAGGGGCGCAAGGAACGGATGGTGCCGCTTTTGCCTGCTGCCCGCGCGGCGGTGGAAAGCTATCTGTGGCTCTGTCCCTATCCGGTCGCGGCCGATCTGCCCCTTTTCCGCGGGAAGCGGGGCGGGGCGCTGAACGGACGGCTGATCGCCAAGGCGATGGAGCAGGCGCGGATGGCCTTGGGCTTGCCTGCAACGGCGACGCCACATGCCATGCGGCACAGTTTCGCCACCCATCTGCTGAGTGCGGGGGGCGATCTGCGGGCCATTCAGGAGCTGCTGGGTCATGCCAGCCTTGCCACCACGCAGGTCTATACCGCCGTTGATCAGGCGCGCCTGATGGAGGTCTACCGCGCCGCCCATCCGAGGCGCTGATAGGAACGCGCTGTTTGGGCGGCCTTCCGTTATCGTTAGGTCAAGTTTTAATTGTAAACCGGCTTCCGATCAGGAAAGTCGATGGGTTAACCATGTTCTGGAAAGGTTTCATTCATTTTGCGGGCGCAGACCTAGGATACGTTTCATGTTCAGAAAGGAACGCATTATGGACGTATCAACCCTTGCCGGTAGTGTAGGCGTTGCGTCGAGTTTGCAGGTTTTACAGGCCGGCACGACGACAACGGAAGACGACGATAGCACAACCGTAGAGGAAACGCAGGCTTCTGCGGCTCCTCCTCCGGCGCCTCCCGCCTCGTCTGGCAGTGGCGCTGATACCGAATCCCTCTTTGTTTCCCTGTTTGGCGATACGAGCGAGACCTCGTCCTCTTCCTCCACGACAAGCTCCACCACGCTGACCAGCGACGAAGAGGTCTTCGATCTTGATGGCGATGGCGAGCTGTCGACCATGGAGCAGGCGGCCTATGATGCCTCGATCAGTGGCGAGACCGTTTCGGGAACCGAAGAGAGCACAAGCAGCGTTGCCAGCATGATGGGCCCACCACCGGGCCCGCCACCTTCCGATGATGAAGACGGCGTTTCGACTGCGCAATCTTTGGTCGAATCTCTGGCAGAGTCAGCCAATGAGGATGCCGAGACGGCGGATGTGCAGGATGACATGCGTCGTGTTCAGCAGTTCGAGCAACTTCTGGCAGAAACGCTGGGAGACGTGTCGCAGGGCTGAGGTCTGGCCCGATAGACATGGCTTGAACGGGAGGGGCGGCTCTGCCGCCCTTCTTTATCCGCTGGCGTGACGGTCGGCGCGATTGCGCCACAGTTTCAGGAAGAGACTTGGGGTTCTATGTCTTTGCTTGATCGAACGGGGCGTTTGCGGCATGACCCGAATTATGATGTTACGCACCAAAGCTCTCTCCGTTCACTTTCTCACTGCAACCGGAGCGGTCTTTTCGCTTCTGGCTCTTGATGCAGCCGTCGAGCGAAACTGGAGCGTCATGTTCTTGTGGCTGGTTGTGGCGCTTGTTGTGGATGGCATCGACGGCCCCCTTGCGCGGCGTTATGATGTCAAACGGAACGCGCCGGTCTATGACGGGGTCCTGATGGATCTGATCATCGACTATCTGACCTATGTCTTCATTCCCGCCTATGCGCTGTTCAAATCCGACCTGCTTCCGGGGTGGCCGGGCTGGCTTGTGGTGGTGGCTATCACCTATTTCAGCGTTGTGTACTTTTCGGATACACGCATGAAAACCAAAGATAATTCCTTTTCCGGCTTTCCGGGCTGCTGGAATATGGTGGCGCTGGTCGTGTTTGCTGTGGCGCCGACCCCGCCGGTTATTCTGGTGCTGGTGCTGATCTGTACGGTGGCGATGTTCCTGCCGTTGAAATTCATCCATCCGGTCAGGACAGAGCGTTGGCGCGCGCTGTCATTGCCGATCGCGCTGGCCTGGGTGGTCTTCGCGGCCATTGCGGCATGGACCAATTTCCATTCGCCTGCATGGGTGCATTTCGGGCTGATCCTCAGTTCGCTCTATCTGCTCTTCGTCGGGATCGTGCAGCAAGTGGTGCCCCTGCGAAGCCGCTGACACGCCGCTTTTCCGATAGAATCCGCATATTTCTGTCCTCCGCCGGGAACCCGGCGGATTTTTGCTTGTTTCAGTGGTGGAGTTTTTGGACGCAATGTCTCATAAGCGACACTTCGCGTCGCTTTTGGCACTTACGGGTCGCGTCGGGCTGTCATCTTGGCCTTTACACGCAAAGCCGCACACGCACGGCATTGCGCTCTTGCCGTATCTGGGGGCCCGCGCACCCGATCCGGCCTCGGGGTCTTGGGGGCAGGTCCGCAACTGACCGCGCCGGAGCGACAAAGGAAACAGGACAGGAGACGCTGCATGGCAGAGACAATCGATCAGGACGAGGATTTGGGTGTGCCCGCCCCCGAGGGCGACGCCGCCCCGATCGACACCGACTATTCCGTCGGACAGGATAATATCGAAGGCAGTGTCGGCAGACTGGATTTCGATATCCACAATCCGGTCTTCGCCATCTCTGCTGTGGCTGTCGTGTTATTCGTGCTGTTTACGCTGGTCTTCCCCCAGACGGCCCAGTCCCTGTTCAGCTGGCTCTTTTCGTCGGTCACGGGCGGGTTCGACTGGTTCTTCCTTTCGGCGGGCGACATTTTCGTGCTGTTCAGTCTGTTCCTGATTGTCTCGCCTTGGGGCAAGGTGCGGTTGGGCGGGTCGGAGGCCACGCCGGATTTCGGCTATCCGGCATGGTTTGCGATGCTGTTTGCCGCCGGTATGGGCATCGGTCTGATGTTCTATGGCGTGGGGGAGCCGCTGACCCATTTCTCGACCTCGTTCGCAGGGGCGGCTGGCGCACCGCTGGGCGGGGCGCAAGGCGATACCGAGGCCGCCTTCAAGCTGGGCATGGCCGCGACCATCTACCATTGGGCCTTGCATCCTTGGGCCATCTACGCGGTGCTGGCGCTCGCTCTGGCGCTGTTCTCCTATAACAAGGGGCTGCCGCTGACGATCCGTTCGGCCTTCTATCCGATCCTGGGCGAGCGGATCTGGGGCTGGCCGGGCCATATCATTGATATTCTGGCGGTCTTTGCCACGCTCTTCGGTCTGGCAACCTCGCTGGGGCTGGGGGCCACGCAGGCCAATGCCGGTCTGCATGCCGTGCTGGGCATTCCGATCTCGACGACGGTGCAGGTGATCCTGATCATCTGTATTACCGCTGTGGCGCTTGTCTCGGTGCTGCGCGGGCTGGAAGGGGGCGTGCAGAAACTGTCGGAAATCAACATGATCCTCGCGCTGGTTCTGCTGCTTTTCGTGCTGTTCACCGGCCCGACGCTGACCCTTCTGGGCGATATCGGCACCGGCCTTGGTGCCTACCTGACCGAGCTTCCGGCGCTGTCGAACCCGTTCGGGCGTGAAGATACCCGCTTCGTGCAGGGCTGGACCTCGTATTACTGGGCATGGTGGATCAGCTGGTCGCCGTTTGTGGGCATGTTCATTGCGCGTGTCTCGCGCGGGCGGACGGTGCGCGAATTCGTGGTCTGTGTGCTGCTGATCCCGTCGCTGGCCTGTGTGGTCTGGATGTCGATCTTCGGGGGCGTCGCGTTGCAGCAGGTCATTCAGGACGGCTATCAGGCCGCCGTGGATGCCGATATCTCGGTGAAACTGTTCCGCGTGCTGGAGGCGCTGCCGCTGTCGCAGATCACCTCGGTTGTGGGGGTGATCCTTGTGATCGTGTTCTTCGTGACCTCCTCGGATTCGGGCTCGCTGGTGATCGACACCATCACCGCAGGTGGCAAGGTCAATGCCCCCGTTCCGCAGCGGGTGTTCTGGGCGACCTTCGAGGGCGTGGTCGCGATTGTGCTGCTGCTGGGGGGCGGGCTTTCGGCCCTGCAATCCATGGTGATCTCGACAGGGCTGCCCTTTACCGTTGTTCTGCTGGTGATGTGCTATTCCATCGTCAAAGGTCTACAGGCCGAAAAGAACGCCTGAGCCGGTTTCGGGCCGGAGCGTCCAACGGGCACCCGTCGCGGTGCCCGTTATTTTTTGCGCCTTGTATTGGGGCTGTCGTCGCTTCGGCCTATCTATAGGCTCCACCCGTAGCCAAAGGAGGCCAACATGGCACCATCACGCGCGCAGGATGTTCTGGAATTCTGGTTCGCACCGGAAAATCGCGAAAAATGGTTTGTCAAAGACGAGCGGTTCGACGGCGAGATCCGCGACCGTTTCTCCGCCTTGCAGGCCGATGCGGCGCAGGGCGCGCTGGCGGATTGGCAGCAGGCCGCGCAGTCGGCGCTGGCACTGGTGATCTTGCTCGACCAGTTTCCGCGCAACATGTTCCGCGGGACCGGCCATGCCTTTGCTAGCGATGCCAAGGCGCGGGCGGTGGCGGATGCGGCGCTGGCGCAAGGCTTCGATGCGGCTGTCGCGAAAGAGGTGGATCCGGCAGCGGCTGCCTTTTTCTACCTGCCCTTCATGCATTCCGAGGAACTGGCCGATCAGGACCGCGCGCTCGCGCTTTATACGGCGGCGCAGAATGCGGAAGGGCAGCGCTTTGCCGAAGCCCATCGCGACATCATTGCGCGTTTTGGCCGGTTTCCGCATCGCAATGCCGCGCTCAAGCGCGAAAGCACCAAGCCCGAACTGGCCTTTCTGGAAACCCATGCCGGTTTCTAGCCATAGGGGCCGCGTCGGGCGACAGGGGCGAATGACGCCTTTTGCTCGCCCGCGCGACGCCCTATGATCGCGATCAAGAGACGAGGACCACCATGACCGAAGCCTGTAGCCTGACGCCCGAAGAGATCACCGCCCTGTTTACCCGCACGGATGGGCATTACCATTTCGCGCGCTGGGGCAGGCCGATCGTGCCGATCGTCTTCGGCGTGCAGGAAGAGACGCTGCAGATCATGAAAGGCGCTTTGGAGGCGGTCGTGGCGCTGTCGGGCCATAAGCTGGCCGAGACCGATCCGGAGCTCGGGGCCAATCTGATGATCTTCTTCTTCCGTGACTGGCAGGAACTCCTGGAGGTTCCGAACCTCGATCATATGCTGCCGGGTCTGCAGGATCTGGTTGTGCGTCTGGATGATGCGGGGGCGACCCATTACCGCACCTTCCGCTTCGATGATCAGGGGGCCATTCGGGCCTGTTTCAGTTTCGTGCGGATGGATGAGGCTATGGCCGAGGTGCCTGCCGAGACGATCGCGCTGGGGCAGGCGGTGCAGATGATTCTCGCATGGGGAAGCGAGGCATGGGCCGCGCAGTCTCCGCTGGGGCTGGCGCGCGGGGCCGCTGTGCTGCGCCCCGAGGTGGCGGCGCTGATTGCCGCCAGCTATGATCCGGTCATGCCGCCCGTGGCCGACGAGGCCGCCCATGCGCTGCGCCTTTTTGCCCGTGCCAATCTGATGCGCGAGAAAGCCGAGGCCGCCAGCGCCCGCATGGTGCAGGATATGGCCGAGGCGAAACTGGCCCCGAAAAACTAACGGATTCATAAGTAAGGTCTTGAGATGGCTTTTGAATTTCCGATCCGCGTCTATTACGAAGATACCGATCTGGCGGGGATCGTCTATTATGCCAACTACCTGAAATTCATCGAGCGCGGGCGCAGCGAATGGGTCCGGTCGCTTGGTGTGGATCAGGCGCGGATGAAGGCGGAGACCGGCACGGTGTTCGCCGTGCGCCGTGTCGAGGCCGAGTATCTCAAGCCTGCCCGATATGATGACGAGTTGGTTGTCTCGACCACGCTGCTGGCCGAAACTGGCGCGCGGATCCAGCTTGCGCAGGAGGTCAAACGCGCGGGAGAGGTGCTTTTTGCCGCGCAGGTCACCCTTGTATGCCTGAACGAGGCAGGGGCGGCGCAGCGGATATCTGCCGAAATACGCCGGAAGTTGGCTCCGAGCCTGCATTAGGTGCGCAATTTGGCCCTAGGTGACGTAGATGTTATGGCGTAGCCCCTTTATGTGCGCTAAAATCGCTGCCAATCAACCCGCGACAAACGCGGCCCCTATTTGACGAGCAGTAGACTGATGGAAACAGACGTGCTTGGCGCGGCGCAGCAGATGGATTTCTCGCTGCTTGCCCTTTTTGCCCGTGCCTCCCTAACCGTAAAACTCGTGGTGATCCTGCTGATGCTGTCCAGCTTCTGGTCTTGGGCGATCATCATCCGTAAATTCATCTCGTTCCGCGCGGCCCGCCGCGAGGCCGAGACTTTCGATCAGGCCTTCTGGTCGGGCGAGCCGCTGGACGAGCTGTTCGAGCAGATCGGCACCCGCCCCGATGGCGCGAGCGAGAAGATCTTTGCCGCCGGTATGCTGGAATGGCGTCGCAGCCACCGTCAGGACGGCAATCTGATCGCCGGTGCGCAATCGCGGATCGAGCGTTCGATGGATGTGGCGATCACCAAGGAAAGCGAGAAGCTCAATAACGGGCTGCCCTTCCTTGCAACGGTCGGTTCCACCGCGCCCTTCGTGGGTCTGTTCGGGACGGTCTGGGGGATCAAGGTGGCGTTCGAGGAAATCGCGATTTCGCAGAACACCTCGCTGGCCGTCGTGGCTCCCGGTATCTCCGAGGCACTGGTGGCCACGGCCCTCGGTCTGCTTGCGGCTATTCCTGCCGTGATCTTCTACAACAAGCTTTCGGGCGATGCCGACCGTATCGTTGGCGGCTACGAGGCGTTTTCCGACGAGTTCTCCACCATCCTGTCGCGCCAGCTGGACGCCTGATCCATGAGCGGCGGTGTGATGAAAAATTCCAGCCGGAGAGGGCGGCGCGGGCGCGGCAAGCATCAGGCGATGGCCGAGATCAACGTCACGCCGATGGTCGATGTGATGATGGTGCTGCTGGTCATCTTTATGGTGGCCGCGCCGATGATGACCGTGGGTGTGCCGCTGGAATTGCCGAAGACCTCGGCCAAGGCGGTGCCGACCGAACAGGAAGAGCCGCTGACCATTTCGCTGCAGCTGGATGGCACGGTGTCGCTGATGAACTCGACCGTGCCGGAAGACGAGCTTGTGGGCCGTTTGCAGGCGATCGCCGCCGAGCGGGACAGCAACAAGATCTACCTGCGCGCCGATGGCGGTATCAACTATGCCCGTGTGGTCGAAGTCATGGGCGCCCTGAATGGCGCGGGCTTCAACAATATCACTCTGGTGACCGAATCCGGTGGTCCGTCGCTGACGGGACCGGCGAAACAGTAAGCGCAAGGCACGCAACTTTATGCGGATGGAACGGGCAGATAAGATCGGCACTTGGGTGTCGGGGGTGGTCCATGCGGGGATCATCCTCTGGGCTGTCGTGGGGGATCTCCTGATCAAACGCGATCCGGTCGAGCCGATACAGATGACGCAGGTTTCGGTGATCTCGGATGCCGAATTCCAAGCGATGCAGGCGGCAGCTCCCAAAGCGGGCGAGGTGCAGGACACCGCGCCCGAAGCGATTGCCGCCCCGCAGCAGGACAGCTCTCCGGCAGAGGATGTGCCTGCCCCCGACGAGGCCCCCGATCCGGCCCCGCAGGAGGCTCTGGCCGAGCCGGTTGCCAAGCCCGAAGCCAAGCCCGATCTGTCGGAGGTCCAGACACCTGCCGAGCCGACAGAGGTGACGGAAGTCCCGCCCTCGATGATGCCGGACGTCGAAGTGCCGCAAGACACCTCGACCCCCGAATTCAGCCCGCGTCCGGTGCCCAAGCCCGCGCGGCGTGTGGCCCCCGATCCGCTGCCCACCCCCGCGCCCGAAGCCAAGGTGGCCGAGGTGCCGAAGGAGGCCACGCAAGAGGCCGAGGCGCCGAAGCCTGAAGAGCCGAAGGAAGAGGCGCAGGAGGCCGCGGCCCCCGAGGAGGCGGGCACCGAGATCGAGACCGAAGCCTCGAAGCCGGTGGAAGAGGCCAAGACATCGGCTCCGCCGGTCAGCCCCAAGCCGCGTACAAAGCCCGCTCCGCCGAAGAAGGAAGAGCCGAAGCCGGTGGAAACCGCAGCGGCTGACACGCCCAAAGCCGACACGCCGAAGCCGGTCGAGACGAAAGCCGAGAAACCGGCCGACAAGCCTGCGGCCAAGCCGGTCGAGAAAAAGGCGGATAAGCCTGCGGCCAAACCCGCCGAGAAGAAGACCGAAAAACCTGCTGCTGCTGCGAAACCCGCAGCCCCTTCGCCCAATACCGAGAAGGCGGTGCAGGATGCGCTTGCGCAGGCTCTGGGCGGTGAGGGCACGGGCGGCACCGGCAATGCGCCGATGGGCCCCCCGATCACCCGCGGCGAGAAAGAGGCGCTGGTTGTCGATGTGAAGCAATGCTGGAACGTGGGCGCGCTGTCCTCGGAGGCGCTGCGCACCACGGTGACGGTTTCGGTGCAGATGAACCAGAACGGCACGCCGATCATTTCGACGATCAAGATGATCGGGTCGTCGGGCGGGTCGGATGCGGCTGCCAAGCAGGCCTTCGAGGCGGCACGCCGCGCGATCGTGCGCTGTGGCTCGGATGGCTTCCCGCTTCCGGCGGAAAAATACGGGCGCTGGAAAACCATCGAGATGGATTTCAACCCCGATAGCATGAGGATGCGTTGATGCGGTTTTCAAGGAAATCGTCCGATCATCGCGAAATGTCGTGCGGATGTGATGCGCCCTGCGTCCATTCCGCGCTACAACCGACAAAACCTGCCCGTTCTGACCAGACGGGAACGGACCAGACAAGGAGTGTTTCGATGCTGCGTATGATGTTGGCCGGAGTGGCCGCCGCAAGTGTGATGACGGCGGGGCTGGTTGCGGCTCCGGCGATGGCGCAGGATGGCGAACCTCTGCATGTCGAGATTACCGATGGTGTGATCGAGCCGCTGCCCTTTGCCATGCCGACCTTCATCGCCGAAACCGGCGATGCCTCGAAGATTGCGCAGGATATCTCTAGCGTGATCCGTTCGGATCTGACCGGCACGGGCCTGTTCCGCGAGATCCCGCAAAACGCCCATATCCAGCGCTTCTCCAGCTTCGGCACGCAGGTGAACTATTCCGACTGGACCGCGATCAACGCGCAGGCGCTGATTGTGGGGGCTGTCTCGATGCAGGGCGGCAAGGCAGTCGTGAAATTCCGTCTTTTCGATATCTATTCGGGGGCCGAGATGGGGGAGGGCCAGCAACTGGCGGCCAGCCCGCAAAGCTGGCGGCGTCTGGCGCATAAGGTGGCCGATACCATCTATTCGCGCATCACCGGTGAGGGTGGCTATTTCGACAGCCGTGTGGCCTTCGTGTCCGAAAGCGGCCCGAAAAATGCCCGTCAGAAACGTCTGGCGATCATGGATTATGATGGCGCGAACGTGAATTATCTCACCGATTCCAGCACCATCGTTCTGGCGCCGCGCTTCTCGGCGGACGGGTCCAAGCTGATCTATACCACGTTCGAAACCGGCTTCCCGCGGATCAAGATGATGAATGTGGGCAATGTCAGTTCGCAGCTTCTGCCCGAGACCCCCGGCACGATGACCTTCTCGCCGCGCTTCTCGCCCGATGGCGGCTCGATCCTCTATTCGATGGAGCAGGGTGGCAATACCGACCTTTACCGGATGGGCATCAATGGCGGCGCACCGCAGCGCCTGACCAATAGCCCCGCCATCGAGACCGCGCCCTCTTACAGCCCTGACGGGTCGAAGATCGTGTTCGAATCCGACCGCTCCGGCACGCAGCAGCTTTATGTCATGAGCGCAAGCGGCGGCGAACCCACCCGTATTTCCTTTGGCGAAGGGCGCTATTCGACGCCGGTCTGGTCACCGCGCGGCGATATGATCGCCTTCACCAAGCAGCATGCGGGGCGCTTCCATATTGGCGTCATGCGCACCGATGGTTCGGAAGAACGCCTGCTGACCGCTTCCTTCCTTGACGAGGGTCCGACTTGGTCGCCCAATGGCCGTGTGATCATGTTCACCCGCGAAAGCCCCGGCGCGAACGGTGGTGCAAGCCTGTGGTCGGTGGATATTTCCGGCCGCAACCTGAAGCAGGTGCCGACGCCCGGCGCGGCCTCTGATGTGACGTGGTCACCGCTTCTGCAGTGACATTTCCAAGCCCGAAGAATACTGTTACCCTGCTCATGACGAGCACCTGATATGATGGAACGATCTATGAAAACCGCATTCAAAGCCGCCCTGCTGCTGAGCGCATTGGGCCTTGCCGCGTGTAACAATCCCGACCGCTTCGGCGATGGCTCGGGCGTGAATGATCCGGGCGGTGCCTATGGCAGCGGCTATGGGGACGGCTCGGTCAGCCAAGGCGATATCAACGACCCCAACTCGCCCGCCTATTTCCAGAAGAAAATCGGTGACATGGTGCATTTCATGGTCGACCAGTCGACCCTGTCGCCCGAAGCCACCCAGATCCTGACCCAACAGGCGCAATGGCTGAATGCCCACCCGAATTACACTGCCGTGATCGAAGGCCATGCCGACGAACAGGGCACGCGCGAATACAACCTTGCGCTGGGGGCACGCCGTGCAAGCGCGGCACAGGCCTTCCTGATCAGCCAAGGTGTCAGCGGCAACCGTCTGCGCACCGTGTCCTATGGTAAAGAGCGCCCGATCGCGGTCTGCTCGGCACCGGAATGCTACCAGCAGAACCGTCGCGCCGTGACGGTGATCGCACAAGGCGCGGGTTCCTGATGATGCGTGCGCTGAAGGGGGCGGTCTGTGGTTTGGCAATGATGGCGGGCCTGCCCGCCTTCGCGCAGGACCAGCAGTCTCTGGCCGATATCCGCTCGGAACTGGCGCAGCTCTCGGCGCAGGTGCAAGGCCTGCGTCAGGAGCTGGTGTCCTCCGGCTCTTCGGGACTTCAGGCGGCGGGCGGAGCCTCGGCGCTTGCAAGGATGGATACGATGGAGGCGTCGCTGTCGCGGCTGACCTCGCAGACCGAAGAATTGCAGAACAAGATCAATCGGGTGGTCAGTGATGGCACCAACCGGATTGGGGATCTGGAATTCCGTGTCTGCGAGATGGAGCAGGGTTGCGACATCTCCTCGATTGGTAAAACCGCGCCTTTGGGCGGGGCAGATAGCAGTGCTGCAGCGGCTCCGACGCCGGCAGCGTCCTCGAACGGGTCCGGCCAGTCCAGTGCCGATCTGGCGATGAATGAACAGTCGGACTTCGATCGGGCCAAGGGGGTGCTCGATCAGGGTGACTTTCCTCGCGCCGCGAAAGAGCTTGCGGCCTTTGCCCAATCCTACACGGGTGGCCCGCTAAGCGACGACGCGCTCTATTATCAGGGCGAGGCCTTGCAGAAATCCGGCGATACCGCAGGGGCGGCAAGGGCCTGGCTGAACGCTTTCTCGACCTATCCTGACGGGGATAAGGCACCGGAAAGCCTGACGAAGCTGGGCTGGGCTCTGGGTCAGCTTGGCCAGCGCAGCGAAGCCTGCACGGCCTTGGGACAGGTGGGGCAACGCTATCCGCAGGCGCAGGCCGTGTCCGAGGCCCGCGCGGAGATGTCGAAGCTCGGCTGTATGTGAGGCCCTTGCGTGTCCGATCATGACAAGACCCCGACTGCCGCGCCCTGTCGCGGCAGTTTGCCATTCGGGCCGCCCGTGCCCGAGGCGTTTGTGGCGGCCATGCAGGGCCACCGCGTGGGGCTGGCGGTTTCGGGGGGCGGTGATTCGATGGCGATGCTGCATCTGCTGGCGGGGCGGCTGGATCTGGCGGTGGTGACCGTCGATCACGGACTGCGTCCCGAGGCGGCCGATGAGGCGCGCATGGTGGGGCAGGTGGCCCGAAGCCTTGGCCTGCCGCATTGGACCCTACGCTGGCAGGCGCCATCGGGGGGTAATCTGATGGATCTCGCGCGGCGGGCGCGGATGGAACTGATGGGGGCTTGGGCACGCCAGCAGGGGGTCTCCCATATCGCGATGGCCCATACCGCCGATGACCAGATGGAAACCTTTTTCATGCGCCTTGCACGGGCCTCGGGGGTGCAGGGGCTGTCGGGCATGCGTCAGGCTTGGGTCGAGAACGGCGTCACGTGGCACCGTCCCTTGCTGGATCTCGGGCGTGAGGACCTGCGCGCCTATCTGCGCGGGATCGGTGCGCAATGGGCCGAGGACCCGTCAAACGACAACCCGAAATATGACCGCGTGAAGGTGCGCCAAGCGGCCCCGCATCTGGCGGCGCTCGGGATTACGCCCAAGGAGATCTGCCAGACGGTATCGCATCTGGCCCGCGCCGAAGAGGCCCTGTCGACCGCTTTGGCCGCGATGGTCGCGCGCCATGTGCAGATCGACCGTGGCGATGTGGTGGTCAGTCTCGAAGGGCTGGAGGGCGAAGTGCAGGGCGAATTCCGCCGCCGTCTCTTCGTGGTGATTCTCGGCTGGATCGGGGGCGGGGCCTATGCGCCGCGGGGCCCCAAGCTGGAGACCTTCTGCCGCGATCTCGCCCAGACCAGAACGCTGGCCGGTGTGCAGCGCAGCCAGAAGGGTGGCACCGTGCGCTTTACCCGCGAACTGGCGGCGGTGGCGCAACAGGTTGTGGCTGTGTCATCGGCGCAGATCACGCAATGGGACCGCTGGCGCGTTGGGCGTGATGGGCCAGAGGCACAGGGAGAGACGGGGGCTTACGCATGCAGGGGGCTGACCATCGCCGCTTTGGGAAAGGCAGGGATTGCGCAATGCCCCGACTGGCGCGCGACAGGGGTGCCACGGGCCTCGCTTCTGGCGAGTCCGGCGGTTTGGGACGGTCCGACACTGCTTGCGGCGCCCTTGGCAGGGCTTCCGAATGGCTGGAATGCAGAAATTGCGACCCCGTTCACCCGCTCAATGCTATTCACCCGTTGAACCCTGAGCCTAAATCCCTATTTTCAGATCAACGGCTTCCTGCCCGCTCATCCGGGCGTCGCAAGGATGTCAAAATGAATTGGAGGTTTTTCCTTGGGTAATGCGCGCAATCTAGCCTTTTGGGCCGTGCTGTTCGTGCTGATCCTCGCCCTGTTCAACCTGTTTGGGGATGGACAGAACGCGATGAATTCGCAGCAAGTCGACTATTCCGAATTTATTACGGCAGTCGATAAGGGCAATGTCAGCAATGTTCAGATCGATGGGGAGGATGTGCGCTATCAGCTCAAAGACGGCACGTCGACTTATTCCACCGTCAAACCTCTGACCGATCCGATCGCCGAGCGTCTGATCTCGCAAGGGGTGCAGGTCAAGGTGGTGAAGCAGGAGCAGTCGGGCTTCATGTCCCTTCTGGGCGTCTGGCTGCCCTTCCTCGTGCTGATCGGTATCTGGATCTTCTTCATGAACCGGATGCAGGGCGGCGGCAAAGGCGGCGCGATGGGCTTTGGCAAATCGAAAGCCAAACTGCTGACCGAAAAGCAGGGCCGCGTGACCTTTGATGATGTCGCAGGCATCGACGAGGCCAAGGAAGAGCTGGAAGAGATCGTGGAATTCCTGCGCAACCCGCAGAAATTCAGCCGCCTTGGTGGCAAGATCCCGAAAGGCGCGCTGCTGGTTGGCCCTCCGGGCACCGGTAAGACGCTTCTGGCGCGTGCGATTGCGGGCGAGGCGGGCGTGCCCTTCTTCACCATCTCGGGCTCTGACTTTGTGGAAATGTTCGTGGGTGTCGGTGCAAGCCGCGTCCGTGACATGTTCGAACAGGCCAAGAAGAACGCGCCCTGTATCGTCTTCATCGACGAGATCGACGCTGTGGGCCGCGCCCGTGGTGTCGGCATCGGCGGCGGCAATGACGAGCGTGAACAGACCCTCAACCAGCTGCTGGTCGAGATGGACGGCTTCGAGGCGAATGAGGGCATCATTATCGTTGCCGCGACCAACCGCCGCGACGTGCTGGACCCCGCGCTGCTGCGTCCGGGCCGTTTCGACCGCCAGATCCATGTGCCGAATCCCGATATCAAGGGCCGTGAGAAGATCCTGACCGTCCATGCCCGCAAGGTGCCGGTTGGTCCCGATGTCGATCTGCGCACCATCGCGCGGGGCACGCCGGGCTTCTCGGGGGCCGATCTGATGAACCTCGTCAACGAGGCGGCGCTGATGGCCGCGCGTGTGGGGCGTCGTTTCGTCACCATGGAAGATTTCGAGCAGGCCAAGGATAAGGTCATGCTGGGGGTCGAGCGCCGCTCGATGGTGCTGACGCCCGAGCAGAAGGAAATGACCGCCTATCACGAAGCCGGTCACGCGATTGTCGGCCTTGCGCTGCCCAAATGCGATCCGGTCTATAAGGCCACGATCATTCCGCGCGGTCAGGCCCTTGGTATGGTGGTCTCGCTGCCCGAGATGGACAAGCTGAACTACCATAAGGACGAGGCCAAGCAGAAGATCGCCATGACGATGGCGGGCAAGGCGGCCGAGATCAAGAAATGGGGCCCCGACCATGTGTCGAACGGTCCGGCCGGCGATATCCAGCAGGCATCGGCCATTGCACGGGCGATGGTGATGCGCTGGGGCATGTCCGACAAGGTCGGCAATATCGACTATTCCGAAGCGCATGAGGGCTATTCCGGCAATACCGCAGGCTTCTCTGTCTCGACCGCGACCAAACAGCTGATCGAGGACGAGGTGCGCGAGTTGATCGAGGAGGGCTATCGCGAGGCGGTCCGCATCATCAACGAGCGCGAAGAGGAATGGGAACGTCTTGCGCAGGGCCTCTTGGAATACGAGACCCTCACCGGCGAGGAAATCAAGAAGGTCATCCGGGGCGAGACGCTGGGCGGGGACGATGATACCCCCTTGGGCGGCCTGCCGACCGTCAACTCGATCTCCAAGACCAAGCCCGAGACCTCCGGCGAGACCGCTCCGGAGACGGGCGAGACCGATCCCAAAGCGTGATGCCTTCGGGAGATTTTACAAAAGGCCGTCCTTCGGGGCGGCCTTTTTTGCAAAGGGGCCGGATGTGGCGGCCAAGGTATCGCCCGAACTCTTCGTGTCAGGGCAAAGCTGCGAACGTAACGACGGATCTTGACCTTTCCGCTATGCGGTCCAAGCATGGGTCTGCTGCGTGCTTGCGGTGATTTGACAGGATTATTCATGCCCGCCTTGAAGCCGACGGGGTATCGTGCCGAGATTGTCTGGCTTGGGGTCGTGCCCGAGGGGCAGATGGAGTCGGTGGCGCGGACCGAGCTTGAACTGGATTTCGACGGCCCGCTGGGGGAGGCCCATCGCGGTCGCACACGGCCTGCCTGCTCGCGGGTCAGTGCGCAATTTGCCAAGGGCACGATTATCGCCAATACCCGCCAGATGACGCTGCTTTCTGCCGAGGAAATGGCCGAGACTGCGTTTGCCATGCGCATTCCCGAGCTGCGTCCCGAATGGGTGGGGGCGTCGGTCGTGCTGCGCGGGTTGCCGGATTTTTCCCATATTCCGCCATCGTCACGTCTGCAAAGCGAAGAGGGTGTGGCGCTGGTGGTGGATATGGAGAACCGGCCCTGCGTGCTGCCCGGCACCATCATCGAGGCGGTGCATCCCGGGAAGGGCAAGGCCTATAAGCCTGCGGCCACGGGGCGGCGCGGTGTGACGGCCTGGGTGCAGCGTCCGGGACGGCTGGCACTGGGGCAGAGCTTGCAGCTTTGGGTGCCGGACCAACGCGCATGGTCGAAACTTCAGCACGATTGGTAGGATCAGGCCTTTATCGCGATCTTTCATGGGACAAGAGCGCAATATCGACATGACCTGTCGATCGCGGGCTTGTCCGCCTGTGCTGGGGATGTAATAGGTAGCGCCATCAATGTAAGCGGCGTCAATCTTTGTGCCGCCGGATAGATAAGCAGTGGATTGTCCTATGAAAGATCCGAAGACCATTCCCTCGATGAAAGAGCTGCGCGAGCAGATCGACTGGCTCGACCGCCAGATTGTCGAGCATCTTGCCTATCGTCTGACATTGATTGATCGCGCAATCGATCTGAAGCCGGAAGAGGATATGCCGGCACGGATCGAAGAGCGGGTCGAGGATGTTGTCGCCAAGGTCAAAGCGCATGCCGCGCAATGTAACGGCGATGTTGAACTTTTCGAGCAGCTTTATCGCATCATGATCGAGGCGTCGATCCAGCGCGAAGAGCGTGTTCTTGGCACGGGAGACTTTGAATGACTGCGACGATCATTGACGGCAAGGCCTTCGCGGCCTCGGTGCGCGAGAAGGTGGCCGCTCAGGTCAGCCGCCTGAAAGCCGATCACGGTATTACGCCCGGTCTGGCTGTGGTGCTGGTGGGGGAAGACCCCGCATCGGAAGTCTATGTGCGCAACAAGGGCAAGCAGACCGTCGAGGTCGGCATGAATTCCTACGAGCACAAGCTGCCTGCCGAGACCTCCGAGGGGGAATTGCTGGAGCTGATCGCGCGTCTCAATGCCGATCCTGCCGTGCATGGTATTCTGGTCCAGCTGCCGCTGCCCAAACATCTCAACGAGGATCTGGTCATCAATTCGATCGATCCGGCCAAGGATGTCGACGGCTTCCATATCTCCAATGTCGGGCTTCTGGCGACGGGGCAGAAATCCATGGTGCCCTGCACGCCGCTGGGCTGTCTGATGATGCTACGCGATCATCATGGCGCGCTTTCGGGGCTGAATGCCGTTGTGGTGGGGCGGTCGAATATCGTGGGCAAGCCGATGGCTCAGCTTCTGCTGCGCGATAGCTGCACGGTGACGGTGGCGCATTCGCGCACTAAGGATATCGAAGAGATCTGCCGCCGCGCGGATATTCTGGTGGCCGCTGTTGGCCGTCCTGAAATGATCAAGGGCGATTGGGTCAAACCGGGTGCCACGGTGATTGACGTTGGTATCAACCGCATTCCGGCCCCCGAAAAGGGCGAGGGCAAGCACCGTCTGGTCGGGGATGTCGACTTTGCATCGGCGGCCGAGGTGGCAGGGGCCATCACACCGGTTCCCGGAGGGGTTGGGCCGATGACCATCGCCTGCCTGCTGGCCAATACCCTGACCGCCTGCGCCCGCGCCAATAACCTGCCCGAACCGGAGGGGCTGACGGCCTGAGCCGCCAAGGGGCAGGGGTCGAATCAACCGTAAATTGAACCTTTGACAAACGCCGGAAAATACCCCCGGCGTTTGTCTCGTTTTTGCGACGTTCGCAAAGGTGCAATTATTTTTGTTTATTCTGGAGCGCAGAACAGGAATTACTCTGGGCTCATGACAAAGGCATTCGCTTTAGCGGATGGGACAGGGCACGCCAAGCAAGAGGTCCCTTACGATGTGGAGCACCTATCTTCGTTCACTGAGCGTGCCGACGCTGCTTCTGACTTGGGGCGCCGCGTCGGTGTTCGGGATATTGGGCGGGCCGTTTGGCACATTCGAATGGCTGACTTTCGGTGAAAGGCTGGTCTACTGGCCGTCGCTCTGGGCCTTCGGTATTCTGATCGGCTGCGGGTTCCGGCTGCTTTACGAGACGGTTCTGGGGGTCCGGCAGTTCTGGCGTTATGTGCTGCTGGAATCGGTCAGCGTTGGCGTCATCATGGCGTTTCCCTATCTGGCGCTGCTGTCCTATTTCGCGGATATGGCGCGTGCAAACCTGCCCAGCCTGCTGGAACTTGGGGCCTATAATTTTGCGATGACATTCTTTTGTGTCACATTGCGGCGCGTGTTCTACCCGCAAGAGCAAGAGCAAGAGCAAGAACAAGAACAAGAGCAGGCAGATCTGCCGTCATCGCAGGGCGATCTCTCCCCTGAAGATCCGCCTTCTGTCGTGGGGGCACCTGCGCAGATACCGTGTCAGCCGGTAAACGTCCGCCCGCCGCAAACCGGCCCGTCCGATATTCTGCCTGCCGAATATGCCCCCGTGCCATTTGCACCGGCTCCGAGGCCGCAGCCTGCCCACCGCCCACGCCTGCTGGAGCGGTTGCCGGAGGAATATCATGGCGATATCTGGCATCTGCAAAGCCGCGACCATTATGTGCATGTCACCACCTCGCAGGGGTCGCATCAGGTTTTGATCCGGCTGGCTGACGCCATCACCGAACTGGACGGTGTGGAAGGGCTGCAGGTGCACCGGTCGCATTGGGTGGCCGAAGATGCGGTGACAGAGGCCCGCAAAATGACCTCCAAGGCAAAGCTGACCCTGCGCAACGGGGCTGTGGTGCCGGTGTCGCGCACCTATCTGTCCAATGTCGAGGATGCCGGTCTTTTCGACCTGCCCCTGCCGCCCGCAGAGCCGTCGCCGCAGATGCGTGTGTCCTAATGTAGGATCTCTTCGTCACGCACGAACATATTGGCCCATGCGCGGTCGATCAGCTCGGGCGACATCTGCCGCGGAAGGCCTTCGAATTTACAGATCTCGATCATCTGGTCGATCAGGAAGATCGGCTGATAATTCGCGTAGATATTGTTGATACTGGGGTATTTCACCTTCAGCAGATGGAGCAGGGCAGCTTCGTTCAACGGCATCTGGCGTTTATTCGCGACGAGTTTGAAGATCTTGAGGAAATCCCGCTGATTGGGGCCGTCGATCTTGATCTTGAAGAAGATACGCCGCAACGCAGCCTTGTCGAAGATGGCATTGGGGTGGAAGTTGGTGGAGAAAATCGCCAATGTATCGAAAGGCACCTCGAATTTCTCGCCTGATTGCAGCGCGAGGATATCACGGCTTTCCTCAAGCGGCACGATCCAGCGGTTCACCAGCTTCTGTGGTGGCTCGGACTGGCGGCCAAGGTCGTCGACGATGAAGACACCGCCCGAGGCTTTCAACTGGAGGGGCGCGGTATAGGTGCGCGCCGTCGGGTTGAATTTGAGATCTAGCATATCCAGCGTCAATTCGCCCCCTGTGATGACGGTCGGGCGTGCGCAGAGCACATAGCGGCGGTCAAAACGTGGCCCTGCGCGGCGCAGCGCTGTCGGGTCTTCTTCGGGGATCGGGGCCTCGGTATGGATGATGGGGTCGAAGACGGTGATGATCTGCCCCGAATATTCAATGGCGCGGGGGATATAGATCTGGTCGCCGAGCGCGTCGCGGATCCCGTTGGAAATCGAGGACTTCCCGTTGCCGGGCGGGCCATACATCAGGATCGAGCGCCCCGAGCCGACCGCAGGCCCTAGCTGGTCGATCAGATCCGGCGGCAGGACAAGGTGCCCCATCGCCTGCAACAGCGCCTCGCGGGTCAGTTGGATATTGCGGATGGACTGGCGTTTGACCTGCGCGCGATACTGCACCAGCGGCACGGGAAGCGCGCCGTAATATTCCGACTGCGCCAGCGCGTCCAGCGCGCGGGCGCGACCGGCATCCGAAAGCTGGAAGGCCATCTCGTTGCCGGAATTGGCATGCAGCGTTCCCATCGCTTCGACAAGGCGCTGCTCGCGGGCCAGATCGATCAGCTCTTGCAGCAAGGTGGTTGGCAGGCACATCAGGGCGCCCAATGCGGTCAATGTGGTCTGATTGGTGCGGAACATCGTCTTCAGAAGAAGGTCGCGCATCATCACAAGGCTAAGCCCCGTCTCCGACAGGCTGCGCGGTGTCTGCGGGGCCGTAATCGGGCGGAGCATCATATTCATGGCAGAAACCTTTTCCTCACACATGGTCACCGGAACGACAGACATACAGATATGTCTGGGCAGAAGGTGACGCCGCATTATGGCCGAATTCGGGAAAAATGCGGGCGTGGGGTGGTCTTATGCCGCCGCCAGAACGGCAAGGGCCAGATAGATCCAGAGGGCCAACGCCAGCCCGACGCCAGCGGGGGTGCGTTTGGCGGTCCAGCTGCGCCAGCCGGAGGTCGCACGGGTCAGGGCGGGCAGGCGTTTGAGCAGTTGATGCAACCCCAGCCCCGCCAGCAAACCGACCGAGAGGCAGATCATCGCCAGCGAGATCTGCCCCGGCTCATGCGAGACAAAGAGCGCGGCGACCGACACGAATTTCACGTCCCCCGCGCCAAAGCCTGCAAAGGCAAAAAGCGCGAAACCGATGGCCAAGACCACGGCAAAATTGACCCACCGCCATGCCCAGACCTCTGGAGGTAGCACCGCCAGCCCCAGAAAAACAAAGATCCCCGCCGTGGTATAGACCGCGACATTGCGGATTTTCATGTCCCGCAGGTCGGTGGCGGCCACCCAGAGGCAGACCGGTGTCATCGCCAGCAGGAAAAGGCAGGCTGCTGCAAACGGAGGCGCGGCAAACATGTCAGGCCTTGACCTTATTGGCGTCAAGCGCGGCCAAGGCACGGGCGGCCTCTTCGAAATATTGGGGGTTGGTGTCAACAGCCTCCTGCAGGAGGCTGCGCCCGGTATTCACATCGCCCTGCTTGATGGCCGAAAGCGCCGCCGTATACAGCAACTGGGCCCGCTCGGTCTGGGTCATGTCGACCACCGGCAGGTCATATTTGCGTTGCGCGGCACGGGCCAGAACGAGGTTGTTCTTGGTGGTGAAGCTGGACGGGTCATAGGTCAGCGCTTCAGCAAAAAGCTTTTCGGCGGATTTGGCATCGCCACGGGTCAGTTTCGAGAAGCCCCAGTTGTTCAGCACACCGGCGGGGCGGGTTGTCAGCCCGACAGCCGTATCATAGAAACTATCGGCCTTTTTCCACTGCTTGCCGCTATCGGCCACCATCGCTTCCAGCCGGTAGCGGTCATATGTCTCGTAGGTGGGCGGCACCGTGTTGAGCGTGGCCTTCGCGCCCGCCCAATCATTGCTGCGGATCTGGGCATCGGCAAGACCGACCTTGTCGGCATCCGTGGCACCGGGCATGGCCAGCACCGCCTGCCAGACCTTCACGGCCTGATCATGCTGTTTGGCCCGCACCAGAGACTTCGCCAGCCCCCGCTTGAGGTCGATCCGGTCGGGGTTTTCGTTGGCAGAGCGCTGGAAATATTTCACAGCCTCCTTCGGGTCGCTGACAGTCAGCATGATATCCGACAGGTTCGTTTCGTCGATCGCATTGACGGTCTTGAAGGCCTCGGCCTCCTTGGCACTGTCGCTGGCACCGCAGGCGGCAAGCATCAGCGCGCCTCCCAGCAGGGCGGTCATCACGATAATCTGGCGCATGGTGTTGCGTCCTCTCGCTCGGCCTCAATGCTTGGTCAGCAGCAGGTATTCACCATGCCCGCGCCGCACCAGCTTGAATGTCTGTTCTTGCGGAGAATCATATACCGGTTTGTCGATTTTTGCGAGCGCGCGCATAAGGTTTTCTCGGATCGCGTCAGATTCGCCATTATCAAGACCATAGGCGATGCGGAAGGTCCGCGCGGCCTCGGCGACCTTGCCCTCTTCCATCAGCACAACGCCCAGATTGTTCCAGGCGGGCACGAATTTCGCGTCTTTTTCGGTGGCACGGCGCAGGATCTGTTCCGCCTGTCCCAAGCGCCCGAGTTTGAGATTGGCCGAACCGATGGCCGACAGCGTGTCCACCGTGGCCCCGTGTTCGGCCATCGCGCGGTAATAGGCCTTGAGCGCCAGATCATATTCGCCCGCTGCCATCAGGCGATGCCCGACGATCAGCCCGTCCACCCCGTCGCCATCCGCATAGCCCGGTGCATAGGGCGATTGCGAGGTGCCGAAGGGCAGCGGCACGCAGCCAGCGAGCGCGGCAGACAGACAGGCAAGGGCAATCAGGCGTCGGGTGGCGGGCATCGGGCTCTAGAGCGTCAGAAGTTGCTGAAGCTGTTTATCATATCATAGACCGAAGGCCCAACAAGGATGATGAGAAGCGGTGGCACGGTGAACGCCATTGTGCCCAAGGTCATTTTTGTCGGGATCTTGTTGGCCGCTTCCTCGGCGCGCATGATCCGTTTGTCGCGCATATCGGCGGCATAGATGCGCAGGGCCTCGGCGATAGAGGTGCCGAATGTCTGCGACTGGATCATGACGGTGGCGAAGCTCTGGATGTCGCTCACGCCCGAGCGTTCCCCGAAATTGCGCATCACGGTGGCTTTGTCCTTGCCCGCCTTGATCTCGTAGGCGATCAGACCGAATTCCTCGGAAATGGCGGGGCAGGAAGTGGCCAGTTCGCGGGCCACGCGGATGATGCCCTGATTGAGCGACTGTCCGGCCTCGACACAGACCAGCAGCATGTCCAGCGCATCGGGAAAGCCGTTCTGCAATTCGGCGGTGCGGGCTGCGACACGGCTGTTGACCCATTGTTTCGGACCAAAATATCCCACAACGCCCGGTCCCATGATCAGGCCGATCATCGCCGCAGGTTCCAGCGGGTCGGTATTGGTGAGGGTGAGATAGACCGTGATCAGCGCCCCCAGCGCAAGCCCGCCAATCGCCGCCGAGGCTTGGGTTGCGTGGAAGCTGCGCACGGCATTCGGGCCGCGATAGCCCGCGCTTTGCAACCATTTCTTGGCGGCCGACATTTCCTTTTCGTTTTGCGGTTCCAGAAAACCGGCAAACCGTTCCAGCGCGTCATTGCCGCTGCCTTCGCGCAGTTTTGCGGGGCTTCTTGTGGCCGTTACCGGCTGCGAATTGCGCCGCTGTTGGGCGATCTTGTCCAGCGGATCGCTGCGCCGTTTGAGCAGAAAGGGCAGGGTGGCAAGGATCAGCCCGCCCGCCAGCACCAGAAGCGCGATCATCGGTCCTAGCGGGCCAAGGGATTGGGTCAGGAATTGGGAGAGCGCGCTCATGGGGGTCTCTTTGAAAAGCGGGGCTTAGACTTTGATATTGGTCATGATGCGCATGAACAGCACATTCATGCCCAGCAGGACGAAGACGGCAATGGCCAGAGGCAGGAACATATCGGAATCCTTGACCTTGTCGTAATAGGTGGGCGAGACGATCAGGATGCCCGCCAGCACCACCAGCGGAAAGCCCGAGAGGAACATGCCCGACCATTTCGGCTCGGCGGTAATGGCTTTCACGCGACGGAACAGACGGAACCTTGCGCGGATCACTTTGGACAGCCCGTCGAGCACCTCGGCAAGGTTGCCGCCCGATTGCTGCTGGATCGATACCGCCACGGCGAGGAAGCGCAGATCCTGCATGTCCAGCCGTTGGGCCAGATCGCGCAGGGCATCGGCCACGGGGCGGCCATAGGCGGCCTCGTCCGCGATCATCCCGAATTCGGTGCCCAGCGGGTCGGGGATTTCTTTGGCCACGGCTTGGATGGCCGAGGAAAGCGGATGCCCCACCCGCAGGCTGCGTACCATCAGTTCGATGGCATCCGAAAGTTGTTCTTCGGCCAGGGCCATGCGTTTCTTCGCCTTGCCAGAGACCCACAGGAACACCGCGCCGCACCCCATTGCCACCGAAAGCAGCAGACGTGTAGGCAGGTCCACCGTCAGCCCGACCGAGAGGCCCGCAAAGACCACAAGGCTCATGGCCGCCATGACCCCCATCAGCGCCTGCGGGCTGAAGGCGATATTGGCCTTTTGCGCCTTGTCGGCCAGCAGCGAATAGAAGGGGATGTTGCGCCCCTTCTCGTGCTGCGTCACCTCTTTGCGCAGCTGTTCCAGCACTTCTTCGCGGCGACCGCCCTTTTCCAGCATATCGATGCGGCGGTTGACGCGCCGCGACAGCGAGATCGACTTGCCGAAGACCAGCAGATAGATGCCCTCGACCAGCAAGAGCACCGCGATGAAGATCACCGCATAGATGGCAACGGTGGAAATCGCGCCCATGCTCAGCCCTCCACGGGTTCATAGATCGAGGCAGGCAGGTCATAGCCCCATTGGCGGAACCGGTCGGAGAAATGCGACCGCACGCCCGTTGCGGTGAACCGCCCGATGATCTTGCCCTCCGGCGTCAGGCCGAGGCGCTCGTAGCGGAACAGTTCCTGCATCGAGATCACATCGCCCTCCATGCCGGTGATCTCCGAGATCGAGGTCATCCGGCGCGAGCCGTCCTGCAGACGCGAGGCCTGCACCACAAGGTTCACAGCCGAGGCGATCTGTGCGCGCATCGCCTTGATCGGCATCTCGATCCCTGCCATCGCGATCATGTTCTCCAGCCGCGACATCGCATCGCGGGCCGAGTTCGCGTGGATCGTGGTCATGGACCCGTCATGGCCGGTGTTCATCGCCTGCAGCATGTCGATGACCTCCTCGCCGCGGGTCTCGCCCACGATGATCCGGTCGGGGCGCATCCGGAGCGCGTTCTTCAGACAGTCGCGCGGCGTCACCGCCCCACGCCCTTCAACATTGGGCGGGCGGCTTTCCATCCGGCCCACATGGGTCTGTTGCAGCTGGAGTTCGGCGGTATCCTCGATGGTCAGGATACGCTCGGAATTGTCGATGAAAGACGACAGCGCATTGAGCGTGGTGGTCTTGCCCGAGCCGGTCCCGCCCGAGACGATGACATTCAGCCGTGTCGAGACGGCGGCCTGCAGATAGGCGGCCATCTCCTCGGTAAAGGCGCCGAACCCGACCAGATCGTCAATGCCCAGCTTGTCTTTCTTGAATTTCCGGATGGAAACCAGCGAGCCATCCACCGCAATCGGCGGCACCATCGCGTTGAAGCGCGACCCATCGGCCAGACGGGCATCGACATAGGGGTTGGATTCATCGACACGGCGCCCCACGGCCGACACGATCTTGTCGATGATCCGCATCAGGTGGCGTTCGTCCTTGAAAACGGTGTCGGTCAGCTCCAGCTTGCCGCCGCGTTCCACAAAAACCTGTTGCGGGCCATTGACCAGAATATCGGACACCGTCTCGTCTTTAAGCAGCGGTTCGAGAGGTCCAAGCCCCATCACCTCGTCATAAAGCTCGCCGATCAGTGTCGTGCGCTCGCTTGCGGTCAGGGCGATACCGGCATCTTGCAGGACTTCGGCCCCGATCGCGGAAATTTCCGAGCGCAGATCGGATTCGCGCGCCGTTTCCAGCGCCGCCAGATTGAGGTCTTCGAGCAGGCGGGTATGGATTTCGGTTTTCAGCTCGCCCAGCTTCTGGCGACGACGGCGGTCCTTGTCCTGCGGCTCTGCCTGCGCGGGCGCTGCGGGCGCTATGCGGCGGGTGACCAGCGGGGCTTTCTCCACCACGGGTTCGACCGTCGGGGCCTTGTCGACCGTAGCGGCGGGGGGCGGGGCAGGCTGGGCGGTTGGCTTTTTGTAACGCGAGAACATATCTGTCCTTTCCGATCCCGTCCGGGATCAGCCCTGTGCAGCCTTCGCAGCGTGGTTACGGTCGTAGACGCTGCGCGCCAGCTTCTGATATTCGCGCCGTAACGGCGCTTTGGCGGCCGTTTCGGCAAGGGGCTGGCCGTGATCATTGGCCTGCGTGATGGCGCGCCCCCCATCGGGCAAGTGCAGCTCGATCGTGATATCAAGGCTTTCGGCCAGACGTTTGACGCGCGACTTGCCGGCCAGATCGGTGAATTTCGGTGCGCGGTTCAACACGTAGCGCAGCTTCTCGACCGGCAGATCCTCGGCCTGAAGCGCACGGATCATCCGCAGCAGGTTCTGGGCCGAGCGCATATCCAGTTCCAGCATGGCGAAATACAGATCGGAGGCCGACAGCACCGTTTCGGTCCATTGCACGACGGTTGACGGCATGTCGATGATCACGAAGTCGAACTGGCTCTGTGCCATCTTGATCAGCCGCGAGATGTCCTCGGTGCTCGGCAGATCCAGTGGCAGCATGTCCGCAGGGGCCGTGAACACATGCAGCTTGTCCTGATAGACCTGAAGCGCCTGATGGAACAGCTCGGCATCCATCTGCGCGGTGTTGCTGAGCGTGTCGAAAATGATCTCGCGGCGCGGCAGGTCCAGATAGGTGGAAATCGTGCCGTATTGCAGATCCAGATCGATCACGCAGACACGCGGCGCTTCGGGGAGCGCGGTGCGTTTCTTGCCGCTTGCGCCAGGATTGCAGGCCAGCTCCCATGCCAGATTGACGGCAAAGGTCGATGCACCCACGCCGCCTGCCATGCCATGAACGGCCAACACCGCGCCGTTGCGATCTTGACTGGTTTTGCGTGGCTGGGCGGGGGCGAAATCCTCGACGGTATCCTGGGCATGGCCCAGCCGGTGGATGGCCTCGTGCAGCGCGCCTTCGGGCAGGGGATAGGGGACGAAATCATCCGCCCCCAGACGCAGCAGTTGGTGCAGCGCGATCGGCGAAAGCTCTTCGGCGATCAGAATGATCCGCAGCCCTTTTTCCTTGGCGGTCGTGATGATGCGCGTGATGCGGTCAAGATTGATCTCGTCATCCTCGTCCACGGCAATCGCCAGAAATTCCAGCGTTTCGGCATCGGGCTGGTTGAGAAACAAAAGCGTGTCATCAAAGCCGAGATCGCCCCAGCTTTCGCCAAGTTCGGCTTCCATATCCTCGATCAGCAGATTGAAGTTCGACACATCACGCGACACGGTGCAGGCCACCAGCGGCGCCGGCTCCGGGCTTAGTATAGGTGCTGCACTCATCTGCCTGACGTCCCTTCCGTTTTCGGTCCTCGGAGTGACCATAGGGTGACCCGCCGCGACTCGGTCGCAGGGGCCTCGCTTTGGCTCAAGATCATGCCGAATCTTGGCAAGATTGCGGCCAGACTGTTTCAATTGTGGGGATATAGGCGACGATCATGATAACAGGCGGCCCTTGTTTCCACGGACCACCTGCTGCAAGACATTCGTAACTATGCTTCTTATTTCGCGCCTGTGACCGTTCCGACCGATGTAGACTCACCGCCCGTAAGTTGTGTGGGGGGCTGCGCGCTTGTCACGTAATCACGGAAAACGATCTGCGCGTATTTCCCGTTCATCACCATCGGATTGCTTTCCACAAAGCCCGAGACTTCGGTGACGGTGCGGCGGTTCTGTTCGTTCGGGGCATTGGTCAGAACCAGCGGCTGTGTTTTGCCATAGCTTACGATGGCTTCTAGTCTTGATCTGGAAATCCCTTGCGATGTCAGGTAGTTGACCGCAGCTTTCGCGCGTCGCAGACCAAGTGCCTTGTTATAGGCGTTCGACCCGACAAGGTCGGTGTGACCATAGACACGGAAGCGCACCTCGGGGAACTGGCGGATAAACTTGGCCTGCTGGGCCAGAATCGCACGGGCTTCCGGTGTCAGCACGGCCGAATTGAAGGCGAAGTTGATCGTGGTGGGGACGCTGGCATTGAACTTGCTGTTCAGGTTGACCGCAAAATCCTGAGGATTGGTCATAACCTGAAGGTTGTGCGCCGTGGCGGACCCGTAGCCGGTACTTCCCAGAGAATTCCCGATCTCCTGGCTGCATCCCGCAAGGGTCAGCGCCGCTGCGCAAAGCGTAAGTGTGAAAGCCGAACCGTGCATCTGTTATTCCATCATATAACCGTAAGAGCCGGAATAATCCTGCTTGGCGACTTCGGCGGCAGCCCCGCTGACCGGACGCCCCGTGGTCTTGCCAAAGAGGAACATATCCGATTCCGAGGGGAGCTTCACCCGATCCGTCGGCAGGGCATAGGCCATGCCTTTGGTCGGCGTGACAAGATGCGGGGTGACGATGATCACCAGTTCGGACTGCTTGCGCTCGTATTCGCTTGAACGGAACAGCGCGCCCAGAACCGGCACGTCGCCCAGCCACGGCACCTGATCGTTCAACCCGTTGAAATCATCTTGCAAAATACCCGCGATAGAGAAGCTTTCTCCGTCCCGCATCTCGACCGTCGTAGAGGTTTCGCGCCGCTTGAAGGCATTCACCGAGAAGCCGCCCGATTCCATCGTCACGCTGGTATCGATGGCCGATACCGCAGCCTTCATTTCCAGATTGATGACACCGTCATCAATGACGCGGGGAATAAAGGTCAGCTCGACGCCGAAGGGCTTGTATTCGATAGCGATGCCATCATCGTCGACCACCGGAATCGGGTATTCGCCACCGGCAAGGAAATGCGCTTCCTGTCCGGACAAGGCGGTCAGGTTCGGTTCGGCCAATGTGCGCACGACGCCCTTGGATTCCAGCGCCTCAAGCAGCACGTTCATTTCGAAGGTGCCACGGGTCAGGCTGAGCCCGAACTGCCCGCCTTCACCACTATTGGTCGCATTGGTCAAAGAGGTGCTGGCATTGCCACGGGTTAGGCCCAAGCCAATGGAAGCATTCAGGTTTTTTGCCACAGAACGCTGCATTTCGGCAAAGCGGACCTGCAGCATCACCTGCTGGGTGCCGCCTACGGTCATCAGGTTTGACACGCGGTCGGGTGCATAGCGGTTGGCCAGATCCAGCGCCCGATCCAGCTTGCCGGTCGAAGACACGGTGCCCGAGAGCACGATACCATCATTGGCCGTGCGGACTTCGATATTCTCGCCGGGCAGGATCTGTTTCAGCCGCTCTTTGAACTCGGCGATATCCGGTGTGACCTGCACTTCGACATTCGAGATGAGTTTACCATCCGCGCCCAGAATGGTCATTGTCGTGCGCCCGGGAAGCTTGCCCAGTACATAGATCGTGCGGTCGGACAGCGTGGTGATATCGGCAATACCGGGATTGGCGATGGATAATTCGGTGAAAGGCTGGTCGCTCTCCACCACCACAGCACGGTTCATCGGCACGGCCAGCGGTGCGGATGAGGCACCGGACATAACGCGCAATGTTTCGGCATTGGCGGCGCAAACCACGCCGAGGCCGCAAGACAAAGCCAAAAGCCCTGCCGTGAAGAAAGTCTTTAGGTTCATTGTGATCCTGCCTCTCCGATCACATCGTAAATCTTACGGCTCTGGCGTCCGCTTGGCGATCATTAACTGCGTTCAAAGGAGCATGACCGAAACAGGGACATTTGGCAATAATTTGCTTATAACCGCCCTTGCGGTTTGTGCCGTTGAGGTCACATGCAGGTTTTACCGTCCATCTGTTGCCGGGTTGGGGGTGGCTTAATTGGTGCAGGGGATCGGAGTTTCGATCACTTCGGAACCTTTGCGGGTTTTGATCGTGCAGACTTTGGGGGCAGGGGCTGCGGCAACTTCGGGGGTGCCAAGAAGCTGGTCGCGATCAATCTCGATCGGGCCCATTGCGCTGGTATCAAGCGTATTTCCCACCAGTGCCAGCATGATCTGTCCCGTGCTTTGCGCAAGGGTCAGGGCCGCCACCTGTTCGGGGCTGACCTCTGCGGTGACGGTGCGTGCAATCACGGCCTCGGCGACGCGATCGGCATCGGCGTTCTGATCGACCGCGATCAGCTTGAGATTGGTCTGGATCAGCTTGGTCACATCACGATTGTTGATGCGACCATACCAGTAGACATCCACGTGGTCGCCCGGGCGCAGGAAACCGGACACGCCGGATGCGGCGTTCACTCCGATGGTGAAAGCGCGCATATCTGCCGCCAGTCGGGCCGTAATGCCGGCATCGATGCCGGGTTTGGTGATCTTTGATGCAAGCAAGGGCTCGTTGGCCTCGTACGACCGTAGGGCCGCGCGGGGGCGGGTTTCTCCGTCAAGGAAGGCTGCTTTTGTGGCCTCGTCTCCCTGAGCCGCGCTAATGGCCGAGAACGCGCCTTCGGGCAGCTTGCCCTGCTGGACCTTGATGACCTCGAGATCGGCTTGCGTGAAACGTTCCCCGTATTTCAGGGCATGTTTCACCACGACCATATTGGCCATCTGCGTCATGGACTGCCGCTCCTTCAGCAGGTAATCACGCTGGGCCTGAAATTCGGCAATCTTGCCTTGGGTCATATACACGGCCATGCCGGCCAGTGCGACGCCCAGAATAAAGACCAGTCCAAAGATGAGACGCATCGTGTTTCCCTTTCTGAGAGTACTTTGCGGCGTGAAACCCTAGTTTCGGGTTAAAAATCGTCCTGAATCTCGACGGATTCGAGATAGTCCGCGATTTTTGTGGAGGCTGAATACGCACTTGTCCCGATGACTTTCGCTACTGCGAGCGCCAAAGCCGCAACGACTGCGGTGAGAACGACCCATTCCGCTGACACGGCTCCACATTCGTTTTTACGAAATACTCGCAGTTTTTGTAGGAGCGATTTTTGCTGATCGAAGTTTTTACAAGATAATATCGTGGGGCGCACGCTCATATTTGTCCGTTTCCTCTAGGCACAGCAGAACAAGAAACATGGGCAGCTTCTTGCATGAGGTGTTGGCATGCGAAAGCCGCCCCGAAGGCGGCTTTCGGCGAATAGCTAGTTACCACGAAGTCTTGACTATCAGCCGCCGGTGCCGGTGCCGCTCGCGGTCGTGAAGTCGGGCGCGGTCGGCGACACAGAGATATCAGAGCCGGCTTTGTAAATATTCTGGCCCACAATGGTCACAACAGCAACGCCGAGGCCTACGATGGCGGCGGTCAGCACAACCCAGTCAACGGTCACAGCGCCGTCTTCTTCGTTGCGGAATTTCTTGGTCAGACGAAACAGTTTCATGGCAGCTCTCCAGTGTTAAACTCTCACTCTTTCCGCGGTTCTGGTCATTCACCCTTGTCCCTATGCCCCGCGGCATGAGGAGAATTTGTCGTTGGTTCGTGGCTAGAATGGGGCAGCTTATCGGCCTTTCAGCGACCAAGAGCAGAATCTTTAGCTTTTATTGACCTTTCACGGGGCGCTTGCCACTTTGGGGCGAGTGATCGGTGGCCAATATGTGCAGACGCGCCTTCATGCGCGCGCGAATCCGGTCCTGGCGGGGGATTGCGGCAACGGTTTCGTATGAAAACGGGCCTCTGACGTGGACATCAAGGCGAATCGCTGGCGCTTGCGGTGGGATTCGGGATTTATGACATACAGAGGGCGAAGCCCCGGTTCGAGCAGGATGAGCTTATGAAAGTAAGACAGACCGTCCGTCTGGGCGCTGGCATGGCCCTTGTGATGGCCGCCGCGCCGATGACTTGGGCGCAATCGGTGATCACGACGCCCACCGTGCGCACAATGGCCATGCAGCATCAGGCCCCGACGGTGAACCGTTATTCGCCGAAAACAGTGACGCCGCCCGCGCCGGGGACGAGAAAGCGTATCAATATCCAGATCAACCCCGATGAGCAGCGCGCAGCACTGGCTGCGCGGGCGGCTATGCCCTTCACGCCGGTGATGCCGAAATCGGCAAGCGCGCCTGCTGCCAGTTCCAGCTACACCTGGTACTGGGATCGGGTCTCGCCCGGTCTGGGAGATCGGGCGGGCCGCTTTGACGCCGCGATCGCGGCGCTGTCGCAAGGGCCGGGGGGCAAATCGGTACGCGCACCGCGGCTGGCCGATCTGAAAGCCATTGCCGACCGGCATGGCTCGCAGATTCTGGCGGCGACGATTGGCACACAGGTTTCCCCTGCTTTAGTACTGGCGATGATCTCGACGGAATCTGCCGGACGTCATGATGCGGTGTCCCATGCGGGGGCGGTGGGGCTGATGCAGCTGATTCCCGCCACAGCGGAGCGTTTCGATGTGGAGGACAGCAAGGATCCGGCCCAGAATATCAAAGGCGGCGTGGCCTATCTGGATTGGCTGATGACCGAGTTCGACCGTGATCCGCTGATGGTGATCGCGGCCTATAATGCGGGGGAAAATGCGGTGAAACGCAATAATGGCGTGCCGCCCTTTGCCGAAACCCGCGATTATGTGCCCAAGGTGCTGGCCGCATGGTCGGTGGCGCGCGGGCTGTGCCTGACGCCGCCCGAGTTGGTGACAGATGGCTGTGTCTTTGCCGATCGTGGCTGACGTCCAGCCCCCCCGATTTCACGCCCAATGAAGAAAAGGCACCCGCCTGCCAGCGGATGCCTTTTTGATCTGTCATGCATCCTCATGCGGTCGGGCCGCCGGACGATGCGTGAATGAGGGCCTGTATGTCGATCCCGTGCCATGTCGTCACCCGAGGTGTGTTGGGGTGATGCGGAAGACGATATGTTGACGGGTCTGCTTGCCTCAGTCTTGTTGTTATCTGCTCGTTTTTAATGGCGTTCTTGGCTTCACCCGCTGCCACAGGATCAAGCGCTGCGCCGATAAAGGCAAACTGAAGGCTAATTGGGGCAAGAATAAGGCATCGTTTCCAAATTCGTGTCGAATACCGGAATCGGGCTGAAATTGTTCGGGCCAATGGGGCGTTGCCCATGAAAAAAGGGCGGAAATTCCGCCCCTTCGCTTTGGCTGTTGGATGGGCTTAGTTGACCAGCGTCGCTTCGGTTGCGGCGCGAAGCTCGTCTTCGCTGATGCCATCGGCCAGCTCCACAAGCTTCAGGCCGCCTTCGACCACATCCAGAACGCCCAGATTCGTGATGATGCGATCCACAACGCCGGTGCCGGTCAGCGGCAGGGTGCAGGCCTTGAGCACCTTCGACTCGCCCGCCTTGTTCTGGTGGTCCATCACCACAACGACCTTCTTCACGCCCGCGACCAGATCCATCGCGCCGCCCATGCCTTTCACCAGCTTGCCGGGGATCATCCAATTCGCCAGATCGCCGTTTTCGGCCACTTCCATCGCGCCCAGGATCGCCGCTGCAATCTTGCCGCCGCGGATCATGCCAAAGCTGGTGGCACTGTCGAAATAGGCGGTATTGGGGACTTCGGTAATGGTCTGCTTGCCCGCATTGATCAGATCGGGGTCTTCCTCGCCCTCATAGGGGAAGGGACCCATGCCCAACATGCCGTTTTCCGATTGCAGCGTCACATTCACGCCCTCGGGGATGAAATTGGGCACAAGCGTCGGAATGCCGATCCCGAGGTTCACATAGGTGCCATCCTCAAGCTCTTTTGCCGCGCGCGCCGCCATCTGGTTGCGGTCCCAACCCTTTTTCACATCAGACATGGATCAGGCCTCCTTCGGGCGCGTGGTGACTTTTTCGATGCGCTTCTCGTGCTGGCCCTGGATCAGGCGGTGCACATAGATGCCGGGCAGGTGGATATGATCGGGATCAAGCGAGCCTACGGGCACGATCTCCTCGACCTCCATCACGCAGACCTTGCCGCACATCGCCGCCGGAGGGTTGAAGTTGCGCGCGGTCTTGCGGAAAATCGCATTGCCGGTTTCATCGGCTTTCCAGGCTTTCACAATGGCCAGATCGGCAAAGATGCCTTCCTCCAGAATGTAATCCTCGCCCTTGAACTGCTTGACCTCCTTGCCCTCGGCCACCTGCGTGCCAACGCCGGTCTTGGTGTAGAACCCGGGGATGCCCGCGCCGCCTGCACGCATACGCTCGGCCAGTGTGCCCTGCGGATTGAATTCCAGCTCAAGCTCGCCCGAGAGATATTGCCGCATGAATTCGGCATTCTCGCCGACATAGGAGGACATCATCTTCTTGATCTGGCGGGTCTCCAGCAGTTTGCCCAGACCAAAGCCGTCGACGCCCGCGTTATTGGACGCAACCGTCAGATCCTTGACGCCGCTTTTGACAATCGCGTCGATCAGAAGCTCGGGGATGCCGCAAAGGCCGAAGCCTCCTGCGGCGATCAGCATGCCGTCCGACAAAAGCCCGTCCAGAGCCTCGGTCGCGGAGCCGTAAATCTTCTGCATGAATACTCCTCCAAGTGTTTCAGCCAATAAGGCGCTATCGTTCAGAGCAAGTCAATGCTGCGCTGCGGCGCAGGGTAAGCAGGGCGTAAAAAAGGCAGGCCACTTGCGCGCCTGCCTTTCTGTCTTAGTCTTCGGTCCCCGCGCCGTCATCCTGATCGGTTTCCGGAGCGGCGGTCTTCTTGGGGGCCGCTTTCTTGGCCGTAGGCTTTTTCGCTGCGGTTTTCGGGGTGGCCGCCTTTTTGGCGGGGGCCTTCTTGGCCGCAGGCTTTTTGGCGGCGGTTTTCTTGGCGGCAGGCTTTTTCGCCGCGGCCTTCTTCTTCGGCGATTTGGCGGCCTTCTCGGCCAGCCATTCCACCGCTTGCTCCATGGTCACCTGCTCGGGCTCGACTTCTTTGGGAATCGTCGCATTGACCTTTTCCCATTTCACATAAGGCCCGTAGCGTCCGGGCATCACCGAGACCGCGCCGCCATCGGGGTGCTCGCCCAGCTCTTTCAGCGGTTTGGCGGCAGCGCCACGGCCACCGCGCGCCGCCTTCTGCGCCAGCAGTTCCACCGCGTGGTTCATCCCCACGGTGAACACATCCTCGACCGAGGGCAGATTCGCATAGGTCTTGAGGTGCTTCACATAGGGGCCGAACCGACCGATGGCGGATTCGATCATCTCGCCATCTTCGGGGTGGGGGCCGATCTCGCGGGGCAGGTTCAGCAAAAGCATCGCCTTCTCAATGTCGAGATCTTCCAGCGACCATGTCTTCGGGATCGAGGCGCGCGGCGGTTTCGGCACATCCTCGGTAACCTCGCCCTTCTGCACATAGGGGCCAAAGCGCCCCACACGCAGCGTCACCTGCATCCCCTCGTCATAACCCAGCAGTTTGCCGTCCAGCGCCTGCGCCGCGTCATCCCCATCGGGGGCAGAGAGCGGGCGGGTATAGCGGCATTCGGGGTAATTGCCGCAACCGATAAAGGCGCCACCCGAGCGGGCGGTCTTCAGATGCAGCTGGCCATTGCCACACACAGGGCAGATACGCGGGTTCGAGCCGTCCTCGCGGGGCGGGTAGATATGGGGGGCCAGAACCTCGTCGATCTTGTCGAGCACCTCGGTGATGCGCAGCTCTGAAGTTTCCTCAAGCGCGGCCGAGAAATCCCGCCAGAAGCGCGAGAGCACTTCCTTATAATCGCGCTCCCCCGCCGAGACATCATCCAGCTGGTTTTCCAGCCCCGCCGTGAAGTCATATTCTACATAGCGGCGGAAGTAATTCTCGAGGAAGACCGTGACCAGACGGCCCTTATCCTCGGGGAACAGGCGGTTCTTGTCCTTGCGCACATAGCCACGGTCCTGAATGGTCGTGACGATAGATGCATAGGTCGAAGGCCGCCCGATGCCGAGTTCTTCCATCCGTTTGACCAGCGTCGCTTCCGTATAGCGGGCGGGGGGCTGGGTATGGTGCTGGGCGCCGAGGATCGCGGCATTCTCGCTCATGACAGCGGCGGGGCAGCGACGGATGCCGGGCTTGTCATCCTCGACCAGCGTGTCCTCGCCCTGCGCCTTGCTGAAGGCCTCTTCATAGGCAGGCGCCAGCTTCAGGGCCTCGCCCTGCATGACCTGCGGCAGGCGGTTGCTATCCTCGTCATCATCATCATCGCGGCCCTGGTCATAGACCTTCAGGAAGCCGTCAAAGGTGACAACCGAGCCCGTGGCCCGCAGCTCGACCTGTTCGTCCTTCGAGCCGATCAGCACGGTGGTGCGTTCAAACCGCGCGGCTTCCATCTGGCTGGCAATGGTGCGCTTCCAGATCAGATCATAGATCTTGCGCTGGTCATCGGCAGAAACCTTCAGCTTGTCGGGCGAAACAAACATATCCGTCGGGCGGATACATTCGTGGGCCTCCTGCGCGTTCTTGGCCTTGTTCTTATACATGCGCGGCGATTTGGGGACGTAACTTTCGCCGAATTTCGCCTTGATCGCGTCGCGCGCCTGCATCACGGCCTCGGGGGCCATATCGATGCCATCGGTCCGCATATAGGTGATATAGCCCGCCTCATAAAGCCGCTGCGCCGCCGACATCGTGGCCTTGGCGCCCATGCCGAATTTGCGCGAGGCCTCCTGTTGCAGGGTCGAGGTCATGAAGGGCGCATAGGGGTTGCGGCTGGCAGGCTTGGCCTCGACCGAATTGACCATCAGCGCACGCGAGGACACCGCCTGCACGGCCATTTCGGCATCGGTCTGGTTGGCGAGGTCGTATTTATCCAGCTTCTTGCCGCCCAGCATCGTCAGGCGGGCCTCAAAAGTCTGGCCACGCGGGGTCTCCATCTGGGCCACGACCGACCAGTATTCACGCGGGTTGAAGGCCTCGATCTCCATCTCGCGCTCGACGATCAGCCGCAGACAGACCGATTGCACACGGCCCGCCGATTTCGCACCGGGTAGCTTGCGCCAGAGCACGGGCGAGAGGTTGAAGCCCACCAGATAGTCCAGCGCGCGCCGCGCCAGATAGGCCTCGACCAGCGCGGTATCCACCTGACGCGGGGATTTCATCGCTTCCAAGATCGCATTCTTGGTGATCGCGTTGAAGGTCACACGGCTGACATTCTTTCCCTTGAGCTTCTTTTCCAGCGCCTGTTCAAGGTGCCACGAAATCGCTTCCCCCTCGCGATCAGGGTCAGTCGCAAGGATCAATGTGTCATCATCTTTCAGCGCATCGGTGATCGCCTTGATGTGCTTTTTCGAATCGGACGCAATCTCCCATTTCATGTCGAAATCATGCTCGGGATCGACCGAACCATCTTTCGGAGGCAGGTCGCGAACATGCCCGAAAGAGGCGAGGACGGTGTAATCGGAACCAAGATATTTGTTAATTGTCTTGGCCTTGGCTGGTGATTCGACGACGACAACCGCCATGTGGACCTCGCAGGTAGAGCTATTCTTGAGTCGGGCGGAAGATGTGGGGTTTATTCGGGGAATGTCAATGTAAAGCCTGATCTTCCGGTTTTATGGCCTTTTCCGGCAGGGGCTCATGCAAGGCTGATCCGGCTTCCGGGGTGGCGCAAGACCATACCTTCCAGTTCCAGATCGGTCAGAAGCTGGGCGAATGTGGCCGCGTCGGTTTTCAGATCGCGGATCACATGGTCTTCCAGAACGGGGCTGGGCCCCAGAAGCTCCAGAAGGGCCTGCGCAAGATCATCCGGCACGGCGCTTTGTGGCAGGGGGGGCGTGTGCGACGGCTGTGGCGGGGCAGGGCCCAAAGCCTCGGCAATATCGGCAAAATCGCGGATCAGGGTCGCGCCGTCGCGGATCAGCAGGTTGCAGCCACCCACCCGCCCGTCCATCGGGTGGCCCGGAACGGCCATAACCTCGCGCCCCTGGTCCAGCGCGTTACGCGCTGTCAGCAGGCTGCCCGATTTCGCGGCGGCCTCGATCACGATCGTCGCCCGTGCCAGCCCCGAGATAATGCGGTTGCGCTGCGGAAAATGGCGCGCCTGCGGCTGCATTCCGGGCGGGTTTTCGGAAAGCCGCAGGCCCTGTCGCGACAAGGTGTCATGCAGTCCTGCGTTTTCCTTGGGGTAGATCACATCGATCCCGCCCCCTTGCACGCCAATGGTGCCCGTGGGAAGCGCGGCCTGATGCGCCTCGGCATCAATCCCGCGGGCAAGCCCCGAGACAATCACATAGCCTGCCTCTCCGGCCTCCTGCGCAAGCCCTGCCGCCATGCGCCGCCCCAGAGACGAGGCGCTACGCGCGCCCACAAAGGCCAGAGCAGGGCGTTGGAGAAGGCTGGTATCGCCCAGAGCCCAAAGCACGGGGGGCGCGTCGGGCAGGTCCAGCAGGGCCTGCGGGTAATCGGGCCCACCAAACACCAAAAGCCGTGCGCCTGCCTTACGGCCCGCCTTTATTTCGGCCAGCGCGGTCGCCTCGTTACAGGGGGAATAGTCCGGCACACCGGCAGCGCGGGCGATCTCGGGCAGGGCCGCAAGTGCTGCCGTCGCCGATCCGTGTTCCGTAATGATCCGGTGAAAGGTCGTGGCCCCGACACGACGAGAGCGAAAGAGACGGAGAACCAGCAGTTCATTTTCTTCCGTGGTGGGTGGGGTGAAGGGGGTGGGGTAAGAAAACAAGCCTGTTTTCATCCGGTCCTCCGCCTCAATCGCAAGACCAAATTGCGAGATTAAGATTAACGAATGGTTACCAAACGCTGCGCTGCGAAAATTTTGCTAAAAATTTATTTGATCTCTTGATAGAAAAACCGCCCCAAGGGGCGGATTTTCTAGGTTTCATAAAGGGTTGGTTCGCAAAAGGCGCTCAGGCAGCAGAGCCGCCCACCGTCAGCCCGCCAATCATCAGGCTGGGCTGGCCGACACCCACGGGCACCCATTGCCCCTGTTTGCCGCAATTCCCGATTCCCGGATCCAGCGCCATATCATTGCCAATGGCACGAATCTGACGCATCGCGGTGGGGCCGTCGCCCACCAGCGTGGCCCCTTTCACCGGAGCCCCCACAACGCCGTTTTTCACGCGGTAGGCCTCGGTGCAGTTGAAGACGAATTTGCCGTTGGTGATATCCACCTGACCGCCTCCGAAGCCCACGGCATAGATGCCATCTTTCAGATCGGCCAGAATGGAGGCCGGATCAGCCTCGCCGCCCATCATATAGGTGTTGGTCATGCGCGGCATCGGGCAATGGGCAAAACTCTCGCGGCGGCCGTTGCCGGTGGGGGTGACCCCCATCAGCCGCGCGTTCTGGCGGTCCTGCATATAGCCTACCAGAATCCCGTCCTCGATCAGCACATTCTTGCCCGAAGGCGTGCCCTCGTCGTCGATGGTGATCGACCCGCGACGGTCGGGGATGGTGCCATCATCCAGCACGGTCACGCCCTTGGCCGCTACCTGTTGCCCCATCAGCCCCGCGAAGGCCGAGGATTTCTTGCGGTTGAAGTCGCCCTCCAGCCCGTGGCCCACCGCCTCATGCAGCAGCACCCCCGGCCAGCCCGGACCAAGCACCACATCCATCTGCCCCGCAGGCGCGGCCTCGGCGCGCAGATTGACCAGCGCGATCCGCAACGCCTCGCGCACGGCGGGTTGCCAGGTGTCGGGGGTGATCAGCCCTGCCAGACCATAGCGGCCACCGCCACCATGACTGCCCGACTCGCGGCGACCGTTTTCCTCGACGATGACCGACACATTGATCCGCGCCATCGGGCGGATGTCAGAGACCAGCCCGCCTTCGGGTCGCAGGATGAAGACCTCTTGCAAAGAGGCCGCCATCGAGGCCGAGACCTGCACCACGCGTTTGTCCAGATCGCGGGCGAAAGCGTCGATCTCCTTGAGGATGTCGATCTTGGTGGCAAAAGTGGCATCGCTCATCGGGTCGGTGTCGGAATAGAGCCGCAGATTGGTGCCCTGCGGCGGGGGCGCCATCGTGCCGCCTCCGGCCCCCACGGCCAGACGGGCGGTCTCGGCGGCGCGTTTCAGCGCGCTTTCGGTCAGCTCGGTGGAATGCGCATAGCCCGAAACCTCGCCGCGCACGGCCCGCAGACCAAAGCCCTCGGCGGCGTCATAGCTGGCGTTCTTCACGCGGCCATCATCGAAGACCAGCGCCTCGGAGCGGCGGCGCTCAAGGAACAGCTCGCCATCATCGGCCCCAGAGGTCGCCTCACGCAAAACAGCAAGGGCGCGCTCTTCATCCAGCTGGGTCTCAAAAGGGGCGAAGCGGGTATCGCTCATCCGGTGTCCTTCCTTCGTTGCGCGCCTATGGTCGCGGTTCTTCCCAACGGATATGTCCTGTCATGCGCGCTGATACAAGTTTTGTCGGCAATTCCTGTGCGATCCGCGTGCAAATTCCGGCGCGGCGGGCGATGCGGACCGCGCTGGGAAAATGTAAAGATATGGCGCAGTATCAATATTAGGTGTATCCGGCCGGTAGACCTGTGATCCGCTTGCGGCTAATCAGGCGCTGTTTCAGCCGGATCAGGCAGATCCGTCCCGCTATTTTCCGGCTCTTTGTGCCGGCGAGGTGTCTGGGCGCGGCAGGGGGTCTGCGGATAGGGCTGGACAACGACAATAGCTGCACGGCGGGGCCATGCCAGAGGCTGCGGCGCACAGTTTCAGGAAAGACGAACCGGAAGGCACGTATGAGCGATATCAGCTATGTGAAACCGCAAGGCCAAGATGCGCAGTTCAACGATTTCGTGGCGCTGCTAAAGCCGCGTGTGATGTCTTTGGTTGTCTTTACCGCCTTCGTGGGGCTGGTTGTGGCGCCCGTGCCGGTGCACCCTCTGGTTGGATTTATATCCATTCTTTTCATTGCCTTGGGGGGTGGTGCCTCGGGGGCGCTGAACATGTGGTATGATGCCGATATCGACCGCATCATGAAGCGCACCCAAAGCCGCCCGATCCCCGCAGGCCGTCTCAGCGAAACCGAGGCTTTGGGCTTCGGTCTGGCGCTTTCGGTGATCTCCTGCGTCATGCTGGCGCTGGCCTCGAATGTGTTTTCGGGGCTGTTTCTGGCCTTCACGATCTTCTTCTATGTCATCGTCTATACGATGTGGCTGAAACGCTCGACGCCGCAGAATATCGTGATCGGCGGGGCGGCAGGGGCCTTCCCGCCCATGATCGGCTGGGCTGTGGCTACAGGGGGCGTTTCTGTCGAATCAGTGGCGATGTTCCTGCTGATCTTCCTGTGGACGCCGCCGCATTTCTGGGCGCTCGCGCTGTTCATGAAAAGCGACTATTCGGCGGCGAAAGTGCCGATGCTGACCGTGACACATGGTCGCAAGGTGACCCGCCGCCATATCCTTGCCTATGCGCTGATCCTTGCGCCGGTGGCCATCGGGCTGGGCGTGACCTCGATTGGCGGGCCGGTCTATCTGGCCACGGCGCTGGTGCTGAATGCGGTCTTCATCCACGGCGGCTGGGTGATCTGGCGCCGTGCCGAAGAGACTGCCGAGGCCGAGAAATACCGTTTTGAAAAACGCTACTTCTATTTCTCGCTGCTGTATCTGGCGCTGCATTTCGGGGCGCTCTTGGTGGAAAAGGCGCTGCATCTTTGGCCCGCCTATGCCAGCTTCGCGCAGAGCTTCGATCTGGGATTCCTGTGGTCATGAGCCGTCGCATCTATCCTATGCATCTGGCCCGTGCCTCGCGCAATAAGGGGCTGGGGCTGACATTGGCCGTGTTCTGCCTGCTTGTCTTCGGGCTGACCGTGGTCAAGCTTTCCGCCCAGACAGAGGCCGCAAACGCCCCCATCTCTGCCCAGACACGCTAGACCTTCGGGCTTTTCTGCCGCAGGTTATGCCGATTTCTGGGGGAGATGCGTTGTCAGGGATGACACCGCCCCGGCATTGGCGTATCAGACCCCGACGAACCGAAGGACCGACCATGCGTTATATTTCGACCCGGGGACAGGCCCCGGCTCTGAGCTTTGGCGAAGCAATGTTGACGGGTCTGGCCCGTGACGGCGGGCTCTATGTGCCCGAGACGGTGCCGCAATTCACGCAAGACGAGATCGCCGCGATGGCCGGTCTGTCTTATGAGGAAGTCGCCTTCCGCGTGATGAAGCCCTTCACCGCCGAGACCTTCTCCGACGAAGAGCTGAAGGGGGCCATCACCCGCGCCTATGCCGGTTTCGGCCATGTGGCTCGCGCGCCGCTCAAACAGCTGGCGCCGAACCATTTCCTCTTGGAACTGTTCCACGGCCCGACGCTCGCGTTCAAGGATTTCGCGATGCAGGTGATCGGCCAACTGTTCCAGATCGAGCTGGCGAAACAGAACCGCAAGGTCACCATCGTGGGCGCAACCTCGGGTGATACCGGTTCGGCCGCGATCGAGGCCTTCCGCGGGCTGGAGAATGTGGATGTCTTCATCCTCTTCCCGCATGGCCGCGTGTCCGAGGTGCAGCGCCGCCAGATGACCACGCCCATCGAAGGCAATGTCCATGCGCTGGCGCTTGAAGGTGATTTTGACGATTGCCAAGCCAAGCTGAAGGATATGTTCAACGATTTCACCTTCCGCGACGAGGTTGGCCTTGCCGGTGTGAATTCGATCAACTTCGCCCGTGTTCTGGCGCAGATCGTCTATTACTTCACCTCGGCCGTGGCTGTGGGGGCGCCACATCGCAAGGTGTCCTTCACCGTGCCGACCGGCAATTTCGGTGATATTTTCGCGGGCTTCCTTGCCAAGGAAATGGGGCTGCCGATCGACCGTCTGGTGATCGCCACCAACCAGAATGACATTCTCGACCGCTGCATCAAGGCAGGCGATTACACCAAGCGCGGGGTGAAACCCTCGATGAGCCCGTCGATGGATATCGAGGTGTCGTCGAACTTCGAGCGTGCGCTGTTCTGGGCCTATGGCCGTGACGGGGCGGCTGTTTCGGCGCTGATGGACGAGCTGAAGACCCAAGGCTCTTTCACCGTGTCGAAAAACGCGATGGGCGCTTTGCTCGAGCATTACGACAGCGGCTCGGTCGGCGAAGGCCGCACGCTGGAGATCATCGCCAAGACGCTGAAGACCACGGGCGAGCTGTTGTGCCCGCATTCCGCCGTGGGCGTGGGTGTGGCGATGGAGGCGATCGAGCGCGATCCGGCAACGCCCATGATCACGCTGGCCACTGCGCATCCGGCGAAATTCCCTGCCGCTGTGAACGAGGCGTCTGGTGTGCATCCCGAACTGCCGCCGCGCATGGCCGATCTGTTCGAGCGCGAAGAGCGCGTGACCCGTGTCCCGAATGATCTGGCCGAACTTGAGGCCCTGATCCGCAAAGAGCGCCGCGTATGATCCAGTTTTCGACCCTTTCCAACGGCCTGCGTGTCGTGACCGAGCGGATGCCCTCGATGGCCTCTGCCTCTATCGGCATCTGGGTCAATGCGGGCGGGCGTCACGAACGCCCCGAACAGAACGGCATCGCGCATTTCCTTGAACATATGGCGTTCAAGGGCACCAAGACGCGCAGTGCGTTGCAGATTGCCGAGGCGATCGAGGATGTGGGCGGCTATATCAACGCCTATACCTCGCGTGAGGTGACCGCCTATTACGCGCGCGTTCTGGGCAATGATGTGCCGCTGGCCCTTGATGTCATCGGGGATATCCTGATGAATCCCGTCTTCGACCAGCGCGAGATCGAGGTCGAGCGCGGTGTGATCTTGCAGGAAATCGGGCAGTCGCTCGATACGCCCGATGATATCATCTTCGACTGGCTGCAAGAGGCCGCCTATCCCGATCAGGCCATCGGTCGCACCATCCTTGGTCCGGCAGAAAAGGTTGCGGGCTTCGGTCAGAGCGACCTTGCTGGCTTTGTTGCCGAACATTATGGTCCGGGCCAGATGATCCTGTCGGCGGCGGGCGATGTGGATCATGACACGATCGTCAAACAGGCCGAGGGAATCTTTGGCCATATGGTCCCGCGCACGGATGCGCCGATCCAGCCTGCAAGCTGGAAAGGGGCAGAGCACCGCAAGACCAAAGACCTCGAACAGGCGCATTTCGCACTGGCCTTTGAAGGCCCGAGCTACCGCTCGAGCGATCTTTACGCAGCGCAGGTCTATGCGACGGCGCTTGGCGGCGGCATGTCCTCGCGCCTGTTCCAGAAGATCCGCGAAGAGAAGGGGCTGTGCTACACGATCTTCTCGCAGGCCGGTGCCTATGAGGATACGGGCATGATGACCATCTATGCCGGCACTTCGGCTGAAGAGGTCGCGCAGCTTTCCACCCTGACGGTGGATGAGTTGAAACGCGCCGCCGAGGATATGTCGGAAGTCGAGGTCGCCCGTGCGCGTGCCCAGATCAAGGCGGGGATGCTGATGGGTCTGGAAAGCCCCTCCAGCCGTGCCGAGCGTATGGCGCGTAATCTGTCGGTCTGGGGCCGCGTGCCGGATCTGGAAGAAACGGCGGCACGGATTGATGCGGTAACGGTCGAGGCGGTGCGCGCCTATGCGGGCAAGCTGATCGAGGCCCCCAATTCGGCGCTGGCCCTTTATGGTCCGGTCGAGAAAGCCCCCAATCTCGAGGAATTGCGGCGGAGGCTTGCCGCCTGATGTTGACGCGTCGCCGGAAACCGAAGGTGGAAACCGATCGGCTGACGCTTCGCCTGCCGCAACATTCCGACTATCGCGATTGGGCCAGCCTGCGCGAGGAAAGCCGCGAGTTCCTGACCCAATGGGAGCCGCTGTGGTCGCAAGACCATCTCTCGCGCAAGGCCTTTGCCAATCGGGTTTACTGGTCGGCGCGGGCCGAGGCGGCAGGCACGGCCTTGCCCTTTTTCCTTATCCGGCACGGCGACGAGCGGGTGGTGGGGGCAATCACCCTCGACAATATCCGCCGTGGCCCCGCGCAGTCGGGGACCATCGGCTATTGGGTGGGCGAACGCTATGCCCGCCAAGGCTATATGCGCGAAGCGATCAATGGTGTGGTCGATTATGCCTTCGCCATCCTTGACCTCAGCCGGATCGAGGCGGCCTGTCTGCCGGAAAATGCAGCCTCGCGCGGGGTGCTGGAAAAATCCGGTTTCAAATATGAAGGTGTGGCGCAGGCCTATTTGCAAATCAACGGGCGCTGGCGCAATCATGTGCTCTATTCCAACCTGCGGCCCGACCGTCGGGGCCGCACGGATGTAGGCTGACATTCTATAAAGGAAATTCCATGCGTTCTGCCGATGATGCCTTCCGCCAAGAGCTGTCCGACCTGCTGCCGGATCTTGCGCTATCCGAGGCCGAACCGCGCTATCTGGAAGAACCTCGCGGACGCTGGTTCGGGCAGGGCGGTCTTCTGGCGCGTCCCGAAAGCACCGAAGCTGTCTCGCAGATCCTGAAATTCTGCCATCAAGAGGGCGTGCCGGTGGTGCCTTATGGCGGCGGCACGGGGCTGGTGTCAGGTCAGATCATGCCCGGAGAGACCCGCCCGCTGATCCTCAGCCTCGAGAAGATGACCCGTATCCGTGATGCCGATGCCCATACGATGATCGTCGAGGCGGGGTTGACGCTGGCGCAGGTGCAGGAGGCGGCCGAAGAGCGCGGGCGGCTGTTCCCGCTGTCGCTGGCCTCACAGGGGACGGCCCGTATCGGCGGCTGTCTGGCAACCAATGCGGGCGGGGTCAATGTGCTGCGCTATGGCAATACGCGTGAACTCTGTCTGGGGGTCGAGGCCGTGCTGGCCGATGGCACCGTGGTGTCTGGCCTGAAACGGCTGCGCAAGGATAACACGGGCTATGACATCAAGGATCTGATGATCGGCTCGGAAGGCAGTCTGGGGGTGATCACCGCGGCCAGCCTGCGTCTGTTCCCGCGCCCCTCCGAGGTCGGCACCGCGTTTTTCGTGGTGCCCAGCCCCGAGGCCGCTTTGGAGCTTCTGGAGCTGGCCGAGGCGCGCATGGTGGGCTGTGTCTCTGCCTTCGAGCTGATCGGGCGTCAGGGGCTGGAATTTCTGGCGCAGGTCGGCCCCGAGGTTCATATGCCGTTCCCCGAGGCCCCCGACTGGATGGTGCTCTGCGAGATCGGGCTGCCTGCGGGGATGGAGGCCGAAGAGGCGCTTGCGGGGCTGTTTGAGGCGGCAGGCGATCTGGTCAGCGACGGGGTGATCGCGCAATCGGGTCAGCAACGTATGGATATGTGGGCGCTGCGCGAGAATATCCCCGAGGCGAATAAGCGCATCGGCTCGATCTCCAGCCATGATGTCTCGGTGCCGCTGCCCTCGCTTCCGGCCTTTATCAAGGCGGCGGGCGAGGCTCTGGCCGAATTGGGCGATGTCCGTGTGAACTGCTTTGGCCATGTGGGTGATGGCAACCTGCATTACAACGCGTTTCCGGCGGCGGGGAAAACCCGCGCCGATTACGAGAGCATGAAAACGGCGGTAAAGGATTGCGTCTACGAGGTGGTCAACCGCTTCGGCGGCTCGGTTTCTGCCGAGCACGGGATCGGGCGGATCAAAACCGGCGATCTGGAACGTTATGGCGATGCGGGCAAGCTGGCCGTGATGCGCGCGGTGAAGGCGGCGCTGGACCCGAAGGGCATCATGAATCCCGGTGCGGTGCTCCCCGCCAACTGAGGCACGGCCAAAAGAAAGCGCCTCGCCCTTGGGGTGGAGGCGAGGCGCTGTGCAACGGTTCACGTGTTTGCAAGCAGCAGAACCAGTCTGCGCCTTGGTTCTAGCATATGAAATCCTGCCAAAAGGTTAGCGGATATCCGGCAGCGGCGCAGGGTTCTATTGTTTGTTGTGTCCGGTATGGCATCTGGCCATAAGGCTTTGTTTGCGTTCCGGTGTCATCCCTGTGGTCCATATGGGCGCTCGGGCAGGAGGGCTTCGGACCGGCTTCGAAAGGGGCTGGTCCGAAAGGGCGCAGGTGTCAGAGCCCCTCGAACTCGCAGAGCACCTGAACGTTCTGGCCCATCGCTTCCAGCTTCTTGCGCCCGCCCAGTTCGGGCAGGTCCACGATGAACGAGCAGCCGACAATCTTGCCGCCCAGTTTCTCGACCAGCTTGAGTCCGGCTTCGCAGGTGCCGCCCGTCGCCAGAAGGTCATCGACGATCAACACACGCTCGCCCGGCTGGATGGCGTCTTCGTGCATTTCCATGATCGCCTCGCCATATTCCAGCTTGTAGGCTTGGCTGATCGTCTGCCCCGGCAGCTTGCCTTTCTTGCGGATCGGCACAAAGCCTTTCGACAGCTGATGCGCGATGGCCCCGCCCAGAATGAAGCCGCGCGCCTCAAGCCCCACCACCTTGTCGATGGGTTGGCCCGCCCAAGGGTGCAGAAGCTGGTCGATGGCCATGCGGAAGCCGCGCGGGTCGGCAAAAAGGGTGGTGACATCGCGAAACAGGATCCCCTCATGCGGGAAATCGGCGATGGTGCGGATGTAATCCTTGACGGTTTTCATGGCTGTCTCCCTGCGGGCGCTGCGCGGGCGGTCACAGGACGCGACCGGCCACGCATGTCAGTTTCTCTATCATCTCGGGGTCGCGACGGTCGGGGGCCGTCATGATCGCCCCGTCCAATGCACGGTTGCAGCCCGAAGCGCAATCCGTTTGCGGCCCTTTCAGGCGGGCGGGCAGGGCCGCGACCAGAGCGCGTGCCCGTTCGGCATTGGCATGCGCTGTGGCCACCACCTGCGCCACATCCACTGCGTCATGGTCCGGATGCCAGCAGTCGTAATCGGTGATCATCGCCACACAGGCATAGCAGATCTCGGCCTCGCGGGCCAGCTTTGCCTCTGGCATGCCGGTCATGCCGATCACATCCGCGCCCCAGCTGCGATACAGGCGGCTTTCGGCCAGCGTGGAAAATTGCGGCCCCTCCATCGCCACATAGGTGCCGCCCATATGCAGGGTGCCGCCGACCTCCTGCCCCGCCGTAAGGCAGATCTCCGACAGGCGCGGACAGGTCGGATGCGCAAAGGGCACATGCCCCACAAGCCCCGTGCCGAAAAAGCTCTTCTCGCGCGCGAAGGTGCGGTCGATATATTGGTCCACAACCAGAAAGTCGCCCGGCGCATAGGCTTCTTTCAACGAGCCGACCGCAGACATCGCCACCAGATCGGTCACGCCCATCATCTTCATCGCGGCAATATTCGCGCGGTAATTCACCGTGCTTGGCAAATGCCGATGGCCACGCCCGTGGCGGGGCAGGAACACCATCTTCACCCCGTCCAGCCATCCGGTCAGCAGTGCATCCGAGGGGGCACCAAAGGGCGTGTCCATGCTCTGCCATTGACGGTCTTCCAATCCGGCAATGTCATAAAGCCCCGACCCGCCAATGACCCCGATCACCTTGTCCATATGTTTCCCCTCAGTCCAGTTTCGGGCGTAGCAGTTCCCATGTGTCGGTCACCGTGGCATAGGTGCCGCGGTAGCCCAGACGGCTGACCCATCCCGGCGGGCGGTACAAGCCCTCATGCAGGCAGTCCTCCCGAAGATGGATGCCGATCACCTCGGCATGGACCAGCGTGTTTCTGGCTCCCAGAAGCGGGATCTCCTGCACCAGACGACATTCCAGTGCCGCAGGGGCCAGGGCCACACGGGGGCAGTCGATTTCGCAACATTCGGCCTTGTCCACACCGCAGGCGGTGAACTCGTCCACCCCCGCCGGATAGTCGGCGCAACTGCCATTCATGCCCTCGACAAGGGCAGGATCGACAAGATTGACACAGAACACGCCGGTCTCGCGGATTTGCGCCAGACTGTCTTTCGTCCCGTCGCGGTCGGGCTTTGCCCCCTGCGAGGAAAACACCACCTGTGGCGGCACATAGGCCGCTGCCGTGAAAAACGAATAGGGGGCCAGATTGTCGCCCATCGTTCCGCGGGTGGAAATCCAGCCGATCGGTCTGGGGGCGATGATCGCGTTGAACGGATCATGCGGAAGATCATGGCCTTCCGCAGGGCGATAAAACATTCTCGGGCCTCCTATGGTTTGAACCTGACAGTGCCGCGTGCTAGGCGGAAAGAAAAGCCCCACCGCACGCCTTTCGATACGCGGCCGGGGGGGATCGGACAGGGCATTGCAGATGTATCAGCTCGATGAAGAAACCGATGCGGACTGGTGGGAAGTCGAGGCGCTTTACGACCTCTGTTTCGCCCCCGGTCGAACGGCACTTTCCTCCTATCGCCTGCGCGACGGGGTCTCGCCGGTGCGCCCGCTTTGCCTGACCCTGCGACAGGACGGAATTCTGGCGGCGGTCATCCGCTACTGGCCGATCCTTGTCAGCGGCGCACGCTGCCTGCTGCTGGGACCGGTGGCCGTCCACCCGACCCGTCAGGGCGAAGGATTGGGCGGCATCCTCATGCATGAAAGCCTTAACGAGGCCCGCCGCCTCGGCTGGGAACGCGTGCTTCTGGTCGGGGACGAACCCTATTACCGCCGCTTCGGTTTCTGGAAAATCGACGGGGTCGACATGCCGCCGCCCACCAATCCCGACCGCGTTCTGGCACTGGAGCTGGTGCCGGGGGCGTGGGAGGGCATTACCGGACCGGTCGAGAAATCCCCCTCGGATCCGCCCGCGGCCTGAGCGGGCCCTTGCAGTCCCCAGGCCGCGCTCCATATCTAGAGGCAAAGGGAGATACCCATGCCACAGACCGCAACCCCCGAGATTTTCGAGCCGCTGACCGATCATCGCGTCCTGCAAGAACTGGAGGCTCTGGCACGGCGCTACCGCTCGGCCTCGGGGCCGGGAATGCAGTTGCTATCCTATCTGGGCGGCTCCGCGGAAACGCTGTTGGAAAAATTGCCCAGCCCGCTGCGCAATGGCCTCGAAGGGATCACCTCGCGGGCGCTCCAGACAGCCTTGGCTGCGGCAGGTCGCTCGCGCGGGGTCATCGAGGACAAACCCGACTGGCTCAATAGGGCGCTCACCACGGCGATGGGGGCGGCTGGAGGCTTCGCCGGATTGCCCGGGGCTGCAGCCGAACTGCCGCTGACCATCACGATGCTGCTGCGCTCCATTCAGGGCATCGCTGCCGAACACGGGTTCGATCCGGCCTCCGACGAGGTAAAACAGGAATGCCTGCGTATCTTCGCATCGGCAGGCCCGCTGGAAGAGGATGACGGCACCGATATCGGCCTTATCGCCACCCGTGTCACGCTCACCGGCTCCTCGATGCAGGGCATGATCGCAAAGGTCGCGCCCCGCCTCTCGGCAGTGCTGGGCCAGAAACTCGCCGCACAGGCCGCCCCTCTGCTGGGGGCTGTGGCGGGGGCTGCGGTCAATTATACCTTTACCAGCTATTATCAGGATGTCGCTCGGGTGCATTTCGGCCTCAAACGTCTCGCCCGCGAGGCGATGATGGATGAAGGTCTGCTACGCGAAGAGCTGGTCGCGCGGATCATACGCAAACGCTGATCTTCCAGCTGCCCTAAATATCCCGGGGTGAATTGGGGCCGTCAGGCCCCAAGAGGGGCAGAGCCCCTCTGCCTGCTGCCGTCCTGCCGGAGGCCCGCCTAGAGATGGGCCAGATAGGTGGTTACCGCATTGCGTACCGACTGCTGGCCCTCGTTGCGGGCCCGCTGGACAATCTGGCGTAGCTCGGCCAGATCTGCGCGGCGGATCAGGTGCTTGATTGGCCCGATAGAGGCCGGACGCATCGAAAGTGTCCGCAATCCCAATGCCGCGAAGGTCAGCGCCTCGACAGGGCGTCCGGCATCCTCGCCGCAGAAGCTCAGCACCGTATTGGTGGCCTGACAGCGCACGATGATCCGTTCGAGGAAGGTCAGGAAGCTGACATCCAGCGTATCGTAACGGCGGCGCACACGCTCGTTCTCGCGGTCGGCGGCAAAGAAGAACTGCTTGAGATCATTGCCGCCAATCGAGATGAAATCGCAGGTCTGGTAGAAGCTGTCGGGCGCAAACCCCAATGACGGCGTCTCCAGCATCGCCCCGATTTTCAGGCATTCCGGCACGGGGCGCCCCAAGGCGGCCTCGCGGTCGCGCTGGCGCAAAAGCGCATCGCGACCGGCATGGAACTCGGAGGGGCAGGCGATAAAGGGGAACATCACCTCCAGCGGGCGGCCATTGGCCGCACGGATCAGGGCCTGCAGCTGCATCCGCAGCACGCCGGGTTTGTCCAGCCCCACGCGGATCGCGCGCCAGCCCATCGCGGGGTTCGGTTCGTCCTGCGGCTTCATATAGGGCAGAACCTTGTCCGAGCCGATATCGAGCGTGCGGAATTTCACCGGCTTGCCCTGGGCGGCATCCATCACCCGCTTGTACAGCTGGGCCAGCTCGTCGCGGCGCGGAACGCGCGAACGGGTAAGAAACTGCAACTCGGTGCGGAACAGCCCCACGCCTTCGGCGCCGCTATTTTGCAGCGAGGGCAGGTCGGCCAGAAGGCCCGCATTCATCACCAGCGAAATGCGCGTGCCATTGCGGTCCTCGGCAGGCAGATCCCGCAGATCGGCATAGCGTTTCTGCGCCTCTGCCTGCATCGCGATCTTGTCGCGGAACGCATTGGCCACGGTGTCCTCGGGGCGCAGATGCACCACGCCCTGATCGCCATCCACCAGAATCGGGTCGCCATTCAGCGCCTCGGTGGTGATCCGCTTGGCATGGATCACCAGCGGAATCGCCAGGGCACGGGCCACAACCGCGGCATGGCTGCCCACGGACCCTTCCTCAAGCACCACGCCCTTGAGGCTGCGCCCGTAATCCAGCAGCTCTGCGGGGCCGATATTCTTGGCCACCAGCACGGGGTTGTCGGGCAGTTCGGCACCGGTATTGGCGCCCTGTCCCGTCAGCAGGCGCAGCAGGCGGTTCGAGAGGTCGTCCAGATCGGACAGCCTTTCGCGCAGATAGGGATCACCGGCCTGTTCCAGACGGGCGCGGTTTTGCGACTGTTCTTTCTCGACGGCCGCTTCGGCGGACAGCCCCAGCGCGATATCCTCGGTCATCCGGCGCATCCAGCCGCGCGAATTGGCCAGCATGCGGTAGGTTTCCAGCACCTGCCGGTGGTCCATATCCATGTCGACCGAGCCGGAGATCATGTCATTGACCTGCGCTTGCAACACCTCAACGGCGCTTTGCAGCCTGTCGCGTTCGTGATCGGGGTCATCCCCCACGGGGTTGGTCACCACGACGCGCGGCTCGTGCAGCCAGACACGCCCCTCGCAGGCGCCTTCCTGACCGGAAGATCCGCGGAACATGACGGGGAAGCGGTGGCTATGGCCGATCCCCTCGCCATCGCCCACGAACGCGCCCAGCTCGGTCATCTCGGCCAGCACCATCGCCACGACCTCGAGGCCGTAGACGTCGTCTTCCTTGTAATCGCGCGCCTCTTTCGACTGCACGACCAAGACGCCCAGTTTCTCGCCCACACGCTGGATCGGAACACCAAGGAAGCTCGAATAGATTTCCTCGCCGGTTTCGGGCATGTAGCGGAAACCGGGTTCGGCGGGGGCGTCATGCGTGTTGATCGGGTTGCCCAGACGGGCCACGCGGCCCACCAACCCCTCGCCAAGACGCATACGGGTCTGGTGGACGGATTCCGGTCTCAGACCTTCGGTTGCGCAAAGTTCCAGCGTCTCGGGGTCGCGGAACAGGTAGATCGAACACACCTCTGTGCCCATAGAAGAGGCAATCAGCGAGGTGATCCGGTCCAGCCTGTCCTGACCATTTCCGGGCTCGGCCAATACGTCGCGCAAACGGCGCAACAGATTGCGACTGTCGCTATCACTGCGTTCCGCCATGTGAAAAGGCCGATCCTTTGCTCAACTCTTACGCCCGAAACCGGACGCGAAGGCGCTTCAGCCTTCCTGATCCAGTTCAAACGCATCATGGAGCGCCTGAACCGCCAGTTCCATATATTTCCGGTCGATCAGCACAGAAATTTTGATTTCCGAGGTGGAGATGACCTTGATGTTGATGTTTTCGGCAGAAAGCGCCTGGAACATCTTGGCGGCAACACCTGCATGGCTGCGCATGCCGATGCCGACAACCGAGACCTTGGCGACCTCGGTATCGATGATCAGCTGGTCATAGTTGATCTTGCCTTCGGCTTTCGCCTCTTCCATCGCCTTTTGCGCACGCGCGACCTGATTGATCGGCAGCGAGAAGGTCATGTCGGTCACGGCACCGGCATAGGTCTCGTCGTAATCTTTTTCCGAGATGTTCTGCACGATCATATCGACATTCACACCGGCATCGGCCAGCGGGCCGAAGATGGCCTGCGCCACGCCCGGACGGTCGTGAATGGTGAACAGCGTGATTTTTGCCTCGTCGCGCGAGAAGGCGACACCAGAGACGACTTTCGATTCCATGATTTCTTCCTCGCCGCAGACCAGGGTTCCGGAGTTTTCGTCGGTATCCTCGAAGGAGGACAGCACCCGCAGGCGCACATTGTAACGCATTGCCAGCTCGACCGAGCGGGTTTGCAGCACCTTCGCGCCCAAGGAGGCCAGTTCCAGCATTTCCTCGAAGGCGATGCGGTCCAGCTTGCGGGCCTTGCCCGAGACGCGCGGATCGGTGGTGTAGATGCCATCGACATCGGTGTAGATGTCGCAGCGTTCCGCATCAAAGGCCGCCGCAAAGGCCACGGCCGTGGTGTCGGACCCGCCACGGCCCAGCGTGGTGATTCGACCCTCTTCCGAGAGGCCCTGGAAGCCAGCGACTACGGCGACCTTCATGCCTTCGGCGAATTTCGCGTCGATATTGGCGCGCGGGATCGATTTGAAGCGCGCGGCACTATGGGCCGAGGTCGTGTTGATCGGCACCTGCCAGCCCTGCCAGCTACGGGCGGGCACGCCCATTTCCTGCAGGCGCAGCGCCATCAGACCGGCGGTGATATTCTCACCCGAAGCCACGACGGCGTCATATTCGCGCGCGTCGTAAAGGGGCGCGGTCTTTTCGACCCACCCCACAAGCTCGTTGGTCTTGCCGGACATGGCCGACACGATCACGATGACGTCATAGCCCCGCTCCACTTCGCGTTGGACCTTCGCGGCCGCATTGGCAATGCGGTCGAGATCGGCCACCGAAGTGCCGCCGAATTTCATGACGAGAAGCGGCATATCTTCCCCCTCGCTTCGCTGCCCGGTCCCTGCGCCGGGAGTTCCGGTTCCGGTTAAAGCAACGTGTATCGCTGCGCAAGAGTGGCGATATGGTCATTACATCCTTCTGTCATAAGAATGTCGTTCTAGACCAGTAGCGAGCGCGCAAAGGCTTTGCTAGATCTGGACACTCAAGGCCAGAGCCATCGGGAGGAGGTGCCCATGACCTTGCATGAACGCGAGACAAGGGAACGTCACGCACAGGCTGCGGGGCTGCGGGCATCGCTTGCAGATCTGCGCGCCATGATGGACCGGCGCGCACAGGCGCAGATGGACCTCTGGGAGAGCTGGATCACGCGGCCCGAATTCTACCCCTCGGCGCGCAATCTTGCCGATTATCTTTCCTTGGGTCCCGGAGAGCTTGCGCCCTTCGAGGCGCCGTTTGCCTCGTTCGGGATTTCCTCGCTCAACCGCGCCGAGCCGCATCTGCGGGCCTCGATCGATGCGGTGCTGGCCTCGCTGTCGCTGATTGCGGGGCAGGGGCCGGCAGAATATCCGCCCACCGAGATATTTGCCGCAGGGCCTGCGCGGCTGGCGGCGCGGCGCGCGATGCTGTTCGGTGCGCGTCGCAGCGGGACCCATGCGCGGATCATGGGCAGCATCGGTATCAGCTGTCTGGCCGTGCGGGATGCCGACGCGCCGCCACGCTCGGCGGAAAGCCATCTGCGGGCCATGATCGGGGCGGGGGCGGATGCGATCCGGATCGATACCGGCGAAGGGCTGGCCGAAGATTGGGTCGGGCTTTCGCAGGTGGTGCGCAATCTGGCGCAGGATATGGGGCTGCGCATTCCGGTGCAGATCGACCTTCCGGGGCCGCAATGCACCGTGGCGCGGGTGATCGGTGCGCATGGTCGCTTGCGGGTCGGGGACCGCTTCGAGATCGTCTCGAAGCTGGTCAAAGGGGATTTCCCGCGCATGACCTTAAGCCAGCCTGCGCAATGGGCGGCGTTGACCGAAGGGGCCGCGCTCAGCATCAATGGCGGCAAGCTGCAGGGGCAGGTGATCCGCCTGTCGAAAGGCGTGGCGCGTGTCGAGGTGACCTCGACGCCTGCGCGCGGGGCAAGGCTCAAGCCCGGCATGGTGCTGGCGGTACCGGGAGTGGAGCTGGACCTTCCGCCGCTTGGAGAGGCCGATCTGGCCGTGCTGGATCTGGCCCTGACACATGCCGACAATATCAGCGTGGCGTTGCAGAGCGTGAGTGATCTGGAAACGGTGTTTGGGGCGATTGACAGGTTGCGGGGCGGGGCCGCCGCTCTGCCTGCGCTGATTTTGCGTATCGAAACCGCGAAGGCCCTGCATAACCTGCCGGATCTGATCGTGGCGGCAGGGGGGCGGACGACGGTGGGGGTGATGATCTCCCGACCGGAACTGGCGCAGGAATTGGGCTATGCCCGCCTGACCGAGTTGCAGGACATGATCTTCTGGCTCTGTCGGGCCGCAGAGGTGCCGGTGCTTTGGGCGCCGAACCTGATGGAGCGTCTGGTGCAGGAGGGGCGGCAGAGCCGTGCCGAGCTGAACGAGGCCGCATTGAGCCATCCCGCCGATTGCGTGCTGATCGGGCATGGGCCACAGACGATCGAGGCCCTGGAGGTGTTGTCCGATACGGTGCTGCGTGCCGAACGCTATATGTCCAGAAGCAGCGCCCGTCTGGGCGGCTTCGGGGATTGGTTGATGGCCGAGGGCTAGTTGGTTTTGCGCCCGCTGCGGAAGGGCAGTGGCAGGATGCCGATCCCGTCTTCCATCAGCGCGCGGGCCTCTTCCAGATTGGCCTCGCCGTGGATGGCGCGTTCGGGCGCCTCGCCATCATGCATGGCGCGGGCCTCGCGGGCGAAATCCTCGCCGACATAATCGGAATTTTTCTCGATATGGGCGCGCAGCTTAGCCATTGCGGCCTCGACCTCGTTTGCCGGAGAGGTGAGGGCTGGCGGGGCGGGCGGGCTTTCGCCGCCTTGGGAGGGCTCTGCCTTGCGGGTGGATTGCACCGAAGGCGCCATCAGGGATTTCGTGACCGCGTTCGAGCCGCAGATCGCGCAGGCAACCAGCCCCTTGGCACATTGTGTGTCAAAGGCCTCGCCAGAGGCAAACCAGCCATCAAACTGGTGTCGATTTGCGCATTTCAGCGTGTAGCGGATCATCGATCTATCCCAAGAGCAAATTATCCCCGAAACCGGTCGCGGTCGCAGGGGGCGCAGTCTTCTACCAAGCCGCAGGATGTCCGGCGCGACCGGCATTACTTAAGCATGATTGCAGTAAACGCAAGATTTATAGATGCGCAAGCTGCTTGGGAAGCAGGCGCAGGATCTTGGCCAGATCGCGCTCCAGCACCGATTTGGCCGCCTTGGAGGTGGTCATCCATTTGCGGCGGCGCTGGCCCTTTTCGGGGAATTTCGGCGCAAGGCCGTGGACATGGATCGCATAAAGCGCCACGCGGCAGTCGCGGGCGGCGCCATCCGGAAAGATCTTCGGGTAGGTGTAATGGCCGATGCTGTCCTCCTGCGCGAGGCTGCCCGAGACCCCGGCCTCTTCCCACGCCTCGCATAGGGCGGTCTCGCCGGGATTGCAGTCTTTCATCAGCCATCCCTTGGGCAGCACCCAGCGTCCGGTGTCGCGCGAGGTGATCAGGAGCACCTGCATTTTCCCCGCCTTGCGACGAAAGCAGAGCGCGGCTTCTTGTGCGGTTTTGCCGGACGTGTTTGGTGCCGTCAGGCTGAGTTTGCGGTCGAGTTTCATCGCGAAGAAGGGCCGCCTGTCTGGAGGATGCGCGCTGCGCCGGAGAACGAAAGTTAGGCCATTATGATGACGTGGCAATGACATCTGGATGAAGTTTTGCATCCGGAGGTGGCAGAAGCGGGGCAAGCCTTGCCAGAAGATCCTGCAGATAGGCCGGATCGGTTTCGGGCAGGCCCGCCTGTGCGGCCTGTGTCATGCGGGTGAAATCGGCCTGGGTCGAGGACACCATCGCCTGTGCCAGAGCCTCGGGGGTGGGCAGACAGCGCGCCCCGCCGCAGTGATCGAGCGCGGCATAGGGCTCACGGGCATTCTCGACATGCGGGCCATGAAACAGGGCGCAGTGATAGACCAGCGGCTCGAACGGGGTATGTCCGCCCTTGGGCACGAAGGAACCACCGGTAAAACAGGCGGCTGCCGCGCGATACCAATGGCCCATCTCGCCCAGGGTATCGGCCAGATAGACCGGACCGGAGGGCTGGTCTTGGTTCGAGCGTCGGGCCAGTGCAAACCCCTTGGCGCGGATCATCCGCGCGATCTCCGCCCCGCGCCGCGGGTGGCGGGGGGCAAGGATGAGACGCAATTCGGGGCGCTGCATACGGGCCTTGGCAAAAGCCTCAAGGATCAGTTCTTCCTCGCCCTCATGGGTCGAGGCAGCAAGCCATGTATGACGGCGCGGCCAGTCTTCGGGCCAGCGGGCGAGCGGCGGCAGCACTTGCGGGCTGGCAGCGGTTTTCAGGTTGATGCGCGGCAGAAGATGCGAGGCTGGCAGCCCGAGCGCAAGGAACCGCGCCTGAGAGGCGGCATCTTGTGCCGAAACCGCCGTCAGCCCGGCCAGCAGCGGGCCCAGAGACAGCCTGTGCCAGAAGCGGGCGGAGCCTGCCGAAAGCCGTGCGCCCAGCATCAGGCAGGGGTGGCCCGCCTGCGCCATCATGGCAAAACGGTTGGGCCAGATCTCGTTCTCGATGACGATCAGCGCGGCGGGCCGATAGTGTCGCAAGAAGCGCCGCAGCACCCAGCGGGTATCCAGCGGGGCAAGCGCCACGCAGGTTTCGGGTGGCAGGTCCGCCGCTGCGATCCAGCGTCGTGCCAGATCTTGTGCGGTGGTCGAATTGGTGGTGATCAGGAGCCGGTCGCCGCGCGCCACCAGCCAGTCGATCACGGGACGCGCCGAGGCAAGCTCGCCATTGGAGGCCGCATGCAGCCAGACCGGTGCGCGCGGATCGGGGGGGAGGGGCGTGCTCGGGCCGGGCGGCAGGCCGCCCAGCCGCTCGACAAGCCCCTGGCGGCTTTGCCGCCCGCGCATATATCCCCATAGCAGATGCACCAGCATCAGCGGCAGGGCGATAGACAGGAGCAGACGGTAGCGCAGCACTGGGGAGATCCTTGATTGGCGGGCAGGCAATAGGGCAGGCAATAGGGCAGGCGATAAAGGCAGGGCCACCGGTCAGGCCCCCGTTTGCGGCATCAAAACCGTGCCTGTGCCCGAGATGCAAGCCCGCATGCGGTTGCCATGCATGCGAGAGGAGGCAGGCCGTAAAGGAGTTTGCGTTTTTGCAGGGCATGGAGATTGTGAACAGGCTTGCTATTTCCTCGCCCCGTTGCAAACCTCTTGCGGGGGATGGAGAGGCACTTTCGGGTGCCGCCTGATTTTGCAGGGAGGACTATTCTATGGACCATTTCGATTATGTGATTATCGGGGCGGGCTCCGCGGGATGCGTGCTGGCCAACCGGCTGAGCGCCGATCCGCGCAATCGTGTGCTGCTGTTGGAAGCGGGAGGCAAGGACAATTATCACTGGGTGCATATTCCGGTGGGATATCTGTATTGCATCGGCAATCCGCGCACGGATTGGGGATATAAGACTGCCGCCGATCCGGGGCTGAACGGGCGCGAACTTCTGTATCCGCGCGGGCGTATTCTGGGCGGGTGCTCCTCGATCAACGGGATGATCTATATGCGCGGTCAGGCGCAGGATTATGACGGCTGGCGGCAGATGGGCTGTACCGGATGGGGCTGGGAGGATGTCTTGCCGCTGTTCATGGAACAGGAGGATTTCTACCGTGGTGCATCGGACCGGCATGGCTCTGGCGGGCCGCTACGGGTGGAGAAGGCGCGGGTGCGCTGGGATGTGCTGGATGCGTTCCTTGAGGCGGCCGAGCAGGCAGGCTTCCCGCGCACGGAGGATTTCAACCGGGGCAGCAATGAAGGGGGCGGGTATTTCCATGTGACCCAGCGCAGCGGATGGCGCTGGTCTGCCGCGCGTGCCTTCCTGAACCCTGTGAAATCACGACCTAATCTGGAAATCCGCACCGGCGCGCAGGTCGAGAAGCTGGTGCTGGACGGGCGGCGGGTGACGGGGGTGCGCTACACCCGTGACGGGCGGTCGGTCGAGGTCGGGGCGCATGAGGTGATCCTGTCGGCGGGGGCTGTCGGCTCTGTGCAGGTGCTGGAGCTTTCGGGCATCGGGCGGGCCGAGACGCTGGCCCATATGGGTGTCTCGCCACGGATCGAGAATGCCGCGGTGGGCGAAAACCTGCAGGACCATCTTCAACTGCGTCTGGTCTATAAGGTGCGGGGGGTGAAAAGCCTGAACACGATGGCCTCCAGCCTGTGGGGGAAGGCGATGATTGGCGCGGAATACGCGTTGAAACGCTCCGGCCCGATGGCGATGGCCCCCAGTCAGGTGGGGGTGTTCACGCGCTCGTCCCCTGAAAAGGCCTCGCCGGATCTGGAATATCATGTGCAGCCTGTCAGTCTGGACAAGTTCGGTGATGCGGTGCATCCCTTTCCCGGCATGACGGCGAGTGTGTGCAATCTGCGCCCCGAAAGCCGTGGTTCGATCCATATCCGTTCAGCAGATTTCCGCGATCATCCGGTGATCGCGCCGAATTATCTTTCGACCGAAGGGGACAGGCAGGTGGCGATACGGGCCATCCGGCAGGTGCGGCATGTGGCCAGCCAGCCCGCCTTTGCCAAATTCCACCCCGAAGAATACAAACCCGGTCCCTCCTATCAGAGCGATGAGGATCTGATCAAAGCCGCAGGGGATATCGGCACGACGATCTTCCACCCTGTGGGCACCTGCCGGATGGGGGCCGACACGGATTCGGTGGTGGACCCGCGTCTGCGGGTGCGGGGTGTTCAGGGGCTGCGTATTGCCGATGCGTCGGTGATGCCGACCATTACATCGGGCAACACGAATGCGCCGACGATGATGATCGCGGAAAAAGCCGCGCGCATGATCTTGGAAGACGCGCGCGCGGGCGTAGTGGCCGCAGAGTAAGAGTAAGAGCTTACTTTTCGTCGGTCTTTTTGGTGGCCGCTTTCATGCGGGCCAGAAGGGCGGCCTTGTCGGATTTGCCGCCGAAGGGGTTTTTATCGGTCCCTTTGGCGTTGTGTTCGGCATGGCGGGGGGTGTTTTTGGGGGCTTTGGCGCCACCGGATTTGCTGTAATCCATATTCGGGTCTCCTGAATTGTCTTGTCCCTGCCAGAGCGCGGGCCTTGCGACAAGCCCGTTTCTCATAGCATCTTTCCGATGCTTGGCGAAGACGGACAAAAAAGCCCCCGAGACCGGCTCGGGGGCTTTGGGTGTGACGGGCGCAGACAGCGCAGGCGTGCCTTAGCGACGACCGGTGCCGATATAAGGCGTGGCGATCGGGGCGACCGAATTGCGGGACGTGCCGTTCAGAACGAAATCGGCGTTCTGGATGTTGTTGTCGCGGCGGTCGCTATCGATGGTGACAAGTTCTGCCAGCGTATAGTCAGAAGCGTTCACCCCCAGCTGTGCGGCAAGCTGGGCTTTGCCCTGACCATTGTGCGCGGCGGTCGTGCGGTTCTCGTGATTGAGGTAGTAATTGGCTTTGGCAACATCGCCATCGCGGCGGGCTTCGTTGATATTGTTCAGCTCGGCCGTGGTGAACTGTGCGCCATTGACCTGCAGCAGAGCCGCCAACTGGGCGTCATTGCTTTGTGCGGAGGCGATCCCTGCGGTTGCGGCGAAAAGGATGGCGGCGGTGGTCAGAACGGTTTTCATTGTCATTATCTCCAGTGATATGCCGGATCAGTGACATCCGGCGTTTGTTATGAGACATATCTAGCAATGTGCGATGAAATGCGTAATTCTAAAAAATAAGCCATTATGTGTGCGTAAATACATATATCTCCCCTCTTGAAAGTGAACCGTAAAGTTCAAAAGGCTCCGGTGCGTGGACACCGGAGCCTTGGAGATCAGATTGTCTTCTGTTCAGCCTGCCGCGATCTTGCGCTCTTTTGCCGCCCGCCATGCCTTATCCGAGGGCGAGATGAAGGTGTAGAACATTGGCACCACGAAGAGGGTGAACAGTGTGCCGATGATCAGGCCCGAGAACATCACCACCCCCATCGCCTGACGGGCCGCAGCCCCTGCGCCTTCGGCGATGACCAGCGGAATCACCGCCAGCGCCATGGCGGCGGTGGTCATCAGGATCGGTCGCAGACGGGTGCGGGCGGCGGCGATGATCGCCTCGCGCCGTGACAGCCCGTGGTCCTCGCGCTGCTGGTTGGCAAATTCCACCATCAGGATGCCGTGCTTGGTGATCAGCCCGACAAGGGTGATCAGCCCGACCTGAGAATAGATGTTGAGCGTGCCGAGGCCCAGATTGAGTGGCAGGAGCGCCCCGAAGACCGTCATCGGCACCGTCATCAGGATGATGAAGGGGTCGCGGAAGCTTTCGAATTGCGCCGCCAGCACCAGATAGATCACCAGAACGGCGGCTGCAAAGGCGATGACGATGGTATTGCCCTGCGTGACCTCCAGCCGCGACTGGCCGGAATAGTCGATGAAGAAACCGTCGGGGATGGTCTCATTCGCGATCTTCTGGATCTCGGCCAGCCCCTCGCCGGTGGAGACCGTGGGTAGGGGCAGGGCGGTGATGGTCGAGGAATTCAACTGGTTGAACTGCTCGATTGCAGCAGAGCGCACGCCGCCTTCGATCTTCACGAGGGCCGATAGGGGCACCATCTCGCCGGTCGAGGCGCGCACGAAGTAATTGCCCAGCTCTTCGGGGTTTTCGCGGAAGCTGCGCGGCACCTGTGTGATGATGTCATAGCTGTTCGAGTCGCGGTCGAATTGCGCCACCGACCCGCCGCCAACGAGCAGGCCCAGCGTCTGGCCGATCTGGCTGATCGGCACATTCAGCGAGGCCGCGCGGTCGCGGTCGATGGTGACCTGCACTTCGGGCGCGTCGAAGCTTAGAGAGTTCTGCACGATGATGAACTTGCCCGATTGCATCGCTTTCTGGGTGATCTCTGCCGAGACCTCTGCGACGCGCGACGAGCTGTTCACGGATTGCAAGATCACCGAAATCGGCAAGCCACCGCCCGTGCCGGGCAGGGTGGGCGGAGCAAAGGCAAAGCCCTGCAACCCCGGTGATTTGTCCAGCCCCGCCTGAATGTCCTGCTGTACCTGAGCCTGCGACCGGTCACGGTCGGCCCAGTCCTTCAGTTGCCAGATTTCGATGCCTTGACCGTCATCCCCGCCAAACCCTGCAATCGAGAAGCTCTGCCGCACTTCGGGGATGTCTTTCGTATTGTCATCCACCTGCTTGATATAGGCCGAGGTATAGCGGTCGGTGGCGTATTTCGGCCCTTTCATGATGGCGAAAAGTGCGCCCTGGTCTTCGTCGGGGGCAAGTTCGCCCGAGGTTTTGGTGAACATGAACCCCGTGGTGCCTATGAGCACCCCCACGATCAGCAGCGTGACCCAGCGCAGGTTCAGCGACCCCGTCACGCGGCGCTCGTAAAAGCCCGCAAGTTTTTCGAAAACGCGGTCCACAAAGCCCTGAAACCCGCCGGCATGGCCCGATTTGAGGATGCGCCCCGACATCATCGGCGTGATGGTCAGCGCGATGATCCCCGACAGGATCACCGATCCGGCCAGCGTGAAGGCGAATTCGGTAAACAGCGCCCCTGTCAGCCCGCCGGTGAAGGCCAGAGGTGCCAGAACGGCGGCCAGAGTGATGGTCATGGCGATGACGGGGCCGGTGATCTCCTGCATGCCTTTGACGGCGGCGGGGATCGGCTTCATGCCCTCTTCGATATGGCGGTGGATGTTTTCCACCACCACGATGGCGTCATCCACCACAAGCCCGATGGCCAGAACCATCGCCAGCAGCGTCAGCAGGTTGATCGAATATCCCAGCGCCAGCAGAACCGCCATTATCCCCACCAGCGACAGTGGGATGGTGACGATGGGCATCAGCACCGAGCGCACAGACCCCAAGAACAGCAAGATCACCAGCACCACGATGATCACCGCTTCGGCGATCGTGTGGAACACCTCTTCGATCGAGGCCGAGATGGTCTCGGTGGAATCATAGACGTTCTGGATTTCCATCCCCTCGGGCAGCGAGGCATTGATCGCGGGCAGCGCATCATGCACGGCCTGCGCGGTATCAAGCGGATTGGCGGCAGGCGTCGGCATCACGCCGATGAAGGTGCCCGACTGACCGTTGAAGCTGACGATCTCGCCCGATTCATCCGAGGCCAGCTCGATCCGCGCCACATCGCGCAGGCGGATGACGCTATCGCCTTCCCCACGCAGGGGCAGGGCACCAAAGGCCTCGGGCGAAGACAGCGTGGATTTCAGCGTGATCGACTGGGTGTAGAAGTCGTTTTCCGTGGCCCCCGGTGCCGAAAGGAAATTCGAGGCTTGAATCGCCGCAAGCACCTCGGCGGCGGTCACATTGCGCGCGGCCAGCTTCTTCGGGTCGATCCAGACGCGCATCGCATAGGTAGAGCCGCCGATGATCTGGATCTCGGCCACGCCCTGAATGGTCGACATGCGTGGGCGGATCACGCGGTCCAGATATTCGGTCAGCTGCTCTTGCGTCATATTGGGGTTGGTCGCGGCCAGATACATCAGCGCGAAGGTCATCCCCGTGCCCTTGACGATCTGCGGGTCCTCCGCACCATCAGGCAGATCCGAGCGCACCTGCTGCACTTTGGCCAGCACCTCGGTCAGCGCAACATCAGGGTCGGCACCCAGCTTCATATTGACCGAGACGGTCGATACCGAAGGCCGCGACGAGGAGGTCACGAAGTCGATATTCTCGGTGGTGGCCACGGCAGCAGCAATCGGCGCGGTGATAAAGCCCTGAATGAGGTCCGGCGCGGCCCCGGGATAGGTGGTGGTGACGGTCACCACCGTCTCATCCACCTCCGGGTATTCGCGCACAGGCAGGTTGAAAAACGCCTGCGCCCCGATCAGCAGCATGAAAGCGCCGATGACCATCGACAGCACCGGCCGCCGGATGAAGATTTCGGTGAAATGCATGATCCGTCGTCCTTATTTCGAGGCTTCGGGTGCGATATCGCGGCCCGGATCGGCGGGGAGGGTCACCGAGTTGTCGATCGTGACGGGGGCGCCGGGGGTCAGGCGGTTCTGGCCGGCATTGACGACCTGATCACCGCTTTTCACGCCCTCGGTGATTTCCACCATGTCTCCCGAGCGGCGGCCCAGTTTGACGAAGACCTGACTGGCGATCTGGCGGGTCTCGCCGTCTTTGTCCTCGTCGCGCACGACATAGACGGAAGCGCCATAAAGGCTGGAGGTCACGACCGTTTGCGGCAGGGCGATCACACCGGCTTGCGTGGGCAGGATAACCCGCACCTGCAGGAACTGGCCGGGTGTCAAAGCGCGGTCGTCATTGGAAATTTCGGCGCGCAGCCCGACCAGACGGGAGTTCGCGTCGATTTTGGGTTCGATCCCGATAATTTTTCCCGCTTTGGTGATGCCGCCCACTTCCGAGGTCACCTCGACATCCTGTCCGACAGAGACATTGCGCACCTGCTGTTCGGATAGCGTAAAATCGACATGCATCCTGGAGGCGTTCTGGAGCGTTGCATAGGGGGTGCCCACCGTTGCATATTCGCCCAGATCCACTTGCGGGATGCCGATCGTGCCGTCAAACGGTGCCAGAAGGCGTTTTGTCTCCAATGCGGCTTTCAGTTTCTGCACGGTGGATTGTGCGGTGGTCGCATCGGCGATGGCGCTATCGAGGGTGGACACCGCCGACACGCCACGCTCGTTCAGTTTCTGCGCCCGCGCCAGCGAGGTCTGCGCCAGTTCCAGCGAGGCTTCTGCGGCTGCCAGATCCGCCTTTTCCTGACGGTCGTCGATCTGCACCAGAAGCTGGCCTTTCTTGACGGTATCATTGGCCGCAAAGGTGATCTCGCGCACGATGCCCGCCGCTTCGATGGCAAGATCGGTGCCTTCTGCCGCATTGGCTGTGCCGATGGCTTCGATCCCCGGGGTCCATGTCACCGGCACGACCTTGGTCACCGATACAACGGCTGCGGGCTGCTGCATCGTGGCGAAGAACTGGCCGATCATTTTTTCGCGGAACAGGTTGAAACCGATAATACCGCCCGCAATGACTGCCAGCAAAAGGAGGGCAATAGCGGCGACGAGGAGTCTCTTGAACATGGTGGCTCCGATACGGCACAGGCGTGCACTAGACGAGAAGAGGTGAACTGTTCGGTTTAGTTAGGGTAACTTATTCCGATCACGTTTCGCTGAGCAAGCTTAAAATTGATCGGATGGGAGCACGCCGATTTTATGTGGCAAAAGTTGTCTCAGCCTGTCTTGCGTGCGCGGGCTTCATATTTCGTCAGCTTCTTAGTGCCAAAGTCGTGTAGTAACCTGCGTCACAAATGCATTAATGGACCCTTGAGGCCATCTATGCGATGCTGCAGGTGCAGCATCGTTTAGGTCGCATCTAGTATTGGAAAGGTGACCCATGTTTTTCGACCCTTTGGCTTCGGCTTCTTTGCCCATCGAGACGGCTTGGCTTAGCTGGGAGGCTCAAGCCGTGATCGCGATGCGTCTCGCCGGTATGGCAGGGCTCTGGCATGCCGCCCCCGACGAGATGACCCGTATGGTCACCGAAAAAATCGACGCGGGATTCGAGGCGACGGAGGCGGCCACCCGCACCGTTTTCTCCGGCGGCACCATGGACCAGGCTATGCGCGCTGTGGTGCGGGAATTCAGTCGCCATACCGCTGATAACGTGCAGCGACTGTCCAAGCTTGGCCCCGCACAGGTTTTCTGACCACGCGCAGCGCGCGGGCCAGACGTTTTTGAACGGTCCATGAAACCCATGGGCCGTTTTTGCGTTCTGCCTGTAATCACAGGAGATCGCTTGAATGTCAGTTACATTTGCCCAGACAGAGACACCTGAGGATGAGGCGCGGCATGGGGCGAACCTTGCTGCGACGCGGGTGCCCTTCCGCCGTATCTATGTGGTCGCCAACCCGAATTCGGGGCAGAATTCGCGCACGCGGGAGCCGATCGAAGCCGCGCTGAAAGTGTTCGGGGACGAGGCGAAACTCTATCGTTGGGAGCCGGATCACGAAGTCTCCGAGACCGTAGATCGCGCCATTGCCGACGGGGCAGAATTGATCGTTGCGGCAGGGGGGGACGGGACAGTGATGGCCGTCGCACAAGCCATGCTTGGAAAGGGTGTGCCGATGGCGGTGCTTCCTCTTGGCACGTTCAACTTCTATGCGCGGGGGCTACGGTTTTCGGAAGACGCGACGGAAGCTGCGCAACAGATCCTCAAAGGCGAGACGCGGGAGATCCAGGTTGGTTCTGTTGATGGGCGGGTGTTCCTGAACAATGCTTCTTTGGGGATCTATCCGAAAATCCTGAAAGCGCGCGAGGCGATCTATGCCCGTTGGGGGCGGCACCGGATGGTGGCCTATTGGTCTGTAATCAGGACTTTCCTGAAATTCCAGAAACCTATGAAGGTGGATTTTCAGACGGAAGATCTAGCCGATACGCGCGCGACGCCGCTGATTTTCGTCGCGCGTTCGGCCTACCAGCTGGATTTCTTCGGGTTGCGGGGGGCGCGCGCGATCACCGATGACAAATTCGCGGTCTTGATTGCCAAGGGGGAAAACCGGATGCAGCTGTTCCGCCTTGCATGGCGTCTGGTGACGCGGCAGGTCCGTGAAGGGCGGGACTATGATGTGCTGCGCTGTCGCGAATTCACGGTCGGTCTGCGGGGGAAACGTCGCGCGCTTCTGGCTTTCGATGGGGAAAAGGCGCGGATGGAATCGCCATTTGCGTTCCGCATGCATCCGGACCTGTTGACCATCGTGCTACCGGAGGAGAAAGAGCAGGAGGCGGCATGAGACGCATTCTGCATCTGTCGGATCTGCATTTCGGTAAAATCGACCCGCGGCTGGAGCCCCCTTTGTTGCGCAAGATCGCGGAGCTGGAGCCCGATCTGGTGATCGTCTCGGGCGATTTTACCCAGCGGGCGAGGCGTCGGCAATTTGCGCAAGCGCGGGCCTTTCTGAACCGGATCAAGGCACCGGTTCTGGCTGTGCCGGGCAATCATGACACGCCGCTGGATAATATCTTTGTCCGTTTCGTGACACCGTGGAGACGCTACCGGCAGGCCATTGACCGCGAGCTGGAACCCGAATGGCGTGACGCCAAGATACATGTGATCGGGGTGAATACCGTGAACCGCTTCAAATGGCAGCGTGGCCGGATTTCGTCGCATACGATCCGGCGGGTCTGTTCCCGTTTTTCTTCCGTCTCGCGGGAGGTACTACGCATTGTCGTCATGCATCATCCGTTGGAACACGGGCCGGAAACCGACAAGAAACTGATGGAGGGGGCGTCAAAGGCGCTGAAACGGTTGTCCCGATGCGGGGCGGATATTGTTCTGTCAGGGCATTTGCATGAGGGGTCAGCCGCCCCCTTTCATGCCGCCCCCGGGCTGCTGTTCGTACAGGCTGGAACGGGGCTGTCGACCCGGTTGCGCGGAACTCCCAACATGTTCAATATGCTGGACTATCACATGACGGGGGAGGTCTCGATCACCCGCTTTTTCTCCGGCGCGGATGGCCAGTTTGTGGCGCAGGATCGGCGGCATTTCCGTAAAAGCGGATCGGACTGGGCCGAGCTTGTACGCCCGAGTGCTGCGGAGACCCCGTCCTATCAGCTGATCCGCTCTGTCGCCTGCGAACTTTAAGCTTTCCGGTTTTGGTTTAACCTCGTGTTAACCATCTGCGATCCAAACTGGAAACCTCCGTCAGATCTGGGAGGGCACCATGCAACGCGGCCGGAAGTCTCTTGTTTTTGCAGGACTGTGTCTGGCCCTAGCGGGGTGTGGTGCCCAACCTGCGCCGCAGTTCTTCGGGGCCGAGCGTCACGATATCACGCTGGAGGGAATCCGTTTTGTTGTATTCGATCGGGGGGGCGATGCCGAAGTCATCCGGCTTGGCTATCTGCGCTTGCGCGAAAGGGACAGGGTTCCGGCCCTGATGCGGCAGGCGGTCGAGGTGAGCACGGGGTGCAAGGTCGCAGGCCCCTCGACGGGGCCCTTGCGTTCGCCCTCATTGCCCGGAGATACCGGTGAGGCCCGTTTCCGCCTGCAATGCTAGTGGGTTCAGGCCGTTCAGGCGATGAAATCCCGCACGATCTGCTCGAATTCGCGCGGTTTCTCGGCATGAAGCCAATGCCCCACACCGTCAATCTTGGCCATCGTGTTATGCGGGAACAGCCTGTCGATTGTCGGCTGATAGCCAGGCTGCACGTAATCGGACGCCCCGCCATAGACAAACAGCGTCTCGCCGGTGAAAGCGCCGGATAGCTCGGGGAAGCCCACGATCTTGCCCATCTCCGCTTCCAGCACGTCCAGATTGAGCTTCCAGTGCGGCGGTGTCGATTTCAGGTCCAGAGATTGCAGCAGAAAAGCCCGAACCGCCTCGCTTCCGACGGTTTGCGACAAGCGCCGATTGGCTTCCGAGCGGAGCGTCAGCCCGTCCAGATCCAGTCCTTTCATGGCCTGAATGAGCGAATCCTGCGAGTGCTGATAGGCAATCGGCGCCACATCCGCCACGATCAGCCGGTTGACCAGATCGGGGCGGGTCAGGGCCAGTACCATAACCGCCTTGCCCCCCATCGAATGGCCGAGCACGTCCATTTTGCCGCCATTGGCCTCGATCACCTTGGCGATATCTTCGGCCATGTCGAAATAGCTCTGGCTGTCCTGCCAGGGACTGTCACCATGATTGCGTTGGTCAACGGCAAAGACTTCCCGAGCGTCTGACAGACGCTTTTGGATCACGCCCCAGTTACGGGCGGAACCGAAGAGGCCATGAACGATCAGAAGCGGGGGCTGCCCCGTGGGGCTGCCTTGAGAAAGCGTGTTTAACATGCGCATATAGCTAGCGCGCGGATTGCCGCTGCGCCAGCGGTTTCATCGCTTGTTCCTGCACAGTCAGGGGGCTAGCCTGCGCAGATAAAGGAGGCCTGCGATGAACCCTGCCGATTTCCAGAGTAAGCTGGACCATGTGTCAAAGCTCCTGGCCACGCGCCTTGGGGCGAAGGGCGCCACCCTGAGCGACCGGATCAACCATCGCGCCCGTGCGCTGCCGCGTCGTGTGCGGGTGGCTGCGCGCGAGTTGGCCGCGTCGGAGGTGCTGATGGGAGCCCCCAAACTGATGCGGCAGGTTGACGAGAAGGCGACCGAGCGGAACTATCGGCTATGCGTCAAATATCTCGAGCCGCTCGGTTCCGAGCAACGTCTGGTGCAAGGGGTGATGAAGGTCGTGACGGGGGTGGTGTTTGTCATCGTCATGACGGGCGGTGCGATGTTGGCTTGGGCGATTGCGCACGGAAACCTTTGACCTGCCCTGCGTATGAAAACCCTATGCATGAAAAAGGCCTCGGAAAAACCGAGGCCTTTTCTATTGTGCCAAACCGGATCAGAGGTTCGGATAGAGCGGGAATTTGGCGCACAGAGCCGCCACTTCCTCGCGGACAGCCGCTTCCACGGCCTCGTTGTTCTCTTCGCCATTGGCGGCCAGACCATCGACGACCTTCACGATCATGCGGGCGATCTGACGGAACTCTTCTTCCTTGAAGCCGCGGGTGGTGCCTGCGGGGGTGCCCAGACGGACGCCCGAGGTCACGGTCGGCTTTTCGGGGTCGAACGGCACGCCGTTCTTGTTGCAGGTGATATGCGAACGGCCCAAGGCTTTGTCGGTCGCATTGCCCTTCACGCCTTTCGGGCGCAGGTCAACCAGCACGACATGGGTGTCGGTGCCGCCGGTGACGATGTTCAGGCCACCTTTCATCAGCTCGTCCGACAGCGCTTGCGCGTTCTTCACGACCTGCTCGGCATAGACCTTGAACTCGGGGCGCAGCGCTTCACCGAAAGCAACCGCTTTCGCCGCGATGACATGCATCAGCGGGCCACCCTGAATGCCCGGGAAAATGGCCGAGTTGATCTTCTTGGCGATCGCCTCGTCATTGGTCAGGATCATGCCGCCGCGCGGGCCGCGCAGGGTTTTGTGGGTCGTGGTGGTCGCCACATCGGCATAGGGGAAGGGCGAGGGGTGCTGACCGCCGGCCACGAGGCCTGCGAAGTGGGCCATATCGACCATCAGCAGCGCACCCACGGAATCGGCGATCTCGCGCATTTTCGCAAAATCGACCTGACGCGGGATGGCCGAACCACCGGCGATGATCAGCTTCGGCTTATGCTCGTTGGCCAGTTCTTGGATCTGGTCATAGTCGATGCGCTCGTCCTGACGGCGCACGCCATACTGGATCGCGTTGAACCATTTGCCCGACTGGTTGGGCTTGGCGCCGTGGGTCAGGTGGCCGCCTGCATCCAGCGACATGCCCAGAATGGTGTCGCCCGGTTGCAGCAGCGCGGTGAACACGCCCTGGTTGGCCTGGCTGCCCGAATTCGGCTGCACGTTGGCGAATTCACAGCCGAACAGCTGCTTGGCGCGCTCGATGGCGAGGTTTTCGGCCACATCGACGAATTCGCAGCCGCCATAATAGCGCTTACCCGGATAGCCTTCGGCATATTTGTTGGTCAGAACGGAGCCTTGGGCTTCCATCACGGCTGCCGAGACGATGTTCTCGGAGGCGATCAGTTCGATCTCGTCGCGCTGGCGGCCAAGCTCGTTGCGGATCGAGCCAAACAGCTCGGGGTCACGGGTTTCGAGGCTCTCGGTGAAGAAGCCTGCATCACGCTGTTCGGTCATCTCTCGGATCTCCCGGGTAAGGAATTTTCGTGCATCGTTTATCGCAGAAAATCTCCGGCGGAAAGCGCTATAGGCGACAAATATGCGACGAATGGCGGCAGGTGCGGGCTTTGTTCGGGGATTGTCTTGTCTTTCCTTTTGGAGCTTGATCTATCTTCCGACCGAATAGAGGAGAGGGCAGGTGGGCGTTCGAGACAAAATCCATTTCACGGCTTCCCGTGGGGAGGTCGCCCAGTCGGCTCTCAAGATGCTGCTTGATGTCTATGGGCAGACCCCGATTGCAGAGGCCAATGTGATTGTGGCTCTGGGGGGGGACGGGTTCATGCTGCAGACGCTGCATGAGGGGTTGAACCTGCCGGTCTACGGGATGAATCGCGGCACGGTCGGCTTTTTGATGAACCAGTTCTCGGCCGAGGATCTGAACGACAGGCTTGCGCTGGCCGAAGAGGCGGTGATCCATCCGTTGTCGATGACGGCGCAGACTGCCGATGGCGAAATCCACAAAGCTTTGGCAATCAACGAGGTTTCGCTTTTGCGTGCAGGGCCGCAGGCCGCGAAATTGCGGATTTCGGTCAATGGTCGCGTGCGGATGAACGAGTTGATCTGCGACGGGGCGATCTTGTCGACGCCTGCCGGTTCGACCGCCTATAACTATTCCGCGCATGGTCCGATCCTGCCGATCGGGGCGGGGGTGCTGGCTCTGACAGGGATTGCCTCCTTCCGTCCGCGTCGATGGCGCGGGGCGATTTTGCCCGATGCGGCCAAGGTGCGGTTCGAGGTGCTGGAACCGATGAAACGCCCGGTGATGGCGGATGCCGATTCACGTTCGGTGCAGCCCGTCAAATGGGTCGAGGTCGAACTGGAAAACCGCGTGTCGCACCGGATTCTTTTCGATCCGGGGCATGGGTTGGAAGAGCGGTTGATGAACGAGCAATTCGCCTAAGTCGGCTCTTCGCCGGTGGTCTTCCAGGCCTCGAGCTTCCGGTAGAGGGTCGAGGGCGCAATATGCAGCCCCCGCGCGACCTGCGGTACGGAATGGTCATTCTGGCTCAGGCGGTATTCGATGATTCTCCGCTCGATCTCCGCAAGGCTTTGCCCGTCGAACATCGACAGCTCATTGCCGCCCGACATATCACCCATATGCGTTCCGTCAGATGTCGGGAGCATATCCGCTGTCAGATCCGGTCCGCAATTCAGAATAACCGCCGAGCGGATCATGTTCATCAGTTCCCGCACATTGCCGGACCAATATGCCGATTTCAGCCGTTGCAGGGCCTGCGGCGTGATGCGCGTGAAGTTGCGTTGCTCCTGCGCGGAGAATTCTGTCAGGAAGTGCTCTGCCAAAGCAGGGATGTCTTCCGACCGGTTGCGCAGGGGCGGAATATGGATGGCCACCACGCAGAGCCTGTAAAACAGATCAGAGCGTAGCTTGCCCTGTTCCACCGCCTCTTGCGGCGGAATATCCGAGGCGCTGATGATCCTGAGGTCAACTTTCCGCTCTTCGGCAGCGCCTACGGGCCGTACCCTCTGGGTCTGGAGAAACCGCAGCAACTTGCCCTGCAAGGCGGGGTCCAGTTCGGTCAGCTTGTCCAGAAATAATGTGCCGCCATCGGCGCGCATGGCGGCCCCTGCATGGTCGGTAATCGCGCCGGGCAAGGCCCCGCGCATATGGCCGAACAGTTCGGAATCGAAACGGTCCTGACGTATGGCCGAACAGTCGAAGACCACAAACGGATTGCTCGCACGGGGCGACAGAAGATGGATGGCTTCAGCGCAGATTTCCTTGCCGGTCCCTGATTCTCCGACGATAAACACCGATGCATCGGACGCCGCCGTCTGCCGGATACGGTCATAGAGCTTAAGCATTTCCGGCGCATGGCCGATAAAGGCCCCCACCGCGCCGGAATGTGCCGCATCGCGTGTCAGCGGCCTGATCTCGCGGGCATGGGACAAGGCGCGCGACACAACCGATTGCAGGCGCGCTTCACTGACCGGTTTGGTGAGATAGTCAAACGCTCCGGCGCGCATCGCGGTTACGGCGCGTTCGGGCGAACGTTCTGCGGTGATGACAATGATCTGGGTATTGGGCGCCAGCCGCAGCAGACGATCAATCAACTCCATGCCGTCGCCGTCGGGCAGCATCAGATCCAGCAGTACAATCGAGAACGGTTTCTGGGTAAAAAGCGACAGTGCCTGTTTGGCGGTATCAACGATATGCGCTGTCAGCCCCATTTTCTGCACATGCGAGGCGTACACGAGTTGGAGGCTTGAAATATCCTCGACAATCAGGACTTCAGCAGCATCGAAAAATGGCTTTGATGAGGGCGTGGGCACAATGGGCATCATTCCAATTTTTCTTCTGTTTGCTTGTATTTGTGGCGGTCAATTATTTCGTATAGCGCAACAATCTGTTTCCGCATATCTCTGATTTCCCTAGGGACACCTGTAGCGGGGATTTCCGCCACCCGAAGCTCAATTTCTTGTGCAATCTCATGGCTCTCTGCCAAATCGGGCCGCAGTTTCCGTATATGGGCCTTACAAAAAAGGCTCCGGACTGAGAGGAAAAGAAATGCGGTCCGCGCGTCCGGTCGATCTGCCGGACCGCAGGGACAGTCTGTTGCATGGGAAGTTGCCGCAGATCGGGGCTGTTCGGAGGGCGGCATATCTGTCGTGAGATGCCGAGCCGACGCGGCAGGGGCCGCTTTCCCGACATGGGTCAGCGCGGGCTGCGTAAAACGAGGGCGACTGGAAAGGGGCCGTTGCAGGTGAAGCCGTTGGTCGAACACGGCTGCGTCCATCCCGTCTGCTTCATCATGACACCCCAAGGTTTTGTAATCGGTTCTATATTTCAAACGCTGCAAGCGCCGCTTTCCGGCGGCCCGATGGTGTTTTTGCGTATGGGGAATGCCATGCCACATCCGTTGCGAGCCGTGCTTGGCACGGTTCGCGGCCTGATTCCCGCGCAGGCCTTGCGGCTGCGGCAAAGAGGGGGGGCAAGGAAGCGTTTCTGAACTGGCTCGATGTGTCATCTGTGTGCGAACAAAAGAATCTGTTCTACACGTCGTAACGGAAAGGTCTTTGAAAACAGTTACTAATCAAGGAAGCTGAATATTTTCGCCAAGGCGAGGGGCTTTGGCGCAGGGCGCGCCAAAGCCGGTTTGTCCGTATCAGGCCGATTTCGGCAGCCCCAAGACGTGCAGCGCCTCGGCAATTTCGGTCAGCACCGAAGGGTCGTCGATGGTGGCAGGCACATTATAGGGCATGCCATCGGCAATCTTGACCATCGTGGCCCGCAAGATCTTGCCAGAGCGCGTCTTCGGCAGCCGGTCCACCACGCAGGCGGTCTTGAAGGCGGCAACGGGGCCGATCTTGTCCCGCACCAGACCGAGACATTCGCGGATGATCTCGCCATGGGGGCGCGTGCACCCCGCGTTCAGGCACAAAAAGCCCAGCGGCATCTGGCCCTTCAGCGCATCCGATACCCCGACCACCGCACATTCCGCCACGTCGGGATGGGAGGCAAGAACCTCTTCCATCGCACCGGTGGACAAACGGTGGCCCGCCACGTTGATCACGTCATCCGTGCGCGCCATGATATAGACATAGCCGTCCTCGTCGATATAGCCCGCATCGCCGGTTTCGTAATAGCCGGGGAAGTGGTCCAGATAGCTCTTGCGGAAACGTTCTTCGGCATTCCAAAGCGTGGGCAATGTTCCGGGCGGCAGCGGCAGCTTGATTGCGATCGCGCCCAGCTCGCCTTGCGGCAGCGGGTTGCCCTCGTCATCCAGAATATGGATGTCATAGCCCGGCATCGGGACCGAGGGGCTGCCCAGTTTGGTCGGCAGAGTCTCGATCCCGATCGGATTCGCGGCAATCGCCCAGCCGGTTTCGGTCTGCCACCAGTGATCGACCACCGGCACGCCAAGATGTTTCTGCGCCCATTCCACCGTGGCCGGATCGGCACGTTCGCCCGCAAGGAACAGGGCTTGCAGGTCATGCAGTTTGTAGCGGCGGATCCATTCCCCATCGGGGTCTTCGCGGCGAATGGCCCGCAAGGCCGTCGGGGCGGTGAAGAAGCTCTTGATGCGCTGGTTCTGGATGATGCGCCAGAATACGCCCGGATGCGGGGTGCCCACCGGCTTGCCCTCGAAGACCACCGTGGTGGCGCCCGCCAGAAGCGGCCCGTAGCAGATATAGCTGTGGCCCACGACCCAGCCCACATCGGACGCCGCCCAGAAACGGTCGCCTGCTTCGATGTTGTAGATGTTTTTCATCGTCCATTGCAGGGCGACAAGATGGCCGCCCGTTGCACGGATAACCCCTTTGGGTTGGCCGGTCGTGCCGGAGGTATAGAGGATATAGGCGGGGTGGTTGCCCTCCACCGGAACGCATTCCGCCGGTTTGGCACCATACTGGAAACCGTGCCAGTTGAAATCGCGCCCTTCGATCAGCTTGGCGACCTCTTGTTCGCGTTGCAAGATGACACAGAATTCCGGCTTATGGGTCGCCTGCTCGATCGCCTGATCCAGAAGCGGTTTGTAATGGACCACGCGATTGGGTTCGAGGCCGCAGCTTGCCGCGATGATCGCCTTGGGAGTGCAGTCATCAATCCGGACGGCCAGTTCGTTGGCGGCAAACCCGCCAAACACGACCGAGTGGATCGCGCCCAGACGGGCCACCGCCAGCATCGCCACAAGGGCTTCGGGGATCATCGGCATATAGATGATGACGCGGTCGCCCTTTTCGACACCACGCATGCGCAGCGCGCCGGCAAGTGACGCGACGCGGTTCTGGAGTTCTTTATAGGTAATGCCTTTGGTGGAATGGGTGATCGGGCTTTCATGCTGGATCGCAATCTGGTCTCCCCGACCGGCTTCGACATGGCGGTCGACCGCGTTCCAGCAGGTGTTCACCATGCCGTCGTTGAACCACTCGTAAATCGGAGCTTTCTCGTCAAAAAGTGCTTTGCTGGGGCGTTTGTCCCAATCGATTGCCTGAGCGGCCTGCATCCAGAACGCATCCGGATTCGCTTTCCAGCCGTCATAGACATCTTTGTAGTTCATGATTTCCTCCTCCTACCTTAGTCTTTGTTAGGGTGAGGAATGAAATCGGGCAATATTGTTACCGCTGAAGCTGCCGGAATGCCGAAAAAATTTGCATATTTCAGCGCGTCAACGGGGCAATAGTTTGCAAATGCAGCCTCGCGGTAGGGTTTAATCGCAGAATTTGAATAAGTTTGCAAAAATCTGGCAAAAAATAAGCGGGGAGTCTTGCGACACCCCGCTCTATGGTCTGGCTTGACAAGGTGCCTAGCTGTAATGCGCCACCGGTGTTCCCGCGATGGCCGACATGTTCAACAGGCCGCGCGTGGTGATGGATGGCGTGACGATATGGGCCTTGTTGCCCATCCCCATCAGAAGCGGGCCGACTTCAAGGCCATTCGCTTTCATTTTAAGGATGTTGCGCACACCCGATGCGGCATCGGTATTGGCGAAGACCAGAATATTCGCCGAGCCTTTCAGCCGCGAACCGGGCAGAAGGCGGTCACGGACGGTTTCGTCCAGTGCCGCATCCACATGCATTTCGCCTTCGAAGCAGAAGTCCACTTCGCGCGCTTCCAGCAGGTTCATCGCCTCGCGCATGCGCTGCCCCGAGTCGGTGTCGAGATTGCCGAACTGGCTATGCGAGCACAGGGCGATCTTGGGCTCCAGACCGAAGCGCCGCACGTGACGGGCCGCGCCAATCGCGGTTTCCATGATCTGCATCGGCGTCGGCATGTGGTGCACATGGGTGTCGGCAATGAACAGCGGCTCGTCCTCGAGGATCATCAGCGACAACGCCCCGACCGGATGCAGCCCCCCGCGCGCCAGAATCTCGCGCACATATTTCAGGTGCCAGCCGAACTGGCCGAAGGTGCCGCAGATCATCGAGTCGGCTTCGTTGCGATGCACCATCACCCCCGCAATCGCGGTGGTATTGGTGCGCATGATGGCCCGTGCCAGATCGGGGGTGATGCCGCGCCGCGCCATGATATCGTGATAGGTGCCCCAGTAATCGCGGTAACGCGGGTCGTTTTCGGGGTTCACGATCTCGGTCTGGTTGAGATCCAGCGTCAGCCCTGCGCGCTCGCAGCGCATCTGCATCACATCCGGACGCCCGATCAGGATCGGCGTATCGGTGGTTTCCTCGATCATCGCCTGAGCGGCGCGCAGCACGCGCTCGTCCTCGCCCTCGGCAAAGACGATCCGGCGCGAGGCCTGTGCGGCGGCCTCGAAGACCGGACGCATCAGCAGGGCGGATTTGAAGACCGACCCGTCGAGCTTTTGCTTATAGGCTTTGATGTCGGGCAGCGGGCGCTCGGCGACGCCGGTTTCCATCGCGGCACCGGCCACGGCGGTGGCGACGATCCCCATCAGGCGCGGATCGAACGGTTTCGGGATCAGGTAATCCGGCCCGAAGGTCAGTTTTTCCCCCTGATAGGCGGCTGCCGCCTCGGCAGAGGTGGTGATGCGCGCCAGTTCCGCGATGCCTTCGACACAGGCGATCTTCATCGCGTCATTGATCTCGGTCGCCCCCACATCCAGCGCACCGCGGAAGATGAAGGGGAAACAGAGCACGTTATTGACCTGATTGGGATAATCCGACCGGCCCGTGGCCATGATCGCATCGGGCGCCACGTCGCGCACCTCTTCGGGCATGATCTCGGGGGTCGGGTTGGCCAGCGCAAGGATGATCGGCTGCTTGGTCATGCGGCTGACCATTTCGGCCTTGAGAACGCCCGGACCGGAAAGCCCAAGGAACAGATCCGCCCCGTCGATCACCTGATCCAGCGTGCGCAGATCGGAGGCCTGCGCATAGGCCGCCTTATGCGGGTTCATGTCTTCCTGACGGCCTTCATAGACCAGCCCGTTCAGATCGCAGAGCCAGACATTCTCCCGCTTCACGCCAAGCTTGAGCAGCATGTTCAGGCAGGCGATCCCCGCTGCACCGCCGCCGGTCGAGACGATCTTGATGTCTTCGAATTTCTTGCCCGCAATTTTCAGCGCGTTGGTCACGGCAGCCCCGACCACGATCGCCGTGCCGTGCTGGTCGTCGTGGAAGACCGGAATATTCATCCGCTCGCGGCAGATTTTTTCGACGATGAAACAGTCGGGGGCCTTGATGTCTTCAAGGTTGATCGCGCCGAAGGTGGGTTCCATCGCGCAGACGATATCGGCCAGTTTCTCGGGGTCGGATTCGTTCAGTTCGATATCGAAACAGTCGATATTGGCGAATTTCTTGAACAGGACGGCCTTGCCTTCCATCACCGGTTTCGAGGCAAGCGCCCCGATATTGCCCAACCCCAGCACGGCGGTGCCGTTCGAGACCACCGCCACGAGGTTGCCGCGTGCGGTATAGCGGGCGGCGTCACGCGGTTCGGCCTTGATTTCAAGGCAGGCCTCTGCCACGCCGGGGCTATAGGCGCGGCTGAGGTCGCGACCGTTCGCCATCGGCTTGGTCGCGCGGATCTCCAGCTTACCGGGTTTGGGGAATTCGTGATAGTCGAGCGCCGGATGGCGCGGCTTGTCGGACCGGATGTCTTCCATTCTTGCCTCCGATGAGAGTTGGTTTGGTATTAAACTATTTCTTTTGCGGTGGAAATGGCTGCAATGCTCCTTTGTCGGGCTTATACTCGGCTGTCCATCACTTCGCTGTGCGTCGCGTGATGGCATAGGGGGAGGGTGCAGGGGGAAGATGCGGACCGAAACGCCAGCCCTTGCATCGCTGCCACGCTCGGCGCAGACTCCGTGAAACGATGCCCTTGAACGATGCCTGCCTGAGCCGGAGATTATACCATGTCGCTCCTTGATGCTGCCCGTAATGTCCGGGAAAATGCCTATGCTCCCTATTCCAGATTCAAGGTCGGGGCGGCAATCCGCTCGGTCTCGGGGGCCGTCTATGTTGGGGCGAATGTCGAGAATGTCGCCTATCCCGAAGGCACCTGCGCCGAGGCGGGCGCGATTGCGGCCATGATCGCGGCAGGCGAGACGGAACTGGCCGAGGTCGCGGTAATCGCCGACAGCCCGACACCGGTGCCGCCCTGTGGCGGTTGTCGTCAGAAACTGGCCGAATTCGGCAGCATGACCACACCTGTCACGCTTGCGACCCTGTCCGGCAAAGAACTGCGGACCACGATTGGCGAACTGCTGCCGGGCCAATTCGACAAGAGCCATATGGACAACGCCTGATGGATGCGCGGCGGGTGATCGAGGCCGTTCGCGATGGCGAGGGTCTGAGCGTGGAAATGGCCGAGTGGTTCACGCGCGGGCTGGTCGATGGGTCGGTCGGGGATGCGCAGGCCGGAGCCTTCGCGATGGCGGTGTTGTGTCGCGGGGTCGGCGAGGCAGGGCGCGTGGCGCTGACCGAGGCGATGCGCGACAGTGGCAAGGTCATGCGCTGGGATCTGGGCGGGCCGGTGGTGGACAAACATTCGACCGGTGGCGTGGGCGATTGCACCTCGCTGCTCTTGGCGCCCGCGCTGGCGGCCTGCGGGGCCTATGTGCCGATGATCTCGGGGCGGGGGCTGGGCCATACGGGGGGCACGCTGGACAAGCTGGAAGCCATTCCGGGCTATAGCGTCAATCCCGACGAGGAAAGCTTCCGCGATCTGGTGGCCGCAGTGGGCTGTGCCATCGTGGGGGCCAATGACCGGATCGCCCCTGCCGACAAGCGGCTTTACGCGATCCGCGATATTTCCGGAACTGTGGAGAGTATCGATCTGATCACAGCCTCGATCCTGTCGAAGAAACTTGCGGTGGGTCTGGATGCGCTGGTGCTGGATGTGAAGACCGGCTCGGGGGCGTTTATGGCAGGGCAGGATCAGGCCGTGGCGCTGGCGCGGGCCTTGGTGGATACGGCCAATGGGGCAGGGTGCAAGACCTCGGCGCTGATCACCGATATGAACCAGCCGCTCTGTTTTGCGGCGGGCAACGCGCTCGAGATCATCGAAGTCATGCAGACCCTGACCGGCTCGCAGGTCAACGAGGCGCTCTGGGATGTGGTCTCGGCGCTCGGGGGCGAGGCGCTGATGCTTGCGGGGCTTGCCCGCACCGCCGAGGACGGCGCGGCGCGGATCGATCAGGCGCTGGAAAGCGGGCGTGCGGCAGAGGTATTCGGCCGGATGGTGGCAGGGCTTGGCGGGCCGATTGATTTTGTCGAGCATTATCTCGACCGTCTGCCCTCCGTGCCTGTTATGCGCCCCGTGCCCGCGCCGAGGCGTGGATATGTGGCAGCGATCGACACACGGGCCTTGGGCGAGGTCGTGGTGCATCTGGGCGGTGGGCGGTTGCGCGCCGGTGACAGGATCAATCCCGGTGTCGGGCTGTCCAGTCTTGCAATGATCGGCGAGGACCGCGAACCGAACGAGCCGCTGGCGATGGTCCATGCCCTGAATGCCGAGGCCGCCGAGCGTGCGATTGCCCGTGTGCAGGCGGCCTATCACCTTGCGGAGGGCGCGCCCGAAGAGCCGCCCCTGATCCATGAGAGGATCGTCTGATGTCACGTGCGTTTCTGATTGTCATGGATAGTGTCGGCATTGGCGGTGCACGCGATGCCGCGTCCTTCTTCAATGACGGTCGGCCCGATACGGGCGCCAATACCGTGGCCCATATCGCGCAGGCCTGCGCCGAGGGCCGTGCCGAAGAGGGGCGCAGCGGTTTTCTGCATATGCCCGCGCTGGACCGCTTGGGGCTCGGGGCGGCGGTGCGTCTGGCCTCGGGCGCGGCGACGCCGGGGCTGGAGGCGGTGCCAGAAGGGGCGTGGGGGGCGGCCAACGAGGTCTCGAAGGGCAAGGATACGCCCTCGGGCCATTGGGAGCTTGCCGGTGTGCCCGTGCCGTGGGACTGGGGATATTTCCCCGACAGGCAGAACAGCTTTCCCCCCGATCTGGTCGCATTCGTGGCGCAGGCTGCGGGCACGGACGGTCTTTTGGGAAACTGCCATGCCTCGGGGACCAATATCATCGAGGAATTGGGGGATGCGCATATCCGCAGCGGCTGGCCGATTTGCTATACATCCGTGGATAGCGTGTTTCAGATCGCCGCGCATGAGACGCATTTCGGGCTCGACCGGCTGTTGCAGCTGTGTCAGGACATCGCCCCCCGCCTGCATGCGATGAAAATCGGGCGGGTCATCGCGCGCCCCTTCACGGGCGAGAACGGGCAGTTCTTCCGGACCCCGAACCGGCGTGATTTCGCGATCGAACCGCCCGCGCCCACGCTTCTGGACTGGGCCTATGAGGCAGGGCGCGTGACCCATGCCATCGGCAAGATCGGCGATATCTTCAGCCATCGCGGCATTACCCATCTGCATAAGGGCAAGGGGGATGCCGATCTGATGGAGCATCTCCTGCGGCTGGGGGCGGAGGCCGAAGACGGCAGCCTGACCTTTGCCAATTTCGTCGAGTTTGACAGCCTTTGGGGGCATCGTCGCAATGTGTCGGGCTATGCGCGTGCGCTGGAATGGTTCGACCAGGGGACCGCGCGTTTTCTCAAGACGCTGCGTCCAGGTGATCTGGCGATTTTCACCGCCGATCATGGCAATGATCCGACATGGGCCGGCACGGACCACACCCGCGAACGGGTGCCGGTGCTGGCCGCCGGTCTGGGGGCGGCACGGCTGGGACAGTTGGCCTTTGTCGACGTGGCCGCCACGCTTGCCGCGCATCTGGGCGTTCCTGCGCAAGGGGCGGGGCGGAGTTTTCTAACTCAAACCGGTCTGAAGGCCGTGCTGTAGCCGCACGCTGGGCCGCCGATATCATTCACAGGGAACACCATAAGAAGGAGAGGCCAATGGGCCAGCATCTCACCATCGTTGATCATCCGCTTGTCAAACACAAGCTGACGCTCATGCGGAAGGTCGACACCTCGACCGCATCCTTTCGCCAGCTCCTGCGCGAGATCAGCCTGCTTCTGGCCTATGAGGTCACGCGCGATCTGGAACTGACCTCAGTCACCATCCAGACACCGCTGCAGCCGATGGAGGCCCCGATCCTCGAGGGCAAGAAGCTGGCGCTTGTGTCGATCCTGCGGGCAGGCAACGGGCTGCTGGATGGCATCCTCGAACTGATCCCCGCCGCGCGTGTGGGCTTTGTGGGCATGTATCGCGACCCCGAAACGCTACAGCCGGTGGAATATTACTCGAAGCTGCCCAATCTTCTGGAAGAGCGGATGACCATCGTGGTCGATCCGATGCTGGCCACGGGGAATTCCTCGGTGGCCGCTATCGATCTGGTCAAGAAGAAGGGCGCGAAAAACATCATTTTCCTGTGCCTTCTGGCCGCCCCCGAAGGGGTTGCGCGGATGAAAGAGGCCCATCCCGACGTGCCGATTGTCACAGCCGCGCTGGACGAGTGCCTGAACGATCATGGCTATATCGTGCCGGGGCTAGGGGATGCGGGTGACCGTATCTTTGGCACCAAATAAGCCATTTGGGTGCTTTACTTGCGGCGCGTCCTGATTCATCTTTAGGTAACTTCTATTCCGGGGATGGTATATGCGTATGGGCCGCTGGTTAACGAGCACTCTGATCCTTGCGGTTCTGGGGACAACCGGAGCCGCTTTCGCACAGGATGGCGCCCCTTCGGAACTGCCGCCTGCCTCGTTCAAGGGGCGGCAATATGTGGACAGTCAGGGCTGTGTCTTCGTGCGGGGGGGCTTTGGCAATGCGGTGCGCTGGGTGCCGCGGGTCAACCGTGACCGTACACCGGTATGCAATTACAAACCCACATTCGGCGGCAGCGAGAAGGTGCTGGATATCGCCAAATCCGTGCCGGAAGCCCCGAGCGCGCCCGCAGCCCCTGTCGCGCCTGTCCCGCCCAAGGCCAGCGTTGTTGCCGCGGCCCCCAAACCCAGCCCGAAAGCCGATGCGCTTGCAGGCTATTCCGACGGGAATGCGCTGCATCGGGCTTTGACCGGCGCTCCGATGCGGACCATCGCCCTGACCACGACGCCGCCGAAAATCGGGCTGTCGGCGGCCAAGGTCCAGACCATTCCGACAGCCGGTGCCGTGCGCACGGCCCCTGTGGCGATGCCGGTCGCGCCGGTTGTGCCAAGCACGGCGGTGGCGGCGCAGGGCTATGTCTCGCCCTATATGGTGGAGGGAGCGCCCGCGGCTGTGACGATTGCCAGCACCGAAATTCTGTCCGGTCAGGCGACGAACTGCCCCAATCGCCCCGCACAGGCGACGCGCTACCGTCTGAGCGACGGGCGCAGTGTCCTGCGGTGCGGTGCGCCTGCACAGGATCCGGCGGCGTTTATCAATACCGCCAATATCGGCAATCTGACGATCCGGCCCGCCGCGTCGACGGGCGGCTACCAGTCACCCTATGTGGCAGGCGGTGTGGCGCCGGCGCCGGTTTCGGTGGCAGGCAATGGTCGGGCCAGGGTCAACCATAACGTCACCCGACTGCCTGCGGCGATGCCTGTGGCGGCACCCGTGACGGTCTCGCCACAGCAGGCCTATGCAGCCAGCTCGCCCTATGCCATCCCGCGGGAAGTCTATGTGAAAACGCCCAATGCGCCTGTCAGCCTTGCGCCGGTGGCCATTGCAACGTCCAATTCCAACGGCTACGCGCCGGCCTTCGATGATGGCCGCCTGAACCCGTTCCGTGGGCCGCGCAGTCGCAGCGGGGACGCGCAGATGCAGCAACTTTGGGACGATTCCGTGCCTGCCAAGCTGATCCGCTATCCCGCAAGTGGGGCTGCCGTGCCCGCGCAGACGGTTCAGGTCTCGGTCTCGTCGAAATCGCCGTCTGCGCAGGCCCCTGCACCCGCCTCTTCGCGGGCGGTGGCGCCGTCGGGCCGGTTCGTTCAGGTGGGCACCTATGCCGAGGCATCGAATGCCGAGGCTGCCAAGGCCCGCCTGCGCGCGCGTGGTCTGCCGGTAGCGGCCAGCCGGACGGCAAAAGGTCTGGTTGTGGTCTATGCCGGACCCTTCGACAGGGCGGCCCTTGCGGGGGCTTTGGGAACGGCGCGCCGCGCGGGCTTTGCCGACGCCTATATCCGCTAGGCACCGGACACCCGTTTCAGGACGTCCAGAGCCGGTCCGGAGAAGGGCCGGCTTATTTTATGGCGGAGAGGCCCGGTCAGGGGGACGCGATCAGGGGGACGCGGTCAGGGTTATTCGGTGGTGCAGATGTCCTGCAACGCGACCCATTGGCCGTCCTCCAGAAGGGGCGCCGGTGCGGGCGCGCCCTTGAACGGATCGGCTTCGATCAATGGCAGGACCTTCTCGCCCGAAGGGTCAACCGCATAGGCATAGGGGGTCGAAGAGACGCCGACGCTTTCGAATTCTTTCAGAAGCGGAGGGATCTGGGGCAAGGGTTGCGACTGCTCAAGGATCACTCCGTCATATCCGGTGAGGTCATCCTTATCCAGAGCGCCCGTGGTCAGCAGGCGGAAGGCGGCACGAATGCCCGCCCAGTCCAGCAGGCTGCGCAGCGGATCATGTTCCTGTGCATAGACCTTCGCGGCCAGCACAGAACCTACCGCCACTTCGGGTGTGTCATAATTGTTGAGCATATCCTGCCCCATCACGACGATGCCACCCGGCAACCATCGCACCCCGTTGATGCCTTTGGGCAGAACGGCAATGCCCGAAACACCCGGAATGCGCGCGCTCAGGCGGCGCAGCGCGTCATTGCCTGCCTCACCGCCGCAGGGCGCCCCCGTTTTGCGGACCAGATCGCGCAGGATATGCTGGCCGATCTCGTGGCGGGTCGGGGCCGGAGCCACACCTGCGGCATGGCTGATCAGGGCGCTTGGCAGCCAGAACACCGCCGCCCCAACCACTGCAACCGCCAGCGTGACATACAAGATCCCCCGCAGCCGTCCGGGATGGGGCATGCGCGAGGCAATCACATGATGCACCCGCTCGATGGCCTCGACCAATGTGTCGTCGTCAATCTCCAGCCGCTCTTCGGTGTCTTCGGTGGGCGCGTAAAGGGCAGGGCGCTTGCCGGGGTTGAGCCGGACCACAGCGGGCAGGGACCAATGCGCGATAAAGCGGGAGTCCTTGATATCCGAAAGTACGATCGAGGCACGCCCGAAGGACACCACGACTTCTTGCGCGGGCGCATCGGAGGTTTGCATCCAGCGGCCAGTGGCCTCCAGGCGATCATATTTCGGTAGGGAAACCATCTGCTACGTTTCTGTTTTTGTCATTTTGTCCGAAGATAAACGAAAGGGATGCAGGGTCAATCGAATGCAGCTCTGGGCTGTGTTCGAACTGTCTTGGGCGGGCGGATGGAAATCCGATTGCTGGCAGGGGGCAGTTTGCGCCATTATGCAGGGATGATCGTTTCACATGGCCGCCGCTATATTTTCGTGCATATCCCCAAGACCGGCGGCACGGCGCTGGCCTTGTCGCTTGAGGCGCGGGCGATGGCGCAGGATCTGATGCTGGGGGATACGCCCAAAGCGCAGAGGCGGCGCAAACGTCTTGCCGGTATCCCCACTGCGGGCCGCAAGTGGAAACATACGACGCTGGCGGACGGGATCGGCCTTTATACAGCGCAGCAGGCGCACAGCTATTTCACCTTCACGCTGGTGCGCAATCCGTGGGACCGGCTGGTGAGCTATTACCACTGGCTACAGGATCAGGCGTTCGCGCATCCGGCGGTGCAATCGGCGCAGCAGCATGATTTCCGCAGTTTCCTGTCCTTGCCGCATATCCAGCGCAGCCTGTCCGCGCATCCCTATACAAGCTATATGCAGTTGCCGGATGGCGAGGTCTGTTGTCGGGCATTTCTGCGGCTCGAGCATCTTGCCGAGGATATCGCCCCTCTGGAGGCGCATCTGGGATTTGCCCTCAGCCCGTTGCCCGTGGCCAATTCCTCGCGGCGGCGACGCGATTACCGCAGCTATTACGATAGCGCGCTGGCCGAATTGGTCGGGCAGGTCTGCGCGGCGGATATCGCGCGCTTCGGCTATCGCTTCGAGGACTAGCCACATGCCGGTCGCGGGCAAGTAGCAGGCAGGCGGTTGGCATAATCTGACACTGTCGCTGCCCTTAATTAACCTTAATTGCGCCCCTGATTTTCCATCACGGCAGGGTGAACTGGGCTGGCTCCCTCTTGGTCGGGGCGGTCTTGCGATGGAGATGGTTGTGTTTGGCTTGAAAGCGCGTCGGAATGAGAAAAGCTCTGTGCTGCGGTCTGGCATCGACACCCGCCCCAGTCTGCGACAGATGGTGCCGGTGCCGCAGGATGGCAGAACCGAAGGCATCTGTGCCGGAACGCTGATCCTGACAGAGCTGGGCTGGCGCACGGTGGAATCCCTGCAGGCCGGAGATGCGGTCATGACCTTCGATCACGGCTATCGCCCGGTGCGCAAGATCGCGCGGGGGCTGTCTCTGGCAGGGGGGGCGGACTGTCCGGATCACGGGCATGTCATGCATGTTCCGGTGGCGGCTCTGGGCAATCATAATCCGATGGTGCTGCAACCCGACCAGCATGTGATGATTGAAAGCGATCTGGCCGAAGAGGCGTTTGGCGACCCTTTCGTGCTGGTGCCTGCTGCCGCGCTAGAGGGCTATCGCGGCATCAGTGCCGCGCAAAGCGCCCAGAGGCTGTCGGTCTATACGGTGCAATTTGCCGATGACGAGGTGATCTATGTCAACGGGGCGGGGCTTGTGCATTGTGGGGGGCTGTCCAAGATCGGGCTGGAGCAGATGATCGGGGACAGCCTGCCGTCCTACATCTCGCTGCCGGTGCTGGCGGCGCGCGCCGTGGTCGATGCGCTGAAGGAGGCGGACGAGCAGTCCGCGCTTCTGGCCTGACACCCGGCGCCGCCCCGCCGTCTTACAGTCGGTCTGCCGGAGATCCGGGCATCATGTCATAGGGATGCGCCCAGCCGGGCAGGGCGCTGATCCGGTCCAGCCAGCGCGCGATTGCGGGGTGGGTCTGGGCGCTATAGCCGAAGCCCTCGGGGTAATAGAGATAGGCGCAGCACGCGAAATCCGCGATGGAGGCGCTGCCGCCCACCAGCCAGTCCGATTTGGACAGGTGGGTTTCCAGCGTCTGAAGCGCGGCCTGCACCCGCCCCGACAGCCAGTCGATGGCCGCATGCGGGCGCTTTTCTGCCGGAAGGAAATGCATCATAAAGCGCAGCGCCCCGAACTGGCTGGAGCCTTTGTGGTTATCCCAGAACAGCCAGCGCAGCACCTCGTCGCGGTTTTCGCCGCCGAAGCGTCCGGTCTGTTCGGCAATGCGGAGCTGCATCACCCCCGATTGTGCCAGAATTTCGCCCTCCAGATCGAGCACGGGGCATTCGCCCATCTCGTTCAGGGCGCGAAATTCGGGGCGACGGGTCTCGCCGTTGAAGAAATCCACATAGACCGGTTCCCAGTCGAAACCGGAAAGGGTCATCGTCAATGCGGCTTTATAGGCGTTTCCGGATTCCCCGAAACAATAGAGCTTTGCGGTCATGGCATCCTCTGGCCTGCTGGAACGGGTCCAGTATGCGCCCGAATGCCGCGAAGGTCACGCTTTGCGATCTGCCAGTTCGGCTTTGAACAGGCTCAGGCGCGCGGCAAGATTGTCGTCACGAAAGACCGAGCTGAAATTCTCGAAGAGGAAGGTCAGGGCTTCGTCTTGCGACAGCTCCGCGTCCTGCGCAAATCGCTGCAGGCGGCGATAGGCGTCATTGGTCATGGCAACGGGAAAGCGGCGGGTCAGTCGGAGACGTTTGGGCATGGAGATCCTGCGGTTTTCTCCCTTCTAGAGGCAGAATATGGCGGGATTTTGAAGCGCTGGAAGAACGACAACAGGGGGGCTGAGTTTTTGCCAAGAGTGGATTGGCCAAAGCCCCCCTGAGAACAGGCTGCCATGAAAAGGTGGCCGTTTGTCGGAATGGGTTACGAAAGGGATTGCATGAATGGTCAGGCGGCCGAACTTTCGGCGCGACGCGCCTCAAGCCGGTTTTCCCCTGACTCGATCTCTGCACTCAGCTCGTCAATAGCGGTTACAAGATCGTCGCGTTGCTGCTGCATTTCTTCAAGCCGGTTGCGCGCCAGTTTGAGCGTTTCGGTCAGCTGCGTCACCTGATTATCGCCAACGCTGTAAAGATCCAGAAGCTGGCGGATATCTTCGAGACTGAACCCGAACCGTTTGCCGCGCAAGATCAGCTTGAGTCGCGCGCGGTCGCGGCGGGTGAACAGTCGCTTTTGACCCTCTCGTATCGGGAACAGGAGTTCCTTACTTTCGTAGAACCGCAATGTGCGCGGGGTCACCTCGAAGGCGTCGCACATCTCGCGGATCGTCATCACTTCATTTTCCATCCGTGCCTCACACAGTTAATGCACAGGCAGCAGATGAATTTCCACCTATGCGATACTCGATATTTCAAAAGCAGCGCTGGTGGTGCAGCGCAACAATGCCCGACAAGATCGGTAGTAGGTATACATGAAAGGCTTTTTAAAAGGGGTAGATACGGACAAACTACCTATCCGCGATATGCATTCCCAAGCGTAAAAGATCAAGTTGCTTATATGTTACTGGCTCATGGCAAGCGCTTGTTCGCGCAAGTTGCGCAATTCCGATATAGTTTTGTCCAATTCGGCGCGTTGTTTCTCTAATGTGGCTAATTGCCGTTCCGACAGGTCCAAAAACACGCGTAATTGTTCTTCCGTGCCCTCGGTGTCGTAGATTTCCAGCCACTGGCGGAGTTCCTCCAGAGAAAAGCCAAATCTTTTGCCGCGCAGAATGATCGTCATCCGCGCGATTTCTCTTGGGCCATAAAAACGTTTTCGCCCCTCACGTGTGGGGGCGAGCAATTCGATATATTCGTAATATCGCAGGGTCCGAGGGGTGACTTCGAACTTTGCGCACATTTCCTTTAGGTTGAGCATTCGCCTTGCCATTCTTCTTTTCGGCGATACGCTAACAGCAATGGCCAGTATTTCAACCGCAATCAATGCGGGAATTCGTTGGGTGCGGCACTTGTGCTGCGGTGACGGCAGGCAGATAGTGTTAGCGTAGAAAGTCGGAGTTAGCACGTGAACACCACAAATAATCTAACAAATGACACGAAAAACGACAGTTTTCTGATGAAATCGTTTTTGGAAGGCCTGCCGCATTGCCGATCTTTGAATATGAAAGTCGTCGATGTGTCCTCGGGTAAGGCCCGTATGGTCTTGCCATATAACGAAAAGTTGATAGGAGATCCCGAAACCGGCGTCATTCATGGCGGGGCTGTTTCGGTGTTGATGGACACCTGCTGTGCCACGGCTGTCATGGCGCATCCCTCGCAGCCCCGAAGCACCGCAACGCTGGATCTGCGGATCGACTATATGCGTCCGGCCAAGCCGGGACAGAGCATTGTTGCCTCTGCAGAGGTCTATCATATCTCGCGCAGCATCGCCTTCGTGCGGGCCGTGGCGCATGATGAAAGCGACGCGTCGGGCGGTGTGCCGGTGGCGCAGGCCACTGCCGCCTTTACCGTCTATCTGCCCGAGGAGGCCAAAGCATGAAAACCCGTCTGTCTCCGGAACCTGTGCAGGTCATCAAGAAACGGCGCGACGAGGCGCTGCGGCAACTGGTGGCGGCGATCCCCTATATCAACTTCCTCGGGGTGGAATTCGACCGTCGTGGCGACGAGCTGACCGCGATCCTGCCGTTCAAGGAAAGCCTGATCGGCGATGCGTCGGTGCCAGCGCTGCATGGCGGGGCAACGGCGGCCTTCATGGAGATTACCGCGATTGTCGGTCTAAGCTGGTCCACCCTCTGGCCGGATTTCGAAACCGGAAAAGTGGCGCTGGACGGGCTGCCCCCCACGCCGAAGACCATCGATATCACGATGGATTATCTGCGTCCGGGCCTGCCGCGCGACGCCTATGCACGCGCCAAGATCACCCGTTCGGGGCGGCGGTATGCCAGTGTGTTTGTCGAAGCTTGGCAGGACAACCGCTTGCGGCCTATCGCGCAGGCGACGGGACATTTCCTGATGCCCGAACCGGCTGATCTGGCCGGCTAAAAGGAGCCTGCCCATGCCGGCTTCGCCCATCACCAACCGCCGTGTCTTGTCCATCGCCGTTCCGGTGGTGATTTCCAATGTGACGGTGCCTTTGCTGGGCCTCGTGGATACGGCGGTTGTCGGGCAGATCGGGCAGGCCGCGCCCATCGGAGCCGTGGGGGTGGGGGCGGTGATCCTGTCGTCGCTCTACTGGATCTTCGGGTTTTTGCGCATGGGTACGACAGGGCTTGTGGCGCAGGCGCATGGGCGGGGGGATGCGGTGGAAACCGCAGCCGGTCTTCTGCGCGCGCTGTTGCTGGCGCTTGTTGCGGGGGGCGGGCTCTGGATCGGGCAGCAGGCGCTGTTCGATCTGGCGTTCCGCCTTGCACCGGCCAGCGCCGAGGTCGAAAGCCTTGCCCGCACCTACCTGTCGATCCGTATCTGGGGCGCGCCTGCGACAATCGGGCTTTACGGGCTGATCGGCTGGTTGATCGCACTAGAACGCACGCGCGCCGTTCTTATGATTCAGATTGTGATGAACGCGCTCAATGTGGTGCTGGATCTGGCGTTTGTTCTGGGGCTGGGCTGGGGGATCAAGGGCGTGGCCACGGCCAGCCTGATCTCCGAGATATTGGGCGCGGGGCTGGGTCTGTGGTTTGCGCGCGCAGCCTTCCTTCCCGCAGCCTGTGCGTTGGGCCGTCTGTTTGACCGTGCCGAACTGGGACGGCTGGTGCGGGTCAATACCGATATCATGATCCGCTCGGTTCTGCTGCAGGCCAGTTTCACCACCTTCCTGTTCATTTCGGCGGGGCGCGGGGATGTGGCTCTGGCGGCCAATCAGGTGCTGCTGCAATTCCTGCAGATCACCTCTTTCGCGCTGGACGGTTTTGCCTTCGCGGCAGAAAGCCTTGTGGGGCAGGCCGTCGGGGCGGGGTCGGTGGCGCGGCTGCGACGGGCAGGCTGGCTGAACGGGCTCTGGAGCTTTGGTTTCGCCGTCCTTCTGGGGGTGGTCTTTGCCCTGCTCGGGCCGCAGATCATCAATCTGATGGCGCGGGCCGAAGAGGTGCGTGCGCTCGCAAAACACTATCTGCCGTGGATGATGATCATGCCGCTGGCCAGCTTCGGCAGCTATATTCTGGATGGCATTTTTATCGGGGCCACACAGACCCGTGCCATGCGGAATGCGATGATTGTCTCTGTCGCCTTTTATGTAGCGGCGCTGTTCCTGATGGTGCCGCTTTGGGGCAATCATGGCCTCTGGGCGGCATTGATGGTGCTGAACCTGCTGCGTGCGCTCAGCCTCGGGGCGCTTTATCCCCGCCTTGAAGCGCGCATCGTTTAGTTGACGATCTGCATGGCTTGCGCGGTGATCCACGCCACGGCGGCATAGCGGCCGGTTTTTGCCAGAAAGACGATGGGCAGATAAAGCCAGAGCGACATCCGCAGGATGCCTGCGATCAGGCAGATCAGGTCTCCACCCGGGGCCCAGCTAAGAAACAGGATCCATAGGCCCCAACGGTCGAACCAGCGATGGCCGCGGTCAAGCTGCTTCTGGCTGGCGGGAAACCATTTGCGGTCACGCCAGCGGTTGATCTGCCGCCCTATGTAATAGGTGATCAGGGCGCCGAGCGTGTTGCCGATCCCTGCGATCAGGATCATCAATCCGATAGGTGCCGCCTGCGCGGTCTGCATTGCCACAAACACGATTTCGGATTGCGCGGGGATCGGAGTGGCCGCCAGAAGTCCGGAGAAGAACAGGCCGGTCAGGGAGGCGGATAGGTCGAACATAGGGGCTCCGTCGCAGGCATGGTGTGACCCTCGAAAGGGTAATCGTTGGGCCCGAAAAGCAAAACGGGCGATGACAGTGAAATGTCTCGCCCGTCGAACCGGTTCCGTGAGTGATAAAACGGATCAGTTTGAGTCTTCTTCGCGCGGGTCGCGCGGGGGACGGCCAACGACGTCACGCAGGGCGTCAAGCTCGATGAAATTGTCGGCTTGGCGGCGCAGTTCGTCCGCGATCATCGGCGGCTGCGAGCGGATCGTGGACACGACCGATACGCGCACGCCTTGGCGTTGCAGCGCCTCGACCAGGGGCCGGAAATCGCCATCGCCGGAGAACAGGACCGCGTGATCAAGACGCGGAGCAAGCTCCATCGCATTGACGGCCAGTTCGATATCCATGTTGCCCTTCACCTTCCGGCGGCCCATGGAATCGGTGTATTCCTTGGCCGGCTTGGTGACCATCGCATACCCGTTGTAATGCAGCCAGTCGACCAGCGGACGGATCGGGGAATATTCTTCGTTCTCGAGCAGCGCGGTATAATAGAAGGCCCGAACAAGCTTGCCGCGGCGTTCAAATTCCTGACGCAACAGCTTGTAGTCGATATCGAACCCGAGCGACTTTGCCGCTGCGTAGAGGTTCGAGCCGTCAATGAACAGCGCAAGCCGTTCGTCTTTGTAGAACATGAAATCAAAATCCTTTCTATTTCACACTCGCTACAACACGGGCATCCAAAGTGGGGCCGGATGCCCAAAACTTCCCTACTCATTATTCGACGCGAGTGATACCGATCTCAGATAGCAATGCAGCTCGGTCATGGGTATCTGTCTAAATGGATAGTAACACGATTATCATCGCCTTCGGGGCCAATATGACATCCACTTTGGGTAGCCCATCTGATGCAATCAGGGAAGCCTTCAAACGGCTCTGCGTTGCGTCATTTCGTCCCGTGGCGATGTCTCGCTTTTATCGGTCGGCGGCCTATCCGGCGGGCAGCGGGCCGGATTTTGTCAACGCCTGTGGACTGTTCCGCGCTTCCGGCAGTCCTACTGACATATTGTATTTGCTGCATGAAATCGAAAGCGGTCTTGGCCGTGTGCGGCACGGGCGCTGGATGCCGCGGGTGATCGATATCGACTTGATTGATTGCGGTAACATCATTCATCCGTCCGAGGTGACGTTGCGTCACTGGCGGGATTTGCCCTTCGAAGAGCAGCAAAAAGCCACTCCGGAGCAGTTGATTCTGCCGCATCCGAGGCTTGAGGATCGGGGATTCGTGCTGATTCCCATGCGGGAGATCGTCCCGAACTGGGTGCATCCGCTGACCGGACAGACACTGGAACAGCTTGTCGAGGCGCTTCCAGAATCACAAATTGCCGGGCTTTCCCCGCTTGTGGCCGACGATCTGCGCGAATGAGCGCTTGTCAACCGTGCTGTTTGTCCCTATGTAGGCGGTTCAGACATTCCCCGAGATCCGACTGGAGTGACATATGGCCCGCGTGACGGTTGAAGATTGCGTTGACAAAGTCCCGAACCGTTTCGAACTGGTGATGCTTGCTGCCCATCGTGCACGCGAGATCGCCGCCGGTTCTGCCCTGACGGTTGATCGTGACAACGACAAAAATCCGGTTTGTGCGCTGCGTGAAATCGCGGATGAGACCCAATCCGCAGACGATCTGCGCGAACGTCTTATCGAGGCGAACCAGACCCAGATCGAAGTCGATGAACCCGAAGACGATCAGATGGCCCAGCTTATGGCAGGCGAGCCCGCCTCTGCCGACAAGCCGGCTGATGACGACATGAACGAAGAGCGGATGCTGCGCGCGCTGATGGAAGCGCAGGGCCGCGAATAATCTGATCTGTTGAATGGTATGCGGAACGGGCGTCAATGATCGAAGTCGAAGACCTGATCGCGCTCGTTCGCAACTACAACCCGCATACCGATGACGGGTTGATCCGTAACGCTTATGCGTACGGGCTGAAGATGCATGAAGGGCAGTTCCGCCGCTCGGGCGAGCCCTATTTCACGCATCCTGTCGCCGTTGCCGCGATCCTGACCGAGATGCGTCTGGATGATGCGACGATTGTCACGGCGCTTTTGCATGACACGATCGAAGACACCCGTGCCTCCTATGCCGAGGTCGCGGGGCTTTTCGGGGAACCTATCGCCGAGCTGGTCGATGGTGTGACCAAGCTGACCAACCTGCAACTGTCTTCTTCCGAGACCAAACAGGCGGAAAATTTCCGCAAGCTGTTCATGGCGATGTCGAAGGATCTGCGGGTTATTCTGGTGAAGCTGGCGGACCGTCTGCATAACATGCGCACGATCAAGTCGATGAAGCCGGAAAAGCAGGCCCAGAAAGCCCGCGAAACCATGGAGATCTATGCGCCGCTTGCGGGCCGCATGGGGATGCAGTGGATGCGCGAGGAGCTGGAGGATCTGGCCTTCAAGGTGCTCAACCCCGAGGCGCGCACCTCGATCATCCGCCGCTTTGTCGGGCTGCAGAAAGAGACGGGGGATGTGATCCCCAAGATCTCGGGCGATATCCGTCTGCTGCTGGAAGAGGCCAAGATTGACGCCGATGTGTTCGGTCGGGCCAAGCGTCCCTATTCCATCTGGCGCAAGATGGAAGAGAAGCAGCTGGCCTTCTCGCGCCTGTCCGACATCTACGGGTTCCGCGTGATCACCAAGACCGAGGCCGAATGCTACCGTGTGCTGGGGCTGATCCACCACCGCTGGCGCGCCGTTCCGGGCCGGTTCAAGGATTACATCAGCCAGCCGAAAACCAACGGCTACCGCTCGATCCATACCACCGTGTCGGGTCGTGATGGCAAGCGCGTCGAGGTGCAGATCCGCACCCGCCAGATGCATGAGGTCGCCGAATCGGGGGTGGCCGCGCATTGGGCCTATAAGGATGGCGAGCGGTCCTCGAACCCCTTCGCGGTTGATCCGGCACAATGGATCACCACGCTGACCGAACGCTTCGGGGAGGGGGATCACGAGGAATTCCTCGAGAATGTCAAACTCGAGATGTATTCCGATCAGGTCTTCTGTTTCACGCCCAAAGGCGATGTCGTGAAGCTGCCCAAAGGGGCGACGCCGATCGATTTTGCCTATGCGATCCACACGCGGATCGGCAATTCCTGCGTCGGGGCGAAGGTGGATGGTATCCGTGTGCCGCTCTGGACAAGGCTCAAAAATGGTCAGTCCGTTCAGGTGATTACCGCTTCGGGGCAACGGCCTCAGGCGACGTGGCTGGATATCGTGGGCACCGGTCGGGCGCGTGCGGCTATCCGCAAGTCGCTGCGCGAGGAAGACCGGACACGCTTTGTCAAACTGGGGGCGGAGCTTGCGCGTGTGGCCTTTGAACATGTCGGTCGTAAAGTCACCGATAAGGCGCTGCGCACGGCGGCACGGTCGCTCGGGCTGACCGACGAGACCGAGGTTCTGGCCCGTCTGGGTTCGGCCGAGATTGCCTCGGGCGATGTGATTGGCGTGCTCTATCCCGAGCTTGTGCACCGTCGTGAAGAAACGGTCGAACCGACGCGTGCCGTGATCGGGCTCGGGGCCGATCAGAGCTTTACCCGTGCGGGATGCTGTCAGCCACTGCCGGGCGAGCGGATCGTGGGGATTACCTATCGCGGGCGCGGGGTCGTGATCCATTCGATCGACTGCCCCGCTTTGGAAGATGTTGAAAGCGAACCCGAACGCTGGGTCGATCTGCATTGGCAGGGGGGGCAGCATCCGCCGGTCTATACGGCCTCGCTGAAGGTCACGATTTCCAATGACGCAGGGGTGCTTGGCCATATCTGCACGCTGGTTGGCCAACAGAGGGCGAATATTTCCGATCTGAATTTTGTCGATCGGAAACCGGACTTTTACTCTTTGATTATAGAGGTGGAGTTGCGGGATATGGAACATCTGCACCGCCTGTTGACCGCGCTTGAAGCGGAAACAGATGTGGCACAGGTGGAACGTTGGCGCGATTTATCGCGCAAACCGTGACGATTGGCGGTTGCGTCTTACCTATAAGAAGGCGTTCATGGGGTCATGAGTGTCCGCATCGGGCGTTTCCCTGCGGATAGAAGGAAGTATTTCAGACGTGTTCAAGCGGCGTGAGAAAAAACCGATCCTGATCGCCGCGCGGGATGCTTTGTGGCCGCGCACGGGATGGTCCCGTGCGTTCCAGTATGTCAAGCACCGCATAAACCGTCTTCCCGACCGTCCCCAGCGCATTGCCCGCGGGATTGCGGCAGGTGTTTTCATCTCGTTTACGCCGTTTTTCGGGCTGCATTTCTTTGGGGCGGCTGCCATTGCGTGGCTGCTGCGCGGCAATATGATCGCCTCCATTCTGGGGACGTTTTTCGGCAATCCTCTGACCTTCCCGATCATCGCGGTTTTCTCGACGCAATTCGGGCGGCTGATTCTCGGGCAGGACCGTCCGCGTCAGGCTTTGGGGCAGGGCGGCTCTATCCTGACCCCCGATCCACAGGCGGCCAGCACGCTGGGCGAGGTTTTCGCGAGGGCAGGCCATGATCTGGTGCATAACTTCTGGGCGCTGTTTACACCTGCGCGACCGGAATGGGGCGGGTTGCACCAGTTTTTCTCCGATGTTTGGCTGCCCTATCTGGTTGGCGGGCTGCTGCCGGGGCTGATTGCGGCGGTGGTCATGTATTACGTCACCCTGCCGTTTATTTCGGCCTATCAGAACCGCCGCCGCGCCAAGCTGAAAGAGCGCCTTGAGCAGGCGCGTGCGAAACTGGCGGCCCGCTCGCGCGAACGCAGTGAACGGCGTGTCGCAGGGCGCACGAATGACACGGCTGCCAAGCACGAGGGCTGATCGGCCCATGTCAGATTGGGGTTCAATCTGGCGCATAGACACGCCATACTCTGTGCCGGATGATTGCCTTGAAGGTTGGCCCTGAAATGTCGAAGAAACTACGTCTTGGCGTGAATATCGATCACGTCGCTACAATCCGTAACGCGCGTGGATCGTCCTATCCCAGCCCGGTGCGGGCGGCGAAGCTGGCGGAAGCGGCGGGGGCCGACGGGATTACGGCACATCTGCGCGAAGACCGTCGCCACATCCGCGACAGTGATATCGAAGCTTTGCGGGCCGAACTGAGCACGCCGCTGAATTTCGAAATGGCCCCCACACCCGAGATGCAGGCGATCGCGCTGCGCCATATCCCGCATGCCTGCTGCATTGTGCCCGAAAAGCGCGAAGAGGTCACCACCGAGGGCGGGCTGGATGTGGCCGCGGATCAGGCGCGGCTGACGGAATATGTGAAGCCGCTGGTCGATGCCGGGATCCGTGTGTCGATGTTTATCGGCCACGAACCTGCCCAGATCGAGGCTTCGGCCCGCATCGGCGCGCAGGTGATCGAGCTGCATACGGGCCATTACTGCGATATGCATTTCGCGGGCCGCTTTGACGAACGCGATGCCGAGCTGGAGGCGCTGGCGGCAGGGGCGGCCTATGCGGCCGAGCTGGGCCTGGAGGTTCATGCTGGCCACGGGCTGACCTATGACACGGTTTCGCCGGTGGCCGCGATCAAGCAGATCCGCGAACTGAATATCGGTCATTTCCTTATTGCCGAAGCGGTGTTTCTCGGGCTACGTCCCGCCGTTGAACATATGCGCCACCTGATGGATGCGGCGCGCGGATAAACGAGTTTTTGCGGAAATCATTCAATGAATTATCTACGTTACCTTGCCTGTTTTGTGGGCGTGTCGGTTCTGGCCTCGGTGCTGCTTGCGGTGCTTCGGACGGCTGGTGTGCCGCTTTCGGGGGCGGCTTTCGGTGCGGTGCCGATCCTGGTCGCCGCGATGGTCGAGGGGCAGGGCTTTGCGCGTAAATACCAGCGCAGTCCCCGTGCGGGCGAGGCGTGGGGTTTTGCGCTGAAGGCCTTTGTTCTGGTGGCGCTTGTCGAACTGGGGCTGGGCACGCTGGCATGGTTTTTCCTGCCCGGGGCACAGGCGGGCGTTTCTGCTGGGCAACTGCCGTTGTTTCTGGCGATCGTTTTCGGGCTGACGTTTCTGCTGGTGGTTCTCATCTCGCGCTTCTTCTTTAGCACCAGTGCGAAGAACTATCTGAAAGCGATGGAGAAAAAGGCGCAGAAGCTGGCCAAGAGACAGGCGAAGGCATGATTATCGGCATCGGCAGCGATCTGGCCAATATCGAGCGTATCCAGAATACGCTCGACCGTTTCGGGGACCGGTTCCGCAATCGCGTTTTTACGCCGGTAGAGCAGGCCAAGGCCGATGCGCGGGCGGATGTGGCGGGCACCTATGCCAAACGCTGGGCCGCGAAAGAAGCCTGTTCCAAGGCGCTTGGCACGGGCTTGCGCATGGGAATTTCGTGGAAGGATATGGCGGTGACAAACCTGACCACCGGCCAGCCCGTGATGGAACTGACCGGCTGGGCCGCCGAACGGCTTTTGCAGATCACGCCTGCCGGTCACGAGGCAGTGATCCATGTGACATTGACGGATGATCATCCTTGGGCGCAAGCCTTTGTTGTGATCGAGGCACGGCCTCTTTCCACCCCTTCCGGTGCTGGCCTTTCTTGACAGCGCGCGCGCATCGCGCGAAGGAAGGGCGCAACCCACAAAGGAGCAAGCCCCGAATGGCAGACAAGACGAAGTCCCAGAACGGTATCATCGAGACGATCAAGACGGTTTTCTGGGCCCTGCTCATTGCGGGCGTGTTCCGCACGCTCTTCTTCCAGCCGTTCTGGATTCCGTCGGGGTCCATGAAGGATACGCTACTGATCGGCGATTTCCTTTTCGTGAACAAGATGGCTTATGGCTATTCGCGCTATTCCTGCCCCTTCGCGGCCTGCCCGATTTCGGGGCGCATTCTGGCGCATGATCCCAAGCGCGGCGATGTGGTGGTGTTCCGTCACCCGACCAAGGGGGTCGATTTCATCAAGCGGGTGATCGGCCTGCCGGGAGACCGTATCCAGGTGCGCGAAGGTGTGCTCTATATCAACGATAAGGCCGTCAAACTGGAGAATGCACCCGATTTCACCGAGATCAAGGAACAGCAGGGCCCGCAAGGTCTGGTGCCGCGCTGCGCGAATGATCCGGTCGGGCAGGGGGGCACCTGTGTCAAAGAGCGCCAGCGCGAGACGCTGCCCAATGGCGTGACCCATGACATTCTCAATATCACAGATCAGGGCTTCTTGGATAATACCGAAGTCTTCACCGTCCCCGAAGGCGAGTATTTCTTCATGGGGGATAACCGCGACAACTCCGAAGACAGCCGTGTGCCGCTGCGCGCCGGTGGCGTGGGCTTCGTGCCGGCAGAATATCTGGTGGGCCGTGCCGACCGGATCATGTTCTCTTCGGCAGGGCGGTCGCTCTTCTTCTTCTGGACCTGGCGTCCGGATCGTTTCTTCAAGGCAATCGAGTGAAACTCTCAAGCGACATCACAGACTTCATGGAGAGGCTCGGGCATCAGTTTGATAAGCCCGAGCTGATCATTCGTGCATTGACCCATGCGTCGATCTCGACCAAGACCCGCCCCGATAACCAGCGGCTCGAGTTTCTGGGCGACCGCGTTTTGGGGCTGACGATGGCCGAGGCGCTGTTTTCTGCCGATAAGGCCGCGACCGAAGGCCAGCTTGCGCCGCGTTTCAACGCGCTTGTGCGCAAGGAAGCCTGTGCCGAGGTCGCGCGCGAAATCGATCTGGGGGCGGTGCTGAAGCTGGGGCGGTCGGAAATGATGACCGGAGGCCGCCGCAAGGAGGCGCTTCTGGCCGATGCGATGGAGGCGGTGATTGCCGCCGTCTATCTGGATGCCGGTTTCGAGGTCGCCCGCGATCTGGTGCTGCGCCTTTGGGGCGAGCGGGTCGAATCCGTGGATGCCGATAGCCGCGATGCCAAGACATCCCTGCAGGAATGGGCGCAGGCCCGCCATCTTGCCCCGCCGAAATATGTGACCATCTCGCGCGACGGGCCGGACCATGCCCCCGTCTTCGAGATCGAAGCGCAACTTGAAAATGGCGAAACCGCCCGTGCCAAGGCCCGCGCAAAACGTCAGGCCGAACAGGCCGCAGCCCGAGCCCTGCTCGACCGGATGGAGAAAAAAGCATGACCGAAGAGACCCGCGCAGGCTTTGTCGCCCTGATCGGCGAGCCCAATGCCGGTAAATCGACGCTGCTGAACCGGATGGTGGGCGCGAAAGTGTCGATCGTCACGCATAAGGTGCAGACCACCCGCGCCCGTATTCGTGGTGTGGCAATGGCCGGCCAAAGCCAGATCGTCTTCGTGGATACCCCCGGTATCTTCCGCCCGCGCCGTCGTCTGGACCGCGCGATGGTGAAAGCTGCTTGGGGTGGGGCGGCAGATGCCGACGTGGTGGTTCTGCTGGTCGAGGCCCATCGTGGTTTGACCGGCGGCGTCGAGGCGATCATCGAGGCGCTGAAGGAACGCGGCGGCGACCAGCCTGTGGCGCTCGCGATCAACAAGATCGACAAGGTGAAATCCGAGGATCTTCTGGCGCTGACCCAGAAGCTGAACGACGCTTTCCCCTTCGTGAAGACCTTCATGATCTCTGCCGAGCGCGGTCATGGCGTAGAAGACCTGCGCGAATGGCTGGCAGGCGAGGTGCCCGCAGGCCCGTGGCTCTATCCCGAAGACCAGATCGCCGATCTGCCGATGCGCATGATCGCGGCCGAGATCACCCGCGAGAAGCTGACCCTGCGTCTGCATGAGGAGCTGCCCTATCAGCTGACCGTCGAGACCGAACATTGGACCGACCGTGAGGATGGCACCACCCGTATCGATCAGGTGATCTATGTCGCGCGCGATGGCCATAAGGGCATCGTGCTGGGCAAGGGTGGCGAAACGATCAAGGGCGTATCCACCGCGGCCCGTGCCGATCTTTGCGAATTCCTTGGCAAGACCGTGCATCTGTTCTTGCAGGTGAAGGTGCGTCCGAACTGGCTCGAAGAGCGTGACCGCTATTCCGAGATGGGTCTGGATTTCAAGGACGGCGATTGATGCTGACGGCGGAATTCTGGGTGAAGGCCTATCTCAAACGGCTCGAACTTGCGAATATTCCGGCCTATGTGACGGCGCATGGCAATGATGCCTCGGGCGCGGTGCTGGTGAAATGCGCCCGCCTTGATGGCACTGCCGAGGCCTTCCAGCGCAGTTTTGATCTGATGACCGGTGCGCGCAAATGGATGTCTCTGGTGGCGGGGCCGGAGGCCGATGTCGATGCCTCGATCCGCAAACAGCGCAGTTTTGACCGCGACCTCTGGGTGATCGAGATCGAAAGCCGCGAGGGCGTGACCCTTCTGGATGAAGACGGTTTGATGGATTGAGATGGATTGGGTTGACCAAGGCACCATCCTGACCAGCCGTCCGCAGGGCGAGACCTCGCGCCTGATCGAAGTATTTACCGAAACCCATGGCCGCCACGCGGGCATCGTGCGGGGCGGGGCCTCGCGCAAGATGGCGGCGCATCTGCAACCGGGAAGCCATGTGTCCGTCCGGTGGCGGGCGCGTCTGGCCGATCAGCTTGGGGCCTTCACCGTCGAGCCGCTTAAATCGCGTGCGGGGGCGATGCAGGACCGGCTGGCGCTGCTGGGGCTGAATTCCACCTGCGCTCTGCTGGCCTTCGCATTGCCCGACCGTGAGGCGCATCCCGCCCTTTATCATCGCTCCGAGCCGCTGTTCGATGTGATCGGGCAGGCCCATGAGGGCTGGATTTTGGATTACCTGCGCTGGGAAATGACCCTTCTGGAGGATCTGGGCTACGGGCTGGATCTGACGCGCTGTGCGGTGACCGGCAGTTTTGACGATCTGGCTTATGTCAGCCCCAAAACGGGTCGTGCGGTGAGCCGTAAAGGCGCGGGCGATTGGGCGCCGCGCCTTCTGCCCTTGCCGCAATTCCTGTTGGGGCAGGGGCCTGCCTCGCTGGCTGAGGTCGAAGAGGGGCTGGGGCTCACGGGCTATTTCCTGAACACCCATCTGGCCCCTGCTTTGGGCAACCGCCCTTTGCCTGCGGCACGGGCGCGTCTGGTCGAGGCTTTAGCGCGGCTTTAGGGCGCGGGACGGTCGTCCAGCTTCAGTTGCAGCAGCACCAGATTGAGCCAGCGTCCGAATTTGCGCCCTACCTCCGGCATGCGGCCCGTTTCAACAAAGCCCAGCCGTTCGTGCAGCTTGATCGATCCGGGATTGTCTTCGGAAATCGCCGCCACCATCACATGTTTGCCGGCGTTCCGCGCATGGGCAATCACCGCCTCAAGCAGCGGCGTCCCAAGCCCGCGCCCACGCATCGACGGGTGCACATAGACCGAATGTTCGACGCTTAGCGCATAGCCGTCATGGGGGCGATAGGGGCCATAGCTGGCATAGCCCATAACCTTGCCGTCGACCTCGGTCACAAAGACCGGAAAGCCCGCGGCCTGACGCTCGGCAATCCATGCGCGGCGGTTCTCGGCATCAACCAGAACCTCGTTCCAGATGGCGGTCGTGGTCTGCACCGCATCATTGTAGATGTCCAGAATATCTTCGGCATCACTCGCACAGGCGTCACGGATCATCGCATCCCCCTAATGTTTCCGCCCAGATTGCGCGGATTATGGGGCTATGCAATCAGAATCGGGGCCCGAAGGCCCCGATGTCGCAAGATCAGCCCAGCAGGCGGCGGGCGATCACCTGCGCCTGAATCTCGGCAGCACCTTCGAAGATATTCAGGATGCGAGCGTCACAAAGGATGCGCGAGATCTGGTATTCCAGCGCGAAACCATTGCCGCCGTGGATCTGCAACCCATTGTCGGCGGCCGACCATGCCACGCGCGCGCCCAGCAGTTTCGCCATGCCTGCCTCAAGGTCGCAGCGGTGGCCGTGGTCCTTTTCCCAAGCCGAGAAATAGGTCAGCTGGCGGGCGATCATCGTCTCGGTCGCCATGATGGCCAGCTTGCCTGCCACCCGCGGGAATTCGATCAGCGATTTGCCGAACTGCTTGCGGTCGATGGCATATTGCATCGCCACCTCACAGGCCGATTGCGCCACGCCAACGGCACGGGCCGCCGTCTGGATGCGCGCGGATTCGAAGGTCTCCATAAGCTGCTTGAAGCCCTTGCCTTCCTCGCCGCCCAGAAGGTTCTCGCCCTTCACGCGGAAGCCGTCGAAGCCGAGTTCATATTCCTTCATGCCGCGATAGCCCAAGACCTCGATCTCGCCGCCGGTCATGCCCTCGGTGGGGAAGGGGTTGTCATCGGTGCCCGGCGTCTTTTCGGCCAGGAACATCGACAGGCCCTTATAGTCGCTGGTCGAAGGATCGGTGCGGGCCAGAAGCGTCATCACATGGGTGCGCTGCGCATGGGTGATCCATGTCTTATTGCCGGTGATCACCCAGTCATCGCCATCCTTCACCGCGCGGGTCCGCAAAGACCCCAGATCCGAGCCGGTGTTCGGTTCGGTAAAGACGGCGGTGGACAGGATCTCGCCCGAGGCCAGACCGGGCAGCCATTTCTGCTTTTGCTCTTCGGTGCCGCCGCAAAGGATCAGCTCTGCCGCGATTTCCGAGCGCGTGCCCAGCGAGCCCACGCCGATATAGCCGCGCGACAGTTCTTCGGTGACCACGGCCATCGCCGCCTTCGACATGCCGAAGCCGCCATATTCCTCGGGGATGGTCAGGCCGAAGACGCCCAGTTCGGCCAGTTCCTCGATGGTCTCCATCGGGATCAGCTCGTCCTTCAGGTGCCATTCATGGGCGAAGGGTTTTACCTTTTCCTCGGCGTAGCGGTAGAATTGCTCGCGCACCATCTCCAGCTCTTCGTCCAGACCGGAGGTGCCGAAGATCGAACGGCCCTGCAGCTCGCGCAACTCGGCAACCAGCATCTGGCGGGCCTCGGGGCTGTTGCCGCGGGTCATCAGTTCGCGGGCTTCTGCCGACGGGGTCCAGCTGATCTCCAGATCCGACAGGCGCGCGATCTCGCCCTGGCTCATCGGGATGCCACCCGCGATCTGGTTGAGATATTCGCCAAAGCCGATCTGCAGCAGCAGACTGTCGATCACACCCAGACCGTTCTCGCTGGAACGCAGCGCCCATGCCTGAAGCTGTTTGAGGCTTTCCTCATAGGTGGCCAGCCATGCCAGCGCATGCGCCTGAAACTGGTGCGCCTCCAGTGCGGCACCCGATACGCGCCCGTCAACGGTTACCTTGTGGCGCAGCGCCTCTTTGGCCTGCGAGACCAGTGTGGCGATCTCGGGCAGGGTTGCCCCCGTCACTGTCGTCAGATCCGCCAGAATGCCAGTCATGCTCATCTCCGCCCCATCATGCGCCATGAATCAGTCCTCCCTGAGTGGACTTCCTTGTAATCCTTTTGCAGTCGCAGCGCAATAAAAAACCAAAATAGAGTTACAATTTGATCCAATGTTACCCTTTGGAAAATATAGTCTCGACTATTCAAGCGCTTCTACGGGTTGTAAGCATGGTCACAAGATTGCGAGGAGGGGTGCAATGTTCGGGATGGAAATCTGGCAGCTTGCGGTGGCCGTCGGGGTGGCGGTGATTGCGGGCTTTGTAAAAGGTGCCATCGGTTTTGCGTTGCCGATGATCATGCTTTCGGCCTATGCCTCGATCTTCGACGCAGATACGGCGCTTGCGCTTTTGATCCTGCCGGTGACGGCCACCAATGTGGCGCAGGCGTTGCGGCAGGGCTGGCGGGCGGCTTGGGAGACGGCGGTGCAATACCGGCTGCATCTGGTCACGCTGCTGGTCTGTATCGCCATCAGCGCCAATTTCGTCACGGTGCTGCCCAAGGCGTTGGGCTATGCGCTGTTGGGCGTGCCGATCATCCTTTACACGGCGTCGGAAATTCTGGGCTACGGGCTACGCTTGCACACCCGCCATGCGAAACGCTTCGAGTTCTGGTCCAGCGTTGTGGGCGGCTTGTTTGGCGGGATCTCCGGCATCTGGGGGCCGCCGCTGATTGCCTATCTGATGTCGATGAAGGTCGAGAAGACCGAAGCCATGCGGATCATGGGCGTGTCCTTTTTTGCGGGCGGGGTGATGCTGACGGGCGCGCATCTGATGACGGGAGTGATGAATGCCCATACCTTCCCGATGTCGGCGCTTCTGGTGATTCCGTCTTTTGCTGGGCTGTGGCTGGGATTCTGGGCGCATGACCGGCTGAATGCGGTGCTGTTCCGGCGCGCGACCCTGTTTGTGTTGCTGCTGACGGGCATCAATCTGCTGCGCAAGGCGTTTATGGGCTAGTGTTGTGCCTGTGCGGCCTTCGCGCTATGCGAGGGGAAACCCCTGACAGGAGCCCAGCCCATGCCTATTGATCCCGTCGACCTCAGCGCCCAGCTGATCCGCTGCCCCTCTGTCACACCGCAGGAGGGGGGCGCTTTGGTGCTTCTGGAGGGCATGCTGAGCGAGGCGGGCTTTGCCTGCACGCGCGTGGACCGCGGCGGCGTGTCCAACCTCTTCGCCCGCTGGGGGGCGAAGAATGCGGCCAGGTCTTTCGGCTTTGGCGGCCACACCGATGTGGTGCCGGTGGGCGACGAGGCCGCTTGGACCAAGCCGCCGTTTTCCGGCCTGATCGAGGATGGTGTTCTTTGGGGGCGCGGGGCCACCGATATGAAAACCGGCGTGGCGGCCTTTGTCGCGGCGGCGGTGGATTTCGTGAAGGATACGCCACCTGATGGGGCGATTGTCTTCGTGATTACCGGCGATGAGGAAGGCCCCGCCAAGGATGGCACCGTGGCCGTTCTGGACTGGATGGAGGCTGAAGGCGAGACGATGTCGGTCTGTCTGGTGGGCGAGCCGACCTCTCCGGAAGTGTTGGGCGATATGATCAAGATCGGGCGTCGGGGCTCGGTGACCTTCGATCTGCTGGCCGAGGGCGTGCAGGGCCATGTCGCCTATCCGCATCGGGCCAAGAACCCGCTGCATGCGCTGGTGGATCTGCTGGGGCGCATGAATGCCCAGCCGCTGGACAATGGCACCGCGCATTTCGACCCGTCTTCCTTGCAGGTGACCACCATCGATTGCGGCAATACGGCCAGCAATATCGTGCCTGCCCGTGCGACGGCGCAGGTGAACATCCGCTTCAACGATGCCCATAGCGGGGCCTCGCTGACCGAATGGGCCGAAGGCTTGGTGGCAGAGGTCGCGCAGGAGACGGGTGTGAAGATCGGCCTGACGACGTCTATCTCGGGCGAAAGCTTCTATACCGCGCCGGGTCCTTTCGTCGAGCTGGTCTTCGATGCGATCGAGGCCGAATGCGGTCTCCGGCCGGAACTCTCCACTTCGGGCGGCACCTCGGATGCGCGGTTCATCAAACACCATTGTCCGGTGCTGGAATTCGGTCTGGTCGGGAAAACCATGCATAAGGTCGACGAGCGGATCGAGACCTCCCAGATTACCCAGCTGAAGGCGGTCTATACCCGCATCCTTCAGGGCTATTTCGCATGAGAACCTGCGAAGAGGTCACTGATCTGGCGCAGGTCCACGCGCTGCGCCGCGCGGTCTTTATCGAGGAACAGGGCTATAGCGAGGCCGAGGAATTCGATGGCCGTGACGGCGACGCCCTGCAGATCCTGATGCGCGAGGGCGATCAGCCGATTGCCACCGCGCGGGTGTTTATCGAGGGCGAGACCGCCAAGATCGGGCGCATCTGTGTGGCGAAATCGCATCGCGGCTTGGGGCTTGGGGCCGAGATCCTGCGTGATGCGATGACGCGGGCCAAGGCGAAAGGCTGCACCAAGGCGATGCTCAGCGCTCAGGTGCAGGCGATCCCTTTCTACGAAAAACTGGGCTACACCGCCTATGGCGAGACCTATCCCGATGGCCATGTGCCGCATCGCGATATGGTGGCGCCGCTTTGATCTTTCCCGCGTGACGGAAATCGCGCGCCATGCTAGGCAAAACTCATGACAACACAGATTCCGTCCCGTGAGCAAATCCTCGATTGGCTCAATGATAACCCGACCACGACCTCCAAGCGTGATATCGCCCGTGCCTTTGGCATCAAGGGCCAAGCTAAGATCGAGCTGAAGCGCATCCTGCGCGAGATGGAGGACGAAGGGCTGGTCGAGCGCCGCCGCAAGTCCTTCCGCGAGCCGTCCAAGCTGCCGCCGGTGACGGTGCTTGAGGTGCTGCGCCCTGACAGCATGGGTGATCTCTGGGCGAAGCCCCTGGAATGGGAAGGCGAGGGGGCCGAGCCTCTGATCCTGATGATCCCAAAGGCGGGCGAAGAGGCCTTGGGGCCGCATGACCGCGTGCTGGCGCGGCTGACCGAGACGCCCGACGAGCAATATGATTACGAGGCCCGCCCGATCCGCAAGATCGGTTCGGCGGCCAAGAAGGTTGTTGTGGGCATCTTCCGCAAAACCGCCGAGGGCGGGCGGATCGTGCCTATCGACAAGGGGCAGGACAAGGAATGGCATGTGCCGCATGCGGCTGCCATGGAGGCCCGCGACGGCGAGCTGGTCGAGGCCGAACAAAGCGCCCCGCGTGGCCGCATGGGCCTGCCGCTGGCGCGGATCATCGCGCGTCTGGGCGACCCGACTGCGCCCAAGGCCGTGTCGCTGATTGCGATCCATCAGCATGGTATCCCCGACCGTTTCCCCGATGAGGTGATTGCCGAGGCCGATGCCGCAAAGCCCGCCGGTATGGAGGGCCGTGAAGACCTGACGCATATGCCCTTTGTCACCATCGATCCGGGTGATGCGCGTGACCATGACGACGCCTGTTTCGTCGAATATGACCGCGATCCGGCCAATGAGGATGGCACGATCCTTTGGGTCGCCATTGCCGATGTGGCGCATTATGTGACGCCCAATTCCGCGCTGGACCGCGAGGCGCGGATGCGCGGCAATTCGAGCTATTTCCCCGACCGCGTGGTGCCGATGCTGCCCGACCGTCTGTCGGGGGATCTATGCTCGCTGCATGAGGGTGTGTCGCGGGCGGTTCTGGTGGCGAAAATGACCATTGATGCCGATGGCAACAAGGTCCGCCACAGCTTCCACCGTGCGATGATCAAATCGGTCGCTTCGCTGGAATATGGTCAGGTGCAGCGCGCGCAGGATGGCAATCCCGACGAGCAATGCGAACCTCTGATGGAGGAGGTGATCGAGCCGCTTTACGATTGCTACGCCGCTCTTCTGCGGGCGCGGGCGCGTCGTCAGCCGCTGAACCTTGACCTGCCTGAACGCAAGATCGTGCTGTCTGACAGCGGCAAGGTGCTGTCGATCCAGTTCAAGGAACGGCTGGATGCGCATAAGCTGATCGAAGAATTCATGGTGCTGGCCAATGTGGCCGCCGCCGAGGAACTTGAACGCCTGAAGCGCCCGCTTCTGTATCGCGTGCATGAAGAACCCAGTCAGGACAAGCTCGAGTCCTTGCGCGAGGTCGCGCAGGCTTCGGGCTTCAAGCTGGCCAAGGGGCAGGTCTTGCGGACCTCGCATCTGAACCACCTGCTGGAGCAGGCATTGAACAGCGATTTCAACGAGCTGATCAATATGTCTACGTTGCGGACCATGACGCAGGCCTATTACTACCCGCAGAATTTCGGGCATTTCGGTCTGGCGCTGAAATCCTATGCGCATTTCACCTCGCCCATCCGCCGCTATTCGGACCTGATCGTGCATCGGGCGCTGATCTCGGGGCATGGATGGGGCGATGATGGGCTGAGCCAATGGGATATCGAGCACCTCGAAGAGACGGCCAAGCAGATTTCCGATACCGAGCGCCGGTCGATGGCGGCGGAACGCGATACGACCGACCGCTATCTGGCGGCCTATCTGTCGGAACGTGTGGGCAACGAGTTCACGGGCCGCGTGTCGGGCGTGCAGGGCTTTGGCCTGTTCATCCGGCTGGATGAGACGGGTGCCGACGGGATGATCCCGATCCGTGCCATCGGCAACGAGTTCTTCCATTTCGATCGCGAGGCCCAGACGCTGACCGGTGCCGACACCGGCATCGAGATCACCGCAGGCATGCGGGTTCTGGTGCGTCTGGTCGAGGCCGTGCCGGTGACGGGTGGGCTGTTGCTGGATCTGTTGCAACTGGAAGGGGCCGAGCTGCCCTCGTCGCGCCGCTCGGCACGGCGCAAGGGGCGGCCCGGCACATCGGCCCCGCGCAAGATTGGCGCTCTGAAGGCCAAAACCCGCGCCAAGGCCCGTAAGGTCAAGCGCGAGCGGAAGTCAAAGTAACCACTCGATCGGCAGGAACGATCCTGCCACGATCAGGAAACGCTGCCACCACGAGGTATAGGGCTCGTGGTGCCAGATTTCCGTGCCCTGATCGGTGGTGCGTTCCCAGCGGATGCGCTTGTGTTCGCGCGTCAGTTTCCATGCCGCGGCGGGAATAACGCTTTCAAAGCCTTTATGCAGGTGCTCCGCCCAGTCCTTATCGTGGATCACGATCCCCATTTCGGTATTCAGCAGAAGCGAACGCGGATCGAAGTTGAAGGTGCCGATAAAGACCTTCTCGGTATCGACAGACAGGATCTTGGCATGCAGTTTCGTGCGCGCAAAGGGCGAGGTCCCGCGGCGGTGATGCCCGATCAGCCCACGGCGGAACTTGACATGTTCGTCATGGGCGAATTCATAGATCTCCACCCCGCCCGACAGCAGTTTGCGGCGCTGGCCCGAATAGCCGGTATGGACGATGGGCTTGTCCGAGGAGGCCAGCGAATTGGTCAGCACCCGCACCTTCACCCCTGCTTTGGCCAGTTTGATCAACTGGCGGCGGCCCGCATTGCGCGGCACGAAATAGGGCGAGATTATATCGAAACGGGTGGTGGGCGTGCCCATCGCCATATGCATATTGGGAAACAGCAGATTGCGTCGACGGGCGCGGCCCAGAACCTTTTCGGGGGCGTCATAAAGCAGCTTCACCTCGGCTTCACGCAGATTGGGGCGGCCTGCCTCCAGTTCCTCCGTGGTTGGGGTTTCGGCCAGAAGCGCCAGAAAGTTCTGCGCATCCTCACTTTTGACGCGCTCTGCATTCTGCGCCGCGCCTGTTCGGGTGTCCTCTAACAGCCGGTCGGGCAGGATGGTGTCTGCGGGCCATGTCGGTTCGGAATTCCAGTAGGTTTCGAATTCCTCGCGGGCCTCGCATGCGGCGCGGCCCATCACGAGCGCGTCGAAATCCATGAAGGTGCCCATGCGGGCGAGATCATTGTAATATTCATCCCCCACATTGCGCCCGCCAACCACGGCGGCGCGCCCATCGACCACCAGCGCCTTGTTATGCATGCGCCGGTTCAGGCGCCGGAAATCCATTGCATAGCCCAGAAGCCGCATGCCGCGCAGCGGGAAGGGGTTGAAAAGCCGCACTTCGATCCGAGGATGGGCATTCATCCACGCGATCCGCGCGTCAATCGGTTTGGTCGCGTTATCGTCGATCAGAAGGCGCACCCGCACACCGCGCTCCGCCGCTTTGTGCAGGGCCTCCAACATCAGGCTTCCGCAGGTATCGGGACGCCAGAGATAGTATTGCACCTCGATACTATGTTCGGCCATCTCGATCAGCTTGAGGCGGGTCGCGAAGGCCTCGATGCCATCCGGAAGCGGAAGCACACCGGATATCGAGAGATCGGGCCAGATCCCTGCCAACCGCGTCTTTTCCGGCAAGGCGAGAACCTCGGGGGGCAGGTCGGGGCGTTCGGGGAGGCGCGTGCGTGTCCAGAGCCAGAGAAAAGCCATCAGGCCAAGGACGAGAATACCGAAAATCATAGGCCACCACGGTCTGTTACAGTGCAAAGCTAGCGCGTGGGGCAAAAATGGAAAGGGCCGGGAAATCCCGGCCCTTCTTAACGGTCTTCGCTCGGGGGTCAGCCGATCGCGACGGCTTTCACTTCGTCGTCGATATAGGGAACATATTGCTCGAAATTGTCCGAGAACATTTTCACCAGTTTGGCGGCCTGCGCGTCATAGGCGTTCGGGTCGACCCACGTGTCGCGCGGGTTCAGAAGCTTGGTGTCAACGCCAGCCACCAGAACCGGAACTTCGAAGCCGAAATTCGGATCTTTGCGGAACTGGACCGCATCCAGCGACCCGTCGAGTGCGGCATCGAGAAGCGCGCGGGTGGCCTTGATGGGCATACGCGAGCCTTCGCCGAACTTGCCACCGGTCCAACCGGTGTTCACCAGCCAGCAGGATGCACCGTTCTTTGCGATCTTCTCGGCCAGCAGCTTGCCGTAGACTTCCGGACGACGCGGCATGAAGGGCGCACCGAAGCAGGTGGAGAAGGTCGGGATGGGCTCGACCACACCGATTTCCGTGCCCGGAGTTTTCGAGGTGAAGCCCGAAAGGAAGTGATACATGGCCTGTGCAGGGGTCAGGCGTGCGATGGGCGGCAGAACGCCATAGGCATCGCAGGTCAGCATGATCACGTGTTTGGGGCTACCACCGACCGAGGTTTCCGACGCATTCGAGATGTAATGCAGCGGGTAGGCACAGCGCATGTTGTCGGTGATCGAGTTGTCTTCGAAGTTGAGATCCAGCGTCTCGGGATCGAAGGTCATGTTCTCGACCACGGTGCCGAACATCGAGCAGGTTGCGTAGATCTCGGGCTCGGCTTCGGCCGAGAGGTTGATCGTTTTCGCGTAGCAGCCGCCTTCGAAGTTGAAGATGCCCTCGTCCGACCAGCCATGCTCGTCATCGCCGATCAGCGTGCGCGACGGGCTTGCCGAAAGCGTGGTCTTGCCGGTGCCCGACAGGCCGAAGAAGATGGCCGCATCATCGGGATTATCGATGGCGTGGTTGGCCGAGCAGTGCATCGGCATGATGCCATTGCCGGGCAGGATGTAGTTGAGAAGGGAGAACACGCCCTTCTTGTTTTCGCCCGCATATTCGGTGTTGCCGATGAGGATGAGCTTCTTCGAGAAGTTCAGCGCGATCACCGTTTCCGAGCGGCAGCCGTGGCGTTCGGGGTCGGCTTTGAAGCTCGGGCAGTTCACGATGGTGAATTCCGGAACAAAGTTGTCCAGCTCGGAACGCTCGGGGCGGCGCAGCATGGTGCGGATGAAGAGGTTGTGCCATGCGAGTTCGGATACCACGCGCACATCAAGACGATGCGCCGGATCGGCACCGCCGAACAGATCCTGCACGAAGTAGTCGCGGCCCGCCATATGCGCGAGCATATCGGCATGCAGCAGATCGAACTTGTCTTCGTCCATCGGATTGTTGTTTTCCCACCAGATGGTGTTCTCAACTTCGGGGGTGCGGACAACAAACTTGTCTTTGGGCGAGCGGCCGGTATGCGCACCGGTCGTGCAATAGAATGCGCCGCCCTTACCAAGGGTGCCTTCATTGCGTTTGAGCGCCTCTTCGACCAGCGCCGGCTCGATCAGGTTGTAATAGACATTGCCCAGTCCAGAAATGCCTTGATCTTCCAGGCGCTGTGCCGGGTTCACGTGTCCGATGATCATCTGTAGCTCCCGAATGCCGTCGTAGTGCGGCGGTTCAATGGAATCCTCCCGATCCATCCGGGCCTTGGACGGATCGCCTTCGGTGCCAGAAGTGCACCGGATAATCGACCATATACCACGCTAAAATCTTTAGGGAACACAGGGTGCGCTACCGTTAGCGTTATCATTTGCACTTTAGCGCAACCAAACCTGAGACATAGTGACACAATCTTGTCAGTTAACCCTAAATTGAGGCTTTTGGGATGCAATCGCAGGCGGAAACGATGCGCGTTTCAGCTTCGTGTTGATTCTTCCCCTATGGATGCCGATGATGCCGAATAACTATAACCGTCCGGAAGAATGAGGGGGCAGGCTCATGTCGCGAATTGCTTTGGTCGATGATGATCGCAATATTCTTACATCGGTAGCCATGACCCTTGAGGCGGAAGGCTTCGATGTCGAGACCTATAATGACGGTCAGGCAGCACTGGATGCGTTCAACAAACGTCTCCCCGATATGGCCGTGCTGGATATCAAGATGCCCCGTATGGACGGGATGGATCTGTTGCAGCGTCTGCGCCAGAAAACGACGATGCCCGTAATTTTCCTGACCTCGAAAGATGACGAGATCGACGAGGTTCTGGGGCTGCGTATGGGCGCGGATGACTATGTCAAAAAACCCTTCAGCCAGCGCCTTCTGGTCGAGCGGATCCGCGCGCTTTTGCGGCGTCAGGACGCGCTTGAGGGTCGGACGGAAACGGCTGTAACCGAAGAGACAAAGGTGATTACGCGTGGTGCGCTGGTGATGGACCCGCTGCGCCATTCGGTCAGCTGGAAGGGGAAGGACGTTACCCTGACCGTCACGGAATTCCTGCTGTTGCAGGCTCTGGCGCAGCGCCCGGGCTTTGTGAAATCGCGCGATCAGTTGATGGATGTGGCCTATGATGATCAGGTCTATGTCGATGACCGCACGATCGACAGCCATATCAAACGCCTTCGCAAGAAAATGCGCAGCGTTGACGAGGATTTTTCGGCCATCGAAACGCTTTATGGCATCGGTTACCGTTATAACGAAGAATGAGCATCGCGGGACGGATCGGGTTGAGCCTTGGGATGAGTACCAAGAAACGGAACACGGAAACGACGGCGGTCGATCTGGGGGAGGACTGGGTCGCGGGCAGTGGCGCTGTCGATGATGGCATTGCCAAGCGACGCGAGAAGCGGAGCCTGATCTCGTTGAACCGCTCGCCTCTGGCGCGCAAGATCATCACCTTCAACCTTTTGGCAATGGTCGTGCTGGTGGCGGGGGTTCTGTATCTGAACCCGTTCCGTGACAGTCTCGTTGTGCAACGCGAAAATGCGATTGTTGTCGAGGCCGAGCTGATCGCCGATGTATTCGAGGCGAGACTGCCGAAGACTGCGCCGGTCAATCTGGCGGCGGGGGACGGTATCGATGTTGTCGATACGCTTTCAGGGGTCCAGCTTCCGGCGGGGTCTGCGCTGTATGTCTTTGATGCTGCGGGGAATCTTCTGATCAGTTCCGATGACGTGGCCACTGCGCCTGCGGCGGATGTAACGGGGCGGCGCGACGATACTCGCTCGACGCTGATCACCGATATTCTCGGGCGCGGCTGGGAGCTGGCCTCCTCGCTGATCCATCGCGGGGAGGGCGGCGCGCCGGTCAGCACGCAGGTCATCGCGCAGGATCTCAATGCCGAGCTGAGCCCCGGTGTGACCCGCATGGATACCCGTCGTGATATCAGTGGCGCGACAATTTTCTCTGTGGCAACAGGGATCTATCAGGATAACCGCATTGTGGGGTCGATCGCGCTGACCTCGGCTGCGGGCGAAATCGACCATCTGGTGCGGGTCGAGCGCGAGCAGGTTCTGCAGATGTTCGTGATCGCGATCATCGTGTCGATCGGGTTGTCTCTGGTGCTGGCGTCAACGATTGCCAACCCGATTTCCGATCTTGCCGCCGCCGCCGAGATCGGCAGCGAGCGTCATGCCCGCAAGATGAGCCCGTCGCGCGTGCGCATCCCCGATCTGTCGGCCCGCCCCGATGAGATCGGTCGCCTTTCCGGTGCGTTGCGCGGCATGGTCACGGCACTTTACGACCGTATCGACGCCAATGAACAATTCGCCGCCGATGTCAGCCACGAGATCAAGAACCCGCTTGCCAGCCTGCGCTCTGCCGTGGCTTCGCTGCGCATGGTGAAAAAGGAAGAGCATCGCGAGAAGCTTCTGGATGTGATCGACCACGACGTGCGTCGTCTGGACCGGCTGGTTTCCGATATTTCCAATGCCTCGCGCCTTGATTCCGAATTGGTGAAAGAGGAAGAAGAAGCCTTCGACCTGATTCATACGGTCGATAACCTCGCGCAGTATCTCGGGGCTCAGGCGAAGGAAAAAGGGGTTGATTTCATCACCGACCTGCCGTCGGACCCGATCATTATCAATGGTCTCGAAGGGCGTCTGGCGCAAGTCTTCGTCAACCTGATCACCAATGCGATTTCCTTCAGCGAAGAGGGGGATGCCGTGCGGGTCTGGGCGCGCAAGCGTGACAACCGCGTGCTGGTGGTGGTTGAGGATACGGGGCCGGGTATTCCGGAAGAGGCGCTGTCGAAAGTGTTCAAGCGGTTCTATTCGCAGCGGCCCGAGGGGCAATTCGGCGACCATTCCGGTCTTGGGCTGGCGATCTCGAAGCAGATCGTGGAGGCGCATGGCGGTGTGATCTGGGCCGAGAATATCCGTCCCACCGATGCCGATGTCACCTCCGAGCCTCTGGGCGCGCGCTTCGTTGTCGGCCTGCCGTTCTAAGCCCAGATGAGTGCTCGCCACAATCTGCATGCAAGCTGTGTGGCCCTTGATGCGCAGCACGCTGTGCTGATTATGGGCGCGTCCGGCAGCGGGAAATCGACGCTCGCACTGCGGCTTATGGCCTTCGGGGCACATCTTGTCGCGGATGACAGAACCGACCTCCGATGCGAATCTGGACAGATACTGGCATCGGCGCCGTTGGCGATCCGCGGGCGCATAGAGGCGCGCGGCGTCGGGATTCTATCTGCGGATGCTTTGAGTGATGTAATTCTCTCTCTGGTTGTGGATCTTGACCGGATCGAGACAGAAAGGCTTCCGCCGCAGCGCAATATCTCTCTCTACGGGGTCTCTCTGCCTCTTGTGCTGCAGGCGCAACATAGTCATCTTGATGCAGCGATCTGGCAATTTCTGAAAGCCGGGAGAGTGGCGTGACCGAAGCGGCCCATTGTGGAACAGACGAGCGAAGCCAGCGTGTTGTGCTGGTCACCGGCCCTTCGGGAGCGGGGCGCTCGACTGCGATTGCGGCGCTTGAGGATCTTGGTTACGAGACCATCGACAATCTTCCGCTTTCGATGGTGCCGCGTGTGCTGGACGGGCCGGTGCTCCAGCCGATTGCGTTGGGAATCGATGTCCGGAACCGCGAGTTCAGTGCAACCCGTTTGATCGAGCTGATCGACCGCCTGACGCGCGAGCCCGAGATCCAGCTCGAAGTGCTTTACATGGATGCGGACACAGCCGTTCTGCAGCGCCGTTACTCCGAGACGCGCCGCCGTCATCCGCTGTCGCCCGATGATGCGCCCGAAGAAGGCATCCTGCGCGAGATTGATCTGTTGGTGCCGATCCGTGTGCGGGCGGATATCCTGATCGACAGTTCCACGATGACGGTCCATGATGCCCGCGCCGAGATCAATCGCCTGTTCGATCAGCGCAAGACGGCAGGATTGGCGGTCTCGGTGCATAGTTTCAGCTATAAGCGTGGGGTGCCGCGCGGGCTTGATGTGATGTTCGATTGCCGTTTTCTGGCCAATCCGCATTGGCAACCGGAATTGCGGCCCAAGGACGGGCGTGACCCGTCTGTGGCCGCACATGTGGCCGCAGATCCACGCTATCGTGACTTCTTCGACAAGGTGATGGGGCTTCTTCTTTTCACTTTGCCTGCCCATGTTGAGGAAGGGAAAACACATTTGGCCGTAGGCTTTGGATGTACAGGGGGCAAACACCGCTCGGTTGCCCTTACGGAAGCTGTCTCTGGTGCTCTTGCAGAGGCGGGGTGGCACGTGTCTAAACGCCACAGAGAATTGGAACGGCGGGGGGTAGAGCTGCCCGCATCTGGAACGGGAAACGGCGCTTGATCGGGATCGTGATTGTCGCTCATGGTGGATTGGCCCGCGAGTATCTCGCGGCGGTGGAGCATGTCGTGGGGCCGCAGATGGGCATCCGCGCCATCACGATCGAGGATGGCCATGACCGCGCAGAAAAGCAGATCGAGATTCGGGCTGCGGCGGATTCTGTGGATAGCGGCGACGGAGTTGTCGTGGTGACCGATATGTTCGGCGCGTCCCCGTCCAATCTGAGCCTGAAAGCCTGCGAGAATTGCGAGCGCGAGATCATTTATGGTGCCAATTTGCCACTATTGATCAAGCTTGCGAAGTCCAGAAGCCTTGGTGTGCATGCCGCTGTCGAAGCGGCTCTTGATGCAGGGCGTAAATATATCAATAGTTACTCTGCCTATGGGAGCAGGGAAGGAATGCATGGCGCATCAGGAGCTTAAGATCATAAACGAGAAGGGGCTGCATGCGCGTGCCTCTGCCAAATTCGTTGAGGTCGTTGAAAGGTTCGACGCCCGTGCCGAGGTCTCGAAAGACGGGATGAGTGTTTCGGGGGATTCTATCATGGGGCTGTTGATGCTGGCTGCTTCACGTGGAACGTCCATCGAAGTTCAGACAAGCGGACCGGAAGCCGACGCGCTGATGCAGGCGCTTTCCGCCCTTGTGGGCGACTATTTCGGCGAGGGGTTCTAGCCCGCGCGTCGCGCAGTGCAAACCAAGAGGTCTGTCATGAACCAGATGCCGCAATCTGAGTTGAAAGGGGCCGGGGTGACGGGGCAGTCTTCTGTCTTGCAGCGCGACAGGACTGCCGAAGACATCCGGACAGACGAGGGGTTCCAGACGGTTCAGAAGCCCTATGACAAGCGCCGCCTGTCCTATGCGGGCACCTTCAGCAATCCGTTCAAACGTCTGGTGATCCGGCTTGTCGAGTGGGCCACAGCCAAGGTGCAGATCCTGCGTGTCATACGGCAGTTCGAAACGCGCGGTATCCCTGCGGGGCAAGCCTTCTGGGCGCAGGCGTTGGAGATCATGGGGATTACGGTGACGACGCCCGCCGAGGAGATCGCGCGTATTCCGGCCAAGGGGCCCTTAGTGATCGTGGCCAATCATCCGCATGGGCTGGTGGACGGGATGGTGCTGGCCGAGGTGATCGGGCGGGTGCGCGGGGATTACAAGATCCTGACACGCAATTTGCTGACCGGTCTTCCCGAGATCGCGCAATTCATGATCCCCGTGCCCTTCGCCCATGAACCGAATGCGCGCGAGGAGGGGTTAAAGATGCGGGCCGACGCCATGCTCCATCTCAAGCGTGGTGGCTGTATCGTGTTGTTTCCGGCAGGGTCTGTGGCGGCCTCCGACAGTTTCTTCGGCCCGGTGGTCGAGAAAGAGTGGAACCCCTTTACCGCGAAAATGGTGGCGCGTTCGAAAGCGCAGGTGCTGCCGGTCCGCTTCCCGACGCATAATTCGCGGCTTTACCAGATTGCCAATCAGCTTTCCGCGACGTTGCGTCAGTCTTTGCTGCTTTACGAGATCCGCGCGGCGTTTCACAAGCCGCAGCGCCCTATTATCGGGCATGTCAAACAGCCCGACGAGATGGCAGAGGCGCTTGGCAATCCGCGTCAATGGCTTGCGGATATGCGCGAGGAGACGCTGTCCCTGCGCGGGTAAAGAAAAGCCCGGCATGACCCGGGCTTCGTGTCAGCGTGTCGGGACGGGCGTTTCGCCGCGATAATCATAAAAACCGCGACCCGATTTGCGGCCCAGCCATCCGGCTTCGACATATTTCGTCAGCAGCGGGCAGGGGCGGTATTTGGTGTCGGCCAGCCCGTCATGCAGCACGTTCATGATGGCGAGGCAGGTGTCGAGACCGATGAAATCCGCCAGCTCCAGCGGCCCCATCGGATGTGCCGCGCCCAGTTTCATCGACTGGTCGATCGAGATCACATTCCCCACGCCCTCGTAAAGCGCATAGACCGCCTCATTGATCATCGGGATCAGGATGCGGTTCACGATGAAGGCCGGGAAATCTTCGGCGCTTGCATGGGTTTTGCCAAGCTTCTCAACAACTTCCTTCAGCGCGCTGAAGGTGACATCATCGGTGGCGATGCCGCGGATCAGCTCGACAAGCTGCATCACCGGCACAGGGTTCATGAAATGGACCCCCATGAATTTCTCGGGCCGGTCGGTGCGCGAGGCGAGGCGCGTGATCGAGATCGACGAGGTGTTCGAGGCCAGAATCGTATGCGGCGCGAGATGCGGTAGCAGATCTTCGAAAATGGCGGATTTGACCGATTCGCGTTCGGTGGCGGCCTCGATGATCAGATCCATCGGCCCCAGATCGGTCAGGGTGAGCGTTGTCGAAATCTTAGCCAGAGCCGCGTCGCGTTCTTCGGCCGTGATTTTTTCACGTGAAACCTGCCGGTCCAGATTCTTGCGAATCGTCGCAAGGCCCTTATCCAGCCCGTCTTGTGAAATATCGTTCAGCAGAACCTCAAACCCGGCAAGCGCGAAGACATGGGCAATCCCGTTGCCCATCTGCCCTGCACCTACGATGCCAACTGTCTGAATCGTCATGGCGATCCCCCTCTCATTTCTGCAACTGCACAGTAGGGTGCCAAAGGCTTTCGCCGCAAGGGGAAAGCTTATGGTCAATCCGGTGTGCCAAATTTTCACCTTAGTGGTTTGGTAAGGGGTTTGTAGCAGACTGCTCTCGGGTGATTAGAGACTGAGGTGGGAGATGGCCTTCGAATATCCGGGCGATGGAGCCCTTGATTACTTCCCGTGCAGATACGGAAAGTCCAAGCTGTTGTTTCGTGGGCCGCGGCGTCGGCTTGACGTTCCGTTCGTATCCGCGATTGGCGGGTCTGAAACCTATGGTAAGTTCGTAGAGACGCCTTGGCCGGAACTGGTCGAACAGAAGATCGGTATGCAGGTCGTGAATTTCGGCTACCTCAATGCCGGTATCGACGTATTTCTACACGAGCCGCAGATGACCGAAATTCTGCAAAAATCGCATGTCAGCGTGATCCAGCTGATGGGCGCGCAGAATATGTCGAACCGGTTCTACGCCGTGCATCCGCGCCGGAATGACCGTTTCTTGCGCGCTTCAAATCTGATGCGCGCGGTCTTCAACGATGTGGATTTCACCGAATTCAATTTTACGCGCCATATGCTGACAGCCCTGCAACGCCGCGCACCCGACCGGTTCGACTCGCTGGCGCAGGAACTGCAGATGGCGTGGGTCTCGCGGATGAACAAGCTGCTGGACCGCATTCCTGGACGCAAGGTGCTGCTATCGCTGCATGATTACGGCGATCCGGCACAGAATGATCCGTTGGGGCCAGAGCCGTTGATGGTGACGAAAGATATGCTGGATCAGGTGCGTGCCCGCGCCGATGTCGTGGTCGAGATCGAGCCGTCGATGCAGGCGCGCCGCTCGGGGACCGAGGGGATGCATTTCGCCGCGATGGAAGAGCCCGCAGCTCTGACCATGCCGGGACCGCAGGTGCATGACGAAATCGCCGAGGCGCTTGCTCCGGTTCTGGCAAAGATGATCTGATGCAGAAAGGGGGGCGTAAGGCCCCCCTTTCTAGCTTTCGCTGATCTAGTGGATCAGATTTTCGAGGTGAGTTCCGGAACAGCCGTGAAGAGATCCGCCACCAGACCGTAATCGGCCACTTGGAAGATCGGTGCTTCTTCGTCCTTGTTGATCGCGACGATCACCTTGGAATCCTTCATCCCCGCCAAGTGCTGGATCGCACCCGAAATACCGCAGGCGATATAAAGATCGGGGGCAACGACCTTGCCGGTCTGACCCACTTGCCAATCATTCGGCGCAAATCCCGAGTCGACGGCGGCGCGCGATGCACCAACTGCCGCGCCCAGCTTGTCGGCCAATGCGGAGATGATCGCGAAATCCTCTTCCGACCCAACGCCGCGGCCACCCGAGACCACGATCTTGGCAGAGGTCAGTTCGGGACGGTCGCTTTCGGCAACGCGGTCCTCGACCCAAGCGGACAGGGCCTTGTCGCCCGTTGCCGCACCGGCTTCGATGGCAGCTGCTCCGCCTGCCGGAGCCGCTTCGAAAGATGCGGTGCGCACGGTCAGAACTTTGGTTGCATCCTTCGACTTCACGGTCTGGATGGCGTTTCCGGCATAGACGGGGCGTTCGAACGTATCGGCATCGATAATGGCCGTCACATCCGAGAGCACCATCACGTCCAGCAGGGCCGCCACGCGCGGCAGTACGTTTTTGGCCGAGGCTGTCGAGGGCGCAACGATATGGCTGAACCCGCCCGCCATCGCGACGATCAGATCGGCCAGCGGTTCGGCGAGACCGTGGGCATAGGCCGCATCATCGACATTCACGACCTTGCTGACACCCGACAGTCCGGCCACGGTGGAGGCATCCACACCTTCACCCGCGACCAGAACGGTCACGTCGCCCAAGGCCACAGCCGCCGAAAGCGCCTTTGCGGTGGCGTCCAGCGCGACCTCTTTGCCTGCGATTTCTGCAATCAGAAGAACAGCCATTACAGAGCCCCCGCTTCTTTGAGTTTCGTCACCAGCTCGTCGACCGACCCGACCTTCACGCCTGCGGCGCGGCCTGCGGGCTCGGCAGTTTTGACGATTTCGAGACGCGGCGCGACATCGACGCCGTAATCGGCCGCGGTTTTCGCTTCCAGCGGCTTTTTCTTTGCCTTCATGATGTTGGGCAGCGACGCATAGCGCGGCTCGTTCAGGCGCAGGTCGGCGGTAATGATCGCGGGAAGCTTGACCTTGATGGTCTGCAAGCCGCCATCGACCTCGCGCGTCACCTGTGCCTCGTCGCCGGTGATTTCCACCGAAGACGCGAAGGTGGCCTGCGACCAGCCCAGCAGGGCCGAAAGCATCTGGCCCGTAGCATTCATATCATTATCAATGGCTTGCTTGCCAGCAATCACCAGGCCGGGGGCCTCTTCGGCCACCACTTTGGCCAGAATTTTGGCGACAGCGAGCGGCTCGATATCGGTGTGAACATCCTCGGCGGCCTCAACAAGGATCGCACGATCCGCGCCCATGGCGAGTGCGGTGCGCAGCGTGTCCTGCGCCTGCTTGACGCCGATCGACACCACGACGATCTCCGTCGCCGCACCCTTTTCCTTCAGGCGGATCGCCTCTTCCACAGCGATTTCGTCGAACGGGTTCATCGACATTTTCACATTCGCCAGATCGACACCGCTCCCATCCGCTTTCACACGGACTTTCACGTTATAATCGATCACGCGCTTGACGGGTACGAGGACCTTCATATGCGTGGTGCTCCCTTAGTTTTCTGGCCCTTACGGGGCTTAAATTGGAGTTCGGGGTTATTGTTACAACGCGGCGCTGCAGAGAAACAGGGGAAAACCGACCCACCTTAGTCTCGCTGCGGCATGGAGTCGCGTCTGCTATACGGAATGTTCCTGCTACCGGTTCGCGCCGGGAACCCAGAGGATATCGCTGCGCCCTTCGTCATTGGCCATCCGCGCTGCGGCAAAGAGCCAATCCGATAGACGATTGAGATATTTGACAGAATGTGGGTTGACCTGTTCCACCTCCATCAGGGCCACGGCTTCGCGTTCCGCGCGGCGGGCCACGGTGCGGGCATGGTGGAGATGCGCCGCGCAGGCCGTGCCGCCGGGGAGGATGAAGCTGCGCAGGGGCTCCAGCACGTCGGTCATTGCGTCAATTTCGGTCTCCAGCCGGTCGGTCTGGCTTTGGAGGATACGCAAGACCTCGTAGCCCGCTTGCTCATCGCGCTCCGGATCGGGCCGCGCCAGATCGGCACCGAGGTCGAACAGGTCGTTCTGGATGCGCGCAATCTGGTCCTGCAGCTCGCCTTGGGCATGGAGCCGCGCCAGCCCGAGCACGGCGTTCAGCTCATCGACCGTGCCATAGCTGTTCACGCGCGCAGAGGATTTCGCGACGCGTTGCCCGTCGACCAGCGCGGTTTGTCCGCCATCGCCGGTGCGGGTGTAAATCTTGTTCAAGACGACCATCTGGTTCCTCTTTCCGAACAGGGTGTTACGTCGGGCGCATCTTAGGGCGTCAACCTTTGCTTGCAAGCCAATCAAGGGCACGCACCGGCAAAAATCGGCGGGCAATGGCCATAATATGGGTCGGAACCGTGATCGCATAGCGTGCGCGTGGATGCTGTGCGGTGAGCGCGGTCAGGATTTTCCGTGTCACGGCAGAGGCCGGAAGCTCGAATCTGTCGGGGCCCTGTTTGGGTTCATAAAGGCGTTTGAGCAGGCTCGCTTCATATTGTGCGCGGCGCGGCGAGGCGCGCCAGTCGATCCAGCGTTCGAAATGCGGGATCGAATTGGCGCGGATGCGGGAGGTAATGGGGCCGGGTTCGATCAGCACGAACTTGATGCCGGTGTCCTTCATTTCCTGCCGCATCACATCGGTCAGCCCCTCAAGGGCGAATTTTGTTGACACATAGGCCGCCCGCCAGCGCACGCCCACTAGGCCAAGCACCGAGGAACATTGCAGAATACGCCCCTCGCCATTCTCGCCCTGCTGGCGCATCACCTTGATCGCGCGGCAGGTCAGATCATGCAGGCCGAAGAGGTTGGTCTCGAAGATCTCGCGCAGTGCGCCTGCGGGCAGGTCTTCGGCGGCACCGGGGCAGGCGAAGGCCGCATTGTTGTAAAGCGCATCCAGCCGCCCGCCGGTCAGCTCCAGGGCCTGTGCGAAACCGCGTGCGATAGAGGTGGGGTCGGCCATGTCCAGTTGCACGCATTGCAGTCCCTCGGCACGCAGCCTGTCGCAGTCTTCGGGTTTGCGGGCACTGGCGATCACGGTCCAGCCTGCCGCTTTCAGCCCATGCGCCGCATCATAGCCGATGCCGGAAGAGCAGCCTGTGATCAGGATGGTTTTGGCCATGCCGGTTCTCCTTGAAATGACGGAAACTGCGTAGGCACTCCTGCACAGGGGCGCAAGAAAAAGCCGCAGCCTGTGGGACTGCGGCCTTGTGCCTGCTGTCTGGAACGGCGGATTAATTGGCGGGCGAGAGGAAGCGTTTGGACACCCATCCCTCGATGCCATCGCCTTCGATGCGGATTTTTGCCCAGCCGCCGTTCTGGGCAATCATCTGGACTTCCTCGCCGCGTGTGACCCCATCGACGCGCTGATACGAGGCCGCAGGCCCCGACCGCACATTGAGCGCGCCGGCCGTCACCCGCCAGACCTGCATATCGGCCGGAGTCTCCTGACCAAAGGTGCTGGCTGCCTCGGCATGGAGGTCGCGATACTCGGGCGAGCTGCGCAGGGCAGGGCCGGGCATCGGTTTCGGAAAGGCGCGGGTAATGGCGGCGGATTTCGGCGTATGTACCGGCGCGGCGGCGTCTTGCGGGACCGTGGCTGCCGCCGCAGGGGTGACAAGCGCGGCATTCACCGTTCCATCGGTCAACACGGCGGCTTGGATCAGCCCGCTTGCAGCCTGCGCGCCTGTGGCCGGTGCCTTTGCGATCTGTGCCGGTTTGTCCTCGCGGCCCGCAATCACCATGACTAAAAAAAGAGCGACTAACGTATTGAACGTCAATTTCAACATTTAACAATTCCCCCTGTCCGCGGGTCTGGCAGAACCCACGGATGATAACATGCCCGTGATTGCGCTTTCGGGGCTAACGCGTCAAGGCCGTTCGGGTTCCGCAGCAGTTTGAAATTGCGGCTGGACCGAAAGCCGCTGCCGCTTTAGAGATTTGGCCCATGAGCGAGCATGATGATGAGATTCCTTCGGCGCTGTCCTCCGAGCCGTTAAGCCGTGCAATCGGCGACCGGTATCTGACCTATGCGCTATCCACGATCATGCACCGGGCGCTGCCCGATGCACGAGACGGGCTGAAACCCGTGCATCGCCGCATTCTTTATGCGATGCGCGAATTGAAACTGTCCTCGACGGGGGGCTTCCGGAAGTCGGCCAAGATTTCCGGTGACGTGATGGGCAACTATCACCCTCACGGCGATGCGGCGATCTATGATGCGATGGCGCGTCTGGCGCAGGATTTCGCCATGCGCTATCCGCTGGTCGACGGTCAGGGTAACTTCGGCAATATCGACGGCGATAACCCCGCCGCCTCGCGCTATACCGAGGCGCGGATGGCCAAGCCCTCGGAAAGCCTGCTGGAAGGGCTGGCCGAGAACGCCGTCGATTTCCGCCCCAATTATGACGGCACGCTGGAAGAGCCGGTGGTTCTGCCCGCCGCCTTCCCGAACCTGCTGGCCAATGGGGCTTCGGGGATTGCCGTGGGGATGGCGACCAATATCCCGCCGCATAACCTTGACGAGCTGGTCGAGGCCTGTCTGGCGATGATTGCCAAGCCCGCGATCGAGGATGACGCGCTGATCGACTTTATCCCGGGCCCAGATTTCCCGACGGGCGGCGTGATCGTCGAGCCGCGCGAGAATATCCTGACCGCCTATCGCACCGGGCGCGGCGCGTTCCGTCTGCGGGCGAAATGGGAGATCGAGGACCTTGGTCGCGGCCAATGGCAGGTGATTGTCACCGAGATCCCCTATCAGGTGCAGAAATCCAAGCTGATCGAGCGTCTGGCCGAGGTCATCCAGACCAAGAAGGTGCCTGCGCTGGCCGATGTGCGCGATGAATCCGCCGAGGATGTGCGCATTGTGCTCGAGCCCAAGACCAAGACGGTCGCGCCCGAGATGCTGATGGGCATGCTGTTCAAGAATTCGGATCTCGAGGTCCGGTTCTCGATGAATATGAACGTGCTGATCGACGGGCGGGTGCCCAAGGTCTGCTCGCTCAAGGAGGTGCTGCGGGCGTTTCTGGATCACCGCCGCGATGTGCTGTGCCGTCGTTCGCAGCATCGTCTGGACAAGATCGCCCACCGCCTTGAGGTCCTGAACGGCTATATCATCGCCTATCTCAACCTTGACCGCGTGATCGAGATCATCCGCACCGAGGATGAGGCCAAGCCCGCGCTTATGCGCGAGAATTGGGCCGTGACCGATGGCGCGACTGTCTTCCTGACGGAAGTGCAGGCCGAGGCGATCCTGAATATGCGCCTGCGGTCCTTGCGCCGTCTCGAAGAGATGGAGCTGCGGCAGGAACGCGATAACCTTCTGGCCGAACGGGCAGGTCTTGAAGAGCTTCTGGGCTCGGAGAAGCTGCAGTGGAAGGCCATCGGCACCGAGCTGAAGGATATGCGCAAGCAATTCGGCAAGGGGACTGCGATTGGTGCCCGCCGCACCAGCTTTGCCGATGCGGGCGAGGTCGAGGAGGTACCGATCGAAGCGATGATCGAGCGCGAGCCGATCACCGTGATCCTGTCGCAGATGGGCTGGATCCGCGCGATGCGGGGCCATAATGCGCTTGATGCCGAAGTGAAGTTCAAGGATGGCGATGGCCCGCGCTTTGCGCTGCATGCCGAGACGACCGACCGCATTGTGATGCTGGGCGCGAATGGTCGTGCCTATACCGTGCTGGGGGCCAATCTGCCCGGCGGGCGGGGTATGGGCGAGCCGGTCCGTCTGATGGCCGATATCCCGAACGAGGTGGAGATCACCCATGTTCTGGTGCCGAAAGAGGGCGAGAAATATCTGCTGGCCTCGACGGCGGGGGATGGGTTCATCTGTCCGGCAGAAGAGCTGATCGCCCAGACCAAGAGCGGCAAGCAGGTGCTGAATGTGAAAGCCCCTGACCAGACCGCGGCCTGTGTGCCGGTGTCTGGGGATATGGTGGCCGTGGTGGGAGAGAACCGCAAGGTGCTTGTCTTCCCGCTGGGCGAGCTGCCTGAAATGGCGAAGGGCAAGGGCGTGCGCCTGCAGAAATACAAGGATGGCGGCCTGTCCGACATCCGCACGTTCACAGCCGCCGAGGGCCTGAGCTGGAAGGATCCGGCAGGGCGCACCCGTACCGAGACAGATCTTTCGGAATGGGAAGCCAAGCGGGCGACGGCGGGGCGTATGGCCCCGCGCGGGTTCCCGCGCGACAATAAGTTCAACTGATCGGGGAGGGGGCGTCACGGTGCCCCTTTACCGCATGAGCCATAAAAAAGGCGGCCTTTCGGGCCGCCTTTTCGTTGATGTCCGGTGGATCAGGCGGCCACGGCCAGAGGGGCAACGCCCAGCTCGGTATGGACCTTTTCGATGACGGCCTCGGGCAGACCGAGCGCATTTGCGAATTCTTCGAGGTAAGCGGTGTCTTTCGCACAGTCAGGGTCTGCGGCCATTACCGACACGGCATAGGCCTGCGGCTCCAGACCCGACGGGATCTTCGAGGTCAGGCGCTCGATATCGATAGGGGCCTCCAGCACGTGTTTGACAAAGGCGCGTTCTTCGCCATGCATGCCGTCAAGCTTGGACAGAAGTCTTTCACGCTCGGTCTGGTCGATGACCTCATCGGCCTTGGCGGATTGCAGCAGTGCTTTCACCAGAACAGCGGCCGCGACATTCTGCGCGGGGGAGGGCTTTTTCCACGGTTCTGCACCGCTGGCGAAAGCCGAGTTCAGCTCTTCACCGAAGGATCGTTCCGAGGTGACGCGCTGCGCCGGTGTCTTGCCCAGACATTCACTGCTGGTCGCATCGGAGAGCTGTTCCAGCAATTTGCCAAGCCCGCCACGCGCGCCGCACATATTGCGCGACAGTTGCGAGATCGCATCGCTCATTCCGCCACTGCCGGCAGAGCTGGAGCGATGGCGCACCAGCGAGGCGCTGCGGCCCAGACGTTCCAGCATGGCGCCCATGCTGTTGCCGCTGAACTGGCCGAGGTGATTCACTTTGCCGCCCAGCAGATTGGCAATGCGCTCTTCGCCGGTGCCGTCAACGTCACCATTCAAGAGACCACCAGAGCCACCAATCTCACCCCTGCCCGCACGGGCAAGATTGGAGCCGCCTTTTGCTTGGGACATTCCCAAGGCAACTTTGGCGAGTGTTCCGACGAATGACATGATGGCCTCCTGCAGTATCAGATATGACGAGTGTATGACGTAGCTTACGAAAAGTCAGGGGGAGGGGTTCCTCTCCTGTGGGACTGTGACTTGCGGGCTACGCAAGAATTCGCCACTCGAGCGTATGAAATGAACAATTTGCACAAATATCATGCCGGATTTCACATTTTGTGCAATCTTCCTGACGCAGGGTTCGGCCCTGCCGTGCGCTTTTGTCGCGCTTGGCCGATGACGGCGGACCCCGTTGGGAAGACGGCGCGGGAAGCTTCTGTATGCTCCGGCAGGAAAACTATGGCTGAAAGCCGCGCGAATGCACTTATCCCGCTTGATTTTTCTGCTGTGGGGAAATATCTAGCCCGCGATATTGTCACGGGCCTTCAGCCGGCCCCCCAAACCAGAGGCGTCCCGCGAGATGGCAAAGGAAAAGTTTGAACGTAACAAACCGCACGTCAACATCGGCACCATCGGCCACGTTGACCACGGTAAAACCACGCTGACCGCTGCAATCACCAAATATTTCGGTGACTTCAAAGCCTACGACCAGATCGACGGCGCACCGGAAGAAAAAGCACGCGGCATCACCATCTCGACCGCACACGTCGAGTACGAGTCGGAAACCCGCCACTACGCGCACGTCGACTGCCCCGGCCACGCTGACTATGTGAAAAACATGATCACCGGTGCGGCACAGATGGACGGCGCGATCCTGGTTGTGAACGCAGCTGACGGCCCGATGCCGCAGACCCGCGAGCACATCCTGCTGGGCCGTCAGGTTGGCATCCCCTACATGGTCGTTTACCTGAACAAGGTTGACCAGGTGGATGACGAAGAGCTGCTGGAACTGGTGGAAATGGAAGTTCGTGAACTTCTGTCGTCCTACGACTTCCCCGGCGACGATATTCCGATCATCAAGGGTTCGGCTCTGGCCGCTCTGGAAGGTCGCGATCCGGAAATCGGCGAGAACTCGATCCGTGAGCTGATCGCAGCTGTCGACGAATACATCCCGACCCCGGCACGTGCTGTTGACCAGCCCTTCCTGATGCCGATCGAAGACGTGTTCTCGATCTCGGGCCGTGGTACCGTTGTGACCGGTCGTGTCGAGCGCGGCGTGATCAACGTTGGCGACGAACTGGAAATCGTTGGTATCCGCGACACCAAGAAAACGACCTGCACCGGTGTGGAAATGTTCCGCAAGCTGCTGGATCGTGGTGAAGCAGGCGACAACATCGGCGCCCTGCTGCGCGGTATCGACCGTGAAGGCGTCGAGCGTGGTCAGGTTCTGTGTAAGCCGGGTTCGGTCAAGCCGCACACCAAGTTCGAAGCAGAAGCCTATATCCTCACCAAAGAGGAAGGTGGCCGTCACACGCCGTTCTTCGCGAACTACCGTCCGCAGTTCTACTTCCGCACCACGGACGTCACCGGGACCGTTACGCTGCCGGAAGGCACCGAGATGGTTATGCCGGGCGACAACCTGAAGTTCGAAGTCGAACTGATCGCACCGATCGCAATGGAAGACGGTCTGCGCTTCGCAATCCGCGAAGGCGGTCGTACCGTTGGCGCAGGCGTTGTGTCGAAAATCCTCGCATAATCCTTCGGGAGAATGCGCGATACGGAAGGGCGGCCTTTGGGCCGCCCTTTTGCTTTGCGCCCCTTGTGGTCTGGCGGGGGAGGGGCGCTGCCCCTCTTGGGGCCGGGGCGGCCCCAATTCACCCCGGGATATTTCAAGCAGCTGGAAAGGGTTGACCTGTGGCGGGGAAGAAAATGACACCGAGGAGCGATTCCTTGAAAATGTCTCTTGATTTCCCTCTTGGGGGTCTGTATCTCCCGCTCACGGCCTAGGGGTATAGCTCAGTTGGTAGAGCATCGGTCTCCAAAACCGAGGGTCGCGGGTTCGAGTCCCTCTGCCCCTGCCAGTCCTTTCCTTCGATGAAGTGCTCATGTTGGCGGGCTGGTGACGGTCGGCGCTACAGGAGTGTAGCGGCGCGTGAATGTAGCCAGCCTGTTTCGGGCGACTAGAGGAAGATGGCATAATGGCAAATCCCCTTCGGTTCTTGCAGCAGGTGCGTTCGGAAACCGGCAAGATTTCTTGGCCGTCGCGTCGCGAGGTGGTGCTGACCTCGGTTATGGTTCTCGTCTTGACGGCGCTGACGGCGTTGTTCTTCTCGGGGGTCGATTTCGTAATTCGACTGGGAGTCGGCCAGCTGATCGGCTGATCTTCCAATAGGGTGGAGCGGGCTTGAAAAAGCCCTGCGACGTCTGTATGGGAGCATGACTCTCCGGAAAAGGGCGTGCATCGATTCGGATCGTGCGCGCTCGTTTTGTTTCGGTGTCGGGGTCGGGCCGCAAGGCAACGGCGCGACAAAATGGGAATTCGCGGCGTCTTGGGCGTCGAATGAGGAAAAGGCAGGCTCGAGCATGGCGAAGCGTTGGTATTCGGTGATGGTTCTCTCGAATTTCGAGAAGAAGGTTGCCGAGCAGATCCGGCAGTCCGTTGCCGAGAAGGGCCTTGAGGACGAGATCGAAGAAGTTCTCGTTCCGACCGAAGAAGTGATCGAAGTGCGCCGTGGCAAGAAAGTCACCTCGGAGCGCCGCTTCATGCCGGGCTATGTGCTGGTGCGGATGGATATGACCGATCAGGGCTATCACCTGATCAACTCGACCAACCGCGTGACGGGCTTCCTTGGCCATCAGGGCAAGCCGATGCCGATGTCGGATGCGGAAGTGAACCGCATGCTGAACCGCGGTGGGAGCGCTTCGGCCGAGAAGGCCGAGCCGCGCAGCCTGATCACCTTCGAGGTGGGTGAGAATGTGAATGTGACCGACGGGCCTTTCGAGGGCTTCTCGGGGATGGTCGAGGAAGTTGACGACGTTGCGAGCCGCCTGAAAGTGACGGTGTCGATTTTCGGTCGTCCGACCCCGGTCGAGTTGGAATTCACTCAGGTGCAGAAAATCGCCTGAGCGAGTGTGGGAGGTGTCGGGAATGAGCCCGCGCCGTGACCACTAAACTTGCCCTTCGGGGCAGAGTGATGAAGGAGCAGCCAAATGGCTAAGAAAGTGGTTGGGCAGCTGAAGCTGCAAATCGCAGCGGGTTCCGCGAACCCGTCCCCGCCCGTCGGCCCCGCATTGGGTCAGCGCGGCATCAACATCATGGAATTCTGCAAGGCGTTCAACGCCAAGACGCAGGAGATGGACAAGCAGGCGAAGATCCCGACGGTCATCACCTACTATGCCGACAAGTCGTTCACTTTCGAAGTGAAGCAACCGACCGCGTCCTTCTTCATCAAGCAAGCTGCTGGCCTGAAGCCGGTTGGCAAGCGTAACCGCCCGAAGGGGTCGGTTGCACCGGGTCGTGAAGTTGCAGGCACCATCACCGCAGCCCAAGTCCGTCAGATCGCGGAAGCGAAAATGTCGGACCTGAACGCCAACGACATCGAAGGCGCGATGAACATCATCCTCGGCTCCGCGAAGTCGATCGGTATCGAGGTGAAAGGCTAAGTCATGGCAAAGCTCGGTAAACGCACCAAAGCCGCACGCGAAGCATTCGCAGGCAAAGAACTGATCACCGTCGAGGACGCAGTTGCACTGGTGAAAACCAATGCAAAAGCAAAATTCGACGAGACGCTCGAAATCGCAATGAACCTTGGCGTTGATCCGCGTTACGCAGACCAGATGGTCCGTGGCGTTGTGACCCTGCCGAACGGCACCGGTAAAACGGTTCGTGTTGCTGTTTTCGCACGTGGCCCGAAAGCTGACGAAGCCAAGGCTGCAGGCGCGGACATCGTTGGCGCAGAAGACCTGATGGAAACCATCCAGTCGGGCAAGATCGAATTCGATCGCTGCATCGCGACCCCGGACATGATGCCGATCGTCGGCCGTCTGGGTAAGATCCTCGGCCCGCGCAACCTGATGCCGAACCCCAAAGTCGGCACCGTGACCATGGACGTGAAAGCGGCCGTGGAAGCTGCCAAAGGTGGTGAAGTCCAGTTCAAAGTCGAAAAAGCCGGTGTGATCCACGGCGGCATCGGCAAGGTGTCCTTCTCGGAAGAGCAGCTGGCACAGAACGTTCGCGCGTTCGTGGAAGCTGTTGCAAAAGCCAAACCGGCTGGTGCAAAAGGCAACTACCTGAAAAAGGTCTCGATCTCCTCGACTATGGGTCCGGGCGTGTCGATCGACCTGACTTCGGCAACCGGCAACTAAGCACGGTCCGGAAAAATAGGGGAGGGGCGGTCTTCGGGCCGCCCTTTCTTTTTATATGTTGAGCGAAAATTAAAGCTTCACAAGTGTTGCGTGACGGTGTAGGAACGCAGCCTGTTGCACCTCTGGCCTGATGGTCATGGTGGAACGATTCGTCCGAGACGGTGGGTGGGGTGCGAACCTGATAAATCCTGCCTGAGACGGGAAGGACCAGATTTCCAAGGTGCTTTGCATGAAGCCCCAAAGGTGATCTTGGACGGACCGTTGCGGACCCCGAGTCGGGGCAGCTGCCCCGGCAAAATGAGCCGGAGGGTCAAACCTCCCAACTTGGAGTGTAACTGTGGATAGAGCCCAGAAAGAGAAAGTGGTCGACGAGCTCGGCCAGATCTTCGAAAGCTCTGGCGTCGTGGTGGTTGCCCACTACGAAGGCCTGACGGTTGCTGAAATGCAGGACCTGCGCGCGAAAATGCGTGAAGCGGGCGGGTCTGTGCGCGTTGCCAAGAACAAGCTCGCCAAGATCGCCCTTGCGGACAAGCCGTGCGAAAGCATCGCTCAGTACCTCACGGGCATGACTGTGCTTTCCTATTCCGAAGATCCGGTCGCAGCTGCGAAAGTGATCGTGGAATACGCCAAAGGGAACGAGAAACTCTCGATCCTCGGCGGCGCTATGGGGAATGATGCACTTGACGTCGCCGGTGTTAAAGCCGTTGCAGCTATGCCGTCGCGTGAAGAGCTTATCGCTCAGATCGTGTCGTGCCTGGGTGCACCCGCTTCGAACATCGCCGGTGCCATTGGCGCGCCTGCTTCGAACATCGCGGGCATTCTCTCGACCATCGAAGAGAAAGCTGCGTAAGCAAACTGTTATGGCCTTCGTTGTGGCTTGAAGCCCGACGTTGGAAAACCCAAATCTTAGGAACTGAGTAAAATGGCTGATCTGAAAAAACTCGCCGAAGAAATCGTTGCTCTGACGCTGCTGGAAGCGCAAGAGCTGAAAACCATCCTGAAAGACGAGTACGGCATCGAGCCGGCAGCCGGTGGCGCCGTCATGATGGCTGGCCCGGCAGCAGCTGCTGAAGCGGCTGAAGAAAAAGACGAATTCGACGTCGTTCTGGTTGACGCTGGTGACAAGAAAATCAACGTCATCAAAGAAGTTCGCGGTATCACCGGTCTTGGCCTGAAAGAAGCCAAAGAACTCGTTGAAGGCGGCGGCAAAGTCAAAGAAGGCGCCAACAAAGCGGAAGCCGAAGAAATCAAGAAAAAGCTCGAAGAAGCAGGCGCAAAAGTCGAACTCAAGTAATTGGGTTCGGTGCGTATGCATCGAGTTTGACACTAGGCTGGGTCCGGAGTTTCCGGGCCCAGCCGAACCTGTCTCGGAGAGTGCTTTTGCTGAAAAGTGTTCTCCAAGGCGGCGTTCGCGGCTCGGGAGCTGACCGGTGGGACGGTTGGCAGGTATGGAGCCGCCCCCCTTATCGCCAGGCGTTGCGCAATGGGCCCCGACATTGCGCCGCACGCGAAAAGACGAAAGGTGACGACGAGCATGGCTCAAGCTTACGTTGGTCAAAAGCGCATTCGCCGCTACTACGGTAAGATCCGCGAAGTCCTCGAAATGCCGAACCTCATCGAGGTTCAAAAAGCATCCTATGATCTGTTCCTGCGCTCCGGCGAAGGGGAGGGGCATCTGGATGGCGAAGGCATCAAGGGTGTTTTCCAGTCGGTTTTCCCGATCAAAGATTTCAATGATAATGCGATTTTGGAGTTCGTGAAATACGAGCTCGAAAAGCCGAAATACGACGTTGAGGAATGCCAGCAGCGCGACATGACCTACAGCGCCCCGCTGAAGGTCACCCTGCGCCTCATCGTATTCGATGTCGACGAGAACACCGGTGCGCGTTCCGTGAAGGACATCAAGGAACAAGACGTGTTCATGGGCGACATGCCCCTGATGACCAAAAACGGGACCTTCGTCGTGAACGGGACCGAGCGGGTTATCGTTAGCCAGATGCACCGTAGCCCGGGCGTGTTCTTCGACCATGACCGCGGCAAGACCCATTCCTCGGGCAAGCTGCTGTTCGCATGCCGGATCATTCCGTATCGCGGGTCGTGGCTCGATTTCGAATTCGACGCCAAAGACCTCGTGTTCGCACGGATCGACCGCCGCCGGAAACTGCCGGTGACGACGCTGCTCTATGCGCTTGGTATGGATCAGGAAGGCATCATGGATGCCTATTATGACACTGTAACCTACACCTCCAAAGGGCGTCAGGGCTGGGTCACCAAATTCTTCCCCGATCGTGTGCGTGGCACCCGTCCGACCTATGATCTGGTCGATGCGGATTCGGGCGAAGTGATCTGCAAAGCGGGCGACAAGATGACCCCGCGTATGGTCAAGAAGATCAAGGACGAAGGTCAGATCACCGATCTTCTGGTGCCCTTCGACCATATTCTGGGTCGCTTCTGCGCCAAGGATATCGTCAACGACCAGACCGGCTTCATCTATATCGAAGCAGGCGACGAGCTGACCGCGGAATATGACCGCGATGGCGATCTGGTGGGTGGTTCGGTCAAGACCCTGATCGATAATGGCATCACCGAGATTCCGGTGCTGGACATCGATAACGTCAATGTCGGTCCCTATATCCGTAACACGCTGGCAGCCGATAAGAACATGAACCGCGATGGCGCGCTCATGGATATCTACCGCGTCATGCGTCCGGGCGAGCCGCCGACCGTCGAGGCCGCGTCGAATCTGTTCGATTCGATGTTCTTCGACAGCGAGCGTTACGATCTTTCCGCTGTTGGCCGCGTGAAGATGAATATGCGTCTGGATCTGGATGCCCCCGATACCCAACGGACGCTGCGTCCGGCAGATATCGTGGCCTGCATCAAGGGTCTGGTGGAGCTGCGCGACGGCAAGGGCGAGATCGACGATATCGACCACCTCGGCAACCGTCGTGTCCGTTCGGTCGGCGAGCTGATGGAAAACCAGTATCGCGTCGGTCTGCTGCGCATGGAGCGTGCGATCAAGGAACGTATGTCCTCGGTCGAGATCGACACCGTGATGCCGCAGGATCTGATCAACGCGAAACCGGCAGCGGCGGCTGTGCGTGAATTCTTCGGCTCCTCGCAGCTGTCGCAGTTCATGGACCAGACCAACCCGCTTTCGGAAGTCACGCACAAGCGTCGTCTCTCGGCCCTCGGCCCGGGCGGTCTGACGCGTGAACGTGCAGGCTTCGAGGTGCGCGACGTTCACCCGACCCATTATGGCCGGATGTGTCCCATTGAAACGCCGGAAGGTCAGAACATCGGTCTGATCAACTCGCTGGCAACCTTCGCCCGTGTGAACAAATACGGTTTCATCGAAACCCCGTATCGCAAGGTTGAAGACGGCAAGGTCACGGATGACGTGGTCTATATGTCGGCTACCGAAGAGATGCGCCACACCGTGGCTCAGGCAAACGCTGACCTCGACGAGGAAGGCCGCTTCAAGAACGAACTCGTCTCGACCCGTCAGGGCGGCGAATTCATGCTCAACCCGAACGAAGCGGTCGATCTGATCGACGTTTCGCCGAAACAGCTTGTTTCGGTCGGTGCGGCACTGATTCCGTTCCTTGAAAACGACGACGCGAACCGCGCCCTGATGGGGGCGAACATGCAACGTCAGGCCGTGCCGCTGATCCGTGCCGAAGCACCCTTCGTGGGCACCGGTATGGAAGCGACCGTGGCGCGCGATTCGGGGGCTGCGATCTCGGCGGACCGTTCGGGCATCATCGACCAGGTCGATGCGGCACGTATCGTTATCCGTGCGACCGAAGACCTCGAGCCGGGCGATCCGGGCGTTGACATCTATCGTCTGCGCAAGTTCAAACGTTCGAACCAATCCTCCACCATCAACCAGCGCCCGCTGGTGAAAGTGGGCGAGTCGGTCGTGAAGGGTCAGGTTATCGCTGACGGTCCCTCCACCGATCACGGCGATCTGGCCATCGGCCGGAACGTGGTCGTGGCCTTCATGCCGTGGAATGGCTACAACTACGAAGACTCGATCCTGATCTCCGAGCGTATCCACAAAGACGACGTGTTCACCTCGATCCATATCGATGAATACGAAGTTGCGGCCCGCGATACGAAGCTTGGTCCGGAAGAGATCACCCGCGATATCCCGAACGTCGGTGAGGAAGCCCTGCGCAACCTCGACGAAGCCGGTATCGTCTATATCGGTGCCGAAGTCGGCCCGGGTGACATTCTTGTCGGTAAGATCACGCCGAAGGGTGAAAGCCCGATGACGCCGGAAGAAAAACTTCTGCGCGCCATCTTCGGTGAGAAAGCGTCCGACGTGCGCGATACCTCGCTGCGTCTGCCGCCGGGTGCCTATGGGACCATCGTGGAAGTCCGCGTCTTCAACCGTCATGGTGTGGACAAGGACGAACGTGCGCTGCAGATCGAGCGTGAGGAAGTCGAACGTCTGGGTCGCGACCGCGATGACGAGCTCGCCATTCTCGAGCGCAACATCTACGCCCGTCTGCGTTCGATGATCATCGGCAAGACTGCGGTCAAGGGCCCCAAAGGCATCAAGCCGGGTTCCGAGATCACGGTTGACCTGCTGGCAACCCTGTCGCGCGGCCAATACTGGCAGCTCGCACTGGAAGACGAAGCCGACGCGAAAGAAGTCGAGGCTCTGAACGACCAGTACGAGGCGCAGAAGAAGGCGCTGGATCTGCGTTTCGAAGACAAGGTCGAGAAAGTCCGTCAGGGCGACGATCTGCCTCCGGGCGTGATGAAGATGGTCAAGGTCTTCGTGGCTGTGAAGCGCAAGCTTCAGGCAGGCGACAAGATGGCAGGCCGCCACGGGAACAAGGGTGTTGTGTCGAAAGTCGTTCCGGCTGAAGACATGCCGTTCCTGGCCGATGGTACGCCGGTCGACCTCGTTCTGAACCCGCTGGGCGTGCCTTCGCGGATGAACGTCGGTCAGATCCTTGAAACCCATATGGGTTGGGCCTCGCGCGGTCTGGGCCTTCGCATCGACGAGGCGCTGAAAGACTATCGCAAGTCGGGCGATCTGACGCCGGTGCGCGAAGCGATGCGCTATGGCTATGGCGACGAGACCTATGAGGACGCCTTCGCCGAGATGGAAGACGAGCGTTTCGTGGAAGCGGCAGAGACCGTACGCACGGGGGTTCCGATTGCCACGCCGGTCTTCGACGGTGCGAAGGAAGAAGACATCAATGACGCGCTGCGTCGTGCGGGCTTCGACACTTCGGGTCAGTCGGTGGTCTTCGACGGTCGGACCGGTGAGCAATTCGCTCGTAAGGTCACGGTGGGTGTGAAGTACTTCCTGAAGCTTCACCACCTCGTCGACGACAAGATGCACGCGCGTTCGACCGGTCCGTACTCGCTTGTTACCCAGCAGCCGCTGGGTGGTAAGGCGCAGTTCGGTGGTCAGCGTCTCGGGGAGATGGAGGTCTGGGCTCTGGAAGCTTATGGCGCCGCCTACACCCTGCAAGAGATGCTCACCGTCAAGTCGGATGACGTGGCAGGCCGGACGAAGGTCTATGAATCGATCGTCAAGGGCGAGGACAACTTTGAAGCCGGCGTGCCGGAATCCTTCAACGTTCTCGTCAAAGAGGTCCGGGGCCTTGGCCTCAACATGGAACTCCTGGATGCGGAGGATGACGAGTAAGGGGGCCTCCCCCTTACTTTCCCCCGCCTCTGCTGCCCCCTAACAAGGATTTTCAGATGAACCAGGAAATCACGACCAATCCGTTCAACCCGCTGGCACAGCCCAAGCAGTTTGACGAGATCAAGGTGTCGCTGGCATCGCCGGAACGGATCCTCTCGTGGTCCTACGGCGAGATCAAAAAGCCGGAAACCATCAACTACCGCACGTTCAAACCCGAGCGTGACGGTCTGTTCTGCGCCCGTATCTTTGGCCCGATCAAAGACTACGAATGCCTTTGCGGCAAATATAAGCGCATGAAATATCGCGGCGTTGTCTGCGAGAAATGCGGTGTAGAAGTCACACTGCAAAAGGTCCGCCGCGAGCGTATGGGCCATATCGAACTGGCCGCGCCCTGCGCCCATATCTGGTTCCTCAAGTCGCTGCCCTCGCGCATCGGCCTGATGCTGGACATGACGCTGCGTGACCTCGAGCGTATTCTCTACTTCGAAAACTATGTCGTCATCGAGCCGGGTCTGACCGACCTGATGTATGGCCAGTTGATGACCGAAGACGAATATCTCGACGCGCAGGACCAGTATGGCGCAGATGCTTTCACCGCCAATATCGGTGCTGAAGCGATCCGCGAGATGCTGGCAGGGATCGATCTGGAAGCCACCGCAGAGACCCTGCGCGAAGAGCTGAAAGAAGCGACCGGCGAGCTGAAGCCGAAGAAGATCATCAAGCGTCTGAAGATCGTCGAGAATTTCCTCGAGTCGGGCAACCGTCCCGAGTGGATGGTGCTGACCGTTCTTCCGGTGATCCCGCCGGAACTGCGTCCGCTTGTGCCGCTGGATGGTGGCCGCTTCGCGACCTCGGATCTGAACGATCTCTATCGTCGTGTGATCAACCGGAACAACCGTCTGAAGCGCCTGATCGAACTGCGTGCGCCCGATATCATCGTGCGCAACGAAAAGCGTATGCTGCAGGAATCGGTCGATGCGCTGTTCGACAATGGCCGTCGTGGCCGCGTGATCACGGGCACCAACCGTCGCCCGCTGAAATCGCTGTCGGATATGCTCAAGGGTAAGCAGGGCCGCTTCCGTCAGAACTTGCTCGGTAAGCGCGTCGACTTCTCGGGTCGTTCGGTTATTGTGACCGGTCCGGAACTCAAGCTGCACCAGTGTGGTCTGCCGAAGAAGATGGCTTTGGAACTCTTCAAGCCCTTCATCTATTCGCGCCTCGAGGCCAAGGGCCTGTCGAGCACCGTGAAACAGGCGAAGAAGCTTGTCGAAAAAGAGCGTCCGGAAGTTTGGGATATCCTCGACGAGGTCATCCGCGAACACCCCGTCTTCCTGAACCGCGCACCGACGCTGCACCGTCTTGGCTTCCAGGCGTTCGAACCGACGCTGATCGAAGGCAAGGCCATCCAGCTGCACCCGCTCGTCTGCTCGGCGTTCAACGCGGACTTCGACGGTGACCAGATGGCTGTGCACGTCCCGCTGAGCCTTGAAGCCCAGCTGGAAGCGCGCGTCCTGATGATGTCGACGAACAACGTTCTGTCGCCCGCAAACGGCGCGCCGATCATCGTTCCGTCGCAGGATATGATCCTTGGTCTTTACTACCTGACCATGGAGCGCAAAGGCATGAAGGGCGAAGGCATGGTCTTCGGCTCGATCGAAGAGATGGAGCACGCGCTGAACGCGGGTGAGCTGCATCTGCATGCCAAGATCCACGCCCGCGTGAAGCAGATCGACGAGACCGGCAACGAAGTGTTCATCCGCTTCGAGACCACTCCGGGCCGTCTGCGCCTTGGGTCGCTCTTGCCGCTGAACGCGAAAGCACCCTTCGACCTGGTGAACCGTCTTCTGCGGAAGAAAGACGTGCAGAATGTCATCGACACCGTCTACCGTTATTGCGGCCAGAAAGAGTCGGTGATCTTCTGTGACCAGATCATGTCGATGGGCTTCAAGGAAGCGTTCAAGGCAGGGATCTCGTTCGGTAAGGACGACATGGTGATTCCGGATACCAAGTGGACCATCGTCAATGATGTCCGCGATCAGGTGAAGGATTTCGAACAGCAGTATATGGACGGCCTGATCACTCAGGGCGAGAAGTATAACAAGGTTGTCGATGCATGGTCGAAATGTAACGATCAGGTCACCGAAGCCATGATGTCGACCATTTCGGCTGCGAAATATGACGAGAACGGTGCCGAGATGGAACCGAACTCGGTCTATATGATGGCCCACTCCGGTGCACGGGGCTCGGTCACGCAGATGAAGCAGCTGGGCGGTATGCGCGGCCTTATGGCCAAGCCGAACGGCGAGATCATCGAGACGCCGATCATCTCGAACTTCAAGGAAGGTCTGACCGTTCTTGAATACTTCAACTCGACCCACGGCGCCCGTAAAGGTCTGTCGGATACGGCACTGAAGACGGCAAACTCGGGTTACCTGACCCGTCGTCTGGTGGACGTGGCGCAGGACTGCATCGTGCGTGCGCATGATTGCGGCACCGATAAGGGGATCACGGCTTCGGCAGCGATCAACGATGGTGAAGTGGTTGCGCCGCTGTCCGAGCGTGTTCTGGGCCGTGTGGCTGCAGATGACGTTCTGGTTCCGGGCTCGGACGAGGTGCTGGTGCGCCGCAACGAACTGATCGACGAGCGTAAAGCCGATCAGATCGAGGCGGCCGGCGTTCAGTCGATCCGTATCCGTTCGGCGCTGACCTGTGAGGCGGAAGAGGGCGTTTGCGCACTCTGCTATGGTCGTGACCTTGCGCGCGGGACCATGGTCAACCAGGGCGAGGCCGTCGGTATCATCGCGGCACAGTCCATCGGTGAACCCGGTACCCAGCTGACGATGCGGACCTTCCACATCGGCGGTGTGGCTCAGGGTGGCTCGCAATCCTTCCTCGAGGCAAGCCAAGAGGGTAAGATCGAGTTCCGCAATCCGTCGCTCTTGGAAAACGCCAATGGTGAGCAGATCATCATGGGCCGGAACATGCAGATCGTGATCGTCAATGACCACGGCGAGGAACTGGCAAGCCACAAGGTCGGCTATGGTACCCATGTCTTTGTGAAAGAAGGCGATGTGGTCAAGCGCGGCACCAAGCTGTTCGAATGGGACCCCTATACCCTGCCGATCATCGCCGAGAAGGCCGGTAAAGCGAAGCTCGTGGACCTCATCGCGGGTCTGTCGCTGCGCGAGGACACGGACGAAGCAACTGGTATGACGCAGAAGATCGTGTCCGACTGGCGTTCGTCGTCGCGTGCAAAAGACCTCAAGCCGGAGATCTTCATCGTTGATCAGGATGGCGAGCCGGTCCGCAATGATGCGGGTCACCCGGTGATCTATCCGATGTCGGTCGATGCGATCCTTTCGGTTGACGAGGGGCAGGACATCCGTGCCGGTGACGTGGTCGCCCGTATCCCGCGCGAAGGCGCGAAGACGAAGGACATTACCGGTGGTCTGCCGCGTGTGGCCGAACTCTTCGAAGCCCGTCGTCCGAAGGATCACGCGATCATCGCCGAGATCGATGGCTATGTGCGCTTTGGGAAAGACTACAAGAACAAGCGCCGCATCGCGATCGAACCGCGTGAAGAAGGTCTGGATGCCGTCGAATACATGGTGCCGAAAGGCAAGCACATCCCGGTGCAGGAAGGCGACTTCGTGCAGAAGGGTGACTACATCATGGACGGTAACCCGGCACCGCATGACATTCTGCGCATCATGGGGATCGAGGCTCTGGCCGGATACCTCATCAACGAAGTGCAGGACGTCTATCGTCTGCAAGGTGTGAAGATCAACGATAAGCATATCGAAGTGATCGTGCGCCAGATGCTGCAGAAGATCGAGGTGCTGGATTCCGGCGACACCACGCTTCTCAAGGGCGAGCATGTCGACAAGGTCGAGTTCGACGAGGTCAATGCCAAGGCAGAGGCCCGTGGGGTTCGTCCGGCGCATGGCGAGCCGGTTCTGCTGGGGATTACCAAAGCCTCGCTGCAGACCCGTTCGTTCATCTCGGCGGCGTCCTTCCAGGAAACCACCCGCGTTCTCACCGAGGCATCCGTCCAAGGTAAGCGCGACAAGCTGGTTGGCCTGAAAGAAAACGTCATCGTGGGTCGTCTGATCCCGGCAGGGACGGGCGGGGCCACCAGCCAGGTCCGTCGTGTGGCAAGCGAGCGCGACAGTGTCGTGATCGAGGCCAAGCGCGCCGAGGCAGAGCAGGCGGTTGCGCTTGCTGCACCGTCGAACACCGATAGCGGTGCCGATTTCGGTGTTGTCGAAACGCCGGAAAGCCGCGACTGAGACCGGTCTGACTGAACTGGCATGGGGCCTCGCTGCATCAGCGGGGCCCTTTGTCGTGAACGTGTATAGCGGTCGGGCTGCGTCCCCGTTAGAGACAGCGCAAGATATACATGACATGGCTGTCACCCCAGTGTTACAGGGGAATGGCAAGAGCGCGATCAAGAAACGAATGCTGCGGTAGATGACAGAGCTGACGATAATAATTCCCGCCAAGAACGAAGCCGAGAATATTGCGGCGCTGGTCGATGAGATCCATAGCGTGTGTGAGGCACGGTATGACTACGAGGTGATCGTCATTGATGACGGTTCTACCGATGCGACCGGACAGATCCTCGCGGAGCGCCTGCAAAGCGATGCGCGGTTGCGGCTGTTGTCCAACCGGCAGTCTGGTGGGCAAAGTGCGGCCGTCCATAGCGGTGTGCTTGCTGCGCGCGGGCGGATCTGCTGCACGCTGGATGGCGACGGGCAGAACCCGCCCCCCGACATTCCGAAACTCGTCGATGCGCTGCTGGCCGATCCCGAGGCGGGGCTTGTTGCGGGCCAGCGGGTCGGGCGGCAGGATACATGGTCGAAGCGCTATGCTTCGAAATTTGCCAATGCGCTGCGGGCGCGGGTTTTGCAGGATGGCACGCGCGACACGGGCTGTGGCCTCAAGGCGTTCCGCCGCGATGCGTTTTTGCTGATGCCTTTCTTCAACCATATGCACCGCTATCTGCCCGCGCTCTTCGCGCGCGAAGGGCTACGGGTGCTTCTGGTCGATGTCAGCCATCGCCCGCGTCTTGGCGGGCAGTCCAACTATAACAATTTCCAGCGTGCGATGGTCGGGATTGTCGATCTGTGCGGTGTGGCATGGTTGCTGCGCCGGAAAAAGACCGCCCGCCCGACCGAGATTCTGGTCAAGGAGACCGGCCTATGATCGACCATCTGTTAAAGCTGTTCCATGTCGAGAATGGCACAGAGCTGGCGTGGGTGCTGTTCGGCCTGTCGGCACAGCTGATGTTTACCGCGCGCTTTCTGGTGCAATGGATCGCGTCTGAAAAGGCACAGGATTCGGTGATGCCGGTGGCGTTTTGGTATTTCTCGCTTCTGGGCGGGGTGATGCTGCTGTCTTACGCGCTTTATCGCCATGATCCGGTCTTCGTGCTCGGGCAGGCGCTTGGGGTGGTGATCTATTCACGTAATCTATGGCTGATCCATGCAAAACGCCGTCGTGACAGCTGAGAAGGCATGGTGGCCGCGCGCGCTGGCGGTTGTCGCGCTGATTACGGCGCTGCGGCTGCTGGCGCTGGCCTTCAACAAGGCAGAACTCTTTGTTGACGAGACCCAATATTGGTTCTGGGGCCAGAATTTCGATTTCGGGTACTATTCCAAGCCGCCGCTGATCGGCTGGCTGATCCGTGCGGTAACCGATCTGGCGGGCCGTTCCAGCCCGTTCTGGGTGCGGATGCCGGGAGCGGTCCTGCATGGCGTGACAGCACTGGTTCTGGGCCTGACGGCCGCGCGGCTCTTCGATGCGCGCACGGCCTTCTGGACCGCGCTGACCTATGTGACCCTGCCATTCGTGGCGCTCGGGTCGTTGCTGATATCGACCGATACCGTCATGGCGCCGTTTTTTGCCGGCGCGATCCTGTTCTTTGTCCGGACCTGCCAGACGCGCGGGGCAGGGAGCGCAGTGCTGACGGGGCTCTGTGCCGGTGCGGGCTTCATGGCGAAATATGCCGCGATCTATCTGATCCCCGGCGCGCTACTCGCGGCGCTTGTCCTGCGCGACTTCCGCCCCGGCTGGCGCAACAGTCTGTTGATGGTCGTGGCCTTCGGGGGGGTGATTGCGCCCAATGTGCTCTGGAACCTGACCCATGACCTGACGACCGTCGAACATACGATGGATAATGCGGGCTGGGTGCGAACGGGGGCCCATCTGAACTGGGGGTCGCTGGGGGAATTCTTTGCCAGCCAGTTCGGGGTGTTCGGGCCGGTGTCCATGCTGGCTCTGCTATGGGGCTATCTGCGTCCGGCCAATGGCCCGCAGAAGGCGCTGGCGCTGCTGTCGATCCCTGCCTTGGCGGTGGTTCTGGTGCAGGCGTTGCTGGACCGTGCCTATGCGAATTGGGCGGTCGGTGCCTATTTCGCGGGGACCATTCTGGCGGTTTCGGTGCTGGCACCGCGCTGGCGCAGGATCGCCGTTGCCGTCAATCTGGTGCCCTGTGTGCTGCTGCCTGTCCTGACATTGCTGGCCCCCTGGCCGGAGGTTGGCGGCAAGCCGCTTCTGCAGCGCTATCTTGGCCGCGCCGAATTGAGCAAGGCGGCATTATCGCTGGCCCATAGCGCCGGTCTGCCACTGGTGTCGGACAATCGCGATGTTCTGGCCGATCTGTTCTATCAGGGGCGCGATGGTCAGGTGCCGATCTATGCCGTGCCGCCCGAGGGACGTCCGCGCAGCTATTACGAACAGATGCGCGCCATGCCCGAGGGGCTAGGGCCAGTGCTTCTGATTGCTACGCAACCACCCGCAGCCTGTCAGGGGGGCGAAAGCGCGGCACTTCCGCGCAGCGGCTACTGGGCGCGCTATGATATGCGGGCGTGGTATGTTGAGGCGGAGTGTCTGTATGCGCGCTAATACCTATCGCCGGGCCGGTCTTTGGCTTTTGATCATGTGGACGGTGGCGGTCTGTCTGTTCGAAGCCTTTCCGCAGATCGATCTCTGGGTGACGGCGTTATTCTACACGCCAAAGCTCGGGTTTACGGCGGGGTGGCTGGATCCGGTGCTGGAATATCTGCGGCAACGGATCTGGGATCTTTCGGTCCTTCTGGCCGTGGTCTCGCTGGTCATGGTCGGGCTCTGCGCCGTCTTGCGCCGCCCGCTGCTGCGCCTGACCTTGCGCGATTGGGCATGGATCATGCTCAGCTATCTCATCGGGCCGGTGATCTTGGTCAATGGCCTGTTCAAAGCCTATTCGGGGCGCGCCAGACCTGCCGAGATCCTGCCTTTCGGCGGCGAACACCTGTTTACACGGGCGTGGCAATTCGCGGATCAATGCACAAGCAACTGCTCCTTCGTTTCGGGCGAGGGGGCGGCGGTCGTGATTCTGTCCTTGGGGCTCTGGCTGGTCGGGCGGCGCTGGTGTGGCGCGCGCGGCCAGGCCCGCGCGACAGGCTGGGCGTGGGGGCTTTCGGTCTTTGTGTTGCTACAACGCCTTGTTACAGGGCGACATTTCCTGTCGGATCTGACATTTGCGGCGCTGATATCGCTGACAATCGCCTGGGCGCTCTGGGGGCTTTTGCAGAACGGCGGCAAACGCCGTGCAGAGTTGACAAAGGCGGGGCAAGAGCCTATACGCCGCCCATCCCCACGGGCCTGAAAACCGTGTGGGAGACTGAAACATCGGTGGTATCACTCCGGACCCATGTCCGTCCTCCCGTGTTTCGCACGCAGTCTTCCGAAGCGACATGCGGACGGAGATTGCGATTTGGCGTTTGTGCGAATGGGCGCATGACGCTGTCGAGAAGTGGCGCCATCATCCCGGTGGCGAGTATTGACAACCTGATAGAAAGCGAACGGGGAACCGAATGCCGACAATCCAGCAGCTGATCCGCAAACCGCGTCAGCCGAAAGTGCAGCGCTCTAAGTCGCAGCACCTCCAGCAGTGCCCGCAAAAACGTGGCGTCTGCACGCGTGTGTACACCACCACGCCGAAGAAACCGAACTCCGCTATGCGTAAAGTCGCCAAAGTGCGTCTGACGAATGGCTTCGAGGTCATTTCCTACATCCCGGGCGAAAAGCACAACCTGCAAGAGCACTCTGTTGTTCTGATCCGCGGCGGCCGTGTGAAAGACCTTCCGGGTGTCCGTTACCACATCCTCCGCGGTGTGCTGGATACCCAAGGTGTTAAAGATCGTCGTCAACGTCGCTCCAAATACGGCGCGAAGCGTCCGAAGTGATCGTAGGAAAGGGATACACATATGTCTCGTCGTCACGCCGCTGAGAAGCGCGAAGTTCTCCCGGACGCCAAATTTGGTGACCGCGTTCTGACCAAGTTCATGAATAACCTGATGATCGACGGTAAGAAATCTACCGCCGAACGCATCGTCTACAACGCACTGGATCGCGTCGAAGGCAAGCTCAAGCGCGAGCCGATCGAAGTGTTCCACGAAGCCCTCGACAACGTGAAGCCGGCTGTTGAAGTCCGTTCGCGTCGTGTGGGTGGTGCAACCTACCAAGTTCCGGTCGAAGTTCGTCCGGCACGCCGCGAGGCGCTGGCAATCCGCTGGCTGATCTCGGCTGCACGTGGTCGCAATGAAAACACCATGGAAGAGCGTCTTGCAGGCGAACTTCTGGACGCGGTGAATTCGCGCGGTACGGCAGTTAAGAAACGCGAAGACACGCATAAAATGGCCGACGCGAACAAAGCGTTCAGCCATTATCGCTGGTAAACCCAACGGAAGGACGCCCTATGGCACGCGACTATCCCCTTCAGCGGTACCGCAACTTCGGGATCATGGCCCACATCGATGCGGGCAAGACCACCACGACGGAGCGGATCCTCTACTACACCGGCAAGTCCCACAAAATCGGCGAAGTCCACGACGGCGCCGCAACCATGGACTGGATGGAGCAGGAGCAGGAACGCGGCATCACGATCACGTCTGCTGCGACCACGACTTTCTGGCAGCGTCAGGAAGATCCGACCGCAGAAGGCACCTCGGACACCAAGTACCGCTTCAACATCATCGACACCCCCGGCCACGTGGACTTCACCATCGAGGTGGAACGTTCGCTGGCCGTGCTTGACGGCGCAGTTTGCCTTCTCGACGCCAACGCAGGCGTTGAACCGCAGACCGAAACCGTTTGGCGTCAGGCTGACCGCTACAAGGTTCCGCGGATCGTGTTCGTCAACAAGATGGACAAGATCGGTGCGGATTACTTCAACTGCGTCAAAATGATCAAGGACCGCACCGGTGCCACCCCGGCACCCGTCTGTCTGCCGATCGGCGCAGAAGATAAGCTTGAAGGCATCATCGACCTGATCAAGATGGAAGAATGGGTCTGGAAAGGTGAAGACCTCGGCGCAAGCTGGGCTCGTGAGCCGATCCGTGCCGATCTTCAGGACATGGCAGACGAGTGGCGCGCCAACCTCATCGAGATTGCTGTAGAGCAAGACGATGATGCGATGGAAGCCTATCTCGAAGGCAACGAGCCCGACGAGGACACCCTGCGGAAACTGATCCGTAAGGGCACCCTGTCGCTTTCGTTCGTGCCGGTTTTCGCCGGTTCGGCCTTCAAGAACAAGGGCGTCCAACCGCTGCTGAACGCGGTTATCGACTTCCTTCCCTCGCCGCTCGACGTGCCCGCCTATACCGGCTTCGCACCCGACGACGAGACCGAAACGCGTAACATCGAACGTCATGCGTCCGATGAGGAACCCTTCTCGGGTCTCGCGTTCAAAATCATGAACGACCCCTTCGTGGGCTCGCTGACCTTCACCCGTATCTACTCGGGCGTGCTGAAGAAGGGCGATTCCGTCCTGAACTCCACGAAGGGCAAGAAAGAGCGCATCGGTCGTATGATGATGATGCACGCGATCAACCGTGAAGAGATCGAAGAAGCATTCGCAGGCGACATCATCGCGCTGGCTGGCCTCAAAGAGACCACCACCGGTGACACCCTCTGTGATGCATCCAAGCCCGTCGTTCTCGAAACGATGACCTTCCCGGAGCCGGTGATCGAGATCGCCGTGGAACCGAAGTCTAAAGCCGACCAAGAGAAAATGGGCATCGCCCTGGCTCGCCTGGCAGCAGAAGACCCGTCCTTCCGCGTCGAGACCAACTTCGAATCCGGTCAGACCATCATGAAGGGCATGGGCGAACTTCACCTTGACATCCTTGTTGACCGCATGAAGCGCGAATTCAAGGTCGAGGCGAATATCGGTGCTCCGCAGGTGGCGTATCGCGAGACCATCTCGATGCCGGCAGAGATCGACTACACGCACAAGAAACAAACCGGTGGTACCGGTCAGTTCGCGCGCGTGAAACTGGCGATCACTCCGACCGAGCCGGGCGAAGGTTACTCGTTCGAATCGAAAATCGTTGGTGGTGCTGTTCCGAAGGAATACATCCCGGGCGTCGAGAAGGGCATCCAGTCGGTTATGGACTCCGGTCCGCTGGCAGGCTTCCCGGTTATCGACTTCAAGGTCGCTCTGCTTGACGGCGCGTTCCACGATGTCGACTCGAGCGTTCTGGCCTTCGAAATCGCAACCCGTGCCGCAATGCGCGAAGGTCTTCGTAAGGCCGGTGCAAAGCTGCTCGAGCCGATGATGAAAGTGGAAGTCGTGACGCCGGAAGAATATACCGGTTCGATCATCGGCGACCTGACCTCGCGTCGTGGTATGGTTCAAGGGCAAGACACCCGCGGCAACGCGAATGTCATCAACGCCTTCGTTCCGCTCGCCAATATGTTCGGCTACATCAACAACCTGCGCTCCATGTCTTCGGGCCGCGCAGTGTTCACGATGATCTTCGCGCATTACGAAGCCGTTCCGCAGAACATCTCGGACGAAATCCAGAAACAATACGCCTGATCTATATGCGTCCGCGGCAGCCCCGCGGGCGTACCCCTTAGATCAGTACCCTGTGACAGGAGGCCATTATGGCAAAGGAAAAGTTTGAACGTAACAAACCGCACGTCAACATCGGCACCATCGGCCACGTTGACCACGGTAAAACCACGCTGACCGCTGCAATCACCAAATATTTCGGTGACTTCAAAGCCTACGACCAGATCGACGGCGCACCGGAAGAAAAAGCACGCGGCATCACCATCTCGACCGCACACGTCGAGTACGAGTCGGAAACCCGCCACTACGCGCACGTCGACTGCCCCGGCCACGCTGACTATGTGAAAAACATGATCACCGGTGCGGCACAGATGGACGGCGCGATCCTGGTTGTGAACGCAGCTGACGGCCCGATGCCGCAGACCCGCGAGCACATCCTGCTGGGCCGTCAGGTTGGCATCCCCTACATGGTCGTTTACCTGAACAAGGTTGACCAGGTGGATGACGAAGAGCTGCTGGAACTGGTGGAAATGGAAGTTCGTGAACTTCTGTCGTCCTACGACTTCCCCGGCGACGATATTCCGATCATCAAGGGTTCGGCTCTGGCCGCTCTGGAAGGTCGCGATCCGGAAATCGGCGAGAACTCGATCCGTGAGCTGATCGCAGCTGTCGACGAATACATCCCGACCCCGGCACGTGCTGTTGACCAGCCCTTCCTGATGCCGATCGAAGACGTGTTCTCGATCTCGGGCCGTGGTACCGTTGTGACCGGTCGTGTCGAGCGCGGCGTGATCAACGTTGGCGACGAACTGGAAATCGTTGGTATCCGCGACACCAAGAAAACGACCTGCACCGGTGTGGAAATGTTCCGCAAGCTGCTGGATCGTGGTGAAGCAGGCGACAACATCGGCGCCCTGCTGCGCGGTATCGACCGTGAAGGCGTCGAGCGTGGTCAGGTTCTGTGTAAGCCGGGTTCGGTCAAGCCGCACACCAAGTTCGAAGCAGAAGCCTATATCCTCACCAAAGAGGAAGGTGGCCGTCACACGCCGTTCTTCGCGAACTACCGTCCGCAGTTCTACTTCCGCACCACGGACGTCACCGGGACCGTTACGCTGCCGGAAGGCACCGAGATGGTTATGCCGGGCGACAACCTGAAGTTCGAAGTCGAACTGATCGCACCGATCGCAATGGAAGACGGTCTGCGCTTCGCAATCCGCGAAGGCGGTCGTACCGTTGGCGCAGGCGTTGTGTCGAAAATCCTCGCATAATCCTTCGGGAGAATGCGCGATACGGAAGGGCGGCCTTTGGGCCGCCCTTTTGCTTTGCGCCCCTTGTGGTCTGGCAGGGGAGGGGCGCTGCTTTTGGTCGATGCCCTTCTGAGCGTTGTTCCTGCCCGCGACGCGCGCTAGATAGAGGGCAGTCCCCGAAGGAGCGCGCCGATGCCTGCCAGCCCGATCAAACTCTCGCATATCCTGACCGGTCCTGCGGCGGCCACTGATCTGCAAGGGGCGGATGAGGCACAGATCGTTGAAGCCCTGCGCGACGAGCGCCTGGCCTGGGTGCACCTAGATGGCACCCATCCCGAAGCGCAGGACTGGATCCGGCAGGAGTTGGACTATCTTGAACCGCAAGCGGTGGAGGCCCTGCTTGACCGAGATACGCGCCCGCGCACCACGGTGATCGGCGAGGGCATTTTGCTTATCCTGCGTGGGATCAACTTCAATGACGGGGAAGATCCCGAGGACATGGTGTCGGTCCGTATCTATGCCGATGCACGGCGGATCGTGACCATTGCGCGCAAGCGGGTCCGCGCGATCGAGCGGATGGATGATGCGATCAGGGCGGGGCGGGTGCCTGGTGATGCAGGGTTGTTCGTTGTGCGTCTGACCGAGGATATCGTCGAACGGATCGGCACGTTCCAGAGCGAGTTGGACGAACATGCTGAGGCGCTGGAGGATAAGGTCTACGGACAGGGCGGGGACCATTTGCGGCGCGATGTGCTGGATCTGCGGCTGCAGGTCATCGCGATCCGGCGCTATCTCGGGCCGCAACGCGATGCGCTGTTGAAGGCGGCGCAGTCGAATTGCCCCCTTGTGACATCCGAGGTCCGGCGGGAACTGGAAGAAGAAGCCGTGAAAATGACGCGGATTTCGGAAGATATGGACGAGCTCCGCGATCAGGCGCAGGTGCTGCGCGAAGAGCTTTCGACCCAGCTTTCGGATCGGGTGAACCGCAATACGTTCGTGCTGTCCGTGGTTTCGGTAATTTTCCTGCCGCTCGGGTTTCTGACGGGGCTTTTCGGGGTGAATATCGGCGGAATGCCGGGGTTGAATGACGATAATGCCTTCATGTGGCTTTGCCTGTGGTGCATCGGGCTGGTGCTGGTGCAGCTGGTCTTCATGTGGCGGCTGTTCACGCTGGGCCGTCAATAGGCGGGCCATCAATAGGAGGGAGGGTCGGCCGTTGCCCGTGGGGGCAACGGCGATTGGCTCAGGCGGCTTCGGCGCGACGGTGATGGGGGCCTTCCTCCACCTCTTCGATGATCTTTCCCACGAAAGCCTTCAGATCACCGGGGTTGCGCGAGGTGATCAGCCCCAGATCATTCACCACCTCCGCATCGCACCACTGCGCACCGGCATTGAGAAGGTCTGTCTTGATTGACGGGTAGGAGGTGACGTGGCGCCCCGCAACAACCCCCGCCTCGATCAGGAGCCAAGGTCCGTGACAGATGGCGGCGACGATTTTCTTGGCGTTAAAAAAGTTGCGGATCAGATTTACCGCCTCCGGCTTCGTTCGGAGAATATCGGGGTTGATCTGACCGCCCGGCAGCACAATCGCATCAAACTCTTCCAGTTTGACATCGCTGATCGCAAGATCGCTGGCAACGGTTTCGCCCCAATCCTTTTCGTCCCAACTGCGGATCGCGGCCCCGTCGGGCGAGGCCACCACCACCTGCGCGCCTGCCTCGCGGAGCGCATCCCGTGGAACCATCAGTTCGGACTTCTCGAACCCGTCCGTCGCGATGATAAGGATTTTGCTGTCGGTGATCTCGGGCATGGTCTATTCCTTTTGCGATGGGTGGGCCGTTTTGCAACGGGTGCTGCGCGGGCCCTGATTGCCGACCCAACGCAAGGGCGCGAGGCTTGTTCCGCTGGGCCTCACGCGCGATGGAGGTGGACGGCCCTTCGCGCCCCCCTTCCGGCCCGTGGCACGAAGGAGCCAAGAAAAAATACGGCAACGGGCCAGTACGGGTTGACAGAATCCTTTATCGGGCCTATTGGCGCAGCCTGATCTATCCATAAGATCTAAAGGTTCGAAGCAGGCACCACATACGGTGCTGTCTGCCTCTCAACCTTCACGCCATGCGAGAGGCATGACATATGAACGGTCAAAACATCCGCATCCGGCTGAAGGCGTTCGATTACCGCGTACTGGATGCCAGCACGCAGGAAATCGTTAACACCGCAAAGCGCACGGGTGCACAGGTTCGCGGCCCGATTCCGCTGCCGAACAAAGTTGAGAAATTCACGGTTCTCCGTGGTCCGCACATCGACAAGAAGTCGCGCGACCAGTGGGAAATCCGTACGCATAAGCGTATGCTCGACATCGTCGACCCGACCCCGCAAACCGTTGACGCACTGATGAAGCTCGACCTCGCCGCTGGCGTGGATGTCGAGATCAAGGTCTAAGGGAGAGTCACGATGCGGACTGGTGTTATCGCCAAGAAGCTGGGCATGACCCGGCTTTTCCTTGAAGACGGCAAGCAGGTTCCTGTTACCGTTCTTCAACTCGACAACCTGCAAGTCGTTGCTCAACGTACCACCGATCGCGATGGTTACGTTGCTGTGCAACTGGGTGCAGGCGACGCAAAAGCAAAGCGCGTAAGCGCAGCTGAGCGTGGTCACTTCGCGAAAGCTTCCGTTGCGCCCAAGCGCAAGGTTGCTGAATTCCGCGTATCCGAAGAAAACCTGATCGAAGTCGGTTCGGAAATCGCTGCAAACCACTACAATGAAGGCCAGTTCGTGGATATCGCGGGCACCTCCATCGGTAAAGGTTTTGCGGGTGCGATGAAGCGCCACAACTTCGGCGGTCTGCGTGCATCGCACGGTGTGTCGATTTCGCACCGTTCGCACGGTTCGACCGGTCAATGTCAGGATCCGGGTAAAGTCTTCAAAGGCAAGAAGATGGCTGGCCATCTTGGTGCCGTTCGTGTGACCACCCAGAACCTGCAAGTCGTTCGCACCGATGCAGAGCGCGGCCTGATCCTTGTTAAAGGTTCGGTTCCGGGTTCCAAAGGCGGTTGGGTCACGATCAAGGACGCGGTCAAGAAACCGCTGCCCGAGAACGTTCCGATGCCGGCGGCTCTGAAAGGCGCGGCTGCTCCTGCCGAAGAAGCTCCGGCAGAAGGGGGTGAAGCATGAAACTTGATGTGATCAAGCTCGACGCTGGCAAAGCTGGCGATATCGAACTGGCAGACGACATCTTCGGTCTCGAGCCGCGCGCAGACATTCTGCACCGCGTTGTTCGCTGGCAGCGTGCGAAAGCACAAGCCGGTACGCACTCGACGCTCGGCAAGTCGGACGTGTCCTACTCGACCAAGAAGATCTACCGCCAAAAAGGCACCGGTGGCGCACGTCACGGTTCCAAGAAGGCTCCGATCTTCCGTCACGGTGGTGTGTACAAGGGCCCGACCCCGCGTTCGCACGCGCACGATCTGACGAAGAAGTTCCGCGCTCTGGGTCTGAAGCATGCTCTGTCGTCCAAAGCGGCAACCGGCAATCTGGTGGTTCTCGAGGATATCAACCTCGGCGAATCGAAAACCAAAGCGCTGGCTAAAGCGGCTAAGGAACTGGGCTGGAAAAAGGTCCTGATCATCGACGGTGCTGACGTGAACGATAACTTCGCGAAAGCAGCTCGTAACATCGAAGGTATCGATGTTCTGCCGTCGATGGGCGCCAACGTTTATGACATCCTCAAGCGTGAGACCCTGGTCCTCACCAAAGCGGGCGTCGAAGCACTGGAGGCTCGCCTGAAATGAGCGCGAAACCCGAACATTACGACGTGATCGTCAAGCCGATCATCACCGAAAAAGCGACGCTGGCGTCGGAAAACGGTGCGGTTGTCTTCGAAGTCGCCAAAGACTCCTCGAAGCCCGAGATCAAGGCAGCGGTCGAGACCCTCTTCAATGTCAAGGTGAAAGCCGTCAACACGACGATCACCAAAGGCAAGAACAAGCGTTTCCGCGGTATCGCGGGCAAGCGCTCGGACGTGAAGAAGGCCTATGTGACCCTCGAAGAAGGCAACACGATCGACGTGACCACCGGTCTGTGATCTGTTGATCCTTATGACTTCGGAGAGCCCCTGCATTTGCGGGGGCTTTTCTTTGGGCGATAGGGCAGGGGGCTAGAGAATAGCGTCTTGCATCAAGGGCTTGGCTTGTGGCCTTAAATATAAGGTCACAAAGCGCCAAATGGGCCAATTCAGCAGTAGACGGATTGGCTTCTTTTTGGTAGCTACGCGCATCGCCGGAGGCTTCGGATTCGTCCGGGGCCGGTTGGCGTTGTTATCTGGGGACCTTAGGGGCCCTTCACATAAGGCGGTACAACCCGCCTTCAGCTAACGGAAGACAGAAAGCATGGCACTTAAGTCGTATAAACCGACTACGCCGGGCCAGCGTGGGCTGGTTCTGATCGACCGTTCGGAGCTTTGGAAAGGCCGTCCGGTCAAAGCCCTCACCGAGGGTTTGACGAAGACTGGTGGCCGGAACAACACCGGACGCGTCACGATGTGGCACAAGGGTGGTGGCGCGAAGCGTCTCTACCGTATCGTTGACTTCAAGCGTCGCAAATTTGACGTTCCGGCTATCGTCGAACGCATCGAATACGACCCGAACCGGACCGCGTTCATCGCGCTGATCCGCTACGAAGATGGCGAAGCCGCTTATATCCTCGCACCGCAACGTCTCGCTCTCGGCGATAAAGTTGTGTCGGGCGAGAAGGTCGATATCAAGCCGGGTAACGCAATGCCGTTCTCGGGTATGCCGATCGGTACCATCGTTCACAACATCGAACTGAAGCCGGGTAAAGGCGGTCAGATCGCACGCGCAGCTGGCACCTATGCCCAGTTCGTGGGTCGTGATGGTGGCTACGCTCAGATCCGTCTTTCCTCGGGCGAGCTGCGTCTTGTGCGTCAGGAATGCATGGCCACCATCGGTGCCGTGTCGAACCATGACCACTCGAACCAGAACCTCGGTAAAGCAGGTCGTAAGCGTCACATGGGCGTCCGCCCGACCGTTCGCGGCGTTGCAATGAACCCGATCGACCACCCGCATGGTGGTGGTGAAGGCCGGACCTCCGGTGGCCGTCACCCGGTTACCCCGTGGGGCAAGCCGACCAAGGGCAAACGCACCCGTACGAACAAGTCGACGGATAAATATATCCTGCGCTCGCGTCACGCGAAGAAGAAGGGTCGTTAAGATATGTCTCGTTCTGTTTGGAAAGGCCCCTTCGTCGATGCCTATCTGCTGAAAAAAGCAGAGAAAGCGCGCGAGTCGGGCAAAAGCGAAGTGATCAAGATCTGGTCGCGTCGCTCGACCATCCTGCCGCAATTCGTTGGCCTCACCTTCGGGGTCTACAATGGTCAGAAGCACATCCCGGTCGCTGTGACCGAGGAAATGATCGGTCAGAAGTTCGGTGAATATTCGCCGACCCGTACCTATTACGGTCACGCTGCTGACAAGAAAGCCAAGAGGAAGTAATCGTCATGGGTAAGGAAAAGAATCCGCGCCGCGTGGCGGATAACGAAGCAATGGCAAAATCGCGCATGCTTCGCACCTCGCCGCAGAAACTGAATCTCGTTGCAGCGATGATCCGCGGCAAGAAGGTCGACAAGGCTCTGGCCGATCTGACCTTCTCGAAGAAGCGTATCGCGATCGACGTGAAGAAGTGCCTGCAATCGGCTATCGCCAATGCGGAAAACAACCACGGTCTGGACGTTGACGAGCTGGTCGTCGCGGAAGCATGGGTTGGTAAGAACCTGGTCATGAAGCGCGGTCGCCCGCGTGCCCGTGGTCGCTTCGGCAAGATCATGAAGCCGTTTTCGGAGCTCACCATCAAGGTGCGTCAGGTTGAGGAGCAAGCATAATGGGTCATAAGGTAAATCCGATCGGTATGCGTCTCCAGGTCAACCGCACCTGGGACAGCCGCTGGTTCGCTGAAAGCAAGGATTTCGGTGATCTTCTTCTGGAAGACATCAAGATCCGCGAGTTCATCAAGGACGAAGCGAAACAAGCTGGCATCTCGCGCGTGATCATCGAGCGCCCGCACAAAAAGTGCCGTGTGACCATTCACGCAGCACGTCCGGGTGTGATCATCGGCAAAAAAGGCGCCGATATCGAAGCTCTGCGCAAGAAGCTTGCAAACTTCACCGACAGCGAACTTCACCTGAACATCGTTGAAGTCCGCAAGCCGGAAATCGACGCGCAACTGGCCGCAGAATCCATCTGCCAACAGCTCGAGCGTCGTGTGTCCTTCCGTCGTGCGATGAAGCGTACCGTTCAGAACGCGATGCGCATGGGTGCTCTTGGTATCCGTGTAAACGTTGCCGGCCGTCTGGGCGGTGCCGAGATCGCGCGTACCGAATGGTATCGTGAAGGTCGCGTTCCGCTGCACACGCTGCGTGCGGATATCGACTATGCACATTGCGAGGCAATGACCCCCTACGGGATCATCGGCGTCAAAGTGTGGATCTTCAAAGGCGAGATCATGGAACATGATCCGCAGGCACGTGAGCGCAAAGCTGCTGAAGCCCAAGAGGGTCCGGCACCGCGCGGTCCGCGCCGTGAGCGCGAGCGCTGAGGGGTATTAGACCATGTTGCAACCGAAACGGACGAAGTTCCGCAAACAGCACAAAGGCCGGATCCACGGTGAAGCCAAAGGCGGCACCGATCTGAACTTTGGTCACTTTGGTCTGAAGGCGATTGAGCCCGAGCGTGTTACTGCGCGCCAGATCGAAGCTGCCCGTCGTGCAATCAACCGTCACATGAAGCGCCAGGGCCGCGTTTGGATCCGGATCTTCCCGGATACCCCGGTCACCGCGAAACCGACCGAAGTCCGTATGGGTAAAGGTAAAGGTTCCGTGGATTTCTGGGCAGCGAAAGTGAAGCCCGGCCGCGTGATGTTCGAAATCGACGGCGTGAACGAGACCATCGCACGTGAGGCCCTGCGCCTTGGTGCTGCGAAGCTCCCGGTCGCGACCCGCATCGTCGAGCGTCAGGACTGGTAAGTCAGGTCCACCTAAATTGAAGCAAGGCGCGGGGGATTTCTCTCCCGCGCCTTGTTTTATTCCAACACCCCTTGCCAGATTGGCTCGATGATGGTAGTTGGCCGGTGTTCCTGGCAACAGGATCGACATAACCCACCAGAATCAGGGTCACCCCAAGCGTGTATACGCACCCAAGCGGGGCCCTCTGGTGCCATTTAAAGGACCAAAGGCATGAAAGCCCAAGAACTCAAGGCCAAGACGGCCGATGAGCTCCGTGACGAGCTTGTCGCGCTGAAAAAGGAAGCGTTTAACCTCCGCTTTCAGGCAGCCACCAACCAGCTGGAAAACACCGCTCGCATGCGCGCCGTCCGTCGTGACGTTGCTCGCGTGAAAACCGTGTTGACCCAAAAAGCTGCTGAAGCTGCTGCGAACTGAGGAATCTTCCCATGCCCAAACGTATCCTTCAAGGCGTCGTGACCTCGGACAAGAACGAACAGACGATCACCGTCTCTGTCGAGCGCCGTTTCACGCACCCCGTTCTGAAAAAGACCATTCGTAAATCCAAGAAGTATCGTGCGCATGACGCGAACAATGCTTTCAAGGTAGGTGACACTGTTCGTATCGAAGAGTGCGCGCCGATTTCGAAGACCAAGCGCTGGACGGTCGTCGTCGAAGCCTGATTTCCGCAAGGAATTCAGGCCCGGCGATAAACACCAGTTTATCGAAACCCTGGGGCGCCAACTGCATGGTCGTCTCCAAAGGTCGGGAGTAACCCTATGATCCAGATGCAGACCAATCTGGATGTTGCTGACAATTCCGGTGCTCGGAAAGTTCAGTGCATCAAGGTTCTGGGTGGTTCGCACCGTCGCTATGCGTCGGTCGGCGACATTATCGTCGTCTCCGTCAAGGAAGCCATTCCGCGTGGCCGTGTGAAAAAAGGGGACGTGCGTAAAGCCGTCGTCGTTCGCACCGCCAAAGAAGTTCGTCGTGAAGATGGCACCGCCATCCGTTTCGACTCGAACGCAGCAGTTATCCTGAACAACAACGGCGAGCCCGTTGGTACCCGTATCTTCGGACCGGTTGTTCGCGAACTGCGCGCCAAGAACTTCATGAAAATCATCTCGCTTGCTCCGGAGGTGCTGTAATGGCTGCTAAACTCCGCAAAGGTGATAAGGTTGTTGTTCTGTCCGGTAAGGACAAAGGCAAACAGGGTGAGATCACCTCGGTTATGCCGGCTTCGAACAAAGCCGTGGTCGATGGCGTGAACGTCGCGATCCGTCACACGCGCCAAACCCAAACGAGCCAAGGTGGCCGTCAGCCGAAGGCAATGCCGATCGACCTGTCGAACCTCGCTCTGCTGGATGCAAACGGTAAAGCAACCCGCGTCGGCTTCCGCATGGAAGACGGCAAAAAGGTTCGTTTCGCCAAGACCACGGGGGACGTTATCTGATGCTCGACCTCGCAACTTACACTCCGCGCCTGAAAGGCGAGTACGAATCCAAGATCCGTGCTGCCATGAAGGAAGAGTTCGGTCTGAAAAACGACATGATGATCCCGAAGATCGAAAAGATCGTGATCAACATGGGCGTTGGCGAAGCCACGAAAGACACCAAAAAAGTCAAGCAAGCCGCTGAAGAGCTGACGCTCATCGCCGGTCAGAAGGCTGTCATGACGAAAGCGAAGAAGTCCATTGCAGGCTTCCGCGTTCGTGAAGAGATGCCGCTTGGCTGCAAGGTGACCCTGCGCGGCACCCGTATGTACGAATTCCTCGACCGCCTGATCAACGTGGCACTGCCGCGCGTCCGCGACTTCCGCGGCGTGAAGCCGTCCTTCGATGGTCGTGGTAACTTCGCAATGGGTCTCAAAGAACAGATCGTGTTCCCCGAGATCGATTTCGACAAAGTCGACGAAGTTCTGGGTATGGACATCATCATCGTGACCACGACCAATGATGACGCGCAGGCGAAGTCGCTTCTGAAGCACTTCAACATGCCGTTCTCGGCCTGATCGCGAGGAGAGTGAACAATGGCTAAGAAATCCATGGTTGCGCGCGAAGTGAAGCGTGAGCGTCTTGTTAAACAATACGCCGCGAAACGCGCCGCACTGAAAGAAGTCATCGCCGATCAGGATCGTCCGATGGAAGAGCGCTTCAAAGCTTCCCTGAAGCTGGCAGAACTGCCGCGCAACTCCTCGGCTGTCCGCTTGCACAACCGTTGCCAGCTGACCGGTCGTCCCCACGCTTACTACCGTAAGCTCAAAGTCTCGCGTATCAAGCTGCGTGACCTGGCCTCCTTCGGTCAGATCCCCGGCATGGTCAAGTCGAGCTGGTAAGGAGGTCTCGTATGTCTATGAACGATCCTCTCGGCGATATGCTGACCCGCATCCGCAACGCGCAAATGCGCGGCAAGTCCACCGTCAAAACCCCCGCGTCGAAACTGCGCGCATGGGTTCTGGATGTGCTTGCAGCGGAAGGCTACATCCGCGGCTACGAGTCGACCACCGACTCGCGCGGTCTGCCTGAAATCACCATCAGCCTGAAATACTACGAAGGCACCCCGGTCATCCGCGAACTCAAGCGCGTTTCGACCCCGGGCCGTCGTGTGTACATGGCTGCGAAAGACGTCCCGTCGGTCCGTCAGGGCCTCGGCGTTTCCATCGTCTCCACGTCCAAGGGCGTGATGTCGGATGCAGATGCTCGCAACGCCAATGTTGGCGGCGAAGTCCTCTGCACCGTCTTCTAAGGAGGTAGCCGATGTCTCGTATTGGTAAGAAGGCAGTGGAACTTCCGAGCGGTGTGACCGCTTCGGTGTCCGGCCAGACCATCGAAGTGAAAGGCCCGAAAGGGACCCGTCACTTCACCGCCACCGACGATGTCAGCCTTTCGGTTGAAGGTTCTTCGGTTTCCGTGACCCCGCGTGGCCTGTCCAAGCGTGCGCGTCAGCAGTGGGGTATGGCCCGCTCGATGATCGCGAACCTTGTGACCGGCGTCACCGTTGGCTTCAAGAAAGAGCTCGAAATTCAGGGTGTGGGTTACCGCGCCACGATGCAGGGCAACACTCTGAAGCTGGCACTGGGCTATTCGCATGATGTGGACTTCGCTGTTCCGGCTGGTGTGACCATCACCTCGCCGAAAAACACCGAGATCGTCATCGAAGGCATCGACCAACAGCTCGTTGGTCAGGTTGCTGCGAATATCCGCGAGTGGCGTGCGCCCGAGCCCTATAAAGGCAAAGGCATCCGCTACAAGGGTGAGTATGTCTTCCGTAAGGAAGGCAAGAAGAAGTAAGGGGCGCGAAAATGGCGAACAAGAAAAGAGAACTGTTCCTGAAGCGCCGCCTGCGCGTGCGGAACAAACTGCGCAAAATGGCCAATGGCCGTGCGCGTCTGTCGGTTCACCGCTCGTCGAAAAACATCAGCGTCCAGCTGATCGACGATCTGAACGGTGTGACCCTTGCAGCGGCTTCGACCCTCGAGAAGGATCTGGGCCTCGTTGGCAAAAACAACGTGGAAGCAGCGACCAAGATCGGTGCAACCATCGCGGAACGTGCCAAGGCTGCAGGCGTCGAAGAGTGCTATTTCGACCGTGGCGGTTTCCTGTTCCACGGGAAAATCAAGGCACTGGCCGATGCAGCTCGCGAAGGCGGTCTGAAGTTCTGATCTTCTCTGCCTTCGGGCAGGGTGATCGAAATCTTGCGAAGGGCGCCGCAATGCGCCCTTCGATTTTAGAGCAGGGGGCAACCCCTCGATGATCCAGGGATGCAAATCCACTTGGATTGGGAAAAGGACTTCGGTCCATATCAGGAGATGTTTTCATGGCAGAACGTGAAAACCGCCGGGATCGCCGCGAGCGCGAAGAGACCCCGGAATTCGCAGATCGTCTTGTCGCGATCAACCGCGTGTCGAAAACCGTCAAAGGCGGTAAACGTTTCGGCTTCGCAGCACTCGTCGTCGTTGGCGACCAGCGCGGCCGCGTCGGTTTCGGCAAAGGCAAAGCGAAAGAGGTGCCGGAGGCAATCCGTAAGGCGACCGAGCAAGCAAAGCGCAACATGTTCCGTGTTCCGCTGCGTGATGCGCGTACCCTGCACCACGATATCGAAGGCCGTCACGGCGCTGGCCGCGTGATCATGCGCACCGCACCTGCCGGTACCGGTATCATCGCGGGTGGTCCGATGCGTGCCGTCTTCGAAATGCTGGGCGTTCAGGACGTGGTTGCCAAGTCGACCGGTTCGCAGAACCCCTACAACATGATCCGTGCGACGCTTGATGCGCTTCGTCAGGAACAAAGCCCCCGTAACGTCGCGGCTCGCCGTGGCAAGAAAGTGGCTGACATCCTGAAGAAGCCGGAAGCTGAATCGGCTGACGCGTAAGGAGATCAGGACATGGCTACTATCGTTGTGAAACAAATCGGTTCGCCGATCCGCCGTCCCGCTTCTCAGCGCGCTACGCTGAAAGGCCTCGGTCTGAACAAGATGAACCGCACCCGCGAGCTCGAAGACACCCCCGCCGTCCGCGGCATGGTGAACTCGATCCCGCACCTCGTTGCGATCATCGAAGAAAAAGCCTGATTTTATTCAGATTTTTTGACAAAGCGCCCCGGCATCGTCCGGGGCGTTTTTGTACCTGTCTCCCTTTTCAGAGGTATGAAGATGGATATGAAAGACCAGAAGGCCGAGACCTTCCAGATTTTCGCCGAGATTGCCAAGATGGATGCTGTGCCCGCCGAAGGCGTCGTGGCGTTCCAGTTTGTCATGGATGATGACGGGGCGAATTGGGACGACCTGTCCGATGCGGCCGAGGCCCTTGGGTATGGCGTCGAGTTCTACGAGGCGCAGGATGACGAGGATGAGGCCGTGGCCGAGATCACGACGCCGGTTATCACGCTGGATGCCGAGACCCTCTGGGCACATGAGGAAAAGCTGACGCTTCTGGCGTCGATTCATGGTTTCGCGCCGGATGGCTGGGCCTTTTCGGGACGCTGACAGATGAGGGCATTCCTTACCGGTTTGGCGGCGGCAGTTCTGCTTGGTGGCTGTATGGCATCGCAGGCACCCGAGACCTACACACGCGACACCTATGCGGTCAGCGCGGTGCCCGCGTGGTCGTCCTCGCCTGCGTCGGCGGTGCCTGCGTCGGCGGTGCCTGTCTCGGCGGTGCCTGTCTTGGCGGCCGGTGCGGTGCATCGGCTGAGTGTCTCCAAAGGGTCGAGCCCGCTTTGGGATCAGGACGCGGTGATGGAGCGGCAGATTGCGCGAAGGGCTACAAAGAGCTGTGGCTCTGCGGGCTATCGCGAAATCGGTCGCGTGCTGGCCAGTGTCTACCAGATCGGGGGCGGGACCCAGTTCAATTATGACGTGACAATTCAGTGTCGCACGTGATGCAAAGCGGTTGCTTGCAGGGCAGGGCCTCTGCTATAGCGACCCGTGGCTCCTTCGGGGGCCTCGAATCAATTGCGTAAGCAAAACAAGAAATGCCGAGTCTGGCCCAGCTACGCTTCTGGGGTCATGTCCGGCGAGAGGAGAAGCGATATGAAACTTCACGAACTCCGCGATAACGCGGGCGCAGCCCAGAAGAAAAAACGCGTTGCACGCGGTCCGGGCTCCGGCAAAGGTAAAACCGCTGGTCGCGGTATCAAAGGTCAGAAGTCGCGTTCGGGCGTTGCACTGAACGGCTACGAGGGTGGCCAAATGCCGCTCTACCGTCGTCTGCCGAAGCGTGGCTTCACCAAGCCGAACGCCAAGCATTTCGCGGTTGTGAACCTCGGCCTGATCGAGAAATTCATCGAAGCGGGCAAGATCGATGCGAAAGCAGAGATCAATGAAGACGTGCTGGTTGCTTCGGGTCTCGTGCGTCGTAAACTGGACGGCGTGCGCGTTCTGGCAAAAGGCGAAGTCAAATCCGCTCTGACCCTGAACGTCACCGGTGCTTCGAAATCGGCTGTTGAGGCTGTCGAAAAAGCAGGCGGTAAACTCACCGTTGCGGCTGCCGCTGCCGAGTAAGGCTGAATAAGCTGTTGTGAGCGGGCGCGTGCCCGCTTACATAGGCATAGGTTTTCTGGCGCCGCCGATCGGGAACCCGGTCTGGCGGCGCTGACATGAAAGAGACAGGCATATGGCATCTGCTGCAGAGCAAATGGCGGCGAACCTCTCTTGGGGCGCCCTGGGCAAGGCCACCGAGCTTCGCCAACGGATTTTCTTCACCATCGGTCTGCTGATCATCTACCGGTTGGGGACCTATATCCCTGTGCCGGGGATCGACGCACAGGCCCTGCGCGACTTTATGGAGAACGCAGGCTCGGGTCTCGGGGGCATCCTGTCGATGTTCACCGGCGGTGCGCTTGGCCGCATGGGTATTTTTGCTCTGGGCATCATGCCGTATATCTCGGCCTCCATCATCGTTCAGCTGCTGGCCGCTATGGTTCCGGCGCTGGAGCAGATGAAGAAAGAGGGCGAACAGGGCCGCAAGAAGATCAACCAGATCACCCGCTATGGCACCGTGGCCCTTGCGACCTTCCAGGCCTTCGGTCTGGCAAAATCGCTGGAAGCCGGTGGGTTGGCGCATGATCCGGGCATGTATTTCCAAGCGGCTGTGGTGATCACGCTGGTTGGCGGCACCATGTTCCTGATGTGGGTCGGCGAACAGATCACGTCGCGCGGTATCGGTAACGGCATCTCGCTGATCATCTTCGTCGGCATCGTGGCCGAGATTCCTGCGCATTTCGCCAGCTTCCTTGCGCAAGGCCGTGCGGGGGCGATCTCGCTTCCGGCAACCATTGCCGTGATCGTCATGATCATTGCGGTCATCGGCTTCGTGGTCTTCATGGAACGCGCTCTGCGCAAGATCCACATCCAATATCCGCGCCGTCAGGTGGGGATGAAAATCTATGATGGCGGCTCGTCGCACCTGCCGATCAAGGTGAACCCCGCAGGTGTTATCCCTGCAATCTTCGCCTCGTCGCTTCTGCTGCTGCCGACCACCATTGCGACATTCTCGGGCGGGAATACCGGCCCCGTGATGTCGACCATTCTGGCTTATTTCGGGCCGGGTCAGCCGCTTTATCTGCTGTTCTACGTGGCGATGATCGTGTTCTTCGCATATTTCTACACGGCGAACGTTTCTTTCAAATCGGATGAAGTCGCGGACAATCTCAAGAACCAAGGCGGTTTTATTCCGGGCATCCGTCCCGGCAAGAAAACCGAAGATTACCTTGATTACGTGGTTTCGCGTGTGCTGGTGATCGGTTCGGCATATCTGGCGGCGGTCTGCCTGCTGCCGGAAATCCTCCGCTCTTCGCTTTCGATCCCGTTCTATTTTGGCGGCACCTCGGTTCTGATCATCGTTTCTGTGACGATGGACACGATCAATCAGGTGCAGTCGCATCTTCTTGCGCACCAATACGAAGGTCTGATCGAAAAATCTCAACTTCGTGGTAAGCGCAAGAAGTCCGGTCGTAAGGCCCCCGCGCGCCGCTGAAAGGAAAGACATCATGACCAATATCATCTTGCTTGGCCCGCCCGGGGCCGGCAAAGGCACCCAGGCAGGTAAGCTTGTCGCAGATCGCGGGATGGTCCAGCTGTCCACTGGCGATATGCTGCGCGAGGCCAAGACCTCCGGCACCGAGATGGGCAACAAGGTTGCCGAGGTGATGGATCGTGGCGAGCTGGTCACCGATGATATCGTGATCGGCCTGATCGAAGAGAAGCTGTCCTCGGATGAGGGCAACGGGTTCATCTTCGACGGCTTCCCGCGCACGTTGGGGCAGGCGGATGCGCTGAACGCGCTTCTGGCGCGTATGGGGCAGAAGCTGGATGCCGTGATCGAGCTGGTTGTCGATGATGCCGTTCTGGTGAACCGCATTGTCGGGCGCGCGGAAGAGGCCCGTGCGGCAGGTCAGCCGGTCCGTAAGGATGACAACGCCGAAGTCTTCGGCGACCGCCTGCGCGAGTATTACAAAAAGACCTCGCCGCTGATCGGTTATTATTATCACGCGGGCGATCTGTTCCGCGTTGATGGTCTGGCTGAAATAGGCACGGTCTCGGCGCAGATCGCGGCGATCCTTGATCAGCAAGAATAATGCATAGAGAGGCTTGACCTGAAGGAGGATACCTCGTAGGTGCAAGTCTCTCTTATGAGAATCAATTTTTCGATGGGTCAGTCGGTCTGTCGGAATCAGGGTCCGGAACATGAGGTTTCGGGCCATCTGTTGTGAAAAAAGGTTCTGGTACTACGGAACCGCAACGTGAAGGAAGAACGCTTTGGCACGTATTGCTGGCGTCAACATTCCGACCGGGAAACGCGTCCCGATCGCATTGACCTACATCACCGGTATCGGCAACGACACCGCCCGTAAAATCTGCGAAGCCGTCAACATCGACGTGACCCGTCGTGTGAACGAGCTGTCGGATGCGGAAGTCCTTTCGATCCGCGAATATATCGACGCAAACCTCACCGTTGAAGGTGACCTGCGCCGTGAAGTTCAAATGAACGTCAAACGTCTGATGGACCTGGGCTGCTACCGCGGTCTGCGTCACCGCCGGAACCTGCCGGTTCGCGGTCAGCGTACCCATACCAATGCTCGTACCCGTAAGGGCCCGGCAAAAGCCATCGCTGGCAAGAAGAAGTAAGGGGAGGCTTGACACATGGCACGTGATAAGGTCCGCACGAAGCGTAAAGAGCGCAAGAACATCGCCGCTGGTGTTGTTCATGTGAACTCGTCGTTCAACAACACCAAGATCCTGATCTCTGACGTTCAGGGCAACGCCATCTCGTGGTCGTCCTCGGGCACCATGGGCTTCAAGGGTTCGCGTAAATCGACCCCCTACGCCGCTCAGATGGCTGCAGAAGATGCTGCACGCAAAGCACAAGAGCACGGTCTGCGCACCGTAGACGTCGAAGTTCAAGGCCCCGGTTCGGGTCGTGAATCGGCTCTGCGCGCACTGGCTGCTGTCGGTCTGGCTGTCACCTCGATCCGTGACGTCACCCCGATCGCGCATAACGGCTGCCGTCCGCCGAAGCGCCGCCGCGTCTGATTTTTGAATTCCGGTTGGGCCGTGTGGGATTTCCCGCGCGGCCCAATCGTGTCCGCATTCTATCCTCGGGCGTTCCCTGCTTAGGACATGGGCTGGGAACAGGTATGGAGGCACTGCATGATCCACAAGAATTGGGCCGAGCTGATCAAGCCGACGCAGCTGGAAGTAAAACCGGGTAACGATCCGGAGCGTCAGGCTTCGCTCGTTGCAGAACCGCTTGAGCGTGGTTTTGGTCTCACCCTGGGGAACGCGCTGCGCCGCGTTCTGCTGTCCTCGCTGCAAGGCGCGGCCATCACCAGCGTACAAATCGACAATGTGCTCCACGAGTTCTCCAGCGTGGCCGGTGTGCGTGAAGACGTCACCGACATCGTGCTGAACCTCAAGGGCGTGTCGCTGCGTATGGATGTCGAAGGCCCCAAACGCGTGTCGATCTCGGCCAAAGGTCCGGGCGTTGTGACCGCTGGCGACATCTCCGAGACCGCAGGCATCGAAGTTCTGAACAAAGAGCATGTCATCTGCCACCTTGATGATGGTGCCGACCTGTTCATGGAGCTGACCGTCAATACCGGCAAAGGCTATGTCGCTGCCGATAAGAACCGTCCGGAAGACGCGCCCATCGGTCTGATCCCGATCGACGCGATCTATTCGCCGGTGAAAAAGGTCGCCTACGAAGTCACCCCGACCCGTGAAGGTCAGGTGCTGGACTATGACAAGCTGACCATGAAGATCGAAACCGATGGCTCGATCACGCCGGAAGACGCCGTGGCTTTTGCTGCGCGTATCCTGCAGGACCAGCTGTCGATCTTCGTCAACTTCGAAGAGCCCGAATCGGCGTCGAAGCAGGACGCGGAAGACGGTCTGGAGTTCAACCCGCTCCTTCTCAAGAAGGTCGACGAGCTGGAACTGTCGGTCCGTTCGGCAAACTGCCTCAAGAACGACAATATCGTCTATATCGGCGACCTCATCCAGAAAACCGAAGCCGAGATGCTCCGCACCCCGAACTTCGGCCGCAAGTCGCTGAACGAGATCAAGGAAGTGCTTTCGGGCATGGGGCTGCATCTCGGGATGGAAGTCGAAGACTGGCCGCCGGAAAATATCGAAGATCTGGCCAAGCGTTTCGAAGATCAGTTCTGATCTTCCGCTTACAGGCTTGACGGATAGGGGGGCGTGGGCTACACGCCCCCCATTCAATGCCAGCACAGGCTGGGAATATCGGGCTCCGCCCCAACTGAGGCACCGGCACGCATCGGTCGCCCTGACAAAGCAAAACGCAATTACGGAGAATTCACATGCGTCACGCTCGCGGTTACCGCCGTCTCAACCGTACCCATGAACACCGCAAGGCGCTGTTCTCGAACATGGCTGGCTCGCTCATCGAGCACGAGCAAATCAAAACCACCCTGCCGAAAGCAAAAGAGCTTCGTCCGGTGATCGAAAAGCTGATCACGCTGGCAAAGCGCGGCGACCTGCACGCACGTCGTCAGGCAGCAGCCCAGCTGAAGCAGGACAAAGACGTGGCCAAACTCTTCGAAGTTCTCGGCCCGCGTTTCAAAGACCGTCAAGGTGGCTATGTTCGCGTTCTGAAAGCCGGCTTCCGTTATGGCGATATGGCTCCGATGGCGATCATCGAGTTCGTCGAGCGCGATTCCTCGGCAAAAGGTGCTGCAGACCGTGCGCGCCTCGAAGCTGAAGAAGCAGCGGCAGAATAATCGGACCTTTCGGTCTGATAAGATCAAACCCCGCCCGTTTGGGCGGGGTTTTTCAATGGTTTATTTAAGATTTTAGTGGAAAGCTGAAATAGGGGGCGCCGCAACTGGTGAAGTGGCGCATTATTTGGTGCGCTGTTTGATTTCTTGGCAGACCGGTAGGCCTTTGGCTTGGGCTGGCTGCTTCTTTTAGTTAAACGTTAGGCTGCCATGTCTTTTGATTCTAAAACGCAAGGTCTGCTTGATGAGCTCAACGAGCTCGCGCCAGCCGGATTTATGGTTGGTTTGCACGTCCGTTTTGCGCAGGCACGCATTTATCATACGAGTTATGATCCCAAATGGATCCAGCTTTACAACGAGCGGTCCTATTATCTGCGCGATCCCGTGGTCTTCTGGGGGATTTCCCATACGGGGCGGGTCCGCTGGAGCGAGATCCGGTTTCCCGATCCTTTCGGCATCTTCGAGCAGGCGCGCCGTTTCGGGCTGAATTACGGTGCGGTTGCGGGGGTCGGGCCGATGTCGTCGCGTTCGATCGTCGGGATTTCGCATACCGCGCGTGAATTTACCGATGACGAGCTGGCCACGCTAGAGCGCATCACCCATATCCTGCACGAGCATCACGAGGAAAGTCTTTCGCTGACCGATGCGCAGGCAGAGGCGCTGCGCCTTCTGGCCGCGGGGGACCGGCATACAGCGGCGGCGGCGCGTCTGGGCATTACCGAAAGCGCGTTCAAGGCGCGGCTCAAATCGGCGCGTATCCGGTTGAGTGCCCGCACCACGTCAGAGGCGATCCGCAAGGCGCGTGAACACCGCCTGATCTAGGGGGTCCTTTTGGCGCGTAGCTTGGCGAACCAGTCGATCCGTTTGCGCATCTCGCGTTCGAACCCGCGGTCGGGCGGGTCGTAAAGCTGCGTTCGCGGGACGTTGTCGGGGAAGTAGTTCTGGCCGGAGAACCCGTCTTCGGCATCATGGTCATAGGCATAGCCCTCGCCATAGCCTTGCTCTTTCATCAGGCTGGTCGGCGCATTGAGGATATGTTTCGGCGGCGGGGCCGACCCCGTCTGCTTGGCCAGCGCCCGCGCCCCTTTATAGGCCACATAGCCCGCATTGGATTTCGGGGCCAAGGCCAGATAGATCACTGTCTGCGCCAGCGCCAATTCGCCTTCAGGCGAACCGATACGCTCGTAGATTTCCCATGCATGCAGCGCGTGGCTTTGCGCCTGTGGGTCGGCCAGCCCGATATCTTCCACCGCCATGCGCACGAACCGCCGCGCCAGATAGCGCGGGTCTTCGCCGCCCTCCAGCATCCGCGCATACCAGTAGAGCGCGGCGTCAGGGTCGGAGCCGCGCACCGATTTATGCAGCGCCGAGATCAGGTTGTAATGCTCGTCTCCCGTCTTGTCATATTGGGCCGCGCGGCGTTGCAGGCGTTGGGCCAGCTCTTTGGCATCCATCGGCTGGCTGGTGCGGATGGCGGCCACCTGTTCGACAAGGTTCAGCATCGCGCGCCCGTCGCCATCGGCCATAGCCACCAGCGTGGCACGCGCCTCCTCGGTCAGGGGCAGGGGCGTCCCGCGGGCGGCTTCGGCGCGGGTCAGCAGCTCGCCCAACGCGGCTGCATCCAGCCGGTGCAGCACCATCACCTGCGCGCGGGACAGAAGGGCGCGGTTCAGCTCGAAGCTGGGGTTCTCGGTGGTCGCTCCCACCAGCACGATGGTGCCATCCTCCATATGCGGCAGGAAGCCGTCCTGCTGGGCCTTGTTGAAGCGGTGGATCTCGTCCACGAATAGCAGCGTGCCCTGACCCGCGCGCTGGCGGGTCTTGGCGGCGTCAAACACCTTGCGCAATTCGGGCACACCCGAAAAGATCGCGCTGATCTGGACGAAGTGGCGGTCGGAGGCATCCGCCAGCAGCCGCGCGATGGTTGTCTTGCCCACCCCCGGCGGCCCCCAGAGGATCATCGAGGACAGTTTGCCAGTGGCCAGCATCCGCCCCAGAGGCGCATCGGGGGCAAGAATATGCGTCTGGCCGATCACCTCGCTCAGGTCTTTCGGGCGCAGGCTATCCGCCAAAGGCCGGTCGCGCGATTCGCTGGCGCGGGCGGGCGGCGTGGAGGCGGGCATCTCGGGGCTATTGTCGAACAGATCACTCATATCGGCACAGTAATCCCGATATTGCACGAGATGAATACGGGATTTGCGGTGCATTGACGGTTTGAATATGGCACAAGCGCGCAGGCAAGGCGCGGGCCGACCGGTTGACATCGGCCCGTATGCGGGGTTTGAGCGCCCACGACAGGAGACGCGGATGTTGATGACGGTAGTACAAGTGGCGCTGGGTGGCGCGATCGGGGCATCGGGGCGCTATCTGTCCGGCGTGGCGATCTTGCGGCTGATCGGGCCGCAACAGATCCCGTTGGGGGTGATCTTCGTCAATATCGTCGGTTCGTTTCTGATGGGCGCGCTGATCACCTTTCTGGGGCAGAAGGAACTGACCCACTGGAACGCCTTTCTAGCGACCGGTATTCTGGGCGGGTTCACCACCTTCTCCTCTTTCTCGCTGGAGACCTGGACGCTGATCGAGCGCGGAGAGACCGGTCTGGCGGGTGTCTATGTCGCGATTTCGCTGATCGCGTCTCTTCTTGGATTGATTTTTGGAGTGCATGTAATGCGCTGGGTGCTGGCATGAGCAAGGTTCAAAACATCAAAGTCGACGCGGATGGGGCAGAGATGCGGCTGGACCGCTTTCTCAAGAAGCGCTTCCCGCAGATCACACAGATCATGGTCGAAAAGCTCTGCCGCAAGGGGCAGATCCGCGTGGATGGCGGGCGGGTGAAACCGGCCCATCGTCTGGAAGAAGGGCAAGAGGTGCGCGTGCCGCCGCTGCCCGAGGAACGTCCCGAGCCGAAGATCGATGGCGCCGCGCGCGGGCCAATCACGCCCGAGCAGGAGAAGATGATCCAGTCCTGTGTGATCTGGAAAGACGAGCATATCATCGCTCTCAACAAGCCGCCGGGGCTGCCGTCGCAGGGTGGCTCGGGGCAGGGGCATGTCCATGTGGACGGCCTCGCTGAGGCGCTGATGTTTGGCTACAAGGAGCGCCCCAAGCTGGTGCACCGTCTGGATAAGGATACCTCGGGGGTGCTGCTGCTGGCGCGCACCGATCGCGTGGCGCGCCGCCTGTCCGAGGCCTTCCGCCGCAAGACCACCCGCAAGATCTACTGGGCTGCTGTGGCCGGTGCGCCGCAGCCGAAATTCGGCACCATCCGCTATGGTCTGGAAAAGCAGGGCGGGCACGGGCCGCATGGTGCGGGCGAGAAGATGATCTGCGTGCATCCGGCCAAGATGAACGAACATCCCGAGGCCAAGCGCGCCACCACCGATTATTTCACGCTGCATATCCTTGGGCAGCGCCTGTCATGGGTCGCGCTGGTGCCGATCACGGGGCGCACCCACCAGTTGCGTGCGCATATGGCCGAGCTGGGCAACCCGATCGTGGGGGATGGCAAATATGGCGGCTCGGGGCAGGACAATATGGGCGATGGCTGGGGGGCGCAGCTGGGCGGCGAAGTGTCGCGCAAACTGCATCTGCATGCCCGCCAGATCAGTTTCGACCACCCCATCACCGGCAAGCGCATCACCCTTCAGGCACCTCTGCCCGAGCATATGAAGCGGACATGGAAGCTCTTGGACTGGCACGAGAATGACGTGCCCGCCGATCCCTTCGAGGATATGATGTGATGCTGGCCATTTTCGACGTCGATGGCACGATATCGGACAGTCAGCACCATATCACCCATGCGATGGCGATGGGGTTCGAAGCCGTTGGGCTGACGCCGCTGCCGACATCCGAAGTGCTGTCGATCGTCGGGCTGTCCCTGCCCGAGGCGCTGGTGCGGCTGTTGCCCGAGGCCTCGCAGGAGATCCGCGATGCGGTGGTTGCGGGCTATAAAGCCAGTTACAAATCCGCCCGTGCCGCCAGTCCGGCCCCGCTTTATCCGGGCGCGCGGGAGCTGCTGGACCGTCTCCACCGGCGCGAGGATACCGTTCTGGCTGTGGCCACCGGAAAGTCGCGTCGCGGGTTGCGGGCGCTGGTGGAATATCACGGGCTGGAGACGCATTTCCAGTCGCTGCAATGCGCCGATGACCACCCGTCGAAGCCGCATCCCTCGATGGTCGAGGCGGCATTGCTCGAGACGGGGATGAGGGCGGATCAGGCGGTGATGATCGGCGATACCAGCTATGACATCCAGATGGGGCGGGCAGCGGGCGTCCGGACCATCGGTGTGTCCTGGGGCTATCATCCTGTCGAGGCGCTGCGCGAGGTGGGGGCCGACCGTATCGTTAGGGATTTTGACGAGCTTGAGGAGCTTCTGGGCAATATGGCGGAGGCGCAAAAATGAGCACCTGGACTGCGAAACGTTTCTGGAAAGAGACCACCGTTACGGCGCAGGATAACGGCTTCGGCGTGGCGCTGGATGGGCGTGCGGTGAAAACCCCCGCCAAGGCACCGTTTACCGTGCCAAGCCGCGCATTGGCGCAGGCGATCGCTGCGGAATGGGAGGCGCAGGAGGGCGAGATCCGGCCCGAAACCATGCCGCTGACCCGTGCTGCCAATGCCGCAATCGACAAGGTTGCCAGCCAGCATGCCGAAGTTGCGGCCTATATCGCCGAATATGGCGGCACCGATCTGCTGTGTTATCGTGCGACGACGCCCGCCGTTCTGGCCGAGCGTCAGGCGCAGGGCTGGGACCCGCTTCTGGCATGGGCCAAAGACCGTTTCGGGGTCGTGCTGAACGTGACACAGGGGCTTTTGCCGGTGGCGCAACCGGAGGCGGATCTTCAGGTTCTGCGTGCCCATGTGGCGGCTCTGACGCCTTTCCAGCTTTCGGCGCTGCATGATCTGGTCGGAATCACGGGGTCGTTGATTCTCGGGCTGGCAGTCATCGAGGGCCATCTGCAGGCAGAATCTGCCTTCACGCTTTCGCGGATCGACGAAAGCTTTCAGGCCGAAGAGTGGGGGCAGGACGAAGAGGCCCATCTTGCAGATATGGTCAAAAAACAGGCGCTACTGGATGCCGAGCGGTTTTGGCTTTTATTACATGGTAAATAAGCCTGTCTAAATGGCTAGGTTTTCGATTTCTTCCTGAGCATTTGCCTATTCGCTGAGCGATTTTCTTGGTTGAAAGTGGATTGGTCCCTTGACCTCCGCGCGGTAACTCGCTCACAATTCTGGCACTGGGGATAACCTCACAGTCTCTTGCGGAGACATGACCGGAAGAGAACCGCTTAAGAACCGCTCAAAAGAGTGGCAACTCAGGAAGAGGTAATAATGAATAAACTTGCACTTCTCGGCGCATTGGCCGCGACCGGTCTGACCGCCGGCATCGCGTCCGCTTCGACGCTGGATGATGTGAAGGCGCGCGGCACGCTCAACTGTGGCGTGAACTCGGGTCTGGTGGGCTTTGCAACGCCGGATGCGAATGGCAACTGGACCGGCTTCGACGTCGCGATCTGTAAAGCCGTTGCTGCCGCCGTTCTGGGCGATGCCAGCAAGGTCACCTATGTGCCGGTATCCAGCCAGAACCGTTTCACGGCGCTGAGCTCGGGCGAAATCGACCTGCTGTCGCGCAATACCACCTGGACCTTCTCGCGCGATGTGGACCTGAAACTCGATTTTGCGGGCGTGAACTATTATGACGGTCAGGGCTTCATGGTCCGCAAGGATCTGGGCGTGACCTCGGCCAAGGAACTTGATGGTGCGACCGTCTGTATCCAGACCGGCACCACCACCGAGCTGAACCTTGCCGATTATTTCAAAGCCAATGGCATGACCTATAATCCGGTTTCGGTCGACACCAACTCGGAAGGCGAACAGCAATTCCTCGCGGGGGCCTGTGACGCCTATACCACCGACGCGTCGGGTCTGGCTGCCACCCGTGCCGCTTTCGCCAATCCGGGCGATTACATCATCCTGCCGGAAATCATCTCCAAAGAGCCGCTTGGCCCGTCGGTGCGTCATGGCGATAACCAGTGGGGCGACATCGTCCGCTGGACGCTGAACGCGCTGATCGCCGCCGAGGAATACGGCATCACCTCGACCAATGCCGACGAGCTGGCCAGCTCGAGCGAGAATCCGGAAATCCGCCGGATTCTGGGTACCGAGGGCGATCTGGGCAAGATGTTCGGTCTGGACGCGGAATGGGCCAAGCGCGCCATCAAGGCGGGCGGCAACTATGGCGAGATCTTCGCGGCCACTATCGGTGAATCCACTCCGATCGGTCTGGCGCGCGGGCTGAACGCACAGTGGACCCAAGGCGGTCTGCTTTACGCGCCGCCCTTCCGCTAAGCACAACGCGAGAAGGGGCGCAGGGCAACCGGGCGCCCCTTTTCCATTCCAATAAAAACAAGCCTGCAGGCGAGGCAACGACCTCATTGGCGACCAATCCGCCGCTCTGCCGGATACAGGGGTATAACTCATGTCAAATGCGCATGATGGGCCGGAGCGTGGCTTCCGGCTCAGCGATCTCATATACGATACGCGCTACCGGTCTCTGACCATCCAGATCGTCACGTTGATCCTCGTGATGCTTGGCGTGCTCTGGCTCGTCGATAACGTGATCGCGAATTTCGCGCTGCTGGGCAAGGATTTCAATTTCAGCTTTCTGGGGCAGCGGGCGGGCTATGACATCGCCCAGACCCTGATCCCCTACAGCAATGATGACACCCATGCCCGCGCAGCGCTGGTGGGGCTGCTGAACACGCTCTGGGTCTCGTTCCTTGGCTGTGTGGCGGCCACCATCCTCGGCGTGGTCGCGGGGATCCTGCGGCTGTCGAAAAACTGGCTGATCTCGCGCCTGATGACGATCTATGTCGAAGCGTTCCGCAATGTGCCGGTGCTGCTCTGGATTCTGGTGGCTGTGGCCGTGCTGACCGAGTTGACGCCGTCGCCTGCGGCCTATCGCGGCGAGCATCCTGCGGCCTCGATGCTGCTGTTTGATACGGTGGCCTTCACCAATCGCGGCACCCATATTCCGGGGGTCGAATTTTCCCGCGGTCTGGGCGTGATCGACACACCGCTTGCGCCGATCTCTTTGAACTTCCTCGCCTTCGCCGCTGTGGTCTTGCTGTCGCTCTGGGCCAATCGCAAGCTGCGCGCCCATGCGGCCCGCGTGCAAAGCGCCACGGGTCTGCGTCCTGCGACATGGTGGAAATCGGCTCTGATCCTGTTCGTGCCTGCCATCGTCCTGCTGGCGGCGCTCGGCATCACACTGAACCCGCCTGTGCTCGAGCGGTTCAACTTTACCGGCGGGGTGGATGTGTCGAACGCGCTGGTCGCGCTGTGGCTGGGTCTGACGCTTTACACCGGTGCCTTCATCGCGGAAATCGTCCGTGCGGGCATCATGTCGGTGTCGCGCGGGCAGTCCGAGGCGGCATTTGCCCTCGGGCTGCGTCCGAACCGCACGATGAAGCTGGTGATCCTGCCGCAGGCGCTGCGGGTGATCGTGCCGCCGCTGATCTCGCAATATCTCAACCTGACCAAGAACTCCTCGCTGGCGATTGCCGTGGGCTATATGGACCTGCGCGGAACGCTGGGCGGGATCACGATGAACCAGACCGGTCGCGAGATCGAGGCCATCCTGTTGATGATGCTGATCTATCTTGCTGTCTCGCTGGCCATTTCCGGCGTGATGAACCTCTATAACCGGTCTGTAAAGCTGAAGGAGCGGTGAGATGAGCGATACACATGCACAAACCGTGGCCTATGTGCGCGACACCATGTTGCCGCAGCAAGAGCCGCCTTCGGCCCAGTCCGGCGCGGTGAAATGGCTGCGCGAGAACCTGTTCTCCGGCTGGAGCAACACCGTCCTGACCCTTCTGGGGCTGGCCGTCGTCTATATGTTTGTCATGCATTTCTATGCGTGGTTCCTGCATGGCGTCTGGAATGCCGATAGCCTGTCGCAATGTCGCAAGATCATTGCCGATACATGGGGCGAGGGCGCGAACGGTGCCTGCTGGGCGGTGATCAAGCATCGCTGGAACCAGATCATCTTCGGCTTCTATCCGAGCGATCTCTACTGGCGTCCGACCCTGACCTTCGTGCTGCTTTTCGTCGCGATTGCGCCGGTGCTGTTCTCGCAGTTGCCGCGGATGCTGCTGGCCTTCTCGGCGGCCTATCCGCTGCTGGCCCTATGGCTGCTGTGGGGCGGCTCTCTCTGGCCGGTGATCATGATCGCCGTGGGCTTTGCGCTGGGGTTTGCCGCGCTGCGTCTGGTGACGCCGCTGAACAAGGTCTTGGCGGTGGCGGCGGCCATTGTGCTGCCGGTGCTGTTCTGGCTCTATGCCACCGATCCGGTCGATGCCGCGCTGTCCGCAGTGCTGCCCGTCGCCATCACGCCGGTAGGCTCGAACCAGTTCGGGGGCTTCCTGCTGGCCATCGTGATCGGGGCAGGGGGCATCGGCCTGTCGCTGCCCTTGGGGATCATGCTGGCGCTTGGCCGCCAGTCGAATATGTTCCTGATCAAGACGCTCTCGGTGATCTTCATCGAGTTCATCCGTGGCGTTCCGCTGATCACGCTGCTGTTCGTGGCCTCGACCCTGCTGAACTACTTCCTGCCGCCGGGCACCAGCTTCGACATCATCCTGCGGGTGATGATTCTGGTGACGCTCTTCTCTGCGGCCTATATTGCAGAGGTGATCCGTGGTGGTCTGGCAGCCTTGCCGCGTGGCCAATATGAGGCCGCCGATGCGCTGGGTCTGGATTACTGGAAAGCGCAACGGCTGATCATCCTGCCGCAGGCGCTGAAGATCTCGATCCCGGGTATCGTGTCGACCTTCATTGGCATGTTCAAGGATACGACGCTGGTGACCTTCGTGGGCCTCTATGATCCGCTGAAATCCATCCCCGATGCAATCCGCAACAACTTCGAATGGAAGGGCATCTACTGGGAACCCTTCATCTTCGTGGGGGTGATTTTCTTCCTCTTCAACTTCGGCATGTCGCGCTACTCGATGTATCTCGAGCGCAAGCTGAAACGTGACCACCGATAAGGAGGCCAGAGACAAATGGCTGATATGACTATGGCACCTGCTGCTAATCCGAAGGCTTCCGACGAGGTCGCAATCCGTATCGAGGGCATGAACAAGTGGTACGGCCAGTTCCACGTTCTGCGCGACATCAATCTGACCGTCACCCGTGGCGAGCGGATCGTGATCGCGGGGCCTTCGGGGTCGGGGAAATCCACCATGATCCGCTGCATCAACCGTCTGGAAGAACACCAGTCGGGCAAGATCATCGTGGATGGCACCGAGCTGACCAACGACCTCAAGAACATCGACAAGGTGCGCTCGGAAGTCGGGATGGTGTTCCAGCACTTCAATCTTTTCCCGCATCTGACGATTCTGGAAAACTGCACGCTGGCACCGATCTGGGTCCGCAAGATCCCGAAGAAGCAGGCGGAAGAAACCGCGATGCATTTCCTTGAAAAGGTGAAGATCCCCGATCAGGCCCATAAATATCCGGGCATGCTTTCGGGCGGCCAGCAGCAGCGTGTGGCGATTGCCCGCTCGCTGTGCATGATGCCGAAGATCATGCTGTTCGACGAGCCGACCTCGGCGCTTGACCCCGAGATGATCAAGGAGGTGCTCGACACCATGATCGAACTGGCGGAAGAGGGCATGACCATGCTCTGCGTGACCCACGAGATGGGCTTCGCGCAATCCGTGGCTGACCGCGTGATCTTCATGGCCGATGGTCAGATCGTGGAGCAGAATAACCCGCATGACTTCTTCCACAACCCGCAGTCGGAACGCACCAAGCAGTTCCTGAGCCAGATCCTCAATCACTGAGACTGGCGTCGGTTAGGGCGCGGAGGGGGCATCGCCCCCGACCGGATCGGCTTGGGGTTCAATGCCCCAAGCCGATCCGGTCCCCATTGTCGGATACCCTCAGGGCCGTGGGGCGCTTTCCCATCGGCCCTTTTCCATGCCCTCGCTCATGGCAGCAGGCGGCAGGCGCCGCGGGTAAATCCATCTCGGTCGGGCAACCGCCTGAAAGAAAAGCGCCCCGAAACCTGCCGAAGCCGCCAGCGACAGAGGCTTCGGCCTGCAGGCCCGAAGAGGTCACCGTAGAGTTGATATGGTAGCTTAGCCGCGGCGGCTGGGGGTGAAGAAATCGATCACCGACCCGCCGCCCGGTTTCAGCTCGGCCCAGCTATCGATCTGGAAATCCACCACCAGCGTTGCACAGGTCACATAGCGGCGGAAATCCGAGGAGAGCGGCACCCGCGCGGGCAGGCTCGCAGCAAAATCCGCAATGCCGGGATTATGTGCCAGCATCATGACCGTCGGCATATGTGCCTGCCGGAGCGTGGCCAGCAGCTGTGCGGCATTGGCCTGATAGAGTTCGGGGATGAAATGTTCGGCTGGCAGGCTCTCCAGAACCGCGCCTTTGACCCGCGCCCATGTCTCTTTTGTGCGCGCCGCAGGCGAGCAGAGCACTTCTTCCGGCTCCAACCCGCGCGAGGCCAGAAAATCCCCCAGCTCGGTTGCCGCAAAGCGGCCTCGCTGATTGAGGGGCCGGTCAAAATCATCTTGGGTCGGGTCGTCCCAGCTGGACTTGGCATGTCGCGTCAGGATCAGGCGGCGATACCCGGCAGGAGTCGTCATAAGGCAAGCCCTTCTGTATAAGGTGAAATTGTGATCACTTGGCAGTCCGGATCACAGGCTCACTGTGCCAAGCCTGCCCTGATGCGGCAAGCCCCCTCGGAAGGGAGCTTGCGATTTCCGTCGCGGCGCGTCAGGCCGTTTGCGGCTTTACGCGCGGCGTGCTGGAGCGGATCATCGATCCGGCGCCGCCTTCGGTAAACAGCTCCAGTAGGCAGGCATTGTCCACACGCCCATCCAGAATGACCACCGCCCGCACACCTGCCTCCACGGCGGCCAGCGCGGTTTCGGTCTTGGGGATCATCCCGCCCGCGATCGTGCCATCGGCGATCATGGCCCGTACTTCCTCGGGGGTCATCTGCGTGACGACCTCACCGGCCTTGTTTTTCACGCCTTTCACATCGGTCAGCAGAAGCAGGCGGTCGGCCTTCAGCGCGCCAGCAATGGCACCGGCTGCGGTATCGCCATTCACGTTGAAGGTCTCGTTATCCTTCATGCCGGTGGCAACAGGGGCGATCACCGGAATGATGCCCGCATTATACAGATCGCGGATCACCTGCACATTCATCTCGACGGGGCGGCCCACAAACCCCAACTCGGGGTCATCGGCCTCGCAGACCATCAGGTCGTCATCCTTGCCGGAGATCCCTACGGCACGCCCGCCCTCATCCATGATCGCCTGCACGATGCGCTTGTTCACAAGGCCGGTCAGCACCATCTCGACCACTTCGACCGTGGCCTTGTCGGTGACACGCTTGCCGCGCACCCAATCGGATTTGATGCCCAGCTTGTCGAGCATCTCGTTGATCATCGGACCACCGCCATGCACCACCACGGGGTTCACGCCGACCTGTCGCATCAGCACGATGTCGCGGGCGAATTGCGCCATGGCGTCATCATCGCCCATGGCGTTGCCGCCAAATTTCACAACGACGACGGCTCCGGAATAGCGCTGCAGATAGGGCAGGGCTTCGGAAAGGGTGCGGGCGGCGGCGGGCCAGTCTTGTTTCATGGTCTGGGGTCTCATGCGCTGTCTCCGTGAAGATGAACCTTGTTAGGACGTTCTGCGCGAAGTGTGAAGAGCATGCGACAGAACGTGAGGCCTTGCGGTTCCCGACAGAACTACTAGGTCTTGTCTGTATCTATCAGGAGAGTCGTATCATGGACGAACGCAAGGTGATCCTACTGACCGGAGCCAGCCGCGGGATCGGCCATGCCACCGTGAAACGGTTCGACCGTGAAGGCTGGCGGGTGCTGACCTGCTCGCGGCAGCCTTTCGACCCGCGTTGTCCCTGGGGCGGCGAGGATGACCATATCCAGCTGGATCTGGCCGACCCCCAGCAGACGATGAATGCCATTGCCGAAATCCATAACCGTCTCGATGGCAAGCTACATGCGCTGGTCAATAATGCGGGGATTTCGCCCAAAACCAAAGAGGGCGGGCGGCTTTCCGCGCTGGAAACCGATCTGCGGACATGGGGGCAGGTGTTCCATGTGAATTTCTTCGCCTCCATCGTGCTGGCACGCGGGCTGAAGGAGGAACTCTGCGCGGCGAAAGGCTCGGTGGTCAATGTGACCTCGATCGTGGGTTCGCGGGTGCATCCCTTTGCGGGGGCGGCCTATGCCACATCCAAAGCAGCCCTCAAGGCGCTGACCCGCGAAATGGCCCATGATTTCGGGCCTCTGGGGGTGCGTGTCAATGCCATCGCCCCGGGCGAGATCGAGACCTCGATCCTGTCGCCCGGCACCGAGAAAATCGTCGAGAATATCCCGATGCGCCGTCTGGGCCAGCCTTCCGAAGTGGCCGATCTGATCTATTATCTCTGTTCGGATGCCTCAAGCTATGTCACCGGTACCGAGATCGAGGTCAATGGCGGCCAACACGTCTGAACAGGGTGCCCGAAGCCGCCCAAAGGGGCGGTCTTCGCGAGGCGCAAGGGGCTCGATGCCCCGATGCGCCGAGGCCCCCAGAAATAATCACCAATGCGGCGGGCGCTGGTCGGCCAGCGGGATCGCGCTGCTGTCGTCATATTCGCGCTGCGCCTCGCGCTCCAGAAGCATCGACACCCGATGCTCCAGCTTGGTGATCTGCCCGTCCTGACGCGCCACCACATCCGACAGGTCCTCGACCATGCGGGTCAGATGGGCCAGTTTCTCTTCCAGTTGCGTGCTGCGATCCATTCCGCTCTCCACTGCCAAGGGTGGCCGAGCCACCCGAAAGGTCTGGCGCGCTTATGCCATGCCTGCGCTCAAAGGGAAATCATCATTCCAACCGCCCCCCAAAGCCTTGCCCCCTTTGGCGCAAGCCGCTATTGCCTTGGCCACAACCAGTATTGGGAAAGACCATGGCCAAGCAGAAGAAACAGCCCCGCCCCAAGGCCGAAGCGCCGAAAGGCTTCCGCGATTACTTCGGTTCGGAAGTGACCGAGCGTCAGGAGATGCTCGCAACCATTGCCGAGGTCTATCGTTCTCATGGGTTCGACCCGCTGGAAACCTCGGCTGTGGAAACCGTCGAGGCGCTTGGCAAATTCCTTCCCGATGTGGACCGCCCCAATGCCGGTGTTTTCGCGTGGCAAGAGGAAGACGACGGCAAATGGCTGGCGCTGCGCTATGATATGACCGCCCCCTTGGCGCGGGTCGCGGCGCAGTTCCGCAATGACCTGCCCAGCCCCTATCGCCGCTATACGATGGGCCCCGTCTGGCGCAATGAAAAACCCGGTCCGGGCCGGTTCCGCCAGTTCTATCAATGCGATGCCGATACGGTTGGTTCGGGCACCGTGGCCGCCGATGCCGAGATCTGCGGCATGCTCTCCACCGCGCTCGAGGCCGTGGGCATCCCGCGCGGCGACTACCTTGTGCGCGTGAATAACCGCAAGGTGCTGAATGGCGTGATGGAGGTCGCGGGCGTGCTGGACCCGTCTGACCCTACCCGTTTCGAGGAAGAGCGCGGCACCGTCCTGCGCGCCATCGATAAATTCGACAAATTCGGCGAAGAGGGTGTGCGGCTTTTGATGGGCCCCGGTCGTCTGGACGAGTCTGGCGATTTCACCAAAGGCGCAGGCCTGACCCCCGAGCAATGCGATATCGTCATGGGCTTCATGTCCGCCAAACGCGCGACCGGCACCGCCACCGCGGCGCGTCTGCGCGAATTGGTCGGCGGCTCGGTGATCGGAACCGAGGGCGTGAATGAACTCGAACAGATCGCGGAACTGCTGGATATTCAGGGCTTTGGCTCGGACCGCATCGAGATTGACCCGTCTGTCGTGCGTGGCCTTGGCTATTACACCGGCCCCGTTTTTGAAGCCGAACTCACCTTTGAAATCCTTGACGAAAAGGGCCGCAAGCGTCAGTTCGGCTCGGTCTCTGGTGGCGGGCGCTATGATGATCTGGTCAAGCGCTTCACCGGCCAAGAGGTGCCTGCAACGGGTGTGTCGATCGGCGTGGACCGTCTGCTGGCCGCGCTGCGTGCCAAGGGCCGGATCGGTGCCAGCCATCAGGGTCCTGTGGTCATCACCGTGATGGACCGCGACCGGATGGGTGAATACCAGCTGATGGCGGCAGAACTTCGCGCCGCTGGCATCCGCGCCGAAGTGTACTTGGGCAACCCCAAGAACTTCGGTAACCAGCTGAAATATGCAGATAAACGCGAAAGCCCCGTGGCTGTGATCCAAGGCTCGGATGAGGCGGATCGCGGTGTGCTGCAGCTCAAGGATCTGGTTCTGGGCGCGAAGCTTGCGCAGGAAGCCAGCCTTGAGGAATGGAAATCGCAGCCCGCTCAAGTCGAGGTCTCGCGCGCCGATCTGGTGGCCGAGACGCGCAAGATGCTGGCCCGCTACGAGGTGAAATAATGGCGACCAAGACCGAGGCCCGCGCCACCGGCCAGCGCATCCTGCAATCCTTCCTTTCGGCAGGGGCGCAAGAGATCCAGCCCGATATCCTGCAACCCGCCGAGGTGCTCTTGGACCTTTACGGCGAGGATATCCGCGCCCGCGCCTATGTCACCCATGATCCGGGTCAGGGCGAGATGATGCTGCGCCCCGATTTTACCGTGCCCGTGGTGCAGGCGCATATGGCGGGCGGTGCCGAGCCTGCGCGCTATTGCTATCTGGGAGAGGTTTTCCGCCGTCAGGACCATCTTGGCTCCGCCCGTGCAGTGGAATACCAGCAGGTAGGCTATGAGGTCTTCGACCGCGAAGACCCCGAGACCGCCGATGCCGAGGTTTTCGCCCTGTTCAACGGGCTTCTGTCGCGGCTGGGTCTGACGGCCACGATTGGCGACTTCGGCATTCTGCGCGCGGCGGTGGACGGGCTTGACACGATGCCCGCCCGCAAGGCGGCGCTCTCGCGTCATATCTGGCGGCCCGCGCGGTTCCAGAAACTGCTTCAACGTTATGCGGGGCTTGTGCCCGTGCCCGAGACGCGTCGCGAGACGCTGGGTGGCATGCGTTCCGAGGCGCCTTGGATCGGCTTGCGGTCTTCGGGCGAGATGGAGCTGCGGATTTCCGTGCTGAAGGAAGAGGCCGAGGCCGCGCCGATTTCCCGCGCCGATGTGGATAAGCTGGATGCGCTGTTTGCGCTGAACTGCGCCGCCGCGGATGCGCCTGCCGCACTGCGGGCTTTGGACATTCCGGCGATTGCTCCGGCGATCGAGCGGTTGGAGAACCGTCTGGCTGCCCTCAAGGCCCGCCGGATCGATCTGGGTGCTTTGCGCTTTGACGCAAGCCACGGGCGCTCGACGATGGAATATTACGACGGGTTCGTGTTCAGCTTTGCTACCGAGAACCCCGATATGCCGCCTGTGGCCACCGGCGGGCGCTATGACGCGCTGACCCGCATTCTGGGGCAGGGTGCCGAGATTCCGGCCGTGGGCGGCGTCATCCGTCCGGGCGTATTGGCAGATCTGGAGGCAGGCCGATGAGCATGATCAAGCTGGGTGTGCCGTCCAAGGGGCGGCTGATGGAAAAGACCTTTGCGTGGTTCGCGGAACGCGGCGTGACGCTGAAACGCACGGGGTCCGACCGTGAATATGCGGGTGCTGTGGAAGGGGCCGAGGGCGTTGAACTGGTGCTGCTGTCGGCCTCCGAGATCCCGCGTGAACTGGCGGCAGGGCGCATCCATCTGGGCGTCACGGGGTCCGATCTGGTGCGTGACAAGCTGGTCGATTGGAACAAGCAGGTGGTCGATCTGGCACCGATGGGCTTTGGCCATGCCGATCTGATCATCGCTGTGCCCGATTGCTGGGCCGATGTCGATACGCTGGAAGACCTTGATGCGGTGGCCCATGCCTTCCGCACGACCCATGGCATGCGCCTGCGGATTGCCACCAAATATCACCGTCTGGTGCGCGAATTCCTGACCCGCGAGGGTGTGGCGGATTACCAGTTGGTCGATAGCCAAGGCGCGACCGAGGGCACGGTGAAGAACCTCACCGCCGAGGCGATTGCCGATATCACCTCTTCGGGCGAGACGCTGCGGGCCAACCACCTCAAGATCCTGTCGGACGGCATGATCCATCAGTCGCAGGCAACGCTCTTTGCCTCCCGCTCGGCGGACTGGGGTTCGGTTTCTGACAATTTCGCCCGCTTTGCGGCGCAGCTACAGGTCGAGACGCAGGATCTGTGACAGGAAAGGCGCCCTAGGGGCGCCTTTTTCAATAGCCGCGTGTCCGGTCGACCTGATGCAGCAGGGGCCGTCCTGCCTCGGCCCGCGCGATGTTTTCGGCCACCACCTTGGACGCCGTCTCGGGGCGGGTGGCTGCGGCGATATGCGGGGTCACGGTCACGCGGGGATGCGCCCAGAAGGGATGGGCCTCGGGCAGGGGTTCTTGCCGGAAGACATCCAGCACCGCATGGCCGATCTGCCCTGCATCCAGCGCGGCCAGAAGGGCGTCGTCCACCAGCACCGTGCCGCGTCCGGGGTTCAGGATCACCGCCCCCTCGGGCAGAAGCGCCAGACGTGCGGCATCCAGCAGATTGGTGGTCTCGGGCGTTTGCGGCAGGATCGTCACCAACACCTCGGCGCTAGAGAGTGCCTGCGTCAGACCCGCCTCGCCATGCAGGCAGGTGATACCGTCAAGGGCCTTGGCACTGCGGCTCCAGCCGGTCACATCAAAGCCCACCTGCGCCAGCATTTTGGCACAGGCCTGCCCCAAAGCCCCCAAGCCCAGAACGGTCACTTTACGATCCGAGGCCAGAGGGGCCGCGCGGTCATTGCGCCAGACGCCATCCTGATGGGCACCAAAGAAGCCCAAGCCCAGATGGTGGTGCATCACATGGCCCAGCACCCATTCCACCATACCCTTTTCCAGCCCCTCATCGACCATCCGGCACAAGGGCTGGGTAAGAGTGGTATTGCCCACGATCTTCTCGACCCCCGCCCAAAGCGACAGCACAGCGCGGGCCTTGGTATAGGGGCTGAAGTCCTGCAAAGGGCCTGCGGGCGCATAGACGATATACTCCACCAGCGCAGGGTCCAGCCCTTCGTGATAGGGGATGAGCTCGGCGTGGAGCCCCTTGTCCTGCAAGGCTTTCGGAAGGCAGTGGCGGTAATCGTGCCAGTCGTTTTCGGTGGCGGCAAAGAGGATACGGGGCATGAAAGGCTCCTATCGGGGGCGATGGATATGGGCGCTTTGCACAAGGCCGAAGGCGGCAAGCAGGATCATCATCGCGGTTCCGCCATAAGATACAAGCGGAAGCGGCACACCCACCACCGGCATCAGCCCCATCACCATCGCCATATTGATGGCGAAGAACAGGAAGAAGGTGCCTGCGATCCCCAATGTCAGCAAGGAGGAGAACCTGTCCTTGTTCCGCAAGGCCGAATGCACCGAAAAACCGATGATCCCCGCATAAAGGCATAGCAGGGAGAAAGCACCGACAAAGCCGAATTCCTCGGCCAGTGTGGTGAAGATAAAGTCGGTATGTTTCTCGGGCAGGAAGTTCAGCCGCGATTGCGTGCCCTGCATATAGCCGCGCCCGTGCAGCCCGCCCGACCCCAGCGCGATCTGGGCCTGCATGATATTATAGCCCGCCCCCAGAGGGTCGGCACCCGGATCAAGGAAGGTGTCGATGCGTTTATACTGGTAGTCATGCAGAAGCTGCCAGTCGGTGCCGCGGCTTTCCATGACGGTAAAGACAAGAGCGCAGACAATGGCGATAACCGTGCCGAAATACCAAAGGCTGACACCGGCGCAGAACATCACCAGCCCGCCCCCCGCAACCAGCAGCACGGCGGTGCCCAGATCGGGTTGGGTCAGCACCAGAAAGGTGGGCAACAGGATCAGGATCACGGGGATCAGCACCCAGATCGGGCGCGACACCTTCTTGACGTCCAACCAGTCATAATAGGCCGCCAACAGCATCACAGCGGCGATCTTCATCAACTCGGAAGGCTGGATACGGACCGGCCCGATTTCCAGCCAGCGCTGCGCCCCCATGCCGATCGCCCCGAACAGCTCCACCGCCAGAAGCAGCAGCAGTGCCACCAGATAGATCAGCGCCGAGACATTGCGCCAGAACCAGATCGGCGTGAAGCCCACGATGAACATCGCCGCGATGCCGATGCCGAAACGTTCCATCTGCGGCTCGGCCCATGTGTGGATATCCCCGCCCGCCACGGAATAAAGCATCAGAAAGCCCACCGAAGCGACCGCCGAAAGCAGGATCACCAGCGGCCAGTTGATGAACAGGATCTTGCGCAGACCCGTGGGGACGGTTTTGAGATTGGATTCAAGATAGCTCATGCAATGGTCCTCGCATCTCAGGCGCGGCTGGTGCCGGAGGGTTTGGCCAGATCGGGATCAACCAGATTCAGCTTCGAGAACCGCTCTTCGATCTGGGCGCGCTGGCTTTTGGGGTAGGCATCCAGCGGCGGCAGGCCACCTGCCAGTGCAAACAGCATGACATCGCGTGCAATCGGGGCTGCCGCGGTCGAGCCGCCCATCCCGTGTTCGACCACCACCGAGACCGCATAGCGCGGATTATCGACCGGTGCGTAGCATACGAACAGCCCGTGATCGCGGCGCTTCCACGGCAGCTGGTCATTGCGGATCACCCCGCGCGCCCGTTCGGCGGCGGTGATGTTCCGCACCTGACTGGTGCCGGTTTTGCCCGCCATACGCCATTCGGCCTTGACCACTTTGGATTTGGCCGCCGTGGCATGGACACCATTGACCACCGCGTCCATCCCGCGCCGGACATTATTGAGCATGGCGTCCGGCATGCTCAGATGTGCGGGCTCGGGGCGGGGCACTTCGATGCCGTTCTTGGACTTGATGATATGGGGCGTGATTTCCTTGCCCGAGGCGATCCGCGCTGCCATGATGGCCAGTTGCATCGGCGAGACAAGCACATAGCCCTGACCGATCGAGGCGTTGACAGAATCGCCCACTTGCCAGTCCTTGCCGAAACGGTCGCGTTTCCAGGCGCGCGTCGGGGCGATACCGTCTTTGACAGCCGACATCGGCAGGTCCGGTTTCTGCCCGAAGCCAAGCCGTTCGGCCATGGCCGACATTCGGTCGATCCCGACCCGCTGGGCCAGTTCGTAATAATAGCAGTCGCAGGACTGTTCGAGGCTCTGCATCATGTTCAGATAGCCGTGGCCCGCATGTTTCCAGCAGTGGAAACGGCGACCGGAAATTTCGGTAAAGCCGCGGCAATAGATTTTCTCGTCCGGCGTCACCAGACCGGCCTCCAGCGCGGCCAGCGCCGTGACCATCTTGTAGGTGGAGCCCGGCGGGTAGAGGCCCTGCACGGTCTTGTCGGCCAGAGGGCGGTGATCATCTTGGGTCAGGGTCTTGTAATCATTGACAGAGATGCCACGCACAAAGAGGTTGGCATCGAAAGACGGGGCCGAGGCGCAGGCCAGCACATCGCCATTGGTTACGTCGATCACCACACAGGCGGCGGATTCATCGCCCATCCGTTGCAGGGCGAAATTCTGCAATTTGTAATCCAGCGTCAGTTGCACATTCTCGCCCGGCGTGCCCTCGCGGCGGCCAAGCTCGCGCATTTCGCGGCCCGCGCTATTGACCTCGACCTGACGCTGACCGGCTTTGCCGCGCAATTCGTCTTCCAGTTTGGCTTCAACGCCCAGTTTGCCAAGCTGGAAGCCCGGCAGCATCAGAACGGGGTCGGGGTTCTCGATCTTGGACAGGTCATAGTCGGAAACCGGCCCGACATAGCCCAGAATATGTGCGAAATCCTCGTGGCGGGGGTAAATGCGCGACAGCCCCACCTCGGGGGTGACACCCGACAGGGCCGGTGCATTGACCGCCACGCGCGAAAACTCCTGCCAGCTGACACGATCGGCCACGGTCACCGGCACGGTGCGCGGACGTTTGCGCAATTCGGCCAGCATATCCGTGACCTGTTCATCGGTCATCGGGATCAGCTCGCGCAGATCTGCCATCACCCGATCAAGGTCATCGACATCCTCGCGCGTGATCGAGATCCGGTAAAGCTGTTCATTTCCGGCAATCAGCAGGCCATTCCGTTCGTAGATCAGACCGCGCGTGGGGGGGATCAGCCGGAACTTGACCGAGTTGCCCTCGGCCAGCATCCGGTAATTCTCGGAATCCTCCAGCTGCATCTTGCGCATCCGCATGGTGAGAATGCCCATCACACCAAGCTGGATGCCGCCCAGCATGAGACCGCGCCGTGTGATGCGGCCCTGACTTTCCCGGATCGTCTTTTCGGTCTGTTTCATGCGCTGTCCTTTTCAGAAAATCCTGACAGGAATATCGGTGCGGGCACGGGGCGCGTGCCCGGGGGAAGGCGGCCTTGCGGGCTAGACACTATGGCCCAGATCATCAACCTCGCCCGGAACCGCCCGCTTGAGCCCGAAGGCCAGCCGCGACAGTCCGATCACGACCGGATAGGCGATCAGCGTGGTCAGGGCCTGCAGCAGGACACGCCCGAGCGGCGGTTGGTCAAGCATCAACACGGTCATGACCAGACGTTCCAGCAAGACCATAGCCACAAGAATAACCGCAGTCATCGCGATTTCGACGGCAAAGGGCATCTCGCGCAGGCGCAATTCGCGCTTGCGCAGCCATTCGGTGGCCAGAAGCACGATCAGGGTCCACAGCCCCGGTACCCGCCAGAACACCAGATCCTGCACGAAAAACACCGCGATGATCAGCAGGGCGGGCACATAATCGGGGCGGCGCTGAACCCATGCCAGAGCGAAGGCAAGGGTCAGGTCGGGGCCGGGAATGCCGTGATAGGTGGGCGAAACGGGCAGCAGCCGGATGAAGATGATGGCCGAGGCGATCACCAGAAACAGGCATCGGTGCATCCATATCCGCGAGGTCAGCGGGTCAACCATTGCTTTGCCCGTTCTGTGCCTGCGGGGCCGGTGGCAGCGCCTGCTGTTCGCTGTCGATCTTGCCGATCGGGGGCGGGATCAGCGCCCCGACGCCTTTCAGCTGCTCTGCCGGATGCGACCGCAGCACCTTGAGATATTCGAGGCGCTCGTAATCGGCAGACAGCCGGACGCGCAGCCGACCGTTGCGCTCGACAACCTGTCCGACCAGCAGACCGGCAGGGAACACACCGCCATCGCCCGAGCTGACCACGCGGTCACCGGCCTGAATACGGTCGGGATGTTCAAGGAAATCAAGCGGCGGGAAAGGCGAGTTGTCGCCCGACATGATCGCTCTCTGGCCCGAAGGCTGCAAAGTCACCGGAATGCGCGAGGAGGAATCGGTCAGCAGCACCACCCGCGAGGTGGTCTTGCCGACGCCCGAGATACGCCCCACAAGCCCCAGACCATCCATCGTCGCCCAGCCATCCACGATCCCGTCGCGCGAGCCGATATTCAGCAGCACCGACTGCCGGAAGGGCGAGCCGCTATCGGCCAGCACCACGCCCGACACCGAGGTCAGCTTTGGATCAAGCCGGACATTGTTCTGTGCCAGAAGCTTGTCGTTTTCCTGCCGGAGCTGGACGGCGGCCTCTTTCCACGCCTTCATCTGCTGCAACTCGCGGCGCAGTTCCTGATTCTGGTCGTAAAGCCGTGCGTAGGACTGGAAGCCCTCGACCATATCCAGAAACTTGGTCACCGGCACCATCGCCCAGTCAAAGGTCGGAACGTATCTGTCGATGAAGGCCGAACGCAGCCGCTCGACACGCGGGTTATCCACGCGCCACAGAATGACCGTCGCCACAAGGGCGAGTGCGAGAATGGCAATGACAATCCGGCGCAGCGGGCCGAGATAGTCCTCTTCGTCGCGGTGTCTTGCCACGTCCTTCTCCGGAAGCTGGGTGAGCCTTGGCCGTATCTCATGCCGATCAGGCGAGGTATATAACGAAAACGGGCGCCCCGCTCAACGCAGCAGACGCCCGCCCATGATCACATTCGCACGCGAGGCAGCCTTAGCTGTCGAAGTCGATCACGTGACGCAGTTGTTTTTCATATTCCAGCGCCTTGCCGGTGCCCAGGGCCACACAGTTCAGCGACTGGTCGGCAATCGAGATCGACAGGCCGGTCTGTTCCCGCAGCGCCAGATCCAGTTCGCCCAGCAGCGCGCCGCCCCCCGTGAGCATGACGCCACGGTCCACGATATCGGCTGCCAGATCCGGCGGGGTGGTCTCCAGCGCCTGCATCACGGCATCACAGATCTGCTGCACCGGCTCGGCCAGTGCTTCGGCGATCTGGGCCTGGGTGATCTCTACCTCTTTCGGCACGCCGTTCAGGATGTCGCGCCCGCGCACCGAAAGCGATGCGCCACGCCCGTCATCGGGCATGCGGGCCGACCCGATGGTGGTCTTGATCCGCTCTGCGGTGGCTTCCCCGACAAGCAGGTTCATATTGCGACGCAGATAGGCGATGACCGCCTCATCCATCCGGTCGCCGCCCACACGCACCGAGCGGGCATAGACGATATCGCCCAGCGAGAGCACTGCGACTTCGGTCGTGCCGCCGCCGATATCGACCACCATCGAGCCGGTGGGATCGGTGATCGGCATGCCCGCGCCGATGGCCGCCGCAATCGGTTCGGCAATCAGACCGGCGCGGCGGGCACCGGCGGAGATCAGCGACTGACGGATGGCGCGTTTTTCAACGGGGGTTGCACCTTGGGGCACACAGCAGATGATTTTCGGTTTGGACAGGGTCGAGCGGCGGTGCACCTTGCGGATGAAATACTTGATCATCTCTTCGGCGCTGTCGAAATCGGCAATGACGCCTTCGCGCATCGGCCGGATGGCTTCAATGGACCCCGGCGTCCGGCCCAGCATCAGCTTGGCATCCTCGCCCACGGCCAGAACCTGCTTTTTGCCGTCCTTGACGTGATAGGCTACAACGGAGGGCTCGTTCAGTACGATGCCACGCCCTTTCACGTAGACAAGCGTATTCGCCGTCCCGAGGTCGATCGCCATGTCCGATGAAAAGATTCCGCCCAAGCTAACCATGTTTCGTCCTGCACTGCCCTGTAAATGCCTTGGCGACTCAGGTGGTCGCCCCCAAGCCCGTATAGTCAAGGATGACGAGGGCGGAAAGTCTAATTGCCCTCACGACATTGCAATGATGCACCTATCCGCCCATCACATGGTTGCGAGTGGCCTATACGCGATATTCAGCCGGTAAAAGGGCGGGATTCCGCGCGAAAACTGTCACTTTCCGAACATGCCTGAAAATCACGCGATGGTGTCGGACCTCGGGCTTTTGCTGCGGGTTGGGGTCGGGCAGGAGGGGACATGACCAATAGCATGATCTGGACAGGGACCGCGCAGATCCGGCCCGCCACCGCCACCACCGGACGTATCGCTGCGATCGAATGGGCGAAAATCGCTTTCGCACTGTCGATTGTCTGCCTGCATACGGGGATATTTGCCGACCTGTCCCGCCCGCTGAATATCCTGATCGGGAATAATTTCGCACGGCTGGGTGTGCCCTTTTTCTTCTTCGTAACGGGGTTCTATTTCCAGACGCAGGTTGCACGCGGGATCACGGGATTACTGCGCCGGATGGCGGGGCTTTATGTGATCTGGACGCTGGTCTATATGCCGTTCTGGTTGCCGCAGGCCAATATGCAGCTTTTCGTCACCAATCTTGTGGTGGGCTACTGGCAGCTCTGGTATCTGTTGGCCGCCCTGATCAGCGCGGTCATGCTGTCTCTTGTGCGGGGGCTTTCCGCCCGTATGCTGCTGGCGCTGGCCTTGGCGATTTTGGCGTTGGGGGCGGTGCTGCAATATGGGCAGCGGGTGGACCAAAGCCCCGCCTTTGGCAGCTTGCCCATTTCGGCAGACGGGGCGCTGGCGCGTAACTTCCTGTTTTTCGCGTTTCCGTTCATGGCATTGGGAGATGTGACCGCGCGTTTTTCGGGCGCTTGGGCCCGATTGGGAAAGACAAGAAAACGCGTGATTTTCTGGGCGGCTGCGGGCCTGTTCGTGCTGGAAGTCGGGGTAAACGACTTTTTGTTCAATGCCGTTGGTCCGTTCGATATCTTCCTGTCCAGCGCGGCCTTCATCCCGTTCCTGTTCCTGACGCTGCAAAGCCGGAATTGGGGCGGAAGGGGGCAGGTATCCTCCGCGTGGTCCACGGGGATCTATCTGGTGCATGTGCTGTGGATCGATATTCTGGCGCTGATCGTGCCGGATCTGCCCTATCTGGCGAAGGGGGTGGCGGTGATCGCGCTATCTCTGGCCTCTGTGCCGCTGTTGCGCCGGATCAATCGGGCGGTGCCCGTGCTTTAGAGGGCTAGGGCGCAAGACAAACGGCGCGGAAAGCTCCGCGCCGTCATCCGTTGTGGTAATCGGTCAGGTCACTCTTTGAACGACACCGTTTTCATATCGGCATCCGGTGCTGTCTTGGTGCGGCGCACGATCAGACGGTTGAGCGCGCCGACATAGGCTTTGACCGAGGCCAGAATGGTGTCGGTATCGGCGGCCGAGCCGGTCACGATGCGGCCATCCTCTTCGAGACGCACCGAAACGGTGGCCTGTGCATCGGTGCCATCGGTTACGGCCTGCACCTGATAGAGCTTCAGGCGCGCGCCATGCGGGAAGATCTGCTTGACCGCGTTGAAGCAGGCATCTACGGGGCCGTCGCCTTGGCAATGCGCGGTTTTCTCAACGCCATTCACGGTCATCACCAGATCGGCCTCTTGGCCGTCCGACCCGCAGATCACGCGCAGTTTCTTCACTTGCAGATGGTCTTCGCCGGTATTGGCGGCGCTATCGGTCATCAGCGCGATCAGATCCTCGTCATAGACCTCTTTCTTGCGGTCGGCCAAAGCCTTGAAGCGCACGAACACGTCCTGCAACTGGTTATCGGCCAGATCGTAACCCAGTTCCTTCAGCTTCGAGCGCAGCGCGGCACGGCCCGAATGCTTGCCCATCGCGATATTGGTTTCGGTGATGCCGATATCGGCGGGCTTCATGATCTCGAAGGTCTCGACGTTTTTCAGCACACCATCCTGGTGGATGCCCGATTCATGCAAGAAGGCGTTCTTGCCGACGATCGCCTTGTTGAACTGCACCGCAAAGCCCGAAACCTGACTCACACGACGCGAGAGGTTCATGATCTTGGTGGTGTCGATCTTGGTCTGATAGGGCATCAGGTCGCGGCGGACGCGCAGCGCCATGACGACCTCTTCCAGCGCGGTATTGCCCGCACGTTCGCCCAAGCCGTTGATCGTACATTCGATCTGGCGGGCCCCTGCCGAGACAGCGGCCAAGCTGTTCGCCGTCGCCATGCCGAGGTCATTGTGGCAATGGGTCGCAAAGATCACATCCGACGCGCCCGGAACCTTTTCCAAGAGCATGCGGATGATCTCTGCCGATTCGTCGGGCAGGGTGTAGCCCACGGTATCGGGGATGTTGATCGTGGTGGCGCCCGCCTTGATCGCGGTTTCGACCACGCGGCAGAGATAGTCCCGCTCGGTGCGGATCGCATCCATCGCCGACCATTGCACGTCCTCGCAGAGGTTGCGGGCATGGGTGACGGTCTCGAAGATGCGCTCGACCATCTCGTCCTGATTGAGCTTGGTGATCTCGCGGTGGCTGGGCGAGGTGCCGATGAAGGTATGGATACGGGGGCGGGCGGCGTGTTTCACGGCCTCCCAGCAGCGGTCGATATCCTTGTAATTGGCGCGGCTGAGGCCACAGATCACCGAATTCTTGGCGTTTTTCGCAATGTCGCTGACAGCGGCGAAATCGCCTTCGGACGCGATCGGGAAGCCTGCCTCGATAATATCCACGCCCATTTCATCGAGCAAACCGGCGATTTCGAGCTTTTCGTTATGGCTCATCGTCGCACCCGGCGATTGCTCGCCGTCGCGCAGGGTGGTGTCAAAGATCAGAACTTGGGAATTATCGGTCATGTTCGCAGCCATGGTTGTCTCCTCGTAAACGGCTCTTAACGCGATTGGACCCCGATGGCCAGCAATCCGCTTGGGCATCGGGTGGCTTGGGCGCTGGCTACCTCCGAGCGGTCGCGCCCAAGGGCACGCTCAGAGGCGCGTAAGAAGAAGGAGAAGGCCGCGCAGCGCGCCGGCACCAACCGTCGGGCCACGCCCTTGGGCGGCCTGCGAGGTGAGAGTATTTGCGCTGCATGTCATCATGGGCTGGACTATAGGCATCAGATCCGTATTGAAAAGCGAAAAATGGCCGTATCGGTCCTTTTTTTAGGGTTGAATTCATGCTGCACTGCGGCAATTTCAGGTAGGGAGCAGTAGGGGGCAGCGATGCGCGCATTGATCATCGGCGATACGGGCGGGATAGGCGAGGCCCTGCGGGACCGTCTGGAGCGGGGCGGGCACGAGGTCTTGGGCCTTTCGCGCGCCCGTGACGGTTTCGACATCTCGGAAGAGGCCAAGATCGAGGCGGTCATATCGGGGCTGGATGGCACGTTCGATATGGTGGTCATCGCGTCGGGCATTCTGGGCACACCGGAAAAGTCGCTTGCGACGCTGAAAGCCGACGAGATGATGCGCCTTTTCGCGGTGAATGCGATGGGGCCTGCCTTGGTGATGAAACATGTCACCCGCCTCTTGCCGAAAGACAGCCGCGCCCATCTGGCAGTCCTGTCGGCGCGGGTCGGCTCGATTGGCGATAACTATCTGGGCGGGTGGTATTCCTATCGTGCCTCCAAAGCGGCGCTTAACCAGCTTGTGCGCACGGCCTCTATCGAATTGCGGCGCAAATTTCCCGAACTCGTGGTGGCGGCGCTGCATCCCGGTACGGTCGCCACGGCCTTCACCAGCAATTACACGATGGATAAGGTTTCGCCGGATGAGGCGGCAGAACGGCTGCTTTCGGTGCTTCAGGGTTTGACGCCGGAACAAAGCGGTGGTTTCTGGGATTATTCCGGCAAATCAGTAGAGTGGTGAACATATGAAGACGGCGATCGTGACAGGGGCGGCCTCGGGGATCGGACGGACGATTGCGCTGCGTCTGGTCAAGGAGGGGTGGCAGGTTGCGGCGCTGGATATCGACGAGGCCGCGCTTGCGACCTTACCACATGAGATGGCGCTTTGGGATTTTGCCTGCGATCTGGCCGATGAGGCGTCGGTGAAATCGGCGGTGGAGCAGGCGGGGTTCGACCGGCTGGATCTGCTGGTGAATAATGGTGGTCCCGCCGATCCGTTTTCCGGCCCGATCGAAACTATGACGCTGGCCGATTGGGATCACTGGATCGAACCGCATCTGACAGGCACCTTCCTGATGGTGCGCGAATGTGCGCCCGCCTTGCGCGCGGCGCGGGGGGCTGTGGTGAATATGGCCTCCACCCGTGCCATCCAGTCGCAGCCGCAGACCTATGGTTATGCTGCCGCCAAAGGGGGCGTTGTGGCGCTGACCCATGCGCTGGCGGTCGGCATGGGGCCGGATGTGCGGGTGAATGCCATCGCACCGGGCTGGATCGATACGGTGGGCGAGCCGCTGTCCGCGCGCGATCATCTGCAGCATCCGGCGGGCCGTGTGGGCACGCCCGACGATATCGCCGAGGCGGTGCTCTATCTGGCGGGGGCGGGTTTTGTGACAGGGCAGGTTCTGCCGGTCGATGGTGGTATGACGCGTCGGATGATCTATGAAGAATAACCCGCGTCTGGTTCTGGTGCTGGGGGACCAGTTGACGCTTGAGGGCGCGGCCTTGCGTGCCGCCGACAAGGCGCGCGATGTTGTCGTCATGGCCGAGGTCCGCGCCGAGACCGATTATGTCGGCCACCACAAACAGAAGATCGCGCTGGTCTTTTCTGCCATGCGCCATTTTGCCGAAACCCTGCGGGCGGAGGGCTGGCAGGTCGCCTATACGGCGCTGGAGGATGCGGGCAATTCCGGCTCGATCACGGGCGAGCTTCTGCGCCGCGCCGACGAGTTTGGCGCGAAATCGGCGGTGACGATTGCGCCAGGAGAATGGCGTTTGCGGCAGGCGCTGGAGGATGGCCCGATTCCTGTGGTGCAGCTGCCCGATGACCGCTTCCTCTGTTCCGAAGCCGAGTTTGCCGAATGGGCCAAGGGTCGCAAGTCCCTGCGGATGGAGTATTTCTACCGCGAGATGCGCCGCAAGACGGGCCTCTTGATGGAGGGTGATGCCCCCGAGGGCGGCAAGTGGAATTACGACGCCGAGAACCGCAAGCCCGCACAGGCCGATCTGTTCCGGGTGAAGGCGCCGCAGTTTGCCCCCGATAAGACCACGCAGGAGGTGCTTGATCTGGTGGTGCGGGAATTCCCCGATAACTTCGGCGGGCTTGAGGGCTTCAACTGGGCGGTGGATCGGGCAGGGGCGCTAGAGGCGCTGGATCATTTCATCGCGCATAATCTGGCGGATTTCGGCACCTATCAGGATGCGATGCTGGAAGATGATCCCCTGCTATACCACTCGCTTCTGTCGCCCTATATGAACCTCGGGCTGCTGGGGGTGCTGGAGGTCTGTCAGGCGGCGGCGCGCGCCTATGCGGCGGGGGATGTGCCGCTGAATTCGGCGGAAGGCTTCATCCGGCAGATCATCGGCTGGCGCGAATATGTGCGGGGCATCTATTTCCACGAGGGGCCCGACTATACCTCGCGCAACCATTTGGACCAGCACCGCAAGCTGCCTTGGGCCTATTGGGGCGGCGAAACCAAGATGAACTGCCTGTCCCATGCCGTGGCCCAGACCCGCGATCTGGCCTATGCCCATCATATCCAGCGGCTGATGGTCACCGGAAATTTCGCGCTTCTGGCAGGGGTGGACCCCGCGCAGGTGCAGGAGTGGTATCTGGCGGTCTATATCGATGCGTTCGAATGGGTCGAGGCGCCCAATACCGCAGGCATGAGCCAATTTGCCGATGGCGGCGTGATTGCCTCCAAACCCTATGTATCCTCGGGTGCCTATATCGACCGGATGTCGGATTATTGCGGGGCTTGCGCCTATTCGGTGAAGGCAAAAACGGGCGAGGGGGCTTGCCCGTTCAATCTGCTCTATTGGCATTTTCTCGACAGGAACCGCGAGAAATTTGCCAATAACCCCCGCATGGCTGTCATTTATCGATCATGGGACAAACGAAAGCCCGAAGATCGTGAAACGATCCTCGGGCAGGCGGAAGTCATGCTGAACAAGATCGCGCAGGACGCGTTTTAATCCAGACCCGCGATGATCGCGCGCAGGGTCTCGATGCCCACGCCTTTGTCGGACGATGTCAGGATGATCTCGGGGTGAGCTGCCGGATGCTTGGCCAAAGCGCCCGACACCTGTTGGAACAGGGCCTCATGATCCTTGGCGTTGATCTTATCGGCCTTGGTCAGCACCACTTGGAAGGTGACAGCGGATCTGTCCAGAAGCGACAGGATCTCTTCATCCACCGCTTTCACCCCATGGCGCGAATCGATCAGCACGAAGACGCGGCGCAGGGTGGGGCGGCCCGCCAGATAGGCGCGCAGCAGCTCTTGCCATTTCTTCACGACCGGCACGGGCGCTTGCGCGAACCCATAGCCGGGAAGGTCGACCAGATAGGGGCCGTCCTGCGTGGTGAAGAAGTTGATTTCTTGCGTCCGGCCCGGCGTGTTCGAGGCGCGCGCAAGGTTCTTACGACCCGTTAGCGCGTTGATCAAAGACGATTTCCCGACGTTGGAACGCCCTGCAAAACAGACCTCGATCCGGTCGGCAGGTGGCATGCCCGACATTGCCACAACGCCTTTGAGAAATTCGACAGGCGCAGCAAACATCAACCGGCCACGTTCGGCCGCGAATTGCTCGGGGGCGGGGGCTTCCTTGAATTGGATTTGCATCAGATCACCTCGATTGTGCTGCCGGTCGCGATTTCGCCGGATTTCGTGACACGCACGAAAACCCCTAGATTGGTATGCCCATACTGGTCTTTGAGCAATTTGAGAAGATCCTGGTCGCGTTCTCCGGTTGCGGGATTGCCGTCGGGGGCACGGCAGCGGCCCACAGGCTCGACCACTTCCAGCTCTGCTTCGCCCATGCGCAGCCGTTGGCCGATCAGGGTTTGCTCATACATCGGGGCCCAGTCCGACACCCAGAGATTGGCGCGGAAACGACGCATATCCAGATCGCAGCCACAGGCCTCCGAGACCTCCCTGAGCGACGCGGTCCCGATCAGCGAGAGCACGGGCGTGCTCTGGTCGGTCAGCGGCTGGTCTTTGGCCTTGGCCAGAACGGTCGGGCGGGGACGGTGCTCGGGCCAGAGATCGGAGATCCACGCCAGAAACGCGGCCTGTCCTTCGGGTGTTTCCGGATTGAAACATATCTCTGGCTTTGCCGGATGGCGCAGGCAGAACTGGTTTTCAAGGGTCTCATGTGTGACGGCCATCAGATCGGGAGCGGAAACCCCGACGAGAAAGTTCATCTTCCGCGCCCAATCCGTCCGGCCCGCATGGGCCTCGATCTTTGAGCCTTCATGCAGCACGCCCCAGACCCTGTCCAAAGGCAGAGCGCGCCCCTCGGTGAGGGACGCGCTGCTGATGGCTTCCGCCCCGATCGATTTGATCGGATGGCGGAATATGTTGCTTAGAGTGCCGATCATTTGGCCTTTCCGCCGGACTTCTTCGCGAAGCTCGACTTGATATTGCCGAAGATATCGGGGCGTTTCCCGTGCATCGACATGATCGTGTATTGCTGGATGAAGGTGATCGTGTTGTTCGCGATCCAGTAGAGCACGAGGCCCGAGGCAAAGCTGCCCAGCATGAACATGAAGATCCACGGCATCCACGCGAAGATCATCGCCTGGCTCTTGTCGGCGGGGGCGGGATTCAGCTTTTGCTGGAACCACATCGACACGCCCAAGAGGATCGGCAGGATGCCGAGGCTGAGGATGAAGAGGAAGTTACCCGGCTCTGGCGTGCCCCACGGCAGAAGGCCGAAGAGGTTCAGGATCGAGGTCGGATCGGGGGCCGAGAGGTCATGGATCCAGCCGATCCACGGCGCGTGATACAGCTCGATCGTGACATAGATCACCTTATAGAGCGAGAAGAAGATCGGGATCTGCAGCAGGATCGGCAGACAGCCCGCAGCGGGGTTGACCTTGTTCTTCTTGTAAAGCTCCATCATGCCCTGCTGCAGCTTCTGGCGGTCTTCGCCTGCGCGCTCTTTCAGGGCTTCCATCTCGGGTTGCAGTTCCTTCATCTTCGCCATCGAGATGTAGGATTTGCGCGCCAGCGGGAAGACGATCAGCTTGATGATACAGGTCAGTGCGATGATCGCCCAGCCCATATTGCCGATCGCGGCATGCAGCCAGTGCAGCAGCCAGAAGATCGGTTTGGTCAGGAAGTAGAACCAGCCCCAGTCGATGGAGTCGATGAACTTCACGATCCCCAGATCGTCCTGATAGTGCTTGATGACCTCATATTCCTTTGCGCCCGCAAAGAGATAGGTATCTGCCGACTGGGTGGCCCCCGCGGCAACCGTCATGACCGGCAAGCGGGTTTCGGTCTGGTAGATGTCGGACTGCTCGCCGGAATATTTCACGACCGAGGTGAAAGGACCGGTTTTCGGCGCAAGCGTCGTCATCCAGTATTTGTCGGTAAAGCCGGTCCAGCCGTTATCGGCGACCGAGATCAGCTCTGCCTGACCTTCACCGGCGCTCTGTTCGAGATCCTTGAACTTCTTGTATTTGATCTCTTCCAGCTTGCCATCGCTCATCCGCACGGCACCTTCATGCAGCACATAGGTCGATTTCGACGGCGGCAGACCGTGGCGGGCGATGATGCCATAGGGCGCCAGACGCACCTCCTGATCGGTGGTGTTCTCGACCGATTGCTGGATGGTGAACAGGTAATCCTTGTCGACCGAGATCGTGCGGTGGAAGACAAGACCGGCTCCGTTATCCCATGTCAGGGTCACAGGCGTTTCGGGGGTCAGCTTGGCTCCGTCCGGAGCGGACCATACCGTGCGCGGGCCGGGCACCTTATCTGCGGAATAGCCGCCAGCGGGAAGCCAGCCATAGACCACGTAATAGGGTTTGGCAGCATTGGTATCGTCGCCGCCAACCGGTGCAAGAAGACGCACATCGGGCGAATTCTTGTCGAGTGTTTCTTTATACTTTTCAAGCGAGAGATCGTCGAAACGACCACCCAGCAGCGAGATCGAGCCCTTCAGGTCGGGGGTCTCGATGGCGATCCGCGGGATCTGGGCCAACTGGTCGCTGGTGGCGGTGGCCACGGCATTGGCATCCTGCGTCGCTTGCGCCAGTGCCTCCGGCGTGGGGGCGATGCTCGGTGCGGTGGCCGAGGCGGCCTGATCCGAGACGGTTTCACCACCCTCCGGATTTGTCGTCTGCTCCGGTGGGAAGAAGACTGTCCAGCCGATCAGCACGAGCGCAGAAAGCACGGCTGCGATGATGAGGTTCTTGTTCTGGTTTTCCATGGGCGATGGGATCCGTCTGCCTTTCGGGAAGTCGCTCCGGTTCAACAGAAGGGGGGGCAAAAGGTCAAGCCCTTTCCCCCCGTTCCGTGACTTCCAGACGGAATTCGTGATGACGACACCGGTTTTTAGCTGCCGCGTCGGGTATTCAGGCGCGGCGTCTGTTCCAGCTTGGCCATGTGACGACTGATCCAGTCATGGGTGTCTTCCAGCGGCATGGGGGTGGCAATGCCGCGGCCCTGCACATGGTTGCAGCCCAGTTGCGAGAGCATCGCATGTTCGCCGATCGAACTGACACCCTCGGCAATCGTCTGGATGCCCAGACCCTCGGCCAGCGAAATGATGGCGGCGACAAGGCGTTGCTGTTCGGCGTCGTGATCCACATGGGCGACGAAGCTGCGATGGATGCGGATCCGGCCCGCGCAGGCATTGCGTACCGAATTGATCGAGGCGGGGCCATTGCCAAATCCGGCCAGTTCGATCTTGCACCCCATTTTGCGACAGGCGCTGAGCGTATGCGAGATCATGTCGTCATTGAGCTTCGAGACGATGTCCTGTTCTAGCACCAGACGGATCTGGTCGGCGGGCAGTTCGAAACGGTCGAATTCCCATTGCAGGCGTTCGGGCATTTTCGGATTGGTCAGCAGCTCTTCATTGATCGGCAGGGAGATGATGCCCACCAGTTCCTCGCGGGCATTCCATTCTTTCAGGGCATGGAACACCTGAAACATCATCACTTCGTAAAAGCGCGTGCGCAGATTGGCGGCGATGACGGCGGGCATGATATCGGTCTCACCCAGCACGCCTCGTTCGCGGTGCAGCCAGCGCGGCATGGCCTGCATCCCGGAGATCAGGCCGGTATCCGTGCAGATCTGCGGCTGGAAATAGGCAACGATCTCGCCGTTCTCGAGCGCATCCCCGACCTCTGCCGACAAAGCCGTGCGGATTTCTGCCGTGCGACGGATCTCGTTCGAATAGGCACGGATTGCCGAAGGCCCGTTGCGCGAGGCTTCCTCTGCAGCGGTTTCGGCCGCTTCCAGGATCGACTCGGCATCGGATCCGGGACTACGGTTCATCTGGCAAAAGCCCAGATGGAATGTCGGTGACAGGCTGCGACCGGCAATCGACAGGGGTTCTTCGAGCGTGCTTTGCAGGCGCACCGAAAGCTGGATCATGCTTTCCAGATCCGGATTGGGCGTGGGTTTCAGCATCACCATGAAACGCGCGCCGCCAAGGCGGGCGATGTAATCCGAATCCCGCAAAACCGAGCGCAAACGCTCTGCTGAACGGCGCATCACATCGTCGAATTCACGGGTGCTGGTATTGGCAACCAGATTTTGCGGTTCGTCCACGCAGATCACGAAGCAGGTCGACAGCCGGTTGCTCTGCCGCGCTTCGGTCATGATCTTGTCCATCATCGGCAGGGCCAGTTCGCGGAGCGGCAGGCCGGTGGCCGGATCGAGCGTGTTCATCTCGATCTCCTCGCCGGGCGTGATGGGGCGGGTCATCCAGCCCACAGCCAGAGCGGTGACGCCAAGCAGGACCATCGCTTCAAGCCCGATCCAGTAGCCTGCGAGAAGGATAGCCGGAGCAAAGGCTATCATTTCCCGTCGCATGAGAATCGGGCCACCTTTGGGGGCGGACTTGCGATTCTGTTCCTTCGACATCACCATACCTCGTCAAACGGCGCATAAATTAATGGCCATAGTCTTAGGTCGGTTTTGTCAGTGTTCGGTTAATCGTGGTGGCGTAAATCGGGGATGTTATCGTTCAAATTTGAACCATCCTGCGGTTTGAGGGCCAATCCGGCAAAGTCGAAAAGCCCCGTGTCCAGCAGGTGGGAAGGGCGCGCATTCATCAACGACCGGAACATCACCTGACGCCGTCCGGGCCTATTTTTCTCCCAGCTATCAAGGAGTTGCTTGACCTGCTGACGTTGCAGCCCGTCCTGACTTCCGCAGAGGTCGCACGGGATGATCGGGTAATTCATATCGCGGGCGAATTTCTCGCAATCCTCTTCGGCGACAAAGGCCAGAGGGCGATAGACGAACAGATCACCTTCTTCGTTTACCAGCTTGGGCGGCATGGTCGCCAAGCGTCCACCATGAAAGAGGTTCATGAAGAAGGTTTCCAGAATATCGTCGCGGTGGTGGCCCAGCACAACGGCCGAACAGCCTTCCTCGCGCGCGATGCGGTACAGGTTCCCGCGACGCAGGCGCGAGCACAGGGCGCAATAGGTCTTGCCCTGCGGCACCTTGTCCATCACCACGGAATAGGTGTCCTGATATTCGATCCGGTGCGGAACCCCCATTTTTTCAAGGAATTCCGGCAGAACAGTCGCAGGAAAGCCCGGCTGTCCCTGATCGAGGTTGCAGGCAAGGATCTCGACCGGCAGAAGCCCGCGCCATTGCAGCTCGTGCAGCACGGCCAGCAGGGTGTAACTGTCCTTGCCGCCCGACAGGCAGACCAGCCAGCGCGCGCCGCGTTCGATCATCCCGTACTGCTCGATCGCCTCGCGGGTCTGGCGCACGATACGCTTGCGCAGCTTCTTGAAGGCCGTCGTCGAGGGGGCGTCGGCAAAGAGCGGATGGATCGGGGCGTCGTCATCGTCCAGCATGGTCATGCTCCTTTGCACAATGGCATTTTGCGTCATGGTCGGGGTCAGCGCCCGGCACGGGGTCATAGCCGAAGCCGCCCCACGGATGGCAGCGCAGGATACGCCTGATGCCCAGATAGCTGCCCTTGAACGCGCCATGCAGGGCGAGGGCGTCCAGCATATAGGCGGAACAGGTCGGCTGATACCGGCAGCCATTACCGACCCACGGGCTGGCCACCAGCCGATAGGCCCGTACCGGCAACGCCACGAGATGGGCCAGGGGGCTCATCCGTCCGAACCGGTCGTCGACGGGCCGGAGGTGGATCTGCCTTTGCCGCGGCGCGGGCCGCGCGGGATATCGGGCTTCGGGCCACGCGGCTTGGGCGGGCGGTAATCTTCGGCATGGACCCGTGCGAGGGCGCGGATCAGGTCGTCCTGCATCGCTTGGAAATCATGGGTTGCCGTGGCGTCTGCACGCCCGATCAGCACATAATCCCAGCCGGGCTTGCCATGCACCGGCAGCACCAGTCGGGCAATCTCGCGCAGCCTGCGCTTGGCGCGGTTGCGTGCAACCGAATTGCCGACCTTTTTGGAGCAGGTAAATCCGACGCGCGCCAACAGGGGGGAGACGGGCTCCTCCGCACGCTCGCGCGCCTGAAGCAGGCCTGCGGCCATGCCCTGCCGCCGTGCGGACGCCGCACGCAGGAAATCCGCCCGTTTGCGCAGGGTCGCCACAGGGGTAAGCGCATCGGCTGCGCATGAAGAAACCGCCGGAGCTGTGCCCGCGCGCTGACCTGAGGGGTCTGTCACGGAAGCGTCCGACGGTGTCATAGGATTAGCCTGTTACCAGTCGCTGCGGCTTATGCCGACAGCGACTTCCGGCCTTTTGCACGGCGTGCATTCAGGACCTTGCGGCCACCTTTGGTTGCCATGCGGGCACGGAACCCGTGGCGACGGGCGCGAACGAGGTTCGAGGGCTGAAAAGTGCGTTTCATCGCTTAACTCCGGGTTCTGATACGGTAGGGCAACACGACGCCAAACGGATTCGGCTGCCGCTCATATTCGAGGCCCGGTCTTTAGTCAGGATAGGACCACAAGTCAATTCACCCGGGGCAGTTTTTTGCCGATAGCAGCGAAGTTGATGACGAAATCACGAGATTTCGGGGCTTGGTCTCTTTTGTCTTTGGCAATCACGCCCTATTTATCGCAAGAAAGCAACAATATTTGCAGACGTTTCCTGGTGTAATCGTCGCGGAGTCACCCGAGACAGGTATGAAGATCAACTCGCTTTCTGGCCGATTTCTTATCCTGACGACGATCTTCGTTGTCCTGGCAGAGTTGTTGATTCTCTTGCCGGGGATTGCCACCTATCGGGAAAACTATCTTTTGACACGGCTGGAGCGCGCCCAGATCGCGTCCCTGTCGCTGCTGGCGACCGACCAGTCGACCATCGATCCGGATCTGGAAAACGAACTTCTGGCCAATGCGGGCGTCTATAACGTCGTTTTGCGCCGCGATGCGGTGCGGCAGCTTGTGCTGTCTTCGCCGCTGCCCGAGGCCATCTCGGGCACCTACGACATTCGTGATGCGTCGCATTGGACGCGGATCAGGGATGCGCTGAAGATTCTGATCGACCCCGAGAACCATATCATTCGCGTGGTGGGCGAGCCGGTGCAGCAGGGGGGGCAGGTGATCGAGATCACGCTCGATACGCGTCCGATCCGGATCGGAATGATCGAATATGGTCTGCGTCTTTTGACGTTGTCTGCTGTGATTTCGGGCATCACGGCGGTGCTTCTGTTCGCTTTGGTGCAGCGTTTGATGGTCGCCCCGATCAAGCGGCTGGTGGCGCATATGGCGTCTTACTCCGAGGCTCCCGAAGACAATCGCCGTATCATTGCCCCCAATGCCCGCATCCAAGAGCTTCGCGTGGCCGAGGATGCCTTGGCGGATATGCAGACCCAGCTGACCGCCGCCCTGCGCCAGAAAGAGCGGCTGGCCCAGCTTGGGCAGGCCGTGGCCAAGATCAGCCATGATTTGCGCAATATCCTTACGACGGCGCAGCTCTTTGCCGACCGTATGGAATTTTCCGAGGATCCGGTTGTAAAGCGCGCCGCGCCGAAGCTGATCAATTCCATCGGGCGGGCGGTCAATCTTTGCGAGACGACGCTGGCGTTCGGGAAGGCCGAAGAGCCGCCGCCTTCGCTGTCGCGCTTCATGCTGGCGCCGCTGGTGGCCGAGGTGGTGGAAAGCGAGCAGTCGCTGGAAGGGGCGGGGCTTGTCGATTTTATCGTGGATATCGCGCCGAATCTGACGATCCGCGCCGACCGCGAACAGCTCTACCGTGTGATCTCCAATCTTGTGCGCAATGCGCGGCAGGCGCTGGAGGCCACGGGCGAACATGGCACGATCGAGGTGGGGGCCGGGGAGACCCGTGACGAGTGGTGGATCCGCGTGCAGGATACCGGTCCGGGCCTGCCTGCGAAAACCCGCGAGCATCTGTTCCAGCCCTTTACGGGCGGCTCGCGAAAAGGCGGCACCGGTCTGGGGCTGGCGATTTCTGCCGAGCTAATTCGTGGTCATGGCGGGCGGCTGGAGCTGATGCGCAGCGATGAAACCGGAACACAATTCCTGCTGCATCTGCCGCAGGAGCTTTCCATGTAAGGCATTTGGGGCGTTCGTCGCGTGGGGAAACGCGGGCGGAATGAAAAACTTTCATTTTCCCTCTTGCGCCCCCCCGACTTACCCAATAGATAGCCCCCCACGACGGACCCGTAGCTCAGCTGGATAGAGCACTTGACTACGAATCAAGGGGCCGGGCGTTCGAATCGCTCCGGGTCCGCCACTACTTCTGGCTCTGCCAGATACGACATAGCCTGATCATTCAGGTGCAGATATTGCGGACCCGTAGCTCAGCTGGATAGAGCACTTGACTACGAATCAAGGGGCCGGGCGTTCGAATCGCTCCGGGTCCGCCATTTCTGAAGTTGTCGAATGTCAGACGAAACTGGCTTTCCTTTCACATAGATGTCCACGAATGTGTTTTTGGCTCATGCTTGGCATGTTGGTTGATCGATCGGGCTGGCGTAGGATCAGGACGAATCCAATGCCTGATCCCGAAAGACATGCGTGGCAAAAAGTCGATCTGTAGATCCTGAAGCGGACTTTGCGCGGCTGCCGCTGACCGTGCAGCACGAACGCTTTGAGCCGGCCTCGTCTTTGCTAACGCGGTTGGCAGCACGCAATGGTGCACCCTCTGTCTACCAGTTCTGCGGTGATCTGGCCTTTCCGGTCGATCCTCTGTTCCGCGGCGAACCTTTGGCAATCGCCCAGCTTGCGCAGCTTGCAGGCTGTGACGCTTCTACACTGGCACGGGTCTCCATCCGTCATCTCGGCCATAGCCGCTTCCGCCTGCGCGACGAGATCGCGACGACGCATAGCCTGCAGCGCACGCGCATACGCATCTGCCCCGAATGCCTGCGCCAAGAGGTGTCGTCGGCGGAGGAGGCATGGCGGATGTCCCGCAGGCTACAATGGAAGTTTGCCTCTGTGCGAAGCTGTGCCGATCACGGCTGCCTGTTGGTGACACTGCCACCCGAGAAATTCACTAAAGACGGACGGGATTTTGCGGCGCAGGTTCGTAAGCATTTTGGCTGGGTGTTGTCGCAAGGCATTGTTCCTGCAGAGACGGGCCCATTCGAGCGCTATCTGACGCGGCGTATTCTCAAAGGACGAGGCGATGCGTGGCTCGACGGGTTCGAGCTCAATATCGCAGCGCGCCTCTGTGAGGTCCTTGGCCTGCTGCTAAAGAAGGGGCCAGAAGCGACGCTCAGCGGCCAAAATGAGCAAGATTGGGCGCGGTATGGAGACGCAGGCTATCAGGTGCTCGAAGGGGGCGAACTGGCCTTCTTGGCCTGCTTGCAGGAGCTGGCCGAGCAACATGCCGAGAAGCGCTTCTTCGGGCGTATTTACGGGCCGCTGGTGGCATGGCTTCAGGGCAGGGGGCTAGGAGACGAAGTCGAGCCGCTGCGCGCGTTGATGCGGCGAGAGATCTTTGCTCGTTTCTCGATCCGCAAAGGCGTGCAGGTCTTTGGTGTGCCCTCTGAGGGTATTGCCGCGCGCAATGAAGCGCTTGTTCCGTCAGTCCAAGGCTTCTCCCTTAAAGAGCAAGCGCTGCTCGTCCGGAGGGGGCTGGCATATAGGCAAGATGATGGAACGATCGTCACTAAAAGTTTTGTCACCGAGGCTATGCTTTCTGCTTTCAGGCGTGAGCTAGGAGAGTGGATCGAGGCTGATGAAGATCGGAATAAAGCGACTGAGCTGGGAGCTATAGCCTACCCGATTGCTGAGGCGGCAAGCTATTTGCGCATAACTGTAATGACAGTCACCTATCTTGCACATGCCGGTTTTCTAAGTCGTGCTTCTTGCAATGTTGAGGCTCGTATCGGAGCGCTGCAGGTATCTCTCGAAAGCCTTGAGGCATTCCGGCAAAGGTTCATGTCCCTTGGAGAGCTCGCTGATCACATACGGAGCCCTGCAGGGGCGCTGTCCACTCGTTTAAGAAACGCAGGCGTGGCCACGCTTCCTATGCCACCTGATCTAAGCCGCATCTATTGGCGCACCGACTTGGTCATGTCTGGTTTCTTGGCTGAGCGCGGAGCGGGGGAGTAGTCGCATTATTCTTTAATCGATGGGGAAATACGTGGGCTTGTAGCTTTCGGCCCATTGCGGAAATTCATGCCAATCGTAACGGATGGCCGATGCCAGCCTATGGCTGCCCTTACTCTGAACACAGAGAAGCTTCAGCCCGGTTCTTAGTACGCTGTTGGATATGACGCCCGGCAGCCCCGTGACACGTCTAAGCCTTGGACTCGCCTTGTAGCCTCTGATCATACTTTTGCACGCCGTCATACGGGATTTAGTTAAGAACCTGAAACAAGCCGCTGCCCCTTGCGCTGAACGGGATAAAACTGTTGGCGCTTGGTGTAATCGGCGACGCAAAAATCACTCTCGGCAACACTTGGCAATTCTCAATTGATGGGGCAGTCTAGAGCTTACTTTTGCTCACCGGTCGATGAGACTAGCCCAAGAAGAGTGATATGTGTTGTCTGCATCAAATGACATAAAATTGCCTGCTGCCACTGATACAGCGAATACCACTGCTCAAATACGACCATACGAGAGGGAGGGGATCGTATATTTCAAGCCAAGAAAATATGAACATTGTTCCCTTAAAAATACACGCATTAAGGATTTTAAAAACTCTGAACTGGTATCTGCGAGCGGAAAGAGCGCTGTCTTTGAAGGGGTGGATTTTCGGTTTGCCGACATGAAGGACTGCTACTTCCATGAGGCGCGCTTCGAGAACTGTAATTTTACCGGTGCCAAGTTGCAAAGGTGTAATTTTAGGGCAGCCACCTTTAATAGCTGCCAATTCGATTACATAACAATTGACGAAACGCCAATTGACTACAATCAGATCGTGAAGCAATTGCCATCACGGCCAAATGTTGCCCAGGAAATACTGCAGGCACTTAGGAGGAATGCGGTAACTTTGGGGGAAGCCAAAGAAGTAAGGGAGTTAACCTTGCTAGAAGTTCAGCAAGAGCAGGAACATCTGAGGCGGGCAAGGAAAAGGACGGAGGCCTATTACAACAAAAAGTACGGGACGTTGAGCGCTCAACTCCAGATCCGATGAAAGTCATTTTCGCTTTGGGCAAGTGGCCTCGTCTGGGGGCACGGTGAAAAACTTATAAATCTAATAATCTCATGCTTTACCTTGGTCGCAATTCTGTCCGTTTTTTCTGTATCTCGCGACATCCATCGAAACCCTGCCTTGTCACTTCCAGCAGTGTTTGAGCGATACCTAGACTATCTTAAGGCTAACACATTTGAAGTTCTCGGCGTTACCATATCCACTTCGCTACCTCAGTCAGTTCTTGTCATGGTGGTAATCGCTGTGATCAAAGTCGTATTTGGGGGTATGTTCGTAGCATACATTTTCAGATCAATCTCGCGAAGATGAAACACCAGAACTCCATAATCAATATATCCGTGTTTGGCTCTTACGGAAGGGGAGACCCTGATGCCAATAGCGATTTGGATATTCTTGTGCTTTGCCCTGACAATGGAGGCACTCAGTCTGAGGGTTACGTTAGGGAGGTTGTGGCTCTACAATACGAATGCGAGCCTTCCATATCTTGGTATGGCGAAAAGAAGATGAAATACTTTTTTTCGTCTGGGGATTTATTCGCTTGGCACCTATTTCAAGAATCTCGACCGTTGCACGGCTTCAAGCACCTCAAAACTATTTTTGGTGAACCCCAAAGGTACAAGGCTAGTCGCGACGATGTGAGGGGCCTTATCGAGATCCTGGAGGGTGTACCGGAGCAAATAAGCGCGAGGCCTCAGAATATGATTTACGAGCTCGGAATTGCGTACGTTTGCCTAAGAAATATCGCTATGTGTTCATCTAGTTATCTATGCGAAAATGTAGCTTTCGGCAGATGCTCCCCTTACAGCCTGCACGAACATTCAATCACGATTGGCAGGGGCGAGTTCGACTTCCTTGCGCGTTGCAGACATGCGAGTACGCGAGGCCGACATGAGCCTAGATTAAACTTTGACGCACAAGACATTCTGAAAAGATCTATTGAGTGGGCAAGGACGATAGAAAGGGCACTGGGATGAACAAGAATTTAGGCAGAACGCGCAACTTTGAGAGAAGGATCGCCATCGAGAGAGAGGTTCTCAGCGATGCTAATGATCTTTCAGAAAAATTAGGTACCAACATGCTTTTGGGTCTAAGCGAGCTGGCGATCAGAAGATGGCTGGATGGCTTGAAACCTGCCATGAAAAGTGCAGACCTAGCTAATATTGAGTTTAGTCTGAGGGAGCTTTCTAAAGCTACCGGCCTACTGTCGGATGAAAGCCGTTGCGCCGTTGCCGAAGGAAAAGTCTCGGCAGACTTTCCTGAATTGATTGCAGCATTCCGCAAGGTCTTAGAGAATTTCCAGAACCTTTCGAAGCCCGAGCATGTCTAACCACGGAGCCAACCGTCACTTTGCGTTTTTCACGCTCATTGCGCGGAACCGCGGTTGCACGCTTCTCTGACTAGATGCTTGCCGATATCGGTTGTCAGTCGATTCGACGGTACCCTTCTTCTGTTCGGTTTGCTTGTAGGTCGAAACGCCCGCTTTTCTACGCACAGCTGCCATTGGTTCAAATCGTAGCGAATGGCGGCTAACCGCCCATATTCCCCCATGCAGGGCGTCGAGGAGATGCTCGTAGCCAATAGTTTCGCTGCGTTGTTGCCGTTCAATCGGCGGCACCGCTAGAAGGGCAGAGGAGAGGAAGTTATTCCCTTAGTTCGACATCTGGCTTCGCGCTATGGCGTTTGAGTGCGCTTTAACAGGTGCTGCACGGCCTTAAGTAAAGGGAGTTCAGCAAGGATTGACGGTGAACATAGCACGATAACGGCAACGGCAGCGCCAAACGCCCAATCAACCTCCAACAGCTTAAAGTCGCGAGGTAAACTAAGCTCTTCAACGATGATCTTAATTACTACATATGCCGTGCTACAGATGTACGCGTCGTCACGGAGCTGAATGAATTTTTGCCCCGCTTTAGAGTATCTCTCTCTACGATTTCTCTTCACCTCATTCTCACGCAAGTTTTTCCAGAAATCCAGTTCTGGCTCGGGTGATGGGATAGGGACGACTGTGGGGACCGGTTCGGGTGCTGGTGCGAGGGTTACGCCTATATGGCGGGCCAGCTCTTCTGCGGGCAGTAAATCAAACTGAAACTTAAAAAGCATCGCACACCGCACCGAGGCCGGCACGGGACGTTCGCCCTTTTCGTAGCGGTAGTAGTCTCGTGTCGATATGCCGAGCTCCGTACTGAGATGCTTTTTGGTCCAACCTCTCTTCAGTCGAAAGTTCAGCAGCTCGGTCGCTCCAACGTGCTTGATCGTCGAATCGTATGGGCTGTCTCCCTCTGCCATTTTGATTGCCTCCGCTGCTGGTTTCTCAAGCCTACTCAGAAACTTTAGTTCGGGAACCGTAATTTATCTTGGAAATACAACGGTCGGACTTTTCGGTCCGATCGGACCAAAGAGTCCGCGTCTCTTTTTCCTTTGAAGTCAATTGATTGAGCGGTTGACCCAGAAAGATGGAGTTTCTTAGCTTGGAAGGGGGCTTGCCCAGATTTCATTCATGCAGAACCCGGAGGCGGCTCTATGCGCACCCCGACGAAGGAAGAATTAGACGCCCATGAACTGCTGAAAGCACAGCTGCGTATCCGGGGAACATCCCTTGCGCAGCTGGCTCGTGAGATTGGTGTGAATGATTCAGCGCTGACTTTGGTTGGAAAACGTATGTGCCGGTCTGCGCGCATCGAAAAAGCGCTTGCCGAAGCTGTGGGGCGACCCGTTGAGGACCTGTTCCCCTGTCACAAGAGGAGGGCCGATGATGATCTGTAACAATGAGCCGTAAATGAAGAAGGGCCGTCGGAGTTGCAGCTCCGAAGGCCCTCTATGGAGATGTATCAAGTAGGACCCGATACATCTCTTTCATGACCCATTTTCTGGATCCGGTCAAGCGCGCAGAGCTTTCTGCGCGGCGGGTCATTGTGTCTCAATGAAAGAGGAGCTCGGCGTGGACAGAAGTTGATCTGCCGCGCGGGTAAGAATTCCGATGGATGGATTTGATTTCGGGGGGCCGTATGTGCCTCCGGAGCGCACGCGGGCGACGCGTATGTTTGCGGCGCGCTCAAAGTCGAGCGCGCGTGGTTTTCTGCTGGCCCGACTGCATCGGGGCGCAGCATGGCGCCAGTTTATCTTTGAGAGCAATGAGGAGCGTAAATGCCTGCTCGTTAGCTTCTCGCAAAAGGAAGTGGTCGATATCTGGGACCAGCCGCCCCGCGTTCCCTTCCGCGATGCTGCGGGGAAGCTTCGGTATCACGTCTTTGATTACCTTCTTCTGTTTGAGACCGGCTTCAAGCTTGCTCTGGCCGTAAAGCCGAGCGCTTTGGTCGAACGTAACGGCTTCGATAAGGAGCTCGAGCTTATCAAAGGTCAGCTGCCGAAGCGGTTTGCGGATGATGCTCTGCTCGTGACCGAGAACAGCTACTCCGAGGCAGAGGTGCGGAATGCCGAGCTCCTTCATATGTTTCGCGGGAGTGAGGACGCGGAAGCGGATGCTGCTGTCGTCGAGGTTTTGCGCGGGCTGAACGGATCGACATCGGTGCAGCAGGTCGTGGAGGTGACCGGGCTGAAGGGGCGGGCCTATCGCGCGGTCTTTCGGGCGATCTTTGACGGGGCAGTTGAAGCAGATCTGTCGCAGCATATCACCGAGCGCAGCATATTGACGCTGCCGGAGGTGCGATAATGGCGGTCCGGTTACGCATATCCAAGGCTGAGGCGGTGATCTTCGGCGAGACCCTGCACATAGTCGACAATGTGAGCGAGACGCTTGTGGAGTTACGCGCATTAAATGCCAATTCCGAGCCTCTGTGCCTGAGCCATCGGGATCTTAAAACGATGCTGGAGGATGGTAAGGCACGGCTAGAATATGGCTACTTTTCCAGTTCGAGAGCTGCGCGGCGGGCCTTGGCGGGAAGTATGCTTGTAAGCCGAATGCCTGCTGCCGAGCAGGCCCGCGTTTTTCGAAAACAGCTTTTCGTGGAAGAATTTGAGGCGGGGGAGGCCGCCAAGGAAGTCAGCCGCTCGCAAGCTTCCGTGTGTGCCTATATGCCCAAACTGGTCGAACGTGTTGAAGCGAGGCTGACGGAGCAGATCCGCCAAGGGCGCAACGCTGACGAACTGGCAAAGCTCTTCGCGCTGCGCGCGCCTTGTCGGACATCGCTGATGAAATGGCTGAGGGATTGGCAGGAAACGCGCGATCCGATGTGCTTTGTCAAAAGGTCGCGTTTCAATAGCCAGAATGCCAAGCGGGTCTCTGCGCGGGCCGAGGCCATCATGCAGGAGACATTCAAGCTTTACCTGCATCCGAACCGGGTCAATGTGCCTTTCCACCGCATCGACCCGCGTCAGAGCTTCAATGATGACGAGGAGGATGACGATGCTTGAGCGTCACCTTGCGCTATCGGTCTCTCCGTTCGATGGCGAGACACCCGCCAGCATTACGGCACGGCTTGCCTGTCGCAATGAAACCCCGCCGCGTGATCTTTGCTCGGATATGGGATTGAGATGGCCCTATCTCTGCTCGGGCCATCCCGATCAGCTTTCGCTGCTGGCCGAAGTCTCGGGGGGGGATTTGGCCTATCTCCATCACTGGAACCCGGAAAAGATCGGTATCGGGCGCTATCGTATCGGACAGATGCGCAGCACAACGGGGGTGTTCCATCGCTGTCTTACGCGGGTCTGGTTGCGCAATGGCGCTCGGGGGCGCTTGACGGTATTGCACGGGCGGCCGATGTCGCGGGACTGCGGGGGCTGTATGTGCCGGTCGGTCAACAAGTGCAGGAAACGAAGCCCGCTTATCGGGAAGGTAACCTGCCGCTTCCGGACGCGGCTAAGCGTCTCAAGATCAGCGCGGGCTCGGTTCGGTCGCTAAGAAACGCCGGATATCTTCGAGGCGTGATAGAGCGAAACCCCAAGACCAATCATCTGCATCAGCTGATTAGCCAGACCAGTATCACGGCCTTCGAACAACACTATCTTACACTCGGTCAACTGGCGGCAGATGTGAAAAAGGCACCCATTCATCTTGCGCGCCAGCTGGATCGGGCAGGGGTTCCAACACTCGACTGTGGAGGGGGCCGCATCAGGGTCTATGACAGAGCGCTGGTAGGTGAGTTTTGATAGCTGAGCGTCTGTAGAATGCGGAATTCCTCGCTTTTTTAGGGTTTCGGGGGTACCCTAGGCTGGCATTTTCATGAGCGGCACGACCATGACAGAAACAGAAGCGAAGAAGATCAGCGAAGATATTGCGAGGCTCAACTCCGTGACGGGGACGCTTATTGCCGAGACGATGCGGCTTCAGGAGCAGAGCCGCTGGTATATGGCTCCCGTTGGTGCGATCGCGACGCTCGTTCTGATCGCGCTTGTAAAGTGCTTGATGTCGTAAATTCGGGACGTACAGCCTAGCCATAGATTGCGTATTTTCCCGCCCAGATTGCACTGAGATCAGGGCAGGTGTTATGTCGCCATTTAAGCTCGGTGGCGGGGGGTGCGAGATGGATTATTTACGCCCTTATATTGAGTAGTTTCAAGGCGATAACCCCCGCGGTTTGGAGCCAGATAAGCGCAAAAAAACTTATGAAACTCGGAAGAATCTCTGACTTTCCTGTTTTCCATTTTGATAGCATTGATCTTGTTCTTGCCCTAATCCTGTCGCATAGTCCGCAGCAGTTTTGAGCAAGTTTTTTGACGTGAGGCCGGTTTGGACGAGGACTATTGGTTGGGCATTGGGGCGGACCCCGCCTTTGCTGGAAATTCAGATGCAGAGCAGCCTTATCTCAGGATCGAAGAGATCCGAGATGTAGAGCCGCTGGACAGCCAGTTCGGGACATTGCCGAAGAAAACGGTTCCTGATGTGCTTTACGAGCCGTTCTTTGGTCAATCGGATCCCACAGAGGCCGAAATCGAGAAATTTGGTTCGCTCGATGCCGTTCCTCAGTTGAAGACCTATGCTATTCTCGACGCGGCCAAAGTCCCCAATCTGCCAGAAATCCTTGAACAAAGCGGATTGGCCTATCGCTGCTTGTTCAAAGGCGGGGCAGCGAAAGAGCTTAAAAAGAGCGCCCCATATCTGGTCGATATGAGCTTGGGGAACCGGTCTGGTGAGGAACCCGCGCCGGGGTCGCCGTTCCATCGCAACTTCTTCCGAAAATACTGGGGCAAGAATGTTGGAATACTGCTACGAACCACTGCATCGATGGATGAAATTTGGTCGCATTTAAGAAAATTTACACGTCTCCAGGTCGAGCAGGACAAGAGATGGGTCTTTTTTCGATATTGGGACCCGCAAATCACGCCTTGCTATTTTGACAGTATCAGGGATCTTCCCCAGAAGATTGTTCAATGGCTCTATATGCGCGATGATCAGCGCGTGGCCTTGATTGCAGGCGATCAACCAGAGTCGCAAAATGCTTGGCTGATCCGGCCTTGCTTTGAAAACCTCGTAGGTGTCAAAGCGAAGGGCATTCCAGTGCTGTCTGATGTGGAACTGGACGGTTTCGAGCGTTTCAGGGCCTATCGCTATGAGACGCGCGCCATGGCATTCTTCCGAGATCAGTTTCCGCAGAAAGCCGCTGCGTTAACGGATGACTCGCTCCGCCAGGTGGTCCGCATCGCCAGTCAAAAAGCTAAGGCAAAAGGGATTGCTTCTGAGAAGGACCAATTCAAATATTTGATCGCTGTTGCGTTTTTGGGATGCTATTTTGAGGATGATTCGCAATATCGTACTACTTTGACATCCATTGGCTGGTTTTCTGAGAATGAGCGCGCTTACGCGCCTTACATGGCGGGCTTGACCGAGGTTGTGAGTGCGCATGTTGCGGATATCCATAAAGATCTGGCGCGCCCCAAGCGTATACTCTTAGGGTTCGAGAGGATCTATTCCAGCCCTTCGGATCAGCTGACCTATGACCATATTCGAGGTATTTTAAGCAATATCTGGCCCACACGGTGTCAACGCCTTGGTGTGGAGCAGGTCAATGCGTTCATTAGCCAAGCCGGCGGCTTGGCGCAACACCGCTTCAACCTGTCTGGCAGCGATCTCGTTGCTTATGTTGTCGCTGCGATGTATTTCGGATCAAATTTTGGTGGCGACCCGCTATTCCCATGGGCATCCGAGGCGATTGCGCAGCCTAATGTTGAAAAAGGTCGGCATCAAATCGGAGCTGTTGTTTTTGATATTTTTGCGAATTTTTGGAAAGAAATGAAATGAGTAAGGAATTTTTCCAAGGAATTTCTGATGCAATCGAAAGTATTTTCTCTTCACCTGTCAAAGCGGCATCATTGCCAAGCTCAACCTCGGAGGGGAGTGGGTCATCAAGTACAGCTTCAAGTGATCCTGTAGTTAAAGATGACCCGGTGAAAAGCGCAGAACGCGCAGCCGAGCAGCAGGGGTCAAGCGAAGATCCAGGGTGTTTATCCGGCAAATGCTGTCAACTTGTGACTGAAGCAATGATTCGCGCTGTTTGGCCTCACGGAAACGCAAAGAGAATAAGTATTGTTGCTGAAGGTCTTAACATAAATATCAATGATGGGAAAATTGATAACGAGCTTCGGCTAACGCATTTTATCGCTCAAGCGAAGCATGAAACAGGGCCTAGCTTGGCTTTCGCTGAAAATCTGAATTATGGCGAAGAGGGGTTATTCACTAGCAGTTATACTTATTATAATGGGCATAGAGATCGTTGTAAAAGAGATGCACGCAACGTGGAGGCGATCGCAAACAATGCGATGGCTGATGAAAATAGAAAACCTAGATTTCAGCTTGGAAACACACAACCGGGGGATGGTTGGCGCTATAGAGGTCGTGGCTTACATCAACTTACCGGGCGTAATAATTATCGAGATTTCACCAGAGACCATGAGAAAATTTGGGGCGAAAAAATAGATTTTGAAGCCAATCCTGAATTAGTGGACCAACCGATTTACGCTGTTAGGTCTGCATTGGCATTTTGGGTTCGAAAAAAGTTATATGATATAGCAGACCGAGGTGCGTCTGATGACGTGACAGACGATATCACTAGAGTAATAAACAGTGGTCTGTTTAATACAAAGGAGAGTATCAAGAAACATGTGATACCGCGACGCCAAAACGTTAATGAAATTTATAGTCGGCGCGTTTTTAAAGATGTCTGCTTCAATACCTCAAAGTTATTAAGCAATGCGAAAGCTAGAGAACCCAGATGAAATATATTATTATTTTATTTTTCTATATTTGTTCCACCATTTGTGTCTGCGCTCATGATCTCCGAGAAGGGCAGGTCTTAATAACCCAGTCAGATGAGTTATCTGAAGTAGAGACGAATAATATAAGGGCATCTTTGATGCCGAATTATGATGATGACATCTCTTTTTTAGAAGTGGTTGATAAAAAGAATACGAAGAAAAAACGTATTGGGCTATCTCCTTACTACAGATTTGATAGGACGACTGTTAAGAGGGCTGGAGAAATTAATTTCTGCTCTCAACTTGGCTATTATGTGGTTTTGGAGGTGTATCTGGAGCCTCGAACCGCATACTTATTTGAAAAAGAAGAGGGGGTATACGATTCACTGTTTTTGTTCGATTCTAAGGTTGATTTGGTTGGCCAAATTAATGAATCAAAAGATAAAGATTTAGATGTATATAGTCTTTATTCATCAAAAGAACTGACATGTGCCCATGGTGAAGTTTCGCTTTCGAATCCATAAATTGTTGGGTGTCTCTGAGAACGTGCTCTGCCTCCTGAAAACTGGATCGATTGAAGTTGGAGTTTTTCGCTAAATTTTCCTGGCTGGAAGAGGAGCGGAAACGCATGAAGTCATCGAAGTTCACGGAGGCGCAGAAGGCGTTCATCCTGAAGCAGGGCGAGCAAGGCACGCCGGTCGCGGAGATATGTCGTAAGGCGGGGATTAGTCAGGCGACTTACTTTAACTGTAAGAAGAAGTACGGCGGGCTCTTGCCGGATGAGATGCGCCGGTTGAAGGCCCTTGAGGACGAAAACACCCGCCTGAAGAAGATCGTGGCGGACCTGACGCTGTATCGGGAAATGCTTCAGGATGTCATTCGCCGAAAGCTCTGAAGCCTGGCTGTTTGCGCGAGATTGTAACCGGGATGTGCGTCGATTGTGACCTGCCCCCTGCCGGTCCCTCATTCATAACGAGAGTCTGCAGGTTGGATCTGGGTATTCGGCTTCTCCGTCTGACGCAAGCGCGCCGAGCGCGTAGCCCTCAAATTGCTCAAGCGTCCGGCGCGCTTGCTGCGGTGTCTGGTTGGCTAGGGACGAGTGTGGCCTGACCGTATTGTAGTCGTAGCGCCAGAGCGCCAGCTTGCGCCGCGCATCATTCAGGCTGTCGAATATCTCTTCGTTCAATAGCTCGTCTCTGAGGCTGCCGTTGAAGCTTTCGATGAACGCATTCTGCTGCGGTTTTCCTGGATCAATGTAATGCCACGGCACGGTATTCTCATCGGCCCATTTCAGGATGGCCCGACTGGTAAACTCGGTCCCATAGCATGTTGGGAATGACGCGCTGTTGAAGGTTATGGCCACCTGCGTAGCCTCCAAAATTGCGCAGCAGGCGGCCATAACCGGGTCTCGGATCTCTATGGTGGTTTCAGTCGCTTTGGCCAGGACGCGGGAGGCGCTGCACAACAGCTGGGACAAGAACGATCCGAAGGATGCCCAAGTCATTCTGCACATGCTGCAGATCGGCGCGGTGCAGATCTTTCAGGACCCGATGGTGGCCGGCACGAATGACATTCAGGAATTGTCTAAGACCCATGATGCCGTGTCGCGGTCCAAGACCGAGCTGTGGCACCGCATCCTTACCCACTACCTGCCACTCTACTTTCCCGAAGCCGACCGGTTCCATCGCAGCTCGCGCACCGACTGGTTCTTGGCCTTCCTCGAGATGTTCCCCTCTCCACACATGATCTCTGCCCTAAGCAAGGAGGAGTTCACCAAGGCGGCATGGGAAGTGGTCGGACGCAAAGTCGAGAAGACCCTCATGTTGTCAGATATTTACGAGACGGCAAAGACCTCAGCAGGATTGCCTGTTTTGCCTGATTCAGATGCCATCCGCATGTTCCGTATGATGCTGGCCGAAGGCAGAAGCCTGATCCGGCAACGCAACGCCATCGCCGCAAAGATGGCACGCACCATTCACGCCGTGATCAAATCCGGCGAACCCTATCGTCCCTTCTTCGAGGGGACGAGCCCAGGCGGAAGGACTTCTCTCTCAAAGGGCCGTGGAGGCGCATGACGCGACCTCGTAGATAATGTTCGGGCCTTCCGCTTGGGATTTAGGATCTCGTCTTAAGGACGGTGAGGGCGGTAATCAGTCCGACCCTGTATTTGCTATGGAAGAGACCACTTCTTGACGGCGGAGCCCGCCTGGGCGACTGTTCCAAAGGTATCCGGTCGCTCGGATGCCCCGTGATCTGACGCCCAAAACCGTGTTTTGTTCCGGAGCTAGGACGTTATCACTGACAATGCAACCGGGCTTGCCGTAGATCCGGATCAGGGCGCTGAGCTCACGGGCAACCCGTGCTCCAGACAGGCTGGTGTCCGCGACGAGGCACAGGCATTCTCGAGTGCAATCGTCAATCACCGCCAGAACCCGAAACTTCCGCGAGGCACCGAAGCTGTCGGAGACGAAGTCCAACGACCAGCGCGCATTGGGGCGTCCCGCAGCCGGCACGGTCGCGCGCGATTTGATCGACATCGTGAAGCATGCCGTCCCGTCTCGTGCCTGCCGACCATTCTGGGGGCTTCCCACGCGCTCGTCGAGCTGATGATCGAAATCGGCCAGTTGCACCGCGTTCGGGTGGAACATTCGCTCGCAAGCAAGATCGGCAAAGCCGTCAACAGCCAAAGGCTGAAGCCGATCCTTCGGTTTCTGGAGACGAGATTTCCGTTGGTTGAAGAGGTACCAAAAGGCTTCGCCTATCTCTCCAGGGCTACCGAGAAATCCCGCGCCGAGGCGAAGTTTATCCTCGAAGTGATGTTCCACGGCCATCTGAAGCGGGCTATCGGGTGTCAGGCGCACACGGGTTTGTAGCAGTGGTGTTCGATCCGGAGGAGATCCAGGCGCTGGCCGAATCTCCTCCGCCCGGTCTCTCCGAAGCCTCGTGTTTCCTGATTAGCTGACCCAAGGAAACAAAGGTTCCTTTGAAACCCAGATCATGCCGCCTTCGGGCGGCATTTTTTATGAACTTTCGATGGCCATTTTCTCTGTGTGAAATGGACAAATGGTGGCCTCAGTGCGGAAACCGGCATTTTAGGATGTGTATTTTCAATAGCTTATGACGTATCAAAAGTCTCAATGGATAATAATTAATGGGTCCAACATCAAGAATAATTATATGATACTTTGATGGCTGGTTTATTAATTTTTGAGATTTGATCTTTGGATGAAGCTGGCTTTTGGCTAACGTTCGGCTCTGAGACGTGTGCCTGGAATCCGTTGCCTAGATCTGACGTTGTGAAGGTAAACCTACCTAAAGTGCGCCCTCTGGATGCACAATTCGGTGTTTGGCCGCGGAAAAACCTGCCTGAATCCGTCTCTGAATATCTCTTCGAAGATAGTATTGTAGAAAATTCTGAAACACTGCGGCAGACGTTTGCTATCTTGGATGCGGCCAAGACAACCGCTTTACCAAGCATGCTTCAGGAAAGTGGTCTAGCTAACGTAAGCCTTTTTAACGGAAAAGCCGCCGAGGATTTGGCGGAGGTCGCGCCTTATTTGGTCCAGCTTGATGTGAACAACGACTTTGTTCGCAGGCTTTTTACGGATACAGATTCCAGAGTTGGTTTATGGCGGTGCCAACTTGGTATCTTCATAAAAAAGTGACGCCACACTCGAAAAGCTGCAACGCGTTTTTCGCAAATTTACTCGCGTACGTGACCAAGAAGGAAAATGGAGCTTCTTTCGCTTTTGTGAGCCAGAGGTAGCGAGTGTTCATTTTGAATATCTTTTGAGGCACAGCGTTGGTTTCATACCGCAGATGGCCATTCGATCAATTATACAATCTTTCTACTCGACGGATGTGCTGCACAATACTCGATGAAAAAATCAACTTCACCAGATGTTTCATCCCCGTTTCAGCTGCAGAATGCGGAAAAGCAAGCCTTCAAAGCGAGACGAATGGAGAAAAGCCTTGAACTGATTCAACATCGGCTAGCAAGACTTTTCCCCGACAAAAGTACGAGCCAAATCCATGATACGGTGCAAATGATTACCGCACGTTTTGTTCCTTACGGGTTTCGTAATACCGGTTCGCTTTTTGCGCTGAGTTGGTTCGAGCTTCAGAATGGACCTAACTTCGACCAGAAAATGCCGCTAAAAATGTTACGAGATTTGCGAGAGGTCAACACACCAGAGGATTTGCGTATCGCGAAAATCCGTGCGTGTTTGAATTTTTAATGCGAGTTGATTCATGAGAAAACCCGCGACATTCATGCTGTTGAGCCTCTTTTTGCTCCTCCTGCCAGCTTGCTGGTCAGACGCTGAGGTGCTTGATAATCTCAAATACGAGCTTGCATCAACAGCAGGTTGGCCGATTGTTGCTGTGATCGACTCGCCGTTATTCATCAGTTCTCAGGGTAATATTGAGCCTGCTCCGATTTATCGAAGCGGAGGATATGAGGGAACGATTGCAAGCCACCCAATTAAAAATGTTTTGAAAGATAGCTCTGTTAGGACGCAAGTAACTTTTAAGGTGACTTGGTATGAGGTGGTGACGGGCAATATATATTCCGCATCGCTCGACATAGATATGCGGGAGCTCAAACCCGATCCTATCACGCCGGACTATGGGGCTCTTATTTTTCGAATTTCCGCGGATGGGATACTGCAGGCGGTTACCTATGATGAGACCTACCCGCCAAGCGCCACGCCAAGCCCGCCGATAATTCTTGACCAGAGTTGTGGCAAGGCAGCTGATTTTGAACGCGGATTGAAGGTTTCGGATTTTCAGGAAAATCTCGATCATCCAATCGTCAAGAACGCTTTTCAATATCAGATTCCCACCAAAAACATTCCAGCCCATTGCAATTAAGAGACAACGACATGGACGGTTCTTCTTTTCCCACGGATGAATTCGACGATCTACAGAAAAAGGGAGCTATCGATTCTGTAACAACAACTTGCCCGCTCATCGAAGTCGAGATTGCAATGTTTTTCGACGGCACTGGTAACAATCTGGCAAACGTCGAGGAAGGAGATAAGATTCGCGCCGCCGGCGGCGAAGTTACCGAAGCAAGCTACGCGAATGATCTGAGCAACGTCGCAAAGCTATACAGAAGTTATTCAGGAAATGTCCCTAGAGAAGAGCGCAATGATGACGGAGGGATAAAGACCTTGCGTTCTTCGGCGATTATCGACGGCATCGGTACGACCACTGGGCAAGAAGATAGCGTTTTGGGTTTTGCGGTTGGATGGGGTCGCTCAGGTGTAGATGAACGTGTAAAAGATGGATTTCTGGAGTTCTTACGTTATGTAAATGCAGCCAAAGCCAGAGGCGATATTAAGTCTATCAAGCTTGACGTCTTTGGCTTCAGTCGCGGCTCGGCTGCTGCGCGGCATTTCGTCAATTGCGTAAAACGTGGGAATGCTGGCCATGGCTATGGCGGACCGTATTATGAGTTGCAAGACGAGGAAAAAGCCAAGCCGGAAATCAGGTTTCTTGGCATTTTCGATACGGTTGTCTCGTGGGGGCTAGTCGCAAATGATAGCGGCTGGGGCAATCTGATGATTACACTACCCGACGATATAGCAACAAAAATCGTCCATATCACTGCGCTAGATTGAATGTCGGGAGAACTTCCCCCTGACTGAAGCGCCCAACAGTGCTGAGACTATTCGCATGCCGGGCGCACATTCCGATATCGGAGGCGGCTACGCGGATTTCTTCACTGAACGGGTTGAGATTACCCGCCCCCAATCAGATTTTGACAACTTTAAGCGCCGCCCGAGCGAAACTAGCCGGGTTTATAATTTCAGTGACTTTACCCCTGATGATCTTGCATTGTTTAATCGGCTCGTCGCCGAAGGCTGGATTAACGAGACAGACCATGATGCGGTGACGCGAGAGTATACCCCAGTCGGATCCAATCCTTACGATCCTTACTGGAACCGTCGGTTTATGTCGCGCAAATGGCTGAAAGACCCACGCCTCGCGCATGTCGCACTGCACGTGATGTTTCAGAAAGCTGTGGATGCAGGTGTTCCCTTCACGACCCTGATCAAAGGAGCTAACTACGATCTGCCTGAAGGGGAGGAGGTTTTAAAAGAACTGACGGAGCAATTGATAGCTGGAAGGGTTTTTACCCCAGAGGAGAGTATCAGATACCGCCGCAACTATGTGCATCACTCTTCGAGTTGGGCTCCGATGGGGCCGTTTTATCCTATGCAACCCCATGAAGGGGCTAGCCGCCGTACTGTCTACAACAACGATGGTTCAACCAAGCAAGATTAACTGTTCTGCCCCGGGGTATGAATTGAACGGCAAAGGCTATGCGGGTGACTTGAACGTGTAGGTGCTAAGCATCAACATGCGCAAATAGATCGCTATCCTGAGCAGTACGACTTTGCTACACGATGGCGTTCTCGGGCCTGACGAGAAGAATGCCGATATCTTTGTCTTCTTGCGCGGAGTTATGACGCATTAGTTTAAGAAAAGCGCACTGCTGGGTAAGGCAAATTTAGGTTCGTGTGTCATACATGTTATCTGATTTTGTTAGATTTCTAGACGGCTGCTCGGTGGACAAAAATCACGAGCATGCCCCATCACTACTGTTTCTTCCCTACCTACATTTCGGCTTATTCGGTTCGCTGAACTAGGGTCTGTTGACGTTCACCATATAGCCGCATTCAATCGGGTATTATGTCGCCTAGTTGACTTGCGGCCGATACTGCACCCACAAGCTGATACGGCTATCTAGGGATTGGGTCCAAAATGCTTGAGGTTTGGGCGAGAACCGAATGGCGCGTGCAGTTGAAAAGACTCACGAAATTTTCTCGATTGGGCTGCTATGTATCGACCCCGCGGAATCTGCTCAGGTTAAGCCGCTAATTTGAATGCCTCAGTAGGCGTGCGCATGGCAAGGGCCTGATGAGGGCGGCGGTTGTTGTAGAAAGCGATCCAGTCGGCGATGACACGCATTGCGTGTTGGATTGTCTCGAAACGGTGGCGCTGCACACATTGCTCCGTCAGCGTCCTGATGAAGCGTTCAACCATGCCGTTCTGTTGCGGGCAGTGCGGGGTTATGAACTCCTGCTTCAGCCCGTAACTACGGACAATTTTTGTGAAGTGGTGGCTGGTGAAGACCAAGCCGTAACACCTTCGGAACGCATCGGTCGGAGATGCTATGATCGCCTGCGCAGCCCCCAAATCGCGCAGCAGGTGATCATAGCCGACGCCAGGTCCCTATAGTGGTTTGTACGAACCACACCACGAGGGAGACCGACTATGACCACGATGAGTATTACACACACGAAGACTGTTTTGGCCGCAATCGACATCGCCAAGTCGCGCCGCAGAAGATTGACGGTTCTCAATCGGCTGGAAGATTTTGACCGTCTCATACAGGCTCTGACAGGATACGGTCTACCTGTCCGGGTCGCATTCGAGGCTACCGGATGCGTGCTGACGCGCTTCCTGCGCTCAACCCGTTTGTCGCGGAAGATTCCCCCAATCTCCACCAGCAAAGAACTGCGTCTCATGTCACGATTGCATACCGTTGTATGGGGGCGAGATCTTTATGCTTGAGGCCGCTTTCATACGATGCGCTGTCTCTCGGTCTGGTGTCTGGTTTGCGGGCGAGGCGTTCGCTTCCGTGCATTGGAAAAGCGGCGCCTCTTCTCGAGAGACTGCCAAAGTCACAGGGGCCACATGTTCAATTCGGGCTGGGTTCGGGGGCATCCACAGACCCTTGTACCGCCATTCCTCAATGCCGGGACCGGAGAGGGCTGTCCGGCGTGGCGGGCGGGCTATGTGTACGAGATGCGGTCCGCGTCGAGAAGGGTGCGGAATTCGCTTAGATATTCTTTTCGGTTCTGTGCCAGCCACTGCACGATCTCGGGCGTGGCCAGCAGCTTGCGCAGATATCCGCGGGCGAGGGTCAGATGCAGGGTGTCCATGCCGAAACTGTCTTCGAATGTCCGGATTTTCGTTTGCAGATTGATCAGTTCGCGTTCCATATGGGCAAGCGCCGTTGCCGTGATGGCCTGCCCGTCGGAGCCCGCAGGCTTGCGGCGGCGCTGGGCCAGATGATGGTCAGGCGTCGCTGCAAGCAGGGCCTTGGCAAATCCCGAGCTGAAATTGTTTTGCCCCAGCATCAGTTCAGCCGCCTCGATCTGGCGAAGGGGCACCATCTTGCGCAGGATATCGAAACTTGCCATCGGACAGGACGCGGCACGTAGCAGCTCGGCCGCCTCTGTGCAGATCCCCTCAAGCAGGCGGGAACGGCGCAGGATCGACTTGATATCCAGCCCCAGTGCTGTGGCAATGGCCGCCTCGGGGACACCGCGCGCGATGGCCCGTTTGATCATCTTATGCTCCTGTATCGGGGGCAGACGATTGATGCGCTTGTTATAGGTATAGGTTTCGTCATCGGTGCTGATCAGGCATTCAACGCGGGTCTGTCCCAGATCTTTCAGGGCTTCGATACGCAGGGCACCGTCCAGCAGGAAAAAGCGGTTTCCATCCTTGGGGTGGCGCGCCACAACGGGGGCCTCGACTAGCCCTACAGCCTTCACAGACCCCAGAATCTGTTTGTATTTGCTGCTCTCCTTGGTCTCGGGCCGCAGCGGCTTCAGGGTCAGTATCTGGTCCAGACGCAGCAGAAGGGTCTCCGGCTCGAAGCCGAGTTTGACGGTCGGAGGGGGTAGGGTGTCTGTCATGGTGCGGAGGCCGGTTGCAGCCGCTCGGCCAGCGCCTTGGGCAGGTCATGCAGGCCCTTCTGGCGCAAAAGCGCATGGAAGGCCGTTTCGGACAGGAGGTCGCGCAGGGCCTGCATCACGAAAAGCAGTCGCGCCTGTGTCATGTCGGATTTGCGCACCAGAACCCGCTGGCGGTCCGCCTCGCGCTGGTAGAGTTTCAGCAGGTCGCTCTGGGTAAGCCGCCTTTTGCGGCTTTTCGCGTCAGGGGCGGGGCGGGCCCCCGGCGATTTGGCGGCTTTTGTCTGGGCGCTGCGTTGGGCAAGGAGACGACGGATCTGCGCAAGTTTCTTCCCCTTGAGATGCCCCTCGGCATAGGCATCCATCAGGAGGTTCTGCACATTGTCCCCTTCGGCCTGCGCGATTTCGGCGGCCAGCGTGACCGGAATGAGCCCGGTCTCGACTGCGGCCACAAGACGGTCTTCGCCCTTCTCCAGCATGGCGCAGACCAGATGTACCCAGCTCGGGGCGCAGCCGATTTTGGCGGCGATCACCGCCTCGGACATGCCCCGCTGCCGCAGCGCGCCGATTTCGTTCATCAGCTCGATGGGGCGGTGCTGGCGGCGCGCGATATTCTCGACGAGGCTCATGATCATGCATTCGGCGTCACCGGCTTCGATAATGACCGCAGGGATCGTTGTCTGGCCCAGCATCCGGAACGCCTCCAGACGCCCCTCGCCGCAGACCAGCTCGAAGCGGTCGCTTTGCGTTGCGGCACGCCGTAGCGTGATGGGGCGCTTCAACCCGATCATATCGATATTCTCGACGATCTCCTGATGGATCTGGCGGTTTCTGGCCCGCGGGTTCATGACCTCGATCTGTGCGATCGGGATGATCTGCACGCGCTGTGCGGGGGCGGCGTCCATCAGGCGATCTCCTCTAGGGGCTGTCTTCGGGCAAGCTGGAAGAGCGGGGCGGGCGTGTCGCTGCGAAAAGCCTCCAGAGCGAGGCCGTTTTCTTCCTCCAGCCGGAGCTGGGCGGTACCGATCTCGATCAGGGGAAGCAGGAAGTAATCCAGAGCGCGGCGGTTGCGTGGATCCATCCGGATCACAAGGGTCAGATCGGGTATCCGGCTGGTGTCCAGCCGTATCCGCCAACGCAACCGGCCACTGGGCAGGGCATGGCAGCGCGCGATCACCAGTGACAGCGTCAGTTCATGGTTCAGGCGCAGCTCTCCGGCGGCGGTTTCATGGATCTGCCCACCGGCGTCGCGGATGCCCTGGACGACCGCGTCGACGAGCGCGGGATACATCGCGCGCAGGCGTTTGTTGATCTCGATATAGCGATAATCCCTGCGCGGGTGATAGCCGACAAGGCGATACGCCCTGAGCAGGCTGCCGAACCGGCTAGCATAGGCATGGCTGGAGGGCAGCCCTTCGGCCTCGTCAATGATCAGGCCGGACAGCGCGCCTTGTGCCGTAAGCAACCGCTCCAGCGCCTGTAGCATGTCCTGATCGGACAGACGCGCGCTGCGCGCGGCGATCCGGTGCGCGGCAGCTGCAAACTGGGAGGGCTCAACAAGCGCGGGAAAACTGTTCGGGGCACGGACCCACTGCTGTGGATCGTTACGGATGCGGGTTTTCTTCAGCTTGAACGACACGCGGTTCCAGACATTCGTGCCGATATATTTCTCGTTGATCAACAGTTGGTGGATGGTCCCGCGTGTCCATGCCCGCCCCAGATCCGTCTTGAGGCCCTGACGGTTGAGGGCGGTGGCGATATCGGTCTCGCTCAGGCCGTTTTCAACGAAATCGCGATAGATGCGGCGCACCGTTTCGACCTCTTCCGCAGGGCCGGGCACGAGGATGACACGGTCGGTCTGGAGGCACTTATGCTCGCCGCGCGCCAAAGGGCCCTTGGGTAGGCCGTGCTGGTCGATCAGCAGACGGCGCAGGCCGAATCCGGCAGGGCCACCTTGCCGGAACCCCTTTTCGATCAGGCGGCATTGTCCGGTGAAGACCTTGTTGGACAATTCGCGGCTATATTCGCCCGCCATCGCGCGTTTCACGCTTTTGACAATGGTGGCGATGGGTCCGCCGTCATTCTCGAAGGGCTCGGCGCAGTAGTGGATGGACACGCCGGACCGACGGCAGATATATTCGTAATAGGCGCTTTCATCCGCATCCTGAAAGCGTCCCCAGCGGCTGACATCATAAACCAGCAGGGCCGTGAAATCCGCCTGACCGGTGGTGATGGTCTCGATCAGGGCTTTCAGCGCGTCCCGTCCTTCAAGGCGCAGGCCGCTTTTGCCCGCATCCGTATAGCTGCGCACGATGTCCATCCCGCGTCGCGCTGCATAGGCCTGAAGCGCCTCGCTCTGGTTTTCTGTCGAATACCGCTGATGGTCCGTAGACATGCGGACATATTGCGCCGCGCGGATCAGAGGGGCAGCGGATGCTGGGCTGTCGCACGGCTGGGGCATGCCTTGTCTCCTTGCGCATTGCCAAGACCGTCTTGGGGATGCGCCGATGATAGTGCGAAACCCTTTTGCTTTTGTGACAGGCGGTCGGGCCGGCAGGGGCGGCCGGTTGTTCGTGGCTGGCACTGGGCTGGGGCTGGGCTGGGGCTGGGGCTGGAGTTGGGCTGGGACGGATGGCAGGCACGGGCGTGCCGTCACGCGGCGGGTGGGGCGATGTCTTCCGTCTTGCGGCGCAGGCCACCTGCCGCTTGCAGGATCCGCAGCAGGCGGCGCCTGTCTCCGGCAATCAATGCGGTGACAAGGCCTGCAAGGCATCCCCGTGCCTTGAGATGGGGCACAAGGGAGGCATGGCTTTGGGTGGGAAACAGCAGGTGGTCGCAAGAGCTGTGTAGACCGAAGCCACGCGCCTGCACAAGGTCGTCTTCCAGACCATGCGCCAGCACCGTGTGACATGTCGCAGGGGGCTGCGGAGCGACCGGCCAGCGCGGGTCTTTCAGTGGCGCAATCCAGTCCCGCCAGCGGGCGCAGCCGGTTGCGGCCTGTTGGAGCGAGCTTTGCGGGCCGAAGGCCAGCACGGCCTGCACCGGCAGGATCTGCGTCGCGATCAGCGCGCAATAGGCCCCCATCGACAGCCCCATCGCCGTGACATGCCGCACCGGTCCCTGTGTCTGCGCATAGGCAAAGGCATCGCGCAGGCTGGTGGAGAACTCGGGCGCGTTGCCCCATCTGCGATGGTGGTCCATGACAAACAGCGCAGGGCGGGGGGTGCCTTGCGCCCTGTGTCCTGTGGCGCTGGCCACAAATTCCGGCGCGGGCAGGCGGGAGGGATCATGCCCGATCGAGGAGAAGGAGATCACCAGATCGGCCCCTTGCCCCGCGCAATAGTCGATCGCAAGGCCGTCCCTTTCGAGAATGCGGTGCAGCTTGGGCGGGCGGGGCGACACTATGGGCACGGGGGCTCTCCTTCGGATGGTCCCAATAGCGTCCGGCGGGCCGTATCCGCAAGCCTTCGCCGGATTTGGCCTTCGCCAGATTTGGCCTTCGCCGGATTTGGTCAAGTGGTCACGGGGGGCTGCGCCATATGGCCGTGCAGATAGGACGCATGGTTCGGCCAATGCATCAAGGCCGCCCCGGAAGGACGGCCTTGGCTGATACCGGCAGTGCTGCGCAGAGCTCAGCGTGCGGGGCAGGCGGCCGTATAGGAGCGGCCATAGCGGTCCGTATAGCGGCAGGTTTTGGCATCGGGATTGGTGCGTTGGGCCACGACCTCACCGGCAATCAGGCCTACGGCTGCCCCTGCTGCAGCCCCCGAGATTGCATTCGTGTCGTTGTTATCCGCGATATTCGCCCCGAGGGCCGCACCGGTCAGCGCGCCAGCCGTGCGGGTCTGGTTGGCGGTCTGGCAGGCCGCAAGGGCAGCAACCATCGGCAGGACAAGAAGAACTTTTTTCATCATGGGCTCCAGTTACAGATACATAGCGGGGCCGGTTCGGGACCCGTCATCAAAGACCTAACGCCCGTGCGCCCGAACAAGTTCCCGCGTTTGTTATCGTGGCGCACTTGTCCGCTGTTACGAATGCTTCATCTATGTGTCACTGGAACTTCGTATCCGCTTGGCACCAAAGACGATAAGAGATGTATGAGGATCAGGGTATGTCCGAAAGCTTCGCCCCGCCTGTCCGGCAACGGCGCGTCAGAACGCTTTTCGTATCGGATTTGCATCTTGGGGCTTGGGGCAGTCAGGCGGGACGGTTTCTTGAATTCCTGAAGAAAACCGATGCCGAGACCATCTATCTGGTCGGCGATATTCTCGACATCTGGCATGGCGGCACGCCGTTCTGGTCGCCGGCGCATGATGCGGTGATGGACGAGCTGCGCCGCCGGATCCGTGCCGGTGTGCGGGTGGTCTATCTGCCCGGCAATCATGATGCGGAGTTGCGCAAACGGCTGGGCCGCCGCTTTCAGGGCATGGAACTGGTGGACGAGCTGGTCCACCGTGCCGCCGACGGGCGGCAGTTTCTTGTGCTGCACGGCGATCAATGCGATGCGCGGCTGTTCCGGTTCCATTTCATGACGCGGCTCGGGTCGCGTTGTGATGCGGGGCTGCGGCAGGTGGATGCATGGGCGCGGCGGGTTCTGCTGCGGTCGTTCCATCGCCTCCCCGAGCGCAATCTCGTCGAGATGATGATCGCCGGAACCAATATGCTGATGACGGCGGGCAATAAGTTCGAGGCGCGCCTGATCGAGCTGGCCCGTTCGCGCGGGGTGGATGGCGTCATTTGCGGCCATTTCCACAAGCCGGCCTTGCGCACCATCGAAGGAGTGGTTTACGCCAACTGTGGGGATTGGATTGACAGCCATACCGCCATGATTGAGACCGAAGACGGGCGGCTCGAACTGCTTGAACTGCGCCCCGCTGCGCAGCGCAAGGGCCGCAAGCTTCCGCAGGGGGCCGAGGTACAGGCGTGACGACATTGGACTTTTTGCTGCTTGCCCTTGTGGCGGTGCTGCTGGGCGTAGAGCTTGTGACGGTGGCGCTTTGTCTGTGGCGCTATCGAAGCACAGAGGTTTCGGCCCCTGTGTCGCAGCCGAAATTCACCCTTCTGCGTCCGGTTTGCGGGCTGGACCGTTTTGACGCAGAAACGCTGGAAAGCAGCTTTTTGCTGGACTATCCCGATTACGAGGTGATTTTCTGTGCCGCGCAGCAGGAGGACCCCGCCGTGGCTGTCTTGCAGGGGCTGGTGGCGAAATATCCCCATGTTCCGGCACAGATCCTGATCGGCGATGACCGGATTACCGGCAATCCCAAGCTCAACAATCTTGAGAAGGGCGTGCAGCGCGCCGTTGGAGAGTGGCTGGCGATGGCGGATGCCAACCTGCTGCTGCCTGCCGATTATTTCACCCGTATTCTCGAGGTGGTGCAGGCCGATACCGGCCTTGTGACCAGCCCGCCCATCGGCACGCGTGCGGAAAATCTCTGGGGCGCGGTCGAGGCGGCCTTCCTCAACAGTTTTCAGGCGCGCTGGCAGATTTCGGCGGATATGCTGGGCAACGGTTTCGCGCAGGGCAAGACCTTGTGCTGGCGGCGCGATGTTCTGGCTGCGGCAGGCGGGCTGGTGGCCTTGGGGCAGGATCTGGCCGAAGATGTGGCCTCGACCAAGGCGGTGCGGGCGCAGGGCCTGAAGGTGCGTCTTGTGCGCCACCCCTTCACCCAGCCTGTGGGGCGGCGCAGCTTCCGCGCGGTCTGGGACCGCCAGCTGCGATGGGCGCGGGTGCGCCGTGACGGGTTTCTGGCCATTTTTGCCGCCGAGATCCTGTTGGGCCCGTGGCTTCCGGCGCTGCTTCTGCTTGGCATGGGGCAGGGGGCGCTGGTGCCTGTCCTCTGGGGGCTGTGGTATCTTGCGGAATGGGGGCTGGCGCGCGTTGCAGGCTGGCCGCACGGCCCGCGCGACGTGGCGGCGATGGTGCTGCGCGATATCCTGATGCCCGCGCTATGGGCGGTCACATGGACGCGGCGCGGCTTTGAATGGCGCGGTTCTGCTATGGATCGCGGTGGTTCCCTAACCCCACCGAAAGCCGTAAAGTAAAGATCATGTTCGGACTGGATCAAATCATTTCCCTGCTGGCCGCTCACGGGCTGGTTCTTGTTGGCGCACTCTCCATTCTCGAAGGGCCGATTGTGACGGTGCTGGCCTCATGGCTGGCCTCTAACGGTCTGTTCGATCTGCTGCCGCTGTTTTTCGTGCTGCTGGCGGGTGATCTTATCGGCGATCTGGGGTTTTACTATCTTGGGCGGCGCGGGCTGGGGATTATCCCTGCGAAATGGCGCCATCGTCTCGGACTGGATGGCAAGCGCCTGCGCAAGATGCTGCGCCATTTCCGCGCCAAGGGCGGGCGCACGCTTCTGGTTGGCAAGATCACCCATTCCGCAGGGGCCGCAATTCTGGTGGCCGCGGGCATCTCGCGGATGCCGGTGCTGCCGTTCCTGCTGTATAATCTGCTGGCATCCATTCCCAAAACCCTTGCCCTGATGGCTTTGGGCTATTTCATGGGCTCGGCCTATACCCGCATTGATGGCTGGATCTCGAAAGGTTCCATCATCCTGCTGGGGGTGCTGATCCTTGCCGGCATCGGCTGGTATATCCATCACAAGAGGCAATCGTCATGTCCGCAGGACTAAGCGTCAGTTGTGTGATCCCCGCCTATAACGAGGCACCGCGCATTCGCAATGTGCTCGAGGCGGTGCTCTGCCATCCGGCGGTGGAGGAGGTCATCGTGGTGGATGACGGGTCGACGGATGGCACGCCCGAAATCGTCGGGGCGCTGCCATCGGTCCAGCTGGTCCGACAGACACAGAACGGCGGTAAAACGGCGGCGGTCGCACGTGGGATCCGTGAGGCGCGGGGCAGCCATGTCATGCTGCTCGATAGCGATCTTCTGGGGCTTACGGGGCTGCATGTCTCGCAATTACTCGACCCCGTGCGCTCGGGGGCGGCCGATGTGGCGATCAGCCTGCGGCGCAATGCCCCTGCGCTGTGGCATATGATCGGGCTGGATTACATTTCGGGCGAGCGGGTATTGCCGCGCGCGTGGCTGCTGGACGGGCTGGAGGCGCTGCCGCATTTCGGGCTGGAGGTGCATATGAACCGCCTGCTGATCCGCAAAGGGGCCCGTCTGGCGGTGGTCGAATGGCCCGATGTCGACAGCCCCTATAAACATGCCAAACTGGGCAGTTGGGCGGCGGGTCTGCGCGCCGATGCCGCCATGCTGGCCGATATGTTCCGCGTGGTCTCGCCGCTGGAGGCGGGGGGGCAGATCTGGTCGATGCGCAAGATGCGTGTCGCACCGCGCCAGCTTGCAGGGCATCCGCCGCAGCCCTGACAGGGGGGCAGAGAGGGCCAGTCACGCGTAAAAAAGGCCGCCTTCTGGCGGCCTTTTCCGTTTAGCCCCTGCCTCGGGGCGGTTTTCAGGCCTGACCGCTGGCTTCCAGCGTATCGGCAAAGGTGCGCAGACCCGTTTTAGGCGCTTGCACCAGAACAGCCATATTGCCCGGTTTATGCTGGTTATGCAGCATTTTGGTATGGGCTTGCGGGATTTCTTCCCACGGGAAAACTTCCGACATGCAGGGGTCCAAACGCCGCTCGATCATCAGACGGTTGGCCGAGGCTGCCTGTTTGAGGTTTGCAAAATGCGACCCTTGCAGGCGCTTCTGGTGCATCCACATATAGCGCACGTCGAAGGTGCAGTTGAACCCCGAGGTGCCCGCGCAGATCACCACCATGCCGCCTTTTTTCACCACGAGGGTGGAGACGGGGAAGGTGCTTTCGCCCGGGTGTTCGAAGACCATATCGACATTCACGCCCTTGCCGGTGATGTCCCAGATCGCCTTGCCGAACTTGCGGGCCTCTTTGAGCCAGTCGTTATATTCGGGGCTGTTCACGGTGGGCAGTTGGCCCCAGCATTTGAATTCCTTGCGGTTGATCACGCCCTTGGCCCCCTGAGCCATGACGAATTCCCGCTTGGATTCATCCGAGATCACGCCGATCGCATTGGCACCTGCCGTATTGGCCAGCTGGATCGCATAGGACCCGAGGCCACCAGACGCGCCCCAGACCAGAACGTTCTGGCCCGGCTTCAGCTCGTGCGGGTGATGCCCGAACAGCATCCGGTAGGCGGTGGCCAGCGTCAGCGTGTAGCAGGCGCTTTCTTCCCAGGTCAGATGCTGCGGACGCGGCATCAACTGCTGCGCCTGCACACGGGTGAATTGCGCGAAGGAGCCGTCATGGGTCTCGTAGCCCCAGATCCGCTGGCTGGGCGAGAACATCGGGTCGCCGCCGTTGCATTCCTCGTCATTGCCATCATCCTGGTTACAGTGGATCACGACCTCGTCGCCCACTTTCCAGTTTTTGACCTTGTCGCCCACGGCCCAGACGATGCCTGCGGCATCGGAGCCCGCGATATGATAGGGGGCCTTGTGCACGTCGAAGGGGCTGATTGGAACGCCAAGGCCCGCCCAGACGCCGTTATAGTTGACGCCCGCCGCCATCACGAGAACCAGAACCTCGTTGCTGTCGATGGCCCAAGTATCCACGACCTCTTTCTGGAACGACTCCTCGGGGGCACCATGCCGCTCCCGACGGATTGCCCATGCGTACATTTTCGGCGGAACAAAGCCCAAGGGCGGGATTTCCCCGATCTCGTAGAGCTCTTTCTCTTCTGCCGTATAGGGCACCATGTTGCTCTCGCTGTCCAATGCCATCCCCATCTTCCTCCTCCTAAGATGCCGCGCCGCAGAATCACGCGGCTATAGGGTATGATTACAATCGGTCGCGCAACAATGCAACCATTGTGATTTATTTTTTGTAATTATGTGTCGCGTTGAATTTTCAAGCATTTGTCTTCCTGCGGGCAGAAGATCTGTCTTCTGCGCGGAAGATTTTATCATAATGTGCAGGCGGGCCTTGCAGGGCTGACTTTTCCTGAAAGTCTTATATCATGATTTGCGTTGGGCGCGGTAACTTTCCGGTAAAATGCAAGAAGAGCTTAACCGTCAGTATGCATCCTGTGATTGCGTGGCGAAGGCGCGGCAGTCACAAGAAATCTCTGCGATGCAGAATTTTCTTGTTATTATAATATTGCGTGTTGTATTTATTTTTGAGAATTATGTTGCTGTTCCGTGGATTCGTGGAGGGGAGGCCACCCATGACCGAGACCGTATCGAAATCTGATCTGCCTATAACTGCTCAGCCCGCGCGCGATAAGCCGTGGCTGTTTCGGACCTATGCTGGCCACTCGACCGCCAAAAAGTCGAACGAACTGTATCGCACCAACCTGTCCAAGGGGCAGACGGGGCTTTCGGTGGCCTTCGACCTGCCGACCCAGACGGGCTATGACAGCGACCATATTCTGGCGCGCGGCGAGGTCGGCAAGGTCGGCGTGCCGGTCTGCCACTTAGGCGATATGCGCGCGCTGTTTGACGAAATCCCGCTCGAGCAGATGAATACCTCGATGACGATCAATGCCACCGCGCCTTGGTTGCTGTCTTTGTATATCGCGGTGGCCGAAGAGCAGGGCGCCGATGTCTCGCGGCTGCAGGGCACCGTGCAGAATGATCTGGTGAAGGAATATCTTTCGCGCGGGACCTATATCTGCCCGCCGAAGCCCAGCCTTGCGATGATCACCGATGTGGCGGCCTATACCCGCGAGCATCTGCCCAAATGGAACCCGATGAATGTCTGTTCCTACCACCTGCAAGAGGCAGGGGCGACACCGGAGCAGGAGCTGGCCTTCGCTTTGGCCACAGCCATTGCCGTGCTGGACGACCTGAAAAACAAGGTGCCCGAAGCGGCCTTCCCCGCGATGGTCGGGCGGATTTCCTTCTTTGTGAATGCCGGCATCCGCTTTGTGACAGAGCTGTGCAAGATGCGCGCCTTTACCGAGCTTTGGGACGAGATCTGCCGCGACCGCTATGGCATCGAAGAGGCAAAATACCGCCGCTTCCGCTATGGGGTGCAGGTCAATAGCCTCGGCCTGACCGAGCAGCAGCCGGAAAACAACGTCTATCGCATCCTGATCGAGATGCTGGCCGTGACCCTGTCGAAGAATGCGCGCGCCCGTGCGGTGCAGCTTCCCGCGTGGAACGAGGCTTTGGGCCTGCCGCGTCCGTGGGACCAGCAGTGGTCGCTCAGGATGCAGCAGATCATGGCCTACGAGACCGATCTTCTGGAATATGGCGATTTGTTTGACGGCAACCCCGCAGTGGCCGCCAAGGTCGAGGCGCTGAAGGAAGGCGCGCGTTCGGAACTGGCGCAGATCGATACGATGGGCGGGGCGATTGCCTCTATCGACTATATGAAATCCCGTCTGGTCGAGGCCAATGCCGCGCGGATCGGCCGCATCGAGGCGGAAGAGACCATCGTGGTGGGGGTGAACCGCTGGCAACAGGGCGAACCCTCGCCGCTGACGGCGGGCGATGGCGGCATCATGGTCGTCGATCCGGCGGTGGAGGCCGATCAGGTGGCGCGTCTGAACGACTGGCGCAGCAGCCGTGACGAGGCGCGGGTGAGCGCGGCGCTTGAGGCTTTGCGGCAAGCCGCCTCCAAAGGGGAAAACGTCATGCCCGCCTCGATCGAGGCCGCCAAAGCCGGTGTCACCACAGGCGAATGGGCGGGCGTCATGCGCGCCGTTCATGGCGAATACCGTGGCCCGACGGGGGTGGCGGCCAACCCCTCCAACCGGACCGAGGGGCTCGATGATATCCGCGACGCGGTGGATCAGGCTTCGCGCAAACTCGGGCGGCGGCTCAAGTTTGTCGTGGGTAAGCCGGGTCTGGATGGCCATTCCAATGGTGCCGAACAGATTGCCTTCCGCGCCCGCGATTGTGGCATGGATATCACCTATGAGGGCATCCGCCTGACGCCGGAACAGATCGTGTCCCGCGCGCTGGAAGAAAGCGCGCATGTGGTGGGCGTCTCGATCCTGTCGGGCAGCCATATTCCTCTGGTCGAGGAGCTGATGGAGCGGATGCGGGCTGCAGGGCTTGCCGATGTGCCGGTTCTGGTGGGTGGGATCATCCCCGATGATGATGCGCAGCGGCTGCTGGGCTATGGCGTCGCGCGGGTCTATACGCCCAAGGACTTCGAGCTCAATCGCATCATGATGGATATCGTGGGCCTTGCCGCCCCCGATGATGCGGCGGCATGACCCGATGCCGCTGTGACTCCAGATTGGGGTGAATAAATGCTGGCGGGAGGCTTTCGCTCTTCCGCCAGACAGCGCGCTTCTTTATGGTCGCGCGCATGACTGATACGCCCGCAATCCAGTTTTCCGAAGATCAGGCCGAGGCCTGGGATGCCGTAGCCGAGGCCCTGCGTAAGGCAGGGGTCGATGTGGATGACGGTATGGTCATGCCCGAAACCAGCACCGCTCAAGTGCATTCGGTGATCGGCAAGGCGGGGTCGGGTAAAACCATGCTGCTGTCCGCGCTGTATAAGGCGCTGGAAGAAGCGGGCGTCGAGGTCGTCTCGGGCGATTACGAGGGCAAGAAGAAGAAAGAACGCCGCACGCTGGCGATCCTTGCGCCGACCAATAAGGCGGCCTCGGTGCTACGGTCGCGCGGGGTGCCTGCAACGACCATCCACCGCATCCTTTACACCCCCGTCTATGACCCCGAATACGAGCGGATTGCCGAATGGCTGAGCGGGCAGGGCGAGCGCCCGAACCTTGAGATCCTGAAGGTCGACGGGCTGACGGAAGAGATGCTCGACCGTGCCAAGGCGTTTTTCGACCTGCATAAATCCGTGCCGGCGGCGCTGGCCTCGGCAGGGCTGCGGGGGTCCGATTTCATTCAGGGCTGGAAACGGCGCGAGGACCCGCTGGATATCGGCTTTGTCGATGAGGCCTCGATGCTGGACGAACGCCAGTTCGACGACCTGCGCGAGATTTTCCCGACGCTGGTCCTGTTTGGCGATCCGGCGCAGTTGGCGCCTGTGAACCAGTCGGGGCAGATGAGCTTTGAAAAGCTGCCTGACGAACGTAAACATGTGCTCCACCGCATCCACCGCCAGACGCAGGACAATCCGATCCTTGATCTGGCCCATGCGCTGGCCGATGAGGCGCTGACCTTCGACCGGTTCGAGCGGATGATCGAGGGTCGCGCGGCCAATGATGACCGCGTGGTGTGGGCAGGGCGGGTCGAGGCCGACCTGATGGCGCGCTCTCCGGTGCTGGTCTGGCGCAATGCCACGCGCATCCGGCTGATCCATGCCTTCCGCGGGGCGTTCAGCGCGCCGGTGGACGAGCTTCTGCCCGGCGAGCCGCTGATCTGCGACGGGATCGAACTGCCCGCCAAGCATCGCAAGCGCCGGATCGATCTGGAGGCCCGGGGGCTGATCAAGGGCGCGCAGGTGATTTACCTTGGTCCGGGCAAGAAGCCCGGTTTCTCGCGGCTGCATGTGATCGGGTCCGAAGACCCGCGCCTGTCTGCGGCCTCGATCGTGAAAATCGAGCTGCCGGATGAGGAAGAGCCCTTCATCCCCTTTGCCGCCCGCATGGGGGCCACCTTTTTGCATGGGGCGGCGGTTACCATCCATAAGGCGCAAGGCTCGCAATGGCGCGATGTGCAGGTTTTCGCGCCCGACATCTATGCTGCCGCAAGGGCAGGGCGGGTCGAGGCGGGGATTGCGCTGTGGAAACGTCTGGCCTATGTGGCGATCACCCGTGCCGAGCATCGCCTGCTATGGGTGACGCGGGCGCGGCTGGCGCGGCCCAGCGGTCCGCTTGGGGTGGAGGATCTGCCAAAAGGCGCGGCGCAGGCGCTCAAGCTGGAAATGCAGGACCAGCCCGAGGGCTGATCGCGCGGGGCAGTGGATCAGCTGAGGAAGCGCCGGAACAGCGCATTGGCCGCCCAGCCCGCAAACACCGCAAGCGCCAGCGACATGATGCCGTAAAGCGGCGGATAGGTCTGCGACAGCATGAAAAGCCAGCGTTCCAGCCCGACTTTGCGCACCGTGACAGGGGCGGAATATTCGTCGATCACGCGGTATTTGCGCACCAAGAAGATGCGGACCGTGTAATCGCCTTCGATCAGGTTGGCAGGCAGCGAGAAATCGGCGCGGAAGAGCGTGTCATCCAGCAGCTTCACATCGCCCGGATTGTCCTTGTAAAGGCCGTGGCTCACACGGATGCGCTGCAACGCCTCGGCATAGGGGGCGGCATTGGCCCGCTCTGTGGCGTTGGTGTAGTTGCGCAAGGCCTGCGGGATGGTGATGCGGTAGATCTCGTCGACCTCATGGGCAAGGAAATCCCGTTCGGGGCGGGTGGTGGCCACGGCATAGTAGCTGGGGGCCGACGGGATCTCGACCGAGCCGGTATTGATCCAGATCCCCATCTGCCGCGACTTGCGGCGCACCGTCACGGGGCCTTGCGGCCCTTCGAGCGTCACGATGACATCCAGCGGGCCCTCCGGTTCGGGGGCATAGCGTTTGACCGCGCCGAAGATCAGGATTTCGGACCCGTCAAAGGAGGCCGTGATCCCGATGCTCTCGCGCGAGAGCCCCGCCACGACTTTTTCCGCCGCCTGTGCCGGCAGGGCCAAGAGAACGAACAGACTTGCAAGGAGGCGCAGGATCATCCTTTGGCCCCCAGACTGATCGAGTAAAGCTCGCTTGGCTGGACCACCAGATCATAGCCAAGCTTGAGCGCCACGAGAAGCACCAGAGAGGCCAGCAGGATGCGCAGTTGTTCGGCTTTGAGCCGCCCCCCGAGGATCGAGCCGATCTGTGCCCCGATCACGCCGCCCAAGATCAGCATGATGGCCAGCATCACATCCACCGACTGGTTGGTAATGGCATGCATCATCGTGGTGAAGGCCGAGGTGAACAGGATCTGGAACAGCGAGGTGCCGATCACCACTTTGGTGGGCATGCCCAGCAGATAGATCATTGCGGGCACCATGATGAACCCGCCGCCCACCCCCATGACCGCGCCCAGAACCCCCACACAGAACCCGACCAGAATGGGCGGGATCACCGAGATATAAAGACCCGAGGCACGGAATTTCATCTTGAGCGGCAGCCTGTGGACCCAGCCGTGGCTGTGACGTTTGCTGCGCTTGGCGGCGGGTCGGCGGCTGCGCCCCAACGCCCGCAGGCTTTCGAGAAACATCAGCAGCCCCACGCCGCCGAGAAAGACGACATAGCAAAGCTGTACGGCGAGATCGATCTGGCCCAAGGCCTGCAGGTAGTTGAAGATCGAGATCCCCGCGACCGAACCGGCAAGCCCGCCCACCAGCAGGATGAACCCCATAGGCACATCGACCGCCTTGCGTTTGAGCTGGCTCAGCACCCCCGAAACCGAAGAGGCCACCACCTGATTGGCGCCCGTGGCCACGGCAACGGTGGGCGGAATGCCGATGAAGAACAGAAGCGGGGTGATCAGAAAACCGCCCCCCACCCCGAACAGCCCCGACAGGATGCCGACCACCCCGCCGATGCCGAAGAGGACGAAAAAATTGACCGAGACTTCGGCGATGGGCAGGTAAATTTGCATGGGCTTCCGCGCGCTGTCAGTAACTTAATGTGAGCGCCTTGGCGTGGGCTGTCAAACCCCAACTCAGGCGGGCGTCATCGGGCTTGCAGATATCGTCGCAGGATCTTTTCAAGCTTTTCCGCCCCCAGCGGTGCCATTGCCTTGGTCTGGGCATGGCTGATCTGTTCGTCGGCTTTCATGCCCGCGCCCATATTGGTGATCACCGAAATCGCGGCCACTCTCAGCCCGAGAAACCGCGCAAGGATGACCTCGGGCACGGTAGACATGCCCACCGCATCGGCGCCAAGAATGCGGGCGGCGCGGATTTCGGCGGGGGTCTCGAAAGACGGCCCCGAGAACCAGCAGTAAACGCCCGTGGGCAATTCGATCCCCTCGGCCTTGGCCGCCGCCATCAGCCCGTCGCGCATCTGGGCGTCATGGGCGTCGGTCATCGGGACAAAACGCGCGTCCGTTGGCTCGCCGATCAGCGGGTTATGGCCCGCGAAATTGATGTGGTCTTCCAGCATCATCAGCCCCCCCGGCGGGATGTCGGGGCGCAGCGAGCCTGCCGCATTGGTCAGGATCAGCCGCTCGCAGCCCAGTTCGCGCAGGATCTCCAGCGGCAGGCGCATCTCGGCGGGGTTGCCATGTTCATAGTAATGCACGCGGCCCCCGAAGACGGCGACGCGCACCCCTTCAAGGTCTCCGATCACCAGCTTCGGGTTATGGCCCGAGACGCCCGCATGCGGAAAGCCGGGCAGGTCGGAATAGGGGATCGCCACACCGTCGATCTCTTCGGCCAGATGGCCCAGACCCGACCCCAGCACCAGCCCGAAAGCAGGCGGCGTATCGCCCGCCCGCTTTCGGATGACTTGGGCCAGTTCAGCGCTCTTTGACATAGGGTTGGCCTCCGGCCTTCGGGGGATGGGGTTTGCCGACGACGCCCGCCAGCACGATCACGGTCAGGATATAGGGCAGCGCATCCAGAAGCGCCCCCGGAACCGACATATGCAGCGTATTCTGCAGCACATCGGGACGCAGCGCCAGTGCCTGCAGGAAACCGAAAAGCAGGGTCGCCCAAAGCGCCGACCACGGTTTCCAATTTGCGAAGATCAGCGCCGCAAGGGCGATATAGCCACGCCCTGCGACCATCTCGCGGCCAAAGCCTGCCTGAAGACCGGTGGCCATATAGGCCCCTGCTAGCCCGCAAAGAAGTCCGGTGATGGTTACCGCGCCATAGCGCAGACCAATGACGGAAATTCCTGCGGTATCAACGGATTCGGGGTTTTCGCCCACCGCCCGCAGCCGCAGCCCGAAGCGGGTGCGGTAGAGCACCCACCATGTCACAGGCACCGCCAGCAGCGCCACATAGACCAGAATGGAATGGCCCGAGAGCACATCCGAATAAAGCGGCCCGATGATGGGGACCTTGCGGAGGGCGGCCTCGAAGGGCAGGTGGAGTTCGTTGAAGCGTGCAGTGCCTGTAAGGGCGGGTGTGCGCCCGCCTTGGTGGAAGAGCGATTGGGCAATCAGTACCGTCATCCCCGAGGCAAGGAAGTTGAGCGCGACGCCCGAAATCAGCTGATTGCCACGGAAGGTGATCGAGGCCAGCCCATGCAGGAGCGAAAACAGGATCGAGGCGGCAATGCCTGCCAGACAGCCCAGCCAGACATTGCCGGTCATATAGGCCACAGCGCCCGAGGTCATCGCGGCCATCAGCATCTTGCCCTCAAGCCCGATGTCGAACACGCCGGAGCGTTCGGAATAAAGCCCTGCCAGACAGGCCAGAAGCAGCGGCGTCGCCAGCCGCAGGGTGGAATCCAGAATGGCGATAAGGGTTGCGTACTCCATCACTTGGCCCCCTGTTTCACACGGAAGAAGGGCATGAGCATCATCCGCACCATCCCGTCCAGCGCGCCGGTGAACAGCACGACCAGCCCCTGGATCAGCAGCCGCAGCTCGATCGGGATCGAGGTCCACAGCCCCATCTCGGCCCCGCCTTGGTACAGAAAGCCAAAGAGAAACGCCGCCAGAAACACGCCCAGCGGATGGTTGCGGCCCATAAGCGCGACCGCAATCCCGATAAAGCCCGCCCCTTCGGCAGAGTTCTGCAACAGACGCTCGGCCTCGCCCATGACGTTATTGATCGACATCAGCCCCGCCAGAGCGCCGGAAATCAGCATAGACCCCAGAATGATCTTGGTGCGCGAGATACCCGCATAGGCGGCGGCCTTTTCGTTCAGGCCGAAAGCGCGGATTTCATAGCCGAATTTGGTCTTCCACAGCAGCACCCAGACCAGCACACAGGCCGCCAGAGCCACGAAGAAGGTGACATTGGCCGGAACCGAGGGGCTGAACAGCCCCGAAAGCCCCGGAATATCGTGGAAGGTCGGCAGGCTGGTGCCCTTGGGAAAACGCGCGGTTGCCGGATCCATCTGGCCCGCGGGGCGCAGGACGGTGACCAGCAGATATTGCAGCAGGCTATAGGCGATATAGTTGAACATGATCGTGGTGATCACGATATGGCTGCCGCGTTTGGCCGCAAGCCAGCCCGGAATGGCGGCCCATGCGGCTCCGAAAAGTGCCGCCCCCACCATCGCCGCAGGCAGCGCCAGCCACCATGCAGGCCAAGGCAGCGCAAGGCAGACCAGCGCCACGCCAAGCCCGCCCAACTGCGCCTGACCTTCGGCGCCGATGTTGAACTGGCTGGCGTGATAGGCAACCGTCACGGCAAGGCCGGTGAAGATGAAACTGGTGGTGTAATACAGCGTATAGCCCCAGCCATAGGCGCTACCCAAAGCGCCGTCGAACATCACCGAGATCACCTCGACCGGATTGCCGCCAATCGCCAGCACCACGATGGCCGAAATGATCGCCGCCAGCAGGATCGAGATCAGCGGCACAAGAACCAGATCGGCCCATGTCGGTAGTTTCTTCATCAGCCTTCTCCGCCGTCATCATCGGCTTCACTGTCTTCATGCGCCAGATCTTCATGGGCATCAGGGCTCGGGTCGCGCATCCCCGCCATCAACAGCCCGAGGTCTTTTTCATCGGTGCTGGCAGGGTCGCGGAAGCCCATGATCTCGCCATCGAACATCACCGCGATGCGGTCCGACAGGGAGCGGATCTCGTCAAGCTCGACCGAGACCAGAAGAATGGCCGCCCCCGCATCGCGCAGCTCGATGATGCGCTTGTGGATAAACTCGATCGCGCCGATATCCACACCCCGCGTCGGTTGCCCGATCAGCAGAAGGGCGGGGTTGCGCTCGATCTCGCGGGCCAGCACGATCTTCTGCTGGTTGCCGCCCGAGAAATTCTTGGCGGCCAGAGACGGGATCGGCGGGCGGACGTCGAAACGCTCCATCGCGCCCTCGGTCGCCTTCACGATGCCCGCGTTATCCATCAGAAGCGCGTTCTTCTGGTATTCGGGCGCCCCATGATAGCCGAAGATGAAATTCTCCCACGCGGGGAAATCAAGGATCAGCCCGTGGTGGTGGCGGTCTTCGGGCACATGGGCGATGCCATCGCGGCGGCGGCTTTGCGCATCCGCGCGGCCCGTAAGGTCCAGCACCTTGCCATTAACCTTAATCTGGCCCTTGGCCACCTGATAGCCGCCCAGAACCTCCAATAGCTCGGTCTGGCCATTGCCCGCCACACCGGCAATCCCCAGAATTTCGCCCGCGCGGATTTCCAGATCGACGCCTTTCAGGCGCGCGACGCCTGCCTCGTCCGTCACCCGAAGGTCGCGGACCTCCAAGATCGGCTTGCCGGGCTGGGCCTTGGTCTTTTCGACATTCAGCAGAACCTTGCGGCCCACCATCAGCTCGGCCAATTCGGTGGGCGAGGTCTCGGAGGTTTTCACCGTCGCCGTCATCTCGCCGCGCCGCATCACCGAGACGGTATCGGTCGCCATCATGATCTCGCGCAGCTTATGGGTGATCAGCAGGATCGTCTTGCCCTCGGCGCGCAGCGTATCAAGGATGCGGAACAGATGGTCGGCCTCGGCAGGGGTCAGTACGCCGGTCGGCTCGTCGAGGATCAGGATCTCGGCCTGACGGTAGAGCGCCTTGAGGATCTCGACGCGCTGCTGGTGACCCACGCTCAGGTTCTCGACCAGCTCGTCGGGGTCCACATCCATCTCGTAGTCTTCGGCCAGCCGCTTCAGCTCGCGCCGCGCCTTGGCGATAGAGGGGCGCAACAGGCGGCCATCCTCGGCCCCAAGGATCACATTTTCCACCACGGTGAAATTCGGCACCAGCTTGAAATGCTGGAACACCATGCCGATGCCCGCGCGGATCGCGGCCTGACTGTCGGGGATGGCGGTCTCGCGCCCGTTGATCACGATCTCGCCACGGTCGGCCTTGTAGAAGCCGTAGAGGATCGACATCAGCGTGGATTTGCCCGCGCCGTTCTCGCCGATAATGCCGTGGATCGTGCCGGGCATGACCTTGATGGAGATGTCCTTATTCGCCTGCACAGGCCCGAAGGCCTTGGAGATTCCGCGCAGTTCGATTGCGGGCACAGCACCGCCCTGCGGGGATGCAATCGCGGCAGGGGCCTGCCGCGTTGCATTCTGGGTCGGACCGCTCATCGCGTTACTCGACCGGACAGGTGCTATCCGTGGTGAAATCATGCACCGCGATTTCGCCGGAGGCGATCTTTTTGGCCGCGTCATCCACCGGCGCGCGCATTTCGGCGGTGACCAGATCGGCGTTATTGTCGTCCATCGCATAGCCCACGCCATCCTCGGCCAGACCCAGCACGACGGTGCCGGTCTGCATATCGGGGCCAGCCTTGAACATATCGTAGACAGCATTGTCGACGCGCTTGACCATCGAGGTCAGCACCTGACCCGGATGCAGCATGTTCTGGTTACTATCGACGCCGATCGACAGGATTTTCTCGTCCGCGGCGGCTTGCAGGATGCCGATACCGGTCGCGCCTGCGGCCGCATAGATCACATCCGCGCCTTGGGCGATCTGCGCCTTGGCCAGTTCCGCCCCCTTCACGGGGTCATTCCATGCCGCAGGCGTCGTTCCTGTCATGGCCTGCACGACCTTGATTTCGGGTTTGGCGGCCTTGGCCCCTTGCACATAGCCACAGGCGAATTTGCGGATCAGCGGGATGTCCATGCCGCCGATAAAGCCGATTGTATCCGATTTCGAGGCCTCCGCCGCCAGCATCCCCACCAGATAGGAGCCTTGTTCTTCCTTGAACACGACCGAGCGCACATTGGGCAGGTCGACCACCGAGTCGATGATCGCGAATTTCGTGTCGGGGTAATCGGGGGCGACGGTTTGCAGCGTATCCGCGAAAGCAAACCCCGTGGTGACAATCGGGTTCGCACCGGATTCGGCCAGACGGCGCAGCGCCTGTTCGCGTTGCGCTTCGGATTGCATCTCCAGTTCTTTGTAGCTGCCGCCGGTTTCATCGACCCAGCGCTTTGCGCCATTATAGGCCGCCTCGTTGAAGCTCTTGTCGAATTTTCCGCCCAGATCATAGATTAGCGCCGGATCGGCAAAGCTGCCACCTGCGGTCAGCGCGAGGGCTGTCGTGGCGCCGAAGATGGATTTCATAAGGCTCATGGCTGACTCCCGGTCAAATGTCTGACCGGCCCCTAAGGGCCGGGAAAGGGGTGGAAACCACCCGCTCCCGTGATCAATTCAGACCGGACTCGACTGGAGCCGTCAAGCAGGATTTCCCGCCGATAAGGGGCGCTATGGCATTTTTCGAATGTTTGGTCAGAAAATATCCGGTCCGTAGTCGCGCATCATCAGCACGGCATCGCTACGGTGACCATCGGGATGGCGGTAGTAATTGTCGCGGATACAGCTGTCTTGCCAACCGCTTGCCAGATAGAGCGCATGGGCGGCGTGATTGTCCAGCGCGACTTCCAGATGGGCGATCTCGGCCTTGCGCGCCACCATCTCGGTATCGAAGCGCGCCATCAAGCGGCGGGCAATGCCCTGTCTGCGCGCCGCGGGGGCCACCGCAATGGTGGTCAGCTCTGCCTCGCCTGCGATCACACGGCCAATCAGGAAGCCCTGCTCTTCATGCAGGAGAAAATAGAATTTTTTGGCCAGCGTCTCGGCGAATTCTTCCGCCCGCCACGGGCGCGGGGTCGTGAAACATTGTTTATGGATCGCGGCCATCTGGGCGGGCGTCATCTGGGGCTACCTTAATCGAGGATCTTGGGCGGCGCATCCGAAGGCGGTGCGGCATCGGCGGCGCGGATATACAGGGGCGCGGGGCGCTCATGCTCGGGCAGGGTGGCCAGTTTGCGCGCCGCAATACGGGCGATACGTTCCGGTATCTGCGCCATCTCGCAGGGCTGTGCCTGCGCAATCCCCAGAAGGGCCGCAATCTTTTCGGCATGCGCACCGAGCACCCGTTGGGCCCCCAGTACGGCGAGGCCGGTGTCGGGGTTGGCCGGATCGAAATGCACGGGTTTGGCCGCAGGCGCGCCCTGATCGAAGAGTTGCAGATAGGCTTGATCGCGCGGGGCCGCGACCGAAACCAGCTCGCGCAGCGGCGTCTGGCCTTCGCGCAGGATCTCGAAATTCGACACGCCGATCGCGGGGATCTTGCGCGCCAGAGCCAGCCCGCGCGCCGCCGAGACCGAAATACGGATACCGGTGAAATTCCCCGGACCGATGCCAACGCCCAAGGCGTCCAGATCGGCCCAGCCTGCGCCGTGATCTGCCAGCAGTTCTTCAAGGATTGGCATCAGGCGTTCGGCCTGACCGCGCGACATCTCTTCGATGCGCGCGCCCAATAGGGTGTCGCCGCGCAGCAAAGCGGCCGCGCAATGCGCGGCCGATGTGTCGAAAGACAGGATCAAAGGCTCAGCCGGCAACGGGGCGGACCTCGGTCACTTCGGGGATGTAATGGCGCAGCAGATTCTCGATGCCCATCTTCAGGGTCAGCGTCGAGGAGGGGCAGCCTGCGCAGGCACCCTGCATATGCAGATAGACCACACCGCGTTCAAAGCCGTGGAAGGTGATGTCGCCACCATCCTGCGCCACAGCCGGACGCACGCGGGTGTCCAGCAGGTCCTTGATCTGCGCGACAATCGCCCCGTCTTCGGCATCGCCCGTATGTTCGGCATGGCCGCCCGAAGAGGCGCCTTCGCCCTCCATCACCGGCGCGCCGGATTGGAAATGCTCCATGATCGAGCCAAGGATCGCGGGTTTTGCATGATCCCAATCGGTCGCATCATCTTTGGTGACGGTGACGAAATCCGACCCGAAGAAGACGCCGGTCACACCGGAAACCATGAAAATGCGCTTTGCCAGAGGCGATTTCGCCGCCGCCTCGGCAGAAGGGAAATCCGCCGTTCCCATCTCCAGCACGGTCTGGCCGGGCAGGAATTTCAGGGTTGCGGGGTTCGGTGTCGTCTCGGTCTGGATGAACATGGGCGTGCTCCTTCGCTTGGGCACCTGATATGCGCCCTGATCGGCCAAATGTCAATGTTTAGAACGGTTCTAATCTGCGGGGCTATATGCGCGGATGAAGCCTTCGGGCAGAGGGGCTTCTGCGGCCCGTCAAACCGGTCGTCGTCGGCTATGACGCCATAATCATCGGGGCGCGACGGCTGCGGTGTCTGTCCGAGGTCCGGCAGGGCCGCCTTTAGCTGCTGATAGAGCTTCGGGCAGGGAGAGGCTTCGGGTGCTATCTCCGCCTCGGGCGAGGCAAGAATGTCAATCTCGAAGGGACAATGGCTCGATGGGACAATGGCCATCGCCGCATGTGCGCAGGCCGATAGCGCCGCTGCGAAGAACAGCGCGTTCGCCTTCATCGGCGGTTATTCTACAACGCTTCGGGTGAGCGCGGGCGTGAAAGCATAAGCCGGCACGCCTCGGCTGGTTTGCCCGTCAAACCACGTAAAACTGTAGATCGGGCAATGCGAGCAGGACATCAGCTCTTCCGGCGACATCTGTGCGGGGGCATTGGCGCGATCTGCCTGTGTAGGATGTTTCCATGCCTGCATCATCCGCGCATAGAGCCCGGGCTCCTGATGCGACCTCAGCGCGCCGCGATTGTTGTTGTAGCTGTGCTTGGCCTCGGAATAGACGACGCTGCCGTTTTCATAATATGCGGTGCGCTGCAGAGGGTAGAGGTTGTCTCCGGCGACCGACATCTCGAAATAAGGCGTGCCTTCGGGCGGCAACTCGACAGTGCTGCAACCCGCAGCCAGAACCGTTAGCCCGAGGGCCAGCGCGGTTGTAAAATGTTTCATATGAATCTTTGCGGTTCAGGTAATCTGTTCGAGCTTCTCTTTCGACATATCGCCCGGAACAATGGTCAGCGGGAAGGGCAGGGAGCCCGAATTCTTGACCATCTGCGTCACCAGCGGGCCGGGGCCGCCCTTGCCTGCCCCCGCGCCCAGCACGAGCACGCCGATCTCGGGATCTTCCTCGACCAGCTTGAAGATCTCTTTCACCGGCTCGCCCTCGCGGATCACCAGTTCGGGATTCACCCCCTGACGGTCGCGCATCCATTTGGCGAAGACCTCGAAATGGGCCTCGATCCGTTCGCGGGCTTCCTCGCGCATCAGCTCTGCGACGCCCATCCAGTGCTGGTATTCCTCGGGGGGGATGACCGAGATAATGGTCACGCCGCCGCCGGTATGGCTGGCGCGCATGGCCGCGAAGCGCATCGCGTTCAGGCATTCGCGGGTGTCATCAAGAACGACAAGGAATTTGCGCATGAAGGCTCCGAAAGGTTGGGCCGAAAGCTCTCGGGCTTGGCCGGTAAAGCAGGCGGGTGCATGATTGCCCGCCTGCCCTGTCTTTGCAACGGCTTTGCAACCGCCAGTGTCAGAGCGGGCAGCTTGTGGCCCAATCCATATAGATTTCGCGCGCCTTGCGGGTCAGCGGACCATAGTCATAGGTCACATCGTCGAAGGCCTTCACATATTGCACCTTCGAGAAATTGCCCGTCAGGAAGACCTCATCGGCGCGACGGAAGTCCTCTAGCGTGAGAACGGCCTCATTCACGGTATAGCCCGCCTCGCGCAGGTTCTTCATATGGCGTTTGCGGGTCAGCCCTGCAAGGAAAGTGCCATTGGCGACGGGGGTGAAGAATTCGCCGTCCTTGACCATCCAGACATTGGCCGAAGCGGTCTCGGCCACATTGCCAAGCGCATCCTGCACCAGCGCATTGCCAAAGCCCTTACGCTGGGCCTCGACCAGCATCCGCGCGTTATTGGGATAGAGGCAGCCCGCTTTCGCATTGCAGACGTTATCGGCCAGCACGGGGCGGCGGAACTGCGTGGTGGTCAGCGTGGTGGCCGCATCCTCGCCCGGCATTGGCACCTCTTCGAGGCTGATCGCGAAGCCCGTGGAATTGGGGGCAGGGGCAACGCCCAGCTCGGACCCGTTCACCGCCCAATACATCGGGCGGATATAGACGGCGGTGTTGCGCCCATAAGGCTTGAGCCCCTCGCGCACGATCTCGACCATCTCGCCCGCATCCATCGTGGGCGTGATCATCAGCGCCTCGGCCGAGCGGTTCAGGCGGGCGCAATGCGCATCCAGATCGGGGACCAGCCCGTCAAACAGGCGCGCGCCGTCAAAGACGTTGGACCCCTGCCACAGACCGTGATCGGCGGCCCGCATCACCATCGCGTCGCCATCCTGCCATGCGCCTTCAAACCAGGTGCGGATATTCTTCCCGAATGCCATGTCTCTATGTCTCCAAACTTCGGGCCCAAGCAATCACCCCGCGCGGGAAAGGTCCAGAGCGGGCGGGCGTAAAATTTGTCTGCCGATCCGTCATGTATCTGTCTTGCGCCTCTGTCCGGGGCAGAGGCCCCAGACAGATACCCCAGACCGATACATGACCGGACGGTTTGCGGGCGTTTAGAGGTTCGAGACGCGATAGGCCGAGGAGACCGTCGTATTGAACAGGCCGAACAGCGTCTGGGCCTTGACGACGGGGCTTTCGGTGGCCAGCACGACATCTTGCGGCTGCAGATAGAAGTTCTGCGCCGAGAAGAGGCCGTCGGTCGTGGTCAGATCGATCGAGAAGATCACCCGCGTATGGGTCGGACCATTGGGGCCGACAGCCGTTGACGGATATTCGCGCAGGATCAGGATGCCCTTGGGGTCGGCGCGGCTGTCATTGACCCCGCCTGCAAGGGTAATAGCCTCGAGGGCTGTCACCTTGTCGCGCGGGAAGGGCACGATTTCCTCGCGGCCTGCCGCCCCGAGCGACAGGAAGTAGCGCGGATCTTCGGTGATGATCAGCTTGTCGCCGCGACGGATGCCGGTATCGAGCGTCGGATCATCCGTCAGCCGCTTCATCGAGATCTCGTAGACCGTCTTGCCGCGCATCAGCCGCACTTGCGGGTTTTTCAGCGCGGTCGATACGCCGCCCCCTTCGGTGATCGCGCTCAGCACGGTCATCGGGCGTTGGGACAGGTCGATCGAGCGGGGCGAGGCAACGCCGCTGACCAGATCGGCGGTATTGCGCATCCCCGGCTGGCGCGAGAGCTGGACCTGCGCGGCAGGCAGCAGGGCGGTCAGCGCATCCTGCACCCGCTGGCGCGCGGTTTCGATGGACAGGCCGGCCACATGCACCGGTCCGGCATAGGGGACGAAGAGCGTGCCGTCATCATTGATCTGTGTGGCCTGAAGCGCCACCGAAGGCGCGCCTTCCGAGGTCAGCAGCTTGTTGTCGCCGTTTTCCCAGACGGCCAGTCCGACCATGTCGCCCGCGCTCAACGTGCCGGCCTGTGCGCTGGCACCGCCGCGCAGCCATGCCCGTGGCGGCAGCGCATGGGCACCGGCAGGCCAGCTTTGGATCTGCGCCAGATGGGCGCGGTCAATGGCATAATGGGCAAATTGCGCGTTCGCGCTGTCTTCGTTCTTCAGGATTTCCGAACGCATCGCAGCTCCTCTTGGGAGCGAGCAGGCACCAAGGGCAAAGAGGGCTGTAACCATGATTACAGCGCGACGACTTTTCGAACTCATACAGTTCCCCCGTTTCGCATCGTCTTGGCGGATGCTAAGGCTTTGGCAGACTTCAATCGCTAGAGGCGAGCATGGCCTTTAATGGCCTTTCTGAAAGGGATTTACAAGTTGGCACTGACACGAGCCCCGCTTTCTCAACGCCCGCTCCGGCTTTTGGCCATCGGTGCGACAGGCCGACTGGGTCGGGTGCTGGTTCCGGTCTGGCGGCGGACGGAATTCGGGCAGGCTGCGGCGGTCGAGCTGGTGGTGCAGGCCCGTCGCGAAGGGCGGGGCGGCGATGTGGTCTTTGACCCGCTGGCCGAGCCGGACGCCCTGCAACGGGCGGTCGGGGCTGCCGATGTGGTGCTGGGGCTGGCCGGTGTGACGGCAGGATCTGCCGAGGATATGGCGCTGAATGTCACCTTGGCGCAGGCTTTTTGTGCGGCGGCCCAACAGGCGGGCAAGCCTGTCATTCTGGCCTCGTCGGCTTCGGTCTATGGGCGCCCGTCCACCGAGGCGCCGCTGGCCGGACGGCCTTTTCCGGAGGCTGCGCCACTGGCTCCGATCTCGGAATACGGGCGCGCCAAGCAGGCGATGGAACGGATGGCGCAGGACTATCCGGCCTGCTGTTGCCTGCGTATCGGCAATGTTGCAGGGGCGGACGCGCTGTTGGGGCATGCCGCGCCGGAAGGCGGTCGGGTGCTGGATGTCTTCGCAGAAGGGGAGGCCCTGCACGGGCCTTTGCGCAGCTATATCGGCCCCGTGACGCTGGCGCAGGCCATTTTGCGGCTGGCGCGTTTCATGGCGGCAGGGGCCTCCGTGCCGCAGGTGATCAATCTGGCCGAGGCGGGCGTGGTCGATATGGCGGCCCTGCTGGCCGCAGCCGGGATTTCCTATCAGACCCGTCCGGCCCCCGACACGGCGATCGCGCGGGTCGAGCTGGATGTGTCGCGAGCTCTGGCTTTGGGGCTGGTCCCCGAGCGGCCCGTGCGTGCCGACCGTCTGGTGGGCGAGGTGATCCAACTGCGCGGAGAACTGTCATGACCTTTGGCAAACGTCTTTTCGATCTGGGGCTGGCGCTGTGTCTGGCACCCATCCTGCTGACCCTGATCCTTGTGGTGCTGGTGACGCTGGCTTTCACCGAGGGGCGCCCCTATTTCTACGTTGCCGAGCGGATGAAAACCCCCACGCAGAGTTTCCGGCTGTGGAAATTCCGCACCATGAGCGTGGTCGCCGCCGATAGCGGGGTCTCGGGCGGGAACAAGGCGGCGCGGGTGACGCGCATCGGGCGTATCCTGCGCAAGACCCGTGGCGACGAGTTGCCGCAACTGTGGAATATCCTGAAGGGCGATCTCAGTTTCGTCGGGCCACGTGCGCCCTTGCGGGAATATGTGGAGCGGTTCCCCGAACTCTATGGCGAGGTTCTCAAATCGCGCCCCGGTGCGACGGGGCTGGCCTCGCTCTACTATCATCGTCACGAAGAATGGCTGCTGGCGCAATGTGATACGCCGGAACAGACCGACCGTGTCTATTGCGAGACCTGCATTCCGGCCAAAGCCAGGCTCGATCTGATGTATCAGCGCCATCAATCTGTCTGTTTTGATGCAAAACTGGTATGGGACACCATCAAAAAAGTGTTGAGCTAACCTCTGCGTGTCTTACATTGTTGTGCAAAGGCAGGGCTATTGGTAGAAATTACCACAAAGCGACCCTGAGACAAGCATGGCTTCTTTCACTCGGCGCCTCGTGGCGCTGGATCAAAAGACTAAATTCTGCATTCTGGCAGTGATCGACCTGCTGATGGTCCCGCTGACCTTCTGGGTCGCGCTGCTGCTGCGCTTTGGTGTCGATCAGGCGGCCGTGACCTTCAAGCTGACGCTGATCTATCTGCCTTTCCTGCTGATGGTCAGTGTGGGGCTTGGCTCTGTGCTGGGCATGTTCAACCGCAAGCTCAAGGATTATGACGGCGAGGCGGTGCTGCGCAGCCTCGCCATTTCTGCCGCACTCGGGGTCAGTTCCTATCTGCTGTCGCTGATTTCCCATGCCGATAGCGGGTTGCGGCTGCATATCCTCTTTGCCATCACCCATTTTATCGGCACGCTGGGGATGCGGCAGGGGCTGTATTATCTGCTGGTGCAGATCTACCGCCAATCCAATGTGGTCAGTCGCATCGCCATCTACGGGGCCGGGCGCACCGGCATGGCGCTTGCGCATGAGCTGCGCAACCGTCCCGGTATGATGGTCTATGCGTTTCTTGACGATAATGGCACGCTGGACGGGATGAACCTCAATGGTGTGCCGATCTTTTCGGGGGTGCATGCCGACCGCGTGCTGGACCGTTACAAGATCAACAAGGTTATTCTGGCGATGCCGTCGGTGTCGGTGCAGAAGCAGACCTTTATCTCCAAGCGTCTGGCGCGGTTCGGGGTTGATGTCGAGACCCTGCCGGCATTCGCCCGTCTGAGTGGCGAGACCAACCTTCTGAACAAGCTGATGCCCGCCGGGACGGCGGCGCTTTTGCCGCGCGAAAATCTGGAAAAGAAGATCAGCAACAGCCATACCGCCTATCGGGGGCGCACCGTGATGATTTCCGGCGCGGGCGGGTCGATCGGGATCGAACTCTGCCGTCAGGTGATGACCAGCCGCCCCGCCAAGCTGGTGCTGTTCGAGCTATCGGAATACGCGCTTTATCTGGCCGAGGCCGAGATGCGGGTTCTGGGCGAGGCGATCGGCTGCGAGATCGTGCCGGTGCTGGGGTCCGTCTGTGATTCCGTGCATGTGACCGAGACGCTGTCGCGCTATGGGGTGGAGGTCGTGCTGCATGCCGCCGCCTACAAGCATGTGCCGCTGGTGGAAGGCAATGCGCGGGTCGGGATCTCGAATAACGCGCTGGGGACGGCGGTGCTGGCACGGGCCGCGCGCGATTGCGGGGTGCGGCGTTTTGTTCTGGTCTCTACCGACAAGGCGGTGCGGCCCAGCAACCTGATGGGGGCATCCAAGCGGTTTGCCGAGCTGACGGTGCAGGATCTGGCTGGACGGTCGCAGGGCACGATCTATTCCATCGTGCGCTTCGGCAATGTGATGGGGTCGTCTGGCTCGGTCATTCCGCTGTTCAAGGAGCAGATCGCACGGGGCGGGCCGGTGACGGTGACCGACCCGCGTATGACACGGTATTTCATGACCATCCCCGAGGCGGCCCGTCTGGTGCTGGCGGCGGGGGCCTTTGCCGAAGGGGGCGAGGTCTATGTGCTGGATATGGGCCGCCCGATGAAGATTGTCGATCTGGCGGGCAAGCTGATCAATGCGGCGGGGTTCAGCGTGCGCAGCGAGGACAATCCCGAAGGCGATATCGAGATCACCTTTACCGGCCTGCGTCCGGGCGAAAAGCTGCATGAGGAGTTGATGGTGCGCAAAGGTGCGCAGACCACCGACCACCCCAAGATTATCCGTGTGCGCGAGGATATGCTCTCGGAGCTGGAAATGGCCGCCGCCCTGCGCGATTTGCGCGATGCGGTGGATATGGGCGATACGGCGGCTGTGCTGGAGGTGATCCTGAAGGCGGTGCCCGATTATGTTCCGCGCAGCCTGCCCGAGGATGCGCTACAGCTCCGCTTGGCACGCCAGCTTCGCGACAAGCGTCAGGAGCGCTCGGGCGATACGCCGGCGGAGTAATCGCCGGATGCGACCGAGCGCGAACCGGACTGGCGTGATAGCGTAAAACCTGCCGGGATGCGGTCCCTCGTTCCTCTTGAGCCAGCAGGCATTCCGCCTGCGCGGGCCCTCGAACAGGTCAGAGCCCGGGCGGCGTGTGGTTAATCCTCGAACGGGTCCTGCGGATAGCCTACGCCGCACAGATACAGCCCCTGCGGCGGGCAGACCGGCCCGCAGGCCGCGCGGTCGCAGGCCTCCAGCGCCTCTTTCACGCGCGAAGGCTCCCATGCGCCGCTGCCGACCTTTTCCAATGTCCCGACAATCGAGCGCACCTGATTATGCAGGAAGCTGCGGGCGCGCAGGAAAAAGCGGAACTCCTGCCCGTGGGGGATGGCGATTTCCTCGATGGTGATCTCGTCGATGGTTTTCACCGGAGATTTCGCCTGACAGATCGAGCTGCGGAAGGTGGTGAAGTCATGCAGGCCGATCAGATGGGAGGCGCCCTCGCGCATGGCCTCCAGATCCAGCGGGTTCAGCACGCGCCAGACCTGACCCGCCTCATGGGTCATCGGCGCACGGCGCACCACCAGCCGGAAAAGATAGCGCCGTTCGATCGCGCTGAAACGGGCGTGGAAATCATCCGCCACCCGCGCGGCCTTCAGGATGGCCACAGGTGCGGGTTTCATATGGAAATTCAGCGCCTCGGACAGGCGGAAAGGGTCCCAGTCCTTCTCCAGATCGAAGGTCGCCACCTGCGCCGTGCCATGCACGCCCGCATCGGTGCGCCCTGCGGCGGCGATGGTGTGGTCGCGCTTTTCCAGCTTGGCCAGCGCGGCCTCGATGGTGCCTTGCACCGAAGGCTGGTCGGCCTGTCGTTGCCAGCCCGCGAAGGGCTTTCCGTCATATTCGATCTTGAGTGCATATCTGGGCATGGCGCTTTCCCTAGCGAGGCCCGCGTGCCCTTGCAAGCGCCGTGATGGTCAGGGCGCGGTTTGGCCGATATGGCGGAAGCTGGCCCGACGTTGCGTTGCGTGCTAACCTTACTGTGAGCTAGGGCTGGCAAATGGGGGGAGGATGCCTATCTTTGCAGCGCGACCAGAAGGGGAGGAACCAGACATGAAGCTTAGCCGCATACCATCCGTCAACGAGGCCCTGCCCGGTCGGGAGATGCCGATGCCGGTCACCGAGCCGCATTTCCTCACGGGCCGCAATCTCGAAGCGCAGCGCCCCGAGGGGATGAGAGTCGCCATGTTCGGGATGGGGTGTTTCTGGGGAGTCGAGCGTCTGTTCTGGCAGTTGGACGGTGTCTGGTTGACGATGGTCGGCTATGCGGGCGGCCATACGCCCAACCCGACCTATGACGAGGTCTGCACCGGCATGACCGGCCATAACGAGGTCGTGCGGCTGATCTTCGACCCGGACAAGATTTCCTATGAAGAGTTGCTGCGGGTGTTCTGGGAGGGGCATGATCCGACGCAGGGGATGCGGCAGGGCAATGACCGTGGCACGCAATACCGGTCGGGGATCTATACGTTCTCGAACGAACAGGCGCAGGCCGCCGAAGAGAGCCGCACGGTTTATGCCGCGCGCCTTGCCAAAGCGGGCTATGGCGCGATCACCACAGAAATCTATCCCGCGCCGTCCTTCTTCTATGCCGAGGGCTACCACCAGCAATATCTGGCCAAGAACCCGCGTGGCTATTGTGGCATTGGCGGCACCGGTGTCAGTTGCCCGATCGGTCTGGCGGTCTGATCCGGCCATAGGATCGCAACGGGAGGGGCGCGCGGGCGCCCTTTTTCTTTGGCGCTTTCGTGCGGGCCCTGCGGAGCCTGCGCTTGACGGAGGCCGCAAACCCCGCCAAAGCAGGACAAAACCCGCAAGGGGTCGAAAGGAGACAGCCATGCCGACATATACCGCTTTCACCACGCTGGCCGACCGTGCCGAGGCCGATGCACTTGAGGCGCATGTGGCCGAGATCGATCCCGCGCCCTATGGGACAGGGGTTTTCGAGATCGAGGACGGGTCGGGCCGCTACGAGATCGGGGCCTATTTCACCGAAAAACCCAACGAGGTCGCGCTGGCCATTCTGGCGGCTGTGCATGGCGCGCAGGATTTCGCGGTTTCCGAATTGCCCGATCAGGACTGGGTGGCGCATGTGCGCCGCGAGCTTGCGCCGGTCGCGGCGGGACGGTTCTTCGTCTATGGCAGCCATGATGCCGATAAGGTGCCCGCGGAGGCGATTGCCCTGAAGATCGATGCGGCGATGGCCTTTGGCACGGGCCATCATGGCACGACGCTGGGCTGCCTGCTGGCGCTGGATGCGCTGGAAAAGGCGGGGTTCCATGCCAAGAACACCGTTGATATCGGCTGCGGCACAGCGGTGCTGGCTATGGCGGCTGCCAAGATCTGGCCGGAGACGGTTCTGGCCTCTGATATCGACCCGATCGCGGTCGAAACGGCGCAGGCCAATGTCGACAGCAATGATCTTGCCGGACGGGTGGTCTGCCTAGAGGCGGCTGGTTTCGGCAATCCGAGCTTGGCGCAGGCGGCCCCTTTCGACCTGATCTTCGCCAATATCCTCAAAGGGCCGCTTCTGGCTCTGGCACCCGATATGGGGCGGAGCTGCGCCGAATCGGGCTATGCCATCCTGAGTGGTATCCTGCATGAACAAGCCGATGATGTGATCGCGGCCTATGAGGCCGAGGGCTTCGGTTTGCAGCATCGAAACGAACATGGCGACTGGACGACATTGGTTCTGAAGAAGAGCTAATTGCCAAGAATTTAAGGCGCATTTCTCTAAAAATGCTCGCAATGCTTTAACACAATCTTCATAACTGACTTAGCGGCACAGCGCCGCTTGGCCGGTTATGGAGTGCGTCGTGGCATCGCATGTTTCGAAAGAGTTCGAGGATCGCCTCGGTCGTATCGCCCGCCGCCATAAAGCCGGTGGCGGGTTCGAGGCCGCAGGCGCTCTGGGGCGGCTGGACCACGCCAAACCGCCGGTCCATCGCCGTTTGGCCTTTCCGCTACAGGCCAGCCTGTTCCTGCTTCTGGGCTTTTTCCTGTTCAAGGCCGCGTTGATGATGCAGGCGGGGGCCGATGGCTATGCCCTGCGTCTGACGCATTTGCGGATGGATGGGGGGATTGATGCCGCGGTGGCGGTGCTGATGGAACCCGATGTGATCAGCCGCAACCTCTCGGGGCTTCTCGCGCAGGTTCTGCGCTAAGCATTGCGGGCGCGGGGCGCTTGTTTCACAGACAGTGTTTGTACAGGTTCTGCCAATGGCGTGCCTGATGGCCTGCAGGGCTATTCCACCGTGGTACAAAGAAAAAAGCCGTGCACTCAGCGTTGCACGGCTTGTCTTTCTGTATCGCTGGCGACCGGCGGGAGGGGGAGCACCCGAGCGGCCATTCTCAGCGGATATTCGAGATATCGATGCGGGTCAGGCCGATATCGTTCAGTTCACGGTCGGTCAGTTTCGACAGTGCGATACGGGTCATGCGGCGGTCATTCCAGTTTGCGACCAGATCAATGATCTGTTGGAAGAAGCCCGGACGGACGGTGCGCAGTTCGATACGGTTGGTGGATTGCAGCGACATGGGTCACCTTTTCTTTTCGTGCTAGTTGTTGATCTTTTCTCTTACGAGGATGCACATAATGTGGGCGGTTTGCGAAAACAAACGTAGCTTTGGCAGTCCCGTCATGCGATTTTTGCATGGCAGGAATCCTTCTTTGTAGGCTTTATTTCTTGCCATTTATTGCGTTACGGCGCGCAAGCCCTTCCGGATGTTCCTGTTTCGTGCTAGGAAGTGTAAAAGAATGGTAAAAGGGCAGGCCATGCGGGTGATCGGAATCGATCCGGGATTGCGGAATCTCGGTTGGGGCGTGATTGAGGTGGACGGGTCGCGCCTGCGCCATCTGGCCAATGGTACGCTGCATTCGGCGGGTGATTCGCTTGCGCGCCGGTTGATGGAGCTGCATGCGGGGCTGACGCGGGTCTTCGAGATCCATACCCCCGAAGCCGCCGCCGTCGAGCAGACCTTCGTCAATAAAGACGCGGTGGCCACGCTGAAACTGGGGCAGGCGCGGGGGATTGCGCTGCTGGTTCCGGCGCAGGCGGGGCTGGAGGTGGGCGAATATGCCCCCAATGCCGTGAAGAAGACGGTTGTGGGCGTGGGCCATGCCGATAAGGTTCAGGTGCAGCATATGGTGAAGCACCAGCTTCCGGGGGTCAGCTTTGACAGTCCCGATGCGGCGGATGCTTTGGCGATTGCGATCTGTCATGCCTTGCATCTGCAATCGGCGCGCCGCATGACGGCGGCGCAGCTGTCCCGTGCCGCCACAACGGGCGGGCGGATCAAAAGGAGCGCATCATGATCGGACGTTTGGCCGGAACCATCATCCATCGCGGGTTGGATCAGGTGATGATCGATGTGCGCGGCGTGGGCTATGTGGTGCATGTCAGCGCGCTGACCTCGCAGAGCCTGCCGCGGGTGGGCGAGCCCTGCGCGCTTTATACCGATTTGCTGGTGCGCGAGGATCTGTTGCAGCTGTTCGGGTTTTCAAGCCTGCTGGAGAAAGAGTGGTACCGTTTGCTGATTTCCGTGCAGGGGATCGGCTCGAAAGCGGCTCTGGCGATCTTGGGGACCTTGGGGCCGGAAGCTTTGGGGCGCTCGATTGCTTTGGGGGATTGGTCTGCGGTGAAGGCCGCCCCCGGAGTTGGTCCGAAGATTGCCCAGCGGGTGGTGAACGAGCTGCGCGACAAGGCGCCTTCGATCATGGCGATGGGCGGGGATCTGACGGTGGAGGCGGCTCCGGTGATCGAGGTCGAGGAGGGGGCGGTCGCGGTGCCCAAAGCCCCGCGTCCCGCACCGGCGGCCACGCCCAAGACGAATTTTACCGCCGAGGCGCTATCGGCGCTGACCAATCTGGGCTATTCGCCCACCGAGGCGGCAGGAGCTGTGGCGCAGGCGTCGGAGGATCCGGCGGCGGTGGATACCGCCAAGCTGATCCGTCTGGCGCTGCGTCTGCTGGCCCCGAAAGATTGAGGGGCGTGCGATGCTTGCGGGCATTGAGCCCCCTTCGCATCGCGGGCGGCGGGGCCGCCCATGGACAGACCTCCGAGGTTGCGCGAGAATGACGAAATGAGTGATCCAGATCCCACCCTACGCCCCGACCGTCTGCCCGAGGATGCGGATCGCGCTTTGCGGCCGCAGGGGCTTGATGAATTTGTCGGCCAAGCCGAGGCGCGGGCCAATTTGCGGGTATTTATCGCCTCGGCCAGGATGCGTCAGCAGGCGATGGATCATACGTTGTTTCATGGCCCGCCCGGTCTGGGGAAGACCACGCTTGCGCAGATTATGGCGCGCGAGTTGGGGGTGAATTTCAAGATGACCTCTGGCCCCGTGCTGGCCAAAGCGGGGGATCTGGCGGCGATCCTGACCAATCTGGAAGCGCGGGATGTGTTGTTCATCGACGAGATCCACCGACTTAATCCGGCGGTGGAAGAGGTGCTTTACCCCGCGATGGAGGATTTCGAGCTGGATCTGGTGATCGGCGAGGGGCCTGCTGCGCGTACCGTTCGGATCGAGTTGCAGCCCTTCACGCTGGTCGGTGCCACGACGCGGTTGGGTCTTCTGACGACGCCTTTGCGCGACCGCTTCGGCATTCCGACGCGGCTGCAATTTTACACCGAGGACGAGCTGGACCAGATCGTGACGCGGGGTTCGCGGCTGTTGGGCATTCCTTCTGACCCTGAAGGCACGCGCGAGATTGCCAAACGCGCCCGTGGTACGCCGCGGATTGCGGGGCGTCTTTTGCGCCGCGTGGTGGATTTCGCTTTGGTCGAGGGCGATGGCCGTTTGACCCGCGAGATTGCCGATACTGCGCTGACGCGGCTGGGGGTGGATAACCTTGGTTTGGACGGGGCGGACAGGCGTTACATGATGCTGATGGCCGAACATTATGGCGGCGGTCCGGTGGGCGTAGAGACGCTTTCGGCGGCGCTGTCGGAAAGCCGTGATGCGATTGAAGAGGTGATCGAGCCCTACCTTCTGCAGCAGGGGCTGATCCAGCGCACGCCGCGCGGGCGGATGCTGGGGCAGCGCGCGTGGCGCCATCTGGGGCTGGCCGAGCCGCAGGTCGCCCCGCCCGCGCAAAGCGATATGTTCGAGTGAGGCACTGATGACCGAACCTTTAGCCCGTTTCCCGATCACCGGCCCCGAGATCGACCGCGTTGTGGCGGCCTTTTACGCCCGTGTGCGCGACCACCACATGCTGGGTCCGGTCTTTGCCGCCCATGTCACCGACTGGCCCGAGCATGAGGCCAAGGTGGCGGCGTTCTGGAAGGGGTCCATTCTGCACGAAGATGGCTATGACGGGTCCCCCATGCGCGCCCATCGGCAGGCCGGAGATGTCAGACCTGGCATGTTTCCTGTCTGGTTGGGGCTGTTTGATGATACGCTCAGGCGCGAGCTGGACCCGCTGGCGGCGGCTGGCTGGTCGGCGCTGGCGCACCGGATCGGCACCAGCCTGCGGGCGGGTGTGGTGGACCGCGAGAAGCTGCCGGGCGGTATCCCGAAGCTGCGGTGAGACGCGAGAAACAGAAGATGTTGGCGGGAGAGCTGTATCGTGCCGATGATCCCGAATTACAGGCGGATATGGTGCGGGCGGCGTTCAGCACGGATCGATGCCGACGCCTGTGACGAGCTGCTTGCGCCTTTGCTGGGGGCTTTGGGCAAGGGGCGCAGATCAGCCGCCCTTCCGCTGCGATTATGGCCAGCATATCCGCTTGGGCGCGCGGAGTTTTGTGAATTACAACTGCACCATTCTTGATTATGCGCCCGTCAGGAGTGGCGAGGGGGTGCTGATTGGCCCGAATGTGCAGATCTTTGCCGCGACCCATCCGTTAGAGGCCGCGCCGCGTCGCGCGATGCTGGAAATGTCGAAGCCGATCCGCATTCACGATGGTGTCTGGATCGGGGGCGGGGCGATCCTCTGTCCGGGAGTGACCATTGGCGAGAATGCCGTTGTGGCGGCGGGGGCTGTCGTGACCCGCGACGTGGCACCGAACGCGCTGGTGGCGGGCAATCCCGCGCGCCTGATCTGCCCGCTTTAGCTCTTTTCGCGGGCAAAGAGGCCCGTCAGGCTGCGCGAGAGGATATTGGTCACCTTGGGTTTGCGCAAAGCGGTGAAGGGCATCGGGCGGCAGACCTCCATCGCGGCAATGCCGACACGGGCGGTCAGCGCGCCATTGACCACGCCCTCGCCAAAGCGGCGCGAGAGTTTCGCGGCCAGATGCCCGCCTGCCACCGTCTCGATCAGGTCATCGCCCGCGGCCACAGCGCCAGTGGCCACCAGATGGGTCATCACCGACCGCGCCAGCCGGATGGACCCCAGACTGCCCGCGCGGCCCCCGTAAATCTCGGCAATGCGGCGGATCATCCGCACATTGGCAATCAGTGCCGAGCCCACATCCGCCAAGGCCAGCGGCACCAGCGCCGTGGTGGCGGCGACCGTGCGCGAGGCGGCCTCGATCTCCAGACGCACGGCTTGGTCCAGAGGCTCCATCAGGGTCGTCTCGGTCAGGCCCAGAAGGGTCTGCACATCCAGCTGGTCGGGTGCCTGTTCGGCCAGACGCGCGCGCGACCAGTCCATTTCCTTCCGCGCGGCGTAAATGGAGGACACGCGGGCCGAGACCTTGCGGGCGCGGGAAAGATCCTCGGCCTGCAGGCTTTGGGTGACCTCGTGATGCACCGTATCCAGCCGTTTCAGCCGCGAGAATGCGGCGATCTCGCGCATGGCGACCAGAAGGGCCGCCAGCACGAACAGCCCCAACAGCCCCGCACCGACCCAGCCAAGGAGCGGATTGGCGGCAAAGAGCCCCTCGACAAAGCGCCACGCCGCGACCGAGGCCAGAAAGCCGATCAGCGCCACCAGTGACCGCCAGAAGAACCGCCCCGTTTTTGAAGGCGGGCGCGCCGCAAGCCGCGCGGCAATCTGCATCGCGCGACCTTCCAGCTGTTCGGTTGTGGCTTCGGGCAGATCCGTTACCGGCGGCGCATCGGCAGGGCTTTGCGGAGCCTCGTCCAGCTCGATCATCACGGGTTTTCTCACAGGCGGTCTCCCAGCAGGAATTCGGCGGCGCGGTCAAGGCGGATATGGGGCGGGCCATCGCCCGGACGCAGGGCCAAGGGGGCGGGGGCGAAATTCATGATCGAATAATCGCCCGCCAGCCAATCCTCGCGCCCGCGCCGTGCGGCCGACAGAAGCTGCGCGGGGTCTTCAGGCAGCTCCCCCGGATAAAGCGCCACATTCCGCCCGTCGGGCAGCCGCCCGCGTACCGCAGGCAGCAGGCTATCGCCTTGGGGGATCTCGGCCTCGGTCGTGGCACGCAGGGCGGCAATGGCAAGCGCCTGCGTCTTGGCGCCTGCGAAATCGGCGCGGTCCTTGGCCTCGCGTAGAAGCGCCTGCATGATCTGGCTCAGCCGCGCGTGCTGGCTATGGTGCAGATGGTCGGCCTTGGTCGCGGCAAAGAGGATACGCTCCACCCGATGCCCGCCAATCAGGCTGGTCAGCCAGCTGGCCCTGCCCGGACGGAAAGCGCCCAGAATATCGGCCATGGTCTGGCGCAGATCCTCCAAGGCGGCAGGCCCCGCATGGATGGCGCTCAGCACATCCACCAGAACCACCTGCCGGTCGATACGGGCGAAATGGTCGCGGAAGAAGGGGCGCACGATCTCGCGCTTATAGGCGTCATAGCGGCGCTCCATCTCGCGGGCCAACGACCCGCGTGGCGCTTCCGAGGGCGGCAGCGGCGCGAAGGTTAGCGCAGGCGATCCGGCCTTTTCACCGGGCAGAAGGAACCGCCCCGGCGAGCAATCGGAAAAGCCCGCAGACTTCGCCGCCTGTAGGTATTGCGTGAAACTGCGCGCCAAAGCATCGGCCACAGGCTCGTCATGGCGCCGGTCGGGGTCGGTCTGACGGGCCAGTGCCAGATAGGCCTCGCCCCCGCGCATGGCGAGGCGGTTAAAGGCCTCATCCGCCCATTGCCGGTAGCTCTTTTCCATCAGCCCCAGATCCAGCAGCCATTCCCCGGGATAGTCGACAATATCCAGATGCACGGTGCGCATCCCCCGCATCCCCGCCAGCATCCCACTGGGCGCGACACGGAAACTCAGCCGCAGCTGCGAGACAGCCCCCGTGCCCTCGGGCCAATGCGGGTCTTGGCCCGTCAGATCGGCCAGATGGCTCTCATAGGCAAAACGCGGCAGGGTATCATCGGGCTGGGGCTGCAGAAAGGCGGCCCGAATGCGGGACTGTCCGGTCAGCGCGGGCATCTTTCCACGGTCCAGCAGATTTGCCACCAGCGAGGTGATGAACACCGTCTTGCCCGCACGCGACAGGCCGGTCACCCCCAAGCGGATGACAGGCTCGAACAGGCTCTCGCTGACCGAGGACCCAAGGCCCTCGATCCGCCGCGTCAGCCCGTCTGCAAGATCGGAGATACCCAAAAATCCGCGCCCCTATGCGATTGATCTCGCGTAGATATAGGAGGAGGCCGGAGGGGGTTCAATCGTCGTGGCCCGCATTCCATCAGGCGCTTGCGCGGGACGGGCGGTTGATGGGCGTGCCGCAGGCCGCCCATCCGCGTGCGAGGGGGGGCGATGCCCCCGAGCGCGCGGCTCCCCCCGCACCATCGCAGCCCGAGGCTCAGCGGCAGTCTCAGTCTGGCAGGCCATTTGCAGACGGGGCCGCCATTTCGGGGGCGGGGGCCTCCTCGGCGGGGGTGCTGGGCTGGGCCGGCACCGCTTTGGCCTCGCCGCCGGCTTCGGTCAGGGTGTTATCCGACCAGCTGCCCGAGGCCGTCTGCCCGTCGGCATATTTCATCACGCCCGCGCCCTGACGCTTTCCTTGCGCGAAATGGCCCGTGTAGACATCGCCATTGGCATAGCTTGCCACACCTTCACCATCGATCTCGCCCTCGCGCCAGTCGCCCTCATAGGTAAACCCGTCCGGCATCGTCAAACGCCCCTTGCCCGAGCGCTGGCCGTTCTCGAAGTTGCCCTCATAGACCGTGCCATCGGCATAGGTCGCGCGGCCTTGGCCCTGCCGTTGCCCGCCTTTCCATGCGCCCTCATAGACATAGCCGTCGGGATAGGTCATCCGGCCCTGACCCTCGTTGCGGGCATTGACGAAATCGCCCTCATAGGTCAGCCCGTTGGCATAGGTGGCGCGGCCACGGCCCTCGATCTGGCCCGCAGCCCATTGGCCCTCATAGCTGGACCCGTCGGGATAGGTGATCTTGCCCTGACCATCGGGCAGATCATTGACGAAGGCGCCCTCATAGACTGACCCGTCGGGATAGGTCACGCGGCCCTGACCCTCGATCCGGCCCTCGACCCAATCGCCCGAGTAGACATAGCCATCCGTCCCGCGAAAGGTCCCTTTGCCCTGACGGCGGTCCATGACGAAAGTTCCCTCGTAGACGTCGCCATTGGCATAGGTCACCTTGCCCTGACCATTGCGCCGCCCGTTCTCCATGCCGCCTTCATAGAGATCGCCATTGGCCTGTGACAGATGGCCCGTGCCATTCATCTGGCCCGCTTTCCACATGCCCGAATAGCTCAGCCCGTCGGCCATGGTCAGCGTGCCCTGACCGTCGCGCTGGCCCGCCTTCATGCCGCCCTCATAGGTGGCGCCATCGGGATAGGTGATCTTGCCGGTGCCTTCCTTGACGCCATTGACCCAGTCGCCCTCGTAGCGATAGCCGTTCTCGCCGGTCAGCACACCTTTGCCATCATGGCGGGCATTCTTGAAACGGCCTTTATAGGTTGTGCCATTGGCATAGCGTGCCACACCCTCGCCGGTAATCTCGCCTGCCTGCCACTGGCCCTCATAGGTGCCACCGTCAATAAAGGTGATCTTGCCGGTGCCATCGGGCTTTCCGGCGGTGAACTGGCCTTCATAGACCGAGCCATTGGGAAACCGCGCCCGACCCTCGCCCTGAATCTGGCCGGCCACCCATGCGCCTTCATATTCATAGCCCGAGGGCAGGCTATATGTTCCGTGCCCGTCCTGTTTGCCGTTGCGGAAGGTCCCCGTATAGATGCCGCCATCGTCATATTCCTTTGTGGCGACATCGCCAGCCTCTTCCTGTGCCACCACCACGCTGGCCGTGCCAAGACCGATCGCGATGACAAGGGCAAGATTGCGAAGCTGGGGCAGGGTCATGGAAGCGGCTCTCCTGAAGATAGGCGTTCGGGTGGTCTGTTTCCCGACCGGCCTGCCCAAACTACGTGGATGTGCATGGTGAGACAAGGGCAGGCGCGGCCTGCAAGCCATTGTGATTTTGCCCCATACTCTTTCCCGATGCTCTTCCCCTTGCGCGCGCTTCCCGATACACCATCCCCCGTACTTTATGAGGATCTGTCCTATGGCCGCGACCTTCCGTCTGACCCTTGCCCAGCTGAACCCCACGGTGGGGGCGCTTGATGCCAATGCCGCCAAGGCCGTGGCCGCTTGGGAGGAAGGCCGTGCCGCAGGGGCCGATTTCGTGGCGCTGCCCGAGATGTTCCTGACCGGCTACCAGACGCAGGATCTGGTGATGAAGCCCGCCTTCATTGCCGATTGCATGGCGCGGATCGAGGCTCTGGCCGCCCGTCTGGCCGATGGTCCGGCTCTGGGGATCGGCGCGCCCTATCAGGACGCGACCGGCCATTATAACGCCTATTGGGTGCTCAAGGGCGGGAAGGTTGCGGCGCGGGTTCTCAAACATGACCTGCCGCATAAGGAGGTCTTTGACGAGCATCGTATCTATGATGTGGGTCCGATCTCCGGCCCCGTGCAGATCGGGGCGGCGCGTATCGGCCTGCCGATCTGCGAGGATGCATGGCATGCGGATGTCGCCGAGACGCTGATGGAGACCGGCGCGCAGATCCTGATCGTGCCCAATGGCTCGCCCTATCATCGCGGCAAGCACGAGGTGCGGCTGAACCATATGGTGGCGCGGGTCGTGGAAACCGGCCTGCCGCTCGTCTATCTGAATTCGGTTGGCGGGCAGGACGATCAGGTGTTTGACGGGGCGACATTCGTTCTGAATGCCGATCGTTCGCTGGCGGCGCAATTCGCGCCCTTCGACGAGATCATCGACCATATCACCTTTACCGAGACGCCTTCGGGCTGGGTCGCCGCCGAGGGCCGCTTTGACCCGCAGCCCGACGCTTGGGAGCAGGATTACCGCGCGATGGTGATGGCGACCCATGATTATCTGGCGAAATCGGGGTTCAAAAAGGCGGTGCTGGGCCTGTCGGGCGGGATCGATTCCGCCATTGTGGCGACCATTGCCGCCGATGCCTTTGGCCCCGAGAATGTGCATTGCGTGATGCTGCCTTCGGAATACACCAGCCAAGGGTCTCTGGATGATGCGGCGGAACTGGCGCGGCGCGTGGGCACCAAGCTTGATACTGTGCATATCGAACCCGCACGTGATGGGGTGACACAGGCGCTGGCCCATGTGTTCGAGGGCATGGCCCCCGATGTGACCGAGGAAAACATCCAGTCGCGCCTGCGCGGCACGATCCTGATGGCGATTTCCAACAAGTTCGGGGCGATGCTGCTGACCACCGGCAATAAATCGGAAATGGCCGTGGGCTATTGCACGATCTATGGCGATATGAACGGCGGCTATAACCCGATCAAGGATCTCTACAAGACCCGCGTCTTCGAGACCTGCCGCTGGCGCAATGTCAATCACCGCCCGTGGATGAAGGCGCCCGAGGGCGAGGTGATCCCGACCGTCATCATCGACAAGCCGCCCTCGGCAGAGCTGCGCCCTGACCAGAAGGATGAAGACAGCCTGCCGCCCTATCCGGTGCTGGATGATATCCTTGAACGTCTGGTCGAGGGCGATCAATCCGTGGCCGAGATTGTGGCCGCCGGGCATGACCGCGAGACGGTCAAGCGGATCGAGCATCTGCTGTATATTTCCGAATGGAAACGCTTCCAGTCAGCGCCTGGCACCAAGCTGACGCGCAAAGCCTTCTGGCTCGACCGCCGCTATCCGATGGTCAACCGCTGGCGCGACCAGTCGGGCCAGTAGCCGCCGGACAGTAGGCGATAGGGTGCGCGCCTGCGCGCCCTGTCCGCTTCGGGTCTGCTGCGCGGTGCAGGCGGATGGCCGCTAGAGGGCCGATACCTCCAGATCCAGAAGCGCCTCGACATCCGTGCCACGGCAAAGCTCCGTTGCAGGGGTCATCACAGCGGCCGCTGCGGCTGCGGCACCATATCTCAGGGCGTCGGGCAGGGGTGCCCCGCGAGATAGCGCAAGGGTGAAACCTGCCACGAAGCTGTCGCCCGCGCCGACTTTCGACACGACCGGCACCTTTGGTGCTGTGGCAAACCAGCGATGGCTGGCGGTTGCCAGCACATTGCCCTCTGCACCACGGGCAATCAAAACCGCATGGGCCAAGCCCTTGGCCACCAGGTGTTGTGCGAAATCTGCGGTATCCGTGCGGGCGGGAAGGGGGTGGCCTGCAAGGTCTTCGGCCTCCAGATCATCCATCCGCAGCAGATCCGCTGCCTGATGCCGCCCGTCCAGAAGCTGGCGCAGGGCAGGGCCGGAGGTGTCCAGAAACACGCGCGCATGATGCGGTGCAACCAGCGAGGCAAGGCGGGCGGGAAAGTCCTCGGGAAAGCCCGGCGGCTGGCTGCCTGACAGCACGATAATGCCGCTCTCGGGCATGGCTCGGGCGATCTGTTCCAGCACCTGCCCCACATCCGCCGCCGACCAGTCCGGCCCCGGCATGACAAAGCGGTATTGCTCGCCGGTGCTTTCATCCGTGACCGTCAGGCTCTGGCGCGTTTCCCCCGGCGCGGCAAAGGGCACCAGCCCGATGCCTTGTGCCGCCAGAAGCGCGGCGACCTTCGTGCCGGTTGCCCCGCCAAGCGCGACAAAGGCCGTGCTCTGGCCGCCCATCGCGGCAATCGCGCGGCTGACATTGATGCCGCCACCCCCCGGATCTTCGGCAGGGTTGGTGCAGCGCAGCTTGCGTTCGGATTGCACATGGGCCGTGGCGATGGACAGATCCACGGTGGGGTTAAGCGTCACGGTCAGGATCGGGGTCATGGCAATTTCCTGATGATTGAAGCGTTTACCTTAAAACAAGAAAACCCTCTGGGAAATGGGGCGATTCATAGCTGAGCTTACCTTGCGAAAGCAAAACTTAAGAGTGTGTGGTTTACATGGCGGCATAAGGTTGAGGAGAGACGTTATGATCCCTGATACGAATGACCCGCGCTGGAAGCGCGTTCTGACTTCCGAGTCCGATTTGTCTGCGACCTCGTTGGCGACCCGTCTGATGGTCTCGCGGCTGCGTCGTGAAGTTGCCGCAAGTCCCGCTGCTCTGGCGGCCAAAATCGGGGAACTGCGTGATTTCGTCGCGAAGAATCCCTTTGCTACTGCCGATATGGCGAAATTCTGAAGCTGGAGCCTCCCATGAAAAATGAAATGCTGACTGTGGCGGATGTTGCCGCACGGATCGAAGACGGTGCCACGATGGTCATCGCCGGGGCGGAAGAGCTTCTGCGCGAGTTGCCCAAGGGTAATTGGATCGGCGGGACGACGGTGTATTTTGTCACCGATCAAGGCGGCGCCGTGGTGCGTGACAAGCTGTTCTGCACAACCTTCGATCGCGCTGCCGAAGTGGCTGTGCGCTATGTCGGGGTCGACGGGCTGAACACCATTGCCGAAGGCTATAAGCCCAATGGGTTCACGATGATCATGATTCCGGCCTTCTCGGTGGCGCATTCGAACTTTGCCGTCGAAGGCCAGACCTATGACAACCTGTTCAACCAGCCTCTGGCGGGCTGGATTACCGGCGTGCATCTGGATGATCTGGGCAAGAAGGCCCCGATGATTTTCGATGGTAGGACGGGTAAGGGCTATGACGAAGGGGCGGTGCTGCTGCATGTGGGCCTGCCGGCGGATGCCAAGGCCGATCTGGATATCCTCAATATCTTTGCGCAAGGCGACCAGAAAGACCTGACCTTCCGCTTCCAGAAAGACGGGTTCTCGGCGGTAACCGCTGAGGTGAACGGTCAGCAGGTCGATTTCGCGCAATATATCGAAGACAATAAAATCGATACCCGTCTGCCTCTGGTGGCCAATTATTCCGGTGCGATGGTCAATGTCTCGATCCAGTCGGTCGATACGCAAAGCGGCGAGGTGAAGTTCTACGCGCCGGTGGTCGAAGGGGTGGAATACCGTATGGCCAATGCGCTTGGCAGCTATGCGCAGGCATTTGCCGATGGCGCGGGCAATGCGGGAGAGGGGCAGTATTCCTGTAATTGCATCCTCAACTATCTCTATGGCGAGCTGGAAGGCCAGCGCACCGGCAATTTCACCGGTCCGGTCACCTTCGGCGAGATTGCCTATATCCTTCTCAACCAGACACTGGTGCGTATGGATATCACCGATACCGACGCTGCCTGAGAGAAAACGTAAAGAAGGCCCGCCGGACTGGCGGGCCTTTCGCATTGGCTCCTGAAGGGCCCCTTACCTTTCGAGAGGGGGATGTCCGGCCCATAAGGCTGCCCCCAAGGCCATCGGGTTCAGACGTCCTTCGGCAGGTTGAACTGGTAACTCGCAGGTACGAATTCGTAGCCTTCGTCCTTGGGGTGTAAAAAGCCCAAGCCGGGGAAGGGCATGTGATAGCCGATAAACGGGACACGGGCTTCGGCCACGCGTTTGAGCAGCCGGTCACGGGTTTCTTTGGCCTTTTCCTTGTCCATATCAAACCGCACCTCCCAGTCGGGGCGTTGCAGGGACCAGACATAGTGATTGGCCGTGTCCGCCGTCAGGACAAGCTGCTGCCCGCCGCTGGTGATCCAATAGGCCAGCATTCCGGGCGTATGCCCGTAGGCGTCGACGGCCTTGAAACCGGGCAGGAATTCATCGTCAGGATTGATGAACTGGAAGCGATCCTGTAGCGGGCGCAGCTTTGCATCAAATCCGGCATTTTTGGTCTGCGACCAGTAATCCCATTCGACCTGACCGGTGATATGGGTGGCATCGGGGAAGGTCGGTCCGTCTTCTCCCATCAAACCGCCGATATGGTCGCCATGCATATGCGTGATCACCACATGGGTGATGCTTTGCGGTGCAACTCCGGCGGCCTTCATGGCGCCGGTCAGGCCCTCGGCGTCCAGCCCCGTGTCAAACAGGATCTTTGCATCACCTGTTTCCACCACGACCGGCGTAAAGCTGTTCAGCGCGCGGTCCGTGGGCAGGAAATTGGCTTCGGACAGGGCGGTGAATTCCCCATCCGAGGCATTCAGGCCGAAGGTGCCATGCGGCTCCGGCAGCAGCTTGGTGCCTGCCAGAAGCGTGGTGACGGTCAGATCGCCGATCACGAAGCGGCGATAGGCCGGAATGGCCGCAGGTTGGCTGGGCATGATGGCCTCGTCTGTCTGGGCAAAGGCTGTTGTGGAGGTGAGTGTTGCACCAACAACCGGCGCTACCGCGACCGTCAGCAAGGCGTTGCGGCGTGTCAAATGGGTGCTCATGGGTCTTTTCCTTCAAAACCAGTTGCATGACCAACTTAGAGGCGCGGCGCTGAATTGCGACTCACGCCTGCGTGACGCATTCAAAAAGGCGAAGCCTTTCCGGAGCGCTTAACCCTGGGTGGTCTGGATGTCTGTTAAGGCGTGGGGCGCAGGGCGGGTTTGAGCTATGGTTTGTCTTGAGGATATGGACAAATTCGCACTTTTATGGAAGACGGAAGCCGCATCAGGAGACTTTGAATGACCGTTACACGTTTCGCCCCGTCGCCCACCGGCTATATCCATGTCGGCAACCTGCGCACCGCGCTGATGAACTATCTCATCACCCGCAAGCAGGGGGGCACGTTCATTCTGCGCCTTGATGACACCGATCAGGAACGGTCCAAGCAGGAATATATCGATGGTCTGAAAGAAGATCTCGAATGGCTGGGCTTTACCTGGGACCGCGAGGAATACCAGTCCAAGCGCTTCGACCGCTATTATGCCGTGGCCGAAGAGCTGAAGGCTGCAGGGCGTCTGTACGAATGTTTCGAAAGCCCGACCGAGCTGGACCTCAAGCGTAAGAAGCAGCTCAATATGGGTAAGCCGCCGGTTTATGACCGCGCGTCGATGAATCTGACCGAAGCCGAGAAACAGGCCTATCGTGACGAGGGCCGCCAAGGCTATTGGCGCTTCCGGTTGGATCTGGAACGCATCGAATGGCATGACGGCATCTTGGGCGATCTGTCGATTGACGCGGCGTCGGTCTCGGACCCGGTGCTGATCAAGGCCTCGGGGCAGATCCTTTATACGTTCGCATCCTCGGTCGATGACACCGATATGCAGGTCACCGATATCGTGCGCGGGGGCGACCACGTCACCAATACGGCGACGCAGATCCAGATCATCCGTGCCATCGGTGGCACGCCGCCGAATTTCGCGCACCACTCGCTGCTGACCGGTCCGCATGGCGAAGAGCTGTCCAAGCGTCTGGGCGCGCTGTCGATCCGCGATCTGCGGGCATCCGGTGTGGCCCCCGAGGCGCTTCTGTCCATGATGGCGCGTCTGGGCTCCAGCCAGCCGGTCGAGTTGAAAATGTCGATGGAAGAGTTGATTGACGGCTTCGATCTGAGCCATTTCGGGTCGGCACCGACGAAATTCGACAGCGCCGATCTGATCCCGCTGACCCGCGCCCGCAATCAGCAACTGCCCTTTGCGGATGTGAAGGACCAGATCCTTGCGCTGGGCATTCCTGCCGAGCAGGCCGAGCAGTTCTGGAAGGTCGCCTCGCAGAATATCGACAAGCTGTCCGATCTGGCGGGTTGGGCGGATCTGTGTCTCAACGGTGCCGAGCCGATGATTGCCGAGGAGGATCGCGCGTTCGTGGCCGAGGCACTGGCTGAACTGCCCGAAGGCCCCTTCACCGAGACCACTTGGAAAGAGTGGACCGGCGCGATGAAGGAGAAATCGGGCCGGAAGGGCAAGGGCCTCTTCATGCCGCTGCGCAAGGCGATCACCGGCATGGATCATGGTCCCGATATGGGCGAGCTGATGCCGCTGCTGCACAAGGTGCGCGCCCGCGCGTGAGCGTAACGACCGCATGGATGTTTCTGAAAGCCCCCGAACAGGTTTCGGGGGCTTTTGCATGTGCTACGGCCTTGTGCATCGGGCGGGTCCCGTTCGGCCAAAGCCGAAAGGGGCGATGTTTCAAACGGGGCACGAAAAAGTGACAGGCGCTCTGATCCTGTGTCGTGCTGGTGATGTGCCGCGTGGAACCCTGGCGTGTTCCGTCAGGCGGAGAGGTGGCGGATTCGTCACAGGCGAATCGGCAAGCTTTTGAAGTTTCATAAAAAAACGATTCGGTGGTTGCGAATCCCCCGCGAGTCAGGCGATCCCTAGTCCCGTGAAACATTCCGGAGAAGGCCGCGTGGAGTTATCCACAGGTTCCCACCGGGATTCGTCCAGATATGCGGGGGGTAAGGGTTTTTATCCCCAGATATCGTAGGCGGAGCGGAAGTTATCCACTACTATCTCGTTTACACCCTGTTTCACACAAGTCACGATATCTGGTATGAATAGGAAACGGCCCCGCCGCTTCTAGTATGCACGACAACCCGTTGCGGTTCATCGCAGGGGAATGAACAAGAGCAGAAGGACCAGACATATGGCACTCAGCGACGATTATATCGGCGACGACGCCCACCCGATCGATGTGGTCGAGGATCTGGCCGAGGCCCATGCCTGGGAATTCAATCGTGTGACGGATGACCAGATCGCAATGGTCGTCGAGGGCCAATGGCGCAGCTATTCGCTGACGCTGGCATGGTCCGATCAGGACGAGATGCTGCGCCTGATCATGACCTTCGAGATGGACCCTCCTGCCGAGCGTCTGCCGGTGCTTTACGACATGCTCAACCGTGCCAATGATCAGGTCTGGTCGGGGGGCTTTGTCTATTGGCCCGAACAGCGTCTGATGGCATGGCGCTATGGTCTGGTGCTGACCGGCGGGCAATGCGCCTCGATCCAGCAACTCGACGAGATGATCGGCACCGCGCTGATGTCGGCCGAGCGTTTCTATCCGGCCTTCCAGTTGGGGTGCTGGGGCAATCGCACGGCGGCAGATGCCATTCAGGTGGCCATTGCAGAGGCCTACGGACGCGCCTAATCTTTGCCCCGATAAAGAAGGGGGCAAAATGGATTTTTCCGATATTTCCGAACGTGGTCTGGTGCTTCTGGGCTGTGGCAAGATGGGGTCGGCCATGCTGGCGGGCTGGCTGAAAGGCGGGCTTGATCCGCAATCGGTCACCGTAATCGCGCCGCGCCCTTCGGACTGGGTCAAAAGCACCGGTGTGCGGATCAATGCGCCGCTGCCGGCCGCGCCCGCCGTGGTGCTGCTGGCGGTGAAGCCGCAGAAGATGGGTGAGGCCTTGCCGCAACTGGCGGCGCTGGGAAATGGCCATACGCTGTTTCTCTCGGTCGCGGCGGGGCTGACCTTGGCAAAATATGAGGCGATTCTGGGGGCGAAGACCCCGATCGTGCGGGCGATGCCCAATACGCCTTCCGCCATCGGGCGGGGGATCACCGCGATTTGCGGGAATGCGATGACGCAGGACGCCGATCTCCGGATTGCCGAAGGGTTGCTCGGGGCAATCGGGCAGGTCGTCCGGCTGGAGAGTGAGGGGCAGATGGATGCGGTGACGGCTGTGTCCGGATCCGGTCCGGCCTATGTCTTCCATCTGATCGAAACGCTGGCGGCGGCGGGGGTATCGCAAGGGCTTCCGGCGGAGCTGGCCATGACGCTTGCCAAGGCAACTGTTGGCGGGGCAGGGCAACTGGCAGAAGACTCGCCCGAGGATCCGGCCCAGTTGCGGGTCAATGTGACCTCGCCGGGTGGTACGACGGCGGCGGCTCTGGCTGTGTTGATGGACGAGGCGCAGGGGTTTCCGGCATTGCTGGAGCGGGCGGTCAAAGCCGCTGCCGACCGTGGGCGGGAACTCGGCGCATGAGCGCGACCTTCGACGATTTTCTGAAGCTTGATATCCGTGTGGGGCAGATTACCCGCGCGGAGCCTTTCCCCGAGGCCCGCAAGCCCGCGATCAAGCTCTGGATCGATTTCGGGGCAGAGCTCGGGGAAAAACGGTCTTCGGCGCAGATCACCAAATATTACGAGCCACAGGATCTGGTCGGGAAGCAGGTACTGGCGGTTGTCAATTTTCCGCCGCGCCAGATTGGTCCGGTGAAGTCGGAGGTGCTGGTGCTCGGGGTGCCGGATAAGGAGGGCGGCGTGGTGCTGATCGGGCCGGATCTTGCTGTGCCTCTCGGGGGGCGTCTCCACTGATCTTTCGCTTCGAGTGCATGGCCTGCCAAAGGGTTGCGCGCCGCGAAGCGGCGCGCCCCGGGGCGCGCGAGACGCGGCTTCGCCGCGCTCGCGCGCAACCTGCCGGAGGCGTTTGTTTTATTGGCCCATCTTTTCGCGCCAGTGGCGTCGGCAGAGGGAGACATAGGTTTCGTTGCCCCCGACCTGTACCTGCTCGCCGCCCTTCAGCGCTTGTCCATCCGGTCCCATCCGCACCACCATCGTCGCCTTGCGCCCGCAATGACAGATTGTCCGGACCTCGCGCATGTCGTCGGCCAGAGCCAGCAATGCAGCCGAGCCCGGGAAAAGCTCCCCCATGAAATCAACGCGCAGTCCGTAGCACATGACCGGAATGTCAAGATCGTCGCAGGCGCGGGCCAGTTGCCAGACCTGATCGCGGGTAAGAAACTGCGCTTCGTCAAGAAAAACGCAGGCACAGGGCCCCTCTTCGAGGCGGTCGCGGATCAGGGTGAACATGTCGGTTTCGGGCGTGAAGCAGGCGGCATCCGCGCCGATGCCGATGCGGCTGCCAATACGGCCCTGACCCGCGCGGGTATCCAGCTTGGCCGTTACCAAGAGCGTCTGCATCCCGCGTTCGACATAATTGTAGGAGGCCTGCAGCAGCATCGTGCTTTTGCCGGCATTCATGGTTGAATAATGGAAATACAGCTTGGCCATAGTTGGGGGATAGCCCTGTGGGGGCTGCGGGGCAAGAGGACGCAGGGCGGTGCCGGACGGCGGATGCGGGGCCGCGCGGGTATCGAACCCCCGCGGCCCCGCCACATCCCTGCAGGGATGTGTGACCCGTGTGGCGTGTTTCAGCCGCGATCCGCCGTGTCGAGCCAGATGGTAACGGGTCCGTCATTTGTCAGGCTGACCGCCATATCGGCGGCAAAGATGCCGTTTTCCACCGGCAGCCCAAACGCGCGCAGTGCCTTGCTGAAATGTTCGTACAGATGTTTGCCGGTGTCGGGGGCGGCTGCCGTCGAAAAGCCCGGGCGGTTGCCTGTGCGTGTATCGGCAGCCAGCGTGAACTGGCTCACCACAAGGCAGGCCCCGCCGATATCGCTGACGGAACGGTTCATTTTGCCCGCCTCGTCCTTGAATATCCGTAGCTTGGCGACACGCGCGGCCAGTTTCTCGGCCTGGATTTCGCCGTCCCCCTCCATCGCGCAGACCAGCACCAGCAGGCCGGCCCCGATTTCGCCGGTGATCCGGCCTTCCACTTCGACTTTGGCTTGGGTGACACGTTGCAGCAGGGCGCGCATGGGTTTGACCTTCATATAGGTGTGTTCTGGGATATACTGCAGGGCGCGCGTCGTCACGCGTGCCCTGCATGCGGCATTCGGCGGCCGGATGCGACAGGCTAGCGCGAGAAATAGAGCACCAGCCCCGCAATCACTGCAACCGCGACGGCCGCAAGCGCGATTTTCCACACCGACCACGGCCGGTCGCCCGAGACGCATCCGGTTTGGCCATTGACGATGAACCGGTAGCTTTTGCCTTGGAACCGGTAGGCGGCGGACCAGATTGGCAACAGGATATGCTTGAAGGTCTCGTCAGAGAATTGCGGGTCCATTGCCGCGATCCTTTGTGTGTCACCGCCGATATCGCGACGGATATCGCTCTGGATCACCTGCAGCATCTTTGCTTGGGCCTGATGATGCGCTTCCGGCACTTCGACGGTATAATTCTCGGCAGAAAACCCCGCCAGAAAGCTCGCATCATAGCCTGCCACATGCGAGAGGTTCCAAGGCATCAGCTTTCCCACATGCGGGGCGGGCAGGGAGCGTGCCGCATAGACCAGCACGTCGTCGAAATCGCGCCCTACCTGACCGGCCACCGGTGTCCAGCGGATACGGCGCTCCTGTTGCTCGCGGCGCACGGTCTGGCCGTTCTCGTTGACGGTAACCAGACGGGTCTCGTAATAATAATCGCCGCGTTGTCCGGAATAACGGGTGCGGGTGCGGGCATCGAAGGTCCAGAACGGTGCGTAGACGCCGGTCATCTTACGCCCTTTTCGCGCAAATTCGGCCAGACCATTGGGGGCAAACCAGCGCCCCTTCAGCCATTTGGTCAGGGCTGCGCGGGCTTCCGTTTCTGTGACGGCAAAGGGCAGGACCCCCTGTGGGCGGAACTGACGGATATCGCCGGCATCCGTCACGATCGGGGTCGCGCAGAACGGACATTCCGTGGCGTGCTGGTCCGGCCCCAGCTCGATCTGGGCCGAGCAGTTGGGGCAGGATAGATGGCGGCTTTCATGGCTTTGGGTTTCGGGCAGACCATTGGCCAGCACCGGTGCCAGCGGGAGCTCACGAAGACCGCTCTCCCCGCGATGGAGAATGGCGGGGATGTCCTGCATGTGGCCACAATGGTCACAGACCATCCGTGTCTCGCCGGGATTGAAGCGCAGATCCGCGCCACAGGCCTCGCAGGGATAGATCTGGGGGGCCTTTGCACGCGGCTTGTCTGCCGTCGGGCGGGCCACTCGGGGCAGTTTCATCGGCTTGGGCCTTTTCTCTTGGCAGGACGTTCGCTCAGTGACCGGGCGGGGGAGGTGGCGGCTCGATCGTGAAAAGCTGCGCCAGTTCGGCGATCTCTTCTGCCGTTTTCCAACCATCCTGTCCGGGGGCCCAGACAAGCGAGCTGCGTGAGAATTGTCCGTCCGTTTTCATCTGGGCCAGCTGCCCGCGCCCGTAAGGCCCGAGTGTCTGTCCGTTGACGGCCATATGCCACACCTTCTCTACGGCGGGAGGTGGGGGCGGAGGCGGCGCGGCGACAGCCGCGCCGCCTCCGCCCTGGGGCGCGCGGGCTTGCCCGGGCGCAACCCCTTGCTGCGACGCTGGCATCTGGCCCCACGGCCCCGTTTGTGTCTGCGCCGGCCCTGCCTGAAGCTGCCCTGCCTGAAGCGTCCCTGCCTGCCCGTATCCCCAAGGTCCGGCCAAAGGCTGGCTGCCCAGTTGCTGGCCCATCGCCATGCCCATTCCCGCGCCAAGGCCCGCCCCCATGGCCGCGCCCATGCCGCTTGCGGCCCCCGAGCCCGGCTGCCCCATCGCCTCGGCCGCGTTAAACTGCATATAACGGTTCAGATCGCCCACGATGCCCATCGAAGTCCGCTTGTCGAGCACCTTCTCCACTTCGGACGGCAGCGAGATATTCTCGACATAGAATTCGGGCAGGCTCAGCCCGTATTCGGCAATGGTCGGGGCGATCGCCTCGGCCACAAGCTGGCCCAGATCCGCCGTATTGGCCGCCATGTCCAGCACCGGAATATTGGACCCCGCAAGTGCGCGCGAAAACTCCTGAACGATGATATTGCGAAGCTGATAGCTCACCTCGTCCGAGGTGAATTCGCCATCCGTCCCCACGATCTCGGTGATAAACTTGCCCGGATCGCTCACTCTGGCGGCATAGGTGCCGAAGGCGCGCAGCCGCACCGGCCCGAATTCGGGATCACGGGTGATGACAGGGTTCTTGGTGCCCCATTTCAGATCGGTGAAACGGGTCGTATTGACGAAATAGATCTCGGACTGGAAGGGGGATTTGAACCCGTGATCCCAATGCTGGAGCGTGGTCAGGATCGGCAGGTTGTTGGTTTCCAGCAGATAGAGACCGGGGGTGAAGACATCGGCCAGCTGGCCTTCATGGATGAAGACGGCGGCCTGTCCCTCGCGCACCGTCAGCTTGGCACCATATTTGATGGCATGGCCCTGACGTTCAAACCGCCAGACCATCGTGTCGCGGGTGTCATCCACCCAGGAGATGACATCGATGAATTCGCCGCTGAGGAAATCGAGAATACCCATTATCCGGTCTCCGGTTCATAAAATCGACGGGGCGGGCGAACGGCCTGCCCCGATAGGTCAGTCATTCGGGGTCAGCTCTGCCGCGATCTCGCGGATGGCGGGCATCGCCTCGTCCTGTGTCATGCCCGGTCGTAACCGCGGGTCATAGAGCATCTTCAGCATCAGCTCGTCCTGATGGGTCAGCCGTGCAAATTCCTCGTCATCATTGAAAATCGAGGGACGGGCGCGGGGATAGTCATTGGCCAGCCCCAGGCCCTGCGCAAGCTCTTCGTCAAAGCAGCTCTCGCGCAGCGCATCGGGATGTTCGCCGCGGATGATGGCCACTGCGCGCGAATAGGCGGATTTGTCGCCCTCGGAAAAGGCGAAGACCACGCAGAAGGTGGTGGTGGGCAGATTGGTGATCGCATTGACCGAACTGTCATCAATGCCCGGCACCATCTTGCGCAATAGCGCGGCAGAGCCCTCGCGTTCGTCCTCGTTCAGCACCAGCACCGAGAAATTGCCCCGATCGGGCACAAGGCTGACCGGATGGCGGGTGATCTGCGCCAGCTTTCCGGCATAGGCGCGCACGGTGGCGGTGTCTTTCTGGCGCTGCGCCTCGGGGATCGAGGCCCCGAAATGCAGATCCATCCGCACCGGTTCTTCCCAGCGGCGCAGCTTCGAAGCGGTCTGCTTTGCAACAAAGGCGCCATTGCGATGCTCGTATTCATCATAAAGCGCGATATTGACAAAATTGTCGATCAGCTGCCTGCGGTGGAACGGGGCATCGCGGGGGGCCACATCGGTGCGCATCAGCCCTTGTGACAACAGATTGTCCTGCACCTGCTGGAAATAAGCGGCCAGCGCGATGCTGTCGGGGGACCGCGGGGCGACCTTCGCGCCGTTCAGGTCCTGCGGGGCGGTTTGCGGGCGGGGCGTCTTGCGCGGGCCCTGCGCGGCAGGGCCGGAAAAGGGCAGGGTCGAACATCCGGCGACGGCCAGCAGGCAAAGCCCCACACCCATCGCCCGCAACATGCGGCTATGGCGCGAAGAGACCACCGCCCCGAGCGGATGGGGCAGGCGGGATAGGGCACCGCGCCGGAAGGTCTCGCTTGCGCCGCCGGTCATTCTTAACGCGCTCCCTGTTGCGCGGCGGGACGCGGGCTGCGGGCCGAGGCCAGCGTGTCACGCAGACGCCCCTCCATCTCCACCAGTTCCCGTTCGGCCTCGGCGCGCTGGCGCTTGCCCTCATCGGCAATCGAGAGGCTGTCCTCGATGGTGGCAATCAGGGTCTCGTTGGCCTGTTTCACGGCCTGAATGTCAAACACGCCGCGTTCCATTTCCTGCCGCACGGTCTGGTTGGCCTGACGCAGGTTCTCGGCATTGGCGGTCAGCAGGTCATTGGTGAGGTCATTGGCGGCCTTCACCGCGCCTGCGGCCTCCGCCGAGCGCTGGATCGTAACGGCCTGTGCCAGTTGGGTTTCCCACAGCGGCACGGTATTGACCAAGGTCGAGTTGATCTTGGAGACCAGTGCCTTGTCGTTTTCCTGTACCAGCCGGATCGAGGGGAGCGACTGCATGGTGACCTGACGGGTCAGCTTCAGGTCATGCACGCGGCGCTCCAGATCATCGCGTGCGGCACGGATATCGCGCAGCTCCTGGGCACGGATCAGCTTGTCGCCCTCGGCGGCCTGCGCCACTTCCGCCTCTTTGGCGGGAATGATCGTGGCATCGGCCTCGGCCAGCTTGGCTTCTCCGGCCGCGATATAAAGCGCCAGTTCGTCATAGAATTTCAGCGTCTTGGTATAAAGCAGATCAAGCGATTTGACATCCTTGAGCAGCTTCGTTTCATGCGAAAGCAGTACATCGCTGATCTTGTCGATCTGGCTTTGCACCTGTTCATAGCGCGCAAGGAACGAGGCAAAGGGCGCCGCGCGCCCCATCAGCCGTTCCCACCAGCTTTGCTTGCGGCGCACATCCAGCTCGCTGACCGAAAACCCGCGCAACGTGGTGACGATCTGGCGCAGGCTATCACCGGCAGGGCCGGTATCCTTGTTTTTCACATCCACCAGCATCGCCTGACTGATCTCCTGCAACTCCGACTGGGCGCGGGTGCCAAAGCGCAGAATGGTGTTGGAATCGGTCAGGTCGACCTCGTTCATCCGTGACCGGATCTCGATGGCGGTGGGGGCCTCGGCCTTGTCGAGCGCCAGACCGACCTCTTGCGGATCGGGGAGGCGCAGGGCCGCAACCTGTTCGATCTCGCTGATATTCTTGGCGGCCGCTTCGCGGGTCGTGTCGCTCATCTTATCGGTCTCCTTGGCAGGACGTAATAGCGTTAGTCATGATGTCGGGAAAAGGTCGGGGCGATGCCGTCGCGTTCCAGCCGTTCGCGCAGCACGTCGATCTCGATCTCCAACCCTTCGCGCCCGCTTTCGATCAGCTGGCGCGATTTGGCCGTGAAATTGCGTTCGAGATCGTCGAGCAGGCTCTCGTAGCGGCTGCGGGCGGCGGGATCGGGGCTTTGGGCGTAGAGATCGGCAAAGCGGATGGTCGCATCACGTGCGCCTTCCAGATAAAGGGTCAGGTAGCGGCGTGCGGCGCGCAGATCGTTGGGGTCTTCCTCGACCGCACGGAACAGATCGCGGGCGCGGGTGGCAAACATTTCCACACGGGCCTCAAGCTGGGGGGCATGGGCGCGGGCAATGGCCGCCCGCATGGCCGCCAGATGCTCCTCGCCAATCGCCACCGCCTCGGCGGCGCGTTCCTGCTGGAACGGGTCTATACCATCCATGCCCTTGTTTTTCAAAGGATCCAGCCCGAAAGCCACGATTCCCAGCGCGGTGCCGATAAGGCCGCTGCCAAGCGCACCCAGCAGGCCCATCTCCTGCGCCCCGAGCGCCAGACCCAGCCCGATGCCCATCGCGCCAAGGATCTTGCGCGGCAGGGCGGGACGGCGGGCCACACGGCGCGCCTCATAGGCGGCCTGCGCCCGTAACCCTTCGCGGATCAGGAACGCGGCGCCTGCACATAGGCCGAATGCCATGATCGCGCGCGCCAGAGCCACAGGCCCCGCCCCGAATGCCCCAAACAAAAAGGGCAGGGCGCAGATGGCCACCCAGAACGGACGGCCCTCATAGGGGTGTTCCGGTCTGGGCAGGCGCTCGGTCGGAATGTCTTCCTGCCCGTTCAGACGGTCGGGATGGTGCGGGGCTTCGGGGCTGTATTTGCCAGAGAAACGGCGGGCCATCGTCAGACGCTGCCTGTCATCGCAATTTTCAGCGTCAGCGCCAGCATCAGCAGGAATGCGATGCGCTGAATGGCTTTGTGCGACATAGGGCCCCCTTTTCTTCGGTTCAGCAGGTTCGGTCAAGCGATCATCAGCGACGCTCATCTTAAGCGAAGAATAGGTATAATGGCACGGCTCTGCCAGAGGGGGGTGGCAGAAAAGCGCGTATCGGGGCTGCAAGAAACCGGCATTGCAGCGCGGCTCCTGCGCTTTGCCCAAAAAGAAACGGCGCCAAATCGGGTTTGGCGCCGTAACAGGATTATTCGCTACGCGGTTTGCGCGGCCCTTTGGGGCCATCGCCGCGCTGGCCGTCGCGTTTGGGGCCGCCCTTGAAGCCACCCCCCGACTTGCCGCCAAATTTGCTTGCGCCCGGCTTGCCACCGAAGTTGCGCTCGCCGCGCTGGCCGTCACGTTTGGGGCCGCCCTTGAAGCCGCCGCGCTCGTTGTCGCCGCCGCCGAAGCTGCGCGGCTTGTTGCCACCATCGCGGTTGCCGTCACGGCGCGGACCACGGTCGTCGCCGTTGTCGAAACGCGGTTTGCGGGGCTTGTCCCCGAAACGGGCCTCGCCTTCTTCGCGACGCGGCTTGCCAAAGCTTTTACCATCACCGCGCGGGCCACGATCCTCAAACTTCTTGTCGCCAAACTTGCGCTCGCCGAACTTCTTATCGCCGAAGGTCCGTCCGCCGCGTTCGCTGCGCTCGCCGAATTTTTTCTCGCCGAAGCTGCGGCCTTCGCCTCCGTCGCGGCGCGGGCGATCCCCGAATTTCTTGTCCCCGAATTTCTTGTCGCCAAACTTGCGATCGCCGAACTTGCGGTCATCGCCGTCGCGGCGCGGGCGGTCGGCGCGGTCTTCGCGCGGTGCGTTCCGCTCTTCCTGCCGCTTGTCGGGAGACCAGCGCTGCTTGCGGGGACGGTCTTCCCCTTCGGCGCGCGGGCCACGGTCCGCGCGTTCGAAACGGTCGCCGCGCTCGGGGCGGTCCCCACGGGCGCTGAAATCTTTCTGGCGGCCAAAGCTGCGTTCGGGTTTGCCGCGCCCGTCGCCGCGCCCGTCTTCGTTGTCCCGCGGTGCACGGTCGAAGCGTTTGCCACCCCGTTCCCCGCGATCCCCCCGCTCCCCGAACCGGCCACGCGGGCGCTCGCCGTCGTCGCGGCGGCCTGCGGGCTTGTTGCGGTCGGCAGGTTGTGCGCCGGGCGTATCTTCCAGCAGGCTGCCCAGCTGGTCATGCAGGACGCGGCGTTTGATTTCCATCACATCGCCGGGCTGCATTTCGTTGAGGCGGAAGGGGCCGTAGCTGACGCGGATCAGGCGGTTCACCGTCAGGCCGATTTCGGCCATGGCGCGGCGGATCTCGCGGTTCTTGCCTTCGCGCAGGCCGACGGTCAGCCATGCATTCGCGCCTTGCTGGCGGTCAAGCGTGATGTCCATCGGCTGGAATTCGGTGCCGTCGATGGTGATCCCCGCGCGCAGCGGGTTGAAGGTGTCGGGCGTGGGGCGGCCATTGACCCGCACGCGGTATTTGCGCAGCCAGCCGGTTTCGGGCAGTTCGAGGCGACGTTTGAGCGCCCCGTCATTGGTCAGCAGCAGCAGGCCTTCGGAGTTGAGATCGAGGCGGCCGACATTCAGCACGCGCGGCATGCCTTCGGGCATCTCGTCAAAGATGGTGCGGCGGCCCTGCTCGTCTTTCTCGGTGGTCACCAGACCCAGCGGCTTGTAATAGAGCCAGACGCGGGTTTCCTGCGGTGCATCGATCGGCGTGCCGTCGATGGTGACCTTGTCTTTGGGGGTGACATCCAGCGCCGGAGATGCGGCCTGTTTGCCATTGACCGCCACACGGCCTGCAAGGATCAGTTTTTCGGCATCACGGCGCGAGGCGACGCCCGAACGTGCGATGACCTTGGCAATACGCTCGCCCCCAGAGCTTGCGGCAGAGGGCGTATTGTTTGGTTTCGGCGTATTGTTGGAATCATTGGTCATGGCAGGCGGCTCCCGAGGCGGTCTTGAAGGCGCCTCTCTATAGTGTCTTCTCTCCTGTGGGAAGAGCCTTGCATATAAGAAGCTTCGCGTCCAAGAGGAGATATGTTCAGAAGTTTCATGGATCAGGCGCTGGAAGAGGCGCGGGCGGCGGCTTTGCGTGGCGAGGTTCCGGTGGGAGCCGTGATCGTTTCGCCTGCGGGCGAGGTGGTGGCGCGCGCCGGAAACCGCACGCGCGAACTCTGTGACCCTACCGCCCATGCCGAGATTCTGGCTTTGCGCGCGGCCTGTCATGCCGTCGGATCGGAGCGGCTGGTGGGGTATGATCTCTATGTCACGCTGGAACCCTGCCCGATGTGTGCGGCGGCGATTGCGGCGGCGCGGGTCGGGCGGCTGTATTATGGTGCGGCGGATGTGAAATCGGGCGGGGTGGCGCAGGGCGCGCGGGTGTTCTCGCATCCGCAATGCCATCATGCGCCCGAGGTTTATGACGGGATTTCGGCGGCGCCCGCAGAGGCGCTGTTGCGTGCTTTCTTTGCCGCGCGGCGATAGGGGGCGGGGTAAGGGGCTTTGCCCCTCTTCGACTGCGTCGAATTCACCCCAGGATATTTCGGGCAGCTGGAACGCAGGCGGTTTTGCTTGACGCTGTTGCGCGATCCGGCATATGGCGGGCTTGCGCAGGGGGTCGGATGACCGCGGCGATTACGTAGCTCTGTATCTGCAGACAGCCGGATCGCCGAGGAAAGTCCGGACTCCATGAAGTGACGGTGCCGGGTAACGCCCGGCGGGGGTAACCCTAGGGAAAGCGCCACAGAGAACAGACCGCCCTGCTTTGGCACGGGTAAGGGTGAAACGGTGGGGTAAGAGCCCACCGCGGGACTGGTAACAGGACCGGCATGGCAAGCCCCACCGGGAGCAACGCCGAATAGGGATCGCGTGCCGCAGGCATCTGTCTGACGGTAGGGGAGCTTCGCCCCGAGTGATCCGGGTTGGCAGCTTGAGCCTGCAGGCAACTGCAGGCCTAGAGGAATGGTCATCGACGGGGGTAACCCCTGAACAGAATCCGGCTTATAGACCGCCTGCGCAAATTCTGCCCTTTTCCGCCGTCTGCCAGAGGGGGCATGTCGTGAGAGAGCGGCTTTGGGGATGTGTTATGTCGAATTTCGGGAAGATCGCGCATTTGGCTGTTGACTCTGGGGTGAGTCTGACTAAAAGGCGGGCTTCAAGGATTTCGATGGTGGTCGCGCGATGCTGGCTGCCTGGCTCAGGAGATGAAACATGGCGAAGCCGACGACGCAAAAGATCCGTCTGACCTCGACGGCGGGCACCGGGCACTTCTATGTGACCAAGAAGAATGCCCGTACCATGACCGAGAAAATGGTCGTGAAGAAATACGACCCGGTTGTGCGTAAGCACGTCGAATATAAAGAAGGCAAGATCAAGTAAGATCTGTCTTTCTGACGAAGCGAAGGCCGCCCTCGGGCGGCTTTTTGCTGTTTGGCGGGGCGGGGTCTTGCGGGGGCGGGCCTTTGGTCCAGTCTGGCAGGATGCCCGACGCCTTTGCGCCCCATTTTCTGGATGCCCGTGATGCGTGTGGCGCGGCGCGGGAGCCGATTCTATCGGCGCTGGTGCAGGCCGAGGCGCCTCTGGCACCATGCCCGGTTTCTTCGGCGGATGTCGTCATGCGTGTGGTTGACTGGCTGCCGGAGCGATTCCGTTGTAGTCGCTTTGCTCCGGCGTCCGGTCTGATCGAGGTCTATCTGCATCCCCAAGTGTTACAGGATCCTGCGGCCTTGCGGGGCGATCTTTTGCGGGTGCTCTTGCATGAATATCACCACGTCCTGCGCGGGGACGGTCCGGGCTATGGCCGCAGTCTGGAGGAAGCTCTGGTGAGCGAAGGGCTGGCGCAGCTTTTCGTGCATCAGGTGCTGGATGTGCTGCCTGCGCCGTGAGAATTTGCAGTGAGTGAGGCGGAGCAGCGCCCCTATATTCCGCGGGAACTGGAGGGGTTTGGCCGTGCCTATGATCCTTCGGAGTGGTTCATGGGGAGGGGGCTGCCGCGTTGGCTGGGCGAGGCTTTGGGACGGCGGATTGTGGCGGCGGGGCTGGGCCATGCCACGCCCTACGAGGTGCGACCTCGGGCGGCAGGCACATTCCGTCCGGAGGTGCTGGCGCTTCCCGAGTAAAATAATCGGATTTACAAAGCTGACAAAATAGGTCACTTATGCGTGAAGTAGAAGTTTCACTGATATGAGGAATCCTATGTCCTGTCGTCTGCACGCGCTGATCACCAGTACTGCTCTTGTTGTGGCCCCTCTTATGGCTCCGGTGACGGCCTATGCGGACGCGCCAAGCGCGGAGGCGGTGATCAAGACCTATGCCGATATCGCACAGGCGGGCTATGAAGACAGTCTGTCGACGGCTCAGGCATTGGAAGCGGCTGTGGACACGCTGGTCAAGGCCCCCACGGAGGCGCATCTGAGCGCCGCGAAAGAGGCGTGGATCGCCGCCCGTAAGCCCTATCAGCAGACCGAGGCCTTCCGTTTCGGCAATGCGCTGGTGGATGACTGGGAGGGTCGTGTGAACGCCTGGCCGCTGGACGAGGGGCTGATTGATTATGTCGATGAGGATTCCGCCGCCAATAACGAGGAAAACGATCTGGCGCTGGCCAATGTGATTGCAAATAAATCGCTGACCATTGGCGGGCAGCCGGTGGATGCCAGCACGATCTCGCCCGAATTTCTGGCCGAGACCCTGCAGGAGGCCGAGGGCGTCGAGGCCAATGTGGCCACCGGCTATCACGCCATCGAATTCCTGCTTTGGGGGCAGGATCTGAACGGCACCGAGGCAGGGGCCGGTGCGCGCCCCTATACCGACTATGTTCAGGGCGAGGGTTGCACGGGGGGGAATTGCGACCGCCGTGCCGATTATCTGCAGGCCGCTTCCGCCTTGCTGGTCGCGGATCTGAAAGAGATGGTCGGTCATTGGGACGAGGACGGGGCGGCGCGCAAGGCCCTGACCGACGATGCCGAGGCGGGGATCACGACGATTCTGACCGGCATGGGGTCGCTGTCTTATGGCGAGTTGGCGGGCGAGCGGACCAAGCTGGGCCTGATGCTGCATGATCCGGAAGAAGAGCATGATTGCTTCTCGGATATGACCCATCTGTCGCATTACTATGATGCTGTCGGGATTCGTAACGTCTATACCGGCCAGTATACCCGCGTGGATGGTTCGGTTGTGGAAGGGGCATCGCTTTCGGGGCTGGTTGCGGCCAAGGATGCGGATGTGGATGCGCAGCTGAGCAAGGATCTTGATGCGTCGGTGGCGGCCGCTGCCGCGATCAAGGCCAAAGCCGAAAGCGGCATGGCCTATGACCAGATGATCGCTCTGGGCAATGACGAGGGGGCGGCATTGGTGACCGGCCTAGTGGATGCGCTGGTTGCCCAGACCCGCACCATCGAACGGGCGGTGACGGTGCTGGGGGCCGAGGTCGAGATCGAAGGGTCGGACAGTCTCGATAATCCCGATGCGGTGTTCCAGTAAAAGGGCAGGGTTGCCGGAAGATAGGCCCATATTTTCCGGCATCACGGTCCTGAATGTCCCGCGGCAGCGATGCCGCGGGCTTTTGTGATGTGAGGGTCATGATCAGGTCTTTGTTGTCTGCTTTTATTGCACCGGCCGTGCTTGTGCCCGTTCTGTGTCTGCCGGTGGCCGCCTGTGCGGGCGGGACGGAGGCGATATCGGTTGTGCAGCCTGCCCGCCAGTTCACGACCGCCGAGCGTTACGAGGCCAATCCGGGCGGGGCGGGCAGCCTTGCGACCCGCCGTTTTGACAGGCCTGCAGCTAGTCTGCCCGCTGCGCAGCGCATGACCTTCACCTTGGGCGAGGCGCTGTTTGAAAAGCTCTGGGTGCCCGCGCCCTCCAGCACGCGCGCCTCGGACGGGCTGGGGCCGCTGTTCAATGCCCGCGCCTGTGCCAACTGCCATCCGGGCAACGGGCGGGGCCGCCCCGAGGACGGGCAGGGGATTTCGGGCATGGTGCTGAAACTCTCGCGGCGTTACCGCGCGGAAGGCGGGGCCTTCGGGGTCGAGGGCTGGCACGGGATGATCCCCGATTATGACTTCGGCTGGCAGTTGCAGGATCGGGCGGTGCCATCGCTGCAGCCCGAAGGGCGGCTGGAGCTGGAGTGGATCGAGGCCCACGGCCTGCGCTATCCCGCGCCGCGCATTGATCTGCCGCCCGAGGTGCTGACCTCGCTGCGGGTGGCACCGCAGATCATCGGCTTGGGGCTGCTGGAGGCGATCCCCGAGGCGGATATTCTAATGCATGCCGACCCCGAGGATGCCGATGGCGACGGGATCTCGGGGCGGGCGCAATATGCCCCTGGCCCCGATGGTGCGGTCCGGTTGGGGCGGTTCGGGCATAAGGCAGGCATGGCGCGGCTGGTGGATATGACGGCGCAGGCGTTCAGTCAGGATATGGGCCTGTCGAGCGTGCTTTTCCCCGAAGGCTCGGGCGATTGCACCCTGACGCAGACGGACTGTCTGGAGCTGCCCGACGGCATCGATGTGGGGCTGCGCGACAATGCCGAAGTCTCCACCGAGGCGCTGCAAGCGGTCACTGATTACGTGACTTGGCTGGGGGTGCCCAAGCGCCGCGATGTGGCGGACCCGCAGGTGCTGCGCGGCAAGCAGGCCTTCTATCAGGCGCAATGCCATGCCTGCCATGTGCCGAAATTCGTCACCGCGACCAGCGAGGATCCGGTGACCTCTCATCAGCTCATCTGGCCCTATAGTGACCTGCTGTTGCATGACATGGGCGAGGGGCTGGCCGATCACCGCCCCGAAGGGGTGGCCTCGGGGCACGAATGGCGCACGGCCCCGCTTTGGGGGATCGGGCTGACACAGGAAAATACCGGCCATGCGCCGCGCTTTCTGCATGATGGCCGTGCGGCCACATTGGACGAGGCAATCCGCTGGCATGGTGGCGAGGCAGGGGCTGCCCGTGATAGATATCTGGCGCTGCCTGCCGCATCCCGCGCCGACCTGATCCGTTTTCTGGAGACCCTGTAATGCGTTCTATCCTGCTTTCCCTGCCGTTTCTTGCCTTGGCGCTGCCTGCTGTGGCCGATGTGCGCGCGACGGTTACCGATGATGTGCTGCCCGCATATGCCGCGCTGTCGGATGCGGCGGTTGCCCTGCAGAAAGGGGCCGAGGCGGATTGCTCGATTGCGGCGATGCAACCGCTCTGGAACACGGCCTTCGATGCATGGATGGGTGTCAGTTTCCTGCGTCTGGGGCCGGTGGAAGAGCAGGGGCGGGCGCTGGCCTTTGCGTTCTGGCCCGATGCCAAAGCCACGGGCCGCCGCCAGCTTTCGGCGCTGATCAAGGCGCAGGATCCGCAATTCACCGATGCCGCCGCTTTGGGCAAGGCCTCGATCGGGGTGCGGGGGTTCTTCGGGTTGGAACATCTGCTTTATGGCCCCTTGGCAAGCGATGAGGCGTATACCTGCAAGCTGCGCGCCGCGATGGCCGCCGATCTGGCGCAGATGGCGATCGACACCGAGGTCGGCTGGCAGAACGGCTTTGCCGACGAACTGCTTACCCCCGGTGCCGAGGGGCACAGCCTGTATCTGACCGAATCCGAGGCGCGGCAGGCGCTTTATACCCAGCTTGTGACGGGGCTCGAATTTGACAAGGATATCCGCTTGGGGCGTCCTTTGGGCAGCTTCGAGCATCCGCGCCCCGAACGGGCCGAGATGCTGGCCTCGGGGCGGTCTTTGCGCAATGTGATCCTGTCGCTGGAGGCGCTCAAAGGCTTTGCCGATAAACTGGCGCAGGGCATGGGCGAGACCCCCAAGACCGATGCGGCCTTCGCAAGGGCGATCGAGCTGGCGCAGGAGCTGGATGATCCGGTTTTTGCCGGTGTGGATGACCCGATGACGCGGCTGAAGGTCGAGATCGTGCAACAGCAGATCGGGCTGACGGTCGATGCCATGCAGGCCGAGCTGGGGCCTTTGCTGGGGGTGAATGTGGGCTTTAACGCAGCGGATGGAGACTAAGATGAAACGGCGTCATTTTCTTGCAAGCCTTGCCGCAGCGGTGAGCGTTCCACGTCTGAGCTGGGCCGATGCGGGCAATCCCGCCTTTCTGGCCGCCGCGAAATCGCCCGATGGCAGCTATGCGATCTGGGGGCTGACGGCAGAAGGCGCACCGCTTTTCACGCAACCGCTGCTCGGTCGTGGTCATGCCGCCACCGCCCATCCCGACCGCCCCGAGGCCGTGGCGTTTGCCCGCCGTCCGGGAACCTTCGCGCTGGTGATCGACTGTGTGACGGGTGGGCTTGTGGCGCGGCTGACCCCGCCCGAGGGGCGTCAGTTCAACGGCCATGGCGCGTTTTCGGGCGATGGCTCGCGGCTTTATACCTCGGAAGTAGTGGCCGAAGGGTCCGAGGGGCGGATCGGTATCTGGGATGTGGCGCGCGGCTATGTGCGGGTGGGGGAGTTCGCCTCGAACGGGATCGGCCCGCATGAAATCCTGCGCCTTCCCGGCCAAGAGGTTCTGGTGGTGGCCAATGGCGGGATCCAGACCGACCCCAGCGACCGTACGCCGCTGAATATCGACACGATGCGCCCGAACCTGAGCTATCTTTCGCCCGAGGGGGAGGTGCTGGAGGTCGTCGAGCTAGCGCCCGAGCTGTGGCAGAATTCGATCCGCCACCTGTCGGTGCGTGGTGACGGGCGGGTGGCGTTCTGCATGCAGTGGCAGGGCGATCTGATGGAGCCGGTGCCTTTGCTGGGCCTGCATGACCGCGGGCAGCAGGTTGTTCTGGCCGAGCCGCTGCCGGGCGAGGAATTTGCCATGAAGGGCTATGCCGGATCGGTGGCTTTCGGGCAGGGCGGGCGCGAGGTGGCGATCACCAGCCCGCGTGGCGGCATGGTGCAGGCCTATTCGGCGGAAGGCGAGGCGCTTTGGTCGGTGCGCCGTGCCGATGTCTGCGGCCTTGGGGTCTGCAAGCAGGGCGGGTTCACCGCAACCGATGGCGCGGGGCTTGTGTCGCAGATCACCGCTCAGGGTATCGTGCCGCTCAAGCGCTCGGATGTGGCATGGGATAACCACCTGATCCCGATCGGGGTCTGATTACAGCTTGCGCTCGAATTTCAGCGAGAGGTGGATCTGGTCGGTCAGATCCCCCTCGACCCCGTCCAGCCCGATGCGGGTGCTCAGATTGCCCAGCCCCTTGCGGTCCAGATCCAGCCCCAGCTCGACGCGCGAGGTAAACCAGTCGGTCGAGGGGTAGGCCTCGTCCAGCAGACCGGTGCCGACACTATGCTGGGCCACAAGCGCGAATTGTCCGGTCAGCCCCATCTTGGCCCAGTTGCTTTCGAGTGGATGCGAGAACTCCACCCCAGCCGAAAGCTGTGACAGGGACAGCCGGTCACCATCCACCAGCGCACCGCTGGCAATCTTGAACTGGTGGGCCACCTCATTGACATGGCTGGCGAAAATATTCGGCGTCAATTCTGTTGTGCCCATTTCAAAGCGGCCTTCCATGCGGGCCTGAAACAGCGTGCGTTCGGCGCGGGCACGGCGCTGGATCGAACCGTCGGGTGCGAATTGGTTGTTGGTGGCCCCGTGCAGCAGCCGCATCGACCAGTCCAGCTCGGTCTGTGGCACCTTGCCCGCCAGATAGGGGCCGACCAGAAAGCCATAGCCTTCGCCCGAGGCCCCATCATCGATACGGCGCTCTGCCGCATCCAGCTGGGCCATCGCGCCGACATAGATCTGCTCGTTCAGCTTGGTATGCCCGCCAAAGGCGACAAAGCTGTATTGCAACGCGGTCTCATCACTGCGGGTCCAGTTGGACTCGACCACCGCCCAGCTGCGCTGCCCCTTGGCGGTATTGAATTTCAGATCGCCGAGATCATCGGTCAGATGGGCATCGAAGATCCGGTCCTTGCTGTTTTTAAACATGAAATCCAGCACATTGGGCTGGCGCGCCAGAAGCCTGTCCTGACGCATCTTCTGCAATCCCGCAAGCGCGACAGAGGTTTCGCGCGCCGTCGGCCAATCGGCCTCGCTGGCTGTCGCCCTGAAAGGAGCAGCCATGATCCCGAATATGATCGCGGGCAAAAGAATGCCGCGCGCAAGCGTCCGTCCGTTCATGGAACGCCTCACTGGTTGCTTCGTGCCTGATAACGGATTGCGCAGGGCATGATGCCGAAATCTCTGCCACGCGCATGGCAGATCTGCGGGTCCGTTTTGTTATCGTCTTTTGGTATAAGCAGAAGGTAACAAAAACTCGGGGCAGGTGGCAAGTTTTCGCCGGACCGGAGGGGAAATTGTGATCGCGGCTGATGATCTTTTGGGCGCGGCGTCGCATTTTCTGCGATGATTCACGTGAAATGGCCGCACGGCACCGCCGCACGGCCTGACAGGTTGATCTGCCGTTGCTCAGGCCCTCAGGCCTTCAGGCGTCAACAATGACATGCCCGCGCGGATTGGAGCAGCAGGCGAGAATGTAGCCTTCGGCAATATCGTCTTCGGTGATGCCGCCATTATGGACCATATGCACCTCGCCCGAGACCTTCTTGATCTTGCAGGTGCCGCAGACGCCGAAGGTGCAGCCCGAAGGAATATTCAGCCCCGCCTGACGGGCAACCGCCAGAACCGTATCGGTCTCGGCGCATTTCTGTGTCACGCCGGAGCCGGAGAACTCGATTTCGGCGGTGGCCCCTTCCTCGGGCAGCTCGTCTTCGGGGATGTCGCGCACTTCCTCGATCGGGGCGCTGAAGCTTTCCTGATGGTAGTGGTCCATATCGAAGCCAAGGCCCGCCAAGGCTTCGCGCACGGCGGTCATAAAGGGTTCGGGGCCGCAGCAGAAGACCTCGCGTTCGAGATAGTCGGGCGCCATAAGGCCCAGCATCAACTGGTTGAAAAAGCCCTGATATCCGGTCCAGGGTTCGTATTTATCCGCCCCTTCGACAACCCATTTCAGGTCGATCCCGTGTACCCGCGAGGCCATATGTTCCAACCGTTCGCGGAAGATGATCTCTGACGGGCGGCGGGCGCAATTCACAAAGACAATGTCGCAATCGCGGCCCAGATCATACATATGCGTGGTCATCGACATCATCGGCGTGATGCCCGACCCTGCCGAGATAAAGAGATATTTTTCGGCAGGGTAATTGGCGTTGGTAAAGCTGCCGGTGGGGCCGATCGCCTTGATCCTCATCCCCGGTTTGAGGTTGTCGAACATCCAGCGGGTCCCGATGGACTCGGGCTGGGCCTTGACCGTCACGGTGATCGACATCGGCCGCGAGGGCGAGGACGAGATCGTATAGGTGCGGTACAAAGGCCCACCCGGCACCGGAATTTCCAAGGTCAGGAACTGGCCGGGCTGGTAGTCGAAGATCGCCCGTGAAGGTGCCTGAAAACAGAAGGTCATTACATTGGGCACCTCGGGCAGCACCGAGACGCATTCCAGCTCTTCTGAATCGTTCCAGATCTTGATCGCGGTTTCGCCGGGGATGAGGGTCATTAACTTACTCCGCTGCGAGCTTCACGGGGCCCACCCGCGAAGTCATGGTGTCACAATACCAATTCACGAACTGGATCACGCCATCCTCATGGGTTGGCGAATAGGGGCCGGGCTCATAGGCGGGCGAGTTGATGCCCTGCTGGTTGTCTTCGACCACGCGGCGATCCTCGTCATTGGTATGTTCCCAGACGGTGGTGAGGTTCTTGAGGTCATAATCCTGCCCCTCGACCGCATCCTTGTTCACCAGCCATGTGGTGGTGACCTCGGTCTCGGTCGGGCTGATCGGCGTCACGCGGAAGGTGATCGAATGGTCCGACAGGAAGTGGTTCCACGTGGTGGGGTAGTTGAACAGCAGCAAAGTGCCCGCATCCAGCACCGGCACGCGGCCCAGACGTTTTTTCACGGCGATCTTGCCATTCATCGTATAGCTTTCGGCACCATCCAAGAGCGGCATACGCGCCACGCGATATTCGCCGTTATCGGCCATCTTGAAGCGCGAGGGCGCACCCATGGCTTCCAGACGGTTGAAGTGGTTTTCAACCTTCTCTGGGAAGGTGCCATCGGCGCTGACACCGGTGATCGAGGGATCTTCGGGGTAGGTGCGGCACAGGTCGGGGTGGTTGCCCGCGCAGTGATAGCATTCGCGGTTGTTTTCCCACACCAGCTTCCAGTTGCCATTCTCGATGATGGTGGACTGGAAGGCGACCTTGGCATTGGACAGGTCATGCACCTCCAGATAGGGAGTGACGGTCTCGGCAAACGTGTCGAAATCGGGCGCATTCTCGGCCAGACAGATATAGATCAGCCCCGAGACCTCACGGCAGTTGACGGGCTTCAGCCCGTGTTTCGAGGCATCGAACTCCGGCCCCATATCGCGCGCCCATAGCAGGCGGCCATCCAGCTCGTAGGTCCATTGGTGATAGGGGCAGACCAGCTTGGCAGCGGTGCCCTTCTTGTGCTGGCAGATCACCGAGCCACGGTGGCGGCAGGTGTTATGGAAGGCGCGGATGACATCATCCTGACCACGCACGATCACCACCGTATAGGCGCCGACCTTATGGGTGACATAGGCGCCTTTCTTCGGCAGCTCGGCGCGCGAGGCGGTAAAGAGCCATTCCTTGTACCAGATCTGGTCGAGATCGGTCTGGAAGATCTCGGGAGAGGTGTAGAAGGCCTGTTCGAGCGCATGGCCGGGTTTGCGGCGGGCGAGAAGCTCGGGAAGGGAAGCGGAGGGTTGCATGGCCTTGTCTCCATGGCACGCTAGTGCTGCGCGGCTGTGGGTTTCAATGGACCCAGAGTAGTCACGATTAAGATTTGGCGAAGGCGCATTTGCGACCCCTGCGACGGGGATTTGCGACATAAGGGAAAAACTTGTCGCAAAAATTGCAGGATCGACCCTGTCGGGCAGGGGGCTGGCATGTGCCGCCGACTCAGGGGGGGCGTCGTCTCAAGCGGTTGAAGTTCTTGGAAGAACAGCGGGCCGCAAAAAGCCGCGCAAAGCGGGGCTTGCGCGGCTTTGTCGTTTTGAGAGCGGGGTCATAGACCCAGCGCGTCTTTCACAACCGGCAGGCCCTCTTTGCCGTCAATGGTTGTCACGCCGTCCAGCCACGGGGTGACGACATCGGGATGCGCTTTCAGCCATGCCGGAACCGCCTCGTCGGGGTCTTTGCCGTCATTGAGGATCGCCCCCATGATCTCGTTTTCCATCGGCAGGGTGAAGGTCATGTTTTTCAGCAGCTTGCCGACATTCGGGCATTCGGTCGCATAGCCTTTACGGGTCACGGTCTGCACCGTGCCTTCGCCGCCAAAGAAATCCTCGCCGCCGGTCAGGTATTTGATGTCATAGGTCGAATTCATCGGATGCGGGGCCCAGCCAAGGAACACCACCGCCTTCTTTTTCGGATAAAGACGCCCCACCTGCGCCAGCATGCCCTGTTCCGAGCTTTCGACAATCTGGAACCCCTCCAGAACCTTGCCTTTCTCGGTCAGGTCCATCAGGTAGCCATTGCCTTCATTGCCCGGCTCGATGCCGTAGATCTTGTGATCCAGCTCGTCGGCGAATTTCGGGATATCGGCATAGCTATGCAGCCCCTTGTCGTAAAGATAGGTCGGAACGGCCAGCGTGTAGTTGGTGCCGGTCAGGTTGGTGGTGACCACATCGATCGTGCCTTTGTCGAGATAGGGGCCGATGGCGGCCTGCTGCGCGGGCATCCAGTTGCCAAGGAAGACGTCGATATCATTCGAGGCCAGCGACGAGAAAGTGACCGGCACGCCGAGCACATCGACATTGACCTTATAGCCAAGAGCGGTCAGCACTTCTTTCGCGGTTTCGGTGGTGGCGGTGATATCCGTCCACCCGACATCGGAAAACCGTACGGTGCCACAATCTGCAAAAGCGGCAGCGGCATTGAGGGCGATGACAGAGGCGGTCACACCGCCCAGAAATTTGGCTTTCATTGTTACTCCCGGTTGCTTTGTGTTTTTTTGATTGACGAGTCAATTAGTGCATTCCTACCCTAACATGGCAATCCGTTTTTGTCATGCACATGGGTGGAACTGCGCAATCCGGTCAAAGAAAGCCGGTTCAAGCCTGCTTTCTGGGCAGGTCTGATGAGATTTTCAAATCAACGAGGAGTGGCCCCCGCGATGTCGCAACCGAATATCCTGATCTTTATGGTGGATCAGCTCAACGGCACCCTGTTCCCCGATGGTCCGGCAGAGTGGCTGCATGCGCCGAATCTCAAGAAGCTGGCGGCACGGTCGGTGCGCTTTGCCAATGCCTATACGGGCTCGCCGCTTTGCGCTCCGGGGCGGGCGGCCTTCATGTCGGGGCAGCTGCCCAGCTCGACGGGGGTGTATGACAATGCCGCCGAGTTCCGCTCCGATATCCCGACCTTCGCGCATCACCTGCGTCGGGCAGGCTATCAGACCTGTCTTTCAGGCAAGATGCATTTCGTGGGGCCTGACCAGCTGCATGGGTTCGAGAGCCGCCTGACCACCGATATCTACCCCGCCGATTTCGGCTGGACGCCGGATTACCGCAAGCCGGGCGAGCGGATCGACTGGTGGTATCACAATATGGGCTCGGTCACCGGCGCAGGCGTGGGCGAGATCTCTAACCAGCTGGAATATGACGACAATGTCGCCCATGAGGCGAAGATGAAGGTCTATGATCTGGCGCGCGGGTTGGACAACCGCCCGTGGATGCTGACCGTCAGCATGACCCATCCGCATGACCCTTACGTGGCGCGCAAGAAATACTGGGATCTCTATGAGGATTGCGAGCATCTGATGCCCACGGTCCCCGATATGGGCTATGACAATCAGGACAACCACTCCAAGCGCATCTTTGACGCCAATGACTGGCGCAATTTCAACATCACCCAAGAGGATATCCGCGACAGCCGCCGCGCCTATTTCGCCAATATCTCGTATTGCGACGATAAGATCGGCGAGATCATGGAGGCGCTGGAAAGCACCGGCCAAGAGGCGATCATCCTCTTTGTCTCGGATCATGGCGATATGCTGGGCGAGCGCGGGTTGTGGTTCAAGATGAACTTCTACGAGGGCTCGGCGCGGGTGCCATTGATGATGGCGGCCAGCGGGGTCGCGCCGCGTCTGGTCGAGACGCCTGTCTCCACCATCGATGTGACGCCGACGCTGTGCGATCTGGCAGGGATCGACCTGCAGGAAATCGCGCCTTGGCTGGATGGCGAAAGCCTGCTGGCCTTGGCCAAAGGCGGCACGCGCGAGACGGCGGTGAAGATGGAATATGCCGCCGAAGGGTCCTACGCGCCGCTCGTCAGCCTGCGGCAGGGAGATTACAAGCTGAACCTGTGTAAGCTGGACCCCGACCAGTTTTTCCATCTGGGGGCTGATCCGCATGAACTGGTGAACCTAGCAGGTGACCCCGCCCATTCGCAGGCCTATCACGCGATGAAAGCCGAGGCCGAGGCGCGCTGGGATCTGGACCGCTATGATGCGGATGTGCGGGCCTCGCAGGCGCGGCGCTGGGTGGTCTATGATGCGCTGCGTCAGGGCGGCTATTATCCGTGGGATTACCAGCCGCTGAAGGATGCCTCCGAGGCCTATATGCGCAATCACATGGACCTCAATGTGCTGGAATCCAACAAGCGCTTCCCGCGCGGCGACTAGGCGTCTGAAGCCAACGTGAAGGCGAAGGGGCGGCGGACCGCCCCTTTTTCATGGCGCTCGGGGCGCGCAGGCCTATCCTGAGCATAGGACATAGGAGGATTTCCCGATGACGCAATTCTTTACCGCCGCCGATGGTGCGAAACTGGCCTATCGTGACGAGGGGCAGGGGGTGCCGGTGCTGGCGCTCTCGGGGCTGACCCGCAATATGGCCGATTTCGACTATGTGGCGCCCTATCTGCTGGACATGGGCGTGCGGTTGATCCGCATGGATTACCGCGGGCGCGGGCAGTCGGAGTTTACGGGGGCTGCTACCTATACCGTGCCGCAAGAGGGGGCCGATGCGCTGGCGCTTCTGGACCATCTGGGGTTGGAGAAGGCGGCGATTCTGGGCACCTCGCGCGGGGGGCTGATTGCGATGTATCTGGCGGCTGTTGCGCATGACCGGCTGCTGGGGGCCTGCCTGAATGACGTGGGGCCAAAGCTTGAAACGGCGGGGCTGAATGCGATTTTCGACTATCTCGGGCGCAATCCTGCTGCGAAGACCTATGATGCTATGGCCGCGCGTCTGCCCGATCTGATGGTGGGCTTTGCAAATGTTCCCGCCAGCCGCTGGGCGCAGGAGGTGCGTCACCATTATCTGGAAACCCCCGAAGGCCTGCGCCTGCGTTACGACCCTGCGTTGCGCGAGCCTTTCCTGAAGGACTTCAAAGGTGATCTGCCCGAGGCTTGGCCGTTCTTCGAAGCTTTCGCAGAGCTGCCGCTTTGTCTGATTCGCGGAGCGAATTCGGTGCTATTGAGCGCGCAGACCGCAGCAAAAATGCAGCAGCTCAGGCCGGATATGATCTTCGCGGAAGTCGCGGATCGGGCGCATATTCCGTTTCTGGACGAGCCAAAATCGCTTGCGGCGCTATCAACATGGGTTGCCAAGCTGGCTTAACGTAACCCTGATAAGTAACTGAAAATTAAGCATTTTAATTGTTTTAATTTTACAAAACTTGTTTGCAGATGCTAAAACAAACATGCCTCGGAAATATATCGGGGCGGCGGCGGAGGCAATGTTTCAAGTGTTAACGAGTAACGCCTCCGCCGTGTGTCACGAGTAGACCGGTATATGTGTATTTAGCCAGTGCAGGGGAAGATATCGCCCCTGAAGGTTAAAGCTGCTCGAGCGTGCGAGGGCAGCGGCTGCCATTGTAAAAAGTGACAAGAACACGAGTGAATATGGCACCGCTGTCCGACTTTGCGTCGGTTTCAGCCATTTCGAACAGCGTCATGCAGGAGCGTAACTTGCGCGCATCGACCGTTCCCAGAATGTCGTCTATATCTTTTTCTGGATGTTGTAGCACGGCTTTGCAAGCGGCGCTGAGCCGTGTTTGCAAAGTCTGGTTGTCCAGATAGGCGCGGGCTTCCGACATATCGGCCAACCCGAATTCCTTTGATCGCGGCGATATGCCCAGACTGGCCAGTTGCGGAAAAATCCACCACATCCAGTGGCCGCGCTTGCGACCGGCCTGCAATTCCGAAAGCGCGACCGGAAAGTCGCGCTCCTGTTCTTTCAGAAAGCGTTCAAGCCCCGCCATCAGCCCCAGATGGCTTCGAATTCGCGCCATTCGCCTTTGGACATGCCCGAAGTCTCGGCGGTGACGGTTTCGCCCGCAAGGCGGCGCTTGAGCACCTCGACCGCGCGGCCTGACAGGTTGACCCCGCCCAGACGGTAATCCTCGAAGGCCTCATAGGCGGCAGGCACCCAGTCCTTGACGATATCGCACATGGTCTCGGCATAGACGCGGATCTCATATTGCGCATGGGCATCGGCACGCAGGCGCAGGAAGTGGAAGAGATTGTGCAGGTCTACCTTCCAATACCATTGGGTATAGATATTGGTGGGCAGGTTCATCCGCGCCAATTCGCGCGCCAGCCCCTGTTTGCCGGCGTCCTCATCGGCGGTCAGCATGTCCTCATAGTGGTCGTAGGACCGCATCGCATCCTCGCGCAGCATGTCCAGCACGCGTGCTGCCTCGGCGCCTTGCAGAACCGCGCCACGGCCCTGATGGTTGACGGTGGATTGCGCCGCCAGCTGGTCAGGCTCGGGGATATAGAACTCGCGGTCGAGGATCGAATAGCGCGCCGAATATTCATTCACATTGGCGGTGCGGTGGCGGATCCACTGGCGGGCGACAAAGACCGGCAGCTTCACATGGAACTTCACTTCGCACATCTCGAAGGGGGTCGAGTGCCAGTGGCGCATCAGATAGCGGATCAGCCCGCGGTCATCCGAGACCTTCTTGGTGCCACGGCCATAGCTGACGCGCGCGGCCTGCGTGATAGCATTATCATCGCCCATATAGTCGATGACGCGGATCAGCCCGTGATCGAGCACCGGATGCGCGGTATACAGGCGCTCTTCCATCCCCGGCGAGACCGCGCGGCGGGTCGGCTGCGACAGCGCGCGCTGTTCCTCGATATCGGCAAGCTGTTCGGGGGTAAGCGTCATGGCGGTCTCCGGTCTCTGGGTTATCTCTCCATTGGCGCGCCGGACCGCAGAATCGTCCGAGGCGCCAAATCTTTCTCCTGTTACGCGGAAAGGAAGAATTGGCCAAGTGCCTAGGGCCGACGACGCACGGACAAGTCTTGTCGTCGCAAGTTCATAAGCTAGGTTGCGCATGAACGAAAGGAGCCTGCGATGAAGGTCGAATATCTACACACGATGGTCCGCGTGCTGGATCTGGAAAAGACGATCGGGTTTTTCAAACTTCTGGGTCTGATCGAGCGCCGCCGTGTCGAAAATGACAAGGGCCGCTTCACGCTGGTCTTCATGTGCCCGCCGGGCCAAGAAGATGGCCGTGCCGATGTCGAGCTGACGTGGAACTGGGATGGTGATAGCGGTCTGCCCTCGGACAGCCGCCACTTCGGGCATCTGGCCTATCGGGTCGAGAATATCTACGACATCTGTGCCAAGCTGCAAGAGGCGGGCATCACGATCAACCGCCCGCCGCGCGACGGCCATATGGCCTTTGTGCGCTCGCCCGATAATGTGTCGATCGAGCTGCTACAAATGGGCGATGCCCTCGCCCCCGCCGAGCCTTGGGCCAGCATGGAAAACACGGGTCATTGGTGAGGTGATCCTTTGGCAAGCTCTGCCTTTTTGGCAGGGCTTGTCAGTCCGCATCGCGCGTCAGAAGGTCACTGTGGCGGCTGTCGTAGATACCCATAGCCACTAGCTGTCTGGCGTATCGGCCGTGTCGGCTGCGCTGCACACCGCTGTGATGGGTGGTGCCGACAATCTGGTCACACAATGCTCTGCTGCCGAGAACAGCGTTACGTAGCCAACAGAGAGGGCACCAGCGGCTTCGTATAAGGCGATATGAGACTGTGCGACCGGCGTAGAACTGGTCGAGAACTCGTTCTTTAGCTGCTGCTCTGTTTTTAATGCGCCTGTTCCCAAGGCTCGGGAAACAACGGTAAGCTCAGTTGCAAGGCTGGTTACGAAGGGTCGTGCATCTGCCGCAGTATAAATTTTATGCCGCGCATTTAGCAAAGCCTCGACATGCCGTGCTGCATCCGACACGAGGCCGATTGCTTCAGATGTACGCGCAGCCCTCATGGCTGATATCCATGCAGCCGCGCCGGCTATCAGCGTAGCCCCTGCGCCGATGAAGGTTGCCCATTGAGAGAAGAGTTCTGAGCGGAAATGACTATCGGCCAGCGCATAGGTGGTGATGGCCAGCAAAAAAGCCAATCAGAAGTCCGCTGACAAAGGGCGGGGTGTCTTTTAAGGCTTTGAAAAAATGCACTTGGAGCGATCCTTTTTTCTAACCGCTCCGAGCATAGATCAACGGCAGTCCTTGTCTGAGGACTATCTCCCGAACTTGTCTTTCAGCTTTTCCAGCGGCGAGCGGGTGTCTTCCGGCGCGGCGGCAGGTTTGGCGGGGCGCTCGGTCTGGATCTTTTCGGGGCGTGTGCCCGTTGAACTGCGGGGGGGCGCGGTGCGCAGGCTGACGGCGTTGAGGAATTTCTGCCCGTCGCCCGAGGCTAGAGCTGTGGCGCCGTCCGAGAGGCCGCGCATCAGGTCATCCAGCATCTGCTCTTCGGATTTGGCAAAATCGGCCAGCACATAGCCCGCCACGCGGTCTTTATGGCCCGGGTGGCCGATGCCCAGCCGCACGCGCTGGTAATCGGGCGAGAGATGCGCATGGATCGAGCGCAGCCCGTTATGGCCCGCATGGCCTCCGCCCTGTTTTAAACGGCATTTGCCCGGCGCGAGGTCGAGTTCATCATGGAAAACCGTCAGATCCGCCACGGTGAATTTGTAGAAATCGGCTGCCGCGCGGACCGACTGGCCGGAATTGTTCATGAAGGTCTCGGGCTTGAGCAGCACGATACGCTCGGAGCCCAAGCGGCCCTCGCTGATCTGGCCTTGGAATTTGGATTTCCACGGGCCGAAGCCGTGGTCTTCAGCGATGCGGTCAAGCGCCATGAAGCCGATGTTATGTCGGGTTCCGGCATATTTCGCACCGGGATTTCCGAGGCCTACCCAGAGTTGCATATGTTCTGTCCTTCGGTTCATGCGGCCCGTTGCCGTGAGGGGCTGGGGGCTCTGCCCCCTCTGGCGCGGTGCCCGCGCCATTCACCCCCGGGATATTTCGGGCAGCTGGAAAATTAGCGTCAGGCGCTTTCTATCTGGCCGAAGCGCTGACGCCAAGTGGCAGGGGCCACGCCATAGCGTTTGCGGAAGTGGTGGCGCAGGAGCGCGGCGGAGCCGAAGCCGCAGCTCTCGGCGATCTGGTCGATGCTTGGGGTGGGGGCTTCGAGGAGGAGGGCGGCCTGTCTGAGACGCTCTTCGTTGAGGAAGCGGATCGGGGTGGTGCCTGTGGCGTCGAGAAAGCGCCTGAGGAAAGTGCGCTCGCTCATGGCGCAGGCGTTGGCGAGGCTGCTGATGGTGGGGGTATGGGTGAGGTTCTGGCGCAGCCGGTCCAGCAGGGGCGCGATCCTGTCGGCCTCAGTGGCGCGCGGGACAGGGCGGGGCAGGAACTGGTTCTGCCCGCCATCGCGATGGGAGGCGATGACGAGGCGGCGGGCGACCGAATTGGCGGCCTCCGCGCCGAAATCCTGCCGTACGATATGCAGCCCCAGATCCAGCCCCGCCGCCGAGCCCGCAGAGGTATAAAGCGGGGCATCATCGGTATAGAGATTGTCGGCCCGCAGGGTGACATCCGGATAGCGGGCCGCAAAATCTTTGGCATAGCGCCAGTGGGTGGTGGCGCTGTGGCCGTCGAGCAGCCCCGTCTGGGCCAGCACAAAAGCGCCCGAACAGATCGTGGCAATCCGCGCTCCGCGCGCATGGGCTGCAATCAGCGCGGCTGTCAGTGCGGGCGGGGCGGGGGTATGCGCGCCGCGCCAGCCGGGGATGACAATCAGGCCTGCCTCCTCCAGCAGTTCCAGCCCGCCATCGGTACTGACACTCAGCCCGCCATGCGCGCGGAGCGGGCCCGGCTCGATCGCCGCTGTGCGGAACCGGTACCAATGCGGGCCCATCTCGGGACGCGGGAGGCCGAAAATCTCGGCGGTGACACCGAATTCGAAGGTGCATAGCCCGTCATAGATCAGCGCCACGACACGGTTATTGGCGATCGGCTGCAAAGGCAGAAGTGGCAGGATATTGTCTTGCGTTGTCATTCCGCCATCTTACGCGATGGGGCAGGGTCTGGCAATCTGGCCTTATCGAGAAAAGGAGTTTCGAAATGAATGCTGTTCTGTCCCGCCCGCCTGTTGCTGCCGCCGATGTCGTGGCGCTGCTGGAACCCCAATGCGCGCTGCATACCGATTGCCATGATGTGCACGACGCCGATGGCGGCTTCGTTCTGTTGCATGTGATGGGGACGCCGGACACCTATGCCCGCCGCCATATCCCGAACGCGGTGTTCATGCCGCATCGCATGATCACGGCAGAGCGGCTGGCTGACTGGCCGCAAGACACCCTTTTTGTGGTCTATTGCTCTGGTCCGCATTGCAATGCAGCCGAGCAGGCGGCGCTGGCGATTGCGCGGCTCGGGCGGCCCGTGAAGATCATGCTGGGCGGCTTGATGGGCTGGGAATATGAGGGGCTTGCCTTTGCGGGCGAGGCGGCGCTGGCCTGATCTCCTTCTCTTGCAATGCAAAACGCGGAGCCATTGGCCCCGCGTTCCGTCAGACAGAGGTCTGCGCGCAGATTATTCAGCTGCGGCTTCGCCTTCGGCTTCTTCTTCGTCGTCACCACCGCCAAGGCCTTTGGGCGCTGCGATGTTTGCGATGACGAAGTCGCGGTCGATGGTCGGTTTCGCGCCATTGGGCAGCGAGACTTCGGAGATGTGGATCACGTCGCCGATTTTCTTGCCGGTCAGATCGACAACGATCTGCTCGGGGATATCACCGGCCAGAACTTCCAGCTCGACTTCCTGACGCACGATGGTCAGAACGCCACCGCGCTTGAGGCCCGGTGCGGCTTCGTGGTTCACGAACTCGACATGCACGAAGAGTGCGATGCGCGAGTTGCGGTGGGTGCGCATGAAGTCGACGTGGGTCGGCAGGTCTTTGACGACGTCTTTTTGAACGCCGCGGCAGATCACGCGGACGTCTTCCTGACCTTCGACCTTCAGGTTGAACAGGGTCGACAGGAAGCGGCCTTTGCGCAGACGGGTCAGAAGCGGGTTGAACTCGAGGTTCAGTGCCAGCGGTTCTTTACCATCGCCGTAAACGATTGCAGGTACTTTGCCCTCACGACGTGCTGCGCGAGCGGCCCCCTTGCCCGTCCCCGAACGCACGACGGCTTCGATCGTTTCGATCTCTTTTGCCATTTTGCTATCTCCGAATATGGAATGTAAAAGGGCCGCCTCCAAGGGTGCGACCCATGAGCGCCTGCCATTAGGCGAGAATCCCCTTTATGGCAAGCCCAAAACGGCCGTCTCAGGCGTATTCGTCCAGGAAGCCCGTGGGCAGAAGCACGTTGTGACGCCCCAGATCATGCACGTTCTTCTCGCCGCACAGGGCCATGGTGATATCCAGCTCTTTGCGGATGATCTCCAGCGCCGTGGCCACGCCCTGCTCGCCCATCGCGCCCAGACCATGAATGAAGGCGCGGCCGATGAAGGTGGAATTGGCCCCCAAGGCCAGAGCCTTGAGCACATCCTGCCCCGAACGGATGCCGCTATCCATAAAGATTTCCATCTCCGGCCCTACGGCCTCGCGGATCTTCGGCAGCATACGGATGGCGCTCAGCGCCCCGTCCAGCTGACGCCCGCCATGGTTCGACACGATCATCGCATCGGCCCCGAAATCGCGTGCCAGTCGGGCATCATCCTCATCAAGGATCCCCTTCAGGATCAGCTTGCCGCCCCATTGGTCACGAATGCGGGCGATTTTTGACCAGTCGAGCTTGGGGTCGAACTGCTCGGCGGTCCAGCTGCCAAGGCTCGAGGCATCGCTCACGCCCTTCGCATGGCCCACGATATTGCCGAAGAAGCGCCGCTTGGTCTGCAGCATCTCGAAGCCCCATTGCCATTTTGTGGCCAGATCCAGCAGAACGGGCAGGGTCAGTTTCGGCGGGGCGGTCAGACCGTTTTTCAGATCCTTGTGCCGCTGGCCGAGGATCTGGAGATCCAGCGTCAGCACCAGCGCACTACAGCCCGCCTTTTTGGCGCGCTCCAGCGTGGCATCCACGAAGTCTTCGTCCTTCATCACATAAAGCTGGAACCAGAACGGATCGGTCGTATGGGCGGCCACATCCTCGATCGAGCAGATCGACATCGTCGACAATGTGAAGGGGACGCCGGCCTTTTCCGCTGCCCGGGCCGCCTTGATCTCGCCATCGGCGCGCTGCATCCCCGTTAGCCCGACAGGGGCCAGGGCGACAGGCATCGCGACATCGCGCCCGATCATTTTGGTCGCGGTCGAGCGCCCCTCCATATCTACGGCCACTTTCTGGCGCAGACGGATCTTCTGGAAATCGGTGGTGTTCTCGCGAAACGTCTGCTCGGTATAGGAGCCGCTCTCGGCATAATCGTAAAACATCTTCGGCGTGCGGCGTTTGTGAAGACGTTTAAGATCGTCGATGCAAGTGATAACGGCCATAGAAAACACTCCGAAAGTTAATTTTGTTCATGGCTTAGCAATGCCGCTCGGAGATGGCAATTGAACAATGCTGCATGGCAGAGATGTTGCGAAAGGGGGCTGTCTGCCCCCTTCTTGCGGCTGAAGCCGCAATTCATCCCCCGAGGATATTTCGGGCAGCTGGAAACATTAGGGTAAATTTAAGACTATTGTTTCAAAGTTGAGAGGCGGAACAGGCGGGGACGCCGATGGCCGTGCAGATGGACAGACGGGAGGCGCATGGGATTGCACCGCCGATGTATCAATGAGGCGGCCGATACGCCCATGCGTCTTTCCTGTTTTCCAGCTGCCTGAAATATCCCGGGGGAGGCGCCGTCAGGCGCTGGGGGCAGAGCCCCCTTTTCCGACGCGATGGATCAGGCGGAATGGGCACCCGCAGCAAGCGCTGCGACAAATGTTGCGATGTCTTCTGTGCCTTTGCCCGCGGCAACTTCCTTGACAATAGCTGAACCGACCACACAGCCGTCTGCAATAGCGGCAATGTCGCGGGCTGCATCGGGGGTGTTGATGCCAAAGCCCACGATCACCGGCAGATCGGTCGAGGCCTTGATGCGGGCCACTTCGGGGGCTACGTCGCGCGGTTGGGCTGCCGCGGCACCGGTGATGCCGGTAACCGATACGTAATAGACAAAGCCGGAGGTGTTCTGCAGCACTTTGGGCAGGCGCTTCGCGTCAGTTGTGGGGGTGGCCAAACGGATGAAGTTGATTCCGGCTTTCTGCGCCGGAATGCACAGCTCTTCATCTTCTTCGGGCGGCAGGTCCACGACGATCAATCCGTCAATTCCTGCCGCTTTGGCGTCGATCAGGAACTTGTCCACGCCGCGCGAATAGATCGGGTTGTAATAGCCCATCATCACAATCGGGGTGGTATCATCGGTTTTGCGGAATTCCGTTGCCATATCCAGCGTTTTCTGCAGCGTCATGCCGCCATCCAGCGCGCGTTGGCCGGCAAGCTGGATGGTGGCCCCATCCGCCATCGGATCGGTGAAGGGCATGCCCAGTTCGATAATATCCACGCCGGCGGCGGGCAGGGCTTTCATGACCTCGAGAGAGTGTGCCACATCTGGGTCGCCGCCCATGATATACGCGACAAAGGCTTTCTTCCCTTCGGCTTTCAGGGCCGCGAACTTGGTATCGATGCGGGTGGTGGTCATGACATGCTCCCTAAGCTTTGCGCCTCTTTTCGCGCAAGGCGCGGGGCTTGTCTAGCGCCCGCAAGGCCGGATTGCCTTCAAGCGCGGGTCAATCTTGCATGAAATGCGCCTGCGCTTTACTAGGGGGCGAGAATTTCAGGACCGTTTTGCCAAGGAGAGCGTGATGGGCTTCAAGATGGGTATCGTGGGTCTGCCGAATGTCGGCAAGTCGACCCTGTTCAACGCGCTGACCAAGACGGCAGCGGCGCAGGCGGCGAATTTTCCGTTCTGCACGATCGAACCGAATGTGGGCGAGGTCGCAGTTCCCGATCCGCGTCTCGATAAGCTGGCTGAGATCGCGGGGTCGAAAGAGATCATCCCGACTCGTATGACCTTTGTCGATATCGCGGGTCTGGTGAAGGGCGCGTCCAAAGGGGAAGGTCTGGGCAACCAGTTTCTGGCCAATATCCGCGAGACCGATGCCATTGCGCAGGTGCTGCGCTGTTTCGAGGATGACGATGTGACCCATGTCGACGGTCGCATCGATCCGGTGGCCGATGCGGAGACCATCGAGACGGAGTTGATGATCGCCGATCTCGAGTCGATCGAGAAGCGTCTGGCCAATCTTGTGCGCAAGATCCGCGGTGGCGATAAGGAAGCGAAAGAGCAGGAGAAACTGCTGCTGGCCGCGAAAGAGGCGCTGGAGGCGGGCCGTCCGGCACGCACGGTGCAGGTTTCGGAAGACGACCAGAAAGCGTGGCGCATGCTGCAGCTATTGACCTCGAAGCCGATCCTCTATGTCTGCAACGTGGAAGAAAGCTCGGCCTCCACCGGCAATTCTCTTTCAGCCAAAGTGGCCGAGATGGCGGCGGCGCAGGGCGCGGGCACGGTGGTGATTTCGGCCAAGATCGAGGAAGAGATCAGCCAGCTCGAGGCCGAGGAAGCCGAGATGTTCTTGGGCGAAATGGGGCTTGAGGAAGCGGGTCTCGACCGTCTGATCCGCGCAGGCTACGAGTTGCTGGGGTTGCAGACCTATTTCACCGTTGGGCCGAAAGAGGCGCGTGCATGGACGATTCCGCAGGGCACGCTAGCGCCGCAGGCGGCAGGCGTGATCCACGGCGATTTCGAGCGTGGTTTCATCCGTGCCGAGACCATTGCCTTTGATGACTATGTCGCGGGCAAAGGCGAGGCGGGGGCCAAGGAGGCTGGCAAGTTCCGCGTCGAGGGCAAGACCTACGAGGTCAAGGACGGCGACGTTCTGCATTTCCTTTTCAACGCCTGAGTGAAGTGCGCTGGCGGTCGGGCGATCGTCCTTGTGAAATCACCCGCGTAATTTTGCCCTCGGGGGGGGTCGGCTGCCACTTGGCGGGTCTTGCTCTGTCATCGCTGGCGAAGCTATCGGTTTCGGGTGAACCAGAAAACGCCGCTCCGGTTGGGGCGGCGTTTTGCATGAAGGCGATCTGTGTTGGCCATGCCCGCCTGAGGGCCATTGGTCCGTGCTGGGGGCAGAAAGAGAAGGCCGGAGATGTTCCGGCCCTTTGGTTCAATGGGCCAGCATATCCTGCACGATCTGCGCACCGCTGAGCGCGGTGGGATAGTAGGTCGGCCAATTTGTCAGCTCCTTGAGGACGCTGGCGCGGTCATTGCCCCAGAACAGATGGAAATGGACCGCGTTCTGCGGTGCAATGGCATGGTCGGAAAACTGGATGTAGTCAGGGGCTTGCATATCACCTGCGGCTTTCTTGAAGATGAAGCGCACACCGCGATTGCCCTTTGCATAGGTCAGGGTTTCATGCCCATCGGCGCGATAGGTGCCGCTATAGGACGAGGAGCCGGTATGGAAGGTCACGGTGTCGCCCTTGATATCAATTTGTTCGACGTCGGTCTTATAGCCTGTATCGTAATAGGCGCGGTACTCGGCGGCGGATTTATCTCCGCTTTCGGCTTTATGGGCAATGACGGGATCCAGTGTGCCATCCTTGAGATAGGGGTAAACCGATTGCCAGCTTCCGTCCCAGTCCGAAAGGTTGCGATCTGCAATTTGCGAATCCTCGAAATAGCCATGATAAATATCATCCGAGGCATGGGTATGCATATGGCTCTCGGCGGCGGCTGTATGGGCAAGGCCCAAGGCGAAGATGCCAGTGAGGGCGAGGCGGAAGAGGGTCATGAAAAGCTCCGTTGGTCAATATTTTGCAATGTAATTACATTACTAAAATTTGACGTAAGGATCCGCAATGTGCAAATAGTGCCAAGGCGTGCTTTGCTAATGTTTTCATGGTGGTGAGAGTGAAATGCGCTGGCAGCCCGTAGGGGAATCGAACCCCTCTTTCCAGGTTGAAAACCTGGCGTCCTAACCGATAGACGAACGGGCCACTCTGGCGTGTTCGGCGGTGTCAGTGGCAGCCCGTAGGGGAATCGAACCCCTCTTTCCAGGTTGAAAACCTGGCGTCCTAACCGATAGACGAACGGGCCATTTCTGACACGCCTGCGTTGCAAGTGGCAGCCCGTAGGGGAATCGAACCCCTCTTTCCAGGTTGAAAACCTGGCGTCCTAACCGATAGACGAACGGGCCATGCTTGCGGCGTGGGGCGGTAGATAGTCGAGGTTTCTTCGCCGCGCAAGAGGTTTTTTCACGATATTCTCACCTGTCGTAGCGCGCGGGGAAAACACCCATGAAAATATGCGCTTTCAAAGGGTTTCAATAGCGGGTGCGGCGTCCTCCAGCCGCAGTTGAACCTTGCTTCTGCCGCCCCAGGTGTTGATTTCCAGTCGGCCGGCCAGATGGAATCGTGTCGCCCCCGGCTTGGCAAGGGCCGGACCGATGGCGCTATCAAAGGCCCCGAAGGCGATGGCATCGCGTTTCTGGCCCAGACCATCCCCGAAAGAGAATCGCAGATGCGATTCGCCAACCTGACGCGCGCCGGTAATTTCCATCGCGGGGAAGGCAAAACGCGGGGCAGGGGCGCCCTGACCGAAGGGGCCGGCCTGTTCGATCTGCTCGATCAGGTCGGTTGTGGCCGCACCGGGCATCAGCAGCGTGTCGATGCGCAGATCACGCGGCCCACCGGCCCCCGCGCCCTGCTTGGCCAACAGCTCTGCCAGACGCTCCATCGCGGCCTCCAGCTTGCCTTCCTCGACCGTCAGACCTGCGGCCATTTTATGCCCGCCGCCTTTCAGCAACAGCCCCTCGGCGGCCACACGCTGGATAGAGGCACCAAGGTCCACCCCGTTGACCGAGCGCGCCGAGCCCTTGCCGATGCCCTTATCCAGCCCGATCACCACGGCGGGGCGGTTGGTGGCCTCTTTCAGGCGGGCGGCGACAATGCCCACCACGCCCGGATGCCAGCCCTCGCCTGCGGCCCAGACCAGAGGCGCATCCAGCCCGCGGTCTTCCGCCTGTTTCAATGCGGCCTCGCGGACGCGGTTCTCGATGTCGCGGCGGTCGGTGTTGAGCTGGTCAAGCCGGTCGGCCAGCGCCTGCGCCTCGGCCTCGTCGGTGGTCGATAGAAGACGCGCGCCCAGATCGGCGGCACCGATCCGCCCGCCCGCATTCAGCCGTGGCCCCAGCAGGAAACCCAAGTGATAGGCATTGGGCGCCTGATCCATACGTGAGACATCCGCCAAGGCGCGCAGTCCCACACGGTCGCGCCGCCCCATCACCTTCAGCCCCTGCCGCACCAAGGCGCGGTTGCAGCCGATCAGCGGCGCCACATCGGCCACCGTGGCCAGTGCCACCAGATCCAGCATGGCGATCAGGTCCGGCCCCTTCAGGCCCTCGCCGCGCATCAGCCGGTTCACATCGACCAGCATCAGGAACACCACCGAGGCCGCACAGAGATGTGCCAGATCCTTGGTCTCGTCCTGCCGGTTGGGGTTCACGCAGGCCACGCAATCGGGCAGGGTCTCACCGCCCAAGTGGTGGTCAAGGATAATCACATCCGCGCCCTTGGCGGCTGCGACCGGCTCGTGCGAAAGCGTGCCGCAATCGACGCAGATGATCAGGTCATGATCGCGCGCAAGGGCCTCCATCGCGGGTACGTTCGGGCCATAGCCCTCGTCGATCCGGTCGGGGATATACAGCGTCGGGTCCAGCCCCATCTGCCGCAGCCAGACCAGCAGCAGGGCGGCAGAAGAGCCGCCATCCACGTCGTAATCGGCAAAGATGGCGATGCGCTCGCGGGCCTTCACCGCGGCCAGAAAGCGGGCCGAGGCTTTCTCCATATCCAGCATCTCGCGCGGATCGGGCAGCAGGTCGCGCAGGGTGGGCTCAAGGAAGCTTGCGGCCTCCATCGGCGGCACGCCACGGGCCACAAGAATACGGGCAAGGGGATGGGGCAGGCGGGTTTCCTGCACCATGGCTTCGGTCAGCCGATCGGATTCGGGGCCGGGGCCCACCCAATGGCGATTGGTCAGGGATTGTTCGACATTCAGAAAGGCGCTCATGGCGGCAGTCCTAGCCAAAAGGGGCGCGCGCCGCCAGAAGAAACCGGCAGGCCCGGGGGATCGCCGCCTTGGCAAAGTAAAACGGCCCCCTGAGGGGCCGTCTGTGGGGTTACTTGCGCTTGGTGGGGTTGCGATAGATCATCCGGCGCACGGAGCCGGTTTTCGAACGCATCAGCACCGTTTCGGTTTCGATGTAATCGGGCTCGCGCTTGACGCCCTTCACGATCGAGCCATTGGTCACGCCGGTCATCGCGACGATCACATCCGAGGTGACAAGCTCGTCACGCGAATAGATCTTGTCGAGATCGGTGATGCCTGCCTTGGCCGCGCGGCCCTTCTCGTCGTCATTGCGGAACAGCAGCTTGCCCCACATCTGGCCGCCCATGCATTTCAGGGCCGATGCCGCCAGAACGCCCTCGGGCGCGCCGCCGGACCCCATATACATGTCGATGCCGGTGGCCTCGGCTTCGGCGCAATGGATGACACCTGCCACATCGCCATCGGTGATCAGGCGGATCGCCGCGCCGGTCGAGCGGACTTCCTTGATCATCTCCTGATGACGCTCGCGGTCGAGAATGCAGACGGTGATATCGCGGGGGGTGACGCCTTGCGCCTTGGCCAGCGCGTTCACCCGCTCGGCGGGGGACATCTCGAGCGAGACCACGTCTTTCTCGTATCCCGGACCGATGGCGAGCTTTTCCATATAGACGTCGGGCGCATGCAGTAGCGTGCCGCGCGGCGCCATCGCGATGACGGTCAGCGCGTTGGGCATGTCGAGCGCGGTCAGCGTGGTGCCTTCCAGCGGGTCAAGCGCGATATCCACAGCGGGGCCTTGGCCGGTGCCGACTTCCTCGCCGATATACAGCATGGGCGCTTCGTCGCGCTCGCCTTCGCCGATCACGACCACGCCTTTGATGTCGAGCATGTTCAACTGCTCGCGCATCGCATTCACGGCGGCTTGGTCGGCGGCTTTCTCGTCGCCACGACCGATCAGGTCGGCGCTGGCATGGGCGGCCGCTTCAGACACACGGGCCAAGCCCAGCGAAAGCATACGGTCATTGAAATCTACGGGAGTGTTCATTTCTTGTCCTGTTTCTTGCGCGTATTCGCGCAGTGCAAATGGGCCAGCGCCAAGAAAACCCGTTCCGGCAGGTAGGGCAACCCCCGTGATCGCTAACAGAAGAAAGTTAATTCAGGGACTTGGCGGTTTTTTGCAGGTCGAATGTTTTGTGACGCTGCGACGGGCCATATTGCTTCAAGGATGGGCCGAAGAGAATCGTCGGACCGGTTGCTCCGGGCAAGAGACCGAACGCAGGAGACTGGGCGCAGGAAACTGGGCGCAGGAGACTTGCGCAGGGGGGGACGCAAAAGGGCGGGATCGCCCCGCCCTTGTTACGCCCTGTTTTAGAGGATGTCTTTCAGAGATCTTCGATACGCAGCGCCACGGGGTCGCCCTGAACCACGCCGGTTTGCGGGAAGGTGGCGATGGCGTGCTCGATTGCATCGCTGGTGGTCTTATGGGTGACAATCAGCACCGGAGCGGCGCTGTCGGCATGGCCATATTGACGCATCCGCGAAATCGAGATGCCTGCATTGCCCAGAGCCTGCGCAACCTTGGCCAGTGCGCCGGGTTTGTCGGACAGGTTGATGCGCAGATAATAGGAGGCGGGCGCGGTGGCGACCGCTGCGGTGGCCTCGGTCAGTTGCGAGGCCGGAATGCCGAAGGTGGACAGGCGCAGGCCCCGCGCGATATCGGCGACATCGCCCATGACGGCGCTGGCGGTTGGGCCTTCGCCCGCACCCGCCCCGCGCAGCACGATCTGGCCGACGCTATCGCCTTCGACGACAACCATATTGGTGCCACCGCTCAGTTGCCCCAAGGGCGAGGTCGCGGGCACAAGGCAGGGGGTCATCCGCTGTTCCAGCCCGCGACCGGTCATTTGCGCCACGCCCAACAACTTGATCTTATAGCCCATGTCCCCCGCGCGACGGATGTCGTCGATAGAGATGCGACCGATGCCTTCCAGTTGCACATCATGGAAAGCGACTTTTGTGCCGAAGGCGATCGAGGCCAGCAGCGACAGTTTATGGCCCGCATCGATGCCCCCGACATCAAGGTTGGGATCGGCTTCCAGATAGCCCAGCTGGCGCGCCTCTTCGAAAACGGTCGCATAGGGCAGGCCCGCGTCTTCCATCCGCGTCAGGATGTAGTTGCAGGTGCCGTTCATGACGCCCATCACACGGCGGATCTGGTTGCCTGCCATGCTTTCGGTCAGGGCCTTGATACAGGGAATGCCACCCGCCACCGCGGCCTCGAAACGGATCACGCGGCCAAGGCTTTCGGCCATCTCGGCCAGCGCCTGACCGTGATGGGCCAGCAGGGATTTGTTGGCGGTCACGACATCCTTGCCGCTGGCCAGCGCGGCCTCGGTGGCATCTTTGGCCACGCCTTCATGGCCGCCCATCAATTCGACGAAGACATCGATATCCTCGCGCTTGGCCAGATCGACGGCGTCGCTCTCCCATGCATAGCCGGACAGATCCGCATCGCGGTTCTTGTTGCGGTCTCTTGCGCAGACGGCGGTGATTTCCACCTTGCGGCCGGTGCGGGCGGCCAGCAGGTCTGCATGGCGCTGGACGATTTTGACCACGCCGATGCCCACTGTGCCAAGGCCGGCAATGCCTAGACGAAGAGCGGGGCCGGTCGAGCGTTGTGCGGACATGAGATACCTCATCGGGATTGGTCTGAGTTGTGGTCTGTTAGCCGGAAATCCCCCTTGGTGCAACGCGCATCCGGTTCTGGGGCATCCGGTTGGCGCAGGCGGCGGGGAGGCTTTGGCGCAGGGGGCGCTTAATTGGTGCCCTGCGACGTGCCGTCTGTGGGTTCTGCGCGCAGGGCTGCGGCCTTGGCGCGCAGGGCGGCGGCGCGGGACTCCAGCGTGCTGGTGCCCGCGTAATCCGGTTCGCTTGTGTCGTTAAGAAGTTGATCGAGCGGCAGAAGTTCGGGGTATCCGCCTTCCATCATCGGGCCGCCGCCACAAGCTGCAAGCGTCGCGCAAAGCAACGGGACCAGAGCGAGGCAGGGCAGATGTCGCATCGATTCTCCTTTCGACGGGGCAGGGCAGACCATAGGCAGGCGCGGATTGCTTGACCAGCCCGTTTGCATGGCCTCCGGCGATCTGCGCGGCCTGTGGCCTTGGGGGAGGGGCTGGGGCGCGCAGGCGTCAGGAGGACGGGTCCCACTGGATGGGGGTGCCACGACGTCGGGTCACGACGAAATTGCCGATTGGAATGCCGTCTTTGGTTTGTGCCATGCCGACCTTTACGGCATCCGAGCTGCCATTGCCGCCCGGCAATAACAGTGTGAGATTGCCGATATTGAACGGAGGACGGTAGCGGTAGAGTGTTTCCACGATCACCGCCGTATCGCCCGCTCCCATGATCGGGATGCGGTCGGCCTCGTTATCCAGTGAGGCCTGTGTTTGCGCTTTCAGCCCGCCCGTGGCAGGCACAGGATACGAGCCGATCAGGGTGGCTTTTTTCGTGACCCCGTCGCAGTTGTCCGTATCCTGGGCGGTTGTGTGGCATTCGATCAGGGTGACCCGCATCATGGTCTGCCCGTCGAAGCTTTTGCGGGCGGCGAAATCATAGACCTTCTTCATGCCGGCCAGATAGCTGGGGCCGATGGCCGAACGTTCGCGCGACAGAATATCGGCCACGGCATAGGCGGCACGCGATACCTCGCCTTTTTTGCGGAAGGCGTCGTAGAACTGGAAGGCCAGAAAGATCCACACGGTCAGGATCAGATAGGCGAAGATCGCTTCGATCGGGATCGAGCCGTCTTCATCGCGGTGCATCTTGTGCAGGGACAGGCGCAGAGGGGTCATTGCTGGATCGGTTCGTTGGCAAAGACGGTGGTCGAGATGAGATTGAGTTCGCCGTCATCATCCTTGGCCAGCATTGCCCATCGCAGCAGGCCTGCGGCAGAGGCGGACATGATCGTGTCGCTGACAAGGGCGGGCACTTTCAGGCAGGCGCGCATCAGCATGATCTGGTTATCCGTGCCTTTTTGCAGCACGGGTTCCGCATCAAGGGCCTTGCCGTCACTATAGTCGTGGCAAAGGGCCTGTCTGTTCCAGTTCGGCGCGGTCCATGTGCTGCGGTCTACAGCCACCATCTCGATGGTCAGCTGGTTCATGCAGTTTTTGATAAAGCCGATATTGCGGCACATATTGCTTTTGATCTGGTTCTGCGTCGGAAAAAGGGTGCCATAGGTTTGCAGCCTGAGGTTACGCGCGGTGATTTCCAGCCCGCGATCAAGCATGGTCTGCTTGCTCTGCAAGACGAAGATCTGGGCCGCAGCGACCACGAAGATCAGGAAAAAGGGCAGCATGATGACCGCCGCCACCGTTCCGGCACCGGTATCGTCACGAAAGAACTTGCGTAGGAAAGAGGTCATGACGCGCCTTGCGGTTTCTAGTTTGTCAGCCGGAGCGAGTTGATCGAGGCGGCGATCTTCGAGAAGGCATTGGTCAGCTCGTCCGAGGTGATGTCGTAATAGAACCCGTCCCCCGAAGAGCAGGATTTCAGCACTGCGGCCCCGTCCGAGGGCGCATCGACCGCGAGTGTATAGATCAGGATGTCATTGGCCTTGGCCGCCGTGCAGACCGCATCAAGGGCGGCATCCTTTTCATGCTGGTCATCGGTGATATTGCTGTAGGTCGCGGCCCGTTCAGATTGCTCCGAGAAGAGTTCGTAGATCTCCTTGCTCGATTTATTGGCCCCCAGCGCATCGTAGAGCGGTTTCATGAATGTCTTGATGACATATTCATGCGGCACGCTGTTCCGGCTCCAGACGGTGCTCCATGCAATCTGGCGCAAGGTGCCGGGGCTATTGGTGGCCGACCACTGGCCGCTATAGGGAGAGCCCGATTTGCGATACCATTGCGAGCCGTATTTGTAATACCAGTAACGGTCGGAATACCGGTAATAGAGATTGGCGTCGATCGCGGTCATATTGGCAAAGAGCGCGTTATAGGAGTTCTGGTCCGTGCCGAAGGCGGTCGAGGACGCGGTGGAATAGAAGAAAGATCCGCCGGAGCGATAGGCCGATTTGATACTGTAAGAGCCGGTATTCTGGCCATCGGTCATCAGCACCATCACCTTGATCGCGCGGTCATTCGAGGCCTTCGACCCTGTCAGATCATACGCGTAGGGGCGGGCGGACAGGTCGGAGCTGACCGCGCCCTTGTTGATCAGGCTGTTGACAATGGGTTTGGCGGCAGGGTCCAGCAGCGCCAGCCCCCAACGGGCCCCGACATCGATTGCCGTATCGCCACCAGCCTGCAAGCCGGAGATCTTGTTCTTGATGGCCGTTTGCGAATTCGAGAATGGCAGCACGGTGGCATAGCTGTTTTGCGGGCAGTTCAGGACGCTGATTTCGTCGCTGATATACCGGTCGTCGTTATATTGGCGCGTGTAATCGAAACTGTCGCCATACATCGTGCGCTGGATGGGCGTGGTGGGGCTGATGGCGATGCTGGAGCTGGGCAGCAGGAAAACATCGCCACAGGTGGTCTGGGTCTGGTCGGTCGAGAGGTTGAACTCGTCGGCAAGCGTGCTGCCCAGCACCACTTGCTGGTTATAGGGGATGATCGAAATCGAGAGCCTGCCCGCTGGAGCGGAGGCCGGCTGAACCTTGGTGAACATCAGGTCGACAAAGGTCGAGGCGCTGCTGCGCAAGGCCGAGATACGGGTGGTGTTCCGGCCCACCGAAGTGCCCATAGACCCGGAGACGTCCAGCACCATCGAGACTTCGACATTGCCAATCGCCTCGGTGGCTTGGCTTGAAATATGGGTGGATAGCGTCTTGATGCCGATCTGGCTGAGCTTGCCCATGAAGCTGGTATCCATCGTATCGACCGCATCGATACGGACCTGACGCCATTCGCCCCATGTGCCCTGTTCAACGGTGACGGTGGTGTCCAGCCCGTCAAGTCCGGCCTTCTTGAGATAGTCCTCGACCACCAGTTTCGGATCCAGATCCTGGCTGAGCGAGGCCGCCGCCAGAGAGGCGCGGTCGAGAGCGGCCAGAATTTCCGTGCGCCGTGCCTCGAACCGCATGAAATCCAGTGCGACGCCGGACAGCACCAGCAGCACGGTCAGCAGCACGATGGTCATGGGGAGGATGGCGCCGGTTTCATCGTGATGCAGGCGCAGGGGCCGCCGCAGGCTCCGACGGGCGAGACCGGTCAGACAGGGGCGGCGATGGGCCATAAGCAAACTCCGGAAACTGGAACAGGGACTGCCGGTCAGCAGCAAACATTCACAAGTTCTTAATCTTTAAGCTGCGGCGAAATTGGGGCAATTCTCGGGCGGGATTGGTGCGTATGGAAAAGATGGCCTGAAATGATTGCGATTGGGCGAATTTTGCCATGATAGTGTTTAGGATTTTCTATAATTTGTAACCGCTTGCAGGGGAACGCGGCATCGGGTGGCGAATCATCCTTCCGTGAAAATCCATTGCGTGTCGCAAACATTTTTTTGCGTGGACAGGGGGGCTGCCCCTCTGGACAGGGGCGCAAACTGGGCCGATATACTCTGTATGAGCTTGCCACCCGGATTCCTTGATGAACTGCGTACGCGCATCTCGATCACTCAGGTGGTCGGGCGCAAGGTCATGTGGGACAATCGCAAGTCCAATCAGGCCAAGGGTGACATGTGGGCCCCTTGCCCCTTCCATCAGGAAAAATCCGCGTCTTTCCATGTAGATGACCGCAAGGGATATTATTACTGCTTTGGTTGCCATGCCAAAGGGGATGCTGTTACTTTCGTGCGTGAAACCGAGAATGTCGGGTTCATGGAGGCCGTCGAAATTCTGGCGCGGGAGGCAGGCATGCAGATGCCTGCCCGAGATCCGCGTGCACAGGAAAAGTCGGACCGTCGCACCGAGCTGGCCAAGGTCATGGATGAGGCCGTCAAATATTATCGCCTGATGCTGAATACGCAGGCAGGGCAGGCCGCGCGCGACTATCTGGCCAAGCGCAAGCTCGACCCCGCCGCGCAGGCGCGCTTCGAGATCGGTTTTGCGCCGGATGGCTGGCAGGGGCTTTGGGATACGCTGCGGGCCAAAGGGATTGCCGAGGATCTGATCTTGGGCGCTGGGCTGGCCAAGGCGTCGACCAAGGGCAAACAGCCCTATGACGTCTTCCGCAACCGCATCATCTATCCCATCCGCGATCCGCGCGGGCGCTGCATCGCTTTTGGCGGGCGGGCGATGGATCCTAATGATAATGCGAAATATCTGAACTCGCCCGAGACCGAGCTCTTCGACAAAGGGCGCTCGCTTTACAACCACGGACCTGCGCGCGAAGCCTGCGGCAAAGGTGCGCGCTTGGTGGTCTGTGAAGGCTATATGGACGTGATCGCGCTGGTCGAGGCAGGCTTTGGCGGCGCGGTGGCCCCTTTGGGCACAGCGGTGACCGAACATCAGCTGCAACTGCTATGGCGTATCCATGACGAGCCGGTGATCGCGCTTGACGGCGATACGGCGGGCATTCGGGCCGCGCATCGGGTGATCGACCTTGCCTTGCCGCTTCTGGAGGCGGGCAAGGGGCTGCGTATCGCGATCATGCCAGAGGGGCAGGACCCCGATGACCTGATTAAGGCCAAAGGGCGTGAGGCGATGGCCGAGGTGCTCGAGACCGCCCGTCCGATGATTGACCTGATGTGGAACCGCGCGATCGAGGGCAGGGTCTTTGACAGCCCCGAGCGCAAGGCGGCTCTGGATAAAGAGCTGCGCGCCGCGATCTCGCAGATCAGGGACCCCTCGATCCGCGCGCATTATGGCGAGGAGATCAGGGAAAAACGTCTGGCTCTTTTCGGAATGGGCCGCGGCCGCGACGAGGGTGGCGGCGGGGCCTCGCGTGGGAATTATCCACAGGCTTACCAACAGGGCTCTGGGGGTAACTTCCGCCGGAGTTATCCACAGGGGCGCGGGGCTTGGGGAAAACTGCCCGCATTGCCGCTGGAGCAGACCCGCAATTCCATGCTGGCCGTGGCGCAGGATGCTGCCGTGGCCGAGCGTCTGCGTGCCGCGATGGTGCTGGCGATCTGCGTGTCGCATCCCGCGCTGGTGGCGGAGTTCGAGGCGCAGTTGGAAAATGCGCCGCTGGCGGATCCCGATCACGACCGTTTGCGCAATCTGATGCTGCGAAATCTGGGGGCAGGGGCCGAAGAGATGGCACGGCTCTTGCAAAATCAGATGGGAGACTATCTTGAAAAAATGATGAGATTGCCCCATCTCCGAAGCGCACCACCTGTTGTAAAGGTGACAGATACGGCACTTGCGCGTATGTGCTTGGCCGAAGAACTGGCCAAACTGGATGCAGACCGTGCTGTACGCGCCGAGGTGGAAGATGCGATGGAAGACTTGGAGGGCGCCGCCGATGAAGGGCTCACATGGCGTTTGAGCCAAGCAACGCGACAAAGACAGAAGGCGTCGCGATCCAAGCTGGACGATACGAGTGATATGGGGGAGGACAGGGCAGCCCTCTCCGCCTATTTGCAATCGGTGATCGATCAAGAGATATGGCGGAAGAAAAAATGACGCCGTGATGCAACGCCCTGAATATGATCGATTCACCCCTCTGTGATTCGGTTCAATGATTCGATAAAACAGCGGGATATGATTCGTTCCCGCCCTAGCCGTGCTACAGCCCAAGCCGATCAAGGAGCGCCCATGGCCGCCAAAGACATCGACGATAACAAGCCTAATACCGCCAGCGACGATGGTACGTCCTTCGACATGTCGAAGACGGCGGTCAAACGCATGATCGCCGAGGCCAAGGAAAAAGGTTACATTACCTATGACCAGCTGAATGCGGTCATGCCGCCCGATCAGGTATCGGGTGACCAGATCGAAGACGTCATGTCGATGCTCTCCGAGATGGGGATCAATGTGATCGAGGATGAAGAGGCCGATGAAGACGGCTCTGACGATAATAACAGCTCGTCGGGCGGTGCGCTGGCCACGACCGGTGGCGGCTCGCGCGAGGTTGCGCTGTCCTCCGGTTCGGGCGAGACGCTGGACCGCACCGATGACCCCGTGCGGATGTATCTGCGCGAGATGGGGTCGGTCGAACTGCTGTCGCGCGAAGGCGAGATCGCGATTGCCAAGCGCATCGAGGCAGGCCGCAACACGATGATCGCGGGGCTGTGCGAAAGCCCGCTGACCTTCCAGGCGATCACCATCTGGCGGGACGAACTTCTGGAAGAAGATATTCTTCTGCGCGACGTGATCGACCTTGATGCGACTTTCGGGCGCTCGCTTGATGAAGAGGGCGAGGATGACGAGCCCGTGGTCGGCACGATGGGCGAAGAGCAGCCGCGCCAGACCGAGAAATCGCAGGAATTCGATGCCGACGGCAATCCGATCGACTCGGATGACGAGGATGATGATGACGCGCCGAACATGTCGCTTGCCGCTATGGAAGCGACGCTGAAGCCGCGTGTCCTCGAAACGCTCGAATCCATTGCGCTGCTTTATGACGATCTGGCCGAGATGCAGGATATGCGGATGTCGGCCACGCTGAACGAGGATGGCACTTTCTCGGTCTCTGACGAGGCGGCCTATCAGAAGAAGCGTTCCGAGATCGTCGAACTGGTGAATTCGCTGCATCTGCATAACAACCGGATCGAGGCGCTGATCGACCAGCTTTACGGCATCAACCGCCGTATCATGTCGACCGACTCCGCGATGGTGAAACTGGCCGATCAGGCCCGTATCAACCGCCGCGAATTCATCGAATCCTATCGCGGATACGAGCTTGACCCGACTTGGGTCGATGCGATGGCCGCCAAGCCCGGTCGTGGCTGGCAGACCCTGATGGAGAAATACCGCGACAAGGTCGAAGAGCTGCGTGGCGATATGGCCCAGATCGGGACCTATATCGGTGTGGATATCACCGAGTTCCGCCGCATCGTGAATCAGGTGCAAAAGGGCGAGAAAGAGGCGCGTGCCGCCAAGAAGGAGATGGTCGAGGCGAACCTGCGTCTGGTGATCTCGATTGCCAAGAAATACACCAACCGTGGTCTGCAATTCCTCGATCTTATCCAAGAGGGGAATATCGGTCTGATGAAGGCTGTGGATAAGTTCGAATACCGCCGCGGCTACAAGTTCTCGACCTATGCGACATGGTGGATCCGTCAGGCGATCACCCGCTCGATCGCGGATCAGGCGCGCACCATCCGTATTCCGGTCCATATGATCGAAACGATCAACAAGCTGGTCCGCACCGGTCGCCAGATGCTGCACGAGATCGGCCGCGAGCCGACGCCGGAAGAACTGGCCGAAAAGCTGCAGATGCCGCTGGAGAAAGTCCGCAAGGTGATGAAAATCGCCAAGGAGCCGATTTCTCTGGAAACCCCGATCGGGGACGAGGAAGACAGCCAGCTGGGCGATTTCATCGAGGACAAGAATGCCGTGCTGCCCTTGGACAGCGCCATTCAGGAAAACCTCAAGGAAACCACCACGCGGGTTCTGGCCTCGCTTACCCCGCGCGAGGAACGGGTTCTGCGGATGCGCTTTGGCATCGGTATGAACACCGACCATACGCTGGAAGAAGTGGGCCAGCAGTTCTCGGTGACCCGCGAACGTATCCGGCAGATCGAGGCGAAGGCGCTGCGCAAGCTCAAGCATCCGTCGCGCTCGCGCAAGCTGCGGTCCTTCCTCGACCAGTAAGCTATGTGGCCTGAAACGATTGATGGCCCGCTAGATCGTATCGCGCGCGTGGTGGAAGCTGCGCGCGCGGCGCATTTTAGCGAAGAGGTCGTGTTGGAAAATGCCCATTGGGGCGAGGACCTGGATGCGCGCTTCCCGTGGGAATGCGGGGTGATCTATCTGATCGAGGATCTGGGTGACCCTGCCGAGACCGCCGAGGCCTTCACCCGCTACCGCCAGAACCTGACGCCGCAGAACCGCCACCGGTTGAAGATCCTGCAGCCCACCGGCAGCGGGTCGCAGGTGCTGCACGTGGGGGCCTGTAGCCGCAATCTGCGCGGTGCGCTGCGCCAGCATGTGATGTCGATCACCGCCGCCACGCCTGCGCTGAAACTCAGCTGGTGGTTTGCGCCGCGCCCCTACCGCATCCACCTGCGCCGCTATGATGTGGAGCCGCCCGTGCTGGATCTGATCCGCTCGGCTATGGTCGAGGATCTGCGCCCCGCTTTTGCCTGATCCGCTCGGATTTTCTGCAATGCAGCAAAAACGGAGTGGCATTTTTCGCGACTTCGGGCATGATACGGTCATCCTATCGGGTTTGGTTTTACGATGTTTCAGGGCAGAGGCTGCGGCGTTTGCGATCCAATTTCAGGACATGCCACCACGGGAGCAGACCATGTTTTCATTGAAGGGGCAGAAGGCGCTGGTTGTCGGGGTCGCCAACGAGACCTCGATCGCCTATGGCTGCGCGCAGGCGCTGCGGGCGCAGGGTGCCGATCTGGCGATAACCTATCTCAACGCCAAGGCTGAGCCCTATGTTCGGCCTCTGGCGCAGGCGCTCGGGGCCGAACTGATTGCACCGCTGGATGTCGGGATGCCGGATCAGATCGAGGCGCTGTTTGCGCAGATCACGCAACAATGGGGGCGGCTTGATACGCTTGTGCATTCTATCGCCTTCTGTCCCAAAGAGGATCTGCATGGGCGGGTCACCGACTGTTCCCGCAGCGGATTGGCGCAGGCGATGGATATCTCGGTGGGCAGCTTCATAGAGCTGGTCCGCCGTGCCGAGCCGCTGATGGAAGGGGGCGGCACCTGTATGACCGTCAGCTTTTACGGCGCCGAGAAGGTCGTGCGGGATTACAATATCATGGGGCCGGTCAAGTCGGCGCTGGAATCCGCGACACGCTATATGGCGGCAGAACTGGGGCCGAAGGCCATTCGCGTGCATGCGCTGTCGCCCGGGCCGCTGAAAACCCGCGCAGCCTCCGGCATTGCCCATTTCGACGAGATGATGGAGGCCGCCAGCGCCCGTGCGCCCACCCATCAGCTGGCCACCATCGAGGATTGCGGGGCGTTTGCCGCCTTTCTGGCAAGCCGCGAGGCCGCCAATCTGACGGGCGGGCTGCATTATATTGATGGCGGGTTCAATATTACGGGCTAGGCAGCAGGTGCGGGGCGTTTATGGCAGCATTTGTGGCGGCGACCCGAAAAAGCCGCGGGCGTCCCGTTACAGGTCGGGGAAGCGCAGGCTTGATCGCGCGGCTCGGGGCACCAGCCGCAAGGCGGCATTCGGCCACGGGTTTGGCGGTTGCCATTGGCTGGAGGTCCGCGAAATCGGCATTGGGGTACAGGTCCGGAGCCTCCGGCCCTGCTGCTGCTCTCAGCAAGCGCGTGATCCGTCATCGGGCCCTTTTCACCATAGGGGAGATTCCCCCAGATCTCGCAAGGAAGGTCCAGTGGCAGGGGCATCACGGCTGCTGGATCGGGGGGGGGCTACGGCCGGAGGTGCATCTCCGGCACTTCGCCTGCATGGATCAGCGGGGCCTCGGTCTGGGCTTCGATCTCGGCCACACTGACGCCGGGGGCGCGTTCCAGCAGATGCAGGCCGTTTTCCTGTGGCGCAATCACCGCGAGTTCGGTGACAATCAGGCTGACACGACGTTCCGCCGTCAGGGGCAGGGTGCATTCGGTCACGATCTTGGCCTCGCCCTTGGCAGAATGCTGCATGGCGACGATGACCCGTTTGGCCCCCGCCACCAGATCCATCGCCCCGCCCATGCCGGGGATGCGCTTGCCGGGCACCATCCAGTTGGCCAGATAGCCGCGCGCATCCACCTGCAGCCCGCCCAGCACGGTCACATCCAGATGGCCGCCACGGATCAGTCCGAAGCTCATTGCGCTGTCAATCGAGGCCGCCCCCGGCACGGCGGTCACAAAGCCGCCCCCCGCATCGGTCAGATCGGGGTCTTCCATCCCGTCTGGCGGACGCGAGCCAAGGCCGATCACGCCGTTTTCGGCCTGAAAGAACACATTCATTTCCTGCGGCACATAGCTTGCCACCAGCGACGGCAGCCCGATGCCCAGATTGACCAGCGATCCGGGCTGGATTTCCTGTGCGACACGGCGGGCGATCAGTTCCTTGGCATCCATCAGTGCAGCCTTTCCAGCAGGTGGTCGACCAATACGCCCGGGGTCTTGACCCCATCGGGCGGGATCGCGCCCACAGGCACGATCAGCCCCGGCTCGGCGATCACCGTAGTGGCGGCCATCGCCATGACCGGATTGAAGTTATGCGCGGTCATCGAATAGGTGAGATTGCCGACATAATCGGCCTCATGCGCGGCAATCAGGGCAAAATCCGCCGCCAGCGGCTTTTCCAGCAGGAACGCCTTGCCGTCGATGGTCAGGACCTCTTTGCCCTCGGCGATCTTGGTGCCCACGCCCGTAGGCGTCAGCACGCCGCCCAAGCCTACGCCCGCGGCGCGGATACGTTCGACCAGAGTGCCCTGCGGCACCAGCTCGACCTCGATCTCGCCCGCGATCATCTGGGCTTGGGTCTCGGGGTTCAGCCCGATATGCGAGACAATCGCCTTGCTGATCGCGCGGGCCGTGATCAGCCGGCCAATACCGTCATCGGGGCGGGCGGTGTCATTGGCGATCACGGTGAGGTCCTTGACACCGGCTGCCACAAGGGCATCGATCAGGCGGCGCGGTGTGCCCACGCCCATGAACCCCCCGATCATTACAGTGGCCCCGTCAGGGACAAGGGCTGCGGCTTTTTCGGCAGTCAGGGCGGGCTTCATGGCGATGTCCTCCGGTCTCGCTGCGGGCGATATGTCAAATGAAACGTCTGAAATAGGTGCTTTGACTATTCCCGAAGAGCCCGCATATTTCAACGCATGATTGACCGGATGTGCAGGAGGGGCGCATGGCCCCTCCCTCCTTCATGCGTAATTATAGCGCATTGCGGACTGTGACGGCCATCGGTTCGGTCGGGTGGCCCAGCAGGCGCGACAGATCCTTCGAGCGGTCGTCGAGCCAGCCTTCGCCCGCACGTACAGAGCTGTCGACCAGCACGTCGGCAAAGCCGTCCGGAATGCCTGCGCCCACAAGCGCGGCCTTATACTCGGTGGGGGGCAGGTCGATATAGGTCACAGGTTTGCCGGAGGCCTGCGCGATCATTCCGGCCAGTTCCGCGCCGGTATAGCTTGCATCGCCGGCCAGTTCGTAGATCTTGCCTGCATGGTCGCCGCCTGCAAGCACGATTGCGGCGGCCTCGGCGTAATCGTGGCGCGGCGCAGAGGCATAGCGGCCTGTGCCGGAGGCCCCGATCATGGTGCCATTGGCAAGCGCATGGTCCAGCCCCGCCAGCATGTTCTCCGAATACCAGCCATTGCGCAGCAGGGCATACGGCACACCCGAGGCCGCCAGTGCCTCTTCGGTGGCCTTATGCTCGGCGGCAAGCAGCATGGGCGAGCGATGGGCCTGCAGCAGCGAGGTATAGGCAACAAAGCCCACGCCTGCCGCTTTGGCCGCAGCGACCACATTGCCATGCTGGCGGGCGCGCTGGCCAACTTCGGACCCCGAGATCAGCAACAGCCGGTCGATCCCGTCAAATGCCTTGGTGAGCGCGTCGACATCGTCATAAGAGGCAATGGCGGTGTGGTAGCCCTGTGCCGCCAGCGCCGAGGCCGCATCCTCGCGGCGCACCAGCGCGGTGATGTCGGCTTTCGGGATGCGCGCCGACAAGGCGGCCAGAACATGTGTGCCCAACTGCCCCGAGGCACCGGTGATCATATAGCGCATTATCTTTCCCTTCGGTTGCAACAAGAGTATAGGTCTCGGATAGAGACCTTTTCCTGCGCTGTGAAGGAGGCAGGTTTTCGGTACAAGGTAACAGGAAGGGAACCCCATGCTGCAAGAACGGCTGTTCGATCCTCAGGGGCGTGATCTGGCCGATTGTCCGGTGCGCCATGTGCTGGACCATCTGGCGGCGAAATGGACCACGCTGATCGTGCTGGAGCTGGCCTCCGGCCCCCGCCGGTTCTCGCAGGTGTCAAAGGCGCTGCCGGATATCTCGAAGCGGATGCTGACCCAGAGCCTGCGGGATCTGGAGCGCGACGGGCTGATCCGGCGCACGGTCTTTCCGACCAAGCCGCCCAGTGTGGAATACGCGCTGACCGCGATGGGCCAGTCATTGCTGCCGCCGCTTCTGGGGCTGATCGAATGGGCGCAGGCGCATGAGGTGCAGATTGCAACGGCGCGGCGGGCCTATACGGGCTGAGCGGATGTGCGGGCTAAGGCTTCCCCTTGGCCTCCGGTCTTGCTATGCCGGAACCATTATAGCTTCGAGGTGAATATGTCCCGCAAGATTATGTCTTTGCTCGGTCTGCTCGTGCTCTCTGCCTGCGTGGTGGATGAAAACGGGCATCCGGTATTTGCGACCCGCCCGACCGGGCCTTCGATGGATCAGGCTGGCACCTGTTTTCTGTATGTCGAAGATGCCAAGGATGGCACCTATAATCTTGTGAACGGCATCGGCAATGGCACCAAGACCCCGCTGGCCACGCGCCAGACAGGTCTGGATGCGGCGGCTTTGGATGCGGCTTGGGCAAAAGAGCGCAAGATCATGGATATCAACCCCGAATGTCTTGCGATTTCGGCGCGTGATCGCAGTGCGGCGCGTCCGGTTTCGGGCTAAGCGGTGACAGTTCGCGGGCGGCGGGGGCCTATGCTGGCCCTGCTGGTGGCCGGAATGCTGGCGCAGCCCCTGGCCGCGCAAAACCTGCTGAATTGCCGGATCGAGGGGAAGGCGGCGCAGCTGTCGCTCACGCTGGAGGGCGGGGTGCTGACCTATCGTTACGGGCCGCAGGCCGCCCCCGATCTGGTGCTGACCCGTCCGGTCGAAGAGGTCACCTATCAGCCCTGGCCCGGTGTCGGCGCGACCATCTGGGAGCAGGTGACCCTGACCAATAAGGGCGTCGATTACAGTGTTTTCGATTTCGTCGAGCGCGCTGTCCAAGGGGATGAGGTCCGGCTGGCGCGGGGAGCGGGCGTGGATGTGTCACGCGGGGGGCAGCCGCTTGCGCGACTGGACTGTGCCGGTACGCCCGAAGCCGATTTTTCCGCGATCGGCGAGGCGCTGATTGCAAAAGGGTATTGCCATGCGCCGGACGGCTGGCATTTGGGCGCAGGAGGGTGGTTCTGCCAATGAGTACACGCGAATTCCGGATCGGCACGAGGGGGCAGGGGCTATACGAATTTACCCGCGACGTGGCCGAATGGGTCGAGGAGGACGCGCCCGATGAGGCCGTGCTGACGCTGTTTGTCCGTCATACCTCGGCCAGTCTTGTCATTCAGGAGAATGTCGACCCCGATGTGCAGACCGATCTGCACGGGTTTTTCAACAGGCTGGTGCCGCCCACAACCCATCCCAGCCAGTCCTGGATGGTCCATACCTATGAAGGCCCCGACGATATGCCCGCCCATGTGAAGGCGGCGCTGCTGCCTGTTTCCTTGCAGATCCCCGTGGTCGCGGGGCGGATGGTGCTGGGCACGTGGCAGGGGATTTACCTCTTTGAACATCGCGACCAGCCCCATAGCCGCCATGTCTTCGCAATGCTGCGCTGAGTCGGATCGGCCACAGGTTCCGTCTTCCCGTATTTGGTAGACGCACTTTATGGCTACCCAATGATTCGCGTCTCGCCTATAGTCTTGTGGATAAGTGGGGCATGAGACCCCATAGAGGCGGATTTTACAGGAAAAGGGGGACGCGATGCGCTGCCCGTTTTGCGGAAATGTTGATACCCAGGTGAAGGACTCGCGTCCGGCCGAAGATCATGTCGCGATCCGGCGCAGGCGTTTTTGTCCCGCATGTGGCGGACGATTTACGACCTATGAGCGGGTCCAGTTGCGCGATTTGGTGGTGGTGAAGACCTCCGGCAAGCGTGAGGATTTCGACCGTGACAAGCTGGAGCGTTCCATCCGGATCGCCATGCAGAAACGTCCGGTCGAGCCGGAACGCCTTGACCAGATGATCTCGGGTATTGTGCGGCGGCTGGAAAGCATGGGCGAGACGGATATCCCCTCCAAGACAATCGGCGAGATTGTCATGGAAGCGCTCGCCCGTATCGACACGGTGGGCTATGTCCGCTTTGCCAGTGTATACAAGAATTTTCAGGAAGCGGATGATTTCGACAAGTTCGTATCGGAACTGCGCCCCGGCGCGTCGGACTGATGCAGCCTGACGAACGATTCATGCGGTTGGCCCTGTCGCTTGCGCGGCGGGGTCTTGGCAATACATGGCCCAACCCTGCGGTGGGCTGCGTGCTGGTCAAGGGGGGCGTCATTGTCGGTCGGGGCTGGACCCAGCCGGGAGGCCGCCCCCATGCCGAGCGCCGCGCATTGGCGCAGGCAGGCGCGGCGGCCCGAGGGGCTACGGCCTATGTCACGCTGGAACCCTGCTCGCATTATGGCAAGACCTCCCCCTGTTCGCTGGCCCTGATCGAGGCCGGTGTGGCGCGGGTGGTCTCGGCGCAGACAGACCCCGATCCGCGGGTTGCCGGACGCGGCCATGCGATGCTGCGGGCGGCGGGGATTGCTGTCACGGAAGGCACATTGGAGCCCGAAGCGCGGGCGCTACAATCCGGTTTTCTGTCACGGATCGAACATGGGCGGCCTTGGCTGGCCTTGAAGCTGGCCACGTCCTTCGATGGCCGGATCGCCCTGTCCAACGGGCAGAGCCAATGGATCACCTCGGCGCAGGCGCGTGCCCATGTGCATGCGCTGCGCGCCGAGTTCGATGCGGTCATGGTCGGGGGAGAGACGGCCCGCGCCGATGATCCGCTTTTGACCGTGCGCAATTTCACGCCCGTTCAGCAACCCGTGCGGGTGGTTGCAGCCTCGCGGCTGGACCTGCCGCGCGCCCGATTGGCCGGTTCGCTGGATCAGGCGCCCCTGTGGCTGGCACATGGGCCGCAGGCCCCTGAACAGGCGCGCGCCTATTGGCAGGGGCGCGGGGCCAATCTGTTCCAGGTGCCGCTTGCCGAAGGCGGGATGGACCCGCATGCGCTTTTGCAGGCGCTCGGGGCGGCTGGGCTGACGCGGGTCTTCTGCGAGGGGGGCGGGCGCTTTGCCGCCGCGCTGATGCGCGCGGGGCTGGTGGACGAGCTGATCGGCTTTACGGCTGGGATGGTTCTGGGCGGCGATGGCCGTGCCGCGATCGGTCCAATGGGGATCGCGCAGTTGGCTGGGGCACCGCGCTACCGGCTTGTCTCTCAGCGCGAGATCGGCGGCGATGTGCTGCATCGCTGGCGGCGCGATTAACGGCGGACCGGTTTCGCAAGATCCTGCAGCCTCGACAGGAGGCGAAGGGAAAGCCCTGTGCGCAGAGGCTGGGCCAGCCGCTCTACCGCGATTTCGGGCGGGCAGGGCAGGCCGGTCAGCGGGTCCATATAACGCGGATAGGCAATCAGCGCCGCATGGGCCAGTTGCCACAGGTCGGGCCGTGCCTGACGGCGTGGGGGCTGTGGCATCAGATCGCGGGTCAGGCCCCAGCCCGCATAGAAGGGCATCCCCAGACAGGTCACAGGCTTGCCGCGCAGAAGGGCCTCGAACCCCATCAGCGAAGTCATGGTCCAGACTTCGTCACAGGCCTCGATCAGCGCAATCCCGTCGGTCTTTTGGCACACCAGATCGGCCAGCCGCGCCAGATCATCGGCGGGCACGCTGCCTTTGCGCAATCCCGCCTCGACATCGGGATGTGGCTTATAGATGATCACGGCATCCGGATTTTCGGCACGGGCGCGGGTAAGCAGGGCCAGATTGCTGCCGGTTTCGGGGCTGCCCATGCGGATCGAGGCATCATCCTCGACCTGACCGGGCACAAGGATGCGATGGCCGCGCGGCAGGGCGGGGGCGGTGCCTGCAAGATTGTATTTCGACAGCCGCGCCTTGCGGATGTCGCGCAGCAGCCGCTCGATGCGCAGCCGGTCGTGATCCGGCAGCGGTTGCGCGATCAGTGCTTCCAGATCGGAAGGGGTGGTCGGGTCATAATAGATCCCCTGCCGATCCGTCACCAGAGACAGGGGGGGCGTCAGCTTGGCCCCCAAACCGCGCGAGCGTAAAAAGCCGTCCTCCATCCGCCACGCGCCGGTCGGGCGGTCGGGTTTGCTGGCCCAATGGACAGGCTGGCCCGCGCCTGAGCCTGAGCCCGCGCCTGAGCCAAAGCGCACCGGCCCGTATCCGCCATAGAAGCGGCGCAGGTGTTTGTGTTTCCAGCGGCTCATGCCGGTCATCGCATAGCCGTGGCCGTCCTCGCGATAGGCGCGGGTCTGGGCGGCAAGCTGGTCCACCGCCTCTTCGAAGCTGCACAGGCGCGCGCGGCAGGGGTCGAACCATGTGGGCGCAAGCAGATGCGAGACGGCAAAGATCTGGGCGCGTGTCAGGCGGCGCTCGCGCCGTGGAGGCGGGGCCTCGTCTTGGCTCAGTCCCCATCCGGCATAGAAAGGCTGGCCGAAAACGCGGGGGCGGTGCCCTGCAAGAATGGCCTCGTAGCCCATCAGGGACGACACGGTATAGACCGCGATCGCCCCCTCCAGCAGCGCCCAAGGGGAATGGGGGGCGGTGACAATCTCGGTCAGGGCATCGCCATCTGCGGCGCTGTAATGCCCCGCCCTGAAGCCTGCGCGGGTTTCGGGGTGGGTCTTGATCAGGATGCGGGCCTTGGGGTTTTCGATCCGCGCCACGGCCAGCATTTCGCGGAAGGTGCGGGCGGAGGCCGCGCCATGCGTGATCGAGGCATCGCCCCGCGTCTGGTCGATGACCAGCACATAGCCCGGAGCGGGGGGCGGCAATGCGATGTCGAAATCGTTGTATTTCGAGAGGTCGAGCGCCTTGAGGCGGGCAATCCCCTGCCGTGCCCGTGCCAGAAGCGCCCCGTCATCCAGAGCGGCTTTCTGCAGCAGTCTTTCGATCCGCGAGGGGCGCGCGCCATCGAAATGCACCCCGACAGGGTCGATGATCAGCCCCAAGGGGGCTTCTCCTGCGCGCCCCGTGCGGACCGAACGCAAAAACGCATCTTCCAGCCGGATCAGCGTTGCGCCGGTTCGCGCGGCGATAGCCTCGCCGCGATTTGCATAGGGCGAGCGCCCCCAGACCACGACCCCGTCTTCGGCGCGGGGCAGGCCCAGATGCAGGCTATGGCCTGCCGCCTTCAGAATGTGGCGCAGACGCGGCTGACGCAGAAAGCCGCCGTTATAAAAGAAAAGCCGCCGGGGCACCCCGGCGGCCATATCCTCTGCGTCAGACAGCGGCATTAATTGGCCAGATTGCTGATCGTATTGACCGGACCCAGCGACCCTGTCAGCGCCGAAAGCGTTTTCGACCATTGGACATAGGGCGCTTCGGTCACATAGACGGTATCGCCGTCACGGATGGCGAAATCGCGCGCCATGAACATGCCGTTGGGCTCGGTCAGGTTGAGCACATAGACCATACGCTGATCCCCCACGAGGTCATCGCGGCCCAGCACGGCGCGGGCGATCTCTTGCGGTTCGTTGCGGAACACGAAGACACCGGTCGGGTCGGCGGTCTGCGTCTGCAGGCCTCCGACGGTGGCAATCGCCTCAAGCGCGGAAAGGGTCTTGGTTTCGAAGGGCACGCGGGCCTGCGTGCCGGTGGCGCCAAGTGCGGTAAAGGCGCGGGTGTCCTGTTCCACAAGGATCTTGTCGCCATTGCGCAGCGCGATATCCATCTGTGGATTGTCGTAAAGATCCGACAGCCAGACAGTGCCGCTCTGGCCGTTTTTGCGCGTGACGGTGATTTTGGCGATATCGGGGTTGATCGACACACCACCGGCGCGGGCAATCATGGCCGAAAGCGTGCGGGTCGGGCGTTCGATCGCATAGACACCCTGACCGCCAATGGCACCGGTCAGCGACACGGTCGACCCGTCGCCTGCCACCCGTGACACGGCCACCTGCGGATCGGGGGTCTGGGCATCCAGCTTTTCGGTGATCAGGCGGCGCAGCCCGTCGGGGGTGTTCCCCGCAGCCTTGATGCGGCCTGCATAGGGCACGAAAATATAGCCTGCGCCATCCACCTGTACCTCGGTGAGCTGGGTGGCGTTGGTGCCTTGCTGGACCAGAAGCCCGTCATCGACGTTTTCCCAGATGGTCAGCGAGAGCGTATCGCCGGCATTGATGGTATCCGACCCCAGAACGCCAGCGTTGCGGAAGCTCGAGGAGAATCCCAGAGCCGGCTGGACGGCGGTTGCGCGGGCAACATGGTCATTGACCGAGACGATGAAGGCATCGCCCTTGCGCATGACCGAGCCTGCAAAGATTTCACGCTTGTTCGGGCCCGAGCGCGGCAAAGCGCAGGCGGCCACGCTGAAGACCAACGCAGACAGAACCAGCACACGCGTGGCTTTGGAAAAATTCGTCGTCACTGCTCGAGCTCCTCTTTCGGGATGCTTCTCATAGATATGCGTTATGCATTTTGACGGGCAGCGTGGCAGAAAGCCTGAGTAAAATCCAGTTGTGTCACTTGATTACGCGCAACTGTTGCCGTGGTGCCGCTGTTCCCGAGGTCAGGGCGTCGTAAGGGTCTTCGGTGGAGAGCATCATGTCCACGACCTGCCGCAGCAGCGTGCGCCGCCCCTTGGCGGAATAGAACCCGCCCGGAATCTGGCTGGTTTCCAGCAGATAGTGGCGATAATCGCGATAGGCACGGGTATCGGGGCGTGCGGGGGTCGCGAAGAATTCGGGCAGGGGCTGGGTCGAGACGAATTCGGGTTTGTCGAACACCGCCCGCCCGAATGCCTTGAGCGGCAATCCCCGCCAGAGCACCTGCTGCGCTGCGGTCGAATTGACGGTAACGGCAGAGCGCGCCTGCGCCAGAAGATTGGCCAGCTTGCCGCCGCGCACGAAATGCACGCGCCCCCTGAGCTCGTAGCGGGCAACGCCCTCGCGGATGGCGGCCTCGATGGGCGCGCGCCCGTCTTCCAGCGGATGGGCCTTGAGCACCAGATGGTGGTGCGAGGGCGCCCCTTCGGCAAAGCCCCTCATCACCAGATCCAGAAATTCGGTCTGGCTTTTGAACGGGGAATGCATGACAAAACTGCTGTCATGTTCCAGTTGCATCAGAACGAGGTGATAGGGAAAGCCGCCATATTTCACCTGAGAGGTCGCGATCCAGCGCTGCACCATATGTAGGGGCATGCGGGTCATGCGGCGCAGATAAAGACGGAATTCGTCCAGCACGCTGACCCCGCGATGGGGGCGGAAATTGGGCCAGCGTCGCGCCCCCTTCATCACAAGGAAATGGTAGAGCGCGCCATAGAAGACATGCTGGCGCATATCTCCCCAGCGGGGCGGGGCATCGGGGAAGTCGATATCGGATTGAGCAAGGGCTGTGCGCATCTCGGCCACGCCCATGTCCATCAGCCGCGAATGCCCGTTCGAGCCGCCGCGCTCGTAGGTGACCCAATAGGGGCGCAGATAGCCTTCCTCGAAGACATGCACACGCAGGCCCTGCGCCCGTGCGGCAAGGATGGCCTGCGCGTGGATGGCGCGAGTGTCGCCATATAGCACGATATCGGTGATCCGTTTTTCCAGAAGCAGGTCCGAGATCGCTTCGGGCCAGTCCTCGGCTTTGCCCTGCCACGGGATGAAGCGGGCATCATCGTTCCAGAAGGCGGCATCCCCGCCGTTGAACCCCACACGCCAGACCGTGGCACCGGCGCGGCCCAGCATCTCGCCCAACTGGCGGAAGAAGGGGCCGTGCGGCCCTTGCAGAAGCAGGAAATGACGGTTGTCAAACAGGGGCATAGGCGGGGCGGGTCCGGAACTGGTGACAGGCGGTACAACGGAGAATCGCGACAATTCCCTTGGGTAAGGTGAATATGTGTCATAAATCGGGCGGCTTGTAGATTATTATTTAGACATTCCGCCCGAAGGCGCGGTTGTGCCCAGATGATGTGCACATATGTAACGGCAGCAGTTCTTGCACCGCCCCCCTTGCCAAGTTAGGGGAAAGGGGACCGAAAAGGAGATCAGGATGTTCACCGGGATCATTACCGATATGGGCGAAGTTCTTGCGCTGGAACAGCAGGGCGACCTCTGGGCGCGGATCGGCACCTCTTACGATGTCGACACGGTGGATATCGGCGCGTCCATCGCCTGTGACGGCGTCTGCCTGACCGTGATCTCCAAGGGCAAGGATCCGCAGGACTGGTTCGATGTGCAGATCTCGGCGGAAAGCGTCGCCAAGACCAATATCGGGCGCAATTCCTGGCATGTCGGGCGCCGTCTGAACCTTGAGCGCGCGCTGAAGGTGGGCGACGAGCTGGGCGGCCATATCGTGGCGGGCCATGTCGATGGCGTGGCCGAGATCGTGTCGATCCGCGACGAGGGCGACAGCTCGCGCTTTACCTTCCGCGCGCCTGATGATCTGGCGAAATTCATCGCGCCGAAAGGCTCGGTGACGCTGAATGGCACGTCGCTGACGGTGAATGAAGTGTCGGGCGCGGAATTCGGGGTGAATATCATTCCGCATACCAAGGAAGTGACGACATGGGGCGCGGCCAAAGCCGGTGACCCGATCAATATCGAGATCGATACGATGGCGCGTTACGTCGCGCGCCTGCAGGAGTGGAACGCATGAGCGAGATCAAACCCGTAGACAAATCCGGCACCCATGATGTTCCGGGCCCCGTCGAGGAAAGCTATCGCGAGGCGATCTCTTCCATCGAGGAAATCATCGAGGATGCCCGCAACGGGCGCATGTATATCCTTGTCGACCATGAAGACCGCGAGAACGAGGGCGATCTTTGCATTCCTGCGCAGATGGCGACCCCCGATGCGATCAATTTCATGGCGACCCACGGGCGCGGGCTGGTCTGCCTTGCGCTGACCTCGGATCGGGTGGATGCGCTGGGGCTGCCGTCGATGGCGGCCTCCAACAGCTCGCGTCAGGAAACCGCCTTTACCGTCTCGATCGAGGCCCGCGAGGGGATCTCGACCGGGATCTCGGCGCATGACCGTGCGCGCACCGTGTCGGTGGCGATCGACCCGATGAAAACGGGCGCCGATCTTGCCTCGCCGGGCCATGTCTTTCCGCTGCGCGCCCGTGATGGCGGCGTGCTGGTGCGGGCAGGCCATACCGAAGCCGTGGTCGATGTCTCGCGTCTGGCGGGGCTGAACCCGGCCGGTGTGATCTGCGAGGTGATGAAGGAAGACGGCACCATGGCCCGCCTTCCCGACCTGATCGCCTTCGGCCAGAAATACGGCATCAAGATCGGCACGATCTCCGATCTGATCGCCTATCGCCGCCGTTACGATAACCTTGTGACCCAGACGGCCCAGAAACCCGTGACCTCGGTGCATGGGGGCGATTGGGCGATGCGCGTCTTTACCGACGATCTGGAGGGCGCGGAACATATCGTGCTGTCCAAAGGGGATCTGACGGGCGGGACACCGGTGCTGGTGCGGATGCATTCGCTGGACCCGCTGGGCGATGCGCTGGGTCTGGTGCCGGGACGCGATGGCGATATCGGGCGCGCTCTGGAGGCGATTGCCGCCGAAGGCCGCGGTGTCTTTGTGGCGCTGCGCGATCCGGGAATGAAATTGCCGCTGGTGGGCGAAGACAGCCCCAGCACGCTGCGCCAATATGGTCTGGGGGCGCAAATTCTGGCAGCCCTCGGCCTGTCGAAAGTCGAGCTGCTGACCAATTCCCCCATGCCCAAAGTCGTCGGGATTGATGGCTACGGGCTCGAAATCTGCGCGACGCGTAAATACTGATAGGACAAGACGATGGCCGAATCCGAGACCCATTACACCCTTCCTGCGCCAAGCTTCGACAAGCCCGTGCGTATGCTGATCGTGGTGGCCCCTTATTACAAGGAGATCGCCGATAATCTGGTCAGGGGCGCGCGCGAGATGGCCGAAAGCTGTGGCGCGGTGGTCGATGTGATCGAAGTGCCGGGCGCGCTGGAAATTCCGACGGCAATCAAGCTGGCCGCCCGGATGGCCGATTACGACTGTTTCACCGCTCTTGGCTGTGTGATCCGTGGCGAGACCACGCATTATGAGACGGTCTGCAACGACAGTTCGCGCGCGATCCAGTTGATGGGGCTTGAGGGGATCCTGATCGGCAACGGCATTCTGACGGTGGAAAATTACGAACAGGCCGATGTCCGCGCCGACACCGCGCGGTCAAACAAAGGTGGCGGCGCGGCTGCTGCGGCCTTGCATTTGCTGGCTCTATCGCGCAAATGGGCGAACCGGACAAAAGGGATCGGCTTCCGCCCGCAAGGCGAGTCGTTCCGCATTGCCGGTGAAGCCGAAGGAAACCAGACCGCATGACCGAAGATATGCCCGCCGAAAAACCGCGCAAACCCTCGCTGGAGGAGAAGCGCCGTATGAAATCCGCAGCAAGGCTGTATGCCGTGCAGGCTCTGTTCCAGATGGAAGCGGGCGGGCTGTCTGTTGATAAGGTGCGGGCAGAATTCGAGAATTTTCGCTTTGGGGCGGTGATCGATGATGTCGAGATGTCCGAAGGCAATGTGGATCTGTTCCGCCGCATCCTCGATGATGCGGTGATGTGGCAGGGCAAGATCGATAAGGCCACCGATAAGGCGCTTCTGGAGAGCTGGCCGCTGAACCGGATTGATTCGGTTCTGCGGGCGCTGTTCCGTGCGGCAGGGGCCGAGCTGGTCAATCCGGCGACACCACCGAAAGTTGTGATCAATGAATTCGTCGAAGTCGCGCGCGCTTTCTTCCCCGATGGTCGCGAGCCGAAATTCGTCAATGCGGTGATCGACAATATGGCCCGCCAGCTGCGCGACGATCTGGTCTGATCCGTTGTGCGACAGGTATTGCAGAAAGCCGGGGGGAGACCTCCGGCTTTTGCTTGTCCGGCCAGTGTATGGGGAAAGGCCAGTGCGCGGCATTGCCGTGAGGGCAGGGCGGGGTGCCCAAGCCAGCAGGACGCATGACAGAGCTGCCACAAACGCCGCGCTCCTACCGCAACAGCGCCGGTCAGGCTGGCAGGCGCTTATGCCCGAGGGGGGCTCCGTCCGCGCTGTCCAGCCGCTGTTGTTGACCAATTTCTAAGCAAAAACAAAATCGGCTCTTGGTTTTTGAAATTGATGCGTTACATTGAATGTAACAACCGGAGGGAGCTGTCATGCCGCAACTCGTTCGTCTGTATATCCGTAACGTCCTGTTCGGATTTGCCCTTGCTGTTGCCTTTGTCGCAACGCTTCTGGCCTTTAACGTGGCCAATCTTTGGCAGCTTGTCTCGACCTCGGATATGGGCGTTCTGGCCGTAGCGATGCTGGTGGTTTTCAACACGATCGTTTTTGCGGGCGTGCAATTCGCGATCAGCATCATGGCGATGGCCGAGGATGAGGATATGCCGGCAGGTGGTCTGCGTCAGCACGATATGCAGTTGCAGCCGATTCCGGTTCGGGTTGACCCGCCAAGCCGTCTGCAACGCCAGCTCCGTCGCTGAGATATCCCTTTGTTCAAATTATAGGGCGCGCCTTGCGGTGCGCCTTTTTGCTGTGCAAAACTGGACGGGCAATGTTCGGCAGAGGAGGCGGATATGATTACCATTTTGCGTGAACATCCGGTGCAGGAAAATCTGGCGCTTTTGCACAAGCGACATTCCGACGCGATGCATGCCGATACACCTCCTGAGTCAATCCATATGCTGCCGCCCGATGCGCTGGCGGCACCTCAGGTCCGCTTTTTCGTCATGCGTCAGGAAGGCCGGGCGATTGGCATGGGGGCGTGGAAGGCGCATTCTGCCACGCTGGCGGAACTGAAATCCATGCATGTGCTTTATGAAGAGCGCGGGCGCGGTCTGGCCCGTATGATGCTGCGCCACCTTCTGTCCGATATCCGCGAGGCGGGCTTTGCCGAAGTGCGGCTGGAGACAGGGTCGCAGGAAAGCTTTTCCGTCGCGCGTGCCCTGTACGAATCGGAGGGCTTTGTGACCTGCGATCCTTTCGCCGATTACCGCCTTGATCCGATGAGCGTCTATCTGGGACTGTCGCTGCACGCCTAGCCTTGTGTTTCGCACAAGACTTGCCGTGCTGGCAGGTCTCAGGGGCTGGGGCGCATTTGCGGGCGGGGCTAAAACAAGACCCGTGGCAGGGGATCTGCTGCGTGGCTGCACGGGGCAGGCTTGCGCGGTTTCCCAGCTCATGGAACCCAGAGATCCAGTTCCCGTGGGGTCCATTTCTGGCGGGGATCCTTTTCCCTTGGCAAGTTGACAATATGCGCGTTTTGTCTGATACGCTTTGAGAAAGTGCGGGCCGTTAGCTCAGCTGGATTAGAGCAGGGAACTTCTAATTCTCAGGTCGGGGGTTCGAGTCCTCCACGGCTCGCCAAAATTCCTCTTTTCTGCAAAGAGACCCGAGCGGCTGGCGCTTCGTGTCTTTGCGCCCCAAAGGGCCTCTGACGTCTATCGGGTTCCGGTCGTCGCGGGGCATAATCCCTGCGGTTTTTCAGAAAATTTCAAATTCAGGCTGAGGTGGCGGGCTGTGGCAGACGTCTATTCTCCAGCAACGCTCGTATGTCTGCGCGCGCGAAGATTTTGAACTGGGACCTATCCATGAAACTGAGCCGTCTTTCCTGCCGCCCTTATAGCCGTTTCTGCGCGAGTCTGGGTTTTCGAGTCATGGCGTCCACGGCCATACTCGGGGGGGCTGCCGTGATTTCGCCCGCAGGGGCACAGGTGACAGTGTCCTATGCGATTGCGCCGGGTCCGCTTGGGTCCGTGCTGACGCAATTCGGTCAGGCATCGGGGCTACAGATTTTCTATCCGGCGGATCTCGTTCGCGGGAAACGGTCATCGGGGGTTTCGGGGGCGCTGTCGGTGGATGCCGCTCTGGCAACTGTCCTGTCAGGGACGGGCCTTGTGTTCCAGTATACCAGCGAGAGCACCGTGACGCTTGTCGGAAATACGGGGGCGGGCACTCTCGGGGACGATGGGGCGGTGGCGCTTGATCCGATTCTGGTCGAGGGGGGCGGTCTTGCGCCTGCAACGCCGAATTCCGCGCTGATGTCGGATGATCCGCGTCTTCAGGCGGGTACAAAAACCGTTGTGACGGCAGAAGATCTGGCAAATGGCGGCAATACGAATGTGGCCGAGGCGATGAAAAGCGTGCCGGGCGTATTTGTGACAAATAACCAGATCAGCATCGGGGGGGCGGGCACCGATTACACCAAGATCATGATTGATGGTGTGCCGGTCACCACAGAGGAACTCAAGCAGAAGGGCGCATCCTATAAAGGCGATCTGGAATGGGTGCCGATGGATGCGATCGCGCGGATCGAGGTCATTCAGGGGCCGGGGGCTGCGCTTTACGGGTCCGGCGGTATCGGGGGGGTGGTCAATATCATCACCAAGAAGGACGATCAGGAGCGGCTGAAAGGCGCGCTTACGGCAGAATATTACGCCGCAACCGGTGATGAGACGGGATCGACCAAACGTGTCAGCGGCTCTGTCTCGGCACCTCTGGTCAAAGGCGCTCTGAGCATGTCTTTATGGGGTGATTTTACCCGCCATGATGACGATGAAGATGGCGGGCAGCGCGAAAGCAAGGATCTCAAGGCACGGGTCCACTGGCGCCCTGATGATGCGCAGGATCTGACATTCGAAATCGGCCATTCCGACCAGAGCTATATGAAAGATACCGCAGAGGATGACGGTCTTAACGGGGTTGTCCGTGATACGCTGTCCCTGCGCCATAGCGGACAATGGAGCTTTGGCGAGGAGGCCCTGAGCCTGTTCTGGGAGAAATCGACAACGGATCTGGCGGTCAGCAATACCGATACCGTCACCACCTTGCAGCAGTCGGAAGACTATCGGACCTATGGTCTGGAAGGCACGCTGACCGATACCTACACGCTGGGCGGCATCGACCATGCGGTGGTCTATGGTCTTGAGGCGTCGCATGCGCGGCTGGCAGATGGCGGGCAGGGGAGCCTTTATTACAGCCCCGATGGCAGTGTTGCCGGCGGGGGAAGCACCTCGGATATGACCAAGCTCGGCCTTTATGCCAAAGACCAGATGTCGATCACCGACCGCTTCCGCATCGATACCGCATTGCGCTATGACTATAACAGCATCTACGGCGACCATCTCTCGCCGGTGGTGAATGCGGCCTATGACATCACTGATGCGCTGACCTTCAAAGCGGGGATTGGCAAGAGCTTCAAGGCACCCAATCTGCGCCAGTCGAATGAAGACTACCTCTATGCCGAATATAAGGCCAATCGCGGCATCATGACCTACTGGCTGGGAAATGACGATCTCAAGCCGGAACTGGCCACCAATTACATGGCCGGTTTCTATTATGATCAGGGGCCGATCACCGGCAGCGTCAGCGGTTTCCTCAATAACATTACCAACCGCATTCAGGGCAACGAGATCGGCACGTTCAATGGTGTGCGGGTCAAACAATATGTCAATGTCAACGAAGCCCGCACGAGCGGGATACAGGGCAATCTGAACTATGCGCTGAGCGACAGGCTGCAATGGAATACCACATTCTCGAAACTGCTTGAATCCAAAGACCTTGCAAGCGGGTCGGTGCTTTCGGAAGAGCCCGATATCAAGATCCATACGGAACTGTCATGGCAGGCGACGGACCGGCTGATGCTGACCGGCTCGATTGACCATTATGGCAAGCAGGTTGAAGTGACCGGCGAGGATAGCAGCGGTGAAGAACGTATTCCGGCCTATACCGTGGCCAATGTTCTGGCCAAATACACCCTGACGGACCATGCCTCGCTGAAAGCAGGGGTCAATAATATCTTTGATGAACAGCCCGACACCGATGCAGATTACACCGAGGATTCCCGCACCTACTTTATCTCGGCATCGCTTGATTTCTGACCGGAATACCGGGGCATGGCAGAGTGCCTGTCAGAGTGTTTTTGTCGGGAATTTCGGTCGAAAATCTTGCAAACAGGCTTATGATAAGATAGCACATAGAAACCGGAGGAGCCTGACGCCACTTCAAACATTCGGGTGTTCTGGTGTCCAGCTTCCTTGCATCTTCAGGCAGGTCCGTGTCGGGTGTCGTGTCCCTTTCTCAGGGGGGCGCGTCAGGGCGATTGTGCCATGCCGGATGATCTCTCCCGTCGAAAGATACTCGGGGTTTTTCTGTCCAACTATCGGGCGATAACGCGGCGGGTGGCGGCAAGGTTGGGCAGTCCTGCGGATGCGGAAGATGTCCTTCAGGAAAGCTGGTTCAAGCTCCAGCGGCTAGGGGACGCCTCGCATGTCGCGCATCCGGCTTCCTTCGTCCATAGCGTGGTCAATAACGTCGCGAATGACTTCCTGCGGGCGCATAGCACGCGGGTGCGATACGAAACCGCACCGGAGATGGAGACCCAAAGCCGCCACGTGCCCTCGACGGAACAGGTCTATGATTACGCGCAAAGGCTGCGCAGGCTGCAAAGGGTGATCGCGTCCCTGCCACCGCGGCAAAGGCAGGCGTTCACGCTCCATAAGTTCGACGGGTTGTCGCATTCGGAGGTGGCTGCGGAAATGGGGATCAGCCGCAGCGCCGTCGAGAAACTGGTGATGAAATCCTTGCAGCGATGCCGTGACGAATTGGCAGGCGATCTACAGGAAGATTAGGACACGGATGTGACGCATGTCATGAAGGAAGAGAACGCTGTGAAATCCGAGGCCCTTCATTGGTTCGTGACGCTCCATTCCAAAGAGGCGACAGAACAGGACCGGCAGGCTGCGGCGCATTGGTTGGCCCAAGATCCTGCGCATCGTGCCGAGTTCGAGGCCCTTGGGGATGTCTGGCGGGCTCTGGATGATGTGAAGGATCTTCCGGCTCCGGTGTTCCGAAGGCCGGTCAGCGCCAGTCGACGGGCCTTTCTTTCGTCAGGTCTGGCGGCAGGGTTTGCGGCGGCAGGGCTGGGCTATGTGCACCACCGAATGGCCGCGCCGGTCCTGCAGGAGACCGGAATCGGGGAAATCCGTTCGGCGCAGCTCAGCGGTGGCACCGCAGTGGATCTGGATGCCGGAACAGCGCTTGCCGCCGAAGATCACGGCGGCGGCTGGCTGCGTCTGCGTCAGGGCCGCGCGCGGTTCCGCGTGGCCGAGAACGCGTCGCCGCTGCATCTGAAAGCCGGGCATGTCAGTCTGCAGGCGGGGGCAGGGGCGTATCAGCTGCATCTTTGGAAACATGCGCTGGCCGTAAGTGTGCAGGAGGGCGAGGCCCGTCTGGCGCATCCCCATGCGGGCGATCTGAAGATTGGCAGGCACCAGCAGGTGCTGCTGGAGGGCCATCACTGGGGCGCATGCCAACAATGGAGCCCGCAGACCGGAAATGCCTGGATGTCGGGGCGGTTCATTTTCGAGGATCAGCCTTTGGGCAGGGTTCTGGACGACCTTGGCCGCTATCGGCATGGCAAGGTGATCGTGATGGAACAGGCGCTGTTGCAGCTGCCTGTCAGCGGCGTCTTTGCCACACATCGCCCCGAGGACGTGCTCGCCGCCATCGAGGCAACCCTCCCCGTCAGACGCTACGCGCTGACCGACTATCTTGTTGTCTTGCGCGCGGCCTGAGGGCGGCGGGCATGTGTCCGGCACATCCCCGCTGCGCCCTCAGCTTGTTTCCTCCAGCAGCGCGTCGATAGAGACCCCGCGTTTGGCGGCCGCAATCTTTGCCGCTTCGCGGATCGCGGGACTGCGGCGCATCAGTTTACGGAAGCGTTTCTCGTCGAGTTCCAGAATGGTCGAGGGCGTGATCGCGCGCACATCGGTGCGGCGCGGCTTGCCTGTCAGCAGGGCCAGTTCGCCGAACATGTCGCCACGGCCCAGACGCGAGATCTGCCCCGCGGTTTCAAGCTCGACCGCGCCGGAGGCGATAAAGAAGACGCTGCGGGCATGGCTTTCCTTGCGCATGATCTTGTCGCCCGGGTCGAAATAGCGCGTGCGCAGGCTGCGGCCCAGAGGTTTGCGCACCGCGTCGTCGAGATCCTCGAACAGTCGCATCCGGCGCAGGATATCGGCCCGCTGCACCTGTAGATCCAGCATCGGGCGCTCTTCGGCCTGAAGCCTGCGCGCCGAGATATCCTGTATCAGCGAAATGAAGACTTCCTCGCTGATCAGGCCGTCCTCATGCATGATGTTATATTCGCGCTCTTCCATCCGCAGCGCGGTGCGGCGGATCAGGCGGCGCTCCAGTTCCTCGGCATAGCCGGGATATTGCAGCCTCAGGCCGAAGAGGGCGGTTTCGATATTTTCCACCCGACGGCCCAGCAATTCGCGCAGAAGGTCGGCCACGCGACGCCCGTGGATCCGGCGGATGCGGGCGTCGATGAAGGTATCCAGATCACGCAGGATCATCCGTTCCGAGATCAGGCGTTCGAAACGGTCGGCGGTCAGCAGGGCCAGCGGGGCGGAGAAATGCGCGCGGTTATGCAGGAAGCTTGCGATGCGGAAGGCGCGCCCGTAAGACACCGCGCGTCGGGCGGCACGTTGATAGCCGGTCCGGCCATGCGTGCGGGCGCCCTCGATCAGATGGTCGGTCTGGCTCAGCGCGGCCTCGCCGATGCGCGCGGAAATCGAGCGGTCGCGCAGGCGGATCAGTACCTGTTCGCGCTCGAACCCCGCCAAGGCGATCAGACCCAGCGTGATGCGGTCACGGTCAAGGATATTGGCACCGGCCTCGGCCGAGCGCACGACCTCGTCCAGCCGCTCGCCGAAGCGCTTGGCCTCGGCCCGCACGATCTCGTGGTTCAGCTTGTAGTTGTCGCTGGATTTGGCGACATCTTCCCGCACGGTTTGCAGCGACACGGCGATCACCTGATTGGCCAGCGCCTGATCCAGCGGGGACAGCTTGTCCAGCCCCAGCCGCCCGATCACGCTGCGCAGGGTTGTCCCTTGCACGATCAGGGTGAAAAGGGTGAAGCCGGTGGCCAGAATGCCGACCACGCGCTTGATCTCGACAGGGACCAGCGCGTTTTCGGTGACCGCCAGCGCCAGCGCCAATGTGACCGCGCCGCGCAGCCCGCCCCACAGGATCGCCACCCGATAGGGGCGTTCCACGACCGGCGAAAGGCGCAGCAGGGTCAGCACCGGCAGCAGGCCGAACAGGATCACCGCACGCGCCAGAATGGCGGCAAGCACCACGACCCCGATCAGCAGGAAGTCGGTGACTGTCGTGCCTTCAAGCAGCCGCGGGATCAGCAGCGCGGCGAGAATGAAGATCAGCGCCCCTGCCCAATGCGCCACCAGATCCCATGTCTCGCGCATATTGGTCCATGTCGTCGGCTCGATCCGGCGCGGGCCCGCCAGATTGAGCGTCAGCCCGGCGGCGACAACCGCAATCACCCCCGAGGCCCCGACAAGCTGTTCGGCGATGATATAGGCCAGATAGGGCAGCGCGACCGAAATCGACATCTGGGCCTGTTCATAGCGCGGAAACAGGCCCATGATCCGCAGGCCGATCTGCGACAGGATCCAGCCCGTCATGACGCCTCCTGCGATCAGCATCGGAAAGCGGCCAAGCGCCTCGCCCAGTTTGGGGTCCGGTACTCCCAGCATGACATAGCTGACAAACAGCCCGAAAAGCGCGATGGCGGCGGCATCGTTCAGCAGGCTCTCGCCTTCGATGATCCGCGCCAAGCGTTGCGGGGCCGAAAGCGAGCGGAAGATGCTGACCACAGCCGAAGGGTCCGTGGTCGAGACAATGGCACCGACCAGAAGGCAGGCGGCCAGCGGCAGACTGGAGGTATAGGACAGCGCATAGCCCACCGAGAGTGTCGCCACCACCACCGCCACCACGGCCATGACCAGAATGGGCACCCAGTCATCTAGCATCCGGCGCAGGTTCATGCCCAGCGTGACCTGAAACAGCAAGAGCGGCAGGAAAATATAGAGGAAGACATTCGCTCTGATCGGCAAATTCAGGATCGCCTCGGCCAGCGGGTTCAGCGCGTCGGTCAGGGTGGTCTGCAAAAAGAAGATGGCAGCGCTGCCGATCAGGATACCCAGCAGCGCGATGATCACGGAATAGGGCAGGCGCAAACGCGCGGCCAGAGGTTCGGCAATGCCGATCACAAAGAAAAGCGATGCGATGACCGCGACGATGATAACGATTTCCATGACCCGAATGATAGCGGCTGACAATGGCCCTTTGAAGGCGGTTTCGCAGGGCCTTCTGGCAGGCAGGGGAAAGGGGGAGGGGTGGCTAGATATGAAAGCAGCCGCCGAAGATCGGCGGCTGCGCTATTGGCTTTCCGGCCGAGACAGGCAGGTAGGCGCCTTAGTCGCGGTTCCCCATGAGCTGCAAGAGCATCATGAACAGGTTGAGGAAGTCCAGATAGAGGCTCAGCGCCCCCATGATGGCCGCTTTGCCAAGGAAGTCCTCGCCCGAATGGGCCATTTCGATATAGGTCGCTTTGATCTTCTGGGTGTCATAGGCGGTGAGGCCCGCGAAGATCAGCACGCCCAGCACGGACACCGCAAAGGCAAGCGCCGAGCTGGCGATGAAGATGTTGACGATCGAGGCAACGATGAGGCCGATCAGACCCATCATCAGGAACGAACCCATAGCCGACAGGTTACGTTTGGTGGTGTAGCCATAAAGCGAGAGCGACGCGAAGGCGATGGCCGTCACGAGGAAGGTCTGCGCAATGGAAACGCCGGTGAAGACAAGGAAGATCGACGAGATCGAGGCACCGACAAGGGCGGCATAGACCCAGAACACCAGCTGCGCCGCACCAACCGACATGCGGTGGATCGTGGCCGAGAACAGGAAGACCACGGCCAGCGGGGCCAGCATCACCACCCATTTCAGCGGCGAGGTGTAAAGCAGCGCGCCGAACTGGGTCAGCATGGTGCCATTGCGCATGGTGCCGACGGCCATCGAGGGATCATTGGTCATTGCAAGACCGGCCAACGCCCATGCCACGACCCCGGTGATCAGCATCGCTGCCGACATCAGCCCGTAGACCTTGTTCATATGAGCGCGCAGACCTTCGTCGATCAGCGCCTGACGCGTACCGGCATTGGTGCGCATCGTGTTAAAACCAGCCATCAAATCCCTCCATGAAGCGGCGCGCGCCTCGTGTGGCACGCTTGTCGTCTGCCGATATTGGCAGGCTTGCTGATCATTTCAAGAGAGAGTCGCTGCGGTTTTGGCCGGAAAAGAGGTTAACCGGAGAGTTTTTCACGCGGATGTGGAAGGTGCCATCCGGATGACCAGCTTTCCGGTCGAGCGGCGGCTGCGCAGCATTTCAAAGGCCTCCTCGATCTGGGCAAGATCGAAGACATGCGAGATATGCGGGGTCAGCAGCCCCTTGGCGTGATCTTGCATCACGGCTTCGACAGAGCTGCGGAACATCTCCGGATCAATCTGCCGCATTCCGCCCCAATAAAGGCCGAGAATGGAGATGTTCTTGACCAGCGCGTGATTCAGCGGCAATTCGGGCGGAGTGCCGCCCGCAAAGCCGATCAGCAGAAAGCGTCCGCCCGGTTTGAGCGCGCGAAACGCGGCCTCGCCCAGCGCGCCGCCCACGGCATCATACACAACATCCACACCGCCCAGTTCTTTCAGGCGGGCTTTCAGGTCGGCGCTTTCGCTATCCAGCGTGATCGCCGCGCCTGCTGTGCGCGCCACCGCGCATTTTTCTGCCCCGCGGGCCACGGCAATGACCTTTGCGCCAAGCCTTGCGCCGATTTCCACGGCGGTCAGCCCGACCCCGCCAGCCGCTCCGATGACGGCCAGCGTCTCGCCGCTACGCAAGCCCGCCTTCCGGTCCAGCGCGAGATGCGAGGTGCCATGCGCGATCAGCAGGCCCGCGGCCTCCAGATAGGATGTGCCCTGCGCAAGCGGAATGCAGCTTTCTTCGGGGAAGCAGCCATAGTCCGCCAGCCCCCCTTGACCGGCATAGATCACAACGCGCGTGCCCAGCGGGGTCGATGTGCCTTCGCCGCAGCCTACGACCTCGCCCGCGCATTCCAGCCCCAAGGTGAAGGGCGGGGCGGGGGTGTCCTGATAACGCCCCTGCATCATCAGCAGATCGGCGAAATTCAGACCACAGGCATGGATGCGGATTTTCAACTCTCCTGCGGCGGGAACCGGATCAGGCAGGGAGCGGACCTGCGGCGCCGCAGAAAAGTCGTGAATTTGATAGGCTTTCATAGGGCTCTTCCGTCGCATTCGGGATCGGGCAAGCCTATAATCTGAGTCGCGCAGCGCAAGCGGTTTAGAATGATTCGTATTGGAATTACGTATAACCAAAATTTTGACACATTTGCATTTTGCGATGCAAATTGCGAAACACGCTGGGGGAGAGGGGGGTAAATTAGGCTCGCTTTAAGCTTCGCGACGATAAAATTTAAGAAAGCGACGCAAAGATTAACTTTGTTTAGGCTTTTTATACCAGTTTTGACGACCATTTGTGAGGAAATGCCGCCCTATGCGTGTGCGTACGTGCTAGGTTCCTTTTTGTAGTGTTGTAAGGACGATTGAATGAAACACCCAGTTGATGCCCATGTGGGCAAACGTATTCGCCATCGTCGCTGGATGATTGGCGTTACGCAGCAACAACTTGCTGACAAGGTTGGAATCAAATTTCAACAGATCCAGAAATACGAGACCGGCATGAACCGTGTTTCGGCATCGCGTCTTTGGGACATCTCGGAAGCGCTGGATGTGCCGATTTCCTTCTTCTTCGAAGGGCTGGAAGGCCGTGTCGAGAAGAAAGAGGTCGAAGGCGATATCTTGGCGGATAAGGAAGCACTGGCTCTGGTGCGCTCCTATTACGCGATTCCGGAAGAGCAGCGCCGCCGCCTGTTCGATCTGGCCAAGGTTCTCTCGGCGTCTTCTGCCGCGTGATCTTGCGATCCTGCGCGTTATGTCGTCCGGCCTGTCTGGGCCGGGCTAGGGCGTGGGGTGGCACGTCTTACGAGGCGCGGCATCATGCCTTGCCTTGACCTCCTGAAGGTGGCTCTGTACCGCTTGAACAAAAGCGGGAGTGCGCGATGAAAAAGCCTTTGGATATCACATCTCTTGAAGCCGATGCCTTGCTTGATCTTGCGCAGCGGCTTGCGGATGCGGCGCGTGTGGAAACATTGGCGCGGTTTCGTCCGCTTGGTGGCATTGCTGCGGCCAATAAGGATGCGGGCGGCTTCGATCCGGTGACAGAAGCGGATCGCGCGGCAGAAGCCGCGATGCGCGCCATTCTGGCAAAAGAACGTCCGAATGATGGTATTTACGGGGAAGAGCAGGGGCAATCGCTTGGCACAAGCGGTTATGTCTGGGTGCTTGACCCGATTGACGGCACGCGTGGTTTTATGTCGGGCACACCCACTTGGGGCGTGCTGATCGGTTTGGCGCAGGTGGTTGACGGTGCCTTGGGCGCGCCGTTCCTTGGGGTCGTGGACCAACCCTATATTGGCGAGCGGTTTATCGGCGGTCTGGGGCAGGCGCGGCTGATCGGGCCGCATGGAGAATTTCCGCTCAAGACGCGCGCAGCGGCTCCGCAGGTGCTGGCCGATGCGGTGCTGTTCACGACGTTCCCCGAAGTGGGCACGGCCGCAGAAGGCGCGGCTTTCCGGCAGGTATCACAAGCGGCCAAGCTGACCCGTTACGGGATGGACTGCTATGCCTATGCGCTTCTGGCGGCAGGGCAGATCGACCTGGTGATTGAGGCCCAGCTGCATCCATACGACATTCAGGGGCCGATGGCCGTGGTCGAGGCAGCAGGCGGTCTGGTGACCGACTGGCAGGGCGGTCCGGCGCATCTGGGCGGGCAGGTGATTGCTGCGGCAAACCCCGAGGTTCATGCCGCAGCGCTGGCGCTTCTGAACGCCTGATCTCTTCGCCCTGCACGCTTTCCCCTGCAAATGTGCAAACGGCACTTGCAGGGGGGGCTCCCTTATTTCCAGCAGCTTACATGAACAACCAGACCCTGCGCCGCCCGCGTGAGGTCTTCGGTGGCAATGGCCCCATGAGGCTCTGCGGCGTTCGGGGCTGTGCCCATGCGGGCCATCGCATCGGCCATTGGCTGGGCTTGTAGGGCCACCGACAGATCTTCGGGCAGGATCTTGTCGTCTACGGTGGTCTTGGGCAGCACCATGCCGATCACCGCGCCCGAGCTGTCCAGCACGGGGCCGCCGACATCGCCAGGCAGGCTGCGCAGGGCCAGACGTGCCTGCTGGGGTTCGTTCTCCAACCCCTTGAGCGCCGTGAGCGTTCCGAAGCTGAGCACCGGTGCCGAAAGCGCCTCGGGATAGGAGAACCCTGCCACGGCGATATCGGCCCCCGGCGCGGTTTGTGCCGTCTGGAATTTGGCAACCTGACGGGGCGATAGCGGTTTTTCCGGCGTCAGCAGGGCCAGCCCCAGATCCTTGTCCTGTGCCGTCAGCTTGGCCTTGCCATCCTCGATGGTCAGGCGCGTGCAACTGTCGATACCGGCGGCGGCGGTGGCGACCGTTCCGTGGCTGTCCACATAAAAGCCTGACCGCGCAAAGGCCGGTTTGCGGATGTCGAGCCCGCTGGTCAGGTCTTCGCGGCTAACGGTCATCGGCTTGCCCAAGGTCGGGTCCAGTGCCTGATTGCCGAAGGGCTGGAAGTTCTGCTGCATGGCGTTCAGCACGCGCGCGCGCTGTGCCATATCGCCATTTGCGGGCCAGACCAGCGTAAAGCCCTTGATCAGACCGCCTGATAGAGCCGCCTGTGTATAAGAGACAATCCTGTCGTTTCGTCCCTCGATATGGAACGCGGTCGCGGTCCGGGCGCGCGGCCCTTCCATCGGGACCATTTCCAGACGCTGCATCACATCATATAGCGCGCCGAGGTTCTTGGCGTCGCCCTGACGCGAGATCAGCAGCACCGACACCCCCGACCCGTCCTTCGGGCCATAGGTCACGAACGGCGCGTCATAGCCTTTGAACGCCACCAGACCGGTGGGCAGGGCAATACGGATGCCGGCATCGTTATTCTCGACGATCTCCAGCCCGAGTTCGGCGCGTTCCTTTTCGACTTGGGCCAGAAGGGCGGCCTGCTGGGCGGATGTCAGCACGCCTGTCGGCTCTTCGCCCCGTGCGCTCTGCCAAGCGGCAATCGAGCTGCGCGTGCCCGGACCGAAAGACGCATCCAGTCGACCAGTATAGACGCCCTGCCACGAGAGCGCATCCTGAATGGCCATCTTCTCGTCGCGCGTCAGAAGGGATTCGCGCTGACGGGACTGGGCCAGCGTTTCGACCGGCGGGGCCTCTTGTGCCACAGCAGGATCGGGCTGTGCGGGGGACGGCTGGACAAGAGCGGGCGTTTCAGACGGGCTTTGCGCGGGCGCGGGCTCTGTGCCCGTTTCGGTGGCCGGTGTGGTGGCCGGTGTGGTGGGTGTCGCAGGCTGCGATGCCGCGGCCTCGGGAAGGGCGGTCATCTCGCCCACGGGGGCAATCGGATCGCCCGCGCTAACGGGTGCATCCTGCGGGGTCTGTGGGGCCGTGGCCTGAGACGTTGGAACTTGCTGGAAGCGCGCGCCGACCGGCCAGAACTGCTGGCGGTAATTGGCCCCGTCGGTGACATAGGAATCAGAGGGGATCAGCCCCTCGCGTTGCAGTAGGCGGCGGCGGTCATTGGCGGCCTCGCGTGTGTCGAACGGACCGACGGAAATGGCATACCATCCGGTGGTCATCGCAAAGCCCGCCAGATCGGGCAGGCTGGACCAACCGCGTGCCGATTGTTCGGCCTGTGCCAGCGAGGGCTGGGCTTCGATCTGCAGCCACAGGGGGGCCGCCCATGCTGCGCCTGCCCAGACCATTCCCGTCAGGCTGGCCCCGACCATCATCGACACAGCTTTGCGCATAACCCTCATTATAATTCCTGCCCTGTTCAAAATTGCAAAGTCGGCGCAAATTAGCAGGGTTTTGGCCCGCGTCATCCCTTAAAGCCGGTGCGGTTGTCCAAGGCTGCGTGTTGTTGCACGTTGACCCCGCTTGCGGGCTTGCCTATCAGGCATAGGCAAGTTTCGATGACAGATCCGTCTGGGAGAGTTCGCATGTCAGATGCCACCGCCACCAAACCCGCCGCGCCGCGGTCGTTTCAGGAGATTATCCTGCGGCTGCAAGCCTATTGGGCGGGCAAGGGCTGCGCGATCATGCAGCCCTATGACATGGAAGTAGGGGCGGGCACCTTCCACCCTGCGACCACGCTGCGTTCGCTTGGCTCCAAGCCTTGGGCCGCCGCCTATGTGCAGCCCTCGCGCCGTCCGACCGATGGCCGTTACGGGGAAAACCCCAACCGCCTGCAGCATTACTACCAGTATCAGGTGCTGATCAAACCCAGCCCGCCGGATCTGCAAGAGCTCTATCTGGGCTCGCTGCGCGCGATCGGGATCGATATCGACCTGCATGACATCCGTTTTGTGGAAGACGACTGGGAATCCCCGACGCTGGGCGCTTGGGGGCTGGGCTGGGAAGTCTGGTGCGACGGCATGGAAGTGTCGCAGTTCACCTATTTCCAGCAGGTCGGCGGCCATGACTGCCACCCCGTTTCGGGCGAGCTGACCTATGGTCTGGAGCGTCTGGCGATGTATGTGCTGGGCATCGACCATGTGATGGATATGCCCTTCAACGACCCCGACGCGCCGATCGCGCTGAAATATGGCGATGTCTTCAAGCAGACCGAGCAGGAATATTCCCGCTGGAACTTCGATGTGGCCGATACCGATATGCTCTTGCAGCACTTCAAGGATGCCGAAGCCGAATGCGAGCGTATTCTGGCCCAAGCCGATGAAGACAGCGCCGAGCGCCGGATCATCATGGCCCATCCCGCCTATGATCAATGCATCAAGGCCAGCCACCTCTTCAACCTGCTGGATGCGCGCGGTGTGATCTCGGTCACCGAGCGTCAGGCCTATATCGGGCGGGTGCGGGCGCTTGCCAAGCAATGCGCCGATGCCTTTGTGCGCACGCCCGCAGGCGGCGCGGCCTGATCATGGCGGCTTGGCACAGGATACTGGCCCTTGTGGCTCTGGCGGGGGGAACCGCCTCTCTCGCGCTTGCGGCGACCCCGCAGGCGCAGGAGATCCGTCTTGTGTCGATTTCGTCAGGCCAGCCCGAGCCGATCCTGACGGACGGTCTCAAAACCACGCAGGATGCCTTGGCCGCGGATTATCGGGGCTGTTTCACCACGCCCCTCAGCCTTGGCATGCTGACCGAAACTTTCACCGTAGACCCTCTGGCCAAGCCCGAGCCGGACACCCGTGGGCTGTCCTGCTATGATCCGGCCCGCCTGACCGAGGATCTGCGCACAGGCGAGGCTGTGGCCTTCCTGTCCGAACCCGACATCACCCCCGGTATGGACCGGGTGGTGGCCATTTATTCCGATGGCCGGGCCTATGCCTGGCATCAGCGACACGCCGCGGAGAATTGACATGCCCGATCTTCTAATCGAACTCTTTTCCGAGGAAATTCCCGCGCGGATGCAGGGCCGCGCGCGCGAGGACCTCAAGAAGCTTGTGACCGACGGGCTGGTCGAGGCGGGCCTCACCTATGCCTCGGCGGGGGCGTTTTCCACCCCGCGTCGCCTTGTGCTGACGCTGGAGGGCCTGTCGAAAGAGAGCCCGACCCTGCGCGAGGAACGCAAAGGCCCCAAGGTCGGCGCGCCCGAGAAAGCGGTTGAGGGCTTCCTGCGCTCGACCGGTCTGACGCTGGACCAGCTGGAGATCCGCGACGAGAAAAAGGGGCAGGTCTATTTTGCCGTCGTCGAGAAAGAGGGCCGTCCGGCGCCTGCGATCATTGCCGAGGTGCTGGAAAAGACCATCCGCAATTTCCCTTGGCCGAAGTCGATGCGCTGGGGGGCTGGGTCCTTGCGTTGGGTGCGCCCGCTGCATTCGATCCTGTGCCTCTTGTCCGATGAAAGCGGCGCCGAAGTGGTTGATCTGGATATCGATGGCATCAAATCCGGCAATACGACCGAAGGCCACCGCTTTATGGCGCCGGGCCGTTTTGCTGTGACGGGCTTTGAGGATTACTGCGCCAAGCTGGCGGCGGCATCCGTCGTGCTGGACAGTGCCGAGCGTGAACAGACCATCTGGCATGACGCCGAGCAGATGGCCTTCGCCCGCGGGCTTGAACTTGTGGCCGACCGTGGCCTGCTGACCGAGGTGGCGGGGCTGGTCGAATGCCCCGTGGCGCTGATGGGCGAGATTGATGCGGAATTCCTCGAACTGCCGCCCGAGGTGCTGCAGACCTCGATGAAAGAGCACCAGAAGTTCTTCTCGGTGAAAAACCCGAAGACCGGTCGGATCGAGGGCTTTGTCACCGTGGCCAACCGCCAGACGGCGGATCATGGCGCGACCATCCTGAAGGGCAACCAGAAGGTGCTTTCGGCGCGTCTGTCGGATGCCAAATTCTTCTGGGAAAACGACAACCGTCTGGTGAAAACCGAAGGCCTGTCGGGCATGGGCGCGGGTCTGGCCGATGTGACCTTCCATAACGCGCTTGGCTCTCAGGCCGACCGCATCGCGCGGATCGCGGCACTGGCCGGTGAGATTGCGGATAAGGTCGGCGCGTCGCCCGATCTAGCCCGCGAGGCCGCCCAAGTCGCCAAGGTCGATCTGCGCTCGGAAATGGTCTATGAATTCCCCGAACTGCAGGGGATCATGGGGCGCTATTATGCGCAGCGTGCGGGTCTGCCCGAGGCCGTGGCCGATGCCTGCCGCGACCATTACTCGCCGCTGGGTCCGTCCGATGATGTGCCCACCGCGCCGGTGACGGTGGCCGTGGCTTTGGCCGATAAGATCGACACGCTGACGGGCTTCTGGGCGATTGACGAAAAGCCCACTGGTTCCAAAGACCCCTTTGCGCTGCGCCGTGCGGCTTTGGGGGTGATCCGCCTGATCCTGACCAATGAGCTGCGTCTGAACCTGCTGGAGGTCTTTGCCAAAGGCTATGAGGGCGCGGACGGGGGCGATCTTCTGTCCTTCTTCCATGACCGTCTGAAGGTCTATCTGAAGGATCAGGGCATCCGCCATGATGTGATCGATGCGGTTCTGGCGATGCCCGGAAATGATGACCTGACGCTGCTGGTCAACCGTGCCGAGGCGCTGTCGGGCTTCCTGAAAACCGATGATGGCGAGAACCTGATCCAGGGCTATAAGCGCGCCAATAACATTCTGGCGCAGGCCGAAGAGAAGGATGGCGTTGAATACAGCTTCGGCGCGGATGTGAAATTTGCCGAAGGCCCCGAGGAGAAGGCGCTGTTTGCCGCCCTTGATAAGGCCGAGGCCGAGATCACGCCCGCGATGAAAGCCGAAGAATTCGCAAGCGCGATGGGGGCGATGGCCCAGCTTCGCGCGCCGATCGATGCGTTCTTCACCGCCGTGCAGATCAATTCCGACAACCAGATCGTGCGCCGGAACCGTCTGAACCTGCTCTCGCGTATTCGTCAGATCTGTCTCTCGGTGGCCGATCTGAACCGAATCGAGGGCTAAGTGCTTTATCTGCCTGCTATTTTTCAAGCGGGTTGGTTTGGTAAAAAGTTGTTCATGCGAAACCGGCGGCACATGCTTTGCGTGCCTCCGGTTTTCATGTATGCTGCACCTGCAAAATAGGGCGTGCTGCGATGCAGAAATTCTATGATTTTCCCGAATTCGTCGAGTTGACCCCGACGGCCAGAGTTGAGAAATCGCGGCACGGCTGGCGGGCAAAATGCCTGCAGCGCCTGATCCGGCTTGATCTGCCGGTGCCGCCGACGGTTGCGCTGCCGGTTGAAACGGTGAAGGCGATTGCCACGGGGCAGATGCCCGATCTGGCGCCTTTGACCAATGTTTTCGGGCAGGATTTCCTGATTTCCGTGCGCTCCAGCCCCGAAAACCCCGAATGGGGCGGGCCGGGGACGGTGCTGAATGTGGGCATGAATGACGCCATGCATCAGCGTCTTTGCGCCAGCCACGGGCAGGAGGCGGCGGATGCGCTCTATCTGAATTTCGTGCAAGGCTATGCGATCCATGTCGCGCGGCTTGACCCCGACATGTTCTCGGCCGAGGCGGGCGACGGGGCGCTGGAACAGGCGCTTGCCGCATTTGCCGAAGAAATGGATGACGATTTCCCGCAAGATCCGTTGCTGCAACTGCGCGAGGTTCTGCGCTCTATGGCGCGGGCGTGGGAGGGCACAACGGCGCGGCTTCTGCGGCAGGCCAAAGGCGCGCCCGCCGAGGCGACGCTGGGGCTTGTACTGCAGGAGATGGCACTGGGCATCGGTCCCGGCCTGTCGGGGTCGGGGACAATCCAGTTTGTTGAAAGTGTCACCGGTCAACCGCAGATTACGGGGCGGTTCCGTGGCCAGTCGCAGGGGCGGACCAATGCGGTGGACACCCATTATCTGACCAGCGACCCGCGTGGCGCGGCACTGGAGGATGTGGCCCCCGATGTGTTTGCCCAGCTTTGCAGCTATAGCCCCGTCTGCCGGACCCGCCTGCGCGAGGAGATGCAGATCGAGTTCACCATCGAAAGCGGGCGGATCGCGGTGATTGATGCGGTGCGGGTGCAACGTTCGGCCCGCGCGGCGGTGCGGATCGCCGTGGCTTTGGCCGAAGACGGGGTGATCCCGCGCGACGAGGCGCTGTTGCGGGTGGAACCGCGTGCCCTGACCGAGCTCTTGCACTATCAGGTGGACCCGCGCGCGCCCCGCGATGTGATCGCTAGGGGAATCGCGGCCTCGCCGGGGGCGGCGACGGGCAAGATCGTGTTCTCGGCCTCGGCGGCGCAGGCGGCGGCGGCGCGGGACGAACCTTGCATTCTGGTGCGCCGCGAGACCCAGCCCGAGGATATCCGCGGCATGCATGCGGCCAATGCGGTGCTGACCGAACGGGGCGGCATGACCAGCCATGCGGCGGTGATTGCGCGCGGTCTGGGGCTGCCGTGCATCGTGGGCTGCAATTCCATCACGCTCAATTCGCGCGATCGTAGCTTCACCGGCCCCAAGGGGCGGGTGTTCCGCGAGGGCGATATCATCACGGTCGATGGCTCCAGCGGTGAAGTGCTGCTGGGCGAGGCCGAGATGCTGGAACCCGCGCTGGATGACGGGTTCCGCACACTTCTGCGTTGGGCGGATAATGTGCGCGACATCGGTATCCGCGCCAATGCCGACACGCCCGATGATGCCCGCACGGCGCGTAACTTCGAGGCGGACGGGATCGGGCTGTGCCGGACCGAACATATGTTCTTCGATGAAGACCGGCTGACCGTGATGCGCGAGATGATTTTCGTGGACAGCCCCGAGGATCGCGCGGCCGTGCTGGAACGTCTGCTGCCGATGCAGCGCAACGATTTCATCGCGCTGTTCGACATTATGGCGGGGGCGCCGGTCTGTATCCGGCTGTTCGACCCGCCTTTGCATGAATTCCTGCCGCATGACCGCGAAGGTCTGCGCGAACTGGCCGAGGCCGTGGGGCGTCCGCTTTCGGAGGTCACGCGGCGCTGCGAGGCGCTGAACGAGTTTAATCCGATGCTTGGCATGCGGGGGGTGCGCCTTGGGGTGACCCTGCCCGAAATCTACGACATGCAGGCCCGCGCCATTTTCGAGGCGGTGATCGAGGCGGGGCGGCGCGGGTCGGTTATCGTGCCCGAGATCATGATCCCGCTGGTTTCGGCCTCGCGCGAGGTCGAGCTGGTGAAGACGCGGATCGATGCGGTGGCAGCGGCTGTCCGCACCCAGCAGAAGGCGCAGTTTTCCTACCGTCTGGGCGTTATGATGGAGACCCCGCGTGCGGCGCTGCGCGCGGGCGAGATTGCCGAACATGCCGAGTTCATGTCCTTCGGGACGAACGACCTGACCCAGATGACCTATGGCTTGTCGCGCGATGATGCGGGGCGCTTCATGTCGACCTATGTCAATCAGCGCGTCTTTGCCGAGGACCCGTTCCATATTCTCGACATCGAAGGGGTGGGCGAGCTGCTGCTGATCGGGGCAGGGCGGGGGCGTGCGACGCGGCGCGATATCACGATTTCGGTCTGTGGCGAACATGGCGGAAACCCCGAATCGATTGCCTTCTGTCGGGCTGCGGGCTTCGATTATGTGTCCTGTTCACCATTTCGTGTGCCGGTGGCGCGGCTTGCTGCGGCGCATTTTGCGCTCTTGGCTCCGAAACAGCAACAATGATGGCTCTCCGTTTCGTGACCTTAAAACTTGATGTAAATCAGTCAGTTTTCAGGATTCTGCGAAACTTGATAACGTCAAGGTTACGTTAAGGTAGGCGGATTTTCGCCATTTGTTTGACGGAAATTCTGGGAAAATCATCTGGTTGTAGATTTTTAACGATTTAGGATGTACCTCCGCCGGGTCGTGATGGGCCCGGGTCCGTCAGGGCGTGTAACCACTGCGAGACGGACTCATGACGAAACTGGTCGGTAAGATTGTTGCGATTTTTGCCCTGACGCTTTGTGCTGGCTTGGGCTCTGCGCAGGCGGAAGTGACCGTCAGTGGTTCCAATGATCCGACAATCGATATCGACGCGCCGCTGGCCTCGATGCTCTCGGGCGAGCGCGACACTCTGGGCAGGTTCTCGGCCTCGCAGATTTCCAAGATGCTCACCCCGCCGGAAGGTGCGACCCCGCCCGAGCTGACCGCCGCATGGCTGGCGGCACAGCCGGTTGCCAAAGGGGGCGACCAGTTCGACTGTCTGGCGCAGGTGATCTATCATGAAGCGCGGGGCGAAAGTCTGGCGGGGCAGCAGGCCGTGGCCGAGGTCGTGCTCAACCGTGTCGATGACCCCGCCTTCCCGAATACCGTTTGTGGCGTGGTGCATCAGGGCGGCAAGCGCTCGTGCCAGTTCAGCTGGACCTGCGATGGCAAGACGGATGCCATTGCCAACCGCGCCAGCTATGCCCGCGTGGCAAAGGTGGCCCGTGCGATGATGGATGGTGCGCCGCGCAGCCTTACCCAAGGGGCGACCTATTTCCACACCCCCGCCGTGCGCCCGTCCTGGTCGAAGCGTTTTGTGAAAACCACGCGTGTCGGGGCGCATATTTTCTACCGCAAGCCGGTGCGCACCGCATCGAACTGAGGCATAAGCGCGTGATGGTGTCGTTTCTCGCCGGCATCTGACGTTTCGGGGTGGGCAAGGGCCCGCCCTTTTTCTATTTTCCGCGCCATCCGCAGCCTGAAAGAACCGACATGTCCAGCGATATCGCCCAAGCTTTTGCTCACCCCGAAGAGCGTTCTATCGCCTCGGCTCCGGCGGATCCCCGCGACCGGATCAGCCTGCGCGACCATATCGTGACAGCCGATATCGGGGCGTTCCAGCAGGAGCGCGGGCATGGTCAGCGGCTGCAGTTCAACATCGTGGTCGAGGTGCGGCCGGTGACGGCGCCGCTGGAGGATGATGTGGACCGCATCCTGTCTTACGACCGGATCACCGAGGCCGTGGCCGCCGAGCTTGCCGCCGAGCGTCTGAACCTGCTGGAAACGCTGGCCGAGCGCGTGGCCGAGCGTATTCTGACCGCCCCTCAGGCGATGCGGGTCTTCGTGCGGATCGAGAAGCTTGACCGTGGTCCGGGGGCTCTGGGCGTGGAAATCGTCCGCTCGCGGGCGTCGGTGCCGGTGCAGGCGGAAGGCGAGGCCGTGCATCCCGTGCTGGCCTATCTGTCCAATGACGTCATTCAGGCCCCCGATCTTGCCGCACGGCTTGATGCGCTGGAGGCGGGGGCAAGGGCTGTGGTTCTAGTGGTTGGTCTGCCCGAAGCCACGCCGCCCCAATCGGCGCAAAAGCCCACCCAGCGCCGGATTGACCTGCTGGCCATCGAGCAGAACGCCTGGGTTCTGGCGGGGCGCGATGCGCGCTGTGTGGTTGTGTCGTCGCGCACCGAGCTTGATTGGGCGATGAAACACGGCAAGACGGTCGTCTGGGCGCCCTCGAAGATTGTGCTGGATGCGGTGGACGGGCCCAAGGGGGCTGCGCATGATGCGGTGGCGCTTGCCGTCTGGCTGGCCGAACAGCTGGTGGCCGAGCGGTTGGAACTTCACGGAAATATTGCAGCGCCGGCAGGTTCCCGCGTGAAGGTTCTGACCCACGCCTGAGCGCCGCGCAAAGACGGCTTGCCAAATCGCGGCACATGCGGTGAATGGAGGCTATGGAAAAGCTCTATTATCGCCCGATCCCGCGCACGGATCTTGCCCGCCCCGACACCGCCCTCCGGCTTGCCGGTGGCTGGTGCTGGTTTGATGAAGTCGAGGTTCTGCGCCGTGGCCTGCCGCCCGAGGTGATCCCCGCGCAGCATTGCCCCGAAGAGGTGCTGGAACGGCTGACCGCCAAGCGCCGGATGATCGGGTCGATGAACCTCGAGGTGCCGCGGGTGATGGGCATCCTGAATGCCACGCCCGACAGTTTCTCGGATGGCGGCGATTATTTCGATATGCATGCGGCGATGGAACGTGCCGAAGCGATGGTCGAAGAGGGTGTCGATATCTTTGACATCGGCGGCGAAAGCACCCGTCCGGGCGCCGAGACCGTGCCCGAGGACGAAGAGATCGAGCGCACCGTGCCGCTGATTCAGGAGCTGCGCGATATGTTCGACCTGCCGATCTCGATCGATACCCGCAAGGCGCTGGTGGCGGATGCGGCGGTCGAGGCGGGCGCCGATATGATCAACGATGTCTCGGCGATGGAATATGATCCGGGCATGGCGGAACTGGCGATGGTGTCGGGCCTGCCGATCTGTCTGATGCATGCCCAAGGCGACCCCGAGACCATGCAGGACAAGCCCGAATATGATGACGTGCTGCTGGATGTCTATGACCACCTCGAAGAACGAATTGCGCTGGCCGAGGCCGAGGGGATCGACCGCGCGGCGATCATCTCGGATGTGGGGATCGGCTTTGGCAAGACGGTCGAACATAATCTGACACTTCTGCGCGGGCTGTCGCTGTTCCACAGCCTTGGCTGCCCGATCCTGCTGGGCGTCTCGCGCAAGCGCTTCATCGGCACCATCGCGGGGGTCGATGCCGCCAAAGACCGCATGCCCGGTACTCTGGCTGTGACCCTTGCGGGCATCGCGCAGGGCGTGCAGATCCACCGCGTGCATGATGTGGCGGAAATCAAACAGGGGGTAAACCTCTGGGCGGCCCTGACCCTGGGCTGGGAGGAAGAGAAATGAGTAGAAAACTTTTTGGCACCGATGGCGTGCGTGGCGAGGCCAATCAGGGCCATATGACCGCCGAGATGGCTTTGCGTCTGGGGGCGGCGGCGGGGCGCTATTTCCGCCGTGCAGGCACCAATGGCCATCGCGTGGTCATCGGCAAGGACACCCGCCTGTCGGGCTATATGTTTGAAAACGCGCTGACGGCCGGTCTGACCTCGACGGGGATGAATGTGCTTCTGCTGGGGCCGGTGCCGACGCCGGCTGTGGGCTATCTGACGCGGTCCATGCGCGCCGATCTGGGGATCATGATCTCGGCCAGCCATAACCCCGCCAAGGATAACGGGATCAAATTCTTCGGGCCGGACGGGTTCAAACTGTCCGATGAGGCCGAGATGGAGATCGAGGCCATGCTGGAGGGCGAGATCCGTCTGGCGGTGCCCGATAATATCGGTCGTGCCAAGCGCATCGACGACGGTCTTGGGCGCTATGTCGAATATGCCAAGACGACCTTTCCTGCGCGCGACCGTATGTCGGGGCTGAAGGTTGTGGTCGATTGCGCGAATGGCGCCGCCTATAAGGCCGCGCCGCAGGTGCTGTGGGAGCTGGGCTGCGAGGTGATCCCCGTGGGTGTCTCGCCCAATGGCTATAACATCAACGATAGGGTCGGCTCGACCCATACCGAGACCTGCGCCGAAGCGGTGGTGGCCCATGGCGCCGATCTGGGCATCTCGCTGGATGGGGACGCCGATCGCGTGATGATCATCGACGAGACGGGCCGCGTGGCCGATGGCGATCAGATCATGGCGCTTTTTGCCCATCGCTGGGCCGAAAAGGGCATTCTGCGCGGCGGGGCCTTGGTGGCCACGGTGATGTCGAACCTCGGTCTCGAGCGTTTCCTGCAAGGGCATGGCATCGGGCTTGAGCGGACCAAAGTGGGCGACCGCTATGTGGTCGAACGTATGCGCGCGGGTGGTTTCAACTTGGGGGGCGAGCAATCGGGCCATATCGTGATGACCGATTACGCCACCACCGGCGACGGGCTGATGGCGGGGCTGCAATTCCTGCTGGCGATGGCCGAGACGGGCAAGCGCGCTTCGGATCTGGTGCGCCAGTTCGACACGGTGCCGCAGCTTCTGAAGAATGTGCGCTATCAGGCAGGGCAGGAGCCCTTGAATGACGCTCGGGTGCAGAAGGTGATTGCCGAGGCCGAATCCCGTCTGGCGGGGCAGGGGCGGCTGCTGATCCGTAAATCGGGGACCGAACCTCTGATCCGCGTGATGGCGGAATGCGAGGATGACAAGGTGCTGGAGGCCTGCGTGGATGCGGTGGTCGAGGCCGTGACAGTGGCCGCAGGCTGAGGGCAGGAAAAGCTACGGGCGGCTTGCGGGCCGCCCTTCGGCATGAAGGCCGGTTTCAGACGGCCTGCGTCTGGGCGGATTGCAGGCGCGCTTTCAGCCCTGCCGGATAGAGCGAAGGCTGGTTCGGGCCATCCAGCCCGTCCAGCGCGAACCAATCGGCGTGACAGGCTGTGCCGCAGTCTTCGTAAAAGGTAAAGCCGCCCGTTGCGGGCAATCTCTCTACGGGCAGATCCACCGGAAACAGGATCAACAGCTCGTGGCCCTGCATCCCTTCGTGGTGATAGAGATTTTCCATGAAAAGCGGCGGCCCGATAATTGTTGCGGTCACACCCAGCTCTTCGCGAAACTCGCGCATCAACGCGCTCTCGGCGGTTTCGCCAAATTCGACGGTGCCCCCCAACGGGCGCACCCCCTTTAGCGTCCCATCATCGTTGAAGACACAGGCCGCCAGAAGCCGCCCCTCGCGCCAATGCAGGCCAAGGGCCTTTATGCGGATGGTCTGGGCAGGGCGCCAATATGTCATACGGGCAGAGTATCAACGATGTCCGGGCGGGGCAATGCGCGCAGAACGGGCGGGCGTCCTCACTGTCTGCTTATGGCAGTGGTGACCAAAGGCCCTGCCGCGCCTGAGGCGGTTTTCATGCGCTCAGGCAAAGCGGCGGGCACCGGCGACGCAGAGCACGGTCAGGCCCGTGCAGGCCAGCATCGGCCAGACAACCGGTTCCCGCAGGAAGAGCGCCGCCAGCAGGAGGCCGAAGAAAGGTTGCAGAAGCTGTAGCTGCCCGACGCGGGCAATCCCTCCGAGAGCCAATCCGCGATACCAGAAGACAAACCCCACCAGCATGCTGAATATGGCCACATAGCCCAACCCTGCCCATGCCGCAGGCGAGACCCCGCGCAATCCGGCGGCAGGCCATGTGGCGGTGGCCAGCAGGCCCGTCACGGGGGCGGCCAGCACCAGCGCCCATGAGATGACCTGCCAGCCGCCCAGACGGCGCGACAGGCTTGCCCCCTTGGCATAGCCCAGTCCGCAGATCAGGATTGCCGCGCACATCAGCAGATCGCCGCGCAGGGCACCGCTTGCGCTATGTGTCAGGGCAAAGCCGGACACGCTTGCCGCCCCTGCCAGCGAAAACAGCCAGAAACGGGCGCGCGGGCGCTCGCCTTCCAGCAGCACGGCAAAAAGCGCGGTGGCCAGTGGTAAAAGCCCGATGAATACCGCTGATCTGGCAGCGGTGATCGATTGCAACGCCAAGGCCGATAGCAGGGGAAACCCCACGACAACCCCGAGGGCCACCACGGCCAGCCCTACCAGATCGCGTGCCGCAGGGCGTTGCTGGCGCAGGACCGTCAGGCAGACAAGGGCCAGCGCCGCCGCGATCAACGCACGGATTGCCGTCAGGAAAAGCGGCGAGAAATCCGCCACGGCCAGTCGTGTGGCCGGTAGCGAGCCGCTAAAGATCAGCATGCCCAGACAGCCGCTGCCCCACCCTTTGTTCCAGCCCCGAAGTCTTTGATCCATAGCTTGGTCTCCTTTTGGGCTGGGTAATGCCTGTCCGGCGATATAGACAGGCACAGTCCAGTACAATTCTGTCAAACTGTACTGGATCAGCGGGGCATACAGTTTGAAGGAGCATCCTATGGCGGGCACCAAGACCGAGCGCCTTATCGAGGCCCTGCGCGACAGGATCGCGGCGCGTGCCTTGGGGCCGGGGGACCGTATGCCCTCGATCCGCCGGTTTGCCGAACAGATGAAGGTCTCGCCGTCAACCGTGGTCGAGGCCTATGACCGTCTCGCGGCAGAAGGGGTGATCCGTGCTCGGCGCGGGGCGGGGTTTTACGTGGCCGAAAGCCCGCCCGCACTGAGGACGCTGGGCACGGCCACAACGCCCAAGGCGCGCGCTGTCGATCCGTTCTGGGTGTCGCGCCAGTCGATGGATGCGCGGGCCGGCAGCTTGCAACCGGGCTGTGGCTGGTTGCCCGAGGACTGGATGCCGCATGAGGCGCTGCGGCGGGGCTTGCGCCAGCTTGCCAAGGCCGAGACGACGGTGCTGACCAATTACGCTACTGCGCGCGGCTCTCCGGCATTACGGCGCTGCCTGCTGGGCCGATTTGCGGCAGAGAACCTGCAGGCGACGCCGGATCAACTGATGCTGACGGGATCGGCGTCGCAGGCTATGGACCTGATCTGCCGGTTGCTGCTGCGTCCGGGGGATACGGTGCTGGTGGATGATCCGGGATATTTCAACTTCCGTGCCCTTTTGCGGGCCCATCAGGTGGAGGTGCTCGGCGTGCCCTATACGCGGGACGGGCCCGACCTTGTGGCTTTCGAGGCGGCGCTGGCCCATGCGCCGCGCCTGTATCTGACCAATTCCGCGCTGCATAATCCTACAGGGGCCACGCTTGCCCCGACGGTGGCCCATCGCGTGCTGGGGCTGGCTGCGGCGCATGATCTGACCATCGTCGAGGACGACACCTTTGTGGATCTTGATCCCGACCCGACACCGCGCCTTGCCGTTCTGGACGGGCTGGAGCGGGTGCTGAGGATTGGCGGCTTTTCCAAGACGCTTTCGGCCTCGATGCGCTGCGGCTATATCGCGGGGCGCGCGGACTGGATCGAGGCGTTGGTCGATTTGCAGGTGGCCACCAGCTTTGGCGGGCCAAGCCCTGTGACCACAGAGCTGCTGTCCAGCGTGCTGGCAGGGGGCGGGTATCGCAGATATATTGCCGATCTGCATCACCGCCTGAATGGGGCCCGTAAAACCGCTGTATCGCGGCTGGCCGGATTGGGGATCACCCCTTGGGTTCTGCCGCGCGGCGGGTTCTACCTGTGGTGCCGTTTTCCCGACGGCATCGATACGGGCGATTTTGCCCAAGGCGCGATGCAGAAAAACCTGATGCTGGCACCGGGCAATGTGTTCAGCCCATCACATTCGGCCAGCCGTTTCATGCGGTTCAATGTGACGCAGATGCAGGACCCGCAGATCTACGAGGTCATGCGGGAGGTGCTGGGGTGACGGGGGGCTCGCCTTTGGGGGGATCGATCCGGGCCAGCCATGCGCGCAGCGCCTCGTCCATCGCAGCCCGCAGGGGCGGCGGGAGATCGTTGATCAGGCGGTGCTGGTTGGCCACATGCTCGGTCACCACCTGATCGATCAGCCGGAAGCCCGTATCGGTCAGCGCCACAACCGAGCCGCGCCCGTCCTCGGGGTTGCTGCGCCGCTCGATCAGCCCGCCGGCTTCCAGCCGGTCCAGCCGGTTGGTCATCGTGCCCGAGGTCACCATCGTCCAGGAAATCAATGCCGAAGGGCTCAGCGCATAGGGCGGCCCCGCGCGGCGCAATGTTGCCAGAACATCAAAGCTCGCCGCCGTCAGGTCATGCTGTCTGAACAGCTGTGCCATCTCTTGGGACAGGTGATCGGTCAGCCGTTTGAGCCTGCCGAAGATCCCCATCGGCCCGACATCAAGATCGGGGCGCTCTTGGTGCCACTGGGCGAGAATAGTGTCGACTTGATCCATAAAACAGCGGATAGGCGGTTTTTATCTTGACGTCAAGTTTCTCTCATTTATCTCGACATCAAGATAGATGGAGAAACCAATGTCCGCCAAGACCGATATGCTGCTGACCGCCCTTGCACCGGTGATCTGGGGCAGCACCTATATTGTCACCACCGGGCTTTTGCCCGCAGGCTATCCGCTCACCGATGCCGCCTTGCGAGCGCTGCCTGCGGGGCTTTTGCTGATGGCGCTGACCCGGCAATGGCCCCCAAGGCGCTGGCTCGGGCGCCTGCTGATCTTGGGGGCGTTGAACTTTGCGCTGTTCTGGGGCGCGCTGTTTGTGGCGGCCTATCGCCTGCCGGGCGGGGTGGCCGCCACATTGGGGGCGGTGCAGCCGTTGATCGTGCTGGTTCTGGCCCGCTTTATCCTGCAGGTTCCGCTCTCGCAGCGCGGAATTCTTGCCGCGCTGACAGGATTGGGGGGCGTGGGCCTTCTGGTGCTGGGGCCGGGGGCGGATTTCGATCCGGTCGGAATGGGCGCGGCCTTGCTGGGAGCTGTCTCTATGGCCGCGGGGGTGGTGCTGACGCGCAAATGGCACCCCGACGTGTCGGCGCTGACCTTCACCGCGTGGCAACTGACGGCCGGGGGGATATTGCTGCTGCCCTTCGCCCTTCTGGCCGAGCCCGCGCTTCCCGCGCTCGGGGCGGGGGCGATTGCGGGCTTTCTCTGGTTGAGCCTTGCAGGGGCGGCGCTAAGCTACTTTTTCTGGTTTCGCGGGATCGAACGCCTGGGGCCTGCGGCGGTAACGGGGCTGGGCTTTCTCAGCCCGCTCACGGCGGTCTTGCTGGGTTGGCAGCTGCGGCAGGAAACGCTGTCAGCGGCACAATGGGCGGGGGCGTGTGTGGTGCTGCTCAGCGTCTGGTTGGGAACCCGCCCTGCGACAGGGGCACGGCGTGGCGCGGGTCTGTCCCGTTCCTGAACGGCACAGAGGCGTGGCAGGCGTCATGCCGCGTCTTCCCTGCTTCAAAAAACAAACGGCTACCGGAAGCAATCCGGTAGCCGTTGGAATTCAGGCGGAAGGGCCTCATTTACAGTTGGGCGGCCACGTCTTCCGGCACATCGAAATTGGCGGTGACGTTTTGCACGTCATCATCGTCTTCCAGCGTGTCGATCAGCTTCATCAGCTTCTGCGCGGTCTCGAGATTGACCTCGGTGCGGTTTTGCGGCTTCCAGATCAGCTTGGCTTCTTTTGCCTCGCCCAGTTCCTTTTCCAGCGCGTCGGTCACCATGGACAGATCTTCCATCGGGCAGTAGATCCAGTGGCCTTCCTCATCGGATTCCACATCTTCCGCACCCGCTTCGATGGCCGCCATCATGACGGTATCGGCATCGCCTACGGAGGCGTCATAGATGATCTCGCCGAGGCGGTCGAACATGAAGCTCACCGAGCCGCTGGTGCCGAGATTGCCGCCGCATTTGGTGAAGGTCGAACGCACGTTCGAGGCGGTGCGGTTGAGGTTGTCGGTCAACGCCTCGACGATCACCGCGATCCCCTCGGGGCCGTAGCCTTCATAGCGGATCTCGGTATATTCATCGCCGTCACCCACCTGCGATTTCTTGATCGCGCGGTCGATCACGTCCTTCGGCATCGATTGCGACTTGGCCGCTTTTACCGCCAGACGCAGACGCGGGTTTTTCTCGGGATCAGGGTCGCCCATCTTTGCGGCCACGGTGATCTCTTTCGAAAGCTTCGAAAACATTTTCGAGCGGATGGCATCCTGCTTGCCTTTACGGTGCTGGATGTTTGCCCATTTTGAATGGCCTGCCATGAGCCGTCTTCTCCGTCAGATGTTCATATAATTTGGCGCTGATATAGGACAGACAGCGCCCAATCTGCAAGATGCCGCGCGAAAACGCTTAGTGCAGCGCCATTGGCGGGTCGACATTGTCGCCTGTGGTGTCGCGCAGCGAGGGGGTGTGGAAGGTCCAGGTGCGGCCCGCGCCATTGGACAGGACCACCGTGGATTGCGTCTGCAAGATCGCCGAGGCTGCGGGCACAAGCGGGTGGCTCTCGATCCGGACCTCGTAGTGCAACGGGTTGGAACAGTTGGACAATGTTCCCGAATGCGCGCCACCCATAGTCACGCGGCACACCTCGCCGTTGAAAAAGCTTACCGCAAGCTGTTCGCCATGCAGCGTGACGCCTTGCGGGTTGGCCTTCCAGCCGGTTTGGGCACAGGCGGCGAGGCCGAGAGCCAGCCCCAGACCAATCAGATATTTCATGGGACGTTCTCCCGAAGTGAATCAAAGCGGCCAGATCAAAGGAATGATCAGGCAAGCGGTCAGGCCGGTGACAATATCCAGCGGAATCCCCAGACGCAGGAAGTCGTTGAAACGGTAGCCACCCGGCCCGTAGACCATCATATGGGTCTGATAGCCGATCGGCGTCGCAAAAGCCACCGATGCCGAAAACATTACCGCGATGGCGAAGGGGCGGGGGTCATAGCCCAAAGAATGGGCCAAGCTGATGGCGATCGGGGCATAGATCACGGCCACGGCGTTGTTGGACAGGAATTCCGTCATCACCAGCCCGATGAAATACACCGCCATCAGGGTGGCGAAGGGCGGCAGATGGGTCAGCCAGGGCGAGATATAATCGACCAGCAGTTTCACCGATCCCGAAGCCTCAAGCGCGTCACCCACGATCAGCATCGAGAAGATCATGGCCAGAAGGCGCCCGTCGACAAAGGTGAAGGCTTCATCGGCATCAATGCATTTGCTGACCAGAATGATGGCCACGGCCACGCCCGCCAGCACCAGAATCGGGGCGATGTCAAAGGCGGCCAGCCCGACAACGCCCAGCAGCGCCCCGATCGCCAGCGGCATATGGCTGCGGCGATAGGCTTTGGCGGTGGGCTTGGAGACATCCACCAGATCCATATCCGAGGCCAGACGCGCAATGTCTTCCGGCGCGCCTTCCAGAAGCAGCGTGTCGCCCACGACAACCACCAGATCATCCAGCTGGCGCCCGATATTCTGGTTGCGGCGGTGGGCGGCCAGAACATAGACCCCGTAGCGGCGGCGCAGGCGCAGCTCGCCCAAGGACCGCCCGATCATCCGGCAACCGGGCGAAATCAGCACCTCGACGGTTTCGGTCTGTACCGAACTCAGCTTGTCGATCATCCGCAGATCGGGGTTTTTCTGCATGCCCAGCAGCTCGGTCATCTCGGTGCGCAAGACCACGCGGTCGCCCTGTTCCAGAACGGCATTGGGCAGATCGCGGCGCAGCGAGGCATCGCCGCGCAGCACATCCACCACGCGCACGCCCTCGCGTTTGAAGGCATCCACCTCCAGAACCGGCGTGCCCAGAAGCGAGCTGTCCTCGGGGATGGCCACCTCGGTGAAATATTTCATCTTCGGGCGCTGGCCCAGCAGGAAGGCCATCGACTGGCGCTCGGGCAGCAGGAATCTGGTGGTCAGCGCCATGAAGAGCGAGCCTGCCACAAGCACCGCGATCCCGACCGGCAGGATCTCCAGCACGCCGAAAGGCTCCAGTCCGCTGCGCCGCGCGACCCCGTCAACGAGGATGTTTGTCGAGGTGCCCAGAAGCGTCAGCATGCCGCCCATGACGGTGAAGTAACTGAGCGGCAACAGGAATTTCGAGGGCGACTTGCCCAGTTTGCGCGCCACCTGAATGAAGACGGGGATCATCACCGCCACGACGGGGGTGTTGTTCATCACCCCGGATGCGACGGCGGTGATGGCAAACATCAGCCCGACCGTGAAGACGGGGCGCTTCGAGATATGGGTCTCGGCATAGCGAGTCATCGCATCCAGCGCGCCTGTGCGCACCAGCGCGCCCATGATCAGGAACATGAAGGCAATGGTCCAAGGTGCCGAGTTTGACAGGCTTTCGGTGGCCTGTTTCACGGGCTCGAAGCCAAAGATGACCATCAGCGCCGCACCCGCAATCGCGATCACCTCGGGCGGGCGCGTTTCGCGGATGAACATGACGAACATCCAGACCACGATCAGTAGCGGCAAAATGGCCCGCACCGTATCGGAAAGCGGCAGATCGATCATCATGACCCCAAGAATTTTTCAAGCGTCTTCGGGCGGATACTAATCAGCACGGGACGCGGCACAAGCAGAGTTTGAAAATCAGGAGCCTTTCCGCCGCAACGGAGCAAAAGGCAACCGGATCCGCTCAAATCGGCGTCTGTTCGGGAAGACGTCCGCCCACCCGCACCGGCTGGCAGCGTTTGGCCAGCCCCGTGCGGTCATCGGTTTCGACGAAGAACCCCGAAAGGGAGGCCTCGCCCTTGGCAGGGGTGAATCGGTCCCGTGCCATGCCGGTGATGAAGCGGCGCATGGGCTCGGCTTTTTCCATGCCGATCACCGAGTTGTAATCGCCGCACATACCCGCATCGGTCAGATAGGCGGTGCCTGCGGGCAGGATCATGGCATCGGCGGTGGGCACATGGGTATGGGTGCCCACAACCATGCTGGCCTTGCCATCGCAGAAATGCCCCATCGCCATCTTCTCCGAGGTCGCCTCGCAATGGACATCCAGCAAGATCGCCTGTGCCTGACCGCCCAGAGGATAGGATTTCAGCACCTTTTCGACAGCGGAGAAGGGGTCGTCGAAGGGGCGCTTCATGAAGACCTGTCCCAGCACCTGCGCCACAAGGATCTTGCGGCCACGACGATCCTCAAACAGCCGCGCTCCTGCACCGGGGGCATCCTTGGCGAAATTGAGCGGGCGGATCACCCGTTTTTCCTGCGCGATGAACGGCATCATGTCCTTCTGGTCGAAGGCATGATCGCCCAGCGTCACCACATCGGCACCCGCATTCAGCAAAAGCTTGGCATGATCCGCCGAGAGCCCCATCCCGTTCGAGGAGTTCTCGCCGTTGACCACGACAAAATCCAGCTTCCACGCCTCGCGCAGACCCGCAAGACGCTCGCTGATTGCCGTGCGCCCCGCGCGGCCCATTACATCGCCAAGAAAGAGTATTTTCATGGGGTCCTGCCTTAGGGGGTCGGGCGTGAAAGGGCAAATGTTTTCACCCGTTTCCCCCGATTTTTGGCGTTACGGCGCCTCGGAGCGGGTGGGGAAAGGACCGAAAACGCCGGTTTCGGTCACCATCAGGTCCAGCGGCTGGTCGGTGGTCTCGATGGGAACCCGCGCCATTTCCTGCGCGGCAAAGGCGAAACCGATCGCCGTGACGGGGCCGCGCTGGCGCAAGCCCTCAAGGGTACGGTCGTAAAACCCGCCGCCATACCCCAGCCGGAAGCCGCGGCGGTCGAAAGCCAGAAGCGGCACCACGACCACCTGCGGGCAGACCGTCGCCGTAGCGGCGGGAATGGCCGCGCCGAATGCGCCGGGGATCATCTCGGCTTCCGCCGACCACGGTCGGAAGGACAGCGGTCGGGCCTCGGCTTCGACCACGGGCAGGCAGAGAGGGCCGTCATGGCGCAGCAGGGCAGGGCGGGGGTCAAGCTCGGTGCGGATCGGCATGTATCCCGCCACGATCTGACCCGCATAGCGGCGCAGGACCTCGCTCAGGCGGGCATTGGCCTGCAGCGCCAGCCCCTGCGTGGCGAAGGCGGCCTTGCGGGCGGCGAAGGCGGCTTTGCGCGCGGCCTGCTTGTCCTCGCCCGAGCTCATAAAAGCATAGTCCCCGCAAGGCCCAGAAAGGCGAAAAACCCCACGACATCGGTGACGGTCGTCACGAAGGTCCCCGAGGCCAGTGCAGGGTCGGCTCCGAGTTTCTCCAGCGCCAGCGGCACCAGAATGCCGGCAACCGCCGCCACCACCAGATTGATGACCATCGCAATGGCAATCACCGCGCCAAGCGTGGCCCCGTCAAACCAGACCCATGCGACGATCCCCATGACAAGTGCGAAGGCCAGCCCGTTGAGCAACCCCACAATAGTTTCCCGCCTGACCACACGCCAGACGTTGCTATCGGTCAGGCTTTTGGTTGCCAGCGCCCGCACGGCCACGGTCAGTGTCTGCGTGCCCGCATTGCCCCCCATTGAAGCGACAATCGGCATCAGCACCGCCAAGGCGACGATTTTCTGGATCGTGCCTTCAAAGACCGAGATCACCAGCGAGGCCAGAATGGCGGTCAGCAGGTTCACCATCAGCCACGGCAACCGCTGGCGCAGGGTTTCCAGAACGGTGTCGGAAAGCGAGGATTCATCCCCCACACCCGCCAGACGCAGGATGTCTTCCTCGTGTTCCTCATCCAGCACGGACATGGCGTCGTCGATGGTGATCACGCCGACAAGGCGGTCATTCTCGTCGACCACGGGACAGGAGATCAGGTGGTACTGGTTGAAGGCATAGGCCACATCCCCTTCCTCCTGATAGACGGAGATCGTGCGGAACTCTTCCTCGGCTATATCCCTGAGGCCGGAATCGCGCGGCGCCGACAGAATGCGCCCCAGCGTGACATTGGCCAGCGGGTGATGTGCGGGGTCCACCAGAATGACGTGGTAGAACTGGTCCGGCAACCATTCCGACGAGCGCAGATAGTCGATGGTCTCGCCCACGGTCCAATGCTCGGGGGCGGTGACCACCTCGCGCTGCATCAGACGACCGGCAGAATATTCGGGATAGGTCAGCGATTTCTCGACCGCGATCCGGTCACGGTCATCGAGGATGTCGAGAATCGCTTCCTGCTGCGGTTCTTCGAGATCCTCGATCAGGTCGACCACGTCATCGGAATCAAGCTCGCGGACTGCCTCGGCCAGAACCTCGGGCTCGAGGCTCGACAGCACTTCCTCGCGGATCGATTCGTCGATCTCGGTCAGGATCTCCCCGTCGATCTCGCGGCCCCAGAGGCGCAGGATCCCGCGGCGTTCATTCCCCGAGATCTGTTCGAGAAGGTCAGCGATATCTGCGGCGTGCAAAGGCTCCAGTAGGCGTTTGAGCGCCTCTGCGTCCTCGTCTTCCACGGCCTGCAGGATCGTCTCGACCAGCTCGCCATCCAGCCGGTAATCCTGCTCTTCGCGCTCTTGGTCCTCGATCAGATCTTCTGCCATCCGGCCCCCTTGGATTTTATTGGCCCGCAACTCGGTATTCAAACTAGCCTATCCGCTGGGCGGGCAGAAGAGGCTGGTATCCCGTTTTCGCTCATGCCTAAGATGGTGCGTCTTTTGCGAGCGGAAAGGAATGGTGATGGTCGATCTTCTGTTGGGACAGGTGATCCGTTTTTGTGACATCCCCATGACAGATCAGGCGTTCGGGATGGAGCATTTGACCCAAGGTGCCGTCGTTGTAAAGGACGGTCGGATCGCGGCAGTCGGCCCTGCCGAAGATGTGAAGCGCGCCTGGCCGCAGGCGCGCCTGCACGACTACGGGGACAAACTGATTTCGGCAGGGTTCATCGACGCCCATGTGCATTTTCCGCAAACCGCGATCATTGCCAGCTGGGGAAAGCGGCTGATCGACTGGCTCAACGCCTATACCTTTCCGGAGGAAATGCGACTGGCCGATCCGCTCTATGCCAAGACGATTGCCGAGACCTATATGGATCTGGCGCTGGCCAATGGCACGACAAGCATGTGCAGCTTCTGTACCGTCCATCCGGCAAGCGTCGACGCTTTTTTCACGGCGGCACAAAGGCGTGGTCTGCGCGCGATGGGCGGCAAGACCTGTATGGACCGCAACGCCCCCGAGGGGCTGCGCGACAGCGCCCAATCGGCCTATGATGACAGCAAGGCGCTTTTGCGCAAATGGCATGGGGTGGACCGGCTGTCTTATGTGATCACCCCGCGGTTCTCGCCCACATCCACGCCAGACCAGCTGCGCGCTCTGGGGGATCTATGGGCCGAACATCCCGACTGCCTGATGCAGACCCATCTTTCCGAGCAGACCGACGAGATCGCCTGGGTCAGATCGCTTTTCCCGCAAGCCCGCGATTATCTCGACACTTACGAGGCCTTTGGGCTATTGGGCGAAAACGGTCTCTATGGCCATGCGATCCATCTGGAGCCGCGCGAGATCGACAGGTTGTCCGAGCTGAATGCCGGGATCGCCCATTGCCCGACCTCGAATACCTTCATCGGCTCGGGGCTGTTCGATATGGCGGGCATGGTGGGCCGCACCCGCGTAGGTCTTGCGACCGACACGGGCGGCGGGTCGAGCTTTTCCATGCTACGCACGATGGCTGCAGCCTACGAGATCGGTCAACTGCGGGGAACGCCGCTGCATCCGGCATTCCTGTGGTGGCTGGCGACCCATGGCTCCGCGCGCAGTTTGAAGATCGATGATCGTGTGGGGAATATCGCTGTTGGGCTGGAGGCGGACCTGATCGTGGTGGATCTGGCCTCCACCCCCGCCATCCGTCAACGCATGTCCCGCGCGGACAGCTTCACGGAAGCCCTTTTCGCCACCATCATGATGGGCGACGACCGCGCCATCGCATCTGTCTGGGTGAACGGGGAAAAGCACCACTAACGCCGTTTAGTGTGTGTAATTTGAAGCATATGAGTGCGAATTTAAAGCATATCCTTACCAGACAAAAATACTTTATCCATATAATTCAGAAATTTATTAGCACGCAATTACAATCAAAGCTTCACCTCGCCTACGTGCTTCAGATCCTCTGAAGCTCGTAGGCGTTAAATGCGACAAGGTCGTTTTCGTCCCTCTCATAATGTCCGCAAGGCTGGCCATCACTGCGTCGCAGCTTGACCGAGCCGAAGGTTCTCTTGTCGCGCGGTATTCTTGATGGATGAAGGTCGGCAATGCGGACGAAGCTGCCGTTCATCCCGCCGAGTCAAATGACCGCTCCACCATCGCTTCCTGATGTTCGTTTCGGCCCGGCGCTGCCGCAGCCTCTTGGAAAACGAAGGCAGAGCACGCCAGGTTAGCGCCAAGGTGCCAGGGGCATTGCCCTTTTTCTTTCGATTATGCCAAAGCTTGGAGATCAGGTCCGGGCGAGGGCAAGGCGGGCGGCAAGAAGGACGAATGCCCCGGCAAAGCCGCGTCGCAGCCAGGCTGTCACGGCGGGGCGCCCGACCACGTGGCGTCGGACCTGTGCGGCCAGCACGCCATAGCCCACGAAGACGACGAAGGTCATGGCCATGAAGACCGCGCTGAGCCCGAGCATCCGGGCCAGTGGGGCAGTGGCCCCGGCGGGCAGGAATTGCGGCAGGAAGGCGAGGAAGAAGATCGCGAGCTTGGGGTTGAGGATATTTATCGCGAACCCTGCGAGCGCCACGCGCGGCAGGGATTTCGCGCCGTGGTCCGGCGCGATCTCGAGCGCGCCTTTCTCTCGCAGCACGGCCCAGGCCATCCAGAGCAGGTAAAAGGCGCCGAGAATTTTGAAGATTTCGAAAGCCGTTGCGCTGGTCTGTAACAGCGCTGCAAGGCCAAAAATCGCGGCGAGCATTGCGGGCAGGATCCCGAACGTACAACCTATGGCGGCGGCAGCGCTTGCCCGCACGCCCTGCGAGAGTCCGATGGCGAGGGTGTAGAGAACGCCTGTGCCCGGTACGAGCACTACGATCAGCGAGGTCACAAGAAAGGCGAGGTTCATGGCTCAGGCTTCCTCTTCCAGCAACAGCTCGAAGATGGCATCGGGCCGATCGAGCACCGAGCTCTGTGTCACGGTCGCGACGAGCGGCAGCGCCACCGTCAACGCGTCCGAGAGGCATCGCAGATCGCGGGCCGCCCCGTCGTGCAGCGCCTCGGCGACGATCAACGCGCGGCGCGTGGCGGGGCGGACGGCGGACATCCGGCTCTGCCGGTTTGCCCAGCGTCGGGCATGGGCTTCGCCTGCGTCGTCGACGAAGATGACCTCGCCAGCTTCAGGGTGTTCGGTTTCTCCGGAGAAGGCCAGATATCTCTCAGCCCCCCCCGCCGCCTGCACGGTCAGATTGCCGGTGACCTGATCGAGGTCGAAGACCGCCACGGGCGAGGCAAAGGCGAGCGAGGCGGCGTTGCACAGGTCGATGAGTGGATGAATTGCAGGCAGGCTCCCCTCCTTGCGGAACCGCCGCAAGAGCGCCTCGGCGGCGCAGCGATATTTCGTGGGTTTCAGCCCCATCGCCGCATAGGCGGCGCGCCAGGCCTTGATCTCGGGGAAGTCCGCCTCGGTTGCGCCGGTTAACCTTGCGGCTGCGTCGCGCCGAAATTTCGCGACTGCCGGCGTGACATCGGCGTCAAGGCTGACCGCGTGCAGCGCAATCACTGCCGTCGCGCGTGTGGGAAAGGTCGTCTGCAAGTGAGAGGAATAGGAAAAGCGCATCGCGTCCTCGCCGTGAGTTCCGGAATGCGTGCAGGATAGTCCGTCGTGGCACGCGCTGGCTTGAAGGATATTGCCCTTCAGGCCTTGACCGCGGCGCGAAAGCGGCCCGGCGGCAGACCGAACTGGCGCGCGAATGCGCGAGTGAGGTGGCTTTGGTCGGCGAACCCTGCCGCCAGCGCAGCCTCGGCGATCGGAAGGCCCGCGGCGATCCCCTCTCGCGCACGTTTCACCCGATGTTGGGTAAGATAGGCATACGGCGTGGTGCCGACCTCGCGGGCGAAGCGGCGCAGAAAGGCATAGCGGCTCATCCTCGCTTCGACGGCGAAATCGCTCAGCGACAAAGGCGCCGCCCAGTCCTGCGCGATCAGGTCGAGCACTCGTGCAACCGGTCCAATCGACACCCGCTTGGTCGGACCGCCGCTGACCTCCGGTGGCTCGCCGAGTAGAGCGCGGATCGCGAAAAGCAGTGCCTCTTCGATCTGCGCAGGATCGGGCCGGTCCTCCACCACTGCCGCGAAGGCACGCACCACGGCGGCCTGGGTCGCTGGGTGCGAGAGAACCGGATTGTGCCATTCCACGTCCCCGACTGCCAGATCACTGAGGCGTGCAAGCGCGGCAGGCGTCAGGAACAGCATCCGCCAGTGGCGCGGTGCGCCGGGATAGCCGCGTCCATCATGGATCTCGGCCGGGTTGACAGTGATGACGTCACCGGATGCGGCCTCAACCAGCCCGCGCCCGCTCCAGCTTTCCTGACCACCCGCGACAAGATAGCCGAAGCCAAACTCGTCATGGCTGTGGCGAGGAAAGCTTCGATCCGAGCAGAGCGCTAGGGCTTCGATGCCGTCAGAGGAGATTTGGTGGTGCAGTACGTTGTGCATTTTCTCAACATAGCTGTCCTGAATTGCTTGAACAGGGGGCGAAGGCCCGCCAACGGGGGATGTATCGATCGCTCATAGCAATCGATTTGGAATTGTCTACTAGCCTGTTGCATTCCGCCGTTCAGACAAAGTGCAGCATCGGTCAAACGGTAGCTATGCGGACAAAGTGTGCTTTCGTCGCGGATACGTCAGCGCCTGCTCTTCGACGACCTTGTGATGCTACTGCCCCAAAGATCGTTGCAAAAAAGACAACAGCAGTTCGTGGTGGTGATTCTCACCTTCACTCCCGGGAACATGTCCCTCGTGCTCATAGTAGTGTGCTTCAACAGGTAAGCCATTGGCTTCTCTTCGTTTATGCAGTCTTTTTGTCATTTCCGGGGACCAAGTCAGATCTTTTAGCCCAACTGATAGGAAAAGCGGGCGAGCGTAGCACTCTATTTTAATCCGCTCCGACGGTAAGAGTTTGTCAGACGATCCGTTCCATGTCCAAGCGCGCCGAGACGGGTCCCACGCCTGCCAGCCCGGATCGCCGCTATCTCGAAAACCGCGCGCATCGAACGCGCCACAGATAACGTCCGGAGCGGCCAAGCACGCCACGGCATCGGGCTGGCCTAGCATATCTTCCTCGCCCATCAAGCTGGCCAAGAGCAAAGCATGTTCTGCTCCGCGTGATACGCCATAAACGGCAACTTTCCCGTTGCATGCCTCGAAGTTTCTAAGAGCTGAAAGAGCACTGACGGTTTCGGTAAGTTCTACGTCTTCGATGTGGCCTGCATTCCATGCGTTGCCGCCTTTTGAGTAACTGTGCGGGTAGCATAAAAAACCGTCCGCTGCGAGCATTGCAGCCGTTCGATGAGACCATCCTGAAACACCGCCTTCGGAGCCATGAAGGATCAAGAGGCCCGGAAATTTGCCCTCTCCTGAGGGGCCGTAGGTGGTTCCCCACTTTGGCAGAAAACGTCGCTTAATATTTGGGTGCATGCGGTCCTGTTCCAAAAATCAGTCTGTTAGGAGCTTGGTTAACAGACATTCACTTCGTGCGCAGCATCAATCAGTCCGGGCTCAAACCGGTCATGCGGCGGTGCGGCAGCCCGATACGAGGGCCGCGATACGCTGTCGACGCGTTCGGCCCTCTCCGGACCTTCGCCAAGCTGTCTCTGCTGCAGCGCAGCTTCCCCAAACCGGCCATCCGTGGCATCGTGCAGCAAGGCTTGGCACGCTAAGGTCAGCAATGCGGACTTTCCTGCCGTTCGCTGCGACGGTACGATCTGCGTTACGATTGTGCGAGTCTTTGCTGCGAGGATAGACTCCGGACTTCGCTGTAGCGAGCACCGTTCGATCAAAGGGAAACAGAAGCCGACATTCGGAACTGGACCAGATCGAGATGTGTTCTACGCTGATGCAAGTTTGAGCGGCCTCCTTCTCACAATACGCCGGCCAGGCAGCCTCTTACAGCTCCATAGAGCACCACTAATCTTGGCGTGGTTCTGATCCGACTTGCGGAGCGGGCCCCTAAGCGTCAGGCACAGGCTCCGTGAGAAGATCCTCGACAAAGAAGGCCGCGAGTTGTGCGCGGTTGGAGACGCCAGCTTTGGCGTAAATGCGGGTCAGTTGGGCGCGCACCGTTCCATTGGCCGCCCCTCTCAGGCCGGCAATTTCTGCAGCATCCAGACCCTTGAGCGCAAAAAGCGCGACCTCCCGTTCGGCAGGTGTCAGCGCCCAATCCTCAAACTGCCGCTCGACCACCCGCGAGAAATGGCCGCGGGCGATGTCCAGCGCGCGGTTCTTTTCAGCCAGATCGCCCATTAGCGCCCGTAGTTGGATGATCCCCATGTACAGTCCAACGACCAGCATTACGGCCACGAAAAGCTCCATCGCCGTCTCGACGAAGGCTGATCCGGAGACCGCATCGGCCAAGGCATCGGACGCGAAGAACAGCACGGCCACCCCCTGCAACAGGATAACGATCGCCAGCACAGCCTGCCGGTTCTTGGGCGAAAGATCTTTCATTCCTTGCGTGATCCAAACAGCATCGGTTTTATCAGGTTCCGTCTCATCACACGCCCCTCCACGATCACGCCCGCCACATGCACGAGCGAAAGGATCAGGATCAGATTGGCGGCGAGCCCATGCACCTGACCGGACCAGTGTTTGAGCCCCGCCATCCATGCAGTTTCCGCGCCCGAGGAGGCTTTGGCAAGGGCAGACCAGTCGCCCGCCGCAACGGCGGCATTCTGGGCGGCTACCTGTATCGGCGTCTGAGCGCCCGTCATGATAAGGCCTGTCACGATCACCAGCGTTAAAAGCCCCCAAAGTGCATAGACCATGATCGCACCTGCCGGATTATGCGAGGGATGGGCGCGGGGTGTCTGGCCACGCAAGACCTGCCAGAGATGGCCGGTGGCGGCCTTCGGGTCGGGCGGAAAGCTGGTAAACCGCGCTTCGGGGGGGCCCATGAGCCCCCAGACCAGCCGGACCGCCAGAACTGCCAAAACGATCCAGCCGATCCAGACATGCAGTGTCTTGCCAGGCTCGCTGATCAGCCCGTTGACGATCACCGCCACGGCCACGGTCCAGTGCGTCAGCCGCACCAGCGGGTCCCAGAGCGAGGGCGACGCGATGTCGCCCCCCGTCTGGTGCAAGTTTTTCTGGTTCTGGGGTGCCAAGGGACGATGCCGCGGCATCAGTCGTTTTCCTTGATCTTGACGACATCGCCCGAGGTCGGGTCGATATAGACTTCCCAATGGGCTTTGTTGGCATCATCGCATTTGGCCTCGATCATCCCGTCTTCAGCACCGAATTTCGTGACGGTGCAGCCTGCAGCATCCAGCGCGGCGGTGGCCGTCTCCGGCGTGTTACCGACATGGTCGCCGATGGCGGGCATGGCGGAAGCAAACATGGGCGCTGCGATAAGGGCGGTGGCAAGCAGGATCGTTTTGGTCATCAGGGTAGTCCTCCAAAAACTCCGGTCAGTCCGGATAGCTTGGACATGCCCCACGCCAGATGCCCCGTCGATTGCACAGACGCTGATCTAACGGCCCGTAAGCAGATGCTTATGGGCATAAGCACCCACCCTAAAAGAAAAACCCGGACATCGGCGGATGTCCGGGTTGCAAAATCGGCAGGGGTCTGGATCAGCCGTCCTGCTCCTCGCCATCCTCTTCCTCGCCATCGGCGCTTTCATGGTCATCAGCCTCGGCAGCCATCTTCTTCACCTGACCGTCGGCGGCATTCACAAACCAGTTCTCGACCTGACCGGAAGTGCCGGCGATCTCGACCTCATAGCCCCAGCCGCCTGTTGCATCATCCTGCTCCCACGCGGCGGACATCACATTGCCAGAGGTCTGCGACGACACCGTGCCGATGGCCTGAGTGATCGACATGGCGCTTCGATCAAGAGCCTGGATCTCGGCGGTATCGGGCGCATCGGCGGCTTGCGGCCCCGCGGCCCAGACAGCACCGGCAAAACCGCCCACGAAGGTCAGCGGCACGAGGGTCATGGTCAGAATACGTTTCATCTTGGGTCCTTTCGGTTCGGGTCAGGCGGTCTTGCCTGCCATGACCTCAATCTGGGGAGGGGGTTTGACCTTAGCCTGACCGCGATCTTACCATTCTGTAATCGGGGAATTTCACGCCTTACAAATTCGTAAGAAGCCGGACAGGCGGGGGCCAAACCCGCCCCCTACACAGAGCCTATCGAGAAAACGGAAAGCTCTGACATGAAACAGCTCCTTCTTGCCACCGCCCTGATTGCCGCGCCTGTCGCCGTGTTCTCGGGCGTCGAGCATTATCTGACGGCGCCCGCAGCCCAGACCGCGGGCCTTGGCGATCTGTCGCCCTATGCGACCATCGTGGCCGACACCCAGACCATCGCCGCCAGTGGCGATCTGGCCAAGGCCGAGACCCGCATCACAGATCTGGAAACCGCATGGGACAAGGCCGAGCCGACCTTACGCCCGCAGGCCCCTGCCGAATGGGCGGCGGTTGACGATGCGGCTGATGCGGCCTTCACCGCGCTGCGTGCCAAAACCCCCGACCGTGTTACGGTCAGCATGGCGCTGGCCTCCCTGCAGGATACTCTGGCTAATCCGCAGCCGGTGGCGGCGACAGGCACCCAGACGCAAGGCGGGATCGCGGTGACCGATGCCACCGGACACCCGATTGCCTGCGAGGTCATGTTGCAAGAGCTCTCGACCGCATTGACGGGCTCCGCCCTTGCTCCCGATGCCAGCGCCCAGATCCGCGATCTGCAAGCCCGCGCCATAGAGCGCTGCAATGCCGATGACGACCGCCGCGCCGATGCCTTTTCCGCCCACGCCCTTGCAATGGTGAACCGATGACCACGATGCCCTTCACACCCGCGCACCAAACGCCCGTCAATCCCGCCAATAAGGTGCCCGAGATCACCCCCGCCTTCTGGCTGATCAAGCTGATGGCGGTCACCATGGGCGAGACGGCGGCCGATTATCTCAATGTCAATCTGGGGCTCGGACTTACGCCGACCTCGATTTTGATGAGCGCAATCCTGATCGGCACCCTGGCGATCCAGTTCACCAGATCGACCTATATTCCTTGGGCCTATTGGCTAAATGTCGTGCTGATCTCGGTGGTGGGCACGCTTCTGACCGATAATCTGGTCGATAATCTGGGCGTCAGCCTGATCACCTGCACAATCGCCTTCTCTGGGCTTCTGGGCCTGACCTTCTGGGCATGGTTCCGGCGCGAGGGGACGCTGTCGATCCATGCGGTCGATACCAAGCCGCGCGAAGCCTTCTACTGGCTGGCGATCCTGTTCACCTTCGCGCTTGGCACAGCGGCGGGCGATCTGGTGGCCGAACAATTCGCGCTTGGCTATCTGGCCAGCGGGGTGCTGTTCGGGTCGGTCATCCTCAGCCTGTTTGCCGGTTGGCTGATGCTTGGGCTGGATGCGATTTTGGCCTTCTGGCTCGTTTATATCCTGACCCGCCCGCTGGGCGCGAGCTTTGGCGATCTTCTGTCGCAGCCGGTCGATTATGGCGGGATGGGCTTCGGGACGATCCTGACCAGCCTGATGTTCCTGTCGGTGATCGTGCTGACAGTAGTCATTATGACCCTGCGACGTGAACACTAATGGGTAGGGAGGCCACTGGCCTTCCTTTTCCGCCTTCAGCCCCGCATTTGCCGCGCCCGTGTCCGCCATTCATGCCAGACAAGCCCGCAGACCAGAAGATCGAACACTGTCAGCGCAAGAAGCGCTGTCGAATGTGTGTAGCTATAGCGGTAAAGCTGATAGGCCATGAAGCCGCCAAGCGCGATGAGCGATAGCGGAAAGGCGATCCATTTTTCCTTCAGAAGGCCGATGACCAACGCCAGTTTAATTGCGCCGTGGCTGGCAAGATAGAAGGCGTAGAAAGCTTCGGTCGAGCCGGTAAACCCCTGTGCGGCATGCATGATATGGCTCGCCACAAAATCCCGCGGGTCCTCGCGCAGCTCGTCCTGCGTCAGGAAGTTCATCCAGCGCAGGATCGTGTCGGATTTCACGACGTAGAAGAATAGCCCTGCCAAAATCTCGATCAGCGCATGAATGCCCTTGAGCGCAACGCTGATCTCGAAGGCCTGATGCAACCGTTTCTCTTGCAAGCCCTGTCTCCTCTTTCGGCTTTACTGCACTAAGGCGATACGCGCCTGCAAGCCCGGATGCAGGTTTGCCAGCTCCAGTCGCGCACCATGCAAGCTGGCAATCGCCTCGACAAGGCTGAGCCCCAACCCCGAGCCTTGCGTATTGCGCGCACGGTCAAGCCGCACGAAACGTTCGCGCACGCGGGGCAGATCGGGTTCGGGGATGCCGGGGCCGGTATCGGACACGGTGATCTCCCCCTGCGTGGCGGCCAGTGTAATCACAGCGCCCGTCGGGCAATGGCGGGTGGCATTGTCGATCAGGTTGACGATGGCCTGCGTCAGAAGTTCGCGATCCGCCTGTATCACCAGCCCCTCGGGCATTTCCAGCGCCAACCGATGGCCCAGATCTTCGGCGATCGGTTCCATCATCTCGTGGATCTGGGCGCAAAGGGCTGACAGATCCACCGGTTGCAGGGCAATCTCGACCATCCCCGCCTGCATTCGCGCAAGCCGCAGGATTGCATCGAAAGTCTCGGACACCTGATCGAGGTCGCTCAGTGCTCGCCCGATCTCCTGCCGCACAGGCATCGGCGCCTGATCATCCAGCGCCACAGGCTCCAGTCGCAGCCTGAGCCGCGCAAGGGGCGCGCGCAGGTCATGGGCGATATCGGTCGAGACCTGCCGGATCACCGAAATCCCATCCTCAAGCTGATCCAAGGTCCGGTCCACGCTTTGCGCCAGCCGCGCGATATCATCGCGGCCGGTATCGGCGATGCGCAGACCGTGTTCGCCATGGCCCACCTCGGTCAGCGTGTCTTCCATCCGCTGCACGCGGCGTTCGCTGCGCCGCGCGATCACCACCGCCACGCCGGTCGAAAGCAGCAGCGCGATCCCGAGACCCCAGCCGAAACTGCCCAGCATCATCTCGGCCTGCGCCCGCAGCCATTCATCATCGCGCCCTGTGACGATCAGCCCTTCGGGAATGCGGATCGCATAGGCCACATAGCCCTCGGGCGTGTCGGCCAGCGCCGCGCGCAGCTGCATATCGATCCCGACCTTCAGATGCCGCGCGCCGGTAAATGCAGGCAGCACAGAGGCATTGCCCAGAATCGCCCCGCCATCCTGCGGGATAAAGGCAATCAGGTTCGAGGCGTTGCGCATGACCGCCATCTGGGCATCGATCTGCTCGGTCAGATCATCCATATCGCCATTTTGCGCCACCAAGGCCAAGGCCTCGGTCGTGGCCTCAACATCGGCCTCAAGTCTATGCGCGGTCTCGCCCGATTGCAGGTAATAAGAGACCCCGCCCGCCGAGACCGCTGCCAGCGCGAAAACGCCCGAGATCATCGCCGCAAAGCGCATGGACCAGCTTAAGGGGCGCAGCCTCATGGGGCCTCGAACACATAGCCGATGCCGTGGATCGTGGTCAGGCAGGGCTTGGCAAACGGCTTGTCGATCTTGCCGCGCAGGCGCGAGATATGGGTTTCAACCACGCTGCTTTTGGGGTCGAAATGGATGTCCCAGACTGCTTCCAGAAGAATGGTCTTGGTCTGCACCCGACCGGGGCGCTCCATGAAATGCCGCAGCAGCATGAATTCGCGCGGCTGCAGGTCGATCTTTTCGCCCGCCCGCCAGACCTCGCGCGCCAGAAGATCAAGCCGGATCTCGCCGGCGATCAGTTCTGTCACCTCGGGCTTCAGGTTTGGACGGCGGGCGATCGTATCCATCCGCGCCAGAAGTTCGACAAAGGCGAAGGGCTTGACCATATAATCATCGGCCCCTGCCTTCAGTCCCGCCACACGGTCCTCGACGCTGCCCATCGCGGTCAGAAGGATCACGGGCGTGGCGATCTGCGCCGCCCGCAGCGCCTTAAGGAGCGCCAGACCATCGAGCCCCGGCATCATCCGGTCGAAGATGAACAGGTCATACTCCTGCGCGGTGGCCTGGATCAGCGCCTCGCGGCCATTGGCGATCAGATCGGCGCTATGACCTTCGGCCAGAAGCCCTTTTTGCAGATAGGCTCCGGTTTCGGCATCATCTTCGGCGATCAGGATCTTCATCGGTCTTCCTTTGGGGATGTAGTCACGGCATAGCATAAAACGCGAAATCCGGGCCAGTTTTCTGGCCCGGATCGGGGAATTAAAGCGCGGGGATCGCTTTTGTCTTCATCCGGCGGGTCTCAATGAATACCAGCCCCGCCATCAGCACCAGACAGACCGCCGAGGCATTATAGGTGCCCAGATCCAGCCCGCCCTTTTCCAGCGGTTTCGTCAGGAAATCGCCAAAGGTCGCACCGAAGGGGCGGGTGAAGATGAAGGCCAGCCAGAAAAGCGCGATTTCATTCATGACACGGCCCCGATGGGCCAGATAGACAAGCCCGATGACGCCGGTGCAGATTGCGGCCGAGACCATATAGCCAAGGCCCAGATTATCCACGAGGAAATCACCAAAGGCGGTGCCGAGGCTGTTCGAGAACAGAACGGCCACCCAGAAGGCCAGTTCGGTATCGCGGCGCGTGACCGGATCGACCGACAGCGTGCCATCGCGGCGGTGCCAGACCCAGAGTGTGGCCAGAAGGCCCAAAGTCAGCACGACCGAGCCGGACATATAGCCAAGCCCCAGCGAGCGGTCCATGAAATCCGAGATTTCGGTGCCTGCGGTGGTGGTGCCGACGATGGCGGCCCAGAACAGCGCGGGGTGGAAGCTTTGCGCACGGATCTGCACCGCCAGCAGCACGACCAGCGCCGCACCGGTGATCCCGAGACCCGCCAGATAACCAAGGCCCAAGGTCTGGGCGATCAGATCGCCCGTGGTTTCGCCCAGAGTGGTGGCGAGGATCTTCAGCACCCAGAAGACCAGCGTGACTTCCGCGATTTTGTTGACAATGAATTCCGGCGAGGACACCGGAGAAAGGCTTGGCTGCGTCATCAGATAGCTCCGAAGGGAGGGATAGGGGGAACGCAAAGCCCATCTTGGCCGCGTCGGGCCTTTCATAGGGGGCGGATTGGCGGAAGTTCTGACGCCGATCTTACATTTCTGTAAGAAGGACCCGCGTGGAAAAAGCCGGAGCGGAGGCTCCGGCTGGTATCAGAAAACGGGGCGCCTCAGTTCGGAACATGGTCCCAGATCACCGGCGCGCCCTGCGCCTGCATGCGGCGCTCCATCCGCTTGACGATCACCGGCGCGGCCACCCGCGCGGCCAGCAGGGTCACGGCGCCAACCACGCCCACGAACAGCAGCGCCATCAGGCCGAAGCCCAAGCCTGCAACAGCCACGGCCCCCATGAGGATGGCCGCAAATGCCATTTTGATCCGTTCCATATCAGGGTCTCCTTTGTCCCGTAATCGGTTCATAAGGTTAATATGGGGATCTGGTCGGGGTTTTACCTGTCTGTCGCCTTACAAATTTGTAAAGCCGCTAAGCCATCGATTGTCTTCACAATTCGGGCCGAAACAGGAATAATCCTCACGAAACCTTGAGCGGCCCACGCCGTTCCGCCGCACCTCGACCCGACTATGGAGAGGCCTCTATGACCGACCCCAAAGCCCGCCTCCGGCTGCTACTGCCCTATCTTGTCACCGCCGCACTTTTTGCAGCCGGCGGCTATGCGCTGTATCATCTGCTAAAGGGCGTCCATCTGCGCGATGTCATGACCTTGGTGCGGGCAACGCCTGTCACCACGCTTTTTGCGGCGCTTCTTTGCACGGCGGGCGGCTATGCGGCGTTGGTCGGTTATGATTGGTCCGCGCTGCGCTATATCGGTCAGCGCCTGCCGTTTTCGGTGACCATGATCGGGTCGTTTCTGGGCTACGGGATCGGCAATACGGTGGGCGCGGCCGCCGTAACAGGCGGGGCGGTGCGCTACCGGATCTATTCGGCGCTCGGGCTTTCGGCCCTTGATATTGCGGGGATCTCGGTCTTTTCGGCGGTGTCCTTCGGCATCGGCTCGACGCTTGTGGGGGTCATGGCGCTGGCATGGCATCCAGAAGCCTTGGGCGGCCTGATCCCGTGGCCGCCCGAAATCATCCGCTGGGGGGCTATGGGGCTGAGCGCGCTGGCACTTATCGTGTTGGCGGGGCTTGCCACACGGCGCGGAACGCTGACCATCCGTGGGATCACCCTTGCCGCGCCCTCCAAGGGCATCATCGCAGGGCAATTCGTCTTTGTCGCGGTGGAAACCCTTATGGCCGCGCTTGCCCTCTATATCCTGCTCCCCTCCGAGGGGATCGGCTTTGGCAGCTTTCTGGCGATCTATGCCATCGCGGTGATGGCGGGCGTTCTCAGCCATGTGCCGGGCGGGGTTGGTATTTTCGAGACGATCATCATTGCCGCGCTGCCCAGCGGGGCGCCGGTGACCGAGATCGCGGCGGGGCTCTTGCTGTTCCGTCTGGTCTATTACCTTGTGCCCTTCGTGCTGGCGCTCTGCCTCATGGCACTGGGCGAGGCGCGCTTTGTCAGCCGCCGGATCAGCCCCACCTTGGTGCCGGTGCAAAAGGCGATTTCGGCGCTGATGCCGCTCGCCATGTCGGCAATGGTCTTTGCCTCGGGGGCGGTGATGATGCTGGCCTCGCTTCTGCCCGCCACCAGCGACTGGGCGGAAGAGCTGGAGCTTCTGGTGCCGCTCAGCATGGTTGAGGGCGGTGCGCTTTTGTCCAGCGCGCTGGGGGCGTTTCTTCTGCTTGTCGCGCATGGGCTTTTGCGGCGGGTCGAGGGCGCATGGTGGCTGGCCATGGGCGTGCTGGCGGCGGGGGCGGCGGTCAGCCTGTTCAACGGGATCGATTATGACCGCGCAATCCTTCTGAGCCTTGCGGCGCTGATCCTCTATCCGGCGCGCTCCGAATTCTACCGTGCCACTCGTCTGACCCGTAATGTGATGAGCCTGCGTTGGGCGTTGATGATCGTCTGTCTGGCGGGGGCGCTCGCGGGGGTGTTCTTCTTTGCGCATAAGGCCGTGCCCTACGAGACGAGCCTCTGGTGGCAGTTCGCCTCCGATCATAGCGCGCCGCGTTCCATGCGGGCGGGGCTGGTCGGGCTTGTGGTGCTGGGGCTTTCGGTGCTGTTTTATGCGCTGCGTCCGGACAGGGTGGCCGAAGCGCTGCCCGACACCGAGACGCTGGATCAGGCTGCCAAGGTGATCGCCGCTCAATCCCGCCCTGAGGCTGCCGTGGCGTTGACGGGCGACAAGGCGCTGATGTTCTCGCCCTCGGGCGAAAGCTTCCTGATGTATCGTACGCAAGGCCGTAGCTGGATCGCGCTACATGATCCAATCGGGCGGGCGGACGAGCTACAGGCGCTGGTCTGGGAGTTCCATGATGCGGCCTATGCCGCCAATGCACGCCCCGTTTTCTATTCGGTCTCGGCAGGCTCTGCCACGACATGGATCGATATGGGCATGGTCGCGCATAAATTCGGCGAAGAGGCGGTGGTCGATCTGCGCAGTTTCAGCCTTGACGGCCCCGAGCGCAAGAAGATCCGCGCGGCTTATGCCCGCGCACAGCGAGACCAGATGAGCTTCGAGCTGGTGGACGGCCCGCATGATCCCGCGCTTCTGGCCGAGCTGAAGATCATTTCCGACATATGGCTCCGCTCCAAGATCGGTGAGGAAAAGGGGTTTTCGGTCGGCAGTTTCGATCCTGCCTATCTCGACCGCACCCCCATCGCCCTTGTCCGCCATGAAGGGCGTATCGTGGCCTTTGCCAATCTCTGGGTGACCGAGCGCAAACAACGCGCCGCCATCGACCTCATGCGCCACCGCGATGATATTCCGAACGGCGTGATGGATTTTCTGTTCACGGCGCTGCTTCTTGAGTTCAAGGAGAATGGCCATGCCGAGTTCTCGCTTGGCAATGCACCGCTCTCGGGGCTCGAGGCGCGGCGCGGTGTGCGGCTGAGCACGCATCTTGGCGCCTTCCTCTATCGACACGGGCGCCAGTTCTACAATTTCGAGGGGCTGCGCACGTTCAAGCAGAAATTCGCGCCCAGATGGGAGCCGGTCTATATCGCAGTGCCGCCTCGGGCAAATCTTGTTGCGGTCGGCCGCGATCTTGTTGCGGTCATCAGCCGGACCGTGCCGCCCAAAGCATAGTTGGACGGGGCAATTCTTACATTTTTGTAAGAACTTGGTCAGCCCACCGATGATCTGGCAAAGCTAAAAGAGGGACGTGAGGGCAAGATCCTCGCGCCCTCCTGCCGATCAAAAGAGCCTTCCATGACATCCATCTCGCAGCTTCTCCCCTCCATCGCCGCCCTCGGGATGATCGGCTATTGGGTCATCGGGTCCGCCGCCGCCCTTGAGGCCTTCTTCCTCACAGGGATCTTCCTTCCGGGCACGCTGGTCGTGAATGCGGGGGGTGTTCTGGTGCAACAGGGCGTGCTCGATTTCTTCGATCTGGTCTGGTTCGTGGCCATCGGATCGGTTTTAGGCGGAGAGGCCACCTACTGGCTGGGCCGTCATGCACGGCGCGGGATGCTCGGGCGCTGGAATGTGCAGGAGATGCCGGTCTTCAAACGCGCCGAAGCCCTGTTTCACAGACGGGGCGGGATGGCGCTGGTGATCGGGCGCTTCCTCGGCCCCGTTGCCGCTTTCGTGCCCTTCGCTGCCGCCATGGCCGGTATGGAGCGGCGCAAATTCAGCCTGTGGAACCTGATCAGCGGCGTTCCCTACGCCTTTGTCCATGTGGGCATCGGTTATGCGATTGGCGCGGGTCTAACCAAGCTCAATCCGGTTCTGACCCGTGACGCGGCTTTTGCAGGCGGCGCGATTGTTCTGATAGCCGCGCTATGGTGGACCTTACGGCGGCTCGACCGTGCCTTGCCCTATCTGATGTCGATGGCCGGTGGCTGGATGGATATGCTCGGCCAGCATCCGGTTCTGAACAGCTGGGCACAGCGCCATCCCCGCTTTGCGCGCTTTATCCAACAGCGTCTGGATCGCAGCCATTTCGGTGGCCTGCCATCAAGCATTCTGGCAATGATAGCACTCTATCTCTTGTCCCTCGGCATCGGCCTCGCCTTCGATTTTATCCATGCCGCCCCGATCGTGCAGATCGACGCACGGCTTGCGCAACTGATGCAGCTGTTCTGGACACCGGGACTGATCCGCTTTTTCACGCTCTTTACCGCTCTCGGCGACAAGCTCGTTGTGGGGCTGTTCCTTGCGATCGCCCTTCTCTGGCTGGTTGTTCTACGCCGCGGGGCGCTGATTGCGGGGCTGTTTACAGCCCTTGGCAGCGATCTGGTGAGTGTGATCTTGCTGAAATCGTCCTTCGCACGACCGCGCTCGGCCTTGGGATATTTCACCGAGACTTCTGGCAGCTTCCCATCCGGCCATGCCACGCTGTCTGTGGCATTTTACGGGATGCTCTTTTACCTGCTCTGGCGGCTCGGGCGCATGGGAGCCTTCACCGCCATGTTCGGCGCGGCGCTCATCGCCCTTCTGATTGGCGGTAGTCGGTTGTTTCTGGTCGAGCATTATCTCAGCGATGTGCTGGCAGGCTGGACGCTGGGCGGGTTGTGCCTGATCCTCGGGGTTACGATCGCCGAATGGCTCCAGCGCGCGCCTGCACCTGCGATGGCGTCCCTGTCGGGCGGTCTCCGCGCCGTTGCGTTGGGGCTGACAGTGCTTCTGGCGCTGAGCGCTGGTCTACGGGACTGGACCTATGCCAAGACACAAAATCCGCGCCCAGTGCCTGCCTCCACGATTGAAGTCTCTTCTGTTCAGGACGCATTGGCACAGCTCGGACAGCCGCAATTTGCCGAGACACTGGACGGAGATCACCGCTTTGCTATGACGCTTGCCTTTGTCGCGCCGGATCTCGGAACGCTCGAGCAGAACCTTGCCCAAACCGGATGGAGGGCGGCAAAACCGGTGACCGTTGCGGGACTGGTGAAAACGGGATGGGGTGTATTGCGCGATGCAGGCCAGCCGCAAAGCCTCGCACCCTTGTTCTGGAAAGCCATGCCCAATGATATATCCTTCTTCCGCGCCTCGGAGACCGACAGCGAAGTCGCCGACCACCTCCGTCTATGGCAAAGTCCCTACACGACATCCTCGGGTGACCGGATCTGGGTAGGCACGCTCACGCATGATAACGGGCTGGATCTTGAGAAGGCGGTTCTGGCAAAGGAAGGCGCGAAATTTCTATCGGGTATATCCACCAGTATTGGGAAGTGACTGCAGATTTTGGTTCATTTGCTTTCCGGAGCCCGTCCGCAAGCGATGTCAGACCCCTCATGTTCTGCCCTTTCGCACCCACCTCCGCAATTCTCTAAAATCCACCTAACGGGTAGCGCGTGATTGGTTCTGCCTTGATTTTTATGGTTTTCTCTACTTAGACAGGCCACCTCGCGATGATATTCCAGATAGCGCCTTTAACGAAAATGGTAGAGGATACCACAGGGCCAATCCCGGCCCTTCATAATGCTGCGGACTAAATGAATGACCGGTTCGGGAAAGCTGCGCTGCGGCTATAGTGATCGCGTTTAGCCCCGCTTCGGGCCGCGATAACCGAGACCGCCTTCTGCACCAGCGAAATGCTGCGGGGCGGCATGTTGCAGTATGGGCTCGAAGCGGTCATGCGGCGGTGCGGCAGGTTGTTTTCGAGGGTCGCGCAACGGTATCGACGTGTTCGGCCCTGAGGCGACCTTCACCGAGTGAAGTGATGCTGCGGTGCAGCTTCATCAAAGCAGACATTGCCCATTGAGCCTAATCGTTATCGCCCGCTCCTACTTCGACCATATTTCTGCGCTTGACTGTATTTCTCCAATGTTTCGGGATTTAGCTGAGTGAAATCCTCATCGACCCAAAATTTCGCAAAACTCTGGGGATTAGTGGTCCGCCTTCCGAAGACAGTCGGGACGCCATTGAATTTCACTCCAACAGCGTGGCCGAAGCCGCGTTGATCAAGCTTTACAAGTTGTGGATGACCTCCCGTCATGAAGGATTTTGAGGGGATGCCATTGACTAGATCACAGAGGGACCAAAAGCAGGTCCGAGCCACGTCGCCTTGATCACCTTTGGCAATCCATTTTTGCCGGTCCTTGTTCGCGCAACCACCTAGGCCCGAACTATAGACATACGCGGACTTTTTGCTGCTCAGCTCATTCTCACCAATCTGGTTCACGCTCCAACTTGAATTCGCGCGCCCGGCATGATGCAAGCGATACAGTTGAAAATCTGAAGGCCCTTCGGCATCGCAGCGCGCGCCGTATAGGATTTCAAGCTCACAAATCGGCCCCTTCCGAGGGGTAGCGCAAGGCAATTTACAAAATTCTTCAGCCCGGCCTCGGGTCCCGGGCGAAGATTGGATCACAGCACGCTGAATTTCTTTCAGGAGCTGGCATCGGCTGCGGCGATCGCTGTGCCTTTGCTGGCTTTGTTCATGAACCCCGTGACCGCCGCTGCGACGCTTCTGCCGGTCTATATCGTGACCGACTGGATCGGGGTCTGGCTGTTCCGGAAAGAGTTTTCGGGTCGCAACCTGCTGATCTTCACGCCTGCCCTGCTGTTCGGGGTGGGGGTGGCAACCTTTATCACCCCATATACGCCCGAGCCTGTCCTGCTGCTGTTTACCGGAGGCATCGGGCTTTGGTTCTGTTTGCGCGCATGGTGCGGGCGCGGTGGCACAAAGGTCACGCAGCCTGCGCTTTTGCCCGGGCTTTTCTGGGGCACTCTGACAGGGATCGCAAGCTTCATCACCCATTCCGGTTCGCCGCCCGCGCAGGCCTATCTTTTGCCCCAGCGCCTGCCAAAGCTGAAATTTGCGGGCACCATCGCGATTTCCTTCGCGATTGGCAATCTGGCGAAGCTTCCGGCCTATTTTGCGATCGGACAGCTTGACGGGCTGAACTGGGGCCTGATTGCCGCATTGGCCGCCACCGGTATTCTGGGGACGTTTATCGGGCGCTGGCTGACGGTCAAACTGTCGGATACGCATTATGTCCGGGTGATACAGGGGATGCTGTTCCTGCTTTCGGTTATTTTGCTGGCGAAAGGCATAATGACGCTGATCGGCGGTCAGGCCTTGCTTTCGTAACTGTTACAGACATGTCATAGAGCAGCCCTAAGAGAGCCCTGCGCACGTGACGCGCCACAGACTTACTGCCCGAAAGGTTGCTATGACCCGTATCGTCCAATCGCTTGCCGAGATTTCTGCCTCCTATGATGCGCTGTTCTGCGATCTGTGGGGGTGTTTGCATAATGGCGTGACGGCCTATCCTGCGGCTGTCGCAGCCCTGCAGGCGTTTCGTGCCAAAGGCGGACGGGTTGTCTTGCTGACCAATGCGCCGCGTCCGGCGGAATTCGTGAAAGAACGCTTTGCCAGGATGGCGATCCCCGACGATGCGTGGGATCTGATTGTCAGCTCGGGGGATGCCGCGCAGGATGCGATGTTTGCCGGTGCCGTAGGGCGCAAGATCTGGCATCTGGGGCCGGAGAAAGACAACGGGTTCTTCACGTCCATTCCCGCCGAATGGGAAGGCCGTGCCAAGATCGAACGCGTGTCTTTCGAAGAAGCCGAGGGCATTGTGTGTACGGGGCCTTTCGACGAAGAGACCGAAACCCCCGAGGATTACCGCGCGACGTTTCTGGCCGCCAAGACCCGCGGGCTGAAGATGCTTTGCGCCAATCCCGATCTGGTGGTGGATATGGGCGACAAGCGGATTTACTGCGCGGGTGCGCTGGCCGAGCTTTATGAGGACATGGGGGGCGATGCGATCTATTGCGGCAAGCCCCATCCGCCGATCTACGATCTGGCCCGCCGCAAGCTGAGCGCGTCCTTCGGTCTGCCGGAGGATGGCCGCATTCTGGCAATCGGGGACGGGATCCTGACCGATGTCGCGGGGGCGGCGGGCGAGGGGCTTGATTGCCTTTTCGTGACCGGTGGTCTGGCCGCCGAGGCTTTCGGGCCGGATGTGGAGGCCCCCGATTCCGACAAGCTGGAGCCGTGGCTGGATGACCAGCAGCAGGCACCGCTTTATGCGATTGGAAGACTTCGCTAACCAGTTGAATCGAATTTTAGTGATTTGAGCGCCCCTTGGAACGTAGTGTTTCAGGGGGCGTTTTGCTATGCGGAGTTCGGATTGAAACAATCTTTCGAACAAGAATATTATCATTTGGTAGTAGTTGGTAATATATTATTGCTATGGCGATTGATATTGGCGCGGGGATGCGCTATGCTGCGATGCAACATAACCAGTTTGGAAAGGCCACGCGGATGACGCTGATGAAGGAAATCGAAGGCTCCACGATCTTCATCGAAGATCTTCAGGAAGGCATGTCGCGCCAGCTGGTGAAGGCGGTGACCGACCGTGACATCGAGCTTTTTGCCGAAGTTTCGACGGACCGGAACCCTGTGCATGTCGATGACGATTACGCCCGTACCACGATGTTCAAGGGCCGGATCGCCCACGGCATCCTGTCCGCTGGTCTGATTTCGGCCGTGATTGGCGAACAGCTTCCGGGGCATGGTGCGATCTATCTTAAACAATCGCTGACTTTCATGGCGCCGGTGCGTCCGGGGGATGAAGTTTGTGCAACTGTCCGCGTGGCGGCGATTGATCGGGTTAAGCGGCGTGTCACACTTGCAACCCAATGCACGGTGGGCGATACGGTTGTTCTGAAGGGCGAGGCCGTGGTGCTGGCTCCGTCGCGGGATATCTCGCGCGGCTGAGGCAGACCCGTTCTCGCGGGAATGCGGGAACGGACGGCTTTATGCGAGTTTACGACCACTGGCAGATTCCTCCGGAGGCGCGCGGCGCCTCCATTGCCATGGGCAATTTCGATGGTGTGCATCTGGGGCACCGCTCTGTGATCGATCTGGCGCGTCGTGACGGCGTGTCTTTGGGGGTCGTGACGTTCGAACCCCACCCGCGCGAGTTTTTCCGCCCCGAAGATCCGCCTTTCCGTCTGATGAATGCCGAAGCCCGCCGCAACCGGCTGGAAAAGCTGGGCGTCGACAGTCTTTATGCGCTTCCGTTCGATGCGCTGCTGGCGTCGATGGAGCCGGAACCCTTTGCCCGCGATGTGCTGGCAGAGGGGCTTGGCGTGTCCAATGTGACGGTCGGGCGCGATTTCCGCTTTGGCCGCAAGCGGGCAGGCGGGGTAGAGGAGCTGGCGCTCTTTGGCCAGAGATTCGGGTTTGACGTGACTGTGGCGCCGCTTCTGGAAGTGGAGGGGGTGCATGTGTCCTCCACCGCGATCCGCAATGCGCTGTCCGAGGGCCAGCCGGAACTTGCAGCCGCCATGCTGGGCCACCTGCACCGGATCGAAGGGGCGGTCATTCATGGCGAGAAACGCGGGCGCGAGTTAGGCTTTCCCACGGCCAACATGTCGGTGGACGGGCTGCATCTGCCGAAACTCGGCGTCTATGCGGTGAAGGTCGATGTGATGACCGGTCCGCAGAAGGGCAGCTATATGGGCGCGGCCAGCCTTGGGGTGCGACCGATGTTCGGGGTCAATACGCCCAATCTTGAAACCTATCTGCTGGATTTCAAAGGCGATCTTTACGGCCAGCATCTATCGATCGCGCTGGTCGAGTATCTGCGCCCCGAACTGGCCTTTACCGGCATCCCCGACCTGATCACGCAGATGGATCGTGATGTCGAACGCACCCGCGAGATCTTGACCGCCTGAGCCAAGAGACGCATTGCCTTTCCCAGCCAAATGATGAGTCTCCTTCTATGTCCAAGCTACGCAAGAAATTCTGGGAACTGCCGCTCGGGGATCTGAATGCCTCGGAATGGGAGGCGCTGTGCGACGGGTGCGGCAAGTGCTGCCTCAACAAGCTGGAATTCGTTGATACCAACGAAGTCGAGTTTACCCGCGTTGCCTGCCGTCTGCTGGATGGGCAGACCTGCCGCTGTGCGCAATACGAGATCCGGCACCATTTCGTGCCCGAATGCGTGCGTCTGACACCGGAGTCGATCGAGCAGATCGCCTACTGGATGCCGCGCACCTGCGCCTATCGGTTGCGGTTTGAAGACAAGCCGCTGGAAAGCTGGCACTATCTTCTTTCCGGATCGAAAGAGACGGTGCATGAGGCGGGCCAGTCCGTGCGTGGCTGGACCGTGCCGGAATACGAGGTGCCGGAAGAAGACTGGGAAGATTATGTGATCGAGGATCTTTCATGAATTTCGGCTCCGACAACACTTCGGCGGTGGCTCCTCGCATTATGGAGGCCATTCAGGCCGCCAATGAAGGCCATGCGCGCCCCTATGGCGGCGATGCCCTGACGCCGGTTGTCGAAGCCCGTATCCGCGATATTTTCGAGGCCCTCGAGGCGCGTGTTTTTCTGGTGACCTCCGGCACGGCGGCCAATGCCCTGTCCTGCGCGCTTCTGACCCGACCGTGGGAGGCGATTTTCTGCCATCGCAACGCCCATATCGAGGAAGACGAATGCGGCGCACCGGAGTTTTTCACCGATGGGGCCAAGCTGGTTCTGGTGGAGGGCGAGGATGCCAAGATGGAACCGCAGGCGCTTCGGGACAAGATCCGCCATACGGGGGCGGCAATCCATAATATCAAGCGCGGTATGGTCTCGATCACCAATGCGACCGAATTCGGCACTGTTTACACGGTGGACGAGGTCAAGGCGCTGTGTGATGTGGCCCGCGAATTCGATCTGCCGGTGCATATGGATGGGGCGCGCTTTGCCAATGCGGTGGTGCGTCTGGGCTGTAGCCCTGCCGATCTGACATGGAAGGCGGGGGTGGATGTGCTCTCGTTCGGTGGCACCAAGAACGGCTGTATGGGGGTCGAGGCGGTGGTGGTTTTCGACCCCGCCCGGGCGCAGGAATTCGAGATCCGGCGCAAGCGTTCGGGGCAGTTGATGTCCAAACACCGCTATCTGGCGGCGCAGATGATGGCCTATCTTTACGGCGATCTGTGGCTGTTGCTGGCACGTCAGGCCAACGCGATGGCGCGCAAGCTGGCGGATGGTCTGGCAAGCCTGCCCGAGGTGCGGATGCTGCATCCCACGCAGGCCAATGCGGTTTTTGTGGCCATGCCGCGCCATTTGCACCAGAAGCTCCACGATCACGGTGCCTATTACTATTTCTGGCCCTTCGATCAGGATCTGGAAGGCGATGCGGAAGAGGTGCTTTCGGCGCGGCTGGTATGTTCGTGGTCGACCACGACGCCCGAGATCGAGACCTTTCTGGGGCTTCTGGGCTGGGTTGCGCCTGCCAGATCGCTGCCCGAAGCGCCGCGCAGCCTAGCGCCGCAGGAGGCCGAGCCCGATCCCGCCCAGCACGAGGGCTCCCGCTAGCCAGAAGCGCGGGCCGGGCAGTTCGGCCAGAAACACCGCGCCGCCCAATGCGGCGATCAGCGGCACGCTCAACTGCGCGAGAGCCGCCTGCGTCGCGGGGATCTGCGGCAGCACCCGATACCACAGCGCATAGCCTAAGCCCGATGTTATCGCCCCCGACGCCAGTGTGGCCCAAAGCCCGTAGGAGGCCCCCGCCATCGGGCCGCCGGCCCCGAGCCACCAGAGCAGCGCAAGAGGCGTGGCAAGGGCGAAGTTGAACGCCGTGGCCGTCAGCGCATCGCGTGCCTTTGCCCCGTTCAGCGAATACAGCCCCCAGCCCATGCCTGCCGCCATCATCCATGCCAGTCCGGTCATGTCGATACGCAGATCTCCTTGCGGCCACAGCAGAACCGCCAGCCCCGCGAGCGCCATGCCTGCCCCCAGCCAGCGTAGCGGGGGGATGTGTGTCTTGCGGAAGACCGCGGCCCCGAACATGGTGATCTGCACGGTGCCGAACAGCGTCAGCGCGCCCACACCGGCATCCAGCCGTCCGGAGGCGCGTGAAAAGCCCCAGATATACAGAAACAGGGTCGCCACACCCAAAGCCAGCATGGCAGGCGGGGGCGGATGGCGCAGGCGCATCCCGCTGAGCAGGCATAGCACCACCGCCCCCGCCCCAAGCCGTAGCACCCCGACAAGCGCCGGATCCCAGCCCGCCCCGAACACGGCCATCCGGTTCAGCACCGAATTGGCCGCAAAAGCGATCATCACAAGGCAGGTGGTCAGAAACAGGCGCATCCTGTCACTCTGCCGGTCCTAAGCCAGCTTGGCAAATGCGACTTTCGGGCAATGAAAAAGCCCGGCACTTTGGCCGGGCTTTCGGATCGTATCGGAGGCGGTCTTACGACTGGCTATACATGCCTTCGTAGATCGGCTTGATGGTTTCGGTTTCAAACAGCGACGAGACCGAGGTGCCCGACCATGTGTTCAGGATGGCTTGGGCAAACATCGGCGCGGTCGGCACGATGCGGATATTGGGGCATTTCTTCACCGCTTCGGTCGCTTGGATCGAGTCGGTGATCACCAGCGATTTCATGACCGATTTCGACACGCGCTCGACAGCGGGGCCCGACAGGACACCGTGGGTGATATAGGCATGAACCTCGACAGCGCCCGCTTCCATCAGCACTTCGGCGGCTTTGCACAGCGTGCCTGCGGTATCGCAGATGTCATCGACGATGATACATTTCTTGCCGGTCACATCCCCGATCACGGTCATGCCGGCCACTTCGCCCGCTTTCTCGCGGCGTTTGTCGACGATGGCCAGCGGCGCACCGATGCGCTTGGCGATCTCGCGGGCACGGGCCACACCGCCGACATCGGGGGAGATGACCATGACATCATCCATATCGCCTTTGAAGTGGTGCATGATATCGAGCGAGAAGACCGGCGAGGCATAGAGGTTATCCACCGGAATATCGAAGAAGCCCTGAATCTGCGTCGCATGCAGATCCAGCGTCAGGATACGGTTCACACCGGCTTCGGTCAGCAGGTTCGCCACCAGCTTGGCCGAGATCGGGGTGCGGGCCTTGGTGCGGCGGTCCTGGCGGGCATAGCCGAAATAGGGGATCACGGCGGTGATACGATCCGCCGAGGAGCGTTTGAGCGCATCGGCCATGATCAGCAGTTCCATCAGGTTGTCATTGGCCGGATTGGAGGTGGGCTGGATGACATACATGTCTTCGCCACGAACGTTCTCGTAGACTTCGACGAAGATTTCCTGATCGTTGAACCGCTCGACGCGGGCATCGACGAGGCCCACGGACATTCCGCGATGCATCGACATCCGGCGGGCAATGGCTTCGGCCAACGGGCGGTTGGCATTGCCGGCGATCAGTTTGGGTTCAGTCATGGCGGACATGGGCTTTGGCTCCGGGCAGCGCCGCAAGGGAAGGTCGCGGCAGAGATTCGCTTACATTGCGCCTGCCTTAGCACCGAGGTAGCGTCTGGGCAAATCCAAGGGTGCAAGGGAGACATGCGAATGTCACATATTGATTACTACTTCTCGGTTTTTTCGCCTTATACCTATTTCGCGGGGCTGCGTCTTGAAGAGATTGCAACCCGTCACGGGGCGCAAGTGACCTATCGGCCGCTGGACCTGATGGCGCTGTTTGATCGCACGGGGGGCACCCGTCCGGCGGACCGCCATCCGTCGCGGATGCAATATCGCAATCAGGAGGTCACGCGCTGGTCGCAAAAACTGAGGCTGCCGATGCCCAATATCTCGGTGCCCGTGCCCAATGCCGCCCCCGCCTCTTATGCGATCATCGCGGCCCAGAAGGCCGGTGGCGGCGATCTGGGGGGGCTGGTCCATGCCATTGCCCGCGCCCGTTGGGCCGAAGGGCGCGACATCGCCGAGGAAGGGCTGATCCGCGCGGCGCTGGAGGCCAATGGTTTTGACGGCAATCTGGTGACGACGGGGTTGTTTGACGGGGCGATTGCCTACGAGAAAAACCTTGAAGACGCGGTGGCCGCAGGGGTCTTCGGCTCGCCCTTCTATATCGTGACCGACACCGACCAGCGCTTCTTCGGGCAGGACCGGCTGGCGTTTCTCGACAGCTATCTGGGGACATGTGCATGATCGATGACCGCAGGGGCGTCCAGATCGCCTCGGAATTGCTCGGGGGCGGCGAACGCCCGGCTTTGGCGATCCACTGCATGCTGGGCAATGCCCGCGCATGGGAGCCGTCCTTCGCGCTGCTGGAAGACCGGATGACCGCGCGGGTCTTCGACCTGCCGGGGCACGGGCGGTCGGGCGAATGGGCCGTAGAAGAGGCCGCCGGTGCCTTCGAGAGGCTGGTGACACAGATTGCGGCCAGTTTCATCGACCGCCCGCTTGATCTGATCGGGCATAGCTTCGGCTCCAGCGTGGCGCTGCGGCTGGCGGTTGCGGCCCCCGAGGCCATCCGCAGCCTGACGCTGATCGAGCCCATTCTTTTTGCCGCCATCGAAGGCACGCCGGAATATGATGCGGTGGCCAAGGACCAGAAACATCTGATGCAGCTTCTGGCTGCAGGAAAGCGCGAAGAGGCGGCACGGGCCTTTCTGGCGCAATGGGGCAGCGGTGTGCCTTGGGAGGCTTTGCCAGAGCATCAACGCGCGCGTTTCATGGAGCAGATGCCCATTCTGGCCAATACGACCACAGCAAATTTCGCCGACCCCGGGCAGATCCTGCGGGCGGACGGGATCGAGGCGATTGACGCGCCGGTCCTGCTGGTTCACGGCGACCAGACCCACCCTTCGGTGCCGCTGGTCTGTGCCGAACTGGCGGTGCGGATGCAGAATGTCGGGACGGCGACGGTGCCGGGGGCAGGGCATATGCTGCCGCTGACGCATTTTGAAAGTCTGGCCGATCTGATCGGCGTCAATCTCGACCGCTCCTGAAGCGGACGCCGCGCTGATCGGGCGCGGCGTTCACTCTCATATCAGCCTGTTTACATGGCCCATCTTGCGGCCTGGCTTGGCCTCGGCCTTGCCGTAAAGATGGATCTGCGTGCGCGGGGTCTTGGCAAATTCGGGCACGCGCAGCACATCATCGCCGATCAGGTTGAGCATCTCGACATCGGCATAGCGCGCGCCATCGCCCAAGGGCCAGCCCGCGATCGCGCGGATATGTTGCTCGAACTGGTCGACGGCACAGCCCGCCTGCGTCCAGTGGCCCGAATTATGCACACGCGGCGCGATCTCGTTGACGATCAGCCCCCCCTTGGTGACGAAAAGCTCGACCCCCATCACGCCGACATAGTCCAGCGCATTCAGGATCTTTGCCGCCATCAGAACGGCATCCATGCGCAGGCTGTCAGGGATTTGCGCCGGCACGGTGGTGGTGTGCAGAATGCCGTTCTTATGAACATTCTGACCGGGGTCGAAACAGGCGACCTCACCGGTGGTGCCACGCGCGGCAATCACCGAAATCTCCATCGAGAAGTCGATGAACCCCTCCAGAACCGCCTCGGCCCCTGCCATCGCGGCCAGCGCCTCGGGGGCATCTTCGGGCGCCATGATCCGCGCCTGACCCTTTCCGTCATAGCCCAGACGGGTGGTTTTCAGGATTGCGGGCGTGCCGATCTCGGCAATCGCCGCGTCGAGGCTGGCCGTATCGGTGACCTTGGCCCACGGTGCGGTCTTCAGCCCGATCTCACCCAAGAAGCTCTTCTCGATAATCCGGTCCTGCGAGGTCGCCAGGGCGCGCCGGTTGGGATGCAGCGGGCGGATGGCCTCGAGGATATCCAGCGCCGAGGTGGGGATATTCTCGAACTCATAGGTGATCACGTCCACCGAGCGGGCGAAGGCGCGCAGGGCCTCGGCATCCTCATAGGACGCTGTGGTCACCTGATGTGCCACATCGGCTGCGGGCGGATTGGCGCCGGGTTCGAAGATATGGGTCTTGAAGCCCAGACGCGAGGCCGCAACCGAGAGCATGCGTCCCAGTTGTCCGCCGCCCAGAATGCCGATCATGGCTCCGGGTTGCAACGAGATGTCGGTCATGGATGAACGTCCTGCGGCTCGTCAGGGATCGAGTCGGACAGGGTCGTGCGCCATGTGTCCAGCCGCTCGGCCAGCGCCGCGTCCTGAAGCGCCAGAATGCCCGCTGCCAGAAGGGCCGCATTGGGCGCACCGGCAGAACCGATCGCCATTGTGGCCACAGGGTAGCCTTTGGGCATCTGGAGGATAGAATAGAGGCTATCGACCCCCGAAAGCGCCTTTGTCTGCACCGGTACACCGATCACGGGCACACGGGTCTTGGAGGCCATCATGCCGGGCAGGTGGGCCGCGCCGCCTGCACCTGCGATGATCACTTGCAGCCCGCGCTCGACAGCGGTCTTGCCATAGGTCCACAGGCGATCGGGTGTTCTATGTGCCGAAACGATCTTCGTCTCGTAGCTGACCCCGAGATCGTCAAGGATCTGTGCTGCGCCCTTCATGGTCGGCCAATCGGACTGGCTCCCCATGATGATTCCGACTTTTACGCCCAATGGTACCTCCTGAAACTTTGAAAGCGCACTATAGGCGCGCAGCCGTTCTGAGCAAGACCAAAGGGGGGATTCGGGGCTTAGGCGAGGATGTCGGGGATCAGTTTGTCTTCGATACGGGCGATCTCGTCTTTCAGTTGCAGCTTCTGCCGCTTCATGCGCGACAGACGCAACTGGTCGCAATGGGCCACAGCCTGAAGGGCTGCAATGGCTTCATCAAGATCGCGATGTTCCTGACGTAGCACCGCAAGTTTGACCCGCAGGACTTCTTCGTGTTCCATTTCGACATGCGCATTCATGATGGCGTTCCGTAGATTGCTGTATGGCGCCGGCCTTAAAGGGTGACTCGGCAGGTGTTCATTTTTATTAATACACGATTTTTTGGAATTTCGGAAGAAAATCGACGTTAATCCTTCTCTGGCAGGGTCTTGCGGTATGCGCTGCGGCTGACCATATTCATAGGGAAGGGCCGCCGGTGCATGGGGCCCGTTCGCTGCACGTCGCTTTGAAAAGGGCTTGCCTGATGACGAAACTAGGCTTTGGGTCGCATCCGTATCTGCTGGGCTTTGACCAGCTGGAACGATTGGTGGAACGGACGGCCAAAACAGGGTCGGATGCCTATCCGCCCTATAATATCGAACAGTCGGGGCCGGATTGCTACCGGATCACTCTGGCGGTGGCGGGATTTGCCGAAGAGGATCTGTCGATCACGATGGAGGATCGCGCGCTTGTGATCCGTGGTCGGCAGGGTGAAGACGGTGCGGACCGCGTTTATCTTTACCGTGGAATCGCTGCACGCGCCTTCCAGCGCAGCTTCGTGCTGGCGGATGGGGTCGATGTGGCGGGCGCGTCGATGGAAAACGGGCTCTTGCATGTCGATCTGCGGCGGGTGGTGCCCGATCCCGTCGTGCAGACGATCCCGATCTCGAAAAAATAACATCAGGCAGGAGGACTTGCGATGCATACGAAATTCGACTTTGCGCCCGAAGGCCAGACGGACCGGATTGCCTATATCCGTGCGGTGGATGCGGGCGATCTGCCCGAAGAGGTGAAAGCCCAGCTGGGCGATGTCAAACAGCTTTACGCGCTGCATTCTTCTGACGGCGAGCGGCTGGCCTTGGTCCGTGACCGCGAAATGGCCTTTATCCTTGCGCGGCAGAACGACCTTGCGCCTGTGACGGTGCATTGATCGCAAGGGCCGTCGGCAGAAGACAAATCCAGCCTCTGGAGGCGGGAGGCTGACTGATATCGGGGTGCCGCATAGGCGCCCCGTTTTATTTCGGTGTGAGGCGTGTCCGGCGGCTGGTCCCAAAGGGGGGGCATGGCCCGCCGGACCCTCAGGCCACGCCTTTTTCCAGGCCCCGCGATTGGGTATGTGGCAGCAGCGCCGGACCCAGTTCGCGGCAAATTCTGCCGGAGAGGGCCGGATAGGCCAGCGGGCCGTAATCTGCGGGTAGGCGGGAAAGCTGGGGCAGCGATTGCCGGATCAGCTTCTGGCAGGCGGGGCCGAGCATCGCCCATGCCTCGGTGCCGGGATAGAGGGTTTCGGCCCATGCGCCTTCGGCCATGATGACCTGATGATGCTCGGTCAGGATGTGCCAGTATCGCAGCCGCGGATAGGCGACGGGCTGGATGCCGGACCTGAGCCCGACAAGGTGACGCGCCGCAGCCAGACCCTGCCTGTATCCCGTAAGGTCTTCTAAGGCGGGATGGCTGACCAGCACCCGATGGTGGGCCGAAACAAGCAGCGCCCGCGTGTTGCCCAATATGCCTTTCGCAAAGCGGATAGGCGCGGCGCGCCCGAGGGCCGCGACCTCGCGGCAACCGATCCAGAGAATACGGGCGGGCGGACCGTGAGGGGTGATCAGCCTGTCGCGCGGGGTCAGGTTTTGCACGGGGCGGGGGCCATCGACTGTCATGATGCGGGTGTCCTGCGCAAAGCAGACGAAGGGAGCATCGACATGGGCGATGGTCACGCCATCATATTCGACCCCGTCCCATGTGCCCAATGTGATGGACTGGACATTACTGTAATGCACCCCCGCCGGAATGGAACTGTCCATCAGGCGGGCGCCCCATGTGCCATCGGTGAACAGCGTGACCTCGATCTCCAGTCCGCTATAGGTGACCCCGTTCACCACCATCGTCGAGTTGGTATAAAGCGCGATTTCCTGCGGATAGAGGTTGAGCGAGGGGCCCGAGATATATTCGGCGGGATCGGGGCTATGCACGTCATCGGTGTCATAGTCCCAGATAATTCCGTCGTTATTGGTGTCATGTAGCGTGATTTCGGTATAGCCCGCCGGATCGACCGAGCGGCCATTTCCGCTGGCATTGAGGTTGTCCTGCGAGGCTGCGGAATAGCCCGGCCATGTGCTGGAGGAATACCATCCCCAAGAAGATGTATCTGCCATAGGTTACAATCTATGCTTCAAAACCCCGTTCTTCGGGAGATTGGCAAACAAAGCTTAAATTGCGGTGAAATGCGCCGGAGGCCGCAGGCCATAGGGGGCGGCAGAACGGAGCGGGCCTGAACAGGGCAGGGGAAACCGGAAGGCAAAAAACCGCCCCGAGGGGGGGCGGCTTTCCAGAGGTTTGTCAGGTTCCGTGTGTGACAGGGTTATTCGGCCAGACCCTGCTCGGCCAGCCAGCGTTCGGCATCCAGCGCGGCCATGCAGCCCATGCCTGCCGAGGTGACCGCCTGACGGTAGGTGTGATCGGTCAGATCGCCTGCGGCAAAGACGCCCTCGATCGAGGTGCGGGTCGAACCCGGCTCGACCCAGACATAGCCGCCCTCCTGCAGTTTGAGCTGGTCCTTCACCAGTTCCGAAGCGGGCGCATGGCCGATGGCCACGAAGAAGCCGTCACAGGGGATCTCGCGTTCCGCGCCATCGGCGGTGGATTTCACCCGCACGCCGGTCACGCCCAGGGGCGCCTCGGTGCCAAGAACTTCTTCAACGGTGTGGTTCCAGACCACCTCGACCTTGGGGTTCTTGAACAGGCGTTCTTGCAGGATCTTCTCGGCGCGGAAGCTGTCGCGGCGGTGGATCACGGTGACCTTGGAGGCGAAATTGGTCAGGAAGAGCGCCTCTTCCACCGCCGTATTGCCGCCGCCGATCACCACGACCTCCTTGCCGCGATAGAAGAACCCGTCGCAGGTGGCGCAGGCCGAGACGCCGAAGCCCTGGAATTTGTCTTCCGAGGGCAGGCCCAGCCATTTCGCCTGAGCGCCGGTGGCCAGCACGACCGCATCGGCCACATAGGTGGTGCCCGAGTCGCCTTGCGCGGTGAAGGGGCGTGCGCCCAGATCGAGCGAGGTGATGTAATCACCGATGATCTCGGTGCCCATCGCGCGGGCATGCTCTTCCATCTGCACCATCAGGTCGGGGCCTTGCACCTCGGTATGGCCGGGCCAGTTCTCGACCTCGGTGGTGATGGTCAGCTGGCCGCCCGGTTGCAGGCCCTGCACCAGAACGGGCTGGAGCATGGCGCGCGAGGCATAGACGCCTGCGGTATAGCCAGCGGGGCCGGAGCCGATGATGAGCAGTTTTGTTTTCTTGGTCGTCTCGGACATGCCGGTCTCCTGAGATTCCTGTCTTGCAGCGCGTTTGATGCGGATATAGACACCGCAACCTGCGACGAAAACCCCCCGCCGAGCTCGACGGAAGGATTGATGCGATTGTGCCGCGCGGCGGATCAGGTCTGCCTTTGCGAAATCAGGGTGCGATTGCGCTTGCAGATAAAGATGTGAAATATTATTGCGCAGCTGCGATATTTTCGATAGTTTTCGGCGCAAGGCGGAGGTGTGATCATGGCCAGTTCAAAGCTTGACGAAATCGACCGGAAAATCTTGGCCGAGTTACAGGCCGACGGGCGTATGACGAATGTGGAGCTGGCAAAGCGTGTGGGGATCTCGGCACCGCCCTGCCTGCGGCGTGTGCGCACGCTGGAAGAGGCGGGATATATCCGCGGCTACCATGCTGATGTGAACCCGCGCGAGCTGAATTTCGAGGTGCAGGTTTTTGCCTCGGTCCGGCTGCATTCGCAATCCGAGGCCGATCTGGCGCAGTTCGAGGCGCGTTGCAATACATGGCCGCTGGTGCGGGAATGCCATATGCTCAATGGCGAGATCGATTTCATCCTGAAATGCGTGGCCCCCGATCTCTCGACCTTCCAGAGCTTCCTGATGAGCGATCTGACCGCTGCGGAAAACGTGGCCAGCGTGAAAACCTCGCTGGTGATCCGCTGTGCCAAGGACGAGCCCGGTGTGCCTTTCGACGTGCTGGAAAGCCGTCTGGCCAAGCAGGCCTGAACCTGTCTGGCCACGGGGCGGGGCGCGTGAAGCCCCTGACGGCCAAGAAGGTAGCCCCGAGCGAAGGGGCCGCATCTGGCAGCCGCGCATAAATTCGTGAGCCTCTGTGCAAAAATCGCGGTGTGCAGTCGGGCTGTTTCGGGCTAGACTGGCTGCATGGACAAGCCTCTTTCTCTATGGTCGCGCATCGCGGCGGCACTTGCTTCCCTGACGCGGGGGGAGGCGCTTTCGGATGTGTTCGACCAACTGCGCGCGCCGCCCGAACGGTCGGTGGCCTTCACCATTGCGGTGATCGCGCTGGGGGCAAAGATGGCCAAGGCCGACGGGCAGGTGACCCGTAACGAGGTCGAGACATTCCGCCGGATTTTCTCGATCCCGCCGGGCGAAGAGACCAATGCCGCGCGTGTCTTCAACATGGCGCGCACCGATGTGGCCGGTTTTGATGCCTATGCGCGCAAGATTGCCGCGATGTTCGGTCCGGGCAACGGGGTGTTGAAAGACGTGCTGGAGGGGCTGTTTGCCATTGCGGTGGCCGATGGTGATTTCCACGAGAATGAAGAGATCTTCCTGAAAGAGGTGGCGCGGATCTTCGGTTTGAAGGACTGCTGCTATAGCGCCATCCGTGCCAGCTACGTGGCAGGGCCCGATCCGGACCCTTGGGCCGTGCTGGAGGTCGCGCCGGATGCGAGCCTTGACGAGGTGCGCAAGGCGTGGAAGGCGGCGATACGCGAGGCCCATCCCGATCGCGCGATTGCCCGCGGGATGCCGGAAGAGGCCGTGCGTCTGGCCCAAGACCGGACAGTGGCGCTGAACCGTGCGTGGGAAGAGATTCGCACGCGGCGGGAGATGGCCTAGGGGCATCATGCAGCGCGATATCAATTTGCGGATCGCGACCTATAATGTGGAGTGGTTCACCAATCTGTTCGATGCGCAGGGCGAGCCGTTATTTGACGGGCGGCCCACGCGCCACGAGCAGACGACCGCCGCCGGTCAGGCGCGGGCGGTGGCGCGGGTGATGGCCTCTGTCGATGCCGATCTGATGCTTGTGGTCGAGGCCCCCGATGACGGGGTCGGGCGGCATACACGGGTCAGTCTGGAGCTGTTTGCCGAGTATTTCGGGTTGCGCACCCGTGCCTGTCTGCATGGGGCGGCCAGTGTGACCCAGCAAGAGATCGCCTTGCTCTATGATCCTGATCGGGTGGCGGTGAGGCTTGATCCGGAACCGGGAAGCCATCCGGTGCCGCGCGTGCACGGGCTGAGTGCGGCCGATCATGTCTTCGACAAGCCGCCGCTTGAAGCGATCATCGAGAGTGCGGGCAGTACTTTCCATCTGATCGGGGTGCATATCAAATCGAAGGTCTCGCATGGCCAGACCGCGCGGAACATGCACCGGCTGGCGTTGCGCAGCCGTCGCAAGCAGCTTGTGCAATCGCTCTGGCTGCGCGAGCGGGTGGAGGACCTGCTACGGCAGGGGAAGTCACTGATTTTGCTAGGAGATCTGAACGATGGTCCGGGGCTGGACGAATATGAAGAAGTGCTGGGCCAATCCGCGCTGGAAGTGATTTCGGGGCAGCTCGGGCCGGGGCGGTATCTGCTGCATGATCCGCATGCCCGCCTGCAGGTCGGGCCGACGCTTGCCCAACCCGCATCGGCGCGGTTCTGGTCTGTGGCCGATCAGCATTATTTCGGCGCGATGGTCGATTACATCATGGTGTCGGGGGATCTTTGCGCCAACCGGCCTGCATGGCGGATCTGGCATCCGTTCGACGACCCCGCCTGTTATCGCAATGCCGAGTTGCGGGAGGCGCTGCTGACCGCTTCGGACCATTTTCCGGTATCGCTGGATCTGGTGCTGCATGCCCCCGCCGAAGCAGGGGCAGCACAAGGCCGCCCTTAGGCGGGCTGGCGGATGACCGGCTTCACGCCAAGCGAATTGCATAGCGAGGTGAAGCGCGATTCGGTGACTTCGCCAAACAGGTCCGCGCCCTTGCGGGTCAGGCTGAGTTCCAGCCGCTTGTCCTCGCGGTGATGGGTCAGCACGCCCGCCTCGGTCGGGTCGTCAATCGAGAACATGGCCGCAAAGCGCATGGCCTTGCCCAAGATTTCGGCCTCGCGGATCTGGTCTTTCGAGAGCAGTTTGAAAAGGGCCTGATGCGCCGAGTTCGAGCGGTTGTTCTTGTAGCGATGCAAAAGCGCCAGCCCGACCAGAATCCGCTCCGGATGGGACAAGGCCGCCATATTGGCGCGGGTGACGTTTTCGAAACAGGCATCGGCGCGGTAATCGGGATGGGTGCGCCATGTCGTGTCATGCAGCAGGCAGGCCGCACGGATCAGACGGTAGGTTTCGGGCGGCACCTCGCCCCAGATCGGCTGGATGAAGCTGTGCATCTTCTTGCCAAAGCCGGGCAGGCGGGCGGCACGGCGTTCGGCATGACGGCACGCCTCGATCAGCGGATCGCGGCGGCGCAGACGGTCGGGCATCTGTTCGTAAAGCAGCCCCTCGCGGATCCCGTAAGAGGACACGTCGATTTCGGCGGGCTGGAACAGCGCGACCAGTTCGCGCAGCACGATGGCCGCATAGGGCACCAGATCCATCCGTGCCGAACCGATGCCGGTGCGGGTGCGCAAATCCGAGAGATTGGTGCTTTCGATCATCTCGAGGGTTTTGCCCACCGCCTCCGGTGTCATCCGGTATTCATGCAGCACCAGAAGCGGATAGGCCTCGCGCTCCATATCGATGCGGGCAATGGCGCGCCACGATCCGCCAACCAGATAGATCCGCTCGTAATCGGTGCCCACCTCGGCGGCCAGCCGCTGCATGGTCTCTTTGACATGGGCAATCTGCGCCGCACGGTCGCCCACAAGCTGCAAACGGAACGGCCCGAGCTGCGAGGAAACCCGCCGCCAGACCTTGCCATCTCGCACCTCTGCCAGTTCCATCGAATTGCCGCCGATGTCGCAGATGAGACCGTTGGCATCGGGCCAGCCCAGCAGCACGCCCTGTGCCGACAGTCGCGCCTCTTCGGGACCGTCCACCACATGGATGGTCAGGCCGGTTTCCTGCTCGATCAGCTTGTGGAAGTCCGGCCCGTCTTCGGCATCGCGCATGGCGGCGGTGGCCACACAGGTCAGTGAATTGACCTTCATCCCCTTGGCCAGCGCGGCAAAGCGGCGCATCGCGGTCAGGGCGCGGACGCGCCCTTCGGGGTTCAATCGGCCCGTTTCGGCCAACCCCTGTCCGAGCCCCGCCATGACCTTCTCATTGAAAAAATAGGCAGGCGAACGCGCCGCGCCGTCAAAGACGACCATGCGGATAGAGTTCGAGCCTATATCGACGACCCCAACACGGCTGAGCGCGCGAATCGAGGGGTCGTCAAAGAGCGGTTTTCCGAAGGGATCCCACTCGTCATTGTCAGTGCTGCTACCGACGGCCACCATATCTGCCATCTGTGCCTTCCGGGCTAAACAAACATCGCCCAAATTCTAGGCTCAGTCGAAGCTATGAGCAAGCTTTGGCACGTCGCTTGCCCCTGCGGAACCCCGTCCCGAAAGCGACGGGTTTTCCATGAAGAAGCGGTGACAGCTGAACAGCGTCTGATTGTCCTCGGGCAGATAGCGGATGAATTTGCCATCGGGCTGCAAAATCCAGCTTTGAGCCTCATCGGCCATATTCGCCGCCATGATCTGTTCGGTGATCTGCGCCTTGACGGTGGGGTTTGTGGTCTCCACCAGCGTTTCCACGCGCCGGTTGAGGTTGCGCCCCATCCAGTCGGCCGAGCTGAAAAAGACCCGCGCCTTTTTCGAGGGCAGCCCGTGGCCATTGCCAAAGCAGACGATCCGCGAATGCTCCAGATAGCGCCCGACGATGGATTTCACGCGGATATTCTCCGACAGGCCCTTGATGCCGGGGCGGATGCCGCAGATGCCGCGGATCACAAGGCTTATCTTCACGCCTGCATTCGAGGCGGCATAGAGCGCGTCGATCACCTCGGGGTCGATGATCGAATTCATCTTCGCCCAGATTTCGGCGGGTTTGCCGGCTTTGGCATGTTCGGCCTCACGGGCGATCAGCTCCAGCAGGCGCGGCTTCAGCGTATGGGGCGAGATTGCAAGGTTCTCGAGATTTTCCGGCTGCACATAGCCCGAAAGATAGTTGAAAACCTTGGTCGCATCGCGCCCGAGCGCATCGTCACAGGTGAAGAAGCTGAGATCGGTATAGATTTTGGCCGTGATCGGGTGGTAGTTGCCGGTGCCGTAATGGGTATAGGTTACAAGGCTGTCTCCCTCGCGACGCACCACGGTGCTGATCTTGGCGTGGGTTTTGTAATTGGTGAAACCATAGACCACATGCGCGCCCGCGCGTTCCAGCATCCGCGACTGGCGGATATTGGCGGCCTCGTCGAAACGGGCTTTCAGCTCGACCAGTGCCGTGACCATCTTGCCGTTCTCGGCGGCCTCGCAGAGCGCGGCGACAATGGGGGAATCCTTCGAGGTCCGGTAGAGGGTCTGCTTGATGGCCACCACATTGGGGTCATTGGCCGCCTGTGCCAGAAACCGCACCACCATATCGAAGGTCTCGTAGGGGTGATGCAGCAACATGTCTTTCTGGCGGATCGCCGCGAACATATTGCCTTCATGGTCCTGCACCCGTTCGGGAACGCGGGGGGTGAAGGAGGGCCAGAGCAGGTCGGGGCGGTCGTCAAGGATCAGCTCCTTGAGATCGGCCACGCCCAGAAGGCCGCGCACTTCCACTACCTCGTCTTGCGTGACATGCAATTCCTCGCGGATCACCTGATGCAGGCTTTCGGGCGCACCTGCCGTGATTTTCAGCCGGATCACCTGACCGCGCCGCCGCCGCTTCAGGGCGGTTTCAAATTCGCGCACCAGATCCTCGGCCTCGTCCTCGATCTCGAGATCGCTGTCGCGGAGCACGCGGAAGGCACAATGGCCGCGCTCGCGGAAGCCGGGGAAGAGCGAGTTCAGGTGCAAGAGCAGCACGTCTTCCAGCGGCAGGAAGCGCGCCTCTCCGGGCAGGCGGACAAACCGGTCGATCTGCTGCGGAATCGGCAGAAGCGCCTGCATGCGGCGCTTGTCGCCGGGGCGTTCCAGCTCCAGTGCCAGACAGAAGCCCAGATTGGGGATGAACGGGAAGGGGTGGGCCGGATCAATCGCCAGAGGCGAGAGCACCGGAAACACCTTTTGCAGGAAGTGATCGCGCAGGAAAACCAGATCGTCTTCGGTCAGCGTCGCGCGGGTCACCACATGGATGCCCGCCTCGTCCAGTTCACGCCGGATGGTGTTCCAGCTCGATTGCTGCATATCCATCAGCTGGCGGGCGTCTTCATTGATCAGTTGCAGCTGTTCGCGCGGGGTGAGCCCGTCATGCGAGGGGATATTATTGCCCTCGCGGACCAGTTCGCGCAGACCGGCCACGCGCACGGTGTAGAACTCATCAAGATTGGTGGCCGAGATCGAGACGAAGCGCAGCCGTTCCAGCAGCGGAACGCGCGGATTGGTGGCCTCTTCCAAGACCCGCCAGTTGAACGCGAGCCATGACAGCTCGCGGTTGAAGAAACGTCCGGGACCGGAGATGACTTCCTCGGGAAGTTCGACGGGCACGGGAAACGGGGTTTTGAGAAAATCAGCCTGTGTCATGACCGCGGTTATTGCCCTGAAATGTATCGGAAAGATGACAGTTTGATCAATCTTCCTCGTGAAGACCAAGACTGTCCAGAACGTCCGAGGCCAAAGAGCGGGTAATCGCGCGTTTTTCCGACAGTGACCTTGCGTCAAGAGCGGCCACCAGTGCCCGCGCCGTCGCCAGAGACCTGTCCATCCGGCTGACAAGCCACGGGATCAGCGTCACCGGCACATGAATCTGGCGGTCTGCAAACATTTTCACCAGAACGGCAGCCAGCAGCGCATCATCGGGTGGCATGATCTTGGCGCTGGTCGTGGCCTCCATACGCGAGCGCAGGTCCGGCACCACAAGCCCCCAGTCACGCGGCGCGGTGCGGGCGGTCAGCAAAAGCTTCACCCCCTCCGCCTGACACAGATTGCACAGGTGGAACAGCAGTGATTCGCGTTCGCGGGTGCCCGCGATGTGATTGGCGTCATCCACGACGATTGCGCCCGCTGTTGCCAGCCAGGGCGCATCATAGTTCTGCAATTCGGCGGCGGGGATCAGCGGCGCGCGGTTCGCATCGGCCCAGATCTGCGCCAGATGGGTTTTGCCCGCGCCGGCATCGCCGGTCAGGATCATGCGCCCCGAGGTCCAGCTTTCGGGCGTGTCGAGCATCGCCAGCGCCAGCGCATTGGCCTGTGCGACATAGTAATCCTCGCGCCCCTGCGACTGGCGCAGCGGCAGGTCGAATATCAGCTGTTTGCCTGTCATCCTGCCTCCCCCGGTCTGGCCGGGTCGTGCCTTTTCACTTGGTGAAATCTTCCGGCGGAAGATCCTTGGCGCCGACCCCTTTGTAAAGCGGTCCTTGCATGTACTGCTGGATGCCAAAACGTGCAAGCACACCCAGCATCGCCGCGACAGGCACCGCAACCAGCATCCCCACAAAACCGAACAGCGTCCCGAAGGCCGACAGGGCGAAGATCAGCCACAAAGGATGCAGCCCGATGGAATTGCCGACAAGCTTCGGCGTGATGATATTGCCTTCCAGAAACTGCCCCAGCGCGAATATGGCCGCCACAATCGCGATATGGCCCCATTCGCCCCAGAACTGGAACAGCGCAAGCCCGATGGCAAGGCTGCCGCCGATAATCGCACCGACATAGGGGATAAAGGTCAACGACCCCGCAATCGCCCCCGCGATCAGGCCGAAGTTCAGCCCCGCAAGCATCAGCCCGACGGCGTAGAACGTCCCGAGGATCAGGCAGACGGTCACCTGCCCGCGCACGAAGCCCGACAGGACGCGGTCGATATCGCGCGCGAGGCTGCGGATGGTGGCGGCATGTTCGCGCGGCAGCATCCGGTCGACCTTGGCCACGATCGGGTCCCAGTCGAGCAGCATATAGAAGGCCACCACCGGCACCACGACGATGAAGACGATGAAATTGACCACGCCCATAGCCGAGCTGAGCAGGGTGCTGGCCAGCTCGCCGCCGCGCTCCTGAATGGTCTGCCCGATCGAGACCAGCGCCTCGTTTACCGGCGAGCCGCTTTGTGCCAGTTCGGGGAATTGGGTCGTCAGGAAGTCTTTCAACTGGTTGAAAATCTGCGGCGCCGTTTGCACAAGTTGCGTCAGCTGGTCGACCAGAAGCGGCACGATGGCCAGCGCCGCAATCACGAAGATCAGCGTGGCGGTGACGGCAATCACGGTGGTGGCCAAGGCGCGCGACATGAATTTTTCCAGCCGGTCGGCCACGGGATCAAGGAAATACGCGATGGCACCGCCCACGATAAAGGGCAGGATCACATCTCCCATCAGCCAGAGCGCCAGCACGAAAACGACGATGACGATGGACCAGATGAGCGCTTGGTTGCGCATGGTAAAAGACATGATTGCTCCTGATATGGGTCTTGCGCAGAATGACGAAAAATCGGGCAAAGGCAACCGCCCGCACCGGACAGTGTCCCCGACGCCCTCGCGGTTGCGCATGTCAGGGCGCTTGAGAAGACGTGAACATAAGATAGGCGGGCGGGGCTTGCATCCAAGGGCGGCGGGCGTCACTCATGACGCGCCACAAACAGGAGCGTAAAATGAAGACCTTCTTTGTGATGGCGATGGTTTCGCTGGGGCTTGCACTTCCAGCCGCCGCAGAGACGGCCCGCGCCGATCTGGTCGATGCACAGGGGCAGGCATTGGCCTCTGTGACGGTCGCCGATCTGGCCCCCGAGGAGGGGTCTGTGCGTCTGGCGCTGGCCACGGTCGAACTGGCGGCAGGCGACAGGCTCGGGGCAGGGGTCGAGCTGGCCTCGGCCAGCGCCTGTCCGCGGGGGGCGGCGGGCACGCTGCTGATCCCGCAGTCGGATCTTCCGCCCGACCCCAAGGCACAGGCCGACCGCCAAATGCAGGCGCAGGGGCAGGCACCGAAATTGCTGCTGCCTGCCGCCGGTCGTCAGAAGGCCGAATATCTTCTGCCCGATACCGATGTGCGCAGCGCCTTCCTTTCGCGGCAGCCGCGTGCGGTCAGCCTGCGCCAGAACGGTGTGCAGCTTGCCTGTGCGCTGTTCCAGACCGTGCCAGACACTGCGGAGCAGGCGCAAGATCTGTGATGCGCGTGGTTGCTCTTGCCTGACCGCGCCGAATGGGCTAGCCCGAAGGCCAGTTTCACCTAACCGACAGGGGCCGTCCCTCATGCGTCTTTCCCGTTACTTTCTTCCCGTTCTGAAGGAAAACCCGTCCGAGGCGCAGATTGCCTCGCACCGGCTGATGCTGCGTGCCGGCATGATCAAGCAACAGCAGGCCGGTATCTATTCGTGGCTGCCGCTGGGCTATAAGGTTCTGCGCCGTATCGAACAGATCGTGCATGAGGAACAGATCCGCGCGGGCCATATTCCGGTGCTGATGCCGACGATGCAATCGGCGGAACTCTGGCAGGAATCGGGCCGTTATGACGCCTATGGCCCCGAGATGCTGCGCATCAAGGACCGTCATGGCCGCGACATGCTTTACGGGCCGACCAATGAGGAGATGATCACCGACATCTTCCGCGCCCATGTCGAAAGCTACAAATCGCTGCCGATGACGCTGTATCAGATCCAGTGGAAATTCCGCGACGAGGTCCGCCCGCGTTTCGGTGTGATGCGTGGCCGCGAATTCTTCATGAAAGACGGCTATAGCTTCGATCTGACCCGCGAAGACGCGCTGCATGCCTATAACCGCCATATGGTCTCCTACCTGCGCACCTATGAGCGTATGGGCCTGACCGCCATTCCGATGCGCGCCGATTCCGGCCCGATTGGTGGCGACAATACCCATGAGTTCCTCGTGCTGGCCCCCACGGGCGAGTCGGAGGTGTTCTATGACAGCAATGTCACCGACCTCACCTTGGGCGACCGCGAGGTCGATTACGACAACCGCGAAGAGGTGGAAGCGATCTGCAAGGAGTTCACCACGCTTTACGCCCGCACCGACGAGACCCATGACGAGGCGATCTTCAACGAGGTCCCCGAAGAGCGCCGTAAATCGGCCCGCGGGATCGAGGTCGGCCAGATCTTCTATTTCGGCACCAAATATTCGGAATCGATGGGCGCTGTTGTCCAGACGCCCGACGGGTCGAAAGTGCCGGTCGAGATGGGCTCGCACGGGATCGGTGTCTCGCGTCTGGTCGGCGCGCTGATCGAGGCGAACCACGACGACAAGGGCATCATCTGGCCCGAGGGCGTGACCCCCTTCCACGTGGGGATCGTCAACCTCAAGCAGGGTGACGCGGCCTGTGACAGCGCCTGCGACGCGCTTTATGCCGCGCTGGTGAAGGCGGGTCTGGACCCGCTTTACGATGACCGCAATGAACGGGCGGGCGCGAAATTCGCCACGATGGACCTGATCGGTCTGCCGTGGCGGATTACCGTGGGGCCGCGCGGTCTGGCGGCCAATAAGGTCGAGCTGACCTCGCGCCGTAGCGGCGAAAGCGAGGAAATGTCGGCAGATGCCGCCGTGGCCAAGATCATCGAGATCTACGCCCCCCACCGCTAAGGTTCAGGCCCCCGCTTCTTGCAAGCGGGGGTTTTTCATGCGGTCATCCGTCTCGAGGCGCCAGCTGCAGATGCAGATGGTCGTCATGGCGCGCCGCCCGACAGCCCTGAAAGCGGATCTTGGGCTCGTTTGCGCCGATCTCTGCCACCAGATGCGGCTCCAGAAAGACCTTGCCGATGGCAGGGTCGGCCTGAAGAACCGCCAGCAGATCGCGGGTCCGCTGGGGGTCCAGCTGATAGTCGGGAAAGAGCCCCTGTAGCCAGCCCATATCCCAGCGCAGCGTCGGCCATGTGCGCGGGCAGTCCGAGGGCCCCTGCTGGAAGGCGAAATAGCCGATGGGCGAGCGGGTTTTGCCCGCCAGATACTGGCCGTCGCGCATATAATACAGCGCCAGATCCGCCTTGCGCCCGTCCTTATGCGACAGGTGCGGCAGCAGCGGAAAACCGTCGATAAAGGGGAAATTGGCGTCCAGCACCTGCGTGATCGTTCCCGGATGGCGGTCCTGCATGGTCTGGGCCGTGCGTTCCAGCGCGGCTTTCAGATCGGGCGTCACATAATTGCGGTTGAGTGCACAGGTCAGCCAGCTACGCATTTCCAGCGGGCCAGTGGCGTGGCCAGTGCCGTGGCAGGGGAGGGCCACCCGACCGCCCAGCGGTGCAAGCCACAGGCCGGCCGCCCATAACACCAGATAGCTCAGCGCAAAGAGCGCCAGACGCAGAGTGCGCCGTGGCATGGACAAAGAAAGCAGCCACGCCACCCCGCCGATCTGGGTCAGGAATGTCAGCCCGAGAATAAGAAAACCTTGCAGAATATAGCGCATCAGAAACAGCCCGTCATTGCTTTGTGGCATCTGGCACAGGGTGGGATCGCAGGCAATATGCAAGATCTTGATTGAAAAAATCAGGAAAATGCGGCATGGGCTTGGTCTGTAGGTTTATAACATCCCGTGATGCCGATGCCCGTTCTGTTCCGTCTGTCCGCGTTTGTCCTTGGCGTTGCCTGTGCGGCACCGCTTGCCGCGCCACTTGCCGCGCAAGAGGCGGCACCCGCGCCTTGGGCCGCGTGGGGCGAGATGCTGTTTCACGACACCGAGCTGTCGCAGAATGGCACGCAATCCTGCGCTACCTGCCATGATCCGGCGCTGGCCTTCACTGATCCACGTGAATCACAGGCGGGGCGGGCGGTGTCTTTGGGCGATGACATGACAAGCCTGGGCGACAGGAACGCGCCGACTTTGGGCTATGCGCGCTTTTCCCCCGCCTTCGGTCAGGATGGCTCGGGGATCTATCGTGGCGGGCAGTTCCATGACGGGCGTGCCAAGGATCTGACCGAGCAGGCGCGTGGCCCGCTGTTCAACCCGATCGAGATGGGGCTGGCATCGGCGGGGCTGTTTGCCCGGCGACTGGCTGAGAACCCCGATCAGGCGCGGCTGGCCCGCGATCTGGCGGGCATTGCCGACCCCGAAGCCGACCCCGAAGCCACTTTGGCCGCCGCCACCAAGGCGATTGCCGCCTTCGAGGCCACGGACGAATTCGCCCCTTTCGACAGCCGCTATGACCGTTTTCTGCGCGGCGAGATCGACTTGACGGATGAAGAGGAACTGGGGCGCATCCTGTTCTTTTCGCAGCAGTTTACAAATTGCAACCAGTGCCATCAGCTGCGCGCGACACCGGGCGAGGCGGGGGAGACCTTCTCGAATTACCAATACCATAATATCGGTGTGCCGGTGAATATTGCCGCGCGCGGGCTGAATGGTGTGGCCAGCGATTTCCACGATCAGGGGCTTCTGGCCAACCCCGCCATCACCGACCCCGCACAGGCGGGCAAGTTCAAGGTGCCGACCCTGCGCAATGTGGCGGTCACCGGCCCCTATATGCATAACGGGGTGTTCTCCGACCTGCGCACGGTGATCCTGTTCTACAACACCTATAACACCAAGCGCCCCGAGCGGCATATCAACCCCGAAACCGGCAAGCCCTTTGCGCCGCCGGAAGTGGCGGGGACGCTGTCCCTTAAAGAGCTGGAAATCGGGCCTGCGCTGGATGACCAGCGTATCGACGCGCTGGTGGCGTTTCTCAAGACCCTGACCGATGCGCGCTACGAGCCGCTGCTGGAGCCCTAATATCGGCAGTTTGATGCAGGTGGCACCGGCCAGCGCTTGACCTTTCCCCCGCGTGCCGCAACTGTGCCGCGCGATTACGATTATCCGGAGAGACCATATGGCTGGCCAAAGCAGGCCCTTCTCGGCGTTTGAATTCATGATTGCCTGGCGCTACTTGCGGGCACGTCGGGCCGAAGGCGGGGTCTCGGTGATGACCTGGATCAGCCTGATCGGCATCACGCTGGGGGTGGCTGCGCTGATCATCACGCTGGCCGTGCGCGCGGGCTTCCGCGCGGAATTCGTGGATACCATTCTTGGTGCAAACCCCCATGTCACGGTCTATTCGGCACCAACCGAGGTGGTGGAGGGCTCGGGCGTCTATAGCCGGATCATCCGTGATTATGACGCACGCGCCAAGCGCATCGCTGCAATTCCCGGTGTGACAGATGCCGCGCCCTTGGTGAAAGGGCAGGTGATGGCCACGTTCAACGACCGCAACAATGTGGGCGAGGTGTTCGGCATCCGCAAAGCGGATCTGGAAAAAATCCCCGGCGTGGCGCATTCGGATCAGGCCATTGGCAGTCTGGACAATTTCGATCAGGGCATCGCCATCGGGTCCGGCATGGCGCGCGACCTTGGCATCGGTCTGGGGGACAAGCTGCGCCTTCTGTCGCCCGAAGGGGCCAAGACCGCCTTTGGCACCAGCCCGCGGGTCTCGGCCTATACGGTGACCTATATCTTCTCGGCGGGGCGCTATGACATCGACCAGACCCGTATCTATATGCCCTTCACCGAGGCGCAGAGCTATTTCAACCGCGAGGGTGGGGCCGACGAGATTGATGTCAGTGTGACCGACCCCGAGAATGTGGATAACTGGACGCCCCAGCTTATGGAGGCGGGCGGCGAGGGCACCATGCTCTGGACATGGCGCGACAGCTCGGGGAGTTTTCTCAAGGCGCTGACGATGGAGGATAATGTGATGTTCATTATCCTGTCGGTGCTGGTGCTGATTGCCTCGATGAATATCACCTCGGGCCTGATCATGCTGGTCAAGAACAAGGGCCGCGACATCGGGATCTTGCGCACGATGGGGCTGACCGAAGGCTCGATCCTGCGGGTGTTTTTTCTGTGTGGCGCCTTTACCGGCGTGATCGGCACCCTTGCGGGGCTGGTCGTGGGGGTGGTGTTCTCGCTGAATATCCAGCACATCATGGACGGGCTGAATGCGCTTAATGGCGGCGATGTCTGGGATGCCTCGGTGCGCGGCATCTACGAGCTGCCCGCCAAGCTGCAGGTGATGGATGTGGTCAAATCCGTGGGCCTGTCGCTTGGGCTCAGCTTTGTGGTGACAATTTTTCCGGCCCGTCGTGCGGCGCGTCTGAACCCTGTGGAGGCCCTGCGCTATGAGTGATGTGTTGAAGCTCTCCGGCATCGAGAAAATCTATAACCGTGGCACGGCCAAAGAGATCGCTGTGCTGCGGGGCCTTGATCTGGCGATTGCACCGGGGCAGGTGGTGGCACTGGTCGCGCCTTCGGGCACCGGTAAATCGACGCTTCTGCATATCGCGGGGCTGCTGGATACGCCCGATACCGGCGAGGTGCAGATTGACGGTGAGGATCTGGGGCGCGCCTCCGACAAGTGGCGTACGGCGGCACGGCGGAATTCGCTGGGCTTTGTCTACCAGTTCCATCATCTGCTGCCCGAATTTACCGCCGAGGAAAATATCGTGCTGCCGCAACTGGCCAATGGGGTCGCCCGTGCCGAGGCGGTGTCTCATGCCCGCTCCCTGCTGGAGCGCGTCGGCCTGAAAGACCGCGCCAGCCACCGCCCCTCGGCGCTTTCGGGCGGCGAACAGCAGCGGGTAGCGTTTTGCCGCGCCTTGGCCAATAAACCGCGCCTGCTTCTGGCGGATGAACCCACCGGCAATCTTGATCCGGCGACCTCGGATACGGTATTCGCGGCGCTGATGGATCTCGTGCGCGAGACGAATCTTTCGGCGCTGATTGCGACCCATAATATGGAGCTTGCACAGCGTATGGATCGGGTGCTCCGGCTGGATGGGGGGCTGTTGAGGGACTGATATGGATCTATATGGCATCAAGACCTGCGATACCTGCCGCAAAGCGCGCAAAGCCTTGGAGGCCGCAGGCAAGACCGTGATCTTTCACGATATTCGCGAAACGCCTCTGTCGGCGGAAAAGCTGGCGGCCTTTTACGAGGCTTTCGGGGACAAGCTGCTGAACCGATCCTCCACCACATGGCGGGGGCTGGACGAGGCCGAACGCGCCACGCCCGTCAAAGACCTTCTGGCCCTACACCCTACCTTGATGAAACGTCCTGTGCTTGAGGAGGCAGGGCAAATGACGCTGGGCTGGGCGAAAGATGTTCAGGGGCTCTGGCTGGCATAAAAATTTGGGCTGGGCGGGAACTTTGTTTACCAGCTTATGTTTCTTTCCTGATGTATCAGTTTTCCGCGTCGGAATTTTTAACCTCTGTCGTTCAGAGTAATGAAAAGACGCAGTAACGGAAGGATTCCGTATGGTTCAGCTTGCAAGCCCCGCCCAGCTTATGGGTGCGCCGGTTACCCGTGTGACTTCCGTCCGTCCCGATTATTGGGTGCATCTTGCCTGGATTACTGCGGGCGCAACGCCGCTTTGCGCATGGCGTCATGCGGCCAATCTGTCGACTGCGGGTCTGGCAGATGCGGTCGGGATTTCGCCGGAACAGCTCGCGCGGATCGAATGCCGCAAAGAGGCGCTGGGATCCGATCTTCGGCTGCGGGCGGCTGCGGCTTTGGGTGTGCCGGAAGGTGATCTGCGCGAATAAGCCTTGGCCTTTCGATACTCTGCTTTCTGGACAAGCTCCTAGACCTGCGCGCCTGATCCGGCGCGCTTTTGCTTTGTTCCGGAACTGCGGGGGCAGGTGTGCCCGAGTGGGTCTTCGGGGCAGGGAGGGTGCCGACAAAATAAAACGGCCCGATGATGGAATCGGGCCGTCTCGTCATCTGACTATGAAGCTCAGAGAACCTTGAGCTCACCAGCAGAGGCACGACCGTCACGGCCGCTGATCAGTTCGTATTCGATCTTTTGGTTGTCGGCGAGGCCGGTCAGCCCTGCGCGCTCAACTGCAGAAATATGGACGAACACATCTTTGCCGCCTTCATCGGGGGCGATGAAGCCGTAGCCTTTGGTGGTGTTGAACCATTTTACGGTGCCAGTGGCCATTCCCGTAGTCTCCTTCAGGTCTTCCCGGCGGCGAGATTGCAACCGGGCCGTGCTGCCTGGTCTTCCAAGTCGCCCGGCAGCCCTTAGGACACGGGGTAGAAAGTCAGCGTTACACGCGAGTACGAACATGAACCATGCGTATGAAAATGCAATGACGAAATGGCGAGAGAGCGAACTCTCTCACCTTTCTGTGATATGGCGTCACGGCGCATGGCATTTTGCCCGAAAAATTAGCGCAGATCGGGGGCCAGGGCTTCCGATGCAAGCGTTGCGATAATTTCGTCCAATGCGACGGTCTCGGTGCGGTTCTCCCCCAGACGACGCACCGAAACGGTCCGGTCCTCAACTTCTTTCATCCCGATGGCAAAGATATAGGGCACTTTGCCGAGGCTGTGCTCGCGCACCTTATAGTTGATCTTCTCGTTGCGCGTATCGGCTTCGGCACGGATGCCACGGGCCGTCAATGCAGCAGTGACCTCGCGCACGAAGTCATCGGCATCCGACACGATCGAGGCCACAACCACCTGACGCGGCGCCAGCCACAAAGGCAACTTGCCGGCGAAGTTCTCGATCAGCATGCCGATGAAGCGCTCGAACGAGCCCAGCACGGCGCGGTGCAGCATGACGGGGCGGTGACGCTCGCCATCCTGCCCGATATAGCTGGCATCCAGACGCTCGGGGAGGTTGGGGTCCACCTGCAGCGTGCCGCATTGCCATTCGCGGCCAATCGCATCGGTCAGGGTGAATTCGAGTTTCGGCCCGTAAAACGCCCCTTCGCCTTCCTGAATCTCGTATTCATAGCCTGCGTGGTTGCACGCATTGCCAAGCGCCGCCTCGACGCGGTCCCAGCTTTCTTCCGTGCCGATGCGCTTTTCGGGGCGGGTCGAGAGCTTGATCGTCCAGTTCTCGAAGCCCAGATCGGCATAGATGCCCGCAAGGAAGCTGATGAACTTGGCGGTTTCTTCCTCGATTTGCGCCTCGGTACAGAAGATATGCGCGTCATCCTGCGTAAAGCCGCGCACCCGCATAATGCCGTGCAGTGCGCCCGAGGGCTCGTAGCGGTTGCACGACCCGAACTCGGCCATACGCAGCGGCAGGTCGCGATAGGATTTCAGCCCCACGTTGAATACCTGCACGTGGCAAGGGCAGTTCATCGGCTTCAGCGCATTGACGGTTTTCTCGCGGGCATGATCCTCGTCCACTTCGACGATGAACATGTTCTCCTGATAGTTTTCCCAATGCCCCGAAGCTTCCCAGAGCTTGCGGTTCACCACCTGCGGGGTGTTCACCTCGACATAGCCGTCGGCGCGCTGCTTGCGGCGCATATAGTCTTGCAGCGTGGTGTAGATGGTCCAGCCATTGGGATGCCAGAAGACCTGACCGGGGGCCTCTTCCTGCATGTGATAGAGGTCCATCTCGCGGCCCAGACGACGGTGGTCGCGCTTGGCGGCCTCTTCCATCATGGTGGTCCAGGCGTTCAGGTCCTTCTTGGTCTTGAAGGCCACGCCATAGATCCGCTGCAGCATCGGACGGCTGGAATCACCCAGCCAATAGGCGCCCGCCACATGGGTCAGCTTGAAGGCATCGGCGGGCACCTGGCCGGTATGGACAAGGTGCGGGCCACGGCAGAGGTCCTGCCAGTCGCCATGCCAATACATCCGCAGGTCTTCGCCTTCGGGGATGCGGTTGACCAGCTCGACCTTGAAGGGCTCGCCACGGTCCTCGTAATATTTGATGGCGTCTTCGCGCGACCACAGCTCGGTTTTCACCGGCTCGCGGGCGTTGATGATGTCGCGCATCTTCTTCTCGATCACCGCAAGGTCTTCGGGGGTGAAGGGCTCGGCGCGGTCGAAATCATAGAACCAGCCGTTGTCGCGGACCGGACCGATGGTCACTTTCACATCCGGCCAGATCTCCTGCACGGCGCGGGCCATGATATGGGCCAGATCGTGGCGGATCAGTTCCAGCGCGGGCGCATCATCGGACATGGTGTTGATGGCGATCTGCGCATCTTCCTTGATCGGCCATTGCAGATCCCAATGCTGGCCATTCACCTGCGCAGAGATCGCCTTCTTCGACAGGGATTTGGAAATGCCCTCGGCGATTTCCATCGGCGTGATGCCGGCATCGACCTGCTTCTGATTTCCATCGGGGAAGGTGAGGGTAATCTGGGACATCTGAGTCCTCCTCGTCGGTTTGGCGCCCACGGAACGCCCGGTTGCAAGTTATGTATTCGGGGGCCTTGTGGAACCCGCAGGAAACGGTGTCAAGTCTTCGATAAAGAATGTCCATAAAAACGGGTGCCTATGGCGGAACTTCCCCATTCACAGCACCGTTATCTATGGAAGTCTCAGCGAGGTCTACATGCCCAGCCAGTTCAGCCGTTCCCTCTTCCGCCGCCTTGTGGACGACCCCGACCGCGACGGCGGCCTGAAACCCGCCCCCCGCAAGGCCGAGCCTTCGAATTTTCTGCGTCATATCGTTGGCTTGGCGGGGACGAAATCGGCGGATGGGCTGATTGACCCGAAGCTGGTGCTCAGCTGGCTTCTTAGCCATCTGGGGGCAGGGGCCTTCTATACGGGGCTTCTGGTGCCCGTGCGCGAGGCGGGGGCGCTTTTGCCGCAGATCTTCACGGCGGCGCTGATCCACGGGCGGGGACGGCGTAAATGGGTCTGGGCTTTGGGCTCGGCGGTGCAGGGGCTTGCAGCGGGCGGCATCGCGCTGGCGGGGCTGCGGCTTGAGGGCGCTCTGGCGGGTGCGGTGATCGTGGCACTTCTGGCGGTGCTGGCGGTGGCGCGCTCGGCCTGTTCGGTGGCCTATAAGGATGTGCTGGGCAAGACGATTGGCCAAAGCCGCCGCGGCACGGTGACAGGCACGGCCTCGACGATCGGCTCTGCGGCGGTGGTGATCTTTGCGCTGGTGCTGCTGTTTGTGCCGGTGGATCGCTATGCCTTGGTCGAATGGGCGATCTTTCTGGCTTCTATCGGCTGGGGGATTGGCGCGGTGATGATGGCGCTGATGGTCGAGGATGACGATGGCGGCACGGGTGACCAGGGACTGCCCAACCCTTGGACCCTGATGCGCGAAGACCGCCAGCTGCGGCTGTTCATTATGGCGCGCGCGCTTCTGGTCGGTACGGCTTTGGCGCCGCCCTATCTGGTGCTTCTGGCCTCCAAGGGCAGTCAAGATTTTGCCGAATTGGGCGGGCTGGTGCTGGCCTCCTCCGTGGCAGCCTTTCTGTCGGCCTATATCTGGGGCCGGCTGGCGGACCGCTCCTCGCGCCGCGTGCTGATCTATGCGGGGCTTGCGGCGGCGGTCAGCTTGGCGCTGGCCTTGGGGATGAACGCTATGGGGCTGGCGCAGACCATCTGGGCGATGCCTGTCGTGCTGTTTTGCCTGATGCTTGCCTATCATGGGGTGCGTCAGGGGCGCTCTACCCATCTGGTAGATATGTCGGGGCCGGGCGAGCGGGCGGATTACACGGCGGTCTCGAATACGGTCGTGGGCATCTTCCTGCTGGTGGCGGGGGCAGGGGCTGCCGCACTGGGAAGTGTCTCGGTGCCCCTTGTCATCGGGGTGTTTCTTGTGATGTCTGTGGCAGGCGCTTGGATTGCAACGAAATTGACCGAGGTTCAGACATGACCGATTTCCTGACCACACCCGAAGGCCGCAAGATCGGCTATAACCGTATCGAGGGCAGCGAGCCGGGCATCGTGTTTCTGGGGGGCTTGCGCTCGGATATGGAGGGCACCAAGGCGCTGGCGCTGGAACAATGGGCGAAGGCTCAGGGCAAGTCCTTCCTGCGGTTCGATTATTCCGGCCACGGGGTGTCTTCAGGGACCTTCGAGGAAGGCGCGATTGGCGATTGGTTTGAGGACGCGATGGCGGCGATCACCACGCTGACCAAAGGGCCGCAGGTTCTGGTGGGCTCGTCGATGGGTGGCTGGGTCTCGCTTCTGGTGGCGCGCACGATCCCCGACCGTGTGGCCGGTCTGGTGACGATTGCTGCGGCACCTGATTTTACCGAGGACGGCTATTGGGCCAGTTTCGACAAGGACACCAAGCATAAGCTGGAAGCCGAAGGGCAGATCGCGATCCCCTCGGACTATGGCGAACCGATGATCATCACGCGCCGCCTGATCAACGAGGGCCGCACCCGTCTGGTGCTGCGCGACCCGCTGTCGCTGCCCTTCCCGACGCGGCTTCTGCAGGGCACCAATGACGAGGCTGTGCCCTATGACTGGGCGATCCGGCTGCTCAATCACGCCGATTGCCCCGATATGACGCTGCAACTGGTGAAGGGCGCCGATCACCGTTTCTCGGATGAGGCTTGTCTGAAGATGATCGAGCGTGCCGTCGCCGATGTGCTGGCCCGTATTCCGTAAGGGATCACCCCTGATCCGGTCGCTTGCGGCCGCCGTTATAACCCCGAGATGACATTTCCGCTTCAATCTCCACCGCCCTTGCGTCACATTGGCGTCAAGAGCGGTGAAGCCGCCACAAGAGGAAGAGGGAATTCGAGCGATGACAGCTGAACCACTGGTTCTGCTTCCGGGCTTTATGTGCGATGCCCGTATGTATTGGCATCAGGTTGCAGAGCTTTCCGCAGAACGATCGGTGATGGTCTGTCCGCTGCGGGGCGAGAGCGTCGAGGCGATGGCGCAGGCGGTGCTGGCGGATGCGCCGCCGCGTTTTGCTTTGGCAGGGCATTGGCTGGGCGCGCTGGTGGCGATGGAAATGCTCAAGCAGGCCCCCGAGCGGATCAGCCGTATTGCCCTGATGAACGTGTCGCCCCTGACAGAAACACCCACAATGGCGGGGTTGCGCGAGCAGCGGATCCTGCGGGCCAAAATCGGGCGTCTGGATGATGCCATGCTGGAAGAGGTGCCTGCGGAGGCTCTGGCTGCGGGCGAACATCGCGCTACGGTTCAGGCGATCTTGCTGGATATGGCAGGCAGCCTGGGTGCTGACCGGTTTGCCGCCCAGTCGCGGGCGCTGATGCGCCGCCCCGACCAGCAGCGGTCGCTGCGCACGGCCCGCCTGCGGGCGCTTTTGCTCTGCGGCGAGGCCGATACGATTTGCCCGCCGCGCCGTCACCAGTTTCTGGCCGAACTGATTCCGCATGGCGTTTACAAGGAAATCCCGCAGGCGGGGCATCTGGCGCCGCTCGAGCAACCGGAGGTGGTCACCGAGGCGCTGCGGGACTGGCTCAACCTGCCAGAATCTTTCAAATAATAGATACTTTCTTTGGGTTTTTTTAACGTTTGCACTGGAACATCTTCCTGAGAGGCAGAAAGAACTTTTGCGCCTCTATTCTCTTGTCTACGGTGAATAGTGGGTTCGGTTATTTCAATTGCCTTGCACGAAGGCGATCGATGGCAGGGAGGGCCTGATGATCCGTATCGTGAGTTGCACTTTCAAAGCGAACGACCCCGTTTACGATCATCGATATTTTCAGGGCAGCTCTGTGCGCATTGCTTCCTTGGAAAAGGGGTGTGATCTGGTGAGCTACAGCGCACCGCAATATGAGAACGACGCGGCGCGTCCACAGCCTGCAAATGATGCCGTGGCGCAGATGGCGCGCCTGAGCCCGCCGGCGCGGGGCAGCAACAGGCGTGGGGCGATCCGTGTGGAAGCCGATGCGGGCGCGGTTCTGGAACGTCACATGGCAGAGGCGCGGCGGGCGGCCGCTTTGGTCAAAATGATCGAGGGGGCGTTGATGGGCGATGTCTTCTTGCAAGATCCGCCCTGACCGGTTGCACAGACATTTCGAAGCCAGACATTCCGAAGGCGTCATTCCGGAAGCGGGTGTGCCGGAATAGACTAAAGGCGCGGCAGGACAGCCGCGCCTTTATGTATTTCGGGGCCAGTGACGCGGTGGTCGACGCGGTGGTCAGATCCCGCGCGACAGCGCCGCAACACCGGTGCGGGCCACATCGCTGAGCCCCAGCGGACGCATCAGCTCTGCGAAGGCGTCGATCTTCTCGGGCGCGCCGGTCATCTCGAAGACAAAGCTCTCCAGCGTCGAATCCACCACATTGGCGCGGAAGATCTCGGCCAGACGCAGCGCCTCGATACGCTTGTCGCCCGCGCCCACCACCTTGATCAGCGCCAGCTCGCGTTCAACGGCTTGACCTTCGATGGTCAGGTCGATCACCTCATGCACCGGCACGATGCGGCCAAGCTGGGCCTTGATCTGTTCGACGACGGCCACGGTGCCGCGGGTCACGATGGTGATGCGCGAACGGTGGCCCTTATGGTCGATCTCGGCCACGGTGAGGCTGTCGATATTATACCCGCGACCGGCAAACAGCCCGATCACACGGGCCAGAACGCCCGCTTCGTTTTCCACGATCAGCGCCAGCGTGTGGCTTTGCACGACCTCGGAATGGAAATCCCGTAGGTCATAGGCCGAATGGCTCGTCGAGCCCTTTTTGATGTTCAGAGCGGCCATAGCCTGTCTCCTTTCAATCCATGCATTTCAGCGCTCGGGCGGGGCGGACCCGCCCGATCAGGCTTACACGAGGGCTGCGCCCTCTTTGAAGGCCTGCGCATCGGCGGCCAGTAGCATCTCGTTATGCGGCTTGCCCGAGGGGATCATCGGGAAGCAGTTCTCATGCTTCTCGACAAGGCAGTCAAACAGCACCGGACCATCGTGGTTGAGCATCTCCATGATGGCATCATCCAGATCGGCGGGGTTGTCACAGACGATCCCTTTCCAGCCGAAGGCCTCGGCCAGCTTGACGAAATCGGGCAGGCTTTCGGACCAGCTCGAGGAATAGCGCTCGCCATGCAGCAGCTCCTGCCACTGGCGGACCATGCCGAGGCGCTCGTTGTTCAGGATGAACTGCTTGACCGGCACGCGGAATTGCGAGGCGGTGCCCATTTCCTGCATGTTCATCAGCCACGAGGCCTCACCGGCCACGTTGATCACCAGCGCCTCCGGATGCGCGATCTGCACCCCGATCGAGGCAGGGAACCCATAGCCCATGGTGCCCAGACCACCGGAGGTCATCCAGCGGTTCGGTTTGTCGAAATGCAGATATTGTGCGGCCCACATCTGGTGCTGGCCCACTTCGGTGGTGATATAGCGGTCGCGGTCGGCGGTCAGCGCCTGCAGGCGCTCAAGCGCATATTGCGGCTTGATGGTCTTTTCCGAGCCGGTATAGGCAAGGCAGCGCACGGCGCGCCATTCGTCCACCTGCTTGTGCCATGCGGCCACGGCCTCTTTGTTGGTCTTGCGGCCACGCGCCTTCCAGACCTTCAGCACGTCTTCCAGCACATGGCCCACATCACCCACGATCGGCAGATGCACGGGGATGATCTTGTTGATCGAGGAGGGGTCGATGTCGATATGCACCTTGGTGGACTCGGGCGAGAAATCCGCCACGCGGCCGGTGATCCGGTCATCGAAACGCGCGCCGATATTGATCATCAGGTCGCAGTCATGCATCGCCAGATTGGCCTCGTAGAGACCGTGCATCCCCAGCATCCCCAGCCAGTTCTTGCCCGAGGCCGGATAGGCACCCAGACCCATCAGCGTCGAGGTGATCGGGAAATCGGTGCCATCGACCAGCTCGCACAGAAGCTGGCTTGCCGCCGAGCCGGAATTGATCACGCCGCCGCCAGTATAGAAGACGGGCTTCTTGGCAGTTTCGATCAGCTCCACCAGCTTGGTGATCGCCTCGATATCGCCCTTCACCTTGGGGGCGTAATGGCTGACATCCACCTGTTTCGGCTCGCAATAGGTGCCAAGCGCGAATTGCACGTCTTTGGGCAGATCCACCAGCACGGGGCCAGGGCGGCCAGAGGTCGCCACATGGAAGGCCTCGTGGATCGTGGCGGCCAGTTCCTCGGTCTCTTTTACCAGCCAGTTATGCTTGGTGCAGGGACGGGTGATGCCCACGGTGTCGGCTTCCTGAAAACCGTCAGTGCCGATCAGGAAGGTCGGCACCTGACCCGACAGAACCACCAGCGGGATGGAATCGAGCAGCGCATCGGTCAGGCCGGTGACGGCATTCGTCGCCCCGGGGCCAGAGGTGACCAGCACCACGCCCGGCTTGCCGGTCGAGCGGGCATAGCCTTCCGCCATATGGACCGCCGCCTGTTCGTGGCGGACAAGGATATGGCGGATGTCGTTCTGCTGGAAAATCTCGTCATAAATCGGTAGGACAGCGCCGCCCGGATAGCCGAAGATAACTTCGACACCCTGATCCTTGAGCGCCTGAACCACCATTTTCGCGCCAGTCATCTGCCGTGACATCGCATACTCCATCCATTGCCCAATATCGGGCCCGTTCCAATCCAACCCAGTGTGTCGATACGAAAAAGCCCCCGACCTGTGGCGGGGGCGCATGGGAACCATCATGGTCTAACCGCTTAACGGCCCATGCGCTTCCTTCTAATGACGACGAGGAGCGAGTTCATCGCTAGTCCTTTCACTGTGGTTGCTGGCACATTATGTCCCCGCGCAAGGGCCGTCAATCTCAAAATCGGAAATAAAGTAACCCTGAGGGCATATAATTCGGTTCTTTATTGCGTAAATGCCGGGGCTTGTCGGAATAATCGCAAATTGACCACGGCCGGGCGGGCGGATTTGCGGCAGATTCGGAGAAAGGCCACGCGCTCGGCGGCGAATGGGTGTAAAACGGCGCCGGACGTGGTAATCGGAAGGTATGCGCCTGAATGGGGAGCAAACGGCCCGATTGGTTGCGGTAAAAGTGCAAAGTGGTCAATTAATCTCACCAGATTTAGGCATTCCCCTTGACCTGAGACGGCTGTCTGCACCAAGAGGGGGGGTGTCATAGTGCGGTCCTGCCCATCGGGACCCGATGTGAGGGAGGAAACTTATGGGTGCCATGTTGGCATTCGCGCGGGCTGTTGACCGCGTGAATGAATTCATCGGAAAATCTGTGTCATGGTTGATCCTGCTGGCAATCCTTGTCAGCGCGGTCAATGCGGTGGTGCGCAAGGTGTTTAGTGTCTCGTCCAATGCGTGGCTTGAACTGCAATGGTATCTTTACGGGGCGGCTTTCCTGTTGGCGGCGGCCTATACCCTGCAAAAGAACGAACATATCCGGATCGATATCCTTTATGGCGCGCTGAAACGGCGCACCCAGAACTGGATCGACCTATTTGGCCATGTCTTCTTTCTGCTGCCGTTCACATCGCTGATGCTGTATTTCCTCTATCCCTATGTGATGCTGTCGATCCGTTCGGGCGAGGTTTCGACGAATGCGGGCGGGCTGATCCTGTGGCCCGCAAAGCTTCTGCTCCTGATCGGCTTCGTGCTGCTCTTTGCGCAGAATATCGCAGAAATCATCAAGAAGATCGCCATTTTGCGCGGTCTGACCGAAGACCCGCATGCGGGCCAGTCCAGCCACGGCGATATGTCCGATGAGCCTGTCGTGAAAGAGGAGGCTCTGTAATGTTGATGGAGCTTATCGCGCAGAACCTTGCGCCCATCATGTTCGCCTCGCTGGTGATCTTCCTGCTGCTGGGCTATCCGGTGGCGTTCTCGCTGGCGGCCAATGGTCTGCTGTTCTTTGTGATCGGGGTCTATCTGGCGCCGATGTCGGGCGGCTCGATCCATCTTAGCTGGCCGCTTCTCAACGCGATGCCGGAACGGATGTGGGGGGTCTTGTCGAACGAGACATTGCTCGCCATTCCCTTCTTTACCTTCATGGGGCTGATGCTGGAGAAGTCCGGCATGGCGGAAGACCTGCTGGACACCATCGGTCAGCTGTTCGGCCCCGTGCGTGGTGGTCTGGCCTATGCCGTGGTCATCGTGGGCGCGCTTCTGGCGGCAACCACGGGGGTCGTTGCGGCCTCGGTGATCGCGATGGGGCTGATCTCGCTGCCGATCATGCTGCGCTACGGCTATGACCGCAAGATCGCCTCGGGGGTGATTACCGCCTCGGGGACACTGGCGCAGATCATCCCGCCGTCGCTGGTGCTGATCATTCTGGCCGACCAGCTTGGCCGGTCCGTCGGCGATATGTATAAAGGCGCGCTGATCCCCGGTATGATCCTGATGGGGCTCTATCTGGGCTATGTCTTCGTGATGTCGATCATCCGCCCGAACGCCATGCCGGCGTTGCCGAAAGAGGCGCGTACGCTGGGCTCTGGTGTCATGTCGCTGGTTGTCGTGCTGGCGATCGCGGGCGCGGTCTTCTATGGCACCGATCTTTATCTGGCGACCAATCACGCGGCCAATGATGCGGGCATTCTGGCGGTCTTTGCCGCTGTGATCGTGGCCTATGTCATCGCGCTGGCCGACCGCGGGCTGAAGACCAACCTCATGAGCCGTCTGGCCCAGCAGGTGGTCATCGTGCTGATCCCGCCGCTGGCGCTGATCTTCCTCGTGCTTGGCACCATCTTCCTTGGCGTGGCAACGCCCACCGAGGGTGGGGCGATGGGCGCGGTTGGCGCGCTGATCCTTTCGGCGATGAAGGGGCGGCTGAAGCTGGATGTGGTGCGTGACGCGCTGACCTCGACCACGCGTCTGTCGGCCTTCGTGATGTTCATCCTGCTTGGGGCGCGGGTCTTCTCGCTGACCTTCTACGGCGTGAACGGGCACCTCTGGGTCGAGCATCTGCTGACCTCGCTTCCGGGCGGCCAGCTTGGCTTCCTGCTGGTGGTCTCGGTGATGGTGTTCTTCCTGGCCTTCTTCCTCGATTTCTTCGAGCTGGCCTTCATCATCGTGCCGCTTCTGGCCCCTGCGGCAGAAGCCATGGGGATCGACCTGATCTGGTTTGGCGTGATCTTGGGCGTGAACATGCAGACCTCCTTCATGCACCCGCCCTTCGGTTTCGCGCTGTTCTTCCTGCGCTCGGTCGCGCCGAAAGTGCCCTATCTCGACCGGATCACCGGCAAGACGATTGCGCCGGTGAAGACCTCGCAGATCTATTGGGGGGCGGTGCCCTTCCTCTTCATCCAGATCGCGATGATCGGGCTGGTAATCGCCTTCCCGCAGATGGTCATGCATTACAAAGGGCCGACCATCGATCCGTCGACGATCGAGATGAAGCTGCCCGATATGCCGGGTCTTGGCGGAATGGGCGGCCTTGCGCCGCTGGGCGGGGCGCCTTCGGGCGGTGATAGCAACCCGCTTGGCCTGCCGCCGCTGGGCATGCCGGGTGCGCCTACGGGCCAGCCCGCCACGCCGCCGCAGGGCGGGGATGCAAGCCTTGGCATTCCGGCTCCGGCAGGTCTGGGTGGCCTGAACTAACCCGCCCGGACGCTTTCAGACCAGAACCGGCGCTTGCAAAGGCGCCGGTTTTTTCGTGGGCTGGCAGGACGGGCGGCAGGCAGGCGATGCGCCCGCATGATTTGGCCGCCAGACCAGGGAGGACGCGGATGCAGGATATGAGAGTGGCGCTTGTCGGAGGGCGGGGAATGCTTGGGCGCGCTTTCGGGCTGGGGCTGATGCGCGCGGGGATGCCGGCGCGGAATATCACCGTTTTCAGCCGCTCGGACCAACCGCTGCCAGAGGGGCTGGAAGCGGTTGCCCTGATGCAGGATTACCGACAGCTTGCGGCGCGATGCGATTTGGCGGTGCTGTTGCTGCCGCCCGCACAGGCGCGGACATTGCGTCTTGATCTGGCGGGCAAGCCGGTTCTGTCGGTCATGGCCGGAATAGATCTGGCCCAGCTTGCACGGATCGCCCCCGAGGCCCAACTGGCCCGTGCGATGTCCAGTCCGGCGGCAGAGCAGGGGCTTGCCTATTCGCCCTGGGTGGCGGGGGCAGGGCTGGGCGCGCGCGGCATGGCGCAGGTCGGGACGTTTCTGGGGGCTTTGGGGCAGGTGGAGCGTCTGGAAAACGAAGAGCTTCTGGCGCTTTTCACCGCATTGACCGGCCCGGTGCCGGGATTTGTCGCGCTTTTTGCCGAAATGATGCAGGACTATCTGGTCGCGCGCGGGGTCGCAGAGGCGGTGGCGGACCGTGCGATCCGTCAGCTCTTTCTAGGCGCGGGGCAGATGATGGCGCACCAGCCCGCCACCGCCTCGGCCCATGTGCGGGACATGCTTGCCTATGGCGGCACGACAGCGGCGGGGTTGCAGGTGCTGCGCGACGCGCCGCTGCGCAGGATGCTTTTTGAGGGGCTGGATGCGGCGGCAGAGCGGGCCCGCAGCATCGGCCTGCCTTCTGGGGAAACCTCCCCAAGCCGTGAAGCCTAGGGCGTAAAAAAGGGCGCGGTGTGGCGCGCCCTTTCTATGGAGTTATGGTCGAGGCTGTCTCAGGATTTGTTGCCCTCGGCCTTTGCGGCAGGAAGCGGATCTGCCGCCTTGGTGGCAGAGCTGGCCGGAGCGGTTTGTGGCGCTGCGGATGCGCCCTCCGGTTTCTGGGCGACGGTCTGTGCCACAGGTGCCGGTGTGGCGGTTACAGGCGCTGCAGCGACAGGGGCCGCCACAGGCGCGGGCTGGACGGGGGCAGGGGACGCGGCGGGCGCGGCCTCTTTGGCGAGCTCTTTGACTGGCGCGGTTTTTGCCGGTTCTGCCTTGGTTTCGGAGGTCTTGGTTTTGGGGGCCTCGGTTTTGGAAGCGGCGGGTTTGCGCCCGCGACGGGTCGCCGCCTTGGGGGCTGCCGTTTCGGAGGCCGCCGCCTTGCGGACCGCAGCTTTGCGCGGTGCCATCGGAGTGACCGCGCTATTGCCCTTGATCTCGCGATCCGCATCTTCTGGCGCGGCATGCTCGTCGATGAATTTCAGCACGATCGGGCGGATATTGTTGCGCCATGCGCCGCCTGCAAAAATGCCGTAATGGCCGGCATTCGGCTCCAGATGCTGGCCTTTCATATGGTCGGGCACGCCGGTGCACAGATCCAGCGCCGCCACACATTGACCGGGGGCGGAGATATCGTCTTTCTCGCCTTCGACCGTTTTGACCGCCACTGTGGTGATCTTGCCGATATCGATCTTCTTGCCATCGATGCTGAACCGGTTGCGGGCCACTTCCAGCCCCTTGAAGATCCGCTGCACCGTCGAAAGATAGAATTCCGCCGTCATATCCATGACGGAGAGATATTCATCATAAAAGCGGTTGTGGCGGTCACGCTCGGCAGGGCCGGTTTTCGCATCGGCCATGATCTTGTCGAAGAAGGACTTGGCATGGGTCTCGGCATTCATCGAGATGAAAGAGGCAAGCTGCATCAGGCCGGGATAGACCATGCGGCCCACGCCCTTGTAACGATAGCCCACGCGCTGGATCACGCTATGCTCCAGCTGGCCCATCGTGATGCGGCGTCCGAAATCGGTGACCTCGGTGTCGGCGGCATCGGGGTCGATCGGCCCGCCGATCAGCGTCAGCGTGCGCGGCTGCGCCTCGGGATCTTCCTCGGCCAGATAGGCGGTCGCGGCAAGTGCCAGCGGGGCCGGTTGGCAGACCGCGATCACGTTGATATCGGGGCCGAGCTTGCGCATGAAATCGACCAGATAGCGGGTGTAATCCTCGACGTCGAACTTACCCTCGCTGACCGGAATGTCGCGCGCGTTCTTCCAGTCGGTCACATAGACCTCTGCATCGGGCATCAGCGAGATGACCGTCGAGCGCATCAGGGTCGCGTAATGGCCCGACATCGGGGCCACCAGCAGGATGCGGCGCGGCATAGGGTCGCGGCCCTGCACCTTGAAATGCACAAGCGACCCGAAGGCCTTGTCCATCAGGGTTTCTATTTCCACTATGTGATCGCGCCCGTCGGCAGCGGCGATGGCACGGATGCCCCAGTCGGGTTTCATGACCATGCGCGAGAAGCTGCGTTCGGTCACCGCACCCCATGATTCCATGATGCGGAAAGCGGGGTTGGGCGAGAGGCCGAACACCGGGTAAGAGGCGATGGCACGGGCGGAGGCGCCGATCCATTCATTGGTGTTTCTGATGCTCTCCATCAGATCGTAGCTGTAGATGCCTTTCATCGTGTCGCTCCTTTGGCCGACCAGTCCGGACATTTCACACGCCTGAGGTGAAAATCTGCTGAATGCCCGCTTTACCCTAGAGAAGAGAGGTCTATGGTTGGGAAAAGGATAGGAGGAGCGAGAAGGCATGACAACAGGGGAGGCGCAGGTTTCTGCTGCATCGCAGAAAATGCAGGAAAATCTTGCAAAGATAGAACAGCTTTCGCAGCGACTTGTCGATGCGTTAAGCCATCGGCGCATGCCGAATCCCTCTTTGGAAGGACCCGGCGTCGATTTGTATATGTCGACGACCGCGGCGCTGATGCGGGAATTGTCGGATAAGCCGGCTCAGATTCTCGAAGCGCAGGTGAAATACTGGGGCGATGCGATGAGCCATTATATTCAGGCCACGCATGCTCTTGCCACGCAAGGCTTCCGTCCGCCCGAGGATCCGGGCCCCGAGGACAAGCGCTTTTCCAATCCGCTCTGGACGACCCATCCCTATTTCAACTTCGTCAAACAGCAATATATGATCGCCTCGCGGGCCATTGACGAGGGCACCGACGCCCTGCCGGGCCTTGCCGATGTAGATCGCAAGCGGCTGAAATACTTCACCAAGCAGTTGGTGGATATGATGGCCCCCACCAATTTCTTCGCCACCAATCCCGACGCGCTGGAACGCGCCATCGAAACCGAAGGCGAAAGTCTGGTGCGGGGATTGGAGAATCTCGTGCATGATGTCGAGCGCAATCACGGCGATCTGCTGGTGACATTGGCAGACCGCACCGCCTTCGAGGTCGGGCGCAATCTGGCCACGACCGAGGGCAAGGTGATCTACCGCTGCCGCATGTTCGAACTGATCCAGTACACGCCACGCACCGAGAAAGTGTATCGCACGCCTTTGCTGATTTTCCCGCCCTGGATCAACAAATACTACATTCTGGATCTGAAAGAGCAGAACAGCTTCATCCGCTATGCGGTGGAGCAAGGGTTCAGCGTGTTTGTCGTGAGCTGGAAAAACCCCGATGCCAGCTTTGCCGATGTGGGCTTTGACGATTATGTCGCCAGCTATCTGGAGGCCATTGCGCAGGTCAAACAGGAGACCGGCGTCGCCAAAATCAACGCAATCGGCTATTGCATCGCGGGCACCACTCTGGGGCTGACGCTGTCTTTGATGAAAAAGCGCGGTGATCATTCGATCAATAGCGCGACCTTCTTCACGACGCTGACCGATTTTTCCGATCAGGGGGAGTTTGTCTCGTTCTTGCAGGATGATTTCGTGGACGGGCTGGAGGTGCAGTGCCGTGTGGACGGTGTGCTTTCGAGCTATTTCATGTCGCGCACCTTCTCTTTCCTGCGCTCGAACGACCTGATCTGGCGTCCGGCGATCCGCAGCTACATGATGGGCGAGGCCCCGCCCGCCTTCGATCTGCTTTACTGGAACGGCGATGCGACCAACCTGCCGGGCAAGATGGCAATGGAATATCTGCGCGGCCTGTGCCAGCAGAACCGCTTTGCCGAGGAGACCTTTACCCTGTTGGGCGAGGATCTGCGACTGGCCGATATTGATGTGCCGCTTATGGCGATTGCCTGCGAGACCGACCATATCGCGCCGTGGCGTGCCTCGTTCAGGGGGGTGGCGCAGATGGGGTCGAAAGACAAACAGTTCGTCTTGGCAGAATCGGGCCATATCGCAGGGATCGTGAATCCGCCCGACAAGAAGAAATACGGCCATTACACCAGTCCGGCCCCGATCGAGGATGCCGACGACTGGCATGCGGCTGCCGAATATCACGAAGGCACGTGGTGGCCGCGCTGGTCCGAATGGCTGGCCGGACGGTCGGGGCGGCAGGTTGCCGCGCGCGTGCCCGGAGCAGGCGGGCATGAAATTGTGGCGGATGCTCCCGGAAGTTACGTTCGCGAGACAATTTTGTTGTGAAAATTTTTCCGAGTGGTTTAAGACTTGTCCTGTGCTTTACCTAGTGTAAATTTTCTGCAATGCAGCATAAAAGACTTGATTTTCTGCGCTGCAGCATATACTCTTCATTGTAGCGAATAGGGCCGCGCAGACCGAACCCCTGGCCCTTCTATCTCAGATCGGAGCGACGAAATGGCCGCAACTACCCAAGATTTCACCAAGATTATGCAAGATATGATGTCCTCGATGCCGATGGACATGTCGAAGTTCCAAGAGGGCTTCAAAGCGCAAGCGGCTTTCGGTGAGAAAATGTCCAAAGTGGCTTTGGATGCTGCCGAGAAATCGACCGAGATTTCGGCAAAATGGACCAAAGAAACGCTCGCCAAAATGAGCGATATCGCAACCACCAAATCCGAACCGGCAGACTATGCTAAAGCTGTCAGCGACTTCGCGTCGGCTTCGGCAGAAATCGCGTCGGAAAACATCGCCGCTTTCGCAGAAGTTGCGAAAAAAGTGCAGATGGAAACCGTCGAACTGATGCTGGCCGCCGGTAAGGATTTCTCGGAAGATGCCACCGCTGCCATGAAATCGGCAACGTCTTCGGCAACTTCGGCTGCGAAAAAGACCACCGCAGCAGCGACCGCGAAGTAATCTCTTCCTCCCGGGTCTCTGGCAAGATCCTCCCAGTCAGGGAACGGACTTAGGGGCGGGCTTCGGCTCGCCCCTTTCTTATTGATTTTATGGCATTTGCGCCTCATGATAGCGTTTCATACGATATCCTGGGGAGGATCATCATGGCCGATGCGGAAAAGCCTCTACTGATCAAACGCTACGCGAGCCGTCGTCTGTATAATACGGAGACGAGCGATTATGTGACGCTGGAAGATATTGCCCGCTTCATTCGCGATGGCCGCGAGGTGCAGATTGTCGATCTGAAATCGGGCGACGATCTGACGCGCCAGTATCTTCTTCAGATCATTGCCGAACATGAAAGCCGCGGCGAGAGCGTTCTGCCGGTGGATGTGCTGACCGATCTCGTGCGCTCTTACACCAGTTCGGCGCAAAGCGTTGTGCCGCAGTTTCTGGCGGCAAGTTTCGACATGCTGCGTCAGGGCCAGTCCCAGATGATGGAGAATATGGGCCGTATGCCGATTGCTTCCATGCCGGGGTTCGAGGCGCTGCAAAAACAGCAGCAGGCGTTCTTGCAGACGATGATGGGGGGCTGGCCCAAAGCGGGCACCGGCCCCGAGCGGGAAGCCCCCGCCGCTTCCGAGGACCGCGAGGAACTGGAAAAGATCAAGAAACAGCTTTCCGAATTGCAATCGAAGCTGTCCAAGCTCTGATCACACGCATCCCAGCGCCCTTAGCGCTTCGCCAAGAGCGGTTTTGGGCAGAAGGACCAGACAGGGGCCTGTCATCTGCAAGGTGACGGGCCCTGTGACTTCATTCGAGGTGCCGATCTGGCCGCAAGGCTCCAGCGTCAGGCCGTCGATGGGCCAGCGCAGCCCCGTGGATGTTCCGGCAGAGGGGCCTAGCGGATAAAGGGAAAAGCGGCTTTGGACCGGCAGGGTCAAAGCCATTTCCGGTGGCGCGCAGAACACGATATCTTCCGCGTCGATCAGGATGATCTTTTTACGTGGCGGGTGGGCCAGCGCCGACAGGGCCGCCAGCGTATGGTCGAGCCGCCGCCCCGTAAAGCCGAGCCCCAGATAGAAAGGGGCTTGTGTCAGGCGCAGGCATTTGCCGAAATCGGTGCTGTCCTGTTCGGCGATGTGGTGCAGCCGTTCTGCCGTGATTCTGCCGCGATGGGCCGGATCGAAGCTATCCATATCGCCGATCACGGCTTCGGGCATCAGTTCCAGCGCCAAGGCCTGATTTGCGCCGCCATCTGCCGCGACCAAATGTGGCGCGATTGTCATGGCATGGTAAACGTCCTGAGGGTCGATTTGCCCGCCACCCAGCAGCGTAATGCCGGTTTTTCTTGATAATACAGGCGATTCCGTCATTATTTGATCCTGTCAGGGGCGCTGGATTGGCCTCTGAATAGGTAAAATTCCTTGTAATTGCCATTATTCGTTCACTGAATGGCACCAATTTCGAAACATGGTTAGCCGAACAGAAGTCCAAAGAGGCGAGCAAATGGTCGGTGCAAATAAGATTCTCACTGTTTCTTACGGGACATTCTCCTGCACGCTTGAGGGCTTTGACGAGCCGTTCCAGACGATGCAGGCGATTGCGGAATATTTCCGCGACCTCGCCGCCGAGGACCGATATTTCGGTGCCGAGCCTCCCCAGCCCGATGCGGAGATGCTGCACCGGATTGCCGAGCGCGAGATCCAGCGCCGCGTTGATGCCAAGATCCAGAAAAACGGGGTGATTCTGCGTGCTTCGGAAACGGGCTCTGTGCCTTCTGTCGCTGCCAGGCCCTTGGCACCGGAGAAGCCCGAGGCTGCTGTCGCCGCGCCGGAAGAGGCCGCGGCAGTTCAGGTGCCCGTGCAAACACCGGTGCAAACACCCCTAAAAACGCCTGCGCCGATGGCGGCCCGGATGGAGGAGTCTGTGGCTGCGAAGCTGGCGCGCATCCGCGATGTCGTGGCCCGTTCCAAAGCGGAGGCCGCGGCGGCTGCGGCTCCGGAGCTTTCGGGAGCCGAGTTCATGGAAGATCTGGCCGGTGTGCCGGAGGATCAGGACTATATCGGGAAAGGGGGATTTGGCGATCCGCTCGATATTTCCGGGCCGGTATCGGATGACGAGTTGACACAGATGGCCGAGAGCGACCGCACCTCGCCCGACGAGCTGGAAGCCTCTGCTCGTGCCGAGGCCGAGGCGCTGCAGGAAGCGGCGCGTCAGGCCGAAGAGGCTGAGGCAGAGGCCGCGCGTTTGGCTGCGGAAGAAGCGAAAGCCGCAAAAGAGGCCGCACGGGTTGCCGCAGAGCAGGCTGCGCAGGCGGCAGAGGCAGAGGCCCGCGCGAAAGCCGAGGCCGAGGCAAAGGCAGCCGAAGAGGCCGAAGCAGCGGCCAAAGCCGAAGCCGAAGTCAAGGCCAGAACCCTTGAAGCCGAAGCTGAGGCCCGCGAGGCTGAGGCCCGTCTGGCAGCAGAGCTTTCGGCCTTGGAAGAAACGGCGGAGGATGCCGAGCACACGCCGCAGACGGTTGAAGCCCCTGCCGCGCCGGAGGTCACGGAGGACGATGCTGCAGAGGCCGCGCCGCGCCCTGTGCGTCCGCAGCTTCGGACCCGCGTGATCAAGGTTCGGCGTGTTGCCCCGCCCCCTGCGGCAGAAGAGCCTGCGCCTGCTATGCCCGCAGCCTTGCCGAATGTGCCGACCAATGATCTGCCGGGGGCCGATCTTTCGCCCGAGGATGAGGAAGATCTGCTCAAGACCTTGGCCGAGCTGGATGTCCCCGAAGAGGCGGCTGACCTGCCCCCGCAAGAGGCGGTGCCGCAGCCGCGGATGCCCGAAGAGGATGCAAGCGAAGCCGCAATCGCCGACTTGCTTGCAGATGAGGTTGCGGATGCGGGGGAAGAGGTTCCTGAGGGCGACGCTGACGAGGCATCCGCGCCGGTCGAAGAACTCGCGCCTCAATCTGCCGAGGCAGAGCGGCCACAAGAGCCCGAGGGCGCGGCCAAGGTCACGCCGCGGCGTGGCCCCAGCCTGACCGATATCCTGCGCCGCCGACGCGCTGATGACAAACCCGCCGAGGCTGCGGCAGAGGAGCCCGAGGCGGAACCGGCTGTGGTGAAGGCGGGCATGGGGGAAGGGGCCTCCGAGGCGGATGTCTCGCGTCTGATGAAAGAGGCCGAAACCCAGTTTGCAGGGCGTGACAACCGGCGCAGATTGTCGGCGATTGCGCATCTGAAAGCCGCAGTGGCTGCGACGGTGGCAGAGCGCCGTCTGAAAGGCGAGAAAGCCCAGCCCGACGAGACGAAAGCCTATCGCGAGGATCTCGACCGTGCGGTGCGCCCGCGCCGTCCGGTTGCCGGAGAGGATCGCGACAACCGCCCCGAAGCGCCGGAAGCGGTGCAAACGGCCGCCGAGCCGCGTCGTGAGGCACCGCTGGTGCTGGTGTCGGAGCAGCGGGTGGATGATCCCACGGCCACGGCCAAAGCGGCGGAAGAGGCGATCCGTCCGCGTCGGGTGACCACCGCCGAGATTGCGCAGCAGATCGATGACGCTGCGGAGGACATTCAGGACAGTCTCCCGCAAGGGGGGGCAACCAGCTTTGCCGAATTTGCGGACCGTGCGGGGACGCGTGGTCTGGCCGATCTTCTGGAGGCCGCAGCCGCCTACACCGCACAGATCGAGCAGCAGCCGCATTTCACCGCGCCGCAGATCATGCGCAAGGTGACCGCATTGGAGGAAGGGGCAGGCTATTCGCGCGAGGACCGGATGCGCAGCTTCGGGAAACTCCTACGGCAGGGGAAGATCGCCAAGATCAATCGCGGTCAATATGTGGTCTCGGAGCAGTCGCGCTTTCTCGAGGAAAAACGCGCCTGAGAGACCGGCACGCAGGCCCTGAAGCCGACTGGAAAGCCAGAAAAGAGACCCGAAACGGTGCGTGCCGTTTCGGGGCTTCCGCATTGGACGGCGCGCGCCCGCGCCCGTGCGCGGGCGGCGGCATGCCGTGTCTTTGCTGATGGTCTCGACAGGGGGGAATGTGAAAAAGCTCCCGAAGCGGTTTCGGGAGCTTTTGAAGAGGTTTGATGGGCAGTTTACGGCGTGGTATCGGACTGTTTCGCGGGATCGGCCTTGCCGACCCCCATGAAGACCGGCTTGCACGGGAAAATCCATGCGACGCCAAGGCCGATATACAGTGCCAGTTCGGCCCAGAGCGGCAGACGCCCGAAGCGGGCCTCCAGCCAGTTGGCCAGTGTCACCGCCACCACGACATAAAGCGGCAGGGCGATGACCAGCACCAGAATCGCCAGCCTGCGCCGCGTCGTCCAGCTTAAGTGTCGCCCCGCCATCGCGATCAATCCGCGAAGGGGTCGGTGACGAGGATCGTGTCGTCGCGCTCGGGCGAGGTGGACAGCAGGGCCACGGGACAGTCGATCAGCTCTTCGATGCGGCGGACATATTTGATGGCCGCAGCCGGAAGGTCGGCCCAGCTCCGCGCACCTTCGGTCGAGTCGCTCCAGCCTTCGATCTCTTCATAGATCGGGGTGCAGCGCGCCTGTTTGTCTGAAGCCGTCGGCAGATAGTCCAGACGCTCGCCGTCCAGCTCGTAGCCCACACAGATCTTGATGGTCTCGAACCCGTCGAGCACGTCCAGCTTGGTCAGCGCAATCCCGTTGACACCCGAGACCGAGCAGGTCTGACGCACGAGAGCCGCATCGAACCAGCCACAGCGGCGCTTGCGGCCGGTGACCACGCCGAATTCATGACCACGGGTGCCGAGGCGCTCGCCATCATCGTCTTTCAGCTCGGTCGGGAAGGGGCCTTCGCCGACGCGGGTGGTATAGGCCTTCACGATGCCCAGCACGAAATCGATCGATCCCGGACCGATGCCAACGCCGGTTGCGGCCTGACCTGCGATCACGTTCGAGGAGGTCACAAAGGGATAGGTGCCGAAGTCGATATCCAAAAGCGAGCCCTGCGCACCTTCAAAGAGGATGCGTTTGCCGGCTTTGCGCTTCTCGGCCAGAACTTTCCAGACGGGAGCGGCATATTGCAGGATTTCTGCCGAAATCTCGCCCAGCTTGGCGATCAGCGCATCCTTGTCGATGGGCTCAAGCCCCAGACCGGCGCGCAGCGCGTTGTGGTGCACAAGGGCGCGATCCACACGCAGTTCCAGCGTGGCGGGGTCGGCAAGGTCCGCGACGCGGATCACGCGGCGGCCAACCTTGTCTTCATAGGCCGGACCGATACCGCGACCGGTGGTGCCGATCTTGGCCACTGCCACCTGCGCCTCGCGGGCACGGTCAAGCTCGCCGTGGAACGGCAGGATCAGCGGCGTGTTCTCGGCGATCATCAGCGTCTCGGGCGAGATATCCACACCCTGTTCGCGGATTTTCTCGATTTCCGAGATCAGATGCCACGGGTCAAGCACGACGCCATTGCCGATGATCGACAGCTTGCCGCCACGCACCACACCCGAAGGCAGCGCGTTCAGCTTGTAGACCTTGCCGTCGATGACAAGCGTGTGGCCGGCATTATGCCCGCCTTGGAACCGTGCGATGACGTCGGCACGTTCCGACAGCCAATCTACGATCTTGCCTTTCCCCTCGTCACCCCACTGGGCACCGACGACGACGACATTGGCCATGAGACTCTCCTTGGCGCTGCGAAAAACCTCGGGCGGTATACAGAAGCCAAGCCCGAGGGGGAACCAGTTTCTTGGGAAAACTGCCGTGAATGCGGTGAAAAAAACATCTCGGGGGGAGGGGCGCGTATATATAAGGAGTGCGCAGCCCCCCTGCGGGCCCCCTCTGCTGTGGGATAAGGGGTTGCGCGATGGGCGGCATATGAATAAGTAGGCGCAAGCTTTGCAAGAAGGTCCGTCTCCATATGCAGAACATCATCCTTACCGTTCATCTGATCCTCGCGCTGTTGATGATCGGCGTTGTTCTGTTGCAACGCTCCGAAGGCGGTGGCCTCGGGATGGGCAGCTCGGGCGGTGGCGCGGGCGGCGTGATGACCGGTCGTCAGGCGGCCAATGCCCTGTCGAAAGCGACATGGGTTCTGGCGGCGGGCTTTCTGTGCACCTCGGTGGCGCTGACGGTTGTTGCCGCACGCGATGCGGGCGAATCTTCGGTTCTGGACCGTCTGGGTGCTGGCAATTTCACCGTTTCGGGCAAGGACGAGGCCAAGCCGGATGCCGCATCCGAAAGCAAGACCGATGATGCCGCGATCCCGAGTGTTGACCTGACCCCGCCCGCCGCGACGGATTCTCCCGTCACGCCTCCGGCCGCGCAGTAAGACATCTCACAACTTCTGTGCGCCCCTTTGTCGGGCGCACAAGTGGTAGCGTAACCACATAAAATTTACCCAACTGCTTGCGGTCCGATTGCGGGCTGGCCGCGAATCATGTAAGCATCAAATCCCGTGATCCCGAAGCCTTTGGCCTCGGGAGTGTTTATAATTTTTGTCAGGTCCGCTGCTGGACCGGCAAACCCAAGCAAACTCACGGGGGCTTTCATGGCACGTTATGTCTTCATCACCGGCGGTGTGGTGTCTTCTTTGGGGAAGGGGCTGGCATCGGCGGCGCTGGGGGCTTTGCTGCAAGCTCGCGGCTTTTCGGTGCGGCTGCGCAAACTCGATCCCTATCTGAACGTCGATCCGGGCACGATGAGCCCGTTCGAACATGGCGAGGTTTTCGTGACCGATGACGGCGCGGAGACCGATCTGGATCTTGGTCACTACGAGCGGTTCACCGGCGTTCCGGCCCGCAAGACGGATTCGGTTTCGTCGGGGCGTATCTATTCCAACGTTCTGGAAAAGGAACGCCGTGGCGAATATCTGGGCAAGACCATTCAGGTCGTCCCGCATGTCACCAATGGCATCAAGGACTTCCTCGCCGTGGGCGATGACGAGGTCGATTTCATGCTCTGCGAGATCGGTGGCACGGTGGGCGATATCGAAGGTCTGCCCTTCTTTGAAGCCATCCGTCAATTCGCGCAGGAACGTCCGCGCGGCCAATGTATATTCATGCACCTGACCCTGCTGCCCTATCTGGCAGCCTCCGGCGAGCTGAAGACGAAGCCCACCCAGCACTCGGTCAAGGAGCTGCGTTCCATCGGGTTGCAGCCGGATGTGCTGGTCTGCCGCTCGGAACAGCCGATCCCCGATAAGGAACGCGCCAAGATCGCGCTGTTCTGTAATGTCCGCCCCGATGCGGTGATTCCGGCCTATGACCTGAAAACCATCTACGAGGCCCCCTTGGCCTATCACCGCGTGGGTCTGGATCAGGCGGTTCTGGATGCCTTCGGGATTTCGCCCGCGCCCAAGCCCGATCTGTCGCGTTGGGAAGACGTGATGGACCGTCTGGAAAATGCCGAGGGCGAGGTGAAGGTTGCCATCGTCGGGAAATACGTCCAGCTGGAAGACGCCTATAAGTCGATCGCCGAGGCGCTGACGCATGGCGGCATGGCCAACCGCGTGAAGGTAAAGGCCGAATGGATCGATGCCGAATTGTTCGAGAAAGAAGATCCGGCCAACTTCCTGAGCGATTATAACGCGATCCTCGTGCCGGGCGGCTTTGGCGAACGCGGCACCGAGGGCAAGATCCGCGCGGCGCAATTCGCCCGCGAGAAGAAGATCCCCTATCTGGGCATCTGCCTTGGTATGCAGATGGCGGTGATCGAGGCCGCGCGCCACCTTGCGGGCATCGAGGATGCGGGGTCGGAAGAGTTCGACCACGAGGCAGGCAAGCGCCGCTTCGAGCCGGTTGTCTACCACCTGAAAGAATGGGTGCAGGGTAATCACCGCGTCGAGCGCAAGGTCAGCGACGACAAGGGCGGCACCATGCGTCTGGGCGCCTATTCCGCCGTGCTGAAGGCCGATTCGAATGTGGCGGCTGTCTATGGCACCACCGAGATCGAAGAGCGTCACCGTCACCGCTATGAGGTCGATGGCCGCTACCGCGAGAAGCTGGAGGAATGCGGTCTGGTGTTCTCGGGCATGTCGCCCGACAACCGCCTGCCCGAGATCGTCGAGCATAAGGACCACCCGTGGTTCATCGGCGTGCAGTTCCACCCCGAGCTAAAGTCGAAACCTTTCGCGCCGCACCCGCTCTTCTCGGGCTTCGTGAAAGCCGCGAAAGAGCAAAGCCGGTTGGTATAAGGAAAGGGGCCCTCGGGCCCCTTTTTCATTTGGTGGTTGGTGTGACGAGGTCGAGTAGGGCGGCGTGGGTTGCGCGGTATTCTGCGATGTCGTCACTGACGCGCTCTTTTGCGCGTTGCTTCCATATCTCTGCGGAGTCCAGATCATGCTTCGAGTGAGCACAAAGCCAGAGAAGCCATGAGAGCAGATGGATCCCTTCTAGACAAAGGGCAAACTGCTTTCCCCTCTGACCTTCATAGGTTCCGGCCGCGTTGTCTTCGTCTGCCCTATCTTTATAATCCCAAAGCTCTTTGCGCTTTCTGCCAGCACCGCGTGCCAGTTTATGCGCTAGGTTTTCGTCTCGGAAAATCTTGAGTGGGGAGCATCGATCATCCCAGTCTTTGAATGAAATGCGCCACTCTTCGTAGGCGCTTTCGTCTGGGAAATTCTTCCAGCCTATCTGTCCTTCTTTGTGTTGGATGAATTTTGTAGGGGATATTACGTCAGTGGTGCCGTCGAGCAGTTTAGCGGTCTCAAGCAGAAGGCTGTTTTCATAAGTCTTGAACGTCATCCATGCTGACTGCTGAACGGGAGTTAGAGCAACAAGTTCGTGCCGTTTGAGCTTGCGCGGGTTTCGTTCGAGATATTCCTGTACAAAGGCAATGTCGACGCAGAGGTCATCCAACGCTAGCTGGAGTTCATGCACAAATTCGTCGAAGTTTGGCACTTTTTTCCGAGGGTTTCCCAAATTCTGAAGCTTTGAATCAATTGAATTTACTTCGTCGAATTGGTGGTTAGCCCTAAAATTATCAAGAGGCCTCGCGCCCCTCCCCCAAATCGAAAAGGGGCGCCCGAGGCGCCCCTTCTATTCAGCCCATTCGTTCCGAGGCATAGGAGCCCGGGGAGGCAGGGAAGACCACCGTTTTATTGCCGTTGATGAAGGCGCGGTGGTGGATATGGGCGTGGATCGCGCGCGAGAGCACCTGTGCTTCGACATCGCGGCCCAGCGATACGTAATCGGCGGCCGATTGGGCATGGGTGATGCGCACCGTGTCCTGCTCGATGATCGGGCCTTCATCGAGATCGGCGGTCACGTAATGCGCCGTCGCGCCGATCAGCTTCACGCCGCGTTCATAGGCCTGTTTGTAGGGGTTCGCGCCTTTGAAGGAGGGCAGGAAGGAGTGGTGGATATTGATGATCCGCCCCGACATTTTCTGGCACAGATCATCCGACAGCACCTGCATATAGCGCGCCAGCACGATCAGGTCGGTGCCGGTTTCCTCGACCAGTGCCATAAGGCGGGCTTCGGCTTGGGGTTTGTTCTCTTTGGTGACCTTGATGTGGTGGAAGGGGATGTCGTAATTGACCACGACCTTCTGGTAGTCGAAGTGGTTGGACACGACGCCCACGATATCCACCGGCAGCGCGCCGATGCGCCAGCGATAAAGGATGTCGTTGAGGCAATGGCCGAAGCGCGACACCATCAGCATGACCTTCATCCGCTGCGACGGATCGTGGAATTTCCAGACCATAGCGAAGGGGGCCGCTACCGGATCGAAGCCTGCCGAGATATCCTCCAGCGCCATACCGCCCTCGCTGCGGAAGGTCATGCGCATGAAGAACTGCCCCGTCAGCGCATCGTCATATTGCTGCGCGTCGATGATATTGCAGGATTTTTCCGCCAGATAGGTGGTGACGGCGGCCACAATTCCGCGGGCGGTCGGGCATTGCACGGTCAGCACAAAGGTCTGTTCGGCGGTCTTTCCGGCTGTTGTCTCGGGGGCGGTCATCGGATGTCCTCTCGCATGGCTTGTTGCCATGACCTTCATCCGAACGGCCATTCCCTTCGCGGTGATTTGCGACAGGCTGACGGGAAAAGGCGACGCCCGCCTGCGACATTGCCAAAAGAAACGCCCGAAGCGGGGGCCTCGGGCGGGGAGCTTAGATCTGTTTCTCGGGCAGCTGCACCACAAGGCCGTCCAGATCCGGCGTGACCTTGATCTGGCAGGTCAGCCGCGAGGTCTCGGGGTCGGGCTGATAGGCGAAATCGAGCATGTCCTCTTCCATACTGTCTTTCGGCGGCAGGCGGTCGACCCATTCTTTGGCGACATAGACATGGCAGGTCGAGCAGGCACAGGCCCCGCCGCAATCGGCATCGATGCCTGGCACGCCGTTGTCGCGTGCGCCTTCCATCACGGTCAGACCGGGTTTGACATCGATTTCATGTTTCGTGCCGTTATGTTCGATATAGGTGATCTTTGCCATGGCTGTGCTTTGCGCCCCGAACTTGCTTTGGTTGTCAGTGGAACTGGTGTAGGGCATGATGGAAGGCTTGACCAGTGCGCGGGCAGGGGCTCTGTGGTGCAAAGCGGCAGGTCAGGCGAAGTTGAACGGAATGCGGATGGCGGGAATGCGTAAATATGTGGCGGCTGTCTCGGTGCTGGCCATGCTGGGCGGTTGTATGACGGGCGATCGCCAGATCGCACCGCGCGATGATTCCGAAATCCCGCTGACACTGGCCAATGAATGGCGCGACACCCCGCCCGATCCGGCGGCGGCAGGGTGTTATGCGCGTCAGACCAGTCCGGCGGTGGTCGAAACGGTAACCGAACAGCGGCTGGTCTCGCCCGAGATCCGCGACCCCGAGACCGGCAAAATCACGCAGGCTGCCGCCTATCACACCGAAACCCGCCACCAGATCGTGACGGCGCGGGGCACGCGCTGGTTTGCCGCGCCCTGTCCGCCGGTCTTTACGCAGGATTTCGTGGTGATGCTGCAACGCGCTCTGGCGGCGCGGGGCTATTATCACGGGGGGCTGTCGGGCAGTCTGGACCGGTCCACGGGGCAGGCGATCCATGCCTATCAGAAAGCGCGCGGGCTTTACAGTGCGACCCTTTCGACACGGGCGGCACAGGAGCTGGGGCTGACGCTCTGGTCGGACAAGACCGCCCCGACGGCTTCGGCCACGCCCGGTGTTGCCGCGCCCTATCCCGGCCAGATGGGACCAACCTGACCTCTGGGGCCATACCCATTGCCAAGATCGGTTGAAGGGCGCCCCGTGGGGCGCCCTTCTCTCTACAGGTGGGGATGTGCGGTGATTATTTCACCGGCAGCGCGACAAAGCGCGGCTCACCCCCACGACGGATCAGCAGAAGAAGCGATTTTCGCCCCTCATCCTTGGCCTCTTTAACGCGGTCTTGCAGGTCGGTGACGCTGGTCACATCCTGCTGACCGGCTTCGGCAATCACATCTCCGGCGCGCAGGCCCTTGTCATAGGCATCGCTTTCCTCGTCGAGATCGCTGATGACCAGACCTTTGGCATCCGAGGGCAGATCCAGCTGGCCGCGCAGGTCGTCGTTCAGCGGTTCGATAGACATGCCCAGAACGGTATCGCTGTCTTGCGACTGGCTTTTTGCCGCCGCCGGAATGGGCTGGTCTTCCGAGGTCTCGCGGCGGCCCAGCGTGACGGTCAGGGTTTTCTCTTTGCCATCGCGCTGGACGATCACCTGAACCTTCTCGCCAATCGGGGCCTTGGCCACGCGGCGCACCAGATCGCGGGTGTCGGCGACATCGCCCCCGTCGAATTTCACGATCACGTCGCCCGCCTGCATGCCCGCATCCTTGGCCGGACCGTCGGGTACTTCCGAAACCAGCGCGCCTTTGCTCGAGCTCAGACCCAGCGCTTCGGTCATGTCATCGGTGACATCCTGAATTTTCACACCCAGCCAGCCGCGACGGGTTTCGCCATATTGCTGTAGCTGCGACACCACGTTTTTCACGACATTCGACGCCATCGAGAAGCCGATCCCGATCGAGCCGCCATTGGGCGACAGAATCGCGGTGTTCACGCCGATCACCTCGCCGTTCATGTCAAATAGCGGCCCGCCCGAGTTACCACGGTTGATGGCGGCATCGGTCTGGATATAGTCATCATAGGTGCCCGAAAGCTCGCGGTTGCGCGCCGAGACGATCCCCGCCGAGGCCGAGAAGTTCTGGCCCAGCGGGTTGCCCATCGCCATGACCCAGTCACCTACCCGCATCTTGTCGCTGTCACCGAAGGGGACGAAGGGCAGCGGCTTGTCGGTTTCGACCTTCAGAAGCGCGATATCGGTTTTGGGATCGGTGCCGATCAGCTTGGCTTTCTTGGTGGTGCCATCGAAGAAGGCCACCGTGATGTCATCGGCATTTTCGATCACATGGTTATTGGTCACGATATAGCCGTCTTCCGAGATCACGAAGCCCGATCCCAGCGCATTCGAGTGATGCGGGCGCGAGGGGCTTTGCTGGCCCTGATCGGGGAAGCCGAAATCGCGGAACAGATCATCGAAGGGGCTGCCTTCGGGGAACATCGGGTTCGACTGGGTCGGGGTCGAGACGGTCATCGAGGTGGTGATCATCACCACCGAAGGCGAAACCTTCTGCGCCAGATCTGCAAAACTGTCAGGCGCGGCTTTGGCAAATACCGGCGTGGCATGAAGCGGGGTCAGGGCGATTGCAGCCGCCACGGCCGCGGCCCCGAAGGCACCACGGACATTTTTTGCGGACAGGAAGGCGGGGGTCTGGATTGTCATGCTCTCTCTTGCTCCGAAGATGCGGTTGGCCGGCACCTTTAGGCTTCCGACCTCGGTATGCCAGTTTAAGAACGTCGTGACGGAAATCACAAATGAAAGCCCCGTCTCATTGGGACAATTGGCTGTGAAACGCCGGTGACCACCTGTCTGGCCGGATCGTGATTTGACACGGGCTCTGCTGTGAGGGGGGCGGTTCTGTGTCGCCGCGGTCGGTATCGCGGGCGATGATCCCTCTGATCCGGTCCGGTAACCGGCGCGGTCGTCCATGAGAAAGGCCGCAGCCTTGCGGCTGCGGCCTTTCTGTGATGCGGGGCCTATTGCGCGGCTGGCGGCTTTGCCGTCTGTGCTTGGCTGGGGGCTTCCCCAAGCGATTGCAGGAAGCGGTCATAGTCGAAGTAAAGACTATCGGGCTGCGCGATGATCCGCGAGCTATCCGACTTCAGCGTATTGGCGTAGAAATCCAGCTGGCGGGTGAAGGCGAAGAAGTTCGGGTCCTTATTATAGGCCTCGGCATAGATCTTGTTGGCCTGTGCCTGTGCCTCACCACGAACGATCTCGGCCTGACGTTGCGCATCCGAGGTCAGTTCGGTGCGGGTCCGGTCGGCGCTGGCGCGGATCCGCTGGGCGGCCTCGTTCCCGCGTGCGATCTCGTCAGCCGCCTCCCGCTCGCGCTCGGCGCGCATACGGGCATAGGTGGCCTCAAGGTTCTGGTCGGGCAGGTCGGTGCGGGTCAGACGCACGTCGATCACCTCGACCCCAAGGGCCTGTGCCTCGGCGCGGGCGGAATCGCGGATCTTCACCATCAGGCTGATCCGGTCATCCGACAGAACCGCAGTCGAGGGCACGCCCCCCAGCACTTCGCGGATCTGGGCGGTGATGATATTGTCCAGCTGTTGCTGCGCCCAGGGTTCGCCGCGGCCACGGGTGGCTGTGTGGAATTTCACCGCATCGGTGATGCGCCAGCGGGCAAAGGCATCCACCACCAGACGGCGGTCATCCAGAGGGGTCACCTCCAGCGGGCGCGTCGTCAGCGACAGGATGCGGTCCTCATAGGTTTTGACCGTCTGGATCAAGGGAAGTTTGAAACCCAGACCGGGGGTGGTCTTGACCTCTTTCACCTGCCCGAATTGCAGCACAAGCGCCTGTTCGCGCTCGTCGACCACATAGACAGAGCTCAGGCCGACAGCGGCCACAAGGGCGATCACAGGAATGGCGATTGCGAGTTTTTGCATCAGTTCGATCCCTCGCTCGACGTGTCGGTTTTGGCTGCAGGTTTCATGTCGGGCAGCGGCAGATAGGGCACGACCCCCTGAGCGCCCTCGGGCTCGTCGATAATCACCTTATCGACCCCGCCCAGAACGCTTTCCATCGTCTGCAGGAACATCCGGCGCTTGGTCACATCGGGCGCGTTGACATATTCATTATAGACCGAGGTAAAGCGCGCGGCCTGACCCTCGGCCTCGTTCACGGTGCGGGCACGATAGGCTTCGGCCTCTTCTTTCAGCTGGGCGGCCTGACCACGGGCCTGCGCGGTGACGCGGTTGGCATAGGCGTCGGCCTCATTGGTCAGACGGTCCCGCTCTTGCTGGGCCGCCTGCACCTGACGGAAGCTGTCGATCACCTCCTGCGGCGGATCGGCCTTGTTGAAGTTCACACGGATCACATGGATCCCCGAGTTATAGCTGTCGAGCGTGCCCTGGATGGCGCCTTCCAGCTCGGCACGGATCGCCCCGCGATCACGGTTGAGCACCGGTGCCAGTTCCGAGCGCGCGATGATGTCGCGCATGGCCGATTCGGCCACCGCGCGGATCGATTCCTGCGGATCGGAGAGGTTGAAGAGATATTTCGCCGGATCCTTGATGTTCCAGACGACTTGGAACTGGATATCAACGATATTCTGGTCGCCGGTCAGCATCAGGCCGGTATCGTTCGAGCCTGCGCGCCCCATCCCGATATCCACCGTCTGTTCCAGATCGACAGGCAGGATTTCATGGGTCACCACAGGCCAAGGGGCGAAGTTGAGGCCTGCGGTCTTGGTGGCCGAATATTTGCCGAAGGTCATCTCGACGGCTTCTTCGCCCTGCTGCACGGTATAGAACGACGACCATGCCCAAAGCACGGCAGCCCCGACCACGACAATCGCGCCGATGGTCTTGGCACCGGGACCATTGCTTGGGCCGCGCGGTCCGGCCCCGCGACCGGACCCCGAACGCCCGCCCATCAGCACGCGCAGCTGTTCGGAGCCCTTTTTCATGAACTCTTCGATCTCGGGGACCTGCTCTTTGCCGGGGCCACGTTGTCCGGGGCGCTTGTCGGACCCTTTCGGCTTGTCGCCGTCATCTCCGCCGCCCGTTCCCCAGGGACCTGAATTGCTCATGAGACTCCTCACCTTTTCTTGATCTCCGCAGTGATTTGGGGAGGGAACCCGCAGGTTTCAACCCGCCCCATAGCAGTTCTAAGTATATGATTGTCGATATTTCCGGATTCCCGCAGGGCCGGTTTGCCTGCGGGGGCCGTGGCTCAGACGCTGCGCGTCGGGCTGCGCATGGTTACCAGTTCTTCGGCCATTGTCGGATGCACGGCGCAGGTCGCATCGAATTGCGCCTTGGTCGCGCCCATCTTCATGGCAATGGCCACCATCTGGATCATCTCGCCCGCATCGGGGCCAACGATATGGCAGCCGGTCACGACCTGTGTCTTCTGATCCACCACCAGCTTCAGGAAGACCTTCTCGTCATTGCCCGCAAAGAGGCTCTTCATCGGGCGGAAGCTAGAGGTGTAAATATCGGCACCGGTGCCCGCGGCCTCCTCCTCGGTCACGCCACAGGTGCCGAATTCGGGCTGGGTGAAGACCGCCGAGGCCACCAGATCATGGTCCATCTTGAGCGGATTGGCCCCGAAGACGGTATCGGCAAAGGCGTGGCCCTCGCGGATTGCCACAGGGGTCAGCTGGATGCGGTCGGTCACATCGCCCACCGCAAAGATCGAGGGCACGTTGGTCTGCGACCATTCATCCACCAGCACCTCGCCCCGCTGGCCCAGTTTGACGCCGGCCTCCTCCAGCCCCAGCCCTTCGGTCAGCGGCACACGGCCCGTGGCGTAGAGTACGGCGTCATAGGTCTCTTCGGTTTGTCCCGCGATATGCACGCTGAAGGCCGTGCCCTTGCAGGTGACGCGGTCGATGACATGGCCGGTGCGAATGCGGACCCCCGCGCGTTCCATCTGCCCCACGATCACATCGCGCGATTCCGCATCGAAGCCGCGCAGAAGGGCCGAGCGGTTGAGCAACGAGACCTCGACACCCAGGCCGTTCAGGATGCAGGCGAATTCGCAGGCGATATAGCCCCCGCCCACGATCAGCATGGTCTTCGGCAGGGTCTTGAACTTGAACATGTCATTGGAGGTCAGCACATGTTCGCACCCCTCGAACTCCGGCACGAAGGGTTTGCCGCCCACCGCCACCAGAATATGCTTGGCCGAGACGATGCGCCCGTCGGCCAGTCTCACCTCATGCGGGCCCGCCACGGTCGCGCGGCAGTCGTGGAGGGTGACGCCCGCGCCTTCCTGTCCCTTGCGATAAAGCCCTTCCAGACGGTCAAGCTCGGCCTCCAGCTTCCTGTGGAAGACCTCCCAGTCGAAGGCACCGATCGTGGCGTCCCACCCATAGGCCTGCGCCTCGCGCACGGCTTCGGGATAGCCCGAGGCATAGACCATCAGCTTTTTCGGCACGCAGCCGCGAATGACACAGGTTCCGCCCATGCGGTATTCTTCGGCCAGTGCCACTTTCGCCCCGTGGCCTGCCGCGATCCGTGCGGCCCGGACCCCGCCAGAGCCGCCACCGATGACAAAAAGATCAAAGTCGAAATTGCTCATGGGAGATGTCCTTACGTTCCGCTCCGCCAGACGCGGGGCTGTCATGGGCAGCACATGGCCCTTCTGTTGCGCGAAGATAGACCACACATCGGCGGGCTTGGCCAGAGTTGCCGTCGTCGGGTCGCGTCTGCCCCGAATGCGCGGCCAATATGGTCAATGCGGCGGGTGGCCCAAAGCCGTGCCGTGGGACCATGAGCGCTTGAAGCCGGCATGTGTTGACACAGCTTGCACGGTGCTGGCGGCATTTCGGGTCTGGGCGGGGCAGGGCGGGGCCTTGGGCGGGGCGCTTCGATATGCGGAACGCCTCCCGCAGGCCCTGGAAAAGAAACGGGCCCGCAGCGGCAGCGCCGCCCGGACCCGGTCTAGCTTATTGGCCGTCGCAGCACGCCCGCAAGGCGGGTGGCTTGGCGGAGTGGCGGTTATTTCAGATCGCCGAAGATGTTGTCGTTCTCGGCAAAGTCGATCTTTTCATGCGCCACGGTGCCAGCATTGATATCGCGCACTTCGACGCGGCCATCGGCATCACCGATGATGACCATATCGCAGATATCGATGAACAGCCCGCTTTCCACCACACCGGCGATCTGGTTCAGCGCCAGTGCAAGTTGGCGCGGATTGCCGATCTTGTTCAGATGGCAGTCGATGATATGGTTGCCCTCATCGGTGACCAGAGGCTGGTCGCCCTCCATACGCACGGTGGTCTCGCGGCCCAGCACATCCATCGACGACAGCACTTCCTCGATCAGGGTGCGGGTCACCGGCCAGCCGAAGGGCGTGACCTCGACGGGCAGCGGGAAGGCCCCCAGATGCGCGACTTCCTTGGAGGCATCCGAAATCACGATCATCCGGTCCGAAGCGGTCGCCACGATCTTCTCTTGCAGAAGGGCTGCACCGCCGCCCTTGATCAGGTTCAGCTCGGGGTCGAATTCATCGGCACCGTCAATGGTCAGATCCAGCCATTTCGCCTCTTCCAGCGAGACGACCTTGATGCCCATCTGACGCGCGAGGTCTGCGGTGCGGGTCGAGGTCGGCACGCCGATGATGTTCAGCCCTTCCTCGCGCACACGCTCGCCCAGACAGCGCACCATCCATGCAGCGGTCGAGCCGGTGCCAAGGCCGACACGCATGCCGTCCTCGATGAAATCCACCGCGCGGCGGGCGGCGGCGAATTTGGCCTTGTCCATGGGGGAAAGCTCGGCGGGCATGGTTTTGCTCCTCAAAGATCCGTTCGCGCGGCTTATAGCAGACCTGCGCGACCATGCACGCGCTATTCCTCAGGGTTTCGTATAAAATCATATGGGGCCGCGTGATCAGGCGCGCGTGATCACGCGCGCTGGGGCAGGCGCAACATCCGCTGCGCTTTGCCCGTGGGCACGATCGGGCGCGCAGGCAGCATGCCGAACGGGTCGGCCTCGCGCGTGGCTTGCAGATAGCGGGCCGTTTCGGGGCCGACGCAACTCAGTGCGGCGGGGCCGGGCAGCAGGCTTTCGGTGCGGGCATCTTCGGCAAAGACGACCTCGTGGCGTTCGAACAGCAGATGGACCCACTGGATGCGGTCGCATTCGGCGCGGGTGATGCCGGGTTGTCCCACAAGGGCGCGGGCCGCCACAAGAATTTCCTCGCCCTGCAACGGGCCCCGCTCCGGTCGCATAAGCACCCTGTGCCGGCCCGACAGAAACAGCGGGCGCGTATTGCCGATAACTCCGGTTTCAAACCGCACCGGCGCATTGGCCCCGCGTCCGTTAACCAGCCAGCGCCCCGCCCATTCCAGCGGGCGATAGCCGTTATCGACGGTCTGGATACGCATCCCCTCGCGCAGCTTTTCCACCGGCACCGGCCCCTGTTTGGTGGCCACCAGACTGCCTGCCGCAAAGCAGATCGCCATCGCACTATAAGCAATAACCGGATCATTGCTGTCGATGCCCACAATATCGTAGCTCTGTCCGGCAAAGAGCCGTTCGGTAGAGGCGATCCCGTGCACTTGCCCCTGATATTCCAGCACATAGATCGTGATATTGTTGGCAGGATCGCTCGAACCGCTGGGGCGGATGATATAGCTGTATTCGGTCTCGACCCCGTCGCCCGCATCCCACGCGACCCCGTCGAATGTGGCGGCGGCGGCCAGCGCCTGCCCGCCATCGGCATCCTCGAAGCTGGCATCGTCATCGACCAGATCGACAAACTGCAGATCGGCGCCGGGGGAGATGACAAAGCTGGTGGCACCGGGCGCATCTGTCTCGGCCGTCGCATTCGATGCAAACGGGTCAGGCCCCGTGATCACGAGGTCGGAAATTTGCCAGGCGCCAAAGGTTGGCATGTCACCATCACGTCAGTTACAGAACCAGCCCTATCTGACCGATTTTCGGTAAATGTTCAGCTAATGTTCTTAATCTTGTGGGGGAATTCGCGCGTTTGATGCGCCGAATGTCGTTTTCGCGCAGGTCCGCCGGTCGGGCTGTGACATTGTGCAAAGGCAGCCATCCCCGCCCGCGCGGGACCATCCAGGGAGTGCGAGATGTTTCTGAGTGTGTTCGATATCTTCAAGATCGGGGTCGGGCCGTCCTCTTCGCATACGATGGGGCCGATGGTCGCCGGTGGCATGTTTCTGGCGCTTCTGCGGGGGTCGCATTTCAAGGCGCACGGGCTGCGTGCGCGGCTTTACGGGTCGCTGGCTTTCACCGGTAAGGGCCATGCCACCGACCGTGCCACGATCCTCGGTCTCGCGGGGGTTCTGCCCGAGAGCTATGACCACGAGGCCGCCGAAGCGGTTCTGGCGCAGAACGCCAAGGATCATCTGCTAAACCCCGAGGGGCTGGGGCCACTGGTTTTCAACCCCGAAACGGATCTGATCTTCGACTATGGCCCCGCACTGGAAGGCCATGCCAACGGGATGGTGCTGGAGGCGCTGGATAAGCAGGGCGACGTGCTGGCGCAGGAGACCTATTATTCCATCGGCGGCGGCTTTGTGCGCAGTGCCCGCGAGATGGCGGCCGCCGATGATGCCGCGGCCAAGGATGCGCCATCACCCGTGCCCTTCGGGTTCCGCTCGTCGGATGAGATGCTGTCGATGGCCCATGCCTCGGGGCTGGGGATCGCGCAGATGAAGCTGCAGAATGAGGCCCGTTTCCGCAGCCGCCCCGAGATCGAGGCAGGGCTGGTGCGCATCTGGGAGGTGATGAACGGCTGCCTATCGCGCGGGCTCGAGACCGATGGCATCCTGCCCGGAGGTCTGAAGGTTAAGCGCCGCGCCAAGGCGATCCATGACGCGCTGCAATCCGAACGCGGCCAGAACCTGCAGGCGCCGCATATCGTCAACGACTGGATCTCGACCTATGCGATGGCGGTGAATGAGGAAAATGCCGCCGGCGGGCAGGTCGTCACCGCGCCAACGAATGGGGCGGCGGGTGTGCTGCCTGCGGTGATCCGCTACTGGCTGGACCATGTTCCGGGGGCAAGTCGAGCCCGCGTGGGGGAATTCCTGCTGACGGCGGCGGCAATTGGCGGGCTGATCAAGACCAATGCCTCGATCTCGGGGGCGGAATGCGGCTGTCAGGCCGAGGTGGGGTCGGCGGCGGCCATGGCTGCGGCAGGTCTGTGCGCCGTGATGGGCGGCACGCCCGAGCAGATCGAGAATGCCGCCGAAATCGCCTTGGAGCATCATCTGGGCATGACCTGCGATCCGGTGCGCGGGCTGGTGCAGGTGCCCTGCATCGAGCGCAACGGTCTGGGGGCAATCAAGGCGGTCTCGGCGGCGTCGCTGTCGCTGCGCGGGGATGGCACGCATTTCGTGCCGCTTGACGCCGCGATCGAGACCATGCGTCAGACGGGCCGCGACATGCATGAACATTACAAGGAAACCAGCCTTGGCGGGCTGGCGGTGAATGTGCCTAATTGCTGAGCCCTGATCTTTCCTGCCCCCCGTCGAGATACTTTATCGGGAAACTTTTGGGGGTTTTGCGGCTTTTGCTAGGGAGATTGGCGAAAGGACAGGGGATGGCGCGCGAAATCAGGATCGAGGAACAGGCGCAGGTGCCTCTGGACGGGGCGATTTTCGGCTGGCTGGCGATGGTGCCGATCTGGCTCTTGGCGCTGACGGTTTGTCTTCAGGGCGAGATGCAGGATCTGGCGCTGCGCGGTCTTGTCCTATGGAGCGCGGGGATCGTGATGTTTCTGGCAGGTGTCCGGCGGGGCTTGAGCTTCCGCACGCCGGGCGGGCCTCGGGTCGGGCAGCTTGCGGTGATGCTGGGGATGTTCGGCGCTGGGCTTTTGGCGCTGATCCTGCCCGAGGCTATCGGGCTGGTGCTGCTGGCTTTGTGTTATGCGATTTACGCGGTCTTGGACCCGAGGGCCGCGCGGCGCCAGGAGGTGCCTTTGTATTTCATCCGGCTGCGGCCATGGCAGATGGGCAGCGCATGTCTGGCGCTTGGGGCTGCGTGGTTGGCGCTGGTGCTGTAAGGGGCTGACTTGCGGGCGGGGCACGGGCTGGTTAGACCGAGCGGGATTTATTTTGCGATTTCCTGCAGAGGTTTTTATGATCGAATTCGAGCGCGCTCCGAAAGGGGTCGATTATCACGATCTGACGCAGATCCCCCACTATCAGAAATATATCGAACTGGCTTTGCCACTGCCGTGGTTTGTCGGGTCTTTGGTACTTTATGCGGGGCCGTTCTGGCCTTTGGGTTTTATCTGCAGCTTTATGTTTTTCCTCTGCTGTCTGCGGCTGAACCATGAGGCGATCCATGGCAATCTTGCGGCTCCTCGGGCGGTGGATCACGCCGTCATGCATGGGCTGAGCGGTTTGATGCTGGGGTCGAACCATGCGGATGCCTTCTGCCATCTGGAGCATCACCGCGACATGATGGGCGAGGGCGATCACGAGGGCCATTGCGCGCGCATGAGCTTCTGGGAGGTGCTGCGCTATGGGCCGAGGTTTCCGGTCAAGCTGAACACGACAACATGGGCGAAGGGTGGTGCGCGCTGGCGGCGCAGGCTGCTGGTTGATTGGGCTTTGGTGGCGGCGCTGGTGCTGCTGGGAGTGCTGCTGCCTGCGTCTTGGGGAGGGGTGGCGCTGCGCTTCCATCTTCTGGCGATGGCTTTGGGGCAGTGTCTGACGGCGTTTTTTGCCGTGTGGATCACCCATCAAGGAACGGAAGAGACAGGGCTTGCGGGGCGCAGTCAGCGCGGACCGCTGGCTTGGGTCGCCTATCTGATGTTCTACCACCGCGAACATCATCTGTTTCCCAAAGTGCCGGTCAGCCGCCTGCCGGAACTGGCGCGGCGGCTGGATGCGACGGTGCCGGGCTATGCCGAGGGGCGCCAGCCTGTGGTGCCTGTCTGGGATGATGTCCGGCGCTAGGAATAGCCCAGCAGGGTGGCCCCTTCCTCGGGGAGGGGGACCCTCCCGCTCGGGCGGGGCCTCGGGGGCGCGTTACGCCCCCGACACGCGGCTCAGAGCGCGCGCCAGCCGATATCTTTGCGGCAGAAGCCCTCGGGCCAGTCGATCTGGTCGACCAGCGCATAGGCGCGGTCGCGGGCTTCTTGTAGCGTAGCACCTCGGGCAGTGACATTGAGCACGCGCCCGCCGGTGGCAAGGATTGCGCCGTCTTTTGCCGTGGTGCCTGCGTGGAAGACCGTTTCGCTTGAGGTCGAGGGCAGGGCGTCGAGGCCGCGGATCTCGGTGCCTTTGGTATAGCTGCCCGGATAGCCGTTTGCCGCCAGCACCACGGTCAGCGCATGGTCATCGGCCCATTGCGGTTGCACCTGATCCAGACGCCCTTCGGCACAGGCCAGCAGCAGGTCCAGCGCCTGCGCGCCCAAGCGCATCATCAGCACCTGACATTCCGGATCGCCGAAGCGGACGTTATATTCTACCAGACGCGGCTGGCCGTCCTTGATCATCAGGCCCGCATAGAGCACGCCTTGAAACGGGGTGCCGCGACGGGCCATCTCGGCCACGGTCGGTTTGACGATCTGGGTGATGGCCAGATCCTCGACCGCCTGCGTCAGGACGGGGGCGGGGGAATAGGCACCCATGCCGCCGGTATTTGGGCCGGTATCGCCATCGCCCACGCGCTTGTGGTCCTGAGCGCCGCCCACGACCGCGATATTCTCGCCATCCGACAGGATGAAGAGCGAGGCTTCCTCGCCCTCCATGAATTCCTCGATCACCACCTCTGCGCCGGCCTCGCCAAAGGCACCGCCGAAGATCTCGGTGATGCCGTCGAGCGCTTCTTGCAGCGTCATCGCCACGATCACGCCTTTGCCTGCGGCCAGACCATCGGCCTTGATGACGATGGGGGCGCCCTGTGCTTCCACATAGGCGCGGGCCGCATCGGCATTGTCGAACCGCGCATAGGCGGCGGTGGGGGCGTTGCAGGCATCGCAGACGGCTTTGGTGAAGGCCTTGGACGCTTCGAGCTGGGCGGCCTCGGCCGAGGGGCCGAAGGTCAGAAGGCCCGCCGCACGCAGCGCATCGGCCACACCTGCGGCCAGAGGGGCCTCGGGGCCGATCACCACGAAATCGATCGCCTGTTCCTGACACAGGTCCAGCACGGCTTGCGCATCGCAGGGGTCAATAGCGGCGCATTCGGCAATCGCGGCAATCCCCGCATTGCCCGGCGCGACGATCAGACGGTCGCATTTGGGGTTTTGCTTGATGGCCCATGCCAGCGCATGTTCGCGCCCGCCGCTTCCAAGAACCAGAATGTTCATATGTCGTCCCTTTGCCGCACTCGTGTGATCGCGCCCCGTTTACGGCGAAGGGGGCTTTCGGGCAAGTGGCATTGACGCCTTGAAGCGGCAGGGAGGATGGGCGAAACAGGGGCATGGATCTTTTTGAAGATGAATCAGGCCCGAGCGGCAATAACAACGCCCATGATTACACGGTCTCCGAGATTTCGGGGGCGGTCAAACGCGTGATCGAAGGCGAATTCGGCCGCGTGCGGGTGCGCGGCGAGGTGGGGCGTGCGACACGCCCGCGCTCGGGGCATCTGTATTTCGACCTGAAGGACGACCGCTCGGTGATCGCTGCGATCAGCTGGAAGGGGCAGGTGGACCGGATGGCGGTGATCCCCGAAGAGGGGATGGAGGTGATTGCCACCGGCAAGATGACCACCTTTCCGGGCCAGTCGAAATACCAGCTGATTGTCGATACCGTCGAGCCTGCGGGGGCGGGTGCGCTGATGGCGATGCTGGAGGCGCGCAAGAAGGCCTTGGGCGCCGAGGGTCTGTTTGATGCGGGGCGCAAGCGGCCCCTGCCGTGGCTGCCGAAGGTGATCGGGGTGGTGACCTCGCCCTCGGGGGCGGTGATCCGCGATATCCTGCACCGGCTCCGCGACCGCTTTCCGCGCCATGTGCTGATCTGGCCGGTGGCGGTGCAGGGGCAGAATTGTGCGGGCGAGGTGGCACGGGCGATCCGTGGCTTCAATGCGCTGGCGCCCGATGGGCCGATCCCGCGGCCCGATCTGCTGATCGTTGCGCGGGGGGGTGGCTCGATCGAGGACCTCTGGGGGTTCAACGAAGAGATTGTCGTACGGGCGGCGGCGGAAAGCCGTATCCCGCTGATTTCGGCGGTGGGCCATGAGACCGATACCACGCTGATCGATTATGCCTCGGACAAGCGGGCGCCCACGCCGACGGCTGCGGCCGAGATGGCGGTGCCGGTACGTGGCGAGCTGGCCGTTTGGCTGCAGGATGCGGGGGCGCGGATGGCGCGCGCGGTGCGGGCGCGGGTGGATATCCAGCGCCAGCGCCATAGCGATCTATCGCGTGCTTTGGGGCGGCCCGAGGCGGTTCTGGACCCCGTGCGCCAGCGCTATGACTGGTGGGCTGACAGGCTGGATCCGGCGCTGCGCGGGGTGACTTTGCGCAAGCGCTCCGAGTTTGGCCGGATCGAGGCGCGGCTGTCTCCGACCCTGCTGACGCGGGGGCTTTCGGAACAGGGGCGCAGGCTTGAGGGGCTGTCCGCGCGGCTGGTTTCGGCACGGGCGCGCAACCTTGATCTGGCGCGCTCGCGCAATGCGCAGTCGCGTGAAAGGCTGGAGGCTTTGGGCGAGCGGATGGCGCAGGCGCAGCAACGCCGGATCCGTCAGCTGGGCGAGCGGCTGGAGCAGATGGACCGTATGCGCCAGACTTTGGGCTATCGTGAGACGCTCAAGCGCGGCTATGCGGTGGTGCGCGCGGGCGAGAGCGTGGTGACGACGGCTGTTGAGGCGGCCGGGCACGCGGCGCTGCAGGTCGAATTTGCCGATGGCGTTCTGCCGATGGTCACTGGTGGGGAGGGCGGGCCGTTGCTTGGGGCGACCAAGGCCCCCGAGCCGAAATCCCTAGAGCCGAAATCCCCCGTGGCGAAATCCCCCGTGGCGGAGACTGCTGCGCCGAAACCCACCAAAAAGGCGCCCAAGAAGGCGGTGAAGACTCCACCGCCAGAGCAGGGCAGCCTGTTCTGATCGCGCCGATCTCCGGCGGGGCCGCGTCCTGTCGGGGCATTGAACCCCGCCAGTCCGCGCGATGCGTGCCGCATCGGGGCGCTTTACCCATAGGTCTTCGAGACTTGTCAGACGCCGATATCGGGGCCGGGGCAATTCAGCGGGGTCTCGCTTTCACTGAGCGAGATTAGCGGTTCGGACATACCGCCATCGCCCATGAACTGGGCTTTCAGCCCTTTGTCGGTATCGTAGAACTTCCAGCATTGCTGGCCGTTCTCGTCCTGATAGTCGAAGCAGATCTCTTCGCCCTGCTGATGCCAGACGCCCACTTTGCATTCGCTTTCGGTGAAGGCCCAGAGCACCTTGTGACCGGGCAGATATTGCTCGATTCCATAGGCTTGGCCATTGGCGGAATAGGTGATTGTCTTTCCGGTGGTGCGGGCGTCGAACCCCGCGGCATCCAGCGGGGGCGTGGCATCTTCGGCCTGCGACACAGTGGCAAGGAGGGCAAGCGGGAAGGCGAGGACGAGGGCGCGCATCAGGGGCTCCGGCTGGGCAAGATCGGGGCCATCTTGGCAAAAACCGTGCCAATGTGAAACCCACAGCCCCGTGAAACGCCTGCTATGCGCGCATTCTATCCGGGGGGCTGGAAGCCAGGGGCTTTTGCGGGGGCTGGACGCGAAGTTCAAGGCGGTTTTGGTGGGCGGAACCGCCGCTGCTTTGCGTGGCCTTTCCCTGCGCCAAGGCCGCGCCAAGCCGCTTCTGGCCGCAGGACCTTGCCGACGGCCGCCTGCTAGCGCCTGTCTGTGTGCGTAGCGGGTCCAGCGAGCCGGTCGAGCCGCCGATCCATGACGCGCCGCCACATCGGCGGGCAGAGCGCCAGCGTCGCCATGACCGGCAGCGAGCGCGGCAGGATCGGGCGGGTTGCCGTGATCTCGCCGATCCGCAGGGCAGGATAGGCGCGTGCGGGATGGGCATGGTGGTCGCTGTGACGCGGAGCGTTGAGCATCCAGAGCGAAGAGGCGGGTGGGCAGGCATCCCAGCTGTGATCCGGTCCTGCCGGTTCGACCCGCCCGTTCCGGATCTGCCGCCTTAACCCGTAATGCTGCACGTAATCGGCCAGCAGGAGCTGGATCTGCGCATGGGCGCATAGGCCCAGATAGGCGCATAGCCCCCAGGGCCCCCAAGCCAGTGTCACCATGCAGATCATCAGCACAGCCCCCAGACCATAGGCGAGATAGACCCTGTGCCGGACCGGACGTCCCGCCTTGCGACGCAGCGCTTCTTCGGCCTGCAAGCCCGCTTTCCAAGACCCGATCCAAGCGCGTGGCAGGAAGGTCCAGAACCCCATGCCGCGCGGCGCGGAATTGGGGTCTTGCGGGGTGGCGACATGGATATGGTGCACCAGCCTATGGGCCGAGGCGTGATGGCCGAAGAGCAGTGTGATATAGAGACATTGTCCCAGCCGGAAGAACAGCCGATTGCGGCGATGGATCAGCTCATGGGCGGCGGGCACGCTCACCTGCCCCAGAACGAAACCACATGCAAGAAACAGGGCAAGTTTGGACAGGGCAAGCGTGAACGGGTCCTTGTGCAGGGGAGTGGTGGGCAGCGGAGCGGCGCCCCATCCTGTGACCAGTGCGTTCAGGCACAGGGCGAAGATAACCAGATGGCCTGCGAAAATTGCCAGCAGAAGCCCGTCTGCGGCCGGAAATTCCACCCCTTCCGGCGCATCCGGCAGGGGGTCGGGGAAGAGCCTGTCGAGCAGGTGCAGAACCGTCGAACTGGCGCAGAAAGCCAGCAGGCACCACCAGCCGCCAAGCTCTGCTGCCAGCCCGACCAAGATCATGGGCACCAGTGTCGCACAGGCGAAGAGCGATGTTCCGGGCGGGCGCTTCATGGGGGTCCTTCGGTGGATCTGGGCAGGTTGCGACGGTGATACGGGATTTTCGGGGTGGAATCGACGGAAAACGGCGCAATTTCCCTGCGCTTGCGTGGAGAATGCTTTGGCAAGCCCTTCCATCGCTCGGCAGGATTGATTAGGTGAAAACGAAACCAATCTGGTCGGGGCCGTCAGGGCAGGGCCATCAGGCGTATAGGGGCAAGCTATGTCGTTTTTCAAAAAGTTGAAATCCCGTCTGACACGGTCCTCCTCGCGTCTTGAGGAAGGGATTGAGGATCTTGTGGCCGAAAAGCCGGCGCTGCCCGAACCCGAAGCGGTGCCTGACGTTGCACCCGATGCACAGGGTGTGGCGGCGCCCGAAGATACGAAGCCCGAGGCGGTAACGCCGGAAAAGGACAAGCCCGAGGCGGCAGGGTCGGGGGATGCGGGGGTGGGTATGTCGCGGCCCGATGCACAGCCGTCCGCTCAGCCGCAAACGCAGGGCGCGGCTTCTGTTGTGCCGCCTGCGGCTCCGGTCCAGAAAATGCCCGCCGCAGCGGAGCCGCTTCGCCCTGCCGCGCCAGCCAGCAAGCCCGGTTTCTTCGGTCGGCTTCTGGGTGGGGCGCGCGATGACAGCCCGCGCCGTGTGCTGGATGACGAATTTCTGGAAAGCCTCGAAGAGTTGCTGATTGCCTCGGATATGGGGGTCGATACGTCCCTGCGCGTGACGGCAAACCTTGCCGAGGGTCGTATGGGGCGCAAGCTTTCGGTCAACGAGATCAAGGGGCTGTTGGCGCAGGAAGTCGCCCGCATCATGGAACCCGTCGCCAAGCCGATGCCGATCTTCCCCAAGCGCCCGCAGGTGGTGCTGGTGGTGGGGGTCAATGGCTCGGGCAAGACCACGACCATCGGCAAGCTGGCCAGCCAGTTCAAGGCCGCCGGAAAATCGGTGGTGATTGCGGCAGGCGATACCTTCCGTGCAGCCGCGGTGGAGCAGCTGAAGGTCTGGGGCGAGCGCGCCGATGTGCCGGTGCTGACCGCGCCCGAGGGCTCGGACCCTGCAAGCCTTGCCTTTGACGCGATGACCCGTGCCGAGGCCGAGGGCGCAGACCTTCTGATGATCGACACGGCAGGCCGCCTGCAGAACCGCGCCGATCTGATGGAGGAGCTGGCCAAGATCGTCCGTGTGATCCGCAAGAAAGACCCGAGCGCGCCGCATAACACGCTTCTGGTGCTGGATGCGACGACGGGGCAGAACGCGCTGAACCAGGTGGAGACCTTCCGCAAGCTGGCCGATGTGTCGGGTCTGGTGATGACCAAGCTTGACGGCACCGCGAAGGGCGGGGTTCTGGTGGCGCTGGCAGACCGCTTCGGCCTGCCGATCCATGCCATTGGCGTGGGTGAACAGATCGATGATCTGGCCCCGTTCGACCCGCAGGAATTCGCGCAGGCGCTGGTGGGGATCGAGGCGAAATAATGCGTCTATCATGGGCCGCTGTGTTCGGATTGGGTCTGCTAGCATCCGGCCCCGTGGCCGCGCAGGCCCCTGATTGCGCTTTGATCGCGCAATGGGCCGATAGGGCGGGGCTGCGCTATAGGGGCATGAACCCCACGTCACAGGGCTGCGTGTTCAAGGATGTCTCCTTGCCGTATGAGGGTGGCCACAAGATCGCCTATGCCGACAGTTTGGACGTCAATGCCCGCGGAATGGCTGATGTCTATAAACAGGGGCTTCCGTCGCATCTGGATGTGAAAGCCACGAACCTCTTTTCCAGTACGGTCATGCCGCAGGACCTCGAAGACCCTCTTTTTGCCTATCTTCGGGTCGAAAGGGAACGGGTTGACGCTTTTCAGGTCTCTCTGGATATGGATTGGGCCTTCGACACAGGCTCTCTGGCGGTGAATACGCTGGAGATTACCGATCCCTCGGGGGCGGTGTCGCGGCTGTCCGTCACGCTTGGAGGGGTCTCTCCGGCGCTTCTGGAAGGCGGGCCTATCGAAGAAACCCCCTCTATCGAGAGTTTCGAGGCCGAGCTGGCTTTGAAACGCAATTTCGAGACATTCCTGTTGCGGCCTCTGGGGCTGGCGCTGCTGCCGCTTGAGGGTAACCCCGAAAGGAATGTCGAACGTCTGAAGGACGGTTACGCCGGTCTGGTGCGGAATATCCCCGAGACCTATATCGACGTGCCTTCCCAAAAGGCCTTGATCCGTCTGATTGGTGATATGCCCCATCCGCAGGGGGCTTTGAAAGTCGCCCTGCGCGGGCGGGTTGCTTCACAGGCTGTTCCGCCAGCACTGCTTGGGGATCCCTCGGGCTTATTGGCCCTTTTGGGGGAGATCGCGGGTGAGGGCGGCTTTGGTCTGGACATCCTGTATCCGCCGCAGCAATGAAGCTGCGCTGATAGGTATGTGAGCGGGCGAGGGCGTGACTTCCCGTGCCATTCGCGGCATATCGGAATAAAGGCCCAGCTAGGACAGGACGGAATATGTCGGAACGCAAGATCAGCCCCGTGGTGAAGGCCGCGCTTGAATGGGGTCCCATTCTGGCCTTTTTCGTGGTCTATATGAAACTCAAGGACCAGACGGTGATGTTCCACGGCACGGAATATCACGGCTTTATCGTCGCGACGGCGATGTTCATTCCGCTCTTGACCATCTGCACGCTTGTGCTGTGGAAACTGACGGGCAAGCTGGCGCCGATGCAGATTGCGACGCTTGTCTTGGTGATTGTCTTCGGCGGGCTGTCGGTCTGGCTCAATGATCCGAAATTCTTCAAGATGAAAGTGACGCTGATCTACTTGCTCTTTGCGGGGATCCTTGGCGCGGGGCTGCTGCTGGGAAAACCGTGGTTGCAGCTTGTGCTCTCTGACAATCTGCCGATGAAACCCGAGGGCTGGACCATCCTGACCAAGCGGCTGGCGCTGTTCTTTCTGGGGCTTGCGGTGCTCAACGAAGTGATCTGGCGCACCCAGTCGGAAGAGATGTGGGTCAATTTCAAGACCTTCGGCCTGATGATCCTGATGTTCGTCTTCCTGATGGCGCAGGGGGGGCTGCTGAAACGCTATGCCCTCGAGGAGAGCGCCGAGGACAAGACCGACGACTGAGGCGTTCCGGGGCAGCCAATCCTTGACCGGCCCAGCCTATAGGCGTATCGCATCGGCAAGAAGCGCCGGGTGACGGTCCGGCCATTTAGGATGAGGACGACGATGACCAAGGATTGGAACACCCGCACGAAACTGGTTCATGAAGGCATCCGCCGGAGCCAGTATGGCGAGATGGCCGAGGCTCTGTTTCTGACCCAAGGCTTTGTCTACCCTTCGGCAGAAGTGGCCGAGGAACGTTTCCTGCATGCCGGTCCGGACGAATTCATCTATGCCCGCTACGGCAACCCCACCACCCGCATGTTCGAAGACCGGATCGCCGCGATCGAGGGCACCGAAGACGCCTTTGCCTGCGCCTCCGGCATGGCCGCCGTCAATGCCGCGCTGACCTCTCAGGTGAAAGCGGGCGACCATATCGTGGCCGCGCGCCAGATGTTCGGGTCGTGCCTTTACGTGCTGAAGGTCCTGCAGGGCTTTGGCGTCGAGGTCACGCTGGTCGATGGCACCCAGCTTGCCGAATGGGACGCCGCGATCAAGCCCAACACCAAGCTCTGCTTCTTCGAGTCGGTCTCGAACCCCGGGCTGGAAGTGATCGATATCACGGGCGTGGCGAAAATCGCCCATGCGCATGGCGCGAAACTGGTGGTCGATAACGTCTTCGCCTCGCCGGTCTTCTCGAATGCGGTGGCGCAGGGCGCGGATATCATCGTCTATTCGACGACCAAACATATCGACGGCGGCGGGCGCGCGCTTGGCGGCGTGGTCTGTGGCGACCGCGAGTTCATCCGTGGGCCGCTCGAAACCTATGCCAAACATACCGGCGGCGCGATGAGCCCCTATCACGCATGGCTGCACCTGTCGGGCATGCAGACGCTGGACCTGCGGGTGCGGGCGCAGGCCGAAAGCGCGGCCAAAGTCGCCAAGGCGGCCGAAGGCCATCCGGCGCTGAACCGCTCGATCTATCCGGGCCTGCCGAGCCATCCGCAGCATGATCTGGCGATGGCGCAGATGGGGTCGGGTGGCACGATGGTGGCGCTGGATCTGAAGGGGGGCAAGGAGGCCGCGTTCAAATTCCTCAATGCGCTGGAGATCGTGAAGATTTCCAACAATCTGGGGGATGCCAAATCCATCGCGACCCACCCCGCGACCACCACCCACAAGAACCTGACCGAAGACGAACGCGCCGAAATCAAGATCACCCCCGGCATGGTGCGCATCTCGATCGGGATCGAGGATGGCGATGATCTGGTGAAAGATATCGTCGGGGCACTTGACGCAGTTTGATAAGCTTTTGTCGTTAAAAGGGTGGCACGATCACATCTGCCACCCTATCTGTGCGATCTACGGAAAGGACAAATCCCATGAACGTCGATCGCCGTATTGATGCCCGTCAGGAACGTGCCCGCGCAGCTTTGAACGAGTTGCGGGATTGGGCGGCTTCCGTCACACCGGAAGAAGTAGCCGCACTGGATCCGGCTATTGCGCGGCTCCTGCCCGGGCGGGAAGTGGCCAACTATCCGGATCTCACGCGCCGCTACGATCACGATTTTACCGTGGATGAGGCCTATAAGGCCACAATGCCCGATCTGCAGAACGGGCCGTCCTCGCTGATTGTAGGGGCCAAGGCGCGCATCGGCCACGTGGGGATCTCGAACTTCCGGCTCCCGATTCGTTACCGCCGCCGCGACGGGGGCGAGCGCGAGCTGGAAACCTCGGTCACCGGTACGGTCAGCCTTGAGGCCGAGAAAAAAGGCATCAATATGAGCCGCATCATGCGGTCCTTCTATGCCCATTCCGAGACGGATTTCTCGCTGGATGTGATGGCGGGGGTGCTGGACGATTATAAAGCCGACCTCGAAAGCTTCGATGCGCGCCTTGCGATGGCGTTCTCTTACCCGATGCGGCGCGACAGCCTGCGCTCGGGGCTGTCGGGCTGGCAATATTACGATATCGCTCTGGAGTTGATCGAACATAGTGGCCAGCGTCGCAAGATCATGCATCTGGACTATGTCTATAGCTCGACCTGCCCCTGCTCGCTGGAACTGTCAGAGCACGCGCGTTCGCAACGCGGGCAACTGGCGACACCACACTCCCAGCGTTCGGTGGCGCGAATCTCGGTGGAGACGCTGCCGGGTGAGCGCCTGTGGTTCGAGGATCTGATCGCGATTGCCCGCCGCCAGATACCCACTGAAACGCAAGTCATGGTGAAGCGGGAAGACGAACAGGCCTTCGCCGAGTTGAATGCCGCTCATCCGATCTTCGTTGAAGATGCCGTAAGAGTGCTGGCCGAAGGTCTGAAAGCAGATCCGCGTATCGGCGACTTCCGTGTTGTTGCCAGCCATCAGGAAAGCCTGCACAGCCATGATGCCGTTGCGGTGCTGACAGAAGGGTCGGTCTTTGCATCCGAAAGCCTTGACCCTCGATTGTTTGCGAGCCTGATTCACGGGGGGTAAGAGGCTCTGCCTCTCTTGAGCCTGCGGCTCAATTCACTCCGGGATATTTTTAGCAGCTGGAATGTAGCGTTTGCGCCCTAGTTCCAGCTGCCTGAAATATCCCGGGGGAGGCGCTCGGAACGAGCGACGGGGGCAGAGCCCCCTTTTGGTCGACGGGCATCTTTGCTATGACGGGAACAATGGTAGAACGCTTGGGGCCGGAACATGGCGCGATTTGACGAAGATGACGCATTTGAAGGCGCGGTCAGCCTGTCTGCGCGTGCAATGGCTGGGGCTGTGCCGCGTGCGCTGCCCTATCTTGACGGGTTGAACCCTGCGCAGCGCGAAGCGGTGGAGACTCTGGACGGGCCTGTGTTGATGCTGGCAGGGGCGGGCACGGGGAAGACCAAGGCTCTGACCTGCCGGATTGCGCATCTGATGACTACGGGGCGGGCGCGTCCCAATGAGGTTCTGGCCGTGACCTTCACCAATAAGGCCGCGCGCGAGATGAAGGACCGGATCGGGGCGCTACTTGGCGGCTCGATCGAGGGGATGCCCTGGCTTGGGACGTTCCATTCGGTTTGTGTGAAGCTTTTGCGGCGCCATGCAGAGCTTGTGGGGCTGAAGACCAATTTTACCATTCTGGATACCGACGACCAGATCCGCTTGCTCAAGCAGTTGATCATCGCGGCCAATATGGATGAGAAGCGCTGGCCTGCGCGGATGTTGGCGGGGCTGATTGACGGCTGGAAGAACAAGGCTTTGACGCCGGATCGTGTAACAGGGGGCGAGACAGCGGCCTTTGATCACCGCGGGTCCGAGCTTTACGCGCAATATCAGGAACGCCTGCGCACGCTGAATGCCGTGGATTTCGGTGATCTTCTTTTGCATATGGTCACGATTTTCCAGAAGTTTCCTGATGTGCTTGAACGCTATCAGCGCTGGTTCAAATATATTCTGGTGGATGAGTATCAGGATACCAACGTCGCTCAATATCTCTGGCTGAGGCTTCTGGCGCAGGGGCATAAGAATATCTGCTGTGTGGGCGATGATGACCAGTCGATCTATGGTTGGCGCGGGGCCGAGGTGGGTAATATCCTGCGGTTTGAACGCGATTTCGCGGGCGCCAAAGTGATCCGTCTGGAGCAGAATTACCGCTCGACCGAACATATTCTGGCGGCGGCCTCGCAGTTGATTTCCGGCAATGAGGGGCGCTTGGGTAAGACGCTCTGGACCGAGGAGCAGGGCGGCGAGAAAGTCCGGCTGATCGGCCATTGGGATGGCGAAGAAGAAGCGCGCTGGATCGGTGAGGAAATCGAGGCGCTCTCGCGGGGGACGCGGGGCATGGCGCCCTATAGCCTGGAGGATCAGGCGATTCTGGTGCGGGCCTCGCATCAGATGCGCGCCTTCGAGGACCGTTTTCTGACCATCGGCATGCCTTACCGCGTGATCGGCGGCCCGCGATTCTATGAGCGCATGGAGATTCGCGATGCGATGGCCTATTTCCGGCTTGCGATCAGCCCCGAGGACGATCTTGCCTTCGAGCGGGTGATCAATACGCCCAAACGGGGCTTGGGCGATAAGGCGCAGCAGAAGATCCAGATCGAGGCGCGGCAGAATGGTGTCAGCCTGCTGGAAGGCGCGCGGCTCTTGTTGGCTCAGGGCGGGATTAGCGGCAAGGGAGCAGGGCAGCTACGGGCCTTTGTGGCCAATGTCGATCGTTGGAATGAGGTCGTGAGGGCGGCCTCGCCTGCCTCGGCGCGCAGCCCTGCCGATGACGATGATGACCTGTTCGAGGTGCTGGATGATGCGGTGCCGCCGGCCAATGATCATTCGCATCTGCGTCTGGCCGAGGAAATTCTGGAGGATTCGGGCTATGTCGCCATGTGGCAGAACGACAAGACCCCGGAGGCTCCGGGTCGTCTGGAAAACCTCAAGGAACTGATCAAGGCGCTGGAGCAATTCGAGAACCTGCAGGGGTTCTTGGAGCATGTCGCGCTGATCATGGACAACGAATCGAAAGACACCGAGGCCAAGGTCACTCTGATGACGCTGCATGGCGCCAAGGGTCTGGAGTTTCCGGTGGTCTTCCTGCCCGGTTGGGAGGATGGTCTTTTCCCCAGCCAGCGCAGCATGGACGAATCGGGGATGAAGGGGCTCGAGGAAGAGCGCCGTCTGGGCTATGTGGGCATCACCCGCGCCGAGGAGGTCTGCTATATCTCTTTTGCGGGCAACCGTCGGGTCTATGGCCAGTGGCAGTCGCAGATGCCCTCGCGCTTTATCGACGAGCTGCCGTCAGATCATGTGGATGTCATGACGCCGCCCGGTCTGGGCGGGGGCGCGCCTTCGACGCTGGGCAGCCAGATCGATGCGCGCGCGGCCAGTGCCGATGTCTATAATTCGCCCGGTTGGAAGCGGCTGCAAAGCCGTGGGGTGCACAGCCAGACGCCTTCGCGCCCGCGTGCCGTCACCGTCGAGAACGACTTTGATATTGGCGACCGCGTGTTCCACAAGAAATTCGGCTATGGCGAGGTCATGGGCACCGAGGCCGACAAGCTGGTGGTCGAATTCGACATGGCGGGCACGAAGAAGCTGATCGCCTCTTTCGTGGTGCCCGCCGAGAGCGCCGACGATGTGCCGTTTTAAAGCGTGTTGAACAGTTTGGTGAGGCGCTTTGCCTCGCCATCCAGCCCGAAGGGCGGGTTGATAATGAACATCCCCGAGCCGATCATCCCATGCCCTTCGCGGGCGGGCGGGAAGCGGACTTCATGGGACAGCGCCTCGGGGTATTGGCCCACAAGCCGCGCCACCATTCCCGCCTGCGCGCGGTTTTCAAGAACCGGATACCACAGCGCGATAATGCCGACATTCCAGCGCGTCACCAGCTTGTCGATCAGCTTGGGGATGGCGGTGTAATCACTCTTCACCTCCCATGAGGGGTCGATCATGATCAGCCCGCGCCGCGGCGTGGGCGGCGTCATGGCCACAGCCATCTCCAGCCCGTCCTTGTTATGTAACCGCGCATGGCGCTTCATCACCGGAAACAGCGCCTGATATTCCTGCGGATGCAGTTCACAGACCTGAAGGCTGTCGATTTCGCGCAGGAGGGTCGCTGCGATCAGCGGTGATCCGGGATAGGCATCGGGGCCGTGGGCTTCGCGGGTCTTAGTAATCGCGCGGGCATAGGGATGATCGGGTTTGAACCAGCCCGCGACCTCGGGGCGCTGGATGCCTTGGGCGGCCTCGCCCGTCTTTACCGCTGAAGCATCCGACAGGTCATACAGCCCGCGCCCGCCATGGGTTTCCAGATAGCTCAGCGGCTTATCCTTGCGGGTCAGATAGTCCAGCATCACCGACAGCAGCGCATGTTTATGCAGGTCTGCCAGATTTCCGGCGTGATAGGCGTGTTGATAGGACAGCATGGCAAAGGCTCCCGGTCGTTTGGGCGGTGATGCCGCGATACGGGCCGTGGCGCAAGGGGGCGCGTGAACAAGGGGCGGATTCGGGGGAATTAAAGAAAAACGGCGACGCCCGGGAGGAGAGGGGCATCGCCGTTCTTGTAGACCAGGGCACTCGGGAGGAGGAGTGAGGGCCCTTGGAAACGGAACGGTTCTCAGGGAGGAGGAGGAGAACCGGTCCTAACGCGCGCCTCGGGAGGAGGAGTGAGGCGCGGTATCTGATGCGGTGTCCTCAGGGAGGAGGAGAACACCGCGAAACGATCAGCCCTAGGGAGGAGGAGCGGGCTGTCCGTATGCAAATGGGAAGAGGCTTCCCGTGTTTCAAGACCATCGGCGGCGTCTCTAGCCGAAAGAGAAGTCTGGCGGTTCCCCAAGGGAGGAGAAGAGGAACCGCCGACTTCACAAACGCGATCTTCAGGGAGGAGGAGGAAGATCGGCGTATCCGGCTGTGGCGCAACAGGGCCTGTAAAGGGTGGCGGCGGTCTCAGGGAGGAGGAGGAGACAGCCGCCCATTCCTAAGGCTCAGGGAGGAGGAGAGAGCCTATGGAAGCTTATGTTCAGTGACGACCGTAGGCGGCTTCTGCAGCAACGCGGGTCAGCATTGCGCGGCTCATGCCCAGATCATCCAGTTCGCGGGTCGAGAGCGAGCGCAGCTCTGCCAGCGTTTCGTTATAGAGTTTGCGACGAGCGATCGCGTCCTTGAGGGCTTCGATCAGTCCAAAGCCACGGCGGTCTTGGCGGATTTCAGTTGCTACTGCCATTTGCGTATTCCTTTGGGTTCGTGCTTGCGTTCGTGGCGTTTTCGCCTTCTGTTGTCGCTAACATGGCGAAAATGCCGCGTTCGCACAATGGTGACGGCGGCAAGCCCGTCATGCGGAAAGTGCATAACACATTCTGACCTATTTCCCCTGGATTCGGATATTTCATTGCGTGTGCCCCGTCATGGTTGCGGGAAAACGGCGGGCAGGGCGTTTCGGGGGCTTGAACAGCGCGTCCAAATGGCCACAGTCGGCGAAATTCGAGTTCTGGAGGCCCCGATGACACTCACCAAAGACACCGTTCTGGCAACCCTCGCGCAGGTCAGGCTGCCGCAAGGCGGCACCGTAACAGAGCGCAACCTGATTCACGCGCTGGCAGTCGAGGCGGGTGTGGTGCGATTCGTGCTGGAGGGGGCACCGCAGGCCGAGCTGGAGGCGATCCGGTCGCGGCTCGAGGTCGAGCTGAAGGCTCTACCGGATCTCAAGAGCCTGTCGATTGTGATCCCCGCGGCCGGACCTGCAGGGGCGAAGGGGCCGACCATTGGCGGGCATCCCAAGAAGCAGTCCGGTCCGCTGCCGGTGGAGGGGGTGACACATGTGATCGCCGTAGGGTCGGGGAAGGGAGGGGTCGGGAAATCGACCGTTTCCGCCAATCTTGCGGTTGCGCTGGCGCGTCAGGGGGTAAAGGTCGGGCTGCTGGATGCCGATATCTACGGCCCCTCCCAGCCGCGTATGATGGGGGTGTCCAAACGTCCGGCCTCGCCCGATGGCCATACGATCCTGCCGTTGCAGGCGCATGGGGTCACTCTGATGTCGATCGGGTTCATGCTGAAAGAGGACGAGGCGGTGATCTGGCGTGGTCCGATGCTGATGGGGGCGCTGCAGCAGCTTCTTGGGCAGGTGAAATGGGATCATTACGGGCCGCTGGATGTGCTGATCATCGATCTGCCGCCCGGAACGGGAGATATCCAGCTGTCCCTGTGTCAGAAGACCAAGCTTGACGGCGCGGTGATCGTGTCCACCCCGCAGGATATCGCGCTGTTGGATGCGCGCAAGGCGCTGGATATGTTCAAGCGTCTTGGCACGCCGGTGCTGGGCTTGGTCGAGAATATGTCCACCTATATCTGCCCGGAATGCGGCCATGAGGCGCATCTCTTCGGTCATGGCGGGGTGGCCGAGGAGGCCGCGCGGCTTGGTCTGCCGCTTTTGGGGTCTTTGCCGTTGAATATCGAGGTGCGTCTGGCCGCAGATGCGGGTACCCCTGTTGCGGCGGGCGAAACCGCTGTGGCGGCGCCTTATGCGGGGCTGGCCGCGACGCTTGCGCGGGTCGCGGATCTGGCGGGCTGAAGGGCCGGTCCGGTCCGGCGCCCGAGAACGCCGATCCGTGTCGTCCGATCCGGCAAAGCCGTGGCGGGGGCAGGACGGGAGCCCGCTGGGAATTCACGGGAACGGGCCACGGGAGTTCGCGGGACGGGAAATGACGGGAAACGGTCGGCTTCTGGCGAGGCCGACCGATTCTGATTCTGACTGAGGAGATAGTGGTCCTGCTTCCGATTCGGGGTGCGGTTGGCCGGTTAATCTCCCGTGACGCAGCGGAACTGCTTCGCGCATATTCCCCTTCTCCCGCAGTTGCATCATAAAAAATGGCGCATTTTGCCTAATTTTTGGCGAATTCCGAGGGTGGGTTGGGCTTGACTCTGGTGGCCGATCACGAGAGATCACGCTCCGGTGATAGTGGTTAATAAATAGTTAATAAGTTCTGGACCCGTGGTTTTTGGGTGACATTGTGCTCCGCCATTTGGGATTTGGCGGGATTAAGCAAAAGTTTTTTCATCACTAGATTTGGTGTCTGAATCTCACAAAACCACGATTTATTACTATGCCGTTCCCCTCATGTTCTCAGAAGGTTAACTTATCCACAGAGTTGTCCAAGGTCATTAACCAACTGTTAGCTAAAAACCTATTGCCTCCCGTAAATTCCCGTGGCATCCCTAACTCATCGCAAAGGCGGGAACATAGAGGCACAAAGACCTCACGGCGAAAAGAGCAGTTTCATACAGGCACCCCCTGACGCGAAAAAGAGAGATCCGGCGCGCGAGCGAGCAGACATCCCCCCAGGTGGCGCGCGCAGTCGGACAGCCCAGAGATGGGAACGAGGGCGGCGGATTGGGCAGTGGCAGCAGCTCAATCCGCCGTTTTCATTCTGACCCTTCGGGGTCGCCAATACACCCGACGGCCAGAGGCAGAAGGTGCGTCGAGAGGGGCAGGAGAGGGTTCGCAATTGGCGGGCATGTTCATAGGCGAATACACCTTCAAGGTGGACAGCAAGGGTCGCATGTCGATCCCGGCTGCGTATCGCCAAGAACTGGCCGACGGTGACCCGAGCCGCCCCAACCAAGATCGCCCCCGCATGGTGATCGTCTACGGGGCCGACAATCAGAAAATGCTTACGGTTTACACGCAAAGCGCCTTCGAGGCGCTTGCGGCCGATATCGCGGCCCTGCCGCGCGGCTCGAAAAACCGTACCATCCTGCAACGTATGGTATTGTCCAAATCGCAACCGCTGGAGATCGATCCGGATGGCCGTATGGTCCTTCCGGCATTCCTGCGCGAAAAGATCGGTCTTGAGAACGAGGCCTATTTCGCCGGCGTCGGCGAGACCTTCGAGATCTGGAAGCCCGAGACCTTCGAGGATGCCGATCAGGCCAATGTGGATCAATGGATCGACGAGATGGGCGATGATTTCGACCCGCTCTCGCTTTTGGGGGCCTAAACCATGAGCGCGCCCGGCCGTCCGCATATTCCGGTTCTTCTGCGTCCCTTGCTGAAGGCTGTGGCCCCTGTCGAGGGCATCTGGATTGATGGCACCTTTGGCGCGGGCGGCTATTCGCGCGGCCTTTTGGCGGAAGGTGCAGCAACGGTGATCGGTGTGGACCGTGATCCGATGGTCTTTGACATGGCCGAAAGCTGGCGCGGCGACTATGGCGACCGGCTGCGGCTGGTGCATGGCACCTTCTCCGAGATGGATGACTATGCCGCCGAGATCGCGCCCGAGGGGCGTGTGGATGGCGTGGTGCTGGATCTGGGCATCAGCTCGATGCAGATCGATCAGGCCGAGCGCGGCTTCTCCTTCATGCAGGACGGCCCTCTGGATATGCGTATGTCGCAGAGCGGGCCGTCGGCGGCCGATCTGGTCAATACGCTGGATGAGGAAGAGCTGGCCGATATCCTCTATCATTATGGCGAAGAACGCGCCTCGCGCCGGATTGCCCGCAATATTGTGAAAGCCCGCGAGATCGCGCCATTTGCTACGACCAAACAGCTGGTCGAGGTGATCGAGCGCTCGCTTCCGCGCCCCAAGCCCGGTCAGTCGCATCCGGCGACCCGCAGCTTTCAGGCGCTGCGCATCGCGGTGAATGATGAATTCGGTCAACTCATCGAGGGGCTTGAAGCCGCCGAGCGCGCGCTGAAACCGGGCGGGCTTCTGGCTGTGGTCAGTTTCCATTCGCTGGAAGACCGTGTTGTGAAGCGCTTCTTGCAGGCGCGCTCTGGCGGGGGCGGGCAGGGCTCGCGCTATGCACCAGTGCAGAAATCCGCCGTGCCGGGCTTTGATAAGCCCTCAAAGGCTATTCCTCCGGACGAAGAAGAGCTTATAGACAACCCGCGCGCCCGTTCGGCCAAATTGCGAGTCGCGCGTCGTCTTGATACCCCCGCCGCACCGGCGGACCGTAGCACGCTGGGGCTTCCTGCCCCTGTTCTGGAACCCGCTGGCAAAGCCACGCCGCATAAACGGAGAACTCGATGAGATCGTTGATCTATCTTGCAACGGCTCTGTGTGTGATGGGGCTGGCCTTCTGGGCGTATCGCGTCAATTACGATACTCAGGACAAGCGGGACGAGCTGCGCGCACTGGATCGCGAGATCGCGTCGCTGAACGAGGGTCTGGGCGTTCTGCATGCCGAATGGGCCTATCTCAACCGGCCCGATCGTCTGCGGGAACTGGTGAACCTGAATTTCACCGATCTCGAGCTTTTGCCGCTACAGGCCGACCAATTCGCCACCGTATCGGAAATTCCCTATCCGAATCCGGTCGAGATGGCGGATCCGGATGCCCCGCAGGAGCCGGATGTCTTGGCGCAGAACGGTCAGGCGGCGAAAAACGGGCAGGCACCAAAAGAGGGGTTGTAAGATGATCCGCATTCCGCTCCGGCCTTTGGCAAAGATCATTTCGGCCCGCAATCGCGGCGAGAACCCCGACGATATCGAACGCGAGAACACCCGCATCCGTGGCGAGGCCACCCGCGACCGTGCGCGGGTGCGTGCCGAGGGGCGGCTTCTGGTGATGGGGCTCGCCTTTGTGGCGGGCTTTACCGTTGTGGGTGTGCGGATGGGTTCGCTTGCGGCCTCCGAGCCGGTCGAGCCGCGCGCGGCCGCCCCTTCGGGCATCCATGCGCAGCGGGCCGATATCGTCGATCGCGAGGGCCGCGTGCTGGCCACCAATCTTGTGACCCATGCGCTTTATGCACAGCCGCCGATGATGGTGGACCCTGTGGGCACGGTTGACAAGCTGATCAAGATTTTCCCCGATCTTGACCATGACCGGCTGATGAAGGATTTCACCGGCAACCGAAAATTCGTCTGGATCAAAAAGAAGATCTCGCCCGAGCAGATGCAGGCCGTGCATGATATCGGCGAGCCGGGGCTGTTGTTCGGCCCGCGCGAGATGCGGCTTTATCCCAATGGTGCCGTGGCGGCCCATATCCTGGGCGGGTCGCGCTTCGGGGCCGAGGGGGTAAATTCTGCCGAGATCGTGGGGACGGCAGGTGTCGAGAAAGAATTCGATAGCTGGCTGCGCGATCCGGCCAATAAGGGCGCGCCGCTGAGGCTGTCGATCGACCTGACCGTGCAGGCGGCGCTGGAAGAAATTCTGGACGGCGGCATGAAGCTGATGAATGCCAAGGGCGCCACCGCGATCCTGATGCAGGTGCAGACCGGCCAGATCGTGGCGATGGCCAGCCTGCCCGATTTCGACCCCAACAAACGCCCGCGTCCGCTGACCACGGGCGATGCCTCCGACAGCCCGCTGTTCAACCGCGCGGTTCAGGGGCTTTATGAGCTGGGCTCGACCTTCAAGATTTTTGCGGTCTCGCAGGCGATGCAGATGGGGCTGGTGACCCCTACCACCGTCGTCGATAGCCAGTCGCCGATGAAAGTCGGGCGGTTCCGTATCCGCGATTTCCACAATTACGGTGCCCATCTGACGGTGACCGATGTCATCAAACACAGTTCGAACGTCGGCACGGCGCATATTGTCGAGATGTTCGGCCCCGATGCGCAGAAGAAGTTTCTTGCCAAGCTGGGCTTTCTCAAGCCGACCTCGGTCGAGCTGATCGAGGCCGAGACGGGCCAGCCGCAACTGCCGCCGAAATGGGGAGATGTTTCGGCGATGACCATCGGCTATGGGCATGGTCTGGCGGCCAGCCCGCTGCATCTGGCGGCGGCCTATGCCACCATTGCCAATCACGGTATCCGCGTCGAACCCACACTTCTGGCGGGGGTGGATAAAGGTCATGGCGAGCGGGTGATCAGCGATGATGTGTCGCGCAAGGCACTGGCGATGATGCGGATCGTTGTGACGCAGGGGACGGCCTCGTTCGGCAATGTGCCGGGCTATGAGGTGGGCGGCAAAACCGGCACCGCCGATAAGGTGAAGCCGACGGGCGGCTATTATGACGACAAGGTCATCGCCACCTTTGCCGGCGCGTTCCCGATTTCGGATCCGAAATATGTGCTGGTGCTGACGCTGGACGAGCCTTCGGACAATTCCGGCCCGATCCCGCGCCGCACCGCAGGCTGGACCGCTGTGCCCGTGGCCGCCGAGGTGATCCGCCGTTGTGCCCCGCTTCTGGGCCTGCGCCCGATGCCCGCGCATGACCAGATTGCCGGTATTCAGGTCACCAAGAAGCCGGGCGAGAAGACGGTCGCCGACGAGTGATCGGGGCAGGTCGCGGGGCCTGTCCGCACCGGTCGGAATTTGCCGATACGGTCGGGCGGCAGGCAGGCGATGCGTTGACCTTGTCCACTTGCCCGCGATAAATGAAGCCTATGGGGCAGGGGCCGCTTTTGACGGAAGGCGCGTCATCTCCGGCACCCTTTTCGCCGCGCGCCGAAATTGAAACAGAGAGCCATAATCATGCCGACAGATGTGCCGCAATCGAGCCTGATCGCATTGGGGCTGACCCCGCATTCGGGGGGGGACCGCCAGATTACAGGGCTTTCGGTCGACAGTCGTCAGGTCCGGCCCGGTCATCTTTTTGCAGCCCTTCCGGGCACGAAGGTGCATGGGGCCGATTTCGTGCCTGCCGCGCTGGCCAAAGGTGCGGTGGCCGTTCTGACCGACCGCGCGGGGGCGGCGCTGGTGCAGGCGGCTCTCTCCGAGGCGGGGGCGACGCTGGTTGTGGCGGAAGATCCGCGGCAGGCGCTGGCCTATGCGGCGGCGCTGTTTTTCGGGCAGCAGCCTGCCACGATGATCGCGGTGACCGGCACCAACGGGAAAACAAGCGTGGCCACGTTCACCCGCCAGATCTGGCAGGTTCTTGGCTATGAGGCGGTCAATATCGGCACCACCGGTGTAGAGGGGGCCTATTCCGCCCCGTCCAATCACACGACCCCCGAGCCGATCACGCTGCACCGCCTTCTGGCCGAGATGGCCAAGACCGGCATCACCCATGCCGCGATGGAGGCTTCGTCGCATGGTCTGGCCCAGAAGCGGCTGGATGGTGTGACCCTGCGCGCGGCGGCGTTTACCAACTTCACGCAAGACCATCTCGATTATCACGCCACCTTCGAGGACTATTTCGCGGCCAAGGCGGGGCTGTTCGGCCGTGTCCTGCCGGAAGACGGGGTGGCCGTGATCAATATGGATGACCCCAAAGGCGAGGCAATGGCCGAGATCGCCCATGCCCGCGGGCAGCGGGTGATCCGTGTGGGGCATGGTGAAGAATGCGAGATGCGGCTTCTGGGCAAGCGTCCCGATGCCACAGGGCAGGATGTGCGCTTTGCATGGGAGGGCAAGCCGCAGATGGTGCGCCTGTCGCTGATCGGCGAGTTCCAGGCGATGAATGTGCTGACGGCTGCGGCGCTGGTGATCGGCTGCGGGGCCGACCCTCTGTCTGTGGTGCAGGCGCTGGGGCATCTGACGACCGTCAGGGGGCGGATGCAGCAAGTCGCGGTGCGCGAGAACGGTGCGACGGTGTTTGTCGATTATGCCCATACGCCCGATGCGGTGGCCACGGCGCTGAGCGCGCTGCGTCCGCATGTGCTGGGCAAGATCGTGGTGATCGTCGGGGCGGGCGGGGACCGTGACCGGACCAAGCGCCCGCTGATGGGCAGGGCCGCGACCGATCATGCCGATATGGTCTTTGTCACCGATGATAATCCGCGCACCGAAGATCCCGCCCTGATCCGCGCGGCGGTGATGGAGGGCGCGGGCCCGACCGCAATCGAGGTGGGCGACCGTGCCGAGGCCATCCTGCTGGCGGTCGACAAGCTGGAACCGGGCGATGCGCTGCTGATTGCGGGCAAGGGCCATGAGACGGGGCAGGTGATCGGTACGGATGTCTATCCGTTCGATGATGCCGAACAGGCATCGGTTGCGGTGGCTGCACTGGATGGGAAAATCTGATGACACTCTGGACCACAGCCGAGATTGCCCGTGCCACGCGGGGACGGGCCACCCTTGACGCACAGATCGGCGGGATCTCCATTGACACCCGCACGATTGCGCGGGGGGATCTTTTCGTGGCGCTGACCGCGGCGCGCGACGGCCATGATTTCGTGCGGCAGGCGCTGGATAAGGGGGCGGGGGCGGCGCTTGTGTCGCGTATTCCCGAAGGCTGTAGCGAGGCCGATCCGCTGGTGCTTGTGGCGGATGTTCTGGAGGGGCTGCAGGATCTGGGCCGTGCGGGGCGCGCGCGCTCTGGCGCGAAGGTCATCGCGGTGACGGGGTCGGTGGGGAAGACCTCGACCAAGGAGATGCTGCGCGAGGTGCTCAAGGGGCAGGGCAAGACCCATGCGGCCGAGGCCTCTTTCAACAATCACTGGGGGGTGCCGATCACGCTGGCGCGCCTGCCGGCCGATGCCGATTTCGCGGTGATCGAGATCGGGATGAACCATCCGGGCGAGATCGCGCCGCTGGCGCGGATGGCGCGTCCGCATGTGGCGATGATCACCACGGTGGCTGCGGCCCATCTGGCGGCATTCGACGACCTCTTCGGCATTGCCCGCGAAAAGGCGGCGATCTTCGAGGGGCTGGAGCCCGGGGGCACCTGTGTCGTGCCCTTGGGGCTTGAGGTGTCGGACGTGCTGGTGCAGGCGGCGAAAGCGGCGGGCGAGGTGGTGACGTTCGGGGCGGACGAGGCGGCAGATTACCGGCTGGTCAGGGTGGATATTCATGGCGATACTACCGTGGTGCAGGCTGATGCGCGCGGGCAGGATCTGCTTTTCAAGGTGCAAAGCCCGGGGCGGCATTTCGCTTCCAACGCTTTGGGCGCGATTGCCGCCTGCGCGGCGCTTGGCTGCGAGCAGGCGGTGGCGGCCATCGATCTGGGGCATTGGGTGCCACCGGCGGGGCGCGGCACGCGCGAGAGGGTGCTGTTTGACCCGATCAACCCCGAACAGGGGATCGATCTGTTTGATGATGCCTTCAACGCCAATCCGACCTCGATGGCGGTGGCGCTTGAAATGCTGGCCGCCCAGATGCCGCAAGATGGTGTGGGGCGGGTCAAGCATGGCCGCCGTGTGGCCATTCTGGGCGAGATGCTGGAGCTGGGGCCGGGCGAGGCGGAGATGCATGCGGGGTTGGCGCGTCTGGCACCGATGGCGTCGATCGATGTGGTGCATATGGTCGGTCCGCGCATGGCGGCCTTGCGCGATGCGCTGCCTGCGGCCAAGCGCGGCGAGTGGTATGAAACGGCGCAGGACATGGTCAGCCGCGTGCGCCATCTGGTCGATGCGGGCGATGTGATTTTGGTGAAAGGCTCCAAGGGGTCGAAGGTGAGCCTTGTTGTCGAGGCGCTGCGTAAGCTTGGTCAGCCGGTTTCGACCGAGGTATAAAGGATAAGACGGAATGCTCTATTGGTTGACAAATCTTTCGGACGGGGGCGACCTCTTCAACCTGTTCCGTTACCTGACCTTCCGTGCGGGAGCGTCGTTTTTTACCGCGTTGATCTTCGGGTTCCTGTTCGGTCCGGCACTGATCAATTTCCTGCGTCGCACGCAGGGCAAAGGGCAGCCGATCCGCAGCGACGGGCCGGAAAGCCATCTGGCCAAAGCCGGTACGCCGACCATGGGGGGCTTGCTTATTCTGGCCTCCATTCTGGTGTCCACGCTGCTTTGGGCGCGGCTGGATAACGGCTATGTCTGGCTGGTTCTGATGGTGACGGTGGGCTATGCGCTGATCGGGTTCGCCGATGATTACGCAAAGGTCTCCAAGCAGAATACCAAAGGCGTCAGCGGGCGCGTGCGGATGGGGTTGGGGCTTTTGCTTGCGGCGGTTGCGGGGGTGTGGGCGGCATGGCTGCATCCGGCAGATCTGTCGGGACAACTGGCGGTGCCGGTGTTCAAGAATGTGCTGATCAATCTGGGTGTGCTCTTCGTGCCTTTTGCGATGCTGGTGATCGTGGGGGCGGCCAATGCGGTCAACCTGACCGACGGTCTGGACGGCCTGGCGATCATGCCCGCCATGATCGCGGCAGGCACTTTGGGGGCGATTGCCTATATCGTGGGCCGGAGCGATTTCACCTCCTATCTGGATGTGCATTACGTGCCCGGCACCGGCGAGATTCTGGTGTTTACGGCGGCACTGATCGGCGCGGGGCTTGGGTTCTTGTGGTATAACGCGCCGCCTGCGGCGGTGTTCATGGGCGATACGGGATCTTTGGCGCTTGGCGGCGCGATCGGGGCGATTGCGGTGTGCACCAAGCACGAGATCGTTCTGGCGATTGTCGGCGGGCTGTTCGTTGTGGAGGCCATGTCGGTGATCATTCAGGTGGCCTATTTTAAACGGACCGGCAAGCGGGTGTTCCTGATGGCGCCGATCCACCACCATTTCGAGAAGAAGGGGTGGGCGGAGAGCCAGATCGTGATCCGGTTCTGGATTATTTCTCTGATCCTTGCGCTGATCGGTCTTGCGACGTTGAAGCTGCGCTAAGAGAGGGGGCTGTCTGCCCCCTTTTGGGCCTTGCGGCCCAATTCACCCCCGAGGATATTTCGGGCAGCTGGAAACAGGCGACATGGGAAGGGTTTTGTCATGATTGCAGTACGCGGTGTCGAGGGGCAGAAGATTGCCGTTCTGGGCTTGGGCCGTTCTGGGCTGGCGACAGCGGCAGCGTTGCAGGCGGGCGGGGCCGAGGTGCTGGCGTGGGATGACAGTCCGGAGGGCCGCGCGCGGGCGGAGACGGCGGGGTTTGTCTGCCGCGATCTGTCGAAGGCGGGGGCTTTCGAGGATGTCGCCTTGCTGGTGGTCTCGCCGGGGATTCCGCATCTTTATCCGCATCCCAACCGGATTATCGCGCAGGCGATGCAGATGGGTGTGCCGGTGGATAACGATATCGGGCTGTTCTTCCGCTCTTGGGCGGGGCCGGACTGGGACAGCTTCGACGTGGCCCCGAAGACGATCTGTGTGACCGGATCGAATGGCAAATCCACCACCACCGCGCTGATCCATCATGTTCTGACCCATTGCGGGCGTCGGTCGCAGATGGCGGGCAATATCGGGCGCGGTGTGCTGGATCTGGAGCCTGCCGAGGATGGCGATGTGGTGGTGCTGGAATTGTCGAGCTATCAGACCGATCTGGCGCGGGCCTTGACGCCGGATGTGGCGGTGTTCACCAATCTGTCGCCGGACCATCTGGACCGCCATGCGGGAATGGGTGGTTATTTCGCGGCCAAGCGGCGGCTCTTTGCCGAGGGCGGGCCGGATCGGGCGGTGATTGGTGTGGACGAGCCCGAAGGGGTCTATCTGGCCAATCAGATCGCCACCAACCGCGAGGATGACCGGCTGATCCGTATTGCCGTGTCGCGCAAGCTGGGCGATTGGGGCTGGTCGGTTTTCGCGCGCAAGGGGTTTCTGGCCGAATGGCGCAAGGGGCGGCAGGTGGCCTCTATCGACCTGCGCGCGATCAAGGGGCTGCCGGGGGCGCATAACCATCAGAATGCCTGTGCGGCCTTTGCGGCACTGCGCGCCATCGGGCTTGCTCCGCGCGAGATCGAGGCCGCTTTCCACAGCTTTGCAGGTCTGCCCCATCGCAGCCAGACCGTTGCCGAGAAAGGCGGGGTGGCGTGGGTCAACGACTCCAAGGCGACCAATGTCGATAGTGCGTCCAAGGCGCTTCAGGCTTTCAAGAATATCCGCTGGATTGCGGGCGGGCTTGGGAAAGAGGGCGGGGTTGCCTCGCTGGCCAAGGATCTCGAACATGTGAAAAAGGCCTATTTCATCGGCCACTCGGCGCGGGATTTCGCCTTGCAGCTGACGGGGCTGGACCATGAGATCTGCGAAACGATGGACGCCGCTGTGGCGGCCTGTGCGCGCGATGCGGTGGCCGGAGATACCGTGCTGCTGGCACCGGCGGCGGCCAGCTTCGACCAGTATGGCAGTTTCGAAAAGCGCGGCGAGCATTTTGTCGCGCTGGTTGAGGCGCTGGCCGACTGAGAATCGCAAAGGTTTTCCGTTGTATAAATCAGGCTTTCCCTTTTATGGGATGGCCATGCATTTTCCTGAGTAGGAGCGGCGCGCGTTCTGGCGCACAGATCGCGGCAATCTCGTGGCGAAATCCTGCGAAATGCGCCGTAAATCGGACATAGTTTATCTGGCCATAAGGCATAAATTGCGCTAGCATCGAAGGCAGACCCGGAAAACGGGCATTTTTTCGAGGCAGTACGGCAGTAACAGCCCATGACAGATATGGTTTTCGGCACCGCGCCTTCGCGCGTCGGTGAACCTGTACTTCCACGCTGGTGGCGGACCCTTGACAAATGGGCGCTGTCTTGCGTGTTGATCCTGTTCGGGATCGGGATGCTTCTCGGGCTTGCGGCCTCGGTGCCGCTGGCCGAGAAGAACGGTCTTGAGGCGTTTTACTATGTGAAGCGTCAGGCCTTCTTTGGCGGTGCGGGCATCGTTGCCATGCTGCTGACCTCGATGATGAGCCCGCGTCAGGTGCGACGTGTGGGCGTGCTGGCCTTCTTTGCCTGCTTTGCCGCCATTCTGGCCTTGCCCTTCGTCGGCACGGATTTCGGCAAGGGGGCGATCCGCTGGTTCTCGTTCGGTTTTGCATCCGTGCAGCCTTCGGAATTTCTCAAGCCTGCCTTTATCGTGACCGCAGCATGGTTCATGGCGGCGGCTCACGAGATCGCAGGCCCGCCCGGTCGGCTATATTCCTTCATCCTGATGGTCATCATCGTGCTGATCCTTGCGATGCAGCCCGATTTCGGTCAGGCCTCGCTGATCCTCTTTTCGTGGATGGTGATGTATTTCGTCGGGGGCGCGCCGATCATGCTGCTTGTCTCGATCGGGGGGCTGACAGCCATCGGGGGCTTTACCGCCTATAACCTTTCCGACCACTTTGCCCGCCGTATCAATGGCTTCCTGTCCTCGGAGGTCGATCCGCGTACCCAGATCGGCTATGCCACCAACGCCATTCAGGAGGGCGGCTTCTTTGGCGTGGGCGTGGGCGAGGGCACAGTGAAATGGTCGCTGCCCGATGCGCATACCGATTTTATCATCGCGGTCGCGGCGGAAGAATACGGCCTGATCCTCGTGCTGATCATCATCGCGCTCTATGCCACGGTCGTCATGCGCTCGATGCTGCGTCTGATGCGCGAGCGTGATCCCTTCACCCGTCTGGCAGGCTGTGGTCTGGCCGCGGCGTTCGGGGTGCAGGCCTTTATCAATATGGGCGTGGCTGTGCGTCTTCTGCCTGCAAAGGGCATGACGCTTCCCTTTGTCAGCTATGGCGGTTCGTCGATGATCGCCTCGGGGATTGCCGTGGGCATGTTGCTCGCGCTGACCCGCTCGCGCCCGCAGGGGCAGATTTCGGATATTCTGGCGCGCAACAAACGCGGTTGAGAGGGGCTGGCATGACACAGGAGGCGGCACCTCTATTGCTGATCGCGGCAGGCGGCACGGGGGGGCATATGTTCCCCGCGCAGGCTCTGGCCGAAGAAATGGTGCGCCGTGGATGGCGTGTGAAGCTTTCCACCGATGATCGCGGCGCGCGCTATGCGGGCGGCTTTCCGCATGTGGTGCAGGTGGAGCAGGTCAGCTCGGCGACGTTTTCGCGCGGGGGCCTGCTGGCGCGTCTGCTGGTGCCGCTGAAAATTCTGGGCGGTATCGCCTCGGCGGTGGGGCGCAACCTGCGGGACAAACCTGCCGCTGTGGTGGGCTTTGGCGGCTATCCGACGATTCCGGCATTGGCTTCGGCACAGTTGCTGGGGCTGCCGCGTGCGATCCATGAACAGAATGGCGTGATGGGCAAGGTCAACCGCAAATTCGCCCCCAAGGTGAATGCGGTGGCCTGCGGCACCTGGCCGACCGACCTGCCTGCCGGTGTGCGGGCAATCCATACCGGAAATCCGGTGCGCGGGGCCGTGCTGGAGCGGGCAGGGGCCCCCTATATCGTGCCGGGAGACTATCCCATGTCGCTGCTGGTGATGGGCGGGTCGCAGGGCGCGCGCATCCTGTCGGATGTGGTGCCTGCCGCACTGGCCCTGCTGCCGCCCGAGATCCGGCGCAATCTGCGCGTGGCGCATCAGGCGCGGCCCGAAGATCTGGAGCGGGTGATTGCCGCCTATGAAGAAGCGGGTATCACCGCCGAGGTCCAGTCGTTTTTCAATGATGTGCCGCGCCGTCTGACCGAAGCGCAGCTTGTGATCTCGCGCTCGGGGGCGTCGTCGGTGGCCGATATCTCGGTGGTCGGGCGTCCGGCTATTCTGGTGCCTTTCGCCGCCGCTGCGGGCGACCATCAGAGCGCCAATGCCAAAGGGTTGACCGAGGCCGGTGGTGCGATTGTGATCCCCGAAAGCCGTATGACCCCGGAGACCTTGGCCGAACAGGTGGCCCTGGTGCTTGCAAACCCCGAGGGCGCCTTGCAGATGGCGCGCGCAAGCCAGAGCTATGGCATCACCGATGCCACGGCACGGCTTGTGGATATGGTGGAACAACTGACAGGAGACGCGCGATGAACGCGACGAAACTACCCGGTGAACTTGGCCCGATTCATTTCATCGGCATGGGTGGGATCGGCATGTCTGGCATCGCCGAAGTGCTTTTGACCCAAGGCTTTACGGTGCAGGGATCGGATGCGAAAGCCTCCAAGATCACCGACCGGCTGCAAGAGCTGGGCGCCACTTTCTATGAGGGCCAGCGCGCCGAGAATATCGGCAATGCGGGGGTCGTGGTGATTTCTTCCGCGATCAAGCGCGGCAATCCCGAGCTGGAAGAGGCGCGCAAGCGTGGCCTGCCGGTTGTGCGTCGCGCCGAGATGCTGGCCGAGCTGATGCGCTTGCGTTCGAATATCGCGATTGCGGGGACGCATGGCAAAACCACCACCACGACGATGGTGGCCACCCTGCTGGATAAGGGCAATTTTGACCCGACCGTGATCAATGGCGGGGTGATCCATGCCTATGGCTCGAATGCGCGGGCGGGCGAGGGCGAATGGATGGTGGTCGAGGCCGATGAATCCGACGGCTCGTTCAATCGGCTTCCGGCGACAATTGCGATTGTCACCAATATCGACCCCGAGCATATGGAGCATTGGGGCAATTTCGATGCCCTGCGCAAAGGGTTCTACGATTTCGTCTCGAATATCCCCTTCTACGGGCTGGCGGTCTGCTGCACCGACCACCCCGAGGTGCAGACGCTTGTGGGCAAGCTGACCGACCGTCGTGTGACGACCTTCGGGTTTAACGCTCAGGCCGATGTGCGCGCGCTGAACCTGCGCTATGAACGCGGGATCGCGCATTTCGACATAGCCCTTCAGGGCGAGGAACATGACGAGGCAGGCCGCGCCAAGCTGATCGAGGGCTGCACCCTGCCGATGCCCGGCGACCATAACGTGTCCAATGCGCTGGCGGCTGTGGCCGTGGCCCGCCATCTGGGCATGAAGCGCGACGAGATCCGCGAGGCGCTGGCCAATTTCAAGGGCGTGAACCGCCGCTTCACCAAGGTGGGCGAGGTTCTGGGCGGCGTGGCGATCATTGATGATTACGGCCACCACCCCGTTGAAATCGCAGCCGTTCTGAAGGCGGCCCGTCAGGCTGTTTCGGGCACGCCCGGCGCGCGGGTGATTGCTGTGCATCAACCGCACCGCTATTCGCGCCTGCATTCGCTGTTTGATGATTTCTGCACCTGCTTCAACGAGGCCGATGTGGTGGCCATCGCCGAGGTCTATTCGGCGGGCGAGGACCCGATCGAGGGCGCGACCCGCGAGGGCCTTGTGGCGGGGTTGATCCAGCATGGTCACCGCCATGCCCGCGCGATCCTGTCCGAGGACGATCTGGCGCGGCTGGTGCGTGAACAGGCGCGCCCCGGCGATATCGTGGTCTGCCTCGGGGCAGGGACGATTTCGACCTGGGCCAACGGGCTTCCGGCAAAGCTGGGCGCCTGATCTGTTTCGTCGACCTTTGAAGGGGGTGGGCGTTTGACAAGTGTGGCGCATGCCGTCGGAAACCGGCGTATTGCGCGTTGAAAAACAGAGACATGATTTGTCTCTGGACGATGTCCGGGCTGTCCGCCGGTCAGGATGTCGCACTGGGCCGGTCTGTCATGGGCCGGCCATTTCTTGCCAGCAACCCGATTGCAGGGGGCCAGCATCTGTTTTCCGGCAGCCGGACCCGACGCGGGGTCCCGTCACCAGAGACCCGAAGTCCAAGGCCGATATCAGAGGAATGGAGCCGTCATAATGTCACTCTCGCTCACCCTTGCCTGCCTATGGGGCGTCTTTGCCTCGGTTCTGGCGATGGGGCCGCAACGTTGGCACTGGGTCGCGGCTTGGGTGCTGATTGTGACGGGGGTGCCGATCCTCGGGGCGGTGACCTATCAGCAGGGGCCGCTTTGGGGCTTGGTGGTGCTGGCGGCGGGGATGTCGGTCCTGCGTTGGCCGCTGCACCGGCTGATTGCCCGCCTGCATGCCGAGCCGCGTCCGGCGGACAATCGTCAGGACGCCTGATCGCGATCCGCCTTTTGCGATAAATCGGGATAAATAGCGCGAGGGCTTGCCGTGCTGACAGGGCTTCGCTAGGAACGCCTGTATGACCGATATGCTTTCTCCCTCTTCCTATCAGCCGCGCGGTGCCCTGACGCCGCAGCGCGCATTGTCCGAGCTGACATGGCTGCGTGTGGGTGGTCCGGCCGATTGGCTGTTCCAGCCTGCCGATGCGGACGATCTTTGCGCGTTTCTGGCGGGGCTGCCGGAGACGGTTGCGGTGTTTCCGATGGGCGTCGGCTCGAACCTGATCGTGCGGGATGGCGGGCTGCGCGCCGTGGTGATCCGTCTGGGCCGTGGCTTCAACGGGATCGAGATCGAGGGCACGCGCATTCGGGCGGGCGCTGCGGCGCTGGATGCGCATGTGGCCCGCAAGGCGGCAGCAGGCGGCGTGGATCTGACCTTTTTGCGCACCATTCCCGGCTCTGTCGGCGGCGCGGTGCGGATGAATGCCGGGTGCTATGGCACCTATGTGGCCGACCATCTGGTGGAAATCGGTGTGGTCACGCGGGCGGGGGAGGCACGTCGCCTTCATGCGGCCGATCTGCATCTGGCCTATCGCCAGAGCGCGCTGCCGGAAGGCTGGGTGATCACCGATGCCGTGTTCGAGGGGCTCCCCGCCGAACCCGCCGATCTCGAAGCCCGCATGGCCGAACAGATCGCCAAGCGTGACGCCTCCCAGCCCAGCAAGGAGCGCAGCGCAGGCTCGACCTTCCGCAATCCGTCGGGGTTCAGCTCTACGGGGCGGGCCGATGATGTGCATGATCTCAAGGCGTGGAAAGTCATCGACGATGCCGGAATGCGTGGGGCCCGTCTTGGCGGGGCGCAAATGTCTGAAATGCATTCCAACTTCCTGATCAACGCGGGCGGTGCCAGTGCCGCCGATCTGGAAGGTTTGGGGGAAGAGGTCCGCAAAAAGGTTTTGCTCAACAGCGGAATTGAGCTACAGTGGGAAATCATGCGCGTCGGAGAAAGATAAGGCCATAGAAGAAGGGCCGTCTTTTGGCAGTAACCGATGGGCTTAACCAAAAGCGCAAAACGGGGAAAACCCCGACGAGGCAAAGTATGGCGGGTAAGTCGAGCAGGACGACCCAGCTTGTGGCGGTATTGATGGGTGGCGCGTCCGCAGAGCGGGATGTGTCTCTTTCTTCTGGGCGCGAATGCGCCATCGCCTTGCGGGCTGCGGGATATGAGGTGATCGAGGTCGATGCCGGCCCCGATCTGGCGCAGCGTCTCACCGAAATCGAACCGGATGTCGTCTTCAACGCGCTGCATGGCCGCTGGGGCGAGGATGGCTGTGTGCAGGGGCTGCTGGAATGGCTGCGTCTTCCCTATACGCATTCGGGGGTGCTTGCCTCGGCCATCGCGATGGACAAGGACCGCTCGAAGCAGGTCTATGCACAGGCCGGTCTGCCGGTGGTCGACAGCGTGATTGCCGCGCGCGACGAGGTGCGTAAGCGCCATGTCCTGCCGCCGCCTTATGTGGTCAAACCCAATAATGAAGGCTCCTCCGTCGGCGTCTATATCGTGCAGGAGGCGGCCAATAGCCCGCCGCAGCTTTCCGATGACATGCCCGAAAGCGTCATGGTGGAAACCTATGTGCCGGGGCGCGAACTGACCTGTGCCGTGATGGAAGACCGCGCCTTTTGCGTGACCGAGATCGTGACCACCGGCTGGTATGACTATCAGGCCAAATATTCGGCAGGTGGCTCGCGTCATGTCTGCCCCGCCGATATTCCCGAAGAGATCGCGACGGCCTGTCAGGATTTTGCGCTGCGGGCGCATAAGGCGCTTGGCTGCCGCGGTGTTTCGCGCACCGATTTCCGTTGGGATGACACGCGCGGATTGGCGGGGTTGTTCCTGCTGGAAACCAATAACCAGCCCGGTATGACGCCGACATCGCTGGTGCCGGAACAGGCGATGCAGGCGGGGATCGACTTTCCTGCGCTGTGCCGCTGGATGGTGGAGGATGCCTCATGCGGAAGGTAGGGGCGTCGCAGGATCCGTCCAAGGCGGATGCGGGCAAATGGGCGGGCACACGCGCGGTTGGCGGTGCCTCGCGCAGCCAGCAGGGCCAGCTTTACGTGCGCCGCTCGTCGCGCCGCAAGGACCCAGCCCCCTCGCGTCTGGCCTTCCGGCTGAACCGGCTCTGGCTGACGCCCATCGTGCGGTCGCTGACCCGTATCGGGGTGCCGACCTTTGCCGTGGTGCTGGGGCTGGGGATCTATTTCGGGGATTCCGGTCGGCGCGCGGATATGCTGCAGACCTACGAGGATATCAAGGCCTCGATCCAGAACCGTCCCGAATTCATGGTCAATGAACTCAAGGTCGAGGGAGCAAGCCCCGAGGTCGAGCGGGCGGTCTATACGATGCTGCCGACCGGTTTGCCGGTCTCTTCCTTCAATATCGATCTGGACCAGTATCGCGAGACGATCATGCGGCTGGATGCGGTGGCGGATGCCTCGATCAGCATCAAATCCGGCGGGGTGCTGGATGTGGTGGTGACCGAACGCACGCCGGTGATTTTGTGGCGCACGGCGACGGGGCTGGAGATGCTGGACCGCGGAGGGCATCGCGTTGCGACGCTGATCGACCGTGCCGCGCGCTCCGATCTGCCGTTGATTGCCGGTGTCGGCGCCAATCAGGCGGTTCCCGAGGCGTTGGCGATCCTGAAGGCGATGGGGCCGCTTCTGCCCAAAGCGCGCGGTCTGATCCGTGTGGGCCAGCGGCGTTGGGACATTGTTCTGGAGGGAGATCGCCGCGTGATGCTGCCGCAGGATACGCCGGTACAGGCGGTCGAGCGGCTTCTGGCGATGAATACCGCCGAAGATGTGCTTGCCCGTGATTTTACGCGGATCGATTTGCGTGACAAGGATCGCCCCACGATCCGGCTGACACCCCATGCGATGGAAAGTTATCGCGCCATCGCCCATAATTACTGAGCCATAGCTACCGAGATTGCATCCTATGCCCGATTTTTACCAAGCCCAGAGAGCGATGCGCAATATGCGCAAGGCCGCGATGCAGCGCGGTGTTGTTGCGCTTCTGGATATAGGCACATCGAAGATTGTGTGCTTGGTGCTGAAAATCGAAGGGCCGAGCGGTCTGGCAGAGATGGAGGGCGGCGGGCCTCTGGCGGGGCAGGCGGGCTTCAAGGTGATCGGTGCGGCCACCACACAATCGCGCGGGGTCCGCTTTGGCGAGATCGACACGATGGCGCAGACCGAGCGGGCGATCCGCACCGTGGTGCAGGCCGCGCAGAAGAAGGCCGCAATCCGTGTGGATCATGTGATTGCCTGCTTTGCGGGCGGCGAACCGCGCAGCTACGGGCTGACCGGCCAGATCGATATTGCCGGAGATCAGGTCACGGGGCAGGATGTGGGCCGCGTGCTGGCCGCCTGTGATGTGCCTGATTTCGGGGCAGGGCGCGAGGTGCTGCATGCCCAGCCCGTCAATTTCGCGCTTGATCACCGGTCGGGCCTGTCGGACCCGCGTGGCCATGCGGGGCGCAAGCTGGCAACCGATATGCACCTGCTGACGGTGGACGGGTTCGCGCTGCAGAACCTTGTGAATGCGATCCGGCGCTGCGATCTGGAGCTGGCCGGTGTGGCAAGCTCTGCCTATGTGTCGGGCGTGGCCAGCCTTGTCGAGGATGAACAGGAACTGGGGGCCGCCTGCATCGATTTGGGCGGTGGCGCGTCGGGCCTGTCTATCTTTATGAAAAAACACATGATCTACTCCGATGCCGTGCGCATGGGCGGTGATCATATCACCTCCGATATTTCGGCGGGGCTTCAGGTTTCGGGCCAGTTGGCCGAGCGGTTGAAGACAATTCATGGCGGGGTCCATGCGACCTCGATGGATGACCGCGAGCTGATCGAGCTTTCCGCCAATTCCGGCGATTGGGAAAAGGACAGCCGCACCGCCACCCGCGCCGAGCTGATCGGCATCATCCGGCCCCGCGTCGAGGAGATCTTCGAAGAGATCAAGGCGCGGCTGGATGTGGCGGGCTTCTCGCATATGCCCAGCCAGCAGATCGTGCTGACGGGCGGCACCAGCCAGTTGCCCGGTATTGACGGTATGGCGGCGCGAATCCTCGGCCATAACGTGCGCTTGGGGCGGCCGCTTCGCGTGCAGGGGTTGCCGCAGCAGGCGACATCTGCCGGTTTTAGCGCCATTGTCGGTCTGGCGCTGCATGCGACCAACCCGCAGGACGAGTGGTGGGATTTCGAGATCCCCGTCGACCGGCTGGGCGGGCGCAGCTTCCGCAGGGCGTTCCGCTGGTTCAAGGATAACTGGTAAAGCCCAGAGGCTTGCGCGCCAATCTTAATGTTGACGTAACTGTATCTGCCGCGAAAGCTAGGTCTTCCGGGGTGTTTTTTGTCATTCTACCATATCCGGAGAACTGCGCGAAATACCGCTGAGTCGCGCTTCGATCTGCCCAGATTTTGTGTCTTAACCGTGTTTTTCGCGTGACGACGCGTCGTTTTCTGGTAAAATAAGGGTAATTTTTCAAACGGCCGGGACAGGGCCAATCACCAAAAAAACAGGCGGACCTCTATGACCTTGAACCTCATGATGACCGATCAACAGGATCTGAAGCCGCGGATTACCGTCTTCGGCGTTGGTGGCGCTGGGGGCAACGCCGTCAATAACATGATCGAACAGGCGCTGGAAGGCGTGGAGTTCGTTGTTGCCAATACCGACGCGCAGGCGCTCCAGCAATCCAAGAGCCAGGCGCGCATCCAGATGGGGATCAAGGCGACCGAAGGTCTGGGCGCGGGCGCGCGCCCGTCTGTGGGTGCGGCTGCGGCCGAGGAGACGATCGAAGAGATCGTCGACCACCTTGCAGGCGCGCATATGTGCTTCATCACCGCCGGTATGGGCGGCGGCACCGGCACCGGTGCGGCACCGATCATCGCGCAGGCCGCGCGTGAGCTGGGCGTGCTGACCGTTGGCGTCGTGACCAAGCCCTTCCAGTTCGAAGGCACCAAGCGCATGCGTCAGGCCGAAGAAGGTCTGGAAGCGCTGCAAAAGGTTGTGGATACGCTGATCATCATCCCCAACCAGAACCTGTTCCGCCTTGCCAACGAAAAGACCACCTTCACCGAAGCCTTCGAGATGGCCGATGATGTGCTCTATCAGGGCGTGAAGGGTGTGACCGACCTCATGGTCCGTCCGGGCCTGATCAACCTCGACTTCGCGGATGTTCGCGCCGTGATGGACGAGATGGGTAAGGCAATGATGGGCACCGGCGAGGCCTCGGGCGAAGATCGTGCGATTCAGGCGGCAGAGAAGGCGATTGCCAACCCGCTCTTGGACGAGATCTCGCTGAAAGGCGCGAAGGGTGTGCTGATCAACATCACCGGCGGTTACGACCTGACCCTGTTCGAACTGGACGAAGCGGCCAACCGTATCCGCGAGGAAGTTGATCCGGATGCGAATATCATCGTCGGTTCGACCCTCGACCCCGATATGGATGGCATGATGCGCGTGTCGGTTGTGGCAACCGGTATCGACGCTCTGGCCGCTCCGGCAGAAGTTCCGGTGCCGCGTCGCACTCTGGCAGAGCCGCTGCGCAATCCGCAGGAAGCGGCCGAAGAAGCTCGCGCGGCTGCTCCGCATGTGCAAGAACCGGCTCCGGCCCCGCGTCAGCCGCAAGTTGCCGTGACCTCGGCCCAGCCCGTTCAGCAATCGCGCGGCTATCAGGCCCCGCAGCACCGTGCCGCACAGGAATACCGTCCGGCACAGGCGGAGATGCGCCAGTCTGCCCCGCAACAGGCCGAGCGTCATTACGAGCAGCCGCGTCAGGCCGCAGCCCAGCCGCAATACGAGGCACCCGCTGCCCAGCCGCAATATCGCCAGCAGCAGCCGCGCGCCCAATATGCCGCGCCGCAGGAAGAGCCGCAGCAGGCCCCGACCTACCAGTCGCGTCAGCCGCATTATAACGAAGCTGCCGAAGAGGCCGCCGAATATGTGGCCCCGCGTCCGCGTCAGCCCGGTCAGCCCTCGCCCGAGGCGCTTGCCCGTCTGCAGGCCGCTGTGAACCGTCAGCCGGCACAGGGTGTGGCTCCGCAGCAACCGCGTCAGGGCATGGCCGCAGAGCGCGCGCCGCAGCCGCAGGCCGAGAAGCCGCGTTTCGGGATCAACTCGCTGATCAACCGCATGACCGGCCACGCACATGATGCGCAGCAGCCCGCGCAGCAACCGGCCCGTCAGCAGCCGCGTGCTCAGGCGCCCGCACCGCAGCAGCCGCAGGCTCGCGCGGAAGACTATGATGACGAGCAGACCAATGATCAGGATCGTATCGAGATTCCGGCCTTCCTGCGCCGTCAGGCAAACTGATCGGTTTGAAATGTCTCGGTGAGAAACGCCAATCGCGCCGATCTTGCTGAAAAATTTCGATCACAAAATGCATAAAATAGGCCGGGTTTTCCCGGCCTATTTTCTTTTTTATTCAGGGGGTTGTAGGGTGCTTGGCGGGGTTCCGCTACGGCGTGTAGTTAATGTTTCATTCTGTTGCAAAGAGTGAGTTGAGAAAGTCGCAGGTTTTTCTTAACTGATGTTGCGATGGAACGAGGGACAACTTTCAACCGTTCGTCGCTAAGAATCGAAAGGAATTGATCGTGCAGACCAGCCTTGCAAAACCCGTGAGCTTCGATGGTGTCGGCCTCCACAAAGGCCAGCCCGTGCGCATGCGTCTTTTGCCTGCGCCCGCCGATCATGGCATCGTGTTCAACCGCGTGGATGTGACGAACCGTAACGGTCTGATCGCGGCCCGTTGGGATAATGTGACCAATGCCCGCCTTTGCACCCTGATCGAAAACGAAGACGGGATCACCGTCTCGACGATCGAACATATCATGGCCGCTCTGGCCGGTTGCGGCGTGCATAATGCGCTGATCGAAATCGACGGGCCGGAAGTGCCGATCCTTGACGGATCCTCGGCCCCCTTCGTCAAAGGCATCCGCGCTGCCGGTCTGGTGGAAGTGGGCGGCCAGTTGCGCGCTCTGCGTATCCTGCGCCCCGTCGAGGTGACGGAGGGCGAGGCATGGGCGCGACTGGAACCCAACCGCACGCTCGAGATCGATTTCTCGATTGATTTCACCGACAAGGCGATCGGTCATCAGCACAAGCGTCTGGGCATGTCCAACGGCGCTTTCGTGCGCGAGTTGATGGATAGCCGCACCTTCTGCCGCCGTGCCGATGTGGAGATGATGCAGAAGAACGGTCTGGCCCTTGGCGGCACCTATGACAATGCGGTCGTGATCGATGGCGACAAGGTGCTTAGCCCCGGTGGCCTGCGCCACAAGGACGAGGCGGTGCGCCATAAGATGCTGGACGCGCTTGGCGACCTTCTGCTGGCAGGCGGGCCGATTCTCGGGCGCTATGTGGGCAACCGCTCGGGGCATGCGATGACCAACAAGCTGCTGCGCGCGGTCTTCGCCACGCCTGGCGCCTATGAGTGGGTCGTGCTTGATTCCGAAGCGGCAGACGCCACCCCTGGCGCGGGCGTCTGTATGCCGCATCTTTTCGCCGCCCAGTAACGGATCCGGTGGGTTCGCGCCGCTTTGCGGCATGGCGCTCTTGCGATTGTGAAGCCTTCATGCGCTTGTGTGCATGGAGGCTTTTTCATTTGTCACAGTGATGCTTGGCTTCTCAATGCGTTGACGCTAGGAAGGTGCAGTGAAAGGCGTTTTGCGCAGCCGATTGTTCTGTGTTAAGCGGTGTTGAACGTTACTGCCCTCGGGCAGATCAGGAAGAGATCCCGCCCATCGGGGCAGGGCAAGAATGGGATAGGGCAGGGCATGATGCACGGCAAATCAGCGGCTACAAGGGTCGGGTGTCTCTTGCTGGTGGCGACCCTCGCTGCCTGTTCGGGCAAAGGCGACAGCCCCAAGGATGTGCCTCTGGACAACTTCACCGCGCAGCAGATCTACGAGCGCGGCGAATACGAGCTGGAAGTGGGGAACCCGCGCCGTCCGACGGATGCGCTGCATTACTTCCAAGAGGTCGAACGTCTTTATCCCTATTCGGAATGGGCGCAGCGCTCTGTGATCATGCAGGCCTATGCCCAGCACCGCGCGAAGAATTACGAAGAGGCGCGCTCGACCGCGCAGCGTTATCTTGACACCTATCCGGGGTCGGAAGATGCGCCCTATGCGAAATATCTTCTGGCGCTGAGCTATTACGACCAGATCGATGAGGTCGGTCGCGATCAGGGCCTGACCTATCAGGCGCTGCAGGCGCTGCGCGAAGTGATCGAGCAATATCCCGACAGCGATTATGCGCGCTCGGCAATGCTGAAATTCGACCTTGCCTTCGACCATCTGGCGGGCAAGGAAATGGAGATCGGTCGCTATTACCTCAAGCACGGCAATTACACGGCGGCCATCAACCGCTTCCGTGTCGTGGTCGAGCAGTTCCAGACCACGACCCACACGCCCGAGGCGCTGGAACGTCTGGTCGAGGCCTATCTGGCTCTTGGTCTGACCGACGAGGCCCAGACGGCGGCGGCGATCCTTGGCCATAACTTCCAGTCTTCGCCCTTCTACGAAGACGCCTACAAGCTTTTGCGTGCCAAAGGGCTTGAACCGGAAAACAAGGGCGATAGCTGGCTTTCAACGATTTACCGCCAGGTTATCAAGGGGCAGTGGCTGTAAGCCCGCGCCCCGACTGGCCCTATAGCGGGACCACCCATGCTGCGCAGCCTTGAGATTCGCGATATCCTCATCGTGGAACGCACCGAGTTGGACTTCGGTGCGGGGCTCAATGTTTTGACGGGCGAGACAGGGGCGGGGAAGTCGATCCTGCTGGACTGTCTGGGCTTTGTGCTGGGCTGGCGGGGGCGTGCCGAACTGGTGCGCAAGGGGGCCGAACAGGGCGAAGTCACCGCCGAGTTCGACCTGCCCGAGGGCCATCCGGTGCGCGACATCCTGCGCGAGGCCGATCTGCCCGAAGATGACGCGCTGATCCTGCGCCGTGTGAACCGCGCCGATGGCCGCAAGACCGCCTATGTCAACGACCGCCGTGTGACGGGCGAGGTGCTACGCCGGATCTCGGCGTCGCTGGTGGAGCTGCATGGGCAGCAGGATGATGGCGGTTTGCTGAATGAAAAAGGCCACCGCGCGATGCTGGATGCCTTCGCCGAAAACGCCCCGCTTCTGGCGCAGGTTGCGGCGGCGTGGAAAGATCGTTCTGCGGCGCGCAAGGCCCTGTCGGCGGCGCAGGCCGCATTGGCCGAGGTGCAGGCCGAGGAAGAATTCCTGCGTCATTCGGTGGGAGAGCTGGACAAGCTGGACCCTCAGCCGGGCGAGGAAGCGACCCTTGATACCGAGCGCCGCGTGATGCAGCAGGCCGAGAAGATCCGCTCGGATGTGGCGCGCGCCTTGCAGGCCTTGGGGCCGGAAGGGGCCGAAGGGCTGATGCGCGAGGCCGACCGCTGGCTTCAGGGTGCTGCCGATCGTGCCGAGGGGCGGCTCGATCAACCTCTCAGCGTGCTGGAACGCGCGCTGATCGAATTGGGCGATGCCACGCAAGGCGTGGAAGAGGCGCTGGATGCGCTCAGCTTCGACCCCTACGCGCTGGAAGCCACCGAAGAGCGTCTTTTTGCCATTCGTGCTTTGGCCCGCAAACATGGGGTGCAACCCGATGATCTGGGTGATTTCGCCACCGGACTGCGCGCGCGGCTTGAGGCGCTGGATGCAGGCGAGGGCCGGATCCGCGATCTCGAATCGGCCGTGACCAAGGCCGATCTGGCCTATCGCGAGGTGGCCGACAGGCTGGGTCTGGCGCGGCGCAAGGCGGCCACCCGTCTCGATCAGGCGATGGCGGCGGAGCTGGCACCGCTGAAGATGGAACGCGCGGTGTTCGAGACCCGCGTGTCGGCGGGAGAACCCTCAGTGGAAGGCTCGGATAATGTGGCCTTCACCGTGGCCACCAACCCCGGCGCGCCTGCGGGGCCGTTGAACAAAATCGCCTCGGGCGGCGAGCTTTCGCGGTTTTTGCTGGCGCTGAAGGTGGTGCTGTCGAAAGGCGCCGATGCGCTGGTGCTGATCTTTGACGAGATCGACCGCGGGGTGGGGGGGGCCACCGCCGATGCGGTGGGCCGTCGTCTGGCGCGGGTGGCCGATGAGGCACAGGTGCTGGTGGTGACCCATTCGCCGCAGGTGGCCGCAAGGGGCGCACAGCATTTCCGCGTGCAGAAACGGGTGGAAGGCGGAATGACGCTGTCCGAGGTCGTGCCGCTGGATGAGACCGAACGCCGCGACGAGATCGCCCGTATGATCGCCGGTGCCGAGGTGACAGATGCCGCCCGTGCCGCCGCAGCCGAGCTTCTGGGGGCGGGCTGATCCCCGCCGAAAGGCCGGTTTGCACAGCCGCTCTGCATGCGGAATCTGGTCCGTGGGGCTTTTCTCTTGCCGGTTCCGGGCCTAGAACCGTGGGCAAAGATCCGGAGACAGATTATGGCATATGATGCAGCCCTCGACGCCCTGAAATCCCTGCTGGGGGACCGGTTGAGCCTGACGCAGGCCGATCGCGACCTGCATGGCCAGAATGAAACCTGGTTCGCCCCCGCGCCGCCCGATGCGGTGGCCTATCCCGCCACGACCGAAGAGGTGTCGCAGATCATGAAAATCTGCACCGCCCATAAGATGCCGGTGGTGGCTTGGGGCACGGGCACTTCGCTGGAAGGGCACGCGCTGGCAATTCATGGCGGGCTCTGTCTGGATATGAGCCGGATGGATAAGCTGGTCGAGCTCTATCAGGACGACATGCAGGTCCGCGTCCAGCCCGGCATGACGCGCGAGGTGCTCAACACCGAACTGCGCGCCACGGGGCTGTTCTTCCCTGTCGATCCGGGGGCGAATGCGTCCTTGGGGGGCATGGCCTCGACGCGGGCGTCTGGCACCACCACGGTGGGCTATGGCACGATGAAGGATAACGTGATGGGGCTGGAGGTCGTGCTGGCCGATGGCACCATCATCCGCACCGGCTCGCGCGCGCGGAAGTCTTCGGCGGGCTATGACCTGACCGCGCTGATGCTGGGCTCGGAAGGCACGCTGGGGATTATCACGGAACTCACGCTGAAACTGCATGGCCAGCCCGAGGCAGTCTCTTCGGCGGTTTGTGCTTTCGATACCCTGCATGCGGCGGTGGAAACCGTGCAGATGGTGATCCAGATGGGCATCCGCATGGCGCGGATCGAATTTGTCGATGCGATGACCGCGCAGATCTTCAACAAGATGAATGGCACCGACCTGCCGGAAAAACCGCATCTGATGATCGAGTTCCACGGGTCCGAGGCGATGGTGGCCGAGCAATCCGAACGCTTTGGCGAGGTGGTCACCGAGATGGGCGGCGCCAATTTCGACTGGGCGACCACCGCCGAAGACCGCACGCGGCTGTGGCGGATGCGTCATGGCGCCTATCCGGCCTGTATCGCCTATCGTCCGGGCTGTATGGGGCTGGTGACCGATATCGTGGTGCCGATCTCGCGTCTGGCCGAGGCGGTCGAGGACACCCGCCGCGACATTGATGCGGCAGGGCTGGTCGGCCCGATCCTTGGCCATGTGGGCGATGGGAATTTCCACTCGGTTCTGATGCTGGATCGCAACGACAAGGATGAATTCAAACGCGCCAAAGAGGTCGCCGCCAAAATGTCCGAGCGCGCGCTGTCGATGGGCGGGACGGTGACCGGCGAACATGGTATCGGCATGGGCAAGCTGGCCTATATGGAGGCCGAACATGGTGCGGCATGGCAGGTCATGGGCGCGATCAAACAGGCGCTCGACCCGTTGAATATTCTTAATCCCGGCAAGATGGTGCCGGACCAGACCAAGGCCGTCAGGGAGGCTGCTGAATGATCTCTTCCATCGAGGTTCCGTTTCCGAGCCCCGAAGATTTGCCGCGCGCGTTCACCCGCGCGTGGAGCTCGAAGGACGCGCGGCTTATGGCGTCTTTCTTTACCGACGATGCCGATTTCCTCGGGCTGACGGGGGAATCCGCCGACGGGCGCGCACAGATTGCCGAATTGCTGGCGGGCGAGCTGGCAGGGGCGTTCTCCCGCGCGAGGCTGGTCACCGGCAAGGTGCGTTTCCGGCCTGTGGGGCGCGATGTGGTGATTGTGCAGCAACGTTTCGTGCTGTCAGGCATCATCAATGCCGATGGCTCGGATGCCGGACGGGTCGGGGCGGTGTTCATTTCGGTCATGACACGCGCGGGCACCGGCTGGTTGATCGTTTCGGGCCAGTTCGTGGTTGAAAGCTAAGGCGGGGGCCCTGCGGGGCCTCCGAATCCCCTGATCCCGCGCGATGGATCCGGCTTGTAAGACGCCGTGGCAATGCGCGTCTGGGGCGAAATGATCCGACGGATTTTCCGCTTAATATTATAGACGTTTTTAAACTGCACTTTCGATGGGCGATGAATAGGTGCCAAAATGGTCGCTTCACGCATCAAAATGGCCGTATTTTGACCAGACACTTTCCGCATTGACCGGCCGTTCACCGGATTTTGCCTTCTTTCCAAGCGAAGGGTTGAAATAAAGGCAGAGCCTTGGTTAGGTTGGCTCACGGGAATGTAAAAACAATAAACCGAGATAAATCCGACGGGGAGCCCGATTTGGCTATGAACAGTGACAACGGCGGATTCGTCGTTTTCGACCGCGTGCAAAAAAGCTACGACGGTGAGAATCTGGTCGTAAAAGACCTCAACCTGTCCATCGGAAAAGGCGAGTTTCTGACGATGCTCGGGCCGTCAGGCTCGGGCAAGACGACCTGCCTGATGATGCTTGCAGGCTTCGAGACCGCGACCAATGGCGAGATTCGTCTTGGGGGAACTAATATCAACAACGTGCCGCCGCACAAGCGCGGAATTGGTATGGTGTTCCAGAATTATGCGCTTTTCCCGCATATGACGGTGGCCGAAAATCTGGCCTTCCCGCTGGAAGTGCGCAAAATGGGCAAGGCCGAACGCGAGGCCAAGATCAAACGCGCGCTGGATATGGTGCAGATGGGGGCGTTTGCCAACCGTCGTCCGGGCCAGATGTCGGGCGGTCAATGCCAGCGGATCGCGCTGGCGCGGGCGCTGGTCTTCGATCCCGAGCTGGTCTTGATGGACGAACCGCTCGGCGCGCTCGACAAGCAGCTGCGCGAGCATATGCAGTTCGAGATCAAGGCGCTGCACGAGAACCTTGGCATCACCGTCGTCTATGTGACCCATGATCAGGGCGAGGCGCTGACCATGTCGGACCGCGTGGCGGTATTCAATGATGGCCGCATCCAGCAACTCGCGCCGCCCGACGAGCTGTATGAACGCCCCAAAAACAGCTTCGTGGCGCAGTTCATCGGCGAAAACAACCGCCTGCCAGGCAAGGTCGAAACCCTCGACAAGGCGGCGGGGCTGTGCACCATCCGGCTGCAGAATGGCGAGCTGATCGCGGCGACGGCGGTCAATATCCGCCATGAGGGGCAGGACACGCTGGTATCGATCCGCCCCGAACGTATCGAATTCGACCCCGCTCGTATGGCGCCCGACTGGCACCTGATCGAGGCCGAAGTCCTTGATGTCGTCTATATGGGCGATATCTACCGCACCGTCCTGCGCGTCGCGGGCACGGAAGATTTCGTGATGAAGACCCGTAATACATTGGGCGCCTCGATGCTTCCGAAAGGCCAGAAGATCAAAATCGGCTGGCACCCTGATGATGCACGGGCACTCGACCCTCTGTGATCGAATTCTTAACCGCGGGCGGCGCAATCTGCCTGTGGACCGTCTAGGGACGACGGGAACACCTGACCTTTTTCAACGGGAGAGACTACATGACTTTCAAGAAAGCCCTTCTGGCGAGTACCGCCGCGGCTCTGTTTGCCGCGCCGCTCTCTGCAGAGGAGATGGCCAATTCCATGACGATCGTGTCTTGGGGCGGGGCCTACCAGAACAGCCAGAACAAAGCCTATGTTGAGCCCTATCTCGCCGAAAATCCCGGTTTGACCGCCCATTGGGATGAATCCTCCAATGAGGCCGTGGCCAAGCTGCGCGCAATGAACGAAGCCGGTAACGTGACCTGGGATCTGGTCGATGTCGTGGCCTCCGACGCGATCCGGCTGTGTGATGAAGGGCTGGCCGCCGAGATCGACCCCGAGACCGATCTTGTCAAAGGGGCCGACGGCTCCAGCGCCGAGGATGATTTCGGGGATCTGATGGTGTCGGACTGCTTCATTCCGCAGATCGTCTATTCGACCACCGTCGGGTACCGGACCGATATGGTGCCCGAAGGCACCGATCCGCCGACCGATATCTGCGCCCTGTTCGATACCAAAACCTATCCGGGCAAGCGCGCGCTCGAGAAGCGTCCGATCAACAATATGGAATGGGCGCTGTATTGTGACGGCGTCGCCAAAGACGATATCTACGATGTTCTGGAGACCGATGAAGGTCAGGAACGCGCCTTCAAGAAGCTCGATACCATCAAGAAGGATGTTGTCTGGTGGTCCGCCGGTGCCGATACGCCGCAGCTTCTGGCCGATGGCGAGGTCTTCATGGGCTCCACCTATAATGGCCGTCTCTTCTCGGTCATCGAAGAGCAGCATCAGCCGGTGGCCATGCTCTGGGATATGCAGGTCTTCGATATCGATGGCTGGATCATTCCGGCAGGGCTGCCCGCCGACCGTCTGGCGCGCGTGAAGGACTTCATCAAGAAGGAAACCACCACCGAGGCTCTGGCCCGCGAGGCCAGCTATATCTCCTACGGTCCGGCGCGGGCCTCTTCGGCACCGCTGGTTGGCAAACACGCGACGCTGGGCATCGATATGGCCCCGCATATGCCGACCGATCCGGCCAATGCGAAAAACACCCTTCTGTATAACTACGAATGGTGGGCCGATTACCGCGACGATCTGGATGCCAAGTTCCAGGCATGGCTCGCGCAGTAAGCGCCTGACATCATGACCATTCCGGGGGCCGCACGCCCGGCCCCCGATTGCCTTCCGACCCGCCCAGTTCAAGAGGCAGGCGGTTGAACCGACAGGGACCAATGACATGAGCGACACCGTCGAAAGCGCCGACCAGATTTCCGGCGAAGGCAGCCGCGAACTCAAGCGCAGTCTTGCGCGCGCGCTGCGGGCACAGAAGATGCGGGCGCTGGCAATGATCGCCCCGCTGCTGATTTTCATTCTCGTGACGTTTATCGCGCCGATTGCGGATATGCTGTTCCGTTCGGTCGAGAACGAGATCGTGTCCGACACGCTGCCACTGACGGTGAAGGCGCTTGACGATTGGGATTATAGCAGCGGCCAAGCCCCGTCCGAAAAGGTCTTTGCCGCTTTCTATTACGATATGTATGTCGCCTCCGAGCTGAAAGAACATACCCGTCTTGGCTCGCGGCTGAATTACGAGACCACGGGGATCTCGTCGCTGTTCCGCAAGTCGGGCCGCCGTGTGGACCGGTTCGATACGGATATCTACACCAAGCAGTTCACGGCGCTGGATCCGGCATGGGCGGCCCCCGCCACATGGGAGACGCTGGCCGGGGCTCTTGAAGAGACCCCCGATGCGCTGCCCGAAACCGCAGGCGCGCTGAAAGATTACGAACATATGCTGAAGGCGGATGGCAAGACGCTGGCCAAAACCAAGCCGGTCGATATGCTGTTCACCGCGCTTTACCGCGATCTGGCCGCCGGTGCGCCGGGGCCGGAGGGCACGCTTGCGCCGATCTTCGCGCAGGCCAAGGCGGCGGTGGGCAGCTTCGAGACCGTCTCGATCCGCGACCAGTTTTCGGCCATCGACAAGGGCTGGCTCGACCCCGAAGTATGGGGCACCATCAAGGCCTATGCGCCGAAATTCACTCCCGGCTATTTCCTGACCGCCATTGACTACAAACTGACCCCGCATGGCATCGAGAAACAGCCCGAAGACCAGCAGGTCTATCTGAAGCTGTTCTGGCGCACGCTGGTGATGTCGCTGGCGATTACGGTCAGCTGCATCCTGCTGGGCTATCCGGTGGCCTATCTGTTGGCCAATCTGCCGATGCGCACCTCGAACCTGTTGATGATCCTTGTGCTTCTGCCTTTCTGGACCTCGCTTCTGGTGCGGACCTCTGCGTGGAAGGTGCTGTTGCAAAATCAGGGGGTGATCAATGATATTCTCGTCTGGGCGCATATCATCGGGGAAGACGGGCGGCTGGCGCTGATCAATAACCAGACCGGCACGATCATCGCGATGACCCATATCCTGCTGCCCTTCATGATCTTGCCACTGTATTCCGTGATGCAGACCATCCCGCCAACCTATGTGCGTGCGGCCAAATCCTTGGGCGCGACCGACTGGACGGCCTTCTGGCGGGTCTACTTCCCGCAATCGGTGCCGGGCATCGGGGCAGGGTCCATTCTCGTGTTCATCCTTGCCATCGGCTACTACATCACGCCGGAACTGGTGGGGGGTACCTCGGGGATCTTCATCTCGAACCGCATCGCCTATCACATCTCCAGCTCGCTGAACTGGGGTCTCGCCGCCGCCCTTGGCAGCATCCTTCTGGCCGCCGTCATGCTGCTCTACTGGGCCTATGACAAAATCGTCGGCATCGATAACGTGAAACTGGGATAAGAGACATGAGCGCACTTCCCCCCTATGCCTCCACCGGCCAGCGGATCTGGTTCTATACGTTCCGTGTTCTGTGTGGCCTGATCTTCTTCTTCCTGATCGCACCGATCATCACGATCATTCCGCTTTCCTTCAACGCCGAGAACTTCTTTACCTTCACGCCGGGTATGCTGGCACTGGACCCCGATGCCTATTCGCTCAAGCATTATGTGGATTTCTTCACCAATCCCGACTGGCAGCAGGCGCTGAAAAACTCGGTCACGATCGCACCGGTGGCGACGCTGATCTCGGTGTCTTTGGGGACGCTGGCGGCCATCGGCCTCAGCCAGAGCCATGTGCCCTTCAAGCGTGCGATCATGGCGATCCTGATCTCGCCGATGATCGTGCCGCTGATCATCTCGGCGGCGGGGATGTATTTCTTCTACTCCCGCGTCGGCTTGCAGGGCACCTATATCGGTGTGGTGCTGGCCCATGCCGCTCTGGGCATCCCCTTCGTCATCATCACCGTGACGGCCACGCTGGTGGGCTTTGACCGCTCGCTGACCCGTGCTGCGGCGAATATGGGCGCAGGGCCGGTGCGCACCTTCTTCAAGGTGCAGATGCCGCTGATCCTGCCGGGCGTGATCTCGGGCGCGCTTTTCGCCTTTATCACCTCCTTCGATGAGGTGGTGGTGGTGCTGTTTGTGGGTTCGGCCTCGCAAAAGACCCTGCCGTGGCAGATGTTCATCGGCCTGCGCGAACAGATCTCGCCCACCATTCTGGCGGTGGCTACGATCCTTGTGGTGTTCTCTATCGCGCTACTGGCAGCGGTAGAGCTGCTGCGCCGCCGGAATGAACGTCTGCGCGGTGTCACCCCGCGCTAAACGGGCAAGATGAAAGCTTAAATGAACCAGAAGGCCCGCGCGCTACGCGGGCCTTTTTATGTTTCAATAGCTGCGGAAAACCGGTTCAAGTCGTTTTCCATATCATGGCGCTGCTTATCTTGTGACAGGTGGGTTTCAATCTCCGGCTGCGGGATGTGCAGCAACTCAAGCTTCAAGAACACCTCGGGCAGAAATCCGGAACTGACCGTTGCCAGCACCAGCCGGAGCTGCGCCAGCATATCATCGCCACGATGGGAGGCATGCATTAAGGCGATAGGCTTGTGAATAAGCTCCTCGCGCGAGACCAGCCAGTCGATGGCGTTTTTCAAGCCACCCGGAATAGAGCGCACATATTCGGGGCTCGCGATAATCAGCCCGTCGCTTTTTCTGATCATCCCGGCCAGAGTCACAACCGGTTCAGGGGGGGGCGCTCTTCTGATCTGGCGAAAACACCGGAAGATCCCCCAGCCGGTCATAGATAACGCGTGTCTGCGGTAGATTCTACGGCAAGGGTTTATTGTCCATCAGGTGGCGGTTTGATAAGCCAAGGCACGTTAGACGGAGCCCGATATGATTGTGACCAGTGAAGCCGAGCTAGACGGGCTGAAAGAGATTGGCCGGATCTGCGCTAATGTGCTGCAGGGGATGGCCCGCGCGGTCGAGCCGGGGATGACGACGCTGGAGCTGGATGACATCGGGCGTGCCATGCTGGAGGCGGCAGGCGCGGTCTCGGCCCCCGAGGCGGTCTACCAGTTTCCCGGCGCCACCTGCATTTCGGTCAATGAGGAAGTGGCGCATGGCATTCCGTCGGGTCGGGTGATCCGCGCGGGCGATCTGATCAATATCGATGTTTCGGCCAGCAAAAATGGCTATTTCGCCGATAATGGTGCAAGTTTCGGGGTGGGGCAGATGCGCCCCGTGCTGGACCAGCTGTGCCGCGACGGGAAGAAGGCCATGCAGATCGGCGTGAAACAGGTCGCGGCGGGCAAGCCCCTGAACGGCATCGGCATGGCGATCGAGCGCTTTGCCAAGCCGCGCGGCTATACGCTGATCCGCAATCTGGCTAGCCACGGGGTGGGCAATTCGCTGCATGAATACCCGGAGGAAATCCCGACATGGACCGAGAAACGCGACAAGCGCGTGATCGAGAAGGGGCTGGTGCTGACGGTCGAGCCCTTCCTGTCGATGGGCGGCGAATGGGCCGATACCGAGGAAGACGGCTGGACGCTTTATGCCGAGCCCTCGGCCCCCACCGTGCAATATGAACATACCGTGGTGGCGACCGAGAAGGGCGTGATCATCGTCACGATTCCCGACTGAAGTCCCGATTAAGGCAGGAAGGCGATCCACGTCCATATGGTCAGGGTCGAAAGCGCCGTGCCCACCAGCACCGCCGAAGCCGCCACCCGTTTGCCCACGCCATAGATATTGGCGAAGAGATAGGCATTGACCCCCGGCGCCATCGCCGCTGTCATCGTGACCGAACGCAGCTGGTCCATGTTCAGGCCAAAGCCGAACCGCGCCAACACATAGGCAAGTCCCGGATGCACAAGCAAGGACAGCACGCAGACCATCGTGATCGCGCGGCTGTCCCCTTCGGGGCGATAGCGCACCAGCACGCCGCCGAGCCCGAAAAGCGCCGCCGGAATCGCCGCCCCCGCCATCATATCCATCGCCGCCCAGATCGGATGCGGCAGCGGCTGGCCGGTGACGAACTGCCCCAGCTTGATCAGCAGCCCGCAAAGGATGCCGATCACCAGAGGCGTTCGCAGCACGCCTTTCAGCGCATTGATTCCCACCCGCGCAAGGCTGATGCCCTGACCTGCCGAGCGCGTGGCCTCCATCGCCAGAATGCCTACCGTATAGAGGAAGGGCGAATGGATCGAGATGATCGCGAAATTGCCCGCCAGCGCCTCGGTGCCATAGGCGCGCTCGGTGATCGGGATGCCCAGCAGCAGCGAGTTGGAGAACAGGCAGCAGAAACCGATGGCGATCGCCTCGTCGGGATGGCGGCCCATTAGGCGCGCGCCCAGAATGCCGATCCCGAAGGCCAGCAGAGCGCCCGCGTAAAAGCTGACCATCAACCGCCAGTCGAAGCTTGCGCCCAGATCCAGTTTCGCAATCGACCGCGCCAGCAGCACCGGCACCGCGAAATTCTGCGCAAAGCGCATCAGCCCGTCAACCGCGGTCTCCGAAAACAGGCCTTTCCAAGTGGCAAGATAGCCAAGACCGACGATCAGGAAGACAGGCAGGATGACGTCGATCAATGCGCTCATGCGTCGGGCAGCTCCAGCACCATGCCATCATAGGCGGGGACCACATGATCGGGGGTCTCGCGCATCACCGCGTCATAATCGAGGTCGATATGCATATTGGTGATCACGCCGTGGCGGTTGCCCGCGCGCTCCATCCATTCCAGCGCAAGCGCCAGATGGGCATGGGTCGGATGCGGCTTGCGACGCAGCCCGTCCAGCACCCAGATATCGAGGTTTTGCAGATAGGGCCAAGCCAGAGGCGGAATATCCGACACATCGGGCAGATAGGCCAGACCGCCCTGTGGCCCGCCGATACGGAAGCCCAAAGCCTTGATATTGCCGTGATCCACCTCGAAAGGGGTGAACGGCAACTGCCCGCCCGCCCCATCGATGATGAAGGGGCCGTCGATCTCGGTCAGCTCGCAGATCGGTTTGTAATTGCTGTCCTCGGGCTGGACAAAAGCATAGTCGAAGGCCTTGACCAGACGGCCAGCGGTCTCGGGGTCGGCAAAGACCGGCAGACGCTGGCCCATGTTGAACACGATCTGGCGCAGGTCATCGAGCCCGTGGATATGGTCGGCATGGGAATGGGTATAGACCACCGCATCCAATTCGCCCACGCCCGCATCCAGTAACTGTGCGCGCATATCGGGGCCGGTGTCGATCAGCACGCGGGTGGTGCCTGCCGCGCCCAGACGTTCGACCAGCATCGAACAGCGGCGGCGGGCGTTCTTGGGGTTTGCGGGGTCACATTCCCCCCAATGCCCGCCAAGCCGCGGCACGCCGCCCGAGGAACCACAGCCAAGGATCGTGAAGCGCAGGGTCATTTGGCCCTCCAGCTGGCGGCCTTGGCAAAGAGCGTGTCGAAGTTGTTCTGCGTCTGCGCTGCAAACTCGGCGTAGTCCATGCCGAAGACCTCGGCACCCACACGGGCGGTATGGGCGGTGTAGGCCGGTTCGTTGCGCTTGCCGCGATGGGGTTTGGGCGCAAGATAGGGGCTGTCGGTTTCCACCAGAATGCGGTCCACGGGGGCGGTGGCGAAAATATCGCGGATCTCCTGGCTTTTCGGGAAGGTCGCAATGCCCGACATCGACAGGTAGATCCCCATTTCAAGCGCGGCTTTCGCCAGTTCCGGCCCCGAGGAAAAACAATGCAGCACGCAAGGATAGGCTTTGCGGGCCATGCCCTCGCCAAGGAGTTTCGCCATATCCTCATCGGCATTGCGGGCATGGATGATCAGCGGCAACTGGGTTTCCTGCGCCGCCTCGATATGGATCTTCAGGCTGACCTTCTGCACCTCGGCGCTATCGGCGGAATAGTGGTAATCCAGACCCGTCTCGCCCAGCCCCACGAATTTCGGGTGCTGGGCCAGCGCCACCAGTTCCTCGACCGAGACCATCGGCTCTTCGGCGGCGCTCATCGGGTGGGTGCCTGCCGCATAGAAGACCTGATCATAGCGCTCGGCAATCGCGCGGACCTGCGGTTCGTTTTTCAGCCGCGTGCAGATGGTCACCATCCGGCTGACGCCCGCCTCGAGAGCGCGGGCAATGACCTGATCGCGGTCCTCGTCGAAACTGTCGAAATCCAGATGGCAGTGGCTGTCGGTAATTTGCGGAATATCGGTCTCGCGGGCCACTTTGCCTCTCTTTCCGGACGGCTCAGGCGGCCGCCGCTGTTAATTTAAGAACCATATCGACCACCAGCGCGGCAGGGTCAAGGTTCACCGCCCGCCCATGACGCGCGCGGGTGCCAAGTTCTTGGTGCAATGCCGCCCATTTCATCGCTGCCAGCTGATCGGGCGACAATCGCGCCATCAGCTTGGCCTCGCCCTGCGCTCCTTCTGGATGGGGCGGGCCCATCACGCCCGCACGCGCCAGCCGCGCCATGAACAGATCCAAAAGCCCCAGCGCCAAATCAAACCGCTCGGCATTCTGCTTGCCGGTGAAACTTTCGGCCAAAGCCAGCGCCTTGGGCCGGTCGAGGCGGGGCAGGGTGGCCATAAGATCCACGATCTGGGCATAGGTCTCCAGCCCGTTCAGATTGATTAGCCGGATCGCCTCGCCCACCGACCCTGCCGAAAGCGCCGAAAGCGCCATCATATCCACATCGGGGTCCATCGCCTCGGCCTGATCCAGCGCCTGTGCCATCGCCTCGGGGTCGAGTGCATGCAGACGTAGCTCGCGGCAGCGCGAGCGGATGGTCGGCAAAAGCCCCGCAGGCTGATGCGAGATCATCAGAAAGGTCACCCGCTCGGGCGGCTCTTCCAGAAGCTTCAGAAGCGCATTGGCGGCCTGCACATTCATCTCGTCGGCGCAATCGACAATCACCACACGGGGGCCGCCATCGCTGGCCGATAGATGCAGGAAGCTGCGCATCTCGCGCACGCGGTCCACGCGGATATCCTGAGATAGCGCCGATCCGGTGGCATTCGGCCCGCGCTTGAGCTCGAACACACCGGGTTCGGACCCTGCCATGATCCGCCGCACCGCCGCATGGTCGGGGTCGGTAGTCAGGGTCTCGGGCGGCTCGGGGGCGAACATGCCGCCTGCCTCGGGCTGCGACATCAGGAATTTGGCGATGCGCCATGCAAACGTCGCCTTGCCGATGCCACGCGGGCCGGTCAGTAGCCAGCCGTGATGCAGGCGCCCTGCACGGAAGGCCTCAAGAAACTCGGCCTCGGCCTTCGACTGGCCAAAGACCGCCTCGGCCATACGCGGATGGGGCGCACCCTCGATGCAGGAGGGATCGGGCAGGCCCGGCTCGGTCTTGGCAGCTCTCGGGGCCATCAGGGGGCCTTCTTCAGGTCGGCGGCCATGTCCTGCGTGTAGCGCAGCACATCGGCGGCCACCTCTTCGGGGGAGCGCCCGCCATTGATTGTGCGGAACCGGTCGGGGAAAAGGTGGCTCAGATCCACAAATCCCGCGCGCATCTTCTTTTGCAGGTCCAGCCCGAAATCCTCGAACCGTTCCTCATGGCCCTGCCGTCCCTTGGCACGCGCGAGCCCCACTGCGGGGTCGATGTCGATCAGGAAGGTCAGATCGGGTTCGCGTCCGATCATCATATCGTGCAGGCGGTCCACCAAAGCGCGGATATCGCCGCGCGAGAGGCCCTGATACATGCGGGTACTGTCGGCGAAACGGTCGCAGATCACCACTTTGCCGGCGGTCAGTGCGGGCGTGATCACCCGCTCCATATGGTCGCGCCGCGCGGCGGTGAACAAAAGAAGTTCGGTATGGGGCGACCAGCGGTCCGGCTCGCCCTGCAAGACGAGCGCGCGGATTTCCTCGGCCCCGGTCGACCCGCCGGGTTCACGGGTCAGAACGACATCGAGGCCCTCCTTGCGGAGAGCCTCTGCCAGAAGACGGGCTTGGGTCGATTTGCCCGACCCGTCAATCCCCTCGAAACTGATGAACATCAGAATCCCTTAGCTGTTAGCGGCCTCTAGGGCCTTCGCGGTTAGCCGCGACAATGCCGTTTTTATCCGGATCATGAAACCCCCTTCGGCCACATCTTCGCCCGCGACCAGATCGACCATCTTCGGCTTGTCGATCCCCGGAATGGTCAGGGCCAGTTCTCCCAGCTTGGTTCCGGCCTTGACCGGCGCTTCGATGGGGGTGGTGTAATGCGCCTCGGCCTTGATCGCATCCTGCGCGGTGGCGGGCACCAGCAGTTCGAGATCTTCGGCAGGCACCAGCGAGACATCTTTCTGCGCGCCCAGCCAGACCGGCACGCGGGCCACCTGCGTGCCTTTGGTGACAACGGTTTTCATAACGAATTGGCGAAAGGCCCAGTTGGCAACCGCCTCGGCCTCCTGACGGCGGGCGGTTTCGCTATCCATACCGGCCAGCACGAAAACGATGCGGCGGTTGCCCAGATGGGCCGATCCCACGATACCATAGCCCGCTTCCTGGGTATGGCCGGTTTTCATGCCATCTGCAGTCCAGTCAGCGGCCTTGATCTCCAGCAGCGGGTTGCGGTTTTGCGCATTCGCGGGCGCGCGGTCCTTGTAATTGAATTCGGTCATCCCGAAGAACTTATAATATTCGGGGAATTCGGTGATGATGCGGGTCGCGAGGATGCCCAGATCATGGGTGGACATGCGCTGGCCGGGGTCGGGCCAGCCCGAGGCATTGGCAAACATCGAGTTCTTCATGCCCAGTTGGTGGGCGCGTTCGGTCATCTGCTCGGCAAAGGCGGATTCCGAGCCTGCCAGCCCTTCGGCCACGGTCACACAGGCATCATTGCCGGAATTGATGATGATCCCGTGGATCAGCTCTTCCACCGTCGGACGGTCCATCGTGTTGAGGAACATCGTCGAGCCGCCCATCGATTGCGCATGGTCGGAGACGGAGAAGGTCGTGTCCATCGTCACCCGCCCGTCGCGCAGCGCCTCGAACAGCAGATCCAGCGTCATCAGCTTCGACATCGAGGCGGGCGGCAGCGGAATATCGGCATTTTTTGCCATCAGGACGGTTTTGGTCGAGACATCATAGACCCACGCCGCCGAGGCCGAGGTGTCGAATGCTTTTGCCTTGGGCGCCGTGAACGGCAGGACAGTCACCACCGTGAGGCAAAGTGCGGCGAACCGGTGCGCGAAACGCATCATATTTCTTCCTTATTTCGAGACGGCAAAGGCGTCGGTAAAGCCCAGCCCCTTGATTTTCGTCAGCAACGTGTTGCGGTCGGATTGGGACGCGGCGGGACCAGCCACAACGCGCCAGAATTTCTTGCCCTGCCAGTTTTCCTCGATGGTCTGGGCCACAACGCCGGATTTACCAAGCTTGGCGGTTGCGCTTTCGGCATTGGCCTTGACCGAGAAGATCCCGATCTGCACCAGCAGACCGCTAGGTTTGGCGGCGGAGGGCTGGACGGCTGCGGCCTGCGCGGCGGGCGGTTTGGAGGCCGCTTCGGGGGCGGGCTTGGCCGCCGGTTTCGCGGCAGGCTTGCCCGAGCCCTGCGGGGCGGGGGGCGCCTTTGCGGGCGTCTGTGCGGGCAGGGCGCCGGTGGTGATGGTTTCGGGCGTCATCGCGTCGGAGGCGGCCACGACCTCGGCTTCGGGGGCAGGGTCCGTCCCTTCGGGCGCGGCTTCCTGACGGCGCAGCGCCACCACCGAAAGCTTGGCGGGCGCACCGGCCAGCATGCCAAGCGCATCTGCCGCATCCGAGGACACCTGCAATTTGGGGCCGGGATTCTCGCGTTCGCGGCGGAACAACGCGCCAATCACGAATTTGCCGTTTTCGGTGTTGCGGATGATCACGCGCTCGGGGTCCTTGACGGTCGGATGGGCGACCCAGACACCGCCCAGCGACGGCCGGCCATCCCAAAGCCCCTGCTCCTCGACGGAAAAGACCTGAGGGGCCTCGACATCACGCTCGACCAGCCGTGCCGAGGTCTGCTCGGTCACGGCACCGTCTTCGGTCTTGCTTTTGCCGAAGGGCAGGCCCGTGGTCTGGCAGGCCGCAAGCGACAGGCCCGCGCCAAGCATGAGGATCACCGGAGATAGACGTCGTCTGTGCATTCTGCCCTTCCCATTGACGGGTCGCGATGGGAATATCCCTATCTGCCCTGAGCGCGCCCCGCGGGGCGGCGATTACATTGCCTCGGATGCCAGCCTCTTTCGGGCCGGTCGTGTCGTGCAACTGTAACTGGCAAATCGTCGCAAGGAAAGCACCTCTGGTGCCGTGAAAGGGGCCTGACAAGGCGTCTGGCCTCAGAAATGCGTGAGGGCGCGAAACCTTGCCGGTGCGCGCCCTGTGTGGCGGAGGTTTCCGCCCACGTGTCAGCCGGTGCGCTCACCGGTGTTCTGTGGCGTTAACCGGCCAGCCGCTCCTGCGGGACCTGCTGTGCCACAGGCGCGTCCAGAATGAACTTGCTGCTTTCTCTGGCCAGAGCCTCGGCCATATTCTGCAAGACGCGGGTGGTGGCCGACGCTTCCTCGAACATTGCGGCGTTCTGCTGGGTGACCTGATCAAGCTGGTTCACGGCCGTCTGGATCTCGTTCAGGCCGATCGATTGCTCGGCTGCCGAATTGGCGATATCGCGCACGGCCTGATCCAGCAACATGACCGCATCCTGAATTTCCTGCAAGGACACGCCCGACTGGTTGACGAGCGACACGCCCGAGGTCACCTGTTTCTCGGAGGTCGAGATCAGCTCGGCGATTTCCTGTGCCGCCCCCGATGACCGCTGGGCAAGCGCACGGACCTCCGAGGCCACCACCGCAAAGCCGCGCCCTGTCTCGCCCGCCCGTGCCGCCTCGACACCGGCGTTCAGCGCCAGAAGATTGGTCTGGAAGGCGATGTCGTCAATCACCGAGGTGATGCGCGAAATGGCCTGACTGCTTTGGGCAATCGCATTCATCGCGACGATCGTATCCTGCACGATCTGCCGCCCGTTCTCGGCCCGCACACGCGCACTGCCCACCGACTTCTCGGCCTGACGCGCCCCATCGGCCGAACTTTTGACCGACGCCGCAAGCTGGTTGATGGCCGCCGCCGATTCCTCCAGCGAGGCCGCCTGTGCCTCGGTGCGCTGGCCCAGCTTGTCGCCGGCCTGAGTAAGGCTCAAGGTCTCGACATTCAGCGTCATCGCGCTTTCGACGATGCTGCTGATCAGGGACGAAATCTGCTCGAGCGAGTTGTTCATATCGTCACGCAGCTTTTCCAGCTCTGGCGGCACCTCGACATGCAGCCGCTGGCTCAGATCGCCGCGGTTCATTGCCTCGGCGATACGCTGGAAATCGGCAATCGCGTTTTTGCGCAGGGTCACGTCCGTGGCGAATTTGACCACTTTGACAACCTTGCCCTCGTCATCGAAAATCGGGTTATAGGTGGCTTGAATCCAGATTTCCTTGCCCGATTTGCAGATCCGGCGATATTCCGCGCGCTGGAACTTGCCCGCCCCTAGATCCTGCCAGAACTGCGCATAGGCGGGGCTGGTCCGTTCCGCCTCGGCCACGAAAATCCGGTGATGCTGGCCCGTGATCTCGTCAAGACGGTAGCCCAGAGCCTCTAGGAACAGGTCATTGGCGCGCAGCACCTTGCCCTCGGGGGTGAATTCGATCACCGCCTGAGACCGGCCCAAAGCCGCGATCTGCCCCTCGGCATCCGTCGTGCGGGCCTTGTCGGCGGTAATATCCGTGGCGATCTTGACCACGCGCAGCACCCTGCCGCGATGATCGGTGACCGGATTGTAGCTGGCATTCAGCCAGATATCGCACCCCGATTTGGTGCGGCGTTTGAACTCGCCCGACTGGAACTTGCCCGCTCGCAGCTCTTCCCAGAACTGCATATAGGCCGGACTGTCCGCCTTACCCACCGGCATGAAGCTTGCATGATGCAGGCCCACCAGCTCGGGGGCCGTATAGCCCATCGCCTTGCAGAAGGCGGCATTGGCAAAAATCACCTCGCCCTCGGGGGTGAATTCGATCACCGCATTCGACTTGTCCAGCGCATCCAGCTTGCCCGTCATCGCCAAGCGGGCCATTTCCTGCTTGGTGACATCGCTGGCCGTTTCGATGATACCGCTGACATGGCCTTCGGGGCCATAGAACGGCGTATAGCTGGCGCTGATATAAACGCACCCGCCCTCGCGTGTCTTGCGTGCGAAGACCTGCGTCTGCGCTTTGCCATTGCGCAGCGCCTCCCAGAAGGCAGAATATTCGGGCAGGTCTGCCTGTCCGTCGGGCATGAAAATACGATGATGCTGGCCGATCAGCGTCTCGGGCGTATAGCCCATCAGATCGCAGAAAATCTGGTTGGCCTGACGGATCGTGCCGTCGGGGGCAAAGCAGATGACCGCTTGCGACTGCAGGACAGCCCATTCGATGGGAAAGCTGTCAGAGGGTGCGGCGGCGCGGCGTTTTTTGAAGGTTAACACGGGAGGTGCTCCGTAATCATTACGGAACCCAAACTAGGCTGAATTACTTAATAATCTGCTTCGTAAGATAAGCATGTGATTGATATACATAGGAAATATAGACAGGATTTACGATCTTAACATGCAGAAAAATTGCAGGTTTACCTAGAGGAAATGGCTAAGTCCCTTATTTCTAAAACAGAATTCGGGATCTACTGCGCGGCGGGCGATTTCTATATCGACCCGCACCGTCCGGTGCCGCGTGCGGTGATCACTCACGGCCATGCCGATCACGCGCGAGCGGGCCACGGGGCGGTTCTCGCTACAGGTGAAACGCTTGATATCATGAGGATTCGCTATGGCGAAACCTTCGCGGGGGCGACGCAGAAGCTGACAGATCCGATTCGCCTTGGCGGGGTGGATCTGCGGCTTGTGCCGGCCGGTCATGTGCTGGGCTCGGCGCAGGTGGTGATCGAGAAAGGCGGGCGGCGCGAGGTGGTGTCGGGGGATTATTCCCGCGTGGCCAATCCGGCCTGTGCGCCCTTCGAGCCTGTGCCCTGCGACCTCTTCGTGACCGAGGCCACCTTTGCCCTGCCGGTCTTCCGTCACCCCGACCCGCTGAACGAGATCAACCGGCTTCTGGCCTCGGTGCGCCGGTTTCCCGAGCGGGCCCATATCGTCGGGGCCTATGCATTGGGCAAGGCGCAGCGGGTCATCATGTTGCTGCGGCAGGCAGGCTATAGCGAGCCGGTCTATATTCATGGCGCGCTTCAGGCGCTTTGTGACTACCATCTGTCACAAGGCATTGCCTTGGGGGATCTGCGCCCCGCGACAATGGAGACCGCGCAGGCGCGGGCGCTGCACGGGGCGATCATCATCGCGCCGCCCTCGGCCTTCGGCTCGGCCTGGGTGCAGCGTTTTGCCGATCCGGTGATCGCTTTTGCCAGTGGCTGGATGCAGATCCGCGCCCATGCGCGCAGGCGGGGGGTGGAATTGCCGCTGGTCATCTCCGATCATGTCGACTGGCCCGATGTGACCCGCACCATCCGGCAGGTCGACCCGCAGGAACTCTGGATCACGCATGGGCGCGAGGAGGCGCTGATGCGGTGGGCGGTGCTGGAGGGGCGGCATGCGCGCCCGCTGCATCTGCTGGGCTATGACGAGGAACCCGAGTGATGCGCGCCTTTGCCGAGCTTCTGGAACGTCTGGCCTTTACCGGCGGCCGCAATGCGAAACTGGCCTATCTGGCCGCATATTTCCATGCCACGCCGGACCCCGATCGGGGCTATGCGCTGGCCGCGCTGACCGGTGATCTGTCTTTGGGCCGTGTGCAGCCCGCGCTTTTGCGCGAGATGGTGGCGGAGCGCGTGGATGCCGAGCTGTTCGCGCTGTCTTACGATTTTGTCGGGGATCTGGCCGAGACAATCGCCCTGATCTGGCCCGACCCTGCCACTTGCGAGGATCTGTCTCTGGTCGAGGTGGTCGGCACGTTGACGCCGCTGTCCAGGCCCCAGGCCGCGCGGCAGATCGCGCAATGGCTGGACCATCTGGCCGCCCCCGCACGGCTGGCCCTGCTGAAACTGGCCACGGGCGGGCTGCGCGTTGGCGTTTCGGCACGGCTGGCGCGGCTGGCACTGGCGCAGATGGGCGCGCAGGACGGGGGGCCATCTGTCGAGGAGATCGAGGAACTCTGGCATGGGCTGACCCCGCCCTATACCGCGCTGTTTGGCTGGATCGAGGGTGGGCCGCGTCCCGCCCATGCCGCGCTTGCGCCGTTCCGTCCGGTGATGCTGTCGACGCCCGTCACCGAGGAGGAACTGTCGAAATTCGCGCCCGAAGACTATGTGGCCGAATGGAAATGGGACGGGATCCGCGTGCAGGCCGTGTCCGAAGGCGGCACCCGCAGGCTGTATTCGCGCACGGGCGACGATATCTCGGGCAGCTTTCCCGATCTGGTCGGGGCGATGGCTTTCGAGGGCGCACTGGATGGCGAGCTGCTGATCCGGCGCGGCGATCAGGTGGCCCCCTTTGCCGATCTCCAGAAACGTCTGGGGCGTAAGACACCCGGCCAGAAGATGATGGCCGAGGCCCCCGCCGCGCTGCGTGCCTATGACATCCTGACATGGCAGGGCGAAGACCTGCGACCGCTTCCCTTCACCGCCCGTCGCGCACGGCTGGAGCAGGCCGTGGCAGGGCTTGGTCCGCGGCTGGATGTGTCGCCGCTTGTGCCTTTCGCGGACTGGCAGGCACTGGCGGCATTGCGGGCCAACCCGCCCGAGGCAGTGATCGAGGGGGTCATGCTCAAGCGTCCGGACAGCGCCTATCTGGCCGGCCGCCCGCGCGGGCCGTGGTTCAAATGGAAGCGCGAGGCGCGGCTGGTGGATGCGGTGCTGCTTTATGCACAGCGCGGGCATGGCAAGCGGTCGGGGTTCTACTCGGATTTCACCTTCGCGCTTTGGGATGGCGAGGCGCCGGAGGCGCCGCTGGTGCCTGTCGGCAAAGCCTATTCCGGCTTCACCGATGAAGACCTGCGCCGTCTCGACCGTTTTGTGCGCACCCATACGCGTGAACGCTTCGGCCCCGTGCGCTCGCTTGTGCCGGAGCTGGTGGTCGAGGTGGCCTTCGAGGGGCTCAACCGCTCTGCGCGCCATAAATCCGGTGTGGCGATGCGGTTTCCGCGCATCAACCGCATCCGCTGGGACAAACCCGCCCATGAGGCCGACCGCCTGCAATCGCTGCTGGATCAACTGCCCTGATGCCGATACCCTTCGGTCCGGTAGCAAAGGGGGGAATGCAATGTCCGAGAAAACCAGTGCCCTGCGTATGGCGCGCTATAACAGCTGGCAGAACAACGCGATGATTTCGGCGGCCAACCAGTTGCCCATGCGCGAAAGACAGCGCGATTTCGGCACTTTCTTCAAATCGATCGAGGCGACATTCTCGCATCTCTATTGGGCCGACCAGACATGGCTGGCGCGCTTCGGGGTGGGGGCGCCCTTGGGGCTGGGCCTTCCGAAAGCACCGGTCTGATCCATGATTGGGACCTCTTCCAGAGCGACCGTCAGGCACTTGACCAGCAGATTTTCGACTGGGTCGAGGGGCTGGACGAGACGTGGTTCTCTGGCACGCTGTCATGGTATTCCGGTGCCTTGGGGCGCGATATGGTCAGACCGCATGCGCAGGTGCTGGCGCATATCTTCAACCATCAGACCCATCACCGTGGCCAGATCCATGCCATGTTGTCGATGGCAGGTGTCAATTCGGGCGTGACCGATCTGGCCTTCATGCCGGAGTAGGGCCTGTAGATAGAACGCGCCAAAGGGGCGCGCGTTAGGGCTGGCCTTCTGTCCGCTCGGCATCTGGCGCGGGGTCGGGATCGGGCAGATGGGCGGTGGTGTCGGCCGCCGCCGCCGCAGGCACCTCATCCGCAGGTTCGGTATCCGCAGGCAGCGCCGGGATCGGTACCCGCAGGATCTTGCGCCCCATCGCATAGGCAATGCCGCCGCCGGTCAGGCGGGCCAGTTCGGGGTGGTCCATCTCCAACCCGCCGGTAAAGGTGCCGAAAGCGGGCAGGACCATGTGGGTTTCGCCCACCAGAAGTGCACGGGCGGCACGCCCCGCGATACGGGTCTTGGGGTGGAAATGCCCCGAGATATCCGGCCCCCGTCCGGCCTTGTGCCGGAAGGTCAGGTTGCCGAAGCGCAGCTCGGGCATGATATCTCCGGGCAGGTCATGCTGGCCCGGATCATGGTTGCCGGTGATCCAGATCCAGTCAGAGACCTTGGCAATCGCCGCCAGCCGCGCCTTGACCGAACGCGCCAGAGACCGCCCCGCCTCATCATCGTCAAACGCATCCCCCAGCGAGACCACGCAGGCGGGCTTGGTGAAAAACAGCGTGGCATCAAGGCGGGCCAGAGTGTCGAGATCCCCGAAAGGGGGCAGCAGCGCGCCGCCCCGCCGCGCCACGCGCTCGGCCTTGCCGAAATGCAGATCCCCCAAAATCAGGGTGCGCCGTTCGGGCCAGTAAAGCGCCCCTGTGGACAGCACCATGAAACTATGGCCCGCAAAGCGCACGGGCGCCGTGACCAGCTTCTCGTCGAAATCGGGGAGTATGCTCGACATCCCGTCCGTCATGTCAGACCTGCCTCTTTCATCAACCGTTCGGCTTCCTGTTCCATCAGACGCATTTCGCCCGAACCGCCACGGATCGCAACCCGTCCGGCCTCCAGCAGAAGTGGCGCGGCCAGGGGGGACACATGCGCCAGCGGGTGATAGGCGATCCGCTCATGGGCCTGCAACATGTCCTCGATCCGGCCAAAATCCACAAGCCCCCGCTGCGCTTCGTCTTGGGTCATCCTTAACATGAGATGCTGCGGGTCGTGCCGACGCAGGGTGTCATACAGGATATCCGAGCTGAAAACCGCCTGTTTGCCAGAGCGCCGTCCGCCGGGCAGGGTGCGCTGGATCAGGCCCGCAATGGTGGCCACCGTGCGGAAGGCGCGCTTCATCACCGCATTTTGCCCCAGCCAGTCGGCAAAGCCCATGCGCAGTCCCGCAGGTTCCAGCAGGCTGGCGGGATGGTGCACCGGATCGACCGACCAGATCAGAACCGCATAATCGGTGGCGGTAAAGCCCAAAGGCCCCAGACCCAGATCCTCCATCCGTTTGGTGACCAGAAGGCCCAGCGTCTGATGGGCATTGCGCCCCGCAAAGCCGTAGATGCAGGTATAGTGGCGGTCCTTGCGGGGGAAGGTCTCGACCAGCAGGACGCGCGGCTGCGGCAGGCCGGAAAGGCGGCCCTGCCGGTCCAGCCAGTCGCGACAATGGGGGGGCAGGGCCTGCCAGCGGGCAGGGTCCGCGATCAGCGCCTCGACGCGGTGGGAAAGCTGGGTCGAGGTGGCCAGCTTGGTGCCGGAATAGACCGCGATCTTCGGCTCGCGCCCGCGGGCGGGGCTGACCTCGACCACCAGATCATGCAGCCCCTCATAGCGCACCACCTGACCGCCAATCAGGAAGGTATCTCCGGGCGAGAGGGTGGCGGCAAAGGCTTCCTCGACCTCGCCTAAAGGCGCGCCGCCCCGCCGCGCTTTCATCCGCACCTTCAGGGTCTCGCTATCGACGATGGTGCCGATATTCATCCGCAGATCCCGCGCCGCACGGGGGTCGCGCAGCTGCCACACCCCCTGCCGCTGCATCAGGCGCTGCCAGCGGTCATAGGCCCGCAGCGCGTAACCGCCCGTGGCGCAGTAGTCCAGACAGGCGTCGAAATCCTCTTGCGAGAGACCGGTATAGGGGCCCGCCCGCTGGATTTCGGTATAAAGCGCCTCTGCCGAAAACGGGCCTGCGCAGGCGGTCAGCAGGATATGCTGGCACAGCACATCCAGAGGGCCGGGGCCGCGTGGGTCGCCATCCAGATCATGCGCGCGCACGGCCTCGAGGGCTGCGGCACATTCGATCTCCTCAAAGCGGTTGGCGGCGACGATACGCGCGCGCGAGGGTGTGTCATAGCGGTGATTGGCCCGCCCGATCCGTTGCACCAGACGTTTGACATTCTTGGGCGCACCCACCTGAATGACCAGATCGACATCGCCCCAATCCAGCCCCAGATCCAGCGAGCCGGTGCAGACCACGGCGCGCAGGCGGCCCGCCACCATCGCCGCCTCGACCTTCTGGCGGGCCTCACGCGCCAGCGAGCCGTGATGCAGCCCGATCGGCTCGTTGGTATCATTGACCTCCCAGAGCGCCTGAAAGAACAGCTCGGCCTGCGCGCGGGTGTTCAGAAATACCAGCGTCAGGCGGGCCTCGCGAATGGCGGCCATCACATCGCGCACCGCATAGCGCCCGCCGCCGCCCGACCACGGTGGCGGATCGGTGGTGGCCAGCATGGCAATATCGGGGGGCGGTCCGGGATCGGCCTGCAGGATATGCGCTCCGCCCATAAAGCGGGCCAGCCCCTCGGGGTCTTCCACCGTGGCCGACAAGCCGGTGACAGTCAGCGCGGGCGAAAGGACGCGCAGCCGCGCCAGCCCCAGCATAAGCTGGTCCCCACGGCGGCTTTCGGCCAAGGCGTGGATCTCGTCGAGGATCACCCGTTTCACACCGGCGAAAATTTTGGGGGCTTCGGGATAGGACAGCAGCAGCGCCAGCGATTCCGGTGTGGTCAACAGGATGTCGGGCGGGTCCACGCGCTGCCGCCTGCGGGTGGTGGCCTTGGTGTCGCCGGTGCGGTCCTCGATGCGAATCTGCAACCCCAATCCGGTCACAGGGGCGGTCAGCGCCCGCGCGATATCGGCACTCAGCGCCTTGAGCGGGGAGACATAAAGCGTATGAAGCCCGCCTTCGGTGCCCTTTAGCAGATCGGCAAGGCTGGGCAGAAAGCCCGCAAGCGTCTTGCCACCGCCCGTGGGCGCGATCAGCAGCGTGTCGCCCGGCTGGCGCAACATTTCCAACTGGTGAGGATGGGGCACCCAGCCCTGATCTGTAAACCAGCGTTGCAGCTTGGGGGGCAGGGCCGGTTCTGGCGGAGGGGGGATCTGGGCTGTCATGCCTAGCAGATAGGGTGGTCCGGCGCCCGCGCAATAGGGCGCCGCAGGGTTCTGTCACCGCCCCGCCGTTACATGCACGGGAGGGGCGGAGGCAAGGGCAGGGTCAGTTCCGCAAAAAGCCCATCTTGGTCAGCACATCCGACAGATCCCCTGTGGTATAGGGTTTGCGCATCAGCTCGGCCTCGGGATAGGCGTCAATACCGGCTTCGTTCGCATCATAGCCGGAAGCCAGCACGATAGGGACCCCCTGCGCGGCGAGATGTTCGGCCACCGGCAACGAGGTTTCCTCGCCCAGATTGACATCCAGCACGGCAAGCTTCGGCACGAACCCGTCCTTCAGGATCGACAGCGCCTCGGCTACGGAGGCCGCCGTGCGCACCTCGTCCGCGCCCATGTCCTCCAGCATCCCTGCCAGATCCAGCGCAACGATCATCGTATCTTCCAGCACAAGAGCCGGACCACCAACCCAAGGTTCGCCACTGGCAGGAGAGGTTTCGTCTTGCATATTGATCTCTGGATTTCCATCAAACGGGCGATGAGTGATAACAATATTGGCCGGTAATGAGAAGCGCGCCTCGACGCCGGCCGAGTTGTAACGCACCTCGGCGGCGCCTTTCAGCTCATGCGGGATGGTCTTCTCGATCACGGTCGAGCCGAAGCCGCGGCGCGTCGGTGCACGCACCACGGGTCCGCCCCGCTCGTGCCAGTCGATCGTCCATGTGCCATCGGGCTCTTCGGTAATGCCGATCTCGACCCGTCCGCTGGGCGCATGCAGGGCCCCGTATTTCACCGAATTGGTCACCAGTTCGTGGAAGACCAGCGCCAAGGGCGTGAACGCCTCTGCCGTGATGACGATATTCTGGCCCCTGAAATCCAGACGGCTCTTGTTGCCCAGCCCGAAGGCATTGGCCTCGACCTCGATCAGCTCGGCCAGCGGGATCGGCGCGAACTGGTCGCGGGTCAGCTGGTCATGGGCGCGCGCCAGCGCGTTGATGCGCCCGTCCAGTGCCACGGTGAATTCGCTCAAGGTCTCGGCGCCGCTGCTGGACTGTTTCATGATCGAGCGGATGAGATTGAGGATATTGCGCACACGGTGGTTCAGCTCGGAAATCAGCAATGCCTGCCGTTCCTGCGCCTGTTTGCGCTCTTTCTCGGCCTGATCGGTCAGCTTGAGCACCACTTCCAGCAAGGTGCCGCGCAGGGCCTCGGCGGCCCGCAACTCGCCCGCCGCCCAAGGCGCACAGTGGCCATGCACCTCCTCGCGCCACGCCTCGAAAGATTTGCGCGGGCTCAGGCGGTCGCCATTGGGACCATGCTCGACCGGTTTCTCGGGGTTGCCCGCCCATGTCACCGATTTCGCGATCTCGCGGCGGAACAGCACCAGATAGTCGCGCGGACGGCGCGAGATCGGCAGCGCCAGCAGGCCGGCGCAGTCTTCCTGATAGGTCGCGGCCTCGGGAAAGCCTTTGGACAGATGGTCGGTCGCATAGACCCGCGATCCCGAAGCGGTGTTGAGATAGCGTGCAAGGCGGTAGAACTGTTCTTCGGTCGGGGTGGTGCCCTGTGTCAGCAGCTTGCCGTCACTGTAAAGCGCGATCCCGTCGAACTGGATCAGATCCTCGATCTGGCGGGCGATATCGCTGAAATTCTCGGCCCACTCGCTGGTGGCCGAAACCAGCGCCATGATCCGGTTATGGGTCTCTTGCGCGCGCAGGGCCGATTCATTTTCGATCATCGTCTCGGCGCGGGCCAGCTCGTAGGCGAAAAGCTGGCCGAAAAGTTCGACCGAGGTGCGCTTTTCGTAATCCATGATCAGCGGTTCGGGATGGTGGCAGGCAATCAGCCCCCACAATTCCCCCTGATTGAGGATGGACACCGACATCGAGGCCTGAACGCCCATATTGCGCAGATATTCCAGATGGATCGGCGAAACCGAGCGCGATACGGAAAGCGACAGGTCCAGTGGCTCCCCCATCGGGTTTTGCGCCGGTAAGATCTCGGAGCCCGCATCATCGACATTGCCGATCAGCCGCAGAAGCGAGCGTTTATAAAGGGCGCGCGCCTGTTTGGGGATGTCGGACCCCGGAAAGCGCAGCCCTAGATAGCCACTCATGCCGGGGGCAAGCGCCTCGGCGATCACCTTGCCGGAGCCATCGGGCGAGAACTGGTAGACCATCACCCGCGCAAACCCCGTCAGGCGACGCAGGCTTTCGGCGGCAGAACTCGCCATCTGCGGCACATCGCGCATCGTCGACAGCTTCTGGATCAGCGGCTGCACCACGGCCAGATCACTGGCATGGTTGTGGCTTTTCTTGATTTCGAATTCCAGAATGAACCCATGTTTATAGGCATGGGCCGCTACGTCAAAAAGCACACCGCGCCGCCCGATTTCCAAGCCGAAAAGACGCACCGTTTGCTGGTCGAGGCTGAGCCGCGTCAGATGGGCACGGATCAGTTGCTTGGTCTGCACCGGCAGCAGATCGGCCAGCGGCAGCCCCAGCAGGTCTTCGGCAGCAAGGCCCAGCATGCGCGCGGCATTGGCCGAATGATGCTGCACGATCCAGTCATGGCTCAGCGCAATCAGGCAGGCCCAGCTTTGGACGCGCCCGAGCTGGTGGATCGGTTCGCGGTCGCAATTTGTAAGATCCGTTTGGGTCAAGGCGGAATAGTCCGGCATCTGGGTCATAAAGGTGCTTTCTCTGCCCGATGGGGATGCATCGGTGCAGCAGGGGACGAGAGATGCTGAGACAGGGCAAGGGCGAACCATTCGAAGCACTGTTCGGCATCTGCGATAATACTCTCGGTTTGAGGATTTTCTACCGAAATTTGAGATGTTTGATGAACGTAGTTTTGCCAAAGACGGGGGTCGAAAACATGCTCCAGATACTGGCTTGGCACCGCGTCGCGGCCCTGTTGTACAAGGGCCTCGCGACGGCGGCGGGCCAGCACCTGTGTGCCCAGCCGCGACCCGAACAGCACATAGTCTCGAGCCAGCGGATGCAGGCGCAGCGGGGCCGTGTTCTGGCTTTGAGGCGCGTCGCCACAAAGGGCATGACCCGTGAAAGGCGCGAGATCGGCCTCCAGCGCCGCCAGCAGCCTGCGGATCAGCGCCGAGCCTGCCATTTGCTCCGTTGCATGATCCGTATCGGTTGCGCCCTGCATCCGGCCCAGAGCCTGACGATGCGCGCGCAGGAAGACCGCATAATCGGCATCGATCCCGAGATCGAGTGCCGAGAACGCGCGGTCCAAGGCATCATGGGCAGGTGTCAGACGCTGCCGCAGGGCATCGCGCAGGGTTTGTGCACCGGAACTGGCCGTCTCTGGCGCGGCGGGGGAATGGGTCAATGGCAACATGCTTTCGCAGTAAGAGTGAACTTGTTACGCGCGGGTATAGCGAAACTTATAAAGAATGAGAGGGCACAAATCATGCGCCTCGTCCCCCTTGGCACAGGTGCCGCATCCCAACTATGTCAAAAGACATAACTCAAAGATTTTTCCCTCGTTGTTCGTGGCCTATCGGCTGAAGATTTCGGTTCATGCATACCAATCGGGCTAACCTGTCATAGCCGTGAAGGTTCCCTCGGTGCAGAAATAAAGTTCTCGCGCGGCCAAGGTTGTCTTGGCGCTGGCTTGCGCCATTTGTGGGGAGAATATCACAGGCCCGCCCGCACAGGTTTCGCGTAGGTTTCGGGCGGTTGCGGAGGGTCTGCCCATGATGCGTTATCACTGCCCGTCCTGTCGCGCCGAAGTCTATTTCGGTAATGACACCTGTCTGTCCTGCGGGACGGAACTCGTGTTCGAGCCCGGACGCGGCTTTCTGGATTTGCGGGCGGAAGGCCTGCCGGCTTGTGAAAACCGTGCGCGTATCGGCTGTAACTGGGTGGCCGATGCGCAGGAGGGGGCGCAGGGAGGGCTGTGCCTGTCCTGTCGGCATACGACGGTGATCCCCGATCTTTCAGTGGAGGGCAATCTGCAGCGCTGGGCCGAGTTCGAAGCGGCCAAGCGCAATCTGATGCGGATGGCTGTCCTGCTGGATCTGCCCCTGACCGACAGCGCGGGGCCGCGCCCGCGTTTTCTGTTCAAAGCGCCGGATGCGGGTGAAGCGGTGGTGATGGGGCATGCCGATGGCGATATCACGCTCAATATCGCCGAGGCCGATGATGAGTATCGCGCCGCGACCCGTGCGGAAATGGGCGAGCCCTATCGCACCCTGATCGGGCATTTGCGCCACGAATCGGGGCATGCGTTCTGGGAGGTGCTGGTGAAGCCCTTTCCCGACCGTCTGGCGGCGTGCCGTGCGTTGTTCGGTGATGAGCGCGAAGATTACGGGCAGGCGCTGGAGCGCCATTACGCGCAGCCCGCGCCCGCAGGGTGGGAGCAGGCCTTCGTATCCGAATATGCCACCGCCCATCCCTATGAGGATTTCGCCGAAAGCTGGGCAAACCTGCTGCATATCCTCGACGGGCTGGAAACCGCGCTGTGTTACGGGCTGATGCCTGCAGGGCACGAACTGGCCGCGCCCGAGGCCCCGCGCGATATCCTGTTCTGGTTGCTGGGGATCGCGATGGAGGATCTGGTCTCGGCCTGGATCGCGCTGTCACTGGCGCTAAACGCGCTGAATGACAGTCTGGGCCATCCCAGCTTCTATCCCTTCATCCTCACCCCGAAGGTCTCTGAAAAGCTGGATTGGGTGCGGCAGGTCATCCGGCAGGGATGTCTGGCGGATTAGGGGCGGCGGATCAGGGGGGCGCAAGGAAGCCATACTGCTGCAACTCGGCTTTCGAGAGCAGATAGATCCGGTCGGGGGCGGTTCGCATGGCAGGCTCCATCACCGCAGGGTCGATGCCCATCCTGATCAGATAGGCCATCACCGCCGCTTGCCCGCGCTGCACAGATTCCACCGCCATGAATGCGGGTAGGATGGCGCTGGTGCCGAAGCTGTGCTGATGCACGCCAAGCTTGCCATTGGGCGCAACCTGCCGCGTGCGGCCTCCGGCAAAGAGATAGGGGCAGGCGGACAGGCAGATCGCCCCGTCCTTGACCGAGGTCGCAATGCCGCTGTCGCGCAGAACCTCGCCGATCTCCAGCGCATCCGAGACCGAACCGCCGGTCGAATCCAGACTGACCATGCGGATGGTCTGCCCCGTTTCGGCGCGGCGGCGCAGTTCCTCGGTGATGCGGGCCGCATCGCCGGCGGCGATCTGGCCGGTCAGGGTCAGATCCGCCCCTTCGCCGCCAAGCTCCAGCCGCTCGGGCATCGGGCCTTGTGGGGCGGGCACGCCCGGAGCGGTGCCGGGCCTGCGATCGGGCGTATAGGGGCGGGTCGAGGGGCCGGAGGGCAGGGGCGCGGTCAGCGGGTCTTTGCCGCCCCAGCTACCGATCAGGTCAATCCCCATCAGCGCCACGCCAATGGCCACCTGCGCGCCGATCAGCGCAACGATGACGCGCCGGATCTGGTTGGGCGGTTGGGATATGTCGCGCATCGCCGCTTACTCCACCGGACGGAGGGAGGCGGCAGGCGCGGACGTTCCGTGCCGCATCTCGGGCGGGGAGACCGTGGGGGGCGGCGTCAGGTCAGGCCCGATATTCAGATCCCGCGCAGCTGCCAGTGCCGCGCGCAGCTCGGCCACGGTCATATGTTCTTCGGGGGCATGGGCGCCCTGCGCCTGACGGATTGCCGACTGCACCACCATCAGGATGAAGACCAGAACGGCAGGCAGCAGGTCGATGGCGATCGCCCCCGCCCAGGACGGGACGAAATTGCCCGCATAGCGGATCACCGCATCGGCGGCCGAAAGCGCGGTATATTCGATTTCGGCGGGGTCGGGCAGGGCCTGCACCTCTGCAGCGGCGCTTTCCAGCGTGCTGGCGCGGTCGGCCAGAAGGGTCATGACCGAGGCAATCGTGCTTTCTTGCGAGCTGCGTCCCGCATCGGTGCTGGCATCAAGGTCGGGCAGCACCACCGAATCCCGCAGGTCTGCCGCCGCCCGCATCACCAAAGGCGCGACATTCAACTGGCGCAGCTCGGCAATAATCGCCGACAGCCGCACCGCCTCTTCGGAAAACCGCACCGAGCGGCCCTCGACCGCGCCCGGCTCGACCGAAAGCGCCCGCATCCGCGACAGGATCGCATTGCCACTGGCAAAGGCTTCCTCCACCGCCTTGTCCTGTGCGGCAATCTGTGCCTCAAGGCCCTGTAGCTCGTTGGATTTCTGGGTCAGGACGCGGAAGACCGCACCACGCCCTGCAAGCCCCGACAGATCGCCCGTGGCTTCCTGCTGGGACAGCCCGTCGAATGTGTCGCGCACGCGGGCCACATCGCGGGCCAGCGCCTGACCGGCAATGGTCTTGGCATGGGTGCGTTCCAGCGCGGTCTGATACTCCTGTACGGTATGGGCCAGATGCTGTTCTACCGCCGCAGCCCCCGCCAGCGCTGCGGCATTCAGCCAGCTCGACATGGCGACAATCGCCAGCGATCCCAGCGCCATGCTCAGCAGCAACCCCAGCCGCGAGGCCGCCGTGCGCATCGCGGGCAAAAGCCGCATCATATAGGACCAGAACACGAAGATCCCCACCGAGACCGCCAGCGAATAGCTGAGCGCGGCAAAGGTGGTCCATGCCCCGCTATCATCCAAGAGCGAGCGCACGCCCAGATAGGTATAGATCCCCGACGCAGCCGCCAGCACGCCAAGCGCCGCGCCGGTAAAACTGTCGAGCCAGCGCAGATGGCGCGACAGCTCGTGGGCGTAACGATGGGCCTCGCTTTCGGGGAGGATGGAGGTCTGCGAAACGGGCGGAAGAGGCGTATCGGCCAAGGGCGGCTCCTTTGAAGGGGCAGGGCTGGGAAGAACGTCTGGTGGTGGTGGGGGCGGTGCATCACCGGCACGGCCCCGTTATAAATCGCGATGGGAGGCGCGTATTTCAAGGGCGCGCGCCTGCCAGCCCCCGCCTCAGCAAAGGGGGAAGACGGGCCGCCGGATTTCGCGCCGTTGGGGCTTTCGCGGCTTTGGGGCCGTTTTGCCCCTTTGCTTTTGCCGCGCGCTCCATATCTTGAGAGCCAGCAAAGGAGATATCCATGAGCACCGAAAAGACCTATGCCAAGTCGCGCGACGCGATCGAACGCCTGACGCCCGAGCAGTTCCGCGTGACCCAGCAATCGGGCACAGAACGCCCCGGCACGGGCGCGTATCTGCACGAGAAGCGCCGCGGCCTCTATGTGGATGTGGTCTCGGGCGAGCCGCTTTTCGCATCCTCGTCCAAGTATGAATCGGGGTGCGGCTGGCCCAGCTTTACCCGCCCGCTCCTTGCGGACCACATCACCGAGATCCATGATACCAGCCACGGCATGATCCGCACCGAGGTCCGCTCGACCTATGGGGACAGCCATCTGGGCCATGTCTTTCCCGACGGCCCGCGCGAGCAGGGGGGCTTGCGCTATTGCATCAACTCGGCCTCGCTGCGGTTTGTCCCGCTCGAGGAGATGGAGGCCGAAGGCTATGGCGATCTGATTGCCCGCATCGACTGACAGCAAGGGGGGGGGGCGGAGCGCTGGCGCGCCGCCCCGTTTTGTGGCCCGTTTTGTGTCCTGCTTCGTGGCCTGCCTGTCCCGCGCGGTGTCTCCGGTTCTGTTCCGGTTTGGCTTGGGGGCAGAAAGATATGTGGATCTGCGCACAAAAGGTCCCGCCTCGGGGCCTTTTGAATGGCGGGGCGCTGTGGCAGGCTCGCCCCCGATAGGCCCGACTGATGGGGGCGACTGATAGGCCCGACTGATGCGCGCGTCCCGCCGGACAGGGCGCGTCTTTGTGGCTTATGTCCATCCCGCGCGTCGGACCCGCAGTTGACCCCGCACTCTGAGAGGAATGAGTATATGCGTAAAGTAAAGCTTGGCCGGACCGATATCGAGGTGAGCGAGATCTGCCTCGGGTCGATGACATGGGGCTCGCAGGACAGCGAGGAAAACGGTCATGCCCAGCTCGATTATGCTTTGGAGCGCGGCGTGGATTTCATTGACACCGCCGAGATGTATCCGGTCAATCCTGTGTCGAAGGACACGGTGGGCCGCACCGAAGAGATCATCGGGAACTGGCTGGCCCGAACCGGCAAGCGGCAGGATGTCATTCTGGCGACCAAGATCACCGGCGAGGGCGGTGCCGCGCGCGAGGGGGCGGCGATCACCGGACCGGCCATCCGCGCCTGTGTCGAGGACAGCCTGCGCCGCCTGCAAAGCGATTATATCGACCTCTACCAGTTCCACTGGCCCAATCGCGGCAGCTACCATTTCCGCAAGACATGGAGCTTTGCACCCGACCGGCAGCCCGCGAAATCGGAGATCCGCGCCAATATGGTCGAGTGTCTCGAAACGCTGGGGGCGTTGGTCAGGGAGGGCAAGCTGCGTGCGTTCGGTCTGTCCAATGAAAGCGCATGGGGCACGGCGCAGTTTCTGGAACTGGCCGAGGCGGGGCACGGCCCGCGCGTAGCCTCGATCCAGAACGAATATTCGCTGATGTGCCGCTATTACGATCTCGATCTGGCCGAACTGGGCGTGCAGGAGGATGTCACGCTTCTGGCCTATTCGCCGCTCGCCGCCGGTATCCTGTCGGGGCAGTATTCGGGCGGGGCTGTGCCTGCGGGGTCGCGGATGGCGGCCAATGGCAATCTGGGCGGACGGGCCAATCCGCGCGCCTTCGAGATTGCCGATCTGTATGTGAGGATTGCCCGCGATCACGGGCTGGACCCGATCACGATGGCCATCGCCTTCACGCTGGATCGCCCCTTCCCCTGCCTGCCGATCATTGGCGGGCGCTCGGTGGCGCAGATCGGGGCGTCGATCGATGCGGCGGGGCTGGTGCTGTCGGCTGACGTCAAAGAGGCGATCGCCAAGGTGCATCATGATCACCCGATGCCCTTTTAAGGTCATCCTGCTGGGGGCCGCGCTGATGGGCGTGGCCTCCTGTCGGCCCGGTTTCCTCCCATTCGGCACGCCCGAGGCGGCACAGACCCTGCCGCCCGTGGGCGAGGCGCGCGACAGCCTGTTGCAGCAGTCCTGCACAAAGCGCGGGGGCACGTGGAATCAGCGGGCGGATGGTGCAATCTGCGTGACGCGGCCGAAAGATGCGGGTAAGTCCTGTCGCAAGGCGTCCGATTGCGAGGGTGAATGTCTTGCCCGGTCGAACACCTGTGCGCCGGTGCGCCCCTTGATGGGCTGCAACGACATCCGCACCGAAAACGGTATGAGTGTGACCCAATGCCTTGGCTGAGCCGGAACCTGGCCCTTGCAACCGCGATTGCTGCTGTGACTTTGGCCAGCTGTGGCCGCGCACCGCAGGAAAAGCTGGTGCGTGATCCGAAATCGGGGATTTCCTCCGCGGCACTTTTTGACCCCGAACGCTTTGCCGGCGAGTGGCTGGTGGTGGCCTCCAGCACGCCGCGCTGCGCGGGGGGCAAGCAGAACTGGGCCCTCTCCGGCAAGACCGGCTATCGCCTCTCGGGCACCGATTGCAGCGATGGCACGGCACCGCGCATGCTTGGCGGGACGGCGGTTGTAACCGGACCGGGCGGGCGGATCTCGACCTCGGACAGCTTTGGCCGCGAACCGGTCTGGGTGCTATGGGTCGATCAGGATTACCGCATCGTCGCATTGGGCACCCCGTCGGGCCGCTGGGGCCAGATCATGGTGCGCCCCTCGGTCGGGCCGCGCTCGGACCTGTTGACGGCGGCGCGCGAAGTCATGGCCTTTAACGGCTACTATCTGAACCTTATTACCAACTGATCCCGCCTGCGGGATCGTCACCATTGATCCTGCGCGAGCTTCTCGCGCGGGACGGAAAGCGTTGTAGAATGTGGATTCTCCTGACCCTTTGCGCCGCAGCCCTGCAGACAGGGCGTTTCGTGCTGCAAAAGAAGCTGGCCGGGTCGGGTCTGTCGGCCGCAGGGGCCACGTTCTCGCGCTTTGTGTTCGGGGCACCGCTGGCGATTGCGGGCGCATTGATCCTGCTGCCCGAGATGGGCCGTCCTGCGGATCTGTTCGGCCAGATGGGGGCGGGGTTCTGGGCCTATGTGGTGATCGGTGGCGCGGCGCAGGCCTCGGCGACGCTGCTTCTGGTGCGGTTGTTTGCCTTGCGTAATTTCGCGGTGGGGATTGCCTTTACCAAAACCGAAGTGGTGCAGGTCGCGCTGATGTCGCTTGTCTTTCTGGGGGACCGGATTGCCGTGCTGGGCTGGGTCGGGATCGTGCTGGGGCTGGTGGGGGTGTTGTGCCTTTCGCGCCCGCCCGAAGGGGGCATCGCGGGCAGAGCGGCGGTATACGGGATTTTGGCAGGCGGGCTGTTCGGGCTGTCGGCCATCGCCTATCGCGGGGCGACGCTGGAGCTCATGCCCTTGCCCTTCATGGGGCGTGCCTTTGTCACGCTGGCCTGTGTGACATCGGTGCAGACATTGGGGATGGGGCTGTGCCTGCGCCTGTTCCAACCCGGCGAACTGACGCGCGTGCTGCGGGCATGGTCGCGCACGATCTGGGTCGGTATTCTTGGCGCGGCAGGCTCTGCGGGCTGGTTCATGGCCTTCGCCCTCCAGAATGCCGCCTATGTGCGGGCATTGGGGCAGGTGGAGATGGTCTTTACCCTCTGCGCGTCGGTGCTGATTTTCCACGAGCGGCTGCACCGCCGCGAGGCGGTGGGCATCGCGCTGGTGCTGGCCTCGGTGATTGTGGTGGTGCTGGCCGCCGCCTAGCAGATCCGCGAAAAGACAGGACGCGGGCCGCGATTGTCAAAAAACGGGACCCCCTCAGCGGGGGCCATATCCTGCAGTCTATGGGCCGCAGCCAGCAAGGCACCCGCCTCGGCCAGCACCAGTTCGGTGACAAAGGGCAGATCCAGCGCGCGCGCCTCGTGCAGGGGAACCCATGTCAGATGGCGCAATTCCCCATCATTGGGCAGAGGGGCGTCGGGATTGGCAAGGTCGCGGGCATTGGCCATCAGGAAACGCGCATCGAATCGTCTGGGGCGCTGGCGTGGCGTGATGGCCCGGAAGATGAAGTGCAATCCGGCGCCCTGACGCAGCGTTAGTCCTGTTTCCTCCTGCAATTCGCGCAATCCGCAACTGATCAGCGCATCGGCCAGCGCCCCGAGTCGCCTATGGCAGCGCGGCGAGAGGCCCGAATTCTGCGGGCTTGAGGTGTCCTGCGGGTCCAGCCCGCCGCCCGGAAATACGAATTTATTCGGCATGAACTGGGCCTTCGCCCCGCGCTGCCCCATGAGAACGGCGGGCCCCTGCGTGGTTTGGCGCCATAAAATAAGGCTGCAGGCATCGCGGATCGGTGGCGGGGTCTGGGGGGGGAGCGGCGCGGACATGGGGTCTCCGTTTTTCGTGATGCGGATGTGATCGGGGCTTAAGTTTGCTTCAGGCTCACTTCAGGGTCGGGCGGCAAAAAGAACAGGTCGAAGGCGCACACGCCCCTTCGGAGGAATTGGAAACGCAATGATACCGCGCCGATCTGGCAACGGAAAGACAGGCGGCGCACGTAGCAAATAGGACAGGTCCTGAACGGATCGGTGAGGAGTTCGAGATGAAAACGACGATCAAGAAATCCATCGGAGCAGTTCTTCTGGCCACGACCGGCCTCGCCATGGTGGCAGGCGGCGTTTCGGCTCAGCAAGCCCAGCCCGCCCCCGCGCAGTCAGAGGCCCCGATGCCTCCGCGCGATGGGAAAGCTGGCGCTGCAATGGATTTCTCGCGCTTTGATACCGATAAAGACGGTGTTGTAACCCTGAAAGAACTGCAGGCCCCGCGGGCGGAAAAAGCCGCCAAGCTTGATGCGAACGGGGATGGCTATATCACCGAAGAAGAGATGGTTGCCGCAGAGATGGCGGATGCTCAGGCCCGCATCGAGAAGCGCGTGAAGGCCTATTTCGAGATGATGGACAGCAATGGCGACGGCAAGCTGAGCGCAGCCGAGCTGGCCGCCAAGCCCGATCCGGAGATCCGGTTCTTCATGATGGCCGATACCAATGGCGACGGCAAACTTGATGCCGACGAGCTGGCAGCGGCCAAGCAGAAGATGGCGGCGGGCCATGACCGTTTTGACGGCAAGGGTGGTCCGCGTGGCGAGCGTGGCATGCGCGGGGATCAGGGCGCAAAAGGCGATCATGGTGCCCGTGGGGACCAAGGGGGCCGTGGGGATCACGGTGCGCGCGGTGACGGGCATGGCCCGAAAGGGGATCGTGGTCCGCGCGGTGACGCGAATGGCCGCCCGCCCATGCCGCCCGCAGATGCGCCCGAGGCTCCCGCAGCCGATAATGCAAACTGAGTTTGGTCTTCCATAAGTGATTGGCCGGTCCGTTTTTTCGGGCCGGCTACGTTATGTGTCTGGCGCTCTGTCTTGCGGAAATTCCGGTATCTGCTAGGGGGAGAACAGGCGAAAGGAATGGCAGTCGAAATGGGGGCAGAAACATCCGACGAGGCATTGCTTCTGGCCTATGGTCAGGGCGACCGTGCTGCAGCGCAGGCGCTGACAGTGCGCCTTGCGCCATTGAGCTATCGTCTGGCCTGCCGCATGCTGCGCGATGAGGCCGAAGCCGAGGATGTGGCGCAGGAAGCCATGTTGCGGCTGTGGAAAATTGCCCCGCAATGGCGTGTGGGGGAAGCCAAAGTTTCCACATGGCTGTATCGTGTGACCTCGAATCTGGCGACGGACCGTTTGCGCAAACGGCGCGCCACATCTTTGGATGAGGCGGGCGATCCCGCCGATGAAACTTTGTCTGTTGATGAACAAATGCTGGAAAATCAGCGCGCTGAGGCGTTACAATGGGCACTGGACCAGTTGCCGATCCGCCAGAAACAGGCGGTGATTTTACGCCATCTTGAAGGTTTATCCAATCCGGAGATCGCGGAAGCGATGGAAACCGGCGTGGAGGCCGTAGAAAGTCTGACAGCACGGGGGAAACGTGCATTGGCCGCCCTGTTACGCCAACGTAAGGATAGTCTTGGCTATGACAGGGATTAAGGCCGTGAAGGAGGGTGTGATGATGGTTGACGAACATAAGCTTGAGCCATTCTGGCAAGCCGCGCGGGACCAGCAGCCCGAGCCGTCGCCCGAATTTCTGGCGCGCGTGCTGGCGGATGGTCTACAGATGCAGGCACAGCACTTGCGTCCCGGCGCTCCGGGGGCGGCGGATGTGGCCTGGACCGGCGGTCTGTTCGGTCTGATATCCGTGCTGCGCGATGCCGCACGCAACTGGTTGCCGATGGGCGGCATGGTGGCGGCAACCTGCATGGGCGTTATTATTGGTTTGTCGAGCGGCAATCCTTTGTCCTATGTTGGGCTGAAGACGATTTCCACCGCTGAGGCAACAACTGTTGAGCTGTTGCCGACCGGTGATCTGTTCTCCGTTGCCGCGCAGGTCGCAAGCGAGTCTGGAGCTTATTAAATGAACGAGACAAGGCGCAAAGGGGATCGTAAGACCCGCTGGGCACTTATGATTTCCGTCACGCTCAATCTCTTGGTCGCAGGCGTTATTATTGGCGGTGCCTTCGGTCCCGCCAATCGCGGCCCCCAGCCGCCGCAGGTCGGGCTGGGGCCTTTTGACCGTGGGTTGACCGATGCGGACCGCCAGACCCTGACCCGGATGGCCAAGGCCGAAGGGTTCGAGTTCAACAATTATCCCGGTGCTATGGATGTCTGGCTGGACAGGATTCTGACGGCGATCGAGCAGACCCCCTATGATGAGGTCGCCGTGCGCGATGCGCTGAATGCGCACCGGATGCATATCGTGTCCCGTATCCAGACCGGCGAGGATATTATGGTGAAGTGGCTCGGGACACTCACCCCCGAGGACCGCAAGACCTTTGTCGAGCGGATTCGCACCCATGAAGAAGAAGGGGGTGGCCCGCCACCGCAGCATTAGCCTGCCGCGTGAGCGGTTGCAGGACGCGCTGTTCGAACGCCCCGCTGGAAAAACCGGCGGGGCGTTTTGTTGTTCCTATCGCTGTTGCGGGGGCTTCGGGCCTTGGGGGCAGAGGCGGGGGCGGGGGCGTTCAGGCGGCCGAGGGGCAGGGAAAGACCTGCACCTGATTGCGCCCGTTATGTTTGGACAGCAGCATCGCGTGATCTGCCGCCTCGAACAGATGATCGATGGACCGGAGGCGCTCGTCGCCCAGCACCAGCCCGATCGAGATCGTCACGTTCAGATCCGGCCCATTGGCGCGGTGGAAGGGGCGTTCGTTGATCACCCGACAAAGCAGGTCCGCCGCCAGTCGCGCCTCTTCGGGCGGGCAGTCGGGCAGAGCGATCAGGAACTCCTCGCCGCCGATGCGGGCAAGGAGGTCATTGCCGTCCAGCACGGTGCTCAGACGATGGGCAACCTCGGTCAGCACGCTGTCTCCGACGGCATGGCCATAGGTGTCGTTGATGTCCTTGAAACGGTCCAGATCCAGCAGCATCACGGCAAAATCCTTGCCGGTGCGGCGGGCATGATCGGCGATCCGCTCCAGCTGCGGCATGGCATAACGGCGGTTATACAGCCCCGTCAGCGGGTCGATCGTGGCAAGGCGCAGCCCTTCGGTCAGGTTCTTCCGGCTTTGGTCAAGGCGGCGTTTGCGGGCCAGATGGCGGCGCAGGCGTAAGGCGATATCCTCGGTGGTTTCGCGGGCGGTCATATCGGCGGGCAGCACATCATCGGCCCCCAGATCCAGAGCCATCACCGCCGTTTCGCGGGCCTCGGCCTCGGCGGCAATGCAGATCACCGCCGCTTTCGATCCGGCACGGGCACGCAGCTCGGCCATCAGGCGCAACCCCTCGTCGCGGCGCGACAGATCCGCAGCCAGAATAAGCGCGTCGAAAGCGCTTTGGGCTTCGGTGGCCACGCTCAGCGCCTCGGAGCGTTCGAGAATGGTCAGGTAATTGGCGGGGAGATGCCGCGCCAAGGCCTGTTTCCATGCGGCGGCCTGCACGCGGGTCGGGGCGATCAGCCCGATCCGTGCTGGTGCGGCGAAGGTGGCCGGCCCTTCGGCAAAGCCCAGATCGCGGAAGGTGCTTTCGCGCAGGCGCATTTCGGCATCGGTGGAACGGGTCCGCAGCAGGCTGCGCAGACGCGCCAGCAGCAGCACCTCGTCATAGGGTTTGGGCAGGCAGACATCGGCCCCCGCCCGCAATGCGGCCAGACGGTTGGCGATATCTTCCGGCTGATGCAGGAAAATCACGGGAATCTCGCTGGTCAGCGGGTCGGTTTTCAGATGGTGCACAAGCTCCACCCCGCTCATATCCGGTTGCGCCTGATCGATCAGGATCAGCTCGGGGCGCTCGCGGATGGCAAGGTTCAGTGCCATCTGCCCGTTACTGGCCAAGACGACATCGTAGCGTGCTCCGGCAAGCTTTGCCTTGAGCATGATGCGATTGGTCGCGATCTGGTCTGCAATCAGGATCTTGCCTGCCATGACGCCTTGTTCTCCCTCGGCGTTAATTCACTTGTGCATATTGCTTGGTATTAGGTTAATAAAATGTTTCGACTTGTCGGAAAGGAAATTCAAATGCGGCAAGAAACTGCCGAAGAGATCGCGCTTGGTGCATTGGGCTGGCTGGCCGGTCGGGAAAACCTGCTGGAGGCCTTTCTCAACGTCAGCGGCGCCGAGGCCAGCCAGATCCGTTCCATCGCGCGCGAGACCGGTTTCCAGACGGCGCTGCTGGATTTTATCCTGACGCAGGACGCATGGGTGATCGACTGTGCGCAGGATCTGGGCTATCGCCCCGACGAACTTGTTGCCGCGCGGGCCGTTCTGGGCGGCGGCGACCAGATGCATTGGACCTGAGGAGCTTTCATGCAGATTGCGGCGCTGCTGTTTGACAAAGACGGAACCCTGTTCGATTTCCATGCGACATGGAGCGCATGGGCCCGCGATCTGCTGCAGCATCTGTCGGACGGCGATCCGGCCTTGGCAACGGTGCTGGCGGAGGCCATAGACTATGACCTTCGGGCGGGGCGGTTCCGGCCCAGCTCGGTGGCGATTGCGGGAACAATGGATGAGATCGTTGCCGCGCTGGCCGCGCATCTGCCGCAATGGTCCCGCGCGGATCTGGCGCAGGAGATGCACCGCATGGCGCAGGGCGCACCGCAGGTGGCCGCAGCACCGCTGGCGGATTTGCTGCCGCGCTTGCGTGCGCGGGGGCTGAAACTGGGGGTGATGACCAATGATGCCGAGGCGTCGGCACGGGTCCATCTGCACCGCGAGGCGGCGCTGGATTATTTCGACTATGTGATGGGCGCCGATAGCGGGTTCGGGGCCAAACCCGATCCGGCACCGCTGCTGGCACTGGCGCAGAAGCTGGGGGTCGCGGCGGAGGCTTGTGTGATGCTGGGCGACAGCCTGCATGACCTTCAGGCGGCAAAAGCGGCGGGTATGATGCCGGTCGGGGTGCTGACCGGTCCGGCCACCGCCGAGGTGCTGGCCCCTTTCGCGCAGGCTATTCTGTCCGATATTGGTGAATTGCCCGAATGGCTTGCCAGTCAGGGTTGAGGCTGATGTCTTATGACGGGTTGAGGGTATTTTAACAGTCAGGATCTAGGCTGGGCGCATATGTCGCTTAACCCGGGTCCGATTGTCATGCATGGCCTTATAAATACCTCGATTCAGACCTTTTTGATTGGAAATTACGGCACGGCTGTCTGGCTGGATGTCGCGACTGAAATCGGCATTCCTCCCGAAGGCTATGAGGCGATGCTGACCTATGACCATTCCCATACGGACGCCTTGCTGGCGGCGGCTTCCACACGGCTGAACAAGCCGCGGCTGGGCTTTCTGGAAGACCTCGGGGCCTATGTCGCCATGATCGAGCCGGTGCGCAGGCTCTTGCGGTTCAGCGGCCCCGACTATCCGGAATTTCTGTTATCTCTGAACGAGATGCAGGGCAGGGCGCAGATGGCTCTGCCCGATCTCGAAATGCCGGAACTTACCTGCTCTCTCGAGCATGTGGGGGTTTACCGGCTGTCCGTTCATAGCAAGATGCTGGGCTGGGGGGCGGCGATGACCGGTCTGGTCCGCGCGATGGCCGATGATTACGGGGCTCTGGCCTTTATCGAATATCTCGATCAGGTGCAGGATCGGGGCGGCGTCTGTGACGACCAGATGGTGCAGGAAGACGTTTTGGTCACCCTGCTTGAAGAAAGTTTTGCCGAAGGTCGCAGCTTCGACCTCGCGGCACCGGCGGGGAGAGTGTGATGTTGATCAGCCAGATGGAGACCGCCCCCGTGCCGCGCGCGCCCGCCTTGTCGGTCGAGGCTCTGGGCCAGTTGATGCCGATGTTTCTGTGGCTGGACGGGGATGGCACGATTTTGGGCATGGGGCCGACCCTGATGAAAGTGGTGGGCGGTGCCTCCGCGCTCGGGCATTCGGTGACGGATTGCTTCCAGATGGGGCGGGGCCGGACACGGCAGGCCACGTTCGATATTTCCCCGTCGCGGCGGATCCATCTGACCCCGCGCAGCTGGCCCGACGTGTCTTTGCGTGGTGTGGTGGTGCCGATCGTCCAGCGGGGGGTGATGCTCAACCTGACATTCGGGGTGCATCTTAACAAGGCAATCCGGGCCTTCCGCCTGACCGAAGCCGATTTCTCCACCTCCGACCTCACGATGGAGCTGCTCTATCTGCAAGAGGCCAAGACGGCCGTTCTGGGAGAGTTGCGTGCGCTCAATCACCGGCTGGAGCGCGCCCGCCGCAGCGCGGAAGATGCGGCGCGCACAGATCCGCTGACCGGCCTGTCCAACCGCCGCGCCTTCGATATCGCACTGGAGGCCAGTCTTGAGGCCGGTCGTCGCGGGGGGGCGCCCTTCGCGCTGGCCCAGCTTGATCTGGACCATTTCAAGGCGGTGAATGACACGCTTGGCCATGCGGCGGGCGATCATGTTCTGGCGGTGGTGGCCAAAATCCTGCGCGAGGAAACGCGCGAGATGGATGTCGTCTCGCGGGTGGGGGGCGATGAATTTGTCATGCTGCTGCGCGATTCGGTCGATCCGGAGCGGCTGCGGATGATGGGCGCGCGCATCATTGCCCGTCTGGAAGAGCCGATCCCCTTCGAGGGGCATGAATGCCGGATTTCAGGCTCGATCGGGGTGGCGATGTCGCAAGATTACGACGATCCGGTGGCGGAAGAAATGATGGCCGATGCCGATGCCGCGCTTTACACCTCGAAGCGGGAAGGACGCGCCCGTTGCACCCTGTCGGTGCCGGGGTCGGGGGGAGCATCCTAGGCAGGCCCTTTCACGGGCCGCCGTGCAGGAAAACGCGCAAACATGCGGCTTTGCGCTGCGGAGCACAGCCTTTTGTGCGGTGTCCTGCCCACGGGCAGTTTCCGCACGCGGCAGTGGCATAATGTCGCATTTGGGCTTCCCATCCGCAGGTGCTTTGGCTAGGTCTTCGCGCATGAGCCAGAATTTTCCTATAGCCCGTCCGGGAATGCGCATCGGCCTCTTGGGGGGATCTTTCGATCCGGCCCATCAGGGGCATGCCCATATCAGTCGTGTGGCACTACGGCGGTTCGGGCTGGATCAGGTCTGGTGGCTGCTCAGTCCGGGCAATCCGCTCAAGGCCAAGGGGCCTGCGCCGCTGGCTGCGCGGATGCGGCGCGCGCGCGAGGTCATGCCCGATCCCCGGATCAAGATCACCGATCTGGAACAGCGGCTGGGCACATGTTTTACCGCCGATACGCTGCGTGCGCTGCAGGCCCATTATCGGCAGGTGGATTTTGTCTGGCTGATGGGGGCGGACAACCTGATCCAGATCGACCGCTGGGATCACTGGCAGGATATTTTCGACCGGATGCCGGTCGGGGTTCTGGCGCGCCCCGGGGTGCGGTTGCGGGCACGCTGTTCGAAAGCGGCGCGGGTTTTCGCCCATGCCAAACTGCCCGGATGGCGTTCGCAGGAACTGGCGGCGGGGCCTGCGCCGCGCTGGTGCTTTATCAACATGCCGATGTCTTCGGAATCCTCGACCCGTATCCGCGATGCCGGAGACTGGAAAAGCCCTGCGCGCGAAGCTTGAACCAGAGCCTCGCGCGGGTTATTCTGGCCAGACATTCCAGAAAAAGGCGGTTTGGCACGATGCAGGTTTCTCGGCGCGGTTTCGTTACGGGTCTGGCGGCTTCTACTCTTGGGCTGGCGGCACCGCCGACATTGGCGCAGGCCCAGGTGGCCTCGGGCGAGGGGTATGTGCAGGCGGCGCGGCTGGGGGGCGATGTCGGCTATGTGGTGATGGATGCGCGCAGCGGGCAGGTGCTGGAGGCACGCAACCCGACGATGGGTCTGCCGCCCGCCTCGACGGCAAAAACCATCACGACGCTTTATGCCCTTGAAACCCTTGGAACAAACTACCGTTTCGGCACGTGGCTGATTGCGACGGGGCCGGTGGTGAATGGCGTGATTCAGGGCGATCTGGTCCTGTCGGGCGGGGCGGACCCGACGCTTTCGACCGATCATCTGGGGGCAATGGCGGCAGAGCTTGCGCGGATCGGGGTGCGGGGCGTGACGGGGCGGTTTCTTGTCTGGGGCGGGGCGCTGCCCTATGCCGAGGAAATCGCGAAGGACCAGCCCGTTTATGTCAGCTATAACCCCTCTATCTCAGGGCTGATCCTGAACTATAACCGCGTCTATTTTGCGTGGAAACGTGCCGGAAACGGCTATCAACTGACGATGGATGCCCGCGGCGACAGCTACACGCCGACGGCCTATACCGCGTCGATGCAGGTGGCTGCGCGCCAGTCGCCGCTTTTCGCCTATTCGGATCGCGGGGGAAAAGAGCAATGGACGGTGGCGGCCCCTGCCTTGGGGCGCTCTGGGTCGCGCTGGCTGCCAGTGCGGCATCCGACGGCCTATGCGGGGGATGTGTTCCAGACGCTGGCGCGCGGGCAGGGCTGCCCCCTGCCCAGCCCGCAAGAGGCCAAGACGGCTCCTGTTGGCACGGTTCTGGTGACTCATGCCTCGCAGCTTCTGCCGACTATCCTGCAGGATATGCTGAAATATTCCACCAACCTGACGGCCGAGGCGGTGGGGATGACCTCCTCGACGGTGCGTGGTTTGCCGGCCGCGCGCGGGCGCTCGGGGACCGCGATGAGCCGGTGGATTGCAGCCAAGGCGGGCACGCAGGCGATCGATCTTGTCGACCATTCGGGGCTGGGCGGCGCGTCGCGTGTGACGGCGATGGATATGGTGCGGGTGATTGCCGCAGGCCAGCCGATGGGTCTGCGCAACCTTGTCAAACCTTTCAAGCTGCGTGATGCGGCAGGGCGCAACCTGCAAAGCCAGCCTTTTGCAGTAGATGCGAAGACCGGCACGCTGAATTTCGTGTCCTCGCTGGCGGGCTATATGACGGCACCGAACGGGCGCGAGCTGATGTTTGCCATCCTGACCGGCGATGTGGACCGCCGCCGCCGCACGCAGGACGAAGATCGTCCGGCGGGGTCGGTGGAATGGGTGAAGCGTTCGAAAATACTTCAGTCGCAACTGCTTATGCGATGGGGCGCTGTTTACGGCTAACCCCTGCGCAGTCGGTGTTCAGACCGGTAGCACCATATGACGGGCGCGGGCTCCGCGCTCGATTGCGGCGGCGTGCAGGCGGTCAAGCCCCAGTTCGATCCGCGTTTCTTCCAGCATGCGCAACTCGGGCTGGTTGAGAAGCCCGTCGGCTGCGGCCACATCGCAGGCCAGCGCATAGGCGGTTTCGGACATCGCTTGCGGCAGGCTGTCGCGCACAAGCCCGAATAGCGCCTCGATACCGTCTTCCTCCTCGAACAGCGCAAAGACGGTGCGGGCGATTGTGCCGATCCGGTCCGCATCGTAATCGGCAAAGACCGGCAGGTGGTTCACAATGCGCTCGATCGCCACCAGTTCCGAGGTGCGGATCTCTTCATCCGAGGCGGAAACCGCCACCATGACCGCCACAAGGGCATCTTGCGGCGAAAGCGAGGGAAGGGCATCCGGCATGGTCTTTGGTCCTTTGCAAACAGGGTTATGAGGCTTGAGTTATTGACGACCCTGCCCGCGTTCAATAGGGGAAGGGCAACGGGGCGGTTTTTCGCCCAATTCCACCGTTATGAGGTATAGCATGAGCACTCTGCGCGACGCCGCACTGAAGTCCAAAGCATGGCCCTTTGAAGAAGCGCGCAGCATCCTCAAACGGTACGAGAAACAGCCGCCCGAAAAGGGCTATGTGCTGTTCGAGACGGGCTATGGTCCCTCGGGGCTGCCGCATATCGGCACCTTTGGCGAGGTGGCGCGCACGACGATGATCCGCCGCGCGTTTGAAGCGATCTCGGATATCCCGACCCGCCTGATCTGTTTCTCGGATGACATGGATGGGATGCGCAAGATCCCGTCGAATGTGCCCAATCAGGAGATGCTGCACGAGAACGCGCAAAAGCCGCTGACCTCGGTGCCGGACCCGTTCGAGGAATATGAGAGCTTCGGCCATCATAACAACGCGATGCTGCGTCGTTTCCTTGATACGTTCGGCTTTGAATACGAGTTTTATTCGGCAACCGAATTCTACAAATCGGGCCAGTTCGACGAGGTGCTGAAACGCGCGGTCGAGCGCTATGATGACATCATGAAGGTGATGCTGAAATCGCTGCGCGACGAGCGGGCCTCGACCTATTCGATCTTCCTGCCGATCCATCCCGAGACGGGGCGTGTTCTTTATGTGCCGATGAAATCGGTGAATGTGGCGGATTACACGATCACCTTTGACGACGAGGATGGCCGCGAATGGACGCTGCCGGTGACGGGCGGCAATGTGAAGCTGCAATGGAAGCCGGATTTCGGCGCGCGTTGGGCGGCTTTGGGCGTCGATTTCGAGATGTATGGCAAGGACCACTCGACCAACACCCCGATCTACGACCGTATCTGCGAGATCTTGGGCGGCAAGAAGCCCGAGCATTTCACCTATGAGCTTTTCCTTGATGCCAATGGCGAGAAAATCTCGAAGTCCAAGGGCAATGGCCTGTCGATCGACGAATGGCTGACCTATGCCTCGACCGAGAGCTTGGGCTATTTCATGTTCCTCAAGCCGAAGACCGCAAAACGGCTGCATTTCGATGTCATCCCGAAGATGATGGACGAATATCACCAGCAGCTGCGCGCCTTCCCCGATCAGACCTTGGAACAGCAGGTGGCCAACCCTGTCTGGCACATCCACGGCGGCCAGCCGCCGGAATCGAAGATGGTGGTGCCGTTCTCGATGCTGCTGAACCTTGCGTCGGTGGCAGGGGCTGCGGATAAGGACGGGCTATGGGGCTTTATCCGCCGCTATGCGCCGGAAGCGACCCCCGAGAGCCATCCCGATCTGGATCAGGCGGCGGGCTTCGCGCTGCGTTACTTCGATGATTTCGTGAAGCCCACGCTGCAATTCCGCCTGCCGTCGGATCAGGAGCGTGCGGCGCTGGAAGATCTGCTGGCCTGCCTGCAAGATCCGGCCCGCGCTGTGGCCGAGATTGCCAAGAAAAACGACGCAGAGGGCAAAGGCGAGGCCGCTCCGGAAGCCGATATGACCTCGGATGATTTCCTGCAGACCTTGGTGTTCGCGATTGGCAAGAACCACGGGTTCGACAACCTGCGCGCGTGGTTCCAGGCGCTGTACGAGGTGCTGTTGGGGCAATCCCAAGGGCCGCGTTTCGGCGGGTTTATCGCACTTTACGGGGCGGATGAGACCGTGGCGCTGATCACGCGTGCGCTGAAGGGCGAACTGGTCGCCTGAGCCAGATCCAAGACTTGTGAAACCGCTCCGGATTTTTGCTTCGGGGCGGTTTTGTTAACTATAGATTGAGCTATCCGCGCGACACTTGGCCTATCTCCTGCCAGAGGTGCTGCCATGCTTGTCCGTCTCAGTCTATGCTGTCTGCTTGCCGGTGTGTCTTCCGGTTATGCATTTGATATTGATCGTGATTTCTTCATAGATACCGGCATGTCCAGCCTTGGGGCCTATCTGGCGCCCGAGGTGGCATTGGGGCCGAATCTGTCGCTGCGGCTGCCGGTTTATGCGGCGGAGCTGGGATCTGTATCTGTTAACCAGAGAGGCACGGCCTTTCACGGCGGGCTCGACTCGTTTCAGGGCGGGGTGGTGCTGGATTACAGGCCGTGGGAAAATGGTGTGTTTGTCTCGGGGGGTGTGCTTTGGGGCGGATATGATTTTTCGGGACAGTTGCGCGAGATTGACACCGGGAGCGGCCCTGTATCGGGGGGCTTCGGTTTCGAGGTGGCACAATCGCAGGATGTGGCGCCGGTGGTGTCGGTGGGCTATCGTTATTTCTCGGGCTCGGCGTTTTATGCAGGGGTCGAGCTGGGCGGAAAAATTGCCACCCATACTCTGCATCTGACGGGGCTTGAGGCGCTTGATTCTGTGGACAAGCGCGCGGTTGAGGCGGAGCAGGCCCGCATTAATGCCGATCTGGAGGAGGTCTCGGTGGTGCCGTTTATGACGGTTTCTGCCGGTTTTTCTTTCTGAAATCCTCACCCTGTTGCGCCGGCTGTTGCAAGCGGACGCTGCGGTCGGAAGATGTTCATACCTGAGGACCAGCCTGTGATCAGGCGGCAGAAGATCTTTGCAGATGGCGTTGGCCGGAGCTTTCCGGAGCACGCCTTGCGGGTGATGCCGATGATCACAGGAGGATGCTATGAATGTCGCGATAACCGAGGGGCTGGCCATCATGCCGCCCGCATTTTCGGACGGGCTGGATGTCTGGTCTTCGGCCAACGGAACCAGCGGGTCTGCGACATATGCGGGTTCGGCCTCGGCGGCTTATGTGCCCTCGGATGCCGATTTTGGGGGCTGTCTGGAACTGCAGAAGACCCAGTCCACGCAGAAACTGCGCTGGATGGGTCAGGTGCCAATCCGGCCCGGTCTCTATTTGCAGATCACCGCACGGGTGAAGGCGGTCAGCGGGAACCTTCCCAGCGTGCGGATTGCGGGCTATGCGATGGGCGCGTCGGCGCATGTGTCGGGGCTGACCGAGGTGGGGGCGGCCACAGCGCTATCGGCCTATGGCGAGGTGGTCACGGTGCGGGCCATCGTTTCGGTTGCCGCCCGCGAAGGCGTGGATATGGCTTGGGGAATGGACCCTGTTTACGGCCATTTCGGCATTGATCTGACAGGACAGACGGGCGGAGTGGTGCGCATCGACGACCTGGAGATCGAGGATGTCAGCGAGTATTTCTTTCGCGATCTGATCGGCATGGTGGATGTGCGCGATTACGGGGCCAAGGGCGATGGCAGCACCGATGATGCGGCAGCCTTTGCGGCAGCCGATAGTGATGCGGGCGGGCGCACGGTTCTGGTGCCGGAGGGCAGCTACTACATTGCGTCCTCGATCTCGTTGCAATCGCCCATGCGGTTTATCGGGACGTTGGTGATGCCTGCGGCGGCACGGCTGGCGCTGATGACGAGCTATGATTTCCCGACCTATGCCGCGGCCTTTGGCGATGAGGAGCTTGGCCTGCGTAAGGCGTTGCAGGCGCTGTTCGGCTATGTGGATCATAACGTTCTGGACCTGAAAGGCCGTCGGGTGGAAATCACCAAGCCGCTGCGGGTCGAGGAATACGCCCCCGATCTGTCCAGCTTTTCCAACCGTCGTGTGCTGCAGAACGGCCAGTTGAATGTGATCGAGGGGACGGCATGGAATGATGTGACGGTGATGAGCGCGGCCACCTATAATATCGCGCAGCCGACGACCCTGACGGGGGTTGCCAATGTGGCGAATATTCCCGTGGGCGCGCATATCACCGGCACAGGGGTCGGGCGCGAGGTCTATGTGCGGGCCAAGAATGTGGGCGCGCAGACCATCACCCTGAGCCAGCCGCTTTATGGCGGGTCGGGCACGCGGAGCTATACTTTCACCCGCTACCAGTACGTGCTGGATTTCTCGGGGATGGACAAACTGGACCGCTTCAATATCGCCAATGTCGAGATCCTGTGTAACGGCGTGTCCAGCGCATGGATGTTTGCGCCGGACGGGCAGATGAACCAGATCCGCGACAGCTATGTGGTGCGGCCCAAGGATCGGGTCTTCACCTCGATCGGGCGGGGGTGTCAGGATTTCCTGATCGACGGTTGCCAGTTCCTCTCGGACGAGCAATCCACCCCCGCCCAGGACCGCAAATCGGTGGTGCTCAATGTCAACGCCAATGACGTGAAGATCCGCGACTCGCGCTTCGTGCGCTTTGGCACCACCTTCGTGCTGAACGGCTCGGGGCATCTGATCGTGGGTAACCACTGGTTTCAGGGCGACAACGAGACATCGGCCACGCGGGTGGCGGGGCTGGTCTTTACCCAGACCAATGTGCAATCGGCAGTCACCGGCAATTACATCGATAACAACATTATCGAGTGGACCAACGAACATGACGCCACCCCCGATTTCGGCAATGAATACAGCTTTGGCGGGCTGACGGTGACCGGCAATACCTGTGTGTGCATCAACACGGCCGCCTGGTTCACATGGTTCTCGATCAAGCCCTATGGCACGGGGCATTTCATTCAGGGGCTGAATATCTCGAACAATGTGTTCAAGTCGCTCAATGGCACCATCGACAAGATCGAGAAGGTCGATACCACCTTTGCCGATCTGGATTATTCCCGCATCCGGAATGTGATGATTGAAGGGAATATGTTCAACGGGGTCACCAAATTCACCTGTTCGCCGGTGACGTTGGAGATGAACCAGTCCACCGCGCAGCAGGTCTGGGTGCTGGATGCGGCCGAGTACATGCCGTTCGGGGGATGGGCGCGCAATGTCGAAGGGATCGTGGCCGAGGGGATGGTGCGTGATGGCAGCGCGGCACGGGTGACCGAAATGCCCTATGTGCAGGTCGAACAGGGCACGGCGAAGCAACAGGTCTGGCTGAACTGGTCAAAGGCCACGCGCGGGCGGTTGCAGGTCAGGCTGCGGATGGACACACCTGTTTGACCGAGCCATGCGGGTTTCGGGCCGATACACGCCGCTTCCTTCGGGGGGCGGCTTTCAGCTTTGCAGCAGGTCGGCAGCGGTCAGGCGATAGCTACGGGCAAAACCGCCATTGAGCTGGGCTGCGAGGATATGGAACTCGATGAAGTAGAAATCGCCCAGATCGATATAGAGCTTGGATTTGGGATGGTCGGCCAGCCAGCGGTCGCGCAGGCTGGGATGACGCGGGTCCATCCGGTCCAGCGGGCGGGCCTCGACCTGAAGGCTGAGGCGGGGATGGGTCAGCGGGTCGCCCTTGCTGCCCGGAATGCCGATCAGCATACCTGCCCGCGGGTCCGCAGCCAGTGCGCGGGCATGGACCGAAAGCCCAGAGACCAGCGACCATAATCCACCCGCCGGACCGGGCCCGATGGCGATGCGCGAGACATGCGGAAAGCCGGTGGCCGGATCAATGGTGCCGATGGCGGCGAACAGCGACTCTGCCAGCAATCTGCGCGCAAGATCGCGCGACTCCTGATCGGCGTCCTGCACTGGATCGGCCCGTTGCACAGCCCCCGAAAGCGGCAGCGGGTCTTTTGGTATGTCGATCGGTGCGGGCATCGGATGTCCCTCTCTGGGGTGGTTTTACAAAGGGTAGGATTGCGGGCGGAGCTTGGCAAGTTTGTGGATAAATCACGCCGTCTCCGGGGCAGCCTTTCGGGCGGATCGAATCAGGTCATTTTCGTCTTCGGGCCATGCTGCACACGCATAAAGTGTTTCTGCGATGCGGCGAAGCCCCTTGGCCTAAAGTTGTAGATGCTGATTTTGCGCTACAGGCAACAGTTTGACGAAACGTCATAAAATCGGCGTAATTTTTTAAAAATTTACAAATACGCAAATATAGACGTGAATAAATTAACAGAAAAGATGAACGAAAAAAGGGGGTTATCAAAAATCGTATCTCGTGTTTACACTCGTCTCTGGGGAAAGGTGCATCTGATGGAGGTCGGAGGCACCGCGCGGCTCAAAAGGGCCGCAGGATATAGCTGAGGGAGGAAAGCTTATGGCTGCTCAGGAACAGGTGCTGGCTGCGCCGGATATGCGCGAAGTACCGAGCCATTTCGGGCCGGCACATGCCGATGCCGCTAAATATCGCGAGATGTATAACGAGTCGGTCGAAAATCCGGAGGCCTTCTGGGGCCGTGAAGGCAAACGGCTGGACTGGATCACCCCCTATACCAAGGTCAAGGACACCGATTTCACCTTTGGCAATGTGTCGATCAAGTGGTTCCATGACGGGGTGCTCAATGCCTCGGTCAACTGCATCGACCGCCATCTGGCCACGCGCGGCGATCAGACCGCGATCATTTTCGAGCCCGACGAGCCGAGCGATCCGGCGCAATACATCACCTATCGCGAACTGAGCGAGAAGGTGAACCGTATGGCCAACGTCCTGCTGTCGCAGGGCGTCATGCGTGGCGACCGTGTGGTGATCTATCTGCCGATGATCCCCGAGGCCGCCTATGCGATGCTGGCCTGTGCGCGGATCGGCGCGATCCATTCGATCGTCTTCGCGGGCTTCTCGCCGGATGCGCTTGCCAACCGGATCAATGACTGTGGCGCGAAGCTGGTAATCACCGCCGACACCGCGCCGCGCGGGGGGCGTCGCACGCCGCTGAAGTCGAATACCGATGCCGCGCTTCTGCACTGCTCGGACAAGGTGCGCTGCCTTGTGGTCAAGCATACCGGCGACCAGACCACGTGGATTCAGGGCCGCGATGTGGATGTGAAGGCGATGATGGAAGACGTCTCGCCCGAGTGCCCGCCGCGTCCGATGAATGCCGAAGACCCGCTGTTCATCCTCTATACCTCCGGCTCGACCGGCAAGCCCAAGGGCGTGGTGCATTGCACCGGTGGCTATCTCGTCTATGCGGCGATGACCCATGAATATGTCTTCGATTACCATCAGGGGGATGTCTACTGGTGTTCGGCGGATGTGGGCTGGGTCACCGGCCACAGCTATATCGTCTATGGTCCGTTGGCCAATGGCGGCACCTCGCTGATGTTCGAAGGCACCCCGACCTATCCGGATGCGGGCCGCTTCTGGGAAGTCTGCGAAAAGCACAAGGTCAACCAGTTCTACACCGCGCCGACCGCGATCCGCGCGCTGATGGGGCAGGGGCCGGAATATGTCGAGAAATACGATCTGTCCGCGCTGAAAACGCTGGGGTCGGTGGGCGAGCCGATCAACCCCGAAGCCTGGGCCTGGTATGACAAATACGTGGGCAAAGGCAAATGCCCCATCGTCGATACCTGGTGGCAGACCGAGACCGGCGGCCATATGATCACGCCGCTTCCGGGCGCGATCCCGACCAAACCCGGATCTGCCACGCGTCCGTTCTTCGGTGTGAAGCCGGTGATCCTTGATCCGACCACGGCGGTCAAACAGGATGAGACCGCCACCGAAGGCGTGCTGTGTATCGCCGATAGCTGGCCGGGGCAGATGCGCACCGTCTGGGGCGATCACGAGCGCTTCCAGGAGACCTATTTCAGCCAGTACAAGGGCTATTACTTCACCGGCGACGGCTGCCGCCGTGACAGCGATGGCTATTACTGGATCACGGGTCGCGTGGATGATGTGATCAACGTCTCGGGGCACCGGATGGGCACGGCCGAGGTGGAATCGGCGCTGGTGGCGCATCAGGCTGTGGCTGAGGCCGCCGTGGTGGGCTTCCCGCACGAACTCAAGGGGCAGGGCATCTACGCCTATGTCACCCTGATGAACGATGTCGAGCCCTCCGACGATCTGCGCAAGGATCTGGAAAAATGGGTGCGCACCGAGATTGGCCCGATTGCCAAGCCCGATGTCATCCAATGGGCGCCCGGTCTGCCGAAGACCCGTTCGGGCAAGATCATGCGCCGTATCCTGCGCAAGATCGCCGAGAACGACACCGGTGCCTTGGGCGATATCTCGACGCTGGCCGATCCGTCAGTGGTTGATGATCTGATTGCCAACCGTGCGAACAAGGGGTGAGCTCATGGCCGATACCGTCAAGACAACACCTGCTGTTCTGATCCTGCTTGGGCCTCCGGGCGCAGGCAAGGGCACTCAGGCCCGGATGCTGGAGGAGAAATTCGGGCTGGTGCAGCTTTCGACCGGTGACATGCTGCGCGAGGCCGTGGCTCAGGGCACGCCTGCCGGTCTGGCTGCGAAATCGGTGATGGAGGCCGGTGGCCTTGTCAGTGACGAGATTGTTCTGGCGATCCTGCGGGACCGTCTTGGCAAGCCCGATACCCGTTCTGGTGTTATTCTTGACGGCTTCCCCCGCACGGCGGGGCAAGCGGCGGCGCTGGATGATCTGCTGCATTACACCGATCAGCAGGTGACGGCGGCGATTTCTCTGGCGGTCGATGACGAGGCGATGATCGCCCGTGTTGCTGGCCGCTATACCTGCGCCAAATGCGGCGAAGGATACCACGACACGTTTAAACAGCCCGCCGTGGCGGGCACGTGCGACAAATGTGGCGGCACCGAATTCAAACGTCGGGCCGACGATAATGCCGAAACTGCGCGGACAAGGTTGGAGGCCTATCACGCGCAGACGGCACCGCTCATCGCGCATTACCGCGCGTTGGGCAAGCTGGAAGAGGTGGATGCGATGGGCAGCATCGATACCGTCGCTTCCGAGCTTCGCATGGTCATGGAGGAGAAGGGCGTGACCACGCGCGACTAAGGATCGAAGGACCGGCCCTTGCGGGGGCCGGTCGCCCGATCCGGTTTAAGGGAGGGGCCTGTTTTGGGCAGCCTGAGGGCTGTGCGCGGCTGGTCTATGGAGAAAATCCAAGGGAGACAAACACAATGGCTGATCAACCATCATCCAATGCTTATTGGAAAGCGAATATACGCACGATCCGGCTTTACCTTGTAATTTGGTTCATCTGTTCCTTCGGCTTCGGCATTCTGCTGCGACCGATGCTTGCGGGCATTCCGGTCGGTGGCACAGACCTCGGCTTCTGGTTCGCCCAGCAGGGCTCTATCCTCGTGTTCCTCGTGCTGATCTTTGCCTATGCGGCCAAGATGAACAAGCTCGACCGTGAACATGGCGTCGAAGAGTAACGGAGGCAAGTAAGACTTATGGATCAGTTTACCCTGAATCTGCTGGTAGTCGGCGCGACCTTCGCCCTCTATATCGGCATCGCGATCTGGGCCCGTGCCGGATCGACCTCGGAATTCTATGCGGCAGGGCGCGGTGTCCACCCCGTGCTCAACGGTATGGCCACCGGCGCGGACTGGATGTCGGCGGCGTCCTTCATCTCGATGGCCGGTATCATCGCCTTCGGCGGTTTCAATACCTCGGCCTATCTGATGGGCTGGACCGGCGGCTATGTGCTGCTGGCGATGCTGCTGGCGCCTTACCTGCGCAAATTCGGCAAATTCACCGTGCCGGAATTCATCGGCGACCGCTTCTACAGCCAGACCGCGCGCACCGTGGCCGTGATCTGCCTGATCATCGCATCGGTCACCTATGTGATCGGCCAGATGACCGGCGTGGGCGTGGCCTTCTCGCGCTTCCTCGAAGTGGATAACGCAACCGGCCTCTATATCGGTGCGGCGATCGTCTTCATGTATGCCGTGCTTGGCGGGATGAAGGGCATCACCTACACGCAGGTTGCGCAATATGTCGTGCTGATCATCGCCTATACCATTCCGGCGGTGTTCATCTCGCTGCAACTGACCGGCAATCCGATCCCGGGTCTGGGTCTGTTCTCTGACAGCACCGCCACCGGCAAGCCGATCCTGCAGGAACTCAATGGTCTGCTGGGCGATCTGGGCTTCTCCAGCTATACCGAGCAGTCGGACACCATGCTGAACATGTTCCTGTTCACCATGTCGCTGATGATCGGCACCGCCGGTCTGCCCCACGTTATCGTGCGCTTCTTCACCGTGCCGAAAGTGTCGGATGCCCGTACCTCGGCCGGCTGGGCGCTGGTGTTCATCGCGCTGCTCTATCTGACCGCGCCTGCGGTTGGGGCGATGGCCCGTCTGAACCTGATCAACACCGTCTATCCCGAAGGCACCCAATCGGCACCGCTGGCCTATGATGCGCGTCCCGACTGGATGAAGAACTGGGAACAGACCGGTCTTCTGAAATTCGAAGACAAGAACGGTGACGGCCTGATCAACTATGTCGCAGATCCGGCGGCCAACGAGTTCGATGTCAACCGCGACATCATCGTGCTGGCCAACCCCGAAATCGCCAATCTTCCGGGCTGGGTGATCGCATTGATCGCAGCCGGTGGTCTGGCAGCGGCTCTGTCCACGGCGGCAGGTCTGTTGATGGCGATCTCTTCGGCGGTCAGCCACGACCTGATCAAGGGTCAGATCAATCCGGGCATCTCCGAGAAGAACGAGCTGCTGTCGGCACGGATCTCGATGGCGGTGGCGATTGCGGTGGCCACGTGGCTGGGCCTCAATCCTCCGGGCTTTGCAGCGCAAACCGTGGCACTGGCCTTCGGTCTGGCAGCCGCCTCGATCTTCCCCGCACTGATGATGGGCATCTTCTCGAAGCGCATCAACAACAAGGGGGCCGTGGCCGGCATGCTGACCGGTCTGATCGTGACCATCATCTATATCTTCCTGCATAAGGGCTGGTTCTTCATCCCCGGCACGGCAAGCTTCGATGATGCGGACCCGCTGCTTCTGTCGGTGAAATCCACCTCCTTCGGGGCGATTGGCGCAGTGATCAACTTCGTGGTGGCCTATATCGTGTCCTCCGCGACCGAAGAACCGCCGGAAGAAATTCAGGATCTGATCGAATCGATCCGTATCCCGAAAGGCGCAGGCCAGGCCGTGGATCACTGATCCACCAAGGCTGGCGATGACTGCAGGCGGGGCCTTCGCCTGTAGTGCTCCGGGGGGCGGGCCCACGTCACCCCCGGAGCATTTTCCCCCCAACCTGATTACTGGCGAACGGATAGAGATCATGCGTGACGATCTTGCCTCTGTTATGACATTTCTCGAAGGGGTCCACCCCTACGACACCCTGCCGCGTAACGATCTGGCCCGCGTGGCCCGATCCTTTGACCGCAGGACGCTGGAGGCCGGTGCCGAGATCTACCGTTTGGGCAGCGCGCTGGACGGGCTGTATCTGGTGCAATCCGGTGCAGTCGAGGTGAGTGATGCCAACGGGGCGCTGGTCTCGGTGCTGGGGCCGCGCAACAGTTTTGGCGAACGCGGCCTGATGCGCGACGGTCAGGCCGCCACCACCGCGCGGATGCGCGAGGCGGGCGTTCTGCTGCTTTTGCCTGCCGCCGAATTTACCCGTCTGTGCCAGAGCGTTGACAGTTTCCGCCGGTTTTTTGACCGGATGCCGGTGCGCAAAGCCCGTGCAGGGGCCGATCTGGCGACGATGCGGGTGGCAGATCTGCTGTCGGGCAAGGCGGTGGCCTGCCGCCCCGAGACCAATGTGGTCGAGGCAGCACGGATGATGCGCGACCTTCATGTATCGTCCTTGGGGGTGACGGACCCGCAGGGCCGTCTGCTGGGCATCGTGACGCAGCGCGATATGTCGAACAAGGTTCTGGCGGGCAATTTCCCGATGTCGGCAGAGGTGGGGCGGGTGATGACCCCCGATCCGGTGACCCTGCCGCCCGATGCGCTGGGGTCGGATATCCTGCACCGGATGCTGGAAAAAGGGATCGGGCATCTACCGGTGACCGAGCACGGGCGTTTCATCGGCATGATCACCCAGACCGATCTCACCCGCTTTCAGGCGGTCAGTTCCGCGAGCCTGATCCACGAGATCGCGCGCGCGCAGGATGTCGCCGGTATGGCCGCGATAACCGCGCGTATCCCGCAGCTTCTGGTGCAGCTGGTGGGGGCCCATCACGCGCATGAGGTCACCACGCGGCTGATCACCGATATCGCCGATGCGGTGACCCGCCGTCTGCTGGCGATGGCCGAGGCACAGCTTGGCCCCGCGCCTGCGCCTTGGGTGTGGGCGGCCTGCGGCTCTCAGGGGCGGCAGGAGCAGACCGGCGTCTCCGATCAGGATAACTGCCTGATCGTCGGGGACACGGCCACCGAAGCCGATATGGAGTATTTCCGCCGCTTCGCGCAGATCGTCTCGGACGGTCTGCACGCGTGCGGTTACGTCTATTGTCCGGGCGATATGATGGCGACCAATCCGCGCTGGTGCCAGCGTGCCGAGGTCTGGGCGCGCTATTTCCGCGGCTGGATAGCGACGCCCAATCCCGAGGCGCAGATGCTGGCCTCTGTCATGTTCGACCTGCGGGTGATCGGCGGCACAGCCCCTGCTCTGTTCGAGGCATTGCAGGCCGAAACCCTTGCCAATGCGGCAAAAAATTCGATTTTCGTGGCGCATATGATTGCCAATAGCCTCAAACACCACCCGCCGCTGGGGCTGATCCGCGGCTTTGCCACCATCCGTTCGGGCGAACACCGCCACCAGATCGACCTCAAGCATAATGGTGTGGTGCCGGTGGCCGATCTGGGGCGGGTCCATGCGCTGCGGGGGCAGCTTGCGGTGGCCAATACGCGCGCGCGCCTGCTGGCGGCCTGCGAGGCGGGCACGATATCGGTGGCGGGCGGGCAGGACCTGATTGCCGCCTATGACCTGATCGCGATGACACGGCTGGAAAATCAGGCACGCCAGATCCGCAAAGGCGCGGCCCCCGACAACTATCTGGCCCCCTCGGCGCTGCCCGATTTCGAACGTTCCCATCTGCGCGACGCTTTCGTGGTGGTGCGCAGCCTGCAATCGGCTCTGGGTCATGGTAAGGCCAGTGTCAGCTAGGGCGGGTGCCCGTGCAACTGTGACGGTTTAACGAAGGAGACCCCTTATGATCGTGGATTTTATCGCAATGCTTTCCGCCGCGGCTCTGGCGGTTCTGGTGGTCTTCGCGTTCCGGCACGGCTTGCGCAAATGGGGCGGGGTCGTGCTGCCCAAATGGGTGATGCCCGCAATGGCGGGGCTGGCGATGCTGGGCTATACCATCCATGCCGAATACCGCTGGTATCCCGATCTGAAGGCGGGGCTGAATGGCGATATGAGCGTGGTAATGACGGTCGAGGACCGTAACTGGTGGCGCCCGTGGACCTATGCGGCCCCGGTGACCACCCGCTTCATGGCGGTCGATCTGGCGCAGGTCACCGATCCGGCACCGGGGGTGCGGGCGGGCAAGCTGCTGCTGGTCTCGCGCTGGCAACCGATGCAGCAGGTGCCCGTGGCCTATGATTGCGCAGGCCATCGGCGCGCGGATCTGATTGGTGGCGCGCATCTGCAGGACGGCACCCTGACCGGCGGCGAATGGTTGACTGTCTCGCCGCAAGATCCGGCGCTTGCCGCCCTTTGCGGGAGCGCGCGTCATGGCTGAGGATGCCCCGCGCCGTGTGCTGATTGTCGAGGACGAAGACAATATCGCCTTGGCGCTTGATTTTCTGATGGGCCGCGAAGGGTTTGATCATGCCCGGATTTCCACAGGTGCAGGGGCGCTGGACCTGATCCGCGAAATGCGCCCCGATCTGGTCTTGCTGGATATCATGCTGCCCGAGGTTTCGGGATATGAAATCTGCGAGGCCATGCGCACCGACCCCGATCTGCGCGGCGTGAAGATCCTGCTGATGACGGCGCGCGGCTCTTCGGTGGAGCGGCGCAAGGGGCTGGCGCTCGGGGCGGACGGGTTTATCGCCAAACCTTTCGAACTGAAGGAACTGCGCGCCGAGCTGCACCGCCTGCTGGACGAGGCCGCCTGATGTCCGACTGGATTGCCACGCTGGGTCTGCGTCTGCGGGTCTTCCTGCTGTTTGCGGGGCTCGCCTTCGGACTTGTGCTGGCGCTGCTGGCGGGGGTGTGGCTGGGCGCACGGCAAGGGGCCGGACATGAGGCGCTGATCGTCATGGCGCTGGTGTCCGGTCTTCTGGGGGTGACGCTGATTGCGGGACTGTGGCTGCTGTTCGACGAGCATGTCGCCCGCCCGATCGAGGCGCTGTCGGGAGCCATGCGCATGGGAGGCTGGGGCGACAGGGCCGCGTTCGACGCCCCCTATCTGGGCGATCTCGCCTCGGCGGGGGCGGCGCTCGGTGCGGCGATGTCGGCCCAGAAGGACCGGCTTGCCGCCGATGTCGAACAGGCGCTGGGGCAGGCGGCAACCAGTCAGGCGCGGCTGGAGCTGCTGCTGGCGGATCTGCCGGTGGGCGTGGTGCTTCTGTCAGCCGACCAGCGGCTGGTCTTCTATAATCCGCAAGCGGCAGAGCTGCTTGGCCACGGTGCCAACCGTCCGGGGCTGGGCCGTAAACTGGAAGATTTCCTCTCGATCGCGCCGATCCTGCATGCGGTGGAACGTCTGGCCAAAAGCGCCGACCCCGAGGCGCGCTCGGATGTGCTTTGTGTCACCGGTGCAGGCCAGACCCTGACCGGCCATCTGCGCGCCGTACCGGCGGGGGAAGGGGGGCATGTGCTGACCTTGCAGGACATGTCGGCAATGATGGCGCAGAACCGCGCGCAGATCGCCCTGACGGCAGAGCTGCTTGCCCGCACCCGACCGGGCGTTGCGGCGCTGCAATCGCTGATGGAAACGCTCAGCGATCCCGATGGCCCCGTTGGCGAGACCCGCGATCGCATCCGTCAGGCGGCCCGCCACGAGGCGCAGACGCTGGCGCAGGACCTGCACCGGATGGCACAGGCTTTCGAAACCCTGCCCGATTGCACCCTGACCGCGCTGCGTGCCTCCGATCTGGCCGAGGCGCTGAGGGCGCGCGTCGAGACGCAGGGAACGGCACTGACCTTGGCCACAGCCCCGCTGATGCTGCGCTGCGATGCGGGCGGGGTGCTGGCGCTCTGGTCGGCGCTGGCCGCGCTGGTCGCGGAGGATCGGCGCAGCGACTTCCGGTTCGAGATCACGCAGGAAGGGGCGGGGGCACTTCTGTCCCTCGAATGGCAGGGCCCGTCCTTGGGGCTCGGCGCTCTGGAAGCCTTCCTGCACCAACCGGACCTGTCGCTGGGGCAATCGCCACGCCAGATCCTCGACCATCACCACAGCGATCTCTGGCCCGAACCCCTGCATGACGGACGCGCGCGCCTGTGTATGCCCTTGCGGGAACTGGCGGGCCGCAACGATCCGCCCGCCGCCCTGCCGCGCCGCGTCACCTATGATTTCGACCTGCTCGACCGTCAGCCGCTGGGCGATATCCGTGCCAGCACGCTCGACAGGCTGACCTATGTGGTCTTCGATACCGAAACCACGGGGCTCGATCCCCAACGGGACGCCATCGTGCAGATCGCCGGACAACGTATCGTCAACGGGCGGGTGTCGGAAACCTTCGATATGCTGGTCAACCCCGCCCGTCCGATCCCTGCCTCCGCGACCGCCATCCACGGCATTTCCGATGAAATGGTGGCGCAGGCCCCCTCGGTGGCAGATGCCCTTTCGGCCTTCCACCATTTTGCCAAGGATGCGGTGCTTGTGGCACATAATGCGCCCTTCGATATCGGCCTGCTTCAGGCGGCAGAGCAGACCCACCGGCTGGGATACCAATTCGACCATCCGGTGCTCGATACGGTGCTGCTCTCGGCCATCCTGTTCGGCCAGTCGCAGACCCATACGCTGGATGCGCTCTGTGACCGTCTGGGCATCATCATCGCGCCGGAATTGCGCCATAGCGCGATGGGCGATGCCGATGCCACAGCCTCCGCCTTCCTGCGCATGTTGCCCGCACTGAAATCCAAGGGCTTGCAGACGCTGTCCGAGGTGATCATCGCCGCGCGCAAACACGGGCGCCTGATCCGCGACCTCAATCTGTGAACCAGACCGGCTGCGGTAAAACGGGCTGCGAAAAAACGGGCTACGGTAAAAACGGGCGCCCCGAAAGCGCCCGTCCCGCAGTCCAGCTGCATGAAATATCCCGGGGTGAATTGGGGCCTCAGGCCCCAAGAGGGGCAGCGCCCCTTACTTGAAGAAGCGGCTGTCCTTCAACTGGTCCCACGCCCAGACAACCTCCTGCAGCATCTCCTCCTGCGACCGGTCGCCCCCGTTCATATCGGGGTGCAGCACCTTGATCAGCGCCTTATAGGCCTTGCGCACCTCGGCCTTGGTCTCGGCATTGGTCACCTCGAGGATCTCGGCGGCCTTGCGTTCGGTTGGCGGCAGCTTGCGTCCCACAGAACGGCGGCCCGGATTCTGCGTCGCATTCTCGCCCAGAATCTCATGCGGGTCGGTCACCCCATGACGGGCAAGGCCCAGCTTCTCGTCATTGGCGCGGTTGAACGGCTTGGTCGGGCGCTCCCAGACGGTGGCATTGTCCAGAAAGGCCTGAAACTCTTCTTCGGACTGGCCCTGGAAATAGTTCCAGTTCAGGTTGTATTCGCGGATATGTTCCTTGCAGAACCAGAAATATTCGTCCAGCACCTTCGGGCTTTTGGGGGCGCGGTATTTCGCGGGCTCGTTGCAGCCCGCCTTGTCACAGACACGGGTCGAGGTCTCGAAGGCCCCCGACATGCCACGGCGGCCCTTCTGGCGGCGCTTCTTGTCTGCCGCAGCCGAGATGTTAAATCCAAACGGGTCGTTCTTTTCCATAAGGGTGGGTCTCCGTAATCTGACGGCTCGGGGGGAGTATGACGGCATGCGGGGAGGGCTGACCCCGCCTCCGACTCGGGTCACGCATTCTATGTCATTTTTCGTCGGGTGAAAGCCCTGGATCTCACTTTTGATCGCGACGCGAGCGGCCATGAACCCAGCCCGTTCGACAGGCGTATAGGGAGGGCTCTCCTTGGGACAGGCGTGGCAGACGGCACGGGCTTTATGTGACCTGAGGCGGGGGCCTCCGGTGCGGACCGGAGGCGCGGGGCATCCTGTTAGCTGCGGCCCGTCCCGTCATCGCTCTCGCTGGCGGCACCGCCGAGTTTGGGCGATTTGCCTTCCGGCCCGTTGGCCGATAGCGAGCGGGCGCGCTTTTCGATCGCACTGGGGATGCGCGGCGGTTGCGGCGTTGCAGGGCCGGCTTCGGCTTTTGGCAATGTCGCATTAGTGGCTCTGGCGGGCGCGGTCGGCGCAGGCGCAGGGGGCGCTGGTGCAGGGGCAGGCGCTACATATGTAGCGGCCGGTTCTGCCCGAAGCGGGGCCTTCGGCACCGGTGCCGTATGGTCCTCGGCAACAGGACGCGGGGCAAGCGCGGATTTCGGGCGGCGGAAGACCAGAAGATTGTGATAGGTGGTGGTCTTGCTGCGCAAGCCGCTGCGCTCTTCGGCAGGGAGGGTCTCGGCGCGCAGATAGTGCCAGCCATCTACGGCCATAGCGTTCAGCGTGGCCGTAAGAGTATTGGCAAAACGGTCCTCGGCGGTTTTCAGGCCGCGATCGCGTTCGCCACGCACGGGGGCGGGAATGACTTTATACTCATACTCTTGCATCGGAAGCCTCGCGCGTTCTGGTTCGGGCGGAACTTGTCGGTCATGTGAGGCCCGGGGTCAAGTGACGGATGGGTGAACGCTCTGCAAAGCGGGCATGGAAAAGGGGCGCCAAAGCGCCCCTTCGCAATCTGTTCCGAGCGTTTCAGGACCGGCCGCGTTCAGGACTGGCCGCGTTACTGCCCGAGCTTCTTGACCACCAGCTCGTTGACCGCTGCCGGATTGGCCTTGCCACCCGTCGATTTCATCACCTGGCCCACAAACCAGCCCGCCAGTTTCGGGTTGGCCTTGGCCTTCTCGACCTGCGCCGGGTTGGCGGCGATCACCTCGTCCACGGCGGCCTCGATGGCGCCCATATCGGTGACCTGCTTCATGCCGCGCTCTTCGACCAGAACCTCGGGGTCGCCGCCTTCGCTATAGACGATCTCGAAGAGATCCTTACCGATCTTGCCCGAGATATCGCCCGATTTGATCAGCTTGACGATCTTGCCCAGCTGTTCGGGCGACACGGGCGAGGTGGTCACATCATGGTCGTCTTTCTTCAGACGACCGAAGAGTTCGTTGATCACCCAGTTGGCCGAAAGCTTGCCATCGCCGCCGACGGCCAGAACGGCCTCGAAGTAATCGGCATTCTCGACCTCGGCGGTCAGCACCGAGGCGTCATATTCCGACAGGCCGAGTTCTTTCACGAAACGCGCTTTCTTGGCGTCGGGAAGTTCGGGCATGGAGGCTGCGATGTCATCGACCCAAGCCTGTTCGATTTCCAGCGGCAGCAGGTCGGGGCAGGGGAAATAACGGTAGTCATGCGCTTCTTCTTTCGAGCGCATGGAACGGGTCTCGTTCTTGTCGGGATCATAGAGGCGGGTTTCCTGCACCACCTCGCCGCCATCCTCGACGATGGCGATCTGGCGGCGGGCCTCATATTCGATGGCTGCCTGAATGAAGCGCATGGAGTTCATGTTCTTGATCTCGCAGCGCGTGCCCAAGACCGAGAAATCGCCGGTTTCGCGGAATTTCTCGTAATCGCCCGGTTTGCAGATCGAGACGTTCACATCGGCGCGCAGGTTGCCGTTTTGCATATTGCCGTCACAGGTGCCCAAGTAGCGCAGGATCTGGCGCAGCTTGCCGACATAGGCGGCCGCCTCTTCGGGGCCACGGATATCGGGGCGCGAGACGATTTCCATCAGCGCCACGCCCGTGCGGTTGAGGTCGACGAAGGACATGTTCGGGTCCATGTCGTGGATCGATTTGCCCGCATCCTGTTCGAGGTGGATCCGCTCGATACGGACCATGCGCCCGACGCCCGGCCCCATATCGACAAGCATTTCGCCTTCCCCCACGATGGGGTGGTAGAGCTGGCTGATCTGATAGCCCTGCGGCAGGTCGGGGTAGAAGTAGTTCTTGCGGTCAAAAGCCGAGAAGAGGTTGATGTCGGCTTTCAGCCCCAGCCCCGTGCGCACGGCCTGTGCCACGCAATATTCGTTGATGACCGGCAGCATGCCCGGCATGGCGGCGTCCACGAAGGCGACATTCGAGTTGGGCTCGGCGCCGAAAGTGGTGGAAGCGCCCGAGAACAGCTTGGCATTGGAATGGACCTGCGCGTGGACCTCGAGACCGATCACCAGTTCCCAATCCGATTTGGCCCCGGCGATGACTTTCGGTTTGGGCGCTTCATAAGCGAGATGGTCGAGCATATCCGCATTCCTCGTGTCTTTGGCAGGCCTCTGGCCCCAACGTGCTTGAGTGTCTTCTAGGACAGGGGCAGATCGGGGGCAAGAGGGGGAATGGGCAGAGGGGGCTCTGCCCCCGCGCCCTTGCGGGCGCCCCCCGGGATATTTGGAGCAGCTGGAACGGGGGCGGCGGATCTTTATTGACGGGGGCTGGCCGGATTTGGGGGATAGGGGGCTGCGTGTGCGGTAACGGGAAAGGCCCGCGCGGGGCGGGCCTTTGGGGTTATCCGAGCAGGCGTTGCGACATTTCGCTGAGGTCGCGCGAGAGGCCGCGGGTTTGGGTGATGCGGGTCAGTTCCTCGCGGATCATCTGCTGGCGGGGGGCGTCATAGCGGCGCCATGTCTCGAAGCTGGTGGACATGCGGGCGGCTGTTTGCGGGTTCATCGGGTCCAGTTTGATCAGCCAGTCGGCCAGAAAGGCATAGCCCGAGCCGTCCTTCGCGTGGAAGCCCGCGTGGTTGGCGGTGAGCCCGCCCACCAGCGCGCGGAAGCGGTTGGGGTTTTTCCAGTCGAAGGCGGAGTCTTGCGCCAGTTCGCGCGCGCGGGACACGGCACTTTCGGGCGGGCAGGCAGCGACTTCGACCATGAACCATTTGTCCATCACGAGGCGGTTGTCCTGCCAGCGGTTGCGGAAGGCCTGTGAGGCCTCTTGGCCTAGCCCTGCACGGATCAGGATTGAAAGCGCGCCGAAGCTTTCGGTCATATTATTCGCCTGATCGAAGAGGGCTTTGGCGCGGGTGCCGCCGTCGAGTTTGGTTAGCAGGCTCAGGCAGGCAAGGCGCAGGCCCCTTTTGCCCGCGGGCTCGGCATCGGGGGAATAGGGGCCTTTGACCTCCAGCGCGTCGTAAAGCGCGGCGAGGCGGGCCTCATGTGTGGTGGCGATGGCTTTCGACAGCGTATTGCGGGCCGCGTGGATCGCATCGGGGTCGGGCGTGCCGCCTGCGGCGAAGATCGCCTGTGCCAATTCGTCCTCGCCCGGAAGCGCGAGGCAATGCGCGATGAAGGCAGGTTCCAGCGTGTCGTCGGCGAGCAGGTTGCCGATGGCATCAAGATAGGCGGGGGCGGCCTCCGTGCCCGTTGTCATATCGATCAGCGTGCGTTGGGCAAGGCTGCGGCCTGCCTCCCAGCGGTTGAAACCATCGGTGTCATGGGCCAGCAGGAAGGCCTGTTCTTCGGGGCTCTGCTCGCGTTGCAGGACCACGGGTGCCGAGAAATCGCGCAGGATCGAGGGGACGGGCTTTTCGGCCACATCGAAGCTGAAGCTCTGTTCTTCCTCGGTCATTTCCAGAAGCTGGGTGGACAGCACCTCGCGGCCTTGCAGGTCCAGCAGGCCCAAGGCAATCGGGATATGGCGCGGGGCTTTTTCGGCCTCGCCCGGGGTGGGGGGCGTGGACTGGCGGAAGGTCAGCGTGTAGCGGCCATCGGCATAGGTATCGGTGACCTTCAGATGCGGCGTGCCTGCGGACGTATACCACAGCGCGAATTGCGACAGGTCACGCCCCGTCACATCCTCGAAGACCTTCAGCCAGTCCTCGATCGTGCAGGCCTGCCCGTCATGGCGGTCGAAGTAGAGGTCAAGCGCGCGGCGGTAGCCCTCATCGCCCGCAAGGCGTTTGAGCATGCCCACGATCTCGGCGCCTTTTTCATAGACGGTGACGGTGTAGAAGTTGTTGATCTCGCGGTAGTGGTTGGGGCGCGGGGGGTGCGCCAGCGGGCCTTGGTCTTCGCGGAACTGGCGGGTGCGCAGCATCGCGGCATCCTCGATCCGCTTGACCGGACCAAGGCGCACATCGCGGGTGAAGCTCTGGTCGCGGAAGACGGTCAGGCCTTCCTTCAGGCACAGCTGGAACCAGTCGCGGCAGGTGATGCGGTCGCCTGTCCAATTGTGGAAATACTCATGCCCGATGACGGCCTCGATACGCATGTAATCGGTGTCGGTTGCGGTTTCGGGGGAGGCCAGAACCAGTTTGGAGTTGAAGATATTCAGCCCCTTATTCTCCATCGCCCCCATGTTGAAATCATCGACCGCCACAAGGTTGAAGACCGAGAGGTCATATTCGCGCCCATAAGCCTCTTCATCCCAGACCATCGACCGCACAAGGCTTTCGAGGGCGAAATCACAGCGGTCCTCATCGCCCGGACGCACCCAGATGTTCAGATCGACCTCGAGGCCGGATTTCGTGGTGAATTTGCCCGAAGTCGCCACCAGATCGCCCGCCACCAGCGCGAAAAGATAGGCGGGTTTGGGCCATGGGTCATCCCATTCGGCCCAACCCTCACCGGAGGCACCCGCATTGCCATTCGACAGAAGCACCGGCAGGTCGCCTTCGATGCGCACATGGAAGCGCGCCATCACATCGGGACGGTCGGGGTAGAAGGTGATCTTGCGGAAGCCCTCGGCCTCGCATTGGGTGCAATACATGCCGTTCGACATATAAAGCCCCTCTAGCGCTGTATTGGCATTGGGCGCGATCTCGACCTCGGTCTCAAGGGTGAAGGCGCCTTCGGGCAGGGCGGCGGCATGGACCGTCAGACCCGTCTCGGTCAGCAGGTAATCGGCAGGTTGCAAGGCGGTGCCGTCAATGCCCAGCGAGATCAGCTTGAGGTCTTCGCCATCCAGATGCAGCGAGGCGCCTTCGCCCTTGGGGGTCAGATGCAGCCGCGCCATCACGCGGGTGGCGGCAGGGGCCAGCCGGAAGGTCAGATGTACCTGATCCAGATCGAACGGGTAGGGCGTATAGTCTGACAGGTAGATCGTGCCGTCCATCGGGGTGGCTCCTTTGCTTCGTCTTGTGACGTCTTTATAGGCGGCTCAGGGTAGGCCCGCACGCGGGGAGGTTCAAGACGGGGTCATGTCTTTGTGTCACTGGACACTCCCGTGATCTCGGGTCAGGTTGTAAGCCAAATCACGAATGACGGGAGGGTGCTATGGTTGATCGGGTCGAGCGCGCAGGACTACAGGTCGCGGCAGAGCTTGCCGCCTTTATCGAAGAGCAGGCGCTTGCGGGCACGGATGTGACGCCCAAGCGGTTCTGGGCAGGTCTTGCGGTGCTGATGAGCGACTTCGCTCCGAAAAACCGCGACCTGCTTGACGTGCGCGAGAAGATGCAGGCGCAGATCGACGCATGGCATTTGCAGCGGCGCGGCCAGCTGCATGATGGCGCGGCCTATAAGGCCTTCCTGCAAGAGATCGGCTATCTGCTGCCCGAGGGCGCGGATTTCACCGTTGAGACCCCCGCGACTGATCCGGAATTCGCGCAGATCTGCGGGCCGCAGCTGGTGGTGCCGATCATGAACGCGCGCTATGCGCTCAATGCCGCCAATGCGCGTTGGGGGTCTTTATATGATGCGTTTTACGGCACCGATGCTTTGGGCGATCTGCCCGAGGGCAAGGGCTTTGATGCTGCACGCGGGGCCAAGGTTGTCGCCGCCGCCAAGGCGTTTCTGGACAGGACCTTCCCGCTGGTTTCGGGCAAATGGGCCGATGTCAGCAGCCTGCGGGTTGATCATGGCGGGCTGTTTGTGACCACCGATGATCTGACCGGCCTGATGAATCCCGCGCAATTTGCGGGCTATCAGGGCGCGACGGATGCGCCCTCGGCCATTGTGCTGAAGAATAACGGGCTGCATGTGATCGTGAAGATCGATGCCTCCCATCCCATCGGCAAGACCGATCCGGCGCATATCAGCGATGTGGTGATAGAGGCGGCTGTTTCCGCGATCATGGATTGCGAGGATTCGGTCGCCGCTGTGGATGCCGAGGATAAGGTGCTGGCCTATTCCAACTGGCTGGGGCTGATGCGCGGTGATCTGACCGAAAGCGTCGAGAAGGGGGGCAAGAGTTTCACCCGCGCGTTGAACCCCGATCTGGCCATCACCCTGCCTGAAGGGGGCGAGGCGCAGCTGAAGGGGCGCTCGATGATGCTGGTGCGCAATGTCGGCCATCTGATGACCAACCCCGCCGTGCTGGATGCCGAGGGCCGCGAGATCCCCGAGGGGCTGATGGATGCGCTGGTCACGACGCTTTGCGCCATGCCCGATCTGGCCAAGACGGACGGGCCGCGCAACTCCGAGACGGGCTCGGTCTATGTGGTCAAGCCGAAGATGCATGGTCCTGCCGAGGTCGCATTTGCCTGTGCGGTCTTTGACTATGTCGAAGAGGTGCTGGGCCTGCCGCGCTATACGGTGAAGCTGGGGATCATGGATGAGGAGCGCCGGACCTCGGTGAACCTCAAGGAATGTATCCGCGCGGCCAAACATCGCGTGGCCTTTATCAATACGGGCTTCCTTGACCGGACGGGCGACGAGATCCATACCTCGATGGAGGCCGGTGCCCTGCTGCCCAAGGGCGAGATGAAATCCCAGCCGTGGATTGCCGCCTATGAGGACCGCAATGTGGATATCGGTCTGCGCTGCGGGCTTTCGGGGCGGGCGCAGATTGGCAAGGGCATGTGGGCGATGCCCGATCTGATGGCGGCCATGCTGGAGCAGAAGGTGGGCCATCCCAAGGCGGGGGCCAATTGTGCTTGGGTGCCATCGCCCACGGCGGCCACTTTGCATGCGATGCATTACCATGCGGTGGATGTTCTGGCCCGTCAGCGCGAGATTGCGGCCGAGCGCCGGCCCGAGCGGCTGGATGATCTGCTGTCGATCCCGCTGGCTGCGGGGCGTAATTTCTCGGAAGAGGAAACCACCCGCGAGATCCGCAATAACGCTCAGGGCATTCTGGGCTATGTGGTGCGCTGGGTCGATCAGGGGGTGGGCTGTTCCAAAGTGCCCGATATCCATGACGTGGGGCTGATGGAAGACCGCGCCACCTGCCGGATTTCGGCGCAGGCGCTGGCGAACTGGCTGCATCACGGGGTGGTCTCGGAAGAGGCCGTGATGCATGGGCTGCGCGAGATGGCTGTGGTGGTGGATCGCCAGAACGCGGGCGATCCCGCCTATCAGCCGATGGCGCCCGATTATAATGGCGTGGCCTTTCAGGCGGCCTGCGATCTGGTGTTTCAGGGGCGCAACCAGCCTTCGGGCTATACCGAGCCGGTCCTGCATCACCGTCGCCTGCAATATAAGGCGACCCGCTAGGTAACCGAACCGGATCTGCTTGCGGTGCAGGCAGATCCGCTTTGTCGCGCTGCATTCGCGGGCAGAATGTTACGCGACGGGCAGGCTGTGCGTATCTTTGGCAGGCTCTTCGCCGTGGCGCACATTTGTTGCGCATATGAAGCCTTTTCTTGCGAAACCTTCCCGCTTAGCTTGACCGCAAAGGAGAGCAGGCATGACCAGACCCATCGTAGGCATTATCGGCAACACCGCGCTGATCAATGATCGTTTTCCGGTGCACGAGACCGGCACCATGGTGTCCGAGGCGATTGCGGAAGTGTCTGGCTGTATCCCGATGATCATTCCGCCCGACCCCGGCTGGATGACGGTGGCCGAACTGATGGAAAGCTGTGACGGCTTCCTTCTGCCCGGCGGGCGCCCGAATGTGCACCCGTCCGAATATGGCGATGAGGAAACCGAGGCGCATGGCACTTTTGACCGCAAGCGCGATGCCATTGCACTGGAGCTTGTGCGGGCCTGTGTGGCGACCGGTCAGCCGATTTTCGGGATCTGCCGCGGCTTTCAGGAAATCGCCGTGGCGATGGGGTCCACCCTGCATCCCGAGATCCGCGAATTGCCGGGGCGGCGCAACCACCGGATGCCTGTGGATGTGTCGCTGGAGGAAGGGTTTTCCAACCGGCACAAGGTCTCGCTTGCTGCGGGGGGGCGATTTGCGCGGCTCTTCGGGGCGGAAGAGGTGGAAACCAATTCGCTGCACGGTCAGGGCATTCTGGAAGCGGGCCCTCGCATCGTGATCGAGGGGCGGGCCGATGATGGCACTGCCGAGGCGATCTATGTGAAAGACGCGCCCGGGTTTACCATGTCGGTGCAATGGCACCCCGAGCATCGGGCGGCGCAGGACCCTGTGTCGCGGCCCCTGTTCGAGGCCTTTGGTCATTCGGTGAGGTCATGGGCGATTGCGCGGCGTGGTGCGGTGAAAGTGGCCTGATCTTGGTGGCAGATGTGGAAAAGGGGGCGATCTCGCCCCCTTCTTTCATATTCGGGGAATATGAAATTCATCCCCCGAGGATATTTTCGGCAGCTGGACTCAGAGACCGTTCTGGGCTTCGCGGCGCAGGGTGCGCGGCAGATGTTCCTGTGTGGCAAGGAAATGTTCGACGCGGGCGCGTTCGAATTTTGCCAGATCTGCCAGCCAGCGGCCGATGGCGCGCGACAGATCGACCGGCGCGCCCGGTGCCAGACGTGCGGCCAGTGTCAGCAGGTGGTCTTGTACGCGGTGGTCTTCGGGTTTGGGGTTGCGCAGCTTGGTATAGGGGCGCGTCATCAGGAAGATGGCGAGCTTCGGGCCGATCGGGCCTTGGGGCTGTTCGACCGCTTCGTCGAGGTCTTCGGAGAGGGGCTGGCCCTCATTCGCCCATGCGTCAAGCTGGCTGAGGCGCGCGAGATTGGCCTGCAGGCGTTTGGCCGCCGGCTTGCTGATCGCGTCGATCAGGGCGAAGCAATCGGCCTCTTCGATCCAGCGGGTCAGCAGTTGCCACGCCATATCGTCGGGGCGCATGCGGGCTTGGGTCAGCAGCTTGGTGGCGGCGATGCGGGCCTCATAGATGCCCGATTGCCAAAGCTCATTGGCGAGGCTGACACGGCCTTCATTGTCCAGCGCCTCGCGCCACATGGCGGCCATATCGGTGAGGCCGGTGGCGGTTACGCCGATGACGCGGCAGCTGGTGCCGGTTTGCGCTTGCAGTTGTGCGGCGCGTTCCGCATCGGCCCATGCCTCGAGGGCATAGAGCGCATCTTCGATGCTGGGCGGTGCGAGGGTGTCTTCCGGCTCGGCCTCTTCCTCGAAGAACTCGTAATCGGCATCCGAGGCGGCATAGGCTTCGGCCTCGGCGCTGAGTTTTGCGGTTTCTTCGGGCGAAAGGCGGGTGCCATCGTCCTGCAGGATTTCGGGTTTGGGGCCTTTGCGGCCCCCACGTTTGCGGCTCATTCGACGGTCACCGATTTAGCTAGGTTGCGGGGCTGGTCCACATCGGTGCCTTTAGCGATGGCGGTGTGATAGGCCAGAAGTTGCGCGGGCAGCGCATAGAGGATCGGGGCCCATGGTTCAAGCACTTCCGGCAGCTGCAGCGTGGCCCAGGTGCCCTCGGAGGCCTCGGAGAGGCCTTGGGCATCGGAGACCAGAAGCACCTTGCCGTGGCGGGCCATGACCTCTTGCATATTCGAGACAGTCTTGTCGAAAAGCCCGTCATGGGGGGCGAAGACGATCACCGGCACCGTGCGTTCGATCAGCGCGATGGGGCCGTGTTTCAGCTCGCCGCTGGCATAGCCTTCAGCGTGGATATAGCTGATTTCCTTCAGCTTCAGCGCGCCTTCCATCGCCAGCGGATACAGCGGGCCGCGCCCGAGGAAGAGGATGTCTTGCGCCTCGGCCAGCTGGCCCGACAGCTCGGCAATCTTCTCGCCGATGCCGAGGCCTGCATTCATCAGGCCGGGCAGGGCGCGCAGGGCCTGCATATGGTTTCGGGCGTCTTCGGGGCTGAGATGGCCGCGATCCAGACCCGCCTTCAGTGCCAGAATGCCGAGTGTCAGCAGCTGGCAGGTGAAGGCTTTGGTCGAGGCCACGCCCACTTCGACGCCCGCATGGATCGGCAGGGCGATGCCCGCCTCGCGCGCCATAGTGGAGGTGGGGACATTGACCACGGCGATGGTTTTCTCGACCTTCTCGTTGCAATAGCGCAGCGCGGCCAGCGTATCGGCGGTTTCGCCCGACTGGCTGACAAACAGCGCCGTGGAGCGCGCGGGCATCGGCGGCTCGCGGTAGCGGAACTCGGAGGCGACATCAATCTCGCAGGGGATGCCCGCGAGCTTTTCAAACCAGTATTTCGCGGTCTGGCAGGCATAGAAGGCCGTGCCACAGGCCACCAGCGTCAGCCGCTCGGTGCCGGAAAAATCCACGCTTTCCGGCAGGTTGAGGCTGTCGCCCCGCAGATAATGGGTCAGCGCATCGGCCAGAACCACCGGTTGCTCGGCGATCTCCTTGGCCATGAAGTGCTTGTATCCGCCCTTTTCGACGCGGGTCTGGCCCAGATCGATACGGGCCTCATCGCGATTGGCGCGGCGGCCCGCGTGGTCGAAGATTTCCGCGCCCTGACGGGTGATGAAGGCATAATCGCCCTCTTCCAGATAGGTGATGCGGTCGGTCATCGGCGACAGCGCGATGGCATCCGACCCCACGAACATCTCGCCCTCGCCATGCCCGATCGCCAGAGGCGAGCCTTTACGCGCGGCGATCATCAGATCGTCCTCGCCGTCAAACAGCCACAGAAGGGCGAAGGCGCCCTCAAGCTTGGCCAGCGTGGCCACGGCTGCCTCGCGCGGGGGCATGCCGCGGTCCATCATCAGGCGGGTCAGCTGGGCCACGGTTTCGGTGTCGGTCTCGGTTTCGGGGGTGATGCCGGCTTGGGCCAGCTCGGCGCGCAGCTCGCGGAAATTCTCGATGATGCCGTTATGGACCACCGCCACCGGCCCCGAGCGATGCGGATGTGCATTGGTCACCGTCGCCGCGCCGTGGGTCGCCCAGCGGGTATGGCCGATGCCGGCTTTGCCCGGCAGCGGTTCATGCACCAGAAGGTCCGAGAGGTTGACCAGCTTGCCCACCGCGCGGCGGCGGTCAAGGCGGCCTTCGTTGATGGTGGCGATGCCCGCGCTGTCATAGCCGCGATATTCCAGCCGTTTGAGGCTTTCGACCAGAAGGGGGGAGACTTCATGCGTGCCAAGCACGCCGATGATTCCGCACATGGGCTCAGCCTTTCTTTTCGGATTTCGCGGCGGCGCGGCGGGCTTTTTCCTCGCGCAGCATGGTCATCAGTTTGCGGGCCAGACCGGGTTTGTTGACCTGTTGGCCGCGCGCCACGGAAAGGGCGTCATCGGGCACATTCTTGGTGATCACCGACCCCGATCCGGTGAGCGCGCGCGCACCGATGGTCACGGGGGCCACCAGCATGGTCGAGGAGCCGATAAACGCGTCTTCCCCGATTACCGTGCGATGTTTGAAGACGCCATCATAGTTGCAGGTGATGGTGCCCGCGCCGATATTGGTGCGCGCGCCGATCTCGGCATCGCCCAGATAGGTCAGATGGCCGACCTTCACCCCCTCGGCCAGCGTCGCATTCTTGACCTCGACGAAATTGCCCACATGGACATCCTCGGCCAGTTCCGCGCCGGGGCGCAGGCGGGCAAAGGGCCCGATAGTGGCCCCGCGCGAGATATGGCAGCCTTCAAGATGGCAGAAGGCTTCGATAGAGGCGCCGGATTCAACGGTGACCCCCGTGCCGAACACCACATTCGGGCCCACGGTCACATCGCGGCCCAGATAGGTGTCGAGTGCGAAATAGACGCTGTCGGGATCGGCCATGCTGACGCCGTTTTCCAGAGCGTCGTTGCGCTGGCGGGTCTGGAACAGGGCCTCGGCACGGGCGAGTTCGGCGCGGGTGTTGATGCCCAGCGTCTCGGCCTCGTCGCAGGTGACCACTTCGGCGCTCAGGCCGCGGGCACGCGCCGCGCCCACGATATCGGTCAGGTAATATTCGCCCGCCGCATTGTCATTGCCCAAGCCCTGCACCAGCTCGGTCAGCAGCACCGCATCACAGGCGATGACGCCGGAATTGCACAGCCGGATCGCCCGCTCGCTTTCGGAGGCGTCCTTGTATTCCACGATCCGCTCCAGCGCGGGACCCTGCGCGATCAGGCGTCCGTAACGGCCCGGATCGGCGGCCACAAAGCCCAGCACCGCAACCGCCGCATCCGAGGCGGCAAGCGCGTCCAGCGTTTCGGGGCGGATGAAGGGTGTGTCGCCATAGAGCACGATCACGCGCCCGTCGAAGCCCTCCAGCAGCGGCAGCGCCTGTGCCACGGCATGGCCGGTGCCAAGCTGCTCGGCCTGCCGGACATATTGCGCATCGGGTGCCCATTGGGCGACCGCCTTCTCCACCAGATCGGCCCCGTGGCCGGTTACGGCGATAATCCGCTCGGGCTCCAGCGCGCGTCCTGCGGCCAAAGCATGCGCGACCAGAGGCGCGCGGCCCACCTGATGCAGCACCTTCGGCAGGTCGGAATTCATGCGGGTGCCTTGCCCGGCAGCAAGGATAATCAGCGCGTTTGCCATAGCTCTGCCTTTTCTTCTGGCCTTTTCTTCTGCTCATCCCCGTTTTACCCATAGTGCAACGGGCCGCAAGGTGCCTGATCATCACGTCGTTTTTCGGCGTGTTTCAACATCGCCCCGGCTTCGGGGCAGGAAGGACTGCATGCAGACGGTTGTCTTCGATCTGGACGGCACATTGGCCGATACCTCGGCGGATCTTATCGCGGCGGCCAATGCCTGTTTCGTGGCGCGCGGCTATGCGCCGGTGCTGCATCCGCTGGACGATGCGGTGATCGCTTTTCATGGCGGGCGGGCGATGCTGCGCGAGGGGTTCGGGCGGCTGGGCCATGAGGATGTTGAGGCGGCCATCGATGCCGATTTCGACCGCCTTCTGGCCCATTACGACGCCCATATCTGCGTCCACACCACGCTGTATCCCGGTGTGGTGGCGGCGATAGAGGCGCTGCGCGAGGCGGGGTACAAAACCGCCATCTGCACCAATAAGCCCGAAGGCCTTGCGGTGAAGCTGGTGGATCAGCTTGGCATTGCGCCTCTGTTCGATGCGCTGATCGGGGCCGATACCCTGCCCACCCGCAAACCCGACCCCGCCCCCTATCTTGCGGCAGTCGAGCGGGCAGGGGGGGCTGTGGCGCAATCGGTCCTGATCGGTGATACCGAAACGGACCGGAAGACCGCCGCCGCCGTGGGGGTGCCTTGTGTGCTGGTCACTTTCGGCCCCGAGGGCGAGGCTATCTTGCGTCTGGAACCCGAGGCGGCGATGGCCAGCTATACGATCCTGCCCGCCTTGGTCGCGCAGCTTCTGCCCGCGCGGCCACAGGGCTAAGGGGCGGGGCGGCGGCTGCGCGTTGTGCCGCCCGCCGAATGGTGCCGATTTTCCGCCGAACTCTGGAGCATGGCCGATGCCTGACGAGATCTTTACCAAGCCCTTCACCCAGCAGGAGCCTCTCCCCGAGGCGGCCATCGCCCGCGCCGTCGAGGTGATGCGCCACGGGCGGCTGCACCGCTATAACACCCTTCCGGGCGAATATGGCGAAGTGGCCGATCTCGAGATCGAGTTTGCCGATTTCACCGGCGCGCGCTTTGCGCTGGCGGTGGCATCGGGGGGCTATGCTCTGGGCTGCGCCTTGCGGGCGATTGGTGTGCGGCAGGGCGAGCACGTGCTGACCAATGCTTTTACGCTGGCGCCTGTGCCCGGCGCGATTGCGGCGGTGGGGGGCGTGCCGGTGCTGGTCGAGGTGACGGAAGATCTGGTGATCGATCTGGACGATCTGGAGGCCAAGGCCGGTCAGGCGCGGGTGTTGATGCTGAGCCATATGCGCGGCCATATCTGCGACATGGACCGGCTGATGGAGATTGCCCGCCGCCATGACCTGACGGTGATCGAGGATTGCGCCCATACGATGGGGGCGGCGTGGAAGGGGGTGCCTTCGGGGCGGCATGGGGTGATCGGCTGCTATTCGACCCAGACCTACAAGCATATGAATTCGGGCGAGGGCGGATTGCTGGTCAGTGACGATCCGCAGGTGATGGCGCGGGCGATCCTGCTGTCGGGCAGCTATATGCTTTATCCGCGCCACCGCGCTGCCCCCGCCAGCGACTATTTCGAGCAGTCGAAATATGACACGCCCAATGTCTCGGGGCGGATGGATAACCTGCGCGCGGCGATCCTGCGCCCGCAACTGGCCGATCTGCCGCAGCAGATCGCACGATGGAATCGCCTTTACCAGAGATTGGAAGCCGAGCTTGCAGGGGGGCAGGGGCTGGCCTTGGTGTCGCGTGCCGAGGGCGAATCCTATGTGGGATCGTCATTCCAGTTCCGCCTGCCCGCCTTTAGCGCCCCTATGGTTGTGGATTTTGTGACGCGCTGTCTGGCGCGCGGGGTCGAGCTGAAATGGTTCGGCGCGAAGGAGCCCATGGGTTTTACGTCACGTCATGAGAGCTGGCACTATGTTCCGCCCCAATCCCTGCCACGTAGCAATGCCATTCTGGCCGGATTGCTCGATCTGCGGCTGCCTTTGAGCTTCGATCTGGACGATATCGCGCTGATCGCCCGTATTCTGCGCGAAGAGCTGCAAAAAACACGGGCGATATAAACCGGAAGTTGTGCATTCTTTGCCGTCTCGGGGCGGGTGATCCGGAAATGAAACACCTGCGACAAAGAATTTCGCGGGATTTCAACATGGAATTTTCCCTGTGAAACAAGCCATTTGCGGAAAATAGGGTTAATAAATGCATATTTTAGAGGAAAACATTTCGCCGTAAACGGTCGATTCACGCTTGCTCGTTAGCTCTCATGCCATATCCTGAGCGGTGAGTTGGACTGATCGGTTTGCTTCGGATCTTATTGTCGATATTCGCTTTTTCAGGGTTTCTTATCTAAAATGACTGCCCCGAAATATACGAAATAGACCCGACATCTGTTGACCCCGGAGCGACACGAGTCTATTGCTCACCGCAGCTTGAACCGGCGCGACGAAACGTCGCGAGTCTAGGGAGCCAGACAGTGCACGAATACCTGCGCGAATATCTTCCCATCCTCATCTTTCTGTGCGTTGCCATTGCCTTGGCACTATTGCTTCTGGGGGCAGCCGCGATCATTGCGATCCGCAATCCTGACCCGGAAAAGGTCTCGGCCTATGAATGTGGTTTCAACGCATTCGATGACGCGCGGATGAAATTCGACGTGCGCTTCTATCTCGTGTCGATCCTTTTCATCATCTTCGACCTCGAAGTGGCCTTTCTGTTCCCGTGGGCGGTGGCGTTCCAGGATATCTCTATGACCAGTTTCTGGGCCATGATGGTGTTCCTTGGCGTGCTGACCGTGGGCTTTGCCTATGAATGGAAGAAAGGGGCGTTGGAATGGGCGTGATGACCTCTGCCAATACCGCTGCTGTGGACAAAGAGTTCGCGACGCAGGCCATCAACAAAGAGTTGCAGGACAAAGGCTTCCTGCTGACCTCGACCGAGGATGTGATCAACTGGGCGCGCAATGGCTCGCTGCACTGGATGACCTTCGGTCTTGCCTGCTGCGCCGTGGAGATGATGCAGGCTTCCATGCCGCGCTATGACGTCGAACGGTTCGGCATGGCGCCGCGGGCCTCGCCGCGCCAGTCGGACCTGATGATCGTGGCCGGCACGCTGACCAACAAGATGGCACCCGCGCTGCGCAAGGTCTATGACCAGATGCCCGAGCCGCGCTATGTGATCTCGATGGGGTCCTGCGCCAATGGCGGTGGCTATTACCACTACAGCTATTCGGTCGTGCGTGGCTGCGACCGCATCGTTCCGGTCGATATCTATGTGCCGGGCTGCCCGCCCACCGCAGAGGCGCTGCTTTACGGTCTGCTGCAGCTGCAACGCAAAATCCGCCGTACCGGCACGCTGGTTCGCTAAGGAGGGCAGGCTATGACCGATGATCTGCAAACCGACGCCCGTCAGGACGCCCGCCTTGATGCGCTGGCCGAGCTGGCCGCCCATATCGAGGCCCGTCGCCCCGATGACGTGATTTCCACCGAGATCGCTTTTGGCGAGCTGACGGTGAACGTGACCCTTTCGGGGATCGAGGATTTCGTGGCCTTCCTCAAGGAAGACCCGAACTGCATGTTCTCTTCGTTGACCGATATCACGGCGGTCGACCACCCCGAGCGCGCGAAGCGCTTCGATATGGTCTGGCAGTTCCTGTCGATGTATCGCAACCAGCGCATCCGCGTGAAGGCCGAGGTCCGCATCGACGAGATGGTGCCCTCGATCACCGAGGTGCATAAATGCGCCAACTGGTTTGAGCGCGAGGTCTTCGACATGTTCGGCGTGCTGTTCTCGGGCCATCCCGACCTGCGCCGTCTGCTGACCGATTACGGCTTCCGTGGCCACCCGCTGCGCAAGGACTTCCCGACCACCGGCTATGTCGAGGTGCGTTGGGACGAGGTGCAGAAACGCGTGGTCTACGAGCCCGTCAAACTGGTGCAGGAATTCCGCCAGTTCGACTTCCTCAGCCCGTGGGAAGGGGCGAAATACATCCTTCCGGGCGACGAGAAGGCGGGGGCGAAGTGATGCACATCAAGACTTTTGCGATGGAGATGGGCGCATGATGGACGGCGATATCCGGCAGAACCATTATGACGACGGCACGCAGGACGCCCTGACCGGCGAACAGCGCATCCGCAACTTCAACCTCAACTTCGGGCCCCAGCACCCCGCAGCGCACGGCGTTTTGCGGATGGTGGTCGAGCTTGACGGCGAGATCGTGGAACGCGTTGACCCGCATATCGGCCTCTTGCATCGCGGCACCGAGAAGCTGATGGAAAGCCGCACTTATCTGCAGAACCTGCCCTATTTCGACCGGCTCGATTATGTCGCGCCGATGAATCAGGAACATGCATGGTGTCTGGCGATCGAGAAACTGACGGGGACCGAGGTGCCGCGCCGTGCTTCGCTGATCCGCGTGTTGTTCTGCGAGATCGGCCGCGTGCTGAACCACCTGCTGAACGTGACGACCCAAGCTATGGACGTGGGCGCGCTGACGCCGCCGCTCTGGGGCTTCGAGGAACGCGAGAAGCTGATGATCTTCTACGAGCGGGCCTGTGGCGCGCGTCTGCACTCGGCCTATTTCCGGCCCGGCGGCGTGCATCAGGACCTGCCGCCCGAGCTGATCGAGGATATCGACACTTGGGCCAAGGAATTTCCAGCCAAGCTCGACGATATCGACACGCTGATCACCGAAAACCGCGTGTTCAAGCAGCGTAACGTGGATATCGCCATCATCACCGAGCAGGACATCCTCGACTGGAGCTATTCCGGCGTGATGGTCCGCGGCTCGGGGCTTGCATGGGATCTGCGTCGCAGCCAGCCCTATGAATGCTATGACGAATTCGATTTCGACGTGGCCGTGGGCAAGAATGGCGACTGCTATGACCGCTATCTGGTCCGTATGGCCGAGATGCGCGAATCGGTGAAGATCATCCGTCAGGCGCTGGACAAGCTGCGCGTGGAGAAGGGCGATGTTCTGGCCCGTGGCAAGATCACGCCCCCCAAACGCGGCGATATGAAAACCTCGATGGAGAGCCTGATCCACCATTTCAAGCTTTACACCGAAGGGTTCAAGGTTCCGGCAGGCGAGGTCTATGCCGCCGTCGAGGCGCCCAAGGGCGAATTCGGCGTGTTCCTCAAATCCGATGGCACCAATAAACCCTACCGCGCGAAGATCCGCGCGCCGGGCTATCTGCACCTGCAATCCATGGACTATGTCGGCAAGGGCCATATGCTCGCCGATCTGGCCGCAATCATCGGCACGATGGATATCGTGTTCGGGGAGGTCGACCGCTAATGCTTCGCCGTCTACATCACGAACAGCCCGAGAGCTTCGAGTTCACGCCCGCCAACCATGAATGGGCGCTGGCGCAGATGACCAAATATCCGGTCGGGCGTCAGGCCTCGGCCATCATTCCGCTCTTGTTCCGCGCGCAGGAGCAAGAGGGCTGGCTGAGCCGTCCGGCAATCGAATATGTCGCTGATATGCTGGAAATGCCCTATATGCGGGCGCTTGAGGTTGCGACCTTCTACTTCATGTTCCATCTGGCCCCTGTTGGGTCGGTGGCGCATATCCAGATCTGTGGCACCACGTCCTGCATGATCTGCGGGTCGGAAGACCTGATGAAGGTCTGTAAGGAAAAGATCGCGCCCAATCCGCATGAGCTGTCGGCAGATGGCACCCTGTCTTGGGAAGAGGTCGAATGCCTTGGCGCTTGTGCCAATGCGCCGATGGCCCAGATTGGCCGCGATTACTATGAAGACCTCTCGGAAGAGAGCATGTCGACCCTGATCGACCAGCTGAAAGCGGGCGAGCGTCCGGCTCCGGGGTCGCGCATCGGGCGCTTCTCGTCGGAACCGAAGACCGGCCCAAATGCCTGTGTCGATGTTCCGGGCGATAAGGAAGCCCATAACGCGACCACTTCGATCGCGCTGCAATATGGCACCTATATCAAGAAAATCGATGGCACCGAAGTGCCGCTGACCGCGCCGTGGCAGGCGACGGGCCAGATTGGCCCTGTGGGCCTGATGGGCACCCAGCCGCGTCCGAAAACTGCCGCTCAGCAGGCGGCTGCCCGTGCTCCTCGCCCCGCACAGGGCGTGCCTGCAAGCACCCACGGCATCACCGAGCAGGACGCCGAGGCCGATTCCAAAGGGAAGCCGACCGAAGAGTCCAAGCCGCTTTAATTCACGCCCCGTGCCCCGTTAGGGGCATGGACCTCTCCGCAGCCCGAAAGGCCTGACGCGCATGATGAACGAAATGAAGAGCCAAGCGCAGAAAACAGTGACCCTCTGGGGTGCTGTTCTGGGTGTTATCGTCTTCTTGTTCACTCTTAGCTCGGGTTTTCTTGCGGCACTGTTTTTGGGGATCGTGGCAGGGTCGCTGTTTCGCGGGGTTCTGAAATGGGCCTTCATGGACGGGACACTGGATCTGCAGGAGGCCGAAATCGAGGTGGGCAAAGCGGCGCGTGCCGTCCCGCCGATGCATTCGGTCAATCATGACGCTGTGGTGGCCTATACGCATAAAAGCGAGCCTGCCGCCGAGTTGAGCGAAAAGCTGGCCGACGGTCTGGACGCGGCAGAATCGCAGGCCAAGGTGCATATGGACAAGGTCGATATCATCGCGGCCACGGCGGAAAGCCGGATCCGTCACCAGAAGGACCAGCCCGGCTGGGTCGATCCGGACGAGGAGGATGCCGAAGAGGCGGATCCCGCCGAGGGGGCCGCAGATCCGGGCGAGGCACCGCAGGGGATTGCCGCACCGCGGAACGGGCAGGGCGACGACCTCAAACTGATCGAGGGGATCGGGCCGAAACTGGAAGAGCGCTTGAACAGCTGGGGGATCTGGCATTACGAGCAGATCGCGGCTTGGGGGCCTGCACAGGTGGCTTATGCCGATGCCAATGTGCCGCGCTTCAAGGGGCGCTGCACGCGGGATAAATGGGTCGCACAGGCCAAGCTGATTGTGGAGGAAGGCAAAGAGGCCTTTCTTGCACGCGCGAAGACGAATGATTACTGAGCGTTAGCTCGATTACAATACCGCGCTGGTCGGAACGGCGCATCTGCCGCCGGAACTCCGGTAACAGCCGGCCAAAGGGCCAGGGAAGTGAGGAAAGTGACATGCTGAAAGATCAGGATCGGATCTTTACCAACCTCTACGGGATGTATGACCAGTCGCTGGCTGGTGCGATGAAACGCGGGCATTGGGATAATACCGCCGGTCTTCTGGCCAATGGGCGCGACTGGATCGTGGACCAGATCAAGGCGTCGGGGCTGCGTGGCCGTGGTGGTGCAGGTTTCCCGACCGGTCTGAAATGGTCCTTCATGCCGAAGGAAACCGATGGCCGTCCGTCCTTCCTTGTGATCAATGCCGATGAATCCGAGCCCGCGACCTGTAAGGACCGCGAGATCATGCGCCACGACCCGCATTGTCTGGTCGAAGGGGCGCTGGTTGCCGGTTATGCGATGGGCGCGCGCGCGGCCTATATCTACCAGCGCGGCGAATATACCCGCGAGAAAGAGGCGCTGCAGCGCGCGATCGACGAGGCCTATGACGCGGGCTTCCTTGGCCCGAATGCCTGTGGCTCGGGCTATCAGTTCGATGTCTTCCTGCATCACGGGGCCGGTGCCTATATCTGTGGCGAGGAAACCGCGCTTCTGGAAAGCCTCGAAGGCAAGAAGGGCATGCCCCGCATGAAGCCGCCATTCCCCGCAGGCGCGGGCCTTTATGGCTGCCCGACCACGGTGAATAACGTTGAATCCATCTCGGTAACGCCCACGATCCTGCGTCGCGGGCCGGAGTGGTTTGCAAGCTTTGGCCGCCCCAACAATGTGGGCGTGAAGCTGTTCGGCTTCTCGGGCCATGTGAACACGCCCTGCGTTGTCGAAGAGACGCTGGGCCTGTCGATGCGCGAGATGATCGAGAAACATGGCGGCGGTGTCCGTGGTGGCTGGAAAAACCTCAAGGCGGTTATTCCGGGCGGCGCATCCTGCCCGATCCTGCCCGCCTCGATGTGCGAAGACGCGATCATGGATTTCGACGGGATGCGCGACAAGAAATCGGTCTTCGGCACGGGCTGCATGATCGTGATGGACCAGAACACCGATGTCATCAAAGCGGTGGCGCGCCTGTCGAAATTCTTCCATCACGAAAGCTGCGGCCAATGCACGCCCTGCCGTGAAGGCACCGGCTGGATGAGCCGCCTGATGGACCGTCTGGTGACCGGCGATGCCGAGATCGAAGAGATCGACATGCTGCAATCGGTCACCAAACAGGTCGAAGGCCACACCATCTGCGCCCTTGGCGACGCGGCGGCTTGGCCGATCCAAGGCCTGATCCGTAACTTCCGTGAAGAGATCGAAGACCGGATCAAGGCCCGTAAGACCGGTCGCATGGGGGCGTTTGCGGCAGAATGACCCTGAGCTTCCCTCATATCGCCCGCGGGGCTGTCCTTGCCGGTGCGCTTCTGGCGCTTGCGGCATGTGGCGACAAGCCTCTTGATGGTCCGGATGCACTGGTGGATGGCGCGGCGCGTGCGGTGCCTGCGGGGTACCAGATCGCGCAATCGCCTTCGGGGCTGATCGTCATGCGCGACGGGGCGCCCTTCGCCGCCGATGAGGGGGCCGAGGCCAAGAAAGTCCTCAGCCGCTGGTGTGGCGCGCAGGGGGTCAATTCGGGGCTGGATGACAGTTTCAGCAACGGAACCTGGGTCTTTCCGGGGGGCTGTAAATGATGGCCCTTCGCACAGATATCACCGCGCGGATTGCCGCGCCCGAGCATACTGACGGATTGTGACATGGCAGACCTCAGAAAAATCAATATTGATGGCACCGATTACGAGGTGGATGGCAGCCTGACGCTTCTGCAGGCCTGCGAGGAAGCCGGTATCGAGGTTCCGCGTTTCTGCTATCACGAGCGTCTGTCGATTGCGGGCAACTGCCGGATGTGTCTGGTGGAAGTCGTGGGCGGCCCGCCCAAACCCACGGCCTCCTGCGCGATGCAGGTCAAGGATCTGCGCCCCGGGCCGGAAGGCCAGCCGCCGGTCATGAAGACCAAATCGCCTATGGTGAAGAAGGCGCGCGAGGGTGTGATGGAGTTCCTCCTGATCAACCACCCGCTCGACTGCCCGATCTGTGACCAGGGCGGCGAATGCGACCTTCAGGATCAGGCGGTGGCTTACGGCGTCGATTTCTCGCGCTATCGCGAGCCCAAGCGTTCGGCCACCGAGCTGAACCTCGGCCCGCTGGTCGAAACCCATATGACGCGCTGCATCTCCTGTACCCGCTGCGTGCGCTTCACGACGGAAGTCGCGGGCATCACCCAGATGGGCCAGACCGGACGCGGTGAGGATAGCGAGATTTCCTCCTATCTGGACCAGACGCTCGACAGCAATCTTCAGGGCAATATCGTTGATCTTTGCCCCGTTGGCGCGCTGGTGTCGAAGCCCTATGCCTTTACCGCCCGCCCGTGGGAGCTGACCAAGACCGAATCCATCGACGTGATGGATGCGCTTGGGTCGAACATCCGCGTGGATACCAAAGGCCGTCAGGTCATGCGGATCCTGCCGCGCAATAATGACGCGGTGAACGAGGAGTGGCTGGGCGATAAGTCGCGCTATATCTGGGACGGGCTGAAACGCCAGCGTCTGGACAAGCCCTATATCCGCAAGGATGGCAAGCTGACCCCCGTCAGCTGGCCCGAGGCTCTGGAAGCGGCTGCAGCCGCGATCAAGGGCAAGAAGGTTGCGGGCCTTGTTGGCGATCTGGCCTCGACCGAAGCGGCCTTCGCGTTGAAACAGCTGATCGAGGCGCAGGGCGGTAAGGTGGAATGCCGCACCGATGGCGCGCGTCTGCCGGTTGGCAACCGCTCGGCCTATGTGGGCAATGCGACCATTGCCGATATCGACAATGCCAAGATGATCCAGCTGATCGGGACCAATCCGCGCGTCGAAGCGCCGGTGCTGAATGCGCGTCTGCGCAAGGCATGGCTGAATGGGGCGAAGATCGGTCTGGTCGGTGAGGCTGTCGATCTGACCTATGACTATGCCCATGTCGGCACCGACCGCGCGGCGCTGGAAAGCCTGTCCTCGCGCGAGATCTCGGACGAGACCAAAGAGAAACCCAGCCTTGTGATCGTGGGGCAGGGGGCGCTGTCCGAGGCGGATGGCGAGGCCGTTCTGGCCCATGCGATGAAGCTTGCGGAAAACAGCAACTCGAAGCTTCTGGTTCTGCATACGGCGGCTGGCCGTGTGGGGGCGATGGATGTGGGCGCTGTCACTATGGGCGGTCTGCCGGTGGCGATCGAGGGTGCAGAGGTGATCTATAACCTCGGCGCCGATGAGGTCGAGATCGCGCCGCGTTCCGAGGGTGGCCCGCTGGTCATCTATCAGGGCAGCCACGGCGATCGCGGTGCGAACCGCGCCGATATCATCCTGCCAAGCGCCTGCTACACCGAGGAAAACGGTCTGTTCGTCAATACCGAGGGCCGTCCGCAGCTTGCCTTCCGCGCTGCTTACCCGCCGGGTGAGGCGAAGGAAAACTGGGCGATCCTGCGTGCGCTTTCCGCCGAGCTGGGCGCGAAACAGGGCTGGGATACGCTGGCCGGTCTGCGCCGTGCGATGGTGGCCGCCGTGCCGCATCTCGCACGCGTGGACGAGGTTGTCGAAAGCGACTGGACGCCGGTCGAGATCCGCGACATGGGCAAGGCGACCTTCCGTGCCCCCTTCCGCGACTATTATCTGACCAACCCCATTGCACGGGCTTCGGTGCTGATGGCGGAGCTTTCCGCCGGTGCCAAGGAACGTGCGAAATCCCAACTGGCCGCTGAATAAGGACCCCGCCCGATGCGCCCCAGCCTTTGCCAGATCGCGCTTGCCACAACCGGCCTTTTGGTCGGTCTGTCGGCCTGTGCCTCGGCAAAAGGGACGTATCGGGACGTGACCTACCAGCCGGTTGAAACCCGCCTGCTACAGGATGATCTGGTCGAATTCAGGGCATCCGTGGGCGGTAAGGGGGCAACCGCCGAGGCGGCAACCGATTTCGCGGCCTGCGCTGCGGCACAATATTCCCTGATCAGGGGCTTCGGGTTCGCGCGGCATATCCGCACGACCCTTGACGACAAGGACGGTCTCTGGCGGGCAGATGCCGTTTACACAATTTCACCCGCATTGCCGCGGGGTCTGCGCACCATCGATGCCGAAGTGACGGTATCCGATTGCGCTGATCGTGGCATCCCGACGGTTTAAGAGAAGGCGATCTGAGGAACATCATGGCCGAGTTTATCGCTACACCCTTTGGCACATTCGTGATCATCCTCCTGCAGGCGGTCGCATTGATTGCCTTCGTGATGGTTGCATTGATCTTTCTGGTCTATGGCGACCGCAAGATCTGGGCGGCGGTGCAAATGCGCCGCGGTCCCAACGTTGTCGGTCCGTGGGGTCTGTTCCAGACCTTCGCCGATGCGGGGAAATACGTTCTCAAAGAGATCGTGGTTCCCGCCGGTGCCGATAAATTCGTGTTCTTCCTCGCACCTGTGATGTCGATGGTGCTCGCGGTCCTCGCTTGGGCCGTGATCCCGATGGCCGATGGCTGGGTGCTGGCCGATATCAACGTGGCGATCCTGTTCGTCTTCGCGATCTCCTCGCTCGAGGTTTACGGCGTGATCATGGGCGGCTGGGCGTCGAACTCGAAATACCCCTTCCTCGGCTCGCTGCGCTCGGCGGCACAGATGATCTCCTACGAGGTCTCTCTCGGTCTGATCATTATCGGGATCATCATCTCGACGGGGTCGATGAATCTAAGCGATATCGTGCGTGCCCAGGATGGCTCCTTCGGTCTGTTCAACTGGTACTGGCTGCCGCATCTGCCGATGGTAGCACTCTTCTTCATCTCGGCGCTGGCCGAGACGAACCGCCCGCCGTTTGACCTTCCCGAAGCCGAATCCGAACTGGTTGCGGGCTTCATGGTGGAATATAGCTCCACCCCCTATCTGCTCTTCATGGCGGGCGAATATATCGCGATCTGGCTGATGTGTGCGCTGATCTCGATCCTGTTCTTCGGTGGCTGGCTGTCGCCGATCCCCGGTCTGCCCGATGGTGTGCTGTGGATGTTCCTGAAGATGGTCTTCTGGTTCTTCATGTTCGCCATGGTGAAAGCCATCACGCCGCGCTATCGCTACGACCAGCTGATGCGCATAGGTTGGAAGGTCTTCCTGCCGCTGTCGCTGGGTTGGGTCGTGATCATCGCGTTCCTGGCGAAATTCGAAATCCTTGGTGCCTTCTGGGCCCGCTTCGCGATTGGAGGCTAATATGGCATTCGATTATGCCCGCGCCGCGAAATACTTCCTGCTTGTCGATTTCATCAAAGGCTTCGGCATCGGTATGCGGTATTTCTTCAGCCCGAAGCCCACGCTGAACTACCCGCATGAAAAGGGGCCGCTATCGCCACGTTTCCGTGGCGAACACGCGCTGCGCCGCTATCCCAACGGGGAAGAGCGCTGCATCGCCTGCAAGCTGTGCGAAGCCGTCTGCCCCGCGCAGGCGATCACCATCGATGCGGAGCCGCGCGCTGATGGCTCGCGCCGCACCACGCGCTACGATATCGACATGACGAAATGCATCTATTGCGGCTTCTGTCAGGAAGCCTGCCCTGTGGATGCCATCGTCGAAGGCCCGAACTTCGAGTTTTCCACCGAGACCCGTGAAGAGCTGTTCTACAACAAGGAAAAGCTTCTGGATAACGGCGCGCGCTGGGAAGCCGAGATCGCCCGTAACATCGAAATCGACGCCCCTTATAGGTAACGTGCCATGACGCAGGATTTCACCAAACTTTTCCAGACGATGATGGAGCAGGGGGCCGAGATGGCCCGCCGCTTCAATCCCGCATTGGAGAGCTTCAATCCTGCGGCATTCGATAGCTACTTCCCCACCATGTCGCGCGACATGATGGAGATGTGGTTCGGCAATACATTCAATCGCGATGGTCTGGATGCGAAGACACGTCTTCTGCTGACCCTCGCGGCACTGACCGCCATGGGCGCGCAGGCCGACGGCCAGATCCGGCTGACGATCCGCCACGCGATGGAGGCCGGTGCAACACAGCGGGAGGTCGCCGAGACGATCTTCCAGATGAGCATGTTTGGCGGGGTGCCCGCCATGAGCCGTGCCTTCGAGATCGCCAAAGCGGTCTTTGCAGAGCAGGCAGAAGAATCTGCGGGAGATGACGCATGATGGTATTTTCGTTTTATCTCTTCGCCATCCTCGTGGTGGTGTCGGGGCTGATGGTTGTGCTGGCGCGCAACCCCGTGCACTCGGTGCTGTGGCTGATTTTGGCCTTCTTCTCGGCGGCGGGGCTGTTCATTCTGATGGGCGCGGAATTCGTCGCCATGCTGATGGTCATCGTCTATGTGGGCGCGGTCGCGGTGCTGTTCCTCTTTGTGGTGATGATGCTGGATGTGGACTTTTCGGCGCTCAAAAGCGGGATGGTCAAATATCTGCCCATCGCCGTGCTGATTGGCATCGTGATCCTCGTTCAGCTTGGCTGGGCGATTGGCACATGGAAGATTTCGGATCAGGCGACCTCGCTGCGGGCGGCTGTCGCGCCGGAAGGTGTGGATAACACCCGCGCGCTGGGGATGATCATCTATGACCAGTATTTGTATCTCTTCGAGGCCTCGAGCCTTGTGCTTCTGGTCGCGATGATCGGCGCGATCATGCTGACCATGCGCCATCGTGTGGATGTGAAGCGGCAGGACCCGATGATGCAGATGCAGCGCGACCCCAAAGCACAGCTGAAGCTTGTTGATGTGAAGCCGGGGCAGGGGCTTTAAGCCTGCCGCGATAAAGATCGGGCGCGGGAACCTGCGCCCCCAAACGCCTGAGCGCGCAAGAATTCGGCAGGCAGGACCTGTCAAAGACGGATGGAGTACGGGACGATGACCCGGAGGGACAACGATGATCGGACTTGAGCATTACCTGGGGGTGGCGGCGATCCTGTTCGTCATCGGCATTTTCGGAATTTTCGTGAACCGGAAGAACGTCATCGTCATTCTGATGTCGATCGAACTGATGCTTCTTTCGGTCAATATCAACCTCGTCGCCTTCTCGACCCATATGGGCGATCTGGTGGGGCAGGTGTTTACCATGTTCGTGTTGACGGTGGCTGCCGCAGAGGCCGCGATCGGCCTTGCCATTCTGGTGGTCTTCTTCCGTAACCGTGGCTCTATCGACGTGTCCGACGTCAATATGATGAAGGGATAAGCGATGCCGACGATCATTCTGTTTGCGCCGCTTCTGGGCGCGCTTATCGCGGGCTTCGGCTGGCGGCTGATCACCGAGAAGGGCGCGATGTATGTCTCGACCGCCCTGCTGATCCTGTCTGCCGTGCTGAGCTGGGTCGTGTTTCTGGGCTTTGACGGTCCGACGCAGCATATCGAACTGTTCCGCTTTATTGAATCGGGCGATATCGACAGCTCCTGGGCGATCCGCCTTGACCGTCTGACCGCGATCATGCTGATCGTGATCAACACCGTCTCGGCGCTCGTGCATGTCTATTCCATCGGCTACATGGCGCATGACGAGAATTTCGGGGAGGGCGAGCATTACAAGGCCCGCTTCTTCGCCTATCTGTCGCTCTTCACCTTCATGATGCTGTCGCTGGTCACTGCCGACAACCTGATCCAGATCTTCTTCGGCTGGGAAGGCGTGGGCTTGGCCTCCTATCTGCTGATCGGGTTCTACTACAAGAAACCCTCGGCAGGGGCCGCCGCGATCAAGGCGTTCATCGTCAACCGTGTGGGCGATTTCGGTTTCCTGATCGGGATTTTCGCGCTGTTCTTCCTGACCTCCTCGGTCGATTTCGACACGATCTTCCAGATGGTGCCGCAACTGGCAGAGCGCCGTCTCGATTTCTGGGGCGTGCAGGTGAATGCAGTCGAGCTGGCTGCGATCTTCCTCTTCATCGGTGCGATGGGCAAATCCGCGCAGCTTCTGCTGCACACCTGGCTGCCCGACGCAATGGAAGGCCCGACGCCCGTTTCGGCGCTGATCCACGCGGCCACGATGGTCACCGCAGGCGTGTTCCTGCTGTGCCGCATGTCGCCGCTCTACGAATTCGCGCCGGAAACCAAATCCTTCATCGTCTTCCTTGGTGCAACCACCGCCTTCTTCGCCGCGACCGTTGGTCTTGTGCAGAACGACATCAAGCGCGTGATCGCCTATTCGACCTGTTCGCAGCTGGGCTATATGTTCGTGGCGGCAGGCGTCGGGGTCTATCCGGTTGCCATGTTCCACCTGCTGACGCATGCCTTCTTCAAGGCGATGCTGTTCCTCAGCGCCGGTTCGGTCATCACCGCGATGCATCACGAGCAGGATATGCGCAACTATGGCGGTCTGCGTAAGAAACTGCCGCTGACCTTCTGGGCGATGATGGTGGGCACGCTGGCGATCACCGGCGTCGGCATTCCGCTGACCCATATCGGTTTTGCGGGTTTCCTGTCGAAAGACGCGATCGTGGAAAGCGCATGGGCAGGTACTGCGGGCGGTTATGCCTTCTGGATGCTGGTCATCGCCGCGCTCTTCACCTCGTTCTACTCGTGGCGTCTGATGTTCATGACGTTCTTCGGCACCGCACGCGGTGACAAGCACAAGCATGAGCACGCGCATGAAAGCAAAGCCGTCATGACCGTGCCGCTGGGCATCCTTGGTCTGGGGGCCATTCTGGCGGGGATGGTCTGGTATGGTCCGTTCTTCGGAAACGAAGAGAAAATGGCCAAATTCTTCAATATGCCCAGCCATGAAGTGGCCGCTGTCGAGGCGCCTGCCGTCGAGGCCGTGGCAACCGGCACCGGGACGACCGAGGCAGGTCAGGCCGCCGATGGTGCGCATGAGATGCCTGTTGTGGGTCCGACTGGCGAAGCGGCTGTGTATATCTCTCCCGCGAACCATGTGATCCACGAAGCGCATGAGGCCCCCGCATGGGTCAAGGTCTCGCCGTTCATCGCAATGCTGATCGGCTTCGTTGTGGCGTGGGTGATGTATATCGCTCAACCCAAACTGCCCGCCAAACTGGCCGCGTCGATGTATCCGCTTTATAAGTTCCTGCTGAACAAGTGGTATTTCGACGAGCTTTATGACTTCCTCTTCCGCCGTCCCGCATTGGGCCTCGCACGTTTCTTCTGGAAGAAAATCGACGAAGCCACGATTGACGGTGCCATCAACGGGCTTGCGTTCAAGGTTATTCCTGCGCTGACCCGCCTCGCTGGCCGGATGCAGTCCGGCTACCTCTTCCACTACGCATTCACCATGGTCATCGGCATCGTGGTGCTCATGTTCTGGGTCGTTCTGGCCGGAGGGTCGCAGTAATGCAGAACCTGCTTTCCATCGTCACCTTTATCCCCGCGCTGTCGGCGATCATCCTTGCGGTGGTCATGCGCGGGGGCACCGAGGCGGCAGACCGTAACGCAAAATGGTTTGCACTGACCGCCACGCTGGTGACGCTTCTTGCGTCCTTCTTCCTGCTGGCAGGCTATGATCCGAAAAACACCGAATTCCAATTTGTCGAGCAGGCAAGCTGGATTCTGGGTATGAACTACAAAGTCGGTATCGACGGGATCTCGCTGATTTTCGTGATGCTGATCACCATCATGATGCCGATCACCATTCTGTCGGCATGGGTCAATGACCGCCGTGTGAAGGAATACATGATTGCCTTCCTCGTGCTGGAAACCTTCATGCTGGGCGTGTTCACCGCGCTCGATATCGTGCTGTTCTACCTCTTCTTCGAGGCGTCGCTGATCCCGATGTTCCTGATCATCGGTGTCTGGGGCGGGCGTCGCCGCGTCTATGCGACCTTCAAGTTCTTCCTCTACACCTTCACGGGCTCGGTGCTCATGCTGGTGGGGATTGCATGGATGTTCGCGATTACCGGCACCACCGATATCCCGAGCCTGATGAGCTACGACTTCTCGTCGGAGGCCTTCAGTGTGCTGGGCATCAATATTCCGGGCGGTGTACAGACGCTGCTGTTCCTTGCCTTCTTTGCCTCTTTCGCGGTGAAAATCCCGATGTGGCCGGTGCATACATGGTTGCCTGACGCGCACGTGCAGGCCCCGACGGCGGGCTCGGTCGACCTGGCGGCGATCCTGCTGAAAATGGGCGGCTACGGCTTCCTGCGCTTCTCGCTGCCGATGTTCCCTGTCGCCTCCAACCTGATGTCGGATTTCATCCTGTGGATGTCGGTCATCGCGATCATCTATGCCTCGCTGGTGGCGCTGGCGCAGACCGATATGAAAAAGGTCATCGCCTATTCGTCCATCGCGCATATGGGCTTTGTGACGATGGGGATCTTCTCGTTCAACAAGCAGGGCATCGACGGGGCCGTCTATATCATGCTGAGCCACGGCTTCGTTTCGGGCGCGCTGTTCCTTGGTGTGGGGATCATCTATGAACGCCTGCATACCCGCGAGCTGGCCGCTTTCGGCGGGCTGGTCAAGCGGATGCCGACCTACGCGCTGTTCTTCATGTTCTTTACGATGGCCAATCTGGGCCTTCCGGGGACGGGCAGCTTTGTGGGGGAATTCCTCGCGCTGACCGGTGCCTTCAAGGCGCATACGGTTGTTGCCACGCTGGCGACGGTCGGGGTGATCCTTTCGGCGGCCTACGGGTTGTGGATGTATCGCCGGATCTTCTTCGGCGATCTCATCAAGGAGAGCCTGAAAGCGGTGCGTGATCTGGATGCGCGCGAATACGCAATGGTCGTGCCGCTGGTCTTCATCGTGCTGCTTCTCGGGATCTATCCCAGCTTCCTGACCGATATCATCGGACCGACCGTGGCCAAACTGGTCGCTAACTACCATGCCGAACTCGCCGCTGCCGGCGTGCTCGTGCAGTAAGGAGAGCCAACAATGACTTCTACGGATTTCACCACGGTGATACCGGAATTTATGCTGTCGCTTTACGCGATGGCGGCACTTCTGGGTGGCGTCTGGCTTGGCAAGGACAAGGTCGCGGGGTTCATCCTGTGGCTGACGGTGGCGATCCTCGTGCTGTTCGCACTGCTGATCGGCCTTTCCAACGTGAACAATGTGGCCTTTAACGGGCTGTTCATCGAGGACGGGTTCTCGCGCTTTGCCAAAGTGCTTATCCTGCTGTCGGCGGCAGGGGTGCTGGCGATGGGGGCGGATTATCAGGAGCGTCGCGGCCTGATGCGCTTCGAATATCCGGTGCTGATCACGCTGGCGGTCGTCGGGATGATGATGATGGTCTCGGCGGGCAACCTGATGTCGCTCTATATCGGGCTGGAGCTGCAGTCGCTGGCGCTTTATGTGGTTGCCGCGCTGCGCCGTGACAGCACGCGGTCCTCGGAAGCCGGTCTGAAATATTTCGTGCTGGGCGCGCTCAGCTCGGGGATCCTGCTTTACGGTGCGTCGCTGACCTATGGCTTCGCCGGTACAACCGATTTCGCGGGGATCCTGTCGGTGGTCCATGCCGGCGAGATCCCCGTCGGCGTGCTCTTCGGGCTGGTCTTCATGATGATCGGTCTGGCCTTCAAAGTGTCGGCAGTGCCGTTCCATATGTGGACGCCGGATGTCTATGAGGGCTCGCCCTCTTCGATCACCGCCTTCTTCGCAACCGCACCGAAAGTGGCGGCGATGGCGCTCTTCGCGCGTCTGCTGTTTGATGCATTCGGCGGCGTTACGGCGCAATGGGGTCAGGTTGTGGCGCTGTTGTCGGTGGCCTCGATCATGCTGGGCTCCATCGGAGCGATCGGTCAGACCAATATCAAACGTCTGATGGCCTATTCCTCGATCACCCATATGGGCTTTGCGCTTCTGGGGCTGATGGCAGGCACGGAGCAGGGCGTCGCGGCGATGCTGCTCTATATGGCGGTATATGTGACGATGAATATCGGCATGTTCTCCTTTATCCTGTCGATGGAACGCGATGGCCAGCCGGTGACCGATATCAAAGCGCTCAGCATGCTGGCGCGCCGTGGTCCGATGCGGGCATGGGCGCTGTTGATCCTGCTCTTCGCGCTGGCCGGTGTGCCGCCGATGATGGGCTTCTGGGCCAAGTTCTCGGTGCTCGTGGCCGCTGTCGAGGCAGGCTATGTCTGGCCTGCGGTCTTTGCGGTGGTCGGCTCTGCCATTGCGGCCTTCTATTACCTGCGCATCGTCTACTATATGTATTTCGGTGACGAGGAAGAGCTGGGCATCGACAAGCGTATCGCCACGCCGCAGCGCGTGTTGCTGATCGGTTCGGGGATCCTCATGGTGGCCGGTTCGATCAATCTCTTCGGCATCGAGGGCGTCGCGCAAGCGGCAGCGGCAGCACTTGTCCACTGACCTACCGCACTGGCCCGAGGCAGTGGCCCGCAAGACCCTGCCTCGGGTGGACAGCACGATGAGTGAGGCGTCCCGCATGGCTCCGCATCAAGCGGGGCCTGTGTGGATTCTGGCCCATGAACAAACCGCAGGTCACGGGCGGCGTGGTCGCCCGTGGATCGCGCCAGCGGGCAATTTCTCGGCCAGCTACCTGTTCCGTCCGGGCGTCGAACCGGCGCAGGCGGCCCTGTATTCCTTTGTGACGGCCTTGGCGCTGGACGAGGCGTTGTGTCAGGTTGCCGGTCCGCAAGCGCATCTGGCGATCAAGTGGCCCAATGACGTGTTGCTGAATGGTGGCAAGGTCTCGGGGATCTTGCTCGAAACCATCGGGCAGGGACCGGAGGCATGGTTGTGCATCGGGGTGGGCGTCAATCTGGCAGGGGCACCGCCCGGCACAAGTGTCGAGCCAGGGGCCATTGCCCCCATCAGCCTGCGTGAAACGCTGGGATTTGCCCCCACGCCCGACGAGTTCCTCGCCTATCTTGCCCCCGCGTTCGAACGCTTCGCGACCCAGTTCCGCACCTATGGCTTTGCGCCCATCCGCACGGCATGGCTGGCGCGCGCGGCACGGATCGGCACGCAGATCCGCGCCAGAACGGGCACCGAGACCCATGAGGGCATTTTTGAAACGATCGACGAAAGCGGCGCGATGATTCTGGCCGGTGCCGACGGGCGCATGGCCATTTCCGCCGCCGATATCTTTTTCTGAAAGGGGGGCGCGATGCTTCTCTGTATTGATTGCGGGAACACCAATACGGTTTTCTCGATCTGGAACGGCACCGAGTTTCTGAGCACTTGGCGCATCGAGACCAATCACAAGCGCACGGCGGACGAATACTATGTCTGGCTGACCTCGCTGATGATGCTGCATGATATGAAAGTGCGGATCGGGGCAGTGGTGATCTCCTCGACCGTGCCACGGGTGGTCTTCAACCTGCGGGTTCTGGCCAGCCGCTATTTCGATTGTCGCCCGCTGGTGGTGGGCAAGCCCGAATGCCTGTTGCCGGTTGCGCCGCGCGTGGATATCGGCACTACGGTCGGGCCGGACCGGCTGGTGAATACCGTGGCGGGGTTCGACCGGCATGGGGGTGACCTGATTGTTGTCGATTTCGGCACGGCAACCACCTTCGATGTGGTGGCCCCCGATGGGGCCTATATCGGCGGGGTGATCGCGCCCGGCGTGAACCTGTCGCTTGAGGCGTTGCATGCCTCTGCGGCGGCGCTGCCGCATGTCGATGTGACCATGCCGGAAAAGGCCGTAGGCACGAATACGGTCGCCTGTATCCAATCCGGTGTTTTTTGGGGCTATATCGGCCTTGTCGAAGGCATCGTGCGGCAGATCCGGCTGGAACGTGCCCGCCCGATGAAAGTGATCGCCACGGGTGGTCTTGCAGAACTTTTCGAGCAAGGGTTTGATCTCTTTGACAGTGTCGAGTACGACCTAACTATTCACGGGCTGCGACTGATACACGATTATAACAAGGGGCTGGCAACCGCATGAGCGACAGGCTGATCTATCTCCCGCTGGGCGGGGCAGGCGAAATCGGGATGAATGCCTATGTCTATGGCTATGGTCCCGAAGGGGCGGAACGGCTGATCGTTGTCGATCTGGGCGTGACTTTCCCTGATATGGACGGTTCGCCCGGGGTCGACCTGATCATGGCCGATGCAGGCTGGTTGGAAGACAATGCCGACCGGATCGAGGCGATTTTCATCACCCATGCCCATGAGGACCATATCGGCGCGCTGCCCTTCCTCTGGCCGAAACTGCGCAAGCCGGTCTATGCCCGTGCCTTCACCGCAAGCCTGGGCCAGCAGAAGCTGAACGAGAACGGGGTGAACACGCAGGTGACCGTGGTCGAGCCGCGCCCCGAGGTGATCGAGGCAGGCCCCTTCAAGGTGCAATTCGTGCCGATCTCGCATTCGATCCCCGAAAGCTCGGCGCTGATCATCGACACGCCTGCGGGCCGTGTGGTGCATTCGGGCGATTTCAAGCTGGATGCCAATCCCATCGTGGGCGAACCCTTCGATGTGAATATGTGGCACGAGATCGCGCAGGAAGGCGAGGGCATCAAGGTGCTCACCTGTGATTCCACCAATATTTTCAGCCATCTTCCGGGCAAATCCGAAGCCACCCTGATCGAGCCTTTGACCAAGCTGATCCAGATGCAGGAAGGCATGATTGTTGCCACGACCTTTGCATCCAACGTTGCGCGTCTGAAAACGCTGGCGGATGCCGGCGTGGCGGCAGGGCGTTCGGTCTGCCTGCTGGGGCGTTCGATGAAACGCATGGTGCAGACGGCGAAAGAGACCGGCGTGCTGAAAGGGTTCCCTTCGGTGATCCAGCCGGAAGAAGCCGCCGAGATCCCGCGCGAGAACCTGATGCTGATCGTCACCGGCTCGCAGGGCGAGCGGCGCGCGGCTTCGGCGGCACTGTCGCGCGGCAAATATCTGGGGCTGGAGATGAAAGAGGGCGATGCGTTCCTCTTCTCTTCGAAAACCATCCCCGGCAACGAGATCGGCGTTATCAAGATCATGAACGCGTTTTCGGAGATGGGGGTCGAGGTGATCGGTGATCGCGGCGGCCTCTATCACGTCTCCGGCCATGCCAACCGCCCCGATCTGGAAGCGGTGCATGACTTGCTGCGCCCGAAGATGCTGATCCCGATGCATGGCGAACACCGCCATCTGCGCGAGCATATGAAACTGGCGCAGTCGAAGGGGATTGCCTCGGAAATTGCGACCAACGGCACCATGCTGGATCTGGCGGGCGACACTCCGAAGGTGGTGGAATATATCGAGACGGGCCGCCTGTATCTGGACGGCACCGTGTTGATTGGCGCGCTGGACGGGGTCGTGCGCGAACGGATCCGGATGGCGCTGAACGGTCATATCATGGTCAACGTGATTATCGACGAGGATGGCGGCCCGCTGGGCGATCCGTGGGTCGAAACGATGGGCCTGCCGCCGAAGGGCCGTTCCGGTATCGCGCTTGAGGAGGTGCTGGAGCAGGAGCTGACCGAGGCGCTGGACCGCGCGCCGGGTAAGGTGCTGGGCGATGACGACAAGATCGAGGATCTGCTGCGTCGTCAGGCCCGTACCTGCTCTTTGGAAGAGATCGGCAAGAAGCCCGAGGTGACGGTTGTGGTCTCGCGGCTGATGGACGAATAATCCCGTCTCTGCATCCCAAAGATGCCCCGCCCGTGCATGGCACGCGGCGGGGTTTTTTATGTCCGCGTGCCGCGCCTCTTTTACCGTTTTCGCAGGGCGGGCATGATGTGGCCTGGCCCGAGACGGCAGGTGCCTTTCGGCCATTAAAAAAGCGACCCCGAAGGGCCGCTTTCTCGTCGTTTCATCATATTGGGTCGGGCCTCAGGCCTCGTCCCCCGGCACTGTGGTTTCAGCGGCGGGAGCCTCTGCGCCTGTGTCCGTGGCAGGCTCCCCTGCCGCCGCCTCGTCCACTTTTTTCTTGCGCGTGCGCGTCGTGGTCGTTTTGGCCTTGGTGGTCTTCGGCTTTGCGGTTTTGGCGCGCGCACGGGTGGCACGTTTGGGCTTTTCGGGCGCCTCTGCCGCGGCTTCGTCTTCGGCAGCCGAGACGACCGGAGCGCCGACAGGCGCGGGCTCCTGCGCTGTCGGCGCGTCGTCAGCGGGCACAGACGCCGTTTCGGCCGCAGCGTCCGCGACACCCGCGGGGGCAGGCGCAGCCGACGGCTCGGCTGCGGGCGCCTTGTCGTCCCCTGTGGCGTCAGCCGACACCTCTTCTGCGGTGGGCGCAGCGGTCGCGGCTGCCTCGGTCGAGGCGTCCTCGGCCTTCTTCGCCGGAGATTTGCGACGGCGCGAACGGGCGGGCTTTTCCGCCGGTGCCTCTTTGACCGTTTCGACGGTATCGGTCGCAGTCTGTGCCACAACCTCGGTCTCGTCCTCGGTATCCTCGGGCGTCGGGCGCGAAATCACGAATTCCCGCAACAGGAATTCCGGCACATGATCGCCCATGCCCACCACATCGGGACCGTCATCCCGACGGTTGCGGCGATAGCGGTCCGAGCCATTGCGATCCGTGTTGGGACGGTCCTGCTCGCGGGGGTGTGCGCGGGGATGTTCGTGGCGCGGGGCGCGGGCCTGCGTATCCTCGATACGCGGGGCGTCTTCCTTGCGCTCGGCCTTGGCGCGCTCCGGCTTGGCAGAGGCTTCGCCGGATTGCTTGATCGGCTCTTTCGAGGCTTCCTGACCGTGGTCAGGCACCGGACGCTTGCGGTCGCGATCACGTTCGCGGCGCGTGCCGGTGCGGCCCCCGCGGTCATTGCGCGGACGCGGGGCCTGACTTGCGGCTTCCGAAAGCTCGAACCCTTCGGGGATCTCTGCACGGGGCAGGGTCATCTTGACCAGTTCCTCGATCTGGCTGAGGAATTTCTCGTCATAGGGCGTTGCCAGCGACACAGCGGTGCCATGGCGGCCCGCGCGGCCCGTGCGCCCGATGCGGTGCACATAGTCTTCGGCATGCATCGGCAGGTCATAGTTGAACACATGGCTGACGCTGGGCACATCCAGACCGCGGGCGGCCACATCCGACGCCACAAGGATCTTCAGCTTGCCATCGCGGAAATTCTCCAGCGTGCGCGTGCGCTGCGACTGGTCCAGATCGCCGTGGATCGGCTGTGCGTCAAACCCGTATTTCTGCAACGATTTCGACACGATATCCACATCTGTCTTGCGGTTGCAGAAGACGATGCCGTTATCCAGCTTATCGCCTTCAGCCGTGATCAGCGCGCGCAGCAGCTCGCGTTTGGTCTTGGCGGATTGGTCCTTACGCGGCGGGGTGATTTCCACCAGCTTCTGGGTGATGTTCTGCGAGGTGGTGGCCTGACGGGCCACTTCCACACGCACCGGCGCCTGCAGGAAGGTATTGGTGATCCGTTCGATCTCGGGGGCCATCGTTGCCGAGAAGAACAGCGTCTGGCGGGTGAAGGGGGTCAGCTGGAAGATGCGCTCGATATCGGGAATGAAGCCCATATCCAGCATGCGGTCGGCCTCGTCGACGACCATCACCTTCACATCGGTCAGAATCAGCTTGCCGCGTTCGAAATGGTCCAGCAGGCGGCCCGGGGTGGCAATCAGCACGTCCACGCCCTTGTCGATCAGCTTGTCCTGTTCGCCAAAGGCCACGCCACCGATCAGCAGGGCGCGGGTCAGTTTGGTGTGCTTGGCGTAAAGGTCGAAATTCTCCGCGACCTGAGCGGCCAGTTCGCGCGTCGGTGCCAGCACCAGCGAACGCGGCATCCGCGCGCGGGCACGGCCACGGCGCAGGCGGGTCAGCATCGGCAGGGTGAAGGACGCGGTCTTGCCGGTACCGGTCTGTGCAATTCCCAGAACATCCTTGCCTTCAAGGGCAGGGGGAATCGCTTTTTCCTGAATCGGGGTGGGCGAGGTATAGCCCGCCTCTTCGATGGCAAGAAGAACCTTGGGGTCGAGTTTCAGCTCGGAAAACTTGGTCATACGCGTCCTGATCACAGCAGAGGAGGTCTGCAGAAAAAAGGGACGCGGTTGTTCAGGCGCCCCGGCTACTGTCCCGCCGGATTGCGGGATGGCGCTGCACTAGCCGAATTTCTGCAAAAGGTCAATGTAAACGGGGTTTGGCATGGCAAATGCCCGCATTTTACCGCAAACGGGCGGCGCGACAGCCCCGAAACGGCTTTCTTGCCGCGCGGATCGGGGCCGATATTGACCTTTGGCGGGGCGGGTTCAAATGTCGGGAACAGGGCGCGGCGGTTCTGTCAGCTGTGCCGGTTCTTCGGTTCAGGATGCTTCAGTTTGTAAAGGGCCTAGGGAATGGCGCAAGAGATCGCAACGCAGGCAGTGCATCAGGCCGCCGGTCTGGGGCCTGTCATGGCCTTCGCCCTTGTGGGGATCGTTGGAGTGGGGGCGCAATGGCTGGCGTGGCGTCTGCGCCTGCCCGCCATCGTATTCATGCTGATTGCAGGGGTTCTGGTCGGGCCGGTGACAGGTCTGGTGGACCCGATGCGCGATTTCGGAGACCTGACCGGCCCGCTGATCAGTCTTGCGGTGGCGGTGATCCTTTTCGAGGGGGGCATGTCGCTTGATCTGCACCGGCTGGGCGATGCCCGTGCGGGGGTGATGCGGCTGGTGCTGATCGGCGCGCCTCTGGGCTGGCTGATGTCGACGCTGGCGCTGCGCTTGGCGGCGGATCTGTCGTGGGAAAGTGCAGCCGTGTTTGGGGGCATCATGATCGTGACGGGCCCCACGGTGATCGCGCCGCTCTTACGCTCGGCACGGCTGGCGCGGCGACCGGCGCAGCTTCTGCAATGGGAAGCCATCGTGAACGACCCGATCGGGGCGCTGGCGGCGGTGCTGGCCTATGGTGTGGTGCTGGTGTTCCATGCCGATCTGGCATTGTCGAAAGCCGCGCTGGAGACCGGTTTCGGCATTCTGTTCGCTCTGGCGCTGGGGCTTGCGGCGGGGCGCGCGACGGTCTGGGCGTTTCAGGGCGGCAGGGTGCCCGAATTCATGAAGGTGCCGGTGCTGTTTGTGGGGTTGCTGATGACCTTCGCGCTGGCCGATACCATCTTGCATGAAAGCGGGCTTCTGGCGGTGACGGCGATGGGGCTGGTGATCGGCAATGCCGATCTGCCCGCCTATACAGAGCTGCGCCGTTTCAAGGAACATGCCACGGTGCTGCTGGTGTCGGGGGTGTTCATCCTGCTTGCGGCCAGTCTGGACCTGTCGCAGCTGGCGATGCTCGACTGGCGCGCGGCGGGCTTTATCATCGCGGTTGTGGGGATTGCGCGTCCGGCCACGGTGCTTCTGTCGCTCATGGGGACGACGATCGCGTGGAAAGAGCGGCTGTTCATCGCGCTGACCGGTCCGCGCGGGGTGGTTCTGGTGGCGGTGGCGGGGCTGTTTGGCCAGCGCTTGGCCGATGCGGGAGTGGAGGATGGGGCCCTGATCGCGCCTCTGGCTTTCCTGCTGGTGACGGTCACGGTGGTGCTGCATGGCTTTACGCTGGCCCCGCTGGCGCGGTTTCTGGGACTTGCGGACACCGATAAACCGGGGGTGCTGATCGTGGGCGGCTCGCGGTTTTCCACCCGTCTGGGTGAGGCGTTGCAAAAAGCCGATGTGCCGGTGCTGATTGCCGACCCGAACCACCAGCATCTGATCCGTGCCCGTGCGGAGGGGCTGAAGACCTTCTATGGCGATATTCTGGGCGAGGCGGCGGAAGACACGATTGAACGTCTGGCCTATTCCAACGTTCTGGCGGTCACCGATAACGATGCCTATAACACGCTGGTCTGCACCGACCTTGGCGCCGAGCTTGGCCGCGCCCATGTCTGGCAGGTGGCGCGGCAGAAAGAAGACCAGCGCCGTCATGCGCTGCCCACGCAACTGGGCGGGCAGCCCTTTGGCGGAGGGCGCAGTTTTGAAACCTTCCGCGATATGGAGCGTGAGGGCTGGAGCTTCCGTGTGACCCGCCTGACCGAGGAGTTCACGCTGGCGCAATGGCGCGAACGGCGTCCGATGGCGGTGCCCATCCTGCGGATTTCGCCGCGCGGCGAGATCGGGTTTGTCGATAATGGCGAGGAGATGAAAGCCGATGCGGGGATGCGGATTCTGGCGCTTTTGCCGCCCGATGCCGGATCGCCCGATGCCGGATCGCCCGATGCGGGATCGGAGGACCCCGCGCGCCAGTCTGTACCCGAGGGGGGCGACCGGCCCGATGCCCCGCCCGGACCAGTGGCACCGTTGCCCTGAGGGCTGTGACGGCCTAAAGATCGCCGCAAAAGCCGCGCGGCCCAGCCGCAGCAGTTGACCTTATGCCCCGCCTCTGGCAGTGGAGAGGCAACCAGAGGAAGACCCAGATGAACCTGTTTGCCAATATCCGCGCGGTCGTGATCAACGCGCTGAACGAGATGTCGAAGGAAGGCACGCTCCCCGAGGGGCTGGACCTGAGCAATGTCACTGTCGAGCCGCCGCGTGATCCGCTGCATGGCGATATGGCGACCAATGCCGCGATGGTGCTGGCCAAGCCCGCAGGCGCCAAGCCCCGCGATCTGGCCGAGGCGCTGGCGGCCAAGCTGCGCGATGAGCCGCGCGTGACCTCTGCCGAAGTGGCAGGCCCGGGCTTTTTGAACCTGCGTCTTGAGGGATCGGTCTGGGGCGATGTGGCGCGTGCGGCGCTGAAAGCCGGCGCTGATTTCGGGCGTGCCGATCTGGGCAAAGGTCTGAAGGTCAATGTCGAATATGTTTCGGCCAATCCGACCGGTCCGATGCATGTGGGCCATACCCGTGGCGCGATCTTCGGTGATGCGCTTTGCAGCCTGCTGGATTTCGCGGGTTATGATGTGACGCGCGAATATTACATCAATGATGGCGGCGCTCAGGTCGATGTTCTGGCGCGCTCCGCCTATGAGCGTTACCGCGAGGCCTGCGGTCAGGAGCCCGAGATCCGCGAGGGGCTGTATCCCGGCGATTACCTGATCCCCGTGGGTCAGGCGCTGAAGGACAAATACGGCGACAGCCTGCTGGATAAGGGCGAGCAATACTGGCTTGAGGATATCCGCGAATTCGCCACCGAAGCGATGATGGAGATGATCCGCGGCGATCTGGCGTCGCTGGGTGTGAAGATGGATGTCTTCTATTCGGAAAAATCGCTTTATGGCACGGGGCAGATTGAAGGCGCGTTGAAGCGTCTGGAAGATCTGGGCCTGATCTACGAAGGCGTGCTGGAGCCGCCGAAAGGCAAGCTGCCCGAAGATTGGGAAGAGCGCGAGCAGACGCTGTTCAAATCGACCCAATTCGGGGATGATGTTGACCGTCCGGTGAAGAAATCCGACGGCAGCTGGACCTATTTCGCCCCCGATATCGCCTATCACTGGACCAAGGTCGAGCGTGGCTATGACATGCTGATCGACGTCTTCGGCGCCGACCATGGCGGCTATGTCAAGCGGATGAAAGCGGCTGTGGCGGCTTTGTCCGACCGCAAGGTGCCGCTGGATATCAAGCTGATCCAGCTGGTGAAGCTGTTCAAGAACGGCGAGCCCTTCAAGATGTCCAAACGTGCGGGCACCTTTGTCACTCTGCGCGATGTGGTCGAGCAGGCGGGCGCCGATGTGACCCGCTTCCATATGCTGACCCGCAAGAATGACGCAGCCCTTGATTTCGACTTCGACAAGGTGCTGGAGCAGTCGAAAGACAACCCCGTGTTCTACGTGCAATATGCGCATGCACGGGTGTGCTCGGTGCTGCGTAAGGCGCGTGATGCCGGTTGGGATCTCAATGATTCCAAGCTGGCCGAGGTGGATATCATGCTGGACGATGCCGCCCAGCAAGTGCTGGCGCGCAAGATCGCGGAATGGCCGCGTCTGGTGGAAATCGCGGCGCGTGCCAATGAGCCGCACCGCGTGGCCTTCTTCCTCTACGAGCTGGCCTCCGATCTGCATAGCCTGTGGAACCGTGGCAATGACAAGCCCGAGCTGCGTTTCTTCCAGGAGGGGGACGAGGCCGCAACCGCTGCACGAATCACATTGGCACGCGCCACGGCGGTTGTGATTTCTGCCGGACTTGGTATCCTTGGCGTCACTCCGGCTGAAGAGATGCGCTAAAACGCACGCCGCCGGAATAGAAGGTAGTGGACCGGGAAACCGGCGGCGAGGCGGATAATGGCAGTCTTTCACAGACCCTTCGAAGGGGAGGATGCGTCCTTTGAAGAGGAGGCATCCGGCAATGAGGGGGGGCGCCCACGGCGGCGCTCGTCCAGCTATCTTGCGCCTTCGGTTGGCAAGAAGCGGCGCGATTCCTCCGACCCTTCGGGCGAGTCGAGCTTTTTCATGCCCAGTCAGGCCTTTGTGCCGCGCGGTGATTATGACGTGGAGGACGAGGCACTGGAATTCGGGGCCTATCGCCCGCACCGCCAGCCTGACGATCACGATTTCATCGCGGAAGAAGATCCCGAGGCATGGGCCGAACCCGCACCGGCCTACACGCCAGAAGCCCCTGCCGCAGCGGCTGTTGCCTCCGGCGCATCGGTGGCCGGTTCCGCACGGGGCTTTACCCCGAATTACGCCAATCAGCCGCATCCCTCGACCGCAGGCGGGTTTGATCCGCGTTACGGGGCGGAGGTCTTTGACGATGACGAACCCGCCTTACGCCCCAATCCGTTCCAGCGCTGGGTCAATCTGGCGGGGGCGGCAACATCTGTCGCGCTGATTCTGGGCGTCGTCGTCTGGGGCTACAAGCTGGCGATGCGCGATATTCAGGGCGTGCCGGTCATCAAGGCGATGGAGGGTCCGTCGCGCGTGGCCCCCGAAGATCCGGGTGGCGAACTGGCCGAACATGTGGGGCTTTCGGTCAATGGTGTGGCGGGAACCGGCGTGGCCGCGCCTGCCCCCGAACGGGTGACATTGGCCCCCGCCGAAGCCGGTCTGAGCGATGATGACAAGGCGATGTCCGATCTCAAGCCCATTGATGCCGCGACCGCGCCGATGGAAACCGACGAGACGCCCGAGACCATTGTGGTGCCGGTGCCCGACAGCAATGCCCGGCCCACCCCCGAGATGCAGGCCGCGACTCAATCGCTTGCCGCCCCGGGGGCGGTGGACGAGGCCACTGCCGATAGCCTGACCAATTCCGACAGTAACGCTTTGGTCGTCGATGATGCCGATGGAACGGGCGACGATGGCGCGGTGGCACCGCCTTCGCCAGAGGCGATTTCTCAGACGATTCCGGGCGTGATCCGCTCGCCGCGTCCGATGCTGCGCCCTGCGCGTGATCTGGTGGCGGAGGCGGTGGCAGCCTCGTTTGGTGGCGGGGCCGATGCCTCGACCCCCAGCGAAAGCGAGGGGCCGGTGGAAATCGATGCGGCGAGCCTGCCGGCGGGGACGCGTCTTGTGCAGTTGAATACCTATCAAAGTGCCGATGAGGCGCGGAAGGACTGGGACCGCGTGGTGACCAAATTCGGGCCCCTAATGGATGGCAAGAAACGTGTGATACAGGAAGCGACGGCGGGGGGGCGTACCTTCTACCGCCTGCGTGTGCAGGGCTTCGAGGATCTGGCACAGGCCCGTCAGTTCTGTGCGGCCCTTGTGGCCGAGGGGGCATCCTGTATTCCGGCGACGGTGCGCTGATGAGCTCGGCAACGATTCTCGGTCTGTCGGGGCTGACCCTGACCGCGCGGGAGCGCGCTTTTTTCCGCGCCGTCCAGCCTTGGGGATTTATCCTGTTCGCGCGCAATATCGACACACCCGAACAGCTGCGCCGTCTGACGGCGGATCTGCGCGAGGCCGTGGGGCGGGACGCGCCGGTGCTGATCGACCAGGAGGGCGGGCGGGTGCAACGTCTGCGCGCCCCGCATTGGCGCGAATGGCTGCCGCCTCTGGAACAGGCGCAGCGGCCCGACCCCGAGCGCGGCTTCTGGCTGCGGGCGCGGATCATGGCCGATGAATTGCGCGCCGTGGGGATTGATGCGAATTGCGCGCCCTGCTGCGATATTGCGGGGCCGCAGACCCATCCTTTCCTGCGCAACCGCTGTCTGGGCGAGGATGCCGCAACCGTGGCCCGCAATGCCCGCGCGACCGCTTTGGGGTTTCTGGCCGGGGGCGTGTTGCCGATTATCAAGCATATTCCGGGGCATGGTCGGGCAATGGCGGACAGTCACAAGGATCTGCCGCTGGTCGAGGCCTGCGCCGAGGATCTGCTGACCCATGATTTCGCCGCCTTCCAGCCGCTGCGCGATATGCCGATGGCGATGACCGCCCATATCCGTTTTGCCGCCTTCGATGATGCGCCCGCGACCCAGTCGCCGGTGATGGTGGACCTGATCCGGCAGGTGATCGGCTTTGACGGGCTGCTGATGTCGGATGACCTGTCGATGCAGGCGCTGTCGGGCGGCATCCGCCAGCGGGCCGAGGCCACGATGGCGGCAGGCTGTGATGTGGCGCTGCATTGCAACGGGGATATGGCCGAGATGGAAGACGCCGTTCTCGGGGCGGGGGCAATGTCCGAAGCCGCCTCTGCACGGGCGGCAGCGGCGCTTGCGCGGCGGGGGCCGCCCGAGCCTGCCGATATCGCAGCCCTTGAACGGGAACTGGAAGGCGTATTGCAGGCAAGCGAGGTCTGATGGCCGATCGTCCGAAATCGCAAGATGGCCGCGTGGCTGACCGTCTGGCTGCCGAGGCGCTGATCATTGATGTCAACGGCTTCGAAGGCCCGCTTGATCTGTTGCTGACATTGTCCCGCAGCCAGAAGGTGGATCTGCGCAAGATCTCCGTGCTGGCGCTGGCCGAGCAATATCTGGCCTTTGTCGACCATGCACGCGCGTTACGGATCGAACTGGCCGCCGATTATCTGGTGATGGCGGCGTGGCTGGCCTATCTGAAATCGCGCCTTTTGCTGCCGCCCGAACCCGATGCCGAGGGCCCCTCTGCCGAGGATATGGCCGCGCATCTGGCCTTCCAGCTGGAACGGCTGGAAGCGATGCGCGATGCCGCAGCGCAGTTGATGGCGCGTGACCAACTGGGCAGGGACGTCTTTGCCCGCGGGATTTCCGAAGAGGTGGTACGGGTGAAAAAGATCACCTATTCCGCCACGCTGATGGATCTGATGCGCGCCTATTCGCGCGTGCGCACCCGCGACGAATTCCGCCCCTATGCCTTTGACCGGCGCAATATCTTTACGATGGAACAGGCGCTTGAACAGCTCCGCGACCTGCTGGGCTATGCGGGCGAGTGGATGGATCTGTCAAGCTACCTGCCCGAAAGCTGGCGGGTGGACCCTGCGCGCAGGCGCTCGGCCACGGCGGCCACCTTTGCGGCGTCGCTGGAACTTGCCAAACAGGGCGTGGTCGAGCTGCGGCAATCCGAAACCTTTTCCCCCATCTCTATCCGGAAAACATCATGAGTGATCCTGTAGAAACCGTTTCCGCCGAAGAGCGCGAGCCGCAGCTGTTTTCCGCCCCCGCGATGGAGGCACAGGAGCGCATGGTGGAGGCGATGCTGTTTGCCACCCCCGAGCCGATCACCACGCGCGAGATGCAATCGCGCATGCCCGTAGGGTCCGACCCGCGCGAGGCGCTGGAAAACGTGCGCGCCCGTTATGAGGGGCGTGGCGTGCAGGTCGTGCGGGTGGGGGAAGGCTGGGCGATGCGCACCGCCCCCGATATGTCCTTCCTGCTGCACAAGGAAACGGTGGAGCAGCGCAAACTCTCGCGGGCCGCTACCGAGACCCTGGCGATTATCGCCTATCACCAGCCGGTCACCCGCGCCGAAATCGAGGAGATCAGGGGGGTGGCTGTCTCGCGCGGGACCCTTGATCTGCTGCTGGAGCTCGACTGGATCCGTTTCGGGCGACGGCGGATGACGCCGGGCCGTCCGGTGACATTTGTGGTGACGCAAAGCTTCCTTGACCATTTCAGCCTCGAATCCGCCCGTGATCTGCCCGCTCTTGCGGAACTTCGCAGCGCCGGATTGCTTGATAGCAGACGGATGCCGGGCGAGGAGGTCGAGGATGACGAGGAAGATATCGCCACCGGACAGGCCGGACAAAGCGAGATGTTCGAGGAATAGGAGCCAGAGCGATGCAGCAGATCCTGCGGATGATCTTCAACCAGCTTTTGCGGCGTGGCATAAACTACGGGATCAACAAAGGCATCGAAAGGGCGTCGCGCAAGGGCCGCAACGACGATACGCCGTTGACCCCCGAAGAGCGCAGGAAACAGCAACAACTGCGCAAAATGGCCGGAAATGCACGCCGTTTGGCACGCATGACCAAGCTGGGCCGCAGGTTTTAGGATGTTTCACCGCTAGGGGGCACCGCTAAGGGCGGCACCCTCTGTGTGTCATATCCGGTGTGGCACATCCTGCGTCTTTACAAGCGGGCTGCGTCGTTACAAGCGGGGTCGCCAGAGGCGCGCCGCGTGGCGCAAAGAACGCGGCACACGCGATATGGAACGCCTCTTCTGGAGCGTGCTTGCTTAGGCCACGGGCCGGACTCATGACTTGAAATGCTTGGCGAGCTTCAGCCCTTGGCCTTGGTAGTTCGATTTCAGATCCGCGCCGTAAAGGCGTTTGGGGCGCTCGGCCATATGTTCATAGACCAGACGGCCCACGATCTGCCCGTGTTCCAGAACAAAGGGGGCCTCGTGGCAACGGACTTCCAGCACCCCGCGCGAGCCGATGCCCCCTGCCGCCCCATGTCCGAACCCCGGGTCGAAGAAGCCCGCGTAATGCACACGGAACTCGCCCACCATCGCCAGATAGGGCGCCATCTCGGCAGCAAAATCGGGAGGAATCGTCACAGATTCGCGCGAGACGAGGATGTAGAACGCACCGGGGTCGAGGATGATACGGCCTTCGCTGGTGTGTAGCTCTTCCCAGAACTCGGTCGGATTATAGGCCCCGATCCGGTCCAGATCGATGACGCCGGTATGGGGCTTGGCGCGGTAGCCTACCAGATCGCCCGTCTCGGGACGCAGATCGACCGAGAAGCCCAGGCCGTGGTCGATGACCGCCTGACCGCTGACCAGTGGCTCGACCATATGCAGCGCGCGCAGCTCGTCATCCGAAAGCGCCGCCTGACCGCCCGAGAAGCGGATCTGGTTGAGCCGCATTCCGGGCCGTACCAGCACCGAAAAACTGCGCGGGCAGATTTCGGCAAAAAGAGGCCCCTGATAGCCATCGGGGATACGGTCGAATTCGGTGCCATGATCGGTGATGACGCGGGTCAGCAGGTCCAGCCGTCCGGTCGAGGATTTCGCATTGGCCACCGCGCTGATGCCTTCGGGCAGGCTGAGCGATTCCATCAAGGGCACCAGATAGACGCAGCCCTTTTCAAGGACCGCTCCGTTGGACAGGTCCATCCGGTGCATCTCGAAATCCGCCAGCTTGTCGGTCACGCAGGTTCCGCGCCCCGCAAGGAAGGAGGCGCGCACGCGATAGGCGACATGGCCAAGTCGCAGGTCAAGGCTGGCGGGCTGGATCTGTTCGGGGATCACCGGCGTTGCGGCACGGATTTCCTGCTTGGAGATCATCGCCTCGATGGCGGTATCGGACAAAACACCAAGGGTCATGGGCGGCTCTCCATCGTCATGCTCGGGCAGGGGGTGGGCCCGTTCGGCAGATCCGGATAAGCGAACACCCACCCCGAAGGGTGGGTGTTTCGGTGGTCGGGCCAGCGAGATTCGAACTCACGGCCTTCCGTCCCCCAGACGGACGCGCTAACCAGGCTGCGCCATGGCCCGACATGAGGCGCATATAGAGGGAAAGCGGCGCGGGGCGCAAGACCGAAATCGAAGATTTTTTCGTCTTTTTTCATCTGCTTTCCCGAAGACGGCGAAAAACCCTTCAGGGCCGGATTTCGCGCGACAATTCACGCCGCAATGCATGCAGTTTATCGACCGCCCGCGACAGGGCGACCTGCTCTGTGCGGGTCATCCGGTCGGGCTTGATGGTCGAGATACGGGCCACCAGCACCGAGATTCGCGTGGGCGGCAAAGCTGCGGCCCCGGCACCATCGCTTTGGGGCAGGGTGACCGTGGCAAGGGCTGCGGCGCTTTGCTCGGCACTGGGCCGCGGGGGGGCGGGGGGCTGCGCGATTTGCGGCTCTGCCAGCTCCGGCTCTGCCAGTTCGGGGGCTGCCTGTTCCGGTGCGTCTTGATCCTCGGCCTCCCCCTCCGGTTCCGAGGGTGCAGTTTCCATCGCCTCGGGAAGAACCGCGGGGGAAGAGATGTCTTCTTCATCCTCGATCAGAGCCGAGATGTCGTCATCGTCATCCGCGTCGGTCTCGTCGGCGAAAAGCGGTGTCTGTTCCCAGACATCGGCAAAGCTTGGCCCGTCCGGCACCTCTGGCTCGGGGACGAGCGAGGCGGCGTGCGCGGGCTGGGCAGGGGCGTCGGGAAGCGTGTCCATAACCTCTTCGCCCTCTGCCGGTTCCAGCTCGGGCAGAAAGTCATGCGGCTGCAGCGCGCCTTCGGACGCCGCTTGCGGCTCCGTCTGGCGGGGAGTGTCTGTAGCCGCGTTGAGGTCGGACGCGATAATCTCCGTCTCGGGGGGAGATATGGGGGCGTCCGGAGCCTCTTCTGCCTGCGGCTCTGGTGTGGACGGTGCGTCGTGATCCGGCTCTGCGGTCTTCTCGACAGAAACCGTATGTGCGGGCACCGCGAAGTCCGGGTCCGTCATCGCGTCCGGCAGGCTCCCTGCGGGGGCTGCAAGAGGCGGATGCATGGGGGGCGGAGCCTCGGGGGCAGAAAGCGGCTGCGTCCCGTGCACGGCACTTTCATCCCACGGCAAGGGCGCATCGGAAGACGGGGGGGGCGCCGCGCGCGGCATGTCGGAAAGGGGGGGCGCAGGCTGCGCAACGGGCGCGTCTGGGGCGTCGTCCGGCGGAAGATGGAGCCGCCCGAGATCGCAGACATGGCGCACGCCCTGCTCCTTGAGCACTTTCTGCACGCCACGTATGGTCAGCCCGTCTTCGTGCAGAAGCTGGCGGATACCTGACAAAAGCGCGATATCATCGGGGCGGTAATAGCGGCGGTTGCCAGCCCGCTTGGTTGGCTTGACCTGTGGGAATTTCCCCTCCCAAAACCGCAGGACATGCGATGGGACGCCAACGATCTCGGAAGTTTCAGAGATCGTCCGGAAGGCATCGGCAGCTTTTGCCATGACTCGTCAATTCCTTTCCCGGACGCTGCTGGGGCCGGGCTTGTCTAAAGGCACCCCATTCGGGGGCGCAGGTCACCTGATCGGATCAGTTCGAGTTGCCGTCGGCCACACGGTCTTTCATCAGATGGGAGGGGCGGAAGCTCAGCACCCGACGCGGGCTGATCGGAACTTCTTCGCCAGTCTTGGGATTGCGACCCATGCGCGAGGCTTTGTCGCGGATGGAGAATGTGCCGAAGGACGAGATCTTTACCGTCTCGCCTGCGACAAGCGCGTCGGAGATATGTTGTAGCACATCCTCGACCAGTTGGGCCGATTCATTGCGCGACAGGCCGACTTCGCGGAAGACAGCCTCGCTTAGATCCATACGGGTCAGTGTTTTGGACATATCGCCCCCTGAGAAGAATTTTCACTCAAGGATGGGGCTGTCGGTCAGCAAAGTCAATATCGCCAGTGCCTTGGCCGGTCTTTCCCCGGAGATAATGTCGGGTTTTGCCGGATTTTGGGCGCGGTTTACCAGCGCAGAACCACCGAACCCCATGCCAGACCGCCGCCAATCGCCTCGACCACGACGATCTCGCCGGTCTTGAGTTTGCCCTCGGAGGCACCGACCGACAGGGCCAGCGGGATGGAGGCAGCCGAGGTGTTGCCATGATCTTGCACGGTGACGACCACGCGCTCCATCGGAACGCCCATTTTTTCCGCCGTAGCGGAAATGATGCGCAGATTGGCCTGATGCGGCACGATCCAGTCCACATCATTGCCCGACAGGCCAAGCTTGTCCAAGGCCGTATGCGCGGTCTGGGCAAGTTTGGTGACCGCATGGCGGAAGACCTGATTGCCCTGCATCCGCAGATGGCCGGTGGTGCCGGTGCTGGACACGCCACCATCGACATAAAGAAGCTCGCGATAGCGCCCATCCGAGTGCAGATCCGAGGCCAGAATGCCACGGTCATTGACCGTGCCGGTGCCTTCGGCCGCTTCCAGAATCAGCGCGCCCGCACCATCCCCGAACAGCACGCAGGTCGAGCGGTCTTCCCAGTCCATAATGCGCGAGAAGGTCTCGGCCCCGATTACCAGCACGCGCTCTGCCTGACCCGAGACGATCAGCCCGTTGGCATTGGTCAGCGCGAAGATGAAACCCGCACAGACCGCCTGCACGTCATAGGCAAAACCGCGGGTCGAGCCGAGCCCCGCCTGCACCATTGTCGCCACGGAGGGGAAGGTGAAATCGGGGGTGGAGGTCGCCACGACAATCGCGTCGATATCCTCGACGCTCATGCCCGCATGTTTCAATGCGGCTTCGGCGGCCTTGATCGCCAGTTGCGAGGTGGTCTCGCCTTCGGCGGCGAAATGGCGCCGCTCGATGCCGGTGCGCGAGCGGATCCATTCATCCGACGTTTCAAGCTTGGTCTCGAATTCGGCATTTTCGACAATGCGCTCGGGCAGGTAATGCCCGACACCACGGACCACAGCTCTGATAGTCATTCGATTACTCGTTGTTAGAATTGGCAGCGTCGCCTTGCGCGGCATCCTGCCCAATGGGCATGTCACTTGCAACCCGCGCCGCGAGCCTTTCGGCAAAACCGGACGCCGCAAGACGGGCCGCCAGATCAATCGCTGCGGCAACCCCGAGCGCATCGGCAGAGCCATGCGATTTCACGACCGTGCCGTTCAGGCCAAGGAATACCCCGCCATTGGCGCGGCGCGGATCGATCTTTTCAGACAGGCGTTTGAGCGACTTCATCGCCAGCATCGCCCCCAGCTTCGACAAGACCGAAGAGGTCAGCGCCTCTTTCAGCAGGCGACCGGCCAGTTTGGCCGTGCCTTCGCCGGTTTTCAGGGCGATATTGCCGGTAAATCCGTCAGTCACAATGACGTCAGCTTTGTTGGAGGACAGGTCACTACCCTCGACGAAGCCCACAAATTCGAAATCACCGCGCTCCTGCGCATCACGGCACAGGCCGTAAGCTTCTTTCAGCTCGGCGCGGCCCTTATGTTCTTCGGTGCCGACATTCAGCAGCCCCACACGCGGGCGCTCGATATTGAGTGCATTGCGGCAGTAGGAACTGCCCATCAGCGCATAAGTCAGCAGGTCGGGCGCATCGGCTTTGATATCGGCGCCCATATCCAGCATGACGCACCAGCCCGCAGAATTCTGCGAGGGCCAGAAGCTGGCAATGGCGGGGCGGTTCACGCCCGGCAGCTTGCGCAGGCGCAGCATCGACAGCGCCATCAGCGCGCCGGTATTGCCGCAGCTCACCGCCACCTGCGCCGATTTCTCGCGCACGGCATCGACGGAGGCCCACATGGAGCTGTCCTTGCCATTGCGCATGACCTGAGAGGGCTTGTCCTCCATCCGCACCACATCACTGGCGTGGCGAATGGTGACAACCTTGCCCAGACCACGTGCATCGACGAGGCTTTTAAGCTCCGCTTCGGGGCCGTTGAGCAGGAAGCGCAGTTCAGGAGACTTCTTGGACGCGCGCGCAACCCCGTCGACCACGACGGAAGGGCCATGATCGCCCCCCATAGCATCGACAGAAATGACGATAGCGCCGGATTGCTCCGGCGCTGCGGTCGCATCGCGACCCTGCGTCACAGCAGTCGTATCCTGCCCTGCGTCCAGCGATTGGTCTTGCCGATTAAGCATGCCGATAGCTGTGTCGTCGGGCAACGCGGCTTATGCCGCGTCGTCGTCCAGATCGACTTCGTCAGCAGCTGCGACGACTTCGCGGTCGTCGTAGTGGCCGCAAGCGCCACAAACGTGGTGCGGGCGCTTCAGTTCGCCGCAGTTCGGGCATTCAGCCGGATTTGCAGCAACAAGTGCGTCATGCGCGCGGCGCATGTTGCGGCGGGAGCGCGTGACTTTATTCTGAGGGACAGCCATGTCTCAACCTCGGATGTTAGGGGGCGCATCGCCCGCGTTGGTGGCCGTAAAGCCGTGATTTTCCTGGTGTTTCACCCGATAGACGCTTGCGGCGACTCTGGTGTGAACCCAAAACTCGAATGAGGCCGGGAACATACTGCGATTTTCCAAAGGTGCAAGCCCTTTCTTGGGGCTTGGGCCTAGATTTTTCGCGGCAAGGTCCGGCCTGCCCGATACGGGGCAAATTGATCGTACGAGATGCCTTCCAAGACGGAGGGTCCCCAAGGGATCTGGCCTTTTGGAAGGGCCGGGATTCGTGCGTTCCCCGCCCGCTTACGCGTTTCCGTTCTTCTTGTCCATCAAAGCCTTCAGATTGGCGAAAGGTTTGAGGTCCTCATCGCGCAGCGGCGTTTCACCGGGTTTGGTGATGACCGTCTCGCCCAGCTCTGCGCCGTCCTTGCGCGGATAGAGCGGCAGGCCGAGTTCGAAGGCTTCGAGCGCCACATGGGCAAGGTCGATCACCGCGGGCAGGGCCTCGGCGCTGTCATCCTCGGGGATCTCCGATTCTTCGGCGGTAGGTTCCACCCAGTCGCGCAGGAAGCGACGGCTGACCGATTCTCTCACCTCGCCCGCGACCGGCTCCAGCGTGATGACGCAAGATTGCGTGATGCGTGCGTGGAGCTTGCCGTTGAGAACGAAGTCATGTTTGCCGGCGGGCGTCAGTTCGCCTTTGAAGCTCAGCGCCTCCACCGAGACGATATCGGCCCATTGGGCGATCTCCTTGCGCAGGGCGGGTTCGGGCGAGATGTCGAAGCGCAGAGGCTTGCGTCCGTTGAGGTCTTTCACCGCAACGGGGTGGGACCAGGGCATTTCAAGGGGGGTGCCGTCTGTCATGACGCGTGTCCTTCTGTCTGGGGCTGTCCGGCAGGGGCCGGGCGGGCCTTTGGCTGTGTCAGGGCCCGCAAGATGCGGGTGAAGAGGGGGGCCGCCGCGATGGCGGGTTGTTTTTTCCGGCAATATCCGGCACCAAGCGGGCCAGAACCTACCGGTTCCGGTCTTGAGGGCCGTGTGCAGGTATTGTAATCGGGATAAAAGGCCAGTGGCCGCGAGGCAAGGGGGATACAGTGAGCATTGGTTTCGCACCGCGCCGCCTGATGCAGGGGGTTGCCCTTTGCGCAGTGATCGGGCTTGGCGCTTGTTCGCCTATCTATCGCAATCATGGCTATGTGCCGACGGAAGAAGACCTGTCGCAAGTTCAGGTCGGAAAAACCACCAAAGACGATCTTGACCGGCTGATCGGGCGACCCAGCTCTTCGGGCGTTCTGGAAGGCTCGGACTGGTATTACGTCGGCTCGCGCTGGAAACGTGTGGGCTGGGGGGCCTCGCATGAGATCGACCGTCAGGTTCTGGCTGTCAGCTTCAACAAGGCTGGCGTGGTGTCGGGGGTCGAGCGCTATACCCTCAAGGATGGCCATGTGGTGCCGTTGACCCATCGCGTGACCGAGGCCAATGTGAAGGGCATCGGTCTGATCCGCCAGTTGCTGGGCTCGGTGGGACGTATGGACGCCGGCACACTTCTGGGGTCGAGCAGCCCCGACAATTAACGGGGTGCCGCCCGTCTGGGCCATATGCATGCCAAGATCGAACGCGCCGTCTTGCGGCGCGTTTTTCATTGGCCGCCCGTTTGCCGCAGGAAAGCTGCCGAAAATTCATGCGCTGGCACGGTGTCGGGCAGGCGGGAGCGGGCGCTGACTTCTTTTTTTCATGAACTGCGCATAGTCTTTCGGCAGGCGGGCTGTCGGGTGGGCCGTCGGGCAGGTCATGGAAGTCGGGCGGGTCGTGAGAGTGGACCATAGGGCCGGAGGCGACAGATGAGTTTTTCGTTGATACGGGGTCGATATGTGGCTCGCCTTGCCCAGACGGTGCAGGATCTTGAGGCGGTGCAGGCGATTCGGGGACTGTGTTTCCGTGGCGAGGGCTGTGTGGACCGCGATGCGTTTGACGCGCAGTGTCAGCATGTGATGGTGGAAGAATGCGGGAGCGGGCGGCTGGTCTGCTGTTTCCGCCTGCTACCGCTGGCCTCGGGGGAGGCGATCGGGCGCAGCTACGCAGCGCAGTTCTATGCGCTGGAGGCGCTGGCGGATTATCCCGCACCGATGGTGGAGATGGGGCGGTTCTGTATCCATCCTGCCTATCACGACGCGGATATCCTGCGGGTGGCATGGGGGGCGATGACGCGTTTTGTCGATGGGGCTGGTGTGGAAATGCTGTTTGGCTGCTCGTCCTTCAGGGGCACGGACTGGCGCGATTATGCGGATAGTTTCACGCTTTTGTCGCAGCGCCATCTGGGGCCGGAGCGCTGGTTGCCACGGGTCAAGGCGCCTGACGTGGTGCGCTATGCGCGTGCGTTGATGGGGGCGCAGGGGAACCCGAAACAGGCGATATTGCGGATGCCGCCCTTGCTGCGCAGCTATCTGGCAATGGGGGGCTGGGTTTCCGATCATGCGGTGGTGGATCCGGATCTGGGAACGTTGCATGTGTTCACGGGGCTTGAAATAGGCCGCATTCCGGCGGCACGGCGGCGGGCCTTGCGTCTGGTGGCGGGGTAGGGGCGCTGCCCCTCTTGGGGCGTTGCCCCAATTCACCCCGGGATATTTCGGGCAGCTGGAAGCGGGGGCCTGTGTGAAGGGTGATTGACCTTTGGGCTGGGCGTGATTAGCTGCGCGTCATGGCACGTGCACCTATTTTACAGCTTTCCGATATTTCGCTGTCCCATGGCGGCGATCCCGTGTTCGACGGTCTCGATCTTGTTGTCCAGCAGGGCGACCGTGTGGCCTTGGTGGGCCGCAACGGCACCGGCAAATCCACCTTGATGAAGGTGATGGCGCGGCTGGTGGAGGCCGATCATGGCGAGGTGGTGATTCCGCCCGGCATTTCGGTGGGCTATATGGAGCAGGAGCCCGATCTGTCGGGTTTTGCGACGCTGGGGGAGTATGCCGCTTCGGGGCTGGATCCTTCCGAGGGCTATAAGGTCGAGATGGTGGCCGAGGGGTTGAAGCTGAATATGGAGGCCTCGCCCGAGACGGCATCAGGCGGCGAGCGGCGGCGTGCGGCTTTGGCCAAGCTTCTGGCGGAGGCGCCGGAGTTGATGCTGCTCGACGAGCCGACCAACCATCTGGACATCGAGGCGATTGGCTGGCTGGAGGCCGAGCTGAAGGCGACGAAGGCGGCCTTTGTGGTGATTTCGCACGACCGGGCGTTTTTGAAGGCTTTGACGCGGGCCACTTTGTGGATTGACCGCGGGAAGGTGCGCCGTCTCGAGCGCGGCTTCGAGCATTTCGAGGAATGGCGCGAGGAGGTTTGGGCCGCCGAGGACGAGGCGCGGGCCAAGCTGGACAAGAAGATCAAGGTCGAGGCGAAATGGGCCGTGGAGGGCATTTCGGCGCGGCGCAAGCGCAATCAGGGACGGTTGCGGGCGCTTCAGGATATGCGCGCGGAACGATCAAACCAGATCAAGCGTCAGGGCGTGGCTGCGATGGAGATCGATTCGGGCAAGGCGTCGGGCAAGCGGGTGATCGAGGCGAAGGGGCTGTGCAAGGAGTTCGGCGGCAAGACCATCGTGCGGGATTTCGATCTGCGGGTGCTGCGCGGTGACCGGATTGCGTTTGTGGGCCCCAATGGTGTGGGCAAGACCACGCTTCTGAAGATGTTGATGGGGCAGATGGAGCCGGATGCGGGGACCGTGACCCTTGGCACCAATCTGGAGGTCGCGATTTTCGATCAGACCCGCGCGGCGCTTGATCCCGAGCAGACACTGTGGGAGGGGTTGGTGAATGACCCCGATATGGCGGTGCGCGGGGCCTCGGATCAGGTGATGGTGCGCGGCACGCCCAAGCATGTTGTGGCCTATCTGAAGGATTTCCTTTTTGATGAGGCACAGGCGCGGGCGCCGATTAAATCGCTGTCGGGCGGCGAGAGGGCGCGGCTGTTGTTGGCGCGGATCATGGCCAAGCCGTCAAACCTTTTGGTGCTGGACGAGCCGACCAACGATCTGGATGTCGAGACGCTGGATCTGTTGCAGGATATCCTGGGCGACTATGATGGCACCGTTTTGCTGGTCAGCCACGATCGGGACTTTATCGACCGTGTGGCCTCGACCACCATTGCGATGGAAGGCAATGGTCGGGCTGTGGTCTATGCCGGTGGCTGGAGCGATTACCGCCATCAGCGGTCCTTGACCGAACCCGAGGACCGGCCTGTGATCAAGCCCGCGGGGGAGGCGGTCCGGCCTGCGGCTTCGCCGGTTGTCGCGGCCAAAACCGAGGCAAAGCTGAGCTTTACGGAAAAGCATCGGCTTGAGGCGCTACCTGCGGTGATCGAGCGGCTGGAGGCCGAGATTGCCAAGCTGGAAGAGTTTCTGTCGGTCCCCGATCTTTTCGCCAAGGAACCGGTGAAGTTCCAGAAAGCCACGGAGGCTTTGGTCGAGCGGCAGCAGGCGCTGTCGGAGGCTGAAGAAGAGTGGCTGGAGCTGGAAGAAAAGGCGCAGGGATAAAAAGTGAAGCGGGGAGGCTTACTCCCTGCTTGCCTTGCGGCGGAGGCGCTTCTAGATTTCACAAAACGTTGAAATTTCTGAGGGACCTGCGCTTGCGCATGTTCCGGATTGTGTGAACGAGATCCCTATGCAAGCCCCGCTGCATCCCTGCGAAGCCGACCGCCTTCAGGCCCTCCGGTCTTACGATATTGTCGATACCGAATTCGAAGCGGAATTCGATGAGGTCGTCGATTTCGTGCGCGCGGTCTGTGACGTGCCGATCGTGCTGATTTCGCTGGTGGCGGAAGAGCGGCAGTGGTTCAAGGCGCGCCGAGGTCTGGATGTGGACGAGACGCCGCGCGATGTCGCCATATGTGCCTATACGGTGTTGCAGGACGATATTCTGGAAATCGGCGATACCCTGCTTGATCCGCGCACGCGCGACAATCGCCTGTGCACGCAGGACCCCGATCTGCGTTTCTATGCAGGGATGCCGCTGGTGACCAAGGACGGTTTTGCGATTGGCAGCCTGTGTGCGCTGGATCACCGCCCGCGTGTTCTGACCGATCTGCAACGTCAGACCCTGCGGGTGATGGCGCATCAGGTCATGGCGCGGCTGGAGCTGCGCCGGACCCTGCGTCTGGCGCGCGAGTTGCGCGGCGAGGTGGATCACCGCGTAAAGAACTCCTTGCAATCGCTGGCGGCGCTGGCCTCGATCAAGGCGCGCAATGTGGCTTCCGATGAGGGGCGCGAGGCCTTGCAGGCCATTCAGCGGCGCATCCAGACCGTGGCCATGCTGCACGAACAGCTCTATCGGTCCGATAGCGGTTCTGCGGTCAATCTGGGAGGCTATCTGACGGATGTGGCGCGCTATCTCGAAGGGCAGACGCCGGATCGGGTCAGTATCCTGTGCGAGGCCTGCGATCTGGCCGTCGTGGCCGAGCAATCTGCCGCTATCGGGACGCTGGTGAACGAATTCGTCGCCAATTCGATCAAACATGGTTATCCCGACGGGCGACGTGGCAATATCCGTGTGGGGTTGCGCCAGATCGCGCCCGACGAGGCCTGTCTGGAGCTTTCCGATGACGGAATCGGTCTTCCCGAAGGCGGTGTGGCGCGCAAAGGGTTGGGATTGCAGATCATGGAGGCATCGGCTGCGCAGGCGGCAGGGCAGTATGAGCAGGTGCCCGTCGAGCGGGGATTTGCCGTTGCCGTGCGGTTCCAGCCGCGCGCCAGTCGGGCGATCTTGTGAGCGGGACATCTGGAGATTGACTTTTGTTCTGTGATCACGCATACAGCGCCAACCCGGCATGATTCTGTCTGCCGGGTTTATCATTGTCACCGCCCTGAAAAGGGCGCGCTGTCCGAAGGCGGTCCCATGAGGGACCACAACACCGTCAGGGGCCAAAGGACGCGGAAGCAAAAAGGAAGACGCGATGTTTGCGGTCCTCAAGACTGGCGGCAAGCAATACAAGGTTCAAGCGGGCGACGTGCTCCGCGTGGAACTGATTGCTGCTGAAGCTGGCGATAAAGTCCAGTTCAATGAAATTCTGATGGTTGGCGGCGACAAGCTTGTCGTTGGCGCGCCCTTCGTTGAAGGTGCTGCTGTGCAAGCCGAAGTCATCGACTCGATCAAAGCCGACAAAGTCATCACCTACCACAAGCGCCGTCGTAAGCACTCGTCGCAGCGTACCCGTGGTCACCGCCAGAAGCTCACGCTGCTGCGCGTCACCGATATCGTCGCCTCGGGCGCAGATGCTTCGGTGAAAGAAGCTGTTGGCACCGCCGTCGCACGTCGTGCGGCTCACGAAACCAAGTAATCAGGGGAGTAACCACCCATGGCACACAAGAAAGCAGGCGGTTCGTCCCGTAACGGTCGCGACTCCGCAGGTCGTCGTCTTGGCGTCAAACTCTATGGCGGTCAGGCGGCTCTCCCGGGCAACATCATCGTGCGTCAGCGCGGCACCAAAGTCTGGGCCGGCGATAACGTCATGATGGGCAAAGACCACACCCTCTTTGCTGTCGCCGAAGGCACTATCGAGTTCAAGAAGGGCCTCAAGGGCCGCACCTTCGTCTCGGTTCTTCCTGTTGCGGAGGCGGCCGAGTAAGCCGACCTTCCCGTCACACGGATAATATGAAGGGGGATCGGCAGCAGCCGGTCCCCCTTTTGCGTGTCGCAGGGTTTGCGTTTGGCGCGAGGAGGAGGGGCCTTGTGCATAATGCAATGCGAAACGCCCATAACGCGATAAATGATCCGGCATCCGGCGCTTCTTTGCGAATTGACGCTAGGTCTTTATACGATTTTTACCTTGGCACATTATCTGCCAGAATTCGCCTCGAAACTGGATTACACTAGAGGCATTACGGAGGACGACATGTTTCAGGAAGCCATCCCTGACCAACCTGTGATCGAAGCTGAAAGGTTCATCCTGCGCCCGCTGCGCAAGTCCGATGCCGGGCTGATGACCATGTATACTTCGGATAAACGTGTCGCTACCGGAACCCGTGCCATTCCGCATCCGCTCCCGCCGGGGGCGTCAGACCAGTTCATCGCGCGTATCCTGTCGGGACAGGGCGATGAGGATGTCTGGGCGATTGACGGTTCTGCGCAGGGCTCGTGCGAGCTGTTGGGCATTGTGTCGCTGACCCGTATCAATGACACCCAGTCCGAGATCGGCTTCTGGGTCGGGGCAGGCTATTGGAATGCGGGCTATGCGTCCGAAGCCGTGCAGGCGATGGTTGCGGCCAATCCGCATGGCTCGCGCACGCTGCTGGCCGAGGTGTTTCAGGATAATCCCGGTTCGGGCCGTGTCCTGACCAATGCCGGTTTCGAATATCTTGGGGATGCCGAAAGCTGGTCCGTGGCGCGCAATGCCTCGGTGCCGACATGGACTTATCTGCGGAAAATGGACTGAGCCATGCTTCTGGCGCGCCATGTCCATACGGCGCGCCTGAGGTTGCGCCCCTTCTCTGCGGCGGATGTGCCTGCCATTGTCTCCGCGCTTTCGGGGTTCGAAACAGCGCGCTGGCTGGGGCGGGTGCCGCACCCCTATCGTCTCTCCGATGCACAGGAATTCGTGGCGCGCAGTCGGGACAAGCAGGTTTGGGCCATCGAGGATGGCGCGGGCTTTGCCGGTATGATCGGGATGGTGGGCGAGCTTGGCTACTGGCTCGCGCCGCACGCGCGCGGCAAGGGGTATATTCAGGAGGCGGCGCTGCATCTTGTGGCCTGCCACTTTGCCGACCCGCAGGTGGATCATCTGAAAGCGGGCTATTTTATCGGCAACCATGCATCGGCCAGAATTCTTTACGGGCTCGGGTTTGTCGAGGATGGTCCGGCAGACAGGCGGCCGAGCGTGGCATGGGCGGACCTGCGCCCGCATCAGCCTTTGCGCCTTGACCGCGCAGGCTGGGCGCGGCGCTTTGTTCCACAGATCCGCACGCCGCGCCTGCGGATCGACCCGCTGCGTCCCGAGGATGATGTGGCCTTCCACCGGCTCGTGACCTGTCCGTCTATCGGGCGGATGCTGCAACGGTTTCCTGCCGATTGGACACTGCCGCAGGCACGCGCCTTTCTGGCCGAAGCCCGTTGGCAGGGCGCGCGTCCGTGCCGTCTTGCGCTGCGCCATCAGGGCCGGTTCGTTGGCTCGATCGGGGTGGGGCAGGGCGCGTGCCCCGCTATTTTCTATTTCCTTGATCCGGCGGAGGCGGGACGGGGGCTGATGTCCGAAGCGTTAGAGGGGTTTATCGGCTGGCTGTCCGAGGCCTGGGGGCTGCGGCAACTGACGGCGCGGGTGTTTTGCGACAACCCTGCCTCGCGACATGTGCTGGAAAAGGCGGGCTTCCGTGTGACCGGCACCGGTTCGGGAACGTCGGCGCAGCGCGCTGCCCCTGCACCGGACTGGGGCTTGGACTATGAGGCGCCCGACCCCGCGGCCTGAATTTCGCAAATATCCCCAAGCTGTGGCCGCGCGCCCCACTTCCCACCTTGATCCGCAGGCGCAGGCAGCGTATCCCGTGCCATTGGTATCAACGCCACATCACGCCCGAAACTGCTGCAACCCGAAGGAACAGCCCGATGAAATTTCTCGACCTCGCCAAAGTCTATATCCGTTCCGGCGGCGGCGGTGCCGGCTGTGTGTCTTTCCGTCGCGAGAAATTCATCGAATTCGGTGGCCCTGACGGGGGCGATGGCGGCAAGGGTGGCTCGGTCTATGTCGAGGCGGTCGAAGGGCTGAACACGCTGATCGATTTCCGCTACCAGCAGCACTTTTTTGCCAAATCCGGTCAGCATGGTATGGGCAGCCAGCGCACCGGTAAGGATGGCGATGATATCGTGCTGAAAGTGCCGGTCGGCACCGAGATTATCGAAGAGGATGAAGAGACGGTCATTGCCGACCTGACCGAGGTCGGGCAGCGTATCCTGCTGGCCAAGGGGGGCAATGGCGGCTGGGGCAACCTGCGTTTCAAATCCTCGACCAACCGTTCGCCGTCCAAGGCCAATCCCGGTCAGGAAGGGGTGGAGCGCACGATCTGGCTGCGTCTGAAACTGATCGCCGATGCGGGGCTTCTGGGCATGCCCAATGCGGGCAAGTCGACCTTCCTTGCCACGGTGTCGAATGCGCGCCCGAAAATCGCGGATTACCCCTTCACCACGCTGGTGCCGAACCTTGGCGTCGTGGGCGTGGACGGACGCGAATTCGTGATGGCCGATATTCCCGGTCTGATCGAGGGCGCTTCCGAGGGCCGCGGCTTGGGCGACCAGTTTCTGGGCCATGTCGAGCGTTGCTCGGTCCTTCTGCATCTGGTGGATGGCACCTCCGAGACCGTGGTCGAGGACTGGCAGACCATCGTGGGCGAGCTGGAAGCCTATTCCGAGGCGTTGTTCGACAAACCCCGCGTGACCGTTCTCAACAAGATCGACGCGCTGGATGAGGAGACCTTGGCCGAGCGCAAGGCCGAGCTGGAAGAGGCCGTGGGCGGCAAGGTCTATCTGATGTCCAGCGTGGCCAAGAAAAACGTGGACACCGTGCTGCGCGCGCTTTGGGCGCAGATCGTGGAAGACCGCGGTGGCAATGGTGATGACGAGGACGGATCGTGGCAACCCTGATTGCGGGCCGGATGGCAGGTGCCCCCAGCGTGTCAACCGCCGCACAAAGCCCGCGCCTGTCGCAGGCCAAGCGGGTGGTGATCAAGATCGGTTCGGCGCTTCTGGTCGATCAGGCCGGTCTGCGGGCGGAGTGGTTGCAGGCATTGGCCGAGGATGTGGCGATGCTCAGGGGGCAGGGCACCGATGTGGTGCTGGTGTCCTCGGGCTCGATCGCGCTTGGTCGCCGCATCCTGCGATTGCCCCAAGGTGATCTGCCGCTGGAGCAGTCGCAGGCGGCCGCTGCTGTCGGACAGATCCGGCTGGCGCAGGGCTATCAGGAAATGCTTGCGCCGCATGGGGTGACCACCGCGCAGGTCCTGATGACGCTGGACGATACCGCCAACCGTCGCCGTTATCTGAATTCGCGCGCGACGCTGGAAACCCTGCTGTCGCTGGGCGTCGTGCCGATTGTGAATGAAAACGATACGGTCGCCACGGACGAGATCCGCTTTGGCGATAATGACCGTCTGGCCGCGTCGATCGCGGTGACGATCGGGGCGGACCATCTGGTGCTTCTGTCGGATGTCGACGGGCTCTATTCCGCCAACCCCAAGACCGACCCGACCGCCGAACATTTTCCGGTCGTGCCGCATATCACCCCCGAAATCGAGGCGATGGCGGGCGACCCCATCTCTGGTGTCTCGAAAGGCGGCATGAAGACCAAGCTGCTGGCCGCGAAAGTGGCTGTGGCGGGCGGATGTGCGATGGCCATCATGGACGGTTTCGTTGCACGCCCGCTTCTGGCGCTGGAAGAGGGGGCAAGGGCGAGCTGGTTCCTCCCCGAGGGGGACCCGCGTGCGGCGCGCAAGCGCTGGATTTCGGGCATGAAACCGCAAGGCCAGATGCATGTCGATCAAGGGGCCGTGCAGGCGCTATCGCATGGTAAATCGCTGTTGCCTGCGGGGGTGACGCGGGTCTCGGGCGAGTTCGGTCGCGGTGAGCCGGTGGCCATCCTTGCGCCGGACGGGCAGATCGTGGCCAAGGGGCTTGTGCGCTATACCTCGACCGAGGCGCGCGCGATCGCGGGGCATAAGTCGCAGGAAATTGCCGAGATTCTGGGCTATCCCGGACGGGCGGCGCTGATCCATCGCGATGATATGGTTTCGCTGACTTAAGTCAGGCAATAACCGGATAAGAAAAGCGCGCGGCCAAAGTCGCGCGCTTTTTCGATCAGATCCAGAACATCAGCCAGAGCGCAAGCATCACCGCACAGACAGCGCTATAGGCACCGTTCCATCTGAGACTGACGGTCGCGGGCGTCACATCGCCCAGCCGCGCCACAAGCATTACCGAGGCTGTGAAGGGCGAGGTGACCCCCGAAAGCGACCATCCTGCCGTGATCGACAGCACCATCGCGGTGGGCGAGATGCCAAGCGCTTCCGGTGTCGGCAGCAGCGGCCCGAAAAGCGAGACGAACAGGATGGGGTTCATCCCCAACTGCCCGCCGATCGGGATCAGGACGATGGGCAGGATCAGCAGCAGCCAGACCGGCATCGCCGCCAGATCCAGCCCGCTTCCCGCAACGATTGGCGCAAGCATGGTGCCCGCAGACGAGCCGATAAACCCCGCCATCGACAGGAGAACGATCTCGTTGCGATAGGAGGGCAGCTCGATGAACCCGAATTCGCAGGCGTGCAGCACCGCATGGTTGAGGCGCGTGCGTCTGGGGGCCCCGATCAGCAGCCAGCCCGCAGAGAGCAGCGGAATGATCATCAGGACGGACATGGCAGCGGGCAATCCGGCGGTCAGATCCAGAATGACAGCGGGGATCGCGATCAGCAGGATCAGCCAGAGCACCGGCAGAAGATCGCGGGCGGTGGTGGGCATACTGTCGCGCAGCGGGGTTGCGTGATGGCCTTGCGGGATCACCGGCTTGAACAGTTGGTCCATCGCCCAGCCGACCCCGATCAGGATCGCGGAAGACACGAGGGCGGGCAGGATGATGTGGTTCAACTCCGCCCCTTGCACGATCGAGGTCGAGATCACCATCGCAAAGCCCAGCGGAGACCAGCACAGGCTGGCGGCAAAGCCGCGATGGACCGCCTGCAGCATGCGGCGTATGCGGATTTTGCGGATTTCGGGGTCGGGTTCGCGGTCTGAGGAGGCACGCGACATGCCCCCCAGAAGCGAGATCGCGCCGTAGTTCAGCATCGGGGCGAAGGCCTGTGTGCCGATGGTCAGCGCGCTATAGCGCCGTCCGGGAGGCTGGCTGGCCAGATAGACCGCCGCGCGGGTGATTTTTTCCGAGATCCCCGCCACATGGCGCAATGTGGCCAGAGCCGAGAAAAAAGCGATGATGAAGCTCGCACGGCCAAGCGCCTCCGAGATCACCGCCCAGGGTGTGGGATAGAAGAGGAACGCATAGGCGCATAGTGCCAGCGCCACCACCACGAAGATCCGGCGCGAATTCTTGACCGAAGGTGTCAGCGCCAGCACGGCGATGACGCTCAGGACTTTTGCGACGGGCGCGGCAAAGGCGAAGATCTCCCAGTTGGCCAGAATGGTGCAAAGGATGATCAGGCCCAGAATGACCCCGATGGCCCGATCCAGCAATGTGGTCTGTTTGAGCTGCTCGAAGCTCGTTGCCATAGGCGGGGTCCTTTCGAAACGGGAAGCGGGTCTTAGACGGAGACAGGGGAGAAGGTGCGGATCAGGCGTCGAGGGTGATCCAGACCGGCACGTGGTCCGAAGGCTTCTCGCGGCCACGGATGTCACGGTCGATCTGGCAGTCGGTCATCAAGTCGGCGGCCTGCGGGCTCAGCAGCAGGTGGTCGATGCGGATGCCGTTATTGCGCGCCCATGCGCCCGCTTGGTAATCCCAGAAAGAGTAATGGCCGGGGCCTTGGGTGCGGGCGCGGAAGGCCTCGGTGAAGCCAAGATTCAGGATGCGGCGGAAGGCGGCGCGGCTTTCGGGCAGGGCCAGCGCGTCCTTTTGCCAGCTTTCCGGTTTGGCGGCATCCTCATCCTGCGGGATGATGTTGTAATCGCCCGCCAGAACCAGCGGTTCTTCCAGCGCCAGAAGCTCGGTCGCGCGGGCCTGCATCCGCGCCATCCATGCCAGCTTATAGCCGTATTTGCCTTCGGCAACCGGCGCGCCCTCGGCGTCGAACTCCACCGGATTGCCATTGGGCAGATACAGCCCGCAGACCCGCACCGCGCGCTCGCCGATCACGGTCGCCTCGATCCAGCGGGCCTGTTCGTCGCTGTCATCACCCGGCAGGCCGCGGGTGATGTCCTCTAGCGGCAGTTTCGACAGGATCGCCACCCCGTTGAAGCTTTTCTGCCCGTGGGTTTCAACGCGATAGCCCAGATCCTCGATGATCTCGCGGGGGAAGGCCTCGTCGATGGATTTGATCTCTTGCAGCAGGGCGACATCGGGATCGGCCTCTTTCAGCCAGTCCACCAGCGCATTGATACGGGCCTTGACGCCATTGATATTGAAGGTCGCGATTTTCATGGCCTGTCTCCGCTCTGGTCCAGAATCTTGAGCGCGGCATGATAGCGGGCGATCCGCTGCCTGTCTTCCGGCCCGATATGAGCAATACGCGACAGATCCAGATTGTCCAAGAGGTCGAGGCGCTTGACGACCCGCGCAATCGGGTGGGCGGCGGCGCGCAGAACGAAGGCCTCGTAGGGCTCGCCCATGCGTTTGCTCAGCGCATCGAGGGCTGTGGCCTGAAGATCGCTCAGCCCTTCGATGCGTAGCGCCGCGAGCGTCCAGTCGCTATCCTCGACCACATCATGCAGCACGGCCACCACGCGGCTGTCATGGTCCTTGGCCCCCAGCATCACCCGTAAAGGATGCAGGATATAGGGCGCGCCGCCCTTATCGGTCTGGCCCTTATGGGCCAGTGCGGCAATACGGATCGCGGTTTCGAGCTGCATCGGGTGTCCGGTGTGGATGGCTGACTCTGGTCAGAGAGAAAGCACAAGTCGCCCGCCGCGGAAATGGCCGCGGATCAGGACATTCTTGCGCTTGGCGTGGGAAAACTGGTCGAGCCAGTCGCGATAACGGTCATTGGTGATGATCTTTGCACCAAGCCGTGTGGCCTGACGCAGGATTTCGGGGTCGGCAGGCAGGCCGCTATCAACAACCTGTATCCGCCTGGGGGGCAGGCCAAGCAGCGGCGCAAGCTCTTCTGGCCCCATGTAATGGTCCGAGAGCTTGTAGCCCACATTGGCATCAAAGATCACGAGGGGCGCGTAACCGGCGGCTTTGGCCCGTGCCAGAACCCGTTGCAGGGCGGTCAGCTCGGGCAGGTTCTTGCGCCAATGCAGGACGTTGGAGCCGTCGATGAGGATGGGCTTGTGTCCGCGCAGATCCCTGCGCGGGGCGGGTGCGGGGGCTTTGCGGCGCAGTTGCCACTGGCGCGGTGGCTTCGATATCCGGAAATTGCGGACCCTTAGCACCAGATAAAGCGCCGCGAGCGAGGAAATCAGGCAGAGGGCCAGCAAATCTGGCTGATCCAGAAAAAAGGCGCAGGCGGCAGCGGCTACCGATCCGGCGAGAAGTATATCAGGGATCCGCATGGGCGGCTTTCAAAAAGGTCGCAGGCCGCACCGGTCATGACGAAACGGGCGCGGCCTGTGGCATGTTACATGGAGAAGGAAATCCCGCAGCCGCAGGAGGATACGGCATTGGGATTGTTGACCACAAAGCGCGCGCCGATCAGTTCGTCGGTGAAATCGATCACCGCGTTTTCCAGAAACGGCAGCGAGACGGGGTCGATCAGCACGCGCTGGCCCGCGCCTTGCAGGATCAGGTCATCTTCGGCGGCCTGCTCTTCGAGCTTGATGTCATATTGGAAGCCCGAACAGCCGCCGCCCTCAACGGCCACACGCAGGGCGCGCGGGGTCTCGGCATCTTCGTTGATTTCTGCCAGTCGCGCGAAGGCGCGCTCGGTGACTTTTGGCGGAATTTGCAGCATTTTCACACGCTTTCTGCCCGTTGGGGCCTGTTCTTCCCTAGGCTAGGGGATATAGGATGTCTTATATGCCGCGACAAGAAGAGGTTGCCGTGCTCAAGCCCTATGCCTGCCATCCCGAGAAGACTTGGGGGAGACTTATTCCGGAAAACTATTCCACGTTCCGGACCGCGTTTCAACGGGACCGCGACAGGATCATCCATTCTTCGGCCTTCCGGCGGCTGAAACATAAGACCCAGGTGTTTGTCGAACATGAGGGCGATTATTACCGCACCCGTCTGACCCATACGATCGAGGTGGCGCAGGTGGCGCGCACGATTGCCAACCATCTGGGGCTGAACACCGATCTGGCGGAAACCGTGGCACTGGCGCATGATCTGGGGCATCCGCCCTTCGGTCATACCGGCGAGGATGCGCTGCACGAGCTGATGGCGCCCTATGGCGGCTTCGACCATAACGCGCAGGCCTTGCGCATCGTGACGAAGCTTGAACGCCATTACGCCGATTTCGACGGGCTGAACCTGACATGGGAAGCCCTTGAAGGCATTGCCAAACATAATGGTCCGGTGATTTCGGATCGTGGCGGCAGCCATACGGTCGCGCGGCGCGAGGATCTGCCCTACGCACTGGCCGAAGTCGATGCGATGTGGGATCTGGAACTGGCGTCCAATGCCAGTGCCGAGGCACAGGTGGCTGCGGTGGCCGATGATTGCGCCTATAACCACCATGACCTGCATGACGGCTTGCGGGCGGGGCTGTTTACCGAGGATGACCTGTGCGAATTGCCGGTGATTGGTGACTGTTTCGAGGCGGTCGACAAGCTGTATCCGGGGCTGGACCGCTCGCGTCGCCAGCACGAGGCCTTGCGCCGCGTCTTTGGCGTGATGGTCGAGGATGTGATCGCTGTGGCGCAGAACCGGCTGGAATCTTTGCGCCCCGAGACGGTGGACGATATCCGCTCGATGGAGGGCCCGATCATCCGTTTCTCGAAGCCGCTTTACCAGAACCTCAAGGCGATCAAGCGCTTCCTATTCACCCGCATGTATCGCGCCCCGACCGTGGTGGTCGAGCGCAAGCGGGTGACGACGATGGTCAACGGGCTATTCCCGTTTTTCATGGAAAACCCGCAGCAGCTTCCGTCTGACTGGCAGGGCGATGTGGGTAAGGCCTTGGCCTCGGGGGGGGATGCCGAAATCCTCTTGGCGCGGGTGGTGCTCGATTATGTGGCGGGCATGACCGACCGTTTCGCCATTCAGGAATATCACCGGCTGATCGATCCGGATCTTTAAGGTGATGGGGGGCTCCCCCGTTCACCCGGAGCCCCCGTTTGCCTGATGTCACAGGCGCGATGGTGTTTTATCGCCCGGTTCTTCCGGGCAGGGGGCGTTCGGCCTGTTTCATGGCCGAGCCGCCCCATTCGGGGTGCTGCTTTTCTTGCTCTTTCACCGCCTGACGGAAGCGTTTCCATGCGCCCAAAGACGGCAGTCGCGGAATATGCGCCAGTTCCCAGTGAATACCGTTGATCGGGTCCTCAAAAAATACCGCATAATACCCCGGTGAATAGACGGGATATTCTGCGGGCGCATCTGTCACGGGGACAGCGTTCGGGCACAGAAACTCCGCATGGAACGCGTCCACCTCGCGCCGGTTGCGGGCCCAGAGCGCGATGTGATGGATGCCCGTCGCGCGAGCTTCATGCGAGAGTTTGCCGCCCGATTTGGCGGGTTGCAGCCCGATATAGCTATGCGGGAAGGGAAAACGCGCCATGTAATAGGTCGAGCGATACCCGATATCGAGCGTCCAGAAGCAGCGATATCCCAGCCAGCCGAACATGCGGTCATAGAAGGCGACCGAGGCATCGTAATCGAGAACCGAAAATTCGACATGGTTTATTCCGCGCCAGCGCATTGTGATCCCTCCAGATTTATCCGTTAAGACAGGATCTTGGTCCTTTGCGCGCAAGATCAATCAAAGGCGTCTTTTCCGCTGCGTCACATTGCGGGGCCGTATCTCTGTTCTTGGGGAATTGGGGGCGGTTGAGCGGCCTGCAAGCGGGGCGGCCATCGGCCATAGCAGGGGGGCTTCGGGACCGCACAAAGGGCCCCGAAGACTGCGCCCCCCGTCCGGACCGCCCAGATAAGGGCAGGCCCGTGCAGGTTTGGGGAGGCGCTGCTTCTAGCTGGTCCGCACGCGGAAGGGCGGGGCGATCCTTACCTCTTCAAGGTTTTTACCGTCCCCGATGCGGTCGACCACCGCAAAGAGCCCCGGACCGGCCAGCGGCGTCAGCACACCATGCCAGATGCCGCGGTGGAAGTTGATCGCCTGCGCGCCGTTTGTCACAAAAGCGCGCGGGCTGCCGGGGCGGTCGCCCAGATCGGGGGCCACGATGATCAGGAAAGGATGTTCCGACATCGGGATAAAGCATTGGCTGCCATGAGGATGGCGCTCGAGCAGGTCGCATTCATAGGGCAGGCTGCGCGGTTCGGCCTTGAAGATCGACACACCCGCGCGGCCTTCGAAGAAACTGAGCGCGGCGCGATCATGATAGCGGCCACATTTGCCGGCATTGATCAGACGGTCGGGCGCTCCCTCCGCCGACAGGACATCGCCAAAAGGGGCGAAGGCTTCGGCGGTAAGCGGTTCGGTGGTAATATCCATCAGCGCCCCAGCATTCCGCGCAAGGGCATGTGGCGGTTGACGTCCTTATACAGGAGGTACCGGAAGGGCTGGGTGCCGCCCGCATAGCAGGCCTGCGGGCAGAAGGCGCGCAGCCACATGAAATCGCCGCCCTCGACCTCGACCCAGTCCTTGTTCAGCAGATAGACCCCGCGCCCCTGTAGCACATATAGCCCGTGCTCCATCACATGGGTCTCGGCAAAGGGAATCGTTGCCCCCGGCTGGATGGTGACGATGTTGACATGCATGTCGTGGCGCATGTCGTCGGGTTCGACGAAACGGGTGGTGGCCCATTTGCCTTCGGTGCCCGCCATCGGGCGCGCTGCTGTCTGCTGGTCCGAGGTCACGAAGCTTTCGGGTTTGGCAATGCCCTCGGCGGGGGTCCAGATCTTGCGTATCCAGACCAGAGTGACAGGTGCCGCGGAGACATTGGCAAGTGACCAGTCCTCGTTCGGGGCAAGGAAGGCATAGCCGCCCTCGGAGAGATCATGGTGCGTGCCCTTGAGCGTCAGGTCAAGGCGGCCCGACAGCACGAAAACCACGCCCTCGGCATCGGGGTCCGGCTCGGGTTTGGTGGCATGGCCACCGGGAGCGATCTCGACAATCAGCTGCGCGAAGGTTTCGGCAAAGCCCGACATGGGGCGGGCCAGAACCCATGCGCGGGCCTTGTCCCATCCCGGCAGGTAGGAGGTGGTGATATCTGACAGCGTATGGGCGGGCAGGAAGGCATAGGCTTCGGTGAAAACCGCGCGATCAACAGTACGGGTGTTCTGGTCGCGCAGACCACCCGGCGGGGCGTAATAGGAAGAACTCATCAGATATCCATATCGTTGAGACGGTGGCGCGCGATCCGTTCGACCTGTCGGCAGGCCTCGGTGAATTCGGTCTCGGCGTCATGGGTGAGGCGGGTGTGGAAAGCCTGAAGGATCGAGGCCTTGCTGTGGTCGCGCACGGCAATGATGAAGGGAAAGCCGAATTTGGCGACGTAATCGGCATTGAGCTGCTGGAAGGTCGCGCGTTCGTCATCGGTCAGCGCATCAAGGCCCGCACTGGCCTGTTCGGAGGTGCTTTCGGCGGTCAGGCGTTTGGCCTGTGCCAGCTTGCCTGCCAGATCGGGATGGGCGCGCAGCACGGCCAGTTGCGCCTCGTGGCCTGCGGTGCGGAAGATCCGCGCCAGCACAGAGGCCACCCCTGCCGCGCAATCATGGGCAGGGCCCAGCTCCAGCTCCCAAGCGCGGCCCGCAATCCATTGCGAATGCTCGTAAATTCGGCCAAAGCGGGTGGCGAATTCATCCTGTGTCATCTCGCTCGGGCGGGGTTTGTGGACCGGCGGATGGGTGGCGGCCCAATGCGCGGCAATCTGGCCACGGGTGGCAAACCACACGCCCTCGTGGCTTTGCGCATAGTCGAGAAACCGTGTGAGCCCCGCAATTTTGCCCGGACGCCCGATCAGCCGGTTATGCAGCCCGATCGAGAACATCTTGCCCTGACCGGCTACGCCTTCGGCATAGAGCGTGTCGAATGTGTCTTTGAGATACTGGAAGAACTGCTCGCCCTCGATATAGCCGGGGGCTGTGGCAAAGCGCATGTCATTGGCTTCCAGCGTGTAGGGGATCACCAGCTGGTCGCGCCCCTCGAGCGTCAGCCAATAGGGCAGGTCGTCGTCATAGGTGTCCGAGATCCAGTCGAATGCGCCGGTTTTGGCGGTCAGCGCCACGGTATTGGCCGAGCAGCGCCCCGTATACCAGCCCTTGGGCGGGGTGCCCACGACCTCGGTATGCAGGCGGATGGCTTCGGTGATCTGGCGGGCTTCCTCTTCGGGCGGGATGTCCTTGTGTTCGACCCATTTCAGCCCGTGGCTGGCAATTTCCCACCCCGCCTCCTTCATCGCCTCGACCTGTTCGGGGCTGCGGGCCAGCGCCGTGGCCACGCCATAGATGGTCACCGGCAGGTTCCGGCAGGTGAACAGCCGGTGCAGCCGCCAGAACCCCGCACGCGCGCCATATTCATAGATCGATTCCATGTTCCAATGGCGCTGGCCGACCCATTGCGCGGCCCCTGCGATATCGGACAAAAACGCCTCGGATGCGGCATCGCCATGCAGGATGTTGTTCTCGCCGCCTTCTTCGTAATTGAGCACGAGCGATATCGCGAGCTTTGCCCCTTCCGGCCAGTGTGCATCGGGTGCGTCGCGACCGTAGCCGCGCATGTTTCTGGGATACCGGTCCATTTTTATCTCTCCTGTCTTGGGTCCGATCAAAAGCCCAAAATGCGGCAACTTCAAGAGCGCGCTCAGGGAATTGCGGTGGCAGGGCATGATCGGCTTGCGCTGCCTTGCCGCTCGGGCCAATCTTGCAGGGCTATATGGGGTTCGAGACGGAGCGATCGCATGTCAGGCTATCTGAGCACACATGTTCTGGACACAGCGCGGGGATGCCCTGCTCAGGGGCTGGAGGTGGTGCTGTTTCGTCTTGCGGGTGAGCAACGCGTTGAACTGGCGCGGATGCGCACCAATGCCGATGGGCGCACGGACCAGCCGATTCTCCCCGCTGCGGATTTTGCCACGGGGATTTACGAGCTGGTCTTCCATGCGGGGGACTATCTGCGCGCAACCGGCCAAGCAGGGGGCGAGCCGCTGTTTCTGGACATCGTGCCGATCCGTTTCGGGATCAATGACGCAAAGTCACATTACCATGTGCCGTTGCTTTTGTCGCCCTATGGCATGTCGACCTATCGCGGCAGCTAGCAGGCAGGGTGGCTCTGATCGAAAGTGCGAAAAATATTTCATACAAACGCGGATTGCGCGGAGCGGGTGTCTCAAAGCGGTTTGGCGATCTGTGTGGAGAGAAACGAACAATCTTATGCAAAATCGAGGAGATTTCTTCGCAATACGCTGAGCAAACCGTGAACGTCCCTTGCGAAGGACGGTGCGCGATCATAAGACTCAAGTAACGATTTTGGCGTTAGACATGTCTGACTAATGACAGGGAAGGGCAGATTTCCATGAAAGACCCGATGGATACCTATATGAACACGCTCGTGCCGATGGTGGTCGAACAGACCTCGCGCGGGGAGCGGTCCTACGATATTTACTCGCGCCTTCTGAAAGAGCGCATCATTTTCCTGTCGGGTCCGGTCCATGATGGCATGGCCACCCTGATCTGTGCGCAGCTTCTGTTCCTTGAGGCCGAGAATCCGTCGAAAGAGATCTCGATGTATATCAACAGCCCCGGTGGTGTGGTGACGGCAGGTCTGTCGATCTATGACACCATGCAATACATCAAGCCGAAGGTCTCGACGCTGGTGATCGGTCAGGCGGCCTCGATGGGCTCGCTCCTGCTGACGGCAGGCGAAAAAGACATGCGGTTCTCGCTGCCTAACTCGCGCGTGATGGTCCACCAGCCGTCCGGTGGCTATCAGGGTCAGGCGACCGATATTATGATCCACGCACAGGAAACGGCAAAACTGAAACGCCGCCTCAACGAGATCTATGTCAAGCATACCGGCAATGACTACGAGACCGTCGAAGCGGCCCTTGAACGCGATAATTTCATGTCGGCAGAGCAGGCCAAAGACTGGGGTCTGATCGACGAAATTCTCGAAAATCGCGGGAAAACCGAAGACAAGAAGTGACCCTCCCTTAACCGGGAGAGGTAATTTGACATTGGCATGACGGTCGGGCTGCCCTAGACTTTGTTTGCGGGTGGCCCGCCGCCCAAAAGGACCGGACCCGCCCGGCCGTTACTGCAGAGGGATATCATGGCGAACACTACAGGCTCCGACAGCAAGAACACCCTTTACTGTTCCTTCTGCGGCAAAAGCCAGCACGAGGTCCGGAAACTGATTGCCGGGCCGACTGTATTCATCTGCGATGAATGCGTTGAACTTTGTATGGACATCATCCGCGAGGAGACGAAATCGGCGGGGCTGAAATCCTCCGAAGGCGTGCCGACGCCGCGCGATATCTGCAAGGTTCTGGATGACTATGTCATCGGTCAGGAAAAGGCCAAGCGCGTTCTTTCGGTCGCGGTGCACAACCATTACAAACGTCTGAACCACGGGTCGAAACAGGATATCGAACTGTCGAAGTCGAACATCCTGCTGATCGGTCCGACCGGCTGTGGTAAAACGCTTCTGGCCCAGACGCTGGCGCGCATTCTGGATGTGCCCTTCACGATGGCCGATGCGACCACGCTGACCGAAGCCGGCTATGTCGGTGAGGATGTCGAGAATATCATCCTGAAGCTTCTGCAGGCGTCGGAATATAATGTCGAGCGGGCGCAGCGCGGCATCGTCTATATCGACGAGGTCGACAAGATCACCCGCAAATCCGACAACCCCTCGATCACCCGCGATGTGTCGGGCGAGGGCGTGCAGCAGGCGCTGCTGAAGATCATGGAAGGCACCGTGGCGTCGGTTCCGCCGCAAGGGGGGCGCAAACACCCGCAGCAGGAATTCCTGCAGGTGGATACCACGAACATCCTGTTCATCTGTGGTGGCGCATTCGCGGGCCTCGACCGGATCATCGCGCAGCGCGGCAAAGGTTCGGCCATGGGCTTTGGTGCCGATGTGAAGAACAACGATGACCGTGGCGTGGGCGAGCTGTTTGCCGAACTCGAGCCGGAAGATCTGCTGAAATTCGGGCTGATCCCCGAATTCGTGGGTCGTTTGCCGGTGATTGCAACGCTGACCGATCTCGACGAGGATGCGCTGGTCATCATTCTGACCCAGCCGAAAAACGCGCTGGTCAAGCAATACCAGCGTCTGTTCGAGATCGAGGGCGTCGACCTGTCCTTCACCGAAGATGCGCTGTCGGCGATTGCCAAACGCGCGATCGAGCGGAAAACCGGTGCGCGCGGCCTGAGGTCGATCCTCGAGGATATCCTGCTGGATACGATGTTCGAGCTGCCGGGCATGGATGGCGTGAACGAAGTGGTGGTCAATGAAGAGGCGGTTACTCAAGCCAGCGCCAAGCCGCTTCTGATTTATGCAGATGCGAAGAAAGAGGGCAGCTCTGCGAGCTAAGATCCTTGCGCCGCTCCGTTCTTTCGGGGCGGCGTTTTCGTGACCACGGGATCGGTCGCAAAGCCTATCTGCGCACTGGACCTTGTCGTGCGCTGCGATATAAGGGGCTGAGACAGCCTGCGGAGGAATAAGATGAAAACCCTGCTTCAGATTCTGACATGGTGGAATGGTCAGACGCTCAATACGCGCATCTGGTCGGCACGCAATGGCAAGAAAGTCGGCGAAGACGAGCAAGGTAACATCTTTTACCAGACCAAGGACGGCAAGCGTCGCTGGGTGATCTATAATGGCGAGAGCCAGGCAAGCCGCGTGTCGCCCGATTGGCATGGCTGGCTGCATCACACCTTTGCAGAGCCGCCGACCGAACGTCCGATGATCCATAAGACCTGGGAAAAACCGCATGAGGAAAACCTCACCGGGACGCCTGCGGCTTATGCGCCTGCAGGGTCGCTTCGTCGCGTGATGCCGGTCGAGCGTCACGACTACGAGGCATGGCAGCCCGAGTGATCTGATCCATGCGTATCTTCAAGTTTCTTTCCGTGGCGGTGATGGCCATCCTGCCAGCGGCTGTGTATGCGCAGGAAAGCGGTGTTATGACCGGCCTTGCCGATGCCTCGGGGGCGCAGCTGCGCGGGCTCGACAAGATCAATGGCATCGCTTCGGATATTGCATTGAAAACCGGCCAGAGCGTAACCTATGGCACGTTGAAGGTGACTCTGAACGAATGCCGCTACCCTTCGGAAGATCCGAGTTCGAATGCGTTCGCACATCTGACCATTTTCGACAATCAGACCAATAAACAGGCGTTTTCCGGCTGGATGATCGCGTCGAGCCCCGCGCTTTCGGCGCTCGACAATCAGCGTTACGATGTCTGGGTCATCCGCTGCACCAATTCCTGACCCGAGGGCAGGGGGCGTTTTGTGAAATCGCCCTCGCTTTCCAAAGCCCGTGCCAGTTTTGCGCGATATGCTTCGCGGGGAATTTCGATCCCGCCAAGGCTGGCCAGATGCGGCGTCAGGTATTGTGTGTCAAATAATGTGAAGCCAGATACACGAAGGCGGTCAACCACATAGGCGATCGCGATTTTCGAGGCATTGGTGCGACGCGAGAACATTGATTCGCCAAAAAACGCGCCCCCGAGGGTGATGCCGAACAGCCCACCCACCAGCGTCTTTCCCTCCCAGACCTCCATCGAATGGGCGAATCCGTGGCTGTGCAACTGGTCATAGAGGTCGAACAGTTGCGCGTTGATCCATGTTTCGTCACGGTCGGCGCATCCTTCGACCGTGGCACGGAAAGCGTGATTGACCCTGATATGATAGGGCATGCGGCGGATCTCGCGGGCCAGCGAACGGGAAAGGTGGAAGCCCTCAAGCGGCATCACGCCGCGCAGCTTGGGTTCGAACCAGTACAGGCGAGGATCCTCGCGGCTTTCGGCCATCGGGAAGATGCCATTTGCATAGCCGCTCAGAAGGAGCTCGGCTGTTAGCGTTTGTGCCATTTTCTTGCCCGTATTATCCTTTTAGGGTCTGCCTAGTGCGAGAATGGACCGAATTGGGGGCGAGCGCAAATCATGGGTTTCTTTGATTTTTTGCCGGAGATTGATCGATATTCCGAAGATCCCGGAACTGTGGCCCGGATGAATGCCCGCCATAAGATGGTGATCAAACCGCTGGCGGAGGAGATCGCGGGCAAGCGGGTGCTGGATCTGGCGGCCCATGACGGTCGTTGGGCCTATGCCTTTGCCGCGGCAGGGGCCGCAGAGGTGGTGGGGATCGAGGGGCGCCAGAGCCTGATCGACCGCTTCGCCGAGTTTCCGCGCGAGCATCTGAAGAAGAAGGTCAGCCTGAAATGTGGCGATCTCTTTGCGGGAATGCAGGCCGAGATTGAGGCTGGGCAACGCTATGATGTGGTTGGGGTTCTGGGCATTCTTTACCATGTGATGGACCATATGCGCCTGTTCGATCTGGTGCGTCAGTTGGGGCCGAAACTGGTGGTGGTGGATAGCGAATTTCTTGACCGTCCGGGGGCGGTGATCGCGCTCCAGCGCGAGCGGACCCATAAGGACCTGAACGCGATTGCCCAGTTCGAGGGGCAGGAGGTGACGGCCATCGGCATTCCCTCGCGCAAGGCGATGGAGTTGATTGCCGAGGTGCAGGGCTTTGATATCGACTGGCTGGACTGGGAGGGGCTGCCCGTGGCGCAACGGGAGCATGTCGGGGATTACTACCGCAAGGGCGAGAAGCGGCGCTATAGCTGCTTGCTGCGCCCGAAAACTGTCTGAGGCGCCATTTGCCAAAAGGAAAGGCCGCCTGATCGGCGGCCTTGCTGCTTTTTCTGGAGCATGTGGCAGCGTCTCGGACGCGGTTTGCCGTTATGCGTATTTGGCTTTCAGCCATTTCTCGAGCCAGTGGATCGAGTAGTTGCCGGCCTGAATATCGGGTTCTTCCAGCAGGGCGTTGAACAGCGGGATCGTGGTATCGACACCGTCGATGATCATTTCGCCAAGCGCGCGGTGCAGGCGGGCCAGTGCCTCCTGACGGTCGGCGCCATGCACGATCAGCTTGCCGATGAGGCTGTCGTAATAGGGCGGGATCTTGTAGCCCGCATAAAGCGCGCTATCGATGCGCACGCCCAGACCACCTGGCGCATGGAAGGCCGTGACCTTGCCGGGGCAGGGGGCGAAGTTGGGGATGCGTTCGGCATTGATCCGCACTTCGATGGCATGACCGTTGATCTTGAGGTCGTCCTGCGTGAACTCCATGCCGAGCCCTGCGGCCACACGGATTTGCTGGCGCACGAGATCGACGCCGAAGATGGCCTCGGTGACGGGGTGTTCCACCTGCAGGCGGGTGTTCATCTCGATGAAATAGAACTCGCCATCCTCATAGAGGAATTCGATGGTGCCGGCACCGGCATAGCCCAGTTCGCCAATCGCATCGGCGCAGATCTTGCCGATACGCGCACGCTCTTCCGGGGTGATGCAGGGGCCGGGGGCCTCTTCGAGCACTTTCTGGTGACGGCGCTGGAGCGAGCAGTCGCGCTCGCCCAGATGGACGCCGCGGCCCTTGCCGTCGCCAAAGACCTGAATTTCGATATGGCGCGGTTTTTCGAGATATTTCTCGATATAGACCTCGTCATTGCCGAAAGCGGCTTTGGCTTCCGAACGGGCAGTGCGGAAGGCGACTTCGAGATCTTCGAGCGAGGTCGCGACTTTCATGCCGCGCCCGCCGCCGCCTGCGGTGGCCTTGATGATCACCGGAAAGCCCATTTCGCTGGCCACGGCCTGCGCGGTTTCGATATCGGGCACGCCACCAGCCGAACCCGGCACGACCGGAATGCCGAGACGTTTCGCGGTTTCCTTGGCGGTGATCTTGTCCCCCATCATGCGGATATGTTCCGCCGAGGGGCCGATGAAGGTGATGCCGTGATCTTCCAGCGCCTGCACGAAGCCCGCGTTTTCCGAGAGGAACCCGTAGCCCGGATGGATCGCCTGCGCGCCGGTGACTTCACAGGCGGCGATGATCTGGCTGACCTTCAGGTAGCTTTCGGACGAGGGGTTCGGGCCGATGCAGACCGATTCATCGGCCATGCGCACATGCATGGCATCGGCATCGGCGGTCGAGTGGACAGCGACAGAGGCGATGCCCATCTCGCGGCAGGCACGGATCACGCGTAGCGCGATTTCGCCCCGGTTCGCGATAAGGATCTTGTCAAACATGGGTCCGGCCTTACTCGATGATCATCAAGGGCGAGCCGAACTCGACCGGCTGCGCATCATCGATCAGGATGCGTTTCACGGTCCCTGCTTTCGGGGCGGGAATGTGGTTCATGGTTTTCATCGCTTCGATGATCATCAGCGTCTGGCCTTCCTTGACCTGTGCGCCAACGGTGACAAAAGCGGCAGCCCCCGGTTCGGGCGACAGATAGGCGGTGCCGACCATCGGCGAGGTCACAGCCCCCGGATGGGCGGCGAGGTCTTCGCTGGCCGGTGCAGCGGCAGGAGCGGCGGCAGCAGGGGCCGCGCTAGGTGCGGGCGTCGCAACAGGTGCCGCAGCTGCGATCTGGGTCACAACAGTCGACTGTTTCGAGACGCGCACCTTCAGGCTGTCATCTTCGCCATATTCACGGGTGACCGAAATTTCGGCCAGATCGTTTGTATTCAGCAGCTCGGCAAGCGCCTGAATGAAGGCGACATCGGTTTCACGGATATTATTGCTCATAGGGTCCTCGAAAGGTGCGTGTTGTGGCCTGTCAAGAATGCCAATGTTCCTTGTCCACAGGCGTTCTGGCCGTGCTTATACGCCAGGTATAGCGCAGTGAAAAGCATCAAGAGCCGTTCGGGGGGTGCTGAAAATCACGGCACAGAGAGGGTCATCGATCTGTTCTTGGGCAATGATCAGTTTTTTCGGCACTTCCTATATTTTACCATTTGATAAAAAAATATTCGGTGGCACTGTGGAAAAAAGACGCAAGCAGGGAGGACATCATGTCCAACAGCCAGCTCACAGCCGGAATAGTGGCGGGGCGCATTGATCCGGAGGCTCTTGGGGCCAATTTTACCGATCTTCATCCGCCGCTCGACGGGCATGAGGCACAGGTGGCGGCAGATCGCTGCTATTTCTGCCATGATGCGCCTTGTGTGACGGCCTGTCCGACCTCGATCGACATTCCGTTATTTATTCGTCAGGTGTCGACCGGCACTCCCGAGGCTGCGGCCAAGACCATCTTTGATAGCAATATCCTGGGCGGCATGTGCGCGCGTGTCTGCCCGACGGAAAATCTCTGCGAAGGCTCTTGTGTGCGCGAGACGGCGGAGGGCAAGCCGGTGGAGATCGGGCTGTTGCAGCGCCATGCGACCGATACGCTGATGGCCAAGCAGAGCCACCCCTATGTGCGCGCCGATATCACGGGGCGTTCGGTGGCCGTGGTGGGGGCGGGGCCTGCGGGTCTGGCCTGTGCGCATCGTCTGGCGATGAAGGGCCACGAGGTCACCATCTATGATGCGCGCCGCAAGCCGGGGGGGCTGAATGAATATGGCATTGCCTCATACAAGGCGCCGGATGATTTCGCGCAGAAGGAAGTCGCTTGGCTGATGCAGATCGGCGGGATCACTCTGGTGGAAAACTGGATGTTGGGCCGTGCGGGCGATGGCGATCTGGCCGAGTTGCTGGAGGACTATGATGCGGTCTTCCTTGGCATGGGCCTGTCGGGGGTGAATGCGCTGCGTCTGACGGGCGAAGAGAAAGACGGCCTTCTTCCGGCAACCGATTTTATTGCTAACCTTCGTCAGGCATCCGATCTGGCCGCTTTGCCGATTGGTCGCGATGTGGTGGTGATCGGCGGCGGCATGACAGCGGTGGATGCGGCGGTTCAGGCGAAACTGCTGGGCGCGTTGAATGTGACGATCGTCTATCGCCGCTCGCGGGCCGAGATGCCGGCCTCAGGCTTCGAGCAGGATCTGGCGCTATCCAAAGGCGTGCGGATCATCGAACATGCCGCCCCTGTGGGGATTATCGGCAATGGATCGGTGCGCGAGGTGGAATTCGCCTATACCAAGGCGGGCCCTGAGGGGCTTGAGGTGACCGAAGACACCTTCCGGCTGAGCGCGGATCAATGCTTCAAGGCGATCGGCCAGACGCTGGGGGACACGCCCGAAGAGGTCAAAGTGGCAGGTGGCAAGATCATCACTGATGGCATCGGCCGCACCAGCATGGCGCGTGTCTGGGCGGGGGGCGATTGCACCCATGCGGGCGAGGACCTGACCGTGACGGCGGTCGCGCAGGGGCGCGATGCGGCTGAAGATATTCACTCTTTCCTGATGGAGGGCTAAGACATGGCCGATCTGTCGAGCAATTTTCTCGGTATCAAATCCCCCAATCCCTTCTGGCTGGCCTCGGCGCCGCCGACCGATAAGGAATATAACGTCCGCCGCGCCTATGAGGCTGGATGGGGCGGGGTGGTCTGGAAGACTTTGGGCATGGAAGGCCCGCCGGTGGTGAATGTGTCAGGCCCGCGGTATGGCGTGGTCTATGGGGCGGATCGCCGCGTGTTGGGGATCAACAATATCGAGCTGATCACCGATCGCGACCTGCAGACCAACCTCGACGAGATGACCCGCGTCAAGAAGGACTATCCTGACCGCGCGCTGATTGCCTCGATCATGGTGCCCTGCGAGGAAGAGGCGTGGAAGGCGATCCTGCCGCGGGTGATGGAAACCGGCGCCGATGGGATCGAGCTGAACTTCGGTTGTCCGCATGGGATGGCCGAACGCGGGATGGGCTCGGCCGTGGGGCAGGTGCCGGAATATATCGAGATGGTCACCCGCTGGTGTAAACAGTATTACGACAAGCCGGTGATCGTGAAGTTGACGCCCAATATCACCGATATCCGCAAACCCGCCGAGGCCGCTAAACGTGGCGGCGCCGATGCGGTGAGCCTGATCAACACGATCAATTCGATCACCTCTGTCGATCTGGACAGTTTCGCGCCGCAGCCCACGATTGACGGCAAGGGTAGCCACGGTGGCTATTGCGGCCCTGCGGTGAAGCCGATCGCGCTGAATATGGTGGCGGAGATCGCGCGCAGCCCCGAAACCGCAGGCCTGCCGATTTCCGGCATCGGTGGCGTGACCACTTGGCGCGATGCGGCGGAATTCATGGCGCTTGGCGCGGGCAATGTGCAGGTTTGCACGGCGGCGATGACCTATGGGTTCAAGGTCGTGCAGGAGATGATCTCGGGGCTGTCGCATTATATGGACGAGAAAGGGTTCACCTCGATTGACGAGCTGGTAGGCCGCGCGGTGCCCAATACGACCGACTGGCAGTATCTCAACCTCAACTATGTCACCAAAGCCGAGATCAATCAGGACGATTGCATCAAATGCGGGCGTTGCTATGCGGCCTGTGAAGACACCAGCCACCAAGCCATCGCAGTGTCGGAAGACCGCGTCTATTCGGTGAAAGACGAGGAATGCGTGGCCTGTAACCTTTGCGTTGATGTCTGTCCGGTGGATTGCATCACCATGCACGAGCTGGAATTGGGCGAGGTTGATCCCCGCACGGGGCGCGAAGTCGCCGCCTATGCCAATTGGACGACCCATCCCAACAATCCCGCCTCTCAGGCGGCGGAATAAAGGAAGGGGCCGGATGTTCCGGCCCCTTTTATCGTTTCGAAAGGCAGCAGGTCAGTGCTTGTTCTTGTTCGACATGTCGTCTTCGGCCGCGCCCTGAACGCCGATCCCCGTCTCGGGATTGATCGCATTCAGCGGCGCTTCCTCGACAGGTTGCGTGACAGGCGGGGTGACGGCCTCGGGGTCGGTGAAGACCGGAAGCTCCGACCCGAGAAGCTCTGCCCCGTCATTGGCATTGACCGTCGCATCGACATTCGCGCCATCGGGCAACTGGTTTGTGGTGCCCTCGACATCCGCGCCCTTCGCCCCCTTATCCGAGCAGACATACATCGTGCCGCCCACAGCCACCGCAGTCACCGCGACTGCGGCCAGACCTGCCGGAGAGGCTGCGGCAATAGCGGCCACGCCTGCATCCTTCAGCCGGCCTTTCAGCTTGTCCCCTGTCGTTTTGACAACGACCGAACCGATCTTCTTGCCCACCACCTTGCCGGTGACATCCTTGGCAAACCCGTTGGTATTCTCGGTCATCTGTTTGGCGGCATCGCCCGAGCCGTTCACCCGCTCGCAAAAGCTTTTGGACGCCTCGATACAATGGCCGAACCCGTCGCGCTCGCCCTGCGCATAGCCGATATAGGTGTCCTCGTCCTTGTCCCATTGCAGGCAGAAGGGCGCGCGGCCCTGATCGTCAAGCTCGGGGGTCATCGCGCGCAGGGTGACCTGACCGGGGCAGGTGACCTTGCCGCGTGATCCGAAGATCTTTTCGCGCAGGCTCAGGCTTTCTTTCACCTGCGGATTATCGGCATCGAAGACGAACTGGTTCTGCTGGCCGCGAATCGAGGTCTGGCAGCTTTGCAGCTCTGCATGGGCGGGGAAGGCGGAAAATGTTGCAGGCAAGGCCGCGACCAGGGCACTTGTCAGCAGGCAGGGCAGGGAGAGTGATCTCATCATATGCACCGAAAAGGAATAGCGCGACATATCCTATCAGCTTGGCTGTTGCCGCGCCAATGACAGTTTCGCGCGCATCTACGGTTTCTTGCGGGGAAATCCGGCCCTTTCACCGGCGCAAACTTGATGAAAACCGGATTGCTGGATATGCAAAATAAAGCTTCGGAGGAATTCTGTGACCGATACACGCCCATCCGCCCCCCAGAATGCGCAGCACAACGGCGTGCAGACCGCTGTCCAGACCGCAGCGGGGAAGACATCGGGCAAACCCCTGACCCGCATCCAGCGCCGGAATCGCCAGACCATTCTGGAAGCGGCGCTTGAGGTGTTCTCGGCGCATGGGTTCCGCGGATCGACACTGGACCAGATTGCCACCGAGGCGGGGTTGTCCAAGCCCAATCTGCTTTATTACTTCCCCTCGAAAGAGGCGATCCATGTCGAATTGCTGTCGGGGCTGCTGGATGTCTGGCTGGCTCCGCTGCATGCGATGACCGCCGAGGGGGACCCGAAAACCGAGATTATGGCCTATATGCGCCGCAAGCTGGAGATGTCGCGCGAGATGCCACGCGAATCGCGGCTCTTCGCAAATGAGGTGCTTCAGGGGGCGCCGCGCTTCCATGACGGTCTGGCGGGGCAGTTGAAGACGCTGGTCGAGGAGAAAGCGTTAATTATCCAGCAGTGGATCGATGCCGGTCAGCTGGCCAAGGTTGACCCGTATCACCTTATCTTCTCGATATGGTCGCTGACACAACATTATGCTGATTTCGATGTGCAGGTCCGCACCATCTTGGGGTCCGAACGCGATCCCTTCGCCGAGGCCGAGCGTTTTCTGGAGTTTCTGTTCGGCAGGCTGCTGTCTGTCGACCCCTGAGATCCTGTGCCGAGGCTCGCCGGAATAGCCCTTAAGGCGTTAACTATAGCATGTCTTTATCGGCATGGTTAGGGCTTCGGTAACGACTCGCGCCCAAGCTTGATCTGTGGGGGCTCTTTGGGGAAAGGGCTGTGGTGATGGATCGTTTTTCGGGGTTCTTGCCCTCAATCGGTTGGTCGCCGTTGTTGATGCCGGCTTTGGCAAAATCCGCTCCGGCGACAACAGTCGAGGCGGCGGCTGCCTTGTCGTCGAGCAATAGCGGACAGGGGGCAAATGTGGACACGCAAAGCGGGTCCGGCACGGGAACGGGCACGGGTGTGGCACTGGCGCGGCAGGCGGAAAGCAGCACCGCCGAAACCGTATCGGCCAGCTATGTCGATAGCGAGATCCTGGCTCTGCCTGCGGGGCCAAGCCCTGCCTTCCGCGTCTCCTTGCTGGAACAGCAGGCGGCGCGTGTGCGGGCCGGTGTCAGCAGCGCCGAGACGGTGACACCGGAACTGATGACCGAAGCCTATGCCAGTCTGACGCATGATCTGACGCAGACAGACACGGGCTGGGTTGCCGGTGGTACGGCCACGCAGGGCACCGCGCCGGAGACGACGAATCAGGTGGCGGCGGTGCCGGAGACGGCGCCGCAAAGCGGTGCAGATGCGGAGATCGTGACGCTGGATATGACGCGTTGACAGGGTTAACTTTGATTTAAGGGCGTTTTGGCGTCGTGGAAGATCTTAAAAATTGCTTTTGAGGTCCGTGACGGTATGGTCGGGGAAGTTCCCTCCCTGCATCGATCCGTTCCGCCATGTCTTCTTTCGATTGTTCCACGCATGTCTACACAACCTCCTCCCATAAGAAGGGAGAGGTCGATCTGCATGTCGATCTGTATCGCCCGAAAGAGTCCTCCGGGCCGGTGCCGCTTGTCGTGTGGCTGCATGCGGGCGGATTTCGTAAGGGAAGCCGTCAAAGCTGGACCCATGCCAAGATCGCCCAGATCTTTGTTGATGAGGGCTATGCCTTTGCCGCGCTGGATTACCGTCTGGCGCGCCCGCCAGCGGTTCTGTCTTGGCCAACCCAGCAGAAATTATCCGAGCTTCTGAACGATGGGGAAACCCATTGCCCGGGGCTGAACGAGTCTTTCCGTGGCCGTCGTCCGATGGCAGTGGTCGAGGATGTCTGCGCGTTCTTCGGCTGGATCACGGCGCGCGAGGCCGAGTTCGGCCTGTCGGGGGAATATCTGCTGGCAGGGGCCTCTGCCGGTGGGATTTCGGTGCTCAATACCCTGTTTCTGGCCGAGCATCTTGGCCGCACGCTGCCGCCGATCCGCGCAGCCTTCGTGCTATCGGGCGGATTTGCCTTCCCGAGTTTCATGGGCGCGACCCGCACCCCCATTCTGGCAATCCATAATCCGGCGGATGAGCGCGTCGATTTCTCGGCCATCATGCTGCTCAAGGAAAAGCGCCCCGAGCAGGTGGAACTGATTGTCGCGCACCGGCAAAAGCATGGCTTCCCGATGGTGATCCCCGAAGAGCCGATGGCGGCGGGGATTGGCCGTTTTATCACGTTCGACCGGCGGATGCAGAACGGCCTGCCGTTGCGCCGTATGCCGCTGATCCTTGATGCGCCCGGCACCTATGCGGCGGATTCGCTGATTGCCGTGTCCTGAGATCCGCTCGGGCGGGTGCCACTCCAGCAAAGCGGAGTTGCGTTAAGCGACTGGCTCGGCCCCGATTTTCCTGACCATTTTACTTGTCCCGCCCCGCCATCCGGAGCTTATGCGTAAAATTTAGGCGCAGGCTTCAGGTTTCTACGCTCCGGTTAGGGCGGACCCTGTCAGGCCCTTGACCCGTTTCGGCTTGGGGTGTCTCAATATTCTTGACCAGTTGGTCAGAAACGAATTCGTCACAAAGAGGACGCCCGCGAAGACGTTCCGGTGACAGGGAGTATTTGGATATGTCCGCACCCGGAGAAAACCTCCGCATCAATTCCGCACGCCTTTGGGATAGTCTTATGGAAATGGCCAAAATCGGGCCAGGGGTTGCAGGCGGAAATAACCGACAGACCCTGACCGATGAAGATGCCGAAGGGCGCGCGCTGTTCCAGAGCTGGTGCGAGGCGGCGGGCATGTCGATGGGCGTCGACAAGATGGGCACCATGTTTGCCACCCGCGCGGGCGAGGACCCCGAGGCGCTGCCCGTCTATATCGGCAGCCATCTTGATACCCAGCCCACGGGCGGCAAATATGACGGGGTGCTGGGGGTGCTGGCCGCGCTTGAGGTTGTGCGCACCTTGAACGACCTCAATATCAAGACCAGACATCCGATCGTGGTGACCAACTGGGCCAATGAGGAGGGCGCGCGTTTCGCCCCTGCCATGCTGGCCTCTGGGGTTTTCGCGGGCGAGATCGATCTGGATTACGCCTATGGCCGTCAGGATCTTGAGGGCAAGACCTATGGGGCCGAGCTTGAGCGTATCGGCTGGAAGGGCGTCGAAGAGGTCGGCGCGCGCAAGATGCATGCCTATTACGAATATCATATCGAACAGGGGCCGATCCTTGAGGCCGCCGAGAAATCCATTGGTGTTGTGACCCATTGTCAGGGGCTGTGGTGGCTGGAATTCACGCTGACTGGCAAGGATGCGCATACCGGCTCCACGCCGATGGCGATGCGGGTGAATGCGGGTCTTGCCATGAGCCGGATTTTCGAGATGGTTCAGGACGTGGCCATGAAGAACCAGCCGGGAGCTGTGGGCGGTGTGGGGCAGGTGACCTTCACCCCGAACTCGCGCAATGTGCTACCGGGCAAAGTGGTGTTTACCGTCGATATCCGCACGCCCGATCAGGCCAAGCTGGATGCGATGCGCGCCGAGATCGAGACCCGCGCCACTGGGATCTGTGCAGAGCTTGGTGTGGGCTGCGTCATTGATCCGGTGGGGCACTTTGATCCTGTGACCTTCGCGCCGGAGCTGGTGTCGAATGTCCGCACTGCCGCCGAGCGTCTGGGCTACAGCCATATGGATATCATCTCGGGGGCGGGCCATGACGCTTGCTGGGCGGCGAAAGTGGCGCCGACGACGATGATCATGTGCCCCTGTGTCGATGGGCTGTCGCATAACGAGGCCGAGGAAATCAGCCCCGAATGGGCGGCGGCGGGCTGTGATGTTCTGTGTCATGCCGTTCTGGAAACCGCGCAGATCGTGGGGTGATGTATTTTGCGGATAATTCGGTTCATGGAGGTATTACCTCAATGCATACCGGCATTTTCGCAAATCGAACCTTGCAACAAGGATGCTTGAAACATGGGCGTGATGGGTCAATTTCACTGTCAAGACGGCGCACCTTCCTTGGGAGTGCCGGATGCGACAATGAAGGAGATCACAGATGCCGCTTATCCAGTTTCATGTCATCGAAGGGCGCCCCGAGGCCGAGATCAAAGCGATGCTCGATGCCGGTCACGAGGCCGTTCTGGAGGCTTTCGCTGTGCCGCAGGACGACCGCTACCAGCTGGTGACCGAATACAAACCCGGTCGCATGGTGCTGCTGGATACGGGGCTGGGCTTTACCCGCGGCCCGAGCCCGATCCTTGTGCAGGTCTTCTCTTCGCCGCGCAGCGAAGAACAAAAACAGGCCTTCTACGACATTCTTTGCCGCAAGCTGGAAACAGCGATCGGTCTGGATCCGAAAGATCTGATGGTGTCGGTGATGTCCAACACACGCGCGGATTGGAGCTTCGGCTTCGGTCGCGCGCAATTCCTGACGGGCGAACTCTGATCTCTGTTGCGGCTTCGGGCGTAGCACAGATCTGCTGCGCCCCTGCCACAATAGGGAGACACCCATGACGAAAACGGTCATCAAGGGCGGCACGATTGTCACCGCCGATCTGACCTACAAGGCGGATGTTCTGGTCGAGGGCGGCCAGATCATCGAAATCGGGCCTGACCTTGCAGGCGACAAGGTTCTGGACGCCGAGGGCTGCTATGTGATGCCCGGCGGGATCGACCCGCATACCCATCTGGAAATGCCCTTCATGGGCACCTATTCCGCCGATGATTTTGACGCGGGGACAGCTGCGGCGGTCTCGGGCGGCACCACGATGGTGATCGATTTCGCCCTGCCCAATCCGGGCGAGAGTATGCTTGATGCGCTGAAGAAATGGGACAATAAAGCCGCCCGCGCGCATTGCGATTACAGTTTCCATATGGCGGTGACATGGTGGGGTGAGCAGGTCTTTGACGAGATGAAGACCATCACCGAGCGCGGCATCAATTCCTTCAAGCATTTCATGGCCTATAAGGGCAGCCTGATGGTCAATGATGACGAGCTGTTTGCCTCGTTCAAACGTTGCGCCGAGCTGGGCGCGCTGCCGATGGTCCATGCCGAGAATGGCGATGTGGTGGCCGAGATGTCGGCACGCCTTCTGGCCGAGGGCAATACCGGCCCAGAGGCCCATGCCTATTCCCGCCCGACGATTGTGGAGGGCGAGGCCACCAACCGCGCGATCATGATTGCCGATATGGCGGGCGTGCCGCTTTATGTGGTGCATACCTCCTGCGAGGAGAGCCATGAGGCGATCCGCCGTGCTAAGATGCTGGGCAAGCGCGTCTATGGCGAGCCGCTGATCCAACATCTGGTGCTGGATGAAAGCGAGTATTTCGACAAGGATTGGGACCATTCGGCGCGGCGCGTGATGTCGCCGCCGTTCCGCAACAAGCAACATCAGGACAGTCTTTGGGCGGGTCTGGCTTCGGGCACCCTGTCTTGCGTGGCGACTGATCACTGTGCCTTCACGACCGAGCAGAAGCGCTATGGCGTGGGCGATTTCACCAAGATCCCCAATGGCACGGGCGGGCTTGAGGACCGGATGCCGATGCTCTGGACCTACGGGGTGAATACGGGCCGCATCACGATGAATGAGTTTGTCGCCGTGACCTCGACCAATATCGCCAAGATCATGAACATCTATCCCAAGAAGGGCGCGGTTCTGGTGGGCGCGGACGCCGATCTGGTCGTCTGGGACCCCGAGGCCAGCAAGGTGGTCTCCGCCAAGACGCAGGTGTCCTCGATCGATTACAACGTCTTCGAGGGCAAAGAGGTCAAGGGCCTGCCGCGCTATACGCTGTCGCGCGGGGTGGTTGCGGCCGTCGAGGGCCGTGTCGAGGCGCCCGAAGGCCATGGGCAATTTGTCGCCCGCCCGCCGGGAACGGCGGTGTCTAAAGCGCTGTCGACATGGAAAGAGCTGACCGCGCCGCGCCCTGTCGTGCGCGCCGGTATTCCGGCCAGCGGCGTCTGAGACGTCAACTCTTGCGGGGTGCCCGCCTTCTGGGCATCCTCAACCCACAGAGCCCGGAAAACGGGTCATTAGGGAAAAACGGGGAAGATGAAGAAACCGATTATCAATGCGCGCGATGTCAATCTGGTGTTTGAAACCAATGACGGGCCGGTGCAGGCGCTGAAGGATGTGAACCTGTCCATCGAGCGCGGGGAGTTCGTGTCGTTTATCGGGCCTTCGGGCTGTGGCAAAACGACCTTTCTGCGCTGTATCGCAGCGCTCGAAACGCCCACGGGGGGCGCGTTGACCGTTAACGGGATTTCGCCCGATGAGGCCCGTAAGGCGCGAAGCTATGGCTATGTGTTTCAGGCGGCGGGTCTTTATCCGTGGCGGACGATTGCGGGAAATATCAAGCTGCCCTTGGAAATCATGGGCTATCCGAAGGCCGAGATGGATGCGCGGGTCGAGAAGGTTCTGGAGCTGGTGGACCTCAAGGGCTTTGGCCGGAAGTTTCCGTGGCAGCTGTCGGGCGGCATGCAGCAGCGCGCCTCTATCGCGCGGGCGTTGTCCTTTGATGCCGATATTCTCTTGATGGACGAGCCGTTCGGGGCGCTTGACGAGATCGTGCGCGACAAGCTGAACGAGGAGCTGTTGGCGCTTTGGGCGCGGACGGGCAAGACGATCGGTTTTGTGACCCATTCGATCCCCGAGGCGGTTTATCTTTCGACCAAGATCGTGGTGATGAGCCCGCGCCCTGGGCGGATCACCGATGTGATCGATAGCCCCTTGCCGAAGGAGCGTCCCTTGGAGATCCGCGATAGTCCAGAGTTTCTGGAGATTGCGCATCGGGTGCGTGAGGGGCTGCATGCGGGGCATGCCCATGTGTGAATTTGTTTGCAAGGGAAGGGGGGCGCTGCCCCCCAACCCCCCCGGGATATTTAGGGCAGCTGGAACTGTGATCGGGGGGGACTCATGACGCGGGTTGGTCCGGTATTGGTTGTGGTTTGTGCCATTATCGCGGTCTGGTATGGCGCGACGGTCTGGCTGAACAGTGCCTGGGTGTATGATCAGGCGGCGCGTTCGGGGCAGGCGGTTGGATTTTGGAATATGGTTGGTCAGACGATGGCGCTGGACAGGCCCGTATTGCCTGCGCCGCATCAGGTTGTGATGGGGCTTTGGGACGGGGTCACGGGACAGAAAGTGACGTCGAAGCGGTCTTTGGTCTATCATGGCTGGATTACGCTGGAGGCCACGGGGCTCGGGTTTATCATCGGGACCGTGGCGGGGCTGTTGCTGGCCGTGGCGCTGGTGCATAACAAGGCGCTGGATATGAGTTTCATGCCTTGGGCGATTGCAAGCCAGACGATCCCCGTGCTGGCGATTGCGCCGATGGTGATTGTGGTTCTGGCCTCGCTGGGGGTGAAGGGGCTTTTGCCGAAGGCGCTGATTGCGGCTTATCTGAGTTTCTTCCCTGTCTTGGTGGGGATGGTGAAGGGTTTGCGCGCACCTGATGCGATGCAGATTGATCTGTTGCGCACCTATGGCGCGCCGAAGACGGCGATCTTCTGGAAGCTGCGGTTGCCGTCCTCGATGGCCTATTTCTTTGCCTCGCTGAAGGTCGGGGTGGCGGCGGCTTTGGTGGGCACCATTGTGGCTGAATTGCCCGCAGGGGCTGTGGCGGGGCTTGGTGCGCGTCTGTTGCAGGGCAGCTATTACGGGCAGACGATCCAGATCTGGGCGGCACTGATTGCGGCAGCCTGTCTGGCAGCGGTGCTGGTGGGGCTGGTGGGCCTGATCGAGACGGTCGTGTTGAAACGGATGGGGTTGGTAAGATGAGCTTTCTGATCTTTGCGATCCTGTTCTGGGCCGTGGCCTTCTGGATGAATGCAACCATCGCGGCACGTTGGTCCGAGACAGGATGGGCGCGCTATTTTGTGCCTGCGCTCTTTGGCGTGACGCTTCTGGTGCTGTGGGAGGGGATCGTGCGCGGCTTTGCGGTGCCACAGGTGATCCTGCCTGCGCCAAGCCAGATTGCGATGCGCTTTGCGGCCTCGACCGGTGTGCTTTGGGTCGATTTCCGCCAGACCATTCTGAAGGGGGCGCTTTCGGGCTATGTGATGGGCTGTGCTGCGGCCTTTGTGATGGCGGTGCTGGTGGACCGTTCGGCCTTTCTGGAACGGGGGCTGATGCCGGTGGGGAACTTCCTTGCCGCGCTGCCGATCGTGGGGATCGCGCCGATTTTCGTCATGTGGTTCGGCTTTGACTGGCAGTCGAAGGCGGCGGTGGTGATTGTCACCGTGTTCTTTCCGGTGCTGGTCAATATGGTCGCGGGGTTGAAGGCCACCGATCCGCTGCAGTGCGATCTGATGCGCACCTATTCGGCCAGCTATCTGCAGACGCTGATAAAAATGCGCCTGCCTGCGGCTTTGCCCTTCCTGTTCAACGGGCTGAAGATTGCCACCACTCTGGCGCTGATCGGGGCGATTGTTGCTGAATTTTTCGGCTCTCCGACGCGGGGGATGGGGTTTCGGATCTCGACCGCGGTGGGGCAACTCGACATGGCACTGGTTTGGTCTGAAATTACGGTAGCGGCGTTGGCTGGTACCGGATTCTACGGGCTGATTGCGCTGGCCGAAAAAGTGCTGACCTTCTGGCATCCGTCTCAAAGGGGATGAGGCGGGCCAAGAGACGGCAAGATAAAAACCAACAGGAGAGTAAGATGAAGAACTGGATGATGGGCGCGGCGCTGGCGGCTTTGGCGACGGCAAGCCCTGCCTTTGCGGCGGATGTGACGCTGCAGCTGAAATGGGTCACGCAGGCGCAGTTTGCAGGCTATTACGTGGCGAAGGACAAAGGGTTTTACGAGGATGAGGGCATTGATGTGGATATCCTGCCCGGTGGTCCCGATATCTCGCCCACGCAGGTGATGGCCGGTGGTGGGGCCGATGTGACGGTGGACTGGATGCCCTCGGCCTTGGCCGCGCGCGAGAAAGGGCTGCCGCTTGTGAATATCGCGCAGCCGTTCAAATCCTCGGGCATGATGCTGACCTGCCTGAAGGAAAGCGGCATCAAGAGCCCCGAGGATTTCAAGGGCAAGACGCTGGGCGTGTGGTTTGGCGGCAATGAATACCCGTTTTTGAGCTGGATGAGCACCTTGGGCATCCCCACAGATGGTTCTCCCGAGGGGGTGACGGTGCTCAAGCAGGGCTTCAATGTCGATCCGCTTTTGCAAAAGCAGGCTTCCTGCATTTCGACCATGACCTATAATGAATACTGGCAGATCATCGAGGCGGGGATTTCCCCCGATGATCTGGTGACGTTCAAATACGAGGACGAGGGTGTGGCGACGCTTGAGGACGGTCTTTACGTCATGCAGGACAAGCTGGAAGATCCGGACTTCAAGGCGAAGATGGTCAAATTTGTCCGTGCGTCGATGAAGGGCTGGAAATGGGCCGAGGAAAACCCCGATGAGGCCGCCGAGATCGTGCTGGACAACGATATGACCGGGGCACAGACCGAAGAGCACCAGAAGCGCATGATGGAAGAGGTCGCCAAGCTGACGGCAGGGTCCAATGGCGCGCTGGATCCGGCAGATTACCAGCGCACCGTGAAGGTGCTGATGAATGGCGGCTCGGATCCGGTGATCACCAAAGAGCCGGAAGGCGCCTATACGCTGGAGATTACCGACGAGGCGCTGAAGTAAGCCTTTGGCATGACAGGGAGGGCGCGCGGGCAGAGGATCGCGCGCCCTTCCGGTTTTAATCGAAATTTCACCGCCCTCTGGCAGTCTGCATGTGGACGAGGCCCAGAGGAGGGCGGTATGAGTAAAGCGACAGTACATAAAGAGATCGTCAAGGAAGACGGGCTGCCGGCATGGGTGAAATGGGGCCTGTTTCCGGTCATGATCGGCGGCTTTGGCTGGGCGTTCTTTGCGGTGTCCCAAAGCCAGTTTGCGGCCCCTGCGTCATTTCTGTTCAACACACCCACGCAAGAGGTCGAGGCGGCCTATTGCATGGTCGTCGCCGAAGAGATCCACCCCAATCTGGTGCCGCCCGGCTCGTATATCAGCGAGGCGCGCAATTTCTGGATGGAGCGGTTGCGCAAGATCGCGGGGCCGACAATGGGCGAGGCGCTTCTCAAGGCGCGGGTTCAGCTGACGCGCGATATCGAACAGGTCACGAAACCCAACCCGAAACGCGAATGGCTGGAATTTACGGTCAGCGAATGCAGCCATAAGGCCACAAGCTACGGTATGCGCTTCCGCGAATTCCAGTAACGTCGCTATCCAAGCGGCCCGCGGGTCTGGCCCTGTGCTCCGGCATCTGTCTCGGGCAGCGCGCGCCCGGGCCCGGGTTCGGTGTTCAGCATGGCTTCGGCGCGGGTCTTGGGCAGGGCCGAGGGGATTTCGCGCTGGATATAGTCGATCAGCCCCTCGCGCATCTCGCAGCGCAGATCGAAGACGCGTGGCGCGGTGCGGGCCGATACCAGAACGCGCACCTCCATCACCCGTTCACGGAAATCGGTGACCTGCATCGCATAGACCTTGCCATCCCAGAGCCGGTTGTCCTCGGCGATTTTCTGGCCTGCCTTGCGCAGATCGGCAATCGGGGCGGAATGGTCGAGATAGAACATACAGGTGCCGATCAGTTCGGCATTCTCGCGGGTCCAGTTCTGGAAGGGTTGCTCGATGAAATAGCTCAGCGGCACCACAAGCCGACGCCAGTCCCAGAGTTTGAGCACGACATAGGTCGAAGTGATTTCCTCGACCCATCCCCATTCCCCCTCCACGATCAGCGCATCATCGATACGGATCGGCTGGGTCAGGGCAAGCTGGATACCGGCAATCAGGTTTTTGAGGATGGGTTGCAGGGCAAGGCCCACCACAATCCCTGCAGCTCCACCCGCCGCCAGCAGCGAGACCCCATATTGGCGCACGGCAGGCACCGTCATCAGGGCGGCGGCGACCGCCAGAACCACGATGGCAACATTTGCCACACGGAGCAGGATGCGCGCCTGCGTCACATGCTTGCGCGCCAGAAGATTGTCCTCGGCATCCAGCTTGAAACGGCGCATATGCAGCGTCGTCCAGATGTAGAGCGCGGTATGCGCGATCCATGCCAGACAGAGGATGAAGGCAATCAGCAGCAGGTGACTGATCAGCCGCGCCGCTCCCTCGGACAGGGGCGCGACGCTGATCCCTATGCCAAGCGCCAGCACGATCATCAGAAGACGCAGCGGTCGGGTAGAGCGCCCGACCAGCGAACGCCAGAACAGATCACGGTTGCGCACCATCCGGTCCAGCATGCTGCGCACCACCCGATGCAGCGCCAATGCCAGCAGCAGGCACATCGCCAGCACCAGCGTTGAAACCGCCCAATCCGGCAGGTAGCGGCTGGCATGATCCACCGCCGTGCTGACCGCATCATTCACCGCGGTTTCAAGGTCCTGCAACCCTTCCGGCAGGGTCTCATGCGCCCCTTCGAGGGTCTGTCCGGTATCGGGGGTGGTCTGGGAGGCCATCTTTGTCTCCGATCTCTTACGCGCCCTCTTATGCTGCGTTGCGGCGCGAAGAAGTCAAGCCGAGCCGTCCCGATCTGCGGCATTTTGCTTCCGTGACGGGATGTTTCGCGCTATCCCTTTGACAGGACTGTCTGATTGGCGGCTTTTGGGCGAGAGGACTGGCATGGTGCGCGCGGCGCTTACCGGCACCCGCATCCGCGAAAGACGGATGGCGATGGGCATGCGGCAGGCAGAGCTTGCCAGTCGTATCGGCATGTCCGCGGCCTATATCAACCTGATCGAACATAACCGGCGTCGGGTGGCCGATAGCCTGCTGGAGCAGATTGCCGCCGCGTTGGAGGTCGATCCGATGGCGCTGGCCGAAGGGGCAGAGGGCGTCTTGTTCGACAATCTGCGCGAGGCGGCGGCGCAGGCGCCTGCCGATATCGCCACGCAGATCGAGAGCGACCGGATCGAGGAATTCGTCAGCCGTTTTCCGGGCTGGGCCGCGCTTCTGTCCGAGCGCCAGCGGCAGGTCGGGGCGCTGAACCGGCTGGTGGAGCAGCTCTCCGAGCGGCTGTCGGAGGACCCGTTTCTGCTGGATGGTCTGCACGAGGTCATCTCGGCGGTGACCAGTCTTCGCTCGACGGCGGCGATCCTTACCGACGAGCCGCAGATCGAACCGGAATGGCAGGCGCGGTTCTTGCAGACGATTTCGGGGGAAAGCCTGCGTCTGTCGGGGGCGGCAGAGGCGCTGGTGGGCTATCTGGATGCACAAAGCGGGGCGGATCTCGGGCAGTCCGGCCCGTTCGAGCAGATGGAGGCATGGCTGCGCGATCAGGGTTGGTCGGTGGCCGAGCTGGAGGCCAATCCCCGTGCCAGGGTGGCCGATATTGTCCAGAATGCGCCCGAGCTTGCCTCGGATGCGGCCCGTGCTTTGGTGCGCGACTGGCTGGAGCGGATGCGCAATGATATCCGCGCCTTTCCGATGGCACGGCTGGAAGAGGGGCTCGCGCGGTTTGGAATGTCTCCGGGCGAGATCGCGGCGGCCTATCAGTTGCCCGCCGATCTGGTTCTGCGCCGTCTGGCGCAACTGCCAGCAGGGCATCCGGTGCTGCCCGATCTGGGGCTGGTGATCTGCGATGCTTCGGGGGCGGTGATTTTCCGCAGGCCGTGCAGCGGCTTTGCCCTGCCGCGTTACGGGGCGGGATGTGCCTTGTGGCCGATCTATGATGCGCTGCGCCAGCCGATGCAGCCGTTGCGCCATGATGTGGAAATTGCCGGTCGGGTCAGCCAGAGCTTTACCACCTATGCGATTTCCGTGCCGCAGGTGGTGGGCGCCGGCTTTGGTCAGCCGGTTGCGGTGCAGGCCTATATGCTGATCGTGCCGCTGGATCCGGCCGCGCTGTTGCAGCCGCGCAGGCCGATTGGCGTGACCTGCCGGATCTGTCCGCGCAGTGCCTGCAGCGCGCGGCGCGAGCCCTCGATTCTGGGGGCGGTGCGCGCCGAGCTGGGATAGGCTCCGCTTTAAGACCAATCGGCAGCAAGATCTTGAGCGCAGAATTTGACACAACCCCTCCGGCAAGAGATAGTCGAGACGGGAGAAGGAGAGACGGGCATGCCGCAAGACCATGTTCTTCTGATCGAGGATGAACCGAATATTGTCGAGGCGCTGCGCTTTATCCTGTCGCGGCGTGGTTTTGTTGTGTCGAGTGAATCCGATGGGGCAAAGGCGTTGGGGGCCATAGAGACCACCCGACCCGATGCCGTGATTCTGGATATGATGCTGCCCGGCCTGTCGGGGCTGGAGATCCTGACGCAGATGCGCGCGCATCCGGCCTTGCGGGCAATCCCCGTGCTGATGCTGACCGCGCGCGGGCAGGCGCGTGACCGTGCCGCGGCAGACCAGGCGGGCGCGACGGCCTTTCTGGCCAAGCCCTTCGCCAATGCCGATCTGGTCGCGGCGCTGGATGGTATGCTGGCCGCGTGTCGCGCGCCTGCGGCGCAGGGGGTGCGTCATGGCACCGGCTAGAGCGCCGCTTTTTCTGGCTAGGCGGTCCTACCGGCTGCGGCGGGTAATGGATGCGCTGCGCCTGCTTCCGCTGTTCGGGCTGATCCTGTTCGTGTTGCCCGCGATGTTTGTGGTGGAGCCGTCGCAGGTGGCGCGGTTCGGGCTGTATATCTTTGCGGTCTGGGGGGCGGTGATTGCCGTGACGGCCTATCTGTCGCGCAGGCTCGACCGGGCGCTGGATCCCGGCGAACCGCTGGCCGAAATTCGCGATGACTGAGCGATCGAATGACTGAAACACCCGTCGGTATGACGTTCGACAGCCTGATCCTTGTCTGCCTGCTTTATGTCGTCTTGCTGTTCGGCGTGGCCTTCTGGGCCGAGGGGCGCGCGCGTTCGGGGCGGATGCGGGTCTTACAAAGCCCGTGGGTCTATACGCTGTCCTTGTCGATCTACTGCACGGCATGGACCTTTTACGGCGCCGTCGGCTATGCGGCCCGTTCGGGGCTGGAATTCGTGACGATCTATCTGGGGCCGAGCCTTGTCTTCTGTGGCTGGTGGTGGTTCTTGCGCAAGCTTGTGCGGGTAGGGCGGGCCCAAAGGGCCACCTCTGTCGCAGACCTGATCTCGGCCCGCTACGGAAAATCCAACAGTCTGGGCGTGGTGCTGACGCTTCTGGCAGTGCTGGCAGCCACCCCCTATATCGCGTTGCAGTTGCAATCGGTGACCGAAAGCCTGAGCGCCTTCGCGACCCCCGGTTTTGCGCCCCCAGCGGAAGGGGCCCAGCAGAACTGGGCCCTGTGGATCGCCGTCGGGCTGGCCGCGTTTGCGATTTTGTTCGGGACGCGCAATCTGGATGCCAACGAGCGCCATCATGGCGTGGTCATGGCCGTGGCGCTTGAGGCGGTGGTCAAGCTGGTGGCGGTTCTGGCGGTCGGCAGTTTCGTGGTCTGGGGGCTGGGCGGCGGCTGGGGGGCGGTGATGGACCGTATCGACCATTTCGCCACGCAGGACTGGGTGCCCCAACCCGGGCGTTTCATGGGGCTGACACTGCTTTCGGCGGCGGCGATCCTGACGCTGCCGCGCATGTTTCAGGTTCTGGTGGTCGAGAATGTCGAAGAGCGTCATCTGGCCATCGCCTCCTGGGCCTTTCCGGCCTATCTGGCGCTGATCAGCGTTTTCGTGCTGCCGATTGCGGTGATCGGGCTGGAGCTTCTGCCCGAAGGCGCCAATCCCGATCTTTTCGTGCTGACCCTGCCGCTGTCGCAGCATCACGACTGGCTGGCTTTGCTGGCCTTTCTGGGGGGCTTCTCCTCGGCCACATCGATGGTGATCGTTGCGGCTATCGCCTTGGCGACCATGATCTCGAACCAGATCGTCACGCCGCTCTGGCTGGCTTTATGGCCGTCGCATAACAGCAATCTGCGCCATGTGGTGCTGATGTCGCGGCGCTTCTCCATCGCCTTGGTGCTGGCGCTGGGCTATGGCTATTACCGGCTGTCAGGGCAGGGGGCGCTGGCCGAGATCGGGCTGATCGCTTTTGTTGGGGCCGCGCAGACCCTACCGGCGTTGCTGGGCGGGCTGTACTGGCGCGGTGGCACCCATCACGGGGCGATGGGCGGGGTGCTGCTGGGCGGCGGGATCTGGATCTATACGCTGTTTCTGCCCTCGCTGGGGATCGACGGGTTGATGTCGCCGCAGATGCTGGCGGAAGGGCCGTGGGGGATCGGCTGGCTGCGTCCGGAGGCCCTTTTCGGGCTCAGCGGGATGGACCCGCTGCTGCATGCGCTGTTCTGGTCGTTGTTTGCCAATGTGACGGCCTATATCGGCCTGTCGCTTCGGGCCTTTCCTCCGCCGCTCGAACGGCTGCAGGGGGTGGCGTTCGTCAATATCTATGACGAGGGGCCGGGGCCGCGGGGCTGGCATATGGCGGTGGCCGAATCCGAGGATTACCTGTCGACGGCGCAGCGTATTCTGGGGGCGCAGACCGCGCAGAAGTTCTTCCAGAGCGAGGCGGCGCGGCAGGGCAAAACCGGCTGGCTGCCGGACCCGACCCCCGATTTTCTGGCCGCTCTCGAACGGAAATTTGCCGGTTCTGTCGGCTCGGCCACCGCCCATGCGATGCTGGCACAACTGTCGGGCGGGCGGGTGATCTCGGTCGGGGATCTTATCAATATGGCCAGCGAAGCCGCTGATATGAAAGAGCATTCCTCCCAGCTTGAGGCAAAGTCCGAAGAGCTTGCACAGGTGGCACGCCAGTTGCGGCTGGCCAATGAGAAGCTGACGCAGATCTCGGTGCAAAAGGATGCGTTTCTGGGCCAGATCAGCCACGAACTGCGCACGCCGATGACCTCGATCCGCGCCTTTTCAGAGATCCTGATGGAGCCGGACCTGCCCGACGAGATGCGCCAGAGCTATGCCAAGATCATCCTTGAGGAAGCGCGCCGCCTGACCCGGCTGCTTGACGATCTTCTGGATCTTTCCGTGTTGGAGCATCGCAAGGTGCAGTTGCATATCGGCCTGAGCAATCTGCATGAGCTGCTCAATCGGGCGGTGCAGTCCGCCGCCCATAGCGGCACTGCGGCGCAGTGCCGTATCGAGCGTGATTTCCCCAATGAACATGTGGCATTGTTTACCGATGGGGACAGGCTGGTGCAGGTTTTTATTAACCTTATCACCAATGCCCAGAAATACTGCGATGCGGAGAAACCCGTGCTGCGAATCGAGGTGCAACGGCAGGATGATCAGGCGCAGATCGATTTCGTCGATAATGGTGCAGGTATCCCGAAGTCGGCTCAGGATTTAATCTTTGAGAAATTTTCAAGGCTTACAGATATGTCTAGGGCAGGCGGAGCGGGGCTTGGTCTTGCCATCTGTCGGGAGATTCTCACCAATCTCGGGGGACGTATTGATTATCTGCCGGGTCAGGGAGGGGCGGCATTTCGTGTTTTGATACCGCTGCGGCGCGGAAAAATGGTTCACGAGGGCGCGGAAGAGACGTAAATCGGGACAGGATTAAATGTTTTGTAAACCCTGATCTGCGAGTCTGACGGAAGCGACCCTCAGTCGGGTACAAATGGGATATTATGGTGGATCAGAAGCCTTCGACAATCTTGCGTATGAAGACCGATGCAGCCAAGGCGGCGGCGTCGGGCGGTCCGGTCTCGCCCGAGCGTGCGATCCGCCATGTCTTCGCGAAAGTCGCACAGGATACATTGGGGCTGCCGCTTCAGGTGCTGGATGTGCATCAGTCTCAGGTCTCCTTGACCGAACTGATGGAGTCTTTTCCTGAACAGCCGATGCTCTGCGTGATCGAGGGGCCGAAAGACGCTTTTGGGGTTGTGGCATTGCCGCCAATCACCTTTTCCTCCCTGATCGAGGTGCAGACGATGGGGGTGCTCTCGCGCATCCAGCCCGCGCCGCGCAGGCCGACGCGCGTGGATGCCTCTATGGTGCAGGGGGTGCTCGATTCGCTTCTGGCGGGGCTGGAGGACGCGCTGGCGGAAAGCGATGACATCATCTGGGCTGGCGGGTTCCGCTATCTGTCCTTCTTCGATGATCCGCGTCCGCTTTCGCTGATCCTCGAGGAAATCACCTATCGCATGTTCCGCATCACGATGCAGATCGGCAGCGCGATGGACCGCGAGGTCTCGCTGCTTTGGGCCGTGCCCGCGCGCGGACGCGGGGAGCGTGTTCTGCCGCAAAGCGATGCCGATAACCGCGCTCCCGAGGCAGAGGCGCTGTGGGCGCAGCAGATGGAAAGCACCGTTATGAGCACCCGCGCCGAACTGACGGCGGTACTGCATCGCTGGAGCATGCCGCTTTCGGGGGTGATGAATTTCAAACCGGGGGTCGAGATTCCGATCCCGCGCGAGGCGCTCGAGAAGCTGCGTGTCGAGGGGGTGGATGGCCGCCGGATGGGGATGGCCAAGCTGGGCCAGCATAGCGGACGCCGCGCTTTGCGACTGACCGCCAGCGAAGCCGAAAGCGCGGAAATCAACGAACTGGACGAGATGCAGACCCGCCCCGATCTGGGCGCTATGGCCATTGGCAACACGCCCTTTGGCGAAGAGGGGACCAGCGGCGACGGATTTCCGGCAATGGGTGGTTTCGACATGGGCGGGGAGGCCGATGCTGGTGGCTTTCCGGCGATGGATATGGGCGGTCTGGGCGGTGATGACGCCGCAGAAGGCGGCTTCCCCGCGATGGATTTCAGCGCCTTCGAAGAGGATGACGCCCAACGCACCGGAACGGGTGGCTAGGCCCGCCCGTCGGGCAGGGCTTTGCATGATTTTCACCAAATTCCCCCCGTGCGACTTGCGAGACGCCTATGGCTTGCCGTAAGCGGTGAGAAGGCGGGCCTGCGCGGGCCTGCCATGTGCAGTTTAGCGGGGCGGGGTCGTATGGTCAGGCGGATCAGGGTTCAGCGATGTGATGGGGTCACTTTTCTGACTTTGCCGGAGACAGGCGGTGAAGGCTTCGATGCGGTGCTGCGCCGCTCTTTGGGGGGCGCTATCGGCCTGTGCCGACAGGAGGCCGACCTGCGGGGCGTTGTGATCCGCGCGACCGGCGCATGGCCTTGCGCCGACACTCCCGAAACGGATTTCGCCGATGAGGCCGAGACCCCGTCGATGACGGCGCTTGCGCAGAGCCTGTCCGATCTGCCCTGTCCGGTGGTTGTCGTGCTTGAGGGGCGCATCCGCGCGGGGGCTTTTGCTCTGGCACAGGCGGCACGTCTGCGTCTGGCGCTAGAGACCGCCAGCTTCGATCCGGTCGAGCCGAGCCTTGGCTATCTTCCGGCAGGGGGAAGCCTGATCCGCTTCCTACGCCGGAGCGGGCCGCGCAAACTTCTGTCTTTCCTGAAGGCCGGGCGTGCGCTTTCGGCGGCGCAGGCTGTCGAGCTGGGAGGCTGCGATGCGGTCGTTCCGGCAGATGCGCTGGATATGCCCGCTCTGGCTGATACCTTGCAGCAGGCCTTTGCCGAAGAGGGGTTGGTGCCCGATCCGGAAGGAGCCAGCCGCGAGACCGGACGCTATTTCACCGAACTCGATGCGCTGCGCGACACGCTTGAGGCCGGGCCGCAGCACGCGGTCTGGGAAAAGGCGCTGAGCATTGCCGAAGCGGCGGTTCTGCTGCCCTTCCCCGAGGCGCTGGATTTCGAGGCGGTGGCGCATAGCGATCTGCTGTCTTCGCCTGCCTCGCGGGCGCTCCGCCATCTGCGCGCGTCCGCGGCGCGGGTGCATGCGCAGGAGGCGCAGCCGGTGGGGGCGGGCGAGATCGGCGCAAGGACCTTTGCCGTCTGGAACCCGCCCGAGGGTCTGGTCTATGCGCTGGCCGGTGCCGGTCATCGGGTGATCTGGGCCGAGGCACAACAGGACCGTTTGGAGGCAGGGCTGTCGGGGCTGGCGCGGGCGCAGGAAGCGGCCGTGCTGTTGGGCCGGATGAGCGCGGCAGAGCGCGACGCCGCATGGGATCGTGTCAGCGCCACGACCGACGCGGCGCAGGCCTTTGCCAAGGCCGATATCATCCTTGCCGACTCTGCGCCGCAAGAGCGCGCCGAGATCGTCGGGGCGCTACAGGCGGTTTCGGCAGCGGCGCTGGTGGCGACGAACCAGCCCGAGGCCGCCATCCGGATCGAACGCTATGGCCGCCATGTCGAAGTGCATGGCAAAGCGGTCGAGGATGTCTATTTTCTGGCCGCGATCCTGCGGGCAGGCGGCGATCTGGCGATCGGCCTGCCGGGGATGGATCCGGGGCTGGTCGCGCGTCTTCAGGCTGCGCTATGGGCTGCGGCGGAACAGTCCGTGCTTTCGGGGGCGACGCCGGTACAGGTGGATCAGGCCTGTCAGGCCTTCGGCTTGCAGCCTCCCTTCCAGCAGATCGACCGGCTTGGCGTCGAGACCGTGGCGCATTGTCTGCGTCGTGCCGGTTTCGTGCCCGGCCCGCTTCTGACCTATCTTCTGGTCGAGGGCTATGGGGGGATCCGCAAAGGGCGCGGCGTCTATCTTTACAGTGACGGGGTGGCGCGGCCCGACCCGCTCGAGCCTGCGCTGCTGGACGCATTGCGCGCCGAGGCGGACCGTGTGGCACGTCCGCTGGATGCCGAGCGGATTGTCGAGCGGATCTGGCTGGCAATGGCGGCAGAGGGGGCGAAGCTTTTGCAGCTGGGGGCGGTGGACCGGCCCGGTGATCTTGATCTGAGCGCCGTGCACGGGCTGGGCTTCCCGCGCCACGAGGGCGGGCCGATGTTCATGGCCGACCAGCGCGGTCTGCTGGCCTGCCGCGAACAACTGGCGCAGCTTGCCGCAGGGGGCGCGCCGGAGCCTGTTACGCTGTGGGATGTGCTGATCCGTAACGGGCGCAGCTTCGGGGATCTTGATCGCGCCTGAGCGCTCATGCCCCCGACGCGCCTCTGTCGCGGTCTTGGGGGCGCCCGCCTAGCGCAGGAAGATCCCGACCACCACCATCATCAGCCCGATCACCGACACGAAAAGCGCGGCCAGATTGACCGCCACGATGCGTTGCAGCCTGAGCCGCATTTCGTCTTCGGAAAGACCCGCGCGTTTGGCTTTGGCGACGGTCAGAATGCACCATGCAAGGCCCGCCAGCCCCAATACGGAAATGATCGCGCCGGTCCAGATGAGGAATTGCATCGCGCTGCCCTTTTCAAAGAATTGCTGTTATGCCTGCGCTTAGCGATTTCGCGCCAATGTGACAAGCATTCAGGCGGTTCGTGCCCCCCGAGAGTGCTTGCTCCGCAGGCGCGGCTGGCTTAGGGAACAGGGCAAGACGAATAAGAGGAACATGTCATGCCCAATGATGCCGCCTATCAGGTAACCGCCGACGAGCTGCGCCAGTTCATCGAGCAGTTCGAAAGTCTCGAAGCCGAGAAAAAGGATATTGCCGAGCAGCAGAAGGACATCATGTCCGAAGCCAAAGCGCGCGGCTATGATACCAAGGTGATCAAGAAGATCATTGCCCTGCGCAAGCGCGACAAGAACGATGTCGCGGAAGAAGAGGCGATCATGGATATCTACAAGCAGGCGCTGGGGATGGAATGATCCCCGCCAGCTATGGCGCCCTGAAAAGGCCTCTCCTTGCGGGGGGCCTTTTGTCTATGCGGGCAATCGGAGCCTTCTGTCGCGTCAGTCCCCCGCTTCCGGCGTGGCCTGACGGCGGCCCGAACCGTGGTCAGGGCGCGAGGAAGGTGACATTCGGCATGGCGGCAATGGCGTCGATATCGGCCTCGTAGAGGGCGGTGACCTCGTCGATCAGGGCCTCGTCCCAGCCGGGGAGGGCCACATCCATTTCCAGCTCGTCCGGCTTGGCGAATTTGTCGAGAAAGGCCATCGTGATCTTGCGCCGTTGCTCGACGGTTTTGGGCGGGTTGTTGAGAATGTAATCGGCATAGCGGCGGAAGCCGCCCTCGGTCATGATCGTCTTCAGGATCATCTGTTCGCCGTTAAGTGTGACATCCCCGCTGATGCCGCTCAGGCTATGCAGGATTTCCGGCCAGATCAGTGGCGCGTCCTCATTGCACCAGACCACGATCTTATGGCCCTGCGCGGCCTCGACCATCCGTTCGAGGACAGGGCGCCAGCGCAGATCCCGGGGGTCGACCCCCTGCATGAGATCGTCATAGCTGCGCTCGGGCAGGCGCGTGGCCAAAGCGGGGATCAGGGTGGCGGGGTTGATCAGTGCCAGATGGAATTCGATCTCGGCATCGGGGAAGATATTGGCCAATGGCTCCAGCTTGCCCGGAACCATCGTATAGAAGCCCTTATCGGTGACCACACGCTCGGGAATGCACATGAAATATTCATGGCTGAAGATGATGCGGTTGATCTCTTCCTTATCGGTCACCGCAGCCAGCACGGCATCGGCGGTCTCGGGATCGGCTTCCCCGCCCTTCAGCGCCAGAAGCGTGTCGCGCAGCACCATCCGGTAACGGCGCGGATGCGGGACAATCACCCCGTTCTCGTCCAGCACGCGCGGGTTTCTTGCCAGACAGCGCACCAGACTATCCTCGTCGGTTGCATGGGCGCCAAGATGGAAGACAACCTGCATGTTTTTTCTCCGCTCTCATTATGGGGTTAGATTAAAGGAGCTTTGCTTTACAGGCAAACGGCTTTCGGTCTATGCGGGAAGGGTGTTCCTGATGGATAAACTCGGAATTGGGCAGGATATGGGCAAGCTAAAGGCGCATCTCGAACGGGGCAGGGCGGCAGGTACGGCGGGCTGGTCGGCGGTGGCCGTGCTGTTTGCCCTACTGATCCTTGCGCCGATCGTGGCGGTGGGCTGGCTTGCCGCGCATCCGGTGGAAAATATCTGGCCGCATCTTCTGGCCACGACCCTGCCGCGCTATCTTGCGAATTCGGCCATTCTGACGGGTGGCGTTGGCGTACTGACTGCGGTGGTGGGGACGGGGGCCGCTTGGCTGGTGGCGATGTACCGCTTTCCGGGGCATCGCTGGCTGGAATGGGCGCTGCTGTTTCCGCTGGCCATTCCGGCCTATGTGACAGCCTATGCGCTGGTGGATTTTCTGGACTATCCCGGTCCGCTGCAGACGCTGGCCCGCGGGGTTTTCGGCTGGCAGGGGGCGCAGGACTACTGGTTTCCGCAAGTGCGCTCGCGTTGGGCGGCGGTCATCGTGCTGGCGGCAAGTTTCTATCCCTATGCCTATCTTCTGGCGCGCAATGCCTTCCGCGAGCAATCCGGTGCCAGCTACGAGGTGGCCCGCGCCTTGGGGGCGGGGCCTTGGGCGCTGTTCTGGCGGGTGGGGCTGCCGCTGGCGCGTCCGGCCATTGTTGCGGGCGCGGCGATTGCCATGATGGAGACGGTCGCCGATTTCGGTGTCGTGGACTATTTCGGCGTGCAGACCCTGACCACGGGGATCTTTACCACATGGCTCGAGGCCGGAAATGCCGGAGGCGCGGCGCAGATCGCGCTGGTTATTCTTGCGGTGATCTTTGCTCTTTTTGCGGCCGAAACGCTGGGGCGCAGACGGTCGCGCTATTACCAGTCGGCACGGCAGAGCCGCCCCGTGACGCCGGTCACCCTGCATGGGGCGGCGGGATGGCTGGCTTTCGGGCTGTGCTGCATTCCTTTTGCGGCGGGGTTCGTTCTGCCGGTTCTGGTGATCGGAGGCCATGCGCTGGCCAATCCCGAGGCCTGGGCCGGATCGGGATTGCTGCTTGCGGTCTGGCATAGCCTGCTGACGGGGGGGCTGGCCTCTGTCATCTGTGTGCTGGCGGCTCTGGTGATGGTCTACGGGATGCGCCTGTCGGGGCAGGGGCTGCCGCGTCTGGTCATTCCGTTGACGGCACTTGGGTACGCCGCGCCGGGCGCGGTGCTGGCGGTGGGGATCTTGATACCTCTGGCGGCGCTTGATAACTGGCAGGCCGATACGATCTGGGCGCTGACCGGCCATGATCCGGGGCTGATCCTGACCGGAACGGGCATGGCGATCATTCTGGCCTATGTGGTGCGGTTCTTTGCCATCGCGCAGGCCTCGACCGATGCCGCTTTCGGGCGGGTGGCCCCGTCCTTGCCAATGGCCGCCCGCTCGCTGGGGCGGTCCTTGGGGCAGGTTCTATGCACGGTCTATCTGCCGTTGATGCGTGGATCTGTCGGCTCGGCGCTGCTTCTGGTCTTTGTCGAATGCGTGAAAGAACTGCCTGCGACATTGCTGCTGCGGCCTTTCAATTACGAGACGCTGGCAACGCGGGTGCACGAAAAAGCGAGCCTCGAAAACCTTGGCGATGCCGCGCCGCCCGCCCTTCTGGTGATGGCGGTCGGATTGCTGGCGGTGGTGGTTCTGGCCAAAGCCAATCTTTCGAGACGTTAAGTGCCGCAAGGACTTGCAAGCGCCCGAACAAGTTTGTATCTGAACGGGAGTGCCTCCATAGCTCAGTTGGTAGAGCTGCGATTTTGTAAGTCGAGGGTCGGGAGTTCGAGTCTCTCTGGGGGCACCAAAATTTGCTTAAAAATCTACATAATTCAATGACTTAATGGAATCACCTCGGATCTAGTCCACCTTTTGGTCCACCTTTTGTTTTTTGGTCTGGCAGCGTTAAAATCTAGTGTGAATGGATCTTCTAAACTTCTCAGAGATCGCCCGACTGTCCTTTCTTAAAACGTGATTCTAGGTCGTCAGCGCCTAGTCTCCCATGGGCCGCCCCACTTGCACGCCCGTTACTCCGCCATCAACCGCTCGACATCGGCATCAAGCCGCTGCTTCTTACGTTCCCAGTCGGGGTCGGCGGCGCTCAGTGTTGCCCAGAATTCGGGGCCGTGGTTGTGGTGCTTGAGGTGGACCAGCTCGTGTAGGATGACATAGTCGATGCATTCCTGCGGCGCCTTGATGAGATGCGGGTTTAGGACGATCTCGCCATGCGGCGCACAGCTTCCCCAACGCTTCTCCATCTCCTGCATCGTCGGATGTCACTGAGAACTGATGGGGTGGATACCCATAGGTCGGGTTAAAATCGAAATATGGTGTTTGAGCTTCCAAGTCAGCCTCTGTAGCCAAGCCGAGCGTAAGGGCGAAGTCGAGCAAACATTCCAGCGACCAGGATTGTGGGCTGGTGAGAAAAAACAGTGGTGGATCACGGACGGATTTTGTGTCTTTTTGGGCAGAAGATTGTAAATTTTCTTTTCAGAGCTTGAAGATGTCCACCACCACTACTGGCCCACTGCAACCTGGAACCCGTATCGTTGTGCGGGGGGAGGAGTGGCAGGTCCGCAAGCGCCAGGGTAATGCCGCGGTCGATTGCGTCGGGCTTTCTGGGATCATTCGCGGAAAGGTAGCTCAATTTTTGCCGGAACTGGAAACGATTGAGGTCATTGATCCCGCCGCGGTGGACCTCGTGCCGGATCGATCGCCCGCTTTCGTCGACACTCGCCTCTACATTGAAGCAACGGCAAGGCGTATTCCTCCGACCGACCATCGACCGCAACTGCTTGGTCGTGCGGCAATCGATGACCTGGCTTTCCAGCATGTTCCCGTGGAAAAGGCTTTGTCCCAGTCGCGACTCAGACTTCTGGTGGCCGATGATGTCGGTCTTGGCAAAACTCTCGAAGCAGGAATGATCGCTGCCGAACAAATCATTCGCGGGCGTGCGGAACGGATTCTGGTGATTTCTACACGGGCCATGCTGAACCAGTTCCAAAAGGAATTCTGGACGCGCTTTTCGATCCCGCTCGCACGCCTCGACAGTTCCGCAATCCGGCGGATGAAGAACTCACTACCGGCACATTACAACGTGTTCGATCAATTCCAGCGGGTGATCGTCTCGATCGACACGCTCAAGCGTGATTTGCAGTATCGCCAAGCTCTCCAGGACACGCGCTGGGATCTGGTAATCATCGATGAAGCCCACAATGCCGCAGATCGAAGCAACAAGGGCGCGGCTTCGCTTCGGGCACGGCTGGCGACTCTTCTTTCTCGCAAGGCGGATGCACTGCTGCTGCTTACCGCGACACCTCACGATGGCTCGCAAGAAAGTTTTGCCAGCCTGATCCGCATGTTGGATCCGGCTCGTCTTCCCGAGGGCACGGAACTTGAACGAGAGGAAATCGAAGACCTTGTCGTGCGTCGCTTCCGACATACGCCGGAAGTGGCCGAGGCGCTCGGCCAGAAGGTGAAGAGCCGCAAGCTGGAGAGGCATGAATTCGAGGTCACCTCTCTTGAGGAGCGTGCGTATGAAGCGATTGCCGGGCTCGAGATCGGCGACGGTGAGAGAGGCAGTGCCCTGTTTCGTGTCACCATAGCGAAAGCCATGTTCTCGAGCCCCGCGGCATGCCTCGAGACGGTCGAAAACCGGCTCCGCCGCAAGGTCGACAGCGATGAAGCAACGACAGCCCTGCAGGAGTTGCGCGAGACATTGCTGCCGCTGGATGCTCCTGGGGAGTTCTCGAAATATCAGAAGCTTCTTGCGCTTCTGCGGCGCTGGAAGTGGACGGGCAAGAAACCGCGAGATCGGATCGTGCTGTTTTCCGAACGCATCGCAACACTCAACTGGCTGCGAAAACACCTCGCCGAGGATTTGAACTTGCCAGACGAGGCGATCGGTCAGATCTCGGGCGGTGGGATGGAAGCAGATGAACGCAGTCAGCAGGTGCTGGAGGATTTCGCCCAGGAACGCCGTCCGCTCCGTATTTTGCTCGCGTCCGACATGGCCTCGGAAGGCCTCAATCTTCATTTCCACAGCCACCGGCTGATCCATTTCGACCTTCCGTGGTCGTTGCTTCGCTTCCAGCAGCGTAACGGACGTATCGACCGATATGGTCAGGAACATGTTCCGGAAATCCACTATCTTGTCGGGCTGAGTGCCCAACCGAAGATCCGCGACATGTGGGTGCTCGAGAAACTCGTCGAGAAGGATGAAGCAGCGCAGAAGGGCCTCAGTGATCCAGCGGTGTTCATGGGCAAGGGGTCACCTGAAAAGGAGGAGGATGCGCTTGTCGAGATGGTGGCAAGTGGTGTGTCGGCCGACGATTTAGGCACCATCATGGACGAAAATGCCTCGACAGTCGCTTTCGACCTCGATGACATTCTTTTCGGGGCCTTCGATGCCGCGCCGCAGCCTCCCGCCACGGTGGCAAATAGCGCATTCCAGCTTTACGGAAGGGTGTTCGACTTCGCGACGGATCTGTTGACGAGGATGCAGGAGCTTGGCGATGCACCTGACAATCTTCGGATTGATCGTGATGAGAGTACCATCGGCTTCACGCTGCCGGATGATCTGAAAACGAGTTCCGACTTCGGCTATGCCCGCAAGGGACAGGTGGACGAGCGCTACATGCCCCCGGAAGCCGCCATCAAGGGACAGGTCATGCTGAGCGATCAGCGTGAAACGATCAATACTGCCATTGCCCAAGCGCGTTTCTCGGAAGACGCCTGGCCGCAGACGCAATATCTGTGGGAGGTTCATCCGATCACCGGTTGGTTCATTGACCATGCGCGCGCCCGTTTTGGCCGTCGAAAGGTGCCTCTGTGTCGGCTCGAAAGCCTGTCGAAAGACGATGTCGCTGTCCTTCTGCAGGGCAGCGTGACCGATCGTGCTGGTCGCATCGTTGACAGCTTGTGGCAGATTGTTCGATTGTCAAAGGAACATGGCTTCACGCTTGGAAATGACGGTGGCTGGAAGATCATTGGCAATGAAGATCCATCGCAATTCCTCGAGCGGAGTGGTTTCGATCGCAGCGCCATCAATCCGGGCTCGGAAGGCGTCAGATGCGACGACGTGGCCATCCGGATCGCCGTTCAGAGGTTTCAGGAAGATCTTCATTTGCGTGCAGAAGAGCTTGCAGCCGCGCGGGCCAACTTCCGCAGTGAGGAGGAGGCGCGGCTGGCCAGGTACAGGGGCCGCTTCGAACGTGCGGCACAATTGCGCTTCGATCTCTTGAAAACGGACCGGGAACGAGAAGCAGAGCGTCGCCGCTTGCAAGACGAGAAAGAAATCGAGGCGCTGTTCGCAGATTGGCAGACCTGGATCGACAATCACTGCGAAATCGTGCGGGACAAAACCCCGCATGTCGATGTCGTCGCCGTTTTCGAAGGATAAGCCCATGAACCTGATCGGTATCGAGAACGAAAACGAGTTCTTTCCTTCTGGCGCGTTCGGCGATGATCTGGCCGAGGAATTTGCTTCGATGGCGGCAAGTTGGCCTGGCGGCAAGGAAAATCCTCTGCGCCGCGTGAAAGCTGTATCCGAGCCATGGCAGCGCATGATTTCCCGTCTTGGAGATGACCCGCGCAGCACGACCAGCCGAGAAGCGCGCCGCCGACAGACCGGGGCATTGCTGGAGGCCCTTGGCTACGAAGTGCGTCGCGACGTTGCGCGCCTCGGCAATGGAAAATTGGCGCCGATTCTCGGCATGTTGTCCGATATAGATGGCAAGGGACATCTCTGGATCATCGAAACCCCGATCCCCGACCAGGATCTGGCCGCCGATCCGCTCTCGGTGCCCTTCATCACGTCACAGGTTCATCCCGACTTTGCCGCGCAACTCGAAACCCAGGGCGCTCTTGAAGATCTTCTGGGGGACGAGGTGTTCGGTGCCCTCGATGCACCGCGCTATGTCCTCGTGATGGGACTGGGGTCTTGTGTGCTCGCGCGTCGAGACAAGTGGCCTTCGCGAGCGGTGCTGCGCTTCGATCTGACGCAGATCCTGACATCGGGCGATGACGAGACCTTCACCGCCTTGATAGGCCTGATCGGGCGCGAGGCTCTGGTGCCCCAGTCGGGCACACCAATGCTCGAAGCGATCGAGGAAGAGGCGCAACGTCGCGCCAATGCCGTCACGACCTCTCTCAAGGCAACAGTCCGGGAAGCAATTGAGATCCTCGGCACCGAAGTCCTGAAGGTGGCCGAGAACAAGCTTCCCCAAGGCAAATATCCGCCCGGTTACGGCAATCCCGGCACATGGATCACTGGTGACATCCTGGCGACAGAATCCCTGCGGATGATGTATCGCCTGCTGTTCCTGTTCTATGCCGAGGCCAATCCGCGTCTGGGTATCTTCGACATGAAGAACCCGGTCTATCGCACCGGTTACAGCCTCGAGGCGCTTCGCGAGCTCGAAAGCGTGCGCTTGCGTACCAAGGAGGAGAAAGAGGGTACCTACCTCTGGCGCTCGCTCACCTGTCTTCTCGACATGATCTGGAGCGGGGTCGAGCATGGTGTCATGCCCTGCAACCCGGTCAGGGTCTCGCTTCTCGATCCCGACAGTACGCCGCTTCTCAACCGGGTCACGCCGCGCAATGAAGCCGTGCAGCAGATCCTGCGTGCATTATCCCTAAAATCCACCCGTTCCGGTACCAATCGTATCTCCTATGCTCAACTCGGGATTGGCCAACTCGGCGCGGTCTACGAAACCCTGATTTCCTTCACCGGCACCGTCGCCAAGGAGGACATGCTCGAGCTGATCCCCGATGCGAAGGTCACGAAGAACAGCCCCAGGGGGATCGACGACGATGAGGCCCCCGCCGATCAGGGTGAGGAACTCGATCCGCTCAAGCCCGCCTGGTTCGTACCGAAATCCCGCGCAGGTGAATTCGCGCGTCCCCAGATCCGTTATCACAAGGGCCAGCCCGTCATCCATCAACGCGGCTCCTTCACCTATCGTCTGGCCGGGCGCGACCGTCAGAAATCGGCCTCCTATTACACCCCGGAACCCCTCGCACGGCTTCTGGTCAAGCATACGCTCGAAGAGGCTTGCAAACCTTATCGTCACCCTGATGGCAGCTACATCGCTGACCGCCTGCTGGAACTGAAGATCCTCGAACCCGCGATGGGCTCGGCGGCCTTCCTTGTCGAGACGGTCAACCAGCTTGCCGACATGTATCTCGACGCAAAGCAAGCCGAACTCGGCCGGACCATCCCGCAGGAAGATTACGAGGTCGAGAAACGCCGCGTCCGCGCCTATATCGCGGACCGCAACTGCTTCGGCGTCGATCTCAACCCGATCGCGGTCGAACTGGGCGCCATCTCGCTCTGGCTCAATTCGCTACATGCGGGCAGCTTCTCGCCCTGGTTCGGCGATCAGCTTCATGCGGGCAATTCGCTCATTGGCGCACGCCGCGCCTGCTACGATCCCAAATCGCTCAAAGCGAAGGGCAAGAGTGAACGCTGGTACGAACTCACCCCGCTCGAACGCCGACCCAACGAAGCGCGCCCCGAAGGCCATGTCTGGCAATTCCTGCTGCCTTCCGAAGGGATGATCCCCTTCGAGGGCGACAAGTCGATCTCGGATATTGCAGGCGACGCGCAGGAAAAGATCAAGCGTTGGCGCAAGGGCCCGTCGGACAAGGCGGGCAAGAAGGCCAAGAAGGAACTCGGCGATATCGACTGGCTCGACCCGCTGACCACCCTTGAAATCGAACAGCTGCAACGCCTGTCTTCGACCGTCGATCAGCTCTTTGATCAGGTGGCCGATCAGCTGCGTCAGGCCCGCGCCAAGGCCAATGACGCGATCACGCTCTGGCCCGATACCGCCATGCCCGGCGCATCCGGCCTTTCGCATCGCGACAAGGCGCGAGATTTCCGCGTCCTGACGGGGATCGAGCATGTGACCAACTCGCTCCCCTATCAGCGGCTCAAGACCGCGATGGACATGTGGTGCGCCTTCTTCACATGGCCGCTCGATCAGGTGGACCTGCTGCCCTCGCGCTTCGAGTTCATCATGAAGATGGACATGATCCTGACCGGCGGGCAGCGCGGCGGCGGGCTGAACTCGGCCGAGGCACTGGCCTTCGGCAATGCCCAGCTTGACCTGATCGACCGCATGGCCCCGGGCGAGGCCGACCAACGCGTGGGCCTGCTCGACTTGTCCCCCAAGGGCGCGCTTTTGCGCGAGACCGATGTCGATGCGCTGGTCGAGACGACGGATTGGGTCAAGATCGCCGTGGCGGTGGCCGCGCGCGAACGCTTCACCCATTACGACCTGATCTTTGCCGACGTGCTGCGCGACCGGAACGGGTTCGACGTGATCATCGGCAACCCGCCCTGGGCCAAGCCGTCATGGGATGCCAATGCCGTGCATGGCGAGCTGGATCCGGGCTTTCTGGCGATGGGGCTGTCGGCGTCGGACGGCGATGTCGCGCGCAAGAAGGTCTGGGCAGCCGATGAGCCGCATCGCTGGAACCGGCCTGACTTCAAACGCGATTTCCTGGCCGCCTATGTGTCGTCCAAGGGGGGCATGGAGGTCACGGGCAATGCCACTATGTTCCCCTATGCGGGCGGCGGGCAGAACAACCTTTATCGCTGTTTCATCGATCTGGCGTTTCGCCTGACCGCACCGCAGGGCGCGGCGGGGCTGATCCATCAAGACGGGCATTTGAGTGATCCGGGCGCAGGACATCTGCGTGAGCATTGGTATAAGCGTGTCGTCAAGCACTTCGAATTCTACAATAATATGAAGTCGAAGAACTTCGCCGAAGTCGCCCATTTCGCGCGGTTCTGTCTCAATGTTTATCGCGGACAGGATTCTGATCCAACGTTTGAACAATTCACCGCCGCCATGTTGCACAGTCAAGTCACTGACTCTTATCGGCATGATGGCTATGGCCCTGTACCGAGTGTTAAGAATGAATCTGGCGATTGGGACACCCGCGGCCATCGGGACAAGATCGTGCCTATCGACCGCGCCGCACTGACGGCCATTCACGAACTGGCAGAGGGCGATGACAGCCCCGTCTTGCAGACCCGCTTTATCCAGCCCTATTCGCGCGGCATGATGGAGGTCTTTGCCGCCTTTGCCCGCGCGCCCAAGCTCGACCCTTCAATCGAACGGCTGCCGGTTTGGCGCACCAACAGCAAAGGTGAAAGCCGGCTTGAACAAGTGCCGGGCTGGCAGCAGGTAGCAATTTGGCACGAAACCGGCGCGCAAAAAGACGGCACGATCAAACGCGAAACGGCTTTCCGCACCGTCGAGGAAACGGTGCTGCAAGGGCCACATTTCCACACCGGGAACCCGTTTTACAAAACTCCCCAACGGGATGCGCGAACCAAGGCATCCTACGATGTTCTGAACCTGAGCGATTTGCCCGAAGACTACACCCCGCGCAGCAATTACGGCCCCGCGCTGGAGATGAAGGACTACCGCGCCCGCATCACCGAATGCCGCTTTGACCCGACCCGCTATCACACGTCGTTCTATCGCGTGGCTTTCCGGCGAATGATCGCCCTGAATGGCGAGCGTAGTCTGATTTCGGCTCTTATCCCGCCACAGGTTGCCCATGTGGATGGGATCGAAAGCGTCTCTCTGGACAAGAATGATGACCTGTTGAACCTTGCTGCTGTGTCACAATCCCTTCCGCTCGACTTTTTCGTAAAAGCGTCCGGCCAAGGCGACGCACGCGACTCCTTCATGGCCAAATTGCCATTTCCGCCAGTCTCTCCCACCGCCAAGCACCGCGCCCTCCGGCTCGCCTGCCTGACCCGCGCCTATGCGCCGCTCTGGGAAGAGGCCGCCCCCGATTTGACGCCCCTGCCATGGAGCCTTGATGATCCGCGCCTGCCAAAGGTCGATCCCGGCCCCACATGGTCGCGCGACACCGCCCTGCGCACCGATTTCGCCCGCCGCATGGCGCTGGTGGAAATCGACGTTCTGGTCGCCCGTGCGCTTGGCCTGAGCCTCGAACAGTTGCAGGAAATCTACCGCATCTACTTCCCCGTCCTGCAGGAAAACGAACAGGGCACATGGTACGACCGGAACGGCCGTATCGTCTGGACCTGCTCCAAGGGCCTGCCCGGTGTCGGCTGGCTCGAGGACGGCAAATCACCGGGCCGCGCGGCGTGGGAGAAGAAGCTGGCAGAGAACCGGGACTTCCTGACCTGCAAGGCCATCGACGACACCCAACCCGGCGGCCCGCGCGAGGTCGATCGGGTCTTTGAGGGCCCGTTCGAAACCTGCGACCGCGCCGCCGACTATGCCCGCGCCTGGGCCCATTTCGACGCGTGGGGGGAGTAACGCCATGAACCCGATCCTGCTCAATGCCGAGGTGATGCAAGGCTATCGCGACCTTCTGCGCGGGTCCTTTACGATGTCATCGCCGCATTTCAAGGGGATGATCGAGAACTTCCTCGCCCGAGACGACACCTTCCTGAAGGGGCCGTGGATCAGCGCGGGCATGCCCTTCCGCCCCGGACCCGAGGAGGAGCTGTTCCCCGAAGTGCCGCTCGGGTTTCGCGCACACCTGCATCAGGGCATGGCGTTTGAACGGCTGGGCGGCGATGCGCCGCGCTCGACCCTTGTCGCGACGGGGACGGGCTCGGGCAAGACGGAAAGCTATCTCTGGCCGATCCTCGACATGTGCCGCCGACACAAGACCGAACCGGGGATCAAGGCGATCCTGATCTATCCGATGAACGCGCTGGCGCAGGATCAGGCGCGCCGCATCGCCAAGGCCATCGCGAAGACACCCGCGCTGGCCGGTGTGCGCGCAGGCATCTATGCCGATGCGCGGCCCAAGGATCCGGTGGTGCAGATGACCGAGGACAGCATCATCACCTCGCGCGAGGCGATGGTCGAGGCACCGCCGGATATTTTGCTGACCAATTACAAGATGCTCGACTATCTGCTGATCCGGGGCCGTGATCGCGATCTGTGGACCCGCAACTCGCCCGAGACCCTGCGGTTTTTGGTGGTGGACGAGATCCACACGTTTGACGGCGCGCAGGGGGCTGATCTTGCGATGCTGATCCGCCGGGTGAAGGCGCGACTGCGCACGCCTGCGGGGCATCTGGCTTGCGTGGGATCGTCGGCGACGCTTGGCGAAGGAGAAGAAGCCTCGGTCGCGTTGCGCCGCTATGCCGAGGACGTGTTCGGAGAAGCGTTCGACGAGGGCTCGGTGATCCGCGAGCATCGGCTGACACCCGACGAGGTCTTTGCCAGCGATCTGGAATATGACGAGCGCCCGTCAGCGGCGCGGATCGCGGCAGCCCTGGGGCGCGCGCGTGACATGGATCAGCCGGGTGCTGCTGCCGAGATCGCGATGGCGCTCTGGCCGGATCTCGCGCGCCCCGAGAATGCCTCCGACATTGGCTGGCGGCGTGAACTGGCGCATCGGTTGCGCCGGACCGACATGGCCAAGCGGGTTTTTGCTGCGCTTTCGGCGGCGGGCCCTGCCGCATCACTGCCTGCGGCGGCGGCGGAGTTGCGCGAACGCTCGGTCTCGATCCGGAAAGGGTATTCGGCGGAGGATGCAGAGCAGGTGATTTCCGCCATCGTCGCGGTTACGGCCTGGGCGCGCGATGATCAGCGCACGGGGCGAGTGGAGCCCTTCCTGACGCTGAGGGTTCAGAACTGGGCCCGCGAATTGCGTCGGATGGTGGCGACCTTGCCGCGCATCGACGGAACGGGTGCGATGACAACGCCCGATCTGCTGCATTTCGACGATATCGAGGAAGATGTGGCGCGCCGCGCGCTTCCGATCGTGCGCTGCGATCACTGTTTCACTTCGGGCTATCTGGGCGAGCTTGGCCAGCGCAACATGAGCCTCTGGAAGGATCCGAAGAAACTCTACGAGAGCTGGTTCGAAGGATCGACCCGGTTGCGGATCATCTATCATGATGAGTTGGAACGGAATTCACCCGGCGGGCTACTCGCGGTTGCGCAGGGGCAGATCTGTGCCGATGAAGTCCGTTTCGTTGCCCAACCTGTCGAAGGAAAACCTGAAGCCGGGCCCCAGACGCCCTGCTGGATATACGACCCATCGAGTGAGGCAGGAAAGATCAAGCGCGATTGCCCACATTGTGGAGCACGTGACGCACTATTCATTTTGGGGTTGCGATCGGCTCGACTGAGCGCCGCACTGGCGGGAACGCTGTTTTCCTCGCGTTTCCACGAAGAGATGGATGACGCCAAGCCGAGAATGCTGATGTTCTCCGACTCGGTACAGGACGCGACGCAGCGCGCCGCTGTCACCGAAAGCCGCAATGCGCGCTGGAATCAATCGCGCGCACTCTGGAGGAGTATAGACGGAAGTGACGAGCATTCCCTGAGCCTGAAGGCACTGTTCGATAAAATCCCTCATAGGTTGCGTACAGGCCTTGGGGATGAAACCTTCGTTGCTCGATATATTTCTGGGGAGATGACTTGGCGCGAAGGGTACAAGAAACTCGTCGTGGAGGGGACGCTTCCTGATCCGTCCCTCGCCGAAGATGTCGAGATGCGCCTGTCTTGGGATGCTTTCAGTGACATGACATGGCAATCTCGGCGGAGCCTGTCTTTACCTGGAACGCGTCTTGTTGCGACGGGGTTCGACGATCAGGCACTTGCTGCTGCGGCCGAACGCCTGTCGACAGCCCTTGCACATGAAAGCCTTCCAGCGGTTGTACGAGATGCCAAAGAGGCTCGTTTTCTGTTCTGGGGACTATTGAGCGAGATGACAGCGCGCGGCGCGGTCGATCATCCTTATGTAGTTGCTGCCCAACGTATGGCGTCTCACCGGGGCCCAAACTGGTTTGCCGGTCGGAAAACGATGGGACGGGGCGCAGATATTCGGCGCGCCCTTCCTACCTTCCGTGATGGGGGCCGCCGGAGCATGGGACAACCGCGCCTTCCGACCTTGCGTCTGAACGCAAGCGGTCACGAGAAAATTGCGGCAGATGCACGCGGCAACTGGTTCAGGCTCTGGATAGAGCGTTTTCTCGTTCGCTCGGGTAACGGTCTGAAAATTGATCGTCTGCGGGATACCCTCGCTTGCATGCTCCGCCTGTTGGAAGCGGAAGGGTTTGTCCGCGAAGTTCATGGTGCCGACAGTTCCGTCCCTTCGGCATGGCTGGTCTCATCGGATGCCGTGATTGTTTCAACAGAAGTCGAACACCTGGCCTGCGATCATTGCTCTCGCAAGATCGCCGCTTTGCCTGGTCAAGGAGACGGGTCACCGTGTCTGCGACCATCCTGCAAGGGAACACTGATCCGGGATGCCGATGGTGAGGGCTTCGATCACCTTCGCTGGTTCTATCGTCACGGCCGCGATCATCGTGTTGTCGCGCGCGAACATACAGGACTGCTTGATACGGAGACCCGCAAAGCGCTGGAATACGGATTTATCAAAGGCGAAGCGGCATGGAACCCAAATACGATTTCGGCGACAAGCACGCTGGAGATGGGGATTGATATCGGTGATCTGTCGACCATGCTTCTCTGCACCGTTCCACCGAAACCGGCAAACTTCGTACAACGTGCCGGTCGTACAGGACGACGGGACGGCAATGCCCTCAACATGACAACGGTCAGTGCTCGGGCCCATGATTTACAGTTCTGGGCTCGACCAGAGGCAATGTTGGCTGGAGAGGTTGAGGCACCCGGTGTCTATCTCAAAGCACCTGAAGTTCTGAAGCGCCAAGCCGCTGCATTCACGCTCGACCGCTTTGTGGAAAATGCTCTGCACAAGGTTGACTTTGGCACCGTCAAGCCGGTTCTGGATGCAATGGACAGCGACAAGCCAAGTGGAGATCTCTTCCTCTGGCTTGCTGATGTCGAACAGAACGGTCAGGTTCTTGCGCGTGATTTTCTGGCACTTTTGCCTGATGAAGCACGTTCCGTCGTTCGGATATGCGATGCCGTTACTCGTTATCTCACTGATCCAGGTGCTGAGGGGCTTCGAGCCCATGTTGCAGGGTCTCTTGCCTCGGTAAAAGCCGACCGTCAGCGTCTACGCGACATGCAGGACGACTATCGCAACCAGTTGCGCCGTCTGGACGCTCTGAAGCCTCCACCCGATGATCTCGAAGAGCGCAAGGGCGAACTGAAAATCGAGCAAGCCATCTTGAAAAAGATGATCTCGGAAAGCATCGATAAGGTCCAGCTTCTGCAGCACCTGACCGATAGCGGAATCCTGCCCAACTATGCTTTCCCTGAGGTCGGCGTGAAGCTCAAGAGCTTCATCCAGAAGGCCGGATCGGATCGAAAGTCTACGAACGATCCCGCCGACATCCGTAGCTCCGAGTATATCCGTCCGCCGTCATCAGCTCTGTCGGAGCTTGCGCCGGGGCAGATCTTCTACGTCGACGGCCGTCAATTGAAGATTGAGCAACTGGATATTGGACCGGACGACGTGGCCGCTGTGCGGTTCTGTCCCTCCTGTTCATGGACTGCGTCCGAACATGACGCTGCGCAGTTGGCTGGTTGCCCCCGTTGCGGTTCAGCGGCATGGCGCGACGTTTCGTGCAAGGCGGACGTGATCGACCTGAAATCCGTTGTCGTGTTTACGGATGAAGCCAAGGCTGCAATCCGTGAAGCAGATGAGCGCGACGGCACCATGCATGATCGCATGATCCTGCCTCGATACGAACAGCAGCAAATCGAGATCGCATGGACGACCGAGGGCGTTTCTCCACCCTTTGGCTATGAGTTCATTGATGCCTGCGAGATGCACGACGTCAATTTCGGGGAAAGGCGGGCCTCACCTACGGGTGGGCAGGTGGCCGGGCACGAACTTGCATCGTTTCCGTTCCTGATCTGCCGTCATTGCGGCAAAATTCAGTATGCGACCAACGACGAGGAAAATCCGGGCGAGCACAGCAAACGCTGCCCGGCAGAGGGAGGCAAGCAGCCACGCGAACAATGGCTGAAGAAGGTGTACTTGCGACGTTGGTGGAAGACTGAGGCACTGCGCCTTGTTCTGCCTGTCGCCGGAGATGCCAGCAATGACGAAATGAAGAGCTTCACTGCTGCCGTGGATCTTGGATTGAAGGCATTTTTTAAGGGGGCCGTCGATCATATTCGCAGCACGACCTTGTCGGAGACCTTGCAGGGTACAATGGTGCGCAGCTTGTATCTTTACGATGCGGTCCCGGGTGGCTCGAGCTATCTGCGTGAGCTGGCAGGTGATCGTGCAAGCCTGCGTCAGGTCTTTGTACTCGCCCAGAACGCGCTCGAAGATTGTTCCTGTCGCCATCTCGAACAGGCCGATGGCTGTCATGCCTGTGTTCGGTCCTATCGAGCGCAGTTCGGTCCTGGATCTGCAAGCCGGCGTGTTGGACTACAACTCGTCAATCGCGTGCTGAGCAGCTGGGACAGCCTTACGAAGGCAGAGGGCTCAATCAATGGCCGGATCTCTGGGCCGATGGGCGATAGTGCGCTGGAAGATCGTTTTTATCAGGTCCTCGCCGAACGGCTTGGTTCCCCTGATGCTCCGACGGAATTGACCGAGATCGTCACTGCGAATGCAAAGCGTGCCTGGCAGTTCAAGGTTCCTGGAAGCGACGGAACGCAACATATCTGGCGCCTCGAAACTCAGGTCCAGATCAACAAGGCCTTTTCCGGGATGCCGGTCAAGCGCGTAGATTGTCTACTTCGGCCGCCGGCCTCATCAAATGCCCTTCCCATTGTTGTCGAACTTGATGGTTGGGAACATCATGGGCCTAACATTGCCCAGGATCTTCGGGATCGTCTCGAGATGATCCGCTCCGGAGAGGTAAGGGTGGTGACCTTGACTTGGGCCGATCTCGAGGAACGAGCAGAGACCGCACCTCCTTTCCCGGCGCAAAATGTCGATGCGGCGAGGCAAATGGCCCGACAGCTGGCGCATCTCTCGGCGCGTGAACGCGGTTACCTCTTGAAGCTGCTCGAGCTGTTTGCGACGCCTGCGCGGGCGACTTCGCGTGCCTTCGACATGCTGCTGCTGCTATTGTATTTCCCCGAAATGCCGCTCTCGAGAGTCACAGGCAATGCATGTCTCGCACTTCTCAGACAGGGCGCACCGGCCGTCTTGCCGAGCGATCTCGACCAGGAGAGCCGTGCATTTATCGACTTCGGGAAGTACACGATGCAGTTTTCGTTGCCAGGCGCTCGATTGTTCGTCGGGCTACCGGAGACGGCTCGCACGCCGGAGGGAATGCATCTAGCGCGGGCGCTACTGCACTCATCACTTCCTGACGCGGTATCTGATGCGGCCGCCAACACCAGCGAGCGGCGCGACTGGTGGCATCTTTGGTCGACGATCACGCTGTTGCAGGGCATCGATCTGCATGTCTCGGCGCCTGCCGGTCACGGTCTCGCTCCGGCACCTTCGCTCGCCAGCAGCAACCCTTGGGATCATCTTGAAGATGTGGACCCTATTCTCGAAACGCTGATCGAACTGCTGCGTGACCTGCTGCCTGCACCTGATGCCGTCGGCCTCGACCTTGTCGAAGGAACGCGCGTGGTCGGCATGGCAGAGCTTGCGTGGACAGAGCAACGTATTGGCGTGACCTTCGATCCTTGCACAGTGACGGGCTGGACAGTGATTGAAATAGACCCTGACAACTTAGAGATGACGGCGCTCGCTGCCATCGTCGCCGACCTGAAAGACCAATTCGCCATGGAGATGACATCGTGAACGGCACCCCCGACAAGCTGAACCTCTCCATCGACATCACTTGCAATATGGCGCTCGAGAAGATGCCGGCGAGTGTGCGTAAGCAGTTCTGGAGGCAGGTGCAAAAGATCAGCGCGCATCCCGAAGCAAATGGCCATAATTTCGAGCGCATCAATGGGGCCTCTGACAGGAGAATGCGCTCTCTCCGGATTGATCAGGGCTACCGCGCTATTGCATTGCAGGAAGGAAATGACCTGCTGCTTGTCCATGTTGATGAACATGACAAGGCCTATCAATGGGCCGAAAGGCGGCGGGCCGTCGTCGATGATATCACCCGTTCGGTGCGTTTCGTCATGGCGGTCTCGGAAGAACTCGCGCCAGTGCCCGAAGCGCCCTCGCCAGTGCCATCAAAGTCTGGCCTCTTCGATGCTTGGACGGACGCGGACCTGATTTCTGTGGGCATCCTTGCCGATCATCTGGGTACAGTGCGTACGATATCGGACGATGATGCGATCACGTCGGCACCGGAACTCGATGAAGTCGCCCAGTTGTCTCTTACAGGCCTTGCCGCCGGATTGTCGCTCGAAGAAGTGCGCGAAGAAATCGGCCTTTCGGATGAGCCGACGAAAGAACTGAGTTTCGCGGAAGCCCTGCGTTCAGATATTGCCCAGCGGCGCATCCGGGTTCTTGACGACAAGGATCTCGAGGCGTTCATCGATCAGGACATGGCCGCTTGGCGGATCTTTCTCCATCCGATGCAGCGACGGCTTGCGGAAGGACGGAAAGCAACGACCCTAGTACGCGGTGGTGCCGGGACCGGCAAAACTGTTGTGGCCATGCACCGCGCACGCTGGCTGGCCGATCAGATCCGACGCGACAGTTCCCGTAAGGGACGAAAGGTGCTTGTCACCACCTTCACGCGCAATTTGGCCGCCGATATCCGCGAGAACCTCAACAATCTATGTCGTGAACATCTTGTCGGGCCTACACCAGCAATCGAGGTCATGAACCTTGACGCTTGGGTTGGAGATTTCCTTCGCGCCCGGAAGTTCGATAGACGGATCGTCTTCAGTGAGGGAAAGGAGATGGAAGAGCTCTGGGCGGAAGCGCTCGAACGTTTCCCGATCCCCGAAGGAATGAGCCGCAGTTTCGTGCAGGATGAATGGTCTCAGGTCATCCAGGCGCAGGGACTGGAGCAGAAACATGATTACTTCCGCGCGCCTCGTGTCGGACGTGGCTCGCCACTCAGCCGACCGCAGCGCAAGGAACTCTGGTCTATATATGAGTTCATGCGGGCACGCATGATCGAGGAAGGGATTGCCGAGCCTGATGACGGCTACAGAGCGGTGAAAGCCTTGCTTGATGGGGGCGGGATCACATTGCCCTTTGACCATATTATCGTTGATGAAACCCAGGATATGGGAGAGCAGGCGATCAAAATGTTGCGCGCGATGGTGCCCGAGCGCGACAACGACCTTTTTCTTGTCGGCGATGCGCATCAGCGGATCTACCCCCGCAAGGCGTCCATGTCGGCCTGCGGGGTCAATGTCCGCGGGCGCCGCTCGAATATCCTGCGGATCAACTATCGGACAACCGAAGAGATCCGTCGCTGGGCGGTTCAGGTCATGGCCGGACAGAAAGTGGATGACATGGACGAGGCGACTGAAAGCGCCAAAGGGTATCGCAGTTTGATGCATGGCCCCGAACCGATGCTGGCCAAAGCGGCGAGCAAGGTTGATGAACTGGACCAGCTTGTGGCTTGGCTTAAGTCGCTTGATCTCACAAAGCTTACCGTCGGCGTCTGCGCATTCTCCCGTTTTCAGCGTGACGAGATCGCGGATCATCTTACTCAAGCAGGGTTGCAATCGATCATCCTTGAGCATGAAAGCGACGATCCCTCCACGCCGGGTATTCGCCTTTTGACCATGCACAGGTCCAAGGGGCTGGAGTTTGATGCTGTTTGTCTGATGTTCATGGGAAAGACAGAGTTCCCGCCCGCTTGGATGCAGAAGCCGGACGCTTTCCCAGATCAAGCTGCGAGGGAAGATGCAGTAAGCAGGCTTAATTCACTTGTACATGTGGCGGCGACACGCGCGCGGAGCTTGCTAAGGGTCTCTTCTGTTGGTTGAGGGAGCACGTTATCTCGGCTCCCGCCGCCTCTGAAGCTTGTGAAAGGCGAGCCACTTGGCCGTACTGGTCCAGCGGCACTTATTCAGCAGTCATCCCTCGGCCAGATGAGGTCAGCCGTTTCACGTAAGATTTGAATTCCCCGGTCGTGGTGAAGCATCGATACCCTGCCGAACTCGCGAGCGAGATCAACTCTGCGCTTTCGCCAAGTAGAACGGCAACGGGCTCTGACAGCTCCGTCTGGATGCCGTTGGGCCAGATGAGATCGAGGATCGCGCGTTGTTCGCCGGTTTCGGGGTCGACAAAATCGAAGGATATGTCTCCGCGGGCATAGCCCTGTTCCGCCACCCAGTCATTCAGGGCTTCCAGTTCATCGGCCTCTTCCTGACTTGCGATCCCGCCAAGAAGAACTTTCTTGGTCAGCCGCGCCGGTCGTGCCCCTTCCAGGATCGCAGTGTCGCCATGGAGCAGTGATGCGAGGCATTCGTTGGCGGCATCGGCGAGCAATTCCTTCCGCGCTTCGCTGAAGTCCCGATAGTTCTCGACCTTCCACAAGTTGGGGTCCTGCGGGATCCATTGCGATTGCAGTGCGCCGGGATGCGCGGCTTCGACCTCCGGGAAATAGTCCTCGGGCCTGCGATCCGAAATCGACAGGTTGGTGTCCTTGGTCAGGAAGCAGAAGTTGGCCAGCGCATTCACCTCTGCGCGGGCATAGTTGGCCTCGTAAAGGCGGGCGCGTGGGAAGATGTGATGGACCTCCAGGCGGCTCATCTTGCCCAGGAGATTGTTCTTCAACGGCAAGCCTGTGCCCCAGTCGCGGGCCTCGGTCATCCGGGTCAGCATGTAGAGGACAGGATAGAAGCGGGCCCCAACGCTCCAAGAATGGAAATGCCCTGGTTCTACGCGCAGCCCGCCTTGGGCAAGACGGAGTTCGCCAATCAGCTTGTCGAGATCACCGCCACTCTGATCAAGGATGCCCAGATCCTTGTCGATGAAGCTTTCGACAGACCCGGAGAAGCGCCCCCACATGCCGGTTTGCACGAACCAAAACAGGAGCTTGTCCCGTGTCTTTTCGTCGAGCTTGCCACCGTGGGTGTCGAGGAAGCGAACCATGACAGGAATTGCGAACTTCGAGAACAGGACACGGTTGTGATCGAGGCCGAGACGGCCGCCGATCATGTTCAGACTGCTGTCGATATGCCGAACTGCGCGCTTCAGAGCGCTGGCGATGTCGTCAGATCCTTGAGAGTGGAGATACAGGAACTTTGCCTCCCCGGTCAGGATGGTGTTCACTGATCGAAGCAGCCAGTCCAGCGTGAAGTCGTAGCCTTCGGACCGCCAGCGGGTGATACTGGACTTCATCGTGTCACGGGCTTCCGGCCAGTCAGCGCAGATCTTTGCCAAAGCCAAATCGCCCTTCGAGAGTTTGGTGCCACCGCTGTTCACCCGGTTGAAGATGTCTACGACAACATCAAGCGTCTTGTCGGGCCCCGTGACCTCTTCGATGTGGAAGTTCTTGTCGCGAATGGCCAGCAGCTGGTTCAGGCGACCGATGTAATCGCCGACCTTCGTTTGCGTGGTCGGGTTCTGGCTCAGAGTGGTAACGAACGCCCCGATCCCTGCATTCCCCTTCTGCAAGACCTCGGTTACGTCGATCCAAAGCGGGTCGTCCCGCATCTTGATCGGCTGGAAGAACTCGAATTCCTCGGTTTCGAGGTTGAAACGCAGGTCGGAGAATGCCTTGTCATTGCCATCGAAGAAGCGTGGCGGCTTTCCACGGATCACGCCGTAGAGCGAAGTGATCCGCTGCTGTCCGTCCAGCAGGAGCTTCACCACACCCGGGGCCAGTTGGCCATCGCCACGATGAGTCGCGGTCGAGGCATCGGTCGCCCAGACCAGCAGGCTGCCGACGGGATGGCCTCGGTACAACGACTGGAAAAGTCCCCGGACCTGTTCGCGCCCCCAGACGTACCCGCGCTGGAATTCCGGGAGCGCCATGTGGCCTTTGTCGATGTATTCAAGGATGGATGAAATTTGCATTGCAATACCAAGACTCAATTAATCGTTGATCGAAGAATGGCCTGCAACGCTATCATTTCGCAAGTGAACCGCCCCGACTTTTCCGGAGGGTTATTTGTTCAGTAACTAAGCGACAATATCGAGGCAGTTCAGTTTTGCATAGTAGTCTTCCTCTGCTTCTGCGGGGGGGTATGTATCCGATTGGTCCGAGTAGACGGCGGTTGTTATACCAATTGACCCATTTCAGCGTTTCCCACTCGACTTCGCGGATCGATTACCAAGGGCCGAGCTGGTTGATGACCTCGGTTTTGAAGAGACCTATGACGCACTCGGCAAGCGCATTGTCATAGGAATCGCCGACCGCCCCGACCGAGGGATCGATGTCAGCCTCCGCTAACCGCTCGGTATGCTTGATGGACAGGTATTGGGCGGATTCAACCGTTCGTCGCGGCAAAGCGCGAAATCAGGTATTCATAGGCGCCGCCGATGATGTCGAGCGCACCCACGCGGGAGGGGTGCAGGTCGAGCGCGGGTTTGGCAAAATCTTCGAGGAGGTGACGGAGGGTATCGTTTTTCTGCTCTTCATCCCCGAGCTTGTTCGAGTTGAAGCTGATGTCCTGGAAGACATCTTTCAGCTTGAGCCCTTGGCTTCTTCGATGGCATGCAGGGCCTTGTCGATACGGGTGCCATTGGCGGCCTCGAAGCGGCGGGCATGGAGGGCATCGAAGGATGCGGTTTCGGGAAGATCGAAAGCCTCGTCCTGCATGAGCTCGGCGACCAGTTCGGGCGCATCGGGATGCTCCGCCGTGTAGCGCGCGTGGTGGTCCTTCTAGACGTCCGAGACGTATTTCAGGAACAGCATGGTCAGGACGTAATCATTGTAGATTGACGGATCGACGACACCGCGGAAGGTGTCGCAAGCGCCCTAGGCGGCCTTGTTGATATCTTGCTGGATAATCGGGTTCATGCTCATGCTCGCTTTTTCATAAGCAATCGCATGCAGCGCGTGTCGAAACAACTCCTCTAGAAGACAAATGAACCTGGAATTATCAATACCTGTCGGAGAGTAGCTTTCATCCTGATCGAGCACATGTATCGGTTTCATCGTTTCGTGCTGTCCGATAGCGCTTCGGGTGCTGCACTTCGGCGTCTGAAAATGCTGGCGATTGGTAAAACCCGCGAAGTGTGAGCTTTCAGATTGGAGCGCTTTGGTGGAAGAGGCCGCTATTGCGAGAGATATGCCCGCTCGAGTTCCAATTCGACCTCAACATTTCTCAACATCTGAGCGACTCGGAAGCGGCCTAAAACCAATTTCGACTTCATCATTTTTCATCATGCAAATCGCCGCAGGAGGCGGTTCGACGGTGTAAATCAATTCGGAAATTCGATTGTGGGGCGGCAGATGAGGAGGGTGACGGCGAGCGGTTCATGATGGATGGATCACGTTCCGAGGTGCTGGCCCAAGGGCTCAACGGTCCCGCATTGGAAGGCCACGCCCTCACTCATCACGATAAATCGCCCCACAATTCTACGCAATGCGGCTTAAAGTGGTTGCTTACGGTTTCTCTTCTTTCAGCGGATATTCCCATTGCCGCGTGATACCGTTGAACAGCCGCCCGTTAGGTCCGTGCTTTTCCCATTCCGATAGTCTGCGCCATTGATCCAGAGAGACAACGCGGCCCGTCCATGTGACAGGCTCCCCGTTGATGCCGCGCCCGTGCCGGTGGCAATCGTCATCCGGCCCAGCGCTGGGCGTTCGATGCGCAGTAAATACGGTGGGCGGGTTTTCCTGATTTTGGACGTAGGGCCTTGCGACACCTGCGACATCTGCGACACGCGGGGCAGAGGGCGGCATGTGCCGCGCCTCCCTCGTTTCAGGTGCGGCACCCCGCGACAACTGCGACACAGAGGCGGGTTTGTCGCGAATGTCGCGGGTGTCGCAAGGGGGGCTTGTGAGAATATCCGTAAGAGCGGCCTGCACATCAAACAGCATCGGCGGGCCTCACGATCCGATAGGCTTCCTTGCGGGCGATGCCGCGCACCTCGGCCCCCTCAGGCAGGCGGGCGAGCCAATCATGCCTTTCCAGAAGCGTCACAGATGCACGCGCGGTCTTGCTTTCCCTGAGGCGGTTCGGACCCATCCGCACAATGTCGCGCATCGTCACCTCGGGATGCGGCCAGCTATCCAGAAGCCAGCGGCGCAGGAGTTCGGCGTTCTCGGTCTCGATAGAGATACCGCCCGCCTCGGCCAGCCGCTTGGCCTCCCCCAGATAGAATTGCGCAAGGGTGACACCCCAGCCCATCGCCTGCGGTGTCACCTCGGTTGCATCCAGATCGGCCCAGAGGGTCAGCACACCGGCAAGTCGCGATGCTTGTTCTGCCGCTTTGCTGGCATAGGCGCGGACCTGTTCCATGTCCTGCCCTGCGGCCTGCGCCAGCTCCACCGCCTCGGCAAAGCGGTATAGAAGTTCCTTGGCATTAGGCGAGAGGGTTAGGCGGCGCGGGGTCAGTTCCTGCGGGTGCCGGTCGGTCGGCAGATCAGCTTGCAGGATGTTAGCCAGACGTGCTGCGAACCTATCCACCGAACGGACGCTTTCCGGCCCAGCGCCACGCTTAAGGCGGGTGCCGATCCGGCTGGGCGGTTCGGTAATCAGGAAGCGGGCGAGGAAACCTTGCCCAGACGCCAGAGGATCGGCCAGAAGCGGCAGGGCGGCCACCGGCTGCACCATGAGATGCGCGGCCAGCCTGCGCCCCCTATAGGTCTGTGAGCCATCCCCCGCGCGGGTGCGGTCAATCGGCTCTCCGTTCCAAAGGCGCGACAGCCCCGCCATTGTCTTCAGGCGATTATCCGAGTTCATGGCATGGCCCCCGATAAACCCGCCTGCTTCATCCGAGAACAGGCCAAGGCTCGGGCGTCCGATGCCATAGAGCTTCATCAGCCCTTCAAAGGTCGGGTCCATCGCGGTGAGGTTCGGACGCATGGGCGGGATAGGCTCCGGCCCCATTGCCGCCAGATCGGCGCGCGCACCTGCCGCTTTCTCGGCCTTGGCCCCTGCCGCCTCGGTCACAAGGCGCTCGCGCTTCTTGGTCCAGACCTTGAGTTGCACTTCATGCTCGGCCAGATCGGCCCGATAGGTTTCATCCTCGGCCTGTTCATGGTCCCGCACCCCGCGCATAAGCAGACGGTCACAGGTGCTCTTGCGCTCCCCACTCTCGGCAATGGTCAGGCAGAATAGCGATAGAGGGGAATCCCCGCCTAAGGTCTCCACATCGGCAAAGCCCTGCACGGCCAGAGAGGCCACCGAGAGGGCCGATTGCGCAGCGATTGCGGCGGGTGCCTGCGTTATGTCGACCACGGCCTGCACTACCTCTGTGAGCGGCCCCAGCGCGTCTACCGGATAGGCTTCCCCCTTGGGGATTTCGCGCAGGAGTGGTTGCGGCCCCTCGGCCTTGAACGGAATAGGGGTGATTGCGGTCATTCTGCGCCGCCTTTCTTCATCATAAGAATATCGTTCCAGTCGCGCCCTTGCGGTGCGGGCAAGAGGCTCACGGCCCAACCAAGGCCATAGGCGCGGGATGCCAGTTTATGCGCGGCCTTGGCCCCCGCTTCGTCGCCATCGGAGGCAATGGTCAACCGTGCCGATGCGCTGGGTAGGGAAAGCCCAGTGATGCCGGATGTAGAGAGAGCCGCCCAGATCCGCGCAGGATGCTCCAGAAAGTCACAGGCGAGGCTTAGGGCGGTCTCCACACCCTCGGCCACTACAACCGGCCCAGCGCCTTCTATGAGCCTCACAGCGCCGCCTCCCGTACGCCCGAGCATGGCCTTGGCGGGTTCGACCTCGGCCTTGCCGGTGCCATCAGCCCGAAGATAGGTGCGATGCACCGCGAAGTGCTCGGCCCCATCGACCCGCGCCACCATTGCCGGAAGGCGCTGGGCGGTCGGGTGCCAGCACTCGGGATGAAAGCGCAGGCTATCCGGCAGGGGGCATGTGATGCCACGCCTGCGAAGATAGTGCTCCGCAATCGTGCCCTCAATCGGCAGGGCCTCCCGCCAGACGGTCAAAGCCTGCCGTGCCTTCTTCTCGGCCACGGCCCGCGCCTCGGCTTCTCGCTGGACGATGACTGCGCGGTTAGGGGGCGTATAGCTCCCTATCCCGTCAATGATGCCCAGGCCTTTCAGGGCGTCCAATATGGACGTGAAAGAACAACCCGCGTGACACCGCGCCAGCAAGCGCCCGTCCACCCCGTCAGAGAGGCTTAAGGCGGGCGTGCGGGTGTTGTGGTGTGCAGGGCAGAAGCACAGCCCGTAAGAGCCATGCCAGCGCCCGCGCAGGGCTTGTGTGATTTCCTGCGCTCGCGCAATGGGTGATCCTCCCGTTGACGTCTTCGCGTCGAACGGTTGTGAAAATTTCATTTTCACTTCCTCCAGTCGTTGAAGGGAGGGCCACAATCTTGTAAGGTTCAGTTGTTAAAAGGCTAAACCGAGACCGCGGCCCAACAGGGTGGCGGTCTTATTAGTTTTGATTGCGCGATTGCTTGGCCTGCTCGACCACGGACACGATCTCGGATAGCGGCCAGCGTGACAAGGCGCCGAGCTTGAGGGGCTTGGGGATAGTGTTATCAGCGACGCGACGCAGGAACGTCGGATAACTCATGCCGAGGAGTTTGGCAGCTTCTCTCCCTGCGAGAAGCGGATCGTCGCAGCTCCAAGAATTGGTCTGCTGAGTATCTAGAGGAACGCCAGCCGCGCGTGCTGAGAGGCTTCGAGATGTCACTTTCATGTCCTTTCGGTTCCTGACTTTGAAAGCCAGCGATTGATCATGTTTGACATCTACCGAAGGTTCTTGGGGACAGTGGCCTAGGTGTCCCCATTTTTTATTCATCCATCCTTACTATGCCAACGATTCCAAGTCTTTCTTAGAGATTCTGGCTTGCCAAGCCCCTTGGCGCTACAGGCTTGTGCCGCCCCGCGCACGCCCAAGTCAGGCACAAGTGCCACCATGCACTCCATCTTTTTCTTTCTCGGTGCCTCATGCCTCTTGTTAGTGATATGAGCACTATTGCGACTGCCGCCAGCAACCTTTGCGCCCCTGATGGCATCACTTTCAATGATTTTTCCATCCGCTTTCTGGGCGTGCAACCCTGCAGCAAAAGCGCGCAGCTTGATCCCATCGAGATGTTCGCGCAACGCCTGCCAACCTTCTTCATCCATTTCTGGAGCATCGGGGTCCCCCCTATCCAACAAAACTTTGGAAATAGCTTCGGCCTCCTGTAGGCACTGAACAGACGTGGCCGCATGCGCTGCGCGCGACAGCCGTTGGTCGCCGATTGTCACCTCTTCCTCGTTTTTTAGCGCCATCATTCGCGTATGGACCTCATCTTGGACCTTCTGCCATTCTTCGATATCAGGCGGAGGCCCATCTTCTAGCTCTTCTTCTAATTCCCCAATCCAGAGGATCTTTGCGCCCTCTTGCCATTCTTTGCCAAATGTGGAGGGGTGTGCATATGCTTGGCTAACCTCGTAACCATTTTTAAATTCGGTCATTGGGAAGTCTCTTTTTAGACGCACGAAAAGAGCTTCTTTCGCTGCGCGATCACTTGAGTGACGCCACCAATTCTCGACCGTGTTCCAATCAAGCTCCCGGTAAGCTGCTTCCCATTCATAGGCCATGAGCCCCTCCCGTTTCAGCTTGATAACATGACAGATAACTTGTCACATGGACTGCCCATTTAGCGAGAAGTTCCCGTCGAATTTCGAGGAAGTCCGTGCGCCGATACGCACGCTCCACCGAGCCGCCAACCACATGCCCCAACATCGTCTCCGCAACATCGTGGGGTGCATCCGTTGTTTCAGCCAACCAATCCCGCAAGCTCGAACGGAAGCCATGAGGCCGCTCTGCCATCCCGCGCCGTTCCATCATCCGCGCCATAGTCGCATCGGAAATCACGCCCTTACGCTGGCTCGGGAATAGATACCCATCTCGCGCCATACGCTGCGCCGCATCAATTATCTCCAGCGCCTCGGGTACAAGCGGGACACGGAAATCGGAGGTGCTATCTTTGCGGCCCTTCATAGCCTCGGCGGGGATTGTCCAGACAGCGTCATTGATCTGATCTTCTCGGATAAACCTCAGCGGCCCCGAACGCACGCCAGTCAAGATCAATAATCGCAAAGCAAGATGGGTCACAGAACCATCGGAGAGGCTCGCATAGAACGCGGGTACATCTTTCCAATGTAGCGAAGGAATATTTGTGACCTTATGGCGGCTTTGACCCAATAACGCGCGCGCCTTATCCGTTGCCTGAAGATCAACGGTCAGGCCCAGCGCTGCAGCATGGCGCAAACACAGGCTGAGGCGCCCAAGCGCTTTCTCCGCCACAGAAGCCTTGGTGTGCCAGATGGGCTGCAGGCAATCACGAATATAAGTCTGGTCGATCTCAGAAACGGGGATCTTCCCGAGTTTTGGTAGAACATGCAGTTCGAGCGGGCCGAACCACCGTCCGGCTTTCCCATCGCCTTTCAGTTCTGCCTTGCGGGCTTCAAAGCAATCCCTTGCGACGTCGCCTAGCAGATGCAGATTCCGCTGCGCTTCCCGTCTCGCTTGCTGCCGCGCGTGAATCGGATCGAGCCCGGTGCGTAGAACCGCGCGAGCCTCGTCCGCATGCCGTCTCGCTTCGGCCAGAGAAACTGCCGGATAAGCCCCCAAGCCCATTTCGCGCCGTCGGCCATGCGTTGTGACACGCAATACCCATTTTCCTCTATGTCGGTCCAGCTTTACAAGCCATAGCCCCGCCCCGTCGCAATACTTCCCGACTTCGTAGGACGCGACACCTCTCGCACTTAAACGGTTGATAGCTGTCATCTCTAACCGATCCTCATGGAATCCAGTCCACCTTCCAGTCCACCCCAATATCTAGTGTAATATGATAGTGGATGAGCAAGGATGATAGCTGTCTATATGGGTAGTGCCCTGAAATTATGAATGTATGATAGGCGATGATATTTCTAGAAAACTAGATATAGTGCCATTCAAGGCCCTCTGGGGGCACCATAAATTCATTATAATTCAATGGCCTTTGGTGCGGCTTCCGTTGCGCGCCATATGCACCATGTTGATGCCGCGCAAGTGCAGGCCGCATTTGCGGTGATACTGGCTGCGGTATCGGCGCGGTGGGCCCCGTTTTTCGGCGCAGTTGCGGCGCTGTCCATATATGGTGCGAATCTGTGCGGGGGGTGGTGGCACTGGCGCTTGCACTTGTGCCCCGCGCATGGGGATCAATGCGCGGGGGGCTTGCCTTGGGCCTGTGGTGGCTTCATCGCCAAAGCCATCGCGGCGAGGCCGGCAAAGAGGCAGGTCAGGACGACGAATGTATCGATAAACGCCATCACATGTGCCTGCGCCGAGACGCGGGCCGCCAGTTGCGACAGCGCGGCGGTGGTGCCATCCATCCCCGAGGAGCTATAGATTTGGGCCAGAAGATCGCGCTGGCGGATCGCTTCGGGATTGGCCCAGCTGACCGCTTCGGACAGACGCGCCCCATGAAGGGCCTGACGGTCGGTCAGGAGCTGGTTGATCAGGGCAAGCCCCACCGCGCCGCCCAGATTGCGCATCAGGTTATACAGCCCCGACGCGCCCTTGATCTTGGCAGGCGGCAGCGTGCCAAGCGCCAGATTGTTGATCGGAACCATGCAGATCATCAGCGACAGGCCGCGCAGCACCTGTGGCCAGAACAGTTCCCAGAAATCCCAGTCTGCCGTCATATAGGTCAGCAGATAGGTCGAGCTGCCAAAGCCCAGAAACCCCATCAGCAGCATCAGTCTGAGATCGATTTTCGAGGCCAGTATCCCCGCCAGCGGTGCCGCAATGAACATGGCGATGCCCGAGACGAAAACCGTCTCGCCGGTCATCAGGCTGTCATAGCCGCGCACCGTCGCCAGATAAAGCGGGTAGAGATAGGTCATTCCGTAAAGCCCGATCCCCATGACGAAGGAAAAGACCGAGCCCACCGAGAAATTGATATCGGCAAAGGCCGACAGGTCGACCACCGGATTTTCGCGGGTGAAGGCGCGCCAGAATGTGACCACCGCGCCGATCGTGGCCACGACGAAAAGAATGGCGACGGCCTCGTCCTGAAACCAGTCATTGCCGGGACCTTCTTCCAGCACATATTCGGCCCCGCCCAAGAAACATGCCAGCGCCAGCAGGCCGGTCCAGTCGAAGCTGTCGAAAAGCGACCAGTTGGGTTCGTCGAAATCGATCAGGCTCAGCGAGCCGAGCGTGACCAGAATCCCCGCAGGCACATTGACCAGAAACAGCCAGTGCCATGACAGCGCGTGGGAAAGATAACCGCCCACTGTCGGCCCGACGGTCGGGGCCAGCGTGGCGATCAACCCGATGATGGGAGAGACGATATTGCGTTTGGAGGGTGGGAAGATGGTGAAGGCTGCGGCAAAGACCGCAGGGATCATGCCGCCCCCCAGAAACCCCTGCAATGCGCGCCACAGGATCATCTCGTTGATCGAGCCTGCGGTGGCGCACAGGAAAGAGGCCGCCGTGAAACCTGCCGCCGAGGCCGCAAAGAGATAGCGGGTGGACATCATCCGCCCCAACACGCCCGAGAGCGGGATCATGATCACTTCGGCGATCAGATAGGCGGTCTGCACCCAAGAGATCTCGTCGCTGGAGGCACCCAGCCCCGCCTGGATTTCCGTCAGCGAGGCCGAGACGATCTGGATATCCAGAATCGCCATGAACATCCCGAAGACCATCACCATGAAGGCGATCATCCTGCGGGGCGTCATCTCGGGCGCAGCATGGGCAGCGGCGGCGTTCATTGCGCGCTGGCCGTATCCGTCGCACCGGGTTCGGGCGACGTGCGCCTGTCGATTTCGATCACCGCCGAAAGACCGGCGCGCAGGCGTTCATGATCGTCCTCGGGCAGGGTGATCCGCACCGGAACCCGCTGCACGATCTTGGTAAAATTGCCGGTGGCATTATCGGCAGGCAGCAGCGAGAAGATCGCGCCCGTCGCAGGGGCCACCGAACTGACGACCCCTTCGAGCGGGTGATCCTTATCGGTATCAAGCACCACGCGGGCCTTGGCGCCGGGGGCGATGCCGGCCAGCTGGGTCTCTTTGAGATTGGCTTCCACATAGAGGCCGTGATCGGGCACGACCGCTGCGAGGGTCTCGCCGATGCTGACCAGTTCGCCCTGCTTGATCGCGATATTGGCCACGACCCCGTCGAAGGGCGCACGCAGGACCGTATGGTCCAGATCGCGCTGCGCTTGGGCCACCGCCAGTTCAAGCTCCTTGCGGCTGGAATCGCTTTCGGCCCGTTCGGCGCGCAGCACATCCACATCGGCTTCGGCTCCGGCGATGGCGGCCACTGCGGCGGTGCGATTGGCCTGTGCCGTGGCCAGTGTTTCGTTGGCGGTATCCAGATCCGCCTGCGAGGTGACGCGCCGTGCCGCCAGATCCTTGGCGCGTTTGGCATTGGTTTGCGCATTGCTCAGCGCCGCGTCGCTTGCGGCAAGCTGGGCCTTGGCTTGGGTCACGGCGGTTTCGGCGGCCGCGATCTGCGTGTCGATACGCGCCAGAGTGCGTTCCAGCGTCGGCAGTTTGGATTGCGCCAGTTCAAGCGCGATCTTGTAATCGCCCTCGTCGATGCGCAGCAGCACATCGCCCTTATGCACATGCTGGTTATCCTGCACGGGGATTTCCGAGATATAGCCCTGCAGTTTCGATGACATCAGCGAGACATCGGCCTGCACATAGGCATCGTCGGTTTTCACCATGAACCGCCCATGTGTCCACCAGCTGATGCCGAACCAGCCGCCGGCCAGAATCGCGACCACCGCGACGCCGGTCAGGATCTTCTTTTTGCGGTTGCTGGATTTCGGGGTGCCGGAATTTGCAGTGGAATCCGGCGCGGATTTGGGATCGGAGGACATGGCAGACTTTCGGGACATATGGGCGGAACGGAGGATAAAGGGCAGGCGAAGAGATAAATCGAACCATTGGGTTCGATGTCATTAACGCAAGCCTGCTTATCAATCAAGACTTTATCGAACCGGATGGTTCGATTAATAATGGGGAAAGTTTGAGGGCCGTAATGACCGAAAAAGATTCTCCGTGCGCCGGATATGCAAAGCGACATGCTGCGGGCCAAGACCCCGAAAAGCGTGAACAGATTCTGGATGGTGCTTGGGAGATGTTTCTGGAGCGCGGCTTTGACGCGACCACGATGAACAGCATCTGCAAGGCGGCGGGTGTCTCCAAAAGCACGCTTTATGTGTATTTTGCCGATAAGCAGGATCTGTTCGTGGCGCTGGTCGAGCAGCGCAAACGTATTTTTCTGGCCGGTGTCGAGGATTGTCTTGCCGGACCGGGAGGGACGCGGGAAAAACTTCTGGGGGCGGCGCGCCTTCTGGCGGGGCGGCTATGCGCCGAGGATGTGGTGCGGGTGCAGCGGATCGTGATTGGTGTGGTTGAACGGATGCCCGAGCTGGGTCAGCGTTTTTACGAGGCGGGCGCGCGGAATTTTCTTGGCGTCTTCAGTCAGTGGCTGGGCGCGCAGGCGCAGGCCGGACAGCTTTCGCTGAGCGATCCGGTGATGGCCGCGCACCGGTTTTCCGAACTGGTGACGGCGGGGATCTGGCGGCAATGTCTTTTCGGATTGCGTACGGCCCCACCCAGCGACGCCGAAATCGAGCGCAACTGTCAGGAGGCGGTACGCATCTTTTTGCTGGCCTATGGCCCGCCTGCCGTCTGACGCGGGCAGGGGCTAGATCTCAGGCGGGCGTGGTATCGATGCCGTGAAACAGCAGCATCGCCCCCGTTGTCGGTTCGGCCTGCGTGGTCGATTTCTGCATCATCGGGTGGACCTCGATGCGCAGATGATGGCCTTCGTGATCCCCTTCGGCATTGCGCGATGTCTTGGAGCTGATCACCTCGCGCGCCAGTTTCGGCAGGTCGATGAAGGACAGCTTCGGCGTGACCACCGCCAGCGGGCGGTTCACATCATGCGCTTCCAGCAGGAAATGCGCCCCGACCAGATCGCTGAAACGCCGGATGCGCAGGTCGCTATCCACGAAGATCACTCCGACGCGCAGCTTGCGCAGGACCGTGTCGGTATGCTCGTTCAGCTCGGAAAGCTTGTCGATCTGCAATTCGTGCTCTGTGCTCAGCGTCACCAGTTCTTCGTTGACCGCGTGCAGTTCCTCGTTCGAGCTTTGAAGCTCTTCGTTGGAGGCCTGCAATTCCTCGTTTGAGGCCTGTAGCTCTTCGTTGGAGGCCTGCAATTCCTCGCCGCTGGCTTCCAGCCGCTCGGTCACATGCTGGAGCGTTTCCTCGGTCAGGCGCAGGTCGCGTTCCAGTTCCTGGATGCGGCGGGTCAGCAGCAGCACATCCTCGTTGAAGCTGATCGGCTTGGCAGATTTGGGCGGGGCGTCCTCCGCATCGGTCTCGCTTGCCTCGCGGAAGGTGATATCCACCAGCATGAGCCGCGAGCGGGTCAGTTGATCCAGCGGCTCGATGCGCAGCACAACCGACCGCAGGCGTCCGCCGCCCATATCCACCTTCACCTCGCGCGACGAGATATCCAGCACCCCTTGGCGCAGGCGCTCCATCCCGACCTTGATCGGGAATTGCAGATCGCGATGCACGATCTCGTCCACCGTCCATTCGGCCAGATTGTTCATCGTGTCGATAAAGGCGCTGGCGGCCCCGAACCAGCTGAGCACATGCCCGTCCGTGGTCACCAGAATGGAGGAGGGCGCGTAGCGTTTGAGCAGCGCATCATATCCCGCAATCAGCATCTCGCGATGCGACATGTCGAAGAAAGTGCTGTTGGTGGCGGCGTTGCGGCGCGGGGCAGGGCGGGCCGAGGTCACCGGCGCGCGCTCGGAATTGCGCGTGGCCGAGCCCAGCTGGTGTGACAGGATGTTCCTGTCCAGCACCCTGCGGCTGGAGGCTTTCTGGAACAGTCGCCAACGGGCATTGATCTGTTTGAATTCCGGTCCGAAGCGGCCGATCGTCTCGGACGGGCCAAGCAACAGGAACCCGTCCTTGCGCAACCCGAACAGGAACATCGAGATGATGCGCGCCTGTGGTTCCTCGTTGAGATAGATCAGCAGGTTCCGGCACGAGACCAGATCCAGATTCATGAAGGGCGGGTCACTGAGCGCGTCATGCACCGAGAAGATGATCGACTGCCGCAGCTTGGGTTCGATGATATACTGGTCGCGATGCTGGATGAAATATTTGGCCCGCAGCTCGGCGGGGACTTTGGCCACGCTGGTTTCCGAATAGATGCCCGCCGAGGCGATATCGATGGACCGGCGATGCACATCGGTGGCAATGATCCGGAATTTACGGTCAAGTCGGGCGGCTTCCAGCGCTTCGCTGAGTTCGATGGCAATCGTATAGGCCTCTTCGCCGCTGGCACAGCCCGGAATCCAGATACGCAAAGGGGCATCGTCATCGGAACGTTCCACCAACTCATCCAGCGCATCCTTGCGCAGGATGCGGATCGCTTCGGGATCGCGGTAGAATTCGGTGACGCCGATCAGCAGGTCCTGATAAAGCTCCTCCAGCGCATTCGCATCCTCGGAGAGCAGAACGCGATAGGCCTCGAGCGAGGGCAGGCCCCGCAGATGCTGGCGGCGGTCGATCCGCCGCTGCACGTTGATCGGCTTATAGGACGAGAAATCCACATGGTATTTGCGTTCCAGAAGTTTCAGGATCGCCTGCGAGGCCGATCCTTCCATCTCGGTCAGGGCACCACGGCCTTTCTTGCCCATCGTGAAGACGATAGAGATCGCCTCGGGCATCTCCTCGACCTCCAGCACGCGGTCCACCGCGCCGGCTGTCAGCACCGAGCGCGGCATCGAGGAAAATGCCGCCTGTGCGGGGGCCTGCGCCAGCACCGTGGCATCGGCATTATGCAGGATTTGTGCGCCGCGGGTGCCATCGGTGCCCGAGCCGGAGAGGATGATCGCAACCGTCGCTTCGGGCGGGCGTTCTACCAGAGAGCGAAAAAGCGCATCAATCGGCATGGGCGGGCGGTGCCCTCTCTCGCCGAAGGCCGTGGTCACGAAATGGTCCCCGACCAGTTCGACCGTCTGGTTGGGCTGATTGAGATAGATGGTGTTCGGCTCCAGCCGCATGCCGTCTTCGATATGTTCGATGCGCATCTTCGAACGGCGGCTGAGCAACTCGTCCATCATGGACCGGTAATCGGGCGATAGATGCTGGATAACGATATAAGCCCATCCTGTCGAATCGGGGCAGTTGGAGAAGAAAGCCTCCAGCGGTTCCAGCCCGCCCGCCGATGCGCCCAACGCCACAACGGGAAGAGCGTGTGAATCCCCGTGCTGAGCCTGAGATGCATCGGTCATCGTGAAGTCCTTGTCGGTCTTGAGTTAATTCAAACCGTAGCACATACTCTGCCAGCCGCAACTTTAAGGACACCCCCTTGGCCAGAATTCTTATTGCAGATGACGACGAAAACTATCTGATCGCCTTTTCGGAGGGGATGGAGGCGCTTGGTCATGAAACCGTCTGTGTGACGCAATCCGACAGGCTGCTTCCGAATCTGGAACTGGGCGGGTTCGATATCGTTTTTCTCGACGTGGTGATGGCCGGAGGCGGGGCGATCGTGGCGTTGCACAAGGTGCGTGAATTCAGCGCGAGCCTTCCCGTTGTGGTGATTTCGGGCATGCCCGAGGTGGTGGATTCGCCGATTTTCACGCTGGGTATGCGCGCGGCAAATGCGCGGGTGTCCAAATCGACATCGCTCGCTAAGCTGTCGGAACTGGTCGATGATCTCGTCAGTAAAGCGCGGCAATAACACGTATCGCGTGTAGCCACCCGCCGGTTTTGCGGCGGCGTTACAGGCGCGCATATGTCACGGGCCTATCTCAGGGGGCGCAGGCGGGAAGGATCGCATGAGACACAGAGTGCAGCTCGAAGATCGCCTGTTTGCGCGCCCGCAGATCCGCAATGTTTCCGGCGGGTCCTATGCGCTGCTGGGGTCCTATGCGCTGCTGGGGGCCTGTCTGGCGCTCTGCGCCTGTGTTCTGCTTGGCGGCTATGTTCTTGACATCGCGCTTTTGCGCCAGCTTGCGCCGGGCTGGCCCGCGATGGTGCCGCAGACCGCCTATGCCCTGCTGTTTCTGGCGCTGGCCCAAGGCGGGCTGTTGCGCGGTATCGGGCGGGGGCCGGTGCTGGTGGCGCTCGTGCTGGCGCTGGCAATGGCGGGGATCGGGATCGAGGACCAGTTGCATACCCTGCCGCAAACCCAGATCCGGCGGCTGTCTCTGAACCCGCTGGTGACCTCCAGCACCGGACGGATGGCCCCCGCAACCATTGCGGGCGTCTTGCTGATGGTGGCGATTTTGGCATTGCAGATGGCCGGAGCCAAATGGTGCAAATGGGGCCATGCGGCGCTGGCGAGTTTCGGTATCTTTTCGTGCCTGATCGCGATGGATGCCTATTTCTTCGATGCGCCCGCCTTGTCGCGCATTACCTTCCTGTCGGCGATGGCCTTCCATACGGCTTTGGGGTTTCTGCTTTTATATGTCGCGGCTTTGCTGGCATCTCCCGAAGGAAGCTGGGTGCCCGACCTGTTTTCCGACCTTCCGGGGGGGCGTATGGCGCGTTGGGTGCTGCCTTGGGCCGTAATGGGGCCTATCGCGCTTTGCTATGTCGCGCTGCGCAGCACCGAGCACGGGCTGATCTCGCCCAATTTGCGGCTCAGCAGTCTGGCCATTGTGCTGCTGCTGCTGGCGGCGGTGGCCACCCTGCGCGGGGCACGCTACCAGAATATCGCCGCGCGCAGGGCGGTCTATGAAGAGCGTCGCCTGCGCGAGGTGCTGGATGGGCTGGAAACGGCGGTCTTCGTGATTGATGCGCAGGGCGTGCTGCGGATGGTCAACCATGCCGCCGAGAAGATGGCGGCCAATGCCCCCGACACCTTCCTGCAGACGGCAGAATTCCATTCGATGCGCAACCGCCGTCCGTTGGAGGGGGACGAGCATCCCGTCACACGGCTTCTGGCGCAGGGCGGTCCGACAGAGCTGCATTGCGGCTGGATCGATGGGAGCGGTCGGGAACATGCGCTGCGGCTGTCGGTGACGCAGACCCATCCGGGGCAGGGCTTTGCCGAGCCGGTGCGGATTTTGGCCATTCAGGACCAGACCGAGGGCTGGATCCTGCGCGAGAACCTCTCGCGCACCGAACGGCTGGATGCGATCGGCCAGATGGCGGGGGGCGTTGCCCATGAAATGGCCAATATTCTGGGGGCTGCGCGCCTTTCGGTGGATACGTTGCTGCTGAAACCCGAAGAGCTTTCCGAGACGCAGCGTGGCAAGATCACGGCTATCCGCACGGTCTGCGAGCGCGGGGCCGATCTGACCGAACGGCTTTTGAACCTGACCCGAGACCGCGCCGCCGAGGACGAGACGCTGCGGCTGGACGCGAAGCTGCGCGAGGTTGCGGATCTGGCCCGCCAGACGGTTCCGGCGGCGATCCGTTTCGACCTCGATCTGGGCTGCGGGGATCTCTTCGTGCGCTGTGTGCCGCGTGATCTGGAAAGCGCGCTGCTCAATCTTGTGCTCAATGCCAGCCATGCGATCATGGAAGGGCCGGGGGCGGGCGGGATCACGCTGCGCAGCCATGCGTGCCCCGATGGTCGTGTCGCGATTTCGGTGATCGATACGGGGCCGGGCATGTCGGCGGCATTGCTCGAACATGTGCGCGAACCGTTCTACACAACGCGCGAGGCGCAGGGCGGCACCGGATTGGGGCTGCCGATGGTCGATAATTTCGCCCGTCAGTCGAATGGCCTGTTCGAGCTGCGCTCGACCGAAGGCGAGGGCACGACCGCGACGCTGGTGCTCGGGGTGGTGTCACCGGCCGATGCCGAAGCTGCCCCGCCGCAGATGCAACTGCCGGATCTGGGCGGTCTGCGGGTGCTGGTGGTGGAAGACGACCCGCATTTCCATGATATTCTGACCCAATCCCTGCAAATGCTTTCGGCCGAAGTGCTGTCGGCCTCGTCGGCGGGGCAGGCGCTGGATATTCTGGCGCGCCAGACCCGTGTGCCGGATCTGCTGATCACCGATATCATGCTGCCGAACGGGCTGGACGGCTATCGTCTGGCCTTTGAGAGCCGCAAGATCTGGCCTGATCTGCGGGTGATCTACATGTCGGGCTATACCGACCAGATCAGCCGTTCGGGGCGCAGCGTGCAGGGGCTGTTGCTGCGCAAACCGCTGGCACTGGACAATCTGGTCAATGCCATTGCGCTGACCTTGCATAACAGGCCCGGTGATGGGCCGGGCCCGTCTGCGCCGTGACGCGCTGTTGTTTTGGCGTGCGGGGCTACTTTTGCGCAGAGGGCGTCGGTGAGGCCGGATCGTAGCGGGTGGGGGCCTGTATCAGGTCTTCGATGGACATCGGACGGGCAAACAGGAACCCCTGCGCGCGCGGACAGCCCATCGCCTTGAGCATCTGTAGCTGTTCAAGGGTTTCGACGCCTTCGGCCACCACCTCGTAGCCGCATTTCCGTGCGATCAGCAGGATGGCTTCGGCAATCGCGCCCCCCGAGCTGCTTTGCGACAGCTTGGCGCAGAAAGACCGGTCGATCTTGAGAATATCCACCGGCCAGTTGTCCAGATGGCGCAAGCCCCCATAGCCCGTGCCGAAATCATCCAGCGCCACTTTCGCGCCCCTTGTGCGCAATTCCAGCAACGACCGCAGGATCTGCCCCGAGCGTTCGTCCAGCATGACCTTTTCGGTGACCTCGATGGTGATCATGCTCCAGTCCAGATGGTGCCGGTTCAGCATGGACTGGACATCGAAGACGAATTCGGGGTTCAGCAGGTCGAAGGCGGTCAGGTTGATCGAAAGGGAGGCGGGGCGGGCGCCGCGCTGACCCAGACCGGCCTCGTTATAGGCCATCAGCGCGCGTTCGAGCACCGTGCGGGTCAAGGTCTCGGCAAGGCGGTAGTCCTTGAAGATCGAGGCGAAAGCATCGGGCAGCAGGATGCCGCGCTGCGGATCGCACCAGCGGGCCAGAACCTCGTAGCCTTGCACTTCGCCCGTCCCGCTATCGACGATCGGCTGGAAATAGGGTTCCAGCCGGTGGGCCCCGATTGCCTCGTCAAAGCGGCGCCCGATGGCACGCGAATTGAAGCGTTCGTGATGGCTGGGCGAGAAGATGGTATTGACCGCGCGCCCTGCATGTTTCGAGGCATAGAGCGCGCTATCGGCCAGTTCGAACAGGTGACTGAAGCTGCGCCCCTGCGACGGAAACAGGCTGGCCCCGATGCTGACCCGCCCCAGATCCGCTTTTCCCAGCATGGCCGCGCCCCGCTGCACCGCCGAACGGCAGCGCGACAGAAGCGTTTCCAGATAGTTCGACGAGGTCCGCCCCGTTTCGACGAAAATCCCGAATTCATCCCCGCCGACACGCCCCACGATCGCAGGCGGAGGGAAGGCCGACGTGATGGCGGAGGCGATGATGCGCAGATATTTGTCGCCGAAACTATGGCCGTAAATATCGTTGATCGACTTGAAATGGTCGATGTCGAGCATGATGAACGCCCCCTGCGCCTCTTTGGCATTCAGAAGGTCAAGCCGCATCGCGACCTTGCGCTCGAACGAGCAGTGGTTCTCGACCTGCGTCAGCGGATCGACCTCGGCCTCGCGTTCCAGCCGTTTCGCGCGGCGCTGTGCGGCCTGATAGCTGTTCTGGAGCGCCTGCTTTTCCAGATGCACGGCCAGCGTATGCGCCAGAAGCTGGGCGGTGGTGTCAAGCTGTTCGGCGCGATAGGCGCAGGCGGGGGCGCTGGTCGGAAAGGCGGTGCTGAGCCCCCCGAGCCGCCGCCCCGTTTCGCTGAACAGCCCGTGGCTGTAGAACACGTAGTCCTCGGTGCTGCAGCTATAGGGCGGGGTTGCGCGCCCGTGCAGATGGGACTGCGCCGTGACCTCTTCCAGCCCGAAGCTGAGCGCATCCTCTTGGGCGGTGCGGCCCTCGGTGAAGCCCTCGGTGCGGTTTTCGGCGGGGCTGTCCTGCGCAAGGGTGACATGCGCGCGCGTGGCCCCTGTCAGACGTTGCGCCAGCGCCGAGAGGTCTTGCAAAAGTAATGGGGAACTGTCCGTCGCGTCCAGCGTCGCGTCCTGCTTTTCCTGCCAATGGGCTGCGCGCAGGTTCCGCATTTCCAATTCGTGCAACTGATAGGTCCCTCGCGTCTGCGCAGGCGGAAAAGGCTGACCGACCATCGTGACCGAAATGGGGGCTGTCCCGCGAGATTTATGTGCCATCGCAATGTCCTAAGCAAGAAAACCGATCAGACTGGTCAAACGCATCCACAGGGAGAAAATGGTCAAATTTTGATTTATGATTAACTCAACTTTAAGGTGATCACGCTTCTTGGCGCTTCGTCAATCATTTTCCGCATTCTGCGGATTTTTTTGCCCTAGAGGCCGAATATTGCGTAATTTTACAGCCAGTTGCGGGGGCGGAGTGTCGCCTCCTGCGCCCCAAAGCCGTCTTCAGGCCATTCATCGGGGCCAAAGATCCTCGGGGGGAGGCAAAGCGACACGGGCAAAGACGGCAGGCCTTGTGCCCGCGCACGCCATCGCGCAAGCTGCGAGGGGATTTAGCGTAGAAAGAGCCGCCAATGCCGATCAAGACCCGTTTTGCCGAGATGCTTCCGGAAATCACAGCATGGCGGCATGACTTCCACCAGCATCCTGAACTGTTGTTCGATGTTGGACGCACGGCTGGGCGGGTTGCCGCGCTTTTGCGCGAGTTCGGCTGCGACGAGGTGGTCGAGGGCATCGGTCGCACAGGTGTGGTCGGGGTGATCCACGGGCAGTCCACTCAGGCGCAGGGACCTCGCGCAGAGCGTGCCATCGGGCTGCGCGCCGATATGGATGCGTTGCCGATCCTTGAACAGGCCGATGTGCCCTATGCCTCGACCGTGAAGGGCAAAATGCATGCCTGTGGCCATGACGGGCATACCGCCATGCTTTTGGGGGCCGCGAAATACCTGTGTGAAACGCGGCAGTTTGCAGGGCGCGCCGTGGTGATTTTCCAGCCCGCCGAGGAAGGGGGCGGTGGCGGCCTTGAAATGTGCCGCGACGGGCTGATGGACCGCTTCGGCATCGAGGAGGTCTATGCCATCCATAATATGCCGGGCATCCCCGTGGGCGAATTCGCCATTTGCGATGGTCCGATCATGGCGGCTTGCGACCAGTTCGATATCCGTGTGCTCGGGCGGGGCGGGCATGCCGCGACCCCGCATGATGCGGTGGATGCGGTGGTTGTCTCGGCGCAGATCATCATGGCGCTTCAGACCATCGCCTCGCGCAATGTGAACCCGCATGATCAGGTGGTGGTCTCGACCTGCGCGGTCAAATCCGACAGCTCGGTGCATAATGTCATCGCGCAGGAGGTGAAGCTGCGCGGCACCGTGCGCACCATGCGCCCCGAGTTGCGCGATTATGTCGAAGCGCGCCTGCACCAGATCGTGACCGCCACCGCAGAGGCCTTCGGGGCGCGGGCCGAGATCCATTATGACCGCGGCTATCCCGTGACCTCGAACCCGCCCGAATATGCCGCGCTTGCCGTGCAGGGCGCGCGCGGGGTCACCGATAAGGTCAATCCGGATGTCACCCCGATGATGGGGGCCGAGGATTTCAGCTATATGCTCGAAGCCCGTCCCGGCGCCTATATCTGGCTGGGCAATGGCGATAGCGCGATCCTGCATAGCCCCGATTACATCTTCGATGACCGTGCCTTGCCTTACGGGGCGAGCTGGTTTGTCGAAATGGTCGAGACCCGTCTGCCGGTCTGACGTGACGGGTCTGGCATGCGGTCGGCGCAGCGCCGGTGTCGGGCTTACAACAGAGGGCGCGTGACCTTTTGCGGCAGGATGATATCCTGCGCGCGGGCCAGCTTTTCGGGGTCGGGCAGGGTCAGCCAGCCCCGCTTCCATTCGGCCAGTTTCTCGCGCCGCAATCTGGCCAGCGTCTTGTTGGTATGCACCAAAGACATCCCCAGCGCGTCGGCCAGATCCTGCTGCTTCCAGGGCATCGGCACGGTTGGTCCTTTCAGGCCCCGTTCCGTTCCGGGGGCGGCAGAGCGCGAAGGCTCCAGCTCGATCTGGCGCAGGAAAATCTGCAACAGCGCCCAAGCGATGCGGCTTGTGGCTTCACGCTGACCGATGGCGGCAAGGCTTTCGCCAAGGAAATGCTCCTCGCGGGCGGCCAGCCATGTCACGGTAAAGGCGCGTTCGGGCTGTGTGCGCATCAGATCCCAGAAGGCGCTGCGATCGAACACGCATAGCCGCATGTCGGAAGAGCTTTCGAAGCCGTGGCACATTTCGCCCATCACAGCGGTCTGCAGCCCGACGAAATCACCGGGAAACACGAAGTTCAGCACCTGACGGCTGCCATCGGGCAGGGTCTTGTAGCGCATCCCCAGACCCTCAAGAACGGTATACATCTGCGGGCTTGCCGCGCCTTCAAGCATCACCGTCGTGCCCGCCGCTACACTCATCTCTCCGGCCTTGAACCGCTCCATGAACGCGATTTCCTGATCGGAGAATGTCTCGAAACAATCCTTCTTGCGGAGCGGGCAATCGGTGCAGGCGGTGCCATGCCCCGAACGCGGGCTTGCTGGTGTGGCGGATGACATGTTCTTTCCCTCGTGACCTATGTCCTGAGACAAGCCGCAAAGGAGGGGTTGGTTCCCTATCTAGCCGCCGGTATGGCTCATATGGCGCGACATCTGCCCCGCGACCTGCTGGCGCGAATAGTCGAAATCGTGGCCCTTGGGTTTGCGGGCAATGGCGTCGCGGATGGCCGCGATCAGGGGGGCATCCGCGCGGTCGGCGCGCAGGGGCGCTCGCAGATCGGCGCGGTCCTCCTGACCCAGACACATATACAGCTCGCCCGTGCAGGTGACGCGCACCCTGTTGCAGCTTTCGCAGAAATTATGGGAGAGCGGTGTGATGAAGCCGATTTTCTGACCGCTCTCGCGCAAGCGGACATAGCGCGCAGGCCCCCCCGTGCTCTCGGGCAGGTCGGTCAGTGTGAACCGCTCGGCCAGACGGGTGCGCAGCGCCGAAAGCGGCCAGTACTGGTCCAGCCGCAGGTCTTCGCCCATCTCGCCCATCGGCATGACCTCGATGAAGGTCAGGTCGAACCCCTCGTCGCCGCACCATTTTACCAGATCGAACAGCTCTGCCTCGTTGAACCCTTTCAGGGCGACCGTGTTGATCTTGACCCGTAACCCCGCCGCTTTGGCGGCCTGTAGCCCTTCGAGAACCTGTTCAAGCCGCCCCCAGCGGGTGATCTGCGCAAATTTCTGCGGATCAAGCGTATCAAGCGAGACATTGATCCGGCGCATCCCCAAGGCGGCCAGCTCTGTGGCATACCGCGCCAGTTGCGAGCCATTGGTGGTCAGCGTCAGCTCGTCAAGCGCGCCGGTGTCGAGATGGCGGGCAATCGCGCGGAAAAAGGTCATGATGTCGCGCCGCACCAAAGGTTCGCCCCCCGTGATGCGCAGCTTGCGCACGCCCAGCCCGATGAACGCCGAGCAGAGCCGGTCAAGCTCTTCAAGGCTCAGTAGATCGCGCTTGGGCAGGAACTGCATATGCTCGGCCATGCAATAGGTGCAGCGGAAATCGCATCTGTCGGTCACTGAAACCCGCAGATACGAGATAGGCCGTGCAAAAGGGTCTATGAGAGGCGCATGTGTCATGTCCGAAATCTAGGTTTGCCAGCGGCATTGAGCAAGCGGTCTCTGGGATTTGCGCAATGCGATTTGCCCAAGGAATTCCCTTGCGCTAGCTATACGGGCGTGACCTGCGGCAATGGCTTCGGGAACACGCGGTATTTTTATAAAAGGATGGGTGCATGATGGCGAGGCAGCGGACGCAGGAACGGGTCTGGGGGCAGACCGTGCGGTTGAAACAGGGGCTGGTGGCGCTGGTTTGCGGCCTTGGCCTGAGCGCCTGTTCCCAGTTGGGTGGCCATACGGACCCGGCGGCTGCACCGGGGACGGGGCTGATCAAAAGCCCCATTCCGCAGGGGGCGGCCCATACGGCTCAATCGCTGGATCAGGCCAGCGCGGGCGAGCGCGCGGCGGCGATGGCAACCAGCACCGGCGGCACCAAGCTTGGCACGACCGTGGCCAGCCTCGGCGACCCGACCCAAGCCGGTTTCTGGCTGAAGACCTCTTTGGTGAAAACCCAGACCAAGGGCCGGGTCACATTGTCGAACGGCAAATCCGTGCAGGTGATGCTTCTGCCCGCCGAAGATGGTGCCAGCCAGCTTTCGCTCTCGGCGCTCCGGATGCTGGATGTCTCGCTTACCGACCTGCCGACCCTGACGGTCTATGCGCTGTAATCCGCATTGGCGGGGGGTGTGCTGACCCGCGACCGGTCCGTCGGAGGATGGGCCGGTTTTTTATTTGCCAAAACCCGTGTGGAAACTTGCCTATAATTTTCAAACCGTTGCTGAAAAAGAGGCAGTATTAGTGTCCTATATTTGAATGTTTCCGCAAACATACTGCGGTCTATGGTCGCAATCAAAAAAATATATGGCAGCTATACTGTCTATTAATGGATTGCAGGTGAATTTGAAATGCACCGCAAGATGCTGAAAAATATATGAAATTATTCAGTATGCCTTGGTATGCAGAGGTATGCCTTTGTATTCCGGGGTGAAACGCTCTTCTTTTCAAGGATTTCGACTATAGGGGCGCTTGTGAAACAATCTTGCGCAGTCTAATCCTTTTGCAGGGCGTGTCGCTTGGGGCATGTCGTCTATTGACCTGACACCGCGTCAAAAGGGGGGATCAACTTGAAGATCGGTGCTCCAGAGGAGATTTATTCGGGGGAATCGCGTGTTGCGATGACGCCGGATTCCGCGCTCCAGCTGCAAAAGCTGGGCCATGAGTGTTTCATTCAATCGGGGGCCGGCATCAAGGCGGGCTTTACCGATGCGGCCTATACGGCTGCCGGCGTCACCGTTATCGAGGGCGCCGAGGCGCTGTTCGACGCGGTTGATTTCGTCGTCAAGGTGCGTCCGCCGGAGGAGGCGGAGCTGTCGCGCCTGAAGACGGGTCAGACGCTGATTTCGTTCTTCTATCCGGCGCAATCGCCGGAGATGCTGGAAAAAGCCAAGGCCACCGGCGCGAATGTGATCGCAATGGATATGGTGCCGCGGATTTCGCGCGCGCAGAAGATGGATGCGCTGTCGTCCATGGCCAATATCGCGGGCTACCGCGCGGTCATCGAGGCGGGCAACAACTTCGGGCGCTTCTTCACCGGTCAGGTGACGGCGGCGGGTAAAGTGCCGCCGGCCAAGGTGCTGATCGTGGGCGCGGGTGTGGCAGGTCTGGCCGCCATCGGCGCCTCGACCTCGCTGGGCGCGATCACCATGGCCTTTGACGTGCGTCCCGAAGTGGCCGAGCAGATTGAATCCATGGGCGCGTCCTTCGTCTATCTGGACTTCGAGGAAGCCCAGACCGATGGCGCGGCGACGGGCGGCTATGCGGCCCCGTCTTCCCCCGAATTCCGCGAAGCGCAGCTGAAGAAATTCCGCGAGCTTGCGCCGGAAGTCGATATCGTCATCACCACCGCCCTCATCCCCGGCCGTGATGCGCCGGTGCTCTGGACCAAGGATATGGTCGAGATGATGAAGCGCGGCTCGGTGATCGTGGATCTGGCCGCCGAGCGTGGCGGGAACTGCGAGCTGACCGTCAAGGACGAGCGCATCGTGACCGAGAATGGCGTGACCATTCTGGGCTATACCGATCTGCCCTCGCGGATGGCGACGCAATCCTCGACGCTGTATTCGACCAATATCCGCCATATGCTGGCCGATCTTACGCCGGAAAAAGACGGTGTCATCAACCATAACATGGAAGATGACGTGATCCGTGGCGCGACCGTGGTTCATCAAGGCGAGATCACCTTCCCGCCGCCGCCGCCCAAGGTGAAGGCGATTGCCGCGCAAAAACCGAAGGAAAAGGCCAAAGAGCTGACGCCCGAGGAATATAAGGCGCAGGAAAAGGCGGCCTTCCGCAAGCAGACCATGTCTCAGGTCACGCTGCTGGTGGCGGGCACCGTGTTGCTGCTCGCGGTGGGCGCGGTCGCACCGGCCAGCTTCATGGCGCATTTCGTGGTCTTCGTGCTGTCGTGCTTTGTGGGCTTCCAGGTCATCTGGAACGTCTCGCACAGCCTGCACACGCCCCTGATGGCGGTCACCAATGCGGTGTCGGGCATCATCATCCTTGGTGCGCTGTTGCAGATCGGCGCGGGCACGCAGGTCTCGGGCGGCTGGCTCGTGGTGATCCTCTCGGCCATCTCGATCCTGATTGCCACGATCAACATCGTCGGCGGCTTCCTGGTTACGCGCCGGATGCTTGCCATGTTCCAGAAGTCGTAAGGGGGTGGGATCTATGGATATCGCTCTGATCTCGGCCGCCTATATCGCGGCGGCCATCCTGTTCATCCTCTGCCTTGGTGGCCTCTCGGGGCAGGAAAGCGCGAAACGCGCTGTCTGGTATGGCATCTCGGGCATGGCTCTGGCCATCATTGCGACCGTTTTCGGTCCGGGTGTGGGCTTCTACTGGCTGATCCTGCTGATGCTGATCGTCGGCGGCGGCATCGGTGCGCAGCTGGCGCGCAAGGTGGAAATGACCGCCATGCCTCAGCTTGTGGCGGCGCTGCACAGCTTCGTGGGTCTGGCCGCTGTCTTCATCGGCATCAACACCCATATCGTGCTGGCCTCGGTCATGCCGATCATTCTGGAACATGCCCAAACCGGCGTGATGCCCACCGCTTATGAGCAACTGTCGGGCTTTGCCGCGATTGTGGCGCATAAGTCGATGGCCGAGGTGAATATCCTCAAGGTCGAGACCTTCCTTGGCGTGTTCATCGGCGCGGTCACCTTCACCGGGTCCATCGTGGCTTTCGGCAAGCTTGCAGGCAAGATCGACGGCAAGGCCAAGAAACTTCCGGGTGGCCATGTTCTGAACGCCGGTGCGGCGATCCTGTCGCTGGCGCTCTTGCTGTGCTACATGGGTGGCTCGGGCGCGTGGACGCTGATCCTGATGGCGCTTTTGGCCTTCTTCATCGGCTATCACCTGATCATGGGCATCGGCGGCGCCGATATGCCGGTTGTGGTGTCCATGCTCAACAGCTACTCGGGCTGGGCTGCCTCGGCCATCGGCTTCTCGCTTGGCAATGACCTGTTGATCGTCACCGGTGCGCTGGTGGGCTCTTCGGGCGCGATCCTGAGCTACATCATGTGTAAGGCGATGAACCGGTCGTTTGTGTCGGTGATCCTTGGCGGCTTCGGCACGACCACGGGCCCCGCGATGGAAGTCGAGGGCGAGCAGATCGCAATCGACGCCGGTGGTGTGGCCGATGCGCTGCATGATGCCGATAGCGTCATCATCGTGCCGGGTTACGGGATGGCCGTGGCGCAGGCGCAAAACGCCGTGTCCGAGCTGACCAATATGCTGCGCTCGCGTGGCAAGACCGTGCGCTTTGCGATCCACCCCGTGGCAGGCCGCCTGCCGGGTCATATGAACGTGCTCTTGGCCGAAGCCAAAGTGCCCTATGACATCGTGCTGGAGATGGACGAGATCAATGACGACTTCCCCTCGACGGATGTGGTTATCGTCATCGGCTCGAATGACATCGTGAACCCGGCCGCCCAGGAAGACCCGAATTCCCCCATCGCGGGCATGCCGGTTCTGAAGGTCTGGGAAGCGAAACAGGTGTTTGTGTCCAAACGCGGACAGGGCACCGGCTACTCGGGCATCGAGAACCCGCTGTTCTATAAGGAAAACACCCGCATGTTCTACGGCGATGCCCGTAAGTCGGTGGATGAACTCCTCCATATGATGAAAGCCTGATCAGGCGAAGAAAAGGCCCCGAGGTTTCTCGGGGCCTTTTTCATTGGTGATGCGCGTCAAGCCTGTCCAGCACCAAGGGCTGTAGCTGATCCAGAAGCGCATCCAGATCGCGGCGGAAGTCCCCCATCGCCGCTTCGGTCGCTGCGCGATCAAAAGGCTCGGCGGTGCCAAGCGCCACAATTCTGGCGCGCGCCTTCAGCACCTCTTGCAGGGCAGGGGTCAGGGTCTCGCGGTTCTCGGCCAGAGCGGCCCGCAGATCGCGCCGGATCTCGCGCGGGAAGATCACCGCCTCGCCCACGGGGCCGGTCAGCTGGGCGCGCAGCGACATCAGCCGCAGCCCCGCGCCGATCGCCAGCGCATTGCCCAGAAGAGACACCGCCAGCATGCCAATCAGAACCTTGCGCTGCATCAGAAGCCTCCCGGCGGCAGGCTGCCGGTAATCAGCGCCAGGGCCAGATCATCGCCCAGGAGCGGCCCGATCACGCCCCAGCCAAGGGCGAGCGCCACAATCAGCGCGCCACCGAAGCCAAGCGTAACGGGCAGGGGGCGGATGAGAACCTCGGCCAGAGGCGGTCTGTGCGGCGTCTGTCGGGCGATTTCGCTCAGCACGGTGCGCGACAGTCGGGGGATGTCCACGGGTGTCGCCTGCATCAGTTCGATCACGCGCGCGTCGATGTCTTCGGTGTCTTGCGTCATGGATCGATCTCCTTGAGTTGGTCGCGCAGTCTGGCGCGGGCGCGGATCAGCAATTGTTCGACAGCCCCCGTCGACAGCCCCATGATCTGGGCAATCTCTCGGGTGCTCAGCTCGCCACTGGCGCGCAGCAAAAGCGCGCGCCGCTGGCGGTCGGGCAGGTGGTGCAGGGCCGCTCGCGTCAGCCCCAGCCGCTGGCGCATCGCCAGATCATATTCGGCAGGGGGATGGTCATCGACCGGGTCGGGGGCTGCGTCAAGCCCCAGAAAGTGCCGGACCCCCAGACGCCGGTTGCGGTCGGTGCAATGGTTGGCGGCAATGCGGTAGATCCAAGTCGAGACGGCGGCCCGCGCAGGGTCATAGCGGGAGGCTTTCTGCCAGACGCGCAGGAACACCTCCTGCACAACGTCCTCGGCCTCTTCGGGGCGGCGCAACATAGCGGCGCTGAACCGCGTTACTCCGGGGCCGAAGCGCTGCATCAGGCGCTGCAGGGCCTGCCGGTCGCCCTGCGCCAGTGCGGCCATCAGCGCGACCCATTCGGTTTCGGGGCGGTTGTCGGCCTGTGTCACGCGGGCCTCCTTCCGCCCGATCCCTGCCTGCAACCGGATTGGATCGCAGGCAGGAAGGAAGGGCAAGCGTGATCAGCGGGTGACACTGATCTTGCGGCTTGTCTGGCCGGTTTCGCCATTCGTGCCGGTCGCCGTAACGGTGGTTTCGGTGCCGGTGCCGTCGCTGCTACGGGTGCGCGTTTTCGAGGCGGTCTGCCCCGTCGGGCTGGTCGCCTTGGTGGTCGTGGTGCATTTGGCCTGACCGTTTTCACGCACGCAGTCGCGGTCCTTGGTGACGGTGCTGCCTTTGCCGGTTTGCACGGTGACGCTTTGCGCCTGCGCGGTGGCGGCCATCGTGAACAGACCGAGCGAGGTCAGCAAAACAGGGAGAAGTTTCATAGCAAAATCCTTTTGCGGGGGAGAAAACAGAGCATGACAGCCCCGTTGTTAAAATGACGCAGGCGAGAGGCCTGCAGGAAGGCGGGCGATCAGGCGCGCCAGTTCTGCCGCGCTGAGATGTCCGTCGCTGTTGCGGTCGGCACGGGTAAAGCCCTGTGTCTGTGCCTTAAACTCGGACCAGTCCACAAATCCGTCGCGATTTGTGTCACGTTTCATCAGACGCTGGCCATCCGCATGCTGCCTGCGGGCCTGTGCGGCCTGCGCCACATCCTGCGCGCGGATTTTTCCATCCTGATCGCGATCGATCCCGTTGAAGATCGTGCGGCGCAGGGCGTCGAATTCCGCCAGATCCAGCCTCCGGTCCTGATTGCGGTCATAGCGATCAAGGATCTGGGCGGCGCGGGTCATATCTGTGTCGGGGCTGGCTTCGGCCAGCGGGGCGAAAAGGGCAAACAGGCAGGACATCACAAGCGATGAGGGGCGTGACAGGCGGCAGGTCATGGCGGTCTCCGGCAAACTGGCGATGTCTTCCTTTACGCAATCCGCGCGCGGTCCCTACGCGTGCCAGCGGAAAAACTGTTGCGGCATACGAATGTATGCTAATAAATACATGATATTAATGCACAAAATTATTTACAGGCGGGTGTGATTGAGGCAGGCTCCGACGGTCGTAACCAGGAATGACTGTCATGCCCATGCCTCCGGTCGAAGACCATCCGCAGCGCTACCCGATGGTGGCAGAGCTTCATGCGCGCCCCTTTCCCAAGATATCGGTGCCCTCGCATGTGGTCTATCTGGCGGTGAAAGAACCGCTGGGGGCGGCATCGCGTTCGCGGGCGGCAGATATGGAACATCTATGTGATCTTCTGGACCGGCATGGCGCGCCGCTGCCTCCCGAAGGGGCCACCCACCATGCGGGAAATATCGGGCGATACCGGCTGTCTTGGGAAAGCCATACAGAGTTTGTCAGCTATCTTGCGCAGTCCGACGGGGTATCACAGCGCCCCTTCGATCCTGCGGAAACGGCGGTTTTCCCCGAGGACTGGCTTAGAACGGCCCCCGGAAAGCGTCTGGTGGCCGTGCATATCCGCATCAAGGAAATGCCCGAAGATCCGGGGCAACTGGCCAAGATGGTCGATGACTGGTTCGTACCGGAAAATCTGGTTTGCACCTGGGTTGTGGATGAGGCGATCGCTTTGGCGGGCGATTTCCGCATCGATGCGGCAGGGCAGATGCGTTTTGCGCTTTTCGTGCGGCCCGGCACGGGGCCGGGTCGGGTCGGGAGGGTGGTCCAGCGGCTCTGCGATCTGGAGGCCTATCGCGCGATGTCCATGCTGGGGCTGTCGCGCGCGCGCGAGCTGACCGCGCGGCTTAACAGCCTTGATCCGGCCCTGTCCTCGCTGATCGCATCCATGCGCGATGCCGATACCACGCCCGAGAAGGTGTTGAACGCGTTGCTCGATATCTCCTACGAGCTGGAGATGCTGGCGATGCATCTGTCCTTCCGTTTCGGGGCGACCCGCGCTTATGCCGCCTTGGTGCGCGAGCGGGTCGAGATGCTGCGCGAGACACGTTTTGCGGGGCGGCAGAAGCTGGGCGAATTTGTTTCGCGCCGTTACGATCCGGCGATCCGCACCGTCTTTGCCGCCGAGCAGCGGCTGAATGCGATGCTGGAACGTGCCGGTCGCGCCGCCGAATTGCTGCGCACACGGGTGGATGTGGACCGTTCGGCGCAGAACCAGAAGCTGTTGGAAAGCATGGATCGCCGTTCGGATCTGCAGTTGCGCTTGCAGCATACGGTCGAGGGGCTATCGGTGGTGGCGATCAGCTATTACGCCGTCAGCCTGTGCGGATATCTGGCCTATCCGTTCGCCAAGAAGCTGGGCATGGGCAAGGAGATGATGGTTGCGGGGCTGACGCCACTGGTTGTGCTGGCGGTCTGGCTGATGCTGCGGCGGATCAAGAAAGGCATGGGCGCGCATTGACGGCCTTGCGGATAGCAAGGCCGAGATCGGGAGGGGGCGGTTTGGCATGGACCTGCTTTGGCGCGCCCCTATCCGGCTGATACCCTCGCGGTCCCGTTCAGCGTCGAACAGGCCGATGCAGCCCCCAGTCCGCGCGGGCCCGCGCTGTCATTAAAGGCGCAGGCTCATTTCGTTGTTTCGCACGTTCCACAGGGGCCCGCGATCGATCCTGCATCGGGGTAGGCTGCTCTCGCTTTGATGGGCCGTGGTAAGGCCGCGGGGGCGCTCTCCCGTAGCGGTGGCCGTTTTGACACGGCACCGGCTGACCAGTTCGGGAGGGTCTTGCTCAGGGTAAGGCGGCGGTATCGGCGGGCAGAGGCGGGGGGGAAGGCAGAGGCGGGAGCAACGGCACGGGCAAGGAGACGGGCAGTGAAACAGTGCCAAGCGCAGGCGGTCTGTCGGCGTCGGTCGGCACTGATGGCGCGGGGGCGGGGTCTGCCTGTTGTGCGGAAAGAACATCGGCGGGCGGCCTTGCCTCCTGTGCGTCGGGAAGGCGCAGACCCAGTATGGCCTCTGCTGCGCGGTCATAGTTTTTGTCCAGATGATGGCCCCCTTCGAAGGCCAGCGCCGTAACCGAGGGGCTGGTGGGGCAGGCGCTGTATTGGTCTTTGCGCCCGTACAGGCAGAGCACATGCAGGGACGGCGGCAGTGCCTCCAGGGCCGCGACCACATCGCGGCTGCCGGTCTTCTGGCCAAGCCATCCCCCCATGACCACCTCGAAGCCGGTATGGGTTTCGGGCGAAAGCAAGGCCAGCCCCAACACGTTCTCGCGCAGCGTCGCGGGCAGCAAGGGCGCATAGAACGGGGTGACATTCGCCCCCAGCGAAAATCCCGCCAGAATGACGTTCTGCGTGCCGAAACGGGCCGCAAAATGCGAGTGGATGCGGGTCATATCGGCGGCAATTCTGTCCGGGCTGCGTTCCTGCCACAGATAACGCATGGTCGAAATCCCGATGACAGGTAGCCCGTTCTGTGCCAGCCGGTCTGCGATTTCCTCGTCGAAATTGGCCCAGCCGCCATCGCCCGACAGGAAAATCACAAATGCCTCCGGTGGGGTGTCCGCGGCGCTATTATTGGTGGCCGCTTCGGGCAGGTGGAGAGTGATCGGCAGATCCTGCAGATCCTGTGCACGGGTGCCGGTGTCAAAGGCGTGATCGGTTCCGGCCAGCGCCAGATAGGCCTGCACCAGCGCCGCGTTACGGGCCTCGGTGCTGTCCTCGGCGGGCGGGTAGAAGCGCACACCACGCACCGCCTGTAGCACCGAGGCCGCGTCGGTTGCGGCATCATGCCAACGCAGCACCGTCTTGCGGCCCGCTTCGGGCAGGGCGGTCTGACAGGTATCGGGCAGATCCCTGTGCAGATCCTGCGTCACGATCCCCTTGAACTGGTCGGGGCGGGTGGCGGCCGCCAAGCGCGCAAGGGCCGTCCCCTCTCCGATGCCAAGCAGGACGGGGGCACGGGGCGCGGCTTCCCGCCGCTTGCCGATTTCCTGTGCGATATATAGCAGGGCGTCGGTTGCCTGCTGGCAGCCGCCCCCGAGATCCAGAAGCCAGTCCGGATCGATGGTAATGACAAGCGTATGCATGTCCGCCAGTGTCCGGGCAATCGTTTCGCTCCGGCCTGCCGTGGCATCCGCCGCCCCGCCCGCCAGTAAAAGCGCGGTCGAACGGATGTCGTCCTGCGGCTCGGCAATCGAGGTGACCGCCAGAAACAGCGCGCTGCTTTGCGGTTGTGCCATTGCGCGCAGACCACCGAAGATCATCAGGCCCAGCAGCAGGGTCAGCATCAGCCCCGGCCTTACTATCAGCGCGCGGCTTGGCGCAGGGGGCAACAGGCGCAAGACAGAACGGGCGGGGAAAGGCGAATGCGGCATCAAGCGGTCTCCTGCAATGGGCAAAGCTATAAGCGGCAAACCCTGATGAGCGGTTAAACCCTCGGAGGAAAACCGCACCGATGGCGGCCAAGGCTGGCATGGAGGGCCGAAAACGGGTAGAGCGCGGGCAAGGCCCCCGCGATATCCGTAGGTTTGCGGTATCCGGTCAGGGTCGGAGGAGGATGATATGCGCAAACTCGATCTGCCCGAACGTGCTGGCTGGCGCGATATGGCCAAAGAGGTGGGGTTCACCTTTGCCGATATGCATGGCGAACCCTATTGGGACGAAAGCTCGGCCTATGAATTCACGCTGCGCGAGATCGAGGACCGCATCGAGGACCCTGCCACCGAGCTGCACGCGATGTGCCGCGAGGCGGTGGACCGGATCGTGAATTCGGAGGAATTGATCGGGGTCATGGGCCTGCCCGAGGCGCATTGGGATCTGGTCCGCAATAGCTGGCGCGACGGGCAGCCCGAACTGTATGGCCGTTTCGATCTGGCCTATGACGGCAAGGGTCCGGCCAAGATGCTGGAATATAACGCCGATACGCCCACCTCTTTATACGAGAGCGCGGCCTTCCAGTGGCAATGGCTGGAAGAGCAGATCGCGGCGGGCGTGCTGGCGGAGGACGCCGACCAGTTCAACGGCATCCACGAGGCGCTGGTCGAGCGGTTCCGCGCCCTGTTTGCGCCCAAGACGGACCTGCATTTCACCGCGATGGGCGGCAATCCCGAGGATTATGCCACGGTCGAGGCGCTGGGTTGGGCCGCGCGCGAGGCGGGTCTGGGGGCGCATTACTGTGATCTGGAAAAGATCGGGCTGAGCGAAGAGCAGCAGTTTCTTGATGACGAGGATCGGGTGATCGGCACGCTGTTCAAGCTGTATCCGTGGGAAGATCTGCTGCGCGAGGACTATGCCCAGTATCTGGCAGGGTCGGGGGCACAGTTTATCGAACCCGCATGGAAGGCGCTTGTCTCCAATAAGGCCATCCTGCCGATGCTCTGGTATTTCTTCGAGGGCCATCCCAATTTGCTGCCCGCCTATTTCGAGGAGGATGTGCGCGAGGGGCTGGCCGGAAAGGGCCGCCCCGCTCCCGAGATTGCCGAAAGTTTCGCCCGCGCGCATGGCCAGCTTCTGCGGGGCTATGTCACCAAACCGATTTTCTCGCGCGAGGGCGCATCGGTGCATATCATCGAGGGCAGCAAGGTCGAGACGTCGCAGCAGGACGGCTATGCGCAATATCCCCGCATCGTGCAGGCCTATCAGCCCTTACCGGAATTTTCAGGCTTCCGGCCGATTATCGGGGCCTGGATCGTGGGCGGGGACTGCGTGGGGATGGGGCTGCGCGAGGATCGCTCGCGGATCACGCAAGACCTGTCGCGCTTCAAGCCGCATTTCATTCGGGGCTGATGCGCCCGTAGCTGCGGTGCCGATGCCGCGGACCTGTGATATGGGGCCTTATGCCGTGCGTGCTCGGGGCTCCGATACTGTTTGATGAAGGACCAGATTGATGAAGAAACGCTCACGCTATGTTGCCCTGACCATCATGGGGGCTGCCGCCTTTACGCTGGCAGGGTGCAAGGAGGAAAAGGTCGATGCACAGGCTTTCCCCGATCTGGCCTCTTGCGAGCAGGCGGCAGGCGCGGGGGGCGACTTCACCGCCGAGCAATGCCGCACCGCTTTTGCCCAGGCGCAGGAGCTGAACGTGGAATCCGCCCCGCGCTATGACAGCCTGCAGGTCTGCGAAGAGCAGCACGGGGTCGGGAATTGCGGCAGCGAAGAAGAGGCCACGGGGCATCAGGGCAGCGGTATGGGCGGGATCTTCATGCCGCTTCTGGCAGGCTATCTGATCGGCAATATGCTGGGCGGGCGCGGCTCGGCGCAGCCTTTGTATCGTAACGGGCAGGGGGGCTATACCAATGCCGACCGCTCGGCCAGCTTCTCGACCAATAACGGCAAGGCCAAGCTCAGTCAGGGGCTGTTCAAGAAACCGGCCACGACCATCGGCAAGGCGCCGATGACCCGTGCCACGGCGGTTTCGCGCGGGGGGTTCGGGACCAGCTCCAGCACCAGCCGCAGCTTTGGCGGCTGAGGGCGCTGGCCGGTTCCCGCCGATGGCTTGAGAATCTTGTGAACGGTTTGCGGGGAACGTCTCTGCCCGAATGCGGGTTGTCTGTCCAAATCGCAGCACAGCGCCGGATCGGTGCACAGCGGCTGCGACGGGTAAGCTTAGGAGATAGAAGATGTTCAAGAAAACCACGATGACCGTTGCCGCATTCGCCACGCTTGCAACCGCAGGTCTGGCCACCAGCGCCTCGGCGTTTCCGGCCATGCTCGGCACTGACAGCTCGCTGCGCGCAGGGCCGGGGGCGGATTATCAGGTCAGCTCGACCGTGCCGCAAGCCGCCAATATCGAGGTGGATGGCTGCATCTCGACCGGCAGCTGGTGTCAGGTCAGCTATGGCGACAATACCGGCTGGACCCCCGCGTCGAATATCGCGATCCATGAGGGTAACAACATCGTCTATCTGGCCGATCGCCCGAAGAATGTCGATGTGAAGACCATCGAGATCAAGGATAATGGCAATGGCCAAGCGGCCGGTGCCTTTGCCGGTGCCGCCGCAGGTGGGGCGGCAGGCGGCGCCATTGCCGCAGGCACAGTGATCGGCGGGCCGGCAGGTGCCGTTGTGGGGGCGCTTATCGGGGGGGCGCTGGTTGGCGAGGCCGCCAAACCCGAGCCCACCACGGTCACCTATGTGCAGGAGCATCCGGTTGATCCGGTCTTCCTGAAAGGCGATGTGAAAACCGGCGCGAAGCTGCCCGATAACGTGGCATTGCAGCCCGTGCCCGACAGCAAATACGCCTATGTGAACGTCAACAAGGAACCGGTTCTGGTGGACCCGCATAGCCGTGCCATTGTCTATGTGTTCAACTGATCTCCTCTGTTGAGGAAAATCCGGAAGCTGGCCCTCGGGCCAGCTTTCTGCTGTGTGGTCCGGAGCACTGATCCTGTCGGACGGGGCCGCCATCCAGATGGGCAGGCCCGAATGGCAGAATCCGCAAAAGCCGCCCCGCAGAGGACCGCTCCGGCTTGCCGCCTGCCAAAGGCCAGAGAGCTGCCTGTTCTGGGGCTTCCGATTCCCCAGTGTCGCGTGCGGTGGAAGGCCTGGGGCAATCTCTCCCGAAACTTGCCATCAGGACCGGCGCTGCGTCTTATCGCCGCGCCAGACATCAGTGCCAGAAATCGGTGCCAGTTACAGCCGCGCCTGTTCAGCCGCGCTGATCGGCGACGATCTTTTTCATGGCCTCTTCCGGCGCATAACCGCGCAGCATCTCGTCGCCGATCACAAAAGACGGGGTACCGGACAGGCCCATCCGCTGGCCAAGCGCGTAATTCGCCTCGATCACCTTTTCAACCTCGGGCGAGGCGGCGGCTTTCTGGATCGCATCGCCGTCCAGATCGAGCTTCTTGGCCAGCGCCGAAAGGCTGTCATCGGAAATATCGCCACGCAGGGTCATCAAGGCGTTATGGACCTTCTCATACGCCTCATCGCCCGCGACCTGCTTGGTGGCAATGGCAAAACGCGCAGCCTTTACCGAGGCGTCGCCCAGAATAGGGAATTCCTTGACGATGAAACGGATATGGCCATCCGATTTCAGAAGCGCGTTGATTTCGGGATAGGCCTTCTTGCAATAGCCGCAGCGGTAATCCATGAACTCGACAATCGTCACATCCCCATCGGGATTGCCGCCCACCCATGACTCGGGATCATTGGTCAGCTCGTCTTCATTGGTCGCAATCAGTTGCTGGTCATTCTGCGCGATCTGGGCGTTCTGCTTTTTTTCAAGCTCGTTGATCGCCTCCATCAGGACTTCGGGATTGTCCATTAGGTAATTGCGCACGGCCCGTCCGAAATCGGCGCGTTCGCTATCGGTCATCGACCCCAGATCAAGCGCGCCTGCGGGCTGGGCCAAAAGCGCAGAAAGGGCGAAGGCGGGAAGGAGTTTGCGGGTCATCTGGGTCCTCTGTCGATCCTTGGTCCGGCGCCACAGACCGGCGCGGGAGGTTGGCGCCCACACTGGCGCAAGCGCGGCGGCGGGGCAAGGGGGGGCACAGCCTTTGCATTGACCTATGGCAGCGGCTGGCCTATCGCGGCGGGGTCGAAGCCTAAAATGGAGCCCCACCATGCGTTTCTCAACCCGCGGACAAGTCGATCCTTTCATCGTGATGGATGTGATGGAGGCTGCGCGCGCAGCCGAAGGGGAGGGGCGCGATATCGTTCACATGGAAGTGGGCCAGCCCTCGACCCCCGCGCCCTCCGGTGCCCGCCAAGCGCTGGCGCAGGCGCTGGACGATCAGGCGATGGGCTATACCGTGGCGCTGGGAATTCCGGAGCTTCGTCAAGGGATTGCGGGGCTGTACAAACGTTGGTACGGGGTGGATCTGGATCCGGCGCGGGTGGTGGTCACCTCGGGCTCATCGGGCGCGTTCGTACTGGCATTCTCGGCGCTGTTTGACGCGGGCGACAAGGTTGCTCTGGGCGAGCCGGGCTATCCCAGCTACCGCCAGATCCTGCGCGCGATGTCGGTGGAACCGGTGGGCATGCCGACCAGTGCCGAAAACCGCTATCAGCCGGTGCCTTCGGATATCCCCGAAGATGTGCAGGGGCTGATCGTGGCCTCGCCGGGCAATCCGTCGGGCACCATGCTGGGCAAGGCTGAACTGAAGGCGCTGATGGATCTGGCCGAGGCACGCGATCTGGCTTTCATCTCGGACGAGATCTATCATGGCCTCCATTACGAAGACCGCGCGGTGACGGCGCTTGAGGTCTCGGATCAGGCCTATGTGGTCAATTCCTTCTCGAAATATTTCTCGATGACGGGCTGGCGGGTCGGCTGGCTTGTGGTGCCCGAAGACCATGTGCGCACGGTCGAGCGTCTGGCGCAGAACATGTTCATCTGCCCGCCGCATGCCAGCCAGATTGCCGCCCTTGCCGCGCTGGACTGCATCGACGAGCTGGAGGCCAATCGCGCCGCCTATGCCGAGAACCGCCGCCTGATGCTGGAGGTTCTGCCGCAGATCGGCTTTGACCGGATCGCGCCGCCCGATGGGGCCTTCTATATCTATGCCGATGTCGCGCATCTGACCGATAACTCGCTGGCCTTTGCCGAAGAGATCCTGCGCGAGGCAGGGGTTGCCGTGACCCCCGGGCTGGATTTCGACCCCGCGCGCGGGGCCACGACGCTGCGGTTTTCCTATGCGCAATCGACCGACCGCATCCGCGAGGGGCTTGCACGGTTGCAGAGCTTCATGGCGCAGCGTGGCAAGTGAGCACTGACTTTCGGGGGGCGCTGCGCTAAGCTCGCCCCGAACAGGATACAAGAACGGAATCGGGCAGAATGCGGAGATCGGCGCAGCCGTGTCATGGGCGCTTGGCGCTTTTCTGGGTCATGGCGCTTTGGGCGTTTCTGGCGGGGTGCGGGCTGGCGCAGGCGCAAGACAGCCGGCTTTCGGCGCTGGCGCAGCTTGATCCGGCGCGCAGTGGCATCACCGGCGATGCAACGCAGACGGATCTGCGCTTGGGGCTGTCGCAGCCTGTCGCGTGGCGGGCGTTCTTGCTGGATAATCCGCCGCGTCTGGTGGTGGATTTCCGCGAGGTCGATTTTTCCGCACAGGATCCGGCGGTGATGCTGGGCAAGGGGGGCAAAAGCGGCGCGGTGCAGGTGCTGCGCTGGGGGCCGTTCCGCCCCGGCTGGTCGCGTCTGGTGGCCGAGCTGTCCGGCCCGATGAAAATCGCGGCCGCGCAGCTGCGGACCGGCGAGGCGCCGGAACTGGATATTTCGCTGACTCCGGTCAGCAAAGACAAATTCGAAACAACGCAGGGCGACCCGAATTCGGCCTTGTGGGATTTGCCGCAGCCGGCGCCGGTTCCGGCTCCGATCCTGCGCCAAGATGGCTCGCGCCCGCTGCGGGTGGTGCTTGATCCCGGTCATGGGGGCATTGATCCCGGTGCGGAGGCGGAGGGCACTTCGGAGGCGGTGCTGGTGCTGACCTTCGCGCGCGAGCTGAAAGAGGCCCTGACCCGCGCGGGGATCGATGTGGTGATGACGCGCAACGAGAATGTGTTTGTGCCGCTTGAGACCCGTCTGACGATTGCGCGCAAATCCGAGGCGGATCTGTTCATCTCGCTGCATGCCGACGCGCTGGCCAGCGGGAAAGCCACCGGAACGGCGATCTATATGCTTGACGAGAAAGCCACCGACGACGCGTCGCAAAAACTGGCCGAGCGCCATGATCGCGCCGATATTCTGGCCGGTGTCGATCTGGACGGGCATGGCGATGATGTCGCACGGGTGCTGATGGATCTGGCGCGCACCGAGACGCGCCCGCGCACCGTGCGTTTTACGCAGGTTCTGGTGGGAGCACTGAAATCGGCGGGGGTGACGCTTTACAAACATCCCGTGCAGGGGGCGGATTTCTCGGTGCTGAAATCCGCCGATTTCCCTTCGGTGCTGATCGAGCTGGGCTTTCTGGACTCGGAACGGGATCGCAAGCATCTGCTGGATGACAGCTGGCGCAAAACCACGGCCGCCGCGATCACGCAGGCTGTGCAATCCTGGGCGCAATCGGATGCGGCAGAGGCAAGACTTTTGCGCCAGTAGCCCTATAAATGACGCTGAATGCTGTAGAAACGCCGCTCACATAGCCGAGATGTGAGCGCGATCTTGCCGCGAAGGCGTATAACTTGTTTTGACCCCGCAGGCCGTGGCGGCTATAGGCGGGCAGAATTGCGGTTTTCCGCGATAAACGGGCATCCCCCGGTAAGGAGCGAACCTTGATCCGATTTATCCTGTCCTTCTTCGGCAGCATCTTTTCGTGGATTGTTACGGCGGTGTTCTTCGCCGCGCTGACGGTCGGGGCGATCTTCTGGATGTATTCCCGTGACCTGCCTAGCCATGATCAGCTTTCGCAATACCAGCCCAAGACGATTTCGCGCATCTATAATGGCGACGGGCGCCTGATCGACGAATTCGCCACCGAGCGCCGTCTGTTCGTGCCGATCGACGAAATTCCGCCGATCGTGCAGGATGCCTTTGTATCCGCAGAGGACAAGAATTTCTGGCACCATGCGGGCTATGATCCGGTCGGGATCGCGCAGGCCGTGTTCGAGGCGGTGCGCACCGGCGGCCATGACGTGCGCGGGGCCTCGACCATCACCCAGCAGGTGATGAAAAACTTCCTGCTGTCTTCGGACCGGTCGGTCGAGCGGAAGATCAAGGAGCTTATTCTGGCCTCGCGGGTCGAACATGCGCTGCCCAAGAAACGTATTCTGGAGCTCTATCTCAACGAGATCTTCCTCGGCCAGAATTCCTATGGTGTGGCGGCGGCGTCGCTGACCTATTTCAACAAGCCGCTGTCGGAACTGAAGCCCTATGAGGCCGCGACACTGGCCTCGATGCCGAAAGCCCCGTCGAATTACCATCCGGTGCGCGATATGCAGCGGTTGAAGGACCGCCGCAACTATGTGCTGCATGAGATGTGGCAGAACGGCTATATCTCCGAGGCAACCTATCGCGAAGAGCGTGAATTGCCGGTGAAATCGGTGCAGAACGGGGATTACGCGCCGTTCCGCGACCAGATGCCGCCGCGCGACTATTTCACCGACGAGATCCGCCGCCAGCTTTCGCGCAGCTTCGGTCAGGACGAGTTCTTCTCGGGGGGGCTGACCGTGCGCGCAACCGTCGATCCCGAGATGCAGGCACAGGCCGGACGCGCCCTTCAGCATGCGTTGGAAGATTATGACCGCAGCCGGGGTGTCTGGCGGGGCACGGGGGTGACCATTCCGGCGGACAAGCTGAAAAACGAGGCCGATTGGCGCGCGGCACTGGCCGATGTGCGCAGCGATAAGGTGCCGCGCGATGTCGAGGGCTGGATGCCTGCCGTCGTGCTGTCTGTCGGCAAGGAAGATGCCCGCATCGGCATCGAGGGGATCAAGGAAGAAGGCAATGGCAACTGGATCCCCGCCAAGGATGTGCAATGGGCCCGCAAGCTGAACGAGAACGGCAAGCTGGGTCCGAAGGCGCGTGTGGCGTCGGATCTGGTGAGTGTGGGCGATGTGGTGATGGTGCGCGCCATGACCTCGGACAGCGATGGCAGTTTCATCCGCTGGACGCTGCGGCAGGTGCCGCAGGTGGAAGGGGCCTTCATGGCGATGGACGTGCATACGGGCCGTGTGATCGCGATGCAGGGCGGCTTCTCCTATCAGTCGACCGTATTCAACCGCGCCACGCAGGCGATGCGCCAGCCGGGCTCGAACTTCAAACCCTTCGTCTATGCGGCGGCGCTGGATTCGGGCTTTTCGCCCGAGACGGTGGTGGTGGACGCCCCGATCGAGGTGAATACCCCGCAAGGCCTGTGGCGTCCGAAGAACGCCTCGAACAAATATTACGGCCCGACCCCGATGCGGACCGGTCTGGAACAGTCGCGTAACCTCATGACCGTGCGGATCGCGCAGGAAATCGGCATGGATACCATTGCCAATTATGCCGAGCGTATGGGCGTCTATAACCCGATGAAGAAGTTCCTTGCCAACGCGCTCGGGGCGCAGGAAACCACGATGTTCAATCTGGTCTCGGCCTATGCGATGTTCGCGAATGGCGGCAAGCGGGTGGAACCGACGCTGGTGGACCGTGTGCAGGACCGCTACGGCCGCACGATCTACCGCCACGACCAGCGCGTCTGTGACGATTGCAGCGCCCAGACCCTGCCTGCGGGCGAGGGGCCGCGGATCGAGTCGAATTCCGAGCAGGTGGTCGATCCGATCACCGCCTATCAGATGATCTCGCTCATGAAGGGCGTGGTCCAGCGTGGTTCGGGCCGCGGGGTGAATATCAGCGTGCCCGTCGCGGGTAAAACCGGCACGACCAATGATGCAAAAGACGTGTGGTTCACGGGCTTTACCTCGAATATCGTCGCGTCGTGCTATATCGGCTATGACAATCCCAAAGGGCTGGGGGCGCATGCTTTCGGCGGGACGCTCTGTGTGCCGGTGTTCAACGAATTCATGAAGGAAGCGGTCAAGAAATATGGCGGCTCCGAATTCACCGTGCCGCCGGGCGGGCATTGGCAGAACTTCAACCGCTTCACCGGCGAGATGCTGCCGCCGGGGGCGTCGGGCGATTATGTGCAGGCCGAATATCTGCGCGAAGGCCAGAGCATTGCCGGTATGGGGCTGGTGGTTGATGGCGGCTTCGGCATGGGCTCCAACCTGCCGCTCTTTGCGCCCGGGGAAAGCGATGAGGGCGGGACATCTGTCACCACCTCCTCCGGCAAGACCGCGATCCTCCCCAAACAGCGCGCGAATTTCGGCACAATCAGTGCCGGCGGGCTATACTAACATCGCAGGCCACGGATTTTCGGCCCCTTCGACAACTTGTCGAGGGGGCCTTAAATCTGTATGACCGGCCAGAACAGGAAAAGGACAGGTTTCGACATGCGCGCCGAGACGCAGAACATCGTTGAACAGATCAAGAAATCGCTCGACCTTCTGGGGCAGCGGATGGACCTTGAAACGGCTCCGCACCGGATCGAGGAATTCAACGCCATGATCGAGGACCCGACGCTGTGGGACGATCAGGCCCGCGCGCAGAAGCTGATGCGCGACCGTCAGGCGTTGTTGGACAAATACGAGACCTATCAGCGCATCAAGCAGGAGCTTGAGGACAATATCGAGCTGATCGAGCTGGGCGAGATGGAAGGCGATTCCGATGTCATCTCGGAGGCCGAGGCCGCGTTGAAGGCCCTCAAGGAAGAGGCCGCCGCCAAGGAGCTGGAAGCGCTTCTGAATGGCGAGGCCGATGGCAATGATACCTATCTCGAAGTCCATTCGGGCGCGGGGGGGACGGAAAGCTGCGACTGGGCGTCGATCCTTGCGCGGATGTATGTCCGTTGGGCCGAGAAGAAGGGCTATGAGGTCGAACTTGAATCCGAGACCGCAGGCGAAGAGGCGGGCATCAAATCCGCGACCTACAAGATTTCCGGCCCCAATGCCTATGGCTGGCTGAAATCGGAATCCGGTGTGCACCGTCTGGTGCGGATTTCGCCCTATGACTCGGCGGCGCGTCGGCATACCTCTTTCAGCTCGGTCTGGGTCTATCCGGTGGTCGATGACAATATCGAAATCGAGATCAACCCGTCGGATATCCGCATCGATACCTACCGGTCTTCGGGCGCGGGGGGCCAGCACGTGAACACCACCGACTCTGCGGTGCGGATCACTCACTTGCCGACCAATATCGTTGTGACCTCCTCGATGAAGTCGCAGCACCAGAACCGTGAAATCGCGATGAATGCGCTGAAATCGCGTCTCTACCAGTTGGAGCTCGATAAGCGTAACGCCGCGATCAACGAGGCGCATGAGAATAAGGGCGAGGCGGGCTGGGGCAACCAGATCCGGTCCTACGTGCTGCAGCCCTACCAGATGGTGAAGGATCTGCGCACCGGACACGAGACCTCGGACAGTCAGGGCGTTCTGGATGGCGATCTTGACGGGTTCATGGCCGCGACGCTGGCAATGGGCGTCGAGGGCAAATCCCGCGCTGACGCGCAGGCGGCGGATTAAGACCGGCTTTGTTCAAGCACCGAATCTTAGGTGCCTAATCACGCGGAACAGGGAGGGCGAAGGCTCTCCCTTTCTCATTTTGGTGAACCGGATCTCAAGAAAACTGATCGAATTGCGTAAATTTATGCTGCAGGACAGCATCGTGAACAAACTGGTAATTGATTTTTGAACGATGATCGGGAAGATTATGAACAAGAGATGACTGCCTACAGGGCCCTTTAACGGGAAATTAGGAGGCCTTCATGAAACCTAGAATTTACATCACCGGTGCTGCGGGTGCGGGTTCGACATCGCTTGGTCAGAAGATCGCGCAGACGCTTCAGGTTCCCTATATCGATACGGATGACTGCTATTGGGCCGAAACCGAGGTGCCCTTTACCTGTAAACGCGAGATTGGCGAGCGCTGCGCGCTGATCGAAAAGGCGCAAGGCAAAGGCGGCCCCGAAGGCGGATGGGTTTTGGCCGGAGCCGCCGATGGCTGGGGCGACGCTATTTTACGGCAGGCCGATCTGGTCATTTTCCTGCGCGCGCCTACGCCTTTGCGACTGACCCGTCTGCGCAAGCGCGAGGTTCTGCGCTATGGCACGCGGGTGGCACCGGGCGGCGATATGGAGCAGATCTACCGCACCTTCCTGAACTGGGCGGCCAGCTACGACGACCCCTATTTCTGCGGACGTTCACTGAACCGCCACCGCGACTGGCTGGAAAGCCAGCCGGTGCCGGTGCTGGAGCTGTCCGGTGCGCGTCCGATTGCCGAACTGGAACATGACGCGCTGGCCGAGCTGGAGCATCTGGTCGCGGCCTGAGTGACGGATTGTCTTTTGGGCGGAACTCCTTTCCCCTCAGCGCGTAGGGCAGGAAAGGAGCCGTATCATGGACTTCAACGGAAAAACCATCTGGCTGGTGGGGGCAAGCTCCGGCATTGGCGAGGCGCTGGCGTTTGAACTGGCACAGCGCGGCGCGCGGCTTGTGCTGTCGGCGCGCTCCGAAGCGCCCCTGCAGGCGCTGCAGCAACGGCTCGGGCCGCACCATGCGGTTCTGCCCGTGGATCTGGCGGATAAGGCCGGCGTCGATGCGGCATGTCAGGCGATCTTACCTCTGGTCGGGCAGGGGCCTCTGGACGGGATGATTACCACCGCCGCGCTTTACGATCCGGGGCTAGTGCGCGAGATCGATTGGGACAAGGCCGAGCAGCTGATGCGCGTCAATCTTCTGGGGACGCTGGCCTTTGCGCAGGCCGCCCCCGCGCTGTTACGCAAAGGCGGTCAGCTGGCGATTTTCGGTTCGGTTGCAGGCTATTTCGGGTTGCCCAAGGGGCAGTTCTATTCGGCCTCGAAAGCGGCTGTGATCAATCTGGTCGAGAGCCTGCGGGTGGAGTATGCGCCCGATATCGATGTGCGGCTGATCTCGCCCGGTTTCGTCAACACCCGCCTGACGCAGAAAAACCAGTTCGACATGCCCTTCATCATGGAACCCGAGGCCGCGGCAAAGGCGGTCGCGGATGGTCTTGCAGGCCATCGCTTCGAGATCCATTTCCCCAAGCGCCTCACGCTCGGGTTGAAGCTTTTGCAGCTTTTGCCCTATGCGTTGTCGCTGCGGCTGACAAAACGTCTTCTGTAAACGCAAAAGGGGCAGCGCGATGGCTGCCCCTTGCAGAATGCAGGACTGCGGTGATCAGTCTTCGCTGCTAACCGGCGGAGCCAGTTTCGGCGTGACGTCGCCCGATTGCAGCGGGTCTTCCTGACGCTGCACAGACCCTTCGAAATGGGCACCGGATTCAATCGCGATGGTTTTGTGGATGATGTCGCCTTCGACCTTTGCGGTCGAGGTCAGGCGCACTTTCAGGCCACGCACGCGACCGATCACACGGCCATTGACCACGATATCATCTGCAACGATTTCGCCGCGGATGGTGGCGGTTTCGCCAACGGTCAGCAGATGCGCGCGGATGTCGCCTTCAACAACGCCCTCAACCTGCACATCACCCGTGGTGCGGATGTTGCCGGTGATGGTCAGGTCGGAAGACAGCACCGAAGCACCGGGCTTGGCGCGGGGCGCACCACCGGGAGGCGGCGCGAAATCGCTTTTGCGCGGCGGCAGGCCTGCATCGGCCTTGCTTGCTTCGGGTTCGCCGGATTTGGTGCCGGGCTCGTGGATTTTGCTTTTAGAAAACATTCTTTGCAGCCTTGATGAAGGTCATCGGATCAACGGGTTTACCGCCTAACCGGATTTCATAGTGCAGATGCGGTCCGGTTGACCGTCCGGTATTTCCTGTATCACCGATCAAATCGCCTTGCGAGACCTTTTGCCCTTTCTGCACGCGGATTTTGGACAAATGGCCATAAACGGTCGAAACACCGAATTCATGCTGGATTTTGATCACCTGACCATAGCCATGTTCCCATTCGGCGGCGGTGATCACACCATCGGCAGGGGCATAGACATGGTTGCCGATGGGCAGCGCCATATCGACACCGGCATGCAGACGGCCCCAGCGGTAACCGAAGGGCGAGGAATAGCGGAACTGCGATTTCAGCGGCAGCTGGAAGGGCAGCTTGTCGGCGGCGATGCGATACATGTTGATCTCATCGAGCTTTTGCAGGATCGACGCCGCGCGCTTGTCATCCTCGGTCAGGGAGGCGGGGCTTTTGGAGGACATCGACACGCTGCCCAAAGGGCCGCCCGTACCGGAATAGCCTTTGCGGATCTCGCTCAGGATCTTGTCGGTGTTCAGCCCTGCCTGTTTGAACATCTTGTCGAACGGCGCCATCGAGATGGTCACCGCATCTTCAAGCGTGGCGAAAATCTGGTCATTGCGTTGTTCAAGCTGGCGTTTCTGGAGCGCAAGCTGTTCGGTTTCCTGCCGTGCGTCCTGCGCGTCCTGCGTCGCGCTATCGCGTTCGGTCGCGATTTCGCCCAGAGCGTTGGACAGCATCTGCACGGTTTCCGACATATCGACATTGCGCGCAGCGGGGCTGCCTTTGCCATCCTTGCCCTGCTGCAATCCGGCCAGCTGGGTCTTGGCAGCGTCACGTTCGTTCATCACGCGGCGCAGGGTCTGCTGCACCACCTTCAGGCCGGTTTCCAGCTCGCGGCGATGTTCTTCGGATTGCAGAAGCGCCGATTGCATCTGCGAGACCTGACCAAGCGCGGTCTGGAACCGCTCCTGCGCCGCCAGCGCCTCGGAGGCGCGGCTGTCGCGTTCACGCGCAAGGCTATCAAGGCGGTGTTCGAAGGCCTTTTGCGAAATGGCCGCCTGCTGCGCCGAGGAGCCTTCGGAAATATTGTCGATAAACAGAAGCGAGCTTGCCACGATGGACCAGCCAAACAGCACCGCCCCGACAGCCAGCACCGAAGCCTGCGTCAAAGGGCGCAGGCGCACAAAGCGGGTCGAGTCATCCGATTTCATAAAGAGGCGCTGCTCGGGGAGCCAGCGCTCCAGGGCAGAGTTGGTACGATCCAGTAGACGTCGGGGCAAAGGCTTGGGTCCTGCTCTTCCTGAGGGCCACATCGCAAGGGCGAGGCTGTGGCCGAATTGTCACCTGTGCGACATGAAGTGGTTGATAGATCTTGCGCGAGGCACGAAACCGATTAGCAATCACGCGGCCCATCTGACAACCTGATTCCTTGCCTGCGCGCAGGACATCGGCCACACTTCGCATCACATCAGCGAAATCCTGCCGAGATTTTGCGTTAATTCGTTAACGTTTTAGCCCAACTCTTCGGCTTTTTGCAGGACTTCTGCGGCATGGCCGGTGACTTTCACCTTTGGCCACTGCGCGGCAATCCGGCCTTCGCGGTCAATCAGGAACGTGCTGCGTGTGATGCCCATATAGGTCTTGCCATACATCGATTTCTCGGCCCAGACGCCGTAGGTTTCACAAAGATCGCCCTCGGCATCGGACAGGAGGATGACGTTCAGGTCATGCTTGGCGCAGAAATTCTCGTGTTTTTTCAGGCTGTCCTTGGAGATCCCCAGCACCACCGTATCGGCTGCGGCAAAGGCGTCCGACAGGCGCGTGAATTCCAGCGCCTCGGTGGTGCAACCGGGCGTGTTGTCCTTGGGGTAGAAATACAGGACAACCTTCTTCCCCTTCAGCGCCGAGAGTGTCAGCAGGGCCTCGTCGCCGCCGTTTTGCGTGCGAGGCAGGGTGAAATCGGGCGCTAAATCGCCGATGGTTGCCATTTTTCTTTCCTTTTGCTTGTCTCTAAGCCTATTCACAGCCTAGATGAATTCTGCACGAACTCTATCTGTCCCGAAAATGCTGACAAGACATAGGCGGGATTTTTTGTGCCCTTTCCGGTTTTCAGAGCGGGCGGGCATGTTTTTGGGTGTGCCTGCGGGCCTTTCGGGGCGCGCAAGAGAACTTGGGGCCGGCTCGGCAGAGCCATTGCGTGAGAATTGGGCTATGGGCGCAAACGGGACGGCAGCGTGACAGACGACACGACCGATTTTTCCAAGCCGGAAGACGAGACAGAGCCGAAGCGTGCCCCAACGCAGCCTGTCGGCCGCCCTCCCATGCAGGAGCCGCCCGCAAGATCGCGCTCTGTTTATAAGATTTTGCTTGTTTTTCTGGCGGTGCTGACCGTGCCTGTCGTCAGCCTTGTGGCGGTGCTGGCTTGGGCCGCCGTGACCCATCATCCGATGCGGGTGCCGATGGCGATCACCACCAAGGTGGAGGCGCGTGTCAATCAGGCGCTTGGCGGCACGTTACAGGCGCGGTTCTCGGGCGGGGCGGATCTGGTGATTGCCAGCGGCCTGCGCCCGCAGGTGCGGCTGAATTCGGTGCAGCTTCTGGCGCCGTCCGGACGCCCGATTGCGGTTCTGCCGCAGGTGCAGGCCGCCGTTCTGCCGATGCCGCTTCTACAACGCCGGATTGCCCTGTCGAGCATCGAGCTGAAGGGGGCCGCCGTTGCGATGCGCCGCCTTTCCGACGGGTCGCTGGATATCAATTTCGGCGGTCAGGGCGAGATGCAGCATCTGGCCATCGACAGTCTTTCGGATGTGACCGATGCCGTCGAAGCGGCCTTTGCCACCCCTGTGTTGCAAGATCTCAGCGAGATCCGCGCCGACACGATCGATATCCGCCTTGATGACGAACGGCTCGGGCGGGTCTGGCGGGTGTCGAAAGGGCAGTTCCGCCTGACGCAGGAGGCCGACCGTATCTCGGCCAGCCTGTCGCTGAATGTGGGCGAGCAGAACGATATGCCGGCCCAGCTTGCCTTGGGCGTGACCACTTACAAGAATTCGCCGCGGGCGCAGTTCGGGGCGGCGGTCACGGGGGTGCCTGCCCGTGATCTGGCCGTGCAATCGCCCGCGCTTGCAGGGCTTTCGGTGCTGGACGCGCCGATCTCGGGGTCGTTGCAGACCGCGATTGATGATCAGGGCGTCGTGTCGGGGATGGTGGCCAAGCTGAATATCGGGGCAGGGGCGTTGAGCCCTGTCGAAGGGTCGCGCCCGATTCCGTTTGAAAGCGCGGCGCTGGAATTGAGCTACAACCAGAAACAACAGCGGATCGAGATGAGCCGCCTCGAGGTGCATAGCACCGCCGCCGCCTTCAAGGCGACCGGCTCGGTGATGCTGCGTGATTTTGCCAATGGCCTGCCGCGCCAGCTTGTCACCCAAGTGGCGCTGAACGATCTGCAGCTTGATCCGGAAGGGGTGCTGGAACAGCCTGCCCATTTCTCCGACGGGATGGTCGATCTGCGCATCGGGCTTGATCCGTTCCGTGTGGATATCGGTCAGGCGCAACTGATGGAGGACCAGACACGGCTTTCGGCCAAAGGCTCTCTGGCGGCCAGTTCCAAAGGCTGGCAGGTGTCGCTTGATAGCGGGATCAGCCGGATTTCCTCGAAAGGGTTGCTGGCGCTCTGGCCGCCGAAGCTTGTCGAGCATACGCGCAAATGGGCTGACGAGAATATTGCCGATGGCACGCTTTACAATGTGCGTGCGGCCATCCGCATTGCCCCCAATCATGACCCGCGCATAGATCTGGGGTATGAATTCAGCGGTGCCGATGTGCGCGCGGTCAAGACGCTGCCCAATATCGAGGACGGGCGCGGTTTTGCCACGCTGGATGGCACAACCTATGCGATGATGGTGGAAGAAGGGCAGGTCACGGCCCCCGATGGCGGGGCAATCGAGGTGGCCGATTCCACGCTGAAAGTTCCCAATATCAAGCTTAAGCCTGCGCCGATGCAGGTCGATCTGGTGACCCGTTCGCAGATTCCGGCGGCACTTTCCCTGCTGGACGAGCCGCCCTTTAGCTTTATGAGCAAGGCCGGCAAGGGGACGGATATCGCCAAGGGCTGGGCCGTCGCGCGGACGCATCTTGAATTTCCGTTACAGCCGCATCTGAAACCGACGGATTTCAAATATGATGTCTCGGCCACGCTGACCGATGTCTATAGCGACCAGATCGTTCCGGGGAAGGTGCTGCGTTCGCGGCAGATGCGACTGCTGGCCGATCCGGAAAAAGGGCTGCGCATCGGCGGGCGGGGCCTGTTTCAGGACCAGAAATTCGATGCGTGGTGGATCAAGAAATTCACCCCCGAAGAGGCCCAGCATTCCCAGGTGCAGGGCTATCTGAATATCACCCCCGAAGGGCTGACCAAGCTGGGCGTGGCGCTGCCCGACAATATTCTGTCCGGCGAGGGCTGGGCCGCGCTGGATCTGGATATGGTGACGGGAGAGCCGGTCAGATATGTGATCCGCAGCGATATGAAGGGGATCGGCCTGTCGATCCCGCAGATCAGCTGGCGCAAGGGGCAGGCCTCTTCGGGCAAGCTGTCGATTGCGGGCGAGTTGAGCCAGCCCGTGAAGGTCGACCGGATCTCGCTGGATGTGCCGGGGTTGAAGGCGGAAGGCTCGGTCGCGTTGCGGGCCGATGGCGAGGGGCTGGAGCGCGCAAGCTTCGACCGTCTGTCGATTGGCGGCTGGTTCAACGGCGCCGCCGATCTGATTGGCAAAGGGCGCAACCGCCCGCCGGGCGTGGCCATTCGTGGCGGGCGCCTGACGCTGTCGGACCTTCCGTCGGGAACCAAGGGCGCGGGCAGCGGTAGCACGGGCAGCGGTAGCACGGGGGGCGGCGCGTCGGCCTCGACCCCGTTATCGGTGCGGCTGGACCGGCTGCTGGTGACGGACGGGATCGAGCTGACCGACCTTGTGGGCCAGTTCAACACCCGTGCGGGCTTCAACGGCACCTTTGACGCCCGCCTCAATGGCGGGGCGGTGGTCAGCGGTGCGGTGGGGCCTTCGGCCTCCGGGCGGCCTGCGGTGCGGGTGGAAACCCGCGATGCGGGCGGTGTGCTGGCCTCGGCCAAGCTGTTTGACAATGCGCGCGGCGGGCAGATGGTTCTGAACCTGTCGCCTATGGGGGATCGCAGCTATGTGGGGCAGCTTCGGGCCAGTAATCTGAAAATCACCAATGCGCCTATTCTGGCCTCGATGCTGTCGGCGGCCTCTATCGTGGGGCTGCTGGAGCAACTGACCGGCGACGGCATTGTGTTCAATAACGCCTCGGCCGATTTCAAACTGACGCCGCAGGGCGTATCCGTGACCGAAGGCCGTGCCACAGGCGCGTCGATGGGGATCACGCTGAATGGCAATTATCACATCGGATCGGGGGCATTTGATATGGAGGGGGTGATCTCTCCGCTTTACATCGTCAACGGGATAGGCCAGATCCTGAGCCGACGCGGCGAGGGCCTGTTTGGCTTCACCTATACCCTGCGGGGGTCGAAGACCGCGCCCAAAGTGTCGATCAACCCGCTTTCCATCTTCACGCCGGGGATGTTCCGCAACCTGTTCCGGACCGATCCGCCCGCGCTGAGCACAGAATAAGACGATGATGCAACTTTCGGATTTCGACTTTGACCTGCCCGAAGGGCTGATTGCCACAAGGCCCGCCCGCCCGCGCGATGCGGCGAAACTTCTGCTGGCGCAAGGCGGGGGCATTACGGATCTGCATGTGCGCGATCTGGTGGATGTGTTCCGCAAGGGCGACCGGTTGGTGCTGAACAACACCAAGGTGATCCCCGCGCGGCTGTCGGGCACGCGCACCCGCCAAGCGGCGCAGGGCGAGGTGACGGCCAATGTCGAGGTGACGCTTCTGGAGCCGCGCGCCGATGGCTGCTGGACGGCGCTGGCCAAGCCCCTGCGCAAGGTCAAAGAGGGCGAGGTGATCCGCTTTTCCGCCGATCTGTCGGCAGAGGTGGCAGAGATTGCCGAGGGCCAGCTGGCGATCCGCTTCAACCTGACGGGCGAGGATTTCGACGCGGCGCTGGCAGAGGCGGGGGCAATGCCGCTGCCGCCCTATATCGCGGCTTTGCGCAAACCCGATGCGCAGGATAAATCCGACTATCAGACCGTGTTCGCCCGCCATTCCGGCGCGGTGGCGGCCCCCACCGCCAGCCTGCATTTCACCCGCGAGCTTCTGGAGGCGATCCATGCCAAAGGGGTGGAGTTCACCGAAGTCACCCTGCATGTCGGGGCGGGGACGTTCCTGCCGGTGAAGGTCGATGATGTCACCACCCATAAGATGCACAGCGAATGGGGCGAGATCACGCCCGAAGCCGCGGCCGAGATTGCCGCCACCAAAGCCGCAGGCGGGCGCGTCATTCCGGTGGGCACCACGGCGCTGCGGCTGATTGAATCGGCGGCGCGCGGGACAGGGGCGATTGCGCCGTTCCGTGGCACCACCGATATCTTCATCTATCCGGGCTTCGAATTTGCCGTTACCGATGCGCTGATGACCAATTTCCACCTGCCGAAATCGACGCTGATGATGCTGGTTTCGGCGCTGATGGGCCCCGAGCGTATCCGCGAGATCTATGCCCATGCGGTGGCGCAGGAGTACCGGTTCTTCTCGTATGGCGACAGTTCCCTATTGATCCCGTAAGCTTGCTGATAATCCCTGCTTGAAAAGCTTAAAACGAAACTGGACACTGGCCCCTACGGGGACTAGCTCAGCGCGGGGCGCTGAGAGAGATTCTCGCCGCGGATGTCGGTTTTGGCACATTCAGATAGTATTCGATTAGGGGGCTTTGATGTTCGCCGCGATAAAGGATAGCTGGGCGCTGCTTTTGGGCGTGATGTTGCTGATGGTCGGCAACGGGATGCAGGGGACGCTTTTGGGGATCCGGGGCCAGCTCGAGGGCATCGGCACCTACGAGATGTCCTTTGTCATGACAGGCTATTTCGCAGGCTTCCTGATCGGGTCGCGCTCGATCCCCGGGCTGATCGGTCGCGTGGGCCATGTGCGGGTCTTTGCCGCACTCGGGTCGCTGATTTCGGCCGTGCTGATCGCCTATGCCGCCGCTCCCAACTGGATCGCATGGTCCCTCATGCGGGTGCTGATCGGGTTTTGCTTTTGTGGCGTGTATATCTCGGCGGAGAGCTGGCTGAATTCCAGCGTCGAGAAGGAAAACCGTGGCCAGCTTCTGGCGGCCTATATGGTCGTGCAATCGATCGGTATCGTCAGCGCGCAGCTGATGCTGAATGTCGGCGATCCGGCAGGCTATTTCCTCTTTGTCATCCCCTCGATCCTCGTGTCGCTGGCCTTCACCCCGATTTTGCTCTCTGCCGTGCATGCGCCGGATTTCTCCTCTGGCAAACGCATGAGCTTCCGTAGGCTGTGGACGGTTTCGCCCTTCGGTTGCGTGGGAATTTTCCTGATGGGGGGCGTGTTTTCCGCGCTCTTCGGGATGGTGTCTGTCTGGGGGACGCAGGCGGGGCTGAACGTCAAGCAGATCTCGCTTTTTGTCTCGGCGATCTATGTCGGCGGGCTGATCGCGCAATTCCCGCTGGGCTACCTGTCCGACCGTGTGGACCGGCGGATGATGGTCACCGTGTTGACGGTGATCGCGACCCTTTCCATGCTCTATCTCTTTTTTGCCACGCCGCCTTTCTGGGTGCTGCTGCCGATGGCGGCGGTTCTGGGCGGGATTTCCAACCCCGTCTATTCGATCCTTGTGGCTTATACCAATGACTTCCTCGACCGCTCTGAGATGCCTGCCGCATCGGCGGGGCTGATGTTTCTTTACGGGATCGGCTCGGTTGCAGGACCGGTGGTCACGGGTTGGATGATGGAAACGCTTGGTCCGCAGGCCTTCTTCCTGTTCATCGGTGTGCTCTATGCCCTGCTGGCGGGCTACGGGATCTACCGGATGACACAACGTCCGGCACCGGCATCCGAAGATACGGGCACCTTCGCGGTGCTGTCTCCGGCCGTGACCGCCTATGCGGTGAACTACGCGCTTGATGCCGTGACCGAGGACCCCGACGCGGAAGCGCGCGCCGAGCAGGAAGCCCATGACAACCTGCGCGCCGCAGAGGCCGCTTCGGGGGTCGCGTTGCCGCTGCCCGTCGACCCCGAGGACGAGACCGCTCCGATGCCCGAAGATTCGGCGGACCCGGCCTATGGCACCAAGCCGGAAGAGCCGTGATCGGCGTAAAACCTCTGAAATTGCCGCCCCGAAGGTCGAATCTTCGTGATTTTGTCTTTGGGGCTTGCGTCGTGAAGCAAACGTGACAGGCTCGGGCCAAAGGCACTGTCTGGGGACGCGGGTCATGGAACAGGTTGCGAATGTTATCGGCTTCTGGTGCGAGATTATGGGGCCGGATCGCTGGTTTGGCGCGGATGTCGCGCTGGATGAGGAAATGCAGCGCCGCTTCGCGCAGCTCTGGCGCAAGGCGCGGGTGGGGACTTTGGACGAATGGCGGGATACACCGCAAAGCGCGCTGGCGCTGATTGTGCTGCTGGACCAGATGCCACGCCATATGTTCCGCGGTACGGTGGATGCCTGGGTGGCGGATGCACAGGCGCTGGAAGTGGCGCGCCATGCGGTGGTTCAGGGATATGATCTCGAGATGACTGGTGCCTTGCGCCAGTTTTTTTATTTTCCCTTCATCCATGCCGAAGATCCCGATGCGCAAAGCTACGGGGTGGCCTTGTTCGAGACGCGGATGCCGGAAGGTGCGGTGCTGGATGCGCGTTTGCGTCAGGCGGTCATTGCGCAATTCGGGCGCTTCCCGTGGCGCAACGAGATCGTCGGTCGCCGTTCCACAGAAGCCGAGGCGCGTTTTTTGTGGAATGGCGGGCTGGATCTACTGCGCCGGTCCGAGGAAATCACCGACCGGCCCTTGCAGGAAGCGATTTTGCTTGGCGAGCGCCTCTGAGATTGATCCCTCGGCAGAACTAGTTTAATACCAAACTAGTTTTCAGATGGAGGAATCCGCATGGCCGCCAAAAGCTTCGACATGATCGTGATCGGTGCAGGCCCGGGGGGGTATGTTGCTGCGATCCGCGGGGCACAGCTCGGGCTGAAAGTCGCCGTCGTCGAGCGTGAGCATCTCGGGGGCATCTGCCTCAACTGGGGCTGTATCCCGACCAAGGCGCTGCTGCGCTCTGCCGAAGTGTTCCACCTGATGGAGCGCGCGGCTGATTTCGGGCTGAGCGCCGAGAAGATCGGGTACGATCTCGACAAGGTGGTCGCGCGCTCGCGCGGTGTGGCCAAGCAGCTTTCGGGCGGCATCGGACACCTGCTCAAGAAGAACAAGGTCACCGTCTTCATGGGCGAGGCGACCTTGCCGAAAAAAGGCACCGTCTCGGTGAAAACCGACAAGGGTGTCGAAGAGCTGACCTCGAAAAATATCGTGCTGGCCACTGGCGCACGGGCGCGTAACCTGCCGGGGCTTGAGGCCGATGGCAAGCGCGTCTGGTCCTATAAGCACGCGCTGAACCCGCCGCATCAGCCGAAGAAACTGCTGGTGATCGGCTCGGGTGCGATCGGGATCGAATTCGCCTCCTTCTTCAATACGCTGGGCGCCGAGACCACTGTGGTCGAGGTGATGGAGCGCGTGCTGCCGGTCGAAGACGAGGAAATCTCGAAATTCGCCAAGAAGCAGTTCGAGAAGCTGGGCATGAAGATCCGCGAGAAGACCAATGTCAAATCGCTGGACCGCAAGGCCGATAAGGTTATCGCAACGCTGGAGAAAGACGGCAAGACCGAGACGCTTGAGGTCGATACCGTGATCTCCGCTGTGGGCATTGTGGGCAATGTCGAAAACCTCGGGCTGGAAGCTTTGGGCGTGAAGATCGACCGCACCCATGTGGTGGTGGATGAATTCTGCCGCACGGGTGTGGACGGCCTCTATGCGATTGGCGATATCGCGGGCGCACCGTGGCTGGCGCATAAGGCAAGCCATGAAGGCGTCATGGTGGCCGAGCTGATCGCGGGCAAACATGCGCATCCGATCAAGGAAGGCACCATCGCGGGTTGTACCTATTGCACGCCGCAGGTGGCAAGCGTGGGCATGACCGAGGCCAAGGCGAAGGCTGCGGGCCATGAGGTCAAGGTCGGCCGCTTCCCCTTCATCGGCAACGGCAAGGCGATTGCGCTTGGCGAGCCGGAGGGCATGGTGAAAACAGTGTTCGACGCGAAGACGGGCGAGCTTCTGGGCGCGCATATGGTGGGCGCGGAAGTGACCGAGATGATCCAGGGCTTCGTGATCGGGCGCACGCTTGAGACCACCGAAGAAGACCTGATGCATACCGTCTTCCCGCATCCGACCATCTCGGAATCGATGCATGAGGCGGTGCTTGATGCCTATGGCATCGCGATCCACTTCTGAGTTCCCGAGCCTTGATCCGACACGCCCGCCTTTTCAGGCGGGCGTTGCATTTCAGGGCGCGGTCGGCGGGCGATATGCGGGCCTGCTGCGGGTGTCAGACCTCGATCTCGCCGCCTGCGGCCTGCCAGTAGCGGAGGCTGATCATGTTGAAGACCTCCTGATAGCCCATCTGCTGCAACATCTTGGCGGCGTTTTCCGAGCGCGAGCCGGACACGCAATACAGCGCCACAGGCGGGCAGCTAGCAAGTTGCGGCAGACACTCGGCGCTATCGGGATGGGCCTTTTTCAGCAGCGATCCGACAGGGATATGCAGGGCTCCCTTGGCGCGACCGGTCTGACGCACCTCGCCATCCTCGCGCACATCAATCAGAACCAGCGTTCCGGCGCGGACCCGCTCTATTGCGTCGCGGGCCTCGATTTTGGGGATAGCGCTGCCGCGGCGACGCAGAAAACCGAACATGTCATGCTCCTTGGGTGAGGCCCGCACGCGTTCCGGTGGGGCACAGTGATGCCAGTGATGCCGCCAAGGCGCTGGGCCTTGCAAGGGGCAGGATCAGGCATAGGCGGAAAATTGATCGCCTCGCGCAGCGTCTTTCCTGTAGGGCCGCCCAATTCGCAGGCGATGTTTCCTATCTTCCCGAAATTGCACAGGAGGGCAGGTGATTGTTCGTATTTTGTTCACGAATTGCCATTGGCAGTTTCCGAAGTTGCGCCTATCTATGGGACCAAGGCTATCGGAGGTCCAAATGCCCGAGTTGAAAACCATCGAAATCCGTGGCGCACGGGAACATAACCTGAAGAATGTCGATCTGGATATTCCGCGGGACCAGTTCGTGGTGATCACCGGTCTTTCGGGCTCGGGGAAGTCCTCTCTGGCGTTCGACACGATCTATGCCGAAGGGCAGCGGCGCTATGTCGAAAGCCTCTCGGCCTATGCGCGGCAATTCCTTGATATGATGGGAAAACCCGATGTGGATCATATCTCGGGCCTAAGCCCCGCGATCTCGATTGAACAAAAGACCACCTCGAAGAACCCGCGCTCGACCGTGGGCACGGTGACCGAGATCTACGACTATATGCGGCTGCTTTTTGCCCGCGCCGGCACCCCCTATAGCCCCGCCACCGGCAAGCCTATCGAGGCGCAGCAGGTGCAGGATATGGTGGACCGCACGATGGCGATGGAAGAGGGCACGCGCGGCTATCTTCTGGCGCCCATCGTACGTGACCGGAAGGGCGAATATAAGAAAGAATTCCTTGAGCTGCGCAAGCAGGGCTTCCAGCGCGTGAAGGTCAATGGCGAGTTCTATGAGCTGGAAGAGCCGCCCGTTCTGGACAAGAAATTCCGCCATAATATCGATGTGGTGGTGGACCGGATCGTAGTGCGTGAGGGCATGGAGACGCGGCTCGCCGATAGTTTCCGCACCGCTCTGGATCTGGCCGATGGGATTGCCATTCTGGAAACCGCGCCGCGTGAGGGCGAGGGCGAGCGCATCACATTCTCCGAGAAATTCGCCTGTCCGGTGTCGGGTTTCACCATCCCCGAGATCGAGCCGCGTCTGTTTTCCTTCAACGCGCCTTTCGGGGCCTGTCCGGTCTGTGACGGCTTGGGCGTCGAGATGTTCTTTGACGACCGTCTGGTGGTGCCCGATCAGTCGCTGTCGATTGCAGGCGGCGCGCTTGCGCCTTGGGCTAAGACCAAAAGCCCCTATGTGACCCAGACCATCAACGCGCTGTCGAAACATTATGGCTTCGACAAGAAGACCCCGTGGAAGGACCTGCCCGAGAAGATCCAAGAGCTGTTCCTGCGTGGGTCTGGCAAGGAAGAGATTCCCTTCCGTTTCGATGAGGGCGGGCGCGTCTATCAGGTCGAGCGTACCTTCGAGGGCATCATCCCCAATCTTGAACGCCGCTGGCGCGAGACCGAAAGTGCGTGGTCGCGCGAGGAGATGGAGCGCTATCAGAACACCCGTCCCTGCGGGGCCTGCCACGGCTACCGTCTGAAGCCCGAGGCTTTGGCCGTGAAAATCGCGGGGTTGCATGTGGGGCAGGTGGTCGAGATGTCGATCAAGGATGCCTTTGCATGGGTCGATACCGTGCCCAGCCAGCTGAGCCATCAGAAGAATGAAATCGCCAAGGCCATCCTGAAGGAAATCCGCGAGCGTCTGGGCTTTCTGGTCAATGTCGGCCTTGATTACCTGACGCTTTCCCGTGCGGCAGGGACGCTCTCGGGCGGGGAAAGCCAGCGCATCCGTCTGGCCAGCCAGATCGGCTCGGGGTTGACGGGGGTGCTTTATGTGCTGGATGAACCCTCGATCGGGTTGCACCAGCGCGATAATGACCGCCTGCTGACCACGCTGAAGAACCTGCGCGATCAGGGGAATTCGGTGCTTGTGGTGGAACATGACGAGGATGCCATCCGCCACGCCGATTACGTCTTCGATATCGGCCCCGGAGCCGGTGTGCATGGTGGGCGCGTGGTGGCGCATGGCACGCCCGAGGAACTGGCGGCTGATCCGGCCTCGATCACGGGGCAATATCTGTCGGGCAAGCGCGAGATTTCGGTGCCCGAGACCCGCCGCAAGGGCAATGGCAAGAAGGTCACTGTGGTCAAGGCCACGGGTAACAATCTCAAGAATGTCACCGCCGAGTTTCCCTTGGGCAAGTTCGTCTGTGTGACGGGCGTGTCGGGCGGCGGGAAATCGACCCTGACACTTGAGACACTGTTCAAGACCGCCTCCATGCGGCTCAATGGCGCGAAACAGACGCCCGCGCCCTGCGAGACGATCAAGGGGCTTGAGCATCTGGATAAGGTCATCGATATCGATCAGCGTCCCATCGGGCGCACGCCGCGCTCGAACCCCGCCACCTATACCGGCGCGTTCACCCCGATCCGCGACTGGTTTGCCGGTCTGCCGGAGGCGCAGGCGCGCGGCTATAAACCGGGGCGGTTCTCCTTCAACGTGAAGGGCGGGCGCTGCGAGGCCTGTCAGGGCGATGGTGTCATCAAGATCGAGATGCACTTCCTGCCGGATGTCTATGTCGAATGTGAGACCTGCCACGGCAAGCGTTACAACCGCGAGACGCTGGAGGTTCTCTACAAGGGCAAGTCGATTGCCGATGTGCTGGATATGACGGTGGAAGACGCGCAGGAGTTTTTCAAAGCGGTGCCCTCGATCCGCGAGAAGATGGATGCGCTGATGGAGGTCGGCCTTGGCTATATCAAGGTGGGCCAGCAGGCGACAACGCTTTCGGGCGGCGAGGCGCAGCGGGTGAAACTGTCGAAGGAACTCTCGCGGCGGTCCACGGGCCGCACGCTGTATATCCTTGACGAGCCGACCACCGGTCTGCATTTCGAGGATGTGCGCAAGCTGTTGGAAGTGCTGCACGAATTGGTGAACCAAGGCAATACAGTGGTGGTGATCGAGCATAACCTTGATGTCATCAAGACCGCCGACTGGTTGATCGATATCGGCCCCGAGGGTGGCGATGGCGGTGGCGAGATCGTGGCCGTGGGCACGCCCGAAGACGTGGCCGCCGAGCCGCGCAGCCATACGGGGCGCTATCTTGCGCCGATGCTGGGGCTGAAAGTGGCTGCCGAATGAGTGCGGATCAGGCACAGGACCGCATGTGGCGTCGCCTTGAAGGGCTGACGGTTACGATTGCGGGGATCTATCTGGCCTATGTGCTGGACCCCGGCTGGCCGTGGTGGGTATGGGTCGTGTTGTTTCTTGCGCCCGATCTGTCCTTTGCGGGCTATCTGTTCGGACCGGCCACGGGGGCGATCACCTATAATCTGTGCCATATCTACGGCTTCGGGCTTGGGATTGCCGCTCTTGGCGCAATGGGTTGGGGCAGTGATATCGCGACGCCTTGGATGGTGGCGGCGGGGTTTGTGGTTATGGCGCATGCCGGTATCGACCGCGCCTTGGGGTTTGGTCTGAAGCGGCGGGCAGGGTTCCATGATACCGATCTCGGACCGATAGGGCGGAAGACGCAGGGATAGTCGGCGGGCGGTTTGGGCCGCCGCGCCGCTAACGGAAGCTGCCTTCCACCACTGAAAGCACTTTCTTTGTGCGGGCATCGACGCGGTAGATATGCCGGCCTACCTTATAATAGCGCCAATCGCCATCCACATTGGGAAGGTCATACCGGCGCAGATCCATCAGCATGGAATGTTGATAGATCGGAAAATCGTCCCCGACCGCAAATTCCGGAGCCTTTTGCGCCTGTAATACCCAGCGCCCGCGCACGCCCTGCGTGCCAGGCACGCGGCAGAATGTCGAGCCGGTGGAGAGCGTTTTGCAATCGCGTTCGCTTTCGGGTTGCTGCGCCACAAGGGCGGCACCCTCGCGATTGCTGGGCGCGTTGATGGCATTGCCGCCGCGCAGGACCGTTTGTGCGGTCGCGGGGGCCGAGAGGCCGAGCGATATCAACAAAACACCCCCGGCGGTGACGCCGAGGGTGCGGATCAGAGAAGGTGTAAAACCGGACATTCGGTCTCCGATTAGTTCAGAATGGCATTTACCGCACCGATCAGTGCCAGCATCTGACCGGTCTTATCGACGCGATAGACGTGATCATAGCTGCGATAATAGGTATAGTGCGGGTCGAGACCATAACGACCCGGATCGCGGATCACAACATAGTCATGGTCGATCCGCTCGCCACGGCGCCACTCATGGCTGGGGAAGCGATGATCATCGACCCTGCGCTCTTCGACACGGCGGTCGTCGCGGTGGTCATCACGGCGGTCGATGACGATGACCTTCTCGTTATCACCGCGATGATGGTCATCCACCTTTTTCGCAATGCCCGGTGGCATGCCTTTATGGTCGCCTTTCTGCCACGGCGGATCGGCAAGTGCGACCAGAGGGGCGAGCGACAGGGTCGTTGCGAGAATGAGCGAATTTTTCATGGTCTTATTCATGACTTACTCCTTCGATTTGAGTAAGAAATGCGCATGGCGGGGAAGAAGTTCCAGAAGCGGAATTTAGCCTGCGCGGTTTATTGCCCAAGGCCCGAGCGCCTTGGCGGAAAAAGGCCGGACATTGGAAAATGTCCGGCCTTCAACGGGATATGCGAGCGATTACTTGTTGCTCAGCAGGGCGCTGACGAGGCCGATCACGGCCACGGTTTTCAGCGTATCGGTATCGACGCGCACGACGCGCTCGTTCACGATGCGGTATTCCTGACCTTTCGGCGGTGCGGGCAGGCGTTTGAGCTGGGCGGCGCTAGGCGCACGGCCCGGGGCGCTATGTTTTGCGCTGACCTGCTGTTGCGGGGCCGCTTTTTTCGAGCTGGCCTGAGCCGAGACGGCCTTGCCATGATTGTCCGACTTCTGGCTCTGCGAGGCCTGACATTTCTGGCCCGGCGCGCAGCCGTTTGTATTGTGACCTTGATCGGCGAATGCAGCTCCCGAAAGGGTAACCAAGGCAATCGATGCGGACATAAGTAGGCGTTTCATGAACTGCTCCTTTGTAGTCATATGTCCTTTAAACGAACTGCTAACCGCTTTTGATCGCTGTTTTTAAAAGAAAAACTTTTTTGTGTAGACGGAACTTTTCAGCTTTGCTTAAGCTGGGCAGGCCTGTGCGCCGAAATTGATAGCCAGATCTTCTGGCAAGGGGGCAAGAAGGGCATCCACCCGCGCCTGCATATCCGCGCCGGATGCGAACCGCCAGACCGGTTTGCGGTCCTTGTCGATGATCTGGGCGCGCACCCCTTCCAGAAACTCGGCGGATTCGCAGGCACGGGCGGTGAAGCGGAATTCGTTCGACAGCGCCTCGCGGATGTCGCGGGCCTCGCGACCCATACGCACAAGCCGCAGGGTCGCCGCCATCGACAGGGCCGAGTTCCGCTCTAGCGTCTGTCGCGTTTCAAGGGCGAAACTGTCGCCCGCCGTTTCCAGATTCACAAGGATGGCGGCCAGATCATCCGCCCCGAAACAGCGGTCGATCACGGTGCGGGCCGCGGAAAAAGGCCCCTCGGGCAGGAGCTCACCCGCGGGCAGGGCATCCACCGTGCCGGACTGACAGAGCGCGGCAATCAGGTGCGGCCAGTTCTCTTCGGCGATCACCCTGTCGGCAAAACCTGCATAAAGCGCATCCGCAGGTCCCATACGCGCACCGGTCAGGCCCAGATATTCGCCCAGATATCCGGGGGCCTGCGAAAGGCGCCATGTGCCGCCGACATCGGGAATAAGGCCGATACCGCATTCGGGCATGGCAACCTGTGTCGTCTTGCCGATGATCCGGTGGCGGACATGACCACCCAGCCCGACGCCGCCGCCCATCACGAAGCCCTGCATGAAGGACAGGATCGGCTTGGGATAATGGGCAAGCTTGTCATTCATCCGGTATTCGTCGCGCCAGAAGGCCTGCCCCAGAGCGTAATCGCCCGCGCGCCCTGCATGATAGACAGCCGCGATATCGCCACCGGCGCAAAAGGCCCGCTCGCCCTCGGCATCAAGGATCACCAGATCCACCGCGCTGTCCTCGCGCCAGTCGTCTAAAGCGCGCTCGATGGCCAGACACATCGGGTGGCTCAGCGCGTTCAGCGCCTTGGGGCGGGTCAGCGTGATCCGGCCTGCGCGGCCTTGGATGCGGATATGCACGTCGTCCATTCTGGGTCCTCCTCGGTTGCGGCGATGGTGGGGCAGGCGGCAAGGCGCCGCAAGCCTATTGTGCCTGAAGTTGCGCAACGGCCTCGTCCCACCAGAGGTCGTACTCCATGAAATCCATATGGGTCTTGCCCGCGAGATAGGTGATCGTGATGCTGTCCAGCCCGTAACGCTCGATCAGATCGGTGCGGAAACGCTCGGCCCCGTTGCGGGGTACATGCTCATCCTCGCCCCCCAGAATGAAGGCGATGCGCGGACCGTGGGCATAGCGTTCGGGATGGGTCATCGGGTCCAGCGCATCATGGAAAAACCGTGCATGCCAGTCAGCCTGACCAAGGTCCATGAAGTGGGTCTGGGTCTCCAGATCACGAGCGGCGGGGCGGGTCCAGTCGGGGGTGCCGACCACGGCCGCCAGTTTGGTGATGCGCTTGTCGAGGCCCATAGCCACCACGCCGATATCGCCGCCCATCGAATGGCCCGACATGGTGACGGGGGCATGGATGTCGAATTCCGCCTCGGCCCAATCGAGCACGCGGGGCACCTCTATCGCGGTCTGCCCGAGGATCGGCCAGAAGTTGCGCCGGAAATTGGCGAAGATGCGGGCGCGGCGGGTAGCGTTATCGGTATCTTCGGGGATGGTGCGCGCGCCCATCATCCACGGGTCGAAGCTGACGCCCAGATAGCCCAGACGGGCCGCGCGCTGCAAAACAGGCAGAGCCTCTTCCTTAGAGAGCTCATAGGCAGGCACATGCAGCCAGATCCCGCGGAGTTCGCCCGCAGGGGGCTGGGCCAGAACGGGAATGCCATCCACATCCTGCCGGATCGGCTCGGGGAAGGTGGCGGTGGGGCGGGAGGTATCGAACATCTGAAAGCTCCTTTTACCGTCCCAACCACGTCATGACCCAAGCTGTTCCGCAAAGAGAAAAAGCCGCCCCCGAGGGAGCGGCTTTCGTATCGGGGAGGAAGGCCCCGACAGGGAGCGTTAGTCCATCGCCTTGAAGTTCAGCGACGCACCGTCCTTGATGCCGGAGAACCAGCGGGCGGTGACGGTTTTGGTCTTGGTGTAGAAACGGAAGGCATCCGGACCATATTGGTTCAGGTCGCCAAAGGCCGATTTCTTCCAGCCGCCGAAGGTGTAATAGGACAGCGGAACGGGGATCGGGAAGTTGATGCCGACCATGCCCACATTCACACGGCTTGCGAAATCGCGCGCCACATCGCCATCGGCTGTGTAGATCGCGGTGCCGTTGCCATATTCGTTTTCGATGACCAGTGCCAGCGCGTCCTCATAGGACGATGCGCGCACCATCGACAGAACCGGCCCGAAGATCTCCTGCTTGTAGATCTCCATGTTCGGCTCGACATTGTCGAAAAGGGTCGGGCCGACATAGAAGCCGTTCTCATAGCCTTGCAGCTTGAAGCCGCGACCATCGGTCACCAGCGTCGCGCCTTCTTCCACGCCCTTGTCGATCAGGCCAAGGATACGCTCTTGCGCGGCTTTGGTGATGACCGGACCATAGTCGATATCCTCGCCTGCGGTATACGGCCCGATTTTCAGCTTTTCGATCTTCGGCACGAGGCGCTCGATCAGCTTCTCGGTAGTGCCTTCGCCCACCGGAACCGCGACAGAAATCGCCATGCAGCGTTCGCCCGCCGCACCGTAGCCTGCGCCGATCAGCGCGTCTGCGGCCTTGTCCATATCGGCATCGGGCATGATGATCATATGGTTTTTCGCACCGCCGAAGCATTGCGCGCGCTTGCCGTTGGTGGTGGCGCGGCCATAGATATATTGCGCGATCGGGGTCGAGCCGACAAAGCCCACAGCTTGGATCACTTCGTCATCCAGGATCGCATCCACGGCCACCTTGTCGCCATTGACGATCTGCAGCACGCCATCGGGCAGGCCCGCTTCTTTCAGGAGTTCCGCCAGACGGAACGAGGTCGAGGGGCAGCGCTCGGACGGCTTGAGGATCATCGCGTTACCGCAGGTCAGTGCGGGCGCCATTTTCCACAGCGGGATCATCGCGGGGAAGTTGAAGGGCGTGATGCCTGCCACAACACCTAGCGCCTGACGCATGGAGTAAAGATCGATACCCGGACCGGCGTTATCGGTATATTCGCCTTTCAGAAGCGACGGGCCGCCCTGGCAGACCTCGACCACTTCCAGACCACGCTGGACGTCGCCACGCGCATCGGGGATGGTCTTGCCGTGCTCGCGCGAGACCAGCTCTGCCAGCTCTTCCATATGCTCGTTGATGAGCGCGGCGAATTTCATCATGACGCGGGCGCGGCGCTGGGGGTTGGTGGCCGCCCATTTCACCTGTGCTTCGGCTGCTTTGGCGATGGCCGACTGCACTTCTTCAACCGTTGCCAGTGCGACTTTCGCCTGAATCTCGCCCGTTGCCGGATTGTAGATATCGGCAAAACGGCCCGATTTACCGGCGACATATTCGCCGTTGATCCAATGACCCAGCTCTTTCACGCCTTGGCCTCCAAAATCTTTCATGATGTCCTCCTCTGTCGCTGTCTTGCGACGTTCCGCTGTAGGCTAGTATTGCGAGATTGCGCAGAAAAGGGGATAAGTCTCAAAGGAAGTTTTGCAAAATCGCAAAGCCTTGAGGGGTGGTGATCCATGGATTGGGATGATCTTCGCGTGTTTCTTGCGGTGGCGCGTGCCGAAAGCCTGTCCGGTGCCGGACGGAGCCTGAAATGCGACGCGGCAACGGTCGGTCGGCGTGTGGGGCGCTTGGAGGAGGGACTCTCGACCAAGCTGTTTCTGAAATCACCGCAGGGCTACACGCTGACCGATCCCGGAATCCGGCTTCTGCCGCATGCCGAGGCGATGGAACAGGCGATGGGGCTGGCCGAAGAAGAGATCAGCGGGCAGGCTGGAAAGCTGACGGGCCAGTTGCGCATCGGGGCGCCGGATGGCATTGCCAATTATCTTCTGCCGCAGATCTGCAAGCGGATCGCCGAGGAAAATCCCGAACTGGATCTGCAGATCGTCGCGTTGCCGCGGGTGTTCAACCTCTCGAAGCGCGAGGCGGATATGGCGATCACCGTGTCGCGGCCCACGGCGGGGCGGCTGACGGTGCAGAAGCTGGCCGATTACCAGCTGCATCTGGCAGCGCATCATTCCTATCTGGCGGCACATCCCGAAATCCGCTCGCGGGCGGATCTGAAAGACCACCGGATTGTCGGCTATATTTCCGATATGATTTTCGACAAGGGGCTGGATTACCAGTCCGAGACGGGGGCCGAACGCGTGGCGCTGGCGTCGAATTCGGTTTCGGTGCAGATGCAGATGCTGCGCGCGGGGGCGGGGTTGGGGATCGTGCATGATTTCGCGCTGCCCTTCGCGCCGGGGGTGGTGACGGTGCTGACGGAGGAGGTGTCTTTATGCCGGACCTTCTGGCTGCTGCGCCATGCCGATGACCGCCGGTCTGAACGGCTGACGCGGGTGGCCGAGATGCTGGGGCAGGGGCTTCGCGCAGAGGTTGCGCGACTGGAAGCCTTGGCCGCACAGGGGTTAACTATTTCTGAATAGCGATCAGGCTTATAAAAGTTTTATAAACCAATGAGCTAGCTCATGCTTATTAATCAGGCATGCCCCTGCGTCACGGTGTCGCAATTTCGCGGAAACCCGCTGAAATAGGACCTTTCTCTAGGGGCGTCTTTACTCCTCGGGCTTGACAGATTGGGGGTGCGACCCCGACCCTTGGTATCGGGGAAAGGACCACATTTGCCTGAGGAGGATGCCATGCAGGTTCTACAAATTCTGAAGTCGAAGAAAGATGACGGCGTTGTGACGGTTATGCCCGAGGACTCGATTGCCGACGTTGCCCGTCTGCTCTCCGCGCGCAAGATCGGGGCGGTCGTCGTGTCGCGCGATGGCAAACATATCGACGGTATCGTTTCCGAGCGGGATCTGATCCGCGAAATCGGACGTCATGGCGGCACTTGCCTGTCGCATCCGGTGTCGACGGTCATGTCCACCAAGATCACCAGCTGCTGCCGGACCACAACCACGACGGAAGTGCTGGAGATGATGAGCGCGGGCGGTTTCCGCCATATGCCGGTGCTGTCGGGCGACGAAATGATCGGTCTGATTTCCATCCGTGACGTGGCGGCCGCGCGTGTGGATGAACTCCATATGGAAAAAGAAGCCCTGACCGGCATGATCATGGGCAACTGAGAAAAACGGGTGGGCCGCTGGCCCGCCCTGCGTGCACCCGGGGGCGACCGGCAGTTGGTGCGGGTCGGCTCTGATCGGAAAATTTGCCCTATTCCAATCCGATTTACGCGTTAACCCTTGCATCTGGGATGACAATCTTGTTGCCTGTCGCGGAAGAACCGCGCGAGCGAGGACGCGCGGGAGCAGAGGTAGGAGCCCCCCCATGCGTATCGGTTTGTATCCCGGAACTTTCGATCCGGTCACTTTGGGGCATCTGGATATCATCGAGCGCGGACTGTCTTTAGTGGACCGTCTGGTGATTGGTGTCGCGATCAACCGTGACAAGGGGCCACTGTTTTCGCTGGAAGAGCGTGTCGAGATGCTGGAGGCGGAATGCGCTTCCATCACGGCCCGCCGGGGCGGCGAGATTAGGGTGCATCCTTTCGAAAATCTGTTGATTGATTGTGCCGCCGATGTGGGGGCCAATATCATCATCCGCGGCCTGCGGGCCGTCGCCGATTTTGAATATGAATTCCAGATGGTTGGCATGAACCGTGCGCTTAACAGCGAGATCGAGACCGTGTTCCTGATGGCCGATGCCCGTCGTCAGGCGATTGCGTCAAAACTGGTCAAGGAGATCGCGCGGCTGGACGGTGATGTCTCGCATTTTGTTACCCCTGCCGTGCATCAACGCTTGGGGGCAAAACTGAAAACTGCCTGACGCAGGTCAGGCAGTTTTGCATGTCGTACTGGCTTAACTTTCGCCGGGGACAAGCTTGGCGGCGCTGTTTGCGCTCATCCGAGGCGACGGGTCAGGGATGCGCTGGTAATCCACGCTTTGGAAAACCACCGATTCCTCGACATCTTTCAACGCCATATTCGCGGCTTGCAGATCGCCTTTAGCATAGGCGGCTTTGGCCTGTTTCAGTTGGTCTGTCGCCAGATCTGCCGGAATCAGCGCCGAAGAAAGGTCCACCGAAACATCCGATGCTTTCAGGAGTTTCGCCGCGCCGAGCGCATTGCCGTTGGCTGCCATCGTCTGCGCCGCTTCGACCTGATGCTCGTTTTGCTTGGTCACGGTAAAATCGGCACCGACATTCATCGACAGATCGAAGGGCACATAGGCGCCCGGCTGGGTGGTGTTCATTGGGGCGATCCCCTTGGACCCTTGCGCCTCGGCGTGCTGCATATGGGTCAGGGCTCCGTCGATCATCTTTCCCGCTGCATCATCCTGCCCGTCGAAGATTGCCAGACGCGCGCCGCGCACGGCATGCATGGACAAAGCCGCCTCCTTGGAAAGCTTGACGAGATCCGCGTCGCTGGCAGCCTTCTGTTCGACCTTGTCAAGATTAGGGGCCTGTGCGTCTTCAGCGAAAGCCGGAAAAATGGCGGCGCTGCTGGCAAGACCGCCAATAAGGGCGAGCGAGAAGATACGAGTTTTACAGTCCATCATGTGACTCCTTCCGAGGAGTGGGTTTGCTTTTATCGGGGCGGGGTCGTTCCGCGCCAGTGTGTGGATAACTCGGCCCGTCGTAAAAAGGTTCCCAGATTCCAGTCACATACCCTTGAAGCCTTGGTGAGTAAGCATGAAAAAGGGGGCACGACGGCCCCCTTTTTGACACATTTTTGCCAATATTCAGATAAGCTTACCGATCGCGACCGCCGTGTCGCCCATGCGGTTGGAGAAGCCCCATTCATTGTCATACCACGTCAGAATGCGCACCATCGTGCCCTCCATAACCTTGGTCTGATCGAGTGCGAAGGTCGAGCTATGGGGGTCATGGTTGAAATCGATCGAGACATTCGGGCGGGCGGTATAGCCCAGAATGCCCTTGAGCGGACCTTCTGCGGCGGCTTTGATGGCGGCGTTGATTTCCTCCACCGTAGTGGCGCGCGCGGCTTCAAATGTCAGATCGACAACCGACACATTCGGGGTGGGGACGCGGATTGCCACGCCATCCAGCTTGCCGTTGAGTTCCGGCAGAACCAGACCGACCGCCTTGGCCGCGCCGGTCGAGGTCGGGATCATCGACATGGCCGCGGCGCGACCGCGATACAGATCCTTATGCATTGTATCCAGCGTCGGCTGGTCGCCGGTATAGCTGTGCACCGTGGTCATGAACCCTTTGACGATTCCGACGGTGTCATTGAGCACTTTGGCCACCGGCGACAGGCAGTTTGTGGTGCAGGAGGCGTTCGACACGACCAGATCTTCGGTGGTCAGCGTGCTGTCATTAACGCCAAAAACGATGGTTTTGTCGGCACCTTTCGAGGGGGCAGAGACCAGCACGCGTTTGGAGCCGTTTTGCAGGTGGATCGCGGCTTTCTCGCGGTCGGTGAAAATACCGGTGCATTCCAGCGCCACATCGACATCCCCCCAAGGGAGATCTTTCGGATCGCGCAATGCGGTCACGCGGATCGGGCCGCGTCCGACATCAATCCAGTCCTCGCCCGTGGTGACTTCGCCCGGAAAGCGGCCATGCACCGAATCAAACCGGATCAGATGCGCATTGGTTTCAACAGGACCGAGGTCGTTGATCGCCACAACTTCCATATCGGTACGACCGGATTCCACGATAGCACGCAATACATTGCGCCCGATCCGCCCGAAGCCGTTGATCGCTACTTTGACCGTCATCTTTGTCTCCTCTCGCTTTCTGCGGCGCCAAGGGCACCGTTTGCGCTAACATGAACATTCGACGTAAAAGGTCAACGCGAATGTAGGTCTTCAGCGCCAGAATTGAAGATAATAGACGAGGTCGGTTATTTTTCTGGAAAGAAAGAACAGCGTGTGGCCGCCGGTCAGAATAAGATCGGCCAGCATTGCCAGCACGATAAGGGCGGCCAGCCCAAGAGCGATACGGTTGGTCATAGACCCTCTTTTTCCGCTCCCGGACTGGCCGAAAGCTTTAGTGCAACAGGCGACCCATCGTGCCGGCCACATCGGCCATACGGCAGGAGAAGCCCCATTCGTTATCGTACCATGCCAGAACGCGCACAAGCTTGCCGCCGGTCACTTTGGTCTGGTCGGGGGCGAAGATAGACGAGTAGGGCGTGTGGTTGAAGTCGATCGAGACCTTCGGCTCGGGATCATAGGCCAGAACCTTGCCCATATGCCCCATTGCCGCTTCGCGCACGACTTCGTTCACGTCATCGACCGTCACGTTTTTCTTGGCGATAAAGGTCAGATCCACCGCCGAGACATTGGGGGTCGGCACACGGATCGAGGACCCGTCCAGACGGCCCGCCAGCTCGGGAAGGACTTCACCGATGGCTTTGGCTGCACCGGTGGAGGTCGGGATCATGGCCATTGCAGCGGCGCGCGCACGGTAGAGGTCTTTGTGGCGACGGTCGAGCGTCGGCTGGTCACCGGTATAGGAGTGAATGGTGGTCATCACGCCAGAATCGATGCCGATCGCTTCGTTCAGCACTTTTGCCAACGGTGCCAGACAGTTGGTGGTGCAGGAACCGTTCGAGACAACCTCGTCGGCCAGCGTCAGGTCGCGATGGTTGACACCGTAAACCACGGTGCGGTCGACATTGGTCGCCGGTGCCGACACCAGAACGCGCTTCGCGCCGCGACCAAGATGGACCGCCGCTTTGTCACGGGCATTGAATTTACCGGTGCATTCAAGGACGACGTCAACGCCATCCCAGTCCAGATCTTGCGGGTTATAGGTCGACATCACCTCGATCGGGCCCTGACCCAGATCCAGCGTATTGCCTTCGACCTTGACCTGACCGCCGAAGCGCCCGTGGACGGAGTCATATTTCAGCAGGTGAGCATTGGTTGCGATCGGCCCCGTGGCGTTGATCTTCACAACCTGCACGTCATTGCGCGCGGCTTCTGCGATATGCGCCAGCGTGCAGCGCCCGATGCGGCCGAAGCCATTAATCCCGATGGTTACGGTCATGATGCTCTCCCAAACGAAGCGATCAGATTCATGAATTGCCTCATGAATACCACTGCATGCACCGCGAGAAAACACGCGCAAACAGCGTGTTAGCGTAAACATTACGGGGTTGCGCTAACGTTGGCGATAACTTCGGCAGCATGCCGCCACAGAGTTCAGGACAAAGATTGCAATCCGCGAGTCACGGAGAATCAATGCTGAAGAATATGGCTCTTAGTCTTCATCTTCGGCAACAAGGAAAATCTCTCCGGCAGCTTCCATCTCGCGAATGACATTCACAACAGCGCCCATCGCCTCTTCGGCATCCTTCTCCTTGATCTTGCCCAGCGTCTCCATTTCCTCGCGCAGCCCGTCAGCCATGCGCTTGGACATGTTTTCAAGGATGAACTCTGCCGCCTTTGCATTTTCGCCCGTGACCGAGGCAGCCAGCGCGGTCAGCAGGCTTTCCTGCGGCACATTGCGCAGGATCTTCGGCAAGTCTTTCGGCGCGATCCGCACCGGAATATTGGCGAAGGTGAAGATCGCCTTGCGCACCTGATCAGCAAAATCCTTATCGGCCTCGTCAAGGCCTGTCAGAACATCATCGCGGGTGGTCGCTTTGGTATAGTTGAGGATCGCCCCGACCCGTTCGACCGGCCCCGAGGTAAAGGCCCGCACCGGCACCGCATCGACCTGAGCGATAATCGCCTGACCGATTTTCCAAACCGTCTCGGGGGCGATATTGCCGGTCAGCGACACAGCATAGGCCACGCGCCGCGCTTTCTCGCCGGGCATTTTCGACAGAAGCTCTGCCGATTTCGCCACCGTCAGCTTGGACAGCAGTACAGCGCAAATCTCGATGCTCTCCTCCTCGGCAATCGGGGCCAGCGCGTCGGTTTCCAGCGCGGCAATCCGCTCCCACGGGTCAGAGCGGGAATTGCCCGCCGCCAGTTTGCGCAGGCGGCTTTCGGCAGAGGGCGTCAACTGGCCCTGCAACAGCTTCAACGCCGAATCCAGACCACCGGCAAAAGTGATGCCAATCGCCTCCAGCTCGTTGCAGAATTCTTCGATCACGGTGTTCATGGTGTCTTTGTCGACCATACTCAGCCGCGAGATTTCCTCGGCCAGTTCGGTTTGCTGGTCATCGCTGAGCTGCATCAGGGGCAGTTTCTCGCCTTCGGAAGACAGCAGACGGACAATAATCGCCGCCTTCTGTTTTTTGGTCAGACCCGGACTGCTGCTTCCCATGTCGAAGCTTGCTGCATCAAAATTTCCCAAAGTGGCAAGTTGGTTCACCCGAGACTCCATGACTTTCTGCCTTGTATGGCGCCACATTCGCAGTTCAGCGTTAAAGGCGGGTTACTAGGTCTTTGGAAATATCGGATTTTCCCTAAAAGTTAACCATCGCCGGATGGGCCTATGGAAAAGGGCGCCCGATGGGCGCCCCGAAATGTCATGCAGTCCGGCAGGGCAGGCGTTACGCGCCAAAAACCCGACGGAAGATCGTGTCGACATGTTTCGTGTGATACTCCATGTCGAATTTCGCATTGATGCCATCCACGCCAAGCGCGGCGACCACATCCTTGTCGGCCAGCAGCAGCTCGCGGAAGTCCAGACGCTCTTCCCAGACTTTCAGCGCGTTACGCTGCACCATGGAATAGGCGTCCTCGCGCGAGACACCCGCCTGCGTCAGCGCCAGAAGCACGCGCTGGCTCATCACCAGACCGGGGAATTTGTTCATATTGTCGAGCATGTTCTGCGGGAAGATCAGCATCTTCTCGACCACGCCCGCCAGACGGTTCAGCGCGAAATCCAGCGTGATGGTCGCATCGGGGCCGATACCGCGCTCGACCGAGCTATGCGAGATGTCACGCTCGTGCCAGAGCGCCACGTTCTCCATCGCCGGCACCACCGTCATGCGCACTAGACGTGCCAGACCGGTCAGGTTCTCGGTCAGAACGGGGTTCTTCTTATGCGGCATGGCCGACGAGCCCTTCTGGCCCATCGAGAAGAATTCCGCGCCTTCCAGCACTTCGGTGCGCTGCATGTGACGGATTTCAATCGCGATATTTTCCATCGAGGAGGCAATCACGCCCAGCGTCGCAAAGAACATCGCATGACGGTCGCGCGGGATGACCTGCGTGGAGATCGGCTCGGGCTTGAGGCCGAGCTGCGCACACACATGCTCTTCGACCGCCGGATCGATATTGGCGAAAGTGCCGACCGCGCCCGAAATCGCACCGGTGGCAACCTCTTCACGCGCGGCCTGCAGACGGGCCTTGTTGCGGTCCATCTCGGCGTAGAAACGGGCAAATGTCAGGCCCATCGTGGTGGGTTCGGCATGGATACCGTGCGAGCGGCCCACGCGAACGGTGTTCTTATGCTCGTAGGCGCGTTTTTTCAACGCGGCCAGAACCTTGTCCAGATCGGCCAGCAGAATGTCGGCGGCGCGCACCAGTTGCACGTTGAGGCAGGTGTCGAGCACATCCGAAGAGGTCATGCCCTGATGCACGAAACGCGCCTCGTCCGAGCCGACATGCTCGGCCAGATGGGTCAGGAAGGCGATGACGTCATGCTTGGTGACCGCTTCGATCTCGTCGATCCGCGCGACATCGAACTCGACATCCTTGGCTTTCCAGACGGCTTCGGCGTTTTCTTTCGGGATCACACCGAGAGCGGCCTGTGCGTCGCAGGCATGGGCCTCGATCTCGTACCAGATCTTGAATTTGGTGGCGGGTTCCCAGATGTCGACCATCTCTTTGCGGGCATAACGCGGGATCATGCTTGAGACCTTTCGATTGCGCTAGATGTAAGCTGTTGGCAGGCTTCTAGACTGCGCGCCCCCGTCGGGCAAGGTAGAGGGAGGGTCTGACGGGCCGAAACTGGGCTATTTCCTGCCTCGGGACCGTTCGGGCGGCGCAAAAACGGAGGGCAGACACTCTGCGCGGGCGAATCTTCCACATATTGTCCGGCGCTGGTTCCGGTGGGGGCGCAAAATGCCTGACCGGTTTTTGGGCGGTTTTGCTGCGGCACGGGCAAAACGCGAGCAAAACACGGGCCAGGCACGGGCCGGGCACGGGCGGCATATGGGGCAAACGCCACCATCGTGACCGGCGGGGCGGGATTTGCTGCAATCCCTCTTGTGGCGGAAGGCAAGGGGTCGCAGGTTTGCGGCATGGAAACCGTTCTGCAATCCCGTCTGTCCTTCGCCCCTTGGGCCGACCCGCGCACGCACCGCCTGCCAGGGATCGTGCCTCTGGCAATCGAGGACTGGCTGGAGGTCGATGACGCCTATGCGGCACAGATGGCGCTGCGCGAGGATCTGATCGCCCACCATGAGGATCAGGTGCACGCGCTTCTGCCTCAGGCCTGTCTGGCGGCGCAGGAACTCCTTGCGATGGTGCTGCGGCTTTTGCCCGCCAAAGGATACAGGGTCGAGGCAGGGCATGTCATCTGCCCCGACGGGCGTCTCGTCACGCCGGACCCTGACGCCCCCTTACTGACATTGGGGCGACTGACGCAGAATGATTTCTGCCTGATGCAGAACGGGATGCAGGACGGGCCGGAGGGCGAGCATATCCTGACCGGTGCCATCCTGTGCTTTCCGGCGGGATGGTCGCTGGCCGAGAAGATCGGGCGCCCGATGCGGCGCATCCACAGGCCCGTCGCGATTTACACCGAGGATCTGGCAAAACGTGTCCAGCGGCTTCTGGACGGTGTGCAGCCGGGCAGGGCGTTGATGCGTGGCACCGCCTCGCGCACGGGCCAGTCGCTATTTGACAGCCGCCCCGAGGCGCTGCGCGGGCAGGTCAATCCCCAACGTCCGTTGATCCGTGTCGAACGTCAGGGGCTTGTCCGGCTTCCCCAAAGCCGTGCGGTGGTGTTTTCAATCCATACGCAGATGGTCCATCCGGTGTGTCTGGATGCCGCGCAGCGTGCTGCGCTTGAGGCCAGCGATTTACGGCTGGGGATCTAGTTACCGGCTTTCCCACATGTAGCGGGCGCGCATCTCGTCCATATCGCGGCGGATCATGCCGGGGATCAGCAGCGCATCGATCACCCACCAAAGCGCCACAAAAGCCAGCGGGATATACCCGATAAGGATTACCGCGAGCGCCGTGCCGATGCCGAACAGGGCCAGCATGATCAGCCCCGACATCCAGCGTCCCAGATAGAACCGGTGCACCCCCAGCATGGGCAGGAAGAACCACAGAAGATAGGCGATCAGCGCCGACTTCTTCTCGTTGGCGACGCGCTGCTCGACATAAAGCTGACGGGTCTCGTTCATTGTGATGTAAATCCCTATTACATGTGGTGAAAGAGATATGGGAAGGACAGCCCGCATTTCAAGCCCGTCCTCTTTACGCCCGTCCTCTTGCCCCTGTCGCGCCCCGTTATTCCGAAGGGAAAAAGCGCCCGCCAAACATGAACAGCGTCAAGCCCCCGAGCATGATTGCCAGTCCGGCGAATTTCCACCACTCGGTCGGGCGCACCGGCATCTGGATCAGGCCGAAGCTGTCAATCACCATACCCGCCGCCAGCTGCCCGATGATGAACAGGAACATGACATTGGTGACGCCGATCTTCGGGGCCAGAAAAATCGAGGTGAACACGAAGCCTGCGCCAATCACGCCCCCCAGCCAGCGCCACCACGGTTGCTGTGCAAGGGTGGTGGTGACCGCGTTCCAATCGGCAAGAACCAGTGCCGCCGCCCCCAGACACAGCGCCCCGATGAAAAACGAGATGAAAGAGGCGACGAGGGGTTGCCCGCCGATCCCCGCGCTGAGGCGGCTGTTGATGGCGGCCTGACAGGACAGGCCGATCCCGCCTGCCAGTGCCATCAGGGCGTAAAGGATGCTGTTCATGAAAATGTCCCTTCAGGGCTGGGGTTTGATGCAGGGCATGGCCCCGTGCTGTGGGCAAAGGCAAGGCGCGCAGCAGGGGCCGGATGCCGGTCTCCTATCGCTCCTCAAGCCCCGCAAGATCCGCCTGACGAGCCTTGTCGGGCATGGGCACGCGCCCAGCTCTCCGAACCTAGGACGCAACTGGCGTAACCCGAGCAGCTCCGCCTCCGTCGGACAATGGCCAGCGGTCGCTTGCTGGCCACCCGTTTGCAGCCCGTTCGCAGATACCAAAAGGCCCTGCGCAATGCACAGGGCCTTTCAGAACGTTTGGCCCGATCAGGCTTTGGCGAGGTTGCGCAGCACGTAATGCAGCACACCGCCGTTTTTGAGATATTCGATCTCGACTGCCGTATCGATACGGGCTTTGAGCTTGATCTCTTTCTTGCTGCCATCCTTGAACTCGATGGTGCAGGGCACAAGGCTCAGAGGTTTGATGTCGCCTTCAAGCCCCTCGATCGTCACCACCTCATCGCCGGTCAGCCCCAGCGTTTTGCGGGTGTCGCCATTGGTGAACTCGAAGGGGATGACCCCCATGCCGATCAGGTTCGAGCGGTGGATCCGTTCGAAGCTTTCGGCAATCACGCCCTTGACGCCCAGCAGGTTGGTGCCTTTGGCCGCCCAATCGCGCGAAGACCCCGCGCCGTATTGCTCGCCCCCGAAGATCACCAGCGGCGTGCCTGCCTCCTGATACTCCATCGAGGCATCGAAGATGGTGGTCTGCTCGCCATTCGGGCCTTTGGTAAAGCCGCCCTCGACGCCGTCCAGCATCTCGTTCTTGATGCGGATATTGGCAAAGGTGCCTCGCATCATGACTTCGTGGTTGCCGCGACGCGAGCCGTAGCTGTTGAAGTCTCTCGGCTCCACGCCATGCTCGGTCAGGTATTTACCGGCAGGGGTCGAGGGTTTGAACGAACCGGCAGGCGAGATATGGTCGGTGGTGATCATATCGCCCAACAGGGCCAGAACGCGCGCGCTCTTGATATTGGTGATCTCGCCTGCATCCGGAGACATGCCCTGGAAATAGGGCGGGTTCTGGATATAGGTCGATTCCGGCGGCCAGTCATAGGTTTCGCCCCCATTGACTTCCACCGCCTGCCATTTCTCGTCGCCCTTGAAGACATCGGCATATTTGGCCTGGAAGGCTTCGCGGGTGACGACCTTCTCGACCAGTTCGGCCACTTCCTTATCCGACGGCCAGATGTCTTTCAGATAGACGTCCTTGCCCTCGGGGGTCTGGGCAATCGGACCACCGGCCAGATCGACATCCATATCGCCCGCAAGTGCATAGGCCACAACCAGCGGCGGCGAAGCCAGATAGTTGGCGCGTACATCGGGGCTGATCCGCCCTTCAAAGTTGCGGTTGCCCGACAGGACCGAGGTCGCGATCAGGTCGTTCTCATTGATCGCTTTGGACAGTGCCGGATGGATCGGGCCGGAATTCCCGATACAGGTGGTGCAGCCATAGCCCACAAGGTTGAAGCCGATTGCGTCCAGATCCTCCTGCAGCCCTGCCGCATTCAGATATTCGGTCACAACCTGAGACCCGGGGGCCAGCGAAGTTTTCACCCAAGGCTTGCGGTTCAGGCCCAAGGCACGGGCCTTGCGCGCCACAAGCCCCGCCGCGATCAGCACATAGGGGTTTGAGGTGTTGGTGCAGGAGGTGATCGAGGCAATCACCACCGAGCCGTCCTTGAGCGTGATCTCCTGACCGTCCAGATCCACCTTCACCGCTTTTTCGGTCACGGTTTTGGTTGCGGCAGGCCCTTCGGCCGCCATATCGGCGGCTGCGTCGGACGCATCCTTGCCGCGGAAATCCGAAACGACCTTCCCGAACGCCGTGGCCGCATCGGTCAGCGCGACGTAATCCTGCGGGCGTTTCGGGCCGGAGATCGCGGGCACGATGGTGCCCATATCCAGCTCCAAGGTCGAGGAATAGATCGGCGCGTAATCCGCCCCGCGCCAGAAGCCGTTCTCTTTGGCATAGGCTTCGACCAGAGCGATCCGGTCTTTCTCGCGGCCCGTCTGTTCCAGATAGCGCAGGGTTTCCGCGTCAATCGGGAAGAAGCCACAAGTTGCGCCATATTCGGGTGCCATATTGGCGATGGTGGCGCGTTGGGCCAGCGGCAGATTGTCCAGACCGTCGCCATAGAATTCGACGAATTTGCCCACCACGCCGTGCTTGCGCAGCATCTCGACGACCTTCAGCACAAGGTCGGTGCCGGTGGTGCCTTCGACCATAGCGCCGGTCAGCTTGAAGCCCACAACCTCGGGGATCAGCATGGAGATCGGCTGACCCAGCATCGCGGCCTCGGCCTCGATCCCGCCTACACCCCAACCAAGAACGGCGGCGCCATTCACCATCGTGGTGTGGCTATCGGTGCCCACAAGCGTATCGGGATAGGCGACCTCGCGGCCCTCTTGGTCGGTATCGGTCCAGACGGTCTGCGCCAGATATTCGAGGTTCACCTGGTGGCAGATGCCGGTGCCCGGCGGCACGACGCGGAAATTCTTGAACGCGGTCTGGCCCCATTTCAGGAACTCGTAGCGCTCCATATTGCGTTCATATTCGCGGTCCACATTCATCTGGAAGGCGCGCGGATTACCGAATTCATCGATCATCACCGAGTGGTCGATCACCAGATCAACGGGGACCAGCGGGTTGATCTTTTGCGCATCGCCGCCCAAGCCCTTGATCCCGTCGCGCATCGCGGCCAGGTCCACCACGGCGGGCACGCCGGTGAAATCCTGCATCAGCACGCGGGCAGGGCGATAGGCGATCTCGCGGGGGTTGTTGCCCCCCTTTTCGGCCCATTCGCCGAACGCCTTGATGTCCTCGACGGAGACCGAGAAACCGGCATCTTCAAAGCGCAGCAGGTTCTCGAGCACAACCTTCAGCGAGGCTGGCAGCTTCGAGAAATCTCCAAGCCCGGCATCGGAGGCCGCTTGAATGGAATAATAGGAAAATGTCTTGTCACCAACCGTCAGTTCCCGACGGGTCTTGGCGGTATCATTACCGGTCACGATGGTCATGAGTTTGGCCTCCCTCTAGGTCAATAGGGTGTCGCTACGCTTTAATTGGCGCAACAACAGGGAGAGGACAAGGGGGTGCGGAAAATTTTTGTATGCATTTGTATACAATCTTGCGCACAAAGAACTCCATCGACGCATGCGCCGCGGAGGAAGGGGATCTGCCCCTGCAGGGGCCGCCCGATGATGTGCCCCCCGCCTATTAGGTGACGCGCAGATAGAGCGCCTTGGCCAAAGGTCCACTGTTCGGGCGCGGCTGTCACGCATTATTTTGTGCCCAAGCCGTTGCGGCGCTGCGTCAGCTGCGGATTAACCTTCTGCACGTCTTGTTGTGCTATCGAACCCTATGGCAAAGACGGTATCGCAGGAAGACGCTGTGTCTGGGAGGCCATGTGTTTGGGAGGCTGGTGTCGGGGAGGCTGTGTGTCGGGGAGGCGGGCGAATGCAACACAGTCGGGCTATCTCGCAAAACCTTGATTGGCATTAGCTGGAATCGCTGATTAAGTCTTCTTTGAAAAGTAAAGGATTTGGACGCTTCCATGACGACTGCGCAGGTGGATCATCTGGCGACGAAACGTAAGTTAACAGCTTCGCCTCTGCGTCTTGCAATGGTCGTAACCGTCAGCGTGATGCTGGGGTCGGCGATGATGTCCCCTGCGGTCTGGGCACAGGATATGTCCGGTGCGGGTCAGGCTGGCGCGGCCAATAGGGACACCGATCCCCAATCGGGAGAGACGACCTTTTCCGATACAGCCGGACCGGATGAAAGCGGCTTTTCCGAAAACGACGAATTCGGTGCAACGGCGGGCGCAACTGCGGAAGAGACCGCAGGGCAGACCCCGTCTTCCTCTGACGCGCCGCTGACCGACCCCGCGACCGCAGTGGCGGCGGCCACGGCTCCTGCCGGTGTGGATGTGTCCAAAGGCACCTCGCCCGTTGTGGTCGAACTGTTCACCTCGCAGGGCTGCGCGGCCTGCCCGCCCGCTGATAAGCTGCTGGAGGGTCTGGCCGAGCGTGACGATGTGATCGCCCTCGCACTGCATGTCGATTACTGGGATTATCTCGGCTGGCGCGATCCCTTCGGTCAGCCCGCCTTTACCTCGCGCCAGAAAGGCTATGCGCGCGCGGTGAAAGAGCGGATGATCTATACGCCGCAGATGATCGTGAACGGACAGCAGCGCCTGCTCGGGGCGGACCGTGTCGCAATCAAATCGGCGCTGGATACGGCCACGGCCAGCACTGCGCCTGTCGATATCGCGATCTCGCAAGAGGGCGATCAATACCGCATCTCGCTTTCGGCCAATCCGCCGTTGGGGCATGACGCGATGGTGCAGGTGGTGCGTTACCTGCCGCATGCCTCGGTCGATATCCTGCGGGGCGAGAATGCCGGTCTGAGCATGGATTACACCAATATCGTCACCCAATGGCACATCGTTGCCGATTGGGATGGCCAGACCCCGATGACATTCGATACGCAGGTCGAGGGCAGCAATCCTGCGGTGGTGATCGTGCAGACCTCGCAGCCCGGACGGTCTGTACCTTTGCCCGGTGCCATTGTTGGCGCGGCGCGTATCAAGTAAGGCCACGCGGTTTCGGGCGGCAAGAGCGGGGGAAGCTTCGGCCGGGCCATCACGCGTCAGTCCAGAGCCAGCCTAGGGACGGCTTACAGGCCGTCAATCCACAGGGCATTCAGCCGGTTTATGCGGCGCTGTCACGGTTGCGGCTGACCCGCCCAAGCGCGTGGGATTGTCCGGACATGCATCATGAAGGATGCGCAGCGCTTTCGGGGGTATCCTGTTCTATTTCAGGTCCCGTTCCGCTTCAGGTTTTGTTCCAGCGGCGGTGGATCCACAGCCATTGTTCCATATGGGCGCGGACCTGACCTTCAAGGGAATCGAGCGTAACCTGCGTCATCTCTTCCGGCGTCGTATGCGGAACCGGCTCCCCGACATAGAAACGGAAGCTCAGCCCGTCGGGTTGGCGGATGGCATAGATCGGGATCAGGTCGATATCCAGACGCAGGGCCATTTCCGCAGCAGAGAGAGGCGAGGGGGCAGGCTTTCCGAAGAATTGCAGCACGGCCCCTGTGCGGAAATACTGGTCAGTCGCAAGGGCGACCATGCCCCCGTTCTTGAGATGGCGCAGCATATTGGTCATGCCACGGCGGTCGCGCGGGTAAAGCGGTGTGCCAACGGTTTCGATGGCGGCAAGATAATCGCGGTTGAAAAGCGCGTTATTCATCGGGCGATACAGGCCCGCAATGGGAAAGCCGCGCGCGATCAGCACGCCACGGGCCGCGTCGTAATTGCCGAAATGCCCCGATACGAGCACGCAGGCCTTGCCGGTTTCCTTGAGCTCGGTCAGCCGCGCCGCGCCCGGCCCCTCAAGCGGGATGTCACGCATACGGGTGATGAACTCGGTGCCGGAAAACATCTCGGCCAAAGTGCGCCCGATATTATCGGGGACGGCCTTGCACAGGCGCGCGACCTCGGCGGGGGGCAGGTCGGGGCAGGTCAGAGCCAGATTGGCGCGGATCCGGCGGCGGAACCCCAGAAGCGGTGCCACCCCTGACAAAAGCCGGCCCGCCAGAGGGATGCGTCTTTCATAGGGCAACCGCTGCAGCAGGCCCATTCCCGCCTTGAAGACAAGGGCCGACACGCGGTCGGTCAGGCTTGGGGTGGCGCGTTTGGGCATCGGGATTCTCCGTTCGGTACCGGTGCGGCGGGCCGCTCAGATCCGGTTTTCACGCCACCAGACATAAAGTCCGGCGCCGACGATCACAAGCGCACCTGCCACTGTCCAGCCGTCAGGATACTGGCCAAAGAACAGGATTCCCCACAGCGTGGCAAAGATCAGCCCCGTATAGCCGAAGGGCGCCAGCGACGAGGCCTCGGCGATGCTGTATCCCTTGACCAGAAATCCCTGACCGATGGCCCCGCTCAGCCCGAGACCGAGAATGGGCCAGAGCGTTTCTGCTGCGATCGGACGCCAGACAAAGGGCAGCGCGAGACTGGACCCGATCAGCCCCACAAGCGCGCCCCAGATCAGCGAGGTGATCAGCCCGTCGCGCTGGATCATGCGGGTGATCAGCATACCGCCGGCAAAGCAGATTGCTGTGCCAAGCGCGTAAAGCGCCGCCCAATCGAGGACGCCCGGACCGGGGCGGATAATGATCATTGCGCCACAGAAGGCGAAGCCGATGCCCATCAGGCGGCGCGGACCGAGGCGTTCGCGCAGGAACAGCGCCGCCCCCAGCGTGACCAGAACTGGATTGAGATCGGCAAGAGCCGTGGCCTCGGCAAGGCCGATAGACTGGATCGCGGTAAAGAACAGCAGCACGGTGGTCAGCTGCATCGCCCCACGCAGCACCTGCAGGCGCGGCTGGCGGGCGGGCAGGAGGCGGCCCAATCTGGGGGCGAAGACCAGAAGCAGCAATGCGGTATTGGTGAGATAGCGCAGCCAGACGATCTGCACAGGATCATAGTGCTGCGAGAGCCCCTTTGCGCAGGCATCCATCAATGTGAAACAGGCAAACGCACAGAGCACGCATATCATGCCCAACCCGTTTCTGGGGCGGCCAGTCTCGCCATCGGCTGTGTAGGTCTTGGGGGTGTGGGGGGCAGTCTGGGGGAGCCCGTCGCGCGGTGCGACGCGGCCTGCTCTTGCAGAGCCGGCCCCGCCACCCGCCGCAACGGAAGAGGGGGCCGGTGCGGCCCCCTCTTGGTTCTGATCCCTGAGCGTGGTCACAGAAGGGATTTGACCTTTTCGGCGATCGCTTCGGGGGTGATCCCGTATTTGGCATAAAGCTCGGGCGCGGGGGCCGAGGAGCCGAAGCCGTCCATACCGACAAAGCCCGCCTTGGTTTCGCGGCCACGCTCGCCCAAGAGGTATTTGTCCCACGGTTGACGGATCGCAGCCTCGACGGCCACGCGCACGGCCCCTGCGGGCAGGATGCGGCGGCGATAGGCTTCGTCCTGCGCGTCAAACAGTTCCATACAGGGCACCGACACAACGCGGGTGCCGATGGCTTGGGCCTGCAGGATCTCGCGGGCTTTCAGCGCGATCTCGACTTCCGAGCCGGTCGCCATCAGGATCGCCTGACGCTTGCCTTCGGCTTCCTCGATCACATAGGCCCCTTTGGCGACCATGTTCTGCGTGCTGTGCTTGGTGCGCAGCGTGGGCAGGTTCTGACGCGAGAGCGCGATCACCGAAGGCGTTTCCTCGGTGGTCAGCGCCAGCTCCCAGGCTTCTGCCGTCTCGATCACATCCGCCGGACGGAACGTCCAGGTGTTGGGGGTCGCGCGGCAGATCGCCAGATGCTCCACCGGCTGGTGGGTCGGACCGTCTTCGCCCAGACCGATCGAGTCATGGGTCATGACATAAACCGCCGGAACCTTCATCAGCGCCGACAGACGCATCGCGCCACGGGCGTAATCGGTGAAGCAGAAGAAGGTGCCGCCATAGGGGCGCACGCCGCCATGCAGCCACAACCCGTTCATCGCCGCCGCCATCCCGTGTTCACGGATGCCGTAATGCACGTAACGGCCCTTGCGGTTTTCGGGCTCGAAAACGCCCAGATCCGCGGTTTTGGTCAGGTTTGACCCGGTGAGGTCCGCCGAGCCGCCGATGGTTTCAGGCACCGCGGGGTTGATCGCGCCCAGCACCATTTCCGACGCCTTGCGGGTGGCCACTTTCGGCGCCGCTTCGGATTGCTCTTTCTTGAACTTGCGGACGGCTGCGGCAAGCTTCTTGGAGACCTCGCCCGTCATCATGCGGGTGATTTCCGCCTGTTTGGAGGCCGAAAGACCGCCGAAACGCTCTTCCCACTCGCCGCGCGCTGCCGCGCCACGTGCCCCGATCTCTTCCCAGGTCGCCTTGATATCCGCCGGAATATCGAAGGGGCCGTGATCCCAGCCATAGATCTTCTTGGTGGCCTCGATCTCGGCATCGCCCAGCGGCGAGCCGTGCACGGAGTAGCTGTCAGCCTTGTTGGGCGAGCCGAAACCGATGATGGTCTTGCAGTCGATGAAGACCGGCGCGTTGGATTTCTGGGCTTCGGTCAGGGCGCGGTCGATATCGGCCGGATCATGACCGTCGCAATGCAGGACTTTCCAGCCCGCCGCCTTGAAGCGCATGCGCTGGTCGGTGATGCAGGCCTTGTCGACGCGGCCATCAATGGTGATGTTGTTATTGTCCCACAGAACAACAAGGTTCTTCAGCTTCTGCATACCGGCCAAGCCGATGGCTTCATGGCTGATGCCTTCCATCAGGCAGCCGTCGCCGGCGATCACATAGGTCTTGTGGTCAAAGACCTTCTTGCCGAAACGCGCGCGCAGGCTTTCTTCGGCAATCGCCATGCCGACAGCGGTGGAGATCCCCTGACCCAGCGGGCCGGTGGTGGTTTCAACCGCATCCAGCAGGAAGTTCTCGGGGTGACCTGCTGTCAATGCGCCTTTCTGGCGGAAATTCTTGATCTGGTCCAGGGTCACCTGCGCATCGCCGCAAAGATAGAGCAGCGAGTAGATCAGCATCGAGCCATGACCTGCCGACAGGATGAACCGGTCGCGGTCAAACCATTTCGGGGCTTTGGCGTCGAATTTCAGGTGCTTCTGAAACAGCACGGTCGCCACATCGGCCATGCCCATCGGCATGCCGGGGTGACCGGAATTGGCTTTTTGCACGGCATCCATCGTAAGCGCGCGGATGGCCGAGGCCAGTTTCCAGTGATCGGGGTGCTGTTCACGAAGCGTGGCGATATCCATGGGCGGGATCCTCATACGGCAACTTTTGGGCATTCGTTCGGCCCCTGATAGCAGGGATGGGCCGAATATCAAGTCTGCGGAATGGCCGTTTTAGTCTTTGTGCAAAGAACGGGCGCCAAGTTGCTGATCGCGCTAGCATGCGGGAACTGGCATGGGTTTGGTGCGGGCTCTGGGAAAGTCTTGACCTGATGGGCTAAACTGTCACTTAACACCGGGCGGCACGATTCGTTGTCGCGCGGGATTTGATATGTCTGCCGATTTATGCCCAGATAGCGGGATGACGACAGGCGCGCTACAGCGGGGATGTGACACGATGACGGATGAGGCGGCCGATTTTTCGCAATATGAACGCAGGCTTGCCTTTGCTTTGGCCCGTGTGGCCAAGAGTGTCGAGACACTAGTTAACGGACGTGATGCCGCACGGGCCGATCTGGCGAGCATGCGGTCCGAAGCCGAAGCCGAAGCCGCTTTGCCCTTGGCCCCGGCAGAAGCGGTGACACTTGCCGATATCGATCATTTGAAAAATGAAAACAAATCGTTAACGGATGATCTTAATCTGGCACGTGAAGAGGTGGCCGATCTGCAGACGCAGGTTGAAATGGCCGCCGCTGAACGCGAAGCCGCGCTTTCCGCATTGGAGAAGCGGCTGGGTCAACGTGCGCGCGCACTGACACAGGCCCTGTCCGAGATCGAGCGATTGCAGGCGGCCAATACCGACCTGATCGCGGCCAATCGTGGCTTGATCGATGCCGGCGGGCGGATGGCGCAGGTGCAGATCAATGAGGCGCTACGGGCCGAGGTCGAGGCGCTGAGAGCGGCCCGCGCGGCGGAGCGGGCGGCGCTGGACGAGATTATCGGCGGGATCGAGCCGCTTCTGGCCGCGCGTGACAGTGTTCTGCGCGAAGAGGCGGCGGGCGATATGCCCTCCGATAGGCCCTTGGGCGATCACGACGAGGCGAGCGAGGAGAAACAGGATGGCTGAAGTCACGGTCACAATCGGTGGGCGCGATTTTGAAGTCGCCTGCCAGAATGGCGAGGAAGCCTATCTGCGTTCGGCGGCAGGTATGCTTGATCGCGAGGCCAGCGTGCTGATCGGGCAGATCGGGCGCATTCCCGAAGTGAAAATGCTGCTGATGTCGGGGTTGATGCTGGCGGACCGGACGGCGGCTGTCGAGGACGAGATTGCCGCGATGCGTGTCGAGATGACCAAGCTTCAGGCCGAACTGGCCGAGGCGCGCGCCAATGTGACTCAGGTCGAGGTGCCGGTTTTGCCACCGGAGATGTCCGAGGCGCTGGCCGAGATTGCCGCCCGTGCCGAGGCCTTGGCCGATAATATCGAAGACGTTCTGTGACCGTGCAAGCGGCTGTCGTTCGGGGCGGGAAGGGTGTTGCAGCCTGTGCCGCGTTCGGGCTTCTGGCGGTTGCAGCCAAAGCCGAGGATCTGCCGCAGCCTGTGCGCTACCATTGTGACCGGCAGTCCGAAATTTCGGCGGTCTATGTCAACACCGTTGCTCCGCCGCTGGTTGTGCTCTGGGCGGAAGGGCATCAGGTCGTTCTGCCCTCCGGTCCCACCGGCTCCGGTGCACGCTATGCGCTGGAACGTGGTTATGTCTGGCACATCAAAGGGTCCGAGGCCTTTCTGGCGTGGCAGGATGACAGGGGCGAGAGGGTGCTGAGCCAATGCAAGGCCCAGCGAGAGTAGTGCGGAGCTGCCTTCTGCGTCGCAAGGCCGCCGGAGGGGCGGCCTGCTTCCTTGGGCCGATGCAGGCGTCTAGCGGGCGAGATCAAGGATGATCTGGTCCCGTTCCCGCGGCTTTTGCGATTGCGTATTGCCGAAGAACCCGCGGCCCCAGTTCTCGATGCCTTTGGTTTTGAGGATCTTCAGCACGCCCTGCAGCCGCTCCACCTCGCGCAGCATCAGATCCTCTGCCGCTTTCTGCACATCGGGCGTGCTGCCGCGCGTCTCGATCTCGACCGGCTTGTCGGAGGCGGTATGCATGGTGCAGCTTGCGCATGGCTCGTTGATTTCGGTGATGATCAGCTTGAGTGCGATGATCTTCAGATCGTCTTCTTTATGCGCCACCAGCCGCAGCCCCAGCGGCGCGGAGGACAGCATCGAGAGTTCCACCTTCGTACGCGGATCGATGATCAGATGTTCGTCGCCATTTGCGATTTCTTTCAGAGCCATAGCGGTTGCATGAAGATCCAGAAAGGTCTTTGCAGGGATTGTCTTATTGGGCATCTCGGCATCCATGATTGCGAAAAAGAGCACTGTCCCATCCAACTTATGCGTGATCTGTGCATAAGCCGTTAATCCTTGCCGCGAATGCAAAAATGGCGCCTGTTTCAAAGGCGCCATTCCCGTGCAATTTTATCGAAGCTTATTCTGCTGCGGTTTTCATCCGGAACCCTTTGGCCAGCTGGTCTGCCGGAGAGATCGGATATTCGCCCGAGAAGCAGGCATCGCAATATTGCGGGTTCTCTTTGTTGCGGCCTTCGGCTTCGCCCGCGGCACGGTAAAGACCGTCGAGCGAGATGAATTTCAGGCTGTCCACACCGATCCAGTCGCGCATCTCGTCTTCCGACATCTTGGCGGCCAGCAGCTTGGAGCGGTCGGGCGTATCCACACCGTAGAAGCACGGCCATGCGGTGGGCGGGGAGGCGATGCGGAAATGCACTTCCTTCGCACCGGCATCAAGGATCATGTCCTTGATTTTGCGCGAGGTGGTGCCGCGCACGACCGAGTCATCCACCAGAATGACGCGCTTGCCCTTGATCAGCGCCTTGTTGACGTTGAGCTTCAGGCGCACACCCATATTGCGGATCTGCTCGGTCGGTTCGATGAAGGTCCGGCCCATATACTGGTTGCGGGTGATGCCCAATGCGAAGGGAATGCCCGATTCCTGGCTGAAGCCGATCGCCGCGGGCGTGCCCGAATCCGGCACGGGGCACACAAGATCGGCCTCCACAGGAGCCTCACGCGCCAGTTCGACGCCGATCTGGCGGCGGGTCTCATAGACGGAGCGGCCACCATACTGGCTGTCGGGGCGCGAGAAATAGACATGCTCGAAGATACAGAAGCGCGATTTGGCAGGGGCAAACGGGCGGGAGGATTTCACCAGCCCGTTCTCGATCACCACCATCTCGCCCGGTTCGATCTCGCGGACGAATTCGGCACCGATGATATCGAGGCCGCAGGTCTCGGAAGACAGCGCGAAGCCATTGTCGCCCAGACGGCCCAGAACCAGCGGGCGCACGCCCAAGGGATCACGCACACCGATCAGTTTGGTGCGGGTCATGGCGACCACCGAGAAAGCACCCTCGACGCGGCGCAGCGCATCAGCGATACGGTCGGCATGGCGCTTCTGGATCGACCGCGCCATCAGGTGGATGATGCACTCCGAATCCGAGCTGGACTGGAAGATCGCGCCCATCTCGATCAGCTCGCGGCGCAGCTGGTCGGCATTGGTGAGGTTGCCGTTATGGGCCACCGCCGCACCACCCAGCGAGAATTCCCCGAAGAAGGGCTGGATGTCACGGATGACAGCGCCTTTCTTGCCAGCGGTGGAATAGCGCACATGGCCGATGGCGATCGGGCCGGGCAGCGTTTCCATCAGCGAGGCTTTGGTGAAATTGTCGCGCACATAGCCGAAGCGGTGGGCCGAGTTGAACCCGTGTTCGGGGTCATGGGCGACGATGCCGCCTGCTTCCTGACCGCGGTGCTGAAGCGCATGCAGGCCAAGAGCCACAAAGTTGGCAGCGTCTTTCACGCCGACAACGCCAAAGACGCCGCATTCTTCCTTCAGCTTGTCATCGTCAAAAGGATGGGAAAGGAAATGCTGGGGCAGATCATTCATGGAAACTGGCTCCGGGCTCGGGATCTGGGAGGGTTGAGGGCCATATAATGCGAAACGGGAAGGGTGTTAACCCCTCCCGTTCGATAAAGCTTTACAAGCCTGTCATGATTTTCCTGCCGAACGCGGCTTCAAGCGCCGCTTATCGGGGGATTATTGCTCGATCGTGGTCTCGGAAGGGGCCTCGACCGGTGCGGGGCAGGTTGAAACAAGCTGCTCATAGCGTGCGGTGATCCAGCCCGGCGCATCCTGCGGCATCGATTCGTCCATCTGGCCCGACATGCGCGAGAACACTTTCGCCGAACGCGAATCGTCGATCACCGGCATCGCCTCATTGACCATGACGCGATCATAGACCACGAAGGCCACCGCCACGAGCACGATCCCGCGCAGGACGCCGAAGAGGAAACCCAGACCCTGATCCAGCCCGCCAAGCGCCGAGCGCTGTACGGCCGAGGCAAAGAGGGGGGTGATAAAGCTCATCACGATCAGCGCGATGGCAAAGACCGCTGCGAAACCGCCAATGGTCGCCAATTCGCAGCTTCCGGCCAGAAACTTGTCCAGCATGGGGATCTGCGCGATCAGCGGGCGGGCCGCATCGGCAAAGATATAGGCCAGCACGGCGGCAGCAATCCAGCCGAGGATGGCCAGCGCCTCGCGCACGAAGCCACGGCTATAGGCCAGAATGGCCGACAGGATGATGATAACCGCCACGATGGCGTCGACGATGGTAAACCCGTCCATACGTTTTTACGTCCTTCAGTCTCGCCCGGGCGTCAACCGGCGCCGAACATGTCTCCGACAAATGTCACGAGATCGGGGAGTTTCCTCAGGGCGATCCCGTCGCCCCCTTCGGTTTTCGTGCCGGAAGGAGCAATGGCTTGTGAGAAACCAAGTTTTGCCGCCTCTTTCAACCTGTTTTCCGCCTGACCCACCGGACGCAGCGCCGCAGACAGGCTGATTTCGCCAAAAATCACCATATCCGCGGGCAGGGCTGTGTCTTCGCGGGCACTCAGAAGGGCGGCGGCGGCGGCCAGATCGGCGGCAGGTTCGGTGACCTTCATGCCGCCTGCGACATTGAGAAAGACATCAAGGCCCGTGAAGGGGATGCCGCAGCGGCTTTCGAGCACCGCGATAATGGTCGAGATCCGGCCACTATCAAGCCCCACCACCGTGCGGCGCGGGCTGGCCAGAGTGGAGGGGGCGACAAGGGCCTGAATCTCGGTCAAGACGGGCCTTGTGCCTTCTATCCCTGCAAAAACCGCCGATCCGGGGGCGGCTTGGCCACGTTCGGACAGGAAGAGCGCCGAGGGGTTGGTGACCTCGGCCAGACCGCCACCGGTCATCTCGAAGACGCCGATTTCGGCGGCAGGGCCAAAGCGGTTTTTCACCGCGCGCAGGATGCGGAACTGATGCCCGCGCTCGCCCTCGAAATAGAGGACCGTATCGACCATATGCTCGACCACGCGCGGGCCTGCGATCTGGCCTTCCTTGGTGACATGGCCCACCAGAATGACCGAACAGGCGCGTTTCTTGGCAAAGCTGACAAGCTCGTGACAGGCGGCACGGACCTGGCTGACCGAGCCCGGAGCCGATTCGACATTATCGGCCCACATGGTCTGGATCGAATCGATGATCACCAGATCGGGGGATTCGGTCTCCATCGTGGTGAGGATGTCGCGTAGGTTGGTCTCCGCTCCCAGTCGCACCGGCGCATCGGCCAGCCCCAGACGCTGGGCGCGCATGCGGACCTGGCTCGAGGCTTCCTCGCCCGAGATATAGAGGCATTTGAGGCCGGTCTGGGCAAAGCGCGCCACCGCCTGCAACAGCAGCGTGGATTTCCCGATGCCGGGATCACCGCCCACCAGAATGGCCGAGCCGGGCACGAGGCCGCCGCCCAGCACGCGGTCGAATTCGGCCATGCCGGAACAGGTACGCGGCGGCGGGGCCTCTTCATCGGCCAGGGTGGTCAACCCGATCACGCGGCCTTTGGTAGAGCCGAGGGTTTTGCCCTTGGGGCCTGCCGAAAGCGGGGCCTCTTCGATGAGGGTGTTCCATTCGCCGCAGGCATCACATTTGCCGTTCCATTTGCGATGGACGGCGCCACAGGCGGTGCAGGTATAGGAGAGGATGTTCTTTGCCATAGGGTAAATATGCGGAACACAGGGCGAACATCAAGGGGAAAGGGGCGCTGCCCCTCTTGGAGCCTGCGGCTCCAATTCACCCCGGGATATTTGGGGCAGCTGGAGGCCTAGCCGCGATCGGGGCGGGGCGAAAGTTCGGCGGGTTTGGGCAGGGCTACGACATTCGAGCTGTCTTTCGTGCTGCTCTGGGGGCGTTTGGGGGCGACGTTGGGCAGTTGTTCTTCCAGTTCGTATCCCAGCGCCGGCAGAATGGCGGCGAGATCGCGTTCGAGGAGTTGGAACTCGCGGGTGACGCGGCGCTCTTCCGCCTCGACCTCGCTCAGCCAGTGGCCGATCTCGTCGCAGGTTTTGCGCGCCAGTCCGATCTGCTGGGCCAGCCTGTCGGTTTCCTGCTGGCGGGCCTTGAGCGTATCGCGGGCGCGGGCGACGTTCGCATCGCTGTAGATGCGCGCAAGATCGCGCGATTGCAGGCTCATCTGGGCGGCAAGTTCCAGCAGTTCCGGTTCGAGGCCGGGCAGGTCGGGGTGCTGGCGCAGCCATGTGATCCGTTCGCGCATGGTGTCGAATTCCCCTGAGAGGGTGAAGGCACCGGCGCGGTCGGCTTCGTGGGCAAGGCGGTAGGCATGGGCCACATCCTGCATGCCGATATGGAAATTGCGATGCGAGCGTTCCAATCGGCTGACGCGGTTATGTGCGGGCAGATAGAGAGCCAGAAGCAGGACCAATGCGGCAAAGCCTGCCTGTAACCACGGGCCGATATCCGTGACTGCGGCCTGCCCGAGTTGGGCCTGCCCGAGTTGGGGGTGTCCGATTTGGGATTGGCCGAACTGTGCGGGCACATGCAGCCAAGGCAGAAATCCGAGGGCCGAGCCGAGAAACTGGCCAAGGGCGCAGAAGGCCAGAAGCAGGACCAGCCCCGAGATCGTGGTGTTGACCATATCGGCCAGATCGCTGCGGCTTCTGGCGAGGCGGCGCAGATGGTTTGCTTCCGCCATTTCCGGAACGGTTCCGCGCTGTGCGGATTTCGGATTTTGTGACGCCATCGGATACCCCTGCCACCGCTCTGCGCCACCATAAGCGCGCCTTTTCACCCAAGGGAAACATGGGATAAATTTTCAGTGAGCGCAAGGGCGGCAAAGCCCAGGGCAAGGGGGCTACGCCTGTAATTAGGCGCAAGATCAGAGCCTTGCGCCTATCGGTTGTGCATTAGCCGAGCGTTTCGCTATAGCGGCGCTGATAGCGGGCCCCGAGCGAGGTGAGGACCTCGTAGCCGATGGTGCCGATCAGGTCGGCCAGCGCATCGACGCCCTGATGGGCATTGAGCAGATCCATCTCCTCGGGGGTGCCATCGAGATCGGTGATATCGACGGTGATCAGGTCCATCGAGACACGCCCGATCAGCGGGCAGGCGGTGTCTCCGGCCCACAGAGTGGCGTTATTGGACAGGCGACGGCTGATGCCATCGGCATAGCCTGCCGAGACCGTGGCCACATGGCTGCGGCGTTCGGCCTGCCATGTATTGCCATAGCCCACCGTTTCGCCCGCCTCGACGATCCGCGTCTGGATGACGGGGAGCGAGAGCGTGACCACCGGCGTGGCGTCGGTATAGGGCCGTCCGCCGTAAAGACCGATGCCGGGGCGCACGAGGTCGAAATGGTAGTCCTTGCCATAGAGCAGCCCGCCCGTGGCCGAAAGCGAGCGGCGCAGGCCGGTGCCATCGGTCATGCGGGTGAATTCCGCCAGCTGGCGTTCATTCATGCCGGTATGGGGTTCGTCCGAGCAGGCGAGGTGGCTCATGATCAGGCTGGGCGATTTTTCCAGAAGGCTCGGCGCCAGGGCCCGCCAGTCGGCATCTTCCAGACCAAGGCGGTTCATGCCGGTGTCGAGCTGGATGCCGAAGGTGGCTTCGGGCAGCACGTCCATATGGCGTTTGACCTGTTCGGGCGAATTCAGCACCGGTGTCAGGTCGAGATCGGCGATCATGTCGCAGTCGCCTGCCATATGGCCGGACAGGATGAAGATTTCCGGCCCGTCGCCAATCGCTTGGCGCAGTTTCGCGCCTTCCTCGGCCAAGGCCACGAAGAAGGTCTTTGCGCCTTGGCGCAACAAGGTGCGGGCCACACGGTCCGCCCCCAATCCGTAGGAATCGGCTTTCACCACGGCGGCAGTCTGCGTCGCGGGGCCGGATTTGGCGTCCAGAGCCTTCCAGTTGGAGGCGATGGCGTCGAGGTCGATGTGAAGAAGTGAGCTTGCCATAGGCGAATGTCTTCGCCTTTCTGCGGGGTTCGTCAAGAACTAACCGCATCCTTGCCTGTTTGCCGAAGGATTTGCGCCCATTTGCGAGTATTGCGCGAGAAAGTTGAGGGGATCGGATGGTATGGGCGAAGAAAATTCGAGCGATCTTCGCCCTTGCAGGAAGGAGGCGGGGCGGTGCCGAATCAGAACCCGTCCGCGCCGTCGCCCTGCCATGCCTTGGCCAGATCCGAGAAGCGCGTGAAGCGGCCTTCGAAGGCGACCTCGACCGAGCCGATCGGCCCGTGGCGCTGCTTGCCCAAGATGATCTCGGCCTTGCCGTGGACCTGTTCCATAAGCTGTTGCCAAGCGGCCATCTTTTCCAGCTCGTGATCGCCGGGTTTCTCGCGTTCTTTATAATATTCGTCACGATAGACGAACATCACCACATCGGCGTCCTGTTCGATCGAGCCCGATTCCCGCAGATCCGAGAGCTGCGGGCGTTTGTCGTCACGGCTTTCCACCGTCCGGCTGAGCTGCGAGAGCGCGATCACGGGGATGTTGAGCTCTTTGGCAATCGCCTTGAGCCCCATCGAGATCTCGCCGATCTCCTGCACGCGGTTATCGCCACGCCCCGAGCCGCGCAGAAGCTGCAGGTAGTCGACAATCACCACATCAAGCCCATGTGTCCGCTTCAGGCGGCGGCAGCGGGCGGCGACCTGCGCAATGGGCAGGGCGGGGGTGTCATCGATATAAAGCGGGCAGGTCTCCAGCGATTTCGCGGCCTCGACGAAGCGGCGGAATTCCTGTTCGGACATATCGCCACGGCGGATCTGCTCGGAGGGCACTTCGGCGGCTTCCGACAGGATACGCGCGGCCAGCTGTTCGGCCGACATCTCGAGGCTGAAGAAGCCCACGCAGCCGCCCTCGATGGCGCCTTCGGTGCCGTCATGTTTCTGCCCGCGCTTATAGGCTTTGGCGATGTTGAAGGCGATATTGGTGGCAAGCGAGGTCTTCCCCATCGAGGGGCGCCCTGCAAGGATGATAAGGTCGGACGGGTGCAACCCGCCCATCTTCTTGTCCAGATCGCGCAGGCCGGTGGAAATCCCCGCAAGGCCGCCCTCGCGCTGATAGGCGGCATTGGCCGATTGCACGGCCTCGGTCACGGCCTTGAGGAAGGAGACAAAGCCCTTCTCGGCGGTGCCCGACTCGGCCAGCTTGTAGAGCGCGCCCTCGGTCTGCACGATCAGCTGTTCGGCCTCTTGCCCTACATCCAGCTTCGAGGCGCTGGCGGACAGTTCGCGCCCCACATTGATCAGCTCGCGCCGTAGCGCCAGATCATGGATCATCTGCGCATAATCGCGCGCCGCATAGGCCGAGATCGCAGCCCCCGCCAGACGCGCCAGATAGGCCGGACCGCCCAGTTCTTTCAGCCCGCTGTCGTCTTCCAGATAGCCCTTCAACGTGACTGGAGAGGCCAGCGCGTTCTTCTGGATGCGCGCCACGGCGGTCTCATAGATGCGGCGGTGGACGGGTTCGTAGAAATGATCGGCCTTCACCACTTGGGCGATACGGTCGTAGATATCGTTATTGGTCAGGATTGCGCCCAGAAGCTGTTGTTCCGCCTCGATATTATGCGGAACCGGATCGGCGTCCTGCGCGCCATTCTGGTCGATCTGATCGTTACGGACTGCGCTGATCTCGTTCATCTCAATGCCTCGATACCCGTGAGGGGGTCTCTTACCTTATCTCGCCCGCGTAACTCAATGTGGAAAACACTGGGGGAGCGTGCCCTGCGGGCGTCCCTTGCGGGGGCGGGTTTTGTGGTGGATTGCGGCGTTTCTACCATATCCGGCGTAAAGAGGCTAAGGAAAATGCAAGCGGGCGGGCTTGTGCACATTTTGCGCACCGACCCGCCCACAGGCTTATCCACAGAAATCTTGGCGCGACCCTTGTCGCTGACCAAGGTCAGTCTTTTTTATTGGCATCCTGCCATGCGCGCGGCGCTTTGAGGAAGGCCTCGACCTCATCCAGCGTCTCGGCGTCAAAGGCGCCTTGGGCGCGTGCCTCGGCCAGAACGTCCCACCAGGTGCACAGATAGGAGAGTTCGACGCCATGTTCGCGCAGGTTCGGGATCGTCTCGTCGAAGATGCCGTAGTAGAAGATCACCGAAGTGTGGCCGCAGGTCGCGCCCGTCTCGCGGATCGCATCCACGAAGGACAGTTTCGAGCCGCCATCCGTGGTCAGATCCTCGATCAAGAGCACGCGCTCGCCTTCGGACATCGCACCCTCGATACGGGCATTGCGGCCATAGCCTTTGGGCTTTTTGCGCACATAGGTCATCGGCAGGGCCAGACGTTCCGCCACCATCGCGGCGAAGGGAATGCCTGCGGTCTCGCCACCGGCCACATTGTCGAATGCCTCAAAGCCCGCCTCGCGCATCACGGTCACCGCCATGAAATCCATCAGCGTCGAGCGGATACGCGGGAAGCTGATCAGCTTGCGGCAGTCGATATAGGTGGGGGACGGCAGGCCCGAGGCCAGCGTGAAGGGTTCGCGGGCATTGAAATGCACGGCCTTGATTTCCAGCAGCATACGCGCGGTCAGGCGGGCGATCTCTTCTTTCGGGGGGAAGCTTGCGGGGATCATATGGTACCTTCCTATGGGAAACCGCGCCGGAGAACCGGCGCGGGAGATATCAGTCTTGGACGTGCCAGAAGCAGGGGAAGCCCGGATCAAACACAGTGACGGGGCTGTCTTCGACCGCGATCTTGGCGGGCCATTGGGCGGCCTCATCGGTCTTGGTCAGCGTCAGCGTCGCGGCATTCACCGGCAGGCGGTAGAAGGCGGGGCCATTCTCGCTTGCGAATTTAGCAAGGTTCTCCAGCTTGCCTTCGGCCTCGAAGACATGGGCCAGAAGCGCCATCGTATTGGTCGCGGTAAAGCAGCCCGCGCAGCCACAGGGGTTTTCCTTGGCGTTATCGGTATGCGGGGCCGAGTCGGTGCCGAGGAAGAAATGCGGGTTGCCGGAGGTTGCCGCCTCGACCAGCGCAAGGCGGTGCACCTCGCGTTTGGCCACCGGCAGGCAGTAGTAATGCGGCTTGATCCCGCCCACGAGGATGTGGTTGCGGTTGATGATCAGATGGTGCGTGGTGATCGTGGCACCCATATCGTCGCCCTGCGATTTCACATACTCCACACCGTCCTTGGTGGTGACATGTTCCATCACCACGCGCAGGCCCTTGACCGCGCGCAGCACCGGATCAAGGACACGGTCAATGAACACGGCCTCACGGTCGAAGATGTCAATCTCGGGCGCGGTCACCTCGCCATGCACACAAAGCGGCAGGCCGATCTCGGCCATTTTCTCCAGCACGGGGCGGACCTTGTCGAAGTCCTTCACACCCGAGGCCGAATTGGTGGTGGCGCCCGCGGGATACAGCTTCACCGCTTTCACCAGACCCGAGGCATGGGCTGCCGCCACATCCTCCGGGTCGGTATCCTCGGTGAGGTAAAGCACCATCAGCGGCTCGAACTCCGCGCCTTTGGGCAGAGCCTTCAGGATACGGTCGCGGTAAGCAGAGGCCTGAGCGCCGGTCACGACCGGCGGCACCAGATTGGGCATGATGATCGCGCGGCCGAAATGGCGGGCGGTCTCGGGGGCGACGGCCTTCAGCATCGCGCCATCGCGCAGATGCAGGTGCCAGTCATCGGGGCGGGGAATGGTGATCTGGGTCATGGGTGTCGATTACCCCGAGCGGGCGCGCAAATCCAGCGCGAAGCGCGGGCCTGCGTCGAAAACTCTTGTCGAAAACTTTGCCACGCGTCGTATAGGCCGGGGGCTATGGCCGGGCGCAAACACCACGGGGACCAAATTGACAATACATGCCCGCCTGCCATCACCCGTCCTGAGGGATATTCGGGGAGCGGGGACGATGGTTGCGATTCTGGTGGCAGTGACGATCCTGCTATGGGCCAGTGGCAGGCTGCCCGAAGATCTGACGGCGCTGATCTTCTTTGCTGCGGCAATGATGTTTTCGGTCGCGCCGGCTTCGGTCATCTTTTCGGGCTTTGCCTCGGCGGCATTCTGGCTGGTCCTGAGCGGCTATGTGCTCGGTCTGGCCATCGCCAAGACGGGGCTTGCCGCGCGGGCTGCGCGGGTGCTGGCGATGCGGCTGGGGCAGTCCTATCCGCGGCTGGTCTTCGGAACGATCGCGCTCAGCTACGGGCTGGCCTTCTTCATGCCGTCCAATATGGGGCGTATCGCATTGCTGATGCCGATCATTCTGGCGCTGGCGGAGGAAACGGGGTTGGTGCCGGGGCGTCCGGGGCGGGTCGGTCTGGCACTGGCCACCGCTCTGGGTACCTTTCAGCTATCGGCTTCGGTGCTGCCTGCGAATGTGCCCAATCTGGTGATGCTGGGGGCGGTCGAGACAAGCTATGGCCTGCATCTGTCCTATTTCCCCTATCTTCTGGCCACTCTGCCGGTTCTGGGGCTACTTAAGGGGGCCGTGCTCGGGGCATGTGTTCTTCTTGTGTTCCGTTACCGGTTGACCCAGCGGCGAGGAATTCGGCACCAAGGTGAACCATAGAAGCGCGCTTTATGTCGCGGCAATTCTGGGACTTGCGGCGCTGGTGGCGCAAAGCGGGCTGGGCGCGCGGATCGGGGCAGGACTTCTGGCCTATGCGCCATTGGATGGGCAGGGGCGCTATAGCGATGTGGTGACGCTGACCGGTCTGGCGGGGCTGTTGAATTTTGTGGTAACCGCCAATGGTGTGCCCGCGCTGTTCACTCCGCTGGCACAGGCTCTTGCCGATGGAAGCGGGCTGCCGCTCTCGGGGGTACTGATGCTGCAGGTCGTCGGATTTTCGACCCCGTTTCTGCCCTATCAGGCCGCCCCGATCGTTGTGGCAATGGGATTGGCGCGTGTGCCGCTTCGGGCGGGGATCTGCTTGTGCCTGAGCATGGCCTTGCTGACCTATCTCCTTCTGCTGCCGCTGCATTATGGCTGGCTGCACCTGCTGGGCTGGATTTAGACTGCAGACGGGACGCCCCGCCTTTGCGCGCGTTGCATGGCGGGGCTGCAGCATTACACATGGTCCCTTGCGACGCTTTGTCATAAACCCGACCATAGGGGGGAAAGTCCTGCAAGCACGCATACAGGAGTTTTCCAAATGACGCATATCGCACAAATGCCGCGTAAACCGGCGGCAACCTCATCGGTTCTGCGGTTCTTCCAAGCGATCGGTCGGGCTTTCGTCGCCTTTGGAGAGGCGCGTTCGCGTCAGTCCGAGATCGTTCGCCTCAACGGGCTTTCGGATGCGGCTCTTGCCGCCAAGGGGATCCGTCGGGACCAGATCGTGACCTATGTCTTCCGCGACAAGTTCTATCTCTGACTTGTGGTTCAGGGCGGGGATGCAGGGCAGCCTTGCCTTGCCCGTCAGGCCAAAGGCGTAAAAAGTTCAGGCGATCCGGTCGGTATGACGGATCGCCCTTTTTGTGCCTGCTTTATCGCATCGGATCCGTGATCGCCCGCTCAGACAGGCTCGGGTTCCAGTTCGATCCCGTTCGGGGCAAGCAGTTCGACCAGTTTGTTATAGCGACGGCGGAAACGCGGTGCATCAAAGCGGCGCGCCCCGTCGCGGCAGATCAGCGCCTCGAGATAAAGCCGTTCCTGCGGACGGATGCTGCGCAGCAGGGTATGCAGATAGGCAATGTTCTGACGGCAGTTGCGATACAGCTTGCGGAACTCTGTCGCCGTCAGCTTGCCCTCGCAGGCACGTGCGATCATCAGCTCCAGCACGTTGCAGCCCGCCAGCATTGCCTCGATATTCTCGCCCGCCAGAATGCAGGGCAGGAGCGTGACATTGGGACGGTGGAAAAGGGCGGCATGCATGGCATCAAGCCGCTGCAAAGGATCGTAGACCACGAAGGCCTGTTTCGCGCCATCCAGCATTTCGGGCGCGAAACCATAGCGGTCCGAGAAACTGATACGCCGCATTTCCGGATAACGGTCATCCCAACCGGCCAGACGCGGGTCGAGCGTGGCCTGCGGCTGTAGCGCGATCACCGTGGCATCGGGGGCCACCACAGAGAAAGCCGCCGCCGCATAGCCGCAAGAGCCCGCCCCGTAAAACACCACGCGGTCATAGTCTTCGAAGACCCCGTCATCGACGAGCCGGTCGAAATAGGCATAGACCTCGGGCGCGCGGAACCATGTCGCATCCTCGGCAATGAGTGTCAGGCTGGACCAGCCACCCTCCTGCGCGATGCGGTAGCCAAGGGGCAAACCGTCCTGATCCGTATCAAGCAGATCATCGCGCAGTTCGAAACTGACCAGAAGGACAGGCCCGTCCTCGCTGAACAGGGCCACATGCGCTGGGCCCAACTGTTCGAAATGGCCGAATTCCTGCCCGAGCGCGCTCATCCGCGTCTGCCAGTTGTTCACGCTCATATCCTGCATGGCGAGGCCCCTTCAAATTCGGTAATGGCCGGACACAGTGCCGGACCGGCGCAGAGAGTATCTGCGATTTTCAGTTAACCTATCACTATTTTAAAATGACAAAATCATGGTGAACGCAAGAAAATGCAATGGCCACAAGGTATTGCGTAAACAATGCTGTGATTGATGCGGTATTGTTTACAAATTCGGCTTGGTCTGGCTGGTCTGTGCCAAATGTGCCAGCCGCAGCATGCGCTGGGCATCGGCCTTTGACAAGGGGCGCGTCGGCGGGGTCAGCAGAAGCCGCCCGAACATGGCGCGCGGGGCCTCTTCGCGCAGCAGGGACCGGATCTTCTCGTGACGCCAGCGCACGGCCTGCGCGTGCAGGGCACCGAGCACGGGATCGTCCAGCAGGCTCTGGTACAGCGGTCCGCGTAGCGGGGCTGTGCGCTGGATGCTCCGGTCCTCGTCTTGGCAGAAATTGCGCTCCACCCAGTAGGACAGGTCGAACCCTCCGACATCGCGATTGGCCCGTCCGCGGTCGCATTTGACAACATAGTTTTCCATTGCCCCAAGCGCATAATGGTTCAGCTGCACCATGCCCCAGCAGTTTCGATCGGGTGGCGTGAAAAGGCGGTTTTTCTGGTAGAGATCGGGGAGCGGAGTGCCCGCGCCGTCAAACCAGCGCGGCGCCGCGCCCTGTGTCAGGCCACGGGGGCGATGGACCCCCAGTTTGCGGTAATCTCCGGTTCTGCGCAGGAGCGTCTTGAACAGCGAGGCCCGCCACGGCCAGAGCATGGCAGGGGGGGCGGCCTTGTCGAAACAGTCCGTTACGGGGGTGTCGGTATAGTCGATCACGCCGTTATTGCCGAAAAGCCGCCATGTCAGGGCGATGGCATCGGCGTCGGGCAGGGCGGCGATCAGGTCCGAAAACCGTCCCGCCCCCAGATGGATATTCACGAATTCATCCACGTCGAAGACCAGCACCCAATCGGCGCGCTGCTGTGCCGGATGCTCGTCGGCGCGCAGCAGGGCTTCCCATTGCGGGCCACGCCGCCACGGGCCGGGATTGCGTTCATGGCTGAGCCAGCCCATCTGTGCCAACCGGTCCAGCATCAGATCGGTGCCATCTTCGCAATCGTTGGAATAAATCAGGAAATGGTCCATGCCGATGGCACGGTGATGGGCGATCCATTCCAGCAGGAAAGCGCCCTCGTTCTTCATGCAGCTGATGCCGAGGATATTCATGAGGCCGCCTCCAGCGCGGCGAGAGCGACAGGGGAAAGCGTGCGTCGGGAAATGCCCCGCTTTGCACAGCCGGGAGACGCGAGCCATTCAGTGAGCGTCTTCTGACCTTTTGACGCGTTACAGCCGCGGCAGCATAGAGCGATATTCTCGAGTGAGATGAGCGAAGCGTTGTTTATTATATGTTCCCAGCTCGGGCGTTTGGCCGCTGGCGCGGCTTCATCCCCGAAAGGGGCAGCGCAATAGATGCAGGCGCGGTCGCGCGCGTGGATTTCGGCTTCCAGTGCTTTCGGGATCTTCCAGCGGTTTGCCATTAGTGCTCCGCCTCGCCCTCATGTTCGACCGTGAAGAAGAAATCGGGGGCCACGTCGCGCAGATGCATATCTTCGGGCAGGCAGTCGGGGCCGGCATTGAACACCGCCGAGCCGAAATGCTGGAGCATGCGCGAGAGCCGTTCGTATTTGGCACTGGTCAGGTCGCCATAGAAATTCTCGTAATTCTCGGTGGCGCGCAGCTCGGCAATCTTGGTGCGATGCGCGGCCACGGCGGCTTCATGGGCGGCACGGATCTCGGGATCGGCCATCAGGCGGTCATATTCGGCCTGTAGCGCGGGGATCATCCGCTGGATCGAGCGTTCCTCCTCGAGGTTATGGTTCATCCGGAACCAGTAGTTCAGCCCCTGATCGCGGTCGACATGGTTCACCCGCCCGCGGTCACGCTTGACCAGAAAGCTCTCGGCAGAGCGCACAGCATAATGGTTGAGCTGCACCCAGTCATAGCCATAGGTTTCCAGCGTCGAGCGCCAGCCATTGCGGAACATCTCGCGCGGCATGGGCTGGCCCGACCCATTGAGCCATTTCACCTGATCCCACAGGTCCGGCACCAGACCTTTGGGGCGGTGCACCCCCATCTTTTTGTAGATATCCATATTGCGGAACAGGGTCTTGAACCCCCAGGCCTGATGCGGCTTGCGCACGACTTCCGGCGCGCAGGTGGTGAACTGGTCCAGAAGAAAGCGGTCCTCATAGTCATGCACATCGCAATTACCGAACAGCCGCCATGTCAGCGAGATCATATTCGCCTCGCCCATCGCCTTATAAAGGTCGGTCAGGGTGCCATCGCCGATCTTGATATTGATGAACTCGTCCACATCCATACAGATCGCCCAACCGGCCTGCTGGATGACGGGCTCGGATTCGGCGGCCTGAAGGGCGGCATGCTGGGGCTTCAGCTCGCCCCCCGGACGCCACGGGTTCTCGCGGTGCTGGACCAGCCCCTTGGCCATCAGCATGTCCAGCATCGTATCGGTGCCATCGGTGCAGTCATTGGTGTAGATCAGGAAATCATCCACCCCGATCGCACGGTGATAGGCCAGCCATTCCAGAATGAACGGGCCTTCGTTTTTCATCGTGGTGACAATCGCGGTGCGACCGGCGCGCAGGGCCGCTTTGGGGGCGGGTTTGACCTTGGAGACCGGAGGCCGCACGGGCTTGTGCCCCCAGACATCCAGCGATAGCGCCAGAAGCTGTTCGTCCTCTACCAGCGAGGTCTTGGGGGCCAGCTCTGCCGCCTTGCGCCCCGGCACGCGCAGCGCCATTGCCCGCCAGAAGGGGAAGACATGCGCAGGATCGGGCTTGGCATAGGCCACACGCACCATGCGCCATGTCGCCTCCAGCCCCGCCTTTGCGGGCGCACATCCCCAGCGTGCGGTGCCGCGCCGCGCATCGAACTGGCGGCAGATATGGTCGGCGAAACATTCCGCGGCACCATTGCGCACCCGCCACGGATAGATCCGCCGCCCGACCAGCATGATCACCCCGGAAGGGGCCTCGAGGCAGGCATCGAAGGCGCCCATCCTGCCATCGGCCACAGGGGCCAGAAGGTCCGTGACATCCAGCGTCAGCACGGCGCGGGCTTCGGCCAGAAACCGCCATTTCGCAATTTCGAAGACCAGACCCTGCCCGAGGGGCGCGCGCCACGGATCGGGGGCGGGAGGCTCCATCCGGTCCTTGCCGGGGGCGTCGGGGGCAAGGAAGGGGTGGCTTTCGGGGCCCATGCCGGGCTTGCCCATCGCGACGGGGCAGTCCAGGACGATCACCACCATCTCCAGATCGCGGTCATCCAGCCCCTTGGCCAGCCGCGCCACGAAAGGCGCATCGGAAAACCGGTTGAGGATCACCGCGCCGGTGGCGGCATGCTGGTCGGCATGCCAGCTGAGCCAGTCCAGCACCGTCTCGGCGCTTTCCTCGAAACGTTGGCCGAACAGGCAGTTGCGATCACGCAGCAGATCCCATTCCGCCTCGGCCATTGCAAGCGGGCGCATATGGGGCGGGGTGGTCGCATCGGTCTGGGTCGTGATCTGCACCGGCAGGGGGCCGTCGAGCGTGGCGCAGAGCATCGCCCCGCCAGCCACATCGCGCGTTTCGGTGATCGTGCCGCCGTCCAGATGGGTGATCTGCGCGGCCTGTGAGGGGTTGGCAAACATCGCGCGCAGATGGCGGCAGCCCTGAGCCTCCCACGTCACCGCATCCAGAAGGACGGGGCCGGTGCCCGCCTCTTCGCACGGGTCTTCTGCCAGAAGGCTGCGTCTGATCACTGATGCCATGTCGTCGTTATCCTGCGTCTCCGGCGGAGGTTTCCGCGGCCCGCCCTGTCTTCGGGGCAGTCTGTTGTCTTTGTGAAAGCACAAGCCGCAGATTTGGTTAAGGCCATTTCGGTTTTTTTTCGTATTCCGTTGGAAAATGTCACGATTTCGGGCAAGTTGAGGCCAAATTGGGGCAAGGCCCCGCCGGACTTGGCCTTCGGGTGTGATATGGCCCGTAGAATGACTGGCCTGTGGTGTGTGGGGGGGATCATGCGCGAGATAGGAACGCTGTGGATCGGCGGCCGGCTGAGCTGGCTTGAAATCCTGTGTCTCAAAAGCTTTGTCGATCAGGGACAGAAAATCACGCTTTTTTCCTACGGGCCGATCGAGAATGTCCCTGACGGGGTCATCTTGCGCGACGGGCGCGAGATCCTTGCCCCAGACCCGCAGGAAGGGTTTCTGAAATACGAGCGCAAGGACAGTTTCGCGCTGTTTGCCGATCTGTTCCGGCTGCATATGCTGGCCAAATGTCCGGGCATGATCTGGGTGGATACCGATGTGTATTGCCACCGCCCGCTCACATACGACAGCCCCTATGTGCTGGGCTACGAGCTGCCCGACAGCCCGCGGGTCAATAATGCGGTGCTGGCGCTGCCGGCGGGGTCTCTTCTTTTGCAGACCATGCTCGATTTCACCAAGGACCGGTTTTCCATCGCGCCGTTCCTGCCGCCCCATCTTGCCAGCAGCTATCACGAGGCGGCTGCGCGGGGCACGCCTGTGCATGTCAGCCAGCAGCCTTGGGGGATCTGGGGGCCGTTGATGGTGACCTATTTCACCCATGCTCTGGGCCTTGGCGGGCAGGTGCAGCCGATGGAGGCGTTCTACCCTGTGCCGTTCCCCGAGCGGGCCAAGCTGCTGGGCAGCGAAACGGCGATGCAGGCGCGTCTTTCCGCGCAGACCACGGGGCTGCATCTCTGGGCCTCGAACAAGCGCAGCCTCGGGCGCAATCCCCATAGCGCCCCTGCGAACGGCAGCTATCTTGAACATCTGTGCCGCAAGCACGGGCTGCGTCCCGAATTTGCCCCGATCACAGGGCGCGCCAAGCTGACCTTCGAGGAAACAGGGATCGCAGCGCAAGTGCTGGCCGAAATGGGGGTCGGGGTGGTGCGGGCCTGCTATGATCTGGGCGGCATGGCACCGGGCCTCGCGCTGGCCGCGCATCGGCGGCATAATTGCGATGTGGTACTGGTGGATCTGACCCCCGAAGGGACCGCGCAAACCACGCCATCGCCCTGGGTTGCACCCTATGTCGAATGGCTTGTCTCGCAGGGGGTGCGGCGGGATCTGGTGCGCGTCGTTCTTGACCCGTTCTTTCTGGAGCCGGACGGGTTGGCCCTTGCCACCGGCAGTTATGGCGACCAATGGCCGGTGACCGCGCTAGGGCCGCTTCTGCCGCGTCTGTTGCGCCCCGATGGGGTGCTGGTCATCGACATCCGGCGCGGATCGGGCGGGTTTCCCTATCTGCGCAAGCAGGGGGCTTTGCGGCGGCTGGAGGCGGCAGAGCCGGAGCCGGACGCCGCCATCACGCGGGCCATTTTTACGCCGCAAGCGCCAACTTCATGAGATTTAGGAAATTTTTTACGTTCTGACGGGGCGTTGGGGCAGAAATGCCTTGGAAATGTCGCACGTGCTTCGCATGATGACCGCATTTACCAAGGCAGCTGCCTTTGCGTTAATATGCATTAACAAGACCGGCATCCGGTGGCCAGGAAAGTGTAGGAAAGATGAGCAAAGACTATCAGGTTGCGGCGCTTTGGATCGGCGGCAAGATGAGCTTTCTGGAGGTGCTGTGCCTGAAAAGCTTTGTCGATGCGGGCCAGCATATCACGCTGTATTCCTACGAGCCGATCCCCAATGTCCCCGAAGGGGTGGCGATTGCCGATGCCAACGAGATCCTTTCGGCGGACCAGTTCCTGCGTCATGGCCGCACCAATTCGCCGGCGCTGCATTCGGACCGCTTCCGCTATCACCTGCTGGCCAAGAACGACCATATGATCTGGGCCGATACCGATGCCTATTGCGTCAAACCCTTCACCACCCCCACGGGGCATTTCTTTGCGTGGGAAAGCAAGGAAGGGGTGAATGGCGGCGTGCTGGGTCTGCCGCAGGACAGCGAGGCGCTGGGGCGGCTGATCGAGTTCACCAATGACGAATATGCGATCCCCACATGGTATGGCGATGACTACACCCGCGAGCTGGAAGCGGCCCGCGACCGTGGCGAGCCGGTCCATGCCGGTGACCAGCCCTGGGGCGTCTGGGGCCCGCATGGCCTGACCCATTTCCTGAAGGAAACGGGCGAGATCAAATATGCGATGCCGCAAGAGGCGCTTTATCCCATCGACTACAAATGGCGCGCCAAGATGACCCAGCCGGGCTATGACTGGCAAAAGCATATCACCGAGAAAACCTATTCGATCCATTTCTATGGCCGCCGTTTGCGGGCGCGGATCAATGACAAACATGGCGGCATCCCGAAGCCGCGCAGCTGTGTCGGCATGCTGATGACCAAACATGGCGTGCTGCCCGACGGGTCGATCCTGACAGCTGCGGCCCCCGCGCCGGTTCCGGCCCCCGAAGGTGCCAGCGGTGCGGCAGCAGAGGCGCTGCTTGCGAAAACCGGACTGACGCGCGTGGAACGGATTGCCGATCTGGGGGCCACCGCCCCCGATCTACTGCAGGCCGCCCAGAGCCGTTTCGATTGCGATATCGACCTGATCGACCTTGCCCCCGATGGAAGCTGGCCCGCTCTGGCGACGCCCCATGCGCAGGGGGTGAAGGCGCAGCTGGTGGCAGGCGGTATTGATGGCGCGCGCATCCGTATCGTGACCCAAGCGGCAGAGGTGAAGCCCGCCGATCTGGTGCTGTCACTGGCAAGCTTTGGCGATGTGGCGAAAGTCAAGCATCTGGAGCCGCTGATGGGGCGCCTGTTCCATGCCGATAGCCGGATGCTGATGGATATCCGCGCCGGTAGCGGGGCCTTTCCTTTCCTCAAGCCCTATGGCGAGAACGAGGTTCTTGAAGATCTGGCGGGAAGGGGAAATGGCAAGATCAGCCGGGTGCTCTTCAGCCCTTTTGCCCCTAAGGCCGAAAGCGATCCGGCCTGGGCAAAGATCGCGCGTGAACTGGCAGGCCCCGAGGGGTTCTATACCGATAACGGCCAGCATAGCTTTCTCTACGTGCCGCGCGGGCGCACCCTTGTGGTGACCTTCGACAATCTTGATATCGCGATGGGCAAGCGCGAGGACCGCCGCCCTTGGGGCTATAGTTTTATCGAGAAACAGGGCTGGTCGATGCTGGGGGCTATGGCGGGCGGCTGGACATGGTATCGCGACCCTTGGGTGATGGCCGAATTCGACCGGCTGGCCGCCGAGGGGTTCTTTGCCCAATTCGACCGCGTGGTGTTTTACGGCGCTTCGATGGGCGGTTATGCGGCCTGTGTCTTTGCGGCGGCCTGTCCGGGGGCGGATGTGGTGGCGATCTCGCCGCAATCCACGCTGGATAAAACCGTGGTGCCGTGGGAGACGCGCTATAAAACCGTTTGGGGGCAGGATTTTTCCGGCAAATATGGCGATGCGGCGCAGGCGAGCCTGACGGCAAACCGTGTGAGTATCCTCTATGACCCCTATGAGCCGCTGGATGCGGGCCATGTGGCGCGCTTCACCGGCGAGAATGTGGTGAAGCTGCGCGCGCCGCTGATGGGGCACAGGCTGGGGTCGTCACTCAGCCAGATGGGGATCTTGCAGCCGATCATCCTCAAGGCGCTGGAGGGGCAACTTAGCCCCAATGACTTCCATATGGCGCTGCGGGCGCGACGGAATTTCCCGCGCTACCAGAAGGAGCTTTTCAACCGCTGCGTGGCCAAGGGCCATCTCTCGCTGGCGCGACGGCTGGGCGCGTGGGTTCTCAAACGCAATGATAACGCGGCGGTGAGGAAAGCCCTGCGCGATCTCCCGAAAACCTGATTTGAGTTTTCGCGCCCCGCGTGCAGATTGATATGTGTCAAAGTCCTCCGTCTCCTGTGGGACTAGACAAAGGTCAGGTGGATCTATCTCCCTCTAGCCGGTTTCCGGCAAGATCCACCCATTGCGGGTCAACGGGCATTCTCCCTTGCCCGATCCGAAGAAAGCGCCGCGGGTCTCCCTCCTGCGGCGCTTTAAATTTTCGTGGCGCTTCAAATTTCGGACGCGGTGGTGGTTGTGCGGCGTGTCTGTGGTCCGAGGGACGATGGTCGGCGGCGGTGCTCCGGCTTTGCGGCACAAGGTTTGCGGCACAAGGGCGGCTCTTGCTCGGGCGGCAGTCAAAGGCCGGTCGCGCATCGCTCGGCGGCGTGCCCCGTCTGGCCGCGCGCCGGTCTTGCAGCAGGCCCGCTTTACAACATACCTGTCGGGGAGGGAGCGCCGCTTATTCGGTGCCCATGCCTGCGCCTGTGCCCGTATCTGCACCGGGGGCAGGCTGCGCGTCATCCCATTTGCGCATGTAGTCGGTCTGGTAGACGCTGCCATCGCCCAGCGACCCTTCCAGCGGCTTGCGCACCACATAGAGCAGCATGACCGGCGAATTCAGCGGAAGCTGGCGGCTCAGGCGCGGGCGTTTGCCAGTGTCATTGGGGTTGGTGGTGGTGGCAAAGGCATTGGCGAAATTGGGCAGCATCGGCTGCAATTTCAGATCAAGCACCTCATAGCCCAATGTCCTCTGCCAGAAGCCGAACACCATTTCCGGCGTGATCTGGTAGAAGCCGTGGTTGATCCAGCCATTGCAGGGAGAATGCCCGATCAGCGTGCCGCCCGGGCGCAGCATGGCATTGAGATTGCGGAACGCGGTCGGCAGATCGAAGATATGCTCGCAGGTGCCGCCATCATAGACCACGTCGAAATGGTGGTGCAGCGCCTCGGGCAGGGGCTTGCTGAGATCCTGCACCAGAGAGGCCCCTTCGAAATCCGACATATCCATCGAGTCAACGGTATCGAAGCCGAGCTTGCGGATGAAATGCTCGGAATAGATCGATTGCGGGTCTTTCAGATCGGCCTCGCTCAGGCCGGGAAGATATCTGGCAATCGTGTCGGTCAATAGCTGGGCCGAAGCCCCCTTGCGCGAGCCGATCCATCGCTGGCGACCGAGCATCACGAAATTGCCGGAAAGGCGATGGGTCTTCACTGTCTCGATCAAACGGGCGCAAAGCGTGTCGGGAAGGGCCATAATGAACCTTTCAGCTAAATCTATCCTCTTGAAGTTCCTTGTGTTCGCATATCCGGCCCTAACTCTTGGTTAATGCCCCCCCCCTGCGCCAATAAAAAAGCGCCCCCGTCTGGGGGGCGCTGGTAGAACCGGCAGGCTATGGTGGGATCAGAGGATCTTGACCTGCGATCCCACGGGGCACAGCTCGAAGAGTTGCTCGACCTGTTCGTTATAAAGCCCGATACAGCCCGACGAGCTGCGACGCCCGATCTTGCGGGTGTCATGGGTGCCGTGGATGATATAGGCGGGCCAGCTGAGATACATCGCGCGGGTGCCCAAGGGGTTGTCGGGACCGGGCGGCATGTAATGCAGCGAGGGATCCTTTTCGAGCATCGATTTGGTCGGGGTCCAGTCGGGGCCGACTTTCTTGCGCACGATCTCGGTATAGCCGCGCTTGGTCAGCGCATCGGTCATCGGCACGGAGGTCGGATAGAGGCGGTAATCGGCACCGTCGACGGCCCAGTAGTGCAGGGCTTTCGAATGGGTGTCGGCGATCAGCGTCACGCGATCGAGCCGGTCGAAATGGTCCTGCCAATGGATCTCGCGGAACGCCGAGATATTGTGACGCGACGGCGCGGCCACGATGGCCGGTTGCTGCGCCATAGGAATGTCTTGCGTCGCGGCACGTGCAATCGCGGGGGCGCAAAGCGCCGCACCACCCAAAAGCAGGGCGCTGCGCCGCGAAAGGTGACCGGAACGGTCTTGAGACATGGTGTGAACTCCCGTTCAGAATTCTGAATATGAGCAAAGTCGCATGAAAGACCCCGCTCGCTCAACTCACGCCTGCTCACGCAGATGCGATCTTTGCAGAGGTGATGTAAATGCAACTCCTACATCTACCTTCCACGAAAAACCCTCCCCGAAACACGAGGAGGGCAACCCTGCTGGCTATGGCCAATGCACAGCCTTGATCGTGTCGGACCTTATTTCGGCCCGATCATCATCACCATCTGGCGGCCTTCCAGCTTGGGCATGTTCTCGATCTTGCCCAGCTCGCCCACGTCATCCTTGACGCGGTTCAGAAGTTCGAGACCCAGATTCTGGTGTGCCATCTCCCGACCGCGGAACCGCAGGGTGACTTTCACCTTGTCGCCGCCTTCAAGGAATTTCTTCACCGAGCGCAGCTTGACCTCGTAGTCATGGACATCGGTCCCCGGACGGAACTTGACCTCTTTGACCTCGATGATCTTCTGCTTCTTGCGGGCTTCGGCTTCGCGTTTCTGCTGTTCGTATTTGAACTTGCCGAAATCCATGATCTTGCAGACCGGAGGTTTGGCATTGGGGGAGATCTCGACGAGGTCAAGCCCGGCTTCCTCGGCCATAGCAAGCGCCTTCGACGGGGTCACTACACCAACATTTTCACCTTCCGCGCCGATCAGACGAATTTCAGGGGCGCGGATCCGTCCGTTCACGCGAGGACCAGTGTCGCGGGTCGGCGGGGCATTATGGGGTCTGCGGGCTATGGCGTTAATCCTTCTGTAGCCTAAAATCAGTTGGCGCATAAAATAGGACCGCGCGCGACCGGTTTCAACCGCAAACGCACCCGCCGGTCCAAGAAACCCCAGATTCTGCCAAGGCGGGAAGCCGGATCGGGGGATTGGCGGCGGACCGGGGCGCATCCTGTGACGGATGCGCTTTTTCTGGGCGGTCCCTGTGCCTAGGCGCTGCGGCGCAGGGCCTGCAGGGCCTCAAGGGGGGGAGACTCACCATCGGTCAGCTCGATCAGCTCATGGCGGATGTCGGGCATATCGACCAATGTAGCCAGTGCGCGGGCGACATTGCCGCGTTTGACGGTGCCATAGGGCAGGGCCAGTCCTGCCGCGATCCTGCCGTCCTCGTCTTCCGTCACCAGCGTGCCGGGGCGCAGGATGACCCAAGACAGCGCGCTGCGCACCACGGCGGCATCGGCCTCTTTCTTGACGCGCATGTAATGTTCGAAATTCGGGTTCGGCTCTTTCCACCGCCCTGCTTCGGGAAAGGCGGAGACAAGGTAGAACCGGTCCACCCCCGCACGTCCCATTGCCGCCATCACCTCGCGCGGGCCCTCGCCATCGATACGCGAGGTGCGATCCAGCCCCGATCCTGCGGCCCCCGCCGAGAAGATGACGATGTCATGGCCCTCGATCATCGGGGTCAGATCCTGTGCGGTAAGCTCCATCATATCGCCCAAAACGGGGCTGGCCCCCTGGGCGGTCAGTTTTGCGGCCTGTTCGGGGGTGCGATGCAGGGCCGTGACCTCGTGTCCGGCCGCGATCAGCATGGGCAGAAGGCGCGCCCCAATACCGCCCGTCGCACCGATGAGAAAAATATGTGCCATTGGGAAATCCTTTCTGGTTTTTCACATCTAGGGCGCGCGGGGCGGATCGTCACCCGCTCTTGCGTTTTGCAGGCCCATAGGGGTCTATGCGCCATATAGCCGCCGGGACCGGCTCTTTCCACGCGCAGATCGCCCCTTCGTGCCGGGGGCTCCAAGATCGCGCCCTATGGTGTCGAGATGTAGGGGGCGGGACGACGATGGGAAATGAAAAAGGCCCCCCGCAGCGCGGAGGGCCGTGAAAAACTGTCAGCGGGATCAGACGCCTTCGCCGACGAAGGCTTTCTCGACCACATATTCACGCGGCTCGGAATTGGCACCTTCGCGCAGGCCGAAGCTTTCGAGCACCTCCATCACGTCCTTGTTGAACGCCAGAGACCCGCAGACCATCGCGCGGTCGGTTTCGGGGTTCATCGGCGCAAGGCCCAGATCCTCAAAGACCTTGCCCGACTTCAGGTTGTCGGTGATGCGGCCCATATGGTGGAATTCCTCGCGGGTCGCGGTCGGGTAGTATTTCAGCTTGCCCTCGACCATCTCGCCGATCAACTCGTCATTTTGCAGACCCTCGACCAGCTGCTTGCCGTATTCCAGCTCTTCAACCGTGCGGCAGGTGTGCATCATGATGACCTCGTCGAATTTCTCGTAGGTCTCGGGGTCGCGCATCAGGGACGCAAAAGGCGCAAGGCCGGTGCCGGTGGCCAGAAACCACACGCGCTTGCCCGGAAGCAGCGCATCATGGACCAGCGTGCCGACGGGTTTGGGGCGCAGGATGATCTCGTCGCCTTCCTTGATGTGCTGCAGACGCGAGGTCAGCGGGCCATCCGGAACCTTGATCGAGTAGAACTCCAGCTCTTCGTCCCAATTCGGCGAGGCAATGGAATAGGCGCGCAGCAGGGGCTTTTCCTTGCCGGTCTTCTCGTCGGTCTGCATCAGGCCGATCATCACGAATTCCCCCGAACGGAAGCGCAAAGATTGCGGGCGCGTCACGCGGAAGGAGAACAGGCTGTCGGTCCAATGTTTGACCGAGGTCACGGTCTGCGCATCGGGAAGGGTTTTGACGGGCGGGGTTTTGGTTGCAGATTCGGTCATGGCGGTCTCGTGTTTGGTCCGGAGGGCATCAGATGGGCGTCCGGAAAGAACATATCGAACGGGTATGGCGAAAGGCTGAACCCGAAAAAGATGGCGTTAGCGTGCTGGGGCCTGCCATAGCGCAGAGCTGCGCTTATGGCAAAGCCTGATCTTAGCCCATCAGACGACGGCGGTAGGAATGCTCCTGCCAGTCGGCGCGGAAGATCCATTGATCCTGCGGCTGGCGGGTGGCCAGCTCATCCGAGATCTCGACCTCGTCAAAACCGGAGCGGCGCGCCATGGCATATTGGTCGGCAATCACATGGCCACGGGCGCGCAGCCGCCCCGCAAAGCCCAGATCGCGCAGCCGGCGGCCAAGGGTAAAGCCGCGCCCGTCGGCAAAGGACGGGAAGTCGCAGATCACCAGCTCGGCCCCTTGGGTCAGGGCCGCAAGCTGCGCCGGATCGGTGTCGGAGGGCAGCACCACCGGCGCGCCCGTGAAATCATCGGCATGAAAGCCGTCATCGCGTACAATCTTGCTCATGCGACGGTTTCTCCTTTGGAGGTTTCGTCAATTACCTTGCCATCGGGGCCCACACGCACGGCCTTGCCGCCGATGAAATGGATCCCGCATTCGGTTTTGGATTGCCCGCGCCAGCGGCCAGCGCGGGGGTCTTCGCCCGGTTTCACGGGGCTGGTGCAGGGGGCGCAGCCGATGCTGGGGTAGCCCTTGGCCACCAGCGGATGCTTCGGCAGGCGGTTCTGGATCATATATTCCTGCAGATCCTCGCGCGTCCAATGCGCCAGCGGATTGATCTTCATACGGGTGGGGGTCTCTACCTCGAAGAAGTCGATCGCCGCGCGTGTCCCCGACTGATAGCGCTTGCGCCCCGTGATCCAAGCGTCAAACTTGCTGAGTGCGCGTTCCAGCGGCACCGTTTTGCGTAAGGTGCAGCAGGCATCGGTGTTGAACTGATGCAACGTGCCATCGGGGTCCTCGAAATCGAGGTCCTTCTGGTCGGCGGTGATCACCTGTACACCGGTCAGACCCAGCTTCTCGGCCACCTCTTTCTGGTAGTCGAGCGTTTCCTGAAACAGCATATGCGTATCGATGAACAGCACAGGCGTCGCCGGACGGATCAGCGACACCATATGCAACAGCACCACCGATTCCGCCCCGAAAGACGAAACCATCGCCACATCGCCCGTGTCATGGTCATCCAGCGCCTTCTCCATCACGGTGATGGCGGCATGGTGCTTGTAGCGGCTGTTCAGCCCTGCAACGCGGTCCTCGATCGAGGCCCAGCCGTCACGCGGCATTCTTTTTGGCTGCGTCTCCATACAGCGCCTCCTTGAAAGGTTCGGCACCAAGGCGCCGATAGGCCGCGAGGAAGGTCTCGTCCGTGGAGTTGCGTTTCTCCAGATAGGTCTTCAGCAGACGCTCGACCGCGGGCACCACCTCGTCATAGGCAAAACCGGGGCCGGTACGTTCACCGATGGCGGCGTTTTCCGTCGCATCACCGCCCAGCGTGATCTGGTAGTTCTCGACGCCCGCACGGTCGAGACCGAGGATGCCGATATGGCCCACATGGTGGTGACCGCAGGCATTGATGCAGCCCGAGATCTTGATCTTCATCAGACCGATCTCGTCTTCCAGATCCAGCTCTTTGACGCGCAGCGCGATCTGCTCGGCCACGGGGATCGAACGGGCGGTCGCAAGCGCGCAGTAATCCATACCGGGGCAGGCAATGATATCCGAGGTTAGCCCCGCATTGGCCGTCGCCAGACCCGCCTTGGCAAGCGCGGTGAATAGCGCCGGAATATCGCCCTTGGCGACATGCGGCAGGATCACATTCTGTTCGTGGCTGATACGCAGCTCGCCATAGCCATATTGATCGGCCAGATCGGCCATCAGGCGCATCTGCTCGCCCGTCGCATCGCCCGGCGTCTTGCCGTGCTCTTTGAGCGAGATCACCACCGAGAGATGGTTCTCGACCTTATGGGCATTGGTATTGCGGTTGACCCAACGCGCCAGCGCCGGATCAACCGCCACAGCCGCCTCCAGTGAGGAAGGGTCGGTGTTCTTGAAGGCGGGCGGGGCGAACTGGCGCTCGAGATCGGCCAGAACCTCCTGGTCATAGCCCGAGAATTTCGCGCGGATCTTGGCGAATTCCTCATTGACCAGCTCGCGCATCTTCTCGATCCCGTTCTCGAAAACGGTGATCTTGATACGGGCTTTGTATTTATTGTCGCGGCGACCGATGATGTTCCAGGTGGAGACAACCGCCTCGAGATAGGGCAGCAGATCGGCCTTGGGGATGAAATCGGTGATCACCTGACCGATCATCGGCGTACGGCCCAAACCGCCGCCCACAAGAATACGGTAGCCCTGTTGGCCGTCCTGTTCGACCAGCTCCACCGCCAAGTCATGCACCTTCAGCGCCGCGCGGTCATGGGTCGAGGCGCCAACGGCGATCTTGAACTTGCGCGGCATGAACTGGAACTCGGGGTGGTCGGTGGACCACTGGCGGATCAGCTCGGCCGTGGGGCGCGGGTCTGCGATCTCGTCGGTGGCGGCACCGGCGAAATGGTCCACGGTGGTGTTGCGGATCGTATTGCCCGAGGTCTGGATCGCATGCATCTGCACATCGGCCAGCGCATCAAGAATATCGGGGATATCCTTCAGCTTGGGCCAGTTGAACTGGATGTTCTGGCGGGTGGTGAAATGGCCATAGCCCTTGTCGAAGCGATCGGCAATCATGCCCAGCTGGCGCATCTGGTCCGCGCGCAGCGTGCCATAGGGGATCGCAATCCGCAGCATATAGGCATGCAGCTGCAGGTAGACGCCATTCATCAGGCGCAGCGGCTTGAATTCATCCTCGGTCAGCGAGCCGTCGATGCGGCGGGCCACCTGAGCACGGAACTGCTTGCAACGCTCGCGCACGAAAGCTTCGTCGAAATCGGAATAGGTATACATCGCGCGCTCCTGTTACTGGCTGGCTGTTTCGGCTTGCTTGCCGTGGAAGTAGTTCGACGGACCGCGGGTCCGGAAGGCTTCGCGGAAATGGGTGGGCTCGGGGCCGTTCTCCCCCATCTTCGCATCGGCCAGATAGGGGCCGACGGCGATCTCCGGCTGGCCTTGGGCCACCAGCATCCGCATTTCGGCGATGGTCTCGTCCTCGATGAATTCGGCCTGCGCATGGTCGCGCACCCAAGACCCGTCGGCGGCGAGATAGATCACATCGCCTTCCATCAGATCATTGGCGGTCAGGACTTTCGGCGTGAATTTACGTGCCATCAGAATGCCTCCTCACGGGCTTGCTCTCGGGCGTGATGATCTGGCTGGTGAAGATCGGTAAGGGTGTGGGTCTTTGTCGAAAGGCGGGGCGCAAGGCCCAGAAGGATAATGGCGGGCCCCACACAACACCCGGCCACCTCGGGCAGGGTTGCAAGGGTCGCGGCCCAGATTTTCTGTTCGGTCTGGGCGACATTCTCGACCAGTGTCACGGGCGTTCGGGCCGAGGCCCCGTGCATCATCAGGCGGCCCTGAATGAATCGGGCGGCTTTCTTGCCCATATAGATGGCTGCGACCGCGCCGGGAAGGGCCAGACGCGCCCAATCGGAATCCGTATAGCCTTTGGTGTCATGGCCGGTCAGGAAGTTCAGCTCGGAATTGCGGCCCCGCTCTGTCAGGCTCTGGCCGATCGCCGCCGTCGCGGCAGAGGCCGAGGTGATGCCGGGCAGAACCCTGAAGCCGATGCCGGCCAGTTCGAGCGCGGTGATTTCCTCGTTCATACGGCCAAAAATCGACGGATCGCCGGATTTCAGCCGCAGGACCCTGCGTCCCTGAAGGGCAAACCCCAGCAGCAGGCTGGTGATATCGGTCTGATCCATACTGGGGCCGAAGCCGCGTTTGCCGGTCTCGATCCGCGTGGCCTGCGGGCCGATCAGCGCCAGCACCTCTGGCCCGACCAGCGCATCATACAAGACGACATCCGCCTCGGCCAGTGCCCGCGCCACCGCCAGCGTCACATGCTCGGCAGACCCCGGACCCGCACCGGCAAAGGTGACAAGGGGGGGCATCTGGGCGTTTGACGGGCTGTGAGACATTTGCATAGACCTCTGGCTTTCAGGCTGTAATATAGGAAATTATTCCCCTGTGGCGCTATGGGGTCTTGCGAATAAGGATGTATGTTCGTAAGCCAAATAAACTTGGAACGTATGTTCCGTTCACCGGAGGTTGGGCGAATGTCAGTCCGTATTGACGACATGGATCGGAAAATTCTTTCTCAGCTCCAGCTGGATGCGAGCCAATCGCTGGATGATATCGCGCGCAAGGTCGGCTCGTCGAAGACGCCCGTGTGGAATCGTATCCGCAAGATGCGCGAGGCGGGGATCATCGGCCAGCAGACTGCCATTCTGGACCCCGAAGCCCTTGGTTTCGATGCCTGTTTCTTCGTATTGATCCGCACCTCGGAACACGAGGCCGACTGGCAGCAGAAGTTTCTGGCCGCCCTGCGCGCGCGCCCCGAGGTGATGGAGGCCCACCGGCTGGCGGGCGATATCGACTATATCCTGAAGGTGCGCGTGCAGAACGCCCGTGCCTATGACGCCTTCTATCAGGCGCTGATCTCCGAGGTGAAGGTGCATAATGTCACCGCCCTCCTGTCGATGGAAGAGATCAAGAATACCACCATGCTGCCTTTGTAATCAGGGGGCCGTTACATATGTGCTGGCCCGCGGGGAGGTTTCCTGCGCCGGGTTTTTCCTGCGGCAAAGCGATCCTGCATTTGCCGGTTCTGGCGCTAGTAATGCACCTTCAGCGTATTCAGCCCGTGGAAGGGATAGAGATCGGCATAGGCAGGCGGCTCGGTCAGCGTCAGGCGGGGCAGACGTTGGATCAGCACTTTCAGCGCAATCTGCATCTCCATCCGTGCCAAGGGGGCTCCCAGACAGAAATGGGCGCCCGCACCGAAGGCATGATGCGGCTTGCCCGGACGCTGTGGGTCGAAGCGGTCGGGGTCATACCAGATGGCGGGATCACGATTGGCCCCTGCCAGCAAAAGCCCGATCCGCTCCCCGCGGGCAAAGACCTGCGTGCCGATTTCCATATCCTCTTTCACCCAGCGCAGGAACAGATGCAGCGGCGGGTCGAAGCGCAGGGCCTCTTCCACAAGCGCGGCAAGGGCGGGCGCGTTGTCTGCGGCCTCCTGTGCGGCGGCCCAAAGCTGGGGCTGGCGCAAAAGCTGTGCCAGCGCATTGCCCAGCGAGTGCACCGTCGCCTCGTGTCCGGCATTCAGCAGCAGGATCGCGGTCGACAGGATTTCGGCCTCGCTCAGCCCGCGATCCTCATCGGTTTCCGTTGCCAGTAGCGCCGAAAGCAGGTCATCGGCGGGGCTGAGGCGGCGTTTGGCCATCTGCCCGCGCAGGAAGGCGCCAAATTCCAGACTGGCCGCGACGGCGGCGGTTTCGACCTCGGGGCTACGGCGCGCCTGATACATCCCCACCATCGCATGCGACCAGCGCAGCAGGTCGGGGGCGGTGGCGTCGTCCAGTCCCAGAAGGCGGGCGATGATGATGGCGGGCACATGCTGGGCATAATGGGGCAGCAGGTCGCACCCGCCTTCGGGCAGCGCGTCGATCAGCTGATGGCACAGCGCCTCGATTTCGGGGGCCAGGGCCGCGATCCGCCGTGAGGTGAAGGCCCGTAGCACCTGCGCGCGCAATTTGGCATGGGGCGGGCCGTCAAGTTCCAGCATGCTATGCGCTTCGAGATCATAGAAGGGCGCAAGATGGGCGGCGGGCGTGGTGCCGAAACCGGCAGGGGCCGCGCGGCCCAGACGTCGGTCGCGCAAACAGCCACCGACCACGGTGGAATGCGCGGTGACCGGCAGGCCCCAATCCTCCCAGAAGACTACCCGTCCGGCCTGCCTGACACGGTCGTAAAACAGGTAGGGCGCCTGCACGAAGGCGGGATCGCGCGGCGATTGCTGGAGGCGGGGCAGGGAGCTGGGCGCTGTCATCGGGCCATTAAGCGCGGGCTTCGGGGAAATGGCAAGCCATGCAAATGGTTGACACATGCCCTTCTGCGCCGGATGACAGATTCATGCAAAACACAGTCGCGCCTTTTTTGTCGAAGAAACACCTGCGTCGGGGGGCAGGGCTGTTGCTGGCGGTGACGGCCCTGATCTGGGCATCCGTCTCGGTCTGGTATCACGCGGCGGATCGGGGCATGGCGCAGGCCCGCGCCCGTGGGCAGGCCGATCTGCGGCTGGCCTCCGACCGGCTGGTGGCCGCGCTGTCGCAATATCGCGAGGATGCGGTGCTGGCGGCGGATCATCCCTATGTACGGGCCTTGGCGGCGGGGGACGGGGTCTGGTCGGCGCAGGAAGTGGCGCAGACCCTGCAACGGTTTGCCGATCTGGCGGGGGCCGAGCATCTGGTGCTTTTGCGTCCCGACGGGCGGGTGCTGGCCGCGCCCGAAGGCACCCCTGACCGTCTGCCGATGACGGAAGATGTCGCGCGGGCGGCGCAGGGGGCTTTGGGGCGGTTCCACGGCGTGGAGGGGCGCGGCACACATCGCATCTTCGCCTTTGCCGCACCGGTTTTTGCCACCCGCCCCGCGCGGGGGCGGCAGGTGGTGGGCATCGTCCGGCTGACGCTTGATGCCGAAACGGTCGAGGCGACAGGGCGGGGCGATCCGCTGCCGGTCTGGTTCAGCGATGATCAGGGGGTGGTGTTCACGGCCAACCGTGCGGGGCTGATTTTCCGGCGGGCGGCAGATGCGGGGCCCGCCGATCCGCGGATCTATCCTGCCGATGTGCCTTTCGTGACGGTGCCTGTCCGCGAGCGGGTGATTGCGGGGCAGACCATTCTTTGCACCCCGCAATGCGCCTTGCCAGTGGTGCTGGATCTGCCAGTGATCGGGCTGACGGGGCATGCCGAGGTGCCGGTGGACCCGATCCTGCATGAGGCGCGGGTGCAGATGTTTGTCGTGGCGCTGGCCATGCTGGCGATCGGGGCGCTGTTTGTCACGCTTTGGGCGCGCAGGCAGGCGCTGGCCGACCGTCTGGCCAGCGAGGCCGCGCTGAATGCCGCGCTGGAAAGCCGTGTGGCCCTGCGCACGACAGAGCTGCGCGAGGCCAATGCTGCGCTGCTGCGCACACAGGCCGAACTTGTTCAGGCCGGAAAACTGTCGGCCTTGGGACAGATGTCGGCAGGGATCAGTCACGAGCTGAACCAGCCTTTGATGGCGATTGGCTCTTTTGCCGAGAATGCCGGTATTTTTCTGGCGCGCGGGCAACAGGATCGGGCGCGCGACAACCTGCGCCGCATCGGCGAGATGTCGGACCGGATGGGGCGCATCATCCGCAATCTGCGGGCCTTTGCCCGCCCCGAGACCGAGCCTGCCTCGCCCGTCGATATGGCGCGTGTGATCGAGACGGCGCTCGAGATTGCGGCGTCGCGGCTGGCGGGGGTGCCGCTGGACTGGGCGGGGCTTGATCAGCCGGTCTGGGTGATGGGGGGCGAGACGCGGCTGGCACAGGTGGTGGTCAATCTGCTTTCGAATGCCGTCGATGCCTGTGCGGAGCAGGACCGGCCGCAGATTCGCATGAGACTGTGCGCGCAAGGCGGTCTGGTCCGGCTGGAGGTGCAGGATAACGGGCCGGGCATTGCCGATCCCGAGCGGATGTTCGACCCGTTCTATTCCACCAAAGAGGTGGGGACGAATGAAGGAATGGGGTTGGGGCTGTCGATCTCTTACCGCATCGTGCAGAGTTTCGGGGGCACGCTTACAGGGACCAATCTGCCGGATCCGGCGCGGGGCGCGATGTTTGCGCTGACCCTGCGCCAGCCCGATACAGCGCCCGATACGGAGACCGATAGGGAGGACGGAAATGGGAACGGTCAATAAGGTGCTTCTGGTCGATGATGACCGTGCCGTACGCGAGGCCCTGTCTCAGACCATCGAACTGGCCGATCTGGAGCCGGTCGCGGCGGGCAGTTTTGTCGAGGCGAAAGACCATCTGACGCCAGAGTTCGCGGGGATCGTGGTCAGCGATATCCGCATGCCGGGGCGCGACGGGTTCTTCCTGCTGGAATATGTGCGCGGGCTCGACCCCGAATTGCCGGTGATCTTGCTGACGGGCGAGGGCGATGTGCCCTCGGCTGTGCGCGGTATGACGGGGGGGGCGTTCGACTTTCTGGAAAAGCCCTGTGCGCCGCGCGACCTGCTGGCGGTAGTCGAGAAGGCGATGAAAACCCGTGCCTTTGTCATGGAAAACCGCGCCTTGCACCGCGAGGCCCGCAAGGGCGATGCGGCCGCAAGGATGCTGGTGGGCCATTCCGAGGTGGCCGAACGCCTGCGCGACGCCTGCCGTCTGGCTGCGCGTTCGGGCGCGGAGGTGCTGGTGACGGGCGCGCCGGGGGCGGGAAATTCCAAGGCTGCCGAGGTGATCCACCTGCTCTCGGCTGCGGCACAGCGCCCCTTCGAGAAACGTTCGGCGGCTGGGCTTGCCCCCGAGACGCTGGAACAGGCCTTTGCCACAGCCGATGGCGGCACGCTCTATCTCGACGAGATCGCGGATCTGCCGCAGCCGGTGCAGTTCACATTGCTACAGCTTCTGGAAACCCAGCCCGCCACGCGGCTGATTGCGGGCACCTATCGCGACCTCGAGGCCGAACGCGATGCGGGGCGTTTCCACCCCGATCTCTACTGGAAGCTGGATGTGCTGCGGGTGCGGGTGCCCGCGCTGGCCGAGCGGCCCGAGGATATTCCGGTGCTGTTTCGCCATTATGTGCGACTGGCCTGCGAGAATTCGTCGCTGGCCATGCCCGATATCCCGCAACTCTATCTGCAAGGGCTTGCCGCGCGCGATTGGCCGGGCAATGCCCGCGCGCTGATGTCGGAGGCGATGCGCTTTGCCATGGGGCTGAGCGGCACCGAGCAGGCCGAGGCCGAGCCGGGCCTGACCGAGCAGATGGCCCAACTGGAGCGCGGCATTCTGGTCAATGCGCTGGAGCGCCATCAGGGGCGGGCCTCGGATGCGGCCAAGGCCCTGAAACTGCCGCGCAAGACCTTCTATGACAAGCTCGCGCGCCACGGCCTCAAGCCCGAGGATTACCGGCTGTGACAGATCACGCGGATGTGCGGAATTTCGCACCACTCTGAAACGAGGCTGTGCGATTTGTCGCACAACTTCATGGGTATGCTTGGGAATATTTACCGCAAGTATCTGTATTTATGTGATTTATTATTTTATGCATATCTGTGTTGCGAAGGATGCATGGCAATCTCCATTCTGTGTATCATGGAGAGGGGCGCGACATCGCGCCATATGGATCTGGGAGGAGCCCCCATGAAAGTTACCAAAGCCGTCAAGGCCTTCGCGCTGGCATCGACTGCCATTATCGCCACCGCAGGTCTGGCCAATGCTGCCTGTGATGACGGCGAGATGGTCATCAAGTTCAGCCATGTGACCAATGCCGACAAACACCCCAAGGGGATCGCGGCGGCGGCCTTTGCCGAGCGCGTGAACACGGAAATGAACGGGAAGGTCTGTGTCGAGGTCTACCCGAACTCGACGCTGTATAACGACGATCAGGTGTTAGAGGCGATGCTGCAGGGCGATGTGCAGATGGCGGCACCGTCGCTCTCGAAATTCGAGACCTTCACCAAGGTGTTCCGCATTTTCGATCTGCCCTTCATGTTCAAGAATATGGATGCCGTGGAAGAGTTCCAGCAATCGCAAGCCGGTCAGGATATGCTGGCGTCGATGGAACGCCGCGGCTTGATGGGACTGGCCTTCTGGCATAACGGTCTCAAGCAGTTCTCGGCCAACAAGCCGCTTCTGCTGCCGAGCGATGCGAAGGGTCTGAAATTCCGTGTGCAGCCCTCGGACGTGCTGGTGGCACAGATGAAGGCGCTGGATGCCAGCCCGCAGCCGATGGCCTTCAAGGAAGTGTATGGCGCGCTGCAGACCGGCGTTGTGGACGGGCAGGAAAACACCTGGTCCAACATCTACGGCCAGAAGTTCTACGAAGTGCAGGATGGCACGACCGAAACCAACCACGGTCTGCTTGACTATATGGTTGTCGTCTCGACCGACTGGTGGGACAGCCTTGATGGCGATATCCGCGACCAGCTGGCCACCATCATGGCCGAAGTCTCGGCAGACCGCAATGCCGCCATCGCGCAGGTCGATGCCGATAACCGTCAGGCGGTCATCGATGCAGGGGCCGTGGTGCGCGAACTGACCGACGAGCAGCGTCAGGCATGGGTGGATGCGATGAAACCCGTCTGGGCGCAGTTCGAGGGCGATGTCGGCGCCGATAACATCGCGCTGGCGCAGGAAATCAACGCCAAGCACTAAGCTGGAACGGCCCGAGCGGCCATCACTCACGGGTTCCAGCGAAGGCTCCGCGCGCCATGTGCGGGGCCTTTCTCGGGCCATGCCCGATCACCCGATCATCACCAATTCAACAGGGGGCAGGGATATGTCTTCCCATGACACCACGCCAAAAGGCCCGTTTGGCGCCTTTATCGACGCGCTGGAAGAAAACGCGATCGCCTTTATTCTGGGCGCGATGACCTTGATCACTTTCGTCAATGTCGTGCTGCGCTATGTCTTCAACGCCTCGTTGATCTGGGGGCTTGAAGTGGTGCTGATCCTCTTTGCATGGCTGGTTATTCTGGGGGTGTCCTATGCCTTCAAGAAAACCGCGCATCTGGGGGTGGATGTGATCACCAATATGCTGCCTGCGCGCGGCAAACGCCTGATGGCGGTGGTCTCGGCGCTGTGCTGCCTGCTTTACGCGATTTTCCTGCTGAAAGGCGCGTGGGATTACTGGGCTCCCTATGCGGGCCTTGACCAGACCTCGGGCCATTGGTTTCCCACCGGCTTCGAGAAAACCCGCGACCGCGCGTGGTATGAAACCGATCAAGTGCCGATGCTGGAGATTTTCCGCTGGCTCGAGCCGCTGATCAATCAGGGCGAATCCTATGACAAGCTGCCCCGCGTCATCCCCTATTTCATCCTTCCCTTCGGTGTGGCGCTGATCACCCTGCGCATCCTTCAAGCCCTGATCCGCGTGATCAAAGGCACCCAAGACAGCCTGATCGTCAGCCATGAAGCCGAAGACGACGTCGACCGCGTGGCACAGATGAACGCCACCGCTGCCGGTAAGGAGTAACCCCAATGGAAGTCATTCTGCTCTTTGCGGTCATCGTGGGCCTGCTTTTGCTGGGCGTGCCGATTGCGGTCTCGCTGGGCCTCAGCTCGATCCTGTTCCTGCTGGCCTTTTCGGAAACCTCGCTGGCCTCGGTTGCGCAATCGCTCTATCAGGCGATGGCTGGTCACTACACGCTGCTGGCAATCCCCTTCTTCATCCTCGCCTCCAGCTTCATGTCCACCGGCGGCGTTGCCAAACGGATCGTGCGCTTTGCCATCGCCTGTGTGGGCCACTTCCACGGTGGTCTGGCAATCGCGGGGGTCTTTGCCTGCATGATCTTCGCGGCCCTGTCGGGCTCGTCGCCCGCAACCGTTGTGGCCATCGGCTCGATCGTGATCGCGGCGATGCACCAGATGGGCTATACCAAGGACTTCGCCGCAGGTGTCATCTGTAACGCGGGCACGCTGGGCATCCTGATCCCGCCGTCGATCGTGATGGTGGTCTATGCCTCCACCGTCGAAGTCTCGGTCGGCCGCATGTTCCTTGCAGGCGTCATCCCCGGCATCCTCGCGGGCCTGATGCTGATGGTCGCAATCTATATCTTCGCCCGTATCCGCAAAATGCCCAAAGGCGAATTCGCCGGCTGGGGCGAGATCGGCTCGGCCTTCAAGGACGCTTTCTGGGGTCTGATGCTGATCGTCATCATCATGGTCGGTATCTATGGCATCCCCGGCGTGACCGGCGCGATCTTCACGCCGACCGAGGCCGCCGCTGTCGCCTCCATCTACGCATGGATCGTCGCGAACTTCATCTATAAGGACATGGGCCCGCTCAATGACAGCGAGACCAAAAAAGCCGACCTCCTGCACCGCCCCTATGCGCTGGTCACGGCCCTGTGGCACAAGGACACCCGCAAAACTCTCTTCGAGGCAGGCAAGCTGACCATCACCCTGATGTTCATCATCGCCAATGCGCTGATCCTCAAACACGTCCTCACCGATGAGCAGATCCCGCAGAAAATTGCCAATGCGATGCTCTCGGCAGGCTTCGGCAAGATCATGTTCCTCGTGATCGTCAACCTGATCCTGCTGATCGGTGGCCAGTTCATGGAACCCTCGGGGCTCATCGTGATTGTCGCACCGCTGGTCTTCCCGATCGCAATGGAACTGGGTGTCGACCCGATCCACCTCGGCATCATCATGGTGGTGAATATGGAAATCGGCATGATCACCCCGCCCGTCGGCCTCAACCTCTTCGTCACTTCGGGCGTGGCGGGCATGTCGATGATGCGGGTGGTGAAGGCGGCCCTGCCATTCCTTGGCGTGCTCTTCATCTTCCTGATCATGATCACCTATATCCCGTGGCTCTCGACCTATCTGCCCACCACCTTCATGGGGCCTGAAACGGTCATCAAATAACGCCTCCACCCAAACGAAGAAAGCCGCCCCTCGGGGCGGCTCTCACATTTTCGCTTTCCAGCTGCTGAAAATATCCCGGGGGAATTGGCCGCAGGCCAAGGGGGCAGAGCCCCCATTTTCAGCGTCCCCTATCAGGCCTCAATGCCCGCCGTCTCCAAAGCCGCAATGATCGCGCCGAAGTCACGGGCCTTCAGGCTCGCGCCGCCAACCAGCGCCCCATCCACATTGGACACCGCAAAAATCTCCTCGGCATTCGACGGCTTCACCGAGCCGCCATAAAGCAAGCGCATGCCCTTGGCCTCTTCGCCAAAGGCTTTGCCCAGCGTCTCGCGGATGACATCATGCACCTCGGCAATCTGCTCCAGCGTCGGCGTGCGACCGGTGCCAATGGCCCAGACAGGCTCATAGGCGATGACCGTATTCGCAGCCGTCGCGCCCTCGGGGACCGATCCCGCAAGCTGCGCGCCAATCACCTCCAGCGTGCTGCCCGCATCGCGCTCGGCCTCGGTCTCGCCCACACAGATCACCGCCGTCAGACCCGCCGCATAGGCCGCCAGAGATTTCGCCGCCACAACCGCATCGCTTTCACCATGATCGGCGCGGCGCTCGGAATGGCCCAGAATAACGGCCGAGGCGCCTGCGTCCTTCAGCATCTGTGCCGAGATATCGCCCGTATGCGCCCCCGAGGTCTTCGCATGGCAATCCTGACCGCCAATCGCGATCCGGCCCGCAGCCGCCTCGGCCATCGGCGCCAGAAGCGTTGCAGGCGGGCAGATCAGCACATCGCAGTCCGCGCCCGAATGCGCCTCCACCAGCGCGGCAATCTCGGCCAGATCGGCCTTCAGCCCGTTCATCTTCCAGTTTCCGGCGGCTAGTTTCCGCATGCTGTCCTCCTCGATAACGCAAGTCGCGCCCAGACTAGGTCAGGGCGCGGGCAGGGGAAAGGGGCCATGCGGCAGGATCGGCGCGGTTAGCGCTAGAAGCGTCAGCCTTTCAGGCGCGGCACGCCATCCTCGGGCTGTGTCTCGGCGCTAAGTTCGCCAATGTCCTTGAATTTGATGGATTCTCCGCAGCCGCAGCTTTCCGCTACATTCGGATTGCGGAATTTGAACCCCGATTCGAGAAGGCCCGTTTCGTAATCGATCTCGGTGCCGATCATGAACATCTGTGCGGTGGGCGCGATCAGCACACGGGCCGCACCTTCCTCGATGACCATATCCATCGGTCCCGCTTCCTGTGCGATTTCCATCGTATATTCCATGCCTGCACAGCCGCCTTTCTTCACGCCGATGCGGAAACCGGCGGCATTCTCGCGGCTCATGAGCTTGGCGATGTGCTTGACGGCGGCGGGGGTCATGGTGACAGCGGGCTGCCCGGGAATACCAAACATGGGATGCTCCTTCGATGAAGCTGTAATTTAAGGGCTATGCTGCGGGATTCCAAGGGCCGGAATGCCGATAGGGGGTAGATGCGCCAACAGGCCCAGCGTCAGATATGCACAGGCAATCGCCCAGCCGAACGAGGCCAGCGTGCCGATGATCACATATTCATTGGCAGCATTATGGTCCGGCCCGCCCTTGGCCTCGAAGCGCAATATGGATTTGGCGGCGATCAGAAAGCCGATCCCCTGTGGCTGGCCGGTCAGTATCAGCACGAAGATCAGGGCGCGTTCCAGAAGGCCGATCAGTTGACCGCCTTTCGGCAGCCCCCCTTGGGGCGCACGTTCGGCGAGCGGCTGCATCAGCGCGCCAACCACGAAGCCGCCCACGCGCACGGTCAGCACCGCCCCCGCCACAAGCGCGAAAACCGTCGGCAAATAGGGTGCCAAACCGCTTTGGGTTTTCATCCAAAGCGTGTGTGCCCAAAGATCGGGCAGGGTTAGTGCCAAGGCGCAGATCACCAGCCAATGCGCGGCCTGATCGGCCAAGAAGACCCGCAGTGCCGTGCCGCGCAGCCTGGGCTTGAGGGCGTCGATCAGAAAATGGCTGGCCAGGATGGCGACGAAGGCCAGCGCGCCCTGCGCGTCAGGCGCGGGCAAGAGCAGGGCGAGCAAAAGCGCATGAACGCCCATATGCCGCGCCAATGCGGGCAGGCGGCGGGTCAGCGGGCCAGAGGCTTTCTCTTCGGCCATCTTTGCGCTTTGAAAGACGAAATCCCCCAGCAGATGGGCAAGGAGAAGTGCTGCGAGACTGGCGGCGATCATGCGGCCTCCCATTGGGCCAAGGCCTCGGATATCGGGCCGAACCCCGCGCCTTGCAGGGCTTGCGCCACCGCCTGACGGGATTTGCCCAAGGCCTCCGCCGTGGCCTGTTGCGAGGGCGCGGGCAGGGCCAGCATCTCGCGCAGGGTCTCGGCCTGTTTCTGCGTCCAGCTTTTGCTGAGCGCATCGGCCAGCCGCACCGCAGCCGACCATGCGCCCCCCGCTGCATGGTGGAGTTCGGCCCCCGTTATCGCGTCCAGCAACCGCCCCGAGGCCACAAAACCCGCCCCCTGTGCGGCATTCAGATCGCCATTTTCGGGGATCACGCCCGCGCCCCGCGCCATCGCGATACGGGTGTCCAGCATCGGGTCCACCGCGCGCAGGCTGGCGCGGACCAAAAGCGCCAAGCGCAGGTCCAGAAGCGCGGCCTCACAGGCCATCTGCCAGCCATCCCCTCGGTGACGGCTGATCCAGACCGCTTCGGGAACCGCCTCGGCCACGCATTCCAAAGCAGCAAGCCCCGTCTCGATCAAGGCGGGGGGCAGGTCGGAAGAGCCGACAATATCACCTGTGAGAACCGCATAATCCATCTGCAAGCATTATCGCTTGCTTTTGGCTTTGTGCAAGTGATTTTGCTTGCGTATCGGGTTACATGAAGCCCAGTTCGAGGCGCGCCTCGTCTGACATCATATCCATGCCCCATTGCGGATCGAAGGTCATTTCCACATCGACCGATTTGATCCCCTCGACGCAGGAAATGGCATCCTGCACCCAACCGGGCATCTCGCCTGCCACCGGGCAGCCGGGTGCGGTGAGGGTCATGATGATCTTCACGTCATCCTCGTCGGTGATCTCGATCGTGTAGATCAGGCCCAGATCGTAGATATTCACCGGAATTTCGGGGTCGAATACGGTCCGGCAGGCCGCCACGACCGAATCATACATGGGGTGGTCAATGGTCGAAGGCTTGATCAGAGGGGTGCCTTCCATCGGTGCGTCTTGCGTGGTTTCGGACGTCATTGGAGTTTCCCCGATATGGATGCGAATAGTTGAGTGATGATATAAGGATTGGCAACGGCTTCGTAAAGTGCGCAGACGAACACATCCTTTCCTGCTGTTCCGCCTATGGCGCCGGTAGGGCTCAGTTCAGGAAGAAGCGCGAGAAAATAGGCGCGGCGGCGGCCCCGATGGCGCGCGCGTTATGTCCGGTTCTGGCTTCCAGCACATCGGGCGGCAGCAGGCCGTTCATATCGAGCGCCGCCAGCTTTTCGCGGACCTGCCGCACCAGCTCTGCGCGGACCTCTTCGGGGAAGGCACCATCAATGACGATGGCCTGAAAATCCACCACCGCGCAGGATTCGCGGGCCGCCTGCGCGATGGCATGGGCGCTGCGGTCCAGCCAAGGGCCCAAAAGCGTGCCATAGGGGGTCCAGTCCTGCGGCATCTGCCACATGGCGCCCGCATCCATCCCGTTGCTGCGGATGGCCGCCTCTAGCAGGAAGATCGACGCTTCATCGCGCAGCGTCGCCAATGTGCCCTGTGTCGAAAGAATGCGCAGCGCCCCCAGCATGCCGGCATTGTGGCGGTTGCCCTCGACCACGGTGCCGTTAAGGGAAATGCCTCCGGTCAGGAACGACCCGAGAAAGACATAGGCAAAATCGGCGACCTCGCGCCCGCGCCCGTAATTCTGCTCGGCGCAGCAGGCGGCGGTGCCGTCATTGATCAGGCTGACGGGCAGGGGGCTGAACCGCGCCACACCGTCAATAAGCTGGCAGCCGACCCATTCGGGAAACCGTGCCGCCGCCAGCGGCTGGTTGTCGACGGCGCGCCACAGATCCAGCGGCGCGGTGATGCCGATGCCACAAAGACGCTGGCGTTGTGCGGGGGACAGTTGCTGGGACATCTTCGCGATGCCGTCGCGCAGGAATTGCAGGATCAGCTGCGGCGTCGGGGCGGCATAGGTGGACTGTCCCTGCGCCAGAACCTGCCCGTCCAGCGCCATCATCACCAGATCCGAAGTGCGGTGGCCGATTTTCAGGCCAAAGCTGATGGCCCCGTCGGGATTGATGCCCATTGGCAGCGACGGCTTGCCGACACGCCCGCGCTGCGGTGTGCCGCGCAGCAGGAACCCGTCGGTTTCCAGCTTGCGCAGAATGGTCGAGACGGTCTGGGCGGAGAGGTCGATTCTCTTGGCGATCTCGGCCCCGGGCAGGGCCCCGTCGCGATGGATCAGGCTGAGCACCAGCCGTTCATTATGCGCGCGCACACCGGTATGGTTCACGCCGAGGCGTTGCCCGATAAAGTCGCCAGCCTCCATGAGGTCCCCCATTCCGTGCTCTCCGGATTTACGCCTGCGCAGGCCTCCGGTGATCACTGCACCAGAATTTTGCTCTCTCTGGCCAAATTTTATAATTCGATCCGTCGGGATGGTCGAGGGAATCTGTCAACATTCCGCCAGAAACCGCCGACAGAGCCGCTAGACTTGGGGGCTCTCCCCGGAATTGGAGGGCTGCGAGGGCGTATCGCCAAGCAATGCAACCAGAATGCCCACCGCCATTTCATCCAGCAGCTCTTCCTCTTTGGTCGTCAGCAGCACGGCAGGCACCACGGGCGAGGCGATCTTCATGCCCATGAACAGCATCGCCACCATCAGGATCTCGACGCGGAATTTCTCGCCATGTTCGGCGATCAGCGGATCGATGAAAAGCCGTTTGATGGCGCTCTGGATTTCCGCCTGCACCGACTGGCAGGCCAGCGAATGGCTGATGATCGGCAGCGGCCCGTAATTGAACCCGCGCAGATCGCCATTGCGGATCCGTTCGATGATGAAGCGCGTGAAGGAGGGGCAGCGGCGCGCATCCTCGAAACACATGTCGATGGCGCGGTCGATCACGGCTTGGAAAAGCTTCAGCTTGCCGCCATAGGAGCGATGCAGATAGGCCACATCAATGCCGACATCCGCCGCGATATCGCGCAGGTTGCAGGCATCGAAGCTGCGGGCGGAAAAATGGTCATGCGCCACCTCCAGCATGCGCTCCCGGGTTGAAATGCGGCGTGGGTCTGTCGTGTTATCCATATGTGCCTTACGATAGATGCACGCCTTGGCCACGTCTTGGGTCTGCGGGCAATGAAAGGGCTGTGCAGAAGAAAAGCTTGAAATTCTAAATCCTTCGGGGGCATGCCAAGAATAACGGCGCGGCGACATTTTGTCTATCAGGCCGTGCCTGTCAGAGTTTTCTTGTGCCGCTCCGTCACACGTGGATTGCCCACCGATCTTTGGTATACGTTCGCACACATTGACTTGCAACGTGGTGCAGGTTACCCGTTTGCAAAACCTGCGCAACGGGTACAGTCTGCGCATATCTATTTCAAAACGGGCATTTGCCCAAGTCCAGATCGGAGACCGTTCTTCATGGCAAATAAGACCCCCGATATCATCTACACCATCGTTGACGAAGCGCCGCAGCTGGCATCCGGCTCGCTTCTGCCGATTATCAGCGCCTTCGCCGGTGCGGCAGGTCTGGGTGTGGAAACGCGGGATATTTCACTCGCAGGGCGCATTCTGGCGACCTTCCCCGATTACCTGACCGACGACCAGAAAATCTCGGATGATCTGGCCGAACTGGGCGAGCTGGTGAAAACCCCCGAGGCCAATGTCATCAAGCTGCCGAATATCTCGGCCTCGGTGCCGCAGCTGACCGCCGCGATCAAGGAACTGCAATCGCAGGGCTACAAGCTGCCCGACTATCCGGCAGAGCCCGCAACCGACGCCGAAAAGGACGTCCGCGCGCGTTATGACAGCATCAAGGGGTCTGCCGTGAACCCTGTGCTGCGCGAAGGCAACTCGGACCGTCGTTCTGCCAAGGCGGTCAAGAACTACGCGATGAAGCACCCCCATTCGATGGGCGAGTGGAAATCCGACAGCAAGACCACCGTCGCCTCCATGTCGGGCAATGACTTCTTTGCCAATGAAAAATCGGCCACCCTGTCGGAGGCCACCGGCGCGAAGATCGTCTTTACCGCAGAAGATGGCACCGAGACCGTTCTCAAATCGGGTCTGAAATATCAGGCGGGCGAGATCGTCGATGCGACCTTCCTGTCGGCAAAGGCGCTGCGCGACTTCGTGAAGAAAGAAGTCGAGAGCATGGAGCCGGGCGTGCTGTTCTCGGTGCACCTGAAAGCCACGATGATGAAGGTCTCGGACCCGATCATCTTCGGTCATTTCGTCTCCGTCTATCTGGAAGACTTCCTTGCCAAGCATGGCGAGACCGTGAAGGCACTGGGCTTCAACCCCAATGGCGGTATCGGTGATCTGGAAGCCCGCATCAAGGGCAATGCCGAGCTGGAGGCCGACCTGAAGGCAGCCCTCGCCGCCAAGCCGCCGATGTATATGGTGAATTCCGACAAGGGCATCACCAACCTGCATGTGCCGTCGGATGTGATCATCGACGCCTCCATGCCCGCCGTTATCCGCGCAGGCGGTATCGGCTGGGGTCCGGATGGCAAGGCCGCAGACACCAAATGCTGCATTCCGGATAACTCCTATGCCGGCGTCTATGACGAGACGATCAACTACTTCAAAGAGACCGGCAAGCTGGATGTGACCACCTGTGGCGCCGTGTCCAACGTTGGTCTGATGGCGCAGAAGGCGGAAGAATACGGCTCGCACCCGACCACCTTCGAGATCGCGGGTAAGGGTAAGGTCGAGATCGTTCTGGACAATGGCACCGTGCTGCATTCGCATAATGTCGAAGCGGGCGATATCTGGCGTTCGGCCACGGTCAAGAAAGCCCCGATCGAGGATTGGATCCGTCTGGCGATCCGCCGCACCAAGGCCACCGGCCTTGCGGCCTTCTGGCTGGATGCGAACCGCGCCCATGACGCCGAGCTGATCAAATATGTCGAGCCCGCGCTGAAAGAGGCCGGTATCGAGATCCCGATCATGGCCCCGCGTGAAGCCACCCGCTTCACCTTCGTCGAGATGCGCAAGGGCAATGACGTGGTCACCATCACCGGCAACGTGCTGCGCGACTACCTGACCGACCTCTTCCCGATCCTCGAACTGGGCACCTCGGCCAAGATGCTGTCGATCGTGTCGCTCATGCAGGGCGGTGGCCTGTTCGAGACCGGTGCCGGTGGCTCGGCCCCGAAGCACGTGCAGCAGCTGGTTGAAGAAAACCACCTGCGTTGGGACAGCCTTGGCGAGTTCTGTGCGCTTGGCGAGAGCTTCAAGTTCCTCGCCGAGAAGGGCAATGCCAAAGCGGGCGTCATGGCCGCGGCTGTGGAAGATGCGACGCAGAAGGTGCTGGAAGACAATCGCTCGCCCGAGCGTAAGGTCGGCCAGCCCGATAACCGTTCCTCGCATTACTGGTTCGCCCGCTACTGGGCCGAAGCGATGGCAGCGCAAGATGCGGATGCCGAGCTGAAGGCGCATTTCGCCCCCATCGCCAAGGCGCTGGCAGAAGGCGAAGAGGCGATCCTTGGCGAGCTGAAGGCCGCCGAGGGCAAGCCTGCCGATCTGGGGGGCTATTACCATGCCGACCCCGAGAAGGTCGCAAAAGTGATGCGCCCCTCGGCCACGCTGAATGCGATCATCGGCTGATCTAGCTGGAACGAACGGGAAAGGGGCCTTTCGGGGCCCCTTTTTCATGCGCGGCCCCTGTTTCTTGCACAGACTGCGCAGGATATAATAAGCCGGCTTGTCAAAAAAGCTTAACGGAACCTGCAAGAAGCTGTCACAAAACTGCATTAGCGCTGCCCTCAACAGATCACGATAGCCTCACGAAGGGGATAGAAGATGTTGAAGACGCTGATGATGGGCACCGCGCTTGTGGCAGCCTCCGCCAGTATGGCTGCCGCCAAAACGCAGGTGACATGGTGGCACGCGATGGGCGGCGAGCTGGGCCAGAAGCTTGAAGAGATCGTGGCCGATTATAACGCCAGCCAGGATGAATATGAGGTCATCCCGACCTATAAGGGCAATTACACCGAGACCATGACAGCGGCGATTGCGGCCTTCCGTGCCAAGCAGCAGCCCGATATCGTGCAGGTCTTCGAGGTGGGCACCGGCACCATGATGGCGGCCAAAGGCGCGGTCTATCCGGTTTACCAGCTGATGAAAGACGCAGGCGCCGATTTCGACCCCGATGCCTATCTTCCGGCGGTCGCGGGCTATTACACCGACACGCAGGGCAATATGCTGTCGATGCCCTTCAACTCCTCGACCCCCGTTCTGTATTACAACAAAGACGTTTTCGCCAAGGCGGGTCTGGACCCGAACACCCCTCCCAAAACCTGGGCCGATATGGAGGCGTTTTCCAAAAAGATCGTCGAGTCGGGCGCGGCAGAATGTGGCTTTACCTCGGCCTGGATCTCTTGGGCGCAGACCGAGAATTTCTCGGCATGGCATAACCGCCCGATCGGCACGCTGGAAAACGGCTTTGGTGGCCTTTCGACCGAGCTGACCTTGGCTGATGACCTTCGCGCCCGTCACTGGGGCAATCTGGCCGAATGGCAGAAGGCGGGCCTCTTCCGCTATGCCGGTCCGGGCGGTGGCGATGATGCCAACCCCTCGTTCCAGTCGGGCACCTGCGCGATGGTGATGAACTCCTCGGGCTCGCGCGCGGGTCTGATGGCGAATTCGGATTTCGAGGTGGGTGTGGGCATGTTGCCTTACTACGCCGATGTTGAAGGCGCGCCGCAGAACTCGATCATCGGTGGCGCGACGCTTTGGGTGCTGCAAGGCCATGACGAGGCCGAATATAAGGGCGTGGCCGATTTCTTCACCTATCTGTCCTCGCCGGAAGTGCAGGCCGATTGGCACCAGTTCTCGGGCTATCTGCCGATCACCAAAGCGGCCTATGCGCTCAGCCAGGAGCAGGGCTATTACGACAAGAACCCCGGTGCGGATGTGGCGATCAAACAGGTCTCGCTGAACACCCCGACCGAGAATTCCAAAGGTCTGCGCTTTGGCAATTACGTGCAGATCCGCGGCATCATCGACGAGGAATTCGAGGCGCTTCTGGGCGACAAGAAAACCGCGATGGAGGCTCTGCAATCGGTGGATAGCCGCGGCAATGCGCTGATCCGCGAATTCGAGAAAGCCAACCAGTAACGGCGTCCCCCTTGGCAGAAGGCCCGCGCGCTTGCGGGCCTTCTGGTGTTTCGGGGGATAAGGATCCGATATGCAAAGCAAAAAGACCCTCTTCCGGTCACGCGGGCTGCCCTATCTTCTGCTGGCGCCGCAACTGGCGATTACCATTGTCTTCTTCCTCTGGCCTGCGGGTCAGGCGATGTGGCAAAGTTTCCTGCGTCAGGATGCCTTCGGGTTTTCGACGCAATTCGTGGGGCTGGAAAATTACCTCGCGCTGTTTCAGGACCCAAGCTATCTGAACTCTTTCAAAGTGACGGCGGTATTTTCGGTCTCGGTGGCGGCGGTGTCGATGGGGGCGGGGCTGTTGTTTGCCGCCTGTGTCGATCGCGTGCTGCGGGCCAATCGCGCCTATACCACGCTTCTGGTCTGGCCCTATGCGGTGGCACCGGCGGTGGCGGGCGTGCTGTGGTGGTTCATGTTCAACCCGACCATCGGGATTGTCTCCTATGCGCTGCGTCAGCTGGGCTATGACTGGAACCATGCCACCTATGCCTCAGATGCGATGATCTTGGTGGTGCTGGCGGCCAGCTGGAAACAGATCAGCTATAACTTCCTGTTCTTCGTGGCGGGGCTTCAGGCCATTCCGGCCAGCCTGCGCGAGGCGGCGGCCATTGATGGCGCAGGCCCCATGAAGCGCTTCTGGAGCGTGGTCTTCCCGCTTCTGTCTCCCACCACGTTTTTCCTGCTGGTGATCAATATCACCTATACGATGTTCGATACATTCGCGGTGATTGATGCAGCCACTGCGGGCGGTCCGGCGCAGGCCACGAATATCCTTGTCTATAAGGTCTATCAGGACGGTTTCGTGGGAATGAACATGGGGGCCTCGGCCGCGCAATCGGTGGTGTTGATGGGCATCGTGATCGCGCTGACGGTGATCCAGTTCCGCTATATCGAACGTCGGGTGGAGTACTAAGATGGTTGAGAACAGACCGCTTCTGACCGTGCTATCGCATGTCATCCTGATCCTTGGCGTGGCCGCTGTGGCCTTGCCTGTCTGGCTGGCGCTTGTGGCCTCGACCCATCCCACCTCGGCTTTTGTCTCCGGCACCGTGCCTTTGTGGTTCGGCCCCGAGGGGCTGTCGTCCTACGCGCGAATGCTTGGCGAGGGGGTGTCGACCTCGGGGACGCCGCCCATCGGGTTGATGCTCTGGAACAGCCTCATCATGGCGATGACGATCACCATCGGCAAAATCGCCATCTCGATCTCTTCGGCCTTTGCCATCTGCTATTTCCGCTTTCCGGGCAGGCAATTGGCTTTCTGGATGATCTTCATCACGCTGATGCTGCCCGTCGAGGTGCGCATTGTCCCCACCTTCGAGGTGGTGGCCAATCTGGGGCTCTTGAATTCCTACGCAGGGCTGTCGGTGCCGCTGATTGCCTCGGCCACAGCGACCTTCCTCTTCCGGCAGGTGTTCCTGACGCTGCCCGACGAGCTGACCGAGGCCGCAAGGATCGACGGGGCAGGGCCTTTGAAATTCTTCTGGGATCACGCGCTGCCACTGTCGCGCACCAATATCGCGGCGCTGTCGGTGATCCTGTTTATCTATGGCTGGAACCAATATCTCTGGCCGCTGATCGTGACCACGGATGAGGCCCATTACACCATCGTCATGGGGATCAAGCGGATGGCCTCGGTGGTCGATGATGTGCCGCGCTGGAACGAGATCATGGCAGTGGTGGTGATGGCGATGCTGCCGCCGGTGCTGGTGGTGGTCGCAATGCAGAAGCTCTTTGTCAAAGGGCTTGTCGAGACGGAGAAATAAGATGGCCGGAATTACTTTATCCAGTGTCGTAAAGACCTATGCGGGCGCCACGGACCCTACGGTGAAGGGCGTTGATCTCAGCATTGAGGATGGCGAGTTCTGCGTGCTGGTCGGGCCTTCGGGCTGCGGGAAATCCACGCTGTTGCGGATGATCGCAGGGCTTGAGACGGTGACAGGGGGCGAGATTGCCATTGGCGGGCGCGTCGTGAATGACCTTGAACCCATGGACCGCGATATCGCCATGGTGTTCCAGAATTACGCGCTTTACCCGCATATGACGGTGCGCCAGAACCTGTCTTACGGGCTGAAGAACCGCCGTATGCCCAAGCCCGAGATCGCGTCCCGCGTCGAAGAGGTCGCCCGCATCCTGCAGATCGGCTCGTTCCTCGACCGCAAGCCGCGCGCGCTTTCGGGCGGGCAGCGCCAGCGGGTGGCCATGGGCCGCGCCATCGTGCGCGAGCCTTCGGTCTTTCTGTTCGACGAGCCTCTGTCGAACCTTGATGCCAAGCTGCGGGTGTCCATGCGCGGCGAGATCAAGCAGCTGCAAAAGCGCCTTGGCACGACCTCGGTTTATGTCACCCATGACCAGATGGAGGCGATGACTCTGGCCGATAAGCTGGTGGTGCTGAATGGCGGGCAGATCGAGCAGGTGGGCACGCCGCTGGAACTGTATCGCAACCCGCAGACGGTCTTTGTGGCGGGTTTCATCGGCTCGCCGGGGATGAACCTGATCGATGCGCGGATCGAGAATGGCGCGCTGATGGTGGATGACCTGATGCTGCTCTCCGATGTGGCGGGGAAAGGAGAGGTAGTGGCGGGCCTGCGCCCCGAGACCATCGGCTTGCGCGCGGGCACAGGGTTCAGGACCTCCTATGTCGAGGATCTGGGCAATAGCCGCCTTGTTCATGGGATGCTGGGCGGTCAGCCTTTCGCCGCCCAAGTCGCCCCCGATACCGAGATCGCGCCGCAGATGCAGGTCACCCTTCAGGCGGGCGGGTTGCATCTGTTTGAGCCCCTGACGGGGCGGCGGCTGCCGCAAACGCAGCGCGCGATGGCGATGGCTTGAACAATGGCTGGGGCGTTCGCGCGCCTCAGCCGATCCAGCGGGCGATCATGACGCCCGCCCAGACCGAGACGCCGGTCAGCACAGTGCCCCAAAGCGTGTCGGTGATCACCTGCTCCCACGACCAGTCGCGCATCACCGCAAGCGAGGTGAACTCATAGGTGCCATAGGCCAGCGCCCCCAGCACCGCCCCATTCACCAGCGCCTGAAGCGGCGCATCATTGCGCAGCGCAGGCAGGCTGACCAGATAGATCGCCCCCGCGACATAGGCCAGATAGAAGATCGCCGCCGGACCCATCCGGAAGGGATCGGCATAAAGATCCGAGATATGGCGGTCGAAGACCGGCTTCACGATGAACCGCAGCCCCAGAATATCGAGGCCAAGAAACACGATAGTTGTGGCGACATAGGCCGAGAGGATCTGGATCATGGGATTTCCTTTGCTATCCTCTCAGCAACGTTACGGCTGGACGATAAGTTTCGCGGGGGCCGGAATTTACATCCCCCAACTGCGCTCCAGAAGCGCCAGCCAGTTCTCATGGGCGATCTTCACCACCAGATCCTGCCCGTAGCCATGATCCAGCATCGCCTGCAGCAGCTTCGGCAGCCCCGAAACATCGCCCAGACAAGAAGGAATATCCGCCCCGTCGAAATCCGACCCCAGCCCGATGTGATCCTCGCCCAGGATCGACAAGAGGTGGTCGAGATGGCGCAGCATCTCCTCCCAGCCGCAATCGCCGCGCATCCCGTCGGGGCGCAGGACTTGCGTGGCATAATTCAGCCCGACCATGCCGCCGGTGTCCCTGATCTGATGCAGCTGGCGGTCGGTCAGATTGCGCGCTGAAGGGGTGACGGCATGGGCATTGGAATGGGTGGCCACCAAAGGCGCGTCACTCAGATGGGCCACATCGTCAAAGCCCTTCTCGTTGAGGTGGCTCAGGTCGATCATGATCTTCAGCGCATTGCATTCGCGGATCAGATCCTTGCCCGCTTGGGTCAGCCCGTCACCGGTATCGGGCGAGGAGGGATAGGCAAAGGGCACCCCATGGCCGAAGACCGTGGGCCGCGACCAGACCGGCCCCAAAGACCGCAACCCTGCCGCGTGCCAGACATGGAGCGCATCGAGATCGGAGCCAATCGCCTCGGCGCCCTCCATATGCAGAATCGCCGCGATCTTTCCGGCGGCTATAGCGGCGCGAATCTGGGCGGATGTCCTGCAAATTTGCAGATCGCCCTTGCGTTCTAGCCACATCAAATGCCCCGCCTCGGCCAAGGCCACATTCACCGCCTCAGTCATCGGCAGCATCGGCGGCAGATCAAGGCAATAGGGCGGGGTATCCATTGCGGCAAACATCTGGCCCAGATCGCCGGACATGGGCGAGGGCGTGTAGATCGCGAAGAAGCCACCTGCAAAATTGCCGGCCCGCGCGCGCGGCAGGTCGATATGCCCCGTTCCGTCCTGCCCGTTCCATATCTCCTCCCGCCTGAGGGGGTGGTTCAGGAGGCGCAGTAGAAAATCATTATGGCCGTCAAATACGGGAATCTGTGGCAAAACGGACATCTTTGTCTCCGTCGAAGAGGGGCTGGACGCGGCAAGAGCGGGGCAGGCCTGTCCCGACTTGCCCCTTGAGTCGCAGTCAACACCCGTTCGCCGGACAGGAAAAGACCTGCCTGCGACAAATTGACATGCATATATATGCAGAGCTATCTTGCAGATATGCAGCATGAATTCGACTGGAATGATCTGAAGTTCTTTTTGGCGCTTTACAGATCCAAACGCATGGTGATGGCCGCGCATACGCTCGGCATCGACCAGACCACAATCGCACGGCGTGTGCGCCAGCTGGAGAAATCCATTGGCGCGCAGCTTTTCACCAAGACCCCCGAGGGCTACGAGATCACCCCTGCGGGCGAGCGTATCCTGCCCTTGGCGCTGGAGGTCGAGCGTGCCACAGGACGGGCGCGCGAAGAGATCGGCGGCGAGGCGGGGCAGCTTTCGGGGACAGTACGGGTCGGGGCACCTGACGGTCTGGGCATCCACTTCGTGGCGCCGGTGCTGACGCGGTTTCAGGAAGACTATCCCGATATCCAGATCGAGCTTCTGGTGCGTTCGCGGACATTCCGGCTGTCGCGGCAGGAAGCTCATCTAACGTTTTCAATGGCTTTGCCAACATCGGGGCGACTTCTGGCACGGCGGATGACGGAATACCACTTGGGGTTTTATGCCTCGCGCGATTATCTCGCGCAGCATGGTACCCCCAAGACACTGGAGGATGTGAAGGACCATAACTATGTGGGCTATGTCGACGAGCTGCTGCCCACCGATGCCATGCGCTATCAGGTCGAGCTGGGCATCACCAATCCCGTGCTCTTCGGGTCGAACTCCATTCTGGCGCAGCGCGAGGCGATCCGCGAAGGCGCGGGGATCGGGGTTTTGCCCGCCTATGTCATCCATGACGACCCCGATCTGGTACCGATCCTTGCACCGCGCCATGTGCTCAAACGGACCATGTGGATCTTGTCGCACCAGTCGACGGAAGATCTGGCAAGGGTGCGGCTTGTATCGGAATATTTGCAGAACGCGACCCGCGCATCACGGGCGCGCTTTGTGTTGTGACGCAAGGTTTCGGGCGCAAAAACCGGCTTTTCTTTCCGTTAGGTAAATCAGATTAAGTGACGAACATCTCTGGACGTGCCCCTCGGCATCTGTTTCAAAGTTGATACACGGTTCGGACCTGTCGTGCTTGGGTCCGGATCGAGTGGGAGGAACGACAATGATGCCGGATTTGTGCTGGCTCTCGGGGAGGGGAGTTGGTGCGTGGTTCTAGGACCTTCGGTGTGATTGCTGTGGATCTGCAAGGCAGGTCATTAAGGACCGTATCGTGCCCCTGATCGGGGAGGACAGGCGCGGCGCGATACGGTCCGTTTTTTTCCAGACATCAGGTTAGCGTCATGTTTCTTCGCGCAGGTCCCCTGACCTTGCGCGTTTTTTGCATATGTCGGTGTCGGTGTAGGGGCGACGCCTGGGGGCGTTACCCCGGGAAGATGCGCGCCATCTCGCGGTCGAATTTGGCCCAGCTCATCGTAGCCTTATTGCCCGCATAGCCATCATAATGCGACTGCCCGTTCGAGGTTGGCAGCCCCGCCCAGATTTTGGCAAGATTGTTCATGAAGCGTCTGCGCGTCAGATCCCCCGCCAGAAGCTGGCTCAGCCCCGCCTCTTCCAGCAACAGATCGGCAAGCCTGTCCTGTACATTGGGGCTGAAACGTACCTCTGGCCCCAGTTGCAGGCTGGCGGCCAGACGCCGCAGCGTGGTGGGAATGAACTGGTAGCGCCCGATGGCATGCGGCTGTCCCGGCGTGGCTTCGATCCATGCGTAGATTTCGCCCAGCGTCATCTGGCTGGGCACGCGGGCGGGGCGGCGTTTGGCCCCGTATTGCACCGCATCATAGCCCATCGGGCCCGCCTCGGCCTGTGCAATCAGATGGCGGATCCATTCGGCCTCGGACGAGCCCTGCCGCAGGAAGGGGGCCATAGAAGCGATCGGGGCTATAGGGTCGGGCAGGGCCTGCGGAGAAAGACCCCGCGGGGACAGGGCGCGGGGGCGGGCGGGGCTTGGTGCAAAGAAGCTGCTGCCCTGCGCGCCGGTAAACAGGCTGCCGCTGCTGCTGGCACCGGTCGGGGCGGGGGCGCTGTCCTCGCGTGGCAGGCTGGCCAGTTGCACCAGAGGCTGGGCGGCTTGCTTGCGTGTTTGCAAGGCGGGGATCAGGGCCTGCGAGCGTTCGACAAAAGCCCCCTGCGCGGCCAGAAGCGAAACCGGCTGCGCTGTGGCGGACGAGGCCGCACCCCCCGCAGCAAGAAGCAGGGACAGGACGATAGGCAAGGGGCCGTTCTGGCGCATGAAGAGATCCCGAAGCTCTGGATGTCCCTTCCTCTTTGGCAGCGAGATCTTCAGAATTCGTTTATAGCGGCGCCATCTTCGGGTCGCGCCATGAAAAAGGCTCCGGACATGCCGGAGCCTTGATCTTGTTCGGGCCGGGCGGGCCTAGAGCCGTTCCTTACGCGCGCTCCGGTCCGCCAGTTTGCGGATCAGCACATAGAAGCTTGGCACAAGGAACACACCGATAAAGGTGGCGGCGATCATCCCGCCCAGCACGCCGATGCCGATGGCATTCTGGGCCGCAGCCCCCGCTCCGGACGCCCGCGCCAGCGGTAACACGCCCAGCATGAAGGCCACGGAGGTCATCAGGATCGGACGCAGACGCATCTTCGCGGCCTCGATCGTGGCTTCATAGAGCCCCTTGCCCTCGGCTTCGAGATCCTTGGCGAATTCCACGATCAGGATCGCGTTCTTCGCGGCAAGCCCCACTGTGGTCAGCAGGCCCACCTTGAAGTAGACGTCATTCGACTGGCCGAAGAACTTGGCCGCCGCCAACGCGCCCAGCACCCCGATCGGCACCGAGAGCATGACCGAGAAGGGGATCGACCAGCTTTCATAAAGTGCCGCAAGGAACAGGAAGACCACCAGAACCGACAAGGCGTAAAGCATGGGGGCCTGATTTCCTGACTGGCGTTCCTGATAGGACATGCCGGTCCATGCGGTGGCATAGCCGCCATCCATATCGGCCACCAGTTCCTCCATCGCGCTCATGGCCTCGCCCGAGGAATAGCCCTCGGCCGCGCTGCCCTGCACCTCGATGGCCTGAGTGCCGCCATAGCGCGACAGCGACGGGGCCACGCTTTGCCAGCTGGTGGTCATGAAGGCCGAAAACGGCACCATGTCCCCATCGGTATTGCGTGCATACCATTTGCCGATGTCTTCGGGCTGCATCCGCCATTGCGCATCGCCCTGCACGATCACCGGATTGAGGTTGCCATCCTGATTGAAGTCATTGACCTGACTGGAGGCGAAGATCGTCGAGAGCATGGAGTTGATCGCCGAGATGGTCAGCCCGAAGCTTTCCGCCTTCTGCTGGTCCACATTGATCTTCAGCGCCGCTTCGTCATCGTTGTTATTGACGCGTACCGCCGTCAGGCGCGGGTCTTTATTGGCGGTTTCCACAAGGGTGTCGGCCGCCTTGCGCAGCGTGTCGATGCCGGTATTGCCCTGATCGACAAGATACATCGAGAACCCGTTCGAGTTGCCAAGCCCCTGAATGGCGGGCGGCAGCAGGAAGATGATCTGTCCGGCGCGGCTGGCACCGAACTTGCCCATCGCCCGACCGGCCAGCGCGGATGCGGCGGCATTGGCGTCGGTGCGCTGGTCGAAATCCTTCAGCTTGGCAAAAAGCAGCGCATTGTTCTGCCCCGTGCCGGTGAAGGAAAAGCCCAGCACCCCGAAGGTCGAGACCACGATGTCTTTCTCGTCATTCAGCAGGTAGCTCTCGACCTGTTCCATGACATCGCGCGTCTGGGCCTGCGTGGCGCCTTCCTGCAGGGTGATCATCACCATCACCGCCCCCTGATCCTCTGTCGGCAGGAACGAGCTGGGCAGGGTCTTGTAAAGCACCACCACACCGGCAATCGCCGCCGCCAGCAGCGCCAGCGCAATCACCGGCGCTTTCAGGAGCTTGGTGACCGCACCGGTATAGAAATGGTTCATGCGGTCGAAATTGCGGTTGAACCAGCGCGCCGGAGCAAAGCGCGCCGCGCCGTGGCTTTTCTTCAGCATGGTGGCGCAAAGCGCGGGCGTGATGATGATGGCCACCACAGCCGACAGGATCATGGCCGAGATGATCGTCACCGAGAACTGCCGATAGATCACCCCCGTCGACCCCCCGAAGAAGGCCATTGGCAGAAACACCGCCGACAGTACCAGCGCGATGCCCACCAAGGCGCCCACGATCTGCCCCATCGATTTGATGGTCGCCTCCAGAGGCGAGAGATCGTCCTCTTCCATCACACGTTCGACGTTTTCCACCACCACGATGGCGTCATCGACCAGCAGGCCGATGGCCAGCACCATAGCAAACATGGTCAGCGTGTTGATCGAATAGCCAAAGAGCGACAGAATCCCGAACGCCCCCAGAAGCACCACCGGCACCGCGATGATCGGGATCAGGGTGGCGCGCCATTTCTGCAAGAAGACCAGAATGACCAGCAATACCAGACCGATGGCTTCAAATAGCGTATGCTCCACCTTGCCGATAGAGGCCTCGACAAAGGGCGTGGTATCATAGGCATAGCGCACCTCGACACCGGCGGGCAGGCTTTTGGCGATCTGGTCGATCTGCGCCCGCACAAGGGTTGCGGTATCCACGGCATTCGCGCCGGTCGCCAGATTGACCGCGAAACCCGAAGCGTTCTGCCCGCTGAAGCGCGAGCGGGTGCCGTAATCTTCCTGTCCCAGAACCACGCGCGCCACATCGCCCAGAAAAACGGTGCCGCCGCTGCTATCGGTCTTCAGCAGGATATTCTCGAACTGTTCGACCGTGCTCAGTTGGCTCTGGGCGGTGATCGTGGCGGTGAAGGTCTGGCCTTCGGTGGTCGGTTGCGACCCCAGAGAGCCGACCGAGACATTGGTGTTCTGCGCCTGAACCGCGTCGGTCACATCGGTGGCGGTGAGGTTGTACTGGCGCAGTTTCAGCGGATCGAGCCAGATCCGCATCGCATAGCCCGACCCGAAGGAGTTGATCGAGCCGACCCCCTGCACCCGCTGCACGGGGCTTTCGATCCGGTTGGCAACCATATCGCCGAGCTGGATCTGGGTGTAGCGGTTATCCGTCGAGACCAGCGCCGCAACCATCAGGATCGAGGTCGAGGACCGGCGCACCGTCAGGCCCTGCTGGGTGACCGAATCCGGCAGCTGGCTTTCGACCTGACTGATCTTGTTCTGCACATCGTTCTGCGCATCGATCGGGTCGATGGATTCATCATAGGTCAGCGTGATGCTCGACCGGCCTTCGGAGCTTTGCGAGACCATATACAGAAGCCCGTCCAGCCCCGTCAGCGCATCTTCCAGCGTTTCGGTGACCGAGTTCTGCACGGTTTCCGCCGTCGCACCGGTATAGGTGGCCTGAATGCGCACGGTCGTCGGCGCGATCTCGGGATATTGTGCCACCGGAAGCTGGCTCAGCCCAAGCGCCCCCGCCAGCATGATCGTGATGGCGATGACCCATGCGAAAATGGGGCGGTGAATGAAGAAATTGACCATCAGCCCTTACTCGCTTGCCGCGCCGGAGGCTGCGCTCTCTGCCGGTGCCTCTGTGGTAGGGGTCCCTGTGGCAGGGGTCTCCTGCACCACGCCTTCCTTGTCGATGGTGACAGCAACAGTGCTGACCTCGGCGCCGTTTTGCAGCTTCATCAGCCCGTCCACGACCAGCTTGTCACCATCCTTGAGCCCGTTGGTGACGATCCACTGGTTCTGGTAGGAGCCATGCGTGGTCAGCGTGACCTGCTCTGCGGTGGAGGTGTCGCCGACGATATAGGCGGTCAATGTGCCGTCGCTGGCACGCGAGGTGGCGTTTTGCGGGATCAGGATCGCCTTGGAGGTGCCCAGCGTCATGGTCACGCGCAGGAACTGGCCGGGCAGGATCTTGGCATCGGGATTGTCGAATTGCACACGGTAATCAATGGTGCCGGTTGTGTCGGACACCACCGAAGACGGGGTGATCAGCTTGCCGTCACGGGGATAGGGTTCGCCGGTCTCCAGCGTGACCGTCGTCTGCACGTCGGAATTCAGCTTCAGGATGCCCGCCTCGACCAGATCCCGCGTGCGCTGCATCTGGGCCGAGCTTTCGGACACATCCACATAGATCGGATCCAGCCGCGTGACGGTGGTCAGCGCATCTGTCTGGTTGGCGGTGACCAAGGTGCCGATCGAGGTTTCGGGCACCTCTACGATGCCGTCAATCGGACTTTCGATCGAGGTGCGGTCCAGATTGAGCTGCGCCGTCTGCAGGCTGGCCTGTGCCGATTTCAGCGTGGCCTTGGCCGAAGCCAGCGTCGAGGCGGAATCTTCCAGCGTGGTCTGCGTCACCCCGACATCGCGGATGCGGTTATAACGGTCATAGGTGGATTGTGCCGTTTCGACAGCGGCCTGTGCGGATGCGACAGAGGCTTCGGCTGCGGCAAATTCTGCCTCGTAAGTATCTGGTTCGATGGTAAAAAGGACGGTGCCCTTGGGGACGAACGCGCCGCGCTGATAGGGAATCGAGGTGATCACCCCCTCGACGCGCGGGCGGATATCGGCCTGCTCATAGGCCACGGCGCGCCCCGGCAGGGTGACGACGAAAGGCACGTCGCTTTCGGCGACGGTGATCACGCCGACCTTCTGGGGGCCTTGTGCGGGGGCGGCCTGTGCCGCAGCGGGGACCGCCGAGACCAGCACTGCGGAGGGGGCGCAGACAAGCCCGAGCACAAGAGCGAGTGCGGTCATCGAAAAGGTGGGGGAAGAAATGACGTTCGGCACGGGTCCTGTCTTTCGTTTCTTATGGGCTGGGGGGGCACGGAGCATGCCGGAGACGGGCAGATATGGCCGCGCGGCCCCGGAAAGAGAAAATGTGAGCAAACTGGGCAGATCGATGCTGCATGAATTAACCTACAATATAGAACCCGACAGTTTGTATTGGGAATTCTGACAGAGGGGTCTGCGGATAAACGCACAATAGCGTGAAATCCGCGCGACGCCACGCCCTTAATTCCGTTATCCGACTATTTTTATCGGCATTGGTCTGGACGGACCTGCCAAGCTCGCTTAAGTGAGGGTCGAACCGCCGGTAACGGCGCGGGAGTCAGGTCCGTATTTTGCCCGACCTCCCGACGCGCGGGGGCGGTTGGACAATCAGGAGCCTGAGATGACATTCACGAAGTCCCTATCTGTTCTGGGCCTTGCCCTGCCTTTGGCGCTGGCCCCCTTGGCACAGGCCTTTGCCGCCGATGTGTCGGTAGAGACCGCCCGCGGGGAGGCCACGGTTGCGGCCAAGCCCAAGACGGTTGCGGTTTTTGACATGGCGGCGATGGATACGCTGGATGCCTTGGGTGTCACCCCCGCTGGACGTCCCGACAAGACCTATCTCAAGCGCCTCTCGCATCTGCAAAGCGCCACCCCTGTGGGCACGTTGTTCGAGCCCGATCTGGAGGCGCTGGCCGGTCTCAACCCCGATCTGATCATTGTGGGCGGGCGGTCCTCGACGAAATATGACGAGGTTGCGCAGGTTGCGCCGACCATCGATATGACCATCGGCACCGATATCGTCAGTGAAAGCCGTGCACGGCTGAAAGCCTATGGCGAGATCTTCGGCCTGCAGGATAAAGCCAAGGCGCTGGATGCGGCGCTGGAGACCAAGCTGGAGAAAGTGCAGGCCGATGCCAAGGGGCAGGGCGATGCGCTGGTCGTGATGACCAATGGTCCGAAAATCTCGGCCTTCGGTCCGGGCTCGCGGTTCGGCTGGATCCATCAGGCAATCGGCATGGCTCCTGCGGCCAAGGATCTTTCGGTGGCGCCGCATGGTGATGCGATCAGCTTCGAATTCATTGCCGAAACCAATCCCGAATGGATCTTCGTGGTGGATCGCGGTCAGGCGATCGGCGCGGATGAACAGAAAGCCTCCGACACGCTGGACAATCCGCTTGTGGCACAGACCTCGGCGGCCAAAGAGGGCCATATCGTCTATCTGAATGCTTCCGATGCCTATATCGCCGGTGGTGGTTATCAGGCGATGATGGAGATGCTGACCGAGGTCGACAAGGCCTTCGAGGCGTCTTCGGCGAAAACCTCCGCAAACTAAGGCGGTAACGGCACCATGTCCCGCACGAAGACACTTCTGGCCTGTGTGATGGCGATTGTGGTGCTGTCGGGCCTCTCCGTCTGTATCGGGGCGGCCCGCATGGATCTGGCCGATCCGTCGGGGATGCTTGTGCTGACCGTGTCACGCATCCCGCGCACGCTGGCGGCTTTGCTGACCGGCGCCGCGCTGGCGGTGGCGGGGGTGGTGATGCAGCAGATCGTGCGCAACCGCTTTGTCGAGCCGGGCACAGCCGGAACTGCCGAAAGCGCCGCGCTGGGGATCTTGCTGACCTCGATCTTCTGGCCCGACAGCCCGATCTGGGCCAAGATGCTGGCCGCTGCGGTGGCGGCGTTGCTGGGGACATGGCTCTTTGTGAAGATGATCCGCAGGCTGCCGCCGCGCGAGGTGCTTCTGGTGCCGCTGGCGGGGATCGTGCTTTCGGGCGTGATCGGGGCGGCGGTGATCTGGGTCGGCTGGGAAGCCGACATGATGCAATATATCGCGGCATGGCTGATGACGGGCGAATTTTCCGGCGTGATTGCGGGGCGCTACGAATTGCTCTGGATTGCCGGTGCTGCCGCTGTGGTGGCCTTTTTCGCTGCGGACCGTTTCGCCATTCTGGGTCTTGGCCCCGAAGCGGCCACCGCCTTGGGGCTGAGCCCGCGCGCGGTCATGCGGCTGGGGCTGGTGGTGGTGGCCGTGGTCACCGCGATGGTGGTGGTCTCTGTCGGTATGATCCCCTTTGTCGGGCTGGTCGTGCCCAATATCGCGGCGCGTCTGATGGGCGATAATCTACGCAAATCCCTGCCGGTTGTGGCCCTTGGCGGGGCGGGGCTTGTGCTGGCCTGCGATATTCTGGGACGCCTGATCGTGGCCCCTTACGAAATTCCGGCGGGCACGATTTTGGGGGTGGTCGGGGCGCTGGTCTTCCTGTGGCTGCTCTGGAAACCGCAGCGTCCCAAGCGGCGTAAACCTGTGCCGGAGAACGCGAATGTCTGATCTGGCTCTCTCCGATCCGCGCAGGTCCCTGACCCGATGGCAGATCCTGCGCGCGCCCGTCCTGTGGCTGTCGCTGCTGTTGCTGGGGGCTTGCGCGATCTGGCTTTTTCAAGGGTTAACAGGAAATTACCAGTTTATCCTCATGCTGCGTCTCAAGAAGCTTTGCGCGCTTCTGGCGGTGGGCGCGGCGGTGGCGGTCTCCACGATCGTGTTCCAGACGGTGTCGGCCAACCGCATCCTCACCCCCTCGATCATGGGGTTCGACAGCCTCTACGCGCTGATCCAGTCGCTTCTGGTGGCGGGGCTCGGGGTAACAGGCTTTGCCATGCTGGGGGCGACGCCGAAATTTCTGACCGAGACGCTGCTGATGACGCTGCTGGCGTTGATGCTGTTTGGCACCTTGCTGCGGCGCGGGGCACGTGACATCGCGCGAATGATCCTGACGGGGGTGATCCTTGGTACGCTGTTTCGCGCAGGGGCAAGCCTTGTGGGGCGGCTTCTGGACCCCAATGCCTATGCCACTGTGCAATCTGTGACATTTGCCAATTTCTCGCGCGCGCAGACCGATGTTCTGGGGCTGGGCGGCGCCATAACGGTGCTGGCCTGCCTTGCGGCATGGTGGATCGGGCCGCGGCTTGACATTCTGGGTCTGGGGCGTGACCGCGCCATCGCGCTGGGGCTGCGCCACGGGCGCGTGGTGATCGGGGCGCTTGTGCTGGTGGCGGTTCTGGTGGCGGTCTCGACCGCGCTGGTCGGGCCGGTGGCCTTTTTCGGGCTGATCGTGGCGGGGCTGACCCATGCCATCGCGCAACGCCATGCGGGGGGCGCGCGCCATCGCTATCTGATCCCCGTGTCGATGCTGGTGGCCATGACTATTCTGGTGGTTGGCCAGACCCTGTTTGAGAGGGTGGCCGGACAACAGGCCACGCTGTCTGTGGTGGTCGAATTTCTGGGCGGCCTCTTCTTCCTCTATCTTCTGCTGAAAGGCAAAATCCGATGATCCGTGTGGAAAACCTCTCCTATCAGATCGATGGAAACGCGATCCTGAGCGATGTCTGCTGCACCATTCCTTCGGGGCAGGTGACGGCGCTGATCGGGCCGAACGGGGCGGGCAAGTCCAGCCTGCTCAAGCTGTTGGGCCGGATCGAGACATTGCAGACGGGGCGGGTGCAGATCAACGGTCTCGATCTGGCACAGACGCATTCGGGGCGGCTTGCGCGCGAGCTGTCTTTCATGAGCCAGAACCTTGCCGTGGCCTCGCGGCTGCGGGTGCGCGAGCTTGTGGCCTTCGGGCGCTGGCCGCATTGTCATGGGCGTCCCGGTCCGAAAGATCTCGAGATCTGCGAGACGGCGCTGCGCAATTTCGACCTTCTGGGGTTGGCCGACCGTTTTCTGGACGAGCTGTCGGGCGGGCAGGCGCAGCGGGCGCATCTGGCGATGACCTTCGCACAGGACACGCCCTGGATGCTGCTGGACGAGCCGTTGAACAATCTCGACATGGCGCATGCGCGCGCGCTGATGAGGCGGCTGTCGGATCTGCGCGATGCGGGGCGGTCGGTGGTGATCGTGCTGCATGACCTCAACCATGCTGCCGCTTGGGCCGATCATCTGATCGCAATGAAGAACGGCCGGATCGTGGCCGAAGGCGATGCGGACGAGGTGATCACGCCGCAGACGCTGGCGGCTCTTTACGAGACCGATGTGCAGGTTCTGCGCTATGCGGACCGCCCCTTGGTGCTGCACCACATCTAGCAAGCGGGTTTGTCCGTATTCTGCACGGCTTTTCGGCAGTTTTGGTCCGCAAGGCCCGCTATCGTCATGAAAAATTCCGAAACCGCATGAAAATCGGCGGTTTCTATTTGCCTGTCTCGCCTTCCCCCTAGATTTGCCCTATCCGCAGGCCAGCGCCGGAATGTCCGGTCTTGGGGCCGGCCTTATAGGGGTAGGAATGAACGACAAGAAAAAACAGGCCCTTCCGTCCGGTGTCGCGGCCTCGTCTGTCAAGGGCGGAACGCCTGTCACGAAAGCCGAGGCGGGCGATCATCTGGTCGAGAAAATCGCCCGCGAACTGAGCGCCGCGATCCTGTCGGGCGCGTTGAAACCGGGCGAGAGGCTGGCGGAATCGGCCATCGCCCGCCGGATGTCGCTCTCGCGTGCGCCGGTGCGCGAGGCGCTGCGCCTTCTGGAACGGTCGCGTCTGGTGGATTACCGCGCCAATCGCGGATTTATCGTGCACCAGATGGATCTTGCCGAGATCGCGGCGCTTTACGATCTGCGGATCGTCATCGAGACGGCGGCGATCCGGCGGCTTGTGGCGCGCGAGGACCCCGATCTGGCCGATCAGCTACGCCACCAGCTTGATCTTCTATATGGTCTGTCGGGCACGGGGGTGGCGCGGTCGCGCTCTGTCGATGCCGATCTGGAATTCCATCGTCTGATCTGTCGGCTCTCGGGCAATCCGCGGCTGGCAGAGGTGTTCGAGCAGATCGCCAATGAGGTGAAGCTGTGCATCAACCAGACCGGACGTGTCGAGGATGGTCCGCGCCGGATTGCCGCCTCGCATGAACATATCCTGACCCGTGTGATTGCCGCCGACCCCGAGGGAGCGGCGGCGGCGCTGACCGATCACCTGCGCGAGGCCGAGGCGATGATGCGGCAGCTTTTCGCCCGCGCTGCGGAATAGGGGCCGCGGAATGTTTGCGGGTTTTTACGTGAAAAGACATAGCTTGCTGCGGGCAGGCATGCGATCCTGTCCGGGATGTTGGCCCGGGCGCTGGACGCTATCGGGGCAACCGAGGGGAAGCCATGACGGATGACGATTTCATCACGAGGATCGGCGAGATCCTCCTTGCGGCGGGCAAACAGCCTGCGCCCGAGGTTCTGAAGCTGTGTGACAGCCAGTTGGCCGAGGCCGAGGCGCGCATTGGTATGGTGCCGCCGATGCTGTTGCTCAAGCTCTATCGCGGGATTTCCAATGGGGGCTTCGGGCCGTTTCTGGGCCTTCTTGGGCTGGGGGGCGGCGCGACCGACAGGGCGGGCCATACTGCCGATCGTCTGCACCAGATTTACGCCGATCCCGACGATGGCAATCCCGCCCGTGACTGGCCGGTAGGGCTGTTGCCGATTTGCGAGGAGGATGGCGGGCAGTATATCTGTATCGATTGTTTCGACGAGAGTCTGCATCGATGGTGCCCCGAGCATTGGGACCAGAGCCTGCCGCCGCAATCGGCGATCCTGCCGCTTGATCTTGATCTGCGCGACTGGCTGGGGGCGTGGATATCCGGTCTGGCGGCCCCCGCCACGACAGAGCCGCTGCCGTAGGAACGGTCCCTTTCCGGCGGCTGCCGGAACACGTTTGTCGAAAGTCGGCATCTTCGGAAAGCACCCCAAGGGTTTCAACCGGCCCGGCCTCCGATGGGCGGTTTGCCTCCGGCCCGAGGAGATTTTGGCAAAACCCCGCGCAGTGACGCGGGGTTTCTTTCGGGAGCGGCTCTTGCCATTTTGCCCCCGCAGGGGTTTCGTAGCCTCAGGCGCTGGCCGCATATGAGGAAAAGACCATGAAGCTGCTACGACACGGGCCCGACGGGCAGGAAAAACCCGGGCTTTTGGATCAGTACGGACAGATCCGCGACCTGAGCGGGGTAATCCCCGATCTGACGCCCGAGCAGCTTGGCGCGGAGGCGCTGGCGCGTCTGGCGGCGCTTGATCCGGCCGCCCTGCCGCTGGTTCCGGCGCAGACCCGTCTGGGTGCGCCGGTCGCGGGCACGCGCAAGGTGCTGGCCATCGGGCTGAATTACGCCGATCATGCTGCCGAAACGGGGGCTGTGGCGCCGAAAGAACCGATGCTGTTTTCGAAAGCCGTCACCTCGATCTGCGGCCCGAATGACGTGACCGAATTGCCGCCGTCCTCGACGCGGCTTGATTGGGAGGTCGAACTGGGCTTCGTGATCGGTACACGCGCCAAGGCAATCGCGGCGGGGACGGGGCTGGCGCATATTGCCGGTTACGTGCTGGCCAATGACTATTCGGAACGCGAATGGCAGAAAGATCGCGCGGGGCAGTTTGTCAAAGGCAAAAGCCATGACAGCTTCTGTCCGCTGGGGCCGTGGCTTGTGACCCGTGACGAGATCGCCGACCCGCAGGACCTGTCGATGCATCTGAGCGTGAACGGTGAGACACGGCAATCCGGCAGCACCGCCACGATGATCCATAAGGTGGTGTTTCTGGTCGAATATCTCAGCCAGTTCGTCACACTGGAACCGGGCGATGTCATCCTGACGGGCACACCTCCGGGGGTCGGGGCCGGTATGAAGCCGCCGCAATTCCTCAGGGCAGGCGATGTGGTGGAGCTGGGCATCGAGGGGCTGGGCCGGCAACGCCACGAGGTTGTGGCCCTTTGACCGCGTGCTGACGCTTGCGGGCGGGCCAGCCCCCGCCCGTTCTGTCAGCCGCAGCAGGGAACGCGCTTGCGAGAAGCGCGAGGGAGGAGAGAGATGCGCGACGCCGATATCCGTTTTCACGAAGCCGCGCCACAGGATGCGCCCGAGATCGCGGCCCTTCACATTGCGGCATGGCATGACACCTATCGCGGTATCCTGCCACAGGATATGCTGGACAGTCTCGATCACGGGCAGCGCACCGATCTGTGGACACGGGTGATTGCGGTCAAGGCCGGACAGGCGGAAGGCGCGGTTGTTCTGGCGCGTCACGGGGCGCGGCTTCTGGGCTTTGTGTCCTATGGCCCCCAACGTGAATCCGATCTGCGCGGCAAGGGCTATGCGGGCGAGATCGAGGCGCTCTATCTCGACCGCTCGGTGCAAGGCCGTGGGCTGGGGAGACGGCTTTTGCAGATGGCGGCCGAGGGCTTGATGCGGGCCAATATTGCCGCCGCCGCCCTATGGGTGCTGGAGGCCAATCAGTCCGCTTGTGGGTTCTATCAGGCGATGGGCGGCGAGATCTGCGGTACGCAGATCGAGATCCGCCCCGAGGCCACCTTGCAGGACCGTGCCTATGGCTGGCTGGATCTGGGCCGGATCCTTGCGGTGACGGCGGCATGAGCGTGCGCCGGAATGGGGCCGACAGGCCCGACCCGATCACGCAGCAGCACCTGTCGCGCGATTATTTTGCTCAGCGGGCTTAGAATGAGCATCTGATATCTTGTTGTTGCGCGGATTTGCTGTTTCTTTGTGCGCTGCAGAACAGGCCAAGATATCAGGTCGGAGGAACCATGTCCCAGCAGCCCCAAACGCAGAAATGGCAGATGATCGCGGTGCTTGCCTTGCCGCCGCTGTTCTGGGCGGGCAATTTCATTGTGGCGCGCGCGGCCCGTGATCTGGTGCCGCCGCTATCGCTGGTCTGGGGGCGCTGGCTGATTGCGCTGATCGTGCTGGCCCCTTTTGCCGCGCGGCATGTCCGGCGTGACTGGCAAAGCTACTGGCGCTATCCGTGGCTGGTGCTGGGCACCAGTGTAACCTCGGTCATTGCCTTCAATACGCTGATCTATTGGGGGCTGCATTACACGCAGGCCACCAATGGCATGTTGCTGAACTCGACCATCCCCGTGCTGGTCATGCTGATCGGGGCGCTGGTCTTCCGGCAACGGCTACGGCTGTGGCAGGCGGCGGGGCTGGCGCTGTCGCTTGTCGGGGTGGCTGTGGTGATCATGGGCGGCGACCCGCAGCGTCTGGCGCAACTGGCCTTCAACAAAGGCGACCTGCTGATTTTCGCGGCGATGGTGGCATGGGCGTTCTATACCCTCTGGCTGACGCGCCTGCCCGCCGAGATCAGCCGCGTCGGGCTTCTTGCGGTGCAGATCGTGATCGGGCTTGTCGTGCTGACGCCGTTCTGGCTTTGGGATCTGTCGCTGGGCCATCAGCCGGTTCTGGTGCCGCAAGCGGCCTTTGCCGTGCTGTTTGTGGGGATCGTGCCCTCGCTCGGGGCGTTCTTGCTGTATATGCAGGCTGTCAAGCTGGCCGGATCGGGGCGGGCCTCACAGGCGATCCACCTGATCCCGCTTTACGGGGTGATCCTTTCAACGCTGTTTCTGGGCGAGAGCCTGCATCTTTACCATCTGGCGGGATTTGCGCTGATCCTTGGCGGTATTCTGCTGGCCGCCCGCAGTCCCAAACCGGCACAGCCGATGGTGCAGGGGGCGAAATAGGCGCGACAGGTGTTTTGTGCGAAATTGCGCAGAACTCGTGATCTCTCCGCAGTCCGGGTGGTTTTCGCGCGGGGCCTGCCTGCACAGATTAAAGAACACTGTAGGAGATAGCCGATGATCCCTTATTCCGTTCTTGATCTGTCGCCCATCGCACAGGGGCAGACGGCTCCGGATGCGCTGCGCCATTCGGGCGAGCTGGCCGCCCATGCCGAGCGCCTGGGCTATACGCGCTACTGGCTGGCCGAACATCACAATTCGCGCGGCATCGCCTCGGCGGCTACGGCGCTGGTGATCGGCCATGTGGCGTCGAAGACCTCGACCATCCGCGTGGGCTCTGGCGGGATCATGCTGCCCAACCATGCGCCGCTGATGGTGGCCGAAGCCTTCGGCACGCTGCATGCGCTTTATGGCGACCGGATCGATCTGGGGGTGGGGCGCGCGCCCGGCACCGACCCGCGCACCATGCAGGCGCTGCGGCGCGGGCTGGAGGCGGATCGCTTCCCCGAAGATGTGGTCGAGCTGATCGGCTTTCTGGGGCCGGTGCAGGAGGGCCAGCCGGTGATGGCGGTGCCGGGGGCGGGGTCCAATATTCCGGTCTGGATTCTGGGCTCATCTCTTTATGGGGCGCAGCTGGCCGCCCATCTGGGGCTGCCCTATGCCTTTGCCAGCCATTTCGCCCCCGATGCTTTGGATCAGGCGGTACAGATCTACCGCGACCGCTTCCAGCCCGGTCTGACGGAAAAGCCGCATTTCATGCTGGCGCTGAACCTCTTTGCCGCCGAGACCGACGCAGAGGCGCATCTGATGCGCTCGTCGATGATGCAGGGCTTTGTGAACCTGCGCCGAGGCCAGACCGGCCCGCTGCCCGCGCCCGTGGCCGATCTGTCGAGCGTGGCCACAGAGCCCGAGCTGCGCCAGGCCTCGCACCAGCTGTCGATGTCGGCAGTCGGCAGCCCCGAGACGGTCGAGCGCCAGCTTGCCGCCTATATCGCGCGCTACCGCCCAGATGAGGTCATCCTCAACGGCCAGATCTTCGACCACAACGCGCGGATGAAGAGCTTCGAGATCGGCGCGAAGGCCATGCAGAACTTGGCGAAGGTGGCGGCTTAGGAGCGTCGACTTCCGTGGAGCGGCGTGATAAGTGCGGCTATTGTTGCCGGAGATTTCCATGACCGAACGTTTGTCGATTAAAGCCTATGATCTCATACGCGACCCAAAGGTCACACCACGCCTGCAAGGGACAGATGGCTGGATTTGTGGCCAGCCTCCAGGCATCAAGCCGCAAGAATGGCCCTTGGATCCGAATTGCGGTTTTCCGCTGCAGCACGGTTTCACATTGGAGTTGCCCGAGGATTACCTCATCCATGGGCCTGATATCGTGGCTTTCAGCTTCTTCGGGCTGGCCCCTGATTTTAACGAGGGGGTTGCTTTCGGGGATGAGTATCTTCGCGGAGTTATGCAATCCCCTGAGCCACCGCAGGACCAAAGCAGCGATCTTATGGCGCTCTGGTCTCATGCGCAGGTATCTCATCCAAGACTGCACCGCTTTCAGGACGAATTATTTGGAGAATATGCTGTTATCCTGCTGACAGAAGAGGAATATCGCGGCCCGCTATGCGAGGTTCCGCGTTTGGCATATAGTCCGATCTTTGCAGAGCATCCGAAGGCGGATTTTCTGGATAAAAACTGCCATCTGCCCGTAGCCGTGCGGCGTCTCGAACGTCAGTCAGACCCCAATGCCGGGGTCAAGCCCAAAGAATTTCTTGGTGAGCATGATATTTACGAGTCACGTTTTCAGAAAGTCGGCGGAAAATATATCGCAAAGCCCTGGCTCAGTGCCCTAGCGGCTGATCATTTCGGCGGTACGATGCAACAGGTTCAGGGAGTGCCCGATGTCAGCCCCTATTATATAGGCTTCGAGGAATATTTCGGGAATTTCAACTTTGGTGGCGGAAACGCGCAGCTATGCCTGAAGAACTTTGTCTTCGACTGGGCCTGCGGGTAAACGTTGGGATTAAACCTTGCCAAACACCCTCCCATCGCGTATAGCGCGCGGACTTCCGCAGTTCAATCGAACCGGCGTAGCCTCTCGTGGCAGGATGCGGAAAGTGGTGCCTGCCTATGAAGCCGCCTTATGAAACAGGAGAAGCCATGCCCCTTTACGAGCATGTCCTCATCGCGCGTCAGGATCTGTCCAACGCGCAGGCCGAAGGCCTTGTCGAACATTTCTCCACGGTCCTGTCGGACAACGGCGGCAAAGTCGTCGAATCCGAATACTGGGGCGTGAAGACCATGGCCTACAAGATCAACAAAAACCGCAAAGGCCACTATGCCTTCCTGAAAACGGATGCCCCCTCGGCTGCCGTTCAGGAAATGGAGCGCCTGTGCCGTCTGCATGACGACGTCATGCGCGTGCTGACCATCAAGGTTGACGCGCACGAAGAAGGCCCGTCGGTTCAGATGCAAAAACGTGATGACCGCGAAGGCGGCCGTCGTGAGCGTCGTTGATAGAGTAGGGGACTGAAAACCATGGCAAAACCGTTTTTCCGTCGTCGTAAAGTGTGCCCGTTCTCCGGCGAGAACGCACCGAAGATCGACTACAAAGACACCCGCCTCCTGCAGCGCTACATCTCTGAGCGCGGCAAGATCGTTCCGGCACGCATCACCGCAGTGTCGGCCAAGAAGCAGCGTGAACTGGCCCGTGCAATCAAACGCGCCCGCTTCCTCGCTCTGCTGCCCTACGCTGTGAAGTAAGGAGAACATCACTATGGAAGTTATCCTTCTCGAGCGCGTCGCAAAGCTGGGCCAGATGGGTGACGTTGTCACCGTGAAGCCGGGCTACGGCCGCAACTACCTTCTGCCGCAAGGCAAGGCTCTCCGCGCCTCGGCCGCCAATATCCAGGCGTTCGAAGCCCAGAAAGCGCAACTGGAAGCCCGTAACCTCGAGACCAAGAAAGAGGCAGCCGCCCTTTCCGAAAAACTCGACGGTCAGCAGTTTGTCGTGATTCGTTCGGCTTCGGACGGCGGCAACCTCTACGGTTCGGTCACCACCCGCGATATCGCGGCTGTGGCAACCGAAGAAGGCTTCACTGTTGACCGCAAGCAAGTCGTCATCCGCCTGCCGATCAAGGTTCTTGGTCTGCACGAAGTGGAAGTCCACCTGCACCCGGAAGTTTCGGTTGTGATCTCGATCAACGTTGCACGTTCGGTGGAAGAAGCAGAACTGCAAGCTTCGGGTAAATCGATCCAAGAGCTGGCTGCTGAAGAAGAAGCCGCTGCAGAATTCGAAATCTCGAACCTGTTCGACGATATCGGTTCGGCTGGTCGTGACGACGAAGACGAAGCTCCTGCCGCAGAGGCAGAAGAGAAGTAAGTTCTCTTTTTGCGACGTTTTGAAACCGCGCCTTTCGGGGCGCGGTTTTTTTATTTCCGGCAAGAGCTTATCGGAAATGGAACCATAGCCTGCCTGATCCGTTTGAAGGCAAAGACAGAAAGTGCCCCATGCCCGCAACGCCCTCCAGACGGACCCTCGCACGGCTTTTTGTCGCAGGGCTTGCGCTCTGGCAGGCCTTTGCTAAGGTCGCCCCCCCGAAGGAGACAGCCGCCATGTCCGACAGATCCAAGCCGCAACCGGGGCGTCGTGCCTCTGACCCGCCCGAGGATGCGGCAGCCTATGGTGATCCGGCGGATCGCAGTTGGGGACGGCAGGCAGCGGGCCCGTTCCAGATGGGGCTGAAAGCGTGGTGGTGCGTGCTCTTGCGGACCAAAGGACAGATCACCGAAGACCGCGTGATGGCGGTGGCCGCCGGCGTGACGTTCTATTCCATCCTCGCGCTTTTTCCGGCCTTGACCGCGCTGGTTTCGATTTTCGGCTTTTTCGCGGACCGTGGCGAGGTTCTGTCGATGCTTGACGAGGTGTCGCGCTTTGTGCCGCCCGAAGCGTTGACGCTGATCCGTGGCCAGTTGGAGGCGCTGATCGGGGCGGATCAGAGCGCGCTTGGCTGGACATCGATCGTCAGTATCGCGCTGGCGCTCTGGACGGCGAATGGCGGGATGAAGGCGCTGATCGAGGCGCTGAATGTCGCCTATAACGAACGTGAAAACCGCAACTTTTTCTGGATGAATATCGTCGGGCTGGGCATGACGCTCGGCGCGATCGTCTTTCTTTGTGTGCTGATCCTTGCAGCGGCTGTCTTGCCGGTGGCGCTGGCCTTCCTGCCGCAGATTCCCGGCTGGGGGTTTGTGGTGCTGGTGGCGCGCTGGCCCCTGATGGCGGGCGTTCTGGTACTGGCCCTGTCCATGCTCTATCGCATTGCCCCCAACCGCCGCGCGCCGCGTCTGGTCTGGGTCTTGCCGGGGGCCTTGGCCGGATCGGTGCTGCTGTTGCTCTCGAGCTGGGGGTTTTCCTTCTATACCTCGAATTTCGGTAATTATTCGGCCACTTATGGCTCTATCGGCGCGGTGGTCGTGCTGATGATGTGGATCTGGATCGCGACCATTGCCGTGATGCTGGGGGCCGAGCTGAATTCAGAGGCCGAACGCCAGACCGCGCGGGATAGCACCGTGGGCCCCCGCCAGCCATTGGGGCAGCGCGAGGCCGATGTGGCGGATAGCGTGGCGGATATCTCCTCCTGAGAGGAAATATCATTTTGGGCGCGGTGATCATTCTATTGGCCGATAAGCGGCCAAGTTTTGCCCCAGTTTTCGCGCACCCTGTGCAGGATCGGCGGTAGACCTGCCGTATCGGCACGGGCCTGCTGTATCGGCACGGGTCTGTCGAGGCAGGGGAGACTACTGTGGCTTGGCTACGCTTTCTGACAGCGGTCATCGTGCCGACGGTGGCTTTGACGCTGGGGCTTCTGGCGGTCTACCAGCAAGGGGCAGCGGCCATTGGCCCGCGTGAACCGGAAGGGCGGTTGGCGGCCTCGCCGCGGCCTGTCGCGCATCCACGGCGGCTGGCTGCGAGGCCGGACGTTTCCGCGCCTGTTCTCTTTGGGCCTGCTGCCCGTGGAGATAGTCCCGTTCTTCTGCCCACGCGCATGACGCCTGTCCCGACGCAGGCCAGACCGGCCTATTTGCGGGTCGAAGGGGGCACATGGACGCGCAGCCAGCGCTTGCGGCGCTAGCGCATCGCGGCCACAAGCCACAGGCTGCCGAAGATCACCGGTTGGTGGATCAGATAGACGGCAAGGCTGTGCCGCCCCAGAAAGCCAAGCCGTCGCAAGCCCCTGCTATGGGGCAGATCGCGTCGCAACAGGCCTAACCCGTCTGCCAGCTTCGCACCGCCCAGCCCCAGCAGCACCATGCCCAGCCAAGGAAAGACCGGGACGAAATCCATCGCCGCCCCCCAGCGTGTTGACAGGCCGATCCACCAGAGCCACGGGGCATTCATCTGTGGCATCGCGAAGAGATACGGCATGAACAGCGCCAGTCCTCCCAGCAGAAGTGTCACAAGCGCGGGCAGTCTGAGGCAGGCCAGCGCCAGCAGCGAACAGATGGCGATGGAATGCAGGATGCCGAAATAGACATAGAAGCCCGGCATGGCGAGATAGGTCACCCCAGATACCGCTATTGCCCCTGCAACAATCGCGGCCTCGCGCCGCCAGAACCCGCGCCAGCCTATGCTGCGCCCATGTGCCAGCCAGAGGCTGACCCCCACCAGAAGCAGGAAACTGCCTGCAATGGCGCGCGCATAATCGGGCCACCAGAGCGGAAGGTCCGGATGGAAGCCGAGCGCCTCCAGATCATAGCCCAGATGGAAACTGGCCATAGCGATCAGCGACAGGCTGCGGAGAAGGTCGGGCCAGATCAGGCGGGAAGAGGACATGCTACCTCGGAAATTGGGTCTGGCTGGAAGATCAGCCGCGCCGCTACGAAGTCAAGGGCGGAGCCGTCACGAAATGGACAGGCGGGCCAGAGGAAGGGCAGAGCACCGCTTTGACGGGCGGACCTGTGATCGGATAGAGAGCGTCGGCCTTACGCATCGGCCAAGAAAAACGGGCAGGTTTTGGACCCGCCCGTTTTCCGAATGATCGAAAGTCTGGAAAGCTTAGAGCTCGTCGAGCGCTTCGATGGCTTTCTGCAGGTCTTCTTTCGACACGTCCTTATCGGTGACTTCGGCTTTCTCGACGATGAAATCGACAACCTTGTCCTCGAAGATCGGCGCGCGCAGCTGTTGTTGCATCTGCGGGTTCTGCTGGATGAACTCGAAGAACTGACGCTCTTGGCCCGGATATTGACGCGCTTGCATCATCACCGCTTGGGTCATTTCGGCATCGGTCACTTCGATTTCTTGCTTGCGGCCGATTTCTGCCAGCAGCAGGCCCAGACGCACGCGACGCTCGGCAAGTTTCTTGTGCTCGTCGGTCGGCTCGATCGCGCCATGATTATGGCCGTGATCTTCGGGGTGCTCTTCGTGATAGAGCTGATGCGCGATCTGGTTGGCTTCCGCATCAACCAGCGTCGGCGGCAGTTCGAAGGACACTTTGCCATCCAGCGCGTCCAGCAGGCCGCGTTTCAGGATCTGACGCGAAGCGCCTTTGTATTCCTGACCCAGACGCTCTTTGATCTGCTCTTTCAGCGCATTGAGGTCTTCGGCACCGAATTTCTTGGCCAGCTCGTCATCGATCTCGGCTTCTTTCGGGCCGCGGACTTCTTTGACGGCGCATTTGAACAGGGCTTCTTTACCTGCCAGATGCTCGGCTTGATAGGCCTCGGGGAAGGTCACTTTGACTTCGACTTCTTCCTCTTCCTTGGCACCGACCAGCTGGTCTTCGAAGCCGGGGATGAAGGAGTTGGAGCCGAGCACCAGCGGATAGTCTTCGCCTTTGCCGCCCTCGAATGCGACATCATCCACGAAGCCTTCGAAATCGATCACGACCTGATCGCCGTCTTTCGCTTTCGAGCCTTTGCGGCGCTTTTCGAAGGATTGTGCATTTTTGGCCAGACCTTCAAGGGCTTCGGTCACGGCTTCGTCAGCGGGGGTCACGACGAGGCGCTCGAGTTTGATGTCCGATGCGTCGAATTCCGGAATTTCCGGCAGCGCTTCATAGGAAACGGTAACAACAACGTCGTCGCCTTCTTTCCAGTTCTCGCCGTCTTTCATCTCGACTTTCGGCTGCATCGCCGGACGGTCACCCGATTTCTCGAAATGCTTGTTCATTGCGCCGTCGATGGCTTCCTGCATGGTTTCGCCCATGAGGCGCGCACCGAATTGCTTTTTCAACATCGGCATCGGAACCTTGCCCTTGCGGAAGCCCTTCAGCTCGATCTCGGGCTGCGCTTCCTTGAGCTTGGTCGTGACTTTCTCTTCGAGCTCGGCGCCGGTGATGGTGATTTCGTAGCCGCGGCTGAGGCCTTCGTTGAGGGTCTCGGTGACCTGCATGTGGATTTCCTTCTTTGATGAATGCCGCGAGTCAATGCGCGGCAGGCAAGCTCAATTTCACGCGCCGTTCTATGGGGCGGCACACGTGGAAGCAAGGTGAAACTCTGTGTTTACAGGGCAGGAATGTCATAAAAGAGCGCGTTCTGGCCGTTGCTGGCCGTTGCCGGGCGGAGATTGCGGCAGAAGGCTTGGCGGGAAGGTCCCGGCAACACCCTGTCAGGGCGCGTCGTGCCGCAGGGGTGGCGCGCCAGTGCGGCGTGGCAAATGGCCGAAATGGGGCCGCCCGATTCCAAGATCCACGCCTGGACAGGGCATAAAACGCGCTCGATGGCCCGGAAATATCGGGCGCAGGCAAACCAGAAACGGGCCTCACAATACGCGCAAGAGCGACGGGAACAGAACAAGACCAGAACCTGAATGCGCCAACTTGTGGCGAAGCGCTAATCAGAGGAAAGGTTGAAAATGTCGGAAAGCACAACAATTTCAAAGTAGTGCGGGTGGAGGGACTTGCCCCCCCACGCCGTTAGGCACCAGAATCTAAATCTGACGAGTTACGAGCAAAAACAGTAGAGATAGTTCAGGAGTTTGGCAGAACGGATCGGAAACGGAAGGTGAAAATGCTAACGCATTTTCTCGGAAAATGTCGCCCTAGAAGGCGATGGTCGGGTTACGATATGCTGCGGCATGTTCCTGCTTTGATCGCCTTGCGATCCTGCATGCCTGATTATTTAATAATTTGATCATGCTGAAAGATATTTCCCCAAATACAGACCAGTCCCCGCATCACGCATCGCTACTCCGTCACATTTTGATTGGTCTGGAGATGCATTCCGATGCCAAGAAAACCGTGGTTGTCGCGCTGGTGCCGAGTGAGATGATCTGCGCCAAGATCTGTGAGCGGACATTCGCCTTAAACTTGGACGAACTGATAGTATACGCTACTTGAGCAAGCTTATAATAAACTATAAGGCGACGTGATCTCTTTTTTGAATTCTTCCCCTAGTGGAGATTAGAATTGTCAGTTGAATTTGGCTTTGATAGCGACCCCACAGTGTGAAAGTTATTGAGGTAAAGACGTTTGAAAATATACGTCCACTCGACGATCAGTTCGGGAAGTGGCCCCTGGAGGTCGCTCCACCTGTGCTGACAGGGTTGCTCTTCTCTGAAAATGCAAGTGTCGAAAAAGTATACGCTCTCGTTGACGCAGCCAAAATCCCGAACTTCCAGCAAGTTTTGGAGCGGCATGACCAAGAGAGCCGTTGCCTGTTCAAGGGAGAGGCACTGGAGAAATTAGGAGAGGTCGGTCCCTGACTGGTCGAATTGAAATCTACGGATCGTCTAAGCCGCGCATTATTCAAGCGGGGCAGCGGGATTAATGCGCTGTGGGATAAAGGTGCGGCAATCTTTATTCGATCAAAATCCGAAATTGATGATCTCTGGTCGCATTTCAGGAAGTTTGTGCGGTATCGTTAGGCTGACGGGCGATGGACCTATTTTCGTTTTTGGGATGCGGCCTATCTATACCAATATGCCGTAAGCCATCACGAAGACGCTGCGCCGTATCTGGCACATTTGCTTGGTGTCGGAATTGTTTGTATTCCAAACCCTTCGAAGGGCACCCTTCTCGTTGTAAAAAACTCCGCACCGGAGGCGCCGATCAGCTTGCCTCAGCGGAGCAGCGCGGGTCATTGGCCCTTCTTTCATGAAGATATGGCGCGGATCCGCTTGGAGAAGTTTGTCGACGAGATCGAGACGACGCTGCTTTCAGAGATACCTGAAGTTGCGAGTTTGCCAGCAGATCGGAGGCCCAGAGGGGTGCGGCGAATGGTCGGCTCTGCGGTTCAGCTCGGTCTCTGCTGCAAGCAGTCGGTCGAACGCTATTGCGTTGCGACATTGATCCTAGGAAAAGCCCCCGAGCTTTTTCCGGAGTTGATGGATCTGCTCAGTGGGCCGCGTCATGAACTGGACAAATCACGGGACTTGCTGGCCCGTTCTATGAAAATCAAAAGGGAAGAGCATTATGGCCACCACGCTGTGTAACGATACCTATGATGACGTGAGCGACGCTGCAGGTGAGGCGTGGGACGATGCCGGAGAATGGGTGGACAAGAAAAGCGCCGACATTGCGGCGGGTTGGGCCGAGGCAAAGCGGCAGGCTGCCGAACAATTCCCAAATGGTGTCTTTCCATGATGTTGGTTGAAGCGTTGTGCAACGTAAGAGCTGTTTTCCGGCCCGATAGTCCGGTCTGGAACAGGCAAGGGCGGTGCAGGTTCTGGTGCGCGCTTCGACGGTTTCTCTTGGGCGGGATACCAATATTGGAAAATGATAAAATGATAATATGTGTGTTCTCCCTTCCGCGAAGGCACGGGACCGCATCTTGCATCGAGTACCATTATTTGGTACATCCTGACGCAAGGATGAAGGAGGCACCCATGGCACGGAACACGTCCGTTTCGCTCGGCGATCACTTCGCCAGCTTCATTGATGCTCAGGTTCAGGGAGGGCGATATGGCTCGGCCAGCGATGTGGTTCGCGCCGGGCTTCGCCTTTTGGAAGAGCACGAGGTGAAGGTGAAAAGTCTGGAAGCCGCCCTGATTGCCGGCGAGCAGTCCGGCGAGCCGCGCCCCTTCGATCAGGAGGCCTTTCTGAGCCGGATGCACGCCAAGCACGCTGCACGGCATGACATCTAAGACCTATCGCCTTTCACCGCTGGCAGAAGCCGATCTCGAAGACATCTGGTTTTACACGCTGGAGCGATGGTCGCTCAATCAGGCCGACAAGTATGTTCGTGACCTCGTCTCCACATTTGACGCCCTCGCGGCAAGTCAGGTGCAGGGTCGAAACGCGACGGTGCGGGAAGGCTACCTGAAACGCGCCTGCGGGTCACAGGTGATCTACTTTCGCGACCGGGGAGACTGGCTGGAAATTGTCCGCATCTTGCATGGCGCCTAGGACGTGGAACGTCACCTTTGACCGTTCTGGGCCGGAGAAAAGTGCGCCGTTACAATATGATAATATGTGCTTATGCACCGACTTGAGGTGCAGGGCTTTCCCGCCATTCACTGTGAATCATAACTTTCTTCGGCTAGAATGAGCAATGTGCCATTCGGCAAACCGTAGCTATGAAGAACTAATCAACAAATCCGCAGTTTTGGGCCGAGAGTGCCCCCATGCGACCGGGTGCTTCAAGTTAGGGTCAAGCGGCATAATCGATTACGATTAGAAAAGATTATGCCGCTCAGCGCGCGCGATCATCGACCCGTGGACGGCCGTGGCTCTTCGGAAAGGATGGTTTCAGCCGCGCGATCTGGTTTGGCGGGGAAACAGTCCCCCGGACTGTTTCCTGATCCGCCGTACTCAGTCAGCCAGGAAAGATTGCTCATAATTTCCCATAGCCAGAGAGCGTGGATCACGCCGCCAGTGACAGCGCAAGCCAATTAATGGGGTCTGAGCCTAATCCTCCCGCGACATTACGCTGCTTCGACATCCATGTCCTGAACAGACTCTGTGCGACAAAGATCATCAAACGTTTGGCGCCTGCGAATAAGTCTCGATGCCCTGCCATCGATGAGGTATTCCGCAGCGTGCAGGCGGCTGTTGTAGTTGGACGACATTGACGCGCCGTATGCGCCGGCGTCGTGGAAGACGAGGAAATCACCGACCTCAGCAGGCGGTATGTTCCGGGTCTCAACAATGCCATCAGATCGCTGAGTGAAAACATCGCCGGATTCGCATAGAGGGCCAGCGACGACAGTTGGATGCATGCCAACCGAGGCGAGGCTGCGACCGCTGTGCGATATTACAGAGATTTCGTGATAGCTTCCATAGAGCGCCGGGCGCATCAGATCGTTGAAGCCCGCATCGACGAGCGTGAAGTGATTGTCGCCCATCTGCTTTGTGGCGCGAACCTCCGCAAGCAAAAGCCCCGCCTCGGCGACAAGAAATCGTCCCGGCTCGATCTCCAGACGTACAGCATGTCCGAGCCGGTTTTCTGCTTGTTTGCGCACTTTATCCCAGAGGTTGAAATAGTGTGTCGTGTCGATGGGCTGGTCCCCATCGCGATAGGGAACGGAGAGCCCTCCACCAGCCGAGATCGCCTCGAAATCCACATCCAGTTCACTGAGCAGAGCGGTCATCGCCTCACACACGCGCTGAAGGTGCGCGTAATCGACGCCGGAGCCGATGTGCAGATGAAGTCCAACAAGGTGCAGGCGGTAACGTCCTACCAATTCTATAGCCCGACGAAGCTCATTGTGCCAGATTCCGTGCTTGCTGTTCTCACCCCCGGTGTTCGTTTTCCTGCTGTGGCCGTGACCAAAACCCGGATTGATCCGAAGCCAGACGCGATGACCAGGCGAGACCTCCCCGAGTTGATGTAACATGTCTGTCGAGCCGACATTCACCTCAACCTTGTCCTCGACGACGCGGCGGAGAGTGGCGCGATCAAAGATGTCGGCGGTATAAACGATGCCTGCAGCGTCGTCCGCGCTCTTCGCGGTAGAGAAACCCGCCCGCTGAGCGCGCTCGATTTCCCCAAGCGAAACAGCATCCACATGCACGCCCGCCTCACGCATCAGGGAGAGGATATGAATGTTGGAACATGCCTTCTGCGCATAGCGGATCACATCGAATGCGCGAAGCTGGCTAATCCTGTCGCGGATTGTCGCGGCATCGTAGACCCATAGCGGTGTTGCATGCTCGTTCGCGAGGTGGATCAGGAGATTTGTGGGAATATTTTTCATGATACAGTTTACTCACTGGCTGTCGGCCGCGGGCGTAGCCACGGCAGGATTGCGGAAAGGGCGACGGGCAGGATGACGAGGCCGGCCCCTGCAATCGCGATCGGGCCGAGTGCTTCGCCCAGAAGTAGTGCGGCCACGACAACGCCGAAAACGGGTTCGAGCGCCAGGAACAGTCCACCTGTATTCGTGCTGGCCCCTTCAATCCCCTTATTCCAGCACCAGCCGGCCGCGAAACTGCATCCGACGCCGAGATAGAGGAGCGCGATTGTGCCTTCTCCCGACCACCGGATTTCCCAAGTTGTCGTAAGAAACGCCGTGAAGGGAACGAGCAGGACCGTCCCGATCACGGTGGTCAGCGCCGTGAAATTCTTCACGCCGATCTCCTTCATCCAGGGCTTGGACCAGCGCACCCAGACAGCGACAACCGCCGTCGAAAGCAGGACAAGGGCGCAACCGGCGAACTGCGCGCCCTGCGGCCAGCCCATGACCAGCAGCACGCCGGTCAAGGCGAGCGCGCCGAATGTCAGGTTGAGAGCGGTCAGGCGCTCGCCCCAAAGCAACCAGCCGACAAGGACGAACATTAACGGCTCGAAGCCGATCATCACGGCTGTGCTGGCGGCCGTGGTGTAATGCAGGCCGATGAACTGCAACAGGAATGTGACCGGAATCATCAGAAAGGCCAGCAGGGTCAGACTGCCGAGTCTGCCGCGGGGGAGCGCCCGGATCGCTGGAAAAAACACAGGTAACCAGAACACCGACGCGATCATGAAGCGGATGAGCACCACAAGCGGAGCCTCAGTCATGCCGATTGCGAACTTGCCGGCGACGAACGACGTTCCCCATAGAAACGCCGCTGCGAGCAGATAGAGGATATAGAGGGGCATGGTCAGGCGGCCCCCGCCAGATAGCTATCGCCCGACAGGTCGAGTACGGAGTTCGACTGTGGGGAGGCATAGTGCTCGCGCCCAAGCACGGAATTGATGATCGTCGCGGCCCGCCACGCATTCAGAGAAAGGTTGGGCTCTGCAACGCCGTGGCTCGTTCTCGCCGCGTTGACGACGAATACCTTGCCTACGCCGTTATAGTGGAGCGAGAAATCCAGATTAACGACCGGGTTGCCGTCGGAGAATTCGACGTCGCCGGCAATGCTCTCTAGAACGGCCGGCAAGGGATTTTGCCTGTAGCCGGTCGCAAGAACAATCTTGTCGACGGTGACCGTTTCGGTCTGATCGGTATCCAGCTGGGCGATGTCGAGGACATAGCCTCCCCGTGATGTACGGATGTTCTGGACTACGCGGGAGTGCATGACGCGGCAGGCCGGGCCGGTTTCGAGGAACCGGAGACGATAGAGGGTCTGGTAAAGCGCTTCGATGGTCTCTGGCGAAATTCCGTCGCTGGAAAGCCTGTGCTGTTCCAGCAGCTCTGCCTTCTTCGAGGGCGCGAGACCGTGGAAGTATTCGATATAGGCGGGGGTGAACCACTCATTGGCGAAATGAGATTCATCCAGCGGAGCGATACCCCGACGGGAGCTGATCCAGTGGATTTCGGAGGGTAAGACGCCCCGGTTGATCATGTCGAGCACAATTTCGGCGCCACTTTGGCCGCCACCGATGACGGCAACACGCTTGCGGGAAAGGCTGTCCCGGTTGAACAGATAGCGGCTGCTATGGAAAACATGATCGCCCACTAACCCCTCGGCCATTGCCGGGATCGCCGGCGAAGGGCCGGTTCCCACGACCAGATTGCGGGCGATGCAGGTCGTCTCGTTCGTAGTGATCCTGAGGCCGGCCTCATGCCGCTCGATGGCTTCGACGCTCTGGCCCCACAGAACGGCCGGGAGCTGCCGCGCGACCCATTGAAGATACTGATTGAACTCCACCCGCGATGTGCGCGGGAAGCCGGCGTTCACATATTCATAGAGCCGCTTGTTCGCGTGAAGGAATGCGAGGAAAGAAAAGGGATTGGTGGGATCGGCGAAGCTTACCAGATCCTTGAGAAAACTGTTCTGGATGGTTGTATTGGGCAGCAGCATCCCGGGATGCCAGGAATAGTTCTGTTGCCGCTCGAAAAACCTGTGCCGAACATCCTTCAGCGGATGCAGCAGTGCCGCAATGCTGAGATTGAACGGGCCCGCGCCGACGCCAACTATATCATAGGAAACGTGCTCCATGGTGACCTCCAAGCCATCTGTTTCGTGAGTGCACCCGCTCGGATGCAATTTCCGCTTGAGGTTTCATCACGGATGCACTGATATTAAAAATATCAGTAATTATGGATGTCTTTCATATTTGATATGCGAAAGTCTGAGGCGACCCCACACATGTCAGTCACCCTACGGCACATTGAAGTCTTTCGTGCGATCATGACAACCGGCAGTGTCACAGGTGCTGCTGACATGTTGAAGACCTCCCAGCCAACAGTGAGCCGAGAGTTGGCACGCTTCGAATATCTTATTCAAATCAAGCTGTTTGAACGTATGCGCGGGAGATTGCGGCCTACCGCACATGCGCTCCAGCTTTTTGAGGAAGTGCAACGTTCCTACTTCGGGCTGGACCGCATTATCAGCACTGCCACGTCACTTCGGCAGTTCGAGCAGGGCCAGCTCTCGATTGTGTGCCTTCCGGTGTTCTCACAATCACTTTTGCCGCAAACATGCCGGAGCTTTGTAGAGAAATTCCCCAATGTCGGTATCAGCATCACCCCTCAGGAATCGCCTTTACTGGAAGAATGGCTATCGGCGCAACGCTACGATTTCGGTCTGACAGAGATTGGAAACGCTCCACAAGGCACCGAAACGACCGCACTGATGACATTTGACGAGGTCTGCGTACTCCCTGACGGGCACTCCCTCTTGAGCAAGAAGCTGCTGTCTCCACGAGATTTCGAAGGAGAACCTTTTATCAGCCTGTCAGCCACGGACAGCTACCGCCAGCAGATCGACCAGATATTTCAAGAGGCAGGTATTACCCGCCGAATGGTCATAGAAACGCATAGTGCAGCTTCCATCTGCGCCATGGTCCGCGAAGGTGTTGGCCTTGCGATCGTCAATCCCCTCACCGCTCTGGACTATGCCAACAGCGGCGTGAACATTCGCCCGTTTTCTGTATCGATTCCATTTTCCGTTAACATCGTCCGACCGATTCATCGACCGCCATCACGAATAGTGGAACTTTTCAAAAATGCGCTGGTCGAACAAGCCAAACTCATTACCGAGCGGCTCACTGTTACTCCGAAACGTTCACGGTAACGCTGCATTGCTGACTCCGGCCGAGCGAACGAATATAAGCCCGGCCGAAGATCAGACTTTCTGTCATCCCCCGCGGGTACTGTACCTCGTGAGCCTCGTCCCGTGTGTCACAAAGTCCTGCCTCTCGGACGGTAAAAGATCATTTTAAAACAGAACGGCGAAATCTCAGCGCAGAGCTGAGATTGCTTCTTTTGTCAGAAAGGTTTGCCTCTCATGGGAGGCGTGGCCCACGTAGCTGCCGTTCGTGCAGCGGGCGGCGAACCGCTGCATCTAGTCGATGCTGTTGAAAAACTCCGACTTGCGAATGTTGCCCCGAAAATCGGGAAAGTCATCCTCACAATAGACCTATTGGAAAACCGCGTCTGCAATGGAGTGAATAGCCCCGAGTTTCTTAGACGCCCTCGCGTCTCCTCATCTGCTGCCTCTCGAACTCTGCGGGCGACAGCATCCCGTTTCTCGCATGCTTTCGCTTCGGGTTGTAGAACATCTCGATGTAATCGAACACGTCCTGCCTTGCTTCTTCGCGGGTCCGGTAGGTTCTGCGCCTGATCCGTTCGCGTTTGAGCAGATTGAAAAAGCTCTCGGCGACTGCGTTATCATGGCAATTGCCACGACGGCTCATGGAGTGCTCAAGGTTGTGAGCGCGCAGAAACGCAACCCAATCTATGCTGGTGAATTGGCTGCCTTGATCGGAGTGAATCAGCACCCTTGCCTTCGGCTTGCGCCGCCAGACGGCCATGAGCAGGGCCTGCAAAACGATATCCGTTGTCTGCCTGCTTTGCATCGACCAGCCGATCACGCGCCGGGAATAGAGGTCGATGACCACCGCGAGATAGGCAAAGCCCTCCTGAGTTCGAATGTAGGTGATGTCGGTCACCCAAACCCTGTCCCGGGCCTCGACATCAAACTGCCGGTCGAGGGTATTGTCGACCACGACCGATGGCTTGCCGCCATAGCTGCCGGGGCGGCGCTTATAGCCGATCTGAGCCTTGATCCCTGCAAGCTGTGCAAGCCGGGCAACCCGGTTCGGGCAGATGCTTTCGCCCTGTTCCACGAGATCATCATGTAACTTGCGATAGCCGTAGACCTTATCTTGCGGCTTTGCCAAAGACAGGGCGCTTTATTCTCGCAAAAAATCTGACGGATCATATCGGCAAGCGCCAAGTGTAGAAGGCCGTGGAAGAAGTCCGCGCCGCAATCGGTGTCAAGGAGGGGCAGGAGCGCCTCGTGCCCCATGGGTGGCGCTACACGGCCGCGCGAGAGCTGGCGGAAGCCGGGTGTCCTGACCGCGAGATCCAAGCGGTCACGGGGCATCGCACGCTTGCAATGGTCCAGAAATACAGAGCGCAGGCCAACCAGAAAGAGGCCTCTAGGGGCGCCCAAGAGCAGCGCGAACGGAACAAGCACAGAACGTGAAAGTGCGAAACAAATTGCGAAACTCGAGACGCGACCCGCGATGGTAAGCAGAAGGAAGTGGATAATGTCGTTTATTTTCAACATGGTGCGGGTGGAGGGACTTGAACCCCCACGCCGTTAGGCGCCAGAACCTAAATTCGGGGAAAGAAGTCGAAGATCAACACGATAGCCGTATTTTTCCGCCGGACATATCTAGAACGTTAAGTGAATGTGCCAACGAGGAAAACGGCACTGAAAACGGGCAAAAAGAAAACCCCAATGCGATGGCCGTCGCAAAGGGGTCGAATCTTCAAAGTAAAGCTGACGCTGTGGAAACGACGTCATGCGGCCAAGAATACAAGATCCGCCTCATTCGGGCAACACGCCTCATCCATGTCATCGAAAAAACTCACCCTGAGGACGCGCGGCAGATCCTGACCGCTGCGTTGGTGGGGCTGTGCGCAGGCGGGCCGATGCCGTCCTTTCTGGGTGATATCCGAGAGGATGCGCGGTGGTGGAGCAGGCTCGCGACGCCTTCCCTTCAACATTCTGGGCAAGGTGTTCCGCCGCTCCGGGATCGAGGCGGGGGGCGGTGGGCGACGCTGGGAGGGCGCATCGACATTGCACGCGCCCCAGCAACAGACGCTAGCCGCCCGAGGGGCAGCTAAGGCCCGTGCATCGGCGCTCTACATGAACACGGCCCAAGGGCAGCGGATTGTCGAGGCATGGGTGGCGGCTTTGGTGGGCAAGGGCTGGCAGGCCCGCCCGCAGCACTCCGACGCCGAGATCCGCAAAGAGCTTTCCGATAGCTTTGAGGCGCTTTCGCGTCCGTTGCTTATCCAGCTCGCACGGGCTTTGGTGCGCGATGGCGAGTCCTTCGTGCATCTGTGGATCGGCTCCGATGGTAGCTTCCGCGTGAAGTTGATCGCCGCCGATCAGGTGGACCCGAGCTTGACCCGCGATCTGGGCAGTGGTGGCCGCATTATCTCCGGTGTCGAGTTCGACGCAGAAGATACTGTGGTTGCTTATCACGTTTTGCGCGATGCGCCCGGAACGCCCTTCGCCACCTATAACGCCCCGATCCGCATCCTTGCCCGCGATATTCTGCATGTCTTCGACCCGCTCTTTCTGGGGCAGGTGCGCGGCCTGAGCTGGCTTGCGCCCGTTCTTCTGAAATTGCGCGACCGTGACGAGGCATCCGACGCGATGCTGATGCAGTTGAAGGTTGCCAGCCTCATGACCGGCTTTATTCGCGATATCGACGGCACTGCCGCAGGGATGGACGGTCAACAGGATGGTAGCGCCTTGAACGTCTCGTTGGAGCCGGGGGCGATGCGCGTTTTGCCGACCGGTGCCGAGGTAACGTTCTCGCAGCCGGGGCAGGGTCTTCAACAGGCTATCGAGTTCCTGCGCTCGCAGGATCGGGATATCGCCGCAGGTGTCGGGCTGACCTTCGAGAGCCTGACCGGCGATCTGGGCGAGGCGAATTATAGCTCTGCCCGTGTCGGGCTTTTGGAGTTCCGCCGCCGCGCCGAGATGCTTCAACGCAATCTGATCGAGGGTATGGCGCTGCGCCCGCTCTGGGATCGGTGGATCGAGGCCCGCGCCTTGGCCGGTGAAATCCCCTTCGATGCCGCCCAGCTGGCAGACTATCGCGCGGTGCGCTTCGTGCCTCCGGGCTGGCAGTGGGTGGACCCTAAGAACGAGGTCGAAGCCGAGGTGATGGCGATCGAGGCAGGATTGAAATCGCGTGAAGAGGCTGTGGCCGGTCGTGGGCGCGATATCGAGGAACTGGACGCTGAACGCGCCCGTGACCGCGAGACCATAAGAACAAAACAACAGCAAAACAAGAGCAAAGAATGACCATTCATCTTCGCGCGGCCCAAGCCGCCGCCTCGACTGTGGATCTGCAAGCCCGCACAGTGGAGGCGATTGTCTCGACCGGCGCGGGCGTTCTGCGTGGCAGCTTCACCGAGCGGCTGGACCTGTCGGGCGTTGATCGGTCGCGCCTGATTGGTGCGCCGCTTCTGGATGCGCATCGCGCCGCCTCGACCCGCGATCAGCTGGGCGTGGTGGAGGCCGCAGAAGTGCGCAGTGAAGGGCTCTGGGTGCGCTTGCGCTTCCGCAGTAATGAGGCCGCTAAGGCGGTGCTGCAGACCTCGACCGCCGTATCTCTGCCGCCACGAAACGCCCGATCCTGACCCTTAAATTCTCCAGCTCGAAAGGAATGTAGAATGGCGAAGCATTTGCCTATTGCCGTGCCTGTCAAAGTCGCTGCACAGCTCTTCTCGATGACGACTGCGGAGTTTCAGAAGCTTGTCGATTTGGGGGTGTTTCCGCCCCCGACCAAAAGCATTCCGGGGCACGTCCGTTGGTTATGGCCCGCACCGTCTATGAGCTTTGCATTGGCACAGGTCAGCGGATTGGTGATTGCGTTGCCATGCGCTGGGATGACTTCGATGGTGCATTCATGTCTGTCATCCAAGAGAAGACCGGCACCAAGATCCAAGTCTATTGTCCGAACCGTCTGCGCGTCTACCTCGCCAGCTTACCGAAGACCGGGGCGCATATCCTCGCCAAGAACCTGACACAGCCCGTGGGCAAGAGGGCCGCACAGAAAGCCGTGGAGGAGGTTCGAGCGGGTATCGGCGCAATGCATGGGGTGGGGCGCTTCGTGCCGCATGGCTGGCGCTACACAGCGGCAAAGCAATTGCCGAAGCAGGCTGTTCCGATTCCGAGGTCCAAGCCGTGACGGGTCATAAAACACTGGCGATGGTCCAGAAATATCGGGCGCAGGCGAACCAGAAACGGGCCTCACAACAAGCTCAAGAGCGACGAGAACAGAACAAGCCCAGAACGTGAATGTGCCAACCAATGTGCCAACTTGTGGCGAAACGCTAATCAGAGGAAGGGTTGAAAGTGTCGGAAAATCCAACAATTTCAGATTGGTGCGGGTGGAGGGACTTGAACCCCCACGCCGTTAGGCGCCAGAACCTAAATCTGGTGCGTCTACCAATTTCGCCACACCCGCAACAAGGTGCCTTTTAGCAACGCCTCTGGTGCATGCAAGAGGGATTTTCCATTTTTTTGCTGCGGGACGGGAAAAACTGCGTAATGTTGGTAAAGAAATGAATAACGCGGCAAATCGCGAATTTACCAACGGGCAGGCGCATCATGCAAAAGCAGGATTCTACAATGTCTTATGGCCATTACGCGGCAGAAGATCTGCTTGAGGCGCGGGCGCGGTATTCGGCCGTTGGCGTGGCGCAGGGCGCGCAGATCCGGACCTCGGAGGGCGATCTTCCGGTGGAATACCTGTGTCCGGGTGATCGTATCGTGACCCGTTCGGGAATGCGTGTGCTGCGTGCGGTGACGGTGCAGCATGCAGATCGCCATGTGCTGCGGTTTCCGGCGGGCAGTCTCGGGCAGGGGCGTCCGCAATCCGTGCTCTATCTCGGCGCGCAGACGCGTATGCCGCTGGGAGGCTGGCGGGCGCAAACGCTTTACGAGGCCGAAACCGCCTCTGTGCCGGCATCGAAGCTATGCGACGGGCAGGTGGTGCGTGTGGCACTTGAGCGGCCCGTGCGGCTTTATGCGCTGCATTTCGATACGGTCGAGACCTTCTTTGCCGAGGGGATCGAGGTCGAGGCGCAGGTCGTGCCCGCGACAGCCTGAGATCGTCTGAGGGGCGGCGGATCAGATAGAAAAAACCGGGCAGAGGCCCGGTTTTTGTGTTTTGCGTTATGCGAAGAGCGCGCGCATCAGCGCGGGCAGTTCGTCGGGGAGGTCTTCGGCCAAGAGACCCGGACCGAATTGCCGTGCGGCCTCGACATGCATCCAGACGGCCAGTTCGGCGGCGCCCAGAATGTCGCGGTGATGCGGGTCCTGCGTCGCCAGAAGGCCGGTGATCATCCCTGCCAGCACGTCACCGGCCCCTGCCGTTGCCAGCCAGGGGGCGGCGCGCTCGCGCAGGGCGGGATGTACCGAGGCGCAGCCATCGGGGCGCGCGATCACCGTGACCGGACCTTTCAGCAACACCACCGCCCCTGCACGTTCGGCCGCGCGGCGGGTGAGGGTGAGACGGTCGCTCTGGTGTAGCTCGGCTGCCAGATCGGGGAAAAGGGTACGGAATTCGCCCTCATGCGGGGTCAGGATGCAGTCTTCATGCAGGTGGTTGAACAGCACCTGCGGGTCTTCCCCGAAGCAGGACAGCGCATCGGCATCCAGCACCGTGGCCCGTTTGCCCCAGAGGGCGGCAGGAACCATTTCCTGCGCGCGTTTATGGCCCAGACCCGGCCCCAGACAGAGCGCGCGCAGCCGGTCGTCCTCCATCCAGCCGCGCAGGGTGTAGCTGTCGGGCAGGGGGCGCAGCATCAGCGCGTTGATCTGGGCGGCGGTTTCGGGCACGGCCGATTGCGGCGCGGCAATGGTCACCGCCCCCGCGCCGATCCGCAGAGCCGCGCGTGCGGCCATCCGTGCCGCCCCGCCCTGACCCAGACCGCCGGACAGCACAATGGCATGTCCGCGCTGGTATTTATGCGCCGCCTTATCGAGATGCGTGACGCTTTGGAACCAGCGCTGGAACGCTTTGGGGCGATTGCCGCGTACCGGATCAACGAGCCGCAGGGCATGGGGCTGTTTGGGCAGATCCGCAAGGGCTGCCGCATCCTTGCCCGCCCCGCCCGGCAGGCCGATATCGACGATTTCCAGCCGCTGCCCCGCAAGTGCCGACAGCACATGCCCCGGTTTCGGGAGATGGAAGGTTACGCACAGATCCGTGGCGATATGGCGACGCGATTCGTCCGTGCTCCATTCCGTCAGGGCCTCCTGATCAAGGCTGCGCGGAGGCTCGGGCGCCAGAAAGACCCCGCGATCCAGATCGAAACCGGAGGGGCAGTCGACGGCCACCACTTTCGGAATATGACGCCAGCGCGCCGTCGCGGGGCGGGGCGGACGGGCCGCGACCGCGCCGAACAGAGCCAGATATTCGGTGCCAAGCGGGCGGGTGCAGCCGATCCCGAAGAGCGCATCGACGATGATATCGGGGCGGTGGCCGGTGGCCGCCATCGCAAAGCCGTGCTGCTCGACGGCGGCGGGCAGATTGGCCAGCGCATGGGCGGCGGCCCCTTCATGGCTGTGGTTGAGTTCACGCAACACCTCGACCCGCCAGCCGCGTGCACTCAGATGCTGGCCCACAACATAGCCGTCTCCGCCATTATTGCCCGGACCGCACAAAATAACGGCACAGGGCGGCTCGGCGCTGCTTTCAAGCTCCAGAAATTGCGGCCAGTTGCGCAGGATCGCTGCAGCCACACCCGCGCCGGCACGTGCCATCAGTTTGTCTTCATCTGACAGTTTCTTGGACAAAGCGCTTTGTTCTGCGGCGCGCATTTGGGCAGTTGTGAGAATTTCGCTCAATCGTAAGCCTTTATGTTTGCAAATCGCTCATTCAATACGCAACATGGCGTAAATTTGGGCGCACTAACCGGATTCCCAAGCCAAGCTGGGACAAGATGAGCCTAGTCGATTGCGGGGGCCGAAGGAAAGTGCTGAGAAGTGCCGAGAAGGCCAAGACGAAGGAGTCGACGGAATGAAAAAGATCGAAGCGATCATCAAACCGTTCAAACTGGATGAAGTGAAAGAAGCTCTTCAAGAGGCTGGCATCCAAGGCCTGTCGGTGATTGAAGTCAAAGGGTTCGGGCGTCAGAAAGGGCATACAGAGCTCTATCGCGGCGCGGAATATGTCGTTGATTTCCTTCCCAAGGTTAAAATCGAGATGGTGATTTCCGACGATATGGTCGAGGCCGCCGTCGAGGCGATCACCTCTGCCGCCCGCACCGAGAAAATCGGCGACGGCAAGATCTTCATCTCGCCGGTCGAGGAAGCGATCCGCATCCGGACCGGTGAAACTGGCGACGACGCGATCTGATCGCGTCCCGCCCAAACGCATGTCGGACCTAAAGTCCGGTGTCTTATTGCTCAACGAAAGGGTTGCTACGAATGAGCTCTGTTAAGGACGCCCTCAAGCTGATGAAGGACGAAGAAGTCGAATACGTTGATGTTCGCTTCACCGATCCGCGCGGTAAACTCCAACACGTGACTCTGGTCGTTGATCTGGTCGACGAAGACTTCTTCGAGGAAGGCTTCATGTTCGACGGCTCGTCCATCGCGGGCTGGAAATCGATCGACCAATCCGACATGAAGCTCATCCCCGATGCTTCCTCGGTTTATATCGACCCCTTCTACGCTGAAAAAACCATGTGCGTGCACTGCGTTGTGGTCGAGCCCGACACTGGCGAAGCCTATGACCGCTGCCCGCGTCAGGTTGCGGCCAAAGCCGAAGCCTATCTGAAATCCTCGGGTATCGGCGATGCGGCCTTCTTCGGCCCCGAAGCCGAATTCTTCCTCTTTGACGACGTGCGCTACTCGGTCACGCCGGCCAAAGTGTCCTTCCAGATCGACGCGGAAGCGGCGGCATGGAACACCGACACCCCGTCGGAAATGGGCAACCTCGGCCACCGTGCGGGCCACAAGGGCGGCTACTTCCCGGTGAACCCCGTTGACGAAGCCCAAGACCTGCGTGGCGAGATGCTCTCGACCATGAAGCGCATGGGCATCAAGGTTGACAAGCACCACCACGAAGTGGCGACCTGCCAGCACGAACTGGGCATGATCTTCGGCCAGCTCACCGAGCAAGCCGATAACATCCAGAAATACAAATACGTGATCCACAACGTGGCCCACGCCTATGGCAAATCGGCGACCTTCATGCCGAAGCCGATGAAAGGCGATAACGGCTCGGGTATGCACGTCAATATGTCGATCTGGAAAGACGGCAAGCCGCTCTTTGCTGGCGACAAATACGCAGACCTGTCGCAAGAGGCGCTCTACTTCATCGGTGGTATCCTCAAGCACGCGAAAGCTCTGAACGCGCTGACCAACCCGTCGACCAACTCCTACAAGCGTCTGATCCCGGGCTTCGAGGCTCCGGTTCTGCGCGCCTATTCGGCAAGCAACCGTTCGGGCTGTGTCCGTATTCCGTGGACCAATTCGCCGAAAGCAAAGCGCGTCGAAGCCCGCTTCCCCGATCCGTCGGCAAACCCCTATCTGTGCTTCGCAGCCCTGATGATGGCTGGCCTCGACGGCATCAAGAACAAGATCGATCCGGGCCCGGCATCGGACAAGGACCTCTACGATCTTCCGCCGGAAGAACTCGCAGAAATCCCGACCGTTTGCGGCTCGCTGCGTGAGGCTCTGGAAGCCCTCGAAGCCGATATGGACTTCCTGACCGCAGGTGACGTGTTCACCAAGGACATGCTGGAAGGCTATATCGCGCTCAAATGGGAAGAGGTCTATGCCTACGAGCATACCCCGCACCCGATCGAGTACCAGATGTACTACAGCTGCTAATCTCCGGATTGCTTTGTGACAAAGGAAAGCGCTGCCTTCGGGTGGCGCTTTTCCATTTTGAATTAAAGGCTTGCGCTGCTGTTTTGAGGTTTTAGGTTAGGTTTTGTTAACCTTGATCGAGGGTCCCGGATGTCTGCCAAAATCTCCTTTCCATCGAAAACGCCGGTCTTTGCACGGGGCGGTATGGTGCTGGCCAACCATCCGTTAGGGGCGGCTGCGGGCATCGAGGCGCTGGCGGCGGGCGGCAATGCCGCCGATGCGGCTGTGGCCACGCTGCTGACGCTTTCGGTGGTCGAGCCGATGATGGTGGGGATCTGTGGTGGCGGGCTGGTGCATCTGCGCGATGCGCAGGGCCAGCACGAGATTATCGACGGGCTGTCCTGCGCAGGCGCGGCCTCGGAGCCCGCGATGTATCGCCCGCTGTCCGATGTGCCGCCGCTACAGATGCAGACGGTGGACCGCCAGAACGAGTTTGGGGCCTCGGCGGTTGCCGTGCCTGGAAGTCTGCGGGCATGGGCGCTTTTGCACGAGCGTCACGGGCGCTTGCCCTTTGGCGATCTGTTCGGGGCTGCAATCCGTCATGCGCGTCAGGGCTTTGCGGTGACCCCGTATCTGGCAGGCTCGATTTCCGAGGCGCGCCATGACCTTGCACGCACCCCCGATATGGCGGCGCTGTTCCTGCCGCAGGGCGCGCCGCTGCGCAAAGGGGACCGCCTGTGCCAGCCCGATTATGCCGCCACCTTGGAAGAGATCGCCCTGCAGGGGCCGGATGCGCTGTATCATGGCGCGCTGGGGCGGAAACTGGTGGACTATCTGGCCACGGGGCCTGTGCCGCAGGCCCGGCTGACGCTTCAGGATCTGGCCGGATACGCCCCGCAGGTGCTGGCGCCGGTGCAGGGGCACTATCGTGGCTTCGATATTTTCGGCCCGCCGCCGCCTGCCTCTTCCGGCGTGCATGTGACGCAGATGCTTAACATGCTGGAAACCCGCGATCTGGCGGCGATGGGCTTTGACAGCCCCCTGCGGGCGCAGCTTCTGGCCCATGTGATGCGCGCGGCCTTTGCCGACCGTGCCCGTCATAGCGGGGATCCGCGTTTTGTGGATATTCCGGTCGGGCGACTGACCTCGAAAGACTATGCCCGCGCGCTGATGGAGGGCGTGCCGCCGGTCACGGCCGCGCAAGGCTATGAAAGCCGCGACACGACCCATATTACCATCGCCGATGGCGAGGGGATGATTGTCACGGCAACCTTCACGATCAATTCGCTCTTTGGCGCGCGGGTGATGGTGCCGGGGACGGGGATGATCCTCAATAATTATATGTGCAATTTCGACCCCAATCCGGGCCGGGCGCTTTCTGTCGCGCCGGGCAAGCGGGTGCCCACCTCGATGGCTCCGATGATCGTGGCGCGGGAGGGCAGGCCCTTTCTTGCGCTGGGGCAGCCTGGCGGCACGCGGATTTTCCCTTCGGTGCTGCAGGCGATGGTGAATATCATCGATCACGGCATGGCGCTGCAAGAGGCGGTCGAGGCCCCGCGGCTCTGGACCCAAGGCGCAGAGATCGAGCTGGAGCCGCGCTTTGCGGCGCTGGCTCCGGCGCTGGAGGCGGCGGGCCTTGCGGTCAAGCATGTGCCCCATATCGGCGGCGGGCTGAACGCGATCCGTTTCCATGCGGACGGGCAGATGGAGGGCGCGGCCTGCTGGCGCGCCGATGGCACGGTGCTGGGGCTGGGCGGTGGTCTGGCAGAGGAGGGCGTGCGTTTCTGGCCCGACCGTTCGCAGGGGAGTTCCTCGCCGAATTGACGGCCCGAAGGGACGGCTGCGCGAAAGGATGGGGCCGCGAAGGGATAGGGGGATCATCTGTGGCCTCCTTCCACATGTCCCCCACGCTGACACCAAAGCCCGTCGCGATCCTGTCGGGCTTTGGCATCACGTCTTTCGGCAGGCGGCAGATGTCGCGCCCATGCGCCCTCGGTCAGTGGCTTACGAAAAACGCTTTACGTGGGCCGAGATCCGTGGCTGGCTCATGCAAGATGTCTTCGGGAGGATCATCATGACCTTTCATCTCTGGCTGGCCTTCGCGTCCGCCTCTCTTGCGTTGTTGTTGATACCGGGGCCGACTGTGCTGCTTGTCCTGACCTATGCCCTGAGCCAGGGGCGTCGCGTGGCGCTGGCGACGGTTGCAGGCGTCGCGCTTGGCGATTTCGTGGCAATGTCCGCCTCGCTCGCCGGTCTCGGAGCACTGGTGCTGGCCTCTTCGGGAGTGTTTCTGGCTCTGAAGTGGATCGGGGCGGCCTATCTGGTCTATCTCGGGGTCCGACTGTTTTGCAGCGCACCGGCGGCCCGCTTGGGGAAGCTGGCACAGGCACAGGCAGCGCCCGCATCGCCGCGTCGCGTCTTTTTTCACGCGGTCGCGGTGACGGCGCTTAATCCGAAATCCATTGTCTTCTTCATCGCTTTCGTGCCGCAGTTCCTTGCGCCCGACAGGGCTTTGGCACCGCAATTCGCAGGGCTTATCGCAACTTTTGTGGGGTTGGCGGCGTTGAACGCGCTGGCCTATGCCCTGCTGGCCGACAGATTGCGCCGGAACATCGCGCGCCCCAATGTGCTACCCGCCCTGACCCGATTGGGCGGCGGGGCACTTGTGGCGATGGGCATCGCGACAGCCGCTTTGCGCCGCGCCTGAGAGGGAGGCCCAAGGAGGGGCGCCCGAAAAGGGGCACACAGGAAGGCGCACAGAGGGGCGCGTAAAAAAAGGCCGCCCCGAAAGGCGGCCTTGATGGGGTTATTTGAAGGCCATCGTGGCCTTCACCGCCTTCTGCCAGCCCGCGTAAAGTTTGGCCGATTGTTCGGGGGGCATTTTCGGTTCGAACACGCGGTCCACGGCGGCCATTTCCACCAGTTCCTCTTTCGAGGACCAGAAGCCCACGGCCAGCCCTGCCAGATAGGCCGCCCCAAGGGCTGTGGTCTCGATCACGGTGGGGCGCTCGACCTCCTTGCCCAGGATATCCGACTGGATCTGCAACAGAAGATCATTGGCCACCGCGCCACCATCCACGCGCAGCTTGGCAAGCTCGATGCCGCTATCGGCCTCCATCGCCGACAGCACGTCCTTGGTCTGGTAGCACAGCGATTCCAGCGTCGCGCGGATGAAATGCTCTTTCGAGGTGCCACGGGTCAGCCCGAACACCGCGCCGCGCACTTCTGAATCCCAGTACGGCGCGCCAAGGCCTACAAAGGCGGGCACGACATAGACCCCGTCGCTATCTTCAACGCGGGCGGCATAGGTCTCGGATTCCTTGGCATTGCGGAACATGCGCAGCCCGTCGCGTAGCCACTGGATGGCGGAGCCCGCCACAAAGATCGACCCTTCAAGCGCGTATTCGACGCGGCCGTCGACGCCCCAGGCGATGGTGGTCAACAGGCCGTTCTCGGATTTCACCGGACGCTCGCCCGTGGTCATCAGCATGAAGCAGCCGGTGCCATAGGTGTTCTTTGCCATGCCTTTTTCAAAGCAGAGCTGGCCGAATTGCGCCGCCTGCTGGTCGCCTGCCATGCCCGCGATCGGTAGCTGGATGCCCTGGAACGCGTCGCGATGGGTGGTGCCATACACCTCGGAGGAGGGGCGCACCTCGGGCAGCATCGAGGCCGGAATGGTCAGATGCTCCAGCAGCTCCTCATCCCATTTCAGCTCGAAGATATTATACATCAGCGTGCGCGAGGCGTTGGTGTAATCGGTGACATGGACCTCGCCGCCGGTCAGTTTCCAGACGAGCCATGTGTCGATGGTGCCAAACAGCAGATCGCCGGCCTCGGCCTTTTCACGCGCCCCTTCGACATTATCGAGGATCCATTTGACCTTGGTCCCCGAGAAATAGGCATCGATCAAGAGGCCGGTCTTGTCGCGGAAAGTGTCATCCAGCCCCTTGGCCTTCAGGTCCTTGCAGACATCAAGTGTCTGGCGTGACTGCCAGACAATGGCGTTATAGACGGGGCGGCCCGTTTTCTTGTCCCAGACCACGGCGGTTTCGCGCTGGTTGGTGATCCCGATCGAGGCGATCTCGTCCGAGGTCACCTCGGCGTTTGACAAAAGCTCTGCCACAACGGATTGCACCGAGGACCAGATCTCCATCGCATTATGCTCGACCCAGCCGGGCTTGGGGAAAATCTGCGCGAATTCCTTCTGGGTGGTGTGGATGATCTGGCCAGCCTTGTCGAACAGGATGGCGCGCGAGCTGGTCGTGCCCTGATCAATGGCAAGAACGTATTTCTTGGTCATGTTCTTTTCCTTCCCTTGAGAGGATGCGCCTTCTTGGGCCCCATCCCCGATCCTCATGAATTTAGCCAGCCACCGGAGAGACAAGCGCCATATACAGATAGACCCCCGCGATGGCACCACAGATCGGTGCGACAACCGGAAGCCATGCATAGCCCCAGTCGCTGTCGCGCTTGCCCTTGATCGGCATCAGGGCATGGGCGATGCGGGGGCCCAGGTCGCGGGCGGGGTTGATGGCATAGCCGGTGGGGCCGCCCAGCGACAGGCCGATGGCCAGAATGAAGAAGCCCACGATCAGCGGGTTCAGCCCCTCGGCAAAGCTGTTGGCGCCGATGCAGCTCAGCCCGAAAGACAGCACCGCCGTGCCCAGAAATTCGGACAGGAAGTTCGCGGGCGTGTTGCGGATGGCGGGCTGGGTGCAGAAAACGGCCAGTTTCAGATCGGCATCCTCGGTCTCGGCCCAATGTGGCAGATACATCAGATAGGTCAGCACGCCGCCCAGAATGCCGCCTGCCATCTGGCCCGCGATATAGACGGGCACCAAGCTCCAGCTCAGCTGGCCGGTCAGGGCAAAGGCGATGGTCAATGCGGGGTTGAGATGCGCGCCGGAATATTTTCCCGCCACATAGACACCGAAGGTGACCGCCATCCCCCAGCCAAGAGCGATCACGATCCAGCCGCCGTTGAACCCCTTGGATTTTGCAAGCAATACGTTGGCCACGACGCCACAGCCGAAAAGTGTCAGGACGGCGGTCCCGACAAGTTCACTCAGAAAGAAGTTCATACTTCCTCCCCCCTAATAAGCCCTCGAAAACTGTCGCTGTGACCCGGATCGGAAAGGCCGTTCCTCGCGGCTTTCCGGTCTCCTCCATAGTGACCGGGTCACGGGTAATTTCGATTCTCCATCCGAGCAAGGGCAAAATGTTCGGAATCGAAAATTATGAACTCAAACTTGGCCTATTCGAACATCTGGTCAATATCTCTTTGAATGTTAGCGGATGACAGTTCCGTGAGCGGAGATGCTGAAAGACCATTCGTGGATAAATTGCGAATATTCGATATGTTTTTGCGATTCTCTCTGGGGACTGGGCAGGGGGTTTGCCCTGCATTGGCGATGATACCTGCAAGCCGATCCGGATCTTGACGGGTCCAAAGGCGGATTTGCGCCCGTTTCAGCGGAAAATCAGGAGCATTGAGGTGCCATTTCCTGTCATGACGCTTTCACTTGAAAAAAAACGAACATCAATCTATCTGGAAAGGACAGCGGACGTTCCGCGACCTGTTTCCTATCCGGCACGAGGCTATCCGATGCGCGCTGAGACACTTGCCAAGCTGCAAAGCAATGAACTCTTCGATCTTCTGATCATTGGCGGCGGGGCAACCGGCTGCGGGATTGCAGTCGATGCGGCCACGCGAGGGCTGAAGGTGGCGCTTGTCGAGCGTTACGATTTCGCGGAAGGCACGTCCAGCCGGTCCACCAAACTGGTGCATGGCGGCGTGCGCTACCTTGAGGCGGCGGTCAAAAAGCTCGACCGCGGGCAATATGATCTGGTGCGCCATGCGTTGCACGAACGCGGGGCACTGTTGCGCAATGCGCCGCATCTGTCGCGCCCGCTGCCGCTGATCACGCCGGTCTATAGCTGGCTGCAGGTGCCCTATCTTTACGCCGGACTGAAGCTCTATGATATTCTGTCGGGCAAGATGAATATCGGCCATTCCAAGATCATCAGCGCGAAAAAGGCCAAGGCGCGGTTCCCGATGCTGCGCTCCAAGGGGCTGAAGGCCGTTGTGCAATATTACGACGGGCAATTCGTGGACTGCCGGATGTGTGTGACGCTGGCCATGACGGCGCAGCGGGCAGGGGCGGTGGTGGCCAACCATATCGCGGTGACCAGCCTCACCCATGAGGCGGGCAAGATCACCGGCGCCAATGTCGAGGATGCGCTGACCGGCGCGGCCTTCGCGATCCGCGCCAAGAAGGTGGTCAATGCGACCGGCCCCTTTGCCGATACCATCCGCCGGATGGACCATGCCGATGCCAAGCCGATCCTGAAGGGCAGCTCGGGGATCCATATCCTGCTGGACAGCTCTTTCGTGCCGCCCGATGAGGGGCTGCTGATCCCGCAGACCGATGACGGGCGGGTGGTCTTTATTCTGCCGTGGCAGGGGCAGGCGCTGGTGGGCACCACCGACACCTCCTGCGAGGTGGTTGATCATCCCACCGTGTCCGAGGAAGATATCGCCTATCTGCTGGATTATGTGAAACGCTATTTCGACATCAATGTAACGCGCGCGGATGTGAAATCGGCATGGTCGGGCATCCGGCCTCTGGTCTTCAATCCCGAGGCCAAGGACACCGCAGAGCTGGCGCGTGACCATGTGATCATCGAGGATGGCTCGGGGCTGATCACCATTTCGGGCGGCAAATGGACCACCTACCGGCATATGGCGGAAGAGGCAGTCGATAAGGTCGTCTCGGGCGGCGCATTTGCGGGGCTGAAGCCCTGTCTGACCCATGACATGAAGCTTCTGGGGGCCGAAAACTACGTGCCCGAGGGGGCGCAGGCTCTGGCCCGCGAGTTTGGCCTGCCGCCGGATGTGGCCCGTCACCTGCATCATTCCTATGGTGACCGTGCGCCCGTGGTGGCGGGGATTGCGCGCGACGAGGGCTGCGCGACCCGTCTGGCCGAGGCGCATCCCTATATCGAGGCAGAGGTGCTTTATGCGATGCGCCACGAGGCTGCGCTGCGGGTGGCCGATGTGCTATGCCGCCGCATGACGCTGACCCATGTCGACAGCCGTGCCGCCGATGCCGCGATTGCCCGTGTGGCGGATCTGATGGCGCGCGAGGCCGGATGGGATGCTCCGCGTCTTGCGGCAGAGATCGCGCTGGCCGGACAGCGCACGCAGATCGCCCTGTAACCCGAACCCTTTCCGTGTCCGGCCTTGAGCGGGGGGCGGAAAGGTGGGCGCGCGGGGCCGGACGAAATGGGCCCGTCCGGCCTCGCGGCGCACGCCCTTTCGGGGCCTAAGCACTTGACAGATTTGGCTCTGCTTCGCCAAGTAGGGCCTGCCGGTGCTTCATGAGATCAAGGTCGCGATGTCCACGCTTACCCAACGCCAGAACCAGATTACCGAAATCGCCCGTTCCGAAGGGTTCGTAGGCATCGAGGATATCGCCGTGCGTCTTGACGTGACGCCGCAGACGATCCGGCGCGACATCAAGCTGCTCTGCGATATGGGGATCTTGCACCGCTATCATGGCGGGGCGAGCCTGATGACCAATACCCGCAACCGCGATCATGCCCGCCGCCGCGAGGACATGGCGCATGAGAAGGCCCGCATCGGCGAGATGGTGGCCGCGCATATTCCCGATGGGGCCTCGCTTTTCCTGAATATCGGCACCACGACCGAGGCCATCGCGCAGGCCCTCCTTGGCAAAAAGGATCTGCATGTGGTGACCAATAACATCAATGTGGTCACGCTGCTTTCCAGCCGCGAGGATTTCGATATCACCATCGCGGGCGGTCAGGTGCGCAAGCGCGATCTGGCAGTGGTGGGCGAGGCGACGCTGGGGTTTATCAACCAGTTCAAGGTGGATTTCGGGATCATCGGGATTTCGGGGATCGACGAGGATGGCACGCTTCTGGATTTCGACTACCGCGAGGTGCAGGTGGCGCAGGCAATCATTGCCAATTCGCGCACGACCTTTCTTGCGACCGATCACACGAAATTCGGGCGTCGCGCGATGGTCAAGCTGGGCCATCTGAACGATCTCGACGGTCTGTTTATCGATGCGCTGCCCGCCGCACCCTATGCCGAGATGCTGGAGGCCTCGAAGGTCTCGGTGCATGTGGCCAAGCCCTGAGGCTTGGCCTGTCGGGCTTACAGCACAATCCGCGAGGGGGCGAGAATGCGGTAGAGGAGGCCGCCCAGAAGCGCGCCGAAGATCCATGCATAGCCGGATAGCACGGCCAGCACCGGCACCCAGACCGTGGCCACCGAGAAGACCGCAGCAATGACGAAGGCAATCAGCGCCGCATCGTTCCAGCCGTTTTTATACTGGTAGCGCCCGCCCTTGGCGCGGTAGAGGTCGGCCTTGTCCAACCGCCCCCTGCGCAGCAGGAAGTAATCCGCGATCATGATGCCATAAAGCGGGGCCAGTGTCGCGCCCAAGGTGTTGACAAAGCCCGAGATGCCGACATCGGCGATGAAGCTCACCCATAGCCCGCCGATCACCAGCGCAAAGCCCGAGGTGATCGCCCCTGCCATGCGAAAGCTGATATGGCGCGGTGCGAGATTGGCGATGCCATTGACCGCAGGGATGAAATTCGCCACCAGATTGATGCCCACCGTCGCGGCGAAGAAGGTGATTGCGGCGATGATGCCAAGGATCACGCTATCGGTGCGCGCGACGATCTCGGTCGGGTTGGTGAGCGCCTCGCCATAGACCACGGCAGCCCCTGCGGTGGTCAGCAGCGCCAGCGCGGAAAACAGCACCATATTCAGCGGCAGCCCCGCCAGATTGCCCAGCATCATGGCGCGTGTCGATTTCGCATAGCGCGAGAAATCGGAGAAGTTGATCAGCACGGCGGCGAAATAGGACACCATCGTGCCGACAATCGCGACAAAGCCCGAGGTTTCGGTCCAGAACGTGCCTTCGGGATTGGCGAAGATGGTCTGCGCCTGTGTCCAGAGCTGCCCGTCGGATTTGATCCAGAGCACGATCAGCAGGCCGATCATCACCGCATAGACAAACGGGCCCGCGACATTAAGAAAGGTCTCTACCCAGTTCATTCCACGCCAGAAAATGACGATATGGAAGGCCCAGACAAGGAGGAAGCTGATCCAGTCGATCGTGCCCAGACCAAGAAAGGTGCCGCCCGCGCCCAGACCCGTGACAGAGCGGATCAGCAGCGCCAGTGCCGTCGAGGCGAAATAGACCTGCACCCCGTACCAGAACACCGCCACGATGGCGCGCAGGATGGCGGGAAGTTTTGCGCCCTGAAGTCCTTGGCTTGCGCGCGCCAGCACCGGATAGGGAATGCCGTAACGCTGGCCCGCCACGCCGGACAAGGTCACCAGCCCCATTACCAGAAGCCCCGCCACGATCAGTGCCGCAAAGGCCGTCCACCCGCTGACCCCATAGGAGATGAACAGCGAGGCCACCAGTGAATATCCGAAAAGCGACTGGATATCATTGGCCCAGATGTTGAAGATGGCAAACCACCCCCAGGTCTGTTCGTAGGGGGCGGTCGGGGCCAACGGGTCGCTGTCATGCGGCGAGGAGGGCAGATGGACCCTTTCGGGGTCGAAGCTTGCATCGGTCATGGGCGTCTCTCTGTGGTTGTCTTATGGAGCATCCTTGATGGGCCCAGCCTAGGCGCGGCGCGGGGACAGGGGCATCTGGCCTGCGGAAAATCGCAAGCAGGCTTCGGGAATTGCGCGGTGGATGCCTGCTTTTCGGGCGTCTGGGCGCGGAAACGGGCGGTCTGTGGCGGGGAGGGGCCGTGCAATCCTGATCTTTTCACTCACTTTCCGGCGATTTGATCTGGCGCATGGTTGCGAAATGTATCCGAGTCATTCTATCAGGATGTGACCTGTATAGGATTCGCCTGATGGAACTTGGACAGATTGACGCAATCGAGCGCACGGTGGCTCTGGGACTGACCCGCAAGGGCTATCGCGGGCGGGTGGCCTGTATCCTGCCGATCCCGGGCAATGGCCGCCTTGCGCCTGAAGAGATGGAGCGTCGTCTGATCGAGATGGGCTTCATCGAGGGCGTGGAGATCTCTGTCATCCATGAAGGCCCGTTCGGACGCGACCCGATTGCGGTGCGCGTGGGCGAGGCGACGGTTGCGCTGCGCCGTCGAGATGCTATGGCAATCCTGACGGAGTAAGTTTCCCGACGGAGTGCATATATGCTCGAGCCTCAAGCCAGAGCGGATAGCCCCTTGCGGGTGGCCCTGATCGGGGCCCCGAATTGTGGCAAGACCTCATTATTCAATGCCCTGACCGGCGCCAACCAGCGGGTTGGCAACTATTCCGGCGTCACGGTTGAACGCAAGATCGGGCAGGCCGTGACACCTGCGGGTGTGCCGTTGACGGTGGTCGACCTTCCCGGAACCTATTCCTTGCGCGCGCGCAGTCCCGACGAGGTTGTGACGCGCGATGTCATTCTGGGGCGGCGCAAGGATGTGGGGCAGATCGACCTGCTGATGGTGGTGGCCGATGCCACCCATCTGCGCCCCGGCCTGCGTCTGGCGCAGGAATTGCGCGCCTGCGGTATTCCGATTCTCGTGGTGCTGAATATGATCGATATCGCCCGCCACCGCGGGATCGATATCGATCTCGAGGTGCTGGAGCGTTCGCTTGGTCTGCCGGTTGTCGCCTCGACCGCGGTGCGCCGCGGGGGAATGGACGCGCTTTGGGAACGGCTTGACGGGCTGATCGGGCAGGGGCTGCCCGCGCGCGGCGCGATGACATGGGAGGCCCCGAGCGCCGCCCAGTTGCGCGCGGCGCTGCGGCAGGCCGACCAGTTGATTGCCCATGCCGTGCACAAGCCCGTAGCCCCCCGCAGCCTGACCGAGAAGGTGGATGCCGTCGTGCTCAACCCGTTTGCGGGGCCGATGATCCTACTGGTGCTGATGTTTGCGATGTTTCAGGCGGTCTTTGCCGGTGCCGCGCCGCTGATGGAGGCGATCGGCGCGATGATCGACTGGCTTTCGGGCGCGGTCTCGGCGCTGTTGCCGGAGGGCCTGTTGCGCGGGCTGATCGTGGATGGCGCGATTGCCGGTGTGGGCTCTGTGGTGGTGTTCCTGCCGCAGATCGTGATCCTTTTCGGCTTTATCCTGATCCTCGAAGATCTGGGCTATATGGCGCGGGCCGCCTTCCTGATGGACCGTATCATGGGCCATGCGGGGCTGCACGGGCGGGCGTTCATTCCGCTTCTGTCCAGCTTTGCCTGCGCGGTGCCGGGCATCATGTCGGCCCGCGTGATCGATGACCGCCGTGACCGCCTGACAACCATCCTGATTGCGCCTTTGATGACCTGTTCGGCGCGTATTCCCGTCTACACCCTGCTGATCGGGGCCTTCGTGCCCGCCCGCAGCATCGGGCCGGGGATCGGGTTGCAGGGGCTGGTGATGTTTGGCCTCTTTGCCGCCGGTGTGATCTCGGCGCTGCTGGTGGCCTTTGTCAGCCGGATGCTGTTGCGCCGCAACGAGATTGCCGCGCCTTTGATGCTGGATCTGCCCGATTACAAGATCCCGCAGATGCGCGGTGTGCTGCTGGGCCTGTGGCAACGGGCGCGGGCCTTCCTGCGCCGCGCGGGCACGATCATCTTTTACGCTTCGGTGGTCGTCTGGGTGCTGTCGACCTTTCCGTTCCCGCCCGAAGGGGCAACGGAACCCGCCATCAATTACAGCTTTGCGGCCATGATCGGCCATCTGCTGGAACCGATCCTGTCGCCGATCGGCTTCAGTTGGCAGATCTGTGTGGCTCTGGTGCCCGGTATGGCCGCCCGCGAGGTGGCGGTGGCGGGGCTCTCGACCGTTTATGCCGTCTCGGGCGGGGAAACGGCGCTCGGGGCCGAGCTTGCGGCGAATTGGTCGCTGGCCACGGGAGTGTCGCTTCTGGTGTGGTATATCTTTGCGCCGCAATGCCTGTCGACGCTGGCGGTGATCCGGCGTGAAACGGGGCAGGCGCGCTGGATGTGGGTCTCGGTCGTCTATATGTTCGGGCTGGCCTATATCTGCAGCTTTATCGCCTATCACGTGATGCGGGCGCTCGGAGGGTAGCAGATCGGCGGCTAGAAGATCGGGCCGCCATCCTCGTCATTGCCGGTGGCCTCCATGAGCGCGCGCATGTTCCAGATGGTGATCAACCGTGCGCTATTGGTGCTGAGAATGCCCGCCGCGCGCAGCCGTGCGAAATTCCGGCTGACGGTTTCGGGGGTCAGCCCCAGATAATCCGCGATCTCGTGGCGTGCGAGCGGCAGCGACAGTTCCACCCCCACGGGCGAACGCTGGCGGCGATGGCTATAGCGTTCGGCCACGGTGTAGATCATGCTGGCCAGCCGTTCGAGCGCGGTCTTGCGCCCCAGCACGAACATCCAGTCCCGCGCCTCCTGCAGGTCATGCAGCTTGCGCTCCAGCAGGCGGCGGGACAGGGCATTTTCGGTCTCCAGCCGGTGTTGCAAGCTGGCTTCGGACAGGCAGCACAGCTCCAGCGGGGTGGTTGCGGTGATGGTGTATTTCGAGGCAAGCGCAGGGCGGGAATTGAAAATATCCGACGGGTAGAGAACCCCCACGATCTGTGAGCGCCCGTCGGACAGGCTGCGGGTCAGGCTGGCCGTGCCCGCGCGGATCGTTGCGGCATAGGGGAAATGATAGCCCGCCATCACCACTGCCTGACCGGGGGTGAAGCGCATATGTTTGAAGCCCGTGGCCGGTTCCGTCCCGGCGCTGTCGCTGAGGGGGTCTGTCCGCCACAGGCAGTGACGTGCTTCGGGGCAGGTGATGCAGTCATCGGCGGTATTGCGCGCAATTTTCTGGTAAATCTGCCCGTTCATGCGACCCTCATAAAAAATTCAAATCCAAACACCATGCGCAACAAAATACCCGAAAACGCGTTCAAGGTTGCGCAACATTATTAACCAAAGGTTAAATTAAGCTATGACAGTAAAAAAGAGATGAATTCAGTTTTAAGCATGCTTGTGTTTTTTTCCGCACATAATTTGTTTGCTTCTGTTGAATTGTGCAAGGCCACCTTTGGGCTATCCTTTTATCCAACGTACTCATCCAAGCTTTGGAGATCCCAATGAAATCGCTCGTTCTTGCCGCCGGTCTGATGGCCTCTTTCGCGTCGATGGCCCATGCCGAGGCAGAAACCTATACGCTTGATCCCAGCCACAGCCAGATCGTGTTCGATTACAACCACCTTGGTTTCTCGACCACGACCAGCATGTTCTCGGGCTTTGAAGGCACGATCGAGTTTGACGCGCAGGATCCGGCAAAATCCTCGGTCAGCGTCGAATTTCCGGCGGAAAGCCTGATCACCGGCTGGGATGCGCGCACGAAGCATTTCATGACCGATGATTTCTTCGGCGCGGCCGAAAACCCCGAAATCACGTTCAAATCGACCTCGATCGAGGTAACGGGGGAGAAAACCGGCAAGATCACCGGCGATCTGACGGTCAATGGCGTGACCAAGCCGATCACCATCGACGCGACCATGACCCAGATGGGCGAGCATCCGATGCAGAAAAAGCCGTGGGTCGGTTTCGACGGAACCACCACGATCAAGCGTTCGGATTTCGATATGGGAATGTATGCGCCCTACGTGTCGGATGATGTCAATGTGCGGATTTCGATCGAAGCGATGAAGGGCACAGCGGAATAACCCCGATATCCCCTGGCCCATGCTGTATATGGGCCACCACTCAGAATGCCCGTCGTAATTTCGCGGCGGGCATTTCGCGTTTGGCGCGCGAGGCTGCAAGGCGGCTCAGGCCTTGCAGGGCCGGCTGAAGGTGGCGCGAGCCTGTGCGACGCGCGCGCGGGTGATGCAGCCCTGCGCGTGGTCGTTGATCAATCCCATCGCCTGCATGAAGGCATAGACCGTTGTCGGCCCTACAAATTTCCAGCCGCGTTTGCGCAGATCCTTTGACAGCCGCTCCGAAACGGGGGAGGTGGCCGCCGTCATCAGCGGCATCAGTTCCTGCGGTTGCGGTTCGTAGGACCAGAAATAGGCCCCCAAAGATCCGAATTCGGCCTGCAGTTCCAAGGCACGGCGGGCATTGTTGATGGTGGCCTCGATCTTGCCGCGATGGCGGATAATGCCTGCATCCTGCACAAGCCGTTCGACATCCTGCGCGCCGAACCGCGCGACCTGTTCGATCTCGAAGCCCGCGAAGGCGGCGCGGAAATTCTCGCGCTTGGCCAGAATGGTGCGCCAGCTCAGGCCGCTTTGGAACCCTTCGAGGCAGATCTTTTCGAACAGCCTGATATCGCAGCCCACGGGGAAGCCCCATTCGTCATCGTGATACCGGCGGTAGAAGTCTGGCGCATCGGGCAGGCACCAGCCGCAGCGGCACTGCCCGTCCGGACCGGTTTCCAGCATGTTCATGATTTACCCCCTTCTGTTTGTCCCTATATCCTCGGGCAGAGGGCGCTGTGCAAGAGAAAAGGGGCCGAAGCCCCCTTTGTGTTTGTGTGATACTGTGGTGATGCTGTGCGCGGCCTCAGGATTTGCGCGCCTGCAGATCGACAGAGACCGTGATCGGAAAGCCCACCGTGCCCTCGTCGGGATAGGCGGCCCCCATCTTCCAGTCGCGGCGGTCTATCGTGACCTGCGCGGTCATATGCGCGGTGTCGCCCTGCAGATCGAGCGTGAAGGGCAGGGTCAGCGGGGCGGTGGTGCCGATCAGCGTCAGGCTGCCCGTAGCGATATGGTCGGGGCCTGTGCCCTTGCGGGTGATATCGCCCTCGAATGTCGCGGTGGCGAAGTGCGAGACATTGAAGAATTCCGAACCTTTCGCCTGATCGGTGACCGATCCCAGATCAAGACTGGTGGTGTCGATCTGCACCGTGACATGGCCCGTGCCACTGTCTTCGTCATAGTGGATATCGGCGGTCCAGGTGCCGAAATGGCCCTGCACCTTGGCCCCCATCTGCACGACATCAAAGCTCAGGCTGCCTTGCGTCACCGCCCAGTTTCCGGTTGCCGCATCAGGGGCTGCGGGGGCGGGGGTGGTGGCCCGTACTTCATCTTGTGCGGTATTGTGTGCGGAAAGACCGGCACTGCCCAGAAGCGCGAAAAGCAGCACGGCGACCCAGATCGCCAATGCGGCCACAGCGGCGGCGCCCTGCGTCGCGGGCGGGGCCTCGCGCCCTGCCGCACGGCCTGTCGTCATCCGTGCCATTGTCGCATCGCGGTCGATCAGCACATGTTTGAGCGCGCCCAGAACATGCAGGGCCAAGGCGGTATAGAGCACCCAGATTGCGGTCTTATGCACATGTCCGGCCGTATGGGCGAGCGTGTCGGATTTGGGCACAAAGGGCAGATCCTGCCCGAAAGGCCACCAGATCGGGGCAAAGCCCTGTTCGGCGGCATGGGTGATCCAGCCCGAAAGCGGCATCACGAACATCGCGCCATAAAGCGCGAAATGCACCGCCTCTGCGGCCCATGTCTCGAGGCGGCGTTCGGGATGGAGGGGCACGGGGCGGGTCTGGCCAAGCGTCCAGAGCACCCGTAGAACGGCCAGAAAGAATGTGGCCACGCCGATGGTCTTATGCGCGCTGTAGATCGTTTGCAGCAGGGCCGTGGTGTCGGCCGTGCGCGGCACGCTTTCGCCGTAAAGGCCCAGCCCGATCGCGCTCAGGATCAGCAGGGCGATGGCCCAATGCAAGCCCCGCGCCATCACGCCATAGCTGAGAGGGGTATTGGTCAGCATCTGAAATCTCCGATGGGTGCTACCTGTCTGTCGGCCTTGATACGGGAAAATCGCGTAGGAACCATAGCCGTGATCGGGGTGAAACCGCGCACAGGCCCTGTGCGGTGCCTCCGCGCATCCTTTGCGTGCCTGCTGTTTGTGGGGCCGTGGTCTGCGGCCCGATCTTGTGGACCCGCATTCCCGATCCGTGCGACGGGCGCGCCGGTTTGCGGGCTTTGCTTGCCTGACGGGCAAAGCCGCGCTAGAGGGGAGGCCAGCAAAGGATAGTCTGAAAAGGACAAGGACGCATGAGCAAAGCATTCGTATTTCCGGGTCAGGGCGCGCAGACCATCGGTATGGGGCGGGATCTGGCCGAGGCCTATCCCGAAGCCCGCGCCGTATTCGACGAGGTGGACGCGGCACTGGGCGAGAACCTTTCGGGTCTGATCTGGGAGGGCGATATCGAGACGCTGACCCTGACGGCCAACGCCCAACCCGCGCTGATGGCCACCTCGATTGCTGCGTTGCGGGCCCTCGAAGCCGAGGGTTTTGCGGTGGGCGATGCGGCGTTCGTCGCGGGTCACAGCCTTGGGGAATATTCGGCGCTTTGTGCGGCGGGCAGCCTGTCTGTTGCGGATGCGGCCGTGCTGCTGCGCAAACGCGGGGCGGCGATGCAATCGGCGGTGCCGGTGGGCGAAGGGGCGATGGCTGCGGTGCTGGGGCTGGATCTGACCACGGTGCAGGAGGTGGCTGCCGAGGCCGCACAAGGCGAGATCTGTCAGGCGGCCAATGACAATGACCCTTCGCAGGTGGTCGTGTCGGGGTCCAAGGCCGCCATCGAGCGGGCATGCGAGATTGCCAAGGCCAAGGGCGCCAAGCGCGCGCTTCTGCTGCCGGTCTCCGCACCGTTCCATTGCGCGCTGATGCAACCGGCTGCGGAAGCTATGGCTGCGGCGCTGGCCTCGGTGACGATCAACGCCCCTGCGGTGCCGCTGGTGGCCAATGTGCGTGCGCAGGGGGTGAGCGATCCCGAGGTGATCCGTCAGTTGCTGGTCGAGCAGGTGACGGGGTCGGTCCGTTGGCGCGAGAGTGTCGAGTGGATGGCCGCACAGGGCGTTGACAGCTTCTGGGAGATCGGTGCGGGCAAGGCGCTTTCGGGCATGATCAAGCGCATCGTGAAAGGGCTGGAGACGCAGGCTGTCGGCACGCCTGCCGATATTGCCAAGCTGAAAGAGGCGTAAGGGGCGCTGCCCCTCTGGAGCCCCTTCGGGGGCTCCATTCACCCCGGGATATTTCGGGCAGCTGGAAAGCGGCGGGCCCGTTCACCAAACCGCATCGGGTTGCGGAAGAGATTGCAGGAAGGAAGAGACATGTTCGATCTGACGGGCAAGTCGGCGCTGGTCACCGGCGCATCGGGTGGGATTGGCGGCGAGATCGCGCGCGCGTTGCATCAAGCGGGGGCCAAGGTGGCCCTGTCGGGCACGCGTGAGGCGCCGCTGCGGGAGCTGGCGGAGGAGCTGGGCGAGAATGCCTTTGTCTGCCCCGCCAATCTGGGCGATGCGGACTCTGTGGAGGCGCTGCCGAAAGCTGCGGTCGAGGCGATGGGGAGCCTTGATATTCTGGTGAACAATGCCGGGATCACCCGGGATAACCTGTTCATGCGGATGTCGGATGACGAGTGGAATTCGGTTCTGGATGTGAACCTGACCTCGGCCATGCGTCTGATGCGCGCCTCCATGCGGGGCATGATGAAAGCGCGTTGGGGCCGGATCATCAATATCACCTCGATCGTGGGGGCGACCGGCAATCCGGGGCAGGTCAATTATGCGGCGGCAAAAGCCGGTATGGTCGGCATGTCGAAATCTTTGGCCTATGAGGTCGCCTCGCGCGGAATCACGGTCAACTGTGTGGCGCCCGGGTTCATCCAGACGGCGATGACCGACAAGCTGAATGACGAGCAGAAAGGCAAGATTCTGACGCAGATTCCGGCGGCGCGGATGGGCAAACCGGAAGAGATCGCTGCGGCGGTCCTGTATCTGGCCGCGCCGGAAGCCGGTTACGTTACGGGCGCTACGTTGCATGTGAATGGCGGCATGGCCATGATCTGAGTGCTTTGCCCCTTGTTTCATTGAGCGGGGGGCAAAGTTTCTACCGATTGCAGGCTGTTGCGTTTAACCGCTTGCCATAGGCTTTCACACTGGCTATTCAGCGTGCAGTCGGGTCGGTGGCAGCAATGTGATCGGCCACTTCGTTTCGTCGTGAGGCAGGCGGAGTGTTACAGCCGCTCTTATGAGCAATTCAGGATGGGCTGCGGCCCACGAAACTGGAGAAACAGTTATGAGCGATATCGCAGATCGCGTTAAGAAAATCGTCGTTGAGCACCTGGGTGTCGAAGAAGACAAGGTCACCGAGAATGCTTCCTTCATCGATGATCTGGGCGCAGACAGCCTTGACACCGTCGAGCTCGTGATGGCTTTCGAAGAAGAATTCGGCATCGAGATCCCCGATGACGCAGCCGAAACCATCCAAACCTTCGGCGACGCAGTCAAGTTCATCTCCGAAGCGTCCTGATCTCTTAGAGACCAAGAATTTTACGGCGTCCTTTGTAAGAAGGGCGCCGTTTTTTTTGGCGTTGCGTCTAAAATAGGCTTGAATGTCATCAAGGTGACTCCGCTGCGGGAAAAGCTTGCGAAAATGTGTTCTTTCCGTTTAGGTAAAGTGATCGGTTTGTCGCCGTTTCTGTTACCTATATATAATAAGCTGGTCCTCCGGAGAATTATATGATCTCGCATGGGCGAGACCGAGAGGATCGAATGTAATGTCGAGGTCATTGGTTATGACGGCTATCCGTTATGCGCATTGGGTAAGGCGGGGGGCGGCTTTCGTAGCGGCCTCGGTTTCTATCGCCATGCTTGTGATGGGCAGCGGGCTGGACGCGTTCCGTGGCCTCCCGCGGGGGGAATACGACTTTCTTCTGGCGCCACGGGCCCTGTTTTGCGTGATCGGTGCCTTTATGGCCGGTCTGGGCTTTCTGCCGCGCAATCCGCTGGGACGTATGCTGCAGATGATGGGCGGGGCGGCGGTCATTGCCACGGTGCTGACCGGTATCGTGCTGAATATCCGAGATATGAAATCCGGTTTCGAGACCATTGGCTGGGTGCCTTTGCAACTTTTCCTGAGCGGGGAGGTGCTGTTTGTGCTGCTGGCTCTGGCGCTGATGTTGCAGGCCATGCGCCATTATCTTTCGGGGCAGTTGCTGGTGCTGGTCGGGATCGCGTTCCTGCTGAGTGCGGTGTCGGGAAATCTGGACCGTTCGGAGGCCTTTCTCGGGCTGGCCGATCCGCAATATCTGCTGGCGGGGGTGGCCCTGACGCTTTCGGTGCTGCTCTATCAGCCGCATCGGGGCGCGCTGCGGATCTTTCTGGCCGGTCACCGTGCCAGCGGTGTGGCGCGTTTGCAGCTTTGTCTGGGGATCGCGGGGCCTGCGATTGTCGGGATTCTGACGGTGGGTGCGGTCAATGTGCCTGTGGTGCAGATCTATGGCGGGTTGATCGTGTCGAATATGATCGCCTTCAATATGGTGGTGATCGTTCTGAATGCGGTCTATTCCGAGCGCAGCGATATCAGCCGCCGCAAGCTCGAGCGCGCTCTGGCGCGGCAGGCGCTGCGTGACGGGCTGACGGGGCTGTTCAACCGCGTCATGCTGCGGCGCCGGTTCGACCGTGCGGTGCAGCGGGCGCAATCGGATCGCGAGTTTTTCTCGCTGCTGATCTTCGATCTGGATTACTTCAAGAAGATCAACGATATGGGCGGCCATGAGATTGGTGATCAGGCGCTTGTGCGGGTGGCGCATGTGATTTCCGACTGTCTGGAGCGTGAGGATACCGCTGCGCGACTGGGGGGCGAGGAGTTTGCCGTCATCTTGCGCAATAGCGATATGCACCGTGCCGAGCTGCGGGCCGAGCAGTTCCGCCAAGCGATCGCCGCGCTACAGGTGCGCATGCGCAACGGGCGCTGGCAGTATCTGACCACCTCGATCGGGATCGCGCAATGGATGGAGGGGGAAAGCTTCGATCAGAGCTATGCCCGTGCCGATGCCGCGCTTTACCATGCCAAAGCGCAGGGGCGGAATCGGGTCTGCGTGGCGCCGATGGCTCCGGTGGCGGTGGGCGAGACTACGACCACCACCACAGCCGCCGTGGATCTGGATTTCACGATCCCGCCGCTGCATCTGGTTAAAGCGAGTTTTAAGTAACCTTGGGGCAGCCCTTCAGCTTCTGTTAGTGAGGCTGGCGTAGCATTCCTCTCAGGCGAGTATCGCCCAGGAGGAACGCGGCATGATGACGACAGAGGCTACGACGGACGGTCAAGCTGTTTCGGCTGCGGATTGGTGTTACGTCCTGTCGATCTTTCCAACGATATTCGTGGTCTTCGTGGCGATTGTACCGGTTTTCGGGTATTTGATGCCGACTTCCGGTATTTTCGGGGTGCTGCCGGTTTTTGTCGGGGTGCATCCGATAACCTCGACAATGGCCCTTCTTCTGGCGATCTCCCTGTTTTTACCGATGAACCGTCTTTGGTCGCGCAGAGTGGCGCTGGCACTGGCGGGGGCGACCTTCCTGCTGGCCATCGGCAAGTTCGTTCCGGGACTGGCAGGGGTCTATTCGCTGGGCGATGGCAGCACCAAGACGGCGATGAACACCGCGCTGGTTTTTGTGATGCTGGCCTTTGCGCGTGCGGGGCTGGAGACGGAGCGGCCCGCGCGCGGCCAGTTCATGGCGCTTTTGTCGCTGACGGTGCTTTTTGCCGCGCTGATCGGTTATATTTTCGATGATGCGGGGCTTTACGGCCATATGTCTCTGGCCACCGTGATGATGTCGGGCGGGCTGGTTGCGGCCCTGTTGTGCCGCCGCGCGAATAAGGGCCTGATGGCAAGCGTGATGGCGATGGGGGCGTTCCGGATCGATCTGACGGTCAGTGTTCTGGGCCCGATCTTGATCGGCTGGACCCTTGTGACCTATGCCGATTACGGGGCCTATGCGCAGGCGATTTCGGTCGTGGTGGCGCATATCGTGGGGCTGAATATCATCTTGCAGGTGATCGGGATGCGTCGCAGCCATATCATCGAACGCAAACGTCGCGCGCTTGAGGATCAGCGGCTTTGGGACATGGTCACGGATGAGGTGACGGGAATTTACAATCGCGCCTCCTTGCGGGCCCGTTTTGCCGAACTGACCGAAGAGGCGCGACAGGCACGATCGGCACTGACGGTGATCGTGCTGGATCTTGACGGGTTCAGTGCTGTCAATTCGATGGGGGGCTACGAACATGGTGACGAGGCGCTGCGTCGCGTGGCGCAGGGGGTCTTGCCCCATTTACGCGGGGAGGATTGCTTTGGCCGTGCCCATGCGGATGAGTTTCTTGTGTTCCTGCCCGGTCTGCGGGCAACGCAGGTGGCCACTTTGGCGCGGCAGCTCTGTCAGGTGATCGAGAAACTCGAGATCAAGACAGGTCAGGGCGTGTTGACAGCCTCGGCAGGGGTGGCCCGCTGGCATTTCTCGGAAAGCTCGAAGCAGGTTTACGAGCGTGCCCTTGCCGCGCTCGAGCTGGCGCGCATTCGTGGGGGGAATCAGGTGTGCGTGGCGCCGGGGCCGGACGGCGGCCATGCCGTCTGGAGCGCGGTGCAGGAGGTGCCGGTTGAAACATGGCCAGAGCAGCTGGACAAGGCCGCTTCGCTGCAGGCCATGCAAAAGGCGGCCTGCCCGCTATCCGGCCCGATTTCCGGTCCAGCCCCTGATCACGCCGGCAGCCCGATCTCTGGCCCGATCTCTGGTCTACCTAAAGGCGGGGCGACGCAGGTGGGGCTTTCAATGTTCGAACGGCCAATGGAGGGGCTTGTGACGGGTTTGTCCAAGGCGGCAAAGCTTTCGAAATAGGCGCGATGCCGTAGGAATTTATGTCGGGCCCAACCTCTTGCGTGGCGGAAACCGCCTATCGGAGCAATCCTTTGAATTGCGCGCAGGGGATTGCCCGTGTATGTGATGCCCGAAGGTTAATTAGCCACAAGAGGTATGGCATATGCGTCGGGTTGTCGTCACAGGTCTTGGAATGGTGTCTCCGCTGGCTTGCGGTGTCGAGGAAACTTGGTCGCGTTTGCTGGACGGTCAGTCGGGGGCAGGCCCGATCACGCGCTTCGATGCGTCCGAGGTCGTCACCAAATATGCCTGCGAAATTCCGCGTGGTGACGGGACCAACGGAACATTCAATCCTGATGACTGGATGGCCCCGAAAGAGGCCCGCAAGGTTGACGAATTCATCCTGTACGGGATGGCGGCTGCCGATCAGGCTGTGAAAGATGCCGGCTGGGCACCGCAAACCGATGAAGAGCGCGAGCGGACCGGCGTGATGATCGGTGCCGGGATCGGTGGCCTCAAGGCGATTGCGGATACCGCCGTTCTGATCAAGGAGCGCGGGCCCAAACGTGTCTCGCCCTTCTTTATCCCGTCGGCGCTGATCAACCTCGTTTCCGGACAGGTCTCTATCAAGCACGGCTTCAAGGGCCCCAACCACGCGGTGGTCACGGCCTGTTCGACGGGGGCGCATGCCATCGGGGATGCGGCGCGTCTGATCCAGTGGGGCGATGCCGATGTCATGGTGGCGGGCGGTGCCGAGAGCCCGATCTGCGAGATCGGGATTGCGGGGTTCAATGCCTGCAAGGCCCTCTCGACCAAGGCCGAAGACCCGACCAAGGCTTCGCGCCCCTATGATGCCGATCGCGACGGTTTCGTGATGGGCGAGGGCGCGGGGATTGTGGTTCTGGAAGAATATGAGCACGCCAAAGCGCGCGGTGCCAAAATCTATGCCGAGGTGATCGGCTATGGTCTGTCGGGCGATGCCTATCACATCACCGCACCTTCGGAAGATGGCGATGGCGGCTTCCGCTCGATGAAAATGGCGCTCAAGCGTGCGGGCATTACCGCCGACCAGATCGATTATATCAACGCGCATGGCACCTCGACCATGGCCGACACGATCGAGCTGAAAGCGGTCGAGCGGTTGATGGGCGAGGCGGCGGCAAAGGCCACGATGTCCTCGACCAAATCCTCGATCGGCCACCTGCTGGGGGCGGCGGGTGCCGTGGAGGCGATCTTCTGTATTCTGGCGATCCGCGATCAGGTCGCACCGCCGACGCTGAACCTTGATAATCCCGCGGTGGAGACGCCGCTGGATCTGGCGCCCAATGCGCCGGTCAAGCGCGAGATCAATGTGGCTCTGTCCAACAGCTTCGGCTTTGGCGGCACCAATGCCAGCCTTGTGCTGCGCAAGGTGGCGGACTGATGTGGCGTAACATCACGTCGAATTTTCTGACGGCCATGATCGTCATCCTCGTCGCTGTGGCGGGGGTGGTGGCATGGGCCAAACGGGAATATGTGTCCGAAGGCCCGCTGTCGCAGGCGATCTGTTTGCGGGTGGATCAGGGCGATAGTTTCGTGAAGGTCTCGGATGATCTGAAGGCCAAGGGCGCGATTTCGTCGGGCTATATCTTCCGCACCGGTGCCGATTACACCGAAAAGGACGGCAAGCTGAAATTCGGTTCCTATCTCATCGAGCCGGGGTCGACGATGGAAGACATCGTGGATCAGATCACCCGTGGGGGGCCGTCCAGCTGTGGGTCGGAACTGATCTACCGTATCGGCGTCAATACCCAGACACTGGCGCTGCGCGAGCTGGATCCGGCGACGGGGATCTACGAGGAACTTGCCAAATATGATCCGGTGGCCGATCCCGAACCCGACGGGTTCAAGGAACTGGTCGACGAGAAAAACATCACCAATCACCGTGTTATTCTAGCCGAAGGGGCAACCAGCTGGCATATTGTTCAGGCGCTGAAATCCTATGATTTCCTCTCTGGCGATGTGAAAGAGGTCCCCGCCGAGGGAAGCCTTGCGCCGCAAAGCTATGTGGTGACCAAGGGCGAGGACCGCAATGCGCTGATCGCACAGATGCAGACGGCACAATCCGAAATCCTGAACACGGCTTGGGCCAATCGGGCCGAAGGGCTGCCCTACAAGACGCCGGAAGAGGCGCTGACCATGGCCTCTATCGTCGAGAAAGAGACTGGCGTGACGGCGGAGCGTCCCGAAGTGGCGAGCGTGTTTATCAACCGGATCGAGAAGGGCATGCGGCTGCAGACCGACCCGACGGTGATCTATGGGGTGACCAATGGCAAAGGGTCGCTCGGGCGTGGGTTGCGTCAGTCCGAGCTGCGGGCGAACAGCCCTTATAACACCTATGTCATCGCAGGTCTGCCGCCGACGCCGATTGCCAATCCGGGTAAAGCCGCGATTGAGGCGGCGCTGAACCCTGATTCCACCGACTACCTGTATTTTGTGGCCGATGGCACGGGCGGGCATGCTTTTGCCAGCACTTTGGCCGAGCATAATGCCAATGTTGCCAAGTGGCGCGCGATCGAGGCGCAACGGGCAAAAGAGGCGGGTGGTAACTAATTCCAGCCAATCGCGATTGGGAAAACCGGGCCAGGCGCCCGGTTTTTCTTTGCGCAACGTGCGCTGGCTGGGTGCAACCTAGGCGCGATTTCCTTTGACAGTCAGAGCGTTGCATGGCATCACTTATGGCATGCTAGGAGAAGTGGGCAAGACGCCGCGGGGTGACCCGTTGGGCGTCTTTTTCATTTTGCTCGTGCGGAGTCACACCACATGAGAGGCGGATTACAGGAATGAAAGTGACTTCCGTTGATTTGGAAGGGGCATCTTCGGTCGAAGCACTGGAGATGGCCGGAGCGATGTATCGCGATGTGGCCGAGGAGCTGGCCGTTGCGATGGAGGGTCTGAGGCAGGGGGAGCTTGCCGAGGCCAAGACAGCACGGGCCGCCGTGCGTGATTTGCGCGCGGCGTTGCAACTTTTGCTTGAGGAAAGGAACCGCGTTGAGAAACTCCGCAGAGAGGCTGCCGGGGTCGTCGAAGGACAGCACCTCGACTTTGATGCAGCCAGAACTGAGATCGGGCGCCGCTTGGCTTGCCTCCGCGACGCCTCAGGACGTTGACGCCTTTCTGGATGGGCTGGACGAGAATTCTCTTCTGGCCCTTCCGTGGCTGTTCGAGTTCTGGGCCTTGCCTCACCAGTTGCCCCCGATGGGGGACTGGAAAAGCTGGGTAATTATGGGAGGGCGCGGCGCGGGCAAGACCCGCGCCGGTGCCGAATGGGTGCGCTCGCAGGTAGAATCCTCCACGCCGCTGGATGCGGGCAAGGCCTCGCGTGTGGCTTTGGTTGGGGAGACTTATGATCAGGTGCGTGACGTGATGATCATGGGGGACAGCGGGATCATCGCCTGTTCGCCGCCCGATCGGCGTCCGACATGGGAGGCCTCGCGCCGCAGGCTGGTCTGGCCGAATGGCGCGATGGCGATGGCCTATTCGGCGCATGACCCCGAGGCTTTGCGCGGGCCGCAGTTCGATGCGGCTTGGGTGGATGAGCTGGCCAAGTGGAAGCGTGCCGAGGATACTTGGGACATGCTGCAATTTGCCCTGCGTCTGGGGCGGCATCCGCAGCAGGTGGTGACCACCACGCCGCGGGATGTGGCGGTGCTACGGGCGATCATGAAGAACCCTTCGACTGTGGTGACCCATGCGCCGACCGAGGCCAATCGCGCCTATCTGGCCGAGAGCTTTCTGGCCGAGGTGCAGGCGCGTTATGCCGGCACCCGTCTGGGGCGGCAGGAGCTGGAGGGTGTTCTGCTGGAGGATATCGAGGGGGCGCTTTGGTCGACGCAGATGCTTGAGGCATTGCGGATTGATGAGGTGCCTGCGCTTGACCGGATCGTGGTGGCGCTTGATCCGGCGGTCACGGCGGGATCGGCTTCGGATGAATGCGGGATCATCGTGGCGGGTGCTGTCACCAAGGGGCCGCCGCAGGATTGGCGCGCCTATGTCTTGGGTGATCTGAGCATCGGCGGCAAGCCCACCGATTGGGCCAAGGCCGCGATTGCCGCGATGGAGCGCTTTGGCGCCGACCGTCTGGTGGCTGAGGTCAATCAGGGCGGTGATCTCATCGAGGGCGTTTTGCGGCAGGTCGACCCGCTGGTGCCCTTCCGTGCGCTCCGTGCGGGGCGCGGCAAGGGGCTGCGTGCCGAGCCGGTGGCCGCCCTTTACGAGCAGGGTCGCGTCTACCACGACCGCAAGGCCAGCCTTGGCAAGCTGGAGGACCAGATGTGCCAGATGACGGTGCAGGGCTATCAGGCCAAAGGGTCTCCGGACCGGCTGGATGCTTTGGTCTGGGCATTGACGGAATTGATGGTCGAACCCGCCGCCCATTGGCGCAGGCCACAGGTAAGACGGTTGTGATGCGAAAAGGGGTCGGTGTTCCGGCCCCTTTCGTTTTGGCCCGCTTGGTCGGGGAGCACTAGAGATAAGGAGATCTGCATGGGGCTGAATATCTTTCGTAAGGGGCCTGCGCCCGGGACAAAGCCCGAGACAAAAGCGGTGCGCGGTCGCCCTGTGTCTTTGTCGGGTGGCTCGGGGCGGGTGATCTGGAGCCCGCGCGATACGGCCTCGATGACGCGGCAGGGCTTTGTCGGCAACCCCATCGGTTTTCGCTGCGTGAAGCTGATTGCCGAGGCAGCTGCCGCGCTTCCGCTGATCTGTCAGGATGCCGAGCGCCGCTATGAGACGCATCCGGTGATCGACCTTCTGCGCCGTCCGAATGGGGCTCAGGGGCAGGCCGAGTTTCTTGAGGCGCTGTTTGGCCAGATGCTGCTGACCGGTGACACCTATATCGAGGCCGTGGGCGAAGGCGCCGATGTGCCGATGGAGCTGCATGTCTTGCGCGCCGATAGGATGAGTGTTGTGCCCGGCGAAGACGGTTGGCCCGTGGCCTATGATTACACGGTGGGCGCGCGCAAGCACCGCTTTGATCTGACGGGCCATCCCGATCCGATCTGCCATATCCGCACCTTCCACCCGCAGGATGATCACTACGGGTTGTCTCCGATGCAGGCGGCGGCGGTGGCGGTGGATGTGCATAACAGTGCAAGCCATTGGTCGAAGGCGCTGTTGGATAATGCTGCGCGGCCCTCGGGGGCGATCATCTATAAGGGGGCCGATGGTCAGGGGGTTCTGAGCCCCGATCAATACGACCGGCTGACCTTCGAGTTGGAGGCCAATCATCAGGGCGCACGCAATGCGGGCCGTCCGATGCTGCTGGAGGGTGGGCTTGATTGGAAACCCATGGGGTTCTCGCCCTCGGATATGGAGTTCCATGAAACCAAGATCGCCGCCGCGCGCGAGATTGCCGTGGCCTTCGGGGTGCCGCCGATGCTGTTGGGCATTCCCGGCGATGCGACCTATGCCAATTACGCCGAGGCCAATCGGGCCTTTTTCCGGTTGACCGTGCTGCCTTTGGCCACGCGGGTGACGGCGGCGCTTGCGTGGTGGCTGTCGGGATTTCTGGGCGCGCGCATCGAGCTGCGTCCCGATCTGGATCAGGTGCCCGCGCTGGCCTCGGAGCGCGATGCGCAATGGCAGCGCGTGGGCGAGGCAAGCTTTCTGACCGCTGCCGAGAAGCGCGTTCTTCTGGGGTTGCCGCGTCAACCGGAGGAATAAGCCATGCCGACTGGAGGCTCGCGCTTTCTGAAGGAGCCGTTCGATCTGCATGAGGAACGGTTCAACGCGACGGAGAAGATTATGGAGCTGCAATTCGATCAGGTGGAACGCCGGTTGCAGCGCATTGAAGCGATGATCGAGGGGCTTGAGCGACGTCTGTGGATGGCGGTTTACGGCGTTGTGGCCGTGGTGCTGTCGCAGGCGGTCTACGGGCTTCTGGATATGGTGCCGCATTAGGAGGGCTGAATGGAGCAAATGACACTGGGGCTGGAGTTCAAATCGGTGCGCACCGATACGCCCAGCACCCTGAAGGTGACCGAGGACCGGATCGAGGGCTATGCCAGCCTTTTCGGCCTGCCTGATCAGGGCGGCGATGTGGTCTGCCCCGGCGCCTATACCGATTGTCTTGCGCGGCTTGCGCAGGAAGGCCGCCGCGTGGCGATGCTCTGGCAGCATGACCAGACGCAGCCCATCGGCGTCTGGGAAGACATCCATGAAGATCGCACGGGTCTATTTGTGCGCGGCTATCTTCTGGAAGATGTGGCCCGTGCGCGTGAGGCGCGTGCGCTTCTGGCGTCGGGGGCGATGGATGGTCTGTCCATCGGCTACCGTGTGGTGCGGGCGCATCGCGACGGGCAGGGCCAGCGGATGCTCACCGAGCTGGATCTTTGGGAGGTGTCCCTGGTGACCTTTCCGATGCTGAAGGAGGCGCGGGTCGCCGCCAAAGCGATGTCCGAAGGGGCAGAGCTTTCACATCTGGCGCGGGCGCTGCGTGCGGCCGCGTCGCAACTGGCGGGTAACTGACCCCGCGCTTTCGATCTTCGTGAAAAATTGAGGAGAGACAATGACCCCCGACAAAAGCGTCTTTGGGGAGCGGACAGCTATGTCCGACGGGGCCCCGATCGTGGCCGAGGTGCACTCGGCCCTTAGCGAATTTGTGAAGGAAGCCAAGGGCTTCCAAAACGAAATGACTTCACGCATTCAAAAACAGGAAGAGCGTCTGACCATGTTGCAAACCAAATCCATCCAAAATCGTCCGGCCCTGTCGCATGCAGCGCAAGAGACCGCCCCCCATGTGAAGGCCTTTGATGCCTATCTGCGTTCGGGCGATGATGACGGTCTGCGCGGTCTGGTTGTCGAGACCAAGGGGCTGAACACGGCCGTTGCCGCCGAGGGGGGCTATCTGGTCGATCCGCAGACCAGCGATACCATCCGCTCGATCCTCGGCTCGACCGCCTCGATCCGCATGATCGCCAATGTGGTGCAGGTCGAGGCCACCAGCTTTGACGTGCTGGTCGATCATGGCGAGATCGGTTCGGGCTGGGCGTCGGAGACCGCGAACCTCACCGAGACGAGCACGCCGCAGATCGACCGGATCTCGATCCCGCTTTACGAGCTTTCGGCCATGCCCAAGGCCAGCCAGCGTCTGCTGGATGATGCGGCCTTCGATATCGAGGGCTGGCTTGCGGGCCGTATTGCCGACCGTTTCGCCCGTGCGGAGGCTGCGGCTTTCGTGAATGGCGACGGGGCAGATAAGCCCAAGGGTTTTCTGGCCCATCCGGCTGTGAATAATGAAAACTGGGCTTGGGGTAGTCTGGGCTATGTGGCGACCGGCGTTGCAGGGGATTTCTCGGCCACGGCGGCGGCAGATGCGGTGGTCGATCTGGTTTATGCACTTGAGGCGGAATATCGCGCCAATGGCAGCTTCGTGATGAATTCCAAAACCGCAGGGGCCGTGCGCAAGATGAAGGATGCTGATGGCCGCTTCCTGTGGTCGGACGGTCTGGCGGCCGGCGAGCCTGCGCGCCTGATGGGCTATCCGGTGCTGATCGCGGAGGATATGCCCGATATCGCAGCGGATACCTATGCGATTGCTTTCGGCGATTTCCATCAGGGCTACACTATTGCCGAACGTCCCGATCTGCGTGTGCTGCGTGACCCCTTCTCGGCCAAGCCGCATGTGCTGTTTTACGCCTCCAAGCGAGTGGGCGGCGATGTCAGCGATTTCGCGGCGATCAAGCTTCTGAAATTTGCGGTCTCCTGAGGCGCGGGCGCGGCTGAGGCTGCGCTGACCCCGATCCGGGCTTCGGTCCGGATAAGGGCAGACGCGGTCTTTCTGCCGTCCGCCTAGCTGCTCCCTCCGTCCGAGCGGGTGGCGGAAGGCGGCGTCTGTCCGAGATGGCGCCCGTGGTCTTGCGGGCGTCATCATCCCAATTTCGGAGGTGCTTTCCATGTTGAACGAAATAGTGCCGGTGACAAGCGACCGGCTTCCGATTGCGGCCCTGCGCGACCATCTGCGGCTGGGGCGCGGGTTTGCGGATGTGGGGGCCGAGGATGTGGCGCTTGAGGCCTATCTGCGTGCGGCGATTGCCTTGATCGAACAGCGTATTTCAAAGGCGCTTTTGACGCGCGGCTTTCTGCTGCGGCTGCGTCGCTGGGCCAATCCGCAGGCACAGCCTCTGCCTCTGGCACCGTTGACGGGCGTGACGCAGGTCGCTTTGCGCGGGGCCGATGAGGAGGTGGCGGTGCTGGACGCGGCGCGTTACCGGCTGATGCCGGATGGGGTGCGGCCCGTGCTCTTGGCGGTTGGGGGCAATTTTCCGCCCCTTGAGGACGGCGGACTGATCGAGATTTCGGTCGAGGCAGGCTTTGGGGTCATGTGGGAGAATGTGCCCGCAGATTTACGACAGGCCGTGATGTTGCTGGCGGCCCATTATTTCGAGCACCGTCATGAAAGCGACCAGAGCGGCGCGCTGCCCTTTGGCGTGAACGCGCTGATCGAGCCTTGGCGCGTGGTGCGGCTGTTTGGTGGGAACGGGGGGCGGGGATGAGTGTGCCGAAACTTTCCACCTGCCTCGTGCTGGAAGAGCCGCAGAATGTCCCTGATGGTGCGGGGGGCCTGATCGAGACTTGGGTCGAACTGGGCGAGATCTGGGCTGCGCTCGATTTCGGCACCGGCACCGAGCGCGCCGATCAGCTGCGCGCGATCGCTGCGGTATCGGTGACGGTCACGGTGCGCTCGGCGCTACCTTCCTCGCCGCGCAGGCCAACGGCCAATCAGCGCTTTCGGCTGGGCGATCGGGTCTTTCGTATTCTTGCCGTGGCGGAGGATGCCCCCGGTTACCTGCGTTGCTTTGCCCGCGAGGAGGTTGTGACATGAGCTATCTCTTGGCGTCGGCCTTGCAGGCGGCGGTGTTTCAGGCGCTGTCGGGCAATGCGACGGTTGCCGAACTGAGCGGTGGAGCGATCTATGATGCCCAGCCTCTTGGTGCAACCGCCGGTTCGTATATCAGTCTCGGCCCCGAAGACGTTGTCGATATCTCGGATCGCAGCGGCCCGATTGCTCGGCATGATTTCACCATTTCGGTGGTGACGGATGCGGCGGGGTTCCAGGCGGCCAAGACCTTGGCCGAAGCGGTGAATGCCTGCCTGACACAGGGTGCGCTGACGCTTCCAGCGGGACGGGTGGCGGGGGTGTGGTTTCGCAAGGCCAAGGCGCGTCGTGTAGGGACCAATGCGACACGGCGGATCGATCTGACGTTTCGCGCCCTCGTCAGCCCCGAGTGACCGGACAGGCGCGTCCATATCTGGCTCCGATACGGGGCCTTTTTGCATTTCTAGGAGAGAAAAATGGCAGTCCAAAACGGAAAAGACCTGCTGGTGAAACTCGATCTCAGCGGAGACGGACAGTTCCAGACGATCGCTGGCCTGCGCGCCACTCGGATCAGTTTCAACGCGGAAACGGTGGATGTGACTTCGCTGGAAAGCGAGGGGCGTTGGCGCGAGCTGCTGGGGGGCGCGGGGGTGCGTTCGGCCTCGATCTCGGGGTCGGGGGTGTTTCGCGATGCCGATACGGACGCGCGGGCGCGGCAGATTTTCTTTGATGGCGAGATCCCCGAGTTTCAGGTGATCATCCCCAGCTTCGGCATCGTGCAGGGGCCGTTCCTGATTTCGTCGATCGAATATGCGGGGTCGCATGATGGCGAGGCCACCTATGAGATGGCGATGGCTTCGGCGGGGGCGCTGAGCTTCATCGAGCTGACGGAGGAGTGATATGGCGAACCCTTGGGCAGGTGAGGTCGAGGTGACGCTGGACGGGGTGCCGCATACTGCCAAGTTGACCCTTGGCGTATTGGCGGAACTTGAGGCGCAGCTGGAGACAGAGACGATGCTGGATCTGGTTACGCGGTTTGAAAGCGGGCGGTTTTCCAGCCGCGATGTCTTGGCGCTGCTGGTGGCGGGGCTGCGCGGGGGTGGCTGGCGGGGACGGGCGGAAGATCTGCGCATGGTCGAAATCGGCTCTGGGCCGGTTGAGGCGGCCCAGCTTGCAGCACGCCTTCTGGCCCGCGCTTTTGGCGCGCCAGAAGAGCAATGATGCGCCGGTATGAGGCATCGGGGCGGCTGGATTGGCCGGGTCTGATGCGGGCGGGATTGGTGGGCTTGCGCCTGCGCCCGCAGGAGTTCTGGGCGCTGAGCCCTGCCGAACTGGCGCTGCTTCTGGGCGATATGCCCAAGGCGCGACCACTGACACGCGCGCGGCTGGAAGAGCTGGCGCAGGCATTCCCCGATCGTCGCGGACCCGAAGGAGAAAGTGATGGATGATACTGATTTCGATGCGCTGAGCGAAAGCGCGCAGGAACTGGAGACGGTTCTGGGCAATGTCGGGGTTCTGACGGGGGCATTTTCGAGCGAATTATCGAGCCTGCGTGACAGCATGGGGCTGACGACTCGCGAGATCGGCACATTGTCGCGCCGTTTCTCGACCACGATCAGCAGTGCGTTTGAAGATGTCGTTTTTGATGGGGAGAGCCTGTCGAACGCGTTGCGCTCTGTCGCGCAGAGCATGTCGGATGCGGTTTATGCGGCGGCGGTGAAGCCGGTCAGCGACACGCTGGGCGGTACCTTGGCAAGCGGTGTTGCCTCTTTGGCTGGCGGTTTGATGCCGTTTGCCAATGGCGGGGCCTTCTCTTCGGGTAAGGTGCGCGCTTTTGCCAAGGGGGGCGTGGTCAGCGAGGCCACGGGTTTTGCGATGCGCGGCGGAATGGGGCTGATGGGCGAGGCGGGGCCGGAGGCGATCATGCCGCTGACCCGTGGCGCGGATGGTCGTTTGGGCGTGCAGGCACAGGGCGGGCGCGCGGTGAATGTGACGATGAATGTGACCACGCCGGATATTGCGGGCTTCAGCCGCTCGCGCGCGCAGTTGGCTGCCCAGATGAGCCGCGCTCTCTCGCGCGGGTCGAAAACGATGTGAGCCGTTTCAAGACAGTTTTCGGAGGAACAAGATGGCATTTCATGAAATCCGCTTTCCCGCAAGTTTGAGTTTCGGCTCGCTTGGTGGACCGGAGCGCCGCACAGAGATTGTCACCCTTGCCAGCGGCTATGAGGAGCGTAACAGCCCTTGGGCCCATTCAAGGCGTCATTACGATGCCGGTGTGGGGCTGCGGTCGTTGGATGATGTCGAGGCGCTTCTGGCCTTTTTCGAGGCGCGGGCCGGACAGTTGCACGGGTTCCGCTGGAAGGATTGGGCCGATTACCGTTCGGCCCCTGCCAGCCGCGCGCTTGGATATGAAGATCAGGTGATCGGGACTGGCGATGGGAAAACCGTCGCCTTTTCTTTGGCTAAAACCTATCGCTCTGGCGATATCACCTATACGCGCCCGATCACCAAGCCGGTGGGGGCGACGGTGCTGGTGGGGGTGCAGGGCGGTTATCAGGCCGAAAGCATCGACTGGTCGGTGGACACGACAACGGGTGTGGTCACCTTTGCCGCTCCGCCCGAAAAAGGCGCGCGGGTAACGGCAGGCTTCGAGTTCGACGTGCCGGTGCGGTTTGACACCGACCGGATTCAGGTTTCGGTGCAATCGTTTCAGGCGGGAGAAGTGCCACAGGTGCCGGTTGTGGAGGTGCGCCTATGAGCTATTCCGCACAGTTTCAGGCCCATCTTGACACGAAGGCCACCACGATTGCGCGCGCATGGGCGGTGACACGGCAGGATGGCATCGTGATGGGGTTCACCGACCATGATCGGCCATTGGCGTTTGCTGGCCTGACGTTCCAGCCCGAAACCGGCATGTCGGCCAGCGCGCTGGGGCAATCTTCGGGGCTCTCGGTCGACAATTTCGAGGTTGTCGCGGCTTTGCGCGCTGATGCGATTACCGAAGACGATATCCGCGCAGGCCGTTACGATGGGGCCGAGTTGCGTAGCTGGCTTGTCAACTGGGCGGATACGTCCGAACATGCACTGATCTTTCGCGGCCATCTGGGAGAGCTGACGCGCAATGACGGTGCGTTTCAGGCGGAGTTGCGTGGCCTTTCGGACCGGCTGAACAATCAGGTCGGTCGGGTGTATCATCCGGCCTGCTCGGCGGTTCTGGGCGACGGGAAGTGCCGGTTTGATCCTTTGCAGGCGGGGTATTTTGTCGAACTGGCCGTGGAAGAGTGTGAAGGGGCGACACGGTTTTCGTGGCAATCCTTGACAGGCTTCGAGGATCGCTGGTTCGAACGTGGTCTGCTGACGGTTCTCGATGGAGCGGCTGCCGGTCTTTCGGGAGCGGTGAAATTTGACCGTCTGGCACAGGATGGTCGCCGCGTGATCGAATTATGGCAGTCCTTGCGTGCCGAGCTGGTGGCGGGCGACAGGGTGCGGATTGTTGCAGGCTGTGACCGGCGTGCCGAAACGTGCCGGTTGAAATTCGACAATTTCGTGAATTTCCGCGGGTTCCCGCATATTCCGGGGGAGGACTGGCTGGTGTCCTATCCGGTTTCTGGCGGAAATTACGACGGCGGGAGCCTCTTCCGATGACCGCCCGTTCCGAGGTCGTGTTTTTGGCGCGGGCATGGATCGGCACGCCTTACAGCCATCAGGCGTCCTGTCTGCAGGGGGGCACGGATTGTCTGGGGCTGATCCGCGGGATCTGGCGCAGCCTTTATGGCTGCGAACCCGAACTTCCGGCCCCCTATAGCGCGGATTGGGCCGAGGCGGGGGGCGCCGAGGCGCTTTGGCAGGCCGCCGCGCGTCATCTGGTGCCGGTTCAGGCCAATGACCCGTTCCGAATGGGGCAGGTTCTTCTGTTCCGTATGAAACCCCGTGCGGTGGCCAAGCATGTTGGCCTGCTCTCGGAGCGGGGGCCTTTGCGCTTTATTCATGCTTATGGCGGGCATGGGGTGGTGGAAAATGCCCTGTCCGCGCCTTGGCGTGCCCGATTGGTGGCGCGCTTCGACTTTCCGGATGTGAGGTGAGACATGGCAACGATCCTTTTGGGCGCGGCAGGCGCTGCGATTGGCGGTGGCTTCGGTGGCACGGTGCTGGGGCTTTCCGGTGCGGTCATCGGGCGGGCGGTCGGAGCGACCTTGGGGCGCGCCATCGACCAACGGCTTCTGGGAACCGGATCGCAAAGCGTTGAAACCGGGAAGGTAAGCCAGTTCCGCCTTTCCTCGGCAAGCGAGGGGACGCCCGTGCCGATGGTCTGGGGCGGGATGCGGGTGGCAGGACAGGTGATCTGGGCAACGCGCTTTCGCGAGCATGCCAGCACCAAGAAAAGCGGGAAGGGCACGGGCACGACCGTGTCGACAACAAGCTACAGCTATTCCGTCAGTCTTGCCTTGGCCTTGTGCGAAGGCGAGATCCTGCGGGTCGGGCGGATCTGGGCAGATGGCCAGATACTGGATACGGCAGGCCTTGATTTTCGTGTGTATACCGGGGCCGGGGATCAGGAACCGGATGCGAAGATACAGGCGGTCGAAGGGGCGGATGCCGCCCCGGCCTATCGCGGTATCGCTTATGTGGTTTTCGAGGATCTGGCGCTTGCTCCGTTTGGCAATCGCGTCCCGCAACTGACCTTCGAGGTGTTCCGCGCCGCCGCGCCGTCTGTGCCGCAGGAGATCGCGGGGTTTGAGGGCTGTGTCAGGGGGGTCGCGCTTATTCCCGGCACGGGCGAGTATTCTCTGGCGACGACCCCTGTCTATTTTGCGGGAGAAGAGGGAGGCTCAAGCAAGGTCATGAACCAGAGCGCCCCGGGCGGGCTTAGTGATTTCGCGACCTCTCTCGCGGCACTGAATGGTGATTTGCCGAATTGCGAAGCCGTTTCCCTTGTGGTGTCGTGGTTTGGTGATGACCTGCGCGCGGGTCAGTGCAAGATCCGCCCGCGGGTGAATGAAACCGCAGGAGACGGGAAAAATATGGCATGGTCTGTCTCGGGGGTGGGGCGCGCCGAGGCCGGAAAGGTTGCCCATACCGCCGAGGGCGATCTTTATGGGGGCACGCCCGCCGATGCTGCGGTGATCGAGGCCATTCGGGCCTTGCGAGCTGCGGGAAAATTCGTGACCTTCTATCCCTTCATCCTGATGGAGCAGATCGCGGGCAATGCACGTCCCAATCCGTGGTCGCCGACCGAGGAACAGCCCGCTTTGCCGTGGCGCGGACGGATTACGACAGACATCGCCCCCGGACTGGAGGGCTCGACCGATCGTAGCGCGGCTGCTGCGCAGGACGTTGCGGCCTTTTTCGGGGAGGCCGCACCAGAATCCTTCGCGCCGGAGGGGATGACGCTGCGCTATAGTGGTGCCGAAGAATGGTCCATGCGCCGTTTCATTTTGCACTATGCCCATCTTTGCGCGCAAGCGGGTGGGGTAGATGCGTTTTGCGTGGGCACCGAAATGTGCGCCCTGACCCAGATCCGTGATGCCGAGGACGGGTTTCCTGCCGTCGAAGCCTTGCGCCGTCTGGCAAATGACGTTCGCGCTATTCTGGGCGAGACTTGTAAAATCGGCTATGCGGCGGATTGGTCGGAATATTTCGGATATAATTCGCCGGATGGAAACCGCTACTTCCATCTGGATCCGCTCTGGGCAGATAGTGCCATCGATTTTGTCGGCGTCGATAATTATCTGCCGCTTGCCGATTGGCGCGAGGGCGAAAACCATGCCGATGCGGCATGGCCTGCCATCCACGATCTGGGCTATCTGCAAAGTAATATCGAGGGTGGAGAATACTATGACTGGTATTATGCGACCGATCTCCATCGGCAGATGCAGATCCGCACGCCCATCACCGATGGGGAGGGAGAACCCTGGATCTGGCGGGCGAAGGATTTCCGTAGCTGGTGGCAGAACCGTCATTACGAGCGGATCGACGGGCTGCGGGCGGAGGAGCCGACGGCATGGATCCCGCAGATGAAACCGATCTGGTTTACCGAATATGGCTGTGCGGCGATCGATAAGGGGGCCAACCAGCCCAACAAGTTTCTGGACCCGAAAAGCTCTGAATCCATGCTGCCCCATTTCTCCAACGGGCGGCGCGACGAGCTGATCCAGATGCAATATGTGCGGGCGATGGAGGGGTGGTGGCAGGACCGGGCGCATAATCCTGTTTCGGAGGTCTATGAGGGGCCGATGATCGATATGACCAAGGCGCATGTCTGGTGTTGGGACGCGCGGCCTTGGCCCGAGTTTCCCTCCCGTGACGATCTCTGGAGCGATGCCGAGAATTACGCGCGCGGGCATTGGCTATCCGGTCGCGCGGTGGCGCAGCCGCTGGCGCGTGTTGTGGCCGAGATCTGCGCGATGGGTGGGGTGACGGCGGTGGATGTGTCGGGGCTGCGTGGCTCTGTGCGCGGATATAGTGCGCAATCGGGGGAGTCCCCGCGGGCAATGCTGCAAACGCTTATGCTTGCCTATGGTTTCGATGCGGTCGAGCGCGACGGAGCACTGCATTTTATCATGCGGAGCGGTCAGGTGAGCCGGGCTCTTGCCGATACGGATTTTGCTTTGCAGGAGGACGAGAGCACGCTGACCCGCATTCGTGCTTCCGAGGCGGAGATGTCGGGCAGGGTGCGGCTGTCCTATATTGAGGCAGAGGGAGACTATGCCACCCGTGTGGTCGAGGCGATTGCGCCGCAGGAAACCGATCAGGGCAGCAATAGTGCCAGTGAGGTAAATGCCGCATTGCATCGTCCGCAGGCAGTGGCCACGGTTGAACGCTGGCTGGCAGAGGCGCAGATGGCGCGGGATGTCGTGCAATTCGCGGTGCCGCCCTCCTTGACGGGGCTCGGGGCGGGGGATGTCATCGCGATCGAAGAAGAGCGGTACCGGATCGACCGTGTCGATCTGGCGGGGGCGGCGACAATGGAGGCCGTCCGGATCGAGGCGGGGCTTTACGAGCCGTCCGATGCGGCCGAGGCGGATGTCTCTACGACGCGATTTTACGCGCCTGTGCCGGTGACGGCGCAGTTCATGGATCTGCCGCTTCTAACCGGAGAGGAAGTGCCCTATGCGCCGTATCTGGCGGTGACCGCCAGTCCGTGGCCCGGAACGGTTGCGGTATTCGATGCGGTGAGTGATGCCGATTACCAGTTGAATGCCACGTTGACGCGCCGTGCGACGTTCGGGCGTAGTCTGGGGGCGCTGAATGCGGCCCGCGCGGGGCTATGGGACCGTGGGGCGCCGCTGCGGGTTTCGCTTGTTTCGGGGGAGCTGCAATCGGCCAGCGAAGAACAGCTATTGGCCGGAGCGAATGCAATGGCCATCGGCGATGGCAGCAGTGACAACTGGGAGATCTTCCAGTTCGCGCAAGCTGAACTGGTCGGCAATAATACATGGGATCTGAGCCTGAGGTTGCGCGGCCAGCTGGGCACCGATGCGCTGATGCCCGAAATCTGGCCGGAAGGTTCGGTGGTGGTGGCACTTGATGGCAATCTCGATCAGATCACGCTGGCGCAGGCACAGCGCAATATTTCCCGCCATTATCGTATCGGATCGGCGCGGCGCAGCTATGACGACCCGAGCTATGTGCATCTGAACGAGGCGTTCAAAGGCAATGGCCTGCGCCCCTATGCACCGTCGCATCTGCGGGTGTCCAAGGCGACGGAAGACTGGAGTATAGGCTGGGTCCGGCGTACGCGTCTGAACGGTGATCCCTGGCTGGAGCAGGAGGTGCCGCTTGGCGAATTGCATGAACGATACAGGCTGCGTCTTCTGACCGAGACCGGTGCCGTGCTGCGTGAGGTTACGCTTGAGGCACCGAGTTGGATATATACTGCGTCCCAGCGTCAGGCCGATCTTGCGAGCGGTTCTGCGTTGGTGCTTGAGGTGGCGCAACTGAGTGATCTTTACGGAGCGGGATTGCCGGCACGACTGGCACTCGGACTTTGACGGGCGGGGCATCCGATGGCGGGCAAAGAAAGGTTTGTGACCGATGTTAAGGACTTTTCTCTATTTTGCACTTGGTTTATCTCTGGTCGGCCTCCATGTGGTATTGTGCTAGAGCATGCCTGTGAAGGTGAGCCCGCATTTGCTGCGCAAAGGAGACGTCATGGCTGAGCCCCAAGTCAGAATTGCCACCGTTGATCCTGTCTGGGAGCGGATCTGTACCGAGGCGCGCGCGGCCGTTCAGAACGAGCCGCTTCTTGGATCGCTGATCCATGCCGGTCTTTTGCATCACCCCACTTTCGAGAGGGCGCTGTCTTTCCGGTTCTCGTTGAAACTGGCGTCGAACGAAATGAGCGAGCAGATCCTGCGCGAAATTGCGGATGATGCCTATGCGCAGGCCCCCTATCTGATTGCGGCAGCGCGTGCCGATCTGGTTGCGGTTTACGAGCGCGACGCGGCTTGCCACCGTCTGATGCAACCCCTGTTGTTTTTCAAGGGTTTTCAGGCGCTGCAATCCTACCGGATTGCCCATTGGCTGTGGTCGGAGGGGCGTAAGGACATGGCCTATTATGTCCAGATGCGTACCTCCGAGATGTTCGGTGTCGATATTCACCCCGCTGCCCGCATCGGGCAGGGCGTGATGATCGACCATGCGCATTCTATCGTGATCGGCGAGACGGCTGTGGTCGGGGATAATGTGTCGATGCTGCATTCTGTCACGCTGGGCGGGACCGGCAAGGAAGAGGAAGACAGACATCCCAAGATCGGCAATGGCGTATTGATCGGGGCCGGTGCCAAGGTGCTGGGCAATATTCGGGTGGGGGACAATTCCCGCATCGCGGCAGGGTCGGTCGTGTTGAACGAGGTGCCGCCGTGTAAGACGGTCGCAGGGGTGCCCGCCCGCATCGTGGGAGATGCCGGTTGCAGCCAGCCGTCGGTATCAATGGATCATCTTTTGGAAAAATAGCACGATTTGTGAGAGCGTCAGCCCGCGTGGCGGATGTTTGCTATATGAAAAACGGGCTACCGGTTATGCCGGTAGCCCGTTTTGTTTTTGTTACAGCAGGCGTTTGCACCCCTGCCGCGCACTGACCTATCAGGCCAGCATCGTCATCGGGTTTTCGAGGTTCTCGACGATGATCTTCAGAAGATCCGCGCCAAGCGCCCCGTCGATCACACGGTGATCGACCGACATGGTGACGGACATCACGGTGGCCACTTCGATCTCGCCTTCGGCATTCACCACCGGCTTTTTCACACCACCACCCACGGCAAGGATACCGGCATGGGGCGGGTTCACGATGGCGTCGAAGTTGTCGATGCCGAACATACCGAGGTTGGAGATCGCGAAGGAACCGCCCTGATATTCATGCGGCGCAAGCTTGCGATCGCGGGCACGTTTGGCCAGATCCTTCATCTCGGTCGACAGCGCCGAGAGCGACTTCATATCGGCGTCTTTCAGCACCGGCGTGAAGAGGCCGCCCTCAATCGCCACAGCCACAGCCACATCCGAAGGCTTCAGCTTCAGCACGCGATCGCCCGCCCAGACAGCATTCGCATCCGGCACGGCCTGCAGCGCTTGGGCCACGGCCTTGATGATGAAGTCATTCACCGACAGCTTGATCCCACGGCCTTCCAGCTGCTTGTTCAGCTGCGAGCGGAACTTCAGCAGGGCATCCAGCTTGATGTCGCGGCGCAGGTAGAAATGCGGGATCGTTTGTTTGGCTTCCGACAGGCGCGCGGCAATCGTCTTGCGCATCCCGTCCAGCTTGACCTCTTCGAACTCACGGCCTTCATACATCTTGATGACGGCATCGGCAGAGGGGCCAGCGGGGGCTGCTTTGGCGACAGGCGCCTCGGCTTTGGGAGCGGCGGCTTCGGCCTTGGGCGCGGCACTCGCACCTTCGACATCCGCCTTCACGATACGGCCTTTGGGGCCCGAACCCGCGATAGTCGCCAGATCCAGACCTTTCTGGGCCGCGATACGGCGGGCCAGCGGCGAGGCGAAGATGCGCTTGCCGTCTTTGGCAGGCGCCGCAGGTGCGGGTGCAGCAGCAGGCGCGGCTGCGGCCTTGGGGGCCTCTGCAGGCGCTTCCGCCTTGGCGGGCGCTGCCGGGTTCGACGCGGTCTCTATGGCCGAGGCGTCTTCCCCCTCTTCCAGCATCACGGCGATCGGGGTGTTGACCTTCACGCCTTCGGTGCCTTCCGCGATGAGGATCTTGCCAAGCACACCCTCATCAACCGCTTCGAATTCCATCGTCGCTTTATCGGTCTCGATTTCCGCGATGATGTCACCGGAGGCGACAGTGTCGCCTTCCTTCTTCAGCCAGCGCGCCAGCGTGCCTTCTTCCATCGTCGGAGAAAGGGCCGGCATCAGGATTTCAGTTGCCATCTCTGGATCTCCTTAGCGATAGGTGACTTTTTTCACCGCAGCGATGACTTCATCGGTGGTGACAAGAGCCAGTTTCTCGAGGTTGGCGGCATAGGGCATCGGCACGTCTTTACCGGTGCAGTTGATCACGGGCGCATCGAGGTAATCGAAGGCGCGTTCCATGATGACAGCCGACAGGTGGTTACCGATGGAGCAGACGGGGAAGCCTTCTTCCACGGTGACGCAGCGGTTGGTCTTCATGACCGAGGCCAGCACGGTGTCGTAATCCAGCGGACGGATCGAGCGCAGGTCGATGACCTCTGCCGAAATGCCTTCTGCTGCCAGCTTCTCTGCCGCTTCCAGCGCATAGGTCATGCCGATGCCGAAGGAGACGATAGTGACATCGGTGCCCTCGCGCCAGACTTTCGCCTTGCCGATCGGAACCGTGAAATCATCCATCACCGGCACTTCGAACGACTTCCCGTAGAGGATCTCGTTTTCAAGGAAGATGACGGGGTTCGGATCGCGGATCGCCGATTTCAGCAGGCCCTTTGCATCGGCTGCCGAATAGGGCTGAACAACCTTGAGGCCCGGGATCTGCGCATACCATGCGGCGTAATCCTGGCTGTGCTGCGCACCCACGCGGGCTGCCGCACCATTCGGGCCACGGAACACCATCGGAGCACCCATCTGTCCGCCCGACATATAGAGCGTTTTTGCCGCCGAGTTGATGATCTGGTCAATCGCCTGCATGGCGAAGTTGAAGGTCATGAACTCGACGATCGGACGCAGGCCACCAAAGGCCGCGCCGACTGCGATACCGGCAAAGCCATGCTCGGTGATCGGGGTGTCGATGACGCGCTTGGAGCCGAACTCGTCCAGAAGACCTTGGCTGATTTTATAAGCGCCTTGGTATTCGGCCACTTCCTCGCCCATCAGATAGACGTTCTCGTCGCCGCGCATCTCTTCGGCCATCGCATCGCGCAGGGCTTCGCGGACCGTCTGGGTCTTCATCTCGGTGCCTTCGGGCCAATCCGGCGTCGTATTCGGCGCAAGGGGCGTGTCCGGCGTGTCGTCTTTGGCGGCGGCGGGAACCGAAGCCGGGGCAGGGGCTGCCTCTGCCGCAGGTGCCGAAGCCGATGCGATATCATCCGCCGATTCGCCTTCTTCCAGAAGAACCGCGATGGGGGTGTTCACTTTCACGCCCTCGGTGCCTTCTTCGATCAGGATCTTGCCCAGCGTGCCTTCATCGACCGCTTCGAATTCCATCGTCGCCTTATCGGTTTCGATTTCTGCGATGATATCCCCTGCGGAGACGGTATCGCCTTCTTTCTTGAGCCAGCGCGCCAGAGTGCCCTCTTCCATAGTGGGCGACAGGGCGGGCATCAGGATTTCAGTTGCCATTCTTCTCTTCCCTCTCAGGCGTTCTGCGGTGCCGCGTCGGCATAGATGTCGGTCCAGAGCTCTTCGAGCGCGGGCTCGGGGCTTTCTTTCGCGAATTCAGCCGACTCGTTGACGATCGCCTTGATGTCCTTGTCGATGGCCTTCAGGTCATCTTCGGTGGCATGATTGCCGGTCAGCAGCAGTTGGCGGACATGCTCGATGGCGTCACGCTCTTCGCGCATCTTCTGCACTTCGTCGCGCGAGCGGTATTTCGCGGGGTCCGACATCGAGTGACCGCGGTAACGGTAGGTTTTCACCTCGAGGATATAGGGGCCTTTGCCCGCACGGCAGTGTGCCACGGCCTTTTCGCCAGCCGCTTTGACCGCCAGAACATCCATGCCGTCGACTTCCTCGCCCGAGATGCCATAGGCTTCGCCGCGCTTCCACAGCGCCGGAGATTTGGTCGAACGGGCGACCGAGGTGCCCATTGCATATTGGTTGTTCTCGATGACGAAGACGACCGGAAGATCCCATAGCTGCGCCATGTTATAGGTCTCGTAAACCTGACCCTGGTTGGCCGCACCATCGCCGAAATAGGCGAAGGTCACATTGTCATTGCCCTTGTACTTGTCCGAGAAGGCAAGACCTGCGCCAATCGGAACCTGCGCACCAACAATGCCGTGGCCCCCATAGAAATGCTTCTCTTTCGAGAACATGTGCATGGAGCCGCCTTTGCCTTTCGAATAGCCGCCCTCGCGGCCCGTCAGCTCGGCCATCACGCCCTTGGCGTCCATGCCGCAGGCAAGCATATGCCCGTGGTCGCGATACGAGGTCACGCGCTTGTCGCCCTCTTTCGCGGCGGCCTCAAGGCCCACAACAACAGCCTCCTGACCGATGTAAAGGTGACAGAAGCCACCGATCAGCCCCATGCCGTAAAGCTGGCCTGCCTTCTCTTCGAAGCGGCGGATCAGCAGCATGTCACGATAGTAGCTGAGAAGCTCGTCCTTGGAGACGTTCGCACCAGCCTTGGGTGCGGTCCCCGAACTCTTGCGAGCAGCCATAGGCATCCTCCCTAAAAGCGGATAGTTCAGTATTAAACCATCTCTAGCGGAAAGCATCTGCAAAGACAATCACCGCGATATGCAACAGTGTCTTCTGCGGGCATAAAGTGATGGTATGTGGAGAAGGATGACGCAAAAAACCCGCAAGGCAAGCTTGCGGGTTGCTAAAAATGTCCACATTTCGGGCGCTTTAGCGAATGACGACCTCGTCGCCACGTACCAGTCCAAGGATATTGCGCGCCTGCTCGTCCAGAAGGTCGAGGTCCAGATAATCATCCGACAGGCGATGCGTCAGATTCGCCATACGCTTGACCTCGTCGCGCAGTGCGTCGCGCTTTTGCGTCATGTCGGTGATTTCGGCCTCGATCTGCACCCGCTTGAAGATCCCGTAAGATCCCTGCACGGCGGCAAAGGTGAAATATGCCGCCAGCACGAAGGCGATGGAAAAGAAGATCAGCGGACCGACCGCCCGGTTTTTCTGCTGCATGTTCTGCCTATATCGGGCGCGCAAGGGCGCCATTTTGCTCTGCCAGTTCTTTGCGCGTTCTGCGCGGCCTCTTGTCGGGCCTGAGATCCGACTATGCCACGAAGCGCCCCGCTTCGCCTAGGCATTTTTGCATGGAAAGGGGACCGGAACAGAAAAAGGCGCCCCCTTTGGGACGCCTTGCAAGCTTGGGCCGGGTCTCGGCACGGGATCTTATTTGCTGACCGTTGCCGAAACGATGTAATCGGGGTCATCGACCAAGCCGTTTTTCGCGGGATCGCCCTTCTTGATCTGGTCGACGATATCCATGCCTTTGATGACATGGCCGACAACCGTGTACTGCCCGTTCAGATGCGGCGCATCCGCGAACATGATGAAGAATTGCGAATTGGCGGAATTCGGCGATTGCGAGCGTGCCATGCCGACAATGCCGCGCACGAATTTGCGTTTCGAGAACTCGGCCGGAAGGTCGGGCTTGTTCGAACCGCCCATCCCGGCCATCTCGATCTGCGAAGAGCCGCGCTTGCCAAATTGCACATCGCCCGTCTGCGCCATGAAGCCGTCGATCACGCGGTGGAACACCACGTCATTATACGCGCCTTCCTTGGCCAGCTCTTCCAGACGTTCCGCCGCTTTGGGGGCGACATCGGGCAGCAGGTCGATGACGATCTCGCCCTGAACCGAGCCGCCGATCTCCAGCGTCAGATTCGGGCCGGGCCCGTCGGGCGCGGTGTCTTCGGCATAAGCGCCAGTGGTCATTGCCCCGGCACCCATCGCAATCAGGGCTGCCGCAACAAGATTACGCATCGGCGGCCACCGTGACTTTGATCATGCGGTCGGGATTCGCCGGCGGTTCACCGCGCACGATCTTGTCGACAAATTCCATTCCGGAGATCACGCGGCCATAAACGGTGTATTGGCCGTTCAGGAAGTGGTTGTCCGAGAAGTTGATGAAGAACTGTGAGTTGGCCGAGTTCGGATTCATCGAGCGGGCAGCCCCCAGCGTGCCGCGATCATGCGGAATACGCGAGAATTCTGCGGGAAGGTCGTCATATTCGGACCCGCCGGTGCCTGCGCGGCCCGGATTGTAGTCTTTTTCCATATTCGCATTCGCCACGTCGCCGGTTTGCGCCATGAAACCGTCGATCACGCGGTGGAAGGCCACGTTGTCATAGGCACCGTCGCGGGCCAGCTGTTTCATACGCTCGGAATGCTTCGGCGCGATTTCGGGCATCAGCTCGATAACAACGGGACCATCCTTCAATTCGATGATGATGGTGTTCTCGGGGTCTTTATATTCGGCCATGAGGTCCTCCTGGATTTGGCCCGCAATCTACACGACAGGGCCGCTATGGAAAGCCGAAACCTTCGTTTTTCGTTTTCACGCCTTCTCACGCGCGGGTCATGTCCGGTGATTGCGTGTGTTGACGCCATTTCATGGACGGTGCAAGTTGCAGCACAACGGGCACCCCATCCCCTGATTTGGTGCCGGAATGAGGAGATAACGCATGGCATGGAAAACCCTCGACGATCTGGAACTGGAGGGCAAGGTTGCCCTTGTTCGCGTCGATATCAACGTTCCGGTCGAGGACGGACGTGTGACGGATACCACGCGGATCGACAAGATCGTTCCGACCGTCAAGGATATTCTGGCCAAAGGCGGGAAGCCCGTCCTTCTGGCCCATTTCGGCCGCCCCAAAGGAAAAGTCGTGCCGGAAATGAGCCTGAAACCGCTGGTTCCGGCGCTTGAGGCCGCATTGGGCGTTCCGGTGCATTTTGCCGAGGATTGCATTGGCGGTCCGGCCAAGCGGGCTGTGGCGGCCCTGCCTGCGGGCGAGGTTTTGCTGCTGGAAAACACCCGTTTCCACGAGGGCGAGGAAAAGAACGACCGCGAGCTGGCGGCGGCGATGGGCGCGCTTGGATCGGTCTATATCAATGACGCTTTCTCGGCGGCCCACCGTGCGCATGCCTCGACCGAGGCTCTGGCCCGTGTTCTGCCCAGTGCTGCGGGGCGTCTGATGGAAGCGGAGCTGAAGGCGCTGGAGGCCGCGCTGGGGGATCCGGAGCGTCCGGTGACAGCGGTTGTCGGCGGGGCGAAAGTGTCGACCAAGCTGGATCTGCTGGGCAATCTGGTGAGCAAGGTGGACAATCTGGTCATCGGTGGCGGCATGGCCAATACCTTCCTCGTGGCGCAAGGCATTTCTGTCGGAACCTCGCTGGCCGAGCGCGATATGGCGCAGACTGCTCTGGAGATTCTCGAAAAGGCGAAATCTGCCGGTTGTACGATTGTGCTGCCCTCGGATGTGGTCGTTGCCCGCGAGTTCAAGGCCAATGCGCCGCATGAGACCGTTGCCGCCGATGCCTGCCCCGAGGATGCGATGATCCTTGATGCGGGTCCCGAGGCCGTGGCTCGGATCTCGAAGGTCTTTGCAGAATCGCGCACGCTGATCTGGAACGGCCCGCTGGGGGCTTTCGAGATTACGCCCTTTGATGCGGCCACCAATGCCGCGGCTGCCAAAGCCGCAGAGTTGACGCAGGCGGGGCAGCTGATTTCGGTGGCGGGTGGCGGGGACACCGTGGCCGCCCTGAACAAGGCCGGTGCGGCGGAGAAATTCAGCTATATCTCCACCGCAGGCGGTGCCTTCCTTGAATGGATGGAGGGCAAGGTTCTGCCGGGGGTGGAAGCTTTGGAAGACTGATCCGGTCAATAGGGACACTGGAAACGGGGTGGCTTGCGGGCCGCCCCGTTTTCTTTTCACGGTGCCGCCTGACGGGCGAAGCGGGGGGATTTCTGGCCGCTTTCCGCGCAGCAGACCAACAAAATGAAATAATCCAAGTCGGTTAGCGCCACCAAGATTGTCTAACCCCGCGCATCGCGCTAGGTCTGGAACTGGCCCACAATTCAGTCTCCGTATCGGAGGGAGAGATATATGCCGAACGCGCAACAAACCGAACAGATTTCCAAGGGCGAGGGTTTCATCGCCGCGCTCGATCAGTCGGGCGGTTCGACGCCGAAGGCTCTGCGCCTTTACGGTATCGAGGAAAGCGAATATTCCAACGACACCGAGATGTTCGATCTGATCCACAAAATGCGGACCCGCATTATCAAATCCCCCGCGTTTTCCAGCGGTAAGGTGATCGGTGCGATCCTGTTCGAACAGACGATGGACCGCGAGATCGATGGTATTGCGACCGCGACCTACCTCAACGAGAAATGTGGCGTTGTGCCCTTCCTGAAGATCGACAAGGGTCTGGAAGCGGAAGAGAACGGTGTGCAGCTTCTCAAGCCCATTCCGGGTGTGGACGCGCTGCTGGACCGCGCCCGTGAAGCGGGTATTTTCGGCACCAAGGAACGCTCCGTCATTTCTGCGGCCAATCAGGCCGGGATCGCGGCGGTTGTCGCGCAGCAATTCGATCTGGCTGCGACCGTGATCAAACATGGTCTGATGCCGATCATCGAGCCGGAAGTCACGATTTCGATTTCCGACAAGGCCGAGGCCGAAGCCATCCTGCGCAGCGAGATCCTCAAGCATCTCGATGCTCTGCCTGCCGATCAGCAGGTGATGCTGAAACTGTCGCTGCCGACGGTTGCGAATTTCTACAAGCCGCTGGTGGATCATCCGCGCGTGCTGAAGGTCGTGGCGCTGTCGGGCGGTTATGCGCGCGATGAGGCCAATGCGATCCTGTCGAAGAATGACGGGATGATCGCCTCGTTCTCGCGTGCCCTGACCGAAGGGATGTCGGATAAACAATCCGATGCGGAATTCGATGCCGCACTTGCCTCGGCCATCGACAGCATCCATGCCGCCTCGCTGGCGCATGAACCGGCCTGAGGTCGTCCTGTTTTGGAAATGAGAGAGGCGGGGCCGTAAGCGGCTCCGCCTTTTTCGTTTCGAGGTTTGAAAGTGAGGGGGCTGTCTGCCCCCTCTTGGGCCTGCGGCCCAATTCACCCCCGAGGATATTTCGGGCAGCTGGATGCCGGATGGAAAAAGGCGCCTTGTGGGGCGCCTTTGATTTTTAGCCGATTTGTACGAGGGCGTGGCGTTTTTTGCCCGCCGAGAGTTTGACCGGCGTTTCGAAGTCGGATGCGGTGAACATGCGGCCTGCTTCGGTGCAGGTCTCGTCATTCACTTTCAGGCCGCCTTCGCCAATTAGCCGCTTGCCGTCCTTGCCGGTTTTGGCAAGGCCCGAGCGTGTGACAAGCTGGGCAAGGCTGATGCCGTCGCCCAGTTCGTCCGCCGAGAGGGTCAGCGTAGGCAGATCATCGCCGGTGCCGCCCTTCTCGAAGACTTCGCGCGCGGTGGCTTCGGCGGCGGCGGCGGCTTCGGCGCCATGCAGGAGGGTGGTCACCTCGCGGGCGAGGATGATTTTGCCCTCGTTGATTTCCGAGCCTTGCAGCGCGGCCAGACGGTCGCATTCCTCGACCGGAAGTTCGGTGTAAAGCTTGAGGAAGCGGCCCACATCGGCGTCCGTGGTGTTGCGCCAGAACTGCCAGAATTCATAGGGGCTGAGCATCTCGGCATTGAGCCACATCGCGCCGCCTTGGGATTTGCCCATCTTGCGGCCGTCGGAGGTGGTCAGGAGCGGTGTGGTGAGGCCGAAGATCTCGTGGTCGAGCACGCGGCGCGTCAGGTCGATCCCGTTGATGATATTGCCCCATTGGTCCGAGCCGCCCATCTGAAGCGCGCAATCATAGCGGCGGTTCAGTTCGAGGAAGTCATAGGCCTGCAGGATCATGTAGTTGAATTCGAGGAAGGACAGCGATTGTTCACGGTCCAGACGCGATTTCACCGATTCAAACGACAGCATGCGGTTGACCGAGAAATGCCGCCCGATATCGCGCAGGAACTCGAGGTAGTTCAGGCTGTCGAGCCATTCGGCATTGTTGAGCATCAGCGCGCCATTGCCGTCTTCTTCGTAATCGAGGTAGCGGGCAAAAACTTTCTGCATGCCGTCGATATTGGCCTGGATCTGCTCCGGCCCCAGAAGCGGGCGTTCATCCGAGCGGAAGGAGGGGTCGCCCACTTTTGTCGTGCCGCCGCCCATCAGGGTGATCGGCTTATGGCCGCATTTCTGGAACCAGCGCAGCAGCATGATGTTGAGCAGGTGGCCCACATGCAGCGAGGCGGCCGTGGCGTCATAGCCGATATAGGCAGTGACCGTCCCGGAATAGAGTTTCTGGTCCAGCTCCTGCAGGTCGGTGCAGTCGGCCAGGAATCCGCGCTCGATAATGGTGCGCAGGAAGTCCGATTTGGGATGGTATGTCATCTGGCTTGTTCCTTTCTTATGGGCATGCGTATATCCTTGTGTCACGTAAAGGGGAAGCCATGTTGAAAGCAGGTCCTGTCTGGGCAGTGGGCGCGATGTCGGGCACGTCACTTGATGGCGTGGATGCGGCGTTGCTATTGACCGATGGTCTGCGGATTCTGGATTTCGGGCGCTCCGATTACCGGCCCTATAGCGAGGCCGAGCGGGGCGTTCTGCACAGCGCATTGGGGGCATGGCAGGGAGAGGCTGCGGTCGAGCCTGCCGCAGAGGTCGTCGAGACGGCGCATGCCGAAATTCTCAGTGCCTTTTCCGAGGCCGAGATCGTGGGCTTTCATGGCCAGACGCTGGCGCATGAGCCGCGCGGGCGGGGGACCCATCAGGCAGGCGATGGGGCGGTGCTGGCGGAGGTGCTGGGCAAGCCTGTGGTCTGGGATTTCCGCACGGCGGATGTCCGGCTTGGCGGGCAGGGGGCACCGCTTGTGCCCTATTTCCATTTTGCCTGCGCCAAATGGGCGGGGCTGGACGCGCCTTGTGTCTTTCTCAATCTGGGCGGGGTCGGCAATGTCACATGGGTCGATCCGCGCCGCGCCGCCCCCGAGGAGGAGGCAGCGGTGCTGGCCTTCGATACCGGCCCTGCCAATGCTCCCATCAATGACCTGATGCGGCTGCGCTTCAATCTCGGTCAGGATGAAGGTGGCGCGCTTGCCGCGCAGGGCAAGGTTGACGAGGCGGTTGTCGAGGCGTTTCTTGCCCATCCGTATTTTCTGAAAATACCGCCGAAATCTCTGGACCGGAACGATTTTCATGGCGTGCTGGAACTGGTTTCGGGGCTGGGCGATGCCGATGCGGCGGCCACGTTGACGGCCTGTTCTGCGGCATCGGTCGCCCGCGGGTTCGAGCATTTCAGGGAGATGCCGCAACATCTCTATCTCTGCGGCGGCGGGCGGCTGAACGAGGCGCTGGTGGCAGAGATCGCGAGGCGTGTGCCCTGTGCGGTGGCCCCTGTCGAGGATCTGGGGCTGGATGGCGATATGCTGGAGGCGCAGGCGTTTGCCTATCTGGCCGTCAGGGTGGCGCGGGGGCTGCCGACCTCGGGTCCGGCGACCACGGGTGTTGCTGCGCAAGTCGGGGGCGGGCAGATCAACTACCCCGTGTAAAGGCGCGATTTTCCGGCAACAGAATTAATCATTCATTAACACCTTCGGGATCTCGGGTTTGTGAGCCCGCGTGATCGGCATAAATTTGCCCGGCTTTTCAACGATAAAAATACGTAAAGGCCGAGTGGATGAACAAGTTTATGATTTTGTTGCCCTTTCTTCTTTGGGGGTGTGGGCACACACCCGAGATCGCCTCGCGCATCGCGCCGCCCAATTTCCTGCCACATCTTCCCGATCTTCCCGCTTTGCCCGATCTTCCCAGACCGGCCCTGATGGCGGGGCAGGAGGCTCCGGGCTATATCTATAACGGCCAGATGATCACCTTCTCGGAGATCGATCACGACTTCGACGAAGACGCGCCTGCGGGCGAGAATTATGCGCAGGCGCGCGGCCTATGCAGCGATCACGGTTTCGATTTTGTCGAATACTGGGGGGTCACGGATACGGGGCAGCGGTTTTTCTGCACCAACTGATCAGCCGCGCGCGATGTCGAACCCTTCGGGCGCCAGCGTGAAGCCCTCGAAGCGGAAGCCGGGGGAAACGGTGCAGCTGACAAGGCTATAGCTGCCTGTGCTGCGGGCGGCCTGCCAGTGATGGGGCGGCACAATCACCTGTGGGCGGTCGCCCGACAGAATGTCGGGGCCAAGCCGGTGGTCGGTTGCAGGCCCCGCGTCGCTGGCCGAAAGCGACAGCGTCAGCGGTGCCCCTGCATGCCAGAGCCAGATTTCGGTGGAATCGATCCTGTGCCAGTGGCTGGTCTCTCCGGCTTTCAGCAGGAAATAGATGCAGGTGCCCGCAGCACGGCCCGTGCCCTCGGCGATCCATGTCTGGCGGTAATGGCCCCCTTCGGGATGGGGGGCCAGATCCAGGGTTTTGATGATTTGATCGGCAATGCTCATGATGCGATTGGGCCGCGGGACGGGCGTGCTGTCAAGCGCGACAGGCGCATTTGCGTCAGGGCGACACCGAGGATCGTGATGGCCGTGCCGAGGATCTGCAGCGGCGCGGGGGCTCGGCCGATGCCCCAGCCGATCAGCATGGCAAAGACCGGCACGAGATTGAACAGGATCGCCGTGCGCGCCACGCCCCGTCCTGCAATCGCGATCGTCCAGAAAATATAGGCCAGCGCCGAGCCCACGATCCCCATCCAGAGCGAGGCCAGCAGCGCGTCGGGAGCGGCCCGCCACGCGGCGCGGAGCGGGTTTCCCTCTGTCAGCGACGTCAGCACCAAGGCAATCGTGCCGAACAGCATGGTCCAGCTTGAGATGGCCAATGGCGAGGCGTCCTTTACGAAGCGTTTGCACCCCACACCATAGGCCGCCCACGCCAGAGAGCCTGCAAAGATCACCAGATCTCCCGGTGTCAGCATTGCCCCTATCGTCGCGAAATGGCCACGGCCAAGCACCAGCGCCACCCCGAACAGGCTCAGCGCCATACCGCAGAAGGTTTGTACCGCAGGCCATTTGCGCGTCAGAAGGCTTTCCAGAAGCGTCGAACTAAGCGGCGTTGTGGCCATGATCAGAGCCCCCGTCAGCGGGCTGGAGCTTTGCAGCCCGATACAGAGCGCGGCATTGAACCCTGCCACCCCCAGAATGCCCAATGCGGGGAAGGCCAGAAGATTGCGGCGCAACGGGGCCAGTGCCAGCCCCTCGGTGCAGGCCAGAAGGGTCATGATGGCGATGGTCGCAATGACAAATCGCAGGCTGGCGGCGGTCAGGGGGGCAAGGCTTTCAAGCGCGATGCGGGTGGCGTCGAAATTGCTGGCCCAGAAGGCGGTGGCCAGAATGCCCAGAAGAAGCGGTCGTTGCATGGGATGTCCTTTCGATCCCCCCGCGCGGCTTTGGCGGGAGGCTGGGAAACGGGAGTGGACGCGACCGGTGCGTGGGGGCAAACTAGCCAGACAAATGCTTTCCGTCTTGCGCGAAAGTGACCTGTCAGGTTTCCGAAAGCGGAAACCTCTGGTCAAACAAACTTGGCCAAAAGAAAAGGCGCGGACAGTGCCGCGCCTTTGGATCTTACCGGAGAGACCGGATTATTTCAGGATCGAGCGGCCCGCGTAGATTGCGGTCTCGCCCAGCATTTCCTCGATGCGGATCAGCTGGTTGTATTTCGCCAACCGGTCCGAACGTGCCAGCGAGCCGGTTTTGATCTGGCCGCAGTTGGTGGCCACGGCGAGGTCTGCGATGGTCGCATCCTCGGTCTCGCCCGAGCGGTGCGACATGACGTTGGTGTAGCGTGCGCGGTGCGCCATATCGACGGCGGCCAGCGTCTCGGTCAGCGAGCCGATCTGGTTCACTTTCACCAGCATGGAGTTTGCCACGCCCTGCTTGATGCCATCGGCCAGACGCTTGGGGTTGGTCACGAAGAGATCGTCGCCCACAAGCTGGATCTTGCCCCCCAGCTTCTCGGTCAGGATCTTCCAGCCCGCCCAGTCATCTTCCGCCATACCGTCTTCGATCGAGATGATCGGATATTCGTTGCACAGCTTGACCAGATATTCGGCGTTTTCTTCCGAGGTCAGCGAAAGGCCCTCGCCCTTCATCTCGTATTTGCCGTTCTTGTAATATTCGGTCGAGGCGCAATCCATCGCCAGATAGATATCCTCGCCCGGCTTATAGCCTGCTTTCTCGATGGATTTCAGGATCACATCCAGCGCTTCCTTGGTCGAGGACAGGTTCGGCGCAAAGCCACCCTCATCGCCCAAGCCGGTCGATAGACCCATCGCGGTCAGCTCTTTTTTCAGCGTGTGGAAGACTTCCGAACCCATGCGCACCGCGTCGCGGATGTTTTCGGCCGAGACCGGCATGATCATGAATTCCTGGATGTCGATCGGGTTGTCGGCATGTTCGCCGCCGTTGATGATATTCATCATCGGAACCGGCAGAACGCGGGCCGAGGTGCCACCGACATAGCGGTAAAGCGGCTGGGTGGTATAATCGGCGGCAGCTTTCGCGCAGGCCAGCGACACACCGAGAATGGCGTTCGCACCAAGGCGGCTTTTGTTCTCGGTGCCGTCAAGTTCGATCATGGCATTGTCAATCTCGACCTGCTCGGTCACATCGGCGCCAACCAGTGCTTCGGCGATCTCGCCATTGACGGCGGCAACCGCGTCAAGCACGCCTTTGCCCATGTAGCGCGACTTGTCGCCATCGCGCTTTTCAACGGCTTCATGCGCGCCGGTCGAGGCCCCCGAGGGAACAGCCGCACGACCCATGGTGCCGTCTTCCAAAATCACGTCGACCTCGACGGTCGGATTGCCGCGGCTGTCGAGGATCTCGCGCGCGTGGATGTCGATGATGGTGCTCATTATACTCTCTTCCCTTGTCATTGCACTTTGGTGCTGTATGGGCCGTGCCAAGCTATATCCTTGGGCGGCAGTGGTGAAAAGGGCGTTGTTACCGCTAACGGCGCTGTTAGCGACGCAACTTGATGAAATTTCTGAAATGCTCCCGTGACGGGGCGACATGCGCAGCCCGCATGAAGCGGCCGCGCAGGGCCGGTCCGCCGGCGCGGCGTGCTTTTGCGATCAGCGTCTGCGACGCAGCCCGCCGATATCGGCCCAGATCGGCAGGTGGTCGGAGGCACGGCGGGTCAGCTGCGTGTCATGCACCGACATATGGGTGATATGGGCGCGGTTGCAGGTGACGATTCGATCCAGTTTGCCGACCGGTGCGACCGAAGGGTAGGTCGCGCCGGGCGCATGGACGGTAAACCCGCCCAGGGCCTCGAAGCCGTTGCGGCCCGACCATTCGTTGAAATCACCGATGGCCAGTGCAGGCGACGGAGAGGCGGCCAGCATTTCCTTGGCAATCCGCGTCCATTGCGCACGGCGGTCGGTGCGGCGTAGCCCCAGATGGGCGGCAAAGATCGAGAAGGGCAGATCCTCCTCGGCCTTGAGGCTCAGATGCAAGGCTCCGCGCGGCTCCAGCCCCGGCAGTTCGATCCCTGTGCAGGACAGCATCTCGACCCCGCGCTTGACCAGAAACGCCTGCCCGTGCCAGCCCAGACTGTCGGGGCCGGTGCGGGGTTGCTCGATGGTGCGGAAGTCGGTTTCGGCCTCGATCAGGCTTGCCGACAGGGCCGCAGGGCGCGCGCCGCGCCGCCTGTCGACTTCCTGCAACGCGATGACATCGGCATCGAGCGTATTGAGGACATCGATGATGCGATGCGGATCCCGACGGCGATCAACACCGACGCATTTGTGGATATTGTACGAGGCTATTCGGAGAGTCATTGGTTATCAGCATGCCTATCTTGAGGCCCGATATAGAATGCCGGTTCTGTTTGTCACCCTGTCTGCGGAAAAAAATCTCGTTTCGTGGCGGATTGATCCGAAATTTTTTGTGATCGCGTGGGGTCGGGCGGCACTGCGGTCTTTCCGAACCGGTGGAGTTGTCCCATATTTCGCGTATGACACGCAAGACGCCCCTCGATATCGCCCGTATGCAGCCTTGGCCGGTCAAGGTCATCTGGGGGATGCTGGCCTTTGAATTCCTGCTTGCGCTGTTCGAGCGTCAGTGGCCGCTGGCGGGGGTGGCCCTGTTTACCTTCGTGCTGACTCTGGTGCCGCTTTATGTCAGCTCGCGCATCGGGATCTCGATGCCCACGGCGCTGGTCGTGGCGGTGACGGGCTTTATCTTCGCCACCATCTTCCTCGGTGAGGCATTCGATTTCTACAACCGTTTCTGGTGGTGGGATATCGCGCTGCATGGGGGCTCGGCGCTTGGCTTCGGGCTGGTGGGATTTGTGTTCGTTTTCATGCTGTTCGAAGGGGACCGCTATGCCGCTCCCCGTTGGGCGATGGCGCTGATCGCCTTTTCCTTCGCGGTGACGATCGGGGCGCTATGGGAGATTTTCGAATTCGGCATGGACCAGATTTTCGGCACGAATATGCAGAAATCGGGCCTGATGGATACGATGGGCGATCTGATCGTCGATGTGATCGGTGGCGCATTGGGGGCTTTGGCGGGCTGGGCCTATCTTTACGGGCGCGGCCCCGGCTTTACCCGTGCCTTCTTCGAGGATTTCGTGACCCGCAACCGCCGCTTTTTCCGCAAGATCGGTAAGCGGCGGCGCGGGCGCGGGCGCTAGGATCAGGTGCCGCAGAAGGTGCGGATGACCCGTTCCGAAAGCGCGGGCGCTGCCTCGAAAGCGGCAAATTCAGGGGCCTCGCCATAGGGCTGCGCCAGAGCCTTCATAAGCGTCTCGAAGCGGGTCAGGTCGCCATCTTCTGCGGCCATAATCGCGGCTTCAACGCGGTGGTTGCGCGGAATACGGAGCGGATTGGCGGCGGCCATCACGCCCTGCGGGTCCGCCTCCTGCGCCAGACGTGTCTGCCAGCGCGGGGTCCAGGTCTCCAGCAGCGCTGGATCGCTGAGTTCCTGTGCCGCATCCCCGCCGCGTCGCAAGGCGGTAAAGCTGCGGGTGAAATCGCCCTGTCCCTGTGCCAGGGCCGTCAGGAAGTCCTGAATCAGCGGAAGATCTTCGGGCTGTGCCTCGGCGATACCGATCTTGCGACCGAAGCGGCCCAGCCATTCGGCCTGATAAAGCGGTGTGAAGGTGTTGATGGCTGCGGTCGCCTGTTCCACTGCGGCCTCCTGTGGCCCCATCAGGGGCACGAGACAGGTGGCGAATTGCGCCAGATTCCACAGCGCGACCTGCGGCTGCGCGCCATAGGCATAGCGGCCATACTGGTCGATGGAACTGAACACCATCTCGGGATGGTAGATATCGCTGAAGGCGCAGGGGCCGTAATCGATGGTCTCGCCGGAAACTGCCATATTATCGGTATTCATCACGCCGTGAATGAAGCCGAGGCTCATCCATCCGGCGATAAGGCGCGCCTGCGCCGCGACAACGGCCTGTAGCAGATCCAGCGCGTTCTCGCAGTCGGGATAGAGCTTGGCGATGACATGATCGGTCAGGATCTGGAGCGCCTCGACATCGCCACGGGCCGCGAAATACTGGAACGTGCCGACGCGGACATGGCTGCGGGCCACCCGCGCCAGCACCGCCCCCCGCCGCCGCTTCATATCGCGCAGGAGAGTGTCGCCGGTAAAGGCCGCTCCCAAGGCGCGGGTGGTGGGCAGGCCAAGGGCGGCCATTGCCTCGGAGACCACATATTCGCGGAGCACGGGGCCAACCCATGCCCGACCGTCGCCACGGCGCGAGAAGGGCGTGGGGCCTGCTCCTTTGAGCTGGATGTCATAACTGCCCTGCGGTGTGGTGACCTCGCCAAGCAGCACCGCACGGCCATCGCCCAGTTGCGGCACCCAGCCGCCAAACTGGTGGCCCGCATAGGCCTGAGCAATCGGCTGGGCGCCTTCGGGCAGGTGGTTGCCCGCCAGCATGGCCACGCCCTCGGGGCTGCGCAGGAAATCGGGGGCGATGCCAAGCTGGCGGGCCAGCGCGTCATTGACGGCAATCAGCGCGGGCGCAGAGACCGGCGTGGGGGCTTGCGGCGCGAAAAACCGCTCGGGCAGATTGGCATAGCTATTGGTGAAGGGAATGGGATGGGATGCGGTCATGGGGCCTCCTGTTGACGCAGATATAGGGGCAAGGCCGCCTTTCGGGAACCCCGCGCGTTTTCGGGAACTTCTTGCGGGCCATCCCGTTGGCGTTGCGCAGGCAGCAAGAGGAGAGAGGCGATGGGGAATGCGTTCCGGACCGGCCAGTGGGTCACGTGGAGCTGGGGGCAGGGCGAGGCCAGGGGCAAGATTGCCAGCCGCCATGAGACGCGGGTAGAGCGCCAGATCGATGGCAGCACGATCACCCGCAATGGCAGCGCCGAAAATCCCGCCTACGAGATCCATCAGGAGGATGGGGCGCGGGTGCTCAAGCTTGGCTCCGAACTGGAGGCGGGGTGAATGGCAGGGGCGGCATCAGCCAGCCCGCAGGAGACGTCATTGCAGGCGGCCTGCGGACCGCAGATGAAAATGCGGGCTGCGCCGGAAGATCTGCCAGAGGGGCTGTGCTTTTACCCCGACAGCCGTCCCGGCATCGCGCGCAGGCGCTGCGGGCGCGGGTTCAGCTACACGCTGCCCGACGGCACCACGCTGGCCCGTGGCCCCGAACGCGCACGTATCGAGGCTCTGGGCATTCCGCCCGCCTATGAGGAGGTCTGGATCTCGCCGCGCGAGAACGGGCATTTACAGGCCACGGGGCTGGATGCTCGCACGCGCAAGCAATACCGCTATCATCCGCTCTGGTCCGAGGCGCGGGCGGCAGAGAAATTCGAGACCCTGACCGGTTTCGGCCATGCCTTGCCGCGTATCCGGCGCGCGGTCACCCGTGATCTGGCCGAGGGGCCGGGCGAGATGTCCTTCGCCCTTGCCGCGGCGGTGCTGCTGATCGACCGTCTGGCGATGCGCGTGGGCAATGCGGCCTATACGCAGGCCAATGGCAGCTACGGGGCGCTGACCCTGCGCCGTCGCCAGATGCGGCTTTGCGAGGACGGGCTGCGATTGAGCTATACCGCCAAAGGCGGCAAGAAAATACGCCGGCGCCTGACCGACCGCAAGCTGCTGAAAGTGCTTGATCAGGCGCGCGATTTACCGGGGGCGGAGCTGATCACCTGGATCGACGAGGACGGAGCGCCACGCGCGCTCGGCTCTGACCAGCTGAATGCCTATCTCTCTGACTTGGGTCAGGGAAATTTCACGGCCAAAACCTTCCGCACATGGTCCGGCAGCCTTGCCGCTTTCGAGGCCGCCGAGGCGGGCGGGCGGACGATCAAGGCGCTTTCCGGCGCGGCGGCCGCGCGTCTGAACAACACCCCGACAGTGGCGCGCAACAGCTATATCCACCCGAAGGTGATTGCCTTGGCCGAGGCGGGGCGGTTGCCCGATCTGGAGCCCGTCAAGCTGCGCGGGCTGTCTGCGGCAGAGGCCCGTCTGCTGGCCTTGCTGGAAAGCCCTGAAACGCGAGGCTAGAGGCGGGCGATCCGGTCCCGTATCAGGGCAAAGAAGGCATCGCGCCTGACCTCGTTCATGAACATCACATTGGGGGCGCGTGACGTGACGCGCCACCAGTCGGCCACGGTCATGCCCAATGTCAGGGGCGAAAGCACCTCGACCTCGACATTGATATGGCGCCCCGCAAAAAGGCTCGGGTCGATGAGGTAGCCGATGGTGCAGGGGTCGTGCAAAGGCGCGCCTTGCGATCCGTATTTCTCCTTGTCGAAACGCTCGAAGAAATCGGTCCAGGAGGCCACAGCCTCGCCCAGCAAGGTGCCAAGATCGCGCAGGCTCTGCACCCAGTCGGCCGAGGTCAGGGCCTTATGGGTCACATCCAGCGGCATCATGGTGATCGGAACGCCGGAGGCCAGCACGATCTGCGCCGCCTCGGGATCGACATAGATGTTGAACTCGGCCGTGGGGGTGATGTTGCCGACCTCGAAATAGGCCCCGCCCATCAGCACGATCTCCTGAATTTTACAGGCCAGTTCGGGGGCGCGGCGCAGCGCGGTTGCGATATTGGTCAACGGGCCCACCGGCACCAGCGTGATGCTGGCATCCGCCGCATTGCGCAGGGTCTGCACGATGAAATCCACCGCATGCATCTCCTGCACGGGCATCGTGGGGGCGGGCAGGTCGATCCCGTCAAGCCCCGTTTTGCCATGCACATGTTCGGCGGTGATCAGGGGCCGCGCGAGTGGCGCGTCGCAGCCCGCAAAAATCTTCACCTCCCGTCGGCCGGCCAGTTCGCAGATCTTGCGCGCATTGGTGACGGTCAGCTCCAGCGGCACATTCCCCGCAACGCAGGTGATCCCCAGAACCTCCAGTTCCGGACTGGCCAGCGCCAAGAGGATGGCCACCGCATCGTCTTGCCCCGGATCAGTGTCGATGATGATCTTGCGTGTCATGCCCTGCACTCCTTTTGGAAGCAGAGTGCGGGGCGTCTGCGGGAATGTCCAGCGGGCAGGCGGATCTGCGGCAACGGGTCTGCGGGGCCAGACCCGTCAGAACAGGCCCGCCCGGACAGACGCGCCGCTTGGCTCAACCGTCGAAATTCACCGCTTCGATCAGCTTGAGCGCAGCGGGGCGCATTTTCGCGATCTCGACAAGATCCAGCCCGTCGGGGGTGAAGCCCCCCCAGCTTTTGACCAGTTCCGAAGGGGCCACGCCCTCTTTTACCGGAAATTCGTGATTGGTTTCGGCATAGATATGCTGCGCCTCGTCCGAGACCAGAAACTCCATCAGCGCCCGCGCGTCGTCCTTGTTCGGGGCGGATCTGGTCATGGCGACGCCCGAAATGTTCATATGGGTGCCACCGCCCTCGAAGACCGGAAAGCGGATCGACACGCTCTCGGCCCATTCGGCGCTTTCGGCATTGGCCAGCATCTGGCCCATGTAATAGGTGTTGCCCAGACTGATATCGCACTGCCCCGCCCAGATGGATTTCACCTGGCTGCTGTCATTGCCCGAGGGTTTCAGGGCCAGATTGGCCTTGAGACCGGTCAGCCAGTCGCGGGTGGCTGCTTCGCCATGATGGATCATATAGGCGGCGGTCAGCGCGACGTTGTAATCCGAGGTGAAGGGACGGGTGCAGATGCGGCCTTTCCATTTCGGATCGGCGAGATCCTCATAGGTGGTGATTTCGCCCTCGGCCACGCGCTCTTTCGAGGCGTAGATGATCCGTGCGCGCGAGGTCAGGCCGAACCACTGATGATCGGGGTCGCGGAAGGCGGGCGGGATCGCCTCATCCAGCGCGGGGTCCGCGACCGGCTGCGTGACACCGCCATCCACCACCTGCGTCAGGCGGGCGATATCGACCGTCATCACCAGATCGGCGGGCGAGCGCCGCCCCTCGGCCTGCAGACGCTCGACCATGCCCTGCGCGATATAGGCCACATTGACCTTGATGCCGGTTTTCGCGGTGAACGCATCCAGAAGCGGTTGCACCAGTTCCGGCTGGCGGTGCGAATAGATATTCACATCGGCCAAAGCGGGCAGCGGCAGGACTGCCAGAACGGGCGCAAGCAAAGAAAACGGGCGCATGGGAAACCTCCTATAGACCGTCCGAGATATGCCAATTCCGTGATCACCGGTCAATGGTTGATCATTTTGATCAAGGAAACGGGCCGGTTTCGCGGGCGCAGGAGGGCGTGATATATCCATGCAACAGTTTCGCGGGAAATTGATTGCAGGAGTGGCAAGTTTGGCGATCTGCTTTAATATCTGCGCAAATTATCGACGGGCCGCGCGATGCGGAACCAAGAACGAGGGAATCATACCGTGACCCAGATCACTGCAAAAATCGCCGCAGCTTCGGTTGCCTTGCTGCCGCTTCTGGCTCCTGTTGCACAGGCCGAAACCAGCCAGTCCGAAGGGTATAATTTCTCGACCCCGCGCGTTTCGACGCAATCCTCCGGCGCCGGAATGAAGTTCACGCTTGGCGCGGGTGTTTCGGTCAGCCCGGAATATCCGGGATCGGATGATTACACCGCAGGCCCCGATATGGTGTTCCGCATCCATGCGCTGCAATATGGCGGCCTGACCTATGGCAATCCGGATCCCTATGCCGAGAAATCGGGCCTCGGGGTCTCGGGGTCGTTCCGCTATATCGGCAAGCGCGATTCCAGCGATTATGACGAGCTTGCCGGTCTGAGCGATGTGGACGCCTCGTTGGAAATGGGGCTGGGGCTGAGCTATGACACCGATTATTACAAGGTTTACAGCGATGTGCGTTATGGCGTTATCGGTCATAACACCTGGGTCGGGGAGGTCGGTGCCGATCTCAAATTGCATCCGACCGAGCGCCTGACCCTGACCATGGGGCCGCGCGCCTTCTGGGGCACGGAACGTTATGCGCAAACCTATTACGGCGTGTCGGCGGCGGAAGCCGCAGCCTCGGCTGCCGCAGGCGGTTCGCTGACGGCCTTCGATCCCGATGGGGGATTCTTGTCCGCCGGTGTGGAATTCGGTGCCAAATACCGCTTTGACGGCGGCTGGGGTGTTGAAGGCTCGGTGCGCTATGACAAGCTGATGAACGATGCCAAAGACAGCCCGATCACCAAAGCCGGTTCGGACGAGCAGTGGAGCATGAAGTTCGATGTCACCCGCGTCTTCACGCTTGGCGCGATGTAACGGCATCGGCCTTTGAAACGGCAAAGCCGGTCCTTCGGGGCCGGCTTTTTATTTTGGTAAAGGATTTCTTTGCTTCTTGTCCCGATACTGCAGCCAAGTTCATAGGACAGGGCAGCAGAATGCGTGCAATCAGATATAGCGATACCCGTGCGGAGTTTTTGACCTTTTTCGAAAAGGGGCATTTCGTCAAGGCGCTGCACTTTCTTCAGGATCTTGCCGCACTTCACGGGGACACGCCCGAGTATATCCTCGATCTGGCCGAAACCTTCTGGCAGCTCGGGGAGGAAGGCAAGGCGCTGGAACTGCTGCGTATTCTGGTTGAACGGTTCCCGAAATTCTCTGCCGGCTGGTTCATTCTCGGACAGCGTCTCATGAATTATGGCGCGACCGAAGAGGGGCGCATGTGTTTTTCCCAAGCGCTGGAGATCGAGCCGCAATCGGTCGTTTTGCGCGCGACGATCGGGCAGATCGACCCCGTTAGCCCGAACAGCGCGCAGGCCCGCTATCTGAAAAAATCGCTCCAGACAGATCTGCCGGCTTCGGTCAAAAGCGAAGTCCTGCAAGCGCTTGCACGGGCCGAGGAATGTTATGGCAGTCCGGCCAAAGCGTTCGGCTACTGGAAGCAGATGAACCGGCTGATCAAGGGCGAGTTCGATGTGGACCAGCTTGCGCGCTATGTCGACCTGCTCGACGAGATTGCCGCCGATCTTCCCAGCGCCGATCCTGCCTGGCAAATGCCGAAGGTTGTCTTTATCTGCGGCATGCCGCGTTCCGGCACCACCATCACCGAGACCTTGCTGGCGCAGCATCCCGACACGTTCGCGATGGGGGAGCATCTGTGTCTGTGCGGTCCGGCCCTGCTGTCCGGGCTGCCGGATTTCTCGCATACCGATGTCGCGCGGCTGGAAAAACTGCGCAAGCTCGACCGCCCTATGGTCGAGCAGCTGCGCTGGCATTTTTTAGGCAGTCTTCCCAAACACACCCCCGCCGGTAAGGTTCTGGTGACCAAAATGCCCGCGGATGCGTTCAGCCTCTGGGTGGCGCGGGCAGTGCTGCCCGATCTGCGGATCCTGCATATGGAGCGGCACCCGATGGATGTGGGGCTGTCGAATTTCAAGCTCCACTTTACCACCCTTGTGCCCTATCACACCCATCTCGACAAGATCGGCGGGGTCATGCGGCAGACATGGCGGATGCGCGATATCAACAAACGGATTTTCGGCGACCGGATGCGGGTGCAATCCTACCGCGCACTGGTCGAGGATCGTGAGGCCCAGATGGGCGAGATCCTGTCTTTTGCGGGTCTTTCAGCCGCATCCGACACTCCGGCCACGACCGAAGAGGTGCGTTCGGTCCGCACCGCGTCGGTGATGCAGGTGCGCGAAGGGGTCAATACCAAGGGGCTTGATAAATGGCGTATCTATGAACGCCAGCTTGCGCCGCTTCTTCAGGCACTGGGGGGGCAGGCGGCTGTGGCGGATTGGGAAGCGCAGGACCGCGCGCGGAGCTTCCGTTTGCCTTAAGGAAAAGGCCCCTTAGGGGGCCTCTGCCGTTTCCAGCTTTTCCAAAGCGTCCATCCAAAGCGCTTCGGCACGGTCCATCGCCTCGCGCAGCTCCGCATATTTGCGGTTCCATGTTTCAAGCTCTCCGGCGCGCCCGTCCTCATACAGCGCGGGATCGGCAAGTTTGGTGGACAGCTTTCCGGCCATTTCCTCCAGCTTCTGTACCCGTTCCTCGCATTTGCGGACCTCCGAACGCAGCGCCAGCACCTGTTCGCGTGGTGCGCGTTTGGGCTTGGGTTTGGGCGCTTCGGGGGCGGCGTCCTTTTTGGGCGGGGTCAGAAGCTCTTGCCGGTAGGCATCAAGATCGGCCTCATAGGGGGCCACGCGCCCTTCCTTTACCAGCCAGAGCCGGTCGGCCACCATCGACAAAAGATGCATATCGTGGCTGACCAGAATCACCGCGCCGGTATAGGTGTTCAGCGCCTCGGTCAGTGCCTCGCGGCTTTCGATATCAAGGTGGTTGGTCGGTTCGTCGAGGATCAGCATATGCGGCGCGTCGATGGTTGACAGCAGCAGCGACAGCCGTGCTTTCTGCCCCCCCGACAGCCGCCCGACCTCGGTTTCGGCCTGATCCGCGCCCAGCCCGAAGCCCGCAAGCCGTGCGCGCAGCTTCGATTGCCCCTCATCGGGGCGGATGCGTTGCAGATGCAGCAGCGGCGAGGCCCCCAGATCCAGCTCGTCCACCTGATGCTGCGCGAAATAGCCGATGCGCAGCTTGGAAGATTTCACCATCGAGCCGGTCATCGGCGCAAGCTTTCCTGCCAGCAATTTCGACAACGTCGATTTGCCCTCGCCATTGCGCCCCAGCAGGGCGATCCGGTCGTCCTGATCGATGCGCAGGTTCAGCCGTTGCAGCACCGCGCGGCCGTCATAGCCCACAGAGCCCCCTTCAAGGGCAACGATCGGCGGGGAAAGCTGTTCGGGTTCGGGAAAGGTGAAAACCTGTTTGGCCGCATCTTCGGGAGCGGTGATGGTTTCCATCTTCTCCAGCATCTTCACGCGGGCCTGCGCCTGTTTGGCCTTGCTGGCCTTGGCCTTGAAGCGGTCGACGAATTTCTGCAGATGGGCGCGGCGCTCGTCCTGCTTTTTGGCCGCCGAGGCCTGCTGTTCGCGATTGGCGGCACGCTGGCGCACGAAACTGTCATAGCCGCCCGAATAGAGCGTCAGCTTCTTGCCCTCCAGATGCAGGATCGAGCCGACCGCGCGGTTGAGGAGCCCGCGGTCGTGGCTGATGATGATCACCGTATGGGGGTATTTCGCCAGATATTGCTCGAGCCAGAGCGCCCCTTCGAGGTCGAGATAGTTGGTCGGTTCGTCCAGCAGCAACAGGTCCGGCTGGGCAAAAAGCACCCCCGCCAGCGCCACACGCATCCGCCAGCCGCCCGAGAAATCGGAGCAGGGCATCAGCTGTTGCTCGGCGTCAAAGCCCAGGCCCTTCAGGATGGACGAGGCGCGTCCTTCCGCCGACCATGCATCGATATCGGCCAGTCGGGTCTGGATCTCGGCAATGCGGGCCGGATCGGTGGCGGTTTCGGCCTCGGCCAGAAGTCCTGACCGTTCGGTATCTGCCGCCAGCACCGTATCAAGCAGGCTGGTCGCGGAGGAAGGCACCTCCTGCGCCACACCGCCCACCTTGGCGCGCGAGGGCAGCGAGATATCGCCCTTTTCCAGAACGGCCTGTCCGCGGATCAGCCGGAACAGCGTGGTTTTCCCCGCACCATTGGGGCCGACAAGGCCGACTTTATGGCCGTCGGGGATGGTGGCGGAGGCATCCTCGAACAGAGGACGGCCTTCGATGGAATAGGTGATATCGGAAATTTTCAACATGCCCGAGCCATGCCGAAAGCCGGGCGGCGCGTCAACGGAAATCTCGTTGGCCTGCCGGTTGTCGGGGCGCGGCGGATGTCAGGCGGGTGCGGCCAGCAGCACGATGGCGATAAAATGCGTCACGGCGGCGGCCAGCACATGGCCATGCCAGATCGCGCGCGAAAAGGGGATGCGCTCGATCACATGGAAAACCGTGCCTGCGGTATAAATCAGGCCGCCCGTCACGATCAGGATCACGGCCGTCAGCGGCAGGGAGGTGACAATCGGGTAGCTCGCGACCAAGCCGATCCAGCCCATCGCGAGATACATCACAAATCCCAGACGGTGCCAGCGGTTGAAAAAGCCAAGCTTCATCACCAGCCCGATGCCCGCAATCACCCAAGAGGCAATCGCCAGCGCCCATCCGGTCCGGCCCTCAAGGCCCAGCAGGGCCATCGGGGTATAGGTGCCGGCGATGAGCAGATAGATCGCGGCATGGTCGAAGCGGCGCAGAACGGCGCGGGTCGGGGCGTGAAGCGTCAGGTTATAGGCTGCGGAAAAACCGAAGCTGGCCAGCAATCCGCCCGCGTAAATGGCCAGAGGCCAGATATGGGTGACAGGGCCGGTGAGTGCCGCCCAGACCAGCAGTCCGCTGATCCCCGCAATCACGGTGACCAGCCCCAACACATGCATGACCCCGTCGGCGACATGTTCGCGCAGACTATGGGGCAGTCTGTATCTGTTCATGAGAGACATCCCGAATGGCTTCGCATCTGCAGCATAGCGCATATCGGGTGACATGGGGATGACACGGAGCGTTTCACACCCTTAGCACGGATGTTCACGCGAATGTGGCCTTATCCTTCGGCAGATATCCCGAAAATCGCGATCGCCGCGCCCAGCACCGCAAGCCCCGCATAGCGCAGGCGTTGCCCGCCTTGGGCCCGCAGCGCCGCCAAGGCCGACTGGAGTGCGTAATAGGCCGCAAAGGCGCGCGAGGCATAGGAGATGATCGCGAACAGATCGACCGTCCATGTCAGCGCGATGCCAAGGGCCACCAGCATGACATAGGCAAAGCCCGGACGCAGGCGGTTATGGCTCAGCTCTGCGGCCAGCCCGCCCGCGCCGCCGGTATCGGCCACCGCTGCCGAAAACTGTGCCGCAAGTGCTGCGGCCACCAGCATGACCGGCAGGATCGGTGCGACCACCCGCATCATTTCGATAATGGCGGTTTCGGTCAGCTTCATCTCGCCGGGCGGGAAGACATAGGCCAGAAGCACGATATACACCATATAGATCCCCGCCGAGAGCCATTGCGCCAGCTTCATCGCACGGATGCGGGTCGGGGCATCATAGTTGCGCCCCATATAGCGGGCGGTCTCGAAGCCCTGCACGGTGACAATCAGACCAAAGCCCAACCGGACCGCTTCCAGCGGCCCCAGATCGGGCGGCAGCAGATAGAGCGTGCCTTTCGAGGTTTCCGACAGGAAATAGACCGCCAGCCCCAGCAGCAGTCCCGCAATGATGGCCAGTTTCAGCGAGACACTGGCATATTCCATCCGCTCGAGCCGTTTGAACCCGCCCGACAGGCCCGCCGCCGCAATCACCACAAACACCACCGTGGTCACGATTTTGGCGTTCAGGCTGGTGTCCCACGGGGTCAGCGACACGGCGAAAGCCCCGAAAAGATTGAGGTAATAGGCGACAGAGATCACATAGGCGACCCCGAGCGCCACCGAAGACAGGGTTTCAAGCCCGCGAATGCCATGCGCGGGGGCCGTCTCGTGTTCGAGGCAGGCGATATTGTGACGGATCGCGCTGCCGAAGGCCCATGCAAGAAGGCAAAGCGCGGCCATGACCGCCGGGGCCAGCCAGCCATAACGGACCTGAAGGATCGGTCCCAGAACCAGAAAGCCCGAACCGATGATCGAGGCCAGCGGCGTGATCATTGCCCGCCATCCGGGGCGCGCGCGCATCCTCGGCCAGAACATGAACAGGCCCATAGCGGCGGCGAAGGCGAGGATGGCAATATCGAGTATCATATCGCCTATCTGGGCCGCGTGGGGGCGGAAGGAAAGGGGTTTTTATACCTCGGGGCTGGCCATTGCGCGCCAGTGTTCAATTCGTGCTGCAATATCAGGCCCATGTGTGGCAATCGCATCCTGCGCGAGCTTGAGCCGGTCCACCGCCTTTTCCAGCCGCGCCGAGATTTTCCGGATCTCGCTTTCGAGGATCGGGCAGAGTGTCTCGTTTTGCGAGATTTTACGGCGGCGGAGCAACCGGTCCAGATGGGTCTGCCACATCTCGACGGTGCGCATCTGGGCATGCAGCGTATCGGCCAAAACCTTGGCATGGGTGGTTTCGGCGCGAATAATCGCTTCGACAGATCTGTTTTTAAGCTCGGCGCTGCGCAGGCTTTCAAACCGGCTTCTCTGACCGTAGCCGGGCTGGTTGATCCCGCCCATCACAGGCGTGTCTATGCCACCGGATTCCGGCATAATCGCGATTTTGAACCCATATGTCACCGAACTGCCTACTCTGTATCACGAGACCTGCGCCTCATTGGGTATAGTTAACACAACAACTGTTGCGTGCAGTGGTTAACAGATCGTTAATCCGCGGGCAGAGCGTTACGTTCATATCAGAATTTTCTGATATATGACATCAAAGCCACGCCCCGGGGTCTGAAAAGGGGCCTCCATACAGCCCATAAAAAAAGCCGCCCTCGGCGGGGCGGCTTTCGCGGGCTTGCAAGGGTGGGATCAGAACCCGGCCTTGATCTTTTCGAACTCAGCCAGCTGACGTTCGCGCATCTGCGGGTCATTGGGGGTCTGGGCAAGGATCGGGGCATCGACATGGCCAAGACCTGCGGCATCCAGATCCTCTTTCGAGAACTGCTCCATCGCCTTGACGTTGGTATGGCCATATCCGATGGCCTCCATCAGGGCAGGGGCTGCCGCGGGGGCCAGCCACGAATTGATGAAGTCATAGGCCTGATCTTCCGAACCGGGGCCATCCTTGAGGTTGACATAGCCGCAGAAGAAGGTGGACGAGCCTTCTTTCGGGGCGCGCTGGAAGGCCACCGGATAGCCATCGGCCTTGAGATAGGTCACGCCATCATTCCACGACCACGAAATGAGCACTTCGCCCGACGCCATGGTCTGGGCCTGTTCCGAAGGGTCGGTCCAGTAGGATTGCACATTCTGGTGGGCTTTGCGCAGCCATGCCGCCGCTGCCTGGAACTGGTCTTCGGTCACATTGGTCCAGTCCGACACGCCGGTGGCCAGATAGGCCAGCGCCCAGACATCATCCGAGCTGTCGGGCAGCGAGATACGGCCCTGATATTTCGGGTTCAGGAAGACATCCAGAGAGGCCACATCCTCGGCAGGCACTTTCTCGGGATTATAGGCGATGGCGGTCGCGCCCCAGTCGGTGGGGATATACCACACGCCCTGATCATCCTTGAAGATCTTGGAATTGAGGAATTTCGGGTCGATATCCTTGAAGGCGGGAATGCGCGAGACGTCCCACGGCTCGATCAGACCGGCATCGCGATATTTCGACACCATCTGCGAACAGGGATGGGCTACATCGGCTTTGAAGCCCGAGGCAAGCTTCTGGTAGGCCTCGTCGTCATCGCCGTAGAAGGTATAGCTGGGGCCGGCGCCATATTTCTGGGCATATTGCGCAAACAGGCCCGGCACTTCAAAGCCCGACCAGTCAAAGACCAGAAGATCGGGGCTTTCAGCCTGTGCCTGCAGACCGATCAGACAGGCCGCGCCTGCGAGCAGAGAGGTGAAATGTTTCATGGAAGTCCCTGTTTTATGTGTTCTCCCCCGACGCTAAAACGCAGCGTCCGACGCGACAAGAGGGATTTTCACATTGCCGTGCCGCGTCGTGAGCGGGTTTGGGGGCTGGACGTGGGTCATTTGCCAGCTATTTAGCCCTTTCAATGGCTTGACGGAGGGATTCATGGGGTTGAAACCGGTTATTCTATGGCTCAGACGCGATTTCCGTCTGCATGATCATCCGGCGATGGTGGCTGCCGAAAAAACTGGCGCTCCCGTGATCTGCGTCTTCATCCATGACGAGATCGTGGCCGGAACGGGGGCTGCGGCCAAATGGCGCTGGGGGGAGGCCATCGCCAGTTTTGCGGCACGGCTTGAGGAGATCGGGAGCCGTCTGATCCTGCGCAAGGGGGCGGCGCTGGAGGTCCTGCAGGGGCTGGTGCAGGAGACGGGGGCCACGCAGGTGCACTGGTCGCGCGCCTATGATCCGGCCTCGATTGCGCGCGACAGGGCGGTGAAGGCGGCTTTGAGGGAGGGCGGCATCGGGGCGCATAGCCATAAGGGCCATCTGATGTTCGAGCCGTGGGATGTCGCCACCGGCAAGGGCGAGCCCTACAAGGTCTACACCCCCTATTGGAATGCCGTGAAGGGACGCGGGGTGGACACCCCCTGTGACACGGTGCGCGCGCTGGCCGCGCCCGAGACATGGCCGGACAGCGAGACTCTGGCTTCATGGCAGATGGGGGCGCAGATGCGGCGCGGGGGGCCTGTGCTGGCGGAACATGCCTGCATTGGCGAGGCCTCGGCCCAAGGGCGCATGGCCTCTTTCTTCGGGAACAAGATTGACGATTATAAGACTGCCCGCGATCAGGTCGACCAGAAGGGCACCTCGAACCTGTCGGAGAATCTGACCTATGGCGAGATCAGCCCGCGCAGCCTCTGGCATAGCGGCTGGGCGCGTATGGAAGCCGGTAGTGCGGGGGCCGAGACCTTTCTGAAGGAACTCGTCTGGCGCGAATTCGCATGGCATCTGCTCTATCATTTCCCCACGCTCGATCACGAGAACTGGCGGGCCGAGTGGAACGGCTTCGGCTGGCGGCGCGACAATAACGATGCCGAGGCGTGGCGGCGCGGTCGTACGGGCGAGCCCTTTGTGGATGCCGCGATGCGCGAGATGTTCGTCACCGGCCAGATGCATAACCGTGCGCGGATGATCGTGGCCTCTTACCTCACCAAGCATCTGATGACCGATTGGCGGGTGGGGCTGCGCTGGTTCGAGGACTGCCTGACCGATTGGGATCCCGCCTCGAATGCGATGGGTTGGCAATGGGTGGCGGGCTGCGGCCCCGATGCCGCGCCCTATTTCCGCGTGTTCAATCCCGAGACGCAGGCCCAGAAATTCGACCCCGATGGCCGCTACCGCCGCGCCTGGATCGCCGAAGGACAGCCGCAGCCCGGCAAAACGGCGCTGCAATATTTCGATGCGATCCCGAAATCATGGCGGATGTCTGCGGATGACCGTTATCCGCCGCGGCTGGTGGATCTGAAAGAAGGGCGCGAAAAGGCGCTTGCGGCCTATGAGAGGCATAAAAAAGGCTAGGCTTTCCCGCGCCTTTCCAATTTTGGACATATTCCTGCGCGATGGTGCTGCCGATCTTGGTGACGGGCAGGGGGCGCGCGATGCAGCGTATCGGCTATGACAATGCAAGGGCGCGGATGCCAACCGCCTCGCGGGCGGTTGCCGCGCTCGCGCTGGGGGGGGTGGCCTGGGCCTGTGCCGAAGCGGCGCTTGGCCTTCTGCCCGTGTCCACCGTGACCAAGGGATATGTGCCGGTGCTTGGGCTGACGGGGCTTCTGGGCGGCTGGTACGGGCTGGGCCGCGAAACGCTGCGCACGCCCTACCGTACCGTGCTGGCGGGGCTGCGGATGGCGCTTTATCTGGCAGCGATGACGGTGGTCTATCTGGGCGCACTCGATATGTTCCGTCATGCGCATATGGTCAAAAGCACCAATGTTTTCGGCGCTTTGCTGGATGGTCTCAGCTTCGGGTTGCGGGCTGCGGGGGAATTACTTTCTGTTGACATGCTTGGCATGGTCATTGTGGGTTGCGTTACCGCTGCTATCTTGACATGGCTGACACAGCGGCGCTGGTCCTGACCCTCGGTCCGGCAGGCCACGCCCCTCCGGCTGGCAAGACTTGATAAGGTGATCGCGTGACCAAAACGTATTTCTTCTACGGAACCCTTAGCTATCCGCCCTTGCTGGAACGCGTTCTGGGCCGGATGCCGAATATGCGCCCCGCTTTTCTGGATGGCTACGAGCCGCGCGTGGCGCGCCGCAATGGCGAAGACCTGCCCTTTCCCATTCTGGTGCCCTCGGATCTGGGCGTTCCCGGCATTCTGATCGATACCGAAACTCCCGAAGAGGATGCCCGCCTTTACGCCTATGAGGGCGGATATTGCCTGCATGCCTGCGATGTCAGTGCCGATGGAATTGGCGGCACGGTTCGGGCGCAGGTCTTTTTGCCGGACGAGGGCGCGTGGCAGACGGGTGGCGCATGGGACCTTGCCGACTGGGCCGAGACTTGGGGCGAGCTGGCGACCGAGGCTGTCGAGGATACGATGGCCAGCCTGCAGGATCTGGATTTCGACCAGATCTATGACCGCCGCGAGGCCATGATGGTGCGGGCTGCGGCGCGTGTGCGCGCCCGCGAGACCGGCCCCGCCACACTCCGGCGCCGTGCGGAACGCGGCGATATCGTCGTGTCCGACCGGCGTATGCCCTATGCCAAGTTCTTCTCGGTCGAGGATTACCGGCTACAATTCCGCAAATTCTCGGGTGCGCTGTCCGCCCCGATGGAGCGCGCGGTTTTCGTGTCCTGCGATGCGGCGGTGGTGCTGCCCTATGATCCGGTGCGCGACAGGGTGCTGCTGATCGAACAGTTCCGCGTGGGGCCGATGGCGCGCGGCGATGGCAATCCGTGGCTTCTCGAGGCGATTGCGGGCCGTGTCGATCCGCTGGAAACCCCCGAGCAGACCGCCTTGCGCGAGGCGCAGGAAGAGGCGCATCTGAGCCTGCGCAAGCTGGTGCCTGCCGCGCAGTATTATTCCTCTCCCGGTGCCAAAAGCGAATATGTCTATAGCTATATCGGGATCGCTGACCTGACGGATGATGCCGCCGCGCCGGGGGGGCTGGCGGAGGAGGGCGAGGATATCCGCCCGCATCTGGTCAGCTTCGACGAGATGGTGGCGCTTCTGGATGCGGGCGAGCTGAACAATTCGATGGTCGTGATCTGCGCGCAGGCCCTGATCCGCCACCGCGATGCCCTGCGCGCCGAATTCGGCCAAGCCTAGGGCGATCCCGTCCGGACGCGGCGGCCAAGCCCGAGACCCGAGGCCCGTGCAAAGGGGGGGGCTGCCTGTCCCTGCATGCGGGCTACGTTCGGGGGCCATGCACGGGAGGGGGCACGGGTGGATAAGGACATTTACACAGCTTTGGCAAAGCGGCCTTGACGGCGGTCCGCCTTTTGCAAGGACCACGAACGCGCGTTTTGCAAATTGCCGATTTCGCGCGAGAATTTTCGCCTAAATTCGGCTTGAGGGCCCGCTTGCGCGACGAATATGACTTGAGGCCGCCAATCGCCCGTCCTAAGTCTGGGGCCGACAAGTGGCGCTGCAATCGATTGGAGAAGATCATGAGAGTATGCGAGGATCTGGCACAGGCGGTAGGGAATACGCCCCTGATCAAGCTGAAAAAAGCTTCCGAGCTGACCGGCTGTGAGATCTTGGGGAAGGCCGAATTCCTGAACCCCGGCCAATCGGTGAAAGACCGCGCGGCGCTGTTTATCATCCGGGATGCGGTCGCACGCGGCCAGCTCAAGCCGGGTGGCACGATTGTGGAAGGCACGGCGGGCAATACCGGCATCGGTCTGGCACTGGTCGGGGCCTCGATGGGGTTCAAGACCGTGATCGTGATCCCCGAGACCCAGTCTCAGGAAAAGAAAGACATGATCCGCCTTGCAGGTGCCGAGCTGGTGCAGGTGCCTGCCGCCCCCTACAAGAACCCCAATAACTATGTCCATTACTCGCGCCGTCTGGCCGAGGCGCTGGCCAAGACCGACCCCAACGGGGTGATCTGGGCAAACCAGTTCGACAATACCGCCAACCGCGAGGCCCATATCCAGACCACCGGTCCGGAAATCTGGGACCAGACGGGGGGCCGTGTGGATGGCTTTATCTGTTCGGTCGGCTCGGGCGGTACTTTTGCGGGCACGGGCATGGCGTTGCAGCCCAAGGGCGTGAAGATCGGCCTTGCCGATCCCGATGGCGCCTCGCTGCACAGCTTCTACACCACAGGCGAATTGAAAGCCGAGGGCTCGTCGATCACCGAGGGCATCGGTCAGGGGCGCATCACCGCAAATCTCGACGGGTTCACCCCGGATATGTCCTATAACGTGCATGATGACGAAGCCCTGCCGATCATCTTCGATCTGCTGCAGGAAGAGGGGCTGTGCCTTGGCGGGTCTTCCGGCGTCAATATCGCCGGTGCGATCCACATGGCGAAAGAGATGGGGCCGGGCCACCGGATCGTCACGATCCTGTGCGACTATGGCAACCGCTACCAGTCCAAGCTGTTCAATCCCGAATTCCTCAAAGAGAAATCCCTGCCGGTTCCCGAATGGCTGGACCGCGCCCCCGCAGCGATGCCCGAGGTTTTCGAGGGATGATACAACAGGTCCTGCGCGCTGCCGCCACCGTCTTCTTCCTTTTGGTCGCAGGCATGGTCTGGGCGCAGGACCAAACTGCCCCTGATTATAAATCATGGGAAAAATTTGCCGCATCTGCCCAGACCTCGATCAATCAGGATACGGCGCAGATCAGCGAACAGGATCTGGAAGACCTGCGAGCAACGCTGGTCACATGGCGCGATAAATTCAATGCCGCCCGTGACACGAATGCCAGCCAGATCAAGACGATACGCGACCAGATTGAAGCTTTGGGTCCGGCACCTGCCGAAGGCGACAGCGAAGACGCGGCCATTGCCAAACGCCGCAGCGACCTGAATGACCAGCTTTCCAAATTGCAGGCCCCGTCGATCACCGCCACCGAGGCGGCCACACGCGCCGACGGGCTGATCCGCTCGCTTGATAGCGAGCTGCGCAGCCGGTCGACGGACAAGCTGCTGCGGCTGTCGCCGTCGCCGCTCAATCCGGTCAACTGGGCCTCGGCGCTGAAAGTGGCAGGGCAGTTGACGGGCAAGCTGTATGAGGAAAGCAAGGCCCAGCTTGAGGGCACCACCCGCTTCGAGGAACTGCGCGAGAATGGTCCGGTAATTGCCGGTCTTGTGCTGGTGGCCCTGGTGCTGCTGGGGCGCGGGCGGCGCTGGATGGAGGATCTGTCGCAATGGCTGCTGGGCCGGTCTTCCATGCGGGCGCGGATGGTGATCGAGATGATCGTCTCGGTGGGGCAGATCCTTGTGCCGCTGGGCGGGATCGTGCTGCTGTTGCAGGCGCTGCAGATTTCGGGACTGTTCGGCGCGACATGGCAGGATTTCCTGCGTGTTCTGGCGGGCGTGGCCACCGTCACGCTGTTCTCGGCATGGCTGGCGGGGCGGTTGTTCCCGTGGAATGACCGGCAGGCCAGCCCGTTCAACCTGCTCAGCGAACGCCGCGCGGAAGGGCGCCTGCTGGTGGTGTCGATGGGCTTCCTGCAGGCCCTGTGGGACCCGTTCGGCCATTGGGTTGTCGAACAGGCGATGGCGCTGACACGCGCCTCGGTCAGCTCTGCAACGGCGGATGCGGCCAGCACAGCGGCCACACAGCTTGATGCGGCGCTGGCGGCGCTGACCCTGCCGTTGCAGATCTTGGCGGGGCTTGCGCTGTTCCGCACGGGGGCGGTGCTGCGCCGCCATGTGCGCAATGAAGACAAGCAGTCGGTTGACCGTGCCTTCGGTGACAGCCTGATCCTGCTGATCGGCAATGCGGTGATCGTTGTGGCGGTTGTCGGCCCGCTTCTGGGGGCGATCGGCTATGTCAATGCGGCCAACCAGCTGATCTGGCCGATGATCAAATCGCTGTTCCTTGCGGGGCTGGTGCTGACCCTGCAGCGCTTTGTCGCCGAGGTCTATGTGGTGCTGACCAAGCGCGAGGATGACGGGCGCGACAGTCTTGTGCCGATTCTGATGGGGTTTGTGCTGGTGTTGCTGGCGCTGCCGGTTCTGGCGCTGAACTGGGGCGCAAGGGTGGAAGACCTGAGCGAGGTCTGGACCACGTTCAGCAACGGGTTCGATATGGGCGGGGTGCGGATTTCTCCGAGCATCTTCCTTGTGTTGGCCATCGTTTTTGCCATCGGCTATGCGATCACCCGTGGGGTGCAGGCGGCCCTGCGCAGCACCATCCTGCCCAAGACCAATATCGATAAGGGCGGGCAGAACGCGATCCTGTCGGGCATCGGCTATATCGGTATTTTCCTCGCGGCTCTGGTGGCGATCTCTTCTGCGGGGATCGACCTCAGCTCGCTTGCCATCGTGGCGGGGGCATTGTCGGTGGGGGTGGGCTTTGGTCTGCAGACCATCGTGCAGAATTTCGTCTCGGGCATCATCTTGCTGATCGAACGCCCGATTTCGGAAGGCGACTGGATCGAGGTCGGCACGCAGATGGGGGTCGTCAAGGCGATCTCGGTGCGTTCGACGCGTATCGAGACCTTCGACCGGACCGAAGTGATCGTGCCCAATGCCGATCTGATTTCGGGTCAGGTGACCAACTGGACGCGCGGCAATATGACGGGGCGGCTGATCGTGCCGGTGGGCGTGGCCTATGGCACCGATACCCGCAGGATCGAGAAACTCCTGATGGAGATCGCCGAGGACCAGCCGACAGTGATGATGGACCCCGCGCCCAATGTGGTGTTCGTGGGGTTCGGGGCCGATAGCCTGAATTTCGAAATCCGGATGATCCTGTCGGATGTGAATTTCAAGCTGCGCGTGATGTCCGAGGTGAACCATCAGATTGCCGCCCGCTTTACCCGTGAGGGGATCGAGATTCCCTTCGCGCAGCGCGATCTCTGGCTGCGCAACCCCGAGGCGCTTTCGGGGCGCTACGAGGACCGGCCGGCGCGTTGGCGTGATACGGAGGAGGAAGGCCATAGCCGCCGCGAGGCCAAGCTGAAAGAGAACGAGACGCCGCATGATCTTGGGCAGCCGATGCCCGGTGAAGGGTTCGAGGATGCCGATGCGGATGGTGGTGGGGACGCCCGCTGAGCCGCGCGGCTCAGCTGGGGGACGCCTCCGTAAGGGCTGCAATATCTGGACCGGAACATGAAAACCGGAGGCCGTCCCGCCTCCGGTTTTTGTCTTTCTGTGGGGTGAGGGAAAGCGTTTCTTCTGTTCCGGCTTGTCCCCCGAAACGTGAACAGGCCCCACGGATGGGGCCTGTCGACGGGCAAGGACCGGTAACGGTCAGTGATAATGTTTGTTGCGCGATTGCTTGCCCAGACCGGGATTGAAGCTGTTGGTCGGGTCGCAGTCGCAATAATGCGCGGCCAGAGCGGGTTTGGCTTTGTAGAGATGCCCGACATTGTGCTCTGCGGGATATTCTGCGCCCCGTTGGTCGAGGATTTCCAGCATCTTGGCTTTCAGCGCGTGAGAATCCACGCCCTTCTTCACGACATAGTCCTGATGCAGGACATGGCAGAAGAAATGCCCGTAATAGAGCTTGTGCTCGATCTGGGCATCCAGTTCGGGGGGCAGATGCTCGAACCAGTCCTCGTCATTGCGGCGCAGGGCGATGTCGAGCGGCAGGATATCGGCCACGTCCTTTTCATGCAGGGCCATATACCGCACAGCCGCACCCGCTGCCGCAAAGCGGTGCAGACCGGCGATTTTCGTCTCGCGGGCATCGCATTCGAAGAAATCCGCATCCTTGCCGTCGCAGAGTTCGGAGAGCGTTTTCTGTGCCGCTTCGATCCCCTCATCGCGCATCTTCAGGATCAGATGGTGCTCGAAGCGGTGGCGATATTCGGTCAGGCGCTTGGGCAGGATCGCGGGCCAGAGATTGGCGACAAGTTGCAGGAATTTGTCGGTCAGGTGGCGGGTGGGGCCGAAGCGGTTCAGCCGCCCGTCAATGGCCCCTTTCAGCGCGAAGAATTGCGGCAGGCGGTCGGTGCCCAGCTTGTCGATGGCCAGCACCGTATCCTTGCCGTATTTCTCGGTGATATCATAGGCATCGCGGTGCATATATTCGCCGGAGATCGGCAGTACGGGGAAGTCTTTGAGGATGATCCGCCGCAGTTTTGTCAGCGTTTCGGTCGAATTGGTGCCGATATAGAATGTCTTCTGCCGTGCCGGGCGCGCGAAACTGTCCAGACGCACGGCGAAAACCGCAAGTTTTCCCGCACAGCCCGAGGCTTCATAGAGCCGCCCCGGATCGGCATTGAACCGCGCGGGGGTGTCAGCTTCGATATCGCGGACGCGCTCGGCATAGCCCTGATCGGAGGCATGGCGATTGCCTTCATGGTCGATCGCGCCCCAGTCGCCCTTCTCGACACGGGTCAGAATCTCTTCAGGTGTCGTGCCAAGGTCGATCCCTAAGTGATTAATAAGGTGTAAATTTCCTTCGGCATCAAGCTGGGCGAAAAGCGCCATTTCCGTGTAGGACGGGCCGCGTTCGACCAGCGCGCCGCCGGAGTTGTTGCACACGCCGCCAATCACCGAGGCCCCGATACAGCTGGAGCCGATCACCGAATGCGGGTCGCGGCCTTTCGGGTCCAGCGCCTTTTCCAGACGGAACAGCGTCGCCCCCGGCAGGGCGACCACCTGCCGCCCGTCATCCAGCAGGTGCACACGGTCCATCCGCCGCGTCGAGATGATCACCACCTCGCGGTCATAGCTCCCCTTGGGGGTGGAACCTTCGGTCAGGCCGGTATTCGAGGATTGCATGATGATGATTTTATCGGCCTTCACGCAGGCCTGAATCACCTTCCACTGTTCCAGCACGCTGCCGGGGCGGACAACGGCCAGCGCCTCGCCTTCGCCCGAACGGTATCCCCGCCGGAACCGTTCGGTTGCGCGGGGATCGGTCAGGACATGACGATGGCCGACGATGGATTGGAGTTCGGAAATTAGGGATGTATCGGCCATCATAAGGGTCCTTCCAGTACAGGGTCGCGACGAATTGTCTCAGACAATAGGCGGGCAAGGCGGCTGCGTCACCTCAAAAATGCGATATTGGTAAGAAAACTGATCCAATATGGGAAAGGCTGCTTTGGAAATGGCAGATCCTCTTGACCGATGCGGCGAAAACCGCGACAGGCGATGACATGATACCGACAGACCGCCTGCACCAGATCCGCGACCGATACGGTTATCTCGAAGCCCAGCTTTCGAGCGGGCCGGACCCTGCCGAAATCGCGCGGATTTCCCGTGAATATTCCGAGCTGAAGCCCGTGGTCGAGCAGATCGAGAACTGGCTTCAGGCGCAGGCCGATCTGGCCGAGGCCGAGGGCTGGCTTGCCGATCCGGAGATGAAGGATCTGGCCGAGGAAGAAGTGCCGCTGCTGCGCAAGAAGCTGCCCGAGCTGGAGCAGGCTCTGCGTCTGGCGTTGCTGCCCAAGGATGCCGCCGATGCGCGTCCGGCCATTGTCGAGATCCGGCCCGGAACAGGGGGCGACGAAGCGGCCCTTTTTGCGGGCGACCTGCTGCGCATGTATCAGCGCTATGCCGACATTCGAGGCTGGCGGGTCGAGATACTGGATTATGCCGAAACCGAACTTGGCGGCATCAAGGAAGTGATGCTGCGGATCGAGGGCGAGGGTGTTTTTGCCCGTCTGAAATACGAATCGGGCGTGCATCGCGTGCAACGCGTGCCGGAAACCGAAGCCGGTGGCCGTATCCATACCTCCGCCGCGACCGTCGCGGTGCTGCCCGAGGCCGAGGAGGTCGATATCGACATTCCGGCTTCGGATATCCGGATCGATACGATGCGGTCGTCGGGGGCCGGTGGCCAGCACGTCAATACCACCGATTCTGCCGTGCGGATCACCCATTTGCCCACCGGTCTTGTGGTGACCTCTTCGGAAAAATCCCAGCACCAGAACCGTGCCAATGCGATGGCCGTGCTGCGGGCAAGGCTTTATGATATGGAGCGCGCGCGCATGGATGCGGAGCGCTCTGCCGCGCGTAAGGGGCAGGTGGGCTCCGGTGACCGCTCCGAGCGCATCCGCACCTATAATTTCCCGCAAGGGCGGCTGACCGATCACCGCATCAATCTGACGCTATACGCGCTGAGCCAGATCATGGGCGGTGATCTGGACGAGGTGATCGACGCACTGGTGGCGGATGATCAGGCGGCCCGACTGGCCGAGATGGAGGGGTAAGGCGCATGCAGGGCGGTGTATTGTTGCGCGAGGCCGTGACCAAGCTGCGGGAGGCGGGGATCGCATCGGCTGCGGGGGATGCGCGACGCCTGCTGGCCCATGCGCTGCGGGTCTCGCCCGAGCGGCTGACGCTTGCGCTGCATGATCCCGTGGCCGAGGAAGCGCAGGCCAGATTTGCCCGCTTTCTGGCGGCGCGCATGGACTTCCAGCCGGTGTCGCAGATCACGGGGGCGCGGCTGTTCTGGGGGCGCAAATTCAAGGTCACTCAGGATACGCTCGACCCGCGTCCCGAGACCGAAATTCTGGTAGAGCGCGCCTTGCAGCAGCCTTTCCGGAACGTGCTGGATCTGGGCACGGGCACGGGCTGTATTCTGCTGAGCTGTCTGGCGGAAATGCCCAAAGCCACGGGCGTCGGGGTGGATCTTTCGCCGCAGGCTCTGGCGGTTGCGCAAAGCAATGCCGATAATCTGGGCCTGAGCGAGCGGGTGCGCTTGACGGTCTCCGACTGGTTCGATGCGGTGGATGGCATGTTCGATCTGATCGTCTCCAACCCGCCTTATATCGCGCAGGACGAGATGGCCGGTCTGGCGCGCGACGTGCTGGATTGGGAGCCGCATAGCGCCTTGACGCCGGGGGGCGACGGTCTGTCGGCCTATGCCAAGATCGCGCGCGGCCTGCTGGTGCATCTGGCCCCCGGGGGGCGCATCCTGTTCGAGATCGGGCCGACTCAAGGGGCTGCGGTTTGCGGCTTCCTGGCCGAGATCGGTCTTGACGGCTGCCGGATATGGCCCGATCTTGACGGGCGGGACCGTGTTGTGGAGGCGCGGCGTCCGCTTTAGGCCGGACTCCGGCCCTGAAATATGCCGATCCGCCAGTGTCCTGTGGCTCGTCTTCACTAAAACTTCACGATATTTCGGCGACAATACCCCGAAAAAAGAGCATAAAGGGAAAATCTAGCTTGCGAGATCCGTCGTGACGTGCTTATCAGGGGACGTGCACGGAGAAACAAGTTTCCCGGCATGGCTCAGCTTAACACTGCGGGCTTGGTTGAAGGGCATAGACCCCTTATGCAACCAGACTGTCCCGCGCGGCCCGGTTGGATCGTGACGGATCTGGCCTAGACCTTGTCAAAACCGCTCGCTTTTAAAGGCGGATAAATTGAACGAAAGCAGATGAGATCATCCAAATCACGTTCGCGTTCCAAGTCGAACCGGCAGCGTTCCATCGGGAATATCATCAACCGGGTTTTTGAAAGCTCGGGTCCTGAGGGCAAGGTCCGCGGGACGCCCCAGCAAATCATCGATAAATATCTTGGTCTTGCACGGGATGCGCAGCTGTCGAACGACCGCGTGGCAGAGCAGAACTTTCTGCAGCATGCCGAGCATTACACCCGCCTTTTGCACGAGGCGCAGCGCGAGATGGCGCAGCGTCAGCCCAACGGGCAGGGCAACGGTAACCAGAACGGCGCAGGCCAGGGCAATGGCCCGTCCGGTGCCGATATGGACCAGCCCGCGCAGGCGGCGATGTCCGATGCCGCTTCCAGCCAGAATGACGGCTATGCCCAAGCGTCCGCTCCGGCCACTCCGCAGGGGGAAACCGGCGGGTGGCGCAAGCGCGACACCGCACGCGATGTCGAGCGGGTAGAGGCCGAGGATTCCAATCTGGTCGAGACGCCCGAAAGCCGCAGCGATCTGCGTGTCAGCCGCGAGAGCGAGCCTGCGCCGGTCGCAAGCGCCGAGCCGCAGCCGGAACGCCAGCCCGAGCCAGCCGCAGCCCCTGCGGCCGAAGAGGCCCCTGATGCGGCTGAAAAGCCCAAGCGTCCGCGTAAGCCGCGCGCCAAAAAGGCCGACACCGCCGATGGTGAAAAGCCCAAAGCGCCGCGCAACCGTCGCAAGCCGAAAGCGGCAAGCGAAGAGGGCAATGGCGAGGCCGGTCCCTCCGAGGATACTCCGAAAGCGGCAAACGGCTAAGTTACGAGACTGACAGAAAAACCGCCCGTGCAGCAGATCTGCGCGGGCGGTTTTTTATGGTCTGTGCGGTCAGTTTGTTTCGAGGCTGCGGGCGAGGCGGCACCATTCCTCGATCGTGACCCGTTCGGCGCGTTGGGTGGGCGGGATGCCGACCGCTTCCAGCTTGGCCTCGATATCGGGCGCGACAGATTTCAGCGAGGCACGCAGCATCTTGCGGCGCTGGTTGAAGCCCGCCGCTACAACGCGCGACAGAATCTTGGCATCCGCCGGATAGCGCGGCTCGGGCAGGGCTTTCAGATGCACCACGGCAGAATGCACTTTGGGCGCGGGGGTGAAGGCCTCGGGCGGCAGCGACATCACAATGCGTGCGGTGGTGCGCCATTGCGCCAGAATGGCGAGCCGTCCGTAATGGTTGTCGCCCGGCTGTGCGACGATCCGTTCGGCCACCTCGCGCTGGAACATCAGTGTGAGGCTGTCCCATTGCGGCGGCCAGTCCTTCGGCGTCAGCCAGCGCACCAGCAGTTCGGTGCCCACGTTATAGGGCAGGTTCGCGGCAATCTTGTAGGGCGTGCGCAGATGCGCCGTCACATCGACTTCGAGCGCGTCGCCATTGATCACCTCAAGGCGGCCCGGATAATGGTCGGCGATCTCGGCCAGTACGGGCATACAGCGCGGGTCTTTCTCGACAGCCAGCACCTTGCGCGCCCCCTCGGCCAGAAGCCCGCGAGTCAGACCGCCGGGGCCGGGGCCGACCTCAAGCACATCATGCCCGTCAAGATTGCCCGCCGCACGCGCGATTTTGGCGGTCAGGTTGAGGTCGAGCAGGAAGTTCTGGCCAAGCTGCTTTTTCGCGACCAGTTCATGGTCACGGATTACATCCCGCAGAGGCGGAAGCCCGTCTATCGCTGCCATTGCTCTATCCTGTCTGTCTTCATATGCAAAAGGTCCGGATGCGGCATCCGGACCTGTCAGGGGATATGTGAGCCGCGCGCGCGAGGCAAGCCTCTCGCTGCGCCTCGAAGGGGTCATCCGCGCGCGCGACCCATCGTATCGGCCATTTCCAACGCGGCGATCAGGCTGGCGGGGCTGGCTTCGCCCGTGCCCGCGATATTGAAGGCGGTGCCATGATCGGGCGAGGTGCGGACAAAGGGCAGGCCCAGCGTGACATTGACGCCCGCATCGAAGGCCAGCGTCTTGATCGGGATCAGGGCCTGATCGTGATAGGCGCAGATCGCCGCATCATACTGGCTGCGGGCGGCTTTGTGGAACATGGTATCGGCGGGCAGAGGGCCGGTCAGCGCATAGCCCTCGGCCTTGAGCCCCGCAATCTCGCGGATCATCCAGTCCTGTTCCTCGCGTCCCATCGCGCCGCCTTCGCCCGCATGGGGGTTCAGACCCGCAATGGCAATCTGCGGATTTTCCAGCCCGAAATCCCGCGTCAGCCCTTCATGGGTAATGCGCACGACCTGCCGCAGCACTTCGGGGGTGAAGGCGGTGGGCACATCTGCCAAAGCGATATGGATCGTGGCAGGCACGACGCGCAGCTCGTGGCAGGCCAGCATCATCGCAACCTTACACCCGCCCGCCAGATGGGCCAGATATTCGGTATGGCCGGGGAAGGCAAAATTGGCCCCGTCCTTGAGCACTTTCTTGTTGATCGGTGCGGTGCACAGGGCCGAGCCCTCGCCGCGCATCACCAGATCGACACCGCGCGCGATCACATCGATCACCGAGCGGGCATTGTCCAGGTCGGGGGTGCCGGGAATGGCGGCTTTGGGAAAGTCATGCACCAACACGGGCATTGCCGTGCCGGCATGGGTGATGGCCTCGGCCGGAGTGCCGATCTCGCGGATCTTGGTGCCCCGCGGCAGATGTGCGGGGTCGCCAAGCCATGCAAAGGGAAGCCTTGCGCCAAGCGCCTCCCATGCTTTGACGGCGATTTCCGGACCAATTCCGGAAGGTTCACCACAGGTGAGAATGACAGGTGCTTGAGGCATGGGATTTACCCCCTATTTCCAATATGTTGGAGCGTCAGATAAGTCTGGCGCCACCAAAATCAAGGCCGTGTGATTACGGCTGCGTCGCGCAGATCGGCCAAAAGACCATCCGCCTGAATCTGGATCTGGCGGTTTTCAAGGCTGGTCATGGCCGCGTCACGGTTGGGGGTCTCGACCTTGCCATCTTCGCCCTTGCGGCTCATTTCGCGGCTGCACAGCATCAAAAGCGCGCTATTGCCGCCCTGTTGCAGCACCTGATATTCGCCCGGGTCCAGACTGGACAGCCCCACCGAGATGTCGCGCGGCAGGCTGTCGGGGGTGCCGCTTTCACGCAGCAGACGGCTGGCGGGCAATGTGCGCGCCAAGGGATAAAGCGCATCGCAGCTATGCGGGCTGGCCTGCACCTGACCCAGACGGGTTGCTACTTCCTCGCTGCCCGTCGCGCCCAGCGTGTAAAGCGCATATTCCACCGTTTGCGGGCTGGCCTGTTTTGCCCCGTTCTCGTCGATTGCGCGCAGGCGGAACACGGCCACGGCATTCGGGATCTTGATCGGGCCGGTGGCCTGACCGGGTTTCAGCGCCAGAATACGGGCGCGCAGGGGGCCGGGCAGGTTGGCCACGGGCATCCAGTCGATGGCACCACCGTTCTCGCGCGAGCGCGAGGCCGAAACATGGCTGGCGATATCGGCAAATTGTGCCGCACTCCCGCGGGTGGCCTGTTCGGCAAGCTGCATGGCCTCCTGTTCATGCCCTTCCGTCGGGATGATCAGCTCGGAGAGCAGCACGCGTGTGCCCTGACCCCGTTGGGATTCGGGGGCAAGCGCGCGGTTGATCTGCAGATCGGAAATCGAGATCCGCCCGCCGAACTGCGCGCGCACGACCTGACGCCACAACAGACCGGACTTGGTGAAATCGCGGAAGGTTTCCTCGTCCACGCCTTCCTGACCGATTGCCGCGATGAACTGCTTGGCGCTGAGATTGGCCCGCGAGGCGAATTCTTCCATGCCTTTCTGGACCGCCGCATCCGAGACGCTCAGCCCCAGACGCTTGGCTTCCCATGTTTGCAGACGATCCGAGATCAGCGCGTCGATCGCCGCCTGATGGGGGTCGGATTCGGTGGTGCCCAGCACCTCGATCATCCGCTCGCGCTGGCTGATTTCATAGGCAGAGATTCCCAGACCGTTGACGGTGATCACCGGCGAGAACATGCCGCCCTGCGCAAAGGCCGAACCGGCAGGTCCCATGAGGGCAAGCGCCAGAACCGAGACACAGCCGAGCCGCGTTACCTTGCTGCGCAATGCGTTGAAGCCTTTGCTTTTCGCCATGCCTGAAAGTGCCGTCATCATTATACCTGCTTTGTCGTCATTGGCCGCGATACGCAATCTGCATCGGGCGTCTGTCTTACCTTACACAGACCTTACTGGCCGAGGTTCCGTCATTGGCACCGCCAAATCCGGCCAAAGCCACGGAAAGTCCGACGCTTGTTTCGGGGTCCACATTAGTCGAGGAAGTGAAGCGGCGCGAGAGGGAAAGATCGACGCTCACGCAATCATTTACCCATGTCACGCCCAGTTTCGCCTTTGCCGCCCGCTCTGCGATAAGGTCGTAGCGGGCATCGAATGTGCCCGACCAGCCGCGCCCCCAATGCCATGCGCTGTCAAGCTGCAATTCGGAGATATCCTCCGAGGTGCCCGCCAGAATGGCGCTGTCCATCCACAGATAGCCCGCCGCCAGATCATAGGTCGCGCCCGAATAGGCAAGGCGCAGCTCTTCGCGGGTGGTGTTGAAATCATCGTCGAACTGCGCACGGTTCGACACGGTCAGTCCGCCCGAGGTTTGCAGGTTGCTGGCCAGAAGCCAGTCCGAGCTATTGCCCGAAAGCGAGCTTTCCGACGAGAACTGTTCGAGATCCTGCGCATAGAACACGCGCCCGACAGTGGTACCCAAAGACCATCCCGCCGCGTCATAGCGGGTATAGCTGACGCCGACATTGGCGCGCAGGCCGCGTTCGCGTGCATCCAGCCCCGGATAGCGCGACAGGCTGAACAGGTTGCCTTCGTCGAACTCGCGCAGCGTGCTGTCCTCGTTGGGCGCGCGGGTGAGGTTGTTGGGGGCCCAGACGATCTGCGCGATGGGCTCGATCACATGGGCCGCGCGACCGGTGCTGCGGGTCCAGGGCCAGCGCAATTCGGTGGCAAGCTGCGGCTGGGCGCGCAGGATGGTATCGTCATAGGAGTCATCCTGACGGATCACGAAGGCATCGGCGGCAAGCTGGGCCTGCGTGCTGGCCATGATGCCGTAAGACAGCAGCCAGTTGCGCCGCCAGTTGGCGGTCAGCGAGCTGCGGGTCATGTCGCGCCCGTCGGGAATATCGTCCCAATCCGGCCCGTCCGTGGTCGAGCTGGAATTGCGGCGGAAGGTCTCAAGATCCCAGCTTGCCGTCAGCTCGCCGCCGATACGGGCAGGGTGATAGACCCGTGTCCATTCCGCATCGCCTGCCAGCATCGGCTCGGTATTGTTGTCCTCGTCCTCGCGCAGCGAATGGGTGCGACCGGCGCGGGCCCAGATCAGCTCGTCCGAGCGGACCCGTTCAAGGGTCAGCCCCGACCACAGCCGGTCGGCATCGCTGACATCGTAATTCAGCAGATAGGCATCATCGGACACCATCCGCAGTTGCAGGCCCAGCTTGAAATCATCGGGCAGGGTGAAGCTGCCATCGGCAAAGAGATAGCCGCGATTGGCCCCTTTGATGATGCTGTCATTGCTGAAGGCACCGGAAATGCTGATCTCGCCGTCATTGAAGGCGCGGCGGTAGCGCAGCCCCAGCGTGCGGGTCCAACCGCTGGAGATATAGGGCTCGACCAGCAGATCCTGACTGGGATCGATCGCGAAGAAATACGGGATCTTTATGCCCATCCCCAGACTGGAGGTGCTGCGGAAGCTCGGGGCCAGAAAGCCCGACATGCGCGTGACGGTGGGGTCGGGCAGGCGCAGCTTTGGCACCCAGACCAGCGGCACACCGGCGACGCGGAACTGCGCATCCTCGAAGCTCAGCTTACGCTCCTGCGCGTTATGGGTGATCTTGCGGGCGCGGATTTCCCACAGGGGGCGTTCACCGACCACGCAGATATTGCATGACGAGGCCACCACATTGGTCATGGTGGTGACATTGCCGTTCTCGCGCTCGATCTTGGCGGCGGCAAGCTGCAATTCGCGCGCCATCACCATGCGCGCGCCCAACAGGATGCCATGTTGCAGATCGCGCGAGAGTTCGGCCTGATCGGCCACGATCACCGCACCGGCCTCCTGCGGCTCGGTCAGGCGGATCGGCCCGTCCATCTTGATCGTATCGGCCTTCTGGTCATAGGTGACGCGCTTGGCCGTGACGCGGTTGCCCTCGTAATAGATCTCCACCGCGCCTTCCGCGACCAGCGTGTCAGACCCCGAAAGCGAGATCCGGTCGGCCATCAGGCTGGCGGGCACATTGCTCAGGCTGTTCTGCGAGGCGTTGCTGTCTTGCGCGTAGCCGCTTGCCACAAGGCCGAAAGTGCCAAGCGCCGTGCCAAGGGTGAGGGCGGCGAGCAGCGTCCTTGCAGGAGAGCAGGTCTTGGGCAGGGTCATGGCTCAGCCATCCTCCAGATGCAAAAGCAGGGCAATCGAAAACATCAGTGCAATCACCGGCGGTGCCCATGCCGCCAGCAGAACCGGAATCTGGCCGCTATCGCCCAGAACCTGCGCGACATTGCGCAGGAAGAACACCGCCAGACCGGAGACCAGCGCCAGCAGCACCCGCTGGCCGATGCCGCCGAACCGCGTCGGGCGCATGGTGAAGGAGGCCGCCAGAAGCACCATTGCCACCATCATCAGCGGCTGTGCAAGTTCCATCTCGAACCAGACGCGGTGGCGCAATGCCGAAAACCCTGCCGCGTCCAGCGTTTTGATGAAGGCGGGCAGCTTCCACAGCGGAATGGCCGAGGGCGCGCCGAAGCTGTCGCGGATCGAGGAGGCGGTCAGACTGGTGGCGATGGTCAGTTGCGACGAGGTGGTGGCGTCGCGCTCGGGATTGGTCGAACTGCCAAGCGGCCAGTCCTTGGCGTTGAACAGCCGCCATTGGGCGGTCTCCAGAATGGCACGGTCGGCCACCACGCGGCGCACGGCATTGCTGTCGCTGTCAAGGATCAGGAAGCTGACATCATAAAGGGTGGTCGCATCGCCATTGGCCCGCGCCGCCGAGATCACGGCCTGTCCGGTGCGGATCTTGCCGCTGCTGTCCTTATAGGTCGCGCTCTGGCGCATCCAGACGCCGTTGCGCCCGACCGAGACGGTGGTCTGCATGCCGACATCGCTGCGCAGTTCGTCATAGCGGTTGGACGTGGCCGAGACCAGCGGATTGCCGACGCTGATCAGCAACCCGCCCAGCACCAGAGCCGTCAGAACGGGGCTGACCAGAATGCCAAGCGCCGACCGGCCCGAGGCGCGCATCACCACAAGCTCCGAGCTTCTGGCAAGGTTGAGAAACAGCACGACCGCCGCAAGCAGCATGATCAGCGGCATGATCGTGTAAAGCGTTTCGGGGATATTGAGCAGCGACAGCAGCACCGCCCGCCCGAAGCTTGCCTCGGCATCGAGCTTGCGGACCTCTTCCACCAGCCCGACCAGAAACAGGATGCCCCAGAAACTGGCCAGCACCAGCAGGAAGCTGCGCAGGAAACGGCGGGCAACATAGCGACCAAGGATCATGCGGCACCTTTTGCGGCCAGACGCCGTCCGGTGAATTTCCGGCGCGCGGAGAGATGCAAAAGAAGGAGACTGGCCAGCACCCCGACGGCGGCAGGCGCAAAGAGCACCGGCCAGAGGTCGGGTCGGCTGCGCGCGATGGTCTCGGTGACATTGGTCAGCACCTGCACCAGCACCAGAATGACCACCGCCAGCGTGATCTGCCGCCAGATGCCGAAGCGCGAGAAGCTGCCCACCATCAGCGCGGCAAAGCCCACAAGGGCGGCCACAGGCGCCAGCAGCGGCTGCACGAAGCGCATTTTCAGCTCCAGCCCCAGTTCGGTCGCGCTTTTGCCGGTTTCCTCCAGCACGCTTTGCGGCGCGCGCAGCAATTCGAGGCTGGAGATCTGTTCGAGCTTGCGGTCCACCTCGGTCGAGCCCTGAATGAGGCTGCTCAGGTCATAGGTGAAGTTCGAGAACCGCGTGACCGAAAGATTGCGCCCCTCGGTGCGCAGGCTTTGCGCGATACCGTCGAAAAGCACCAGTTTCGGCCCGTTATCGGTGCGCACGATAACCGCCTTCTTGGCCAGATAGCTCATCCGGTTGGTGGGGGTGCGGCTGTCCCAGAGATAGAAATCCTGCAATTCGCCATTATCGCTGATCGCGCGGATATAGATCGAAATGCCGTCGACCGGATGCTGGAACCGTCCCGGTGTCAGCAGGCTGGCGGTCACATTCTCGGCCAGCTGTGCCTGCCGCGTGGCCAGTTGTGCGCGCGATTGCGGCACCAGAAAATGGGTCAGCACCGCCATCATCAGCCCGACCAGCAGCCCGAAGACCAGAACCGGACGGGCCAGCCGCCAGGGCGAGGCTCCGGTGGCCTGCATGGCCACCAGCTCGGATTCGCTCGACAGGCGGTTGAGGGTGTAGACCGTGGCCGCGAAGGCGGCAATCGGCAGCACCACGCGGATCACATAAGGCAGGGTCAGCGCGGTGAATTCCAGCACCACAAGCGCGGTCTGGCCATCCGAGATAAGCTGTTCGAACAGGCTGACCGCCCGGTTGACCCAGTAGATCGAGACCAGAATAAGGGCGAAAAACCCGAAGATCGCCAAGAATTGCGACAAAAGATATCGGTCCAGCCGGCTCACAGTGCTGCTCTTTACTCCTGATCACGCCGCGCTGAACGCGGTCTTGTCTCTGTCTCTATCGTCTTGCGGGGCGCTGGAAAAGCCCGCATTCCGAATTTCCCCGCCAAGCGGGTCTTTTGCCGTGCAGGAATCCGCCCGTGGCTTTCCAAATCCCTTATAGCTTTGTAGGGTCGGGCCAGTCGAGCATATTGGACCATAGGAACAACACAGATGACCGAACCCCTTGCCATCAGCTTTACTGAAACCGATCTGGAGACCGTGGTCGAGGCCAGCGGTGTCGTTGTCGTCTTTGCCGAAAGCGGGCGCAATCTGGGGCTTGCGGGGCGGCGGGTCAACCGTCTGACGCATGGCGCGCTTAAACGTGCCGTCGAGTCGGAGACCTTTGCCAAGCTGGATCACGGATCGGCGCTGCGGCTGGAATGGCCGGCGGGAATGGCTGCGGAGCTGGTGTTGCTGGTATCGCTGCCGCGGCGCTGCGAAATTTCGGTGGCGCGCAAGGCAGGGGCGACGATTGCCCGTGCGCTGGGGGCCAAGGGGGGGCTGGTGCTGGCAGAAAGCCATGCCCGCGCGGCCGAGGTTTCCTTTGGTCTGGCGCTCAGGGCCTACCGCTTCAATTATCATAGCGCCGAGACGCCCGCTTACGGGCCGGTGCGTTTCATGGCCAACAACCCCGAGAAACTGGCGCAGGAGGCACAGCCGCTGGCCGCGCTGGCCGAGGGGGTGTTTTTCACCCGTGATCTGGTCAATGAACCGGCCAATATCCTGACCACCTCCGATTTTGCCGCCCGTCTGGCGGCTATGCAGGAACTGGGGCTGGATGTCGAGATTCTCGAAGAGGCCGATCTCGAGGCGCTGGGAATGCGGGCGCTGCTGGCGGTGGGGCAAGGCTCGGAAAGCCCCTCGAAGGTTGTGGTGATGAAATGGAATGGCGGCGCCGAGGAGCCGCCTCTGGCGCTGATCGGCAAGGGCGTGGTGTTTGACACCGGCGGGATCTCTCTCAAGCCCGGTGCCGGTATGGAAGAGATGACGATGGATATGGGCGGTGCGGGCACGGTGGCGGGCGTGATGCGCACGCTGGCGCTGCGCAAGGCGCGGGCCAATGTCGTGGGGATCGTCGGGCTTGTCGAGAATATGCCCGATGGCCGCGCCCAGCGTCCGGGCGATATCGTGACCTCGGCCAAGGGTGTGACCATCGAGGTCATCAATACCGATGCCGAGGGGCGTCTCGTTCTGGCCGATGTGCTGTGGTATGCACAAGAGCATTTCGCCCCGCGCGCCATGATCGATCTGGCCACTCTGACGGGCGCGGTGATCGTGGGGCTCGGTCATGACAATGCGGGGGTTTTCAGCAATGACGACGGTTTCGCGGGCGATCTGTTGAAAGCGGCGAAGCAAGAGGGAGAGGGTGCATGGCCGCTGCCATTGCAGCCCTCTTATGACCGGCTGATCAAATCGCGGCTGGCCGATATCAAGAATTCTGCCGGACGTCCGGCAGGTGCGATCACCGCCGCCACCTTCCTCAAGCATTTTGTTGCGCCGGAGGTGCCGTGGTGCCATATCGATATCGCAGGCGTGGCGCTGCCGCCCACGGAAACGGAGCTTGCGCCGAAAGGCCCGACCGGCTGGGGCGTGATGACCCTCAACCGTCTGATTGCTGATAAGTTCGAGGGCTGAAGCATGGGCGCTGCGCTGTTTTATCACGTCACCGAAAGCTCGGTCGCGGAGGTTGTCGTCAACCTTCTTGGCCGCGCCTTGGAACAGGGCTGGAAGATAGAATTGCGCGGCACCCTGCCGGACCGGATGCACTGGTATGACCGCAGCCTGTGGGAAATGGGCGGGGCGGAGAGCTTTCTGCCGCATGGTCTGGCGGGGGGCGCGCAAGATGCCCTGCAACCGGTCCTGCTGACCACGGCCAGCCAGCCCGCCAAGGCCGGGCGTGACGCGGTGTTGAGCATCGACGGCGCAGAGGTGGTGCCCGAAGAGCTGGAGCGCCACGAGCGGGTCTGGATCCTGTTTGACGGGCATGACCACGAGGCGCTCTCGCGGGCGCGGGTACAGTGGAAGCAGTTTACTGCTGCAGGTGCGAAGGCGCAGTACTGGTCGGAAGAGTCCGGCCGGTGGCAAAAGAAGAGCGAAAGCGGATAAATCATCCTTGAGTTGTTCTCAATATAACGCCAAGTTTATGGTTTTATGGATAAATTGATCTGATATTGGCGAAAATGTGCCTTTTATTTGCACCTTTGGCGGGAATTTGCTGCATCGCCGCATTCCCGACGTTACGCTCCTCTTGATCCGTTGCCTGCCGCCCCGACATGATGATGGAACCACATTGCATCATCCGTCATTTGCGAGGCCTCCCCATGCCCATCCGATCCGCATTCCGTCGTCACCTCTCTGTCCGTGCCATGCGTCTTTTCACCTCGCATCGGCGTGCCCCCGAGGCGGATCGCTGGCTGGGGATCGTGCTGGCCGTAATCGCCGGATCGCTGAATGCCGGTGTCTTTCTGATGATGAGCCAATATGCCTCGCATATGACGGGGCATCTGTCCCAACTGGCGGGCAGCCTTGTCGGTGCCAATCTTTCGCTGGTGCTGCTCAGTTTCTGCGTGCTGTTTTTGTTTGTGGCAGGGGCGGCGCTGGCCTCGGCGATGATCGCGCGGGGCTTTGCCCGCCATTCTCGCCTGACCTATTATATGCCGCTGGCCTTGCAGGGGATCTTGCTGGCCGTGCTGGCCACCGCCGAATTCTTGCCGCAGCCTTGGGAAGGGCATCTGGGGCTGGGTCTGCTGGCCTTTATCATGGGGCTGCAAAACGCCACCATCACCCGGATCTCCGGCGCACGTATCCGCACCACCCATGCGACGGGCCTGCTGACCGATATGGGCATCGAGATCGGGCGCGGGCTGTACGGGCGGGGCCGTGACAGCGGCGATGACGGTTATGACCATGCGCGGCTCATGCTGTTCGTGCAGCTTGTCGCGGCCTTTGTTCTAGGCGGGATCATGGGCGGGCTGGGGCATGGGGCCTTTGGCTGGGCTTTTGCCTTCCTGCCGGCTGTGGTCCTTTTGGGGATTTCGGCGCTGACGGCCCCGCGTGCCCTGCGCGCGGTCGGACAGGGGGCGGCCTGACCCGTTTCGGGCCCTCTCTGCCGCGCGCTTGCGCCAAGCACCGTTCTGCCTGCGCTTTGGGAGCTTGGTGGGGGAGAGCGGGTAAAATCTGTCATGCGGGGCTGTTTTGGCCCCGCTTTTGCATCCGCTAACCAACTGCCGCCTTTCCAAACAGCCGGTTTCATCCTATGGGGGCTGCGCAAGGAGACAGGTGATGACAGAAAAATTCAGCTTCGAGCTTCAGGCCACGGATGGCGCGGCGCGCAAGGGTGTGATCCATACGCCGCGCGGCGATATCCGCACGCCCGCCTTCATGCCGGTGGGCACGGCGGCAACCGTCAAGGCGATGATGCCGGAATCGGTGGCCGCGACGGGCGCCGATATCCTGCTGGGCAATACCTATCACCTGATGCTGCGCCCGACGGCGGAACGTGTGGCCGCCCTTGGCGGATTGCATAAGTTCATGAACTGGCAAAAACCCATCCTGACGGATTCGGGCGGGTTTCAGGTCATGTCGCTGGCGGGGCTGCGCAAGCTGACCGAAGAGGGGGTGACCTTCTCCAGCCATGTCGACGGGTCGAAACATATGCTCAGCCCCGAGCGGTCGATGGAGATCCAGAAGCTTCTTGGCTCGGACATTGTCATGTGTTTCGACGAATGCCCCGCGCTGCCTGCGACCGATAAGGAAGTGGCCCGTGCGATGGAACTGTCGATGCGGTGGGCTGTGCGGTCCAAGGAGGCCTTTGGCGACCGTCCGGGACATGCGCTGTTTGGCATCATGCAGGGCGGCGTCACGCAAGAGCTGCGCGAGCAATCTGCCAAGGCCCTGACCGATATCGGCTTTGACGGCTATGCCATCGGCGGTCTGGCCGTGGGCGAGGGGCAGGAGGCGATGTTCGGCGTGCTGGATTACGCCACCGGTTTCCTGCCCGAGGACCGTCCGCGCTATCTGATGGGCGTCGGCAAGCCCGATGACATCGTGGGTGCGGTTGAACGCGGTGTGGATATGATGGATTGCGTGTTGCCCTCGCGCTCGGGTCGGACGGGGCAGGCATGGACCCGCCACGGTCAGATCAACATCAAGAACTCGCGCCACCGAGATGACCCGCGGCCTCTGGATGAAAACTGCGGCTGCCCTGCCTGCCGCAATTATTCGCGCGCCTATCTGCATCACGTCTTCCGCGCGAACGAGATGATCTCGGGGATGCTGCTGACATGGCACAACCTGCATTACTATCAGGATCTGATGCAGGGCATGCGCGATGCGATCGAGGCGGGGACCTTCAAGGCCTATGTCGCCGATTTCCACGCTAAACGTGCCGAAGGCGATATCGAACCGCTTTGAGGTCATAAAAAGGGGGGCTTCGGCCCCCTTTGTTCTGGTCTTCAGGATCGGATGATCAGCTGTAATCCAGCACCCGCAGATCGGCGGCGCGGCCTTCGGTCAGGATCAGCCGCCCGTTCGGCAGGTCGTTTTCCTCGACGCGGCGGGTGATTTCCGCCGGATCGATGCCGCGTTTTTCCCAGCGGCGGATCAGGCGGGCGCGCAGTTCGTCTTCGGGCACATGCAGGCGGATCGTCAGGTCGAATAGCGGAAACAGATCGCGCCAGCCTGCACGGGTCAGCAAAAGATAATTGCCCTCGACAAGGATGAAGCGGGTCCGTGCCTCGATCTCGTCACCATCGGGGATCACGCGGTCGCGGTCGCGGTCGAAGGTCGGCACATGCAGGGCCTGACCGGCGGTGCGGGCCTGCTGCAAAAGCGCGGCGAAGCCCTCGGTGTCGAAGGTTTCGGGGGCGCCTTTGCGTCCGCGCAGGCCCCGCGCGTCCAGCCAGTCATTCGAGCGGTGGAAGCCGTCCATTGGCAGGATGGCGGCACAGGCGGCAGTATGGGCATTGAGCTTTTCGCAGATCTCGCGCGCCAGCCGCGATTTGCCAGACCCCGGCGCACCGGCAACCGCCACCAGAACCCGCGCCCCTTCGATCTGGCGGATATGGCCCGCCAGATCGGCACGGTCGACGCGCAGCTCCGAATGCATGAACGCGCCCCAATCGCCCATCGGGCCGTCGCGCTGGATCGTGTTGTCTTCGGTGCGCGTTGCCATTGTCTGCCCTTTCCTGCACTCGCCGTTCTGGCGGGGATCAGCCCATTGCGGCGACAAGTGCGCCCAGAGTGGCGACCGGATCTTCGCTCTTCCAGATCTCGTCCCCAAAGGCGAACCAGTCAGAGACCGGCGCGAACTGCCTGACCAGATCCAGCGTCAGCGCGCCTTCGGCCACCACCGGCACCTCGATCATTTCGGACCACCATTGGAAGAGGTCGAATTCGGCGCGCTCGCCCGTGCCAAGGGCGCTTTCGCCGATCGGGCCGAAACAGACATAATCGGCGCCGGCTTCACCGGCATTCATCCCGTCATGGCGCGAATTGCCGCAATAGGCCCCGACAATGGCATCCTCGCCCAGTTCCTTGCGGGCATGGCGGATCGAACGGGCCCCATCGGTCAGGTGCACGCCGTCCAGCCCGTGGCGTTCGACCAGATGGATATGGCTGTCGATCACCAGCGCCACGTCGCGGGCATGGGCGAGTTCGCGGATGGCATCGGCGATGCGGCCCAGCTCCAGCTCGTCTTTCGAGGCATGGCACAGGCGGATACAGGCGATCTCATGCGCCTCCAGAACGGCCTTGAGTTTGGGCAGGAATGTCTCCGGCTCGAAGCTCGTGGGCGTCAGCAGGTAGATTTGCGGGCGATCTTCGTCTGCCATGATATATCCTTGACTGCGGAGGCCTTTGCAGGCCGGAATGAGGTGTTTGCGTTCTCATAGCGCAGGCGGCGCTTGCTTGAAAGAGCTTTGCGTTGTGCTTATGGAAGGCTCTGCAAAAGGAGCCCGTGATGATTGACCAGCCTGCCGACCCCAGTAACGCCCCGAAATCCAGCCAGCCGCATATCGTGCTGGTGCGTCCGCAGATGGGCGAGAATATCGGAGCGGCCGCGCGGGCGATGCTGAATTTCACGCTGTCCAAAATGCGGATCGTCGAGCCGCGCGACGGCTGGCCCAACCCGAAGGCTGTGGCGATGGCCTCGGGGGCGGCGGGTCGTGTGCTGGATCATGCGGGGGTGTTTGACAGCGTGGCGGAGGCTGTGGCCGATTGCGATTTCGTTTTTGCCACCACGGCGCGGGGGCGCGAGCTGCCCAAGCCCATCTATACCCCCGAGACCGCGATGATCGAGGCGCATCGCCGGATTCAGGCAGGGCAGAAGGTGGCCGTGATGTTCGGCCCCGAGCGCACGGGGCTGGAAAATGACGATATCATCCGCGCCAATGCCATCATCACCATTCCGACCAATCCCGAGTTCTTTTCCCTCAACCTTGGTCAGGCTGTGCTGTTGACCTCCTACGAGTATTCGCGCCATGTTCTGGAGGCGGAAGATATTGCAGAAGGTCTGGCGGGCCATGAACCGGCCAGCGCGGGCGATGTCGAGGCGTGGGGCGATCACATCGAAGGGCGTCTGGAGGAGGCAGGCTTTTTCTATCCGCCCGAGAAAGCCCCGATGATGAAGCGCAATATGCGCAATATGTGGACGCGCTTCGCGATGACGCGCTCCGAGGTCCAGACGCTGCACGGGGCGCTCAGGCAGCTTCTGCGTGGTAAGGGCTAGGACGACAAAGGCTGTAACCGGCCCGGATGTGGCCCCGACGAAAGGACTGCCGTGACCGCTTCCCTGCTTTCGATGCTTGTCCATCCGGCCTTCTGGGCGGTTCTTTGCGTGCTGGCGCTGGTCTTTGATCTGGGCGTGCATGTCTGGATGATGCATCTGGGGCGGCAGGGGCGTCTTCAGGCGATGTTTGACGGGCTGTCACGCTGGCAGGCGCGGGGGCTGCATCTGGGGCTGCTGGTTTCGGGCAAGCTGATGGTGTTCTTCGGGGGCTGTACGGCGGTGGCTATGCTGCACCAGATCCTTTAGGCGCATCTGTCGCCCCTCGCACAGCCTCTGGGCCGGGCCCGCGCCGCCTCTTGCGGGCATCGACGATGCGGGCATCCGGCCACTCTCCACGCGCGGGTCTCCGCGCGCGGGCGCGCCCGGGCAGGGGTCACCTTCGCGATAGGCTGCGGCAATCGGCGGAATGATGCTTGAACGCGCCCGCCCGCGCGCCTAGTTTGCGCGGCGACTGAAGGAGAGCCCCGATGAGCCAGAAACGCAGCATCTTCGAGGATGTGGCCCAGCCCACCCAAACCCGCGCCGAGCCGAAAGGCGGCATGATCGACCGCCAGCCGAAAGGGGCGCGTAAATGGATCCGCGCCTGGCTGATCGTGATTTTTGCGCTGGTCGTGTGCATGATCGCCTTGGGCGGCGCGACCCGCCTGACCGATAGCGGGCTGTCGATCACCGAATGGAAGCCGATCTCGGGGGCGCTGCCGCCGATGAATGAGGCCCAATGGCAGGCCGAATTCGAGAATTACAAACAGATCCCGCAATATGCGCTGATCAACCCGAATATGACGCTGGAAGGCTTCAAGGGCATCTTCTGGTGGGAATGGGCGCATCGCAACCTTGGCCGCCTGATCGGCATGGTCTGGGCGCTTGGTTTCCTCGGGTTTCTGGTCACGGGCCGCATCCCCAAGGGGTGGGTGCCGAAGCTTCTGGGGCTGGGAGCGCTTGGCGGGCTGCAAGGCGCGATTGGCTGGTGGATGGTGTCTTCGGGGCTGGGCGGACAGATGATCGCCGTGGCCTCCTACCGGCTGGCCACCCATCTGGGCATCGCCTTTATCATTCTGGGCACGATCGCATGGTTCTGCCTGCAGCTTTCGCGTCGCGAGGGCGAGCTGTTGCAGGCCCGCCGCATGGGCGAGCGCAAACTGTTCGGCATGGCCACGGGCGTGATGCATCTGGCCTTCTTGCAGATCCTTCTGGGCGCGCTGGTTGCCGGAATCGATGCGGGGCGCGGTTATATCGACTGGCCGTGGATGAATGGCGAGTTCTTCCCTTCGGATGCGCTGAATTACGACCCTCTGTGGCGCAATTTCTTCGAGAACCCCGGCATGGTGCAATTCGTGCACCGGATGGTGGCCTATACGCTGTTCGTGTTTGGCATGGTGGTTGTGCTCAAGGCGCGTAAATCGGCCCATCCCAATACCAAGGGCGCGTTCATGGCGATGGGGGCGATGCTTCTGTGTCAGGTGATCCTTGGGATTGTGACGGTGATGCATGCGGCCCCGATGCCACTTGGGCTTGCGCATCAGTTCGGCGCTGTGATCTTGTGGGTGTTGATCATCCGTGCGCGTTTCCATGCGCGTTATCCGGTGGTGCAATCCGTCAGAGGAGCCTGACCCAATGTCTGCCTATCAAGACCTTACCGCCCATCTGCGCGAAACCGCAGCCCTCGAGAAGATCGCCCAGCGGCTGTCTTGGGATCAGGAAACGGTGATGCCGCGCGGGGCTGCCGATGACCGCGCGGAAGAGACGGGGGCGTTGGAGGCAATCCTGCATGCCCGCCGCACCGACCCGCGGATCTCGGACTGGCTGGTGCGGGCCGAGGCGCGCAACGAGACAGAGGCGCGGGTGCTGGATATGGTCGCGCGCGACTATAACCGCGCGATGCGTATTCCGGCGCGTCTGGCCGCAGAAATCGCGCGGCTGACCTCGCTCAGCCAGGGCATCTGGGCGGATGCGCGCGCCGCCGAAGATCCGTCGGCTTTTCTGCCGACCTTCGAGGAGGTCGTGCGGCTCAAGCGCGAAGAGGCGCAGGCGCTATCGGACGGGCGCGACCCCTATGATGCGCTGCTGGAAGCCTATGAGCCCGGCACCTCGGCCAAGGACATCGGCAAGGTCTTCGACCGGATGCGCCCGCGTCTGGTGGATCTTTGCGACCGCGTGGCGGGGTCGTCCGTCAAGCCCGCAGCGCTTGACCACACCTTCCCCGAGCAGGCGCAGATGCGGCTGTCGCGGATCTGTGCCTCGGCTTTCGGCTATGACTGGACGCGGGGACGGATGGATATTGCCGTGCATCCGTTCTCGACCGGATCGGGCAATGATGTGCGCATCACCACCCGCGTGGTCGAACGTGATCCCTTCAACAATATCTATTCGACGATCCATGAAACGGGCCATGCCTGCTATGAGCAGGCCATCGATCCCGCCTATAATTTCACGCCGCTTGGGGCGGGTGTGTCGATGGGCGTGCATGAATCCCAAAGCCGGATCTATGAAAACCAGCTGGGCCGCTCGCGCGCCTTTACCGGCTGGCTCTACCAGCGCATGACCGAGATGTTTGGCGATTTCGGTGTGTCTGATGCTGACGCCTTCTTTGCCACTGTCAACCGCGTGGCGCCGGGCTATATCCGCACCGAGGCCGACGAGCTGCATTACAACCTGCATATCATGATGCGCTTCGATCTGGAGCGGGACCTGATTTCCGGCAAGCTGGAGGTGACCGACCTTGAAGAGGCATGGAACACCCGCTTCAAAGCCGATTTCGGGCTGACGGTCGATAAGCCCTCGCATGGCTTCCTGCAGGATGTGCATTGGCCGGTGGGGCTGTTCGGCTATTTCCCGACCTATGCTCTGGGCAATCTCTATGCGGGCTGCCTGATGAAGGCGATCCGTGGCGCGGTGCCCGATCTGGACGGGGCGCTGGCCGAGGGGCATACCGCGCCCGCCACCGACTGGCTGCGCGAGAACCTGCAGCGTCACGGGGGGCTACGTCCGCCGGTCGAGACCATCACCACCGCCTGCGGGACAGCCCCTGACGAGACCGCGCTGCTGGATTATCTCGAAGAGAAGTTCTCGGCCATCTACAAACTCTGATCTTTTCCGGTTTGTAAGCAAATGTAACAGAGCCGGCATTTTTTGCCGGCTTTTTCGTGGTTTTGCGCCACAGACCAAAGGCGACCCTTCGTCCGCCGCTTGACCTTGCCCTGTCTCACATCATGTGAACGGACAGATATCCGACACATGAAAAGCAGATCAGGCAAGCGCCGGACATTACGGCGCAGGAGGGGAATATGGCGGAAATTTCGGATGACGGGGTGATGTCCGGCAGGCTTTTGATGATCGCCTGCACAGCGGCCTTGGGCGGTTTTCTGTTCGGCTATGACAGCTCGATCATCAATGGCGCGGTGGATGCCGTGCGCGATGGCTTCGGACTTTCGGCCTCGGGCATCGGCTTTACGGTCTCCTGCGCGCTTCTGGGCGCTATGGCGGGGGCTTGGTATGCGGGGGTGTGCTCAGACAGGTTCGGGCGGGTGAAGACGATGATCATCGCCTCCGCGCTTCTGTCCATCTCCGCGCTTGGCTCGGGGCTGGCTTTCGGCCAGTGGGATCTGATCCTGTGGCGCTTTGTCGGCGGGATCGGGGTGGGCTTCGCCTCGGTGATCGCGCCCGCCTATATCGCGGAAGTTGCCCCCAAGGACGAGCGGGGCCGCCTTGGCACCATGCAGCAGATGGCCATTGTCTCGGGCATCTTCGTGGCGCTTCTGGTCAGCGCGATTGTCGCCCGTGTGGCCGGTGGCGCGGCGGGGACGCTTTGGATGGGAATGGAAGCATGGCGCTGGATGTTCCTTTCGGAACTGATTCCGGCGGTGCTTTATGGTGTGCTGGCGCTGCGTCTGCCGGAAAGCCCGCGTTATCTGGTGGAGAAAGACCGCATCAGCGAGGCGCGTGACATCCTCGAGACGATCGTCGGCGTTCGTCGCGTGCGTCTGGACAGCAAGATTGCCAAGATCCGCGAGACCATGAAGCGCGAGGACAGCAAGAGTTTCCGCGACCTCACCGGCGGGGCGTTCTTCTTCCGCCCCATCGTCTGGGTCGGCATCCTGATCGCGGTGTTCCAGCAGTTGGTCGGGATCAATGTGATCTTCTACTATTCCACCACGCTCTGGCAGTCGGTCGGTTTTCAGGAAAGCGACAGCTTCATGATTTCGGTCTTCTCGTCGGTCGTGAATATCGTGGCGACGATCATCGCGATCCTGCTGATCGACCGTCTGGGGCGCAAGACGCTGCTGCTTTGGGGTTCGGGGCTGATGACCGTCTCGCTTGGGGTGATGGCACTGGCCTTCAACCATGCGGTGGTCACGGCAGATAGCGTCTCGCTGCCCGCGCCTTGGGGTCCGGTGGCGCTGGTGATGGCCAATGTCTTCATCATCGGCTTTGGCGCCAGCTGGGGTCCGGTCATGTGGGTTCTCTTGGGCGAGATGTTCCCCAATAAGATCCGCGGCATGGCGCTTGGCGTGGGGGGCGCGGCGAATTGGCTGGCCAATTTCGTGGTGTCGACCACATTCCCCGTATTGGCCGCAATCGGACTGGATCTGGCCTATAGCCTCTATGCGGGCTTTGCGCTGATCTCCTTCTTCATCGTCTGGAAGATGGTGTCGGAGACGCGCGGTATGAGCCTTGAGGATATGGTCGAGGGCAAGCCTTCAGGCCAAATCCCCGAGGCCGAACGGGTCGCAGGAGAATAAGCTGAGACCGCCCTTCGGGGCGGTTTTTCATTGGCGCGGCGTAAGGGTCAGCCAGATGCCGTTTTTGCTGCGCACGGTCAGCTGGGCGGCAGGCCGGGGCGGGCGCTCGGGCAGGGCGGTCAGGTGGAAGTCGCGCAGGATCATCGACAGGAGCAGCACGCCCTCGGCCATCGCAAATCCCGCACCGGGGCAGACGCGCGCACCGGCTGAAAAGGGGATATAGGCCTGACGCGCGCAGCTTTTGCCGTTTTCCGTCTCCCAGCGGGACGGGTCAAAGCCATCGGGATTGTCCCACAGCAATTCATGGCGGTGCAGATGCCAAGGCGAGATCACCACCTGCGATCCGCGTTTAACGGGGCGCTTGCGGAAGGTCTCGGGGCAGGTGGTCTCGCGCACGAACATTGGCACGGGCGGATATAGCCGCATGGCCTCGCGGAAGACGGCGCGCGACAGTCTCAGCTGTTTCAGCAGCGCCATATCGGGGGTGGCGGTCGCAGGCAGGCAGCGCGCCTCCTCGGCCAGTGTTTCCTGCCACTCGGGATGGGTCGCCAGCAGATAGAGCGCCCAAGCCAGCGCCGAGGCCGAGGTCTCATGCCCCGCAAGAAAGAAGATCGCCACCTGATCGACCATCTCATCGGTGCTGAAACGGGTGCCGGTTTCGGGATCGGTCATGGTCATGATCTTGGTCGCCAGATCATTGGGGGCCACGCCCTGCGCGATTTCTTCGGCGCGGCGGCGTGTGAGATCTTCGATCAAGCGCCGGATCTGGGTCGCCGTTTCGCGGGTCTGGCGCGAATGCGGGCGCGGCAGCCAGCGCGGCAAGGGCAGAAGGGCCGCCAGATTGACCACAGGGGCCGACATCTGATGGGCGCGGAAGGCGGTAAATACCTGCGCGGCAGTGCGGTCCTCGATCGGTAGCGAAAACAATGTGCGAAAGATGACATCTGCCGCCACATGCGAGGTTTCCGGTTCTATATCAATAGGCTGTCCGGCACTCTTGTGAAGGCGCTTCAGGCAGTTCAACCCTGCTTGCCACATATCGGGCAGGCTCTGATGCAGCTTGCCGCCCTCGAAGGCGGGGTCGATGATGCGGCGCTGGCGGGCCCAGACCGCACCATTCGTCACAAAGACCGAATTGCGCAGCAAAGGGGCCAGACCTTCGCGGATACGGTCGGATTTCGGAAAATCCTGCGGGCGGGCGCGCAGCACCAGATCCACCAGCTCGGGCGTGTTGCACAGATAGGACCGGAAGAAGGGCGTGCGGAATTCCGCCATCTTGGCGCGATAAAGCCGTGCCGGTTGCGCCGAGAGGATATCCTGTTTGAACAGCCGGATATAGCGCCAGAGCGAGACCTTATCGGGGCGCGGTGCGGGTTTCGGCGGGGTCATGACATGGACCGGAAGCGGTTGACGGGCGTGGCAAGCCTGCTGGGCGAAGGTGCGCGCGTGGCATAGCGTTGGGCCAAGGTCAGCGGGCCTGCGGTGATGCGGAAGTAATCATAATCCTGCACGCGATCAAAGGCGCATAAGTATTGGAAATGCAATCTGAAAAAGCGCCGGCGCTCAGCCTTCCAGCGCGCCTCGCTCAGGCTTTGCCGGAATGCGGCCGAGAAGATCAGGGGGCCGGTCTGTCGGGCGGGGGCAACCCCGCTGACCCCTGCCGGATCGCAAAGCGCGAAACAGCAGCCGTCGCCCATAGCCGTGACATCCACCCAAGTGACCCTGTGGCTGGCGGCAAGCCTGTGCAGGTCGCCACGCAGCCGCTCTGCCTTGGGCAGGAAGCTGACCATCGGCACGACATGGCCAAGCGTCAACAGGGCCAGAGGCGTGTCAGAGGCGGGCGCGCGCCGGTCCAGCTCTGCCAGAACCGAGATTGCCACATGCGCTCCCGAACTATGGCCGATCACCAGCACCTCGTCCCAATCCTCGTGCAGGGCATGGGCGATCCGGTCTGCGAATTGCTGGATGCGGCTGTCGAGCGTTGCGGGATAGGCCCCGTTCCAGCGGGCGGTGAAGGCATAATCATGCAGCAGGTAATAGGCATAGAAGCGGTTATCATGGGCGCGAAACCAGCGCAGGATCACGCCCAGCACCGCGCCCGCAGGCAAAAGCGCCAGCAAGGCGAGCGGGTGTCGGCCAAGCCCCAGCGCCTCGCCCGCCCAGAATGTGGCCCCATAGACCGCCGTGGCCGCCAGAAGGCCCAGCAGCAACTGGGTCAGCAACGCCACCACCGGATAAAGCGCGGCAATCACCGGCCCAAGGCGGAGCCGCATCAGGCGGAACAGCGCCGCGCTGCCGATATAGCGCCACGCGGTCTGGACCAGTTGCAGATAGGTGGCGGCGATAGAGCGCCCCATCGACGCGCGCACGATATCCGACCAGAGCAGCACCTCGATCACCGCCTCGACCTGTTGCCCGTCTTGCGTCGAACTTACCTGCCAGCCGTATTTGCCCGCGCTTCCACTGGCTTTCTGGCTGATCTCGTACCCCGAGATCGCTGCCTGCTGGGCGCTTTCGCGGCGATAGAGCTCGCGGTAGCGGCGCGGCGGAAACGGATCATAGCCGGGGATGTAGAACACCCGCCGCCTGCGCAGCCCCTGATCTTGTGATTGCTGGTGCACCATTGACCCTGCCTGATCTCTTTGCGGCACGATAGCGCCTAAATCCTGCGAAAGTAAGAATTATTGCAGGCGGCCCGAAGGCGGGGCCGATGGCGACTTTGATCCCGTGCCCGTCCATTTCGCAACATTCCGGCGGATGGTCTCGACCCGCAGGCGGGTCTCGGGATGGGTCATCAGCCATGCGGGGGTGCTGCGTGGTCCCTGCCGGGTCAGGGCATCGAGCTTTTCGAAAAGCCGGATTTGCGGCTCGGCCCCGTAGCCCGCCTTGATCATCAGCGCGGTGGCGAATTCATCGGCCTCGTATTCGTCCTGCTGGCTGAGGCGCGCGGCCAAAGCCCGCGTGGCCAGATTGGCCAGCAGCGGACCGAGAAACGGCACCATCCGCCCCAGAACCGAAAAGATCAGCATCCGCACAAGGTTCTGTCCCGCGAAGTCGATCATCCGCCGCTTCGAATGCCCCAGTGCCACATGCCCCAGCTCATGCGCGATGACCGAGAGTAACTCTTCGGTGCCGACCTCGCCGCTTTCGTAGCGCCGCAGGAAGCCGCGTGTCAGGAATACCCGCCCGTCCGGCGCGGCAAGGCCGTTGATCGTGGGCACTTCCTGCACATAGACCGGAATGGCGCGCAACTCCATCGCGGCGGCCAGTCGGTCGACCCCTGCCAGCAACAAAGGGTCCTTCAGGCGTGTCGCGCTTTTATCAAGGCGCCGCGCAAGGGACCATGCGGAGACCTGCCACATCACCACTGCGGCCAGCACCGGCAGCAGAAGAACCAGAAGCCGTATCATTCGGACACCTGCGGTAGGCCCTCGACGGGGACCTCCGGCAGCATTCCCTCAGCATCAGAGATCTGATGCGGTGCCTTGCGGCGGACACTGCGCCATAGCCAGCGCCCCAGAAAAATCGCGACCGTGGCGGCGGCAATCGTGCCGATGATGCTGCCCGCCAGATCCGACGCCGCCGAGAGATTGGTCCCGAACACCATGCCCAGCCCGATATAGAGCGAGACCCAGACGCTTTCGCCCGCAACCGAGGCCAGCCAGAAGCGGTGGCGCGGATAACGGGCGGTGCCTGCGGCAAAGTTGACATAGGGGCCAAGCGGCGAGAACAGCCAGCGCGACAGGAAGATCGCCCAGCCGCCATTGCGGTCCAGACGGGTCAGCGCCTTGGCCATAAGGCGCGCGCGCTTGCTTTCGGGTTCGGGCAGGTGGCGGGCCACGATCCGCCCGATAGCATAGCCCAGCCTGTCACCGCAGACCGCCCCCAGCAGCGCCGCCGGAAACAGTGACCACAGATCCAGATCGCCCGAGGCCACAAAGGCGCCGCCTGCCAGCATCACGAGCGAGGCGGGCACGGGCAGGGCAAGGCAACTGCCGAAGGTAACCAGTGCAATCAGCCACGGCCCCCAAAGAGGAAGCAGCGCCAGAAGCTGGTCTGTCAGCTGCGCCATCATGGGCTCTGCTCCGCGCGGACCATAGCGGGCAGACCTGTTTTTAAACGGTCAATCAAGACGGATACCGGTACTCCTTCCGCGCGCGCCAGATCGCGCAATCTCGGTTTATGCCCCAGCTCGGTCTGATCGGACAGATCCAGCAGGACCTCAACCCGATCCTGCGGCAGGTCCCATGAGCGGGCAATATAACGCGGTGTCATCCAGCTTTCCGGCGTTCTTTCGTGATGCCCCGGATCGGCCCAGTAAACCGCGCGGTCGATCGTGTGCCAGGCAAAGACCGCCGTCAGGCCGACCGCCAGAACGAAGACCAGCGAGAGTAGCCGATGGCGGCACCAGATACGGTGGCAGCGGATGAGATTGGAGTTCATGAGAGTGCCTTTACCCCTTGGGAGATACCGTCCAAGGTCAGGGGATACATCTGGTTTTCGAAGATCTGCCGGATCATCTGGGTGGAGTGGGTCCGGGCCCACAGAGACTGCGGCGCGGGGTTGAGCCAGATATGGCGCGGCCATTGCTGGCGGGCGCGCTCCAGCCAGATCTGGCCCGGCTCGTCGTTCCAATGTTCATTGGCGCCACCCGCAACCGCGATTTCATATGGCGACATGGCCGCATCGCCGACAAAGATGCAGCGGTAATCGTTGCCATACTGGTGCAGGATGTCCCATGTCGACAGCCGCTCCGTGAAGCGGCGGCGGTTCTCTGTCCAGACATATTCGTAAAGACAGTTATGGAAATAGAAGTGACGGAACTGCCGGAACTCGGTTTTCAGGGCCGAAAACAGCTCGTCCACCAAGGTGATATGGTCATCCATCGAGCCGCCCACATCCAGAAACAGCAACAGTTTCACACCGTTGCGCCGCTCGGGACGGGTTTTGACATCGATATAGCCCGCATCGGCGGAGGCGCGGATCGTGTTGGGCAGGTCCAGCTCGGTGGTGGTGCCCTCGCGCACCCATTGCCGCAAACGACGCAACGCGATTTTCATATTGCGCGTGCCAAGATCGAGACCATCATCGAAATCCCGAAATTCCCGCTTGTCCCAGACCTTTACGGCACGTCTTTCACGCGATCTATCTTGCCCGATCCGCACCCCTTCGGGATTATAGCCATAGGCCCCGAAGGGGGACCGACCCGCCGTGCCGATCCATTTGCTGCCCCCCTGATGACGGTCTTTCTGTTCGGCCAGACGCGCGCGCAGGGTGTTCATCAGCTCTTCGAAACTCCCCGCACCCTCCATCAAGGCCTTTTCCTGCGGGCTGAGCGTGGCCTCGGCAAGGGCTGTCAGCCACTCTTCAGGCAGATCGAAGGCGGTAAGGACATCGTCTAAAGAAAGCGTCTCAAGTCCTTGAAAAGTGGCAGAGAAAGCTTTGTCGAACCGGTCGATATGGGCTTCGTTCTTTACCAGCGCGCTGCGGGCGAAATAATAGAACGCCTCGCTGTCATACAGACATAAACCGCGCGAGAGACCTTCCAGAAAGGCCAGATATTCCCGCAAGGATACGGGCACCTGATGCTGGCGGAGGCAAAGAAGGAAGGGACGGAACATCTCGGGTATCTTTATGGGCGGGTCGGGAGCCAGTGTGGCATATCCGGTTGCAAAAGACAGCCGTAATAGACGGGGCCGCTACAGGAAAATGCAGCGGCCCCGTCGGGATCATTCCGCGAAAGCCATCATCGCGCCGCCGCTCTGTCCCAGCGTTTTTTGCGCCTGCTTGCGGATCGTTTGCAGCTCGTAGGCCAGCTTTCCGTTGCCCGAAGCGCTGGAATTCTGCAATCCGCGTGTGCTGAGGCGGATGGCCTGATCGGCGCGTCCGGACCCCAGCGCAAAGGTCGCAAGCTGCATATCGGTATGCGCTGTCTGCATATAGGCCCGTGGCGTGATCGCAAAATATTCGCTGGCTTTCAGATAGGCCTGAAGCGCCTGATTGGGATCATTGGGCGACAGCCGTCCCAGAAGATACCATGCAAACCCCATGCGGGTATCCGTCCAGCCCTGCGCCGCCGCGATCTGGATCGCCTGCCGCGCCGCCGCCTGCCGACGACCGGCCCCGCCCGAGGCCATCGCGCGGTTCACGGCATCCTCGTAACTGCGCGGTGTCGGGTCCGACAGCACGCGGCTGAACTGCCCGCCCGAGGGATTGATCCGCGACAGCACAGCGGGCAGCGCCGCCATGACTTCGGGCTGGCTCATGCCCGAATGCAGTGCCGGATCATACCAGGCCCGCAGGATCGTCATGTCATGACGGGTGAGGGTGGAGACGAAGTTATCATCATTCCAGACCGAATCCGGAATGCGATACAGATCGTTCAGCGGCCCGAGCCCCTGACTGATTTCCTCGTTCAGGCAGTCATGCAGCTCTTGCGCGGACACATCTGCCGGAATGAACACCGCCGCACGGGTCCGCTGCTTCACGCGTGTCCAGTCCGAGACCGCGGAACGCCGCGTTTTGCGGTATTCCTCCCAGGAGGTGACATTGGGCGTCACGAAACAGGCGACACTTGGCACCAGGCTGCGCATCTCGCGTCGTGGCACAAATTCGACCGTTATCCTGTTGGAATTACCGGTTTTAGCCGAAATCGGTATGCCCGCTTCGCGTTGTAGCCGCGAGATCAGCGTGCCCAGCTCGCTGGGCGCTCGCGCCGGAACCTTGCCGGTGAGAACCACCGAAATCGGCCCCTCGAAACGCGTGAACTGTGCCAGAGGCCGCCCCGATTCAAGTTCGAACCCGAGTTCGAGGAAATCGGTGGCAAGCTGGCTGTTGCTGGCCATATTGCTGGATGACACACGCGGCGCGACCTGTCGTGACAGGTCATCATGCGAGGCCGCAAATGCGGCAGTTGAAGCCCGCGCGGATGGCGTGACTTTCGGGTGATCGACCGTGCATCCCGAAAGAAGCGCAGCCGTCGTGCCAGCGGTCAGACCCGCTAGAACACGTTTTGTAAAGTTGCTCTTGGGCATAGCCAATGAGCGCAGTGGACACGACCCCTCGTGTCTCACTGCATTACGCAGAAATTGGAACCGCATGGCAGTGCGTTCCCCCAGTTATTTTACCCCACTACACGCTAAAACGTGCATCTTCGTGAGTAAACGTTTGGTTTACGATTGTATAAACTTTAAGGCAAATTTGGACGAAATCCGTCGGTCGCATCTTCATTTTGCCGCAATGAGACCATCTTTTCCGATGATGCCCCTGAAATCGAGGGTTTTGGTCACATTCCCGCCATAAAGCCCTTTGATCCTTGGGTGAAATCTTGGCAATTCAACGGTTTGTTTCTCAAACTTAAGCTAATATTTAACGATCAGAGCCATAGATTTCCGCTTTTTCACGGGATGCAGGCTGGCCGTTTTATGAGCAAGCTCAAAATGTTCCGTTTACGTTCCTGATGGGCCTTCAGAATCAAGACGTTCATTCCCGCCCGAACAGGCTGCCATCAAGTGCGGGCGGGAATGAGAGCGCTTCGACGGATCGCGTAATGGGGTGAAGAGCGACGCCGGAACGCTTTACGTAAGGAGAAGATCGCGCATATCGGTTACGGTATTATAAACATGCTTATTGTGAGTTGATCTTTCCTGTTAAAATACAATTAAAGGTTTAGTTTCCCTAGGGGCCGGAAGTCAAGCGGTGCCTGCGGATCGTTTGCGCAAACAAAAACGCGCCCGAAAGGGGGCGCGTTTTTTCTCACTGTGAAAGCCTGCTCAGCCGCGGCCACGATAGGGCGGAACGCCCTGATCGGGGATCCAGACGCCCTCGGGCTGGGGGCCGGTCTGGAAGAAGACGTCAATCGGAATGCCGCCGCGCGGATACCAGTAGCCACCAATGCGCAACCATTCGGGGTCCAGTGTTTCGGCAAGGCGCTTGCCGATGCCGACGGTGCAGGCTTCGTGGAAATCGCCATGATTGCGGAACGATCCCAGAAAGAGCTTGAGCGATTTCGACTCTACCAGCCAGTCGCGCGGAATATAGTCGATCACCAGATGCGCGAAATCGGGCTGCCCTGTCATCGGGCAGAGCGAGGTGAATTCGGGGGCGACAAAGCGCACGGTATAGCGCGTGCCGGGATGCGGGTTGGGCACGCGTTCCAGAACCGCCTGATCGGGCGAGAGCGGCAGCTTGGTCTCGCCGCCGAGCTGTGTGAGATGGCTATAGATGTCTTCGGTCATGTCAGATCTCCTGTTGGTCTTTTTCTACGGGATGGGCGGCTGAATGGGAATATCGCAGCGCGGCCTATTCGTGATTCGATGCGCGGACCCGCGGATCGCGCCTGAGGATCACGCAAGAGATCCGGAGCCGGACAGGCCACTGCCGCATTCGGGGCCGTATCCAGTGTCATTTCAGGTGTAGACGGTCTGGCTATTCGCGGGGCGGATTTGCTTTGGCTCTCTTGATACTCCGGAGGGGAGTGGATAGATTGGAGGCAACTTGAAATCGGAGGGCGTGACCATGACGCCCAAGCGTCCCAGGGCTGCGGGCGCGTTCCCGAATATATCGGTAGAGCACCCCGTGCGCCCGAGTCCAGACTCCAACGAGCTTTATGCTGCGCTGGATCTGGGCACCAATAGCTGCCGCATGCTGATTGCCCGTCCGAAGGGCTCTCAGTTCCATGTGGTCGACAGCTTCTCGAAAGCTGTCCAACTCGGTCAGGGGCTGGAAGCCTCGGGTCGGCTGTCGCGCTCTGCGATGGCGCGAACGGTGCAGGCGTTGCAGATCTGCCGCCGCAAGATCGAGAAACACCGCGTCAAGCGGATGCGGTTGGTGGCCACCGAGGCCTGCCGCCGCGCCCGCAACGCGCGTGACTTCATCCGCTATGTCCGGCGCGAGACCGGCCTGCCGCTGGAGATCATTCCGGCGGAAGAAGAGGCCCGCCTTGCGGTGATTTCTTGCGGATCTTTGGTGCGGCCCAATACCGAGCAGGTGCTGGTGGTCGATATCGGGGGCGGCTCGACGGAACTCGTGTGGATCGACCTCGAGGATGTCCCGCCCGGAGATCGGGCGCGGGCCATCATGCGGCTGGCGAACGGATTTGACCAAAGCAACATGCCGGGGCCTGCCGCGCGGGTGGTCGACTGGATTTCGGTGCCTTTGGGGGTGGCCACGCTGAAGGACCAATATGGCGATGTCGAGGATGATGCGGCGCGCTTTGCCCTTATGAGCTGGTTTTTCGAGGAAAAGCTTGCCGATTTCACGCCCTATGCCTCGGGCAGCCCGCAGGAAGGCTTCCAGATTATCGGCACCTCGGGCACGGTCACCACGGTTGCTGCTTGCCATCTGGGCCTGCGTCGCTATGACCGCAATCGGGTTGACGGGCTGATGATGAACACCTCGGAGATTGACGGGGTGATCCGGTCCTTCCTGCGGCTTGGGCCTGACGGGCGGCGGCTTGACCCGCGCATCGGGCGGGACCGTCATTCGCTGATCATGTCGGGGGCGGCAATCCTGCAGGCCCTGATGCGGGTCTGGCCCACCAACCAGCTTTCCGTGGCCGACCGTGGCCTGCGCGAGGGCCTGTTATATGCACAGATGGCCGCCGATGGCGTCCTTGAAGAACTGGAGTAGAGTATGGTCAAGACACCTACGGGCAAGAACACCTCGGGTCGGGGCCAGCGCGATCTGCGCGTGCGGGTCAAAACGGCAAAGGGCCGCAAGCTGAGTTCGACGCTCTGGCTTGAGCGCCAGTTGAACGACCCCTATGTCGCGCGGGCGCGCAAGGAAGGCTATCGCGGGCGGGCGGCGTTCAAGATCCTCGAGCTTGATGACAAATACCGCTTCCTCGTGCCGGGGGCGCGGGTGGTTGACCTTGGCTGTGCGCCGGGGGGCTGGTGTCAGGTGGCGGTCAAGCGTGTGAACGCGCTTGGCGAGAAATCGGGCAAGAAGGTGGGCACCGTTCTGGGCGTCGATCTGCAGGAGGTCGATGCGATTGCGGGGGCCGAAGTGCACCAGCTGGATTTCCTTTCCGAGGGTGCTGACGATAAGGTGAAGGCGTGGCTGGGCGGGACGGCCCATGTGGTGATGTCCGATATGGCGGCGGCTTCATCGGGGCACCAGAACACCGACCACCTGCGCATCATCGCCTTATGCGAAGCGGCCGCCTATTTTGCCTTCGATGTGCTGGAAGAGGGCGGCACCTTTGTGGCTAAGGTCTTGGCAGGTGGGGCAGAAAACGAATTGCTGACCATCTTGAAAAAGAATTTTACGAAGGTTGCCAATGTCAAACCTCCGGCGTCCCGCTCGGATAGTTCGGAGAAGTTCGTGGTGGCGCAAGGCTTCCGCGGCAAGCGCCATGAAGGCGAGGATGACGAAGACGGAGAGCTTTGATCTCCTTGACTTCGGGTCTGAGCGGCGCCCATTGCTCAGACAGCGTTTGCATTGAAAAGCGCTTCCGGCCTATCCTTCGCTTGTGCAGGGAAGAGAGGGGAGGCTTTTCAATTTGCGTATTATGCAAGAGTCCATGAAAGACCGTCATAGCGATCGTATTCAGGCTGTGATTGCGTCGAATTCTGCGGCAGGACGTTCGGGCGTCGCTGCAAGCTGGCGCCGTTCGTTTATTCACCACAAACTGGACCCTTCGGTTGCACCGGGCCGCGAACGCCTGACATCCAACGAGATTCGTGACCGGCAGGAGATCGTCGGCCCGATGATCCGGCTGGCGGCCTCGCATCTGGACCGGCTCGCCGCGACCGTGGCCGATAGCGGTTGTAGTGTCTTTCTGTCGGATGCGCATGGTGTCGTGCTGGATGAACGTATCCGCAGCGCCGATATCGACGGGTTCCAGTCCTGCAATCTGGTCACCGGCACCGATTGGTCGGAGCAGGCCGAAGGCACCAATGGCATCGGCACCTGTGTGGCCGAGGAACGCCCCGTCACGATCTGGCGCGAGGATCATTTCCGCGAGAGCAATACCGTGCTGTGCTGTAGCGGGGCCCCGATTTTCGGACCGAGCGGGCTGTTGTCGGGGGTGATTGATGTCAGCTCCGCGCGTCTGGATCTGGATGCCTCTTATGCGCGGCTGCTGGCGGTCAGCGTTCAGGACACCGCGCAGCGAATCGAGACGGCGCTGTTCCGGTCGCAATATTCCGATGCGCGGATCGTGTCGCTGGCCGAAGAGGAAAGCGGTGGCCAGAGCGTGGCGTTGCTGGCGCTTGACCGCGATGATCTGGTGGTTGGGGCAACCCGCGCGGCACGGCGCAGGCTGAACCTGAACTGCGGTGTGCTGGGGACGATTCCCGCCGCCGATCTGCTGGATCTGGCCCCCAAACAGGGGCTGGATGCCGCCCAGCGGGCCGAGATGTCGCGTGCTCTGGCGCGCAGCGGGGGCAATGTGACCGCTGCCGCCCGTGCCTTGGGGATCGGGCGCGCAACCTTTTATCGCAAGGCAAAATTTCTGGGCCTGAAGGTCTGACGCGGCCGCGTGTCTGACCGCGTGTCTGGCGGCGGGCAGAAGGCGGGCTGTCTCACCTGTGAGACATCTACGACTTTCTTCCTATGCATAGCGCCTATGCAAAGCGGTTGTTTGTTGTAAAGATACATCCAGACCGGCGCATATGCCGGAGTTCTTTGGGAGGAGACAAAAATGGCCAATGATCTGGCATCCGAATTCAAAGGCGTGATGGTTTCGCCTTTCCGTCAGCGTTATGACAACTTCATCAACGGTCAGTTCAAAGCTCCGAATGCGGGCCGTTATTTCGAGAACATCACGCCCCTCACCGGCGGTGTGATCGGCGAGATCGCCCGCTCCGACGCTTCGGACGTCGATGACGCGCTTGATGCCGCCCATGCCGCAAAAGAGGCTTGGGGTCACAAAACCTCGCCCGCGCAGCGCGCCGCTGTCCTGCTGGCCATCGCGGACCGCATGGAAGCCAATCTCGAACTGCTGGCAACGGCAGAGACCTGGGATAACGGCAAGCCGATCCGTGAAACCCGCGCGGCAGACGTTCCGCTGGCCATCGACCACTTCCGCTACTTCGCAGGCGTCCTGCGCAGCCAGGAAGGCACCATGTCCGAGATCGACGAGGACACCGTGGCCTATCACTTCCACGAGCCGCTGGGCGTTGTCGGCCAGATCATCCCGTGGAACTTCCCGCTGCTGATGGCGGCATGGAAAATGGCACCGGCACTGGCGGCAGGCAACTGTATCGTTCTGAAGCCGGCAGAGCAGACCCCCGCGACCATCATGGTCTTCGCGGAACTGGTCGCCGACATCCTTCCGCCGGGCGTGCTGAACATCGTCAACGGGTTCGGCCTCGAAGCCGGTAAGCCGCTGGCGTCGTCCAAGCGTATCTCGAAGATCGCCTTCACCGGTGAAACCACCACCGGCCGTCTGATCATGCAATACGCGTCGGAAAACCTCATTCCGGTGACGCTGGAGCTGGGCGGCAAATCGCCGAACATCTTCTTCTCCGACGTCTGCCGCGAAGATGACGCTTTCTTCGACAAGGCGATCGAGGGCTTCGTTCTCTTCGCGCTGAACCAAGGCGAGGTCTGCACCTGCCCGTCGCGTGCGCTGATCCAGGAAGACATCTACGAGCAGTTCATGGAGCGCGCCATCAAGCGCACCCAGGCGATCATCCAGGGCGACCCGCGTGATGCGGCGACCATGATCGGTGCGCAGGCTTCGGCCGAGCAGAAAGAGAAGATCCTGTCCTATATGGATATCGGTCGTAAGGAAGGCGCGGAAGTGCTGACCGGCGGTGCGGCGGCAGAAATGTCGGGCGAGCTGGCCAATGGCTACTACATCCAGCCGACCATTCTGCGCGGTCACAACAAGATGCGCGTCTTCCAGGAAGAGATCTTCGGACCGGTTGTCTCGGTGACCACCTTCAAGGATGCCAATGAGGCGCTTGAAATCGCCAATGACACGCTCTTCGGTCTGGGTGCGGGCGTCTGGTCGCGCGATGCGAACACCTGCTACCGCTTCGGTCGCAACATCCAAGCGGGCCGCGTCTGGGTCAATAACTACCACGCCTATCCGGCGCATGCGGCCTTCGGTGGCTACAAGCAGTCCGGTATCGGCCGCGAGACCCACAAGATGATGCTCGACCACTACCAGCAGACCAAGAACATGCTGGTCAGCTACAACCCGAACAAGCTGGGCTTCTTCTAAGCGCCGCTTGAGGGTAAAATGTTCCGGATCGCCCGGCCCGTGAGGGTCGGGCGGTCTGCCAAGAAGGGAAAGAGCATGACACAGGTCAGCGCAACCGAACCCGCCCTGACGCTTTTGGCGGAGATCGTGGCCGAGCATGGTCCGGTTCTGTTTCACCAATCCGGCGGGTGCTGTGATGGCTCTGCGCCGATGTGCTATCCGCAGGGCGAATTCCGGCTTGGCGAGAATGACGTGAAGCTGGGCGAGATCGGCGGAATGCCCGTTTACATGTCCGGCAGTCAATACGAGGGCTGGAAGCATACGGACCTGATCATCGATGCGATCCCCGGTCTGGGTGGCGGCCAGTTCAGCCTTGATAACGGGCGCCCGATGCGGTTTCTGACGCGCTCCGATATCTGTCGCCTGCCCGAAGACTAGGCAGCGCGGCCCGGAAATGCACGTTTGGCGAAAGTAAGTTTTCGTCATAACGGGGTTGGGCTGAAAACTGTTAAATGCTTGTTAACTGTTTCATGTAACCTCCTGACTGTAACCAGTTGAAACTGGCTTGCAGTAGGGAGGAAGTGTGTATGTACCAGTCCCGTATCTTGTCGCGGGAGAGTGCGACAGATCCTGTCTTGGAGGATGACCGGTCCTGTGTGGATCGCGAGACCCGTTCCCATGACGATCATGGCCGCGCTTTGCGCCAGATTACCCATCATACCCGCCGTATTCAGGCGACAGAGCTGCATGTCGATGCGCAGCGCCGCAAGATCAGCCTTGAGTTGGGGCTGATACAGCAGGGGCTAGGGCTGGGCATGGGCACGAAACGCTAGGTCACGCGAGACCTGCGCCCCTAGGGGCGTGGTGTTTCTGGTTCTTTCCGGAGCCATGCCTCCGTTGAACATGCTCCCTGAAAGGGCCGGGCAGGCAGGGGAACGCCTTGGCAGAGCCTTTTTGCAAGGTGTTCGCCAAAGAGACCCGCCAAGGGCGGGGGCAGCCGTTTCCCTCTCTATCGCCACTGGAGTGATATCCGGTCAAGCGCGTTGAAGGGCGCAAGATGTAAGGGCTGGCTCATTGCTCTGCGCTATGCCGAGGGCAAAATGGCCGAGGTGTCAGGGCCTTGTCTGCCGGAAATGACTGGGCGTGCTCCCGGTCTGGCTATGGAAACTGCGCGCGAAATAGGTCTGGCTGCGGAACCCCAGCCGCGCGGCGATGTCCTTGATGGGCATGTCGGTATCGTGCAGCAGTTTGCGGGCCTCGTAAAGCCGCCGCTCCTGCAGCAGATCCGAAGCCGGACGGCCACAGGCATCACGGCAGGCACGCGACAGATGGGTGGGCGTGACCCGCAGCTTCATCGCGTAATCCGAAACGCTTTGGGTCGCGCGGAAGTCGCGCTCCACAAGGGCGGTGAAACGGTTGACCAGTTGCCGCGTGGCCTTGCCGCGCAGATCGTCGCGCGGTGACAGCGCGATCTGACGCTCCAGCCAGACCGATAGCAGGCCGAGATAATGCTGGGCGGCGCGGGGTGCGGCGGGTCTGGTAGAGCACGTCTCGCGCCCGAGATTGTCCAGCAGGCCCGTCAGTTCGCTCTGGTCCTGAAGGTCGCGTATACGCAGGTGGTGGGGATGCGCCGGAAAGGAGGGATCGTGATCTTGCCCGAGAAACAGTACAAGCCCTTGTGTTGTATTGCTGATTTCCAGCCCATGCATGATACCGGCTGGCAGATAAAGCGCGTTATGGGCCCCATAGCCTCGTTGGATGCCGCCGATTGTCACACGGCCCTGACCGCGGGTGATCCAGTAAAGGCAGGGTTCGGACAGGGCGCGCAGGGCCTCCATCCGCCAGCGTCCGGCCTGCGACAGATGCGCGATGGGCTCCAGCCGGTAGGGCGGCGGCGCAGAGGATGTGCCGGAGAGCGGGGGAGAGCGGAGATCTGGGGGATCAATCGGTAAAGAACGTCCGGTTGCAGAAAACGGCCTTGCAGAAAAAATTGCCATAACAAACTCCGAGCACTCGGATACACCCCGTCTGGAAGACTAAGACCGGTGTCGCGCTTTGACCAAGCGTTTTTTGCATTTCGGCAGGGCTGGGAGGTCAGCGGCGCGGTATCTTGTGCCAGAGCTTCATCCGGCTACGAAACCATGTGCGCTGGCGTTTGGCATATTGGCGCGAGGCCGCCTGCGCCAGTGCGCGCGCCTCCTCTAGCGTCAGGCGACTCAGCAGATGTTCCACCAGTTCGGGCGCACCGATGGCTTTGGCCCAGAGCGCCTGCGGGTCCCAATAGGGCAGCGCGGCGCGGGCCTCGTCGATTGCGCCCTGTTCCAGCATCAGATCGAACCGGCGGTCGATCCGCTTGGCAAGCCAGTCGCGATCGGCCTCGATCACCAGACAATGGGCCTGATCACGCGGCAGCAGAGGCGGCGGGGTGTCATCCTGCCATGCGGCCAGTCCGCGCCCTGTGCTGCGCTGCACCTCCCATGCGCGCTGGATGCGCATCGGGTTGAGCGTATCGATGCGGGCGGCAGTGGCGGGGTCCAGCTCGGCCAGAAGGGCTTCGGCGCCTTCGGTTGCGCGCCGCTGGTTGGCTTCAAGCCGGATGGCCTCCGGCGTTGCGGGAATATCGGCCAGCCCCTCGGTCAGCGCGCTCAGATAAAGGCCCGTGCCGCCAACGATGATCGGGCGCGGCCCGCCCGCACGATGCGCGTCAAGGATCTGCGCCACCTCCCGCAACCAGTGCCCGACCGAGTAGTTTTCTCCCGGTGTCTTATGGCCGTAAAGCAGGTGAGGGGCCTCGGCCTCTTCTGCGGGGCTCGGGCGGGCCGATAACACGCGCCAGCAGGACCAGACCTGAAGCGCATCGGCATTCACCACCACGCCCCCTTGCGCCTTGGCAATCGCGATCGCCAGCGCCGATTTTCCGCTCGCAGTCGCGCCCCCAATCACAACCGGACGATTTTCTTCAAGATTTTCCACGATATCGCCCGTCTGCACGAAGTTACCTCAAGTCGGATGTTACCAAATATCGCCGAAACCGCCATTCGGCGCATTTCCCGAGTTGAACCCGACGCGCATTTGCGACATTTTGCGCCCCGATGACAACTGACAAATGAGGAACCCGAGATGTCTGCGGACCAACACCCGGCAGCGAAGTATAAACGTGTCCTCTTGAAAATCTCGGGGGAAGCCCTGATGGGCGACCAAGGCTACGGCCTGCACCCGCCAACCGTTGCCCGTATCGCCAGCGAAGTGAAATCCGTCCATGATCTGGGCGTCGAGATCTGCATGGTGATTGGCGGCGGCAATATTTTCCGCGGTCTGGCAGGCTCGGCCCAAGGCATGGAGCGCACCACCGCCGACTATATGGGAATGCTGGCCACCGTGATGAACGCGCTTGGTATGCAGGCGCAGCTTGAGGCGCTTGGTATCCATACCCGTGTGATCTCGGCCATCCCGATGGATGAGGTCTGCGAGCCCTATATCCGCCGCCGTGCCGTGCGCCACCTCGAGAAGAAACGCATCTGCATTTTCGCGGCCGGCACCGGCAACCCCTATTTCACCACCGATACCGCCGCGACGCTGCGCGCCAACGAGATGAACTGCGAAGCCATTTTCATGGGCAAGAACGGGGTCGACGGGGTCTATGACAAAGATCCGAAGAAATTCGACGATGCCAAACGCTATGACCATGTGACCTATGACGAGGTGCTGCAAAAGAACCTCAAGGTGATGGATGCCTCGGCGATTGCGCTGGCACGCGACAATAACTTGCCGATTATCGTCTTCCCGCTGGACGAGCCGGGCGGCTTCAAGGGGATACTGGCAGGTCAGGGGACCTATACGCGCGTGCAGGGCTGACCCGCCCGCACCCGCGCGGCCTATACATTTGCGTGATTGCGCGCTAGATACTGTTCAAGCAAGACAAAGAAGCAGACGGAGACGACATGTCTGACGATTTCGAAATCGACACCGATGATCTGGAGCGCCGCATGGAAGGCGCAATGGGCGCGCTGAAAACCGAATTTGCCTCGCTGCGCACCGGTCGTGCGGCGGGCTCCATGCTCGACCCGATCACGGTTGATGCCTATGGTCAAATCACCCCCATCAACCAGCTTGGCACGGTCAACGTGCCCGAGCCGCGCATGGTCACCATCAATGTCTGGGACAAGGGCATGGTCGGCAAGGTTGAAAAGGCCATCCGCGAATCCGGTCTGGGCATCAACCCGCAGCTCAACGGCACCATCATCATGCTGCCGATCCCCGAGCTGAACGAGGAACGCCGCCGCGAGCTGACCAAAGTGGCCGCCTCCTATGCGGAATCCGCGCGTGTGGCCGTGCGCAACGTGCGCCGCGACGGGATGGACCAGATCAAGAAAGCCAAGGGCAATGGCATGTCGGAAGACGATGTGAAGCTCTGGGAAGGCGAAGTTCAGGACCTGACCAACAAATATACGGCGATGGTCGACAAGGCGCTTGAGGGCAAGCAAGCCGAGATTATGCAGGTCTGAGCCTCGACGGAATGCAGTGCGAAAGGCGGCCCAAATGGCGCTGAGCAAGCGAAAGCAGGGCAAGGACCTGTCGGCTTCGACGCAAGGTGGCGACATCGATTACGGTGTACGCCATGTTGCCATCATTATGGATGGCAACGGGCGTTGGGCCAAAAACCGGGGCTGGCCGCGTCTGGCCGGTCACCGGCGCGGTGCGGAACGGATCAAGGAAATCACCAAGATCTGTCCCTCGCTCGGCGTGCGCTACCTGACGGTCTATGCGTTTTCGACAGAGAACTGGAAACGCTCGACCGAGGAAGTGCTGGGCCTTATGGCCATTTTCTCGCGCTATATCGAGAAAGAGGCGGATTCGCTTTCGGCGCTTGGTGTCAGGATGCGCTTTATCGGTGCGCGCGGGCGGCTGGATGGCAAGCTGGCGCGGCTGATGGCCAGTATCGAAGACCGCACGAAACATAATGACCGCCTGACCATGACGGTGGCGATCAATTATGGCGGACGGCATGAACTGGGCCGTGCGGCAGCGCAGATGGCGCGGGATTTTGCTGCCGGTCTGATTTCCGAGGAGGCGCTGACAGCCGCCGCAGAGGCCACGCTTGAGGCCCGCCTCGATACGGCGGGGCTGCCCGATCCGGATCTGGTGATCCGCACCTCCGGCGAGACCCGTACTTCGAATTTCCTGCCTTGGCAGGCCGCTTATGCGGAATATGAATTCACCCAGACACTCTGGCCCGATTTCACACCGGCAGAGCTGGAAGGGATTTTGGCGCGGTTCGGCAATCGCGACCGGCGCTTTGGCGGGGTGAAGGCATGACCCAGACGGCTGGACGCTGGGGGGATCTGCGCAAGCGGGTCGCATCCGCGATTGTCATGGCGGCGATCGGCGCGGTCGCGGTGGGCTGGGGCGGTCTGGCCTTTGCCACCGTCTGCTGCATCGTGACGGGACTGATGATCTGGGAGCTGTCGGCGATGACGGCCCCCGACCGCACCACACGCGCCATCCTTCTGGGGCTGATCGCAGCGGGGACGCTGGCGCTGATCCTGTTCATGCATTCGCCCTTCTACCTGCCGCTTCTGATCCTGCCGCCCATCGCGGGGCTCTGGCGTCCGCGCCGCGACCGGCGCTTTTTCACCAGCTATGCGCTGGCGATCATGCTGACGGGCTACGGGCTTGTGGCTCTGCGTGAAGGGCAGGGTGTGGGGGCGATCACCTGGATCATCTGTGTGGTCGTGGTTTCCGACGTGTTGGGCTATTTCGTGGGCCGCATGGTTGGCGGGCCGAAATTCTGGCCCAAGATCAGCCCCAAGAAAACATGGTCCGGCACCGTGGCAGGCTGGGTCGGGGCGCTGGTTCTCGGCTTCGGCTTTGTGCAGCTGGGCGGAGGCGCCGCACTGATCTGGATGTCCCCGCTTCTGGCCTTTGCCGGTCAGCTGGGCGATATTTTCGAGAGCTGGCTGAAGCGGCGCTCGGCGGTCAAGGACAGCTCGTCGCTGATCCCCGGTCACGGGGGGGTGCTGGACCGTTTCGACGCGCTGATCGGCGTGGTGCTGGTGCTTCTTCTTCTTGCACAATTCGGAGAGCTGCCGCTGACGGCAGCCGGTTAAACAATGCGCATTTCAGTTTTCGGGTCGACGGGGTCTATTGGCGAAAGCACTTTCGATCTCTTGCAGCGATCCGATCATCAGGTCGTGGCGCTGACGGGCGGGCGCAATGTGCGGCGTCTGGCCGAACAGGCCATCGCGCTGAAGGCCGAACTGGCGGTGACCGCCTATGACGACTGTCTTCCCGCGCTGCGCGAGGCGCTTGCAGGCACCGGCATCGAGACCGCCGCAGGTACACGGGCCCTGATCGAGGCTGCCGAGCGCCCTGCCGACTGGGTGATGTCGGCGATCGTGGGGGCTGCGGGTCTTGCACCGGGGTTCCGCGCCCTGAAACAGGGGGCCACGCTTGCGCTGGCCAATAAGGAAAGCCTGGTGACCGCAGGGCCTTTGCTTCTGGCCGAGGCCGAGCGTCACGGTGCGCGCATCCTGCCTGTCGATAGCGAGCATTCTGCCGTGTTTCAGGCGCTGGTGGGCGAGGATATCTCGGCGGTCGAGCGCATTATCATCACCGCTTCGGGCGGGGCGTTCCGTGACTGGCCGATGGAAAAGCTGGCCACCGCGACGGTGGCGCAGGCCTCCAGCCACCCGAACTGGAATATGGGGCAGCGGATCACCATCGATTCCGCCTCGATGTTCAACAAGGCGCTGGAAATCATCGAAACGCGCGAGTTTTTCCGCGTGGCTCCCGAGAAGATCGAGGTGCTTGTCCATCCCGAAAGTATGGTGCACGCGCTGGTCGGGTTTCGCGACGGGGCGCTGATGGCGCATATGGGCGCGCCCGATATGCGCCATGCCATCGGCTATGCGCTCAACTGGCCCGAACGGGCCGAGCTGCCTGTCGAGCGTCTGGATCTGGCCAAGCTCGGTGCGCTGACCTTCCGTGCGCCCGATGCCGCGCGCTATCCGGCGCTGCGGCTGGCCTATGAGGTCATGGAGATCGGCGGCACGGCGGGGGCGGCCTTCAACGCCGCCAAAGAGATCGCGCTTGACGGGTTTATCGATGGCCGGATCGGTTTTCTGGATATGGCCACCGTGGTCGAAGAGGTGCTGGACGAGATGTCGGCACGTCAGGGGCTTTGCAATTCGGCGCTAAGTCTGGATACCATCGCTTATACCGATGCCGAGGCCCGTGCGCTGGCGTCGCATTACCTGACCAAAGTCACCAACTGACGTAAAGCAAGGAATTGATCGCGTGGATTTGCTGCCGGATCTGGGGAATTTCGTCTTTACGGTCGTGAGCTTCGTGGTCGCCCTGTCGATCATCGTCACGATCCATGAATTCGGGCATTATATCATCGGACGCTGGTCGGGGATCAAGGCCGAGGTGTTCTCGCTGGGCTTCGGGCCGCGTCTGATCTCGCGCACCGACAAGCATGGCACACGCTGGCAGATCGCGGCGCTTCCCTTTGGCGGCTATGTCAAGTTTCTGGGCGATGCCAATGCGGCCTCGGCCAAGGCCAATGACGCGGAAATGGCGCAGCTCAGCCCCGAAGAGCGCCGTCACACCATGCATGGCGCGCCGCTCTGGGCGCGGGCGGCGACGGTGATCGCGGGGCCGCTGTTCAATTTCATTCTGTCCATCGCGGTGATTGCGGGGCTGATGCTCTACACCGGCACCGCCACCGATAAGCCGGTGATCGGGACGCTGTTCGAGCTGCCTGAAGGCACGGGCGATCTGCAAAGCGGCGACCAGATCCTGTCGGTTGCGGGCAAGGCCACGCCCGATTACCCCGCATTCAGCGAGGCGCTGGATACGGCGCCCACCGGTCCGGTGCTGCCGATGCAGGTGGACCGCAACGGCCAGACGATCGATCTGGACGGGCCGCAGCTTTTCCCGCCGCGCTTTACCGGCGTGACCCCCAAATCCGCCTCTTATGCAGCAGGGCTGGGCGAGGGCGATGTGGTTACCTCGATTGACGGCACGCCGGTCTGGACCTTCGAGGATCTGCGGCAGGCGGTCGCGGGTTCGAATGGCCGGACACTGAAGCTGACGGTCTGGCATCCGGCAACGAAAGAGACCACCGAGGTGGCCCTGACCCCCAAACGCACCGATATTCCCGCGCCCGATGGCGGCTTCGAGACGCGCTGGATGATTGGCGCGACCGGCGGGTTTGTCTTTGCCCCCGAAACCCGCCCGACGCGGCTGGGCGAGGCGCTGAACGGAGCGGTAAGCCAGACATGGGGCATCGTCACGCAATCGGTCTCGGGGCTGGCCAATATGGTGGCGGGCAATATTTCCTCGTGCAACCTGCAAGGGGCCATCGGCATCGCGCAGGGCTCTGCGGCGGCGGCCAAATCGGGGCTGGAGAATTTCATCTGGTTCATTGCGGTGCTCTCGACCGCCGTGGGCTTTCTGAACCTCTTCCCGATCCCCGCCCTGGATGGGGGGCATCTGATGTTCTATTGCTATGAGGCGATCGTCGGCAAACCGCCCTCAGACCGCATTATGAACGTGCTGATGTCGATCGGGATCGCCGCTGTGCTGAGCCTGATGGTCTTCGGTCTGTCCAACGACATTTTCTGCCCCTGATTGACGGGAACCGGCCAAGGCTCGGGCGCTGGGGCAGCCGAAGCGCCGAATTGATGAAAACCGTCTGGACAAAGGGGTTCTTCGCTTTGACAACCCCTCACAGACTCGGTATCGACAGATTAACAAAGAAGGCTGCCGAAAGGGTGGAGAGGGCGATGTTGAACAGGCAAGAAGGCCGGCAAGGTCTTGGACAAATTTCCGGTATTCTCGCACCAGCGGCCCTGTCGCTTGCTGTGGCACTGACAAGCGTGGCACTGCCGGACTCGGTTCTGGCGCAAAGCTACAGCTTCTCGTCGGTGTCGATCTCGGGCAACGAGCGCGTGGACAACGCCACCGTTCTGGGCACCGCAGGCATCAAGGCGGGCGAAAGCCTCAGCGCGGGCCAGCTCAATGAAGCCTATCAGAAGCTGCAATCCTCGGGTCTGTTCGAGAAGGTCGATCTGGAGCCGCAAGGCAGCACGCTGAAGATCACTGTGCAGGAATATCCGACGATCAACGTGATCAGCTTCGAGGGCAACCAGCGGATGAAGGACGAGGCGCTTGCCAAGATCGTCCAGTCGCAAAGCCGCCGTGTCTATAGCCCCGCCACCGTCGAGGCCGATGCCCAGCTGATCGCCGAAGCCTATGCTCAGGGCGGTCGCGTCAATGCCCGCGTCGAGCCCAAGGTCATCCGCCGCTCCAATAACCGCGTGGATATCGCCTTCGAGATCAAGGAAGGCAAGGTCACCGAGATCGAGCGGATCTCCTTCACCGGCAACCATGCCTTCTCGGATCGCCGTCTGCGTCAGGTCCTGCAAACCAAACAGGCGGGCATCCTGCGGGCGTTCATCCAGCGCGATACGTTCGTGGCCGACCGCGTCAATGTGGATCGCCAGCTGCTGACCGATTTCTACCGCTCGCGCGGCTATCCGGATGTGCAGGTCAATGGTGTCTCCTCCGAGATGACCCGCGAACGCGACGCCTTCTTCATGACTTTCAATATCAGCGAAGGCCAGCAGTTCAAATTCGGCAAGATCTCGACCGTCTCCGAAGTGAACGGGGTAAGCGCGGACGAGTATTCCAAGCTGAGCAAGATCCGCGCGGGCGCGATCTACACGCCCACCGCCATCGATCTGGCCGTGACGCGGATGGAAGAGAAAGCCCGTCAGGCCGGTCTGAACTTCGTTCGGGTCGATCCGCGTGTGACCCGCAACCCGCGCACCGGTACGCTGGATGTGCAGTTCGCGCTGGTCAAGGGTCCGCGTATCTTTATCGAGCGCATCGATATCGAGGGCAATACCGCGACGCTGGACCGTGTGATCCGTCGTGAATTCCACTCGGTCGAAGGCGACCCCTATAACCCGCGCGAGATCAAGCGCTCCGCCGAGCGTATCCGCGCCTTGGGCTATTTCTCGAATGCCGATGTGAACACCCGCAAGGGCACCAATGATGATCAGGTCATTGTTGACGTGAACGTGACCGAGCAGCCGACCGGCTCGCTGACCTTCGGTGCAAGCTATGGCGCCTCTGCCGGTTTCGGGATCAATGCCTCGCTGAACGAGCGCAACTTCCTCGGGCGTGGCCAGCAGCTTTCGATCGGCATCGGGACGACCTCGGATAACCAGACCTCGGTGATCAGCTTCACCGAACCCTATCTCTTCGGGCGCGATCTGGCGGCAACGGGGCGGCTGTTCTATAGCACCACCGATAACGACAATTCCGATTACTCGACCATGCGTGCGGGCATCCAGCCCTCGATCGAGTTCCCCGTGGCCGAGAATGCGCGCCTGAAACTGCGCTACGAGTTCAGCCGCGAAGAGCTGTCCGATGTGGACACCTATGATGCAAGCGAGGCAACCGGCTCGTCGCCGATCCTGTCGCGCGAAGAGGGGGCCCGCTACAAATCGGCGGTGGGATATACCTATACCTTCGACACCACGGAGACCAATATCGACCCGCGCTACAGCTATCTGCTGCGCTTCGATCAGGAATTCGCGGGTCTGGGCGGCGATGTCGAGGCGGTGACGACCACGGTTCTGGGCCGCGCACAGCGCAAGGTCTGGAATGACGAGGTGACGCTGCGTGCCGAGCTGGAAGGCGGCGCGATCATTGCCTCCTCCGGTAACACCACCATTCTGGACCGCTTCACCGGAAACGGCAAAATCCGCGGCTTCGAATCCAACGGGATCGGCCCGCGCGATACGGCCGCGCCCAACGAAGACGCGCTTGGCGGGAAATATTTCGCAGTCGCCCGCCTCGAGGCGCAGTTCCCGCTGGGTCTGCCCGAGGAATATAAGCTGGGGGGCGCGGTCTTCCTTGATGCCGGCTCTGTCTGGGGTCTGGACGATACCGATGGTGTCGAAGAGGTCGATGACGGGTTCCACCTGCGCTCGGCCATCGGTGTCTCGCTTCTGTGGGACAGCTTCATCGGCCCGCTGCGTCTGAACTTCTCCAAGGCCATCGTCAAAGAGGATTACGACGAAGAGCAGAACTTCGACCTGACCGTGTCGACGAAGTTCTGATCCGATGCGATGGGCGTGGTATAGGGCGGGTGCTTCGCGGATGATCGGTGCTGCGGCGCTGTTTGTCCTGCCCGCCTGTATCCTGCCGGTTGCTGTCATGGCGCAGGACGCCAAAGGGGTCACCGTCTCGCGCGATGGGGCGGTGGCGGCCAATATGCCGATCCTGACGCTTGACTGGGAAGAGCTTTACCAGAAATCGGCCTGGGCGCGGCGCGTGAAGCAGCAGCTTGCGCAAGAATCGACGCGGCTCGCAGCCGAAAACAAGCGCATCGCCGATGATCTGATCGAGGAAGAGAAGACGCTGACGCGGCGGCGTGCCACCATGACCCCCGAGGCTTTCCGAAGTGCGGCCGATGCGTTTGACGAAAAGGCCACCGGCATCCGTGCGGCGCAAAAGGCCAAGGCCGAGGCGCTGGCCCGTCAGGTCGAGGCCGAGCAACAGGCCTTCCTGAAGGCGGCGCTGCCATTGCTGGATGATCTGCTGCAGCAGAAGGGCGCGCAGATCGTCATCGACCGGCGGGTGATCATCCGTGGCCTTGCGCAGATCGACGTGACCGATGACATGCTGGAAATCGTCGATAGCAAGCTGGGCACCGGAGAGCCGCAGCCCGTGCCGAAAGAGCTGGGCGGGGATGCGCCCGATCCGCCTGCACAGCCTGCGCCGGCGCCAAATTCCGGCACCGCGCCCGATCTTCTGGAGGAAGAGCCGCTGCCATCCGGTCCGAGCGCGCCATAAACGGCCGACCACCCGCAATCCGGAGGCGGGTATCGCTTTCGCTTTTCTTGCAAAGTTCTGATTGGCTTGCTAATCCATGCTCCCGGCCTCATTGGCTAACTATGTCGTCGGCAAAAGATAAAAGGGACAGAAAATGACCGAAGCCGCCCCCTATACCGAGGCCGATCTGGCGCTCATCAAACGCATGCTGCCGCATCGCTATCCGTTCCTGCTGGTGGACAAGGTCATTGACATTGTCCCGATGGAAAGCGGCGTTGGCATCAAATGTGTCACGTCCAACGAACCGCATTTCGAAGGCCATTTCCCGCAAGAGCCGGTGATGCCTGGGGTGCTGATCGTGGAAGCGATGGCACAGACCGCTGCTGTGATCACGGGCATTTCGAAGAACCTGATCGACAAGGATATGTCGGTGTATTTCATGTCGATGGATGGTGTGAAATTCCGCCGCAAGGTCGTGCCCGGTGATGTGCTGCGCATGGAGCTGACGCTCAAGCGTGGCGGTGGCAAGGTCTGGAAGTTCGAGGGCCGCGCGCTGGTTGATGGCGAGCTGGCCTGCGAGGCGCAGCTGACCGCCATGATGGCGACGGCGAAGTAAGGAGACAGGCATGGCGATCGATCCTACCGCCGAGATCCACGCATCTTCCATCGTGGAAGAGGGGGCCGTCATCGGCCCGGGCTGCAAGATCGGTCCTTTCTGTCTTATCGGCTCCGAAGTGGTTCTTGCGGCCAATGTCACGCTCAAGAGCCATATCGTGGTCACCGGTGCGACCGAGATCGGCGAGGGGACAGAAGTGTTTCCCTTCGCCTCTCTGGGACAGATCCCGCAGGATCTGAAATTCAAGGGCGAGAAAACGCGGCTGGTTATCGGCAAGCGGAACCGCATCCGTGAATATGTGACGATGAATACCGGCACCGAAGGCGGTGGCGGTCTGACCAAGGTGGGCGATGACGGGCTGTTCATGTCGTCCTGCCATGTCGGCCATGACTGCATCATCGGTGACCGGGTGATCTTGGTCAATTCGGTCGCTGTGGCGGGGCATTGCCATATTGATGACGATGCGATTGTCGGCGGGCTTTCGGGGGTGCACCAATGGGTGCGGATCGGGCGCGGTGCTATGATCGGGGCGCTGTCGATGGTGGCCGCCGATGTCATGCCCAATGCGCTGGTTGCCGGTCCACGGGCACAGGTCGAGGGGATGAACCTTGTAGGACTGCGCCGCCGTGGCACGGACCGCACCGAAATCAATGCCTTGCGCGATCTTTATAAGGCGTTGGGCGAGGGTAATTTCCGCGAGGTGGCCCGCGAACATAACGAGGCCGGACCGGAGAGTGAACTTGTGCGTGAAGTGCTTGATTTTATTCTGGGACCGTCGGATCGTTCGTTCCTGACGCCGCAACATAAATAAGGCCCGAAAGAGGATGGACGGACAGATGAACCCCAAGACGATTGCGCTGATCGCCGGTCAGGGAGCCGCACCGAAGCTGCTGGCGCAGGCTGTGCCGGGGCTGACGGTCTGCGAGATGGACGGGTTCCCCTGCGAGATCGGCGGCGAAGAGGTAATCCGCTTCCGCTTCGAGCGGCTGGTGCCCTTTCTCGACGAGCTTGTCGGGCGCGGGATCACCCATGTGGTCTTCGCGGGCGCGCTGAGCCGCCCGAAGATCGAACCCGAGATGTTCGATCTGAAAACCGCGCAACTTGTGCCGCGGATGCTGGGGGCTATGCAGCAGGGCGATGATGCCACGCTGCGCGCGGTCATCGAGCTGTTTGCCGAATGGGACATCCAGACGCTGGGCATTCACGAACTTCTACCGCAGCTTCTGCCGCCTGCCGGATTGCGCCTCGGCGCGATTTCCGAACGCGACGAGAAAGACGCCGCGCGGGCGGCGGCGATTGTCGCGGCGATGGGCGCTGTGGATGTGGGGCAGGGTTGCGTTGTGTCGAACGGGCTCTGTCTTGCGGTTGAGGCCCAGCCAGGCACCGATGCGATGCTGGATTTTGTCAGCCTGCACAAGGCACTGAACCCCGGTGGCGGGGTCTTCTACAAGGCGCCGAAGCCGGGTCAGGACCGCCGGATCGACCTGCCGGTGATCGGTCCGCAAACCGTGGCGCGGGTCGCCAATGCGGGGCTTGCGGGGATTGTCATCGAAGCCGGCGGTGTGATGGTGCTGGATCAGGCCGCCACGGCGGATGCCGCGACCAAAGCCGGAATCTTCCTCTGGGTGCGCCCCTGATGCGGGTGTTCGTCATCGCGGGCGAACCGTCGGGCGACAAGCTTGGCGGCGCGTTGATGGCAGGGTTGAAATCGCTGGTGCCCGAGATTTCTTTCACGGGGATCGGCGGGGTGCATATGGAAGAAGAGGGGCTCGGGAGCCGCTTCCCGATGGAAGAGCTTTCGGTGATGGGGATCGCCGAAATCCTGCCCAAATACCGCGAACTCAAGCGCCGGATCCGTGAAACCGCCGAGGCCATTCTGGCGGAGGCGCCGGATGTGGTGATTTCGATCGACAGTCCCGATTTCTGCCTGCGCGTCCACAAGATCGTCAAAGCGACGCGTCCCGCCCAGAAGGTCGTGCATTATGTCGCGCCCTCGGTCTGGGCATGGCGGGCAGGGCGCGCGGCCAAGATGGCGAAGACCGTCGATCATGTTCTGGCGCTTTTACCGTTCGAGCCGCCCTATATGGAAGCGGCGGGGATGAGCTGCGATTTTGTCGGGCATCCGGTGGTGACCGAACCGCGTGCCACCGCCGAAGAGGCCGCAGCCTTCCGCGAAACCCATATGATCGGCCCGAACCAGCCCTTGGTGCTGTGTCTGCCCGGATCGCGCAAATCCGAAGTTGCGCGTCTGGGGGCACGGTTTGACGAGGCGCTGATGCAGCTACGCGACCGCGAGCCGGGCCTGCGGGTGGTGGTGCCGACGGTGCGGGGGGTCTCGAAATTCGTGCGGCAGATGACGGCCCGCTGGCCGGTTGCGCCCATCGTTGTCGAAGCCAGCGAGGACAAGCGCGCGGCTTTTGCCGCGGCCGATCTGGCGCTGGCGGCCTCGGGCACGGTCTCGCTGGAACTGGCCGCCAACCGCACGCCGATGGTGATTGCCTATGATGCCTCGCGCATCACATGGCATATCGTCTGGAATATGATGAAAATCGACACGGTAACCTTGGTCAATCTGGTCTCTGACACCCGTCAGGTGCCCGAATTTCTTGGCCCCAACTGTCAGCCGCGTCTGATTTCGGAAAAGCTGTTGCAGCTGCTGGAAGATCGCGAGGCCCGCGCCGGTCAGATCGCGGCGATGGAGCTGACCATGCAGCGTCTGGGCGAGGGGGGCGATCCTCCCGGTCTGCGCGCGGCGCGCTCGGTGCTGGGCTTTCTGGATCGCGCCTGAACGGATTCGGGTTTGATTGGGCCATAGACCTGCCAAACGGGAAAGGTCTCGGCCCTGAACGTCCTCGGCTTTGCCCGCATCCCTCTTCCCTATGGGCGCGGGATTACATCGACCGCTTGCGTGGTCGTGGCCCCGCCCATAGACCGTAGTGCGCCGCGCACGGGGGCCACATCGGCATAATCGCGCCCGTAGCCCACCACGATATAATCGGTCCCCGCGAACTGGTTATTGGTCGGGTCGAACTCGACCCAGCCCATTTCCGATCCCGCCCATGCCCGCACCCAGGCATGCATCGCATCGGCCCCTTCCAGCCGCTCCTGTCCGGGCGGGGGATTGGTGCGCAGAAACCCCGACACATAGCCTGCCGGAATGCCAACCCCGCGCAGCGCGGTGATCATGATATGGGCGAAATCCTGACAGACCCCGCGCCGTGCGGTGAAGGCTTCGGTAGCGGATGTGTCGACGGTGGTGGCGCTTGCATCAAATTCCATCTCGCGGTGCAGAGCATGGCCGATCGCCTCGATGGCCTCAAGGGTGCTCATCTCGCGGATCAGGCAGTCCTGCCCGAAAGCGGTAATGGCGGGGCTGCGCAGGATACGCGCCGACGGTTGGGTGAAATGATGCGGCGCGAGGGGGGCAAGGCTTGCCTGCTGCGCCAGCTCGCGCGGGAGAGTCTGCAGGCTTGCCGAGACATCCATCGCGCGCGGATCCTCTTTGCGCTCGACCTTGGCTGTGACCTCGAACCGCAGCGCCGAGACAGGGCGCGCCCATGCCACCTGACTGGCGGATGTGCCGAAATAATCGGTGAGATCATGGCGCTCGTCAGGGCGGGGCGTAACGACAAGGGCGGCGGCCTGCACCTCTTGCAGACCCGCCAGCCGCGCAGGCATCAGCCGCAGCATATTGCGGGCGCGATCCGTGGGGTAATCGTAATGGTATTCGATGACAAGTTTCAGATCATAGAACATCGGTCATCTCAGATAGGCGGTGGTCAGAAGGTCGGAGACCTGTCCCAATTCATGGCGCAGGTGGCGCAGGCGCTCGGGGGTCAGATCGTCGGGTTCGGCACAGCTGAATTCGGTTTCAAGCTGCATCAGCGCCCGCATCAGCGCATTGGGGCGGCCATGATCCATCGCATGGGGCATCCGCCGCGCCAGATCGCACATGCGCGTCATCAGAAAGGCCAGCGCGCGCGGGTTGTCGCCATCCAGCGCCAGCAGGTCCAGCACGGTGTCGCGGCTGGTTTCCACGCGGAAGCGCCGTTGATGGGTGATCACGCTGTCACAGACCTCGACCGCCAGATCCAGCCCGCCTTCGGGGCTGTCGGGGGCGGCGTAGAGTTCCAGCAGGGTGGTCGTGGCATCAGCGCGTTCCAGCGCCCGCCCGAAGGACAGGAAATGCCATGCGGAAAAGCGATACATATTCTCGTGCACCAGCCCCGAAAAACCGGTGATCTTGCGCAGGAAAACCGACATGGCGCGGGCGGCATCATCGCCCGGCTTTGCGGTTTTCTGCAAGCGCCGCGCCGTGGACAGAAGATCGCTAAGCGCGTTCCAGCCATCGGTGGAGAACCGGTCGCGCACCTTGGCCGCACAGCCCTGCGCCATCTCGAAACGTCCCAGAAGCGTGTCGGGGATCGCTTTCTCGAATGTATAGCCCACCGAGGCAAGGTAGCTGCGCATCAGCTTGAGCCGCGGATCGGCGCTGTTTCCGGTGGCCGCCAGCCGCAGATGATAGGCGCGAAGCAGACGGATCGCGTCCTCGGTCCGTTCGATATAGCGGCCCAGCCAATAAAGGTTGTCGGCAGCGCGTGCCGGCAGAATGCCCGGATCGCTGCGCAGGAAACGGCCGGTCTTTTCGGGGGCAAGGCTCTCTTGCGAGACCGGATGATCGGCCACGATCCAGACATCGGCCACCGAGCCGCCCCGCTGCATGGCCAGCGCCGTGGGGTCTTCGGAGCGTCCGATACGGGCATAGCCGCCATGCAGGAAGCGCCAGCCGGTTTCGGTGCGCGCGGCAAAGACCCGCACGGTCATCGGGCGGGGGGTGATCTGCGCCTCTCCTGCGGCATTGCGCGACCATGCAGGCGTGGTGGATAGCGTCACGGCTTCCTGTCCCACAAGGCTGCGGCCTTCCTCTTCAAGCCATTTTGTCACCGACTCACGGGCCGAGCCGCGAAACTGCCCGCCCAGAGCCGTGGTGGCATTCAGGTCAAAGGGCAGGTTCACCGCATAGGCGGAGCCGATCATCATCCGCTTGGCATTGGCGTTGACATAGGCACGGGCATCGGCGGCCCCGCACCACCATGTCGCGATATTGGGCAGGGTCAGCGGTTTGCCGGTCAGCACCTCGCAGATGCGCGGCAGGAAAGCCAGCATGGCGCGCATCTCCAGAATGCCCGATCCCAGCGCATTGGCCATACCAAGATGGCCCTGCCGGATGGCCTCCATCAGCCCCGGCGTGCCGATCTGGCTGGTCTCGTCCAATTCGATCGGATCGGCAAATCCGGCATCGATCCGCCGCCAGAGCGCCCCGAGCGGCTGTGGCCCCGAGATGGTGCGCACTTTGGCCCGCCCGTCCTCGACGACAATATCTTCCCCCTCCAGCAGCGGGATGCCCAGATAGCGGGCGATATAGGTATGTTCGTAATAGGCTTCGTTCGAGGGGCCGGGGGTCAGGATTGCCGGTGTCGCGCGCAGGTGCTCGCGATCTTCGGCCAGCCGTTCGGACGCTTGCAGAAAGGCCCCGAAAAATCCGGCATGACGATGGATATAGGCGCGCGGGAACCGTTCGGGAAAGGCGCGCCCCGTGGCCATGCGGTTTTCCAGCGCGAACCCCGCCCCTGAGGTCGCCTGTGTCCGATCGCCCAGCACAAACCACGACCCGTCCGGAGAGCGCCCGATCTCGAAGGCCAGAAAATGCAGGTAATGCCCGCCCTTGGGCTTTACCCCCACCATCGGGCGCAGGAATTGCCTGGACCCCGCGATCAGTTCTGCGGGCAGGTGGCCTTGCGTCACCAGATCGGCAGGCCCGTAAAGATCGGCCATCACCTGTTCCAGAAGATCGGCACGCTGGGTCAGCCCCTCGCAGATACCGCGCCATTCCGCCTCGTGCAGGATGACCGGAATATGGCTGAGCGGCCAGCTACGTTCGGTCAGCGGGTCATTGGAATATTGCCGGTAGAACACGCCCGCATCGCGCAGATACAGATCGGCGCGTTCGAAACGGGCCTCGATCTCCTCGGGCGAGAGCCGCAGGAACCGCTCGACAAAGCGGCGCCAGACCGGTCGCATCCGGCCTGTCGCGTCGAAAAGCTCGTCCGCCACCCCCTTTACGGGTGTATACCCTGCCAGCAGCGGGCTGGCAGGCGGGTTTGGTCTATCGGCCATCGCTTCGCCCTAAATGTTCTGCGCCTAGATCAGCCCGACTGGGCGGCGCAGGTCAAGCGTGAGCGGAAATTCGGGGTGGGGCTGTTCCACCTTTGGCACATAGGCGCCGGGTGTGTGGCCGAAGGGCTGGAAGCGCGCGAGACGCCGCGCCTCGGCCTCATTGGCATTGACGGGGAAAGTGTCATAATTGCGCCCGCCCGGATGGGCCACGTTATAGGTGCAGCCGCCAATCGCACGGTTCGACCAAGTGTCATAGATGTCAAAGACCAGAGGCGCATTGGTGGGCAGCGTCGGATGCAGCGATTCCGGCGGTTTCCACGCCTTATAGCGCACCCCCGCGACCGAAGTTCCCGAGGTGCCCGTGGGGGTCATCGGCATGAAGCGCCCGTTACAGGTGACCTTATAGCGGTCCTGATGCAGAGAGGTCATCTTGACCTGCATCCGCTCGACCGAGCTGTCGGTATAGCGGACGGTACCGCCAATCGCGCCGGTCTCGCCCAGCACATGCCACGGCTCCAGCGCCTGTTTCAACTCCAGATGGACGCCCTCGACGGTGATCTGCCCGCAGAAGGGGAAACGGAATTCTTCCTGCGCCACAAACCACGCGGGATCGAAGTCATAGCCATGCAGGCTGAGGTCTTCCAGTAGCGAGAGGAAATCCTGCCAGATGAAATGCGGCAGCATAAAGCGGTCATGCAGCACGGTGCCCCAGCGCACGGGACGGCCCTCAATGGGCGATTTCCACGCGCGGGCAATGATCGCGCGGATCAGAAGCTGCTGGGCCAGCGACATGCGCGGATGGGGCGGCATCTCGAAGCCGCGGAATTCGACAAGCCCCAGACGCCCCGTGGGACCATCGGGGGAATAGAGCTTGTCGATGCAGATCTCGGCGCGGTGGGTATTGCCCGTCACATCGATCAGGATATTGCGCAAGAGGCGGTCGGTCAGCCAAGGCGGCACCGACATATGCGGCTGGATCTGGTGGAGCGCGATCTCAAGCTCGTAAAGACTGTCATGGCGGGCCTCGTCGATCCGTGGCGCCTGCGAGGTCGGGCCGATGAACATGCCCGAGAAGAGATAGCTGAGCGAGGGGTGACGCTGCCACGTCAGGATCAGCGATTTCAACAGATCAGGGCGACGCAGGAAGGGGCTGTCATTGGGGGTCTCGCCCCCCACCACCACATGGTTGCCGCCACCCGTGCCGGTATGACGCCCGTCGATCATGAATTTATCAGCCCCAAGCCGCGAGAGGCGGGCCTCTTCATAGATCGCTTCGGTCGTGGCCACGCAATCCTCCCATGAATGGGCGGGATGGATATTGACCTCGATCACGCCCGGATCGGGGGCCACGCGGATCACATTGAGACGCGGGTCATTTGGCGGCGCATAGCCCTCGATATGGACCTTCAGCCCCAGATTGGCGGCGGCGGCTTCGGCGGCCCGCAGAAGGTCTAGGTAATCCTCCAGCCAGACCACAGGCGGCATGAAGACACATAGCCGCCCGTCGCGCGGCTCGACCGAAAGGGCGGTGCGCACGAAACCGTCGATCTCGGGCGAGCCCTGCGGAACAAAGCCCTGCGTCACAGGCTCGGACGGGATGAAAGAGGCCATCGGCTGGCTGAGCCGTTCGGCCGGTTTCACCGGATCGCGCTTGGGCAGGGGCGGGCGCGGAATCGTCGGATCGGCGGGGTTGTGATAGGGGTATTGCGCAGCGCTCAGATGCGGCAGAGAGGCCAGCGGCAGGCGGTAGCCTGCGGGGCTGTCACCGGGTGCCAGCAGCATCGCACCGCGCCGCAGCTTCCATTGTTCAGAGCGCCAACCCGCACCGCCCGCCTTGGCCTGCCAACGCTGGACCGGCAGCACAAAGGCCGTGGGCGTGGTCAAGCCGCGATCAAAGACGCGGGCGATGCGGTGGCGCGCCTCGGCATCTTCCAGTTTCGAATTCTTGGGCGTCACATTCTCGGGCAGCTGGGCTTCTTTCACCAGCCATTCGGCAGGGTCCTCATAGGCGGGGATGACATAGTTTTCATCGACATCCAGCTGATGGGCGATCTCGCGCATCAGTTCTTGTGCCTGATGGGGCGTGGCATCCTGCGAGGTGCCTTCGGGGGCGATCAGGTCATTATTGGACCAGACCGGCTGGCCATCATGGCGCCAGTAAAGCGAAAACGTCCAGCGCGGCAGGGTCTCGCCCGGATACCATTTGCCCTGACCGTAATGCAGGAAGCCACCGGGGGCAAAACGCGATTGCAGCTTGCGGATCAGCACATCGGCGCGGTCGCGTTTTTGCGGGCCGACGGCGGCGGTATTCCATTCCTCGGACTGGAAGTCATCAATCGACACAAAGGTCGGCTCGCCGCCCATCGTCAGGCGCACATCGCTTGCGACAAGATCGCGGTCAACCTGTTTGCCCAGATCATTCAGCGCGTCCCAAGCCTCGTCGGAAAACGGCTTGGTGATCCGGGGATGTTCGGCCACGCGCGTGACCTGCATGTCGAAATCGAACGCGACCTTGGGCGTGCCATCGGCGGTGAAGCCCCCCGCAATCGGCGCGGCGGTGCGGTAATGGGGGGTGGCCGCCAGCGGGATATGGCTTTCGCCCGTCATCAACCCCGAGGTGGGGTCCAGCCCGATCCAGCCCGCGCCGGGCAGATAGACCTCGACCCAGGCGTGCAGATCGGTGAAATCATGCTCGGTCCCCGAAGGGCCATCCAGCGCCTTTACATCGGGTTTCAGCTGGATCAGATAGCCCGAGACGAAGCGCGCGGCAAAGCCCAACTGACGCAGCACCTGCACCAGAAGCCAGCTGCTGTCACGGCAGGAGCCCGACTTCAGCGTGAGCGTTTCCTCGGGCGTCTGCACGCCCGGTTCCAGCCGGATGGTGTAATCGACAAGGCCGGAAATCTGCGTATTCAGCCCGACCAGAAAATCCACCGTACGGGTCTTCTTGCGCGGAATGCTGGCGACAAAGGCATCCAGCAGCTTGGTGCTTTTTTCGGGCGTGCGATAGACTGCCAGATCGGCGGCATAATCGGCGGGGTAGTCGAAGGGCCAATGCTCGGCGGATTCCTCGACGAAGAAATCGAACGGGTTATAGACCGTCATATCGGCCACAAGATCGACCTCGATCTTGAATTCGCGCACGGGCTCAGGGAAGACAAAACGCGCCAGCCAGTTGCCATAGGGGTCCTGCTGGAGGTTCACGAAATGCTCGGCAGGCGTCACTTTGAGCGAATGCGAAATCACCTTGGTACGCGAATGGGGCGCAGGCCGCAGCCGGATGATCTGTGGCCCAAGCATGACATTTCTGTCGTATTTGTAATGGGTAAGATGATGAATGGATGCATAGATCGCCATGACGCGCTGTCCTTCCAAGGCTGTTAAGACAACCTAGGCAAGCCATGCGCGCAAGGGCCAGCGATTTCGGCGGGCCGCTGGAAGTTTCCCGCCGCCCGCCGGTGTGCGATTATTTTTTAGGCAAATTCAGATCAGTGCCATAAGGCCGATCCAGCCCATGATTTCGGCCACTTGCTGGCTGGCCCCCAAGACGTCGCCGGTCTGGCCGCTGATCTGGCGCCGCGCCACGATGGCGACAGCCCCGCCGCCTGCCAGAACGCATAGCGCCACAACCGGTGCCATCCAGCCGGTCAGGCTCAGCCCCAGCGCGCCATAGAGCAGCGCCAGTGTCAGTGCCGACCGTGGTACCCCATGCGCGGCATGGCCCATCCCGTCCGTGCGGGCAACCGGCATGACATGCTGCCACAGCGCGATCTGTGCCCGCGAGGCCATCGACAGCGCGATCAGGGCTGCCGCCGCCAGATGCGGCCCGTGGGTGTAAAGCGTGGCAATCCCGCAGGCGCGCAGACCATAGGCCAGCACCAGCGCGGTCACCCCGTAGCTGCCGATCCGGCTGTCACGCATGATCTCCAGCTTCTTCTCGCGGTCGCGCCCGCCGCCCAACCCGTCGGCCAGATCGGCCAGCCCGTCCTCATGCAGCGCCCCTGTAAGAAAGGTCAGCGCAACCAGACAAATCAGCGCGGCGGCAAAGGCGGGCAGCCCCAGAAGGGCCGATAGCCAGAGGCTGAGCGCACCGCCAACCCCGATGACCAGACCGGCAATCGGATAGGCCCAGACCGTATGTCCCAGACTGATCCGTTCTTCGGGCAGGCGCCCTGCGGGCAGGCGCGACAACAGCATGATGGCAAGTTGCAGCTCGGCCAGACGTGCGCGGATCATTGTGCGGACACCGCCGGTTCTTCCGCCCCGTCGACCCCCGCTTCGGCAAAGGTGGCCATTCCGTTATGGCATTCCAGCGCCGAGCGCAGGATCCCCAGCGAAAGGGCCGCGCCCGTGCCCTCGCCAAGGCGCATGTCGAAATTGAGGATCGGTTGTTTATCAAGCGCCGCCAGCAGCTTGCGATGGCCCGGCTCGACGCTGACATGCCCCACAAGGCAATGCGCCAGAAGGGCGGGGTCTACGCCGTGAAGCGGGGCCGCCGACGCGGTGCAGATAAACCCGTCCAGCAGCACGGGGATACGATACATCCGCGCCGCCAGCACCGCACCGCAGATCGCGGCCTGTTCACGCCCGCCCAGTGCCGCCAGAATATGTTTGGCAGACAGTCCCTTATGGCGCTCCAGCCCGCGGCTGATGGCCGAGACCTTGCGCATCACGCCCGCATCATCCGATCCGGTGCCGCGCCCGACCCAATCGCCGACCTCACCGCCAAACAGGGCCGCCGCCAGCGCCGCGGCAATGGTCGAGTTGCCGATCCCCATCTCGCCCAGAATCAGCACATCCGCTTCGGGGTCCACCGCCGCCGCCCCGCGATTGAGCGCGTCCAGCGTTTCGGCCTCGGTCATGGCTGGCGCTTGCGTAAAATCCGCCGTGGGCGTGTCCAGATCCAGCGCCACAGCCGAAAGTTCGGCCCCGTTGGCACGGCAAAGCTGGTTGATCGCCGCCCCGCCATGTTTGTAATTGGCCACCATCTGCGCGGTCACCGATTGCGGGAAGGGATTCACCCCTTGGGCACAAACCCCATGATTTCCGGCAAAAACAAGGGCCTGCGCCTTGCGGATATGCGGGCGCTCGCGGCGTTGCCAGCCCGCCATGAAGATCGCCAGATCCTCCAGCCGCCCCAAAGACCCCGGCGGCTTGGTCAGCTGTTCCTGACGGGACTTGGCCAGATCGGCCGCAGCATGATCGAAGACCGGCAGCTTGTCGGCCAGAACGTCCAGTTCGGACAGGGCGGAAAGAGGAAAGAGGCTCATTGCGGTTTGACCTTTAACGCATAGCCGCAGGTGACCAGATAGACCTCGTCTGCTAGCGCGGCTATTTTTTGATTAACGTGCCCCTGCGCGTCTCTGAAACGGCGCGCAAGAGCGTTTTCGGGGACGATTCCCATACCAACCTCGTTGGTGACAAAAACCACCGGAGATGTCAGGCGAGACAAAGTGGCAAGAAGCGCGTCCAGCTCCTGCGCCAGATCGCGGTCTTCCATCATCAGATTGGTCAGCCACATGGTCAGGCAATCGACAAGGCGCGGGGCGGTGCCATCTGTCTCGCGCAGGGCTCGGGCAAGATCGATCGGGGCTTCGATATCGCGCCAGCCCGTCACGCGGCGGGCACGGTGTTCATCGACACGCTCCTGTGTCTCGTCGTCCCAGATTCGGGCGGTGGCAATATAGATCGCGGGGGAGCCAAGGCGCTGTGCCTGCTCCTCTGCAAGGCGGGATTTGCCCGAACGGGCCCCGCCGGTCATTAGTATGATCTTGCTCATCGAGCGATGACAAAGCAGAAAAGGGCTGAAAAGCAAAGAGGAAGATTCATGTCGATCACGCCCGCGTCAGAGGCGACCGAGCTGGTTCTGATCCGGCACGCGCCTGTTATCGGGGATGGCTGCGTCTATGGGCGGCGCGATCTGGCAGCCTGCCTGCCCGCGCCCGAGCAGCTGGCGCGGATCGCCCTGACGGTGGGGGCGGTGGACCGGATCGTGGCCAGTCCCGCGCTGCGCTGCCAGCAGACAGCCAAAGCGCTTTGGCCCACAGAACCGATCACCCTGAACGCCGATCTGTGGGAGCAGGATCTGGGGGCATGGGAAGGGCGCGCCTATGCCGAGCTGCCCGATCTGGGGCCGCTGCCGCTAAAGGATCTGGCGGCGCATCGCCCCCCTGACGGGGAAAGCTTTCTGGATCTGGGGCAGCGGGTCATCCGCGCGATCGACACGCTCGCGGCGTCACCGGGGCGGATTGCGGTGGTCGCCCATGCGGGCAGTATCCGTGCGGTTCTGGGCTGGGCCACAGGCGCGCTGCAGGGTGGATTGCGCTTTGGCATCGACCCTTTGTCGCTCAGCCATGTGACAGTCCTGCGGCCCGAGGGAGCGGTGATTACCGCCGTGAACCGATGCGTCTGAGCGACCGCCCGATGCCGCGCCACGCCGCCGTTCGGGTCAGTGGCCATTTCGGGGAATTCCTGCAGGGGCGGCTCGGGCCTTCAGGGCCGGTGGCGCTGGTGTCGGTGCCTTGCGCGCCACTACAGGCGGTGCTTTCGGTGCAGCCGTCCCGCGTCTTCGGGCTGCATGATCCGATACGGCTTTTGCCACGTGACGCGCTGCGCCGGCTTGGACAGTTGCTGCGCCCGTTACGGGGTGGCCCGCTACGGGGAGGCAGGCTTCGGGGGCGGCTTAGGCTGGCCACCAATATGCTGCCCGGCGCGGGGACGGGGGCCTCGACTGCGGCCTTGGTGGCGGTGATTCGCTATCTGGCCCCCTGGCTGGCCCCGCAGGAGGTCATGCGGATCTGCTGGCAGATCGAGGGGGCAACCGACCCGCTGGCCTTTGCCGAACCCGCAGCGCAGCTTTGGGCTTCGCGCTTGGGGCAGGGGCTGGTGCCGCTTCCGGCCCCGCCGCCGATGCGCATCATTGGCGGGCTCTGGGGTGGGCCCGAACGGACCGATCCGGCAGATAGCCACTTTGCCGATCTCTGCGATCTGGTGCCACAATGGCACGGCGCGGCGCAGCGGGGCGACTTGCCGGAGATTGCCCGTCTGGCATCGTTGAGTGCGGCGCGCACGGCAGCCATCCGGGGCCCGACCGCCGATCCTACCGCACAGATTGCAAGCCAGCTTTCCTGCCTCGGCTATCTGCGCGCGCATACCGGTTCTGCCCGCGGGCTGATCCTCGAGCGGACGGCGCCGCCTGCGCAACGTCAGGCGGCACATGACAAATTGCGTGCGGCAGGATATGGGCGGGTGATGGAATTCACCCTTGGGGCCATGTCGCCGCAAGACGGGCGGAGAGAATGATGACAGGCGCGCTTTTGATGGTGATCGGGCTGGTGGCGGATGGCCTCTTTGGCTGGCCGCAGGCCGTGTTCCGCCGCATCGGTCATCCGGTCACATGGATCGGGGCCCTGATCAGCGCGCTCGAGCCGCGTCTGAACCGGTGCCACTGGTCCGACCGGCAGCGGTTCTGGTGCGGGGTGACGACCTCTGTTCTGGTGATCGGGGTCACCACGGGCATGGCCTGTCTTGTGCAATGGATGCTGCCCGAGACGTGGATCGGCACGCTTTTGCTGGGGCTATGCGCGTGGCCGCTGATCGCGGCGCGTTCGATGTATAGCCATGTGGCCGCTGTGGCGCGCCCGCTTTGTGCGGGCGATCTGCCGCAGGCACGGATTGCGGTGTCGATGATCGTCGGGCGCGATCCCTCCCGTCTGGACAGGGCGGGGGTCGCCCGTGCCGCCCTCGAGAGCCTCGCCGAGAACACCTCCGACGGGATTGTGGCACCGGTCTTCTGGGGTGTCGTGCTGGGCCTGCCGGGGATTGCGGCCTATAAGGCGATCAATACGCTGGATTCCATGATCGGCCATCGCAACGCGCGGTATGAGTGGTTTGGCAAATTTGCGGCGCGGCTGGATGATCTGGTCAATCTTGCGCCTGCACGGCTGAGCGGGGGGCTTTTTGCGCTGGTTTCCGCGCCGATGCGCGCGCTGCGGGTGATGCGCCGTGATGCGGGGCTGCACCGTTCGCCCAATGCGGGCTGGCCCGAAGCCGCTTTGGCCGCAGGGCTTCAGGTGCGCCTGTCCGGTCCGCGCATCTATGGCACCCATATGGCCGACGAGCCTTTCGTGAATGCCGCGGCCCCCGATCCCGTGCCGCAGGATCTGCAACGCGGATTGCGGCTTTATCTGCGGGCGATGGGGCTTATGGGGCTCTGTCTTCTTGCTCTGGCCTTTGTCTGAAACGGCCCCTGTTCTGAAAGGTATCCTATGCGCGATCACGGCGGAAATCTCGATCAGGCGATGGCCATATTCGGGGGCGATGACTGGATCGATCTCTCGACCGGCATCAATCGCGTGCCTTATCCCGTGCCCGCTCTGCCGTCGCAGGCCTATACCGATCTGCCGACGCGCAGCGCGATGGAGGGCCTTCTGGCCGTGGCGCGCCGGACCTATGGCCTGAAAGACGCCGCGATTGCCGCGCTGGCCGGTGCGCAGGCCGCCATCCAGACCCTGCCGCATATCATCGGCGGGCCGAAACGGGCGCGGGTGCTTGGCCCGACCTATAACGAACATGCTGCCAGCCTGCGACAGGCGGGCTGGGAGGTGCAGGAGGTCACCACGATCGCAGAGCTGCGCGGGGCCGATCTGGCGGTTGTGGTCAACCCCAACAACCCCGACGGGCAGAGCCATCCCGCCACGACATTACTGGCGCTGCGTCAGAAGGTCGGCGCGCTGGTGGTCGATGAAAGCTTTGCCGATCCGCGCCCCGATCTGTCAGTGGTGGCCCATCTTGGTGCGCCGGATCTGTTCGTGCTGCGGTCCTTCGGGAAATTCTACGGTCTGGCCGGGCTGCGCTTGGGCTTTGTGCTGGGGGCAGAGGCCCAGATTGCGCAGATCCGGCAGATGGCGGGTCCGTGGCCGGTTTGCGGTGCGGCGCTGGCGATCGGGCAGCAGGCGCTGGCCGATACCCGCTGGCAGCAACAGACCTGCGCGCGGCTGCATGAGGATGTCATCCGTATGGACAGCCTCGCACAGCGCGCGGGCTGGCAACGGGCGGGCGGGGCCGAACTGTTCCGGCTATACGAGACCCCCGATGCCACAGGCGCGCAGACCTGCCTTGCACGCGCGCGCATCTGGAGCCGGATTTTCCCGTGGCATCCGCGCTGGATCAGGCTGGGCCTGCCCGGTTCCGCGCAGGAATGGGCACGGTTGGAGGCGGTCCTAACGGGCGAGGGCCAGTAGCCCCGCCACATCCAGATGCGCTTCCAGATGGTCGGCAAGCCGGTCAAGCGTCGCCTCGACCAGCGCGCCGTGATTCATGCCGCTAGACTGTGCCCCCAGCGCGCGCAGCCATGCGCTGCGGAACCCGTCATCACCGAACATCCCGTGCAGATAGCTGCCGCTGACCCGTCCATCCGCCGATATCGCCCCCTCGGGCGTGCCCTCGACATAGGCAAAGGGGCGCGCCCTATCGGGGCCATCACTGCGCCCGATATGGATTTCATAGCCGGAAAACATCGCGCCCGAGGCGGCATGACGGGCGCTGACGCGGGTCAGGCGCTTTTGCGCCACCATCTGCGTATCGACCTCCAGAAAGCCCAGCCCCGCCTCGGTGCCCGCAGGCCCTTCCAGCCCGTGCGGGTCCTGAATGCTGCGGCCAAGCATCTGGTATCCCCCGCAAATCCCCAGAATATGCCCGCCGCGCCGCAGATGGGCCTGCAGGTCGATATCCCAGCCTTGCGCGCGCAGGAAGGCCAGATCGCCGCGCGTCGATTTCGATCCGGGCAGAATCACCAGATCGGTGTCTCCGGGCAGGGCCTGACCGGCCCGCAGGATCGAGACCTGAACCGAAGGCTCCTGCATCAGGGGATCGAGATCATCGAAATTGGCAATGCGCGACAGCCCCAGACAGACCACTTTCAGCCCCGCCCCTTGCGAGACTTTCGGCAAGTCCAGAGCATCCTCGGCAGGGAGGCGACCGGCCTCGGCAAACCACGGCAGAACGCCGAACCCGCGCCATCCGGTACGTGTCTCGATCAGCCGGTAGCCCTCATCGAAAAGCCGTGGATCTCCGCGGAACTTGTTGATCAGGAAGCCGGCAATCTGCGCCGCATCCTGCGCGGACAGAACGGCCTGTGTGCCCACGATCTGCGCGATGACCCCGCCGCGGTCAATATCGCCCGCCAGCACCACCGGCACATCCGCGGCACAGGCAAAGCCCATATTGGCAATGTCATTGGCGCGCAGATTGACCTCGGCAGGGCTGCCCGCGCCCTCGACGATCACCAGATCATGGCGGGCGCGCAAACGGTTGAAACTGTCCAGAACCGCGCCCATCAGGGACGGTTTCAGCGCGGCATAGTCCCGCGCGCGCACGGTGGTCAGGCGCTGGCCCTGCACCACGACCTGCGATCCCGTCTCGCTTTCGGGCTTGAGCAGGACAGGGTTCATATCGGTGACGGGCTCCAGCCCGCAGGCCAGTGCCTGAAGCGCCTGCGCCCGACCGATTTCGCCACCATCCGCCGTGACCGCTGCGTTATTGGACATGTTCTGCGGCTTGAACGGGGCCACCGTCAGCCCGCGCCGCCGTGCGGCCCTGCAAAGCCCTGCCACCAGCATCGATTTGCCGACATTGGAGCCCGCGCCCTGAATCATCAGCGCCACCATCACGCAGCCCTCCGGCCTGTCACGTCACGCTGCGCCGCGCCAGGGCAGCCCCGTCCCCAAGCCGCCGAGCACGGGCGGGACTGCACCGCATCTCGACCAAGACAGTGGCAGCTGGCTTCGGGAAATGCGGTGCGCCCACCTTCTGCCAGCTTCGGGACCCTGCCGAATGTGGCAGGAGCATCATGGCGTAACATCGTTAAAATAACCTTGTTTTCCCTCATCCCGAAAGCCCCGCATGTAAACTGGTCCGGCAGGGCTTCCCAAGGACGATGCGTCAAGCAAGCCTTTTCGCAAAAACGGCCCGCGATCGTTCAGAATTCCACGCCTTTCTGGCCCTTGATCCCCGAGCGGAACGGGTGCTTGACCAAGGTCATCTCGGTGACCAGATCGGCGACCTCGATCAGCGCGTCCTTGGCATTGCGCCCCGTCAGCGCCACATGGGTCATCGGCGGTTTCTCGTCGCGCAGGAAGGTCACGACCTCGTCGATATCCAGATAGTCATAGCGCAGCGCGATATTGATCTCGTCCAGCAGCACGAAACGGATTTCCGGATTGCGGATCAGCTCTTTCGCTTTTTCCCACCCGCGCTTGGCCATCGCGACATCTCGGGCGCGGTCCTGCGTTTCCCAAGTGAAACCTTCCCCCATCGCGTAGAACTGGCAGATATTGGAGAAATGCTCTTCGATCAGACGACGTTCGCCCGTATCCCATGCGCCCTTGATGAACTGCACGACAGCGCAGGGCATTTCATGGGCGATACAGCGCAAGATCATCCCGAAACCGGCAGAGGATTTGCCCTTACCTGCGCCGGTATTGACGATGATCAGACCTTTTTCGCCTTCCTTGGTGGCCATGATCTTGTCACGGGCGGCCTTCTTCTTGGCCATCTTGCTGGCATGGCGGTCGGCCATATCTTCGGGCGAGGGGGTCGTTTGCGATGTCTCGGGCATCGGGATCTCCTTCCTTGACAAAGGCGGGGCACTCACGTCTTTTAGCCCTGCGTTCAGGTTCCTGTCTATGACAGGTGAAAAGGGAATGCGATAGGGACGGTGCGACACGGTCCCAAGCGCAGCCGCCCCCGCGACCGTGACCGAAGAGGCCGCATGCCACTGGAGCCATCCGGGAAGGCGCGACCGGCAGGAGGAGACTCTCTTCCTGACTTCGCAAGCCGGGAGACCTGCCTGAGACGCGGATGAGAACGGGCGATCGGGGTGTGTCGTGGCCGGACGGAAGGGGAAACCGGTGGTTTCGGCTTTCGGCCAGTGCTATGCGCCCTGTAAGGGAGAGCATATGACAGATGTAACCGTGACAATCTGCACCACCTGCCGCCGCGCAGGGGACGAGGCCGATCCGCGTCCGGGAACGCGGTTGCATCAGGCGCTGCAGCACGCCGACCTGCCGCAGGGCGTAAAGGTGCGGGCTGCCGAATGTCTTTCGGCCTGCACGCGGTCCTGTTCGATGGTTCTGGCCGGAGGGGCGCAGCGTTGGACCTATGTCTATGGCGATCTCGATCCCGATCTGCATCTTGAGGATATCCTTAGCGGGATCCGCGCCTATAAGGACACCACCGATGGTCTGGTGCCTTGGCGCGCACGCCCGGTAATCTTTCGCAAACAATCCATTGCGCGTATTCCGCCGCAAAATGATCCGCAGGAGTGATCAATGACCAATCTCGCAAAGGTTCCGGTAACGGTTGTCACAGGGTTTCTGGGCGCGGGCAAAACCACGCTGATCCGCCATCTGATGCAAAACCCGCAAGGCCGCCGTCTGGCCGTGCTGGTCAATGAATTCGGCACCGCAGGGGTGGATGGGGATATCCTCAAATCCTGCGCCGATGAAAACTGCCCCGAGAATAACATCCTCGAACTGGCCAATGGCTGCATCTGCTGCACCGTGGCCGATGAATTCATTCCCACCATCGAACGCCTTCTGGCGCTGCCTGAAACCCCCGACCATATCCTGATCGAGACCTCGGGGCTGGCGCTGCCCAAACCGCTTCTGAAAGCCTTCGACTGGCCTGCGATCCGTTCGCGGATCACGGTGGACGGGGTGATCGCGCTGGCGGATGCCGAGGCTGTCGCCTCCGGCCAGTTCGCGCCCGATCTGGGAGCGGTCGATGCACAGCGCGCCGCCGATCCCTCGCTTGATCATGAAACGCCGCTGTCGGAGGTCTTCGAGGACCAGATCGCCTGCGCCGATATCGTGCTTCTGTCCAAAGCCGATCTGGCGGGCGAGGAGGGGCTGGCAAAAGCCCGTGCCGTCATCGAGGCCGAGGCCCCGCGCAAGCTGCCGATCCTGCCGATGACCGAAGGCGAAATCGACCCGCAGGTTATCTTGGGGCTGAATGCGGCGGCGGAAGACGACCTTGAGGCGCGCCCGTCCCATCATGACGGCCACCACGACCATGAACATGACGATTTCGACACGATTGTCGTGGATCTGGGCGAGATCGAGGATATCGCAGGGCTTGAGGCACGCATGATCGCGATGGCGGAGGATCTCAATATCCTGCGGATGAAAGGCTATCTGGCGGTGAAGGGCAAGCCGATGCGCTATCTGGTGCAGGCGGTGGGCACCCGCCTGCGCGGCCAGTTCGACCAGCCTTGGGGCAGCCGTCCGCGTGCCTCGCAGCTGGTGGTGATTGCCGAGCATGATCATATCGACCGTGCGGCGATCGAAACCGCTTTGGGACTGGTATCGGCCTAAATCATGCATGTCGTCTTTCGCGAAACTCACGGGCTTGATCAATCCGATCAGCCGCAGGATCTGGCGCAGGCCCCTGCGGATCTGGTGGTGCTGTCTTTTTCCGATAGTGATCTGGGCGCGTTCGCGGCAGGCTGGAAACGTGCGCAGGGGGGCAGCCCGCTGCCCTCTTGCCGACTGGCCAATCTGGTCGCGCTGAAACATCCGCTTTCGGTCGATACCTATGTCGAACAGACCCTTTCGGGGGCAAAGGGCGTGCTTGTGCGGTTGATTGGTGGCGAAAGCTACTGGCCTTACGGGCTGGCCTGCCTGCAGGATCTGGCGCGGCGCAAGGGCATCGCACTGGCGGTCCTGCCTGCGGATGGGCGCGAGGATGCGCGCCTTGATGCGCTTTCCACGCTGCCGGTCTCGACATTGCGGCGCTTGCAGGCGCTGTGCGATGCGGGCGGGGCGGTGGCCGCACAGGCCGCGCTGGCCCAGCTTGCTCTGGCTGCGGGGCTGTATGCGGGGCCGGTGGCGGGGCTGAAATCGGTGCCCGATTACGGGTTCTACCTGCCCGAAAAGGGCGTTATTGCGCCGCCCGAGGACACCGGGCCGGTGGCCTTTGTGACCTTCTACCGGTCCTATCTGACGGCGGCCGATACCGCCCCTGTCGATGCCTTGATCGAAGCGCTTCGGGCGCGGGGATTTGCAGCTTTCGGGGTCTTTGTGCCCTCCCTGAAAGCGGCGGGTGTGCCGGATTGGCTGCGCGGTGAGATTGCGCGGCTCAAACCGGTTGCAATCGTTAATGCCACCGCGTTTTCGGCGCAGGGTGCCGAAGGTGGCTCGCCCTTGGATCAGGCCGATGTGCCGGTGGTGCAGGTGGCGCTTTCCACCGCGCAGCGCCGCGATTGGGCCGCCTCCGAGCGCGGTCTCGCCCCTTCGGATCTGGCGATGCATGTTGTGCTGCCCGAGGTGGATGGCCGCCTGTTTGGTGGCGTGATCTCATTCAAAAGCCCCGGCAAACGCGATCCGGATCTGCAATATTCCCGTTTCGCCCATCGCCCCGATCTGGGGCGGGTCGCGCAGGTTGCCGAACGGGTTCTGGCGCTGTATCGGCTCGGTCAGATGCCTGCCGCGCAAAAACGTCTGGCCTTCGTGCTTTCGACCTATCCGGGCAAGAGCTACCAGATTGCCCATGCGGTGGGGCTGGATGCCTTGGCCTCGGTGGAACATCTGGTGGCGACGCTTGCGGAAGAGGGATATCCCCTGACCAAAGTCAGCGATCTGGGCGCCGTCTTGCAGCATGCCGTGCTGCACTATTCGCTGGATGACTATCGGCTGGCGCTGGCCAATCTGCCCGACAGTCTGCGCGATGATCTGGCCGAGGCATGGGGTGCCCCCGAGGACGACCCCGCCTGCCGCAACGGGCAGTTCCAGTTTCCGGCGATCCGCTGTGGTAAGGGGGTCGTGGCGTTGCAGCCCGAACGCGCCGATCGTGCCTCGCGCGAGACGGATTATCACGATCTGTCACGCGTGCCACGTCATGCCTATGTGGCCTTCTATCTCTGGCTGCGTGGCCAGACCGATGCGGTCCTCCATATGGGCGCACATGGCACGGTTGAATGGCTGCCCGGGAAATCTGTCGCCTTATCAGAAGCTTGCTGGCCAGAGGCCCTGCTGGCCGCCTGTCCTGTCATCTATCCGTTTATCGTGAATGATCCGGGCGAGGCCGCACAGGCCAAGCGTCGCATCGGCGCTGTAACGATTGGCCATGTACCGCCGCCCTTGGCGCAGACCGCGATGCCTGAAAACCTGATGCGGCTGGAGGCGTTGATGGATGAATATTCCACCGCCGACGGGTTGGACCCCGCCCGCCGCGACCGCCTTATTGCCGATATCCGTGCCGAGGCACAGGGGCGCGGGGTAGAGGCCGATCTGGGGATCGCAGAGGCCGCCTCGGCCGCCGAGGCGATCACCCGTCTGGATGCGTTCGTCTGCGACATCAAGGAAAGCCAATATGCCGAAGGGCTGCATGTGTTTGGCACCGGCGCCTGCGGCACGGCGGAGACGCAAGGGGTGATCCGCGCGCTGGCGGGGCGTTTCGTGCCGCCCGGTCCTTCGGGCAGTCCGCATCGGGGGCGGGCGGATGTGCTGCCGACGGGGCGCAATCTCTTTACCACCGATCCGCGCGCAGTGCCGTCGCGGGCGGCCTATACCCAAGGGGTCAAGCTGGCCGAAGAGCTGATCCGCCGTCACCTGCAGGATCACGGGGATTGGCCACAGGGGCTGGTTGTCGATCTGTGGGGGTCGGCCACGATGCGCACCGCAGGCGAAGAATTTGCGATGGCGCTGCATCTTGCCGGTATCAAACCGGTTTGGGATAGCAATTCCGAACGGGTTTCGGGGTTCGAGCTGCTGCCGCTGGCCTTGCTTAACCGTCCGCGGATCGATGTGACCTTGCGGGTGTCAGGGTTGTTCCGTGACGTGTTTCCGGGGTTGGCGCAGCTTTTCGAACTGGCGGCAGAGGCTTTGGCACAGCGCGAGGAAGCGGCAGAAGACAATCCCTATCGGGCCAGAACCCCGCGCGTTTTCGGCCCCAAACCCGGTCTTTACGGGTTGAATATGGGAGAGGCGCTTGAGGATTATTCCGATGAGGGGCGTGTGATGGCGGGGGAGGCATGGCTGAATGCTTCGTCCCATGCGATTGATGCCAAAGGAAATATCATGCCCGCCCGTGCGGCACTCGAGATGCGGCTGGCAGAGGCGGATACATTCGTGCATCTGCAGGATCTGCCCGAGACGGATCTTCTTGTGGCTTCGGATTATGCCGCGCATGAGGCGGGCTTTGCGGCGGCAATGGCGCGTCTGGGGCAGGCGGCCCCGAAATCCTACCATCTGGATGCCACCCGTCCCGATCAGCCCCGTGCCCGTGCCTTGACGGAAGAAATCGCCCGTGTGGTGCGGGCGCGCGCCGCCAATCCGGATTGGGCCGATAGCATGATGCAGCACGGCTTTCGTGGCGGGGCTGAAATTGCCGCGACACTGGATCATCTTGCCGCGTTCGCGCATCTGTCACGCGCTGTGCCGAGCCATCTGTTCGACCTCTATTTCGAGGCCACTCTGGGCCGCAGCGAGGTGGTCGATTTCCTTGAAAAGGACAATCCGCAGGCACTGGCGGCGATGTGGGATAGGTTTCGGGCCTTGTCTGATGCTAACCTCTGGGTTACGCGGCGCAATTCGATTCAGGATGCGCTGGCTCAAACCGCTTTGGGAGCAGATGAATGACACAGGCCACAGGGCAGCCGCAGGCCCCGCAAGGCAATGCAGCGCAGATCAGGGGGTGGTGCCCCGGTGCCCATAGACCGATGCTGTCGGGCGACGGGCTGGTGGTGCGGGTCCGGCCTTGGTACGGGCGGCTGACGAAAGGGCAGGCAGGGGCGCTGGCGGGCCTGTCCGCGCAATTCGGCAACGGTCTCATCGACCTGTCCTCGCGCGGCAACCTGCAGCTGCGGGGGATCCGGCCCGAAGATCACGAGGCCGTGCTGAAGGCGCTGGCACCGTTGGGGCTGCTTGATCATTCGCTGGCTGCCGAGACGCGGCGCAATGTCATCACCCAGCCCTTCTGGCAGATGGGCGATCTGACCCAGCGGCTTGGCGATGCGCTGAGCGCGGCGCTGGCCGGTGAGGACGGCCCCGCGCTTCCGGCGAAATTCGGCTTTGCGGTGGATTGCGGCGAGGTGCCCCTGTTGCAGGACGCCTCTGCCGATATCCGGCTCGAACGCGGGCAGGCGGGGTTGATCTGCCGTGCGGACGGGGCCAGCGCCGGACGTCCCGTGACCGTGCAAACGGCTGTGGCGGCCTGTCTGGAGATGGCCGAATGGTTTCTGTCCAGCGGCGGCATGACCGAAGGGCGTGGCCGGATGCACCGGCATCTGGCGCAGGGGGCGGATCTGCCGCCTGCATGGCGCGAAAGCCCCAAACAGAAGGGGGCGGCGCCCCCCGCTCCGGAGCTTTTGCCACAGGGCGCGTTTTTTGGCGTGGCCTTCGGGCAGATCAGGGCCGAGGAACTGGCCGAGATTGCCAGCTATGGCAAGCTGCGTCTGACGCCGTGGCGCATGGTTCTTGTCGAGCAGGCCCGTGAATTTCCGCATATTGCCAGTGCTGTGACCAGGGCCGATGATCCGCGCCTGCGGATGTCTGCCTGCACGGGCGCGCCTGCCTGCCCGCAAGGTCTCAGCCCGACACGGCCTCTGGCACAGAAGATCGCCAGACAGGGCCTGCCGGCTGGCGGGCACCTGCATATCTCGGGCTGCACCAAGGGCTGTGCCCACCCGCAAGACTGCGACATGGTGGCGGTGGCGACCGCCAGCGGATGGGCCTTTGGCCGGAACTGCCGGAGTTCGGCGCTGGCTGCGGGGCATTTGAGTGAAACCGAATTGACCAAAGAAATCAGAGAAGGCGCGGGGGACTAATGCCGCATTTATACGAAACCGACGGGGCCAAAATCTACGCGGAGAGCTTTGCGACGATCCGTGCCGAGGCCGATCTGGCACGGTTTGACACGGATGAAGAACCGGTTGTGGTGCGGATGATCCACGCCGCGGGGCTGGTGGGGCTGGAACGCGATGTGATATTTTCGCCGGGCATGGCCAGCATTGCCCGCGCCGCCCTTCAGGCGGGGGCCCCGATCCTGTGTGATGCGCGGATGGTCTCGGAAGGCATCACCCGCGCGCGGTTGCCTGCGCAAAACGAGGTGATCTGCACCTTGCACAGCCCCGATATCGTCGAGCGTGCGAAGGCGATGGGCAATACGCGTTCGGCGGCGGCGCTGGAGCTGTGGCGCCCGCATCTGGCCGGTGCGGTGGTGGCCATCGGCAATGCGCCCACGGCCCTGTTCCATCTGCTCAATATGCTGGAAGACCCCGACTGCCCGCGTCCGGCGGCGATTATCGGCTGCCCTGTCGGCTTTGTGGGGGCGGCGGAATCCAAAGAGGCACTGATGCAGGATCTGCCCGTGCCCTCGGTCATCGTGCGCGGACGCTTGGGAGGCTCGGCGATTACCGTGGCGGCCGTCAACGCGCTGGCCAGCCGGAAGGAATAAGATGGGCAAGCTTGTCTGTGTGGGGCTGGGCCCCGGCGATCCCGATCTGATGTCGGTTCGGGCGCATCGTCTGGTGGGAGCGGCCCGTCATGTCGCCTATTTCCGCAAGAAGGGGCGGATGGGGCAGGCGCGCCGCATCGTCGAGGGCCTGTTGCCGGACGGGGTCACCGAATATCCGATGGATTATCCGGTGACGGTCGAGATCCCTTTTACCGACCCCGAATATAACCGCCTGCTTTCGGAATTTTACGACGATTGGGCCGAGCGCCTTGCCATGCTATGTCAGGGGCAGGATGTGATCGTGCTCTGCGAGGGCGACCCCTTCTTCTACGGCTCGTTCATGCATCTCTATACCCGCCTCAAGGACCGTATTCCCGTTGAGGTGGTGCCCGGAATTACGGGGATGTCGGGCTGTTGGACGGCGACCGGCGCGCCGATCACATGGGGCGATGATGTGTTGACCGTTGCGATGGCGACCCTGCCCGAGGCCGATCTGGCGGCACGGATCGCGCAGACCGACGCGCTTGTGGTGATGAAGATCGGACGCAATCTGCCGAAGCTGACCCGCGCGTTGCAGAGCGCCGGTAAATTCGGGGATGCGTGGATCGTCACGCATGGCACGATGGACAACCAGACCGTGCGACGGCTTGACGAGGTCACCGGCGAGGTGCCCTATTTCTCGATTGTTGTGGTGCATGGGCAGGGGCGCAGACCATGAGCGGCTGGTTGCAAGTGGCGGGGCTTGGCCCCGGTGACGAGGATCTGGTGACGCCACAAGTGCAGGCCGCGCTGTCCGAGGCCACCGATATCATCGGCTATATTCCCTATGTCCGCCGCGTGCCCGACCGTGCGGGGCTGACCAAGCATGAAAGCGACAATCGGGTCGAGCTGGACCGCGCCCGCCATGCGCTGGAACTGGCCGCCAAGGGCGCGCGGGTGGTGATTGTCTCCTCCGGCGATCCGGGGGTGTTTGCAATGGCTTCGGCGCTGTTCGAGGCCCTTGAGGCGGGGCCGCAGGGCTGGCAGGATCTCGATATCCGTATCCTGCCGGGCATTACAGCGATGCTGGCGGCCAGTGCGCGGATCGGGGCACCGATGGGGCATGATTTCTGCGCCATCAACCTGTCGGATAACCTCAAACCGTGGCCGATCATCGAGAAGCGGCTGCGGCTTGCGGCACAGGCCGGATTTTCGATGGGCTTCTACAATCCGCGTTCGGCCTCGCGCCCGCACCAGTTCGGTCAGGCTTTGGCGATCCTGCGCGAAGAGTTGCCCGCAACGGTGCCGGTTTCCTTTGCGCGCAATGTCTCGCGCCCTGACGAACGGATTGTGACGGTGCCTCTGGGGCAGGCCCGTGAAGACATGGCCGATATGCGCACCGTCGTGATTCTGGGCACCGCCGAAACACGGCAGGTCGGGCGGTTCACCTATACGCCGCGCTCCTATCCCGAGGCATCCTGAACGCCATGATCTCCCGCGGCCCCTGCACCGGTGCTTTCAAGCCAGCCCAGAACGTCATCGGCGTGATGGAAGATCCGGCGCCCTGCAAGTTTGGGGCGTTCGATCATGATCACCGGAATCTGCAACTGCCGGGCCGCCTCGATTTTGGCTTCCGCCCCGCGTCCTCCGGCGTTTTTGGCCACCACAAGCGTGATGCGATGCTTGGACATCAGAGCCAGATCCTGCGCCGTCTCGAACGGTCCGCGTGCCAGCACGACCTGCGCATCGGGCAGCGGCAGCGGATCGGTGGGCGGATCGACAAGACGCAGCAGGTAATGATGCTGGGGCGCCCCAGCGAAAGCCGCAAGGTTCTGCCGTCCGATCGCCAGAAAAATGCGGCCGGGCGTGGCGGGCAGCGCGGCGGCGGCGGCTTCCATATCGGGCACGGATCGCCAGCGGTCGCGCTGCCCCGCCTGCCAGGGCAGCCGCTCGAAGCTGCACAGTTGCACAGATTCTGCCGCACAGGCATGCAGGGCGTGGCGGCTCATCTGCGCGGCAAAAGGATGGGTCGCGTCGATGACATGGGTGATGGTCTCGTGCCGCAAATAGTGGCGCAGCCCTTCGATACCGCCAAATCCGCCCACCCGAAGCGGCAGCGGCTGCGCCACCGGCGCGCGGGTGCGACCGGCATAGGAATATACCGCGCTCTGGCCCGAAACGGCCAGAAGGCGCGCCATTTCAGCGGCTTCGGTGGTGCCACCCAGAAGAAGGATACGGGACATGGGTAAGCCTTGGCTGCACATAATCGGTTTGGGCGAGGATGGACCAGCGGGACTGTCGGATGCAAGCCGCGAAATTCTGGCACGCGCGGCGGTCATTTTCGGCGGGCCGCGCCATCTGGAGCTGGTGGGGGCGGGGGCGCGCGGGCGCGCGTGGCCGATCCCCTTCGATCTGGCCCCCGTTCTGGCGCTGCGCGAGGGACGGCCTGCAGATCTGGAGGTGGTGGTTCTGGCGTCGGGCGATCCGTTCTGGCACGGGGCGGGCGGATCTCTGGTGCGCCATCTGTCGCCGCAGGACTGGATCTGCCATCCGGCGGTCTCGTCAGTGTCATGGGCTGCGGCGCGGCTGGGCTGGCGGCTGGAAGAGGTGACAAGCTTCGGTCTGCATGCCGCTCCGCTGGCCCGCATGCGCGCGGATTTGCAGCAGGGCGCGAAGTTGGTCGTGACGTTGCGCGGCGGTGCACAGGTGCCCGACCTCGGGGCCTATCTGACGGGCTTGGGCTTCGGGGCGTCGGAGCTGACGGTCTTCGAGGCGCTGGGGGGGGCGAGAGAGCGCCGTCACCGGATGCGCGCCGATCAGGTGGCAGGTCATTTCGGCGCACCGGTTCTGGTGGCGATTGCCGTTGCGGGCGGGCGGGGCCTGCCGCGTGGCTTCGGCCTGCCCGATGATCTTTTTACCCATCACGGCCAGATCACCAAACGCCCCGTTCGGGCGCTGACGCTTTCGGCGCTGGCCCCGCGTATGGGCGAAAGGCTCTGGGATCTGGGGGCGGGATGCGGCTCTATCTCGGTGGAATGGGCTTTGGCAGGCGGGCAGGCCAGCGCGCTGGAGCCGCGCCCGGACAGGCTGGCGCAGATCGGACAGAACGCCGCGCAATTCGGTGTCGAGCACCGTATCGATATCCATGAAGGGCACTGGCCCCAGACCCTGCCATCTGCCGCCCCCGATGCCGTTTTTATCGGCGGCGGGCTGTCGCGCGAAGGGTTCGAAGCGCTTTGGGCGCGGATACCCGCAGGCACACGTCTGGTGGGCAATGCGGTGACGCTGGAAAGCGAGGCGCTGTATCTGGCGCTTCAGGCCGAATGTGGCGGGCATCTGCTGCGGGTCGAACTGGCCGAAGAGGCCCCGCTGGGGCGCATGCGTGGCTGGAACAGGGCACGACCGATCCTGCAATGGAGTGCCATCAGATGACGCGGGTGCTGGGAGTGGGGCTGCAATCGCGTGCCGAAAGCGCGGCCCTCGCGGCGCTTCTTGATGCCGCCCGCGAAGCTGCGCCCGATATGCTGGCGATCCTTGCGGATAAGGCCGATCATCCCGCGCTTCAGACCGTGCTTCAGGCCGTGCAAGCCGCTGGTTTGCCGGTCTGCCTGATTGCGCGCAGCCGTTTGAACGGGGTTGCGACCCCCACATATTCGGCCCGCGTGGCCGAGAGGTTCGGCACCGGCTCGGTGGCCGAGGCACTGGCGCTTGTGGCGGCAGGGCCGGAGGCGCGGATCGTGCAGCCAAGGGCCATCTCGCCCTGCGGCACAATGACGACCGCCCTTGCCGACAGCCTGAAGGGAGAGAAGAAGGAATGACCGTTTATTTCATCGGCGCGGGCCCGGGGGCCGCCGACCTGATTACCTTGCGCGGGCGCGATCTGATTGCCGCCTGTCCGGTCTGCCTCTATGCCGGATCGCTGGTGCCCGAGGCGCTGCTTGCGCATTGCCCGAGCGGCGCGCGGATCATCAATACCGCTCCGCTGTCACTGGACGAGATCATCGCCGAACTCCGTAAGGCGCATCAGGCCGGGCAGGATGTGGCGCGGCTTCATTCGGGGGACCTGTCGATCTGGTCGGCGATGGGCGAACAGCTGCGCCGTCTGCGTGCCGAAGCCATCCCCTACGAGATCTGCCCCGGCGTGCCCAGCTTTGCGGCGGCGGCGGCGGCACTTGAAACCGAACTGACCCTGCCCGGTGTCGCGCAATCGCTGGTGCTGACGCGCACCTCGGGCCGCGCCTCGCCCATGCCGGAAAACGAGACGCTGGAGACCTTTGCACGCAGCGGCGCGACCTTGGCGATCCATCTGTCGGTGCATGTGCTTGACGAGGTCGTCGCGCGGCTGACCCCGTTTTACGGGGCGGATTGTCCGGTGGCCGTGGTCTGGCGCGCAAGCTGGCCCGACCAGCAGATCCTGCGCTCGCATCTGGGCGAGGTGATTGCCGCCAGCGACGGGTTGCGCGGGCGCACGGCACTTATTCTGGTGGGGCGGAGCCTTGCGCAGGAAGGCTTTGCCGAGAGCTGCCTTTACGCGGGCGATTACGACCGCCGCTACCGCCCCGTGGGCACCGCGCCGCGCTTTCCGGAGGGGCAGGAATGATCCCCGACGGGCTGATCGTCTCGGCCACCGGATCGGGCACTGGCAAAACCACGCTGACATTGGGCTTGCTCCGCGCCTTCCGGCGGGCGGGCGTGGTGGTCCGCCCGTTCAAGGCGGGGCCGGATTACATCGATCCGGGCTTTCATCATGCGGCCGCGGGCATGGCCTCGGCCAATCTTGACAGCTGGGCGATGCCGGCGGGGCTGATGGGGCAGATCATCGCCACTGCGCAGGGGGCCGATCTGGTGATCGCGGAAGGCGCGATGGGGTTGTTTGACGGGGTCACCGCGATCGGGGCTACGGCGCGCGGGACGGCGGCGGATCTGTCGGCGCTGACAGGCTGGCCCGTGGTGCTGGTGATCGATGCATCCGGTCAGGCACAATCGGTCGGCGCGGTGGCCTTGGGCTTTGCACGGCTGCGCGCCGATGTGCGGGTGGCGGGCGTGGTGGTCAACCGCGTGGCCAGCCCGCGTCACGAGGCGATGGTGCGCGAGGGTCTGGCCGCAGCGGCTGTGCCCTGTCTGGGCTGCCTGCCGCGGGTCAGGGGGCTTGAAATGCCCTCGCGCCATCTGGGGCTGGTTCAGGCCAGCGAGCGCCCCGAGCTTGAGACACAGATTGACGCGATGGCTGATCTGGTGACCGCCCATCTGGATCTGGCGCAGATCCGTGAACTGGCCGCACCGACGCAATGTCCCGCAGGGGCCGGACGCCCCGTTCCCCCGCCCGGACAACGCATCGCGCTTGCGCAGGATCAGGCATTTTCCTTTCTCTATCCGCATCTTGTAACAGGATGGCGCGCCGCAGGGGCCGAGATCATGCCCTTCTCGCCGCTGGCGGATGAGGCCCCCGACCCAAGCGCCGATTGCGTCTGGCTGCCCGGTGGCTATCCCGAATTGCATGCAGGGCGTCTGGCTGCGAACGGGCGTTTTCTGGCGGGTCTGACGGCTTTGGCCGGAACCCGCCCCGTGCATGGCGAATGCGGCGGCTATATGGTGTTGGGGCAAGGGCTTGTCGATAAGGACGGGCACCGCCACCAGATGGCAGGATTGCTGGGGCTCGAGACATCCTATGCGGCGCGCAAGATGCATCTGGGCTACCGGCTGGCCACCTTGGCCGCGCCCATCCCCGGTCTGGCGGCAGGCCAGAAGCTGCGCGGGCACGAGTTCCATTTCTCGACCATCCTCGCGCAACCCGATCTGCCTTTGGCCGAGGTGGTGGATGCGGCGGGTGCATCGGTGGTGGAAACCGGCTCGCGCAGGGGCTATGTCAGCGGGACATTCTTTCACCTGATTTCGGAGGTCGCATGAGCGGTTTCGTCAGTTTCGTCTCGTCGGGTCCGGGGGATCCGGAGCTTTTGACCCTGCGCGCCGCCGACCGTATCCGGCAGGCCGACGCCATCCTGTTCGATGATCTCTCTGCCGGACCGATCCTTGATCTTGCACGCCCCGATTGTGACCTGATCGGCGTTGGCAAGCGGGCAGGGCGCCCCTCGCCGAAACAGGACCATGTCAGCCGCCTTCTGGTCGACCATGCCCGCAGCGGCGGCAAGGTGGTGCGGCTGAAATCCGGCGATTGCGGTATTTTCGGGCGGCTGGAAGAAGAACTGGCCGCCTGCCGTGCGGCGGGGATCGCCTTCGAGATCGTTCCCGGGGTGACGGCGGCCTCTTCGGCGGCAGCGGCGGCGCAAATCCCGCTGACACGGCGGTTGACGGCGCGGCGGCTGCAATTTGTCACCGGCCATGATGTCACGGGGGCTCTGCCCGACGAGATGAATATGGCCGCGCTGGCCGATCCGCAGGCCGTTACGGCGGTCTATATGGCACGCCGGACCTTTGTTGCGCTGTCCGAGCGGCTGGCCGAGGCGGGGCTGGATCTGGACACTCCGGCGCTGATGGCCGAATCGATTTCCCATCCCGACGAGGTGATCTGGCGCGGCACGATGCGCGCGCTGGCGGCCAAGATAACGGCGGAACTATCCGCCGGAGCCGTGTCGCAAAAACCGGCATTGATCTTTTACGGGGCGCTTGCCCCCGCCTGAGACGCGAATCCGAGACAGCTATAGAGAAAAAATTTCCGCTCGGGGCTTAGGTCTTATTGACCTGAGCCCTTTGCTTATTCAAAACCGGAGAGACGGTTTCCGGCAGCCAAGAGGTGTTGCCGGATGAAAAGGGAATCCGGTGCGGTGTAGCCATCAGGCGCCAAATCCGGAACTGCCCCCGCAACTGTAAGCGGCGAGTCCGCGCCTGACAGCCACTCCGGTCCGAAATCGGGGGAAGGCGGCGCGATGGCGATGAACCGCAAGTCAGGAGACCTGCCGTGCGTCGGGGCGCAAGCCCTGTCTGTTCCATCAATCACGCCGTCGGGGTCGACGGCAGGGAGATACCGCTATGCATATCGAACCGGGCGTCGTTACGGGCGCCAAACTGTTTCTGAGCTATGCCACCGCCGCAGGCGCGGCCACCTATGTCACCCGCGAGGCGATCAAAACCCTCCATCTTGGCGATCTGCCGGTCACGCTGGCACGCGCCGTTGCGGCCACCGCTGCCGTTTTCGTGTTTTTCGAAGTCTTTCCGCATCACGCGGTCGGCGTGTCCGAAGTCCACCTGATTCTGGGCTCGACGCTGTTTTTGACTTTGGGCCTTGTGCCGGCGGCCATCGGTCTGGCAATGGGGCTGCTGCTGCAGGGGCTGTTCTTTGCCCCCTTCGATCTGCCGCAATATTTCATGAACGTCACCACGCTGCTGGTCCCGCTTTTTGCGCTTTCGGCACTGGCCAAACGTCTCATCGCGCCTCACACGGCCTATGCCGATATCACCTATCGTCAGGCACTGGCACTTTCGACCGCCTATCAGGGGGGCGTTGTCGCCTGGGTCGCGTTCTGGGTCCTTTATGGCGAGGGCGTCTCGGCGGCGTCTTTGGCAAATGTGGCGACCTTCGGCATTGCCTATATGTCGGTGATCCTGCTGGAGCCGCTGATCGATCTGGCCGTTCTGGCCGGTGCCAAGGCGATCGGGCGCAACCGTTTCGTGCTTTCGCGGGTCTATACCGCCTGAGGCCGCGCGACGGTTTCGCAGAAGAAACGGGGCGAAGAACTGGTGAGCCCCGTTCCAACCTGTTAAAGACAAGGCGCGTTCCGCAAGGGGCGCGCTTTTCATCTTTCGGGGGAGTAGGATGTTCCATCTGTCGCTGATCGGGATCGGGGCCGGTAATCCTGACCATCTGACCTTGCAGGCCATTGACGCGATCAGGGCCTGCGATGTGATCCTGATCCCGCTCAAGGGCCCCGGGAAAGACGATCTGGCCGAAGCGCGCCGCGCGATCTGTGCCAGGGTCACCGGCACGCAGGGGCCACAGCTGCGCGAATTCCGGTTGCCGGTGCGCGACCCCGCCCAACCCGATTACCGTCGCAGGGTCGATGACTGGCATGACGACATTGCCCGTATCTGGGAGCGCGAATTGCACGCGGCCTTGCCAAAAGGCGGGCGCGCGGGGTTTCTGGTCTGGGGCGATCCGTCGCTTTACGACAGCACCCTGCGCATTGCCGAAAGGGTGGCGCGCGCTACCCCGCTCGAGCTGAGCGTTGTGCCCGGGATCACCGCGATACAGGCGATGACTGCGGGCCACGCGATCCCGCTGAACGAAATCGGTGCGGCCGTGGCCATCACCACCGGGCGCAAGCTGCGCCAGGAGGGCTGGCCCGAAGGCATCGGGACAGTTGTCGTAATGCTGGATCAGGGCGGAGCCTTCGAGGCTCTCGACCCGGAAGGTCTCGAGATCTGGTGGTCCGCCTATGCCGGTATGAAAGAAGAAATCCGCCTGAGCGGCCCGCTCTCGCGCATGGCACCGCAGATCATGAAGGCCCGCGCCGAGGCCCGCAGAACCCACGGCTGGATCATGGATATCTATCTGATGCGCAAAACACGGCACAGCGCCTGAGGCAGGAAGGCGGGAAACTATCGCCCCCGGGCGATTGGCGCGTGGTCCCTGCCTGGCATGGGCCACGCTCGAACCGCGCTCGACACCGCATATCTGAGGGACGCATATCGGAAGGATCAGGAAAAGGTCGATACCGCAGGCCGACTGGCCCAACGGTACGAACCCTGAGAACCTGCACTCGTAAAACACGCTACTGTGCTTGGCCGCGTCATCGAAAGGGCATCCACTTCTGGAACGAGAGGAGCCGATCCCGAAGCCAAGCAACCGGATTTTCGAACAGTATCCGGATTAAAAGGAAACTCGTTACGCTTTCAGCCTACTTTCGTAAGCTAGGCCGTTTTATAAATTGATCTGCCTAACGCACAATCCGCATTTGCGCGCAGGCGATATGCGGAGATATCATAAGACAATTACACATATTTGTGCTAAGGGGATAAATAGACCCAATATACTGATCAAAACATATTGGATTTCTTTTTCTAACCATAACAGGGCCGATCCCCCGCCTTCTGCTAGTGCAGGTCCCGCCATCCTTTGCGCTCTGACCGCCGAGGGCGAACATCCGCTTTGAGCCCGTCCGGCTTCCGAGTTCCTCGACGGCGGTTTGTGCGCTTCCCCGAATTGCCCCAATCCCCCTTAAGAAGCCCCCCCGTGAAATTCACCCTCGCAAAGACCGTACGCTACTGGTGGCCTGTCGGTGCAAGGTGATGTCTGTCGGTGACAGTTTCACGAGCGGGTGTACGACGGATGGCAGCGGGGTGTCCGCTCTCGTCGAAAGCACATCGTCTCCTATCTCATGTCGAAGTGCCTGACGGACGTTATCGCAACTGCTGATGCGATTGTCGGCAGTAACGGGTATGATGACGGTGCTGCTTACGAAACCTACTGACCTGACGTGAGTGTGCAGGGTAGGCATTCGGCAGCTTCGCCTTGGTGCCTATGTGGACGCGTTCCACCACGACTGATCCTGTCGTTATGATATTCTGCGAAGTCTATGACACTGTTGACACTCTCGAAGTCATCACGGCCTGTGAAGCTGCGGGCGTGATCAGTGTCGTAGGCCAAGAGTTCATGTCGACGGTCGGCGTATTGCAGCGGATTGCCATCAGCTTCTCGCGGACCTCGGATCCTCTTTTCTTCGCACGAGTTTCGGGCGCCATCCAGATTATGAGAGTCCAGTTTTACGATAGTGAGACACCACGCATTGCTATTGCCAATAGCGGACAAAAGGGACGCATGCGTGGGCACAGAGGTCGAATTAATGAAAAAGAGAGTGAAGAAAATTTTCTAACACTCTGTTTTATAATTCATTCTTGGAAGAATGGCTCCGGCGGTAGGGATCGAACCTACGACCAATTGATTAACAGTCAACTGCTCTACCGCTGAGCTACGCCGGAACACGGTATTTCATCTTGACCCAGATGACGGGATGTTGGCTCCGGCGGTAGGGATCGAACCTACGACCAATTGATTAACAGTCAACTGCTCTACCGCTGAGCTACGCCGGAACATGTGGCGCTGTATAGCGACGGGTTTTCGGGCATGCAAGAGGCTAAATGACGTTTTTTTGGCAGAAATTCATCTTCGTTGAAAAATCGCCTGATCGGTGATGGGACCTGCCACCGAAAGCTCATCTTTTTCCATCATGTCAATGAGATGGGCCAGACAATTCCGGGTTGCGGCTTGCAGGATGCGGGGAGGCAGATCGCCATAGATCTGCCGCGCGAGCGTTGTGGCGCAGACGGGGGCTGCGTGTGTGGCCTCGGCAATCTGGGCATGGCGGGCAAGGCGATGGGCGCGCAACTGGCCGATCCGTTTGCGCGGGGCAAGGATTGGCGCGCCATGTCCGGCCAGAAGCTGGTGCGGGGCAAGTGAATCGAGCCGGTCGAGCGCGGCGAAATAGGAGGCCAGATCGCCATCGGGGGGAGAGATCACCGTCGAGGTCCAGCCCATGACGACATCACCGCTAAACACCGTCGTGCCGAATTCGAAACTCAGATGGTTGCTGAAATGACCCGGTGTGTGATGGGCGGTAATTCTTGCCCCGCCCACAGTGATCTGCGCCCCGTCTGCCAGATTGTGGTCGGGCAGGAAGTCATGATCGATACCTTCGCCCCCTCCAAGCTGGCCTTCCTCGGCCAATCGCTGCATCAAAGCGCTTCGACCCGCTTGGGGCGCCCCGAATCCATAGGTGGCCGCGCCCGTTTTCGCGGCAAGCGCCCTGGCACCGGCGCTATGATCAAGATGGGCATGTGTCACCAGAATATGGGTGATCCGCTCATCCGGACCCAGCGCTGCCAGAATCGCCGCAAGATGAGCCTCATCCAGCGGCCCCGGATCGATCACCGCCACATCGCCTTGCCCCAGCAGATAGCTGTTGGTGCCGTTCTGTGTCATCGGCGAGGGATTGGGGGCCAGCACGTGGCGGATGCCATAGGCTCCCGTGGTGCCATTATTTTCGTCGGAACACGGCATCTTGGCTTTCCCTTTCTACGGCTGCTCGCTACGGTTTTGGCATGAAATTCCAGTGGCTGAAACAAATGATGCCGCGCGGGCTCTATGGTCGCGGCGCGCTGATCCTCCTGCTGCCGATCGTTACGATCCAGCTTGTGGTATCTATTGTCTTTATCCAGCGCCATTTCGAGCGTGTGACCGAGCAGATGACCGGCTCGATGCTGCTGGAAATCGACCTGCTGATTGATGCCGTGGATGAGGCCCCCGATCTGTCCGCCGCGCGGGCCGAGGTGGAGCGCCTCGGGACACCTTTGCAGATGACCACCGATCTGCCCGCGATTCTCGACGAGACACGCGGCGACCATCGCAAGTTCTATGACCTGACCGGATTGGTGGTCATGGACGTTCTGCACCAGCTTGTCCGTCCGGTGCGGGCCATCGATCTGACGGACGGGGATCGGGTGGTGCTGTGGGTTTCAACCGACAAAGGTCTGATGAAGATAGACTTTTCCCGTCAAAGGGCCTCTGCGTCGAACCCGCATCAGCTTCTTGTGCTGATGCTGGTGGTCGGGCTGCTGATGACGGTCGTGGCGTTCTTGTTCCTGCGCAACCAGCTCAAGCCGATCCGGCATCTGGCGTTGATGGCCGAAGCCTTCGGGCGTGGTCAGTCTGTGCCCTACAAGATTTCGGGGGCGACGGAGGTGCGCTCGGCGGGGGCGGCCTTTCTGGATATGCGCAACCGGATCGAGCGGCATATCGAACAGCGCACGATGATGCTGTCGGCCATTAGCCATGACCTGCGCACCCCCCTGACGCGGTTGCGTCTTGGCCTGTCGATGCTGCCGCGCGACCCCGAAGATGCCAAGGATATCGAGGATATGGAGATGGATGTGGCCGAGATGGGCCGTCTGATCGACGCTTTCCTCGAATTCTCGCGCAATCAGGCACAGGCCGCCGCGCCGGATGACACCGATATCGGCCAGCTTGTCCGCGAGGCGGTGCACTATGCCCAACGCAGCGGGCGCCCCGTGATTCTGGGTGATTGTCCGGAGGCGGGAGAGGTCATTGCGAAACTGCGCGGCGACGATATCCGGCGCGCACTCGACAATCTGATCGGCAATGCGCTGCGCTATGGCGGGCAGGCCGAGATTGGTGTGAGTTTGGGAGAAAAGACCATCAAGATCGCGGTCGAGGATCCGGGGCCGGGCATCGCGCCCGAGCGCCGCGAAGAGGCCCTGCGCCCGTTCACGCGCCTAGATCCGGCGCGCAATCAGGATTTGGGGCAGGGCGTGGGCCTCGGGCTGTCAATCGCATCCGATATCGTGCGCGCCCACGGTGGCAATCTCAATTTGCGCGAAAGCCCGTCGCTTGGCGGTTTGATGGCCGAGATCGTGCTGCCCCGTTAAGGGGCGGCACCTGCTGCGTTCAATGGGCCGACCAGATCGCCAGCGCCACCAGCAGATAGCTTGCCAGACCCAACCCCGCACTGGGTAGGACCCACCATCCCGAAGGCAGGGTGACCGTTGCGGCATGCGCCATGCATCCCTTGATCGAAGAGACGCGGAGGAATTGCCGAAGAGCGGCTTGCGCGGGACGTTGCTGGGTATTCATGGCGCTTATCCTTTAGGTTATTCTCACCTATCCACGAATTAAGATTACCGAATGCAATTCACATACGCAACAATATTTCACGAAAATACTGAAAAATATATTCGCACTCTTGCGATCCATATATCGCTTTCCGCCCGTGCTTGACGTAACATTTGCGTAACGCAGAGGTGGTTGAACAGGCACGAGACGCCGCCTATCTATTGCTGGACTAGGGAAGAGACGGGGTTGCCGAAACGGGGCCGGTTCTCTTTCGCCATATAAGGAATGACCATGACCGAAATCTCCTCGCAAACCCATCCGGTTCTGCCGCTGCGCGATATCGTTGTGTTCCCGCACATGATCGTGCCGCTGTTCGTGGGCCGCGAAAAATCGGTACGTGCGCTGGAAGAGGTGATGGCCGAGGATCGTCAGATTCTTCTGGCCAGCCAGATAGATCCCAGCGTGGATGAGCCCGATACCGATGGTATCTTCCGGACCGGCGTTCTTGCCAATGTGCTGCAACTGCTGAAATTGCCCGATGGCACCGTTAAAGTGCTGGTCGAGGGCAAGACGCGCGTGCGCATCACCGAATTTGTCGATAATGAGGATTTCTTCGAGGTTCGCGCCGAGCTTCTGGAAGAGGTGCGCGGCGACGAGGAAACCATCTCGGCGCTTCTGGGGTCGGTCGCCGAAGAATTCGAGCGTTACGCCAAGATCAAGAAGAATATCCCCGAAGAGGCGCTGACCGCCGTCTCCGATACGCGCGAGCCGGCAGAGCTGGCCGATCTTGTGTCGGGTCATCTGGGGCTGGAAGTCGGGCGCAAGCAGGAACTGCTGGAAACGCTGGACATCTCCGAGCGTCTGGAAAAGGTATATGGCCTGATGCAGGGCGAGGTCTCGGTTCTGCAGGTCGAGAAAAAGATCAAGACCCGCGTCAAGAACCAGATGGAGAAGACGCAGCGCGAATACTATCTGAATGAGCAGATGAAGGCCATTCAGAAGGAATTGGGCGATGGCGAGGACGGTCAGAACGAGATCGCCGAGCTGGAAGAGAAGATCGCCAATACTAAACTGTCGAAAGAGGCGCGCGAGAAGGCCGATGCCGAGGTCAAGAAGCTCAAGAATATGAGCCCGATGTCGGCAGAGGCGACCGTCGTGCGCAACTATCTCGATTGGATGCTGTCGATTCCGTGGGGCACCAAATCGCGCGTGAAGAAAGATCTGGGCCGCGCCGAAGAGATCCTTGATACCGATCACTACGGTCTGGAAAAGGTCAAAGAGCGGATCGTCGAATATCTCGCCGTGCAGGCGCGTTCGGCCAAGCTGAAAGGCCCGATCATGTGCCTTGTCGGCCCTCCGGGCGTGGGGAAAACCTCGCTGGGCCGGTCGGTCGCCAAAGCCACGGGGCGCGAGTTCATCCGCATCTCGCTGGGGGGCGTGCGCGACGAATCCGAGATTCGTGGCCACCGCCGGACCTATATCGGCTCGATGCCGGGCAAGATCATTCAGGCGCTGAAAAAGGCCAAGACCACGAACCCGCTGATCCTCTTGGACGAGATCGACAAGATGGGGCAGGACTTCCGTGGCGACCCGGCGTCGGCTATGCTGGAAGTGCTTGATCCGGAACAGAATTCGACCTTTGTCGACCATTACCTTGAGGTCGAATATGACCTGTCGGATGTGATGTTCCTGACCACGGCCAATAGCTATAATATGCCGGGCCCGCTTCTGGACCGGATGGAGATCATTTCGCTCTCGGGCTATACCGAGGACGAGAAGCTCGAAATCTCCAAGCGTCACCTCGTGCCGAAACAGGTGAAGGCGCATGGTCTGAAGAAGTCCGAATTCGAGATCGAGGATGAGGCAATCACCGATATCGTGCGTTACTATACGCGCGAGGCCGGTGTGCGGAACCTTGAACGCGAAGTCGCGAAAGTGGCGCGGAAGGCCGTCACCGAGATCATCAAGTCCAAGGGCGAGATCAAGCATATTGACGTGGATAGCGCGAAGCTTGGCGACTATCTGGGCGTGAAGAAATTCCGCTATGGTCTGGCCGAGAAGGAAGATCAGGTGGGCGTGGTGACCGGCCTTGCGTGGACGCAAGTGGGCGGTGATCTTCTGCATATCGAAGCGCTTCGACTGCCCGGTAAGGGCCGGATGAAGACCACCGGTAAGCTGGGCGATGTGATGAAGGAATCGATTGATGCGGCCTCCAGCTATGTCCGCTCGATCGCGCCGGAAATCGGGATCAAGCCGCCGCGTTTCGAAAAGTGGGACATCCACGTGCACGTGCCGGATGGGGCAACCCCGAAGGACGGGCCTTCGGCTGGCCTTGCCATGGTGACCTCGATTGTGTCGGTGTTGACGCAGATTCCGATCCGCAAGGATATCGCGATGACGGGCGAGGTCTCCTTGCGCGGCAATGCGATGCCGATTGGTGGCTTGAAAGAAAAGCTGCTGGCCGCTCTGCGCGGGGGCATCAAGACGGTGTTCATCCCCGAGGAGAACGAGAAGGATCTGGCCGATATTCCGGAGAATGTGAAGGAAGGCCTGAAGATCATTCCCGTGACCCATGTACGCGAGGTCTTGGAACAGGCGCTGGTGCGCAAACCCGAACCGGTCGAATGGGATGAAGAGGCCGAAGAGGCCGCCGCAGCGGCTAAAGCGGCGGCAGCGGCCCAATCGGGGCAGGGCGCTGTGACCCATTAAGGGGCATGGTCTTTATTTGGAACGGGCGTGGGGAAACCTGCGCCCGTTCTCTTTTGTGGGGCCCTTCCGATTCGACCATAGAGCCGCTAGTCTGAGGGCGCACCATCTCGCAAGAAAGGTTGTTAGAGCATGTCGTCTGATACTCCCGAGCCGGGCGCTGGCCTTGAAGCCATGCCGGTCGATACCGAGGCCGCCACCCCACCGCAGGCCCAGATTGCCTTGCGCAAGAAAGACCTGATCGAACGGGTCGTGGCGCGGAGCGGGTTGAAAAAACCGCAGGTGAAAGCGGCGATGGATGCGCTGCTGGAAGAGCTGGGGGAGGCTCTGTCGCAGGACGTGCCGCTGATCTTGCCGCCGCTTGGGAAACTGCGCGTCGCGCGGCGCGACACTAAGGGGCAGGGCGAGGTTATGGTCTTGAAATTGCGACGCAGTTCTGCCGCGCAGGGGCCGGAAACGGCTGATGAGGAAGAAGTTTAAAAAACTTCATATAGCCTCTTGCACCTGCGCGCGCGGGAGGCTAAACACCGCCTCATGGAGGGCGATTAGCTCAGTGGTAGAGCGCATCGTTCACATCGATGATGTCGGGGGTTCAAATCCCTCATCGCCCACCATCTTCCTCTATATGGAAACATGCTTTCTGCGTGACCTGTGCCCTTAATTGGGGAAGATGCGGGTGACGGCGGCAGAATTGCGTATGCCGTCCGTTGTGATCACAGCCCCATCCGCAATCGCGTCCCAACAGGCAGCTTTGGTGGTGATGCCGCTTTCAGGATGGCAGGCCGGATTTGCGCGCCAGTCCTGCAGCAGCAGGGCTTTGACCGCATCGCTTCGGGCCGCGACTTTCCGCAACGGCACAAGCGGACCAAGGTCAACGCCCGCCGCAAGCGCCGCGCGATAGGGCAGTTCGGCATTATAATATCGCCCATTGCCCAACTGCATCCACGGGTCAAAAGGCGCTTCATAGGCCTTACGCAGCGCGAATTTCGCAATCGGCCCCTGTTCCATCTGCTTGCCCGTGCGGTTGGGATCGAGCGCCTCGATCCGGTAGACGGCATAATCCCCCTCGTCCAACCCATCGAGAAACTGCTCGACCATAACTTCGGTCACGCCCTCCACCTCATCGGCATAGACTACGCGCGGGCTGCCGCTGGAGGCCCGCATAATGCCGACCGAAGCCCATTCCGCACCCTGTGCCTGCCGCAACGTGTCGTCGAAGGCATTGAGCCCATTGCGGAAAACAAGATCCCCCGGATGCCAGTCCCAAGCGGTTTCGGCCATAATCGCCGCCCAGTCCGTTTCTTGCGCAGCAAGCGCAGAGGCGAAAGTCATCGGTAATAGAATGGCAAAAAGCGGAAAAAACCGATTCATAAATTCTGCTCCAAATGCATTTGGGCAGATCATCGTCCTTGTCCGGTAAAGGATCAACCCTGTCCTCAGGACGATAGGTGATCCGCCTCCATCCCTGCACGCGCGGCAGGGCCGCCCGAAGGCTGCACCCCCGAAGAGACCTGTCACATAGCCGTTGTTTTCGCCAGACAGGCAGAAAACCGCGTAAAATCCGTCCATCATTACGCAAAGTCATGACAGTTTTGAATCATTTGTGATCCATCTTTCCTAGCGCGATTATGGCATCATTAACCCATAATCCGATAAGGTGCCCGCGAGCGAAGACTTTCTAAACCTCCTCTCTTAAAAGGACGCAAGGAATGGTCTTATACATAAAATCCGGTACCTCATCGGAAGACATTCAGAAAATCGTCTCGGGCGCAGAACCTGGGACGGTGATCGAACTTGAGGCGGGGGAATATACCTTCACCTCGACCGTCAAGATCGAGACGGATAATGTCGTTTTGCGTGGCGCGTCGGATGGTCAGACGGTGATCACCCTTGATGCTTCCATGAAGGGCGACCCCGCATTTCAGGTTGGCGACGATCTGTTCAAAGAAGATCTCGGGCCCGATATCGGTGTGACCTCGGGGGTGAAAGGAAGCCAGAGCCTGACACTTGCCTCGACCGACGGGGTTCAGGTCGGGGATGTGCTCTGGATCGAGACCCCGAACACCGCGGCGCTTTTCGCAGAAATCGGCGATACGCAGTGGCAGAAGGACAAGCCGCTGCAGACGCAGATGGTGGTGGTCACCTCGGTTGACGGCAAGACCGTCGGGTTCGATTCCCCCCTGCAATTCGATTTCGGCAAGGCCGCCACCGCGCAGGTTGTGGACACCGTCGATAATGTCACGATCTCGAATCTGACACTGAAGGGCGATTACGGCACCTCCGATCCGACCGATTTCACCAATACGATTTCGGCGGAAGATGACGGGATGATGATCCTCGTCAACACCTCGCGCGGGTTCGCTCTCGAGGATGTGTCGATGATCGAACCGGGGTCGAACGGGCTGGTCGTGGCAAAATCGATCGATGCCGATATCGACGGGCTGTCGGTCTCGGGCGCGCACAACAAAGGCGATTCCGGCAATGGCTACGGGCTGTGGATCCGCGATGTCTATGACAGCTCGTTTACCGACCTGACGATTGTCGATACGCGCCACGCGGTCCTGTTTGCGTCTTACACCTCGGCCTCGGGCAATGAGGTACAGGTCAGCTATACCAATCGCGATATCAACTTTCATGGCGGGCTGGATCAGGACAATACCATCAGCGTTGACAATTCCATTCGTGACACGCTGGCCGAACAGAAGGCGCTCGGTTTGACGCTTTTTGTCAACGAAGAGGGGGCAAGCTATGGCCCGCCGACCGAGCGCGAAGCCAATACCGTGCTTTTCACCACGGTCGAGGGCAGCGTGCGCGCCGAAGAGATCACCCTGTCGGACAAGGGCGGGCATGTGCAGATGTATGGCAGCGCCGATACCGTCACCGGCGGGGCTGGAAATGACTATATCGACATGGGGACGGGGACCGATGTGATCGTGCTTTCGGCGGGCGAGGATACGCTTCAGGGCGGATCGGGCACGGACACGCTTGTGGTCAATGGCGGCTTGGCCGATCTCAAACTGGTGCAGGAGACGGAGGGGCTGTGGCTGTACCATGCGGGCGGGCGCTCGCTGCTGGAAAAGGTCGAGGTGCTGCAAACCACCGATGGCACCTATTCGCTGTCCGATGATCTGGACTATCTGCTGAAGGCAGGGGGGTATAGCGCGACGCAGATCCCAAGCGATGCGGATGTCAGCGCCAAAGATCCCGCGCCGCAGCAGGAGGTTGTGCAGGACACGGTGCCGGCGGACGCGGTCATCGCTGACGATACCGCCCCGACGGCGCTGGTCGCCGCGCCAGAAGAGATCCCAGCAGCCCCCGTCACCGCCGAAACCAGCACCGAGACAGGCACCAAGACCGATGTCACGCAAGCCGATGCCGATGTTCTGGGCACGGCCTCAAAGGATTCGATCTCTCTGAGCGGAGGCGACAGTATCTGTTTCTCGCTTGCGGGCAATGACACGGTCAAGGCCTCGGATGCGGGGGCCTATATCGATCTCGGGGCCGGTGCCGACAAGGGAAACGGTGCCTCGGGCGATGACACCATTCTGGGCGGCGATGGCAATGATGTGCTGCGCGGCAACAAGGGTGTGGATGTCCTTTGGGGCGGTGAGGGCAATGATACGCTGTACGGAAATAATGATGACGACCTCCTCTATGGCGGGGCCGGAAATGACAAGCTGAACGCCGGAAGCGGTTCGGCCACCTTGGAAGGCGGCACGGGGGCGGACAAGTTCATCCTGACCGATGGCGACAACCTGATCCTCGATTTTTCCTTCGAGGAAGGCGACAGCGCCTATCTCAACGGTCACAAAGCCGACGAGATTTTCAAGGCGGCGCTGCTTTGGTCCAAAGACGGGGTGGCCTCCGACATCTTCTCCTTCTCTGTCGAAGACGATGGCAGCCTGACCGTTGCCACACCGGATGCCTCGATCGAATTCAGGGGGATTACGATGGATGTCGTCTCGGAGTGGTATGACCACGGGTGAGGCGCCACGCAAAGGGGCGGACACGCCCCTTTTTCCCCACCGGCCCGTGAGCATCCGGTGACTGTCTGGTGGACAGCACTCGGCGAATAATCGCTTGGGTTGAAATTCCCCCGTGCAGCACTACCTTAGCCACGGCAAAACTCGCATTCTGTTAAAAAATAATCACGCACAGATATTCTTATTGGAAATCATCGTGCTAATATTGACGCGACGTAAGCATTGGTCGGGGTTTCAATGAAATCTCCGCGTCGCATCGGCAAGAAAGTTGCATTCACGGATCGACTCTCCATAATTTGAATTAGCTAGATAAAGGCAGAATACGATTACGGCGAAAAATTGCCGAATGCTTCGTCCATTTACCGCCGAGCGCGGTAAATCCCCTTTAGCTTCAAATCCACAGATCGTGGTAGCCAAGGACCACATATGTTCAGAGACGATATCGTTCAGGTCGTTCTCGCCATCGACAGTAACCCGCTTCTTGCAAGAGGAATTTCCATGCTGCTTTCGGAGGAAAGCTGGCTGGAGGCGCGGTCTTTGTCTTTGCCGGGAGATTGGTCAAAACCGGAAGGGCTGAAGCGCGAGCATCTGCCCTGTCTGCCCAATGTTGTCATTCTTGATCCGTCCCAGTTTGAAATGGATGTCTCCACCATCGTGGGGCGGCTCAACGCGATCATCGGCAAGCCGCCGCTCTATATTGCCTATTGCGAGGCCCCCGATGACGATCTGATCGAGAATTTCTTCGATGTCGGATTTCGCGGCATCATCTCGAAACATCTCAATCTGGAAGCCGTGAAAGTGGCGGTGGCCTCGGTCTGCCACGGCTTCATCCATCTGGAAGAGACCTTTGCCCGCGAGGTGCTGGCAAAGGGGCGAGAGGTCGGGCCGCCCGTATCGGGCCGCGGCGGCAGATCCGACCCTCCGCAGCCGATCTTACTTGAGAAAGACGGGGGCGATCTGGCCGAAAGGATGAAAGACCGGCTGACGGACCGCGAAGCTTTCGTCGTGCAATCCATCGCCTTGGGCAAAAGCATGAAGGAGATTGCCCGAGAGCTCGACCTGTCCTCGAAAACCATTGAAACCTACAAGGCACGCGCGGCCAACAAACTGCAGCTGAAATCCCGAAGCCAGATCGTCGATTATGCGATGCGCAACGGTCTCGTTTAAGACTATCCACCTGATTTTATGACGAAACGAGCAGCCGAGAGGCTGCTTTTTTAATGCGCGTCTCCCAGCGGAAAATCCCCTACGACCCCGAGGTTCCGCCTGTAGGAAACCGATCAGTTCAGCGGCTCTTTTCCTGACAAGAATAGGCTTTTTTACGGACTATTTTTTCTTCCGCAGCGGCGCAAATCTTAACTTGTCATTAACGAAATTGATGGTCGGCCTCCCCGCCGATCTGTCTGGCCGAAGACCGGAACCGGCATGGCATTCGGTTTTCCTCCAAGGGCAGACACGGCTTGTAAGCTTGATGAAAGGAATGGGTATGGCGAATATCGCTGTGATCGGAATTGGATATGTCGGGGCTGTTTCGGCAGCATGTCTGGCACGGGACGGGCATGTTGTGGTGGCCGTGGATGTCGATCCGGGCAAAGTGGCGGCCATCAATGCGGGCAAGTCCCCGATTGTCGAAAAGGGCCTGCCCGAACTCATCGCGCAGACCGTGGCCGAGGGTAAGCTGAGCGCGACCACCGATATCGCCGAAGCCGTCGCCAGAACCGAGGCCTGTTTCATCTGCGTGGGCACCCCCTCGGCGCCGGATGGCTCTATCGGGCTCGATTACGTCAAATCCGCCTGTGCCCAGCTCGGGCAGGCCATCGCCCATGAGCGCAAATGGTATTCGGTGATCATGCGCTCGACCATTGTGCCCGGATCGATGGAAACCACCTGTATTCCGATGCTGGAATCCGCCTCTGGCCTGACTGCGGGGGATGCCTTTGGGGTTGGCTATTACCCTGAATTCCTTCGCGAATCTACCGCCATCGAGGATCACAAAGAGCCGGGTCTGATTGTCTTCGGCTCGCTTGATGCGCTGACCGGCGATTTCCTGACCGAGCTGAACAAGAACACCATCGGCAAAATCCATTCGGTCGATCTGCGCACCGCAGAGATGGTCAAATACACCTCGAACAGCTGGCGCGCCGTCAAGGTGACCTATGCCAACGAGATCGGCAATATCGCCAAGGCCTCGGGAATTGATGGCCAGCTTGTGATGCGGATCCTGTGCTCGGATAACAAGGCCGCCATGTCGCCCTATTTCATGCGTCCGGGCTTTGCGTTTGGCGGGTCCTGCCTGCCCAAGGACGTGCGTGCGCTGCGGGCACTGGGCGATCAGCATGCCGTCGAGACCCCGCTTCTGGACGCGGTTCTGGTGGCCAATGACGAACAGATCGCCCGCGCCGAGAAGATGCTGGAGGAGGGCGGTCATAGCCGGATCGGCATGGTCGGGATTTCGTTCAAACCGGGCACCGATGATCTGCGCGAAAGCCCGCTGGCCACATTGGCCGCACGGCTGATTGAGAAGGGCCGCGAGATCAAGGTCTATGATCCCTATGTCAACGAAGCCTATTCCAATGACCATTCCGCCGCAGGACGGGGCAATGATTACGGCATCGAATTGCGCGACCGTCTGGTGCCCTCGATCGAGGATCTGCTTGCGGAGACCGATGTGATTTTGGTCGGCAACAGCTATGCCGAGACGCTCGAACCGCTGACCCGCGCGATGGACCGCCCGATCATCGATCTGACGCGGATCTCTCCCGAAGCCCGCTCGAATGGCGTCTATGAAGGGATCTGCTGGTAACATGCAACGGATCGCTGCGCATTTTCTTTATCTCGCGGTCATGGTCTGGCTTATGACCCTGGTGGCCAGCGCCGACCTTCAGGCCGTCTCGAAAGGGCTGCTGGTGATCGGCGTCATCGGGATCTGGCGCTATAGCTGGGCCGCGTTGAACTTCACCCGCGCAGCGATCTATCTCAACTATGCCTTTCCGCGCCTGCGCGCCCGTGCCGAGCAGGCCTATGCCGCCCGTCCCGCACCGGCCCATGCATGGTTTCTGGTGACCTCCTTCAAGATCGAACCCGAGGTCACCGTGCCGGTCTACCGCTCCATCTTCCGCGCGGCGGCGGCATCGCGCGGCGGCGCCTCGGTGGTGGTTTCGGTGGTGGATCTGGCCGATCAGGCGCTGATCCAGCGGATCTACGACACGATGCCGGTCGCTATGGGCAATGTCGCGCTGCTGATCGACCGTATTCCGGGCACCGGCAAGCGCGACGCGCTGGCGCGGTCGTACCGGCTGATTGCGCGCCAGCACCCGACACGCCACGATATCGTGGTGGTGGTCGATGGCGATACCTGCGTGCCCGAAGATATCGTCGAGACCTCGGCCCCGTTTTTCACCGATCCGCGGGTGGGCGCGGTCACCACCGACGAGATTGCCGAAACCCCCGAACCCGGCCTGTTCCGTGACTGGTATAACCTGCGCTTCTCGCAACGTCAGATGATGATGTCCTCGCAAGGGCTTGCGGGCCGCGTGCTGACCCTTACGGGACGGATGTCGGTTTTCCGCGCCGATCTTCTGATCGAGCCCAGCTTCATTGCTCAGGTGCAATCGGACCATGTCGAGCACTGGCGGCTGGGGCGCGTGAAATTCCTGACCGGCGATGACAAATCGACCTGGTTCTGGCTGCTGTCGCATGGCTATCTGATGCGCTATCTGCCCGATGTCGCCTCTGTCTCGATGGAAAGCCAGCCCAAACCCGGCTTCATGGACAGCGCGATAACCCTGATGACGCGCTGGTTCGGCAATATGCTGCGCACCAATGGCCGCGCCTTGGCACTGCCGCTGCGTGTGACGGGGCTTTACACATTCTGGGCGCTTCTCGACCAGCGCATGGGGATATGGACAACGCTTGCGGGGCCGATCTCGGTGCTCTTCGGCACGGTCTTCGTCAGCCCGATGGTGCTGCCCGCCTATATCGCGTGGATCCTGTTTACCCGCTACATCTTCTGCTGGATCCTGTCGCTGGTCCGCAAACCGGGCTTCCCGATCACCTATCCCTTCCTGCTGTATTTCAGCCAGATCGTCGGGGCCTCGGTCAAAAGCTTCATCCTGTTCCGCATCGACCGCCAGAAATGGACCCGCCAGCCGGGCGGTGCGAAAGGCAAACTCAAACCCACCCCCAGACAGAGACTGCGCGCATGGTCCTCGACCTATGTCCATGCGCTTGCACTTGGCTGGCTGGCTCTGGCGACGCTGATTGCCTCCGGTTCTCTGTGACCCGCCAGAATCTGCCCGACCCGAAGATCACGCCCCCTTTTTCGCGCCAACTCAAGGAGCCTTTCCCCGATGTCCACGATGGCCGATCCGCATAGATCCAACCTGACCACCCGAACCGCCCAAAGCGCCTTTCCGCCCCCCGACCTCACCCCCGATCTGGCGCTGCCGGGCGATCACCCGCTGCTGGAACTGCCCTTTTCCGCCGAAATCGACGGACGCCAGTTTCAAGGCCAGTCCATCTCGCTGATGCGCGCCAAACTCGGCGGTCTGGCCGACCCCCATATCGTGGGCGAACAACGCCTGCTGCGCGTGATCTTCCCCTTCGAGGGGTTCAACCTGACCCTGCCGATCCCTGCGCTGGTAACCGATATCGACCCCGGAAAGGGCACGATCGCGGTTGATTTCATCGACCCTTCCGGCAGCCATCTGCCACAGCTCCGCCATGTGCTGAACAGCTATATCGCGGGGGATGTGATCTCGCTCGGGCGGGTGCTGGGCGTGGCCTTGCAACCGATGCAGGTCGCCGGTGCCAAAGGCCATGCCGCCGCAACCGGCGGGACGGGCCTCGGGCGGCGTCTGGTCAATGGCACGCTGATGCTGCTGGCCACGGCCCTTCTGGTCGGAGGCGGGGCATGGCTCCTGCGCGAGCGCCTGTTCACCCTTGCCATTCCCGCCCCCGCACAGGCGCTTGCCGCAGGGCCGCAACTGAACGCCATCAGCGCGGGCCAGATCGACTATATCGACCCCAGCGCGCAGATGGGCGAGGTCGCGTTCTCGATCCGCTCGACCACCGGCCAGACCCTTGCGGTCGCTATGCCCTGCGACTGTAACGCGCGCTCTGTCGGGCCGCAGCTTGGGGCCACCGTGCAGGAAGGCCAGCCGGTGTTCCAGCTCTCGGAGGCGGACGCTCCTGTTGTGCTGAAAGCCAATATCGCCTCCGACCAGCTTTATGCGCTGGCGCAGGCCCGCGAGATTACCGCGCAATTTCCGGACGGGACGCGCATCGCGACCCATGCCGATGCCGCCTCTCTGGCTGCGGCGGCCGCCCTTGGTGCCAACCGTCAGGTTCGCGTGGATCTTGTGCCCCAGACACCGCTGCCTGCTGACCGCGAAGGTCAGTTGGCCCAGTTGACCATTCACCGCGCCACACCGCTCGACAGCCTGGTTGATCAGTTCACGCGTAAATCTGTATCGGAGGAGTAATTATGTATAATGCAATCCGACCGACCGTTCTTTGTGGCGGCATGGGATCACGTCTTTGGCCGATGTCCCGCGTCGAACAGCCCAAACAGTTCCAGTCCGTCAACGGGCGCGGAGGGGCCACCTTCTTTCAGGAAACCGTGCAGCGCCATACCGGCAAGGAATTCGGCGACCCGATCGTGGTGACCAACGCGCGCCAGACGGCGATTGTCAAACGCCAGTTGCGCGACATCCAGAAGACCGGCCAGATCATCGGGGAACCGATGGGCCGCAACACCGGACCGGCAGTGCTGGCGGCGGCCCTTTATGCCCTGCGCGATGACAGGGATGCCAAGCTGCTGGTGCTGCCCTCGGATCATATCATCTCGGGCGATATCAACACCATCATCACCGCCATGCTGCCCGCCGCAGAGGCCGGACAGATCATTACCTTCGGCGTGATCCCCACCTATGCCGAAACGGGCTATGGCTATATTACTGACGGTGGGGCCTATGACCATTTCAGCGGCCTGCACCGCGTGCTGCGCTTCGTCGAGAAGCCTCCGGCGGAGGTGGCGCTGAAGATGCTCGAGGACGGGCAATCCTACTGGGCCTCGGGCATCTCGATGCTGCGCGCCGATCTTCTGGTCGAGGAATTTGCCAAATTCGATCCCCAGACACTGGCCGCCGTATCGGACGCGCTGGCCCATGCCTCCGAGGACCAGCTCGGGGCCAGCGTGCTGGAGGAAAACGCCTTTGGCAAAGCCGCCAACGAGCCGACCGAGCGGCTGATTTTCGAACGCTCGGAGCATATCTCGCTGGCGCCGCTGCCGGGGATCGACTGGAATGATGTCGGCGCTTGGAATTCGGTCCATTCGATTTCCGACCAGAAGGAAAACGGCAATGTCACCTTTGGCGATGTTGTCACCCATGACACCGCCAATTCGCTGATCCGTTCCGAAGACCGGCTGGTGGCGGTGATCGGTCTGGATGATGTGATCGTGGTGGACACGCCCGATGCGCTGCTGCTGGCCAATCGCGAACGCTCGCAGGATGTCAAACTGGTGGTCGAACAGCTCAAGAAAAACAAGCGCAACGAGGTCATCAGCCACCGCCTGCGCGATGTGACATGGGGCCAGAGCGAGACATTGCGCAGTCAGGGCGATTGCGAGATGGAAATGATGCGGGTGGAAAGCGGTGCCAAGCTGACGGTGAATGGCACGGGCGAGGGCCGCTCGATCCTGACCATGATCTCGGGGCAGGGCGAGTGCACGCTGCCCGAAGGCGAACGCACGTTGTTCGAGGGGTGCTCGATCATGATCGATGCCGATTACGCCATGCCGGTCAGCAATATCTCGGGCCGTGCGATCATCATGCTGCATGTCAAGCTGACCGAGCTCGAGAAGGTCCGGCAGGCGGCACTGGCCGAAACCCGCACCGAGGATGCGATCCGCAAACTTGTCGCCTTGGAGGAAGAGGTGGCGCAGGTCACGCTGGCCGCCAATGTCGCCGATATCCGCTGAACGGAGCCTGCATCCATGATCCGCCTCCCGCGCCCGCGATCCGCCCGTCCCGCTTGTCCGCCCCGGCACTTCTGGCCCAAGACCCTGCCGCTGGCCACTGCCGTGGCTTTGTGGGGGCTCGGGGGGGCGCAGCTCTCCGCTCAGGATATGACGGTCGGCAAGGGGTCCTTACGGCTCGGGGGGCTGGCCGCACCAAGCTCGTTGCTGCGGCACGCCCCCACGGCCATGCCTGCCCCGCAGCGCGGGCGCGCGGGGCTGTCGCTGGACAGCCATGACGGGCTTGGCGGGCTTGGGCAGGCGGCCCAAGACGCAGACCCGACCCTTCTTTATGCCGCCTTCCGCAAGGAGATCGGCGCGCCCCTCATTCCACAGGCAGAGGCCGCCCCACAGGCAGAGGCCGTTCCAGCCCCGGCTGTGGCGCTCCAACGGCCCTCCGCGAAAGCGGAGCTGAGCGAAGGCTCGCTGAACACCGCTTTGACATGGCTTGCCGTGATGGCAGGGCCGTCGAATTTCGCCCCGATCATGGCCGCCCGCGCGGGAGAGGATACGGCGATCTATATAACTGGCGGCACGGCCGATCTGGCAACGCTTGCCAAAGCGGGCCTACCGGGGCTTTACGCGGTCGAGGACGGGGTGGTTGTCGAACGTCCGCTGGTGTTGTGGAACGACGCCGCGCTGCGGATGGCACCAGGCGAGACGCTTTATCTGTCACGCGCAGCCGGAGCCTTCGTGCTGGCCTTCGGAACGCTGGAATTGCAGGGCGCCACCATTGCCAGCACCCGACCGGTCAATCCCCATCTGGCCAGCTATGAACCCTTCGTGACGGTTGCGGGGCAGGGTGTGCTGCTGGCCGAGCATGCGGCCTTTATCGGGCTGGGGGCGCAGGGCAGCACCAATGGCACAGGCAGCGTTGGCACAACGGGCATGGGCGCGATGGCCGGCCTGTCGATCAGCTCCGGCCTTCTCTACCATGCCGAAGAGACCTCGCGCATCAGCGAGAGCCAGTTTCTGGATGTCGCGGAATTGCGCGTCGAAGGGGTGGACGGGTTTTCCCTGACCGATAGCCAGTTCGAAGGCCGCACCCGCGAAGGGGTCGTTTTGCGCAATCTGGCCAAGGCAGAGATCCGCAATGTCGCGTTCCGCACCACCGGCAGCGCCTCGGCGCTGGAGCTTGCGGGGCTGCGCCAGAGCCGGATCGAGCAGAACAGCTTTGCCGCCGGATCGGGGGGAATTCTGGTCAGCGGCGGATCACAGGCCCTGCGGTTGCGCCAGAACATGCTGTTGAAGCCCCTCGCCACCGGCCTTGAAATCCGCGACAGCCGCTGTGTGCTGGTCGAGCAAAATCTGGTGGTAGGGGCCGGAACCACGGCCCTGCGCCTCAACCATGCCGATGCGGTCACAATCCACCAGAACGGTTTCCTGCAGGCCCGCACCGCAGCGGTGGAGCTGGTGGATATGGCGGCGGGGGGGCTGTCGCTTTCGGACAATCTGATGGCTCATAACCGCGAGGGCCTGCGCGGGGATCGGCCTGCGCGCCTGCATCTGCAGGGCAACCGGCTGGCGGCGCAATTTCCCCGCCTGATGAGCGGCCCCGTTGCCAGCCAGCAGCCCGCGTGGCTGGCGGCGCAAAAGGCCCATACCGCACTTTCTCTCACCACGCCGACAGCGGCGCCATCTGTCGCGCCCAGCTGCGAAGGGATCTGATCTATGGTCTTTGCCTCCGAAACGTTTCTGTTTCTGTTTCTGCCGCTGTTCCTGCTGGCCTATTTCCTGACACCGCGCCGCGGCAAGAACCTGACCATCCTGCTGGGCAGCTATCTGTTCTACGCATGGTGGCGGATCGATTTTCTGGGCCTTCTCGTGGCAACCACCGTGTTCACATGGGTCTGTGGCCGTGGCATCGCGGCGCATCTGGGCCGTCGGCGCGGCAAGGCATGGCTGGTGGCGGGGCTTGGCGGCAATCTCGCGGTGCTGGGCACGTTCAAATATCTGGGCTTCTTCATGGACAGCCTTGCCGCCGCCTTCGGTACCACGCCGGACCAACTCGGCTTTCACTGGCAGATCATCCTGCCCATCGGCGTCAGCTTCTATGTCTTCCAGTCGATTTCCTATCTTGTCGATGTCTGGCGCAAGGATGCGCCCGCCGATACCGGACTGATCGATTTTGCCGCCTTCATCGCGTTGTTCCCGCAGCTGATCGCCGGACCGATCCTGCGCTTCAAGGATCTGGCCGACCAGTTCCGCGACCGTCGCTCGACGCCCGAAATGGTGGCCGACGGCTTTGCCCGCTTTACCATCGGGCTGGCGAAAAAAGTGCTGCTGGCCGATGCCATCGCGCCTCTGGCCGATCTGGCCTTCACCACTGCCGATCCGGCGAGCCCCGTGGCGTGGCTTGGGGCGGTTGCCTATATGCTGCAGCTCTATTTCGACTTCTCGGGCTATTCCGATATGGCCATCGGTCTGGGCATGATCATGGGGTTCCGCTTTACCGAGAACTTCAACACCCCCTATGTCTCGCGCTCGATCACCGAATTCTGGCGGCGCTGGCATATCTCGCTTTCGGTCTGGCTGCGCGATTATCTCTATATCCCGCTGGGCGGAAACCGCTTTGGTACGGCGCGGACCTATTTCAACCTCTGGATCGTCATGGTGCTGGGCGGGTTGTGGCACGGGGCAAACTGGACCTTCGTGATCTGGGGCGCATGGCATGGCACATGGCTGGCGCTGGAGCGGGCAAAAATCGTGCCGCAGGGCAACGGGGCGCTATCGGTGCTGCGCACACTGCTGACGGTGCTGGTCGGCTGGGTCTTCTTCCGTGCCGCCGATCTCGATCAGGCGCTCGGGGTGCTGGCGGGCATGGCAGGGCTGAACGGCACCGCCATTCCGTTCGACATCGCCGTGCAGATCCGCAACGAGGCACTGGTTTTCCTTGCCCTGGCCATCATGGTCGCAGCCCTCGAACCCCGCCTGAAGGATCTGGTTCGCCAGTGGCGGGCACAGGACATCTCAAGCGGCACCGCCGCGGGTCTTGCGGGGACAGAGAGCGGGACCTCCGGTATGGTCTCCGTCATGGCCCCCACACGCAGCGCCACGGCGGCAGCGAGTTCTCTGGCACTGGCGCTGTTGTTCACCGCCTGTGTTTTGCGGATCTCCGAGGCCGCCTTCACGCCCTTCCTGTATTTCCAGTTCTAAGAGGGTGCCATGATCTCCACCACCATCCGCCTTGTCTTTCCCGCAGCTGTTCTGGCCTATGCCGCCTATGGCATTGCCGGTGCCCTTCCGGCGCTGGACAGAACCACACAGGACCACCGCTGGACGCTGGCCGACTGGATGCAGGGCCGCGCCAGCGCCACCATCAACGACACATGGCGCGCCGCGCTGCCGCATCACGATTTTGCCGCAGGGGTCGTGGGGGCCGGACGCTGGCTTGCGCTGAAAGAAGGGCGCAAGGGCGTGGTTTCGGGCCGCAATGGCTGGCTGTTCACGCAAGAAGAGGCCCGCAAGATGGACGAGCCGATGGAGGCCGTCTTTGCCCGCACCGAGATCCTGCGCGAGACTCTGGCCGATAAGGGCATCGATCTGGTGGTGGTGCCGCTGGCGGGCAAGGCCGATATCTATCGCAACGAACTGGGCGGCAGCGGAATGGCCCGCGATCTGGAAGAACGCTACGCGACCTTCTTCGCAGGGCTTCAGGCGATGGGCATCAAAGTGGTCGACAGCCGCAGCGCCTTGCTGGATGCCGCCCGCCACGCGCAGGTGTTCTATAGCTCCGACACCCATTGGACACGTGCAGGCGCCGCCGCAGTGGCCGAGGCCGTCGCGCAGGTGGTGCCGCAAGGATCGGCCAACGTGAGCGCACAAGAGGAACCCGCGCAGCAATTCCACGGCGATCTGACGAAATTCATCACCTCGGCGGAATGGACCCAGCGGGTCGGGCTGCCGGAGGAAACCGCAAGGCCCTTCGTGACGCAGGTCGCGGAGAACGGGGACGATCTGTTCGACACGCTGCTGGGGCCTGCCTCTGTCGAGACGGTGCTGGTTGGCACGTCCTATTCGGCCAATCCCAATTGGTCCTTCGCGGAAAGCCTCAAGCTGGATCTGCATCAGGATGTGCTGAATTACGCCAAAGAGGGACAGGGGCCCGTCAAACCCTTCCTGGAAATGCTGGCCGATCAGGCCTTCCAGCTTTCGCCCCCCAAACAGGTGATCTGGGAAGTGCCCGTGCGCTATCTGGCCGACCCCGACATCTGGACCGCCCCCGAAAACCTGCAGGACGCGCCGCTTCTGGCCGGCCAGCGCGCCGCGATGGTGCTGGCGCATATCGGGGCCGACCAGTCGCCCGTGCGCAGTGCCGATCTCGCGCTGACCTATCCTGCCCGTTTCGCCGATCTGGGCGCAGGGCCGGACCTGCCGAAAGGACCGACATTCAATGACAAATAATCCCCGTCTGCATCCCGAAGTGACCACTCATGGACAGGACTGCCCGTCAGTGCAGATGGAACATGCCCGGCTAAAGCCACGGAGGTATCCGTATGGTCTTCGCTCACCGTCGGGTATGGTGCTTCTCCTCGTCGGTGCGGTGCTGGGCCTCGGCCTTGCACCGGCTGGCGGGGAGAGCATTCGATCCCCGTTCGGGGTCTCCGCCACGCGCCAGTTGCCCAGCGCGCAGTTGCGCCATACCCGCCGCGCGATGATCGAGGACCGTCCGGTGACCATCAACCGCCTGCGTGCGCTGGCGGATGCGGGCGACGGGCTGGCGGCCTTCAACTTTGCCAAGATCCTCGAAGCCGAGCACCGGCCCGACCTGCGCGCAGATATCGCGCATTACTACGCGATTGCGGTGCATACGGGGCGCGTTTTTGCAGTCAACCGCCTGATCGAGACCACCGATCGCGGTCTGGCCGAGGGGGCCTTCGAGGGAGCGGCGACGCGGCTGAGACAGATCGGGCAGGCGCTGGAATTTGCCGCGGTTCATGGCAATGCCAATGCCGCCTCGCGCGTGGCGGAGGCGTGGCGGACAGGCGATCTCTTCGGCACGCAGGATGCGGAAAAAGCCACCGAATACGGGCAGCTCGCGATTGCCAATGGCAACCTCAATCTGGCGTCCCAGATGATTGTCGAGAAGGCAAAAGCCAAGGATAGCGACGGGTTACAACAGGTTCTCGAGTTGGTTGGTCAGAATGCAAATATTGGAATGCTTGCCTTGGGGCAAAATGTTGTGCGCTTGGAAACTGACAGGAATTGAGAGGCAACACGCATGAAGGCTGACAGAAAGACCAGCGGATGCAGATGGGGACTGGCTGTGGCGCTTGCGGTCTGGGCGGCACCGGCTTTAGCCCGCGATGTTTCCGAATTCGGATGCTACGGGCTGAAGGAAGAGGCCGTTGTACCCGCGATGGAGGGCAAGGACGGGGTATTCTACCGTCTGGCCACGGATCTGACCTTGGGGCAGGATCTTTCGCCCGCCGCCGTCGAGGCCGTGGCGCGTCTGTCCGCCGCTCTCGAAGAGGCGGGCACGACGCTGATTTTCGCGCCCGTGCCGACCAAGGCTGAGGCCATGCCCGAAGCCCTTCCCGATGATCTGAGCGCCTTGGAATACGATTGGGCCAGCGCGCAGCAGGAATACCGCCAGTCGATCCGCGCGCTACGGGCGCGGGGGGTGATCACCGCCGATCTGCTGCACGGGATGCTGGAGGATATCGGCCCCGAGGATGTGGCGCGATATGGCACGGGGCAGGTGCCGCTTTTCTTCCGCTCCGATTATCACTGGACATCCGAAGGTGCGCGCCGCGCGGCCCGCCAGATTGCTGGCCAGATGCGCCAGCAAGCCAGCTATGACGCCCTGCCGAAAACCACTTTCGAGACCGTGTCGATCGGCGCGCGCGAGGGGTTCTCGACCATGCGCCGCACCATGCAGATGCGCTGCCGTCAGGCGCTGCCCGAGGTCGAGACGATGGGATTTGACACCACCCCCGTGGCCGACCCGTCGCAAACGGCCGACGAGCCTCTGGATATTTTCGCCGACGCCGACGAGCAGGTGCCGGTCGTGCTGCTGGGCACCTCTTTTTCGGACAATCCCACCAATAATTTCGCCGGCTGGATCGAACAGTATAGCGATCTTGAGGTGCTGAATTATGCCGTCACCGGCGGCGGGCAGTTCGGCGCGCTGCTATCTTACCTGACCAGCGATGACTATGCCCGCCAGCGTCCCGCCTTCATCGTGTGGGAAAGCCCGATCTATGCCGATATCATGCAGTTCGGCTCCGGCCCGATGGAGGAACTGGTGGCAGCAGCGGATGCCAAATCCTGCAGCCACAAGCTGGTCTTGCACGATGTCGACGGCACGCTTGAGGCCCAGCTGAACGGGTCCACCTTCGGCACATCCGATGCCATTTTCGCCCGCTTCGGTGATGAGGGCCCGCGCAAGGCAACCTTCGTGCTGCGCACCGAAAGCGGCATCGAACGACAGTACCATTTCCGGCGCGGCGACCGCCTGCGGGCCACCGGAAATTTCTGGCTCAGCCTCGCTCCCTATTCGCAAACCCCGCTCAATTCGGTGCGGGTCACCTTTGACCGCCCCGTCAATAACGGCTCGTCCCTATCCCTGTGCTTCGATATCGGAGAATGACCATGCGCAAGATTATGCTTTCCCAAGCCGCTTTGCCCAAAGCCGCTCTGGCTCAAACCGCTTCGATGGCGCGGCACAGACCTTTGGCCATCGCGATCCTTGGTCTGGCCATGCTGGGCCTGCCTGCCGCAGGCTTTGCGCAGGATGCCAAGCTTTATGCCGATGCCGTCAATCCCGATGCGGGCTATCTGCGGGTGATCATGCCCGGAAAATCCTCGGCCATCGTGGCGGGCGACAGTTTCTCGGAGCTGGATGACGGGGTCTCGCCCTATGTGATGATCGACACGCCCGGCACGATTGCCGTCAGCGCGGGGGCCGCGCAGGGCGAGGCCGAGGTCGGCAAGGGCAGCTGGAACACCTATCTGATCACTGCCAGCGGCGAAGGGCATATGGTGACCGATCCGCTGACCCATAGCCCCGCACAGGCCGATGTCACCTTCTACAACATCTCCGATCTGGATGATGTCGATCTTTACGTGCCAGCCGCCAAACGCGCGGCCATGACCGATATCGATACCGGCACCGGCGAATGGATTGCCCTCAAGGCCCCGTTATCGCTGGAGTTTCAGGTGCGACACGGGGAAGACGTTCTGGCCTCGGTGGCCGATGTCGCGCTGGTGCGGCGCGAGGGAACCACGCTGGTCTTCCGTGGCCAGTCCGGCCGCTACGAATTGGTGGCCCTGAAAGCCGCGACCAAAGCCAACTGAACAGAACGAGGGTTTCCATGACATATCGCGTCCATTCTCTTGCCGCCTCCTTGCGATTTCAGCCTTCGTCCGCTGGCCTGTCAGGACCCTCTCCAAGGGCCGGTCTCTTGCATGGCCGGTCATGGGCCAGATACGGTCTGCGCGCGCTGGCTGTCGGGACGCTCTGGGGACTTGCGCAGACGGCCTCGGCCAAAGATCTCGTTGCTGTGGATTTCGAGCCGCCGGTGATCGAGATGCAATCGGTCTGCGCCCCGCGCCTGAGCGACGAGCAGATCGAGGATCGCTGGAAAAGCTGGGACCGCAAGACATTGGCGGGCAGAAATGCCGAGGAGGTGCGGGGCGATATGCGGCGGCTGATGGAGGTCGATGCCGCCGAATGGAAGCCGGTCTATGCACGTGTGATCGCGCTGCTGCCGCAAATCGACCCCAGCTTCGACGCGGATAAGCAGCTTTTCGAGACCATCGCGATGCGGGTGGCGGCCGGAGAGGCGGCTGCGGTGAAATCGGAAGGGCTGGTGCGCAAGGCGCTGGACACGCCCGGTGCGAAGCTGCCGCATAACCAGCGGCGTCTGGGCGAGTATCTGGTATCGGGACAGGGGATCGACAAAGATCGCATGCGCGGCATCGGCCTGCTTGTCGAGGCCGCGCGCGGCGGTGACGCACAGGCGCTGTTGACCCTTGCCGATTTCCAGAACCGTGGTGTCGCGCTGCCCAACTGGACGGTGGATCCGCAGATGACAATCATGCTGGGCTTTGCCGCGCAGGTCGGGGCGATGAACCCCACGATCTGTGACCGCGTCATCAATATCGCCCGTGCCTATAACAATGGCGAACTGGTCCAGCCCGATTATGCTCTGGCGGAGAAATGGTATCGCTTTGCCGCCGATCTCGGGGATGGGAACGCCGCCTATGCGGTGGCCGAGATGCATTTGCGGTCTGAAAAGATCAAGAAGAACAACGAGGTCATGCTGAAATACCTGCATCAGGCTGCCAAGAACGGTTCGCCTTCGGTGCTGATTGCCTTGGGACGGCTTTATGAAGAGGGCGCGCTGATCGGGCAGGATCTCGGCAAGGCCGAGGCGCTCTATGATCAGGCAGCCGCCAGCGGGGCGCGCGGGGCGCTGGTGCGTCAGGCGCTGTTTCTGGAAAAACGTGCCGATGTGAATCCCGGCTACAAGCCGCGGTTCGAGGCCGCCCTGACCCACCTTCTGGCGCGCGATGATGCCCCCGGTTGGGCCTATGCGCGGGCGGGTCAGATGGCGCTCGAGCGCAAGGGCCGCTGGGCAGGGCAGGACGAGGCTCTGGCGCTGTGGGAGAAGGGGGTCGCCTTGGGAGACGCCGAGGCCATTCGCGGGCGCGCCAGAGTGGCAATGAGCCTGAATGACAAGATGGACACGTTCTATTCCGGCGTGGATGACCTGATCTTTGCCGTCGAACAGATGGGCAAGACCGGCGCGGTTCGGGAACTGGTCGACGCCCATCTCTGCCTTGCGCCGCAGGGGCCTTTGCCCGAACAGGCCGATTACTGGTCCTCGATGGCCGATCCTGCCGCGCTTGGTGCCAGCGAAACCCTGACGGCAGTGCTTGGACGCGTGGAAGAGGCGCAGGTGCCCGATCTGCCGCGCGAGATAGCGCGCAAGGTGATGGCACATGCGCAGGACGTGCTTCCGGCAAGCCCACAGCTTGCGGATCTCGCGACGCTTGCCACCAATCCCGCGCTGTCAGATGCGGAACAGGCCTATTGGACGCGCGTAGCGGGGCTTTTGCAGGTGGCCGCACCGCAATCGGTTCAGGATTATGTGGCGCTGCTGCAACCGCGCCTTCTGATGCAATTCGCGCAGCTCTATCCGGCAAGCGCCGATACGCCCGCCCTCTTGCTGGCTCTGGCGCAGCAGGGCAATGGCGTCGCGATGGAGGCCCTGATGACCGCCGATCCCGCACATTATCCCGATGAGGCCTCGCTCCTTGCCGCCTTTGACGATGTGATCCGCGACAGGGGGGATTTCGACGCAAGCCTTCTGGCGCTGGCCCATGCGGCCCCCGAGGATCAGGCCCTCTGGCTGCGTCACGCCAAATCCGAAATGGCCTGTATCTTTCCGCAGGCCCGCGAACTGGCGATGGTGGCGGGGCGGGTGCACAATACCGCAGCCCTCAAGCATTGGATCGCCGTCAGCGAGGCGCTGGCCCGTCATGAAAAACCGTGGGCCCGTACCCAGATTGCCGACCTCTACGCCATTTTCAAAGACCAGCTTGGCGAGGATGCGGCCCTGACCGCGCAACAGATGTATCTGGCCGCCTATGAGGCCGGAGACCGCACCGCGATCATGCGCCTGCTGCCCAAAGTCGAGAAACCGGGCAAGCCGGGCTTTGATCCGGCACGGGCGGCAGAGCTTTATGTGGCTTTGGCGCAGCGCAGCGACGGGGCAGGGCTTTCGGATGTCGTCGCGCGGATCAACGGGGCCGAGCCTGCCGTAAAACGCGCCATTGGTGACCAGATTGACCCGCGGGCGCTATATTTACGGGCAGCCGAGGCGGGCGATACCTTCGCGATGTATCAATATGCCGCCCTGACGCGTGACAAGGCGCGCACGCCAGCCGATATTGCGGATGCGGAACTATGGCTTGGGCGCGCGGCAGAAGGGGGCAATGTGGATGCGATGATTGATCAGGCACGCTCGCTGGCCTTCGGCATCACCGGAACACCGGACCCCGACGCCGCGCGTGGCTGGTTGGTCAAGGCGGCGGCACTGGGTAACGAAGAGGCCAGCGGGTTGTTGAATTCCATGCAACTGGGAAAGGTGCCGATGCAATGAAGACCGCTTTGACCCTTCCCGCAGGCTGTCTGCTGCTGGCGCTTTTCCCCGCCACAGCGATACTGGCCGAAACCGCTCCGGCAATGCCGGTCGCGCCAGACAGCCAGACAGGCGCTCAAACCGGTACGGATACGGCGGATTCCCCCGATACGGCCCCCGATACCGAAACTTCCGACCCGAAGGCGCAACAGGCCGAGACCTGCTTTGACGAAATCGCACCCGTTGTCAGCCTCTCCTATGGCAGCCGCTATACCGAAGACAGCGAGACACGCTCGGAGTTTGACGAGGCCTCGAACAAGGAGGTAAACGAGGCCCTGAAGCCGGTGGACATGTTCATCTCGAAGCTGGCGCGCGAAAGCAACCGTGCACTCAGCCGGAAGGGCGAACGCGGCGAGGCCTCGGCCCATTGTGTCTTCGACCGGCTGGAAACATGGGCGCAGGCCGACGCCCTGTCCGATCTCGGCAGCATGAATGCGCAGATCTCCGTGCCAAGCCGTCTGGGCGGGATTGTCTTTGCCTATCGCAACGCACTCGAGGTCGCCACGCCCGATCCCGTGCAGAAAGACCATATCGATAACTGGCTGAAAGCACGGGCACAGGCCCATATGACCTATTTCGACACGGACGCCCCCGAACGGGCCTCGCGCAACAATCTGCGCCAATGGGCAGGGCTTGCGGTGGCGCTGGTCGGGCTGACGACCGAAGACGAGGCCATGATCGCCTGGGCCAACGAGACTGTCGACTACACGGCCTGCCATGCCGACCCAGATGGGGCGCTGCCGCTGGAAATGGAGCGGGGCGAATTGTCGCTGCATTACCAGATGCATGCCGTCACCCCCTTGGTGGTCACGGCGGCGCTTCTGACCGAAAACACGCCCCTTAAACCTTTTGACGCCTGTGAGGGGGCCATCTCGAAAATCGTCAATTACACGCTTGCGGGCCTCGAGGACCCCAGCGCCATCGAGACCCGAACCGGCGTGGCACAGAAAATGGACGACGATCTGAAAAGCTACGATTTCGCTTGGGGGGCCGCCTATCTGAAATACGAGGATTCCAGCGAACTCAGCGAGATTGTCTCGGAATTTCCCGGGCTAAGCAATTCCAAACTGGGTGGCGATCAGAGCCTTGTGTGGTAACCCGCATATCGCATTGGCGTTATTGCTCCATAGCAGATTGCAGATGATCCTTGATAGGTTGCCGCTCGACAACCCATCCGGTTAGGCCAAGCCGGAGGTGCGCCACATCAAATCCTGTCATTCCCGGGCCATGAACCCCTTGCCGAAGTGACCCGTTACACGGTTCAAACCGACCGAAAAGAACTCGCGGTGGAGCGAAGCGCTCTCAGCCGCATAAGCGACAGCTCCGAAAGACATTGCTCCAAAACGTGTGTCGGATTATTGTCATACTGACGGCGTGGCCTTCCAATGCAGGACCGTTGAGCCCTTGGGCCAGCACCTCGGAACGTGATCCATCCATCATGAACCGCTCGCCGTCACCCTCCCCATCTGCCGCCCACAATCGAATTGCCGAATTGGTCGACGCCGCCGAACGGCCTCCTGCGGCGATTTACATGATGAAAAATGATGAAGTCGAAATTGGTTTTCAGCGCGAGCACTTCGCTGGAATGTTGAGGTCGATTTCGAAGTTTCAGATATATTTTCCAGCTTTACAGCCTCTCACCGCGTCCGAATTGGGGCACAAGGCGCAAATTCCAATGAAAGTCTGCAGCTAGCTGCGATTTACCAATATACTTGTCGCAGATGAGGCTGTTCAGCGGCCTTCCATTTCGTCACCACGCACGATGCTCAGCAACCTGCGGAACTCGCCATCGTCCGAGGCTTGCTTCCAGAAATTGATGAACTGGCAGACAAGTTGGAGGTTGCCCTTGGCATAATGCCCACTGCTGTCGATGCGGTCCAAGGAGGGCAGCATGTTATCGTCCGTCTGTGCGCCCCGAAACTGGAACGGCAGGCCGGTGATGGCGCAGCGGTCTTCCTGAATGGTGAGCAAGTCCCGGATCAGCTTGTCCAACTCTACGTCGGACATGTGTAGTTCCTTGTTCTTGACGGTCGTCGGGACTACTTGCCCGTTGGAGCTGAAGACCGTCTTGCCCACCGAGTACTTGATGTCCGCAATGGATTTCTCCCGGGCACCGAGGTAACGCGCATCGGCCTTTTCGCCCTTGTCCAAGGCACCCTCGGCTTCCTTGCGCAATAGGTTCGAGAACAGCCACAGTAGGGAATGGGCGTCGATGAGGCGGACGTAGTCCAGTTTGGCCAGATCCGCAATTGGCTCGCGCAGGGCATTCAGGATCCCGTTGAACTGGCTGTATTTCTCCCAGGTGCAATTGCGCAAGGTGCGGAAATTCACGCCGATCTCGCCAAAGACACGGTCGAAGCCGGTCGGTTGGATCGGCATGAAGCGGTCCATGTCCTTGAGGAAGAACAGATAGGCCATCAGCGGGTACTTTGCGCCGGTCGCCTCGCTCAATTCGTCGAACAGCGCACCTTCGTCTCCATCGGTGCAATAGAGCTGGAACAGCAGGCGTTCGAGGGTTTTCAGGCCGGTGCCTGTTGTCGTCGCTTCGATCAGGGCGCGGTGGTCGCGGTTGGCGTGGCCAAACCGGTTCTGCCAGAACACCATGTTGTTGTTCAGGTCACCATGCGTCGCCTGGATTTCGATGGCATCGATAACCTTGGCGACGATGGCGCCGGAGCCGACTTGGTCCTGCATCCAGCTATCGGCCCCGAGGCGAGTTAAGGCTTCGGCGCGGACGCGGGGCTTGTAGCTTTCCCAAGCGGCGATCAGACCTTCGTCAAACCGCGTGAAGGGCGCGTCGAAGGCGGTGATCAGGGATTGGAAGCGGGCGAAGACGCTGGCGAAATCGACGCCTTCCAGCAGATCAGGCGCTTTCGGTGCCTTGGCAGGCGTGCCATCGTACCAGTCGAGGAAGCGTTGAAGGGCTGTGGGGCTGTCGATTTCGGCTCGCTGGGTGTCTGGTCGCTTCAATGGCGCAAGAGGGCCGTTGATGTTCGAGTTGCCGTTGTTGGGTTCGGGCAGAAGCGCGACGCCGTCCAGATGCGGTGGTGCGGGCGGCTGGAACCAGACACGGGTTGTCTGGTTCGTGCGGTGGATGGCAAGGACCCGCCCGACCGGATTGCGGAAGCCGATGATGTAGTCGGTCGGCGCTTTTGCAGGTTCGCCGTAACGGGAACGGAGGAGGCGTTCTGCCTCGGCGGGGGAAAGCGTCATTCTGCGGCTTCCTTGCTGTCGGTGGCGGGGTCCAGCGTCTCGTGGAGGAGCGCTTCGAGGAGGCGAGTGCGGGTGGTGTCGGTGGTGGTCAGGGCGGCCTCCAGCCGGTCGCAGAGGGCCATGAAGTCCTGCAGGCTTTCGGTGATGAGCTTGCCGTCGGCATCGAGGTATTCGACACGCTCCTTCAGGATAGTGGCGCCGACGCCATCGACGTAGATCTTCCGGATCGGGCCGTTTGTGCCGGGCGTGTCTGGGGGCATGGCAGGCGGTGTTTCGGGGCCGCCAGTAGTTTGGTCGGTGCCCGTCTCGTCGTCATCGACTGTCGACGCTGTATCGGTGCCATCCTCAGGTGGTGTCATCGTTCCGTCATCCGGTGGGACGTAAATCTGAACCGGATCGCCATCGAATTCTGGATCCGCGAAATGGTTGGTCGCCCCACGGAAATCGATCAGTGTGAAAAATTTCTTGCCGCTGTCCTCATGCACGCGGGTACCACGACCAACGATCTGCTTGAATTCGGTCATGGAACCGATCTCGCGGTCGATGACGATCAGGCGGCAGGTCTGTGCATCAACCCCAGTGCTGAGAAGGCGCGATGTCGTGACGATGACTGGGTAATCGGATTCCGGATCAATGAAGTTGGGCAGTTCGTTCAGCCCATCCTTGTCCCCGCCGGTGATCCTCATGACATAGCGATGATCCTTTGCCACGAGGTCGGCGTTTTCGTTGATGAGTGCCTGCCGCATCCGTGCGGCGTGCTCCTGATCCACACAAAAGACGATTGTCTTCTGCATACGGTCGCCGCTTTCCTTTAGGAACTGCGTGACGCGTTTGGCGACTAGCTTCGTCCGGTCATCCAAGACCAGCGTACGGTCGAAATCCTTGATGTTATATTGGCGGTCTTCGACCTCGTTGCCCTCACGGTCCAATTGGCCGGGCGTCGGTCGATACCCTTCCACATCCCTGTCGATATGGCTCTTGATGACCTTATAGGGAGCAAGGAAGCCGTCGCTGATCCCTTCTTTGAGGGAATAGGTGTAAATCGGTTGCCCGAAGTAATCCATGTTGGATGCGTATTCGGTCTCCTTAGGCGTGGCAGTCATGCCGATCTGGGTCGCGGAAGAAAAATGTTCGAGAATCTCCCGCCAAGCGGAATCCTCGGCGGCGCTGCCGCGATGGCATTCGTCGATGATGATCAGGTCAAAGAAATCCGGTGAGAGTTTCTTGAAGATTTTCTGATGCTCTTGAGGACCGGTCAGCGCCTGATAAAGGCCAAGGTAGATTTCATAGGCGGCATTGATCCGGCGCTTTTTATCAATGGCCAGTGTCAAGCTTTCTCGCGTGCCATCAGCACGTTCGATAGTCTTCGCATGGGTCGACAGCTTTGCCATAGCTCCTGTGAATGGCCGGAAGTCGTTGACCATTGTCTGATCGACGAGAACATTGCGATCCGCGAGGAACAGGATCCGCTTCTTGGCGCCAGATTTCCATAAACGCCAGATGATCTGGAACGCTGTAGGTCTTACCCGTGCCTGTCGCCATGACCAAGAGCAGCCGCTGTTGTCCCTTTGCGATGGCTTCAATGGCTGAGTTGATAGCGTTGATCTGGTAGTAGCGCGGCGTCTTGCCCATGTCGCGGTAATCATGGAATGCAATTGTTGAGGCTTCTGGCGACAGGCCTTTCCAAGCTTCGTATTTAGACAACAATTCAGCAGGGGAAGGAAAGTTATCAAGACCAAGTGTGGTCTCCACTAATGGAGACTGGCCGGTCGCGTCGTGAAACAGAAAACCGTCACCGTTAGATCAAAAAGCGAATGGCACTCGTAGCATTTGCGCGTAGGTGAGGGCCTGCTGCATGCCGTCGCCGATGGCGTGTCGGTTATCTTTAGCCTCTATGATAGCGATCGGTATATTCGGCTTTACATAGAGAACGTAATCCGCGCGCTTGCGCACTCCCCGCGTTGTGACGCGTCCCCTTACGGTTATCCTGCCATCTGTAAGCGTTTTCTCTTCAGAGACCTGTGTTAATAAATCCCAGCCCGCACTTCGCAAAGCTGGTGTTATCAGCTTGCTGCAGACATCGCGCTCGGTGAAATCTCTTTTTCGCATATTGGCCACTTATCAATTTCCAGAAATTCTACCGGCTATTTTGATGGGCGCAATGCACTAAGCTGAGTTGGCAGCGCCGCTTAGTTTTGGTTCTTAAACACTGAGCGGTATCCCATGCAGCAAGCATGACGAATTTATATACCAGCACGTTCTGGCATGTGCCGAGATGAATTGGGGGAATTAAAGGGGGAAGAGCTAATGCACCACGCTTAATTTGCTAATGTATTTATGTGCTTGCGTGGGTGGTGTGGCGGAGGAGGTGCGCTTCCAACTAGACCGTCTCCTGTGACCCATGTGGAAGCTCCGGCAGGATTACGAGTCTTACGGACTTCTAGGGAACTTTTCGCAATTTGGCGCCGGGTCACTGGGTAATTCGCTGCTGCGCCCAATGTCCGAGGGACGCAGCCCGAAACGCGCAGATCCCCGCAACACACTGACTTGAATACGTTTTCTTTCTACGCATTCGTTGTCTCGCGACCACGGTGGTCGTTCGAAAGGAAGCGAAAATGCGAGAAGTATGCCTCAGTCAAATCGATCTGGCTGCCCGATGGAGAATTAGCCCGAGGACACTTGAGCGGTGGCGGTGGTGCGGCGAAGGACCGAGCTTCATGAAGCTCGGTGGGCGCGTGATCTACCGTCTCGAAGATGTGCTGGCGTTCGAAAATCAAGAATTGCGCGACCTGGAGGAGATAAAGGCCGGGCGCTGAATCCCGCGCGGGCATCGTCAGCGAAACCCTGCGCGAAGCATCGTGTTGGACGCGCAGGGAATTTGCTTTTCGGCCGTTGAGGTCGCACGAAAGGAAACGAAAATGATTGACACACGTCTGACCCAAATTGAGCTGGCAGCACGATGGAGGATCAGCCACAGGACCCTCGAATACTGGCGCTCCCTTGGTGACGGGCCTCGCTTCATCAAGATAGGACGCCGCGTTGTCTACCGGATGGAGGATGTCGTGGCATTCGAAAACCGGGAGCTGAGCGAGATCCCAGCGGACAAGGCCGGGGGCTGAACCATGCAGCCTGACGTCCCCTGTGCTGCGTGCCGCAGGTAAGCTGAGCAGTGAGGACAGCCATCAATGCCTGATCGGTGACTGCGCAGTCCCTGCTGAAACTAGGCCTCGCCCACAAGCCCCAGCAATATCAATCGCTTTACGCGCAATTTCGATTGCGCGCGCTCACCCCGTCGGATAGCGTCGGCTAGAACCCAATAATTGGGCGCGCATAGTAATCGTGCGCATCGACCAAGGCGGGAGCGCGTAGTGGAAATCGACAGGTCGGAACTTCGCTGGGGCGTCGAGCAGCGGCTCGAGTTCATCGAGTTTCGCCTGTTCTGGGAGGGGCATGTGAACCGAAGCGATGTCATGGAGCAGTTCGGGCTGTCGGTGAACCAGGCTTCATCCGACCTGAATCGCTACATCAGCTTTGCCCCCGACAACATGACCTACGACAAGAGCGCGCGCACCTATGTGCGCGGCCCGGGCTTCAAGTCTGTGTTCGGAAAGCTGGACGCTGGCCGCTACCTGGCCCAGCTGCGCTCCCTTGAGGATGGGCTCCTCGACCGCGATGATTGCTGGACCAATGACCTGCCGGCCTTTGCCTCGACGCCAACTCCTGTGCGCGGCGTTCATCCTGAAACCTTACGCGCGGTCGTTGGTGCCATTCGCCGCACCGAGGCGATAGAGGTCAACTACCAATCCCTGTCCCATCCCGAGCCGCGCTGGCGCTGGATTGCGCCCCACGCCATCGCTTTCGATGGATTTCGTTGGCATGCGCGAGCCTTCTGTATGACGGACGATTGCTTCAAGGACTTCCTGCTGTCGCGGATGCTGGAAGTGCGCGGGGCTGCTGAGGCTGTAACCACTGCCGCGGAAGATGCCGATTGGCATTCGGAGGTCACGCTGGAAGTGGGGCCCCACCCGGGCCTGTCCGATACACAGGCCAAGGTGATCGCGCTCGACTACGGCATGCAGGACGGTAAAGCCGAGATCAAGGTTCGCCGCGCGCTGCTCTATTACACGCTCAAGCGCCTAGGGTTGGACACCGATCCATCCGCTAGGAAGCCGCAGGATCAGCAGATTGTGCTGTTGAACGCAACCCCGGTGTCTTCCAGCACGCGTGCTCCCAGTGATAGCGGGAGGGACGCATGATCGATGAACTTGAACGCAAGATTGCAGATACAGCGATTTTGAACAGTAAGCTGATACTTCTGATCGGACCGCCACGAAGTGGAAAAACCGCGCTCCTAGGCCGGCTATCAGATCGCGTGAATGTGCCAATTTTGAATGCTGGCATTGCCCTCGGGCGGGCATTGTTAGGGCTTCCGAGGACGCGACGACACCTACAGGTATCAGAGCTGTTCAAGGCGGTGGCTTATACGCATGTCGGCCAAGACCTGCTGCTCGTCGACAACATAGAGCTCCTGTTTGACAGAACACTCCGGGTTAGTCCGCTCGAAGTGCTAAAAGCACAGGCCCGTGTTCGGCCAGTGGTGGCAGCTTGGCCTGGCGAGCTGCGCGATAACCGCCTGTCCTACGCCGTGACAGGTCACCCAGAATATCAGGATCACGGCTCAGATGGCGCGATCCTTTTTAAAGTGCATTGAGAGGAAATGAATATGCCCATGCATTATGGCGATCTCATTCAGTTCGAGCAGATCGAGTCGGTCATTCAGCTTCTCGATGCCAACCGGCCCGAAGAAGCAAAGAAGCTGGTTTCTACTTACGTCATATCCGACGAGATGGCCGAACGAATTGCGAACCAGATGATCACACAGCTTTCGTTCGACGAGAGCGTGGACCACAAAGGGGTGCTGGTCGTCGGTAACTACGGGACTGGTAAGTCTCACCTGATGTCCGTGCTGTCGCTCGTGGCAGAAGATGCGGCTTATCTGCCTATGATCCGGCATCCGAAGGTGGCGGAAGCTGCCAACGCAATTGCGGGCAAGTTCAAAGTCCACCGGATCGAGGTATCCAGCCAGATGTCTCTCCGGGACATCATCACCCAGCAGCTCGAGCTGTTCCTCGAGAAGCACGGGGTGAGCTACTCTTTCCCCGCCGCAGACAAGGTTGTGAACAACAAGTCTGCGTTTGAAGAGATGATGGCCGCGTTTTCGGAGGTGCATCCGGACCATGGCGTTCTCCTCGTGGTCGATGAGTTCCTCGAATACCTACGATCCCGCCGTGACCACGACCTTGTGCTCGACCTGTCGTTCCTGCGTGAAATCGGCGAGGTCACCAAGCATCTCCGCTTCCGTTTCGTCGCGGGCGTTCAGGAGGCAATCTTCGATAGCGGTCGCTTCCAGCATGTCTCGGACAGCCTTCGGCGCGTGAAGGACCGGTTCACACAAGTGCTGCTCGCTCGTCAGGACGTCAGCTTCGTCGTCGCCGAGCGCCTGCTCAAGAAGACTGCAGACCAGCAAGACAAAATCCGAGCCTATCTGACTCCATTCGCCAAGTTCTACGGATCCATGAACGAGCGCATGGACGAATATGTTCGGCTTTTCCCGGTTCACCCGGATTACATCGGGACATTCGAGCGGCTCGTCTTTACCGAAAAACGCGGTGCATTGGTCACATTGCGAGACCAGATTCAGGCCGTGCTGAAGGATGAAGTGCCCCAAGATCGACCAGGGCTTATCGGCTATGACAAGTTCTGGGAAACTGTCGCCTCCAACGGTGCGCTGAAGGCCGACCCGAACATCGGCCCAGTGCTGAAGGTTTCCGAGGTGCTGTCGGAGCGTGTCCGCAAAGCGTTCACGCGGCCTCAATACCGGCCTATAGCGCTGAGGATTATTGATGGCCTTTCTGTCCACCGCCTGACGACAGGTGGGGACATCTACGTTCCCGTCGGTCCCACGGCGGAGGAGTTGCGCGATACGCTTTGCCTCTACCAGCCCGGTATCGAAGACATGGGGGGTGATCCCGAAGCCGATCTTCTTTCTCTCGTTCAAACTGTCTTGCGAGAGACAATCCGGACAGTCAACGGGCAGTTCATCTCCAAGGCCGCAGACACAGAGCAGTACTTCCTCGACCTTAAGAAGGACGTGGACTACGACGCACAGGTCGAGAAACGAGCTGATGTACTGTCCGATGACGCCCTAGATCGCGCATACTACAGCGCCATCCGGCAGCTGATGGAACAGACGGACGAGACGTCCTACGTGACGGGGCACCAGATCTGGCAATATCAGATCGAATGGCAGGATCGCCGCGTTGAACGCAATGGATACCTCTTCTTCGGCGCCCCTAACGACCGCCCAACCGCGCAGCCCGAACGCGATTTCTACATTTACTTCATTCAACCGTTTGAGCCGCCGCGCTTCCGCGATGATCAAAAGGCTGACGAAGTATTCTTTCGTCTGAGAAACCCCGACGACGCTTTCCGTCGCCATTTGTCATTCTACGCTGCGGCTCAAGACTTGGCGTCGACTGCCAGCGGAGGAGCGAAGTCTGTCTATTTGGACAAAGCCAAGGATGCTCTGCGCGAAATGAGCAAATGGCTGCAAGAAAAACAGATGTCGGCATTCGAGGTTACCTATCAGGGTAAGTCTAAGGCGTTGCAGGAGTGGACCAAAGGCGTCTCGCTGCGAGACAAAGCGCGCCTAGGTCCGGAAGAGCGGATCAATTTCCGTGACGTGGTGAATGCGATTTCCGGCCTAGCGCTAAACAACCAATTCGGCGAGGTTGCGCCCGAGTACCCGAGGTTCTCGGCACTTGTGACCGAGTCCAACCGAAAGCAGCTGATTGGAAATACGCTTCGCGTCCTGGCCGGGGCCAACCGGACCAAGGATGCTGTCATCATCCTTGATGGGCTGGAGATGCTAGACGGCGACCGCATCGAGCCAACGCAGTCGCGTTATGCGCTGGAGGTCCTGAACCGGTTGAAGGCCAAGGGCCATGGCCAAGTGCTGAACCGCAGTGAGCTGATAAGCGGTGACGCCGAGGTCGAGTGCTTTGCTCCTATCAAGTTTCGCCTCGAGCCGGACCTGCTCGCGGTCGTTCTCGGCGGGTTGGTCTATTCGGGCGACATCGTCCTTGCTGTCACAGGGGAAAAGATCGACTCGAGCAGGATTACAGCCCTTGCCGAGCGTCCGCTCGATGAACTTAAGCAGTTCAAGCATGTCGAGGCCCCCAAGGAAATCAACGTGGCGGTCCTTCGCTCTTTGTTCGAGGTCTTGGGGCTGCCTCCTGGTCTGGCGCAACAAGCTACCCAAGGCAGCGATGAGCCGGTGAAGCTGCTTCAGGAAGAGGTGGGAAAGCTCACCAAGCAGGTTCTCGCCTCCTCGCATGACATGTCGGGTCGCCTCAGCTTCTGGGGCCAACCGCTTCTGCGGGAGGAAGAGATCCGCGAATGGCGCTCGAAACTCGACGAGCTCAAGTCTTTCTCGGAAAATCTTGCCCCCTACAACACGGTTGGCAAGCTCAAGAACCTGCGCATCGGCTCAGACGATATCGCCGCTCAGAGCAAGAACCTCGACGTGCTCAAAGCGGTCGAGGCTATGCTGGATCTTATCGCAGATCTTGGCGCTGTGGCTGCCTACCTCTCTCAGGCAGAAATGGTCCTGATGCCGGACCATCCTTGGGTGAAGCAGTCGCAGGAAGTCCGCAAGCAGCTCCTCGAGAAGCTGGCCGGCGATCGCACGGCCCAGCACGCGGCCGAGTACCGTCAGACCCTGGCCAAGCTCAAGAAGGACTACATCGCTGCCTACATTGCTCAGCACAGTCGGGCGCGTCTTGGTGTGGCCGAGGACAAGACTAAGGCGTCACTGCGAAAAGACCCACGTCTTGCGTCGATGCGGACGCTGATGAACGTGTCTCTGATGCCTACCAGCCAGCTCACCGGCTACGAAGACAAGCTCGAGAGGCTGAAAAGCTGCGCGTCGCTCTTGGAGGCGGAACTGTCCGCCAGCCCGATGTGCCCGCACTGTAGCTTCAAGCCCGCCAACGAGCAGGGTGACATGCTGCCCGCAGCGAATGTCTTGAAGCAGCTTGATGAAGAGCTGGATCGCCTGATCGACGGTTGGCGGCAGACGCTCCTCGACAACCTCGAAGATCCGACGATCCAGGAGAACCTCGATCTACTGAAGCCCGCCGCCCGCAGCTTGGTCGAGGCGTTCGTATCGACCAAGGCCCTTCCGGATCCGGTAACAGGCGACTTTGCCTCTGCCATCCAGGACGCTCTGTCCGGTCTGGAGAAGGTCAATGTCGATAGCGACGACATCAAGGCGGCGCTGCTGCAAGGTGGGTCTCCGGCAACGCCGGAAGATCTGCGCAAGCGGTTCGAAGCCTTCCTTGCAGACCGATGCAAGGGCAAGGACACCACCAAGCTGCGCTTCGTGGTGGAGTGAAGATGTTGGTGGGAACCGGTCTTTCAGACGTCGACTCTCTCGCATTGGCAGTCAGGGATAGGGAGTCCCGTCGACTCATCGGCGAGGCGATCACCGCGTACCGTGGGGGCGCGCTACGATCCTCACTGATGTCGACATGGATCGCGGTTGCCTACGACATCATCGCAAAAGCCCGGGAACTGGCTGCACAAGGTGAAGCCGGTCCAAAGGCTTTTGTGAAAGAACTGGACGACGCCATCGCCGCTAAGGATGTTCGAAAGCTGCAACTCATTGAAAGCGAGCTTCTGACCAAAGCCAACGCGGATCTTCAGTTACTCGCACCGCACGAGCATGCTGCGCTGGTCAGGCTGCAGGAGGATCGGCATCTGTGTGCCCATCCGGCCTTCGTTGTCGAGGATCAACTGTATCAGCCGACGCCAGAGCTGGTTCGCGCGCACATCGTGCATGCCCTTCAGCACCTGCTGGTGCACGCTCCGCTACAGGGCAAGAGTGCCATCGCGCGGTTTGATGCGGACCTTATGGGGCCCGCGTTTCCGGCAACGGCAGACGAAATCGGTACCTTCGTGCGCACGAAGTATCTTGATCGGGCGAAGGATGTGCTGGTGATCAACCTGATCAAGGCAATCATCAGCATGCCGTTTGGCGCGGAACGTGCTAAATACGCCAGCAAGACACGCACACTCGCCGTCATCCTGCGTGAAATCTTAAAGGCCAAGACCGCGATCTATGATGCGGTGATGCCAGCCTATGTGGCCGAGAAGATCGAACAGGTGCCGGGCGAAGTTCTTTTGAGCATCTGCCCCTACCTCGAAAACGATCCCCGCATCTGGGATTGGCTCAAGGAGCCGGATCGGACGCGTATCCGGCGCCTTCTTGAGACATCGACGGCTGACGAACTCAAGGAACACGCTGCCTTGGATGCCTTTGCAATTCCCGCGATGGCTGGCGTGTTGCTCGACCGGTTCAACGGCTTTGACGATCCGACCAAACTCAACATCATTGCGGAACATCCGCGCAAAGAGCTCGTCGGGCACGGGATCGCGCTCTTTCAACACGCAGGGAGTTTCCGATACGCCGAGCAGCTTGGGAAGTCTGTGATCCTGCCGCTGGCTCCTTGTTTCACAGCCGCCGATCTTCAGGCCGTGCTGGAAGCTGCGGCGGACAATGGCCAGATTTGGGATGCGGCGGAGACGCCTAGCATCCTTGACCAGCTGTTCGACCGGACAAAACCCCTGCTTCCAGCCAGCCGCCCCCATTGGCAAGCGTTCCTCGCCACGTTGTCGGGCAGACAAGTTCTTCGCTACTCCGGGCTGCAAGAACGCCTCGACCAGAATCTTTAAGGAATAGAAAATGAGTGACTTATTTGAAAACCAAGAGGCCTCGGGTCCTGTCCAATGCTTGGGCGTCACATTCCCTGACGACGATGCCCGGCGTGACTATTTTCTGAAGCTGTTGGCTGAGAAGCTGAAGGATCCTGCCTTTCGGGAGCAGGAGGGATTTCCTTTGGCAACGGATGATGCAATTTTGGCATTGTCGAATCCGCCGTATTATACTGCCTGCCCGAATCCGTTCTGGGACGACGTGGTAGAGGATAAAGTATCTGCATCAACGCAGGATATTCCCTATCATAGGGAGCCCTTTGTCTCTGACGTTAGTGAAGGCAAATACGATCCCCTGTATAAACTTCACCCTTATCACACGAAGGTGCCACATCGCGCGATCATGCACTATATATTGCACTACACAAATCCAGGCGACGTCGTCCTCGATTCTTTCGCTGGGACGGGAGCGACTGGAGTTGCAGCAAATCTATGTGGAGATGAGGCAGCGGTTCGTGCCCTCGGTTATAAAATTCTTCCAAGCGGAATAGTTTCAAGAAAAGAGAACCAAGAAGAGTTTTCTAGAGTTGGACAGCGCCGAGCGTTGATTGCAGATTTGTCCCCCGCGGCAACCTTCATCTCAAACGCCTACAACTCGCCGGTCAATTTACAAAAATTTTACAGCGATGCGAAAAAAGCAATCTGTGACGCAGAGCGAGCGTACGGTTGGGCCTTTAAGACGCTCCACCATCCGAGTGAGGAAGTAATTAACTCCTCCCTCAGCGAGATATCTGACAACGAGCGCCCCGATCTAGAAAAGATTGGTGCCACTGGAGTTATCAAAAACGTCATCTGGTCTGATGTTTTTCTGTGCTCGCAGTGTCAGGGTGAGATCGTATTTTGGGAACACGGGGTCGATATAGAGGGAGGGAAAGTTAAGTCGAAGTTCAACTGCCCCACATGTGGTTCAGAGGCCAAGAAATCCAGCCTAGAGCGGAAATGGTCCGAAATTTTTGATCCGTATTTGCAAAAGGTTATCAGGCAGGCTGTCCAAGTCCCGGTAAGGATATCGTATACCTATGCCGGAAGTAAGTTTCAGAAAATACCTGATAAAGTTGATTTTGCCATCGCACTGAAAGCTGATGCAACAATTTCAGATTATTGGTGTCCTCACTACGCGCTACCGCCCGGACACAACACAAGACAGCCTATTGAATCCCATGGTTTCACTCATGTTCATCATTTTTACTCAGGTAGGAACAGGCTGGCATTGTCCGCATTTAATGCGCTTTGCGCTAGGCCGGAAGTTAAATCCCTTCTAACTGTCGTAGCGCTTAGGATTACGAAGCGCTACGGGCTGACTTATCAATCTGGCGTTTGGGGGGCTGGCGGAGGCCCGACCAATGGCACTTTGTATATTCCCTCTCTCGTTAAGGAGCTTAATATCCTCGAGATGCTGTCGGGTGCCATCTCGAAGTTTGATGCAAAGTCCAACTACAAGGGTCGCTCCTCTTTTGTTTCAACGCAGTCTGCACAAGTTTTGAATTTGCCAGACAACTCAATCGACTATGCATTTATAGACCCGCCCTTTGGGGCCAACATAATGTACTCTCAGATGAATTTTCTTTGGGAGGGGTGGCTCGGGGCGCGGACCAATACCACCACTGAAACAATTGAGTGCAAGGAGCAAGGCAAGGACCTAAACGATTATCGCGGACTTATGACTCGGGCTTTGAGGCAAGTTTACCGCGTCTTAAAGCCTGGAAGATGGCTAACTGTCGAGTTCTCCAACACGCAGGCAAGTGTATGGAATGCGATCCAAATCTCAATTCAGGAGGCCGGGTTTGTCGTTGCTAACGTGGCGGCTCTTGATAAGCAAAAAGGAAGCTTTAAGGCCCTGACGACCACGACTGCGGTAAAGCAGGACTTGATTATTTCCGCTTACAAACCTTCCGAAGATTTGGAGAAAATGCTGGAAGCCAAAGGCTCCATCGAAGCTTCCGTATGGGATTTTGTTCAGGCTCATTTGCGTCAACTTCCCATTATTCGTAAGAGCGGAAATGAATTGGAATTCTTGATTGAGCGCGACCCTAGAATCTTATTTGATCGAACAGTTGCATGGTTCGTGCGTCATGAAATTTTGGTCCCACTTTCGAGCCAAGAGTTCCAAGACGGACTACGTAGCAAATTTCCCGACCGCGATGGCATGATTTTCCTGCCCGACCAGATCCCCGAATATGATCGCAGGCGCGCCCAGGCGTCCCAGCCGCCCCAGATGGAAATGTTCGTCGCCGACGAACGCAGTGCCATCGATTGGCTGACGGACTTCCTGCGCAAGCGACCCTCGACCTATCAAGAGGTGCACCCGGAGTTTACCGCCCAGCTTGGTGCGGGCTGGAAGAAGCATGAGACCCGCCCCGAACTGTCGGCGCTGCTGGAGGACAACTTCCTGCGCTATGACGGCTCGGCCGATGTGCCAAGCCAGATCCATACCTACCTTTCGACGAACTACCACGATCTTCGCAATCTCGAGAAATCGGACCCGCGGCTGAAGGCAAAGGCCAAGGATCGCTGGTTCGTGCCTGACCCGAACAAGGCGCAGGACTTGGAGAAGAAGCGAGAAAAGGCGCTGCTGAAGGAGTTCGAAGAATACCGCAACGCGTCCGGCCGCAAGCTCAAGGAGTTCCGCCTGGAGGTCCTGCGGGCAGGCTTCAAGGCAGCATGGGCGAACAAGGACTATCAGACCATCGTCACCATCGCCAACAAGGTGCCCGAAGAAGCGCTGCAGGAAGATGAAAAGCTGCTCTTCTGGTACGACAGCGCCGTGACCCGGACCGGGGGCTGAGCTGTGGTGGACGGCGGAGTATCCTTTGGCGTGGGTGAATGGTGCTGGCATGCCTGCCATGCTGCACCCTGCCGCGTCGTGGACCGCGAGACGGTCTGGGGCGAGACCACCTATCGGGTCTGGCTGCCCGGCCGGGATGCCGTCGTCCGCGCCAGAGCGCGCGATCTGGGCCCGCTTGACGCCGTCCAGCCATCGGTCGAGCAAGTCCTTCACACGGCCGCCTCGGCAAAGCTGCTGGACGCGCTGGAGGAGAACCTGCTCCTGGCCCCTATCCAGTCGAGCGTGGTGCCGCTGCCGCATCAGCTCTATGCGCTCGGCCGCGCCATGAGCCGCGACAGGATCCGCTATCTGCTCGCGGATGAAGTCGGGCTCGGCAAGACGATCGAGGCGGGTCTGATCCTTCGCGAACTGAAGCTGCGCGGCATGGCCCGCAGGATCCTGGTTGTCGCGCCCAAGGGGCTGGTGCGGCAATGGCAGGCTGAGATGCGCCTGCATTTCGGAGAGCAGTTCACGTTTGTTGAACCGGCGGAGCTTTCCGCCTTTCGGCAGTGGCGGAACGACGAGGAAAACCTCTGGCGCGTGCATGACCAAGTGATCTGTTCGCTGGACTCCGTGAAGCCCATGGAAGGCCGGCGCGGGTGGAGCGTCGAGCAGCTCCAAACATATAACCGCGAACGGTTCGAAGATCTTATCTCCGCATCGTGGGATCTGGTGATCATCGACGAAGCTCACAGGATGGGCGGCAGCACGGACCAGGTTGCGCGGTACAAGCTGGGTGCGGCCTTGGCCGAGGCGGCGCCGTATTTGCTCCTCCTCTCTGCGACGCCCCATCAAGGCAAAACCGACCAATTTCACCGCCTGATGCAACTGCTTGATCGGGACGCTTTCCCCGATGTGAACAGTATAGTGGCCGATCGGGTGAGACCCTTCGTGGTCAGGACAGAAAAACGCGCAGCTATCGACGCCGAAGGAAAACCTCTTTTCAAACCGCGCATGACACGGTTGCAGCCGGTCACCTGGCTGGATCGCCATGCGGCGCAAAAGAGCCTATACGAAGCCGTCACAGAGTACGTTCGCCACGGATACAACCAGGCGATGGCGGCAAAGCAGCGCCATATAGGCTTCCTGATGATCCTGATGCAGCGTCTAGTGACCTCGAGCACGGCAGCGATCCGGACGACGCTCGAGAAACGAATGCTCGCGCTCGAAGACGATCATGCACAGCTGAAGCTTTTCCCATCCGAGCGTGCAGAGGACTGGCACGAACTCTCTGGCGAAGATCAGATTGACTTGGCGGTCGCGTTTGAGGCGCTGGCTGACGAGCGCAAAGACGTCGAAGCGCTGTTGTTCCTCGCGCGGGAAACTGAAGTCCACGGGACCGATGCCAAAGCGGAAGCCTTGCTGGAACTGATTTACAAGATCCAGCAGGAAGAAAATGATCCGGAGCTGAAGGTCCTGGTCTTCACCGAGTTTGTACCGACACAGGCAATGCTCGCGGACTTCTTGCAAAGTCGCGGCTTCTCGGTCGCGACATTGAACGGAAGCATGGACCTTGAAGCGCGGTCGCGGACCCAGAAAGCGTTCTCGCAGGACGCCCGCATCCTGATATCCACGGATGCGGGGGGGGAAGGCCTTAACCTCCAATTCTGCCACGTCATCGTGAACTTCGACATGCCGTGGAACCCCATGCGGGTTGAGCAGCGGATCGGCCGTGTTGACCGGATCGGACAGCCGTTTGTCGTGCGCGCCATCAACTTCGTGCTCGAAGACACGGTTGAGTATCGTGTTCGCGAGGTTCTCGAAACCAAGCTGGCCATCATCGCTGAAGAGTTCGGTGTCGACAAGGCGGCCGACGTCATGGACTCGGTCGAGGCAGAGCCGCTGTTCGACGAGCTTTTCGTCAATGGCCTGCAGAACCCGGATGCAATCGAAGCTGAATGTGAAACGGTTTTGTCTCACCTCAGATCGGCGATTGCGGAGCATAGCCAAAGTAGCCAGATTCTGTCTGCTGAGCATGAACTTGACGCGACAGACGCTCAAAAGTGGCGGGACCATCCTGCACAGTTCTGGCTCGAACGGGCCATTACGTCGGGCCTGCCGAGTCACGGCGGCCAAGCCACCAAAGAAGGTGATGCTTGGCAGGTCCGCTGGGCAGGAGACAGTGAGGCAACTCCTGTGTGTTTCGACGCAAGGACTGCAGAGGGGCGCCCTGACCTAGAGTGGCTTACGCTCGAAGATCCCAGAGCCCGAGCCTTGATTTCAGATTTGCCTAGGTGTGTTGCGGGACAGAATGTGCCCTCCGTCCGAATCTCGGGGCTTCCTGAAACCGTCAGGGGCGTGTGGTCACTCTGGGAAATCACACTGTCGGCGGATGCCTTTAGCCGCCGACGTTTCCTGCCAGTCTTCCTCAGCAAAGAAGGCCGGGCATTCCAACCGACCGCGAAACGAATTTGGGATCTGCTTCTCACCGAACGCGTTGAGACAATAGAACTCTCGAGCGCAGCCATCGGCGTCGAGCTTTTTAGCAAATCCAAGGACGCAGCCGTCACCCAGGGCGAACGCATGTTCACCGAACTGGTCGAAGAGCACATGACCCAGCTAAGGGAAGAACGGGACCGTGCAACTTACGCTTTTGATGCGCGCCAGCAGGCGATCGGGCGGGTCGGACTTGCGACGGTGCGCGACTATCGTAGGAAGCGTCTGCAAGTAGAACATGATGCGCGTCTCGCTCGTCTGGACGCCGCTGAAGCCTTCGTCCCAGATCTACACTGTGTCCTCGTCTTGCGCGTCGGTCAGCAATCGGATGCAAGCACATGACGCCTTGGACAGAACGGATAATTCAAGCCTTCCCAGAGGATCTTTCATCATTTTGGATCGCAAACGATCCAGACAACCTCCTGCTGGATGAGCATATCCTCCGGGTCCTGCGAGATCGCGGCTTTGAGGTGCTTCCTTTCGACGATCCGATCGTCTTTCGGGTTGAATACGAAGAACGCTATCGTGCCGTCTGGGATAATGGCGGTACGGGAACTTGCAAAGCGCTTATCCTTCAATACTCTGGAACGGACCTGAACATTCTGCCTTGGGATTACCTGCAGCATGCTCGAAGGGTTGACCTGAGCCTCGCCGATTTGATGCCCAAGCTGAACGCCAGCGTCATCCGACAGGTCGATAGCGCCTATCTCGAAACGCTCTTTGAAGCTCACAATAGCTTTGCTTCCCAAGTCTTGGGCGAGAGTTTGACGAAAGAATTCCTTCTGACGCATCTGTTCGAGATCAGTCCACATCTCCTGCGGAAGCCGGAGACCTTCTGGCGCGAGGCATTTGGGTTGCTTTATCGCGGGGTCATGTTGCCCCCCATTCTCGCTCAGCATGTCGCTAAAATCCTGTCAGACACGGTCGTTGGGCATTTGCCGATAGAGGATTTTCTGTCGTCGAGGACCACTATGGTCCGCGCGATCCAATCGGCTTGGGGCCGATTTCTGGAAGAGCAAGGCGTTGAGATCGATCCATCGGATCGCGATACGGCATCAGAAGTTGTCACAGACGTCGAGATCCCTTTCGAGCATGCCGACATCCGCGTCATCGTCGATACGCTCTTCCTTGAAGGGGCACTTCAGCCAGTAAACGTCCGGACTGCACCAACAACGTTGCCGGATTGGATCAAGCTCGGCGCTATTCAAAGCTCGACCAACCTGCGCGACTTGGTCAGCGGTGGGATTAGGTCCGTCGCAGCAAAGCTTCCTGCGCCGGACGCTACTCATCGTGATTGGATCGATGCAGCAAAGCGGTTGGCTGAGACCATCTACCGTTTCCATGAACTGCCAAGTGATGACGCGGCGGTCCTTCGGCCCGCCATGCGTGCGCTGCAACTCGATGCTGACACCAGGCTGGGAGATTGGGTGCAAAAACGGTTTCAGGATCTGCCATCGTTACCTGTCGCCAAGGCGCCGGTCATGGTGCATCACATCCCGCGTTTCCTGTCGATGCGACGGAGCGCTGGCGAAGACAAGATCGCTCTCTTGGTGTTCGACGGGATGGCACTCGATCAATGGGTGCAAATTCGAGAGTACTTGAGCTCGCGCGCACCAGATCTCATCGCGTACGAGAACGGTTGCTTCGCATGGCTTCCAACCCTGACGTCCGTCTCCCGGCAGGCGCTGTTCTCGGGTTTGAGGCCGCGTGAGTTCCAGGCATCAATTGAAACAACCGCGCAGGAACCTTCACTCTGGAGCCGCTTCTGGTTGGAAAACGGTCTGCGCGGCGGAGAAGTCTATTACCGCAAAGCTATCAAGCGGACCGAACAAATGTCGGAGCTTGAGGCGGCTGTTTCAAGCCCGTCGATCAAGATCGCCGGTATCGTTGTTGATATGATTGATGAACTCGTTCACGGGGCCATGCTCGGCAAACGAGGGCTTTCAAGCCAGATCCAGGAATGGTGCGAAACCGGCTTCGTTGAGCAACTGCTGAACCTACTTATCGGCAAAGGCTTCCATGTTTATGTGACCGCCGATCATGGGAACGTCGATGCAGAGGGCATCGGGCGACTCAATCAAGGCGTGATCGGTGAAGTCAAAGGGGAACGGGTCCGCACGTATCGCAACGAGACGTTGGCATCGTCCGTTCCGAAAGCAACCGACGCCTTTCAGTTTGTAGGCCAAGGTCTGCCGTTGGATTTTCTGCCACTCTATGCGAATGGTCGCGGGGCCTTTGTCCCCGTTGGCCAACAGGTAGTTGCTCATGGAGGGATGTCAGTCGAGGAGCTGATCGTGCCATTCGTGAAGATGGGAACAAAAAAGGAAGATAATGCAGCCTAAAGCTCCTCAGATTGGATTTGACCGCTTCATCCGCCTTGATTGGGCGGCAGCAGCTTTACGCGTGCGGTCGGGCGCTGCGGATATCACCGAGCTCGATCAGCTTCTCACTGATGCGCATGCCGGACAAGAAGCGAAAAAGAAGACAAGGACCGTCTTGAACCGACTTTGGCTCGAACCTCGCGAAGAGCTCTCTGGCTTGGCTGATAGGGGCGTCGACATTTATCGGAGGGTGTCGGATCCGCAGGTAGCAGTTCTCACTTGGGGTATGGCGCTGGCAGTTTATCCATTCTTTGCGAAAGTCGCTGAGATTGTGGGGCGGCTAACGTCCCTTCAAGGAGACTGCACCACGGCGGAAGTCCACAGAAGGATGGCTGAGATCTATGGCGAGCGAGAAGGTACTCGTCGCATGACAAATATGGTCCTGCAATCACAAGTCGATTGGTCCCTGCTCAACAAGAGCGACAATGGCAAGAAATTAACCAGAAACGCTCCTATGGCAGTGCAAAGCCCGGATACGGTCCAGTGGCTTTCAGAAGCCTTGCTCATGCATGTTGGTCGCCCCCTCACTCTTGACGTTCTTGCTGACCAGCCGACGATGTTTCCGTTCTCTCTCGGAGATAACCTTGGCTATGTTCTTTCATTGTCTCAAGCACTTGAAGTCCGAGCAGACAGTGCTGGAACGCGAATTATCTGCCTTACTGCTCCCTAAATCCGACCACGCCTTTCTTGGTATTTTGGGGAAGCAAAGAGGACGGAATTTCCGCTGACGAGGTCAAGCGTGGTGCGACCCGATGGTCACCCGTCGGGGACTGGAAGGCCCGTCAAAGACCGTGCTTGGCGCTCAATAATCCGTCTCGACATACACCCCCGAGCAATCGTAGGCGACCGCCGCCGCCGTGGCGCCGTTGTTCATGAAGTTGCGCGGGCTCAGGAGTTGCGTGGCGGCGGGGATGTCGGTGTCGAGCATCACCTCGACCACTGCCCCGCTGACCTCCTCGACCACCCGGACGCCGATCTCGCTGCTGTTCGGGGCGGCGAGGAGCGTGAGGGTCAGGACGTTCGTCGTGCTCGCCACCGGGAAACTCGCCCCGAGATCGGTGAGCGTGGGCGCGCCGGAGGCGTCGTTCTGCACCAGCTGCCAGTTCGTGTGGGTGCCGCGTTGGAATCCGATGCCGATGCAGTTGACGACGGCCGACAACGTCAGGGTCGTGGCCAGCGCTGTTGTCGATCCGTAGAGGCCGAAGAAGCCCGTGCCGGTCGCCTGCAGGGTGACGAGCGAAAACCGGTTCACATAGGTGAAGCCGCCTAACCCATCCGCATTGCCGCGCCAGCAGACCCAGCCGGCCGAGCGTTCCTCGGCCGCCGCATCGGCGGTGGCGGCGCTGGTGACGCGCCAGCGGCGCATCGAGGTCGAAAGGTTCGTGGTGGCGAGCGTAGGCGTTGACACGGTCCCGACCGCCGTGCGCGGCATGCCATTGGTGTTCACGGTCGTGCCAGAGGAAGGCGCCCAGATCGCGATGCGGTTCACCCCGAAATGCGGCTGCAGCGGAAAGAACCGCCCCGAGGGCCGCTGGACGTCGAGCCATCCGGCCCCGGCACGGTCGCGGGCATAGATGGCCAGCTTTCCGCTCGGCGGCGGCGCGGGAACGGCGCTCACCGCCGGGAGCACGACGGGTTCGGGCATCTCGACCCGGCCGCTCGAGCGGTCGATGCGGAGCGCCTCGTAAAAGGCCGAGCCATCCGGGCTGACCTTGAAGCTGAAATCGTCGCTGCCCAGAAGTCCGATCAGCGCCCGGGCCGAAAAGCCTGTCTTGAAGGCGAAGGCGGCGTCGTTCCCGGCTGCGGTCTTGTTGACCGTCGCCTCGATCCCGGCGCCTGCGTTGTTCAGCAGAACCGCGGGCGTGTTGACCGAGAGCCGATTATAGCTGTCGGCCGTCGCGCCACCGAGGCCCAGAAGTTGCGCGGTCAGGTTCGCCTGGGGCATGCCGACCTGCGTGACGGCGTTGGCGAAGGTCACGGTCGGCGTGTTGACCACCGTGGTGCCGTTCGCGCCCGAGGTCGCGGGGCCGATGTTGACGACCGTGTTCGAGCCCGACACGCCGCCGGTGCCGAGGTTCACGGTCTTGGTGATGCCGGTGGTCGTCGCCCCGGTGCCCATCCCGTAAGTCGCGCTGCCCGTCGCCGTGCCGATGGTGGCCGTCGCGCCCGAGACTGTGACGGTGCCAGAGGCCGTCAGCGTGCCCGAGAAGGTCTTGTTGCCGCTGAAGGTCTGGGTGCCCGCCAGGATCGCCAGTTCCGACGACGTATTCGGCAGGGTGTAGCTGCGGGTCGCGCCGGTGCTGATACCGGAGAGCGAGAATACCGCCTTCTTCGTGGGATCTGCGTCGTTCACGAGGCTGAAGACGGCGTCCGAGATGTCGCTTGGCTCGCCCACGACCTCCCAGGCAGCGCCGGTCCAGACGAGCAGCACGGCCTCGTCCTCGACCCATGTCCGCCAGCCAGTTCGCGGTGGCAGGCGCAACCAGGCGCCGTCGGTCCAGAGGGCGATGTTCAGGTCCCAGCCCGCCCAGTCGCCGGTCGCGCCCGAAGCGACGATATAGCGGTCGCCATCGGCGGGACTGACTGGCGGCGCGGTCAGATCCCGGTCGAGAGCGGAAAGTTGGACGAGCCCGTCGAGGATCCGCAGCGCCTCGTTATGGGTGACGTGCTTCTGGGCCTGCGCTGCGAGGATGTAGGGTAGCAGGAGATGGATCGAGGCGTCGGACATGGGATGGCCTTCAGAAGATCAGCGTGACGGATTGCGGCGCGCCCCGCCCTACGAGGGCAGACAGCTGGTAGATGCGGATGTCGAGCGTGTCGCCCGGGCCGAGCAGCACGCCCCAGTCGGCGGTCTGACCGGCAGCGGTGTAGACTACGGTGGTGGTGGCCGCGCTCAGCACCCGCTTGACGGTGGCGCCGTCGAGGATCTCGACCTCATAGGCCTCCAGCTCCTCGGCCAGCGGAACCTCGAGCCCGCCCCAGCTGTCGGCCGCGAGCGCGCGGGACCGGCGCGTCCAGCGGATCGTCAGGTCGCCCGGCGCTCGCGGTCTGCGCCATGGCTGTTCGACATGCGCGACGGAGAATGGTCGCAGCCCCACGCCTGCGGGCGTGAAGGACTGCGCGACATACGTCTCGTCGCTGACCGGGCGGCTTGCCGGGCCGATGCGCCAGTTCCACGGCAATCCGAGATCGGCCTCGGCGATAGGCAGTGATGTCAACGCTGCGTCGAGCACCACGACCCGCGCGCCGGCGGGCGCCGGGTTGCCCATGGCACCTTCGGTCCCGCGCTGGCCGCGAAGGAGTCGGGTCAGGCGATACCGGCCGGGGGCGATCAGTTCGGCCGCGCCCGCCTGCACGATCTCCCAGACACCGGGCGCGCTCTCGATGGCGATGGCATTGGCACCGCCGAAGAGGGTCAGGTCGGTGACGCTTTCCAGCGTGCCGGTCAGCAGATCGACGACCAGCACGTTGCCAAGGTCGAACCGCGACGTCGGCCCGGCGTAGAAGTCCGAGACCAGCGTGCCGATCCGGGAGCGGCTGCCAAACGTGGTCAGCAGGTCGAACCCGTCCGAAGAGGGGCTGCGGTAGACCGCCATCTCGCCCGGCCACGGCAGTGCATGCGCCGCTGCGAAGGGCCGATGCGCGGGCTGATCTTCTTTCAGCTGCGGCAGGTCGAGGAGGACCGCCTCGGGCGCACCGAAGACGACGGCCTGCGACAGCGCCGAAGGTCGCGGCGCGCCGGGCGGCAGATCGTAGGCCTCCCGATCCTGACGGACGGCCTCGATGCCGCGTGCGTCGGCGTCGGCAATGGAGACGAGCCGCAGCGGGACGGACCGGCCGTCATGAGCGAGCATCATCACATCGGCCGGATCGAGCGCGAGCCGCGAGGGCGGCAGGCGGAACGCCGCGCTTTCCCGACCCGTCCAGGCTTCCATCAGCGCGCGGCGACAGCGGCGCTCGGCCTCCTCGGGGGGCACCGCCATCGGAAAGCTTTCGGAGGCAATGCGCGTGGTGTCCACAGTGATGCGCCGCGCCTCGACGAGGGCCGCGTCGTAATCTTCGTCGGCCCGGGCGACCTGCCATTTCAAGGCCTGCGGCAGTTCGGTCTCCTGTCCGCGCGTCAGCTCCAACACGTCGCCCTCGCGGGCGGCGACCAGATCGTCGGGTACGACGCTTGCCACCGCTGCCCGACCGCGCATGACGAAGCGGATGACGCCTTCGGTCTCAACGGCGTCGAACCCGAAGTGCCGCGCCAGCGTGGTGATCGATGCGCGCGGACTTTCCAACGCGCCGATGGCATAGCCCTCGACCGCGCCCCAGAGACCGGTGACTTCGATGCGATCCTCGGGCAGCCCGGCGCGCAGGCAGAGATGCCGCACAAGCGCGGCGAGCGACACCGCCCCGAGCCGCCCGGTCAGCCAATGGCCGAGCCGCCAGTTGGGGCCATCGGTCCAGACATCGGTCAGTTCGGGGAAGAACGGATACGGCCGCGCGTCCCAGGTCCAGGCCGCGCATTCCGGCACATCGACCATCGGGCCGCCGTAGACCGAGGACAGCGGGTTGTTCGCAGCCTCACCCCAGAAGAGATAGGTCGCCTCGAGATAGGCGCGCTGGATCGTGTCGTCGCGCCAGCCCCGCGAGAAATACGGCGTGAAGCTCTCCGACGACTTCGGGTCGAAGAAGACGTTGGGTTGGTTGGTGCCTCGGTCGATGGCCGGGCAGCCGAGTTCGTTGAAGCGGATCGGCTTCGATTGCGGCACCCATGCGGTCGGCGTGCTGCTCTCCACCCCGCCCGGGCGGTCGTAATGCGCGTTCGACCACCAGGCGCGCAGATCCTTGTAGCGGAAGACCCATGGCTTGCCGGCTGCGCCATCCGTGATCGGGGCCCGGACTTGCGCAGAGCGGTCGGCGGCACTGGCATAGAACCAGTCGAACCCCTCACGGCCCGCGATGTTCGCCTGCAGATAGGCCCGGTCGTAGATCGCGGGCCAGCCCTCGGCCGCGTCGGCGTGCCCGAAGCCGTCGCGCCAGTCCGACAGCGGCATGTAATTGTCGATACCGACGAAATCGATCTCCGGATCGGCCCAGAGCGGGTCGAGGTGGAAGAACACATCGCCCGAGCCGTCGCCCGGGTGATGCCCGAAGTATTCCGACCAGTCGGCTGCATAGCCGATCTCCGTGCCCGCGCCGAGAATGGCACGAACATCGGCGGCGAGTGCCTTGAACGCGGTGACGGCCGGATAAGTGCTGGCACCCGAGCGGATGGTGGTCAGCCCGCGCATCTCCGAGCCGATCAGGAAGGCATCGACCCCGCCCGCCGCCGCGCAGAGATGGGCGTAGTGCAGCATCATGCGGCGCAGGCCCCAGTCCCCGGACGAACCGGTCCAGGAGACGGTGTCGCCCGAGATCGTGAAGTCAGAGGGGGCCGCGCTGCCGAAAAAGGCTGCGACCTGGCTCGACGCCGTGGCTGTCTTGTCCACGCTCCCGGCATAGCCTGCCGCGGGCGAACATGTGATCCGGCCGCGCCAAGGGAATGTCGGCTGTCCCATCTCGGCGGCGTTGTCGGAATACGGGTTCGGCAGCGTGTTGCCGGGCGGGACGTCCATCAGGGTGAAGGGATAGAAGGTGACGCGCAGCCCGCGCGCCTTCATCTCCCGGATCGCCTGCACCACCGCGAAATCGGCGGGCGTGCCGCCATAGACGGGGCGATCCTCGGCGTCGCGGCTGACGAGGATGGCATTGGCGCGGCTGACGCCATTGACCAACCAGCCAACCGGCGTGGTGGATTTCGCCGAGACCTCGACGCCGGGGCGCAGTTTGCAGGAACCCGCCTGCAGGTCGTCGCCGAACCAGGCGACGACGAGGCTGACGCTCTCGACGGCCGGTGCCATGGCCTGCAGCCGGTCGAGCGCGACGACCATGTCGGCGGTCTCGGGCAGCGCGTTCAGGTTTTCGGCCTGCGTCGCGCCGCCAGAGGATTTGCGGATGGCCTGCGTCGCATAGGTGAATTCCCCCGAAGCCGGGATCAGGGTGACGGCACGGGTCAGTCCCTCGGCGGTGTCGGAATCGGCGAGCGGTCGGAAGACCTCGAAGGAGAGCTGCGGCAGGCGGTTGCCGTAGCTCGACAGCGGCAGTTCCTCGAAAACGACATAGGCGGTGCCGCGATAGGCGGGCGTGTTCGCCGCGCCCATCTTCGCGGCGATGAACGGATCGGCCGCCTGCGCCTCGTCGCCCGGATACCAGCGCCAGGTGACGCCGGAGAGGTCCATCGGCTTGCCGTCCGCCCAGACGCGCCCGATGCCGGTGATCGGCCCCTCGCAGAGCGCCACGGCGAAGGAGGCATAGTAGAGATACTCGGTGGTCTTGACCTTGCCGCCCCCACCGCCCTTGCCGCCACCCTGCGTGGTGGTCTTGGTCTCCTCGCGGAAATCGGTGGCCCAGATGATGTTGCCGCCGATGCGCATCCGGCCGTAGAGGCGCGGGATCACGGCCCCCTCGGTGGAGGAGGTGATGCGCAAGCTGTCGAGCCGCGCCCCTTCGATCCGCTGTGTCGGTGCGAGCGAAGACACGATCCAACTGTCGACGGCAGAGCCGATGGTGGAGCCGATGAACCCGCCGATCGTCGCACCACTGAAACCGAGGATTGCACCGCCGAAACCGCCGCCGATGGCGGCACCGGCGGCGCCGAGAATGAGGGTGGCCATGTCGGGGTCTCAGCGTTGCGGGAACAGGAAGGCGAAGGCGATGCGCCGCCGCCAGGCTGACGTGAGCGGCTCCTCGATCACGCCGAGCCGCTCGTAGGCATGGAGGAAGCTGTCCGGCCCGGTGAGGATCCCGACATGTTTGGCGATGGCGCGCGGTTTCATCCGAAAGAGGACCAGCGCGCCGGGACCGGCATCGGCCGGAGCGATCTCGGGCATCATGAGGCGCGCGCCTTCGGCCAGCACCTCGCGCGGGCCCGTCTCGCCCCAGTCGCGGCTGTAGGGCGGGATCGGGAAAGGCTCGGGGCCGACAACCTCGCGCCAGACGCCCCGGGCGAGCCCGAGGCAGTCGCAGCCGACGCCCTTGAGGCTCGCCTGGTCGTGATACGGCGTGCCAAGCCAAGACCATGCCGCCGCGATAACCCGATCCGGATCGGCGTGCTTCACAGCACACCCCCGTCGTGGCCACCGTCCTTGGTGGCATAGCGCAGCACGGCGTCCTGGCCGGGGATATGCGGAAAGCCCCGGAAACTGGCGGTGTTGGCGAACTTCCCGCCGCAGGTCTCGATCCGCTTGTCGCAGCCCGCGCGGATGGTGAAACCGTCGCTCTCAGCAATTGCGCGCACCGGGGCCTCAAGCAGGGTCAGCACAGCGATGCCGTCCGTCACGCCATGGCCCAGCACCTCGGTGCGCCGCCCTGCGTTCGCGCCGCTCGTCCAGTCCAGCGTGCCGAAGGTGAACCAGCCGACCTCGAATCCGCCGAGGCCCGAGGCAGTGAATGCCCGGTCGCGCAGGAGATCGATCACGGCTCCGGTTTCCTTGAAAGTTGGGTCCTCCAGATCGACGCCGCAGCGCGCATCGCCGAGCGCCGCGTCGCAACTCGCCTGGAAAGTCCGCCCGACCGTCTGGCCCAGCACATGGGCCAGCGAGCGCACCTCCGCGACGAAGGCAAGCCGCCCGCGCCGGATCTGCCCGATGGCTCCGCGCCGCATCAGCACGCGCTGAGCGGTGTCGGCCCAGTTCACCCGCCAGACCTCGACCGCCGCGTTGTCCCAACGGCCGTCGAGGATGTCGGTCTCGGTGATGCGGTCCGAGGTCAGCACGCCTTCCGCGTCCTGCGCATCGACCGACAGGTCCGAGCCGGAGCGAACCTCGGACGCCGTCAGCCCGCTTTCCGGCTCGAAATCGGTGCCGTCGAAGCTGAGCGTCCGGTCATGGTCGGTGAAGCCGAAGGTGACGCCATCGGCCCGGGCGATCCGCCAGCACCAGGCCAGCGTCGTCGTGCCCTCGTCGAGATGGGCCTGCAGCGCGGGCGAGAGGGATTTCACTTCCGCCCCCAGCCGCGAAGCAACGCCAGAGAGGCCAGTGCGGACGAGACGACACCGCCGCCAGCGCCGGTCAGCGCGTAGAGGTTGAAGGGCCTCAGGTCGAAGGTGCCGGTCGCCAGATCGAAATCAGCCAACCCGGCCATCGCCAGACCAGAGGCCGCCAGACAGGCAAGGTAGATCAGCCCACGCGCGAGGTTCCAGTTCATGATGTTGCCTTTCCTTTGAAATGGTCCAAAAGCCTCCGCCACCAAGACGGAGCGACAATGGATGGTCTAGGTATCGGCACGCTTGCGGGGCGCAGCAGCGCCAGCGTCTCGTCCTTGGTCAGGCGCCGGATCGGACGCGAGAAATCGACCCGGCCGTTGCGATCCACCGACCAGACCGGGATGGTACCGGCGGGATAGCGGCCCGTGGCGAAGAGATCGCGTTCGGCCTCACGGCGCGGGCGGATCGCGACGGGCTTGAGCCAGCCCATGAAGGCCGCTGCAGCTGCAGCCCGGTCGCCCGCGTTCAGGTGCCGTGTCAGCGCGGCCTTGGCGATACCGCCAGTGTTGTAGTGAAACGAGACCAGCGCATCGAACTCATGCGGTTCGAGCGGCACCTTCACGGTGCGCAGGACGGCGGCCTCGTAACGCGCGAGGTCGGACCGGAAGACCCGGAACGCCTCGCGGATCCCGGCATCGAGATCGGCGGGCATACCGCGCGGCATCGTGGCGGGATCGGGTGCCCCGGCTGCGGCCGTGTGGCCGATGCCGAACGTCCAGACCTGTTTCACATCGAGATAGGGTCCTGGCACGATCCCTTCGTGCCGGACGAGGGCCAGAAGCCCCCGGTCAGTCATCTGCATGGCAGTTACCCCAGAAGCGAGAGGATCAGGATCAGCGCGGCGACGGCGATGCCGATGCCCAGGCGGTGGCGGAAGGCCTGGCCGGGATCGGCCGGGTCGCAGCGCAGGGAGCGCGCGAGGCGGAGAAGGTCATGCATCGCCATCGCCTTTCCCGACATGGCGCAGGCGGGCAAGCAGCACCTCGATGAAGGCTGGACCGAAGACGCCGACCAGATAGGCGGCGGAACCCGCCGCGCCCCCGGCCGGGATCGCCTCGGGCGGCAGGCCTAGCCAGCGGGTGATGACGGCCATGGAGAGGCTGCCCATCCCGGCCGCGATCAGACCGCCGAGCAGGATGTGGCGCAGCGCATCGCGCAGCCGCATTTTCGTGGTCAGCGCATTGGTCGCTCCCCCGAGCGCGCCCCAGGCGGCAAGGATCACCGCCGTGGAGGCGAGCAGTTCCTTCAGCGCCGCCGCCAGAAATCCGGTTTCATCATTCATCGTCGGATCTCCAGAAGCGGGATGGAGGTGATCGAGCCCAGCCGCTCAAGGTCGAGCGTCACGTCGAGCACGTCGGTGTCGAAGCGTACGGGCACGTCGAACTCGAAGCCTGCGGTGATGGCGACGCCAGCGCCCGGCTCGGTGGTGAAGGTGATGACGCCGGTCGTGGTATCGACGGACCAGCCGGAGGCCTGGGGTGCGCCATTCAGGGCGACAGTGACCGAGCCCGCGACCGGCTTGGCGATGGTCCGCACCCATGTCTGGCTGCCCGAGGCGTAGCGCTTCACCAGTTGAAATGTCGTCGTCGCACCGTCGCCGGTGCCGATCGCCTGGTCGGTCGGCGCCGGTGTGCCCGAGGGCAGGCAAGACTTATGATCGCCCCAGTCCTTGAACCGGAAGCCATGCAGGCGACCGTTCCGCGCCTCGAAGAAGGCGACGACCGACGCCAGATCGTCTGCCCGGCGGATACCGTAGGCGACGTCATAGCGGCGGCGCGAGTTGGCCCAGCTGGCGTTGCGCTCCTCGTCGCCCGAGGCCAGCTCGACGATCTGGGTGCGCCGCTCCGGCCCGCCGCGCGCGCCCCGGCTGATGTTGTCCGGGAACCGTACCTCATGGAACGCCATGGCTTACATCCCCCTCCGCCCCAGCGAGACGGCCCGGGCGATGTCCGCCGCGACCTGCGTGCGGGACTGCCGGAAGCTCTCGGCGTCGCGGGCCATGATGGTGACATTGATCCCGCCGCCCGTGCTGTAGCTTTGGGCCTCGCGGCGCGAGAGCACCCGCTCGCCCCGTTTCAGGATCGCGGGCACCTCGTCGTGCCGAAGACCGACAGCGCCACCCGAATGCATCCGGGGAGCAGCGGCGAAGGCCATGGCCGGGACCATGCGCGAGGGGCCGGACGAGCCGACCATGCCGCCCGCGTGCAAGATGTTGGCGAAGATCCCGCCGGCGCCGCCGAGCGCGCCCGAGAGCGCGTTGGCGATGGGGCCGAGGATGAAGCGCCGCGCCGCCAGCTTCGCCAGATCGGCGATCACCGAGGTGACCAGATCGCGGAAGTTCAACTTGCCGGTTTTGACAAACTCACCGACCGCGTCCTCGGCGGATTGGAAGGCGCTGACGAGGCTCTGGCCGATATCGCCACCGATCTCCCGGGCCCGGCTGGCATAGTCCGAGAGCGCCGCCGTCACCGCCTGCCAGCCGGTCAGCGCACGCTCGGCCCCTTCGCCTGCGGCGGTTCCGGCATCGCGGGCATCGCGGGCAGCGCCACCGGCGCCATTGGCAGCGACTGCAGTGTCGTCGAGCCCGGCCGCCAGTGCATCGGCGGAGGTTGCGGCATCCGTCAGCGCGGTCTCGGCTTCCGTGCCGGAGCCGATCACGGCATCCTTCAGCGCCTGCCAGGCGGCAAGCGGCCGGGTCGCGGCATCGGTCAGCATGCCAGCGGCCTCGCGATAGGCATCGGCCCGGGCACGCGCGTCATCCGCCATGGCGCCGAGCCCAAGATCGGGCGGTGCGATGTACGTCCGCGCAAGCGCCGCCGAAAACGCATCGGCCGCCGCAGTGCCGGCCGCCGTTGCTGCGCCCTCGAACGGGTTGTCGATCCGGCTCAGGTCCACCGCGTCGAGCGTGTCGATCCGCACGCCGCCTTCGCCGGTGGCCCATTCGGGCAGCAGGGCCAGCGCGGCGTTCAGGGCCTCGATGAAGCTGTTGATCCGCGTGACGACGCCGTTCAGCATCGCCTCGACCCCGCCGATCAGCCCGTTTGCGGCCTGGTAGGCGAAGTCGCCGATGGCGCCCGGCAGGCTGCCCCAGATCGCCGCCGCGCCGTCATAGGCGCCCTGGAAGATCGCCACAGTGCGGTCGCCGAAACCCACGACGCCCGCGACGGTGCCGTCGAGTGCCGAAAGCGCGGCAGCCTTCAACCCCTCCCATCCAGCCGCCATGCGGGCCAGCGCGGCATCGAGCGCGAGCCCGACCCGCGACCAGACCTCGGAGGCCAGATCGGAGAGCAGCCGGAAGGCTTCGCCGACCCCGCCCACGCGTGCGACGAGTTGGGAAAACTGATAGATCAGTTCGCCGACGCCGACGATCAGAGCGCCGATGCCGGTGCGGATCAGAGCCCCGCGCAGCACGACAAGTGCGGTGGCGAACCCACGGACCGACAGTGCGGCGGCGGCCAGCCCGGCGACCCAGCGGCCCGCGAGGAAGGTCGCGAAGGTCACGGCATAGGTGGTCAGGCGGCCGATATTGTCGAAGAGACCGCGAATGGCGATGCCGAGCGGACCGGTGCGGCTGGCAATGGCGGCCATCGCGTTGGCGACCGCTTCGAGCGCCGGGGCTGCGGCGACGGCCAGCTGGTTCGACAGCCCCCGCCAGATCAGCCCAAGCCGGGAGATGGCGTCGTTCGTGCGCTCGATCTGGTCGGCGTCCTGTTCGGAAACGACGACGCCGAAGGCAAGCACGTCCTCGGTCGCCTGGCGCAGTGTCGCAGTGTCGATGCGCGACATGGCGATGGAACCTTCCTCGCCAAAAAGCTGACCCGCGACGGCCGCACGCTCGGCGGCAGGCACGAAATTCTCGATGGCGGCGTTGATCGCGCCGACGCGCTGGTCCAGCGGCAGCGCGATCAGGTCGTTGGCCGAAAGACCCAGCCGGTCGAGCGCGTCGGCCGCGGGACCGCTCCCGGTGGCCGCCTGGCTGAGACGACGCGTCAGATCCTTGGTGGCCTGCTCGATGCCGGACATCGAAACGCCCGCCAACTCGCCCGCGCGCTCCAGCGTCTGGATCGAGGCGACGGTGGTGCCGAGGGACTGTGCGAGCTTTGCCTGTGCATCGACGGTCTGGAGGCCAGAGCGGGTCATCGCCACGCCAGCGGCGGCGGCCGCTGCAACGGCGGCGGCTGCGGCCACGCGCACACGGCGCGAGAAGGCCGCGAGCCGGGCGTTCGCAGCGTCCATCTCCCGGCTGAGCCGTCCGAAACCTCGGGCACCGGCTTCACCGACGCCTTCCAGTTCGGCGCGCACCTGCCGACCACCGACCGCCGCAAGGCGGACGCTGACGCGTTTTTCAGCCATTTGGGCGTTCCATCTGTTCGTTGAGTTTGGCGACCATCACCGCTTCGATGACGGGCAGAAGTTCGGCAGCGACGGCGGGCGGCACACCGAGGGCGTCGCCAAGAGAGAGCGCGGCAGTCAGGTCCCAGCCAACGATGGCGCCGGGGGTCACCCGCAGCTGCCCCCCGAGGCGGCCGACGAGGTCCCAGACCTGCCAGCCTTCATGCGTCAGCGGCCGGTTCAGCCGGCTTGGGCAGTCTTCGCACGCTTGCGCGCAGGCTTGGCAATATCGGTCGCCCCCGCCGAAGGACCACTCGGCAAGGGCGCGGAGCCGTTTTTTTCCTGCTCCAGCAGCAGGCCCTTGGAGACGTAGCTCAGCTGGAAGGCCTCGAAGATCGGCCAGACATCGAGCAGGGCGTCGATGGCCTCGGGGCTGGGATTGATCGGCTTGCCTTCCGCATCACCGATACCCTCCCAGGCGAGCACCGCCCGCCGCGCCAGCGCCTTGGCGAAGGCGACGGCGCGTTCCTCGTCCGAGGCCTCCTCGGGCACGGCTTCCACGGCGGGATCGCTGCGCGTCGCGACCATCAGCGCGGTGGTCAGCGGGCGCAGCTGCACGCGGACGCCAGGGGCGAGGTCATGCCAGCGGGGCGCATTGGTCAGGTCGAGCGTCAGCATCAGTAACTCTCCACGTCGTTCACTAGGGTGGCGGTACACATCCGGCCGACCACGCTGTCGCGGGCAGCCTGCCAGTCGAAGGTGGCCTGCACGCCCTGCGGCCCGGAGATCTCGATCCGGGGGCGCGGCAGGTAGACGGCATGCACGGTGAAGGTGAAGCTCTCGCCCGAGGGTAGAACGTAGGCGAACTCCATCTCGCAGGGATCGCCATTGATCGCCTGCGTCACCAGTGTGCCGTCGGCGAAACGCACCTCGATGGAGCCGGTGAGCGCCGCGATGGACGGGTCTGCGCCATCGATGCGCCCGTCCGAGCGGATCGTCTCGATGCGGTCGAGGTTGTTGGCGTAGGTGATGTCGGCCGAGACCACGTTGCCGAGGGCCGAGCCGTTCCGCGTGATCGACCCGTTGAAATGACCGAACCTCTTCAGCTCCAACGCGGCGGGCGTGCCGGCGCTCGTCGTGGTCCCGACCGTTTCTCCCTGTGCCACTAGTCGAGCGGTGGCGGTCAGCAGGCCAGACCGCTGCATCTGCCAGGTGATCTGGTCGAGCACGCAGCCCGAATACATCGCGTAGCGCGGCACCTCCGGCATGCCGGTCTCGATGGAGAGGCTCGGCAGGGTCCAGGCGCCGGACCGGAACTCGTGCGTCCAGGGGCCGGTTCCGGTGGTAGTCGGCGCCCCGAAGGCGGCTTTCAGCCAGAAGCCAAAGGCCTCCGCGTCGAGCGGCACGACGACATCGCCGTCGGCCGTCACCGCATCCTTGATCGGCGCCAGCGGATCTCGGCCGTAGCCGAGAAGCTCGGAGTTCAGCAGCGGCTGCTCAGCGCCGAGAGAGGTGCTGGCGAAGGGCATGCGGGTGAAGCCGCTCGCGGGCGGCGTTCCATAGGTCGTCTCGAACGCAAGCGCCATCAGCGCCCGCGCCCCCTGGGCTCGTGCCATGTCTCAACTCCTGTTGTCGGTTGGATCAGCCGAGCGGGTCGGCCGTGGAATAGTGCAGGACCACTGGGATCACGGCGGCCTTGAGGCTGGCCGCGCCTTCGACCGGCAGATCGACCGGCCTCGGCGCTTCCGCCTCGACCCAGTCGCAGAGCCCGCCCAGCGTCCGGTCGGCGGCGAGTGCCGCGCCGATTCTGGCGGTCAGCGTGTCGAAGGCGGCGTCACGGGCGGGGCCCTGCACGACCGCCTCGATCTCGGCGCGGTGCTGGTAGTGATAGCGCAGCGGCGAGAGCGTCACCTCGGGTTCCCCCGGCTCGCCGTCGCGCAGGATCAGCAACCCCTCGGCCGGGACGCGCTCGGGCAGTACCTCGCCGCGCAGGGCTGTGGCGGGCAGCGCCGAAAGCCGCGCGTGCAGCGCGGCGAGGATAGTTTCGCGGGACGACGACATGCAAGCAGTCCATTCCGAAGATATTGGCCAGAAGACCGGCTATGCAATCGCGGCGGGGTAAATTTAAGCCGACAATCTCATAATTTGCGCTTTACTGATCATTGCGCCCCGAATGAATGAGATCCCTTGGGCAAAACAAGCGAGCGCGCTCCAAATCCGACAGCTCATTTCTGAAATTTTCAACGCAGTAACACCTGCTACCGCATTCTCTGTGTTGCACCAAGCTTCGCAGGCTTCTGAAGCTCTCAGTCGCCGCGAACAATGCATGCTCTGCAACAGTACCGGCATGGAGACCTTGTTCGGCATAAACGTTGCCATCAAAGTAATCTATAATGACGGCATCCAGATACGGAAAGAGAACAGGGCCTCCAGGTTTTCTTACCGTGAACATTCTTTGTTGCGAGCTCGGCTTATCCCAAGATTCGATTAATTCAGATACACTTTTGAAATAACGCTCTTCGGCTTCTTGTGCCTCCCGCCAATATATTGGATTGCTCTTCGTAATCCATACATCAAGATCATCTTTCAATAAGAACCCAATGTCGAACTTGAATAGTACTGGACCATATTTATTTTGGCGTCGAAATTTTTTATGCAAATCCTCAGTGTCGAGAAAGACGTCATCCCAGACGTCGAATTTTCTGTCATCAACATCCGAAGATTGGGGTGTCTGAAAGATGTTGCGGCGCTCGACATCACCTCTCGACAACAGCCCTCCGGCCAAGATGAACGACGTGCTCGTCGCCACAGTATTCGCATGATAGAGGTGCGTTACGCCTTTTGAAATAAGAGCTTCGTGCAATTCGACGTTTATTAGTTTCATGAAGGGTCCAACGCAAGTCTGTTCTAGAATGAAGAACACACAACATATCTCGCGTTGCAAGTCGTATCTGAAAGGGAAGCGCGCGACGGATCTGCACAAGCAAACAATGCGCGGTACCACCACTCAGCCGAGTTGCCTCAGATGCAAGACAGAACTTTAAAACTCATATCGTTCCACTACTCAATTTAGCCCCTAACCAGTTCGCCACGATCAACCCCGGCACGCTGTCCAACGCCCGGTCCGCTTCCCGTGCCAGGTCCAGCCGCTTCGGCAGCTTCACCTGCGGCACCAGCAGGAAGATCGGCGCGGTGACCTTGCCGCGCCCGGTCCTCGAGCGCGACACCACCGCCTGACCTTTCGTGTTCAGCCGGCCCTCCGCCACCAGCAAGCTCGGACCTGTCCGGCGATAGACGAAACGCAGGCGCAACCCGCGTCGTCGTTCCCATTCGCCGGGCGTGATCCGGCCGCCGCGCAGGGATTTGCCTGCAGCGGGCAGCGGGATTGCCAACCAGAACCCGTTCTTCGAGCGGATCAGCGGGCCGGTGTCATGCGCACCGACGATGACCGGGGCCTGGGACCAGACGAGCGCGGCGGCGTCGAGGCTTTCGCCCGCCTTCGGAAACGTCTGGCTGCGGATCGTGTTGGCAAGGCGTGTGCCGAGCCCTGCGCCGGTGATCTGCAACCGCCACGCCGACTTCAGCCCGGTCCCGGCCTCGCGCATGGCAGCGGTCACCGCGCGCTCCCCCGCCGCTACCTCGGCCTGCATCATCGCGACGGTGTCGGGATCGATGTTGAGCTTCAGTTTCACGCGGGCCTCAGATCCACGGTCCAGACCAGCCGCTCGCGGTCATGGACCGGCTCGCCCTGGATGATGAAGGCGTCTCCGTCGATCTCGATACGGTCGCCGGGACGCGGGTTCGCCACCTCGGCGACGCGCAGGTCGACGCGGGTGGTCTCGGACCAGAGCCGCGCGTCGCCAAAATCCGTGACAGCGTCCGCGCGCCGGGCGACGACGCGCACCAGAACGGGCGCGCCGCCCTCGGGCGTGTAGATCGCATCCCGGCCGATGTTCGGATCCGCAAAGAGCGCTCCCACGGCGGCGGCGAAAGCACTCATCAGAAGCTGCCGTTGAGCCGCACCCGGCCGATGGTGTCACCGGCTCCACCCGCGACCGCCTCGGTGGCGACGCCGATCAGCGTGTTCGAGGTCGCCACATTGGTGGTGCGCTTGTTGGTGTCGTCCCAATAGATCCTGACACCCGCGGTCCAAGCCTGCGAGCCGATCTTGGTGAGGTCGAAGACGCCGGTGAGCGCGGTCTCGACGGGCTCGCCTAGGGCGGCGGTGCCAGCAGCGACGCCGAAGATGGAACCGACGAGCAGGCCATCGCCGGAGGCGACGGCGTAGGGGGCGATCAGGGTGAAGGTGTTGCCGGGCTGGACGAAGTTTTTCATGGGGGTGATCCTCGTGGAAAGACGAAGGGCGGCCCGTCAGGACCGCCCACGTATCAAGGTTCAGGATGTGGGCATTACGCGCCCGGGTTCTTGTAGAGGCCGCGCCAGTCGATGGCCTTGGCGCCGAAGTCGAGGCGGCACTTGATCTCGACGCCGTCGACATCGAAGCCGTTGCGCGTCTCGATATAGGCGCCCTGCTGGCCCTCGAGATAGGCGTATTCGATGGTGTCGATCTGGTTCGGGCTCGCGGCCAGATACCAGGCGGTGGCGCTGGCGGCATCGAGGCGCGGCTCGCTGATGGGCGAGAGCGTGCGGATCGACTGCGGCACCACGCTGGAGGTCGCAGCGGGCACGAGGTTCTGGGCGACCAGCTGTTCGGCCTTCAGCTCCAGCGCGGCGGGCACGATCAGGAAGGCGGGGCGGATGTTCAGCACCGTCTTCTTGTCGAGGCCCGTCTGGAGCGCCATCGCCGCACGGGCCGCGCCCACCGCATCGACGGCCAGCGCCGCGCCGGTGCCCGCGAGGTTCTTGTGGTTGGCGTGAAACAGCGCCGTGCCATCGGCCATGGCCGGGTTGGCGGTGATGATGCCCCAGACCACGTCCGACTCCAGCTGGGCGATGGAGTTGCCGTACATGGCCGGGATCCGGGTGAAGGCGTCGAGATCATCGTTGATCAGCACCTGCCGGGTGATCGCGACCACGCGACCATAGGTCTTGACCTTGTAGCTTTCCTTGCTCTCGCCCAGCGTCCCGCGCTTGAACTCGCCGCTTTCGCCCACTTCCAGAAGCTGCGGCGCTTCGCCGAGTTGGACGCGGTGCATCGACTTGAAGTCGGTCGCCAGCACCTGGCGGCAGAAGAGCGCGAAGGTCCGGGGATAGGCGTCATAGGCCTGCCGCAGGGTCTTGTTGGTGACCGCCGAGAGGACCTCGGGGAAGTCCGAGGTCGAGTGCAGCGCCCGGGTCGCCACCTCATCACGCGACAGGCCGCGCGTGTTCACCCCGGCATTGCCGAGGCTCTCGCGGGCCAGTTCCAGAAGCGTCATGCCGCGATACTGGCGCGCGGCATCCTCGAGCGGGAACAGCGTCGGGCTGTAGCGGTGCAGCAGCGCATTCGCCACCGCGTCGCGGCGGGTGACGCGTTCATCTCGGCCGCCAAGGGGGACCGAGACATGCGGGAAGGTCCGGGTCTCGTCGGATTTCGCGGCGACCTGGTCGAGGATCAGGCGGCGGGACTCGTCCACGCTGATCCCGCGTTTCACCAGATCCTCGGCGAAGCTGCGCTCGAGGTTCAGGCGGCCGGCCAGATCATAGATGGTCGACACGCGGCCGCGCTCGGCCTCGCGGGCACGGGTCGCGATGGCTTCGGTATCGGGGGCCTCGGGCTTGGGGGCCTTGGGCAGGCTGCGCGTCTCAGCCGTGCGCGTTTGCGCCTCGGTCGCGCCGGTCTTGTCGTCGGGCATGGTGATCTCCTCGGTCGCTGCCGTGTCGTGGGTGTCGTCGGCCGGGGCGGCCGGGGTCGTCTTGTCGGTCATCGGGGATGTTCCTTGCGGTGTGGGGGCGTCCCGGCGATGGAGGACGCAGTCGTGATGTTCGCCCTTGGCGCGGAAGCCCGCGGCGGGATCGGCGCCGACCGGCACAGCCGAGATCTCGAACGGGGTCCAGTCGACCGCCCGCCAAAGCTCGCGCCCGCCATCGGGTTTCGAGATGTCGAAGCGGTGGACCTGATAGCCGATCGAGACCGCGCGTATGTGCCCGGCCTGGATGTCGCGCCAGATCGGCTCGACATCGGCGCGCTCACTGATCCGGACCTGCGCGATGCCGCGCCCGTTCTCGATCCGCACTGAGCCGGGCACGACCGAGCCGATGACGGCGTCGAGCGTGTCGATCTCATGGACCTTCAGGAAGGGCGCGCCCGCGTTCAGCCGTTCGAGACGGACATGGGTGGGATCAAGGCTCAGTTCCTCGTCATAGGGTTCGCCGAAGAAGCTGGCGCGACGAACGCGTGCGCCCGCCGACCAGATCACCTCGACGGTGCGCGCGTCATTGTCGACGCTGTTCGGCGCAAGCTCCGCCGACCGGCGCAGGGCCGGCAGTTCAATCATTGTATCCATGGGGTCAGTCCTGTTGGTCGGCCTGCGCCGGGTCATCGTCCGCGTCGGCGGCCGGGTCGTCGACGGTGGTGTCGTCAGCGGCGGGATCTTTCGCCGGGTCGCTGGTCTGCGCGCTGCCAGTCTTGGTGACGCGGCGCGGGTCGCTGTCGAGCACGAGGCCGAGGTCGTCGAGCTTCGCGTTTGTCGCGGCGATCTCGGCCAGCACGGCGTCGGGGTTGCGGCCCTGCCGGGCGATGGCCTGCGCTAGCGTCATAGTGCCCGAGCGGATGGCCAGCAGGTCGGCCATCGCATCCTTCTGCGGATCGACCGCCTCGAACTTCGGCGGCTGCCATTCGACCGGCACATCAGGTGTCGGGATCTGACCCGCCGCCCATGCGGCTTCCGTGAACCAGCGCCAGACCGGAACACAGAACATCGGGATGAAGAGCTGCCACTGCACGGCGTCGATCATCCGGCGGAACTCGACGAGGCCCGCCCGGATCGAGGAATAGTTGACCTGGCTGAGATCGCCGGTCAGTAGCTCATAAGGCACCCGGAACCCGGCCGAGATCGTGTGCAGGCTCGCCCGCTTGTATTCGCCGTAGCCCCCCGTCGCCGATGGCTGGTTGAAGCGGATGTCCTTGCCGCCGCGCGCATAGGCGATCAGCCCCGGCTCGAACTGCTCGACCCGGTTGCCGTCGGCATCGACGACCGATGGCGCGATGCCCTGCTGCGCCTCGTCGTCGCCGAAGACGATGGCGGTGACGCAGGCCTCGGTCTTCTTGCGGACCAGCTCGGCCACCTCGTAGTCGTCGAGATCGCGCAAGCTGCGGATCACCGGCGCACCCCAGGGAACGCCTCGCGCCTGTGTTCGCTGCTTCTCGTAGATATGGGCGATCTCGGTCGCCGGGACTGGGCGCGACCCGAGCCCACCGTTCAGCGCACCCCAGACATCGCCGGGATGTTCGGCATGGAGCCAGTAGGCTCGCCGCTTGCCGAGCGGGTCGAACTCGATCCCCTGCACCAGCCGGCCCGCGCCCAAGGCGCCGGATTTCGTCGCATCGAGCAAGTCCGCCTCCAGCACCTGCAATTGCAGCGGCACCGGCAGACCATCTGACGACCGCCGCAGACGGCGGCGCACCAGCACCTCGCCCGCTTCGACCATCTCGCGGCAGATCAGCGTCTGCAGCCCGTAGAAGTCGAGCTGGCCGTCGGCGTCACATTCCGCTGTCCAACGCTCGAAGAGCGCGTCGACCTTGCGGTCCAGCTTGTCATCGCCACTCGCGGCGCGCGGCATGATCCCCGCGCCGATGATGTTGTTGACCAGCACCGCGACGGCTTTCGACGCATGCGGGTTGTTGCGCACCAGATCACGCATCCGGTCGCGCAAGAGCGCCCCGGCCACGCCGATCTCGGTGTCGGCCGAGGATCCCGGCGCGCGCCAGCCGTCCGTCCGTCGCCCTTTCGCGGCCCCGTCATAGCCGCGCGTCAGGGTCTCGAAGGCCTGACGGGCCAGCACGCGCCTGGCGGCGGCCCGAGGGGCGACGGAGGCAATGGCCCTGTCGAACCAGTTTGCCGACATCAGCGATCTCCGCGACTGAAGCCAGCCAGTCCGGCCACCGGCAGTGGCCGGGTGGTGCCCGCAATTGCGCGTTCGATGGTGCGGATGCGGGCCAGAAGGTCTTCGGCCGAGCCATAGTCCACCGACTTGCCGTCGTAGCTCACCCGGGTCGTGCCGCTGGCATAGGCCCGGCGCAGCGCCGAGAGCTCGGTTTCCGTCCAGTCGGTCATGTTCAAAACCATCCTTCCCGCCGTCCAAGCCAGTCGGAGCGGCGCTTGCCCTGCGGGGCTTGTCCTGGCCGGTGAATTTGCCCGGCCGGATCGGTGTCACCGTAAGGAGCAGACCCGAGCTGATCCTCAAGGTCGCGCCATTTCTCCTCTGACCAGCGGTCCGCGCCCGCGATCCAGGCGGCGGCGCGGGCATAGACCCGGCAATCCAGCGCCTCGTTGCGTTCGCGCAGCTTCTGCCATTCGAGCTTGGCGAAGCCACGTTTCGTGCGGACGGTGACCAGTTGCTCGGCCACGACCTGCTTCAGCCATTCACTTTCCACCCATGTCGGTAGGTGGATCGTTCCGGGCGCAAAGCCCGCGCCCTCGGCCCGTTCTTCGGTCGTCGGCCGTTCCAGCCGCAGAAAGCGGTATGTCTCGGCCTTGAAGGTCGAGACCGCCACGGTCCAGAGCCGGGCTCCGCGCCGCAGCCGTTTGCCGCCCTCGGTCGCGTCGACGAATGTCGGCCCCGACACCGGGCTCGAGCGGTTGAACCCCTCGACGCCCTTCACCGGCGACACCTGCGCAGCGCCTTGCGCCCGCGACCAGGAATAGACCGCCGGGGCCTCGTAGCCCGTGTCGATGGCGAGCCGCGCGATCCTGAGATGCGCGCCGCGCTCATGCGGCCAGCTTCGGTCGAGCAGCGCGGTCAGCTCCGACCATGCGTCGTGCCGGTTGGGCCCGCCCTCGATCACGACGTGGTCGACGAGCCAGCTTTCCAGCCCGCGGCCCCAGGCCCAGATATCGACCTCGATCCGGTCCTTCTGCACGTCGGCCCCAGCGGTCAGGAACAGCCCGCCCGCAGGCACCGTGCCCGGCTTCCAGGCCTCGCGCCGGTCGTAGAGACGCTGCCAGTCTGGGGCTTCCCCGGTCTCGACCCATGTCTCGCCCAGCGACGTGTTGACGAAGGTCTTCATCGTCTCGTCCCCGCCGGAGCGCGCCGAGAGAAAGGCCCGCACCATCGCCTCCAGTCTGACCCAGGGCGAGTAGATCTCGTTAAGGTGGAAGCCCGCCACGCCCGCGAAGGGCTGCTCCGCCACCCAAAGTCCTTTTGAGACGGCCGCCCAGCGGGTCTCGTCCCGCCACGCCGCATCGCATTCCGCGCAGTGGTAGCGCGCCGTTTCGGGCCGGTGGTCGCCCTCGGGCCCCTTGCTCCAGCGCACCTGTGCCCAGGTCAGCACCTGTTCCGCCCCGCAGTCCGGGCATGGCACCCAGAACTGGCGCTGGTCGCTTTCCTCGAAGGCTGCCTCGATCCGGCTGGTGCCCTTGTTCGTCGGCGTCGAGACCAGCACGATCTTGCGGTTCCAGAAGGTCACCGTGCGTTTCCTGGCGAGGTTGACAGGATCACCCTCGGCGCCCGCGCTGAAGGGGTAGCGGTCCACCTCGTCGCACAGCAGCAGGCGGATCGGGCGGCTGGCCAGACCTGAGGGCGCGTTCGCGCCGACGATGGTCAGATGCCCGCCCGGAAACCGCTTGTGCAGGATCTTGTTATTGCCGTCGCGCGAGCGCGGATCGGCGATCTTGCCCTGCAGACAGGGCGTGTCACGGGCCATCGGCGAGAAGCGGTCCTTCGACCAGGTTTCCGCGTCGCGCTCGGTCGGCATCACAACCATGATCGGCGCGGGATCCTGATCGATGTGATAGCCGCAGGCGTTGTTCAGCACCTCGGTCTTGCCGACCTGGGCGGAGGACATGATGACCACCGTCTCGGTCGAGGCGTCCGAGATCGCCTCCATGATCCCGCGCTGATATTCGGCCCGGCTCGTGCGCCATTGCCCGGGTTCGGCGCTGGCCTCAGAGCTCAGCCGTCTGTTCTGGTCCGCCCAATCGCTGATCGTCAGTTCCGGCGGCGGGCACAGCACCTTCAGCGCCGTCTCCACCGTCCGCTTCAGGATCGGCGAGCCCGTCAATGTCAGCGCTGGCTTCGAGTTGGACATCTGGCTGCGCGAGATCATCGAGCACCTCGCGGATGGTCGTTCGGATCAGGTTCCGGGTGTCTCCGACGGTTGATTGTTCAAAAACCTGCGGCGCCAGCCGGTCCGGAAGCGCGAGCAAGCGGGTGCGCAGAAGCGCCAGGACGGCGATCCAGGCGGCCTCGATCTGCTCAGCCGCGATCAGCGCGCCGCGCTTTTCCTCGGCCTCCATCTCGGCAAGATCAGCCCGCGCCCGAATGAAGCGCGCCCGCTCAGCCGCGTAATCCGGCGCGCCGCCCTGCGCCTTCGCGGCCTGATCGCGCAGGTAGCGGACGTAGCCGCGAACCGATCCGATCAGGTCGTATTGGCCGCGTTCGGCCTTCGGGATCACGCCCTCGCGGCTCAGCTGCTGGACCCGGCGCTCCGAGAGATCGAGGAGCCGCGCGATCACGCCGATGGGTTGCGTGGCTGACGACATGAGATGATCCGCGCGCTCCGATTAAAGCCATGTAATTGCTGCGATTATACTGGATGATGTGCCCCGGCAGAGCGAAGCTGATCTTACGAAAACGATGCACCCTACGGAGCCTGCCATGACCCTCGCCGAACGCTACAACCTCGAAGCCGCCCGCCTGCTTCCGCACATGGCCGCCGACCTTCAGGTCGATCCGGCCATCACCCGCGCGACCGAGATCGATGAGATCGTCTTTCGGCGCGGCGAGTTTGTGGGCGGCATGGCCTGCGCGATCCTCGCGATGATCGAGCAGAAGAACTGAGGGGGCAGGATGATGACCGACCGCCACCAACTCCGCGCCGAAAAGGCCCAAAGGAACCAAGAAGCCGCACTGGCGGCTTTCATCGGCAAGAAGGCCGAGATCGACGCGATGCTCGCCCGCCTGCAGGGGCTGAGCGATGACCACTTCGAAGCCCAGCCCGACGAGATCAACTGGGGCCACGTCGGCACCCTCGAACACTACGCGAGCCTGTTGAAGCGCATCACCGACAGCGCGTTCGGCGAAGGCGAATTCGCAGACTGACCTCCGGCATCTCCGGACCTCTGTCGCGCGCGGGCGCGGCTTGGGGTCGTAGCAGGGATCGCGACAGACGCGACCCGAATACGGAGACGACCCCATGACCCAGCTTTCCGATACCCAAGCCATCATCCTCAGCGCCGCCGCGCAGCGACCCGAGCACATCGCCCTGCCGCTGCCCGAGAGCCTGCGGGGTGGCGCCGCCGTCAAGGTGGTCGGCGCAATGCTCGCAAAGGGCTTCCTCGAAGAGGTCGAGGCGGGCATGCGCAAGGGCGAACCCGTCTGGCGCGAGACCGGCGATGGCCACGGCGTCACGCTGGTCGTCACCGACGCAGGCCTTGCCGCCATCGGCATCGAACCGGACACCGCCGCTGCCCCCGAACCCGCGCCCAAGACGCGCACGCCGCGCGAGGGCACCAAGCAGGCCACGCTGATCGCCATGCTGCGCGCGCCGGGCGGCGCGACCATCGAGGAGATCATGGCCGCGACGGGCTGGCAGTCGCACACGGTGCGCGGCGCGATGGCAGGGGCGCTGAAGAAGAGGCTCGGACTCGAAGTTACCTCGGAGAAGGTCGAGGGGCGCGGACGCGTTTACAAACTCCCCGCCGCTTGTGGCCACCTACCCAAGAAATGAATGACCGCCGTCCTTCGGGGGCGGCGGTCAGCAACTTGGGTTCTGCACGAAGCTTACAGTTGACTTTCCGACTGTTTCAACGAGCTCTGCACCCACAATTTGGACTGCGCCTCAGCCTCCTCCCGATCCATGATCTCAGGATCAAAAATCCAATAGATCGCTCCGTAGCCATCAAAATATCGCCCGGCACTTTCAAGGCTACCGTTGTATCCAATCGCCCGAAGGTCTGCCAAAATATCGGCTTCTCGATGCTCAAAGGCAGTTGAACCCAGGCTTCCATGTCCTACGCCGAAGTCCTGCTCATCGTTCGCGTAACCTTCAAGCTCCAACTGGTTCTTAAGACCCTCGATGATCGCCTTGTCAAAATTCATTATCGATATGCCCTCGTGCGTTATCTGCCACATGCTCGACTTTCGAGCATGAACACACGGACATTAGACTGATCGGATCGCCTCGAACACCCGCCGCAAGACGTAGGACCGTACAATGCTCACCACTGTGAACACCGCGCCCATCTTCAGGTTCTGCGCCAGCGTCGTGTGCAGGCCAAAGATCGGGAAGATCAGGATCTGCGTCACGACCGCAACGCCGTAGCCCACGATCACGTTGGCGACGGCCTCGACCAGCGACATGAGGCGCGACTGTTTCATACCGTCACGTCATCCATCGGACAGCAGTTCAGCCGCCAAAGTTCTGAGCGCATGCGCCGCAACCAGGGGGACCACGCCGTTGCCACAGAGGCGAAGCCGGTCCACCCGGTGGGCCAGCCCATCAGCGCCTCGACGAACAGCGGGTTCAAGGTTCGGCGCACATCGGAGGTATTCGGCCCAGCCATCGGCGTCACCAGGACCTGGCGGCCAAGCAGGCCGTTCACCGGCGTATTCGCCAGCGTCGTTGCGCCGTCCTTGTGATCCCGCGCTGTCGGAGTCATCCACATCTGACTGGCATGGGTAAGGTCTGCCGTCCGGCGATTGCCGGCGCTCGGCTTGTTTCCGTCCGTTGCCATCGGCGTCGGCCAATCCCGCGCCATCTGGTCCAGACCTTTCTCGTCGCGCCTGTCGCAGCCCCGGCTCCGAAAGCTGTCGGTCTGCGGCGTCGGCCACATCGAGGCCGTCGTCGCGAGATTCATCCCGTGCTGACCCGCCACCTGTGACGGCGAGGGCTTCGTCTGCCTGTTCTCGTTCGCGCTGGCCCGGGGCGTCGGCCAGAGCCGCAGCAGTTCCGTCCGGTTCCCGCCACTCGAGCGGGTTCCAGAGCAGGCGCGCGGGGTCGGCCAGCTCGTCTCCCTCGCGGATGGCGAGGATGAACAGCCGCTCCCGCTTGTGGGGCGCGCCGACTTCCGCCGCCGTGAAGAGGCCTGCCGCAAGGCGGTAGCCCATGCCGACCAGTCCGCTGGCGACTTCGGGGAAGCCGAGGCGGAGATGATGGGCGACATTCTCGAGGAAGATGAAGGGCGGTTTGATTTCGCCGATGATGCGGGCGACATGGGGCCAGAGATGGCGCGGGTCGTCCGCGCCCCGGCGCTTGCCCGCGACGGAGAATGGCTGGCACGGATAGCCCGCAGTGACGATGTCCACCGCGCCGCGCCACGGGCGGCCGTCGAAGGTGGCAACGTCGTCCCAGACAGGCGCGTGATCCAGGGTCGCGTCCTCCATCCGCGCCACGAGAGTGGCTGCGGCGAAGGTTTCCCGTTCGACATGGCCCACAGTTCGATATCCGGGCAAGGCGATGGTGAGCCCGAGGTCGATGCCACCGGCGCCGGAGCAGAGCGAGAGGCCGAAAAGGCATGCGTCGCCTGTTCCGTCAGGCAGGCCTGCGGAAGATAAAGCCAGGTCATCCATTCCTCAGCGGTCTTTGGTGTTGAGGTCGTCGTAGGGCGTTCCATCCCCATCAAGGACGGCCTGTTTCCCGGTGAATTTCTGCCAGCGCTGGACGGCTACATCGACATAGGCCGGGTTCAGTTCGATGCCGAGGCAGACGCGGCCCGTGGTCTCGGCTGCGATCAGCGTGGTGCCCGACCCCATGAAGGGCTCGTAGATCGCCTGACCCGGGCTGGAATTGTTGAGGATCGGCCGACGCATGCATTCCACCGGCTTCTGGGTGCCGTGGACGGTCTTTTCGTCCTGATCCTTGCCCGAGATATGCCAGAGCGTCGTCTGCTTGCGGTCGCCCGCCCAATGGCCCTTGCCGGATTTGCGCACGGCGTACCAGGCGGGCTCGTGCTGCCAGTGATAATCGCCCCGGCTCAGGACCAGCCGCTCCTTGGCCCAGATGATCTGGGACCGGATCGTGAAGCCCGCGACATCGAGGCTTTCGGCCACGGTCGCCGCGTGCAGCGCGCCGTGCCAGACATAGGCGACATCGCCCGGGAACAGTGCCCAGGCCTCACGCCAGTCGGCGCGGTCGTCGTTCAGCACCTTGCCAGTGCGCTTGGTCTTGGCCGCCCCTGCCTGGTTGCGCCAGCCCGGGTCGTATTCCACGCCGTAGGGCGGATCGGTGACCATCAACAGCGGCTCCACCGGGCCGAGCAGACGCTCGACATCCGTGGCGACCGTGCTGTCACCACAGAGAAGCCGGTGGTGCCCGAGCAGCCAGAGATCGCCGGGGCGGCTGACGGGATCTTCCGGCGTTTCCGGGATCTCGTCTTCGCCCTCCTGCGGACCGGTGCCCGCATCAAGGCTCGACATCAGCGCGTTCACCTCGTCCTCGGTGAAGCCGGTCAGGCCGAGATCGAAATCCGCCTCCAACAGGTCCGCCAGTTCGAGGTTCAAGAGGTCCTTGTCCCATTCGGCATTCTCGCCCGAGCGGTTGTCCATGATCCGGAAAGCGCGGGCCTGCGACGCGGTCAGCCCCTTGGCGACATGCACCGGCGCGGTCTTGAAGCCGAGCTTGCGCGCAGCCTCCAGCCTTGTGTGCCCGGCCAGCACGACCATCGCCTCGTCCACGACGATGGGCTGACGCCAGCCGAACTCCTGGATCGAGGCCGCGACCGTGGCGATGGCCTGCTCGTTGCGCCGGGGATTGCGCGCATAGGGAATGATCTGCTCGAGCGGCAGGTCGACGACGTCCATGGGAATGTCCTTGGGGTGCCGGGCGGCGAAATGGGGGCGTGAACCGAAATGCCCCCGCGGGGCCGTTTCGGTTCAGGCATGGGGTGTCGGGCCGTCAGGCCCTTCGCGTGTTGCCGCGTGGGCCCAAGCGAAACGAAACGGCTATTTTCAGGGGCGTTACTGGGAAACCCTCGCGCTTCGCCCGCCCGCATAGGATGGACGCCGGGAAGGACCCGCCGATTTCAGGGAAATGCGCTCCGCTGCGGCCCTGCCGTCGCCGGTCCGTGCGAACGGAAACGGGGAGAGCCGTCTTCCGACGCACTCTCCCCATCATATCCTTCAGATAGCACGGATCTGTTGCAGCTGTCGAAGACCAAAGTGTTGCAACACTTCATGCAGCCGCAGCATTCAGCCGCGCGGCGATCTTGGTGAGCGCGAGCTTGTGCTGCCGCCACGCGGTGCTGCGGTCGACGCCCAGCTCATGGGTGATCTGCTTCCACGGCCGACGGGCGGCACGCCACCAGATCAGGCGGCGTTCACTCTCGCCAAGCCAGAGCACCCAGTCGAAGGTCTGCTCGAGCCGCGAGATCGCGGCGGCCGAGGGCCAGACCCGCATCGGTTCGGGCTCCATCGCGAGGATCTCGCGCTCTGTGCGGATGACCTGCGGCCAGGCGTTGAAATAGCCCTGAACCTTCACCGGCGGCAGTTTGCGCAGGGTGCGGAATGCCTCTTCGAAATGATCGGCGACGTCCTCGGCGGTCCAGATGTGCTCAGCCATGGCGCAGATCCTCGACCGGTCGCGGACCATAGAGCCGCGTGCCCAGCTGCTCGACGAGTTCACGCTCGGGCCAGGTCAGGCGCTGGTCATCCACGCTGACGGCCAGCAGGCCCTGTTCGCGCCAGCCGTCGCGCTTCACCTCATCAGGCGACCGGCGCTGGCCGCCATAGCCCTTGGGATGGAACCTCATGCTGCACCTACCCGGGCGTCGAGGGCCCACAGCAGGATGGCGATGGCATCCGCCTCGTTGTCGTCTTCGGGGCTGAAGCCCTTTGCACGGGCTGCATCGATCATGGCCTGCTTGGGCGCATTGCCCTTGCCGGTAGCGTGGCGCTTGATCGTGCCCACCGGCACGCCCTCGTAGGGGATGCCCCGCAGCTCTCCCCAGCTGGTGAGCGAGGCCATCAGCCCGCCATAGACATGGGCCGCGTCGGTTCCGGCGTGGCGACGGACCTCCTCGAACCAGATCGCGGCGATGGGCCCCGACAGGCGATCCAGCTCGGTCAGCCAGTTGGTGAAGCGCAGATAGCGCATGCCACCGCCGTCATAGCGCCCGGGCCGAAAGCTGGCGGTGCCGCTGGTGATCAGCCCGTCGTGGCTGCGCAAGGCCCAGCCGGTGGTGGTGCCGAGATCGAGCGCCAGGATGCAGCGCGGGTGTTCTTTGGATTGGGTCATGAGAGACCTCCTCTTCGCGTTTGCGAGCGAGGCGAGCGGGCTGGCCGGTGAAGGCTGCGATCTCGCCAGGCCCCGAAGGGTGGTCTGGTCAGTTCATGGCCTGGGCGGCTGGGCCGCCCGGCAAATCCTTCAGAACCTTCAGAGGGGCGTCTTGAAAGATTTCCGCCCCTAAGTGGTTGTCCTTTATGTGTAATATATAATCTTTCAATTATTCAATATTTCAATGGGTATCTCTCTCCCAATGTTAAACCGCGCGCGTACACGTATAGGGGAAAGGGATCCTCTTGAAAGATTGAAGGATTTGAAGGATTCGGTTTTTCCCTTTTGTTTCTGCTGCTTGTCGGAATTTCGGCTTCAAGGACCGTTTCAGGCGGATTGAAGGATCTCCGGTCACCCGCCCCACCGCGCCATCCGGTAGACCATGGCCTGCTTGGTCGAGGAGCCACGCATGCCCGTCGTGATGTCGCCGCTCTCGATCAGCGTCAGCAGGATTTCGTCGCGGTCGCGCGATTTCAGCCATTGGGAGGCGCGGGTGATCTCGGATTTGGTGATCCCCTTGGGTCCGGCCGCGCGGACGATCTCCTTGAGCCGCTTCAGATGCGCCTCGGTCTCGGTATCCGCCACATGGCGCTCGACCGCCTCCATGGTGCGCCTCGCGTAATGGCGCACGAAGCCGATGGCCCAGTCCGCCGCGGTAATGTCGATCTCGGGGCGCACCGGATCGCGCCCGACGGCGACGATCAGCGCCAGCTTCAACGCGTTCTCTCCGATGCGGGCGAGAATGGCCGTGAAGGCCGTCCCGGCCGCCGCCCGTAGCTCCTCGGTCAGGGCGTCGCTGAGATCGGCGAACCGGGCGCGCGCCGCATCCGTCATCGGCACGGTCATCGGGTTCACTGCGGTGTTCTGATCGGCGGTCTTGCCGGTCAGGTTGCCCTTCACGGCCCCGCCGCCTTTCGCGACCAGCTGAAGCGCCTGGATCAACGCGGGCGGGGCCTGCCGGATGCCGACGGCGAGGTTTTCGTCGGGATAGTCCTCATCGCTCGGCAGGATCAGAAAGCGCGCAAGCGAGCCGTCGACTACATTCGCGCCCTGCAACGCGCCCCAGAAATGCAGCGGCGTCGTGGTGCCATAGACGCAAAGGCAGGGCTGGTTGATGTCGCGCCGCTCATTGGTGCCGTCGCGGTTCGCATATTCCGCCCCGAGGAAGATCCCGCCCGCGGCCGTGAACAGCTCGGTCATGTTGTCGAGGATCTCAGTGATGTGGCGCGGGCTGCGCTTGCGGTCGGCAGCGGCCGACAGGAACATCCCGAATTCGTCGATCTGGAACAGGATCGCGGGTTGCCGATGGAGCGCCGTCAAAAGCCCCGCGCCGGAGGCGATCTTGTTGCCGCCGAGATGGTGGGCGAGACCCGCCTCGAAGAAGACCTCGTTGATGATCTCGCGGGCGTGGTTCTTGCCCGAGCCGCTGTCAGCGATCCCCACGACATAGAGGTTCGAACGCAGGTTGCTGGTCGTGCGGTACCGCCGCCCCATCAGCGCGCCGATGGCGCAGAGGCTGGCCCCGAGCGACAGAAGCGGTTGCGGGCGGCGCGCGGTGGCCAGCATGTAGCCGGTCAGCTCGCCGACAAGACCGTCGGGGATGTCCAGGCTGAGGGTGGGCTTTTCCGGGTCGGCGACGGTGGGCGCGCGTCCCTCCAGCCGGGCCAGCAGATCGGCGGCCGGATGCGGGCCGTCCGGATCGACGCTGCCATCGAGGCGCAAGGCGGCATCGGGCTGCCAGCCGCGTTCCATGGCGAGGTGATAGATCGTGCCTGCACCGATCCGGTCGGGCTTGAAGCTCGCCCAGGCGCGGGCCGTGGTCGCGGGCACATCCTTGGCCGCCTGGGCCGACCAGGTGGCAAAGACCTCGCCGCCCTCATCTCCAAGCGCGCCTTTCAGCGCCATGCCGATGCGCATCCAGCTATCGTAATCGAGCTCGTCATTCGGCAGCCAGTCGAGCGCCGATCGGATGGCGGGCAAAGTGCCGATCTGCCCGTGGCTGCGCAGCACTGTGGCCGGTGCTGCCGAGCGTAGCCTGCGCTGACGCAGGGCCTCGGGCAGGATCGCATAGGCTTCGTCGAGAAAAGCCGTCGCCGCTTCCGCCGTGATTTCCGGAAGGTCGCTGATATCGAGATCGGCCAGCCCCTCGTCGGGCCAGACATAGGGCGCGCCGGTGTCGGGGTGGTCGGCATAGGCCAGAAACTGTTGCCCGAGGCAGAGCACTTCTAGCGGATGGCGCTTAATGCCCCGAAACGGTGCGGCCGTGCGGTAGACCAGCATGCGCTTCGGGGCGCGGCCGATGCGCAGCGCGGGAGTGTCGCCGAGACGCGCCCGGGCCAATGCCTCGATCTGCAACGCGAGGTCGGCATCCGCCGCGATGTCGATATCGACCGCCGCCACCGCACCGCCGACGATGCCGATGCCGCAATCGGGCCAGGCAGCCCAGGTCGCGACCTCGACCTCCGTGGTCGGGCGTTCGGCATGGCGGTTCCATTCCGGGTAATCGGCCCAGCCCCCGCGCTGGAACCGGCCGGGCTTCTTGGTGCCCGGGCCGATCGGCAGGATGGCATAGCCATTGGTGACGAGCCGCGCGCCGAAGCGCGCCATCCAGGATGTGTCGGCCATCAGAACGGCACCTCCGGCGCCATCGCGTCGAGCCGGTTGCGATCCTTCGCCGCCAGCGCGCGCAGGTGGTCGCAATAGCCTGTGACGACCGCATCGAGAAACCGGGCCCATTCCTCCTCGGACAGGGTCGCGAGGTCGGACTTGCCGATAGATTCCAGATATTCGCCCCCCATCTGGCCGCCCGTGGCCATGGCCTCGGTCTCGTTCGGGGTCGGATCGATCATGCCCTTCCTCCCATGGCAGAGGTCTTGGCAGGCGCGGCTGCAGAGCCGCTTGCGGCTGGCGTCACGCCGCGGGTCGGTGCGCCGGAACCCCGGCTCGAACCAGCCAAAGCCGCGAGGTTGCCGGTGGCAGACGGCGCAGAGGCCAGGGTCGGATGGGCGCATGGGGCGAACCTGTAGCCGGAGATCTCAAGATAGCGGCCCGAAGGGCGGACCGAGATGTCGCTGGGGCGCGCAAGCCGGCTCGTCTGCGCGAGGGCTTCGGCCACGCTCAGCGGCACGGGGCATCCGGGCGCGCGCTTGCGCCACCACTCGGCCGCCTTCTGCCGGGCATAGCCCTGATGCTCGAGGCAGACCCATTCGCTGTAGGTGGCAAGGCCGCAGCTATAGGTCACCTTGAGCGACGGACGCCCGCCCGCCTTGTCGTGGCGGCTGTAGGAAACGCCGGTGACCGGAAGCCATCGTTGCTTTGGCGAAAGCACCGGCAGCGTGGCGGCTGTGGGGGCGATCTTCACCTCGCGCGCCGGGAAGACATAGCCGCAATCCGGGCATTCCGTCGCCGAGAGCGCGATGATGCTGTCACAGTCCGGGCAGACCTTGGTCGGCGCTTCGCCCCCACCGCCATCACCGAGGCGTTTGGGGCGCACCAAGTCGATCGGCCCGTGGCGGCGGACATTGCCGGCGAAGTCCAGCACCAGACAGTTTTCCTTGCCCGGCGCGAGGCGGGTGCCGCGCCCGACCATCTGCACATAGAGCCCGGCCGATTGCGTGGGACGCAGGAGCGCGATCAGGTCGACACCCGGCGCGTTGAAGCCGGTGGTCAGCACGCCCATCGAGGCGAGCGCCCGGATTTCGCCGCGCTTGAAGGCGGCAAGGATCGCATCGCGTTCATCCTTCGGCGTATCGCCAAAGATCGTGCGGCAACTGATGCCCTGGCGGCCGAATTCCTCGGCCACATGGCGCGCATGCTCGACACCCGAACAGAATGCCAGCCAGGATTTCCGGTCGCGGCCATGCGCGATGATCTCGGTGACGGCCGCGCGGGTGATGGCGTCCTGATCGACCGCCGCCGCCAGATCGCGCACAATGAAGTCGCCCGCGCGGGTGCCCACCTTCGAGACGTCGAGCCGGGTGGCGGGCTGTTTCGAGACCAGAGGGCTCAGATACCCCGCGTCGATCAGCTCGCGGACCGGGGCCTCATAGGCGATGTCGGTGAAGAGCGCATTCTGCCCCTCATGCAGCATCCCGCAGTCGAGCCGGAACGGCGTGGCGGTCAGCCCGATCACCTTGAGCGCCGGGTTGATCGCTTTCAGCGCGTCGAGGAAGCGCCGATACATCGTGCTCGACTTGCCGGGGATCAGATGCGCCTCGTCGATCAGCACCAGATCGGTGTGGCCGATCTCGGCCGCGCGGCGGTGGATCGATTGGATGCCCGCGAAGAGGATCCGCGCCTGCGCCTCGCGCTTGCCGAGGCCTGCCGAATAGATGCCCGCCGGGGCATCGGGCCAGAGGCCGATCATCTCGGCATGGTTCTGGGCGATCAACTCGCGCACATGGGTCACGATCAGGATCCGCTGATCGGGCCAGGCCTTCAGCACGCCCTCGATGAAGGAGGCCATGACGAGCGACTTGCCGCCCGCAGTCGGAATGACCACCAGCGGATTGCCGGTGTGGGTCTGGAAATAGCCGTAGATCGCGGTGATCGCGGCCTGTTGATAGGGGCGCAGGGTCAGCATGGCGCGGCCTCCGGGGAACGGGCGTCATTGGTCCAGGTCGAGCCATCGGCCATGCGGTAGGTGACGACATCGTCGCCCGCATCGATGACCTCGCCCGGGATGAGATCGGGGATGAAGAGATGGCGGCCGCAGGCGGCGCGTTGCTCGGCAGGCGCCAGCATCCGGTCATACCGCGCGCAGTGCCAACCACCCTGGACGGGCGTCGCATGCAGGCAGGACCGGCAGGTCACCGCAGCGCCACCACCCTCATGGCAGGCGGCATGGTGATCGCAGAACCGGCATTCGAACCAGGCCGGGTCCTCGCTGATCCGCGCGGGCGGATGCTGGGCGAAGATGATGCGCCCGGCCTTTTCGAGAAGACGCTCGACCATGGCGCGGTCCGCCTCGATACGCTCGACATGCAGCGCGTCGGTGTCCTTGCAGACCGCGACGTAGAGGGCGCGCGTGATGCCCGTCAGGTGCATGTAGATCTGCATCTGCGCGGCGTGCTGAGGTTTTGCCAGAACGACGCCCTTGGCGGTCAACTCGTTGAAGCTTTTGACCGAGTGGGTCTTGAACTCCAGCACATGCCAGGTCTTGGGCGCCTCCAGGAGGCCAAGGGCCACGCCATCGAGCGAGCCGCCGAAATGGCCGCCATGGGCTTCGATCCGGAACTGACGGCCGGTCTCGGGATCGACTTCGAGCACGGTCGCGCCGGTGGCACGCAGGTTGCGCACGAGCCGGTCCTCCTCTAGCTGACCCGTCTCGAAAAGGCGCAGCAGGCGGCCGGAATGGCGCGCGGGCGTGATCCAGCGGAAGTCGTACCAGAGCGCCCGGGCACAGGATTTGCCGATGATCGACGCTCCGAGGTGATCGCGGAAACCATCGCCTTGGCGGGCCTCGTAATCGGCATAGATCGCCGTCAGTGTCGGCGTGGGGGCTTCGGGAAGCTCTGCCATCACAGACCCTCCCGTTCGCTGCGGGCTTGGGCCTCGGCCAGAATGCCATCCCAGGTCTCGGGGTCATGGCGTTCGCGCAGGATACCGATCAGTGCGTCCTTGAGCTTTTCGCGGCGACGGCGACCGGTGCCTTGGGCCAAGAGTTCCGCGCGCTCGCGGCACAGGTGACGCAAGGCCGTGCGGGCCCGGTGGAACCAGTCCGGATCGATGGGCTTCTGGCCGCGCTGGCGGGCCAGATCAGCCGTCGCGATCTGCGTGCGGATTTTGGCGATGGCATCGTCGAGCTCGATCAGTCGCCGCTGATCATCAGGCAAGCCGGAGCTGGTCGCAGCCACAGGGGCCGCGTTGGTCATGTCAGTCATGGGAATTTCCTCAGATGGGGTTGCGCGCTGCCCCGTCAGTCAGGGCGCAGGGCAGCGCGAAAGCTCAGCCCTTCTTGTTCCAGGGCGCGGAGGCCATTTTCGGCGGCACCGAGGAGCCGACCGGATCGGGCGCGGGCTTCACCGGACGGGCGGCCGGGGCCGAACCCCGCTCGGGCGGCAGATATGCAATCGCGTTGCTCTCGCCGTAGCCGTTCTTCGGCGGGCGGATTTTCACCTGGATCGTCATCGGGATCAGGTGCAGCTCCTCGCTGTCGCTGACATGCATCCGGCCCGTGGCGTGGCAGATCGCCGAGAGCGTGCGCTGCGCGATTTCCACCGTGGTCGGGTTCGGGTTCACCAGGTTCAGCTGGTCGAAGATCTTCCGCCCCTTGTGCTCCCCCTCGAGGATGTCGAGCATCAGCCAGAGGAACTGGCCCATGCCGTTCTTGGTGACGCGCATCTCGCTCTCGACGATCTGGGCGCGGTATTTGCCTGCGGGCAGCAGCTCGTAGGCGGTGGTGGGCTCAACGCTGGTGGCGTCGAAGGACGTATCGAAACGTGCCATGGTCTTGTCCTTGTTCAGATCATTGGGATTGGGGCATGGCCGCGAGGAACTCCGACCACATCAGCGGTAGGGTGTCCGGCAGGCCGTAACGGTTCTTGGCGAGGAAGGCGGGGCGCTCTTCGGTGTGCATGACGCGTGCACCGGACCCGAGCGCCCGGGTCACCTTCTTGTTGAAGCCGACATCGGATTTCGCGACCGAGATCTGGTAGTTGGCGAAGAGCACCACGTCCGAATGCTCTTGCAGCAGCGCCGAGGCGCGGGTCTGCAACTTGATCACATAGCGGTCGTAGGGCTCGTGCTCGGGGCTGTCGAAACGCTTGATGTCGGTATGGGCGATCTGAATGACCACCATGCCCTTGCGGTCGCGCAGCGCATTGAGCCGGTCGAGATATTCGCGCCAGATGATCAGCGCCTCGGCATAGCCCTTGCCAAACCCCGGCGCCTCGATCGAGGCCCAGCCGTTGCGCTTGCAGGCCTCGGCCCAGATCAGCGGCTCCAGCCAGTCGACGCTGTCAACGACGACCGTGCCGAAATCGTGGTCCTCGTTCAGCAGCGCATCAAGCGCCTCGGCCACCTCCGCATAGCTGGTCGCGAGCGGAAAATGCGGGACCTGCAGCTTGCCCAGACCATCCTCGGTCATGAGGAAGACGGGCCGGTCGGCATCGGCCGCGAAGGTGGATTTGCCCACCCCGGCCACGCCGTGGATCAGGATGCGCGGCGGAGTCAGCACCGAGGTCGTGCGCAGGGACGCGAGCGAAATGGCCATCAGCGCACCTCCTCGTTCAGCACGAGGCGGAACTTCGGCTTGCCGGTGCGGACCGTGCGTGCGGGCTCGAAGCCCTTGCGCCAGCTTTCCGGCAAAGCGCCGTATTTGCGCTCCGAGACCGAGAGCTTGGTCTCGACGAACTCGGCCGGGTCCTCGCCCGCCGAGGCGATGTTCTCGGCGATCTGCGCCAGCAACGCCTGATCCCAATCGATGCGCTTGGGCAGTTCGGCAATCACGGTGACGCCGTCATCCTCGAACCGAATCGTGCCGGTGTCCTTGCCCGCCTCCTGGCGGGTGTCCTGGGCGCGGTCCGCGTATTTGAGGGAGATGGCGCCGTCGAGCCAGTCCGCGACCGACTTCGCCTGCGTCAGTTGCTCCTCCGCCGCGCCTTTCAGCAGCGCGAGCTGATCAGCGGGCAGCGCCGCGATCTGGCCCACCGGCATGCGGTGGATATCGGCCAGGGTGATGCGGTTGGAGATCGTCATGTTCCGCCCCCTCACGCCGACATCGGACGATGGGGTTCGTGATCCACGCCGCGGATCTGTTCGGCCTCGAAGGCCTCGACATCCTCGAGCCGGTAGATCACCCGGCCGCCGAGCTTGATGAATTTCGGGCCTTCGCCCGTCCACCGCCAGCGCTCCAGCGTGCGGTGCGAAATGTTCCAGCGAGCCGCCAGCTCGATCTGGGAAAGGTGCCTGGTCGCCATGTGAACCTCCTTGGGATTGCTGCGAACACTTGCGGGTTCAACATGGCGGAGGGGGTGGGAGGCGCCGGGGAGGTAACTGGGAGGCAAACTGGGAGTTGGCTGAGAAACTCGACCACAAACGAATAAGGCCGCCCCAAAGGACGGCCGTTCACTTGTCTCGGTGAGGCGGTATCAAACTGCAGCTCTGTAGTTCATTCCCGGGTAATGCGCGCCAGTTAACTCGTCGAATCCGAGAGTTTGAGATCAACTGGTTGAACTATGCGCCCCTTTGGCTGCGAGCTTGGATCAAATTTTTTAAAGGATCTACGACCTTTGCTAATGGCATCGGACATCGAGGCACCGCTCCGCAAGGAGCGTAGCGTCGTTAGCAAATTTACAAATGGCTCTTTGGTTCCGACGCACACTGCTAGCAGCGCAGCAAGTTGGTTGGCATCGAATGGCGAGCCCAAGTGGATCACATGCTCTTCACTAGAACCGATACCCTTCTCAAGGTCGGTGCGACATGCTTCTCTGGACGTTGACAGTCGCTGCCGACAAGTATGCGGTCGCACGCTGTACGCCCTACACCTGCCGTCAATTCCCAGGGCCGGGCAAGCGTTCGGGTGCTCATGACCTGGCACATTGCTAGCGAGCATAGCCTCCCATATCCGTTCCGCGTCGGCAGGAGTTGCGTCGATCATTCGATGGGTCGCACAGCAGAACCAGCACCCGTCCCCACAAGGCACCCTTTCGAGGCTTTCGTCCCTCTGATCGCGCTGAGCACGCATTTGGTCGGCGATTTCTTCGGAGATATGCGAGAAATAGTGTTCGCTGATAGTGCTTTCAATTTCTGACGCCCCCAGAATGCCCGCAATATCCCCATGGGCGGCGTACCTTCGAAAAGTCCCGTAGGGCATTTTATTCTTCACGGCTATTTTCAAAAGTAGGCGTAAAGCGAAAACCTGTAGAGACAGTGTGAATATTCTGGCTGGGTCAGCACCAATGTTTGATGTCGCCTCGACTCGGTTGATTTTTGAAGCAAGCGCCCCATAGAGTTTGAGGTCTGCTTTCTGCAAACCTGACTCAGTCAGAGCGGCATCTAAATCCCTTGAGGCGTCAGTGCCTCGTTTAATGTTCATGTTTTTATCCCTACGACTGTCACCTAACAGTGATGGCCTTTGGCAGCCACCCGCTAGATGGCCAAGTTTCTTATGTCGCCTGCAAGTCAACGCTATTGGCCAGATGGCACAGACATAATCTGTTCCGGATCAATCCAGCAATTGCCATCGTCATAGTGGACGAACTGACGCCAATCGTCGCGTTTGCCAAATGCCTTAGCAAGACTGTTGGTTTGATCCCCATACCCTGCCTCGAACAAGACGGCGGAAGTCCGACACTCCGGCAGACCTGACCAATAAGCATCAAAGAGCTGCTTGAGCAACAGCCGCTGCTTATCACCACGAAACGTAATCGTCTGACCTTTGAGCCAGACAATCCCACAGTCTTCCGAATGATCGATCGGGAAACGACGCAGCACTTGTCCGGGGAACACCAGAGCCCCGAGGACTTGGGGTGAGATCGCAAGCTTCGCCGGATCACCCGCAACATCCGCCACGTTGATGATGTGGTTGCGTTTCAGGGCGGTCGCCGGGATACGCTCGTCGGGTGTGGAGGTCAGGATGATACGGATTTCCTGTGGTGGCTTGCGCGCGATCAGCGCCTCGAGCTGCGCCCAGACACCTGGATCCCCGAGCCGCCGGGCAAACCAGACGGGCACCGGGGCCTTCGCTCCGGCGAGCTTGATTGTTCCGACCTCCCAGACGAGATCCGTGACCAAGGGAGTCAGGCGCGAAGGCCCGGCGCGCTCGAACGCCACCAGCATCTTGGCAAGGGCCAGACCGTAGTCGACCTTGCATGCCGCGATGTCCTGATTGGCGACCTTGACCCAGCGGCCGGTGCTGTCGTGATAGCCGAATGATTTCAGCTCGGCCGACCAGGTAGCCTCAATGGGTTCATCCTCATAATCGTCCATCGCGGCGACGACCGGGACATGCCCGCTCGGCACCAGCAGCTTGGCCTTGATCAACGCGTCGGTCGCGCTGCGCGAAACCTGGCGCAGCGCCGATGTCTGAAGCGACATGCTGCGGGCTTCCATGGCCCGCAGCAGAAGGTCGATCGAACGCTTACTCAAGGACGTCGCCTTCATCGTTATCGTCCTTCAGGATGCCCCACAGCCGCAAATACTTCTCGCCGATCAGGCGCTCTTGCGGCGTCATGTCCTTCAGGTTGCAGCCATGCGGCATGGTCACGGTCAGCGACAGCGACTTGCCCCGCCCGCCATCGGGGCCTGGGTGAAACTTGATGGTGAAGCGCGCACGGGTGACCACCCATTCCGCCACGTCGCCGGTGCCACCCAAGACACGCGTGCCGCCACCGATGTCGAGGCCGATCCGGTGTTCCGCCATCTGCCAGATCGTCCGGTCCGCACCCGACATGGATTCGAGCGTGATGCGCTCCTTCGCATCGCCCAGGTCCATCAGGCGCAGTTCCTTGACGGTCACGCCGGCAATCCCGTCGGCCGGGTCAGTCGGAAAGTCGAAGGGCCGCAGCAGCATGCTGAGATCGTACTCGCGCAGCGGCAGCGACTGCTTTTCATCGAGGGTGATACCCAGCAGATCGCGCGCCATGTACCGGGTCAGATCGATCCGGTCCTCGCGCGTCTTGGCCACGACCTCGATCACGCCGGTTGCGGCCTCGTAGGTCAGCGCCGCCTCGAAGACCGGCTTCACGATCCGACGCGACAGGGTGCTGTTGGCGTCGAATCCCAGCGTATCCTCGGGACGCCCCTCCCGGTAGACCGCGACCTGGACCAGTTCGCATTCCTCGCCCTCGAGGATCACCCGGTGGCGGTCGAAGATGTCGACATGGACGTTGGGCGTTTCGAACCGTTCGCGGATCGCGGCCGTAAACGCGACGAGCGAAACCGGGTCCTTCTTCACCGCGAGGTCGGGATCGACGCCGAACCCGCTCCACGACCGCCCGCGGCGGCGCTCGTCATTGTAGCGCACCTCTTCGGCCAGGCGGAACCGATCGTTCTCGTTGAGGAAAACCCAGAGCGAGCGGTTGTTGGCCCCTTCGAGCGTATCGAAGACGGCGCGGTTCAGGACAACGTTCTGCAACGCGTTCTGGCCGGGCTCATCGGCCAGCGCCGCCACACGGGCCGCATCGAGGACGACGCGCTGCTTTTCGTCGTCGGACATGGCGTCGACGGCCTTGATCAGCGGCTCCACCACCTCGGGCTCGGGCTTCGTCCAGTCGATGGGCGCAAGCGAGGTGAACCCGCCAGCAGTGAAGTAATCCTGCAGACGGATCACGGGGGTCTTGCGGAGGAACGCGGCGATGGCGGTCATGAGAGCCCTTTCTTTGGCCGGGGAGGAGGACAGAATCGCGAAAATGCGATACGATGTTGTTCGATATATACCGAACAAATCGCCACGTCCACTTGCGCGGCACAATTTTGTTCGGCATAGCGAACAAACGTCCTGCAACCAAGGAAACCAAGGATGATACGATGACCACGTCCCTCGGCGCGAAGATCAAGCGCCACCGTCAGGAAAAGGGATATTCCCTCGACAAGCTCGCCGAGCTGACCGACTCCAGCAAGAGCTACCTCTGGGAACTCGAAAACCGCGATACGCGAAAACCGTCGGGCGAGAAGCTGACGAAGATCGCGGGAGCGCTGTCGGTCACTACAGATTACTTGCTCGACGACAACACCGAACCCGAAGAAGAGGTCTTCAAGGAGGCGTTCTACCGAAGCTTCAAAAAGCTCGACTTGGATGACCAAGAGAAAATCAAGCAGATGATCGACATGTGGGGAAAGAAGGATTGAGTCTGCCGACGACGCCTCAGAGCTGGGCCAACCGCCTGACGAAAATCCTGTCCGTGCATCAGGCGGTGCACGGGCTGCCGCGTTTCCCTATCGATGTTGCCGCGCTCGCGCAGGACTTCTCGCGTCAGGTCTTTCCGGACGCGCCAATCACGATGGTGCAAGGGCTGAAACTCTCTAAGGGCGTCGAAGGCATGCTGCTACCAAATCCGCATTGCGCGGGCGAGTGGGGCATCGTCTACAACGAGACCATCCGGTCGGCGGGGCGGCGCAACTTCACGCTGGCGCATGAGCTGGGGCACTACCTCCTCCACCGGCAGGCAAACCCGCGTGGGCTGGAATGCACCAGCCGTAACATGGCCGACTGGGATGAGGCCCGGAACAGGATCGAGGCGGAGGCGAACACATTCGCCTCCTACCTGCTGATGCCCCTCGACGATTTCCGCGAGCAGATCAAAGGCCGGATCATCGATATCGACGTGATGACCGAGCTCGCGGATCGCTATGCCGTGTCGCTGACGGCCGCGATCCTGAAATGGATGACCATAACCGACAAGCGCGCGATGATCGTGGTCGGCAAGGAGGGCTTCATCGATTGGGCCTGGTCCAGTGAACCGCTGTTGAAGTCCGGGGTTTTCTACCGGGCACGGCAAGAGGTGATCGAATTGCCGCCCGCCTCGCTTGCGGCGCAAGAGGTGGACGGGGATGAAGGGCGCTACGGTTGCCAACATCCGGCCGGTATCTGGCTCGGCTCCGAGCCGGTGCACGAAATGACCGTGTTCTCGCCAAGCAATGACCAGATGACGATCTCGCTTCTGCTTTACCCCGACCGCGCCCCTTCGCGATGGGAGATGGCCGATCTGGAGGAAGAGCCAGTCCTCGACAGCTTCGACAAGTTCATGGACGGCCGGACGAGTTGATTCGGCGCAGCCGCCCGACAGAAAGGTTGGCGCGGGGACATTTCAGCTACGCAGATTTTCGCCAGGCTGCGCAGCGACCGCACGCGACCGTAACAAACTGATTTACTTGATATTTTTCTGATTTCGCGACACATTTCGCCTATCACAAAAGTCGCGAAAACCCGCCATGTCCATTCCCCCCGAAGACCCGGTTTCCGGGCCCAATCCTCTATGCCCTGAACGCATGACCCCTGATGCCCGGCTTGCCGAGTTGGGTCGCATCCTCGCTGCGGGCGTCGTTCGCCTGACTGCCGGGAAGTCCAGTTCTTTATCGCCCGCCGACGGAGACAGTTCCGTGGACTACCCGCTCCGAAAGAGCGGTGGTCGTCGCAGGAAACGCATCCGCATCGGAGGAATTGATGAAGCATCACAGTAAGATAACGCCGCCCAAACCCGGACAGGAGGCGCGCCTGGATCAAAGCGTCCTGTCGCGCATCGCCGCGCTCAAGGCCATGTCGGTGAAAGAGCTGAAGGCCGAATGGGAACGGCTTCTCGGCAGCGCCGCACCGAACAACAGCCGCGCCTTTCTCGAGGCCCGCATCGCCTATCGCCTGCAGGAACTGACCTATGGCGGGCCCGACCACGAGACCCGTCGCATGCTGGACCTGCTTGCCGATGAGGTCGAGGGCGTCTCCCGCCGCAAGAACCAGATCGCCGATCCCCGCAATCCGGTGGCGGGCACCCGGTTGATCCGGGAATGGAACGGGCTCGAGCACACCATCACCGTGCTGAAGGACGGCTTTGAATGGCAGGGCCGCAAGTACAAATCGCTCTCTGGCATCGCGCGGGAAATCACCGGCGTGCGCTGGAACGGCTATCGCTTCTTCGGGCTGCAGGTCCGATCGCGGGAGGTTTGATCATGGACATGAATACACGCCCCGGCCGCCGCCTGCGCTGCGCCATCTACACCCGCAAGTCGAGCGAGGAAGGGCTCGACATGGAATTCAACAGCCTCGACGCCCAGCGGGAGGCCTGCGAGGCCTATATCGCCAGTCAGAAATCCGAGGGCTGGGTCGCCACCCGCGACCGCTATGACGACGGAGGATTCTCGGGCGGCAATCTGGACCGGCCCGGCTTGAAGCAGCTGCTCGCCGACATCGACGACGGGCTGATCGACGTGGTCGTGGTCTACAAGATCGACCGGCTCAGCCGCGCCCTGATGGATTTCTCGAAGCTGGTCGAGGTCTTCGACCGCAACGGCGTCACCTTCGTCTCGGTGACGCAGTCCTTCAACACGACCACCTCGATGGGGCGGCTGACGCTGAACATCCTGCTCAGCTTCGCCCAGTTCGAGCGCGAGGTCATCGGTGAACGCATCCGCGACAAGGTCGCGGCCTCGCGCAAGCGCGGGATCTGGATGGGGGGTTATGTGCCGCTCGGCTACGATGTGCAGGACCGCAAGCTGGTGATCAACGAGGCTGAGGCCGCCTCGGTGCGCCGGATCTTCGAGCGGTTCATCGAACTCGGCTCGGCCACGATGCTGGCGAAGGAGCTGCGGCGGGAGGGGTTTCGCAGCAAGCAGGGCACGCTGATCGACAAGGGCTACCTCTATCGGGTACTCCGCAACCGCGTCTATCGCGGCGAGGCCGTCCACAAGGGCAAGGCCTATCCGGGCGAGCACGAGGCCATCGTCACCGACAAGGTCTGGGATCAGGTCGACGCCATTCTGCAGGGCAACCGCCACGCGCGGTCCAGCAACAGCCGCATGCAGACGCCTGCGCCGCTGAAGGGCCTGATCTTCACCGACACCGGCGCAGCGATGACCCCGACCGCGACCAAGAAGCGCGGCAAACTCTACCGCTATTACGTGTCGATGGACGTGATCAAGAACCGCACCACGGAGGACGACAGCGGCGGCGATCAAGCACCGGTCCGCCTGCCTGCGGGCATGGTCGAGGACGCCATCGTCACCGAGGTCCGGCGCATTCTGCAGACCCCCGAAGTGGTCACGCAGGTGCTGGCGGCGTTGAAACGCGATCAGGTCTCCGAGGCCGAGGCCATCGCGGCGCTGCATGAGTTCAACACGCTCTGGGCGCAGCTGTTTCCGCTCGAACAGGCGCGGATCATCCAGCTTCTGGTCCGGCGCGTCACCGTCACCGCCGCCGGGCTCGAGGTCGATATCCGGCGCGAAGGCGTCGCGGGCGTGATCCGAGAGATGATCGCCCCGCGCGACATGGAGGCCGCCGAATGACCCGAGGCAATGACACGATCCGCGTGCTGATCCCCCTGAAGCTGCGCAAGAAGAACGGGCGACCCAAGATCATGCCGCCCGCCGACTACAGCCCGAGCGAGGATCAGGTGCAGGACCCGCACATCCTGCGCGCCATCGGCCGGGCATGGGGCTGGCGGCGGCGCATGGAGGCAGGTGAGTTCGCCACGATCCAGGAACTGGCCGAAGCCGTCGGCCTGGCCGAGCGCCATGTCAGTCGCCAGCTGCGCCTCGCCTATCTGGCGCCAGAGGTACTGAAGCGCCTGACCTGCGGCCGCGAGGCGTCGACGATCAGCCTCTATGACCTGTGTTTTCTGGCTGGGGAAACATGGATGGTGCAGGCCGAGCGGGCGTTTCACGATATTTCAGCGGAGCTTTGATTGGACAAATTGCATGGTCAACGTGATCGGCGCATCCTGATCCTGACTACCTTGCCCTGCCTACAAGAAATGAATTCCACCCGGAACGCGTTCGGCTTTTCGTCGTCTTTGCGAAGCAAGAAGGAAGGCGTGTCCCAGAAATCTTCAATGCTGAGCCCCCCTTTTTTCATGGCCTTTTTTGTGAGCGCCAAGTCCAGGCGGGCGCGGGTGCGATGGTTTTGGAAAGTGAATATGTATTGGTCAGCCGCGTCTTGCAGATCGTCGAGGTCGTAAATGTCCAGCGTTTTTCCGCTACGATCCTTTATGACTATTGGGCCACGCACGACAGGCGGGGACTTCAGGGTTTGACTACCATTATCTGTGCAAGGGTGCTTCGGCCAAGGCCAACCAAGATCATCAAAGAATACCCGGCCGCCGTAACGGCTCTGGTAGTAAAACACCTTTTCTCCGCATACCGGACAATAGGCATTGGGGTTCACATAGGATTCAACGGTCCGGAAAAGAGCGTTAGAAGAGGAGCTAGAAGATGTGGCAGCGCACCAGCCACCGTTTAGGTGGATTGGCTTCAGCACGCCATCCACGTGCCGAAAGACGATCGGCTCACCACAGGTCCAACAAGTTGCCAAAGCTAATCCAAGAGTTCATCGCAATTTTCGAGAGTTAATCGCGACATTCGATGGCTGTCTACCTCGTCGTCGACAAGTTCTCTGGCTGAGATCAATGAAAACTCGCCTGAAAGGACGTCGCGGTCAGCGAGACATGCGCGTCCAGCGGCGGGTGCAGCTCGAACGCCTTCGGTTCGCGCGCAAAGTTCCAGAGCCGGAACAGGGACCATTCCGAACGCCGTTCCTCGGCCACGGCCAGCTCGTTGCGGCTGATGTGGAAAGGGGTGCGTTCCCAGCCATTCGTCGTCTTCACCTCGATCAGGCGCGGACGGCCATCCGGCGCGAAGCTCGCGATATCGTAGCCGGCACCATCGCCATCCTCCTCCGACACCCACCTGACCTTGCGCGCAAGATCGTCTCGGCCCGCTGATTTGAGGGCTGCACGTTCGTACGCCAAGACGCGCTCCTCACCGGCACGGCCGAGGGCGCGGTTTCGCTCGTCTCTCGCCGCGACATCGAATTTGCGGGCGATATGCAGCATCTGCTCCAGCTCTTGCGGTGGCGGCTGGTTCGACAGCGTGGGCGGCGGCCCGATCCAGATCGGCCGCGCCTCCGCCAGGCCTGTCGGCGCTCCTACACCCGAATGGCGACCGAGCCACGCCGGGTTCAGCGCCAGCCAGCGCGCCACGGCATCCACCAGTGTCATCTGGAAATTGAAGGCAGGCTTGTAGCCCGGGATCCAGTCCTCACCCAGCCCCTTCAGCACGGCGCTGATGTTCTGGTGCTTGAACTCGACCGATCCCTCGGACCGATCATTCAACAGCGGCATAAGCCCGCGCCGGTGCTCAGCCTTGTTGTAAGGGCGACCACAGACGTCATCGGCCAGCATCGCGAAGTAATCCGCAACGATCAGGTCGTTCTCTTGATCTGTCCAGGCCCCGTTTGACATCGCGCCAGGCTAGGGGCGCAAACTGCGTTTGTCATCAGAGACTTCGCGCAAAACTCCCAAAACATACCAACGACCACGCCGCCCGTGTCGCGCCTTCGTCTGTTTTGAGACAAGCCGGAACCAGCGAAACACGGGCGCAACGCGATCCCGCCAGTTCCTTGAAATGCATGGAGGTTTTGAAAGCGTCTCGCCGAAAGCGAAGGGCGGGTGGAAAGAGACGGTGGGCGTTTGGAGACCGATCTCGCGCAGGCGGCCAGTCTCCGAAGGGCGGATGGTCCGTGCAAACCCCTTTGTCACATAAAGAAAAAGGCCCCGCGAGGGACCTGTTTTCGGGTTTGCAATGTGCAAGTGGCGGACAGGAAGGGATTCGAACCCTCGAGACGGTTCCCCGCCTACACACTTTCCAGGCGTGCGCCTTCGACCACTCGGCCACCTGTCCGAGGGGGTGTCTATTCAAAACCGCAAATGGGTGCAAGCAGCTTTTTGGCTGAAATGTCATTTATTTTTCAAGCCGTCAGAAACCCTCTTTCGGGCTGTTCTTGTTTTGGCGCGTGGGCGAAATTAGGTTGGAACAGGACAGCAGGAAAATCTTGGCCCTGCTGCATGACGCCGCCCTTCAGCCAGCAGGAATACCATGTCAGATCAGAACCTCCCGACGCAGCGCGCGCCCTCTCGACGGGAACCACGCCAGCTTACGAATACCCTGCTTGGCCTCATTGCCTTCGTGCTGGTGCTCTTTTTACTGACACAGGCGCGGTTCGTGCTGATTTCTCTGGCCATCGCGATCATCCTGTTCTCGCTGACCTCCGAAGCGATCAACGCGATCGCGCGCCTGAAAATCGGGCCGGTGCGGATTCCGATGTGGCTGGCCTCGATCTTCGCGATGATCCTGATTGCGACGGGACTGCTTTCCGCCTCGGCCTTCATTCTGGCACAGGCCAATCAGGTGGTGACGCTGGCGCTGACCTATACCGAACCCGCGCAGCGCGCCATTGCCCAGATTTTCGGCTGGATGGGCAGCGATGTCGAGGCCGCCGTGCTACAATACATGCAGAATATCCGCATCGGAGGCTACCTGACGGCCTTGGCGGGGCAGGCATCCTCGCTGCTTTCGGGGGCGATCCTCATCATTCTGTTTGTCGGCTTCCTCTTTGTGGAACGGATCTGGTTCCGCTCGAAGCTGCTCAGCCTCTTCGGCGGCGAGACCGCCCGCGCCGACCGTATCTCGGCGATGGTGGAGCGGATCATGCAGCTGGTGAACCACTACCTGCTGGTAAAAGCCATCGTGTCGCTGGCAACGGCAATCGCAATCTATGCGGTCTTTTTCTTCGGCGGGCTGGAGCTGGCGCTGCCGGTGGCCATTCTGACCTTCTTTCTCAACTTCATTCCGTCGATCGGCTCGATTATCGCGACCGTCATTGCAGGGCTTGCCGCCTATATCCTGACGGGCGATCTGACCTCGGCTTTTGTGGTGTTTGCCATCGCCGGTGGCGTACAGTTCATCATCGGCAATATCATCGACCCGATGCTGATGGGCCATGCGCTGCGCCTGTCGAGCTTCGGCATCATCATATCGCTGGCATTCTGGGGCGCGATCTGGGGCCTGCCGGGAATGTTTCTGGCAGTGCCGATCATGGTGGCGCTGATGATTTCCTGCGCCCATTCCCCGACGCTGCGCCCGCTGGCGATTCTTCTCTCGCGCGAGGGGTTGCCGGATTAAGGCCGGACCGGGGGCGGCGGCAGATAATGTTCTGAAAACGTTCCAATTCCTAATAAAACCCTAAGGCAAAATCTGGTCGCAAGAGCTGCGACCATTTTGCCATTAACCATTTGCACAAAAGCAACACAGTATTTTTTCACAAGCTGAATCATATTGTTACAGGGCGTATCTCAGACCCGCTATGAAGGCGGTTCCATCACATTCTTAACTATGAGCAAAATCCCGCCGAGCTCACAGCAAGTCACTTTCCCTTAACCGCGTTTTCGCGCAAAAAACTGTCGTGCTCCAAGTGGATCTGACGACTGCGCGGGGTGCCCATAATAATTTTCGAGGTCCCGAGCGTGACAGGCGTTCTTTCCACTTTACGTGGGCCGGCTTTGGCAGCCGTAGCCCTGCTTTCTCTTACGGCTTGCTCGTCCAAGGGCGATCTGAGCCAGATGAGTTCGATGAATTTCGCCTCCGCGCGTATGGACCACCAGACCACATTCGGTCTGGACCCCGCGCGCCGGGATGCTGCGGTCGAGATCGCAGCGGCAATGCGAGCCAAGGGCCAGCGCGTCTGGTGCGTGCCCTTCGCCCGCAATGCAAGTGGGATCGAGCTGCGCGGCAATGCGCGCACTTGGTGGGGGCAGGCCGAGGGCAGCTACCTTCGCCGCCACAGCCCCGCACCGGGCGCTGTGATGGTGTTCAAGGGCACCAAATCCATGCCGATGGGGCATGTGGCCGTGGTCTCCAAGATCGTCGATAGCCGCAAGGTTCTGGTGGATCATGCGAACTGGAAACGCAACCAGGTCTCGCTTGGCATGGAAGTCATTGACGTTTCTGCCAAAAATGACTGGAGCGAAGTGCGCGTGCGCTCCAGCAGCGCCGCCTATGGTCGCAACTATCCGGTCTATGGCTTTATCCAGAACATCAATCGCGGCTGATCCGCGCCCCGAGCGTACCCTTTTGAAGGCCTCGTCCGTAACTGGACGGGGCCTTGAATTTTGTTCATGTTGTTCATGACCAATATGAGTTGGATTTACTTTTTTCAGCGAGCTATGTAACGCATCTTGAAACCACAGGAGTAAATTCTGCCGTGTCCCGTACGACTTTGACCCGTTCCGCTGTCTTTGATCACATCGCACATGCCGCAAAAGACCGCATCCTGATCCTTGACGGGGCGATGGGCACGCAGATCCAGAAACTGGGACTGGGCGAGGCCGATTTCCAGATCTCCGCAAAAAGCGGCCCCTTCGAGGCGCATCTGAAGGGCAATAGCCACCCCCAGCAGGGGAATAATGACCTGCTGAACCTGACGCTGCCCGAGGCGATCGAGGAGATCCATTATCGCTATGCGATGGCGGGGGCCGATATTGCAGAAACCAACACCTTCTCCTCGACCACCATCGCGCAGGCGGATTATGCGCTGGAAGGCGCGGTCTACGACCTGAACTATCAGGGCGCGCAGCTGGCCCGCCGCGCTATGGATCGTGCCGAAGCCGAGGATGGTCGCAAGCGGTTTGTGGCGGGCGCGCTTGGCCCGACCAACCGTACGGCCTCGATCAGCCCCGATGTGAACAATCCCGGCTACCGCGCTGTTACCTTTGATGATTTGCGCATCGCCTATACCCAGCAGATCAATGCGCTGATTGATGGCGGCGTGGATATCCTGCTGATCGAGACGATCTTCGATACGCTCAATGCCAAGGCCGCGATCTTCGCCTGTCAGGAGGTTTTCGACGCCCGCGGGATCGAGCTGCCGGTGATGATCTCGGGCACCATCACCGACCTGTCGGGCCGCACGCTTTCGGGGCAGACGCCGACCGCCTTCTGGTATTCGGTGCGCCATGCCAGCCCGCTGACCGTTGGCCTGAACTGCGCCCTTGGCGCCGAAGCCATGCGCGCCCATATCTCGGAACTGGCGGGGGTGGCCGACACGCTGATCTGCGCCTATCCCAATGCCGGTCTGCCCAACGAGATGGGCGAATATGACGAGTCGCCCGAACATATGGCCGAGCAGGTGGCGGGTTTTGCGCGCGACGGGCTGGTCAATATCGTCGGCGGCTGCTGTGGCTCGACCTTCGAACATATCCGCGCCATCGCCGAAGCTGTGAAAGACATCGCGCCGCGGGAAATCCCCCAGCCGCCGGTTCTGATGCGCCTGTCGGGGCTGGAGCCCTTTACCCTGACCTCGGACATTCCTTTCGTGAATGTGGGCGAGCGGACCAATGTCACGGGCTCGGCCAAATTCCGGAAATTGATCACCGCAGGCGATTATGCAACCGCTTTGGATGTGGCCCGTCAGCAGGTCGAGAACGGCGCGCAGATCATCGATATCAACATGGACGAGGGTCTGATTGATTCAAAAGCCGCGATGGTCGAGTTCCTGAACCTGATCGCCGCCGAGCCCGATATCGCCCGCGTGCCGATCATGATCGACAGCTCTAAATGGGAGGTGATCGAGGCCGGTCTGAAATGCGTGCAAGGCAAAGCGATCGTAAACTCGATCTCGATGAAAGAGGGCGTCGAAGCCTTTGTCCATCACGCGCGCCTGTGCAAGGCCTATGGGGCCGCCGTGGTCGTGATGGCCTTTGACGAGGAAGGTCAGGCCGATACCTGCGCCCGCAAGGTCGAGATCTGCCAGCGCGCCTATAAGATCCTCACCGAGGATGTGGGCTTTGCGCCCGAGGATATCATCTTTGACCCGAACGTCTTTGCCGTGGCGACCGGCATCGAAGAGCATGACAATTACGGGGTGGACTTCATCCAGGCGACGAAGATCATCACCGAAACCTGCCCGCATGTGCATATCTCGGGCGGTGTGTCGAACCTGTCTTTCTCGTTCCGCGGCAACGAGCCCGTGCGCGAGGCGATGCATGCCGTCTTCCTGTATCATGCCATCCAAAACGGGATGGATATGGGGATCGTCAATGCGGGCCAGCTTGCGGTCTATGACCAGATCGATGCCGACCTGCGCGAGGCCTGCGAAGATGTTGTTTTGAACCGTTCTCCGAAGAACGGCGGCGTAGCCACTGAAAACATGCTGGAAATTGCCGAGAAATATCGCGGGCAGGGCGGTGCGAAAGGCCGCGAGAAGGATATGACATGGCGCACATGGGGCGTGGAAAAACGCCTTGAGCATGCGCTGGTCAATGGCATCACGGAATTCATCGAGGATGACACCGAAGAGGCCCGTCAGGCGGCCGAGCGTCCGCTGCATGTGATCGAAGGCCCGCTGATGGCGGGGATGAATGTGGTGGGCGACCTCTTTGGCGCGGGCAAGATGTTCCTGCCGCAGGTGGTGAAATCGGCGCGCGTGATGAAACAGGCCGTGGCCGTGCTGCTGCCTTATATGGAAGAAGAGAAGCGCCAGAACGGCACGGCCGATAGCGAGGCGGCTGGCAAGATTTTGATGGCGACCGTGAAGGGCGATGTGCATGATATCGGCAAGAATATCGTGGGCGTCGTGCTGGCGTGCAACAATTACGAGATCATCGACCTTGGCGTGATGGTGCCCGCCGAGAAGATCCTTGAAACCGCCAAACGCGAGAAGGTGGATGTGATTGGCCTGTCGGGTCTGATCACGCCCTCGCTGGACGAGATGGTGCATGTGGCCTCGGAGATGGAGCGTCTAGGGATGGATCTGCCGCTGCTGATTGGTGGTGCGACGACCTCCAAGGTGCATACGGCGGTGAAGATCAACCCGCGCTATAACAAGGGGCAGGCGATCTATGTGACCGATGCCTCGCGTGCGGTGGGGGTTGTGTCGCAGCTGCTATCGAAGACGCAGAAACCCGGCTATGTGGCTGAAATTCAGGCCGATTATGCCGAAACGGCGGAAAAGCACGCCCGCGCGGAACTGGCGAAAAAGCGTCTGCCCCTAGAAGACGCGCGCGCCAATGCGTATAGGGCCGATTTTACGGGCTATACGCCGAAAACGCCCAGCTTCCTTGGTACCAAGACCTTTGACACTTGGGATCTGGCCGAGCTTGCGCGCTATATCGACTGGACGCCGTTCTTCCAGACATGGGAGCTGAAAGGCGTTTATCCGAAGATCCTCGAGGATGAAAAGCAGGGCGAGGCGGCGCGTGCGCTTTTTGCCGATGCGCAGGCGATGCTGGCCAAGATCATTGACGAGAAATGGTTTACGCCCAAGGCGGTTGTCGGCTTCTGGCCGGCGAATGCGGTGGGCGATGACATCCGGCTTTATACCGGCGAAGATCGCAGCACCGAGCTGGCGACGATGCACACCCTGCGCCAGCAAGTGACCAAACGCGAGGGGCGTCCGAATGTGGCGCTGTCCGACTTCATCGCGCCCGAGGGCGGCAAGGCGGATTATCTGGGCGGCTTTGTGGTGACCGCTGGCCCCGAGGAGCAGTCCATTGCCGAGAAGTTCGAAGCCGCGCATGATGATTACAACTCGATCCTTGTAAAGGCCTTGGCGGACCGGTTTGCCGAAGCCTTTGCCGAGCGACTGCATGAATATGTCCGTAAAGAGCTTTGGGGATATGCGCCCGACGAGGCCTGCAACAACGAGGATCTGATTGCCGACAGATATGACGGTATTCGTCCGGCCCCCGGTTATCCGGCACAGCCTGATCACACCGAAAAAGACACATTGTTCAAACTGTTGGATGCTACTTCTCAGACAGGGGTCGAGCTGACGGAAAGCTATGCGATGTGGCCGGGATCATCGGTCTCGGGGCTGTATCTTGGTCATCCCGAAGCCTATTACTTCGGTGTGGCGCGGGTCGAGAAGGATCAGGTTGAAGATTATGCCGCGCGGAAGGAGATGCCGCTTCGCGAGGCGGAGCGTTGGCTGGCACCAATTCTTAACTACACGCCCAAAGCCGCTGAAGCCTAATGGAATTTTCCCGCTATGCCATCTATGCTGTGCCCGAGGGCGAACTTTTTGCCCGTGGCACGGCATGGCTCGGCTGGGATCTTTCACGCGGAGCAGCGGCTGTGCAGCCTGCATTGGGATTTGACTGGGCATCCGTCACAGAAAAACCTGCGCGTTACGGGCTTCACGCCACACTCCGCGCGCCTTTCGCATTGAATGCCAATGCTTTGCCAACCGATCTTGAAAACCTATGCGAAGAGCTATCCCTGTCTCTTCGCCCATTACCCTTAGGAGAGCTACGACTGGCGCGCTTGGGGCGTTTTCTTGCGCTTATCCCAGAACATAACACACAGATCGAAGATTTTGCTTCCTATATTGTCAGGCAGAGTAATCCGCTGCGTCGTCCCTTGAGCGATGACGAAATCACAAAACGCCTGCCCAGAGCCTTTCCGGATGAAGGACGACAAAACCTGGAGGACTGGGGCTATCCGCATGTGATGCAGCGGTTCCGCTTTCATATAACACTGACGGACACACTTTCCAAAGCTCAGATGCCGATAGTAGAGCAGGCGGCAACCCATTGGTTTTCAAGCGTCTTGCACGATCCTGTCACCCTGAGATCGCTTTGCCTTGTCGGGGAAGACGCCACGTCCAAGCGCTTTCATCTTCTTCAGCGTTTCCCGATCCGCCAATAAAAATGGCGCCCGTAGGCGCCTTTTTCAGCTTAGGCACCCCAAGTGCGCACCGGACCGCAATCCATATGGACAAAGTTGGAATTGCTATACTTTCCAACGCCCCCTGCATGGCAAGCCATTGCCGCCTTATACATCTGGTTGACAGAGCGGGATTTCAGGCGAAGATCGGCGGCTTGACCGCGCATATGCAGCGAATTCTTGGCAACACCGCCCGAGCGGGAACGCAGCATCGCATTGGTTTTGGGCGAACGGTATCCGGAGAGCATGATATAGGGTTCGTTAATGCCCATCAGGTTATGGGACGCTGCTGCAATATCGATCGTGCGGCGGTCAATCGTCTTTTTCGTGCCGGTGCGCCAGTCGCGCATGAAATGGGTAATCTCGTTCAACGCTTCGTCGATATATTCGCCATCGATCCAATAGACCGTGTCGATGCTTTCGCCGGTTCGCCCCGAATACATGCGGATCCGACGGACATCGCCTGCACCGCGCAGGAACCCGAACGCATTGGACATGGTCGGTGCAGCGACGACTGCCGTGGCTGCAAAAGCCCCAAGGAGCCCGCGACGCGTGAACAACTGATTGCTTGCCATTTCTTTGCCTGCCTAAGTTAATTGCGCGCCGCTTATCTGCGGCTTAGCGCATGCCTCTCGTCAGATCGCGATCACGTTAGGTCGCCCACGGCATCGCGATCAACTGTGAATTTTCTAGTTAACCGAACGTTAACTGAAATTTGGGCGAAATCTCGCCAATTCAAGGGTCATGAAGGGGCGTTTGTTGATGTTATGCGACATAGTTGCCAATAAAATGGTTAACAAATGCTTGATACTGGACATTTAGCCGCTGTCGCGCGATCCCTGTTTCAGAGTTTTTATTAAGTTCCGACAGGCTGGCCGATGATCGATTCTCTCAAATATGCAGGCATGGCGGGTTTGGTCGCGACCATTCTGGGGTCCGCCGCGTTTGCCCAAAGCGATGTATCGCAGGCAGCGGTCGGGGCGATACAGATGCCCGCTCTGGCGATGTCGGGTTTCATGCAGGCGATTTCGGAAGAGACGGCGGACCATCCCGCTTTGTCGCAATTCTATGCGGCCCGTGACTATCGTCCGCTCTGGACCAGTGGTGAAGATGCCCCCCGCAGGGCTGCGTTTTTCCGCGCCCTAGGGCAGGCACAGGCGCAAGGCCTACCGGCAGAAAGCTACCACGCCCGCGCATTGCAACAGGCGTTTTTCGATCTGAAATCCGAGCGGCAACGCGGCCAGCTTGAAGTGAGAATGTCCGAAGCTTTTCTGCGCTATGCACAGGATGCGTCACGCGGCGTGCTGACACCGTCAAAGGTCGACCCGACGATCGTCCGTGTGGTGGAACGACCCGATAACCTGACCCTGCTGCGTGAGTTTTCGCAAAGCGACAGCCCGCTTGCATGGCTGCACAGCCTCGCACCGCAAGATCCGGCCTATGCCAAACTGTTAAAAGCCAAACTTGATCTGGAACATGAGATTGAAACGGGCGGCTGGGGGCCGCAGGTTCCATCCAGCGTGCTCCGCCCCGGAGATACAGGCCATGCGGTTCTGGCTCTACGGGACCGCTTGCAGCGCATGGGCTATCTCTCGCGCACGGCGACGGCCCGCTATGATGCGCAGATCCAGAAAGCGGTGCAGCAATATCAGGCGGATCAGGGGCTGAGCGCGGATGGTATCGCCGGTGCATCAACCCTTGAAGCGCTGAATGTCGCGCCGGAAGAGCGGCTGAAGTCACTTCTTGTCGCCTTGGAACGGCTGCGCTGGATGAATGGCATGGATCTTGGCAAGCGCCGGATCTGGGTCAATATCGCAGACTTCTCCGTTAAGGTGATAGATGATGATAAAGTCACCTTCCAATCTGTTACAGTTGTTGGACAAAACCGCCCCGACAGGCAGACACCGGAATTTTCAGACAGCATGGATCGGATGGTGATCAATCCGGCATGGCATGTGCCGCGGTCGATCGTGACCAAGGAATATCTGCCGATGATGCAGCGTAACCCCAATGCGGCGGCGCAGATTCAGGTGGTCGATTCCCGCGGTCAGGTCATTCCACGCAACGCGATCAATTTTGCGCAATACACCACAAAGACCTTCCCATTCGCCATGCGGCAAGCCCCATCGCGGTCAAATGCACTCGGGCTGGTAAAGTTCTTGTTCCCGAACAAGTATAACATCTATCTCCATGATACGCCGTCCAAATCTCTGTTCTCGAAGGAGCAGCGTGCTTTCAGTCATGGCTGCGTGCGGGTGGGCCAGCCTTTCGAACTGGCCTATACTTTGCTTGCGCCGCAGGTGACCGATCCCAAGTCCTATTTCCAGCGTATCCTCGACAGCGGTCGGGAGACAACGGTCAAGATTACGCCGCCGGTGCCGGTCCATCTGGTCTATTTTACCGCATGGCCCAATGCGAAGGGCGGGATCGAATATCGCAAGGATGTGTATGGTCGCGATGCGCGTCTTTACGCAGCGCTGCATAAGGCTGGGGTGGAATCTGCAGCCCTGACGAATTAAGTCATTTGGAAAGGGCCCGATCTACGGACCCATCCGAAAGAAAGGCAGTTCGATGGCACATCGCATTGATACGATTGCAAAAGCTCTTGGCGCTCGGTTCGAGGGGGATGGCGCGATCTGCGTTACCGGCGCCTCCGAGCCCGCGACTGCCAGCGCCAATCAGATCGCCTTGGCAATGGACCCGAAATATGCCGCCGGTCTGCAAGAGGGTCAGGCACGTGCTGCGATGTTGTGGGAAGGCGCATCACTTGCAGATTTCCCGCTTGAGGCGGCCATTTTCGTGCCCCGTCCGCGTCTGGCGATGGCCGGCCTGTCGCGCGTCTTCGATCCGGGTCCGGAAATTGCCCCTGGCATCCATCCTTCTGCCGTGATCGATCCGAGCGCCGAAATCGGCGAGGGCGCGGCGATCGGGCCGTTCACCTATATCGGACGCGGTGTGAAGATCGGGCCGCAAGCCCGTATCGCTGCACAGGTTTATATCGCAGAGGGTGCGCAGATCGGTGCGCAGGCGCTAATCCATTCTGGCGTCCGGATCATGGCCTATGTGAAGATCGGCGACCGTTTCATCTGCAACCCCAATGCCGTGCTGGGCGGAGACGGATTTTCTTTCGTGACGCCCGAAAAGTCCGGTGTGGAAGAGATCCGCGATACCGTTGGCAAGCGGGCGGAAATCCGCGAGCAGCATTGGACGCGCATCCATTCTCTGGGCACGGTCGAAATTGGACATGATGTGGAGATCGGTGCCAATAGCACGGTGGATCGGGGCACTATCCGTGCGACGAAAATCGGGAATGGCACGAAGCTCGATAATCTTGTCTGTGTCGGTCATAATGTCCAGATCGGCGAGGACTGCATGCTCTGTGGTCAGGTCGGGATTGCCGGTTCCACCAAGATCGGCAACCGTGTCGTGCTGGGCGGCCAGACCGGCGTTTCGGATAATATCTTTATTGGTGATGACGTTATTGCCGGTGGTTCAACCAAAATCTTCACAAATGCACCGGCCGGACGGGTGCTTCTTGGATCGCCGGCCGTGAAGATGGAAACACAGGTTGAAATCCAGAAATCCCTGCGCCGCTTGCCGAGATTGTTTGCACAATTCGCAGATCTTCGTAAAACTGTTGCAGATCTGAGAGAAAACAAGGGCACCGAGTAATCACCTCATGAGGTCTGACGTGCAAGAGCAAATCATCTCCATCATTGCGCGGGAAGCTGTTATGGCGCCCGCAGATGTGCAACCGGATATGACGCTTGAGGATCTGGGGCTGGACAGCCTTGGTCTGGTTGAAATGATTTTTGCCATCGAGGAAGCGTTCGATATCTCAGTGCCGTTCAACGCAAACGAGCCGAGCCAGTCGGATTTCGACATCTCTTCGGTCGGTGCGATTGTCGGCGCGGTCGAGCGAATGATTTGCGGTCAAAAAGGCGGGGCGCTCGCCTGAGCCATGCAGCGCGTCGTTATCACCGGAGCCGGAACCGTTAATGCGCTCGCGCAGGATGTGCGCGGCACGTTCGAAGCCATGCGTGAAGGCCGTTGCGGGATCGGCACATTGGATATCCCCGATCTTGACCGGTTACAGATCCGGATCGGGGGGCAGGTAAAAGGGTGGCAGCCCGAGGCGCGCTTCACCCGCACAGAACTGGGCCTTTACGATCGCTTTACGCAATTTGCGCTTGTGGCCGGGGCCGAGGCGATGTCACAAGCCGGATTAGAAACGCCTGATAACCCATTGAGATGGGGATGTATCATGGGAACAGCAGGTGGTGGGAACGGCACTGTCAATGATGCGTTTCATGCCGTTTATGCAGAAGCCAAATCCCGCGTTCATCCGTTTACCGTACCGCGGTTGATGAACAATGCCGCCGCCTCCCATCTTTCTATGCGATGGCAGCTTCAGGGACCAAGCTTTTCGGTTGCGACAGCCTGCGCCAGTTCGAACCATGCAATCGGTCTGGCCTATCAGATGATCCGCGCGGGTCTTGCCGATGGTATGCTGGCGGGCGGTTCGGAAGCGATGCTGAATTTTGGCGGGCTCAAGGCATGGGAAGGCTTGCGGGTAATGTCAAAGACCGGATGTCGTCCTTTTGCCAAAAGCCGTGACGGGATGGTGCAGGGCGAGGGCGCCGGTGTTTTCGTTCTGGAAAGCCTTGCGCATGCGCGGGCGCGAGGCGCGCAAATTCTTGCCGAAATCTGTGGTTTTGCAATGTGTTCGGATGCGAGTGATATTGTGATGCCATCACAGGACGGGGCTGCCCGTGCGATCCGTGGCGCTTTGGAGGATGGCCGGATCGAGGCTGGTCGGGTGGGCTATATCAACGCCCACGGGACCGGCACAACAGCCAATGACAAAACCGAATGCGCCGCGATCCAAAGCGCTTTGGGACCGCATGCATCCCACGTTCCGATCAGTTCGACGAAGGCCATGCATGGTCATTGCATCGGCGGCACAGGGGCGGTGGAGCTTTTGGCCTGCCTTCTGGCACTGAACGAGGATACGCTTGCCCCGACGATCAATTATGACGAAGCCGATCCTGAATGCGCCCTTGATATCGTGGTGAATACCGCGCGGCAAAGCAGGGTGGATATCGCCTTATCCAATGCCTTCGCCTTTGGTGGCATGAATGCCGTGCTGGCATTGAAGAGGGCCTAAACATAAAAAGCCGCCCAGAAAGGCGGCTTTTTCGTTCTGTATCAACGGATTACTTGTTGTCTGCCGGTTTTTTCTCGGCTTGGATTTTTGCGTTAGACGCTTTGACTTCGTCAAAGGCAGCCGTAAAGCCAGACAGCGAAATCGTCACATTAACCTTCTGGGTCGGTGCGGCCACCGGAACAATGGTCATCTCAACCTTGTTGCCTTTTTTATACTGGTTCAGCTCTTCGGGGGTCAGACCGATGCGCGCAAAACAGCCCGCCTGAGCACAGAAGGTAAAGGGATAGACCTTCGGCTCGTTCCCATCGAGCTTCATGACCACATTCTGGGTCAGCAGCGTTTCCAGCGGTACCATGATGGTGGCACCAACAGCTGCGCGCGAATTATCGGGCAGCGGGAACATCGAGATATCGGCAACGTTATTGCCGGTCTGATCTTTCAGCAGCTGATAAAGCTGGCAGGGATCCGAACCGTCTTCGGTATGCACGCATTGCACTTTCCAATCGCCATGAGTCGAAGCGATATAGGTCGTGCCGGGGCCGTCTTTAGCAGGCTCTTTAGCGTCTGCAGCAGCGTCACCGGAAGCTGCGGGCGCCTCTGTCGCCGGTGCGGCTTGCGCGGGTGCGGCGGGGGTGTCGGTTGCCGGCGCAGCATCTTGCGCCATTGCGAACGAGGCGGACATGCTCAGCGCGCAGGCGAGCATCAATGTCTTATTCAGATTGGTCATAATGCCTTTCAATCCTTCATTCGGGCCAATCATGGCCGTCGCGGTCAGGCATAGCACGGAGATAAGAGAGTGTCAGGGCAAAATCCTTGTGATCAAAACCAAGCGAGGCAGGTCGTGAAAACGGAACAGGATGGTCTGAAGTAAGAAAAGGGCCCGATTTTTCGGTGCCCTTTTCAAGAGGTTCCCCCTGTCGGACTTGGCCGACGTCGTCATTTAAGGCGACGCTAGAAGCCTCTTGGAAACTCGTCAACAGGCTTTGCGCATGAAACCTGTGTGACACAGTGAATTTTCAAGCGATTGCACAAAAAAAAGCCGCACCTAGATGCGGCCAGTCTGACAGGGAGGAAAAATCAGAAAAAGCGATGCTCAATTCGCCGTCCTGATATCTAGGAGACTAGGGGAAGATACTTAATTTTTCGTTGCCGTCATTGAACGTAGATTTTACCCTCACTCAACTGCCAGAGTTCGAGAGTCCAGCATGAGTGATCTTTCCCGCCCGACACGGCCCAATACGCTGACAGAAACAGGGATTTTCGTCGGCGGCGGCGGTATCGATTATCAAGACGTCCAGTCCCTGCGCCTTGACCACGGCAACCGCCACGGCCTGATCGCAGGTGCGACAGGAACAGGAAAAACCGTTACCTTACAGGTTCTTGCAGAGGGTTTCAGCGATGCTGGCGTGCCGGTTTTCATGGCGGATGTCAAAGGCGATCTCTCCGGATTGGCCCAGGCCGGCAGTGAGACAGCCAAGCTTCACAAGGCTTTTCAAGCGCGCGCCGAAACCATTGGGTTTGACATCCGGTATCGCGCCTATCCAACTGTTTTCTGGGATGTTTTCGGCCAGCAGGGCATTCCGGTACGCACGACGATCTCGGAAATGGGGCCGGTTCTTCTGACACAGCTTCTTGGACTGTCGCCGGCGCAAGAAGGTGTATTGCATATTGCCTTCCATCTGGCAGACCAAGAAGGCCTGGCCCTTCTCGACCTTGATGACCTGCGGGCGCTGCTTCTGTACGTATCTGAAAAAGCGGATGCAATTCAGGCACGCTATGGCAATGTCGATGCCCGTTCCATCGGCGCGATTCAACGCCAGTTGCTTATTCTCGAAACGGAGGGGGCCGGAGTTTTTTTTGGCGAACCCGCGCTATCGCTTCCCGACATGCTGCGGAGCGCATCTGACGGGCGCGGCCAGATCAACATTCTGGCTGCAGATAAACTTATAAATTCGCCAAAGGTTTACGCGACATTCTTATTGTGGCTTCTCTCCGAGCTATTTGAAACTCTTCCAGAGGTTGGCAACCCCGAGAAACCTGTTTGCGCCTTTTTCTTTGACGAGGCCCATCTGCTTTTTGAAGACGCCCCCAAACCCTTGCTGGAAAAAATCGAACAGGTCGCGCGTCTGATCCGCTCCAAAGGGGTAGGCATCTATTTTGTGACGCAAAATCCGACGGATATTCCGGATGATGTTCTCTCGCAGCTTGGGAATCGGGTGCAACATGCGCTGCGCGCGTTCACCGCAAAAGACCAGAAAAATCTGGAACGCGCCGCCGAGACATATCGCGACAATCCGCGCTTTTCGATCCTCGATACACTTCGGGATGTCGGGACAGGCGAGGCTTTGACCTCGTTTCTGGATCGGAAGGGCATTCCGGGCATCGCCGAACGCACATTGATCCGCCCGCCCATGTCAAAGCTTGGGCCGATAGCAGATGTCGATCGGCAGGCGCTCATCCGGTCCTGCGATCTTTTTGAAAAATACCGGCAACCGGTCAACCCCGACTCTGCCTACGAGATTTTGCAACGCCGCGCAGGCCAGAGTCAGGAAAGCGCCCAACCCAGCGAGGAAAAAGCGCATAGCCATGCCCGCCGCTATAGCGGAACCCATTCCAAATCCAGCTCGGGCAGCGCAAGAAGAAGCTCTGATACAATTCTGGAAACATTTGGAAAAAGTTTTGCGCGCCAATTAGGGAGCCGTAGCGGTCAGGCATTGGTGCGGGGCCTATTGGGATCTCTTTTCCGCAAATAGCAAAGCCGCCCATCCCAGGGATAGGCGGCCCGAATGTCATCATGCGCCGTGCCGCTATACCGCTTGCGGTCCGCAGCGCGGCAATTCACACAGAATGGCGGCCAGCACATCGATATGCCGCGCGATGCTGTACCGGCCTGCCTGCAACGGCGAGACCCGCCTGAGCGCGTCCAGTTCGGCCTCCTGCACCAGCAGGGTTTTCAAAACATCCCCTGAGCTCCCGAGAGGCGTGATCCCCGAAATACGCCGCAGATCGCGGTCTCGACGATAGTGTTTTGCGCTGTAACGTGCCGCCTGAAGAAGCAGGCGGGGACGGCGGATATCGATTGCGAGAGAGTCCGATACTGTCACTTTTGCCTCCATTTTTCCCGAAGACAAATGCTAATCAACCTCTGGGTGTGTTGCGTGTTTTTGCAAAGGACCGTGCGCAGGTATTGGTAATCTTTATCAGATTCCGCCCGAACATTCCCTTCCAAACATGGTTAACAAATAGACGGCACAATTCTGTGAATGACACTTATTCAACCTTTGCGTGCCGCCACCTTTTTGGGAGAACCGAAATGCATTCTGACTTGCGTCATGGCTCCGTTCCTAATTGGTTAACAAGCTACGCGAAACTGTATCTCAACCATGTCGAAGACGGGATCTCGATTCGGCAACTGGCCCGCCAAGAGGGCTGTCACGCCTCGACCATTCTGCGGCGTATCCGTCGCATCGAAGAACGTCGCGAAGATCCTCTGGTGGATGCGGCTCTGGAACATCTGCGCGATGGCGGTGCGTGCCTTGCGCTCCAAGATGACACGCCTCCGAAGAGAGACGATATTGTCGATTTCTCCTATGAGTCCCGTCGCGTTTTGCAACGTCTGACCGAATTTGGCGCCTTGCTTGTGATGGCCTCCAATATGGACAAGGCCGTTGTGCTGCGCGGCACCGTGCGGTTGATGGTGGTCGAGGTCGGGCTTGCGGAATCCCTTGCGTTGCGCAACTGGATTGCCGTCAAGCATCAGGGACGTGTGACCAGTTACGAGATCACGCGGGGTGGTCGCGATGCCTTACGGTTGGCGGCGGCGTCCAAGCAGGGCAGCAAGCCGGGCACACATCCTGAAGATCCGGAATGCGAGACAACCGCACGTCGCCCCAGCATCAACACTTCCGAAAGCCCGTTGGGCATTCTTGCGCGGCGGCGTGACAGGGATGGCAAGCCGTTTCTGGGGGCCGAGCTTGTTGCCGCGGGCGAGCGGCTGCGCGAGGATTTCGAACTGGCGCAAATGGGGCCGCGCGTGACGCAGAACTGGGACCGCTTCCTGACGGCGGGCATTTCGGGGGGGCTTTCGGTGCAGGGCAATCTCGAATCCGGATCCGAGGCAGCCAAACTGCGGGTCGGCGCGGCCTTGCAGGATCTGGGGCCCGGACTGGGCGACATCGTGCTTCGTTGCTGCTGTTTTCTGGAAGGGCTGGAGACGACCGAGCGGGATATGGGCTGGTCGGCGCGCTCTGGCAAAATCGTTTTACGCATCGCTCTGATCCGGCTGCACCGCCATTACGAGGAACGCTATGGCGGCAAAAGCCCGTTGATCGGTTGATCCGGCGCCCGAACCTTGGGGCGCGCGCCATGTTGAAGGCCCGAGAGATCTCCATCTCCCGGGCCTTTTTCAGTTCTTACACACTCCGCTACGCGCCAAGGCGAAAAGGCCCGAAAGGCTCTTGCGGCATCTTATCCCTGAAGCGCCTTGCGCACACCCGCCGCATAATCCGGATGCACACGGTTCAGCACGGACAGCCAGCGTTCCGTGACCGGCGTGGAACAGGACGCCATCGCTTCGGCCATATTGTGATGCAGGCGGTCGCGTTCGGCATCATTCATGACCTCCAGATAAAGCGCGCGCGGCTGGATATAATCGGCATCCGCATCTTCTTGCACATAACGATCGGCATTGCCGTCAATCCGCAGCGGCGGCTCCTGAGCCGCAGGGTCCGCAACGGCCGCTTCCTCATACTGGTTGGGCGAATAATAGGCGTCCGGATGACCGGTCTGCTGCGGGAAAAACCGCATCGCACCGTCTTTGTGATAGTGATGCACCGGACATTTCGGCGCATTCGCGGGCAGGGCCTCGTAATGCGTGCCAAGGCGGTAGCGATGGGCGTCGGCATAGGAAAATACGCGCGCCTGCAGCATCTTATCAGGGCTATAGCCAATGCCCGGCACCTTGTTCGAGGGCGAATAGGCCGCATTTTCCACCATCTGGAAGTAGTTGTCCGGATTGCGGTTCATTTCCAGAATACCCACGTCGATCAACGGATATTCCTTATGTGACCAGACCTTGGTCAGATCGAACGGATTGAACGCCAGCGTCTCGGCCTCTTTCTCGGGCATCACCTGGATCATGAAACGCCATTTGGGGTAATTGCCCGCCTCGATCATCCCGAAGAGATCTTCCTGATAACTCTCGCGGGTTTTGCCGATCAACGCTCCGGCCTCGGCATTGGTGTAATGGGCATGTCCCTGCATGGTGCGGAAGTGGAACTTGACCCAGAACCGCTCGCCCGCCGCATTCCACATGGAGTAGGTATGCGACCCATAGCCATTCATATGGGCGGGGTTTTTCGGAATGCCGCGATCGGACATCAGGATCGTTACCTGATGCACACATTCGGGGCTTCGTCCCCAGAAATCGAACATTGCTTCCGGAGAACGCATATTGGTGCGGGGATGGCGCTTCTGGGTGTGGATGAAGTCGGGAAACTTATAGGCATCGCGCACGAAGAAGACGGGCGTATTGTTGCCCACCATGTCCCAATTTCCGTCCTCTGTGTAGAATTTCAACGAGAATCCACGCACATCGCGCTCTGCATCGGCGGCCCCGGCCTCTCCGGCGACGGTAGACCAACGCGACAGGACTTCGGTCTGTTTGCCGATCTCCGAGAAGAGTTTGGCACAACTATATCGTGTAATGTCATGTGTAACAGTAAATGTGCCTTGCGCGCCCCAACCCTTGGCATGGACGGTACGTTCCGGGATGCGCTCGCGATTTTGATGTGCAAGTTTTTCAATCAATTGATAGTCTTGCATCAAAACCGGCCCGCGCGCACCTGCGGTTTCGGAGGTTTCGTTCGACACCCAAGGGGCACCCGCACTCGTTGTTAATTTGCACTTATCGGTCATTTGTTCCTCCGCTTTGCAAATTTAGCCTTATTCCTTACGACGGAACTATCCGGCAGATACGTGATAAAGGGAAATCGGTAATACTTAGATTAGCAATAAGGTAGTCTTATGAATATCACCCTGCGCCAGTTGCAATACATGCTAGCTCTTGAAAAATTTAGGAATTTTTCCAGGGCAGCGGAGTCAGTCCATGTCACCCAGCCGGCGTTGTCGATGCAGGTCCGCGAGCTGGAACAATCACTCGGGCTTACATTGGTGGAACGCCGTCCGCGCGATATCCGACTGACGCGGGCAGGGCGCATGGTGATTGATCACGCACTCCGGATCGATGCCGAGCTGAAATCGCTCGAGGCCGATCTGCGGCGCGGGCAGGGGCAGGTGAACCTTGGTGTCATTCCGACGGTTGCGCCGTATCTGATGCCCTCGGCGCTGCCCAGACTGCAATCTGTCCAATCGGGGTTCAGACTGCGCGAGGCCCAGACGGCAGAGCTTCTGGAAGATCTGCGCAAGGGGCGTCTGGATGCCGCCGTGATTGCCACGCCCGCTCCCGAGACCGAAGAGATCGAGCTGTTCGAGGATCATTTCCTGCTGGCAGGTCTGCCCGAAGCACTGGAGCGCATGGCCGGTCTGGCTCCGGATGCGCTGGATCCGGGCGAGCTTTTGCTGCTGGAAGAGGGGCATTGCCTGGCCGATCAGGCGCTCAAGGTCTGCAATGTGAACCGCGAGGCACAATCGGTCGATCTGGGGGCTTCGTCGCTCTCGACGCTCTGCGCCTTGGCGGCCAGCGGCATGGGCGTGACCCTGATCCCCGAGATCGCCGCGATGGCCGAAAAGAACTCCAGCCCCGATCTGGCGCTCTCGCGCTTTGGCGAGCAACCCGGTCGGGTCTTGCGCCTTGTGCGTCGTGCCGATGCGGTTGATGATGGCGAATGGTTCGAAAACGTGGCCAATATCCTGCGCGAGGCGGGGCAGTCCGTGATCGGCAAGGCGCGTAGCGAATTCCCCGTCGCCGGAAGTTACCGTCGTCCGCGCCTGCAAGCGGCGCAATAAGAACGGGTGCAGGGTGTGCGCAGACCGAAAGGCTGATATGCGCAAGCTGTCAGGCGGGACGATCTGTCGCACTCTCCGTTGCATTCGTCGGAATTTGGGCCTATGTGCTGGTTCAAAGCCGAAAGGATACCCATCCCATGCGCGATCTCAAAATCCCCGACCAGCGCCACCCGGAAAAGGCACACCGCCCCGATAATGCCCAGCCCAAGAAGCCGGACTGGATCAGGGTCAAGGCGCCCACCTCGGCAGGCTACAAGCAGACGCGCGATCTGATGCGCGAGAATAAGCTTGTGACCGTGTGCGAAGAGGCCGGTTGCCCCAATGTGGGCGAATGCTGGTCGCAGGGGCACGCCACCATGATGATCATGGGCGAGATCTGCACGCGCGGCTGTTCTTTCTGCAATGTGGCCACCGGCAAGCCCGACGCGCTGGATGTGTTCGAGCCGGGTCGTGTGGCCCATGCCGTTGAAAAGCTCGGCCTGAAGCATGTGGTGATCACCTCGGTGGACCGTGACGATCTGGAAGATGGCGGGGCAGAGCATTTCGCCCAGACCATCCGTGCGATCCGCCATCGCAGCCCGTCGACCACGATCGAGATCCTGACGCCGGACTTCCTGAAATGCGGGCCGGAAGTGCTCGAGAAAGTCGTCGAGGCGCGTCCCGATGTATTCAACCACAACCTCGAAACCGTGCCGTCGCTTTACCCGACAGTGCGTCCCGGTGCGCGCTATTTCCACTCGCTGCGTCTGTTGCAACGCGTGAAAGAACTGGATCCGGCCATGTTTACCAAATCGGGGATCATGGTCGGCCTTGGCGAAGAGGCCCATGAGGTCCGTCAGGTCATGGACGACATGCGCTCTGCCGATATCGATTTCCTGACGATCGGTCAGTATCTGCAGCCGACGCCCAAACACCATGCCGTGGCAAAATTCGTGACGCCGGAAGAATTCAAAGCCTACGAAAAGGCGGCCTATTCCAAGAGCTTCCTGATGGTTTCGGCAACGCCGCTGACCCGTTCGAGCTACCATGCGGGCGATGATTTCGCCCAGCTGCGTTCGGCCCGTCTGGCGAAACTCGGTCGCGCCTGAGCGCGATGGCACAGGCAGAGCTTTTCGCGCGCCTGTCCCGATCCAGATTCAGATCCCGCTTTCATCTGGGCCCGCGCGAGCGGGCCTATTGCGATGCAAAGGGCCGGTCGGTGATTATACGCCATGCGCAGGATTTCATCGCTATGCGGCTGGCCCCTGCATACCCGCATAAGGACGGCAAACAGACCCCGATGCGGGGCCATCCGGTGTTTATTGCACAACATGCCACCGCCTGTTGTTGCCGTAGCTGTCTGGAAACGTGGCACCATATCCCGCAGGGACAGGCGCTAACGCCTGCGGTGCAGCAACGCCTTGTCGCCATAGTGATCGCATGGGTGGATCGCGAGATGGGCTTTGCCCCCGGCTCTGCGGACGCAAAGCGACAAAATCCTGATTCTATTTAAAAAACCATATATGGCATTAACCAGACATTCGAACATTTGAGACAGGATGGCCTCATCTCTCTGGCCACGTGTTTCATCTGTGAGTTTGTATGTCGACCACCTATACCTTTGTTGGTTACAGCACCAGCGACTTCCAGCTTGTCAGCGGGGGGTACCGGCTCCGGCCGGACTGGGAGGCGTCAACCAACGGGCTGACCTATACCTTCACCGATGATGACAGCCAGCTATCGGGCGATACGGCCACCGATAACGTCAGCAATGACAACTTCCAGCATCTGGAGATCCGCGATTCCAGCGGCACGTTGATTACCTCGGGCACCGCCTATATCGAGGATGCGTTCAACTATACCGATCCTAGCGGCAATCCGCAGGTCTTCTATACCGTCAAGATCGGCAACACGATCGTCGGCTATCTCGCCAGTTCCGAGATCCAGCCGGGCGTCGTTATGTCGCCCTCGTCAACCACCAACACCTCGGGCGTCAACTATTCGGCGATCCATTCGGCAAGCTACAGCTCTACCGGCAATAACACGATCATCGGCGCGTCCAATGGCGACTCGCTCGCGGGTGGCACCGGAGATGATTCCATCACCTCCAATGCTGGTGCCGATACGATTGACGGCGGCGCGGGCAATGACACCATCTATTACGGCCAAGGCGGGGCCAGCTCGCTTGATGGCGACAGTGTCAGAGGCGGCGATGGCGACGATATCATCGACGACATCAGCGGAACCAATAACTGGGCCTATAACGATACGATCGATGGCGGTGCGGGCAACGACACCATCTGGGCCAATGCCGGTGCGGATTCGGTCCTCGGGGGGACCGGCAATGATGTGATCTACGGCGAAGGAGACAATGACACCCTCTACGGCGGCGATGGCAATGACTTCATCAGCGGCGGAACGGGCAATGATCTGCTTTATGGCGATGCGGGCAATGATACGCTGCTCGGGGATGAAGGCAACGACACCATCTACGGCGGCGACGGCGCGGATGCGATCACGGGTGGCAGCGGCAATGATTCCCTTGATGGCGGGGCCGATGCCGATGTCTTCTTCTTCAGCGATGGCTGGGGCATCGACACGGTGCTGGGCGGCGGCACGACCACCACCGGTTCGGATAATGACATCCTCAATTTCTACAGTCTGGGGCATGGGGTCACCATCACCTCCAGCGATTTCGAGGATGGCTCCGCCACCGATGGCACCAGCAGCCTGACCTATGACAATATCGAAGGCTATGTCGGCTCGAATTATGCGGATTCGCTGGACGGTGCCCTCGATGGGTCGGGCTTTTACGCCAATATGGAGGCGGGGGACGATACCGTTCAGGCGGGTGCGGGGGACGACACGCTCTTTGGTGGCGATGGCAATGACAGCATCGATGCCGGTGCGGGCAATGACTATGTGGATGGCGGGGCCGGAAATGACACCCTGCGCGGCGGCGCGGGCAATGACACGCTTTGGGGCGGCACCGGCCAGAACCAGCTTTATGGCGATGCCGGAGACGACCTGTTCGATCTGCGCGCAACCGACGGGGCGAGCAGCATCTATGGCGGGGCGGATTTCGATACGGTCTCGCTCTCGGGCGGGGCCGCAGAGGTCAGCTGGACCTCCGACCCCAATGGTGTCGGCACCATCAGCTATGATGGCGGCAGCACTCTGACCTATTTCTGGGATGTCGAGAAAATCGACGGTACCAGCTATGATGACCAGTTCGATGCCGGTCTGGCCGGCAGTGGCGTCAATATCGATGCGGGCGCAGGGGCCGACAAGATCGATGGCAGCGCCTATGCGGACACAATCAATACAGGCACGGGGGATGATACCGTCTATGCCGGTGCTGGCGATGACATCATCTATACCGATCACGGCAATGATGTCGTTTATGGCGAGGCGGGCGATGATTACCTTCATGGCGGTGCCGGCAATACGACGCTTGACGGGGGCGATGGCAACGACACGCTGATCGCCGGAACCGGTGCCAATTCCCTGTCGGGCGGCGCGGGCAACGATTCCCTCGTCGGCTCGACCACCACCGGACAGGACACGCTGGATGGCGGTGAGGGCAATGACACAATCCTTGCCGGTCAGGGGGCCAATCTTATTTATGGTGGCACCGGCGACGACCTGATCACGACAGGCGACGGTGCGGATACGCTGGGTCTGGCCGATGATTTCGGCTCTGACATCGTCACCGATTTCGACATGACCGATAGCGGCGACGGGCATACGGTCGACCAGCTCGACGTGTCCGCACTCACCGATACCAATGGCGATCCGGTGAATGCATGGGATGTGGTGATCAGCTCGGACGGAGCAGGCGGCTCGGTTCTGTCCTTCCCAAATGGCGAGACGCTCACATTGCAGAATGTGGACCCGAGCCTGCTATCCACCGCGCCGCAGCTCTATTCCATCGGTATTCCCTGTATCGCGGCGGGGATGCAGATTGCCACCCCCGAAGGGCCGCGTGCCATCGAGACCCTGCGCGCGGGCGATTTCGTGCAGACGCAGGACAAAGCCGCGCGCGTGCTCTGGGTCGGGCGTCGCGATCTCGGGGAGCAAGACCTGAAGACCCCCCGTCTGCTGCCGATAGAGATTCGGGCCGGATCACTGGGGGCGCATGAAAGGATCGTGCTGTCGGGCCAGCATTGCGTTTGGCTCAGGACCGAGACCGGTCCGCGTCTTATCCGTGCCAGACATCTGGCCGATTGCGGCTGGCAGGGGGCAAGGATCATGCGCGGCAAACGCCAGATCAGCTATATCCACCTGCTGCTCGAAACGCATTCCGCCGTTCGGATCAACGGTCTCTGGGTCGAAAGCTTCTGGCCCGGCCCTGTGGGGTTTCAGGCGCTGTCGCGGCAGGACCAGATCTCGTTGCTGCGCACCTGTCCGCAGCTTGCGCCCGCGCTACTGGGCAACTGGCCCGTGCAAAGCCTCTACGGGCCGCAGATCGCCCCTGTGCTCGCACGCAAAATGGTGACCCCCGAACATCTCCGGCGATGGCGGGCGATGGCCCAGCCTGTCACCTGAGACAATTTGCCCTTACGTTGCCTGCATCATGGCGCTTGTGGGGAGATCTTCATCTGCGTAGGCGAAGCATGCTAGCGTTCATCGCCAGCGGTGAGAGTCGCTTTCTTCAGCCAAAAGGGGATCATCGTGATCATCCGCAAACGCCCCACAATTCTGGGGCTGTTCTTTATCCTGCAAGGCTCGGTCGTCCAGATCATCTGGCCCCAGATTCTGGTGGTATTCGGCATCGGGATTGCCGTCGTTCTGGGGCATGATCATTTCCCCGATTATATCAAGGGCCTTGATCCCTCGCCCTTCGCACTGATCGGGATTGCGCTGTCGATCTTTCTCAGCTTCCGTAACGGCGCCTGTTATGATCGCTGGTGGGAGGCACGCAAACATTGGGGCGTGCTGATCCAGTCCTCACGCGATGTGATCCGCCAGACCACCATGCTGGAAGACCTGCCCGAACGGAGCGCCCTTCTTCACAGCCTGATCCGCTTTGCGCATCTGGTAGAGACGCAGTTGCGCGGACGCAGCCAGAACTGGCAGAGCGACGAGGCTCTGGCGCAGGCCGCGCGGATCGTGGGGCAGGCCGAACGCGAGGGCAAGCTGACCCATGTCGAGGCGCTTGTACTGCATGAAAGCCTGACCCGCCTGTCGCAATCGCTTCTTGCCTGCGAACGGCTGGCCAATACGCCGGTGCCCTTTGCCTATTCGCTTTTGCTCCACCGCACCGCCTATATCTATTGTGTCATCCTGCCTTTCGGCTTTGTCGACACGCTCGGGGCGGTGGCCCCCTTGGTGGCGGGGCTTGTGGCCTATGCGTTCTTCGGACTTGATGCGCTGGCCGAAGAGCTGGAACAGCCTTTCTCGGACCGCGTCAACGCATTGCCGCTGACAGCTTTTGCGACCGCCATCGAAATCTCGCTGAAACGCGCCTTGGGCGAGACGGATCTGCCGCAGATGCCCGAAGCCGTCGATTTCATCCTGCGCTGACACCCCTTGCAAGACAACGGGCAACCGCATGGTCCATCCGGTTGCCCCCGGCACAAGCCCGAGCCGCAATTACGTCTCCGCGGTCATAAGACGGCTGCGCCATCCGGACAGCCTTCGCCACTGTCGCATCCCGCACCCGTTCCAAAAACATCCCTTACCACTTAGATGGTAAGGGATGTTTCATCTCAAAACGTGCGATATGGAGGTATGACCGTCAGAACGGAATTTCGTCGTCAAAATCGGGACGGCTGCTGCCGCCACCCTGCGACGGGCCGCCATAGCCGCCCGAGGACGGGCCGTCATCATAGCCGCCCGAAGAGGGGCCGCCATAGCCGCCACCCTGACCTCCACCGTAACCGCCGCCACCTTGGCCGCCGTCATTGCGCCCGTCCAGCAAAGTCAGTTCGCCGCGATAGGGGCGCAGCACGACTTCGGTCGTGTAACGGTCCTGACCGGATTGATCCTGCCATTTACGGGTTTCAAGCTGGCCTTCGATATAGACCTTCGACCCTTTACGCAGATATTGTTCCGCGATTTTCGCAAGAGGCTCGCTGAAAATCGCGACCGAATGCCACTCGGTGCGTTCCTTGCGCTCGCCACTATTACGGTCACGCCAGTTTTCCGAGGTCGCGATCCGCAGGTTGCAGACCTTGCCACCATTCGAAAAACTGCGAACTTCCGGATCACGGCCGAGGTTACCCACGATAATGACCTTATTGACCGATCCTGCCATCAAAAAACCTCCGCTGGCTGGCTGACATGCGACGCATGCCGCGATTCAAGTGATTGCGCCGGGTATACCAGACCGGCACGGCATGCAAAGCACGAATGCGCCTGCATGGCGGGTCACCCCGCCAAATCCGCGCACCCACACGCTTGCCCCGACGGCAGATTCAAAGGGTTTTCAACACGACGTTTTTGGGTATATTCAGCCGCAACCAAAAAAGCTGGGGACAGAGGATGATGCGGATAAAGGCTGCGGGGACGCTCCTTGCTTTGATCACTTGTGCCATCTCGGTGGCCAGCAGCCCTGCGATTGCAGAAGGTCTGCGCCTTTCAGGCGCCTCCAGCTCGAACCGTACCCAGCTTTTCCGCAACCAGACCCAGCTTCTGGATTCCCGTGCTGCCGGACAATATGAACACAGCTCGCGCCTGCGGCCCGATGGCAAGACCATCACGGCGGCGGTCATTCCCAGCTATACCGGAAAATATCGCGGGAAATACATGCCCATTGCGCGTGCTGCGGCCCAGAAACACGGCGTTCCGCCGGATCTGTTCCTGCGTCTGATCCAGCAGGAAAGCGGTTGGAATCCGCAGGCGGTCTCGCATGCAGGCGCGCGCGGACTGGCCCAGTTGATGCCCGCCACGGCGGCCAAACTAAATGTCGATATTTCCAATCCGGAAGAGAATCTTGATGGCGGGGCGCGATATCTGCGCATGATGTATGACCGCTTCGGGAATTGGCGCCATGCGCTTGCCGCCTATAATGCGGGTCCGGAAGCTGTTGCCAAATATAACGGTATTCCGCCGTATCAGGAAACGATGAATTATGTGAAGGTCATTCTGGGCAGCTGAGGCACAGGCCAAAGACCAGACATAAGAAAGCACGCGAAGTTCGCGTGCTTTGTCTTTGTTATGCCGGTATTTATTACGGAATAATGCGGGTGTATTTGCTGCCCGCAAGCGACGCCCCCGCAATCAGACCGGCCTGACCGAAGACCAGCGCAATGACCGGCGCGCGCGAGGTGGTGGTGTCGGTGCCAAGCGAGCCGCCCCGATCGGGCAGCGCATATTTGGCATCCGCGCCAATCTGCCAGCCATCCGCACGGCGGAACCCCGACAAGGCTTCGGGGGTCATGAAGAACAGCGCATGCGCATATTGCTGCGCCCCGATCTGGAACCCGAAAGACGCCGAGGTCACGGCGTAATAATCAACCGTGGCGCCATTGATCCGCAGCGCACCGCGCCCGTAAGAGCCGCCAATGCCGAAGCCCGCCTCGGTCACCAGCGGCATGTAGAGAACACCGACCGCTTTGCCCATCAATTCCTGCGTCCCCGGATAGCGGTTCAGCAAATAATCACGCGTCGCGTCGACCCGCGCATCGATCTGCGGCCCGCCATTGGACCCGATCCCGTTGCCACAGGCTGCAAGACCGCATGCGGCGCCGCCCATAGCCAGAAGGTTACGTCTGGAAATCATCTCACTGCCTCTCGCTCGATTTCACATCGGGCTTGACCGCCCGCCTAGGTGGGGCGCACCCCTTTGTTTGAAAGACTAGCCCGAAAAATCGGGCCTGTCACTTCCTGTAAGGGGCTGTCGGCCTCGGGCCAAGCCTTGATCAGGCCCCGTTGGCCAAAGCCCGCGCGGCGGCGGGGGCGAAATAGGTCAGCACCCCGTCACAACCGGCCCGTTTGAACCCCAGAAGGCTTTCCAGCATCACCTTGTCATGATCCAGCCAGCCATTGCGGATCGCGGCCATCGCCATCGCATATTCCCCCGAGACCTGATAGGCGAAGGTCGGCACGCCAAACTCGTCTTTCACGCGGCGGCAGACATCCAGATAGGGCTGGCCCGGTTTGACCATCACCATATCCGCCCCCTCGGCCAGATCGCGCGCCACCAGACGCAGCGCCTCGTCGGAATTGCCCGGATTCATCTGATAGGTCTTCTTGTCGCCCTTCAGGGCGCCCGACGCACCGACCGCATCACGGAAAGGACTGTAATAGACACTGGCGAATTTGGCCGAGTAGCTCAAAATCGAGACATCGCGCCCGTAGCCCGCATCCTCGATCGCCTTGCGCATTGCCGCGATGCGCCCGTCCATCATATCGGAAGGTCCCAGAATATCGGCACCGGCCTCGGCCTGAGCCAAAGCCATTTTCACAAGCGCCTCAACCGTTTCGTCATTCAGGATCACGCCATCCTTCACCAGACCGTCATGGCCGAGCGAATTATAGGGATCCAGCGCGATATCGGTCATAATCGCGATTTCCGGCACATGTTTCTTGATTTCGCGGATCACCCGATTGGTAATGTTTTCGGGGTTCCACGCCTCTTCGCACAGCTCCGTCTTGACCGCCGGATCGGTATAAGGGAACAGACATAGCGCCGGAATACCAAGCTCTGCCGCTTCTTCCGCCGCACGCACCGCGCCCTCGATCGTCTTGCGGAACACACCGGGCATCGAAGGCACCTCGACATCGGCCCCCGCGACATCGGTGATGAAAATCGGCCAGATGAGGTCTTTCACGCTCAGACGGTTTTCTTGCACCAGATCGCGCAAAGCCGCCGTCCGGCGCAAACGCCGCATACGGTTATGAGGAAAAGCAGGAAAAAGCGGTGTCATTCTATGTCTCCGTTATTACAAACGGGGTGCCACGCAGCGGCCAGAAACTCAAGCCTTTTGACCGCGGGGATGCTTCCCTCTAGCCTTTGAATCGGCTAGAAAAAGAACACATCCACGCGATCAAGCCAAAAGAAGATAAAGAGTGGACTTCACCAACACCATATTCGCCCTGATCGACATGCACTCCTTTTCCAGCCTCTGGTACTGGATCATGCTGGCGGTCTGCTGGTCTTTTGCCGCCCATTTCGCGATGGGCATCCCCTATGATCTGGTCACCCAGTACCGGCGCAATGCCGAGACGGCGGACGATCTGGTTCTGGCCGCTGGGCTGAGCGCGCGCCGCCTGATCCGTTTCAGTCAGGCCAAGGCGGCGCTGACGGCGGGGTGGTTTTTCCTGACAAGCTTCCTTCTGGTCACCGGGTTTGGCTATGGCGCCGAACTGGCACAGGCCGCCTTTCTTTTGGGCGTGCCTCTCAGTTTTGTAACAATCATGACCCTTTACAACGCAAAGCTCTTGTTGAGCCTGAGCGAGAACGGGCAGGCCGAGGCGATTGCCAACTTTGTACATGGTGCGAGATTTCGGGTGCAACTTCTTGGAATGTCCGTGATCTTTGTCACTGCACTCTGGGGGATGCTGAGCAATCTGCTGTCACAGACCATTCGACTTTGGTAGGCGCGGCACCTATCTAACCCTGCGGACCGCGCCCGAGACGCGCATAGACAAAGGCCCCAAGCGATGACGCATTTCGTTCTTTCCGGCGCACCCGAAGGGTATGACGCGAAACTTCTGGTCCGCGAGCTGGAGCGTGGTCAAAGCGTGATCCATATCGCCCGCGACGACAGGCGGCTTGAGGCGATGCGTCTGGCGCTGGGATTTTTTGCCCCTCAGGTGACGGTGCTCAGTTTTCCGGCATGGGACTGCCTGCCATATGACCGCGTCTCGCCAAATCCCGAAATCTCGGCAGCCCGCATGGCGACCCTGGCAGCCCTTCAATCGGGGGTGCCCGGACCCTTTGTCCTGCTGACGACGCTTTCGGCGGCAATGCAAAAAATACCTGCGCGTCAGGTACTTGCAGACAATTCGTTTGTGGCCAAGGTTGGTGGGCACCTTAAGGATGAGGCGCTGCGCGGTTTCCTGACACGCATGGGATTTTCGCCTGTGCCCACGGTGTCGGAAGCGGGCGAATTTGCCCTGCGTGGCGGTATCATAGACATCTATCCCCCCGGAGAAAGCGGTCCCGTGCGTCTCGATCTGTGGGGCGATGTGCTTGACGGGGTGCGCCGGTTTGATCCGGCAACCCAGCGCACGACGGAAAAGCTCACTCGGATCGAACTGGCACCTGTCTCCGAGGTCATCCTCGACGAAGCCTCGATCGCCCGTTTCCGACAGAATTATCGCGTGGAATTCGGTGCGGGTGGTGCCGAAGATCCACTCTACGAGGCCGTCTCCGCCGGTCGCAAACATGCGGGCATGGAACATTGGCTGGGGTTTTTCCATGACCGGATGGAAACGATTTTTGACTATATTCCAGAGGCCTCCATCTTGCTGGACGATCAAATTCCGGTCTTGCGCGAGGCGCGTTGGGAACAGATTTCCGACCAGTATGACACCCGTCGCGAGGCGATGACACGGCGCGACAGGGTGGATAGCGTCTACAAACCCGCCGCACCGCAACTTCTCTATCTTGATGAAGCGGCGTGGGACAGCATCCTGAAGCCGCGCCGTGTGCTTGCCCTGCAAGTGCTCTCTGCACCGCCGGGACCAGGGATTCTGGATGCCGAGGCGCGGATCGGGCGCAGTTTTGCCCCCGAACGACAGATGGAAGACGTCAGTCTTTTCGGTGCGTTACGTGACCATGTTCAGACACGGCTCAAACAGGGGCCCGTAGTGATCGCCTCCTGGTCGGACGGCGCGCGCGAGCGGCTCAAGGGGCTGATGGAAGATGAAGGGCTACATATCGCGCGGCTGATTTCGGATGCGCGCCAGATCGGGCCGGGGGTCAACCTGACGGTCTGGACGCTTGATCAGGGGTTCGAAGCACCGCCCAAGGGGGATGATCCGGCGCTGACCGTGATTTCGGAACAGGACGTGCTGGGAGACCGGCTCATCCGCAAACCGAAAAAGAAACGTAAAGCGGATAACTTCCTGACCGAAGCTCAGTCGTTGTCTCAAGGTGATCTGGTCGTGCATGTCGATCATGGGGTCGGGCGCTATAAGGGGCTGGAAACCGTTTCGGCGCTTGGGGCGCCGCTGGATTGCATCTTGCTGGAATATGCGGGCGGCGACAGGCTGTTTCTGCCGGTCGTCAATATCGAATTGCTCAGCCGTTTCGGGCATGAAGACGGACTTCTTGACAAACTGGGCGGTGGGGCATGGCAGGCCAAGAAAGCCCGCCTGAAAGAGCGTATCCGCGAGATCGCCGACAAGCTGATGCGCATTGCCGCCGAGCGTTACCTGCGCAAGGCCTCGGTTCTGGAGGTTCCGCATCACGAATGGGAGGCCTTCGCCGCGCGTTTCCCCTATAGCGAGACCGATGACCAGCTTGCGGCGATCGAGGATGTGGTGGAGGATCTGAGATCGGGCACACCGATGGACAGGCTGGTGGTCGGCGATGTCGGTTTTGGCAAGACCGAGGTTGCCATGCGCGCAGCCTTTGTCGCCGCCAGTGCTGGGGTACAGGTTGCGGTAATCGCACCCACCACGCTGCTCGCGCGCCAGCATTACAAAACCTTTGCCGAACGTTTCCGGAATACCGCGATCAATGTCCGCCCCTTGTCGCGCTTCGTGACCGCAAAAGAGGCCGCGGCAACCCGCGCGGGCTTGGCAGATGGCAGCGTCGATATCGTGATCGGCACCCATGCGGTGCTGGCCAAAGCGGTTCGGTTTATGAACCTTGGCCTGCTCGTCATTGATGAAGAACAACATTTTGGCGTCCAGCATAAAGAGCGTCTGAAAGAGATGCGCTCGGATATCCATGTGCTGACACTCACCGCGACCCCCATTCCACGGACGCTGCAACTTTCCCTGACCGGAGTCAGGGATCTATCCGTGATCGGCACACCGCCTGTCGACCGTCTGGCCATTCGCACCTATGTCTCGGAATTCGACACGGTGACCATCCGCGAGGCGCTTTTGCGCGAACGTTTCCGTGGCGGGCAAAGCTTTTACGTCGTGCCACGCATCACCGATCTGGCTGAAATCGAGGAGTTCCTGCGCAATGAGGTGCCCGAAGTCACCTTTATCACCGCGCATGGGCAGATGGCGGCGGGCGAGTTGGATGAGCGGATGAACGCGTTTTATGATGGCAAATATGACGTGCTTCTGGCCACGACCATCGTGGAATCGGGGCTGGATATTCCGACCGCCAATACGATGGTGATCCACCGCGCCGATATGTTCGGCCTCAGCCAGCTCTACCAGATCCGCGGGCGGGTCGGGCGCTCGAAGATGCGGGCCTACTGCTATCTGACAACCAAGCCGCGGATGCCGCTGACCCCGCAGGCCACAAAGCGGCTGCGGCTTCTCGGATCGCTGGACAGCCTTGGGGCAGGGTTTAATTTAGCTAGCCAAGACTTGGACTTGCGCGGCGCAGGTAACATTTTGGGTGAAGAGCAATCGGGGCATATCAAGGAAGTCGGCTACGAGCTATACCAGTCCATGCTGGAAGAAACGATTTCGAAGCTGAAATCGGGCGAGCTGGGGGAAGATGTAGCCGATGGCGAATGGTCGCCCACGATCAATCTGGGTGTGCCTGTCACCATTCCGGAAAACTATATCCCCGATCTGGATGTGCGGTTGGGGCTGTATCGCCGTCTGAGCCAGATCACCACCAAGGTCGAAATGGAGGGCTTTGCCGCCGAGCTGATTGACCGTTTTGGCCCGCTGCCGAAGGAAGTCAACACGCTGCTACTGGTGATCCGCATCAAGGGCATGTGCAAGCGGGCCCATATCGGCAAGCTGGATGCGGGGCCGAAAGGGGTCACACTCCAGTTCCACAATGATAAATTCCCCAATCCCGCGGGGTTGGTGGATTATCTTACCACAGAACGTGATCTGGCGAAGCTGCGCGACAACAAGCTGATCATCCGTCGCGACTGGTCCAATGACGCCGAGAAGATCAAGGGCAGCTTCGCGATTGCCCGTGATCTGGCCGCAAAAGTGCGCGAGGCCGAAAAGGGAGCGAAATAAAAAAGGCCGGGATTTCCCGGCCTTTACGCTTCATCCTTCACCCTGCGTGCGTGTCATCAGCAGCATGGCCAGCCCCGAGCAGACAAAGGTCGCGATCACCAGCGGCAGGACGGTGCCGTTGAAGGCCAGCCCGATAGGCGCCGCAATCATCACCGATCCCACGGTCGACAGCGCGGTGATCACCGAGGCCGCCATTCCCGCCAGATGCCCCACATTCTGCATCGCCAGAGCGTTGAGATTGCCAAAGGTGACCCCCGCCATTGCAAAGACCGAGGTGAAGTAAAGGAAGAACACCGCAAAGCCCCAGCCGCTTTGCGGCATACCCGCAATCTGCAAAGCCAGCATGACCAGCGAAATCACCACCTGCGTGCGATACGCCACCGACACGATCCGGCGCATCCCCAGCCGCACGACAAGGCGCGAATTGAGGAAAGAGAAACTGCCCGCCATCAACGCCCCAAGCGCGAACCACCGCGGGAAATGATCGGTGACGCCATAGGCTTTATAAAGCTGTTCCGCCGAACTGACGGCTGCGAACATCTGAGAAAAGCCAAGGGTCATGATGACAATGTAAAGGCAGACCTGCCGGTCGCGCAGCACTTCGCTGGCACCGGCCACAAGCGCGCCCAGCCGCAGGGGACGACGGCGCTCGGGCGGGAGGGTTTCGGGCTGACGCAGGAACAGCCATGTCACGCCGATCGTCCCGAACAGACAGAAGACATAGAAGATGCCACGCCAGTCGGAAAAGGCGATGATGGCCGCCCCGATCGAAGGCGCGAGCGCCGGCACGATAATGAAGATCATCATGATGATCGAAGTCACCTGCGCCATTTCCCGCCCGCGATAGAGATCACGCACCAGTGCCATCGGCACCAGACGCGGGCTGGAGGCCCCGAACCCCTGAATGAAACGGGCGACAAGCAGCGCCTCGAGCGAATTGGCAGAGATCGCGATAATGGCACCGGTCATATAGATGACGATCCCAAGCGCGATTGTGACACGGCGCCCAATCGCATCGGAAATCGGGCCGACAAAAAAGGTTCCGGCCCCCATCCCGAAGACGAAGGAGGTCAGGATCAGCTGGGCCTTGTTCACATCCTCGGGGGTGAGGGCTGCGGCGATATCGCTCAAGGCCGGAAGCATGGCGTCAATCGAAAACGCGACTGTGGCGATCAGAGACGCCAGCATGACGGTGAACTCGCGCAGCGACAACGTCCTAGCCGTCTGCTCGAGGCTATGGTCCATATGGGTCATGTATATCTCGAAGAAGGAATGTTTGAGCCTGACTATAATAAGCAGCCTTAGCGCGTCCACCTTTTAGGACGCGCAAAAAAGCACAACCGGCAATATCAGATGTGCAGCGCCTGAAAGCCTCAGTTCAGAATGGCATCCGAAGGCGCGCCAGACAGCTCGTCGATCACTTTCAGCCACAGCTCTTTCGGCTGGGCGCCGGTGATGGCATGGGTGTTGGCCACGATGAAGGTCGGCACAGCGGTGATGCCGCGCTCGCGGGCATGGGCATCACGGCTGGCAATCGTGTCGCAATCGGCATCGCTGGCCAGAAGGCGGCCAATCATCGTGCCATCAAGCCCCGCCGCCTGCGCAATGCGCACCAGTTCGCGCGGATCGCCGATATCGCGCCCCTCATACCAATGCGCCGCCATCACGCCCTCCATCACAGCGGTCGCTTTCTCTTCCAGACCGGCCCAATAGACAAGACGCAGCGCATCCAGCGTGTTTGGCTGGCGCAGCACTTTCAGCGGGTCAAGCGGCAGGGCGTCGGAGGCGGCGATCTCCAGAAGCTGCTGGTGCATCTTCACCGCTCCGTCCTGCCCGAATTTGGCCTGCAGGTAATCCGCGCGCGCCATGCCCTCGCGGGGCATGGAGGGGTTGAGCTGGAAGGGGTGCCATGCCAGTTGGAAAGGATGGCCGGGCCGCTCTGCGAGCGCGCGGCGCAACCGTTCATAGCCGATCAGGCAGAAGGGGCAGACCGGGTCGGCAAAGATATCAAGCGCGATCATGGGCTTTCTCCAGAGGGGGCAAGACGTTCAGAACGTCTGTGTTTCAGGCCCGACCTCTGGCGTCAAGACGCAAGCTCACGCGGCACCATCTTCCTCCTCGTCATCGCCGAAGTTTTCATCCTCGTCATATTCGTCTTCGCCATCGCCGACATATTTTGCGGAATTGCGGATCGAGTGGTCATCATGGGTCGGGTCCATCACCACATCCGAGGGCAGCTCGCCCGCCAGCCATTCGCGCAACTCTTCAGCAACATCTTCGGCCTCATCGCCGGTGGCGTCGCACACAGCCTTGATGAAAGCGCGCCGGTCGCCATCGATCTCTGCGAGGTCATCCTCGGTCAAATCGGGCCAGCGATCAGTGATCGCCTCGTAAAACGCGGTCCAGTTCTGCTCGACATGGCTCCATTTCATGGCGTCCTCCTGAGTAGCAGCCCCTCGTGACGGGGCATCGTCATCCTGTGGAGAGAAAGCCCGCCCATCGCCATTTGTTCCCAACTATCTGCCACCCCCGCAGGCAAGGGGGCAAAGCACGGAAAAGACGGGCAGCCTCCGGTCCAAGAACCGGAAAACGCACAAAACAAAAGGGCCGTTGCTTGCACATCGGCCCTTCTTCCAATGCGGCATATAGCAGGGCCCGCAAGGCCCGCCTCAGACGCGTTCAGTTCATCCAGCCCTGCACGGTGCGCGCGCCATCGGACACGTCATCCCCGACGCCTGCAATCGTGTTGCACGCGCTCAGCGACACCATCAGAAGGCCAAGCAAAACGAGCTTTTTCATTTGTCTGCCTCATACCACCAAGTGTCGGGCATGAAGCCCGGCCAGTCACCATAGACCGGCAAGGTTTCGGGATAATGAAGGCTGGATTTATGTGCAAGCCTCGTGCTTTTGGAATACCATGCGGGGATCACATAGCGCCCTTGGGTCAGGATCCTGTCCAAGGCCCGCACTGCGGCCACGTAATCATCGTGATCAGTGGCTGCCAGCATATGGCGGATCATCGCTTCGGCGGCGGGGCTTGCCATGCCCATGTAGTTCCAGCTTCCCGGCTGCGCTACACCTGCAGAGCCCCAATAGAGCATCTGCTCGTTGCCCGGGCTCAGCGAGAGGGCGCGCCAGTACCATGTCATATCGAACTGGTAGTTGCGCGCGCGCTGGACATATTGCGCATCGTCGATCGTGGTCACGCGGGCCTTTACGCCGATCCGTTCAAGCGCCTGCACATAGATATCGACCACCGATTGCGGATCATAGGGGCCGCTGCCATAGCCGCCACCCTGACGCAGCAGGATCTCGAACTGGAACGGCTGGCCCGACGCATTGCGCAGCACCCCGTCACGCGCCACAGTCCAGCCTGCGTCTTCCAGAAGTTTCAACGCCTTGCGCGTGTTCTTTCGATTCATCTCCCGACCATCCGAGACGGGCAGGGGCGTGCCCTCCAGCGTGCCCGGGGCAAGCTGGTCGGCAAAGGGGGCCAGCAGAGCCTTGACCTTGCCGCTGGCAGGGCCGGGCTGCATGCCTAGCTCAGAGTTGGAAAAGAACGATGTAACGCGGGGTTCGGCGCCATTGTTGAGAGTCTTGTTGATGAATTCGAAATTGAAAACCTCGGTCAGCGCCTCGCGAACCCGCCAGTCCTTGAACAAGGGGTTGCGGGTATTCATCACCAGACCGTCAATTCCCGAAGGACGGGCATGCGGGATCTCGTCCTTGACGATCTCGCCGGATTGGGCGGCGGCAAAATTGTAGTTATTCTGCCAGCGCGCATCGCTCATCTCGCGCCATGCATCGACATCCCCAGCTTTAAAAGCTTCGAATATCACATTGCCATCCTTGAAATATTCATGGCGGATCGTGTCGAAATTCCAAAGGCCGTGATTGAAATTCACATCCTTGCCCCACCAGTCGGGATCGCGCTTGAAGCTGATGAACCGCCCGTTGGAAACCTGATCCACCACATAAGGGCCAGAACCGACCGGAACCATGTCGGTGGTGGCCTCGAAATCCTTGCCCGCCCATTGCGCTTTTTCCAGAATAGGGCGCATCCCCATCAGCAAGGCCAGCTCGCGGTCGGGGGCGTTGAAGGTGATACGCACGGAGCGCGGACCGGTCTGGCGGATGTCTTTCACCTTGGCCCAGGCGTTGCGGTAGCGCGGATGCCCGTGTTCGCCAAGCGTCTTGTAGGACCAGATCACATCCTCGACGGTCACCGGCTTGCCGTCGGAAAAATGCGCTTCGGGACGGAGCGTGTATTCGACATAGCTGCGCGCCGCATCGGTATCGACGCTTTCCGCCAGAAGACCGTAAAGGGTGAAGGGTTCGTCGATCGAGCGCGCCATCAGCGACTCGGTCACATATTGACTGATTCCCGTCGCAGGCCGGCCAAGCAGAATCCACGGATTAAGAGAATCAAACGTGCCGACTTCGCCCAGTTTCAGCGCTCCGCCCTTGGGCGCGTCGGGATTTGCATAAGGCAGGTGGTCAAACCCGTCGGGCAGGGCAGGCGCACCGGTCATCGCCAGAGCATGCTGCGGTGCCGCAAAGCCTTTTGAGCCAATCAATAAAGGACTTGCTGCAAGCATGGCACCTATAAGCATGCGTCTAAAGGCGGTTCGTTGCATCGCGATGATCCCGTTTCTGCTCGTGGTATTTGAAGGAAATCTAACGGAGCATTAGGGCTTACGCAATTTTCCCTTTGAAACTACGCGCAGTTCGGCCTATAACAAACTCACTGCTCGATAGGTTTCTTGCCTGTATGAAACCTGCCTCATGACTTAGCGCCCGCCTTGTGCGGGCGTTTTTTTTGGTTCTAACGGCAGTTCTTAGCCAGTTTCCCGCTGCAGTTGCATCCATTAACGTTTTGAACGCGCAGGTTTTTTAGGTCCAAATCAGAAAGGCACCAGCCCGGAAAGATCCGGCGGCACCTCGACGAAGCGGTTTCAGATAATAGGGCGCTTTTGCTTGATGCGATTCGTGAACGCAAGCGAAAAAACCGCACGGCTGCGTGAATAAGCGATTTTTCACGTGATTGGACCTTGCCAGATTCGGCCCTAGGATGATGATCGCAGGCATAATCCAAAGGAGGACCTCATGAGCCTAAACGGAAAAACTGCAGTTATTACCGGATCTAATTCGGGAATCGGATTGGGCGTCGCCCGCGAACTGGCCCGCGCGGGGGCGAATGTTGTTCTGAACTCTTTCACGGACCGTCCCGAAGATCATGAACTGGCGAAGAGCATTGCACAGGAATTCGGCGTCGAGGCGCGCTATATCAAAGGCGACCTTTCCAAAGGGGCCGAGGCGCGTGGTCTGATCGAGCAGGCTGGCACCTGCGATATTCTGGTCAATAATGCCGGTATCCAGCATGTGGCCCCGATCGACGAATTTCCCGTCGATAAATGGGACACCATTATTGCCATCATGCTCAGCTCGGCGTTCCACACCACGGCTGTCGCACTGCCGATGATGCGCAAGGCAGGCTGGGGACGGGTGGTCAATATCGCCTCGGCCCATGGCCTGACCGCCTCGCCCTACAAATCGGCCTATGTCTCCGCCAAACATGGCGTGGTGGGCATGACGAAGGTTGTGGCCCTGGAAACCGCGAAAGAGCCGATCACCGCCAATGCGATCTGCCCGGGCTATGTGCACACGCCTCTGGTCGAGGCGCAGATCCCCGATACGGCCAAGAAATACAACATGACCGAAGAAGAGGCGGTGGAGAAGATCATTCTGGACCGTCAGCCTTCGAAACAGTTTGCCACCGTCGAACAGATCGGCGGCACGGCGGTATTTCTTTGTTCGGACGCAGCGGAACAGATCACAGGCACCACGATTTCGGTCGATGGTGGCTGGACCGCCTTGTAAGATCGCTACCGAAGGGGGCGCAGGCCCCCTTCCGATTTTACCGGCACCGTTCCGACGGGCACGATTGGTCGCCCGATTGCGGCTACACCATGATGGATTTGTAATTCAAAGCGGTTTGAAACGGCTGCGGGAGTATCACGGATGGACACCAAAAGGATCAATCTCGCGCTTCAGGGCGGCGGCGCACATGGGGCCTTCACATGGGGCGTTCTGGACCGCCTCCTTGATGAGGACTGGATCGAGATCGCCGCCATCTCCGGCACCTCTGCGGGCGCGCTGAACGGTGCCGCGCTGAAATCCGGACTGGCGCAGGCAAGCGGCACGAAAGGGCGCGAGGCCGCCCGCGAGGCGCTGAACTGGCTGTGGTCGCAGGTGGCCGAAGGCAATGATTTCCGCACGGATCGCTGGGTCTCGGCACTGTTTCCCTATCCGGACACGGTGACGCGCTGGTTCGACCTGTTCACCCCTGCCTTCTATATCGAAAACTGGCTGAGGCTGCTTTCTCCCTATGATTCCGGCCCGTTCTACATCAACCCGCTCGCTCGGGTGGTTCAGGATCTGGAATTCGAGAATGTCTGCGCCAAGGAAGGACCGGCATTTTTTGTGTCGGCCACCAATGTGCGCAATGGCAAGATCCGTATTTTTTCGGGCGATGAGGTCACGCCCGATGCGCTGCTGGCATCGGCCTGCCTGCCCAACCTGTTTCGCGCGGTCGAAATCGACGATCCCGTGACCGGACGGCGCGAAGCCTATTGGGATGGCGGTTACACCGGCAATCCGGCACTGTTTCCGCTTTTCGAGCCGCAATTCCCGCGCGACATCATGATCGTGAATATCAATCCACTGGCGCGCGAGGGCATCCCGACCACGCCGCAGCAGATCGAGGAGCGGATCACGGAAATCTCGTTCAACACCTCGCTGCTGCGGGAATTGCGCGCGATCAATTTCGCCCGTCGGGTCATCGCCGAGAAGCACCTGCCCGAACGCGCGATGAAAGACGTGCTGATCCATCTGATTGCCGATGACGACACGATGGTGTCGCTCAGCCAAAGTTCCAAGGTCTCTCCCAGCTATGGCACGCTGGGGCGGCTGAAAACGGCCGGTCAGCAGGCGGCAGACCGGTTTCTGGACCAGCATGCCGACAAAATCGGTAAGGAGCCTTCGGTCAATCTGGCGGAGCTTTTCGGCTAACCCTTGCGAAAACGCGGCTCAACGCGGTTTGGGCGCGTCTTTTTCCGTGGGATAGACCAATCCGGCAGAGATGATCAGCTTGGCAGCATCTTCGATCGACATGTCGAGATAGGTGATCTGCGAACGCGGCACAAACATCAGAAATCCCGAGGTCGGGTTCGGTGTGGTCGGCATGAAGACCGAAATCAGCGGATCTTCGGGGGTATCGGCCAGCCGCGCGACCTCGCCCTTGGCGGTGGAGGAAACGAACGCCATCGCCTTGATACCGGGGCGCGGATATTCGATGATACAGGCGCGGTCGAATTTTTCTTCGCCTTGGCTGAAAACCGTTTCCGCAATCTGCTTGATACCGGAATAGACGGAGCGCACGACGGGGGTGCGGTCTACAATCGCCTCCCCCGAACGGATCAGCGCGCGCCCGAAGAACCCTTTGGCCAGCCAGCCGACAACCAGCGTGAAGATCAGGAAGATCAGCACCCCGATCCCGCGCAGATTGACCCCGATATAATGTTCGGGGCGCAGCTCGTGCGGCACCAGCGGCAGCACCCAGCCATCAACCCATCCTGCCACCGTCCAGATCAGCCATGCTGTCAGGCCGATAGGGGCAATGACCACAAGACCGGTCAGGAAAGACGCCCTGATCGCGGCGAAGCGCCGGCGGGGCTTGGGTTTCTGGTCGGTCGGGGGAAGGGTCATACCATGTCCTGCAATCACGAATCCCCCGCCTGCCGGGGGCAACCCGCCCTAGATGGGAGAGCCCTACCGCTTTAGCAACATTTGCTTAGCGCAAAGTGACGATTTCTTTCGCAATTTGCGCCGCCAGTCGCGCATTGTTCAGAACCAGCGCGATATTGGCGGCAAGTGAACGCCCCTCGGTCAACTCGAAGATGCGTTGCAACAGGAAGGGTGTGACCGCTTTGGCCTTGATATTGCGCGCGTCCGCCTCGGCCAGAGCCTGTTCGATCACCGGTAGGATGACCTCGCGCGGGATCTCTGCCTCGGGCGGCACCGGATTGGCCACAAGCTGCCCCCCCGGCAGACCCAACGCTGCCCGCATCAGCGCCGCTTTCGCAATCTCGGCAGGGTGATCCGCCCGCAACGGTGCCGCAAGCCCTGAATCGCGCGACCAGAAGGCGGGCAGGGTATCCTGCCCATAAGCGAAGACCGGCACACCATCGGTTTCCAGCACCTCGAAGGTCTTCGGCAGATCCAGAATGGCTTTGGCACCAGCACAGACCACGGTTACGGCGGTCTGGCCCAGCTCTGCCAGATCGGCGGAGATATCGAAGCTTTCTCCGGCACCGCGATGCACGCCCCCGATCCCGCCCGTCGCAAAAACCGAGATACCCGCCCGCTGCGCACAGATCATGGTGGCCGCCACCGTGGTGGCCCCATAGGCCCCGCGCGACAAACAGACCGCCAGATCGGCCCGCGAGACCTTCATCACCCCTTCGGCCTGTGCCAGTTCCTTGAGTTGCGGATCGCTCAAACCGATATGGATACGGCCCCGCATCAGGGCAATCGTTGCGGGCACGGCCCCTTCGGCACGGATCGCGGCCTCGACACGGCGCGCTGTCTCGATATTTTGCGGATAGGGCATACCGTGGGTGATGATGGTGGATTCCAGCGCCACGACGGGCTGTCCTGCCGCGAGCGCGGCAGAGACCTCGGGGGTGAAGACAAGTAGATCGGTCATGTCGCAATATCTCCGGAAACATAACGGGCAGCAGCCAGAAGGGCGCGCGACAAAGCCTCTTCGCGCGGGCAACCAGCATATTCGGCCACCAGATGGGCAGCCATGAACGTGTCGCCCGCGCCAGTCACGCGGGAAACCAGAACCTCGGGCGGGCAGGCGGTCAGGACGCCCCCTGCCGACATATCGGCCGCATCGCGCCCGCCATCGGTCACCAAGGCGCGCCGCGCACCACGACGGGCCAGCCCCTCGGCGGCCTCGCGCGCCGAGCCGAACTGGCTCTGGCACAGAATGCTCGCCTCTTCGAGATTGACATAAAACGTGACGCGGGGATGGGCGAGCAATGGCAAAAGCCGCTCGGCCTTGCCAGGGCTGGCCGGGGCCACGCGCAAATCGGCGCGCGCGAAAAGCGGGGATCGGGCGATCTGTGCCAGAAGGTCGGTCGTCAGATTTCCGTCCAGCGCCACAGGCCCGTGCCAAGGCGCGTCGGCAGAGCCCAGACGGCCATCCGCCAGCGGCTGCAGGATCTTGTCGCCCGCGGCCTCCAGCGAATGCGCATCGGCAAGCGCGGCCACAAGGCCCGTCGCGCATTCTATCGCCATATAGCGATCCGTCGGCAGGTCAGCCGAACGGTAGACATGGCCCGCATCGATCCCCAGCCGCCCGGCCTGCGCCAGAAGCTCCACCCCCTGACTGTCGCGCCCGACGGCGGATAGCAGGATAGGGCGCATACCGAAGCGCGTCAGGGTCATCGCGATATTCATTGCAACGCCCCCCGGCAAGCGGGTGATCCGTCCGGGCATATCCGCCCCGAACCGCATCGGAGCGGGCGTCCGGCCGATAATGTCCCACAGCACCGAGCCGATACATACTATGTCACGCATCTCTGTCATAAGCCCTCCTTGCCGCGCGGCAGAACACGGCGCAAGAGAAACCTGATCAGAAGGTCAAATCAAGATCCAGCCCGCAATCGAAACTGTCATACCGGTAAAGCGCGACATTCGAGCGGTTATTGGTGTAGCTGCAGCGCAGCTTCGGAACACTGTTGCCAATGCGGATCTGGCGGAAGCTGGCAAAGACCGAAAGCTCGGCCGTCTCGTCATGACGCACCTCGCCCAATAGCGGGAAATCGGCATCGTAGCGGCGCCAGTCATAGCGCAGCGTGGCCCCCGCCGTCACCTTGCGCCCCAGCGGACGGACGATCCCCGCCGAAAGACCCAGCGCGCGATACCGATGATAGTCCAGCCGCACATCCGAGCGCCCGAGCCGCAGCCCGTAACTTAGCTGGGACGCCCCCGCCTGATGTGAGAAACTTCCAGCAGCTTGGTAAAAACGCCCGTCATAGCCTTGTTTATCAAGATAATCCCGATATTCCGCCAGGAGTGATCCGCTGAGGCTGGCTTGCGGCACCGACGCGGCGTCCAGCCACCAGCGCTTGCGGGCCACAACCCCATAGGCGCGATAATCCGAAGTCTTCTGATCCGCCAGCCCGTCATAGGCCCGATACCGGCCATAGGCACTTACCCCCCAGTCATCCGGTGTGAGGAGGTTTTCATAGGCCAGCGTCACCGACGGCTGGAGATAGCGCAGATCGCGCTGCGCATACCACTCGCCCGAAAGCACAGAGGACAGACGCAGCCTGTGGCCGGGCGCAGGGTGGAAGATCCAGTCGCCACTGACCGAAAACTCCGCGCCGATGCCGGTTTTTTCATCACCGCCATTCTCGATCAGAAAGGTGCCGTAATCGGTCACCAGATAGGTCTGCGAGGAACTGCGCGCGATATTGGTCGAGGGCAGCAGACCAAACGATCCGGAAAATCGGAACGGATGCGCGCGATCGAGCTGCCGAAGCGCCGCAAGATAGGCGGGACGGTTGCGCGTTTCATGCCGCAGCACATAGCGCAGAACGGCCTCGGCCCGCTGCGGCCTGCCCATCTGCGCCAGAACCCTGTCAATCGCGGTGGCCGCAGGCCGGTAATCGGGGCGCTGCGCGGCAATCTCGCCATAGACTTTCAACGCCTTGAGCGGCTGCCCCGACATCTCCAGCTGCGCGGCCAGCGCCATCCACTGTGCAATCGTCCGCGTCTGCTCGGCGCGCAGGGGCAGGGTGCAAAGCCCCACAAACAGGAAGAACCAAACAAAACGCATCAGAACAGAGCGGGCAAAAGACAGCACGTGGGATATCCGATTTCAAAACGTAAAAAGATGCGCCAATGCTGGCGCATCCTATCAGTTATCATAAGTGATAAAGTCAGTCTTCATAAGCCACAAAACCACCGCCCGTGGTTTCGGTCACGCCCTCATCGGTGGTGAACGTGCCCTCGACATCGCCAAGCGCCATCAACGCATCGTCCTGCTCGTAGACATTCCCGGTCATCGTCAGGTCGAAATCGGCCCCACCATCGCCATCCGACAGATGCCCCGTCGCACTTGCGTCAATAGCAGCGGAGGTCACGGTGCCATCCACCGTCAACGCGCCGGAAACATTGCTGACTTTCACCGGATTGGCTTCATCGGACGTATCGAAGAGCGCGAAATTATCCGCCGTGCCGCTGACGGTGCCATTGTCGAAATCGACATCCATGCTCAGCTTGCCGAGCGCATCAATCTCGTCCTCCTCTTCCTCGATGCTGAAGCCCATATAGCCCGACATGGACACAGCGCCCGAGGCATCGGTGGCCACGGTGGCATCGCCGTTCTCCACGGCGGCAATAGCCTCGTCATATTGCGTCATCACCGTCGCCGCCTCGGACGCGCTCAGGCGGGCACCGCCACCCGTGCCGTTGCTGCCACCGCCGCTGCTGCTGCCACCACAGGCAACCAGCGCCGTACAGGCCAAAAGTGCAAAGCCGGAAAGTTGAATACGCATGAAATTCTTCCTTTGATATGCCTGCGCAACATCGTCACGCCCTTAGGTAACGGGAAGTTGAGGTGATGTGATACTGCACCGCAACCTAGGAATTCTTATAGGTTGCGATCTGCGGTAAACGCTGCGTAAACTGGAAAATGGTGGGACAAGTCAGGTAAAATCGGCCGTGAACATTATCACGGACCGGCGATGTTGATGTTAGACAATTCGGGAGCCGAGGCACGTTTATGAGACGTCCCAAGCCACAAGACCCTTTCCTCCAGACGCCCGAACCGCTTGCGCCTGCCTTTACACCGCCCGCATATGAACGCCCCCAGCGCCGCCCCTTCGAGGGTGCCTATCTTCTGGTCGGCGGTGATGGCAGAATTTCCAGCCAGACCGAGGCCGCGACAGAATTGCTGAACGCCTCGGACAGCTTTGCAGAATGCAACGGCCAGTTCTGCGCCGATGCGCCGGTCTTACGGGCGCTGGATGAGGTGATCCTGTCGCAATCGCTGGTGCCTGTGCGGCTGGATGTGAGCGACAGCAAGCTGGGGCGGATCACCTGCCATATCTTTGCGCATAAGGGGCTTAAAAATACGGCGCTGGTCTATTTCTGGGCGGCCAATATGACACCGGAGCCTGCCTTCTCGACATTGCTGAGCAAGCGGGAATTGCAGATATTCCATATGATTGCCGACGGGATGCGCCGCGACCAGATCGCGTTCGAGCTGTCGATCTCGCTGGCAACCATCGATCTGCATATGACCGGATTGCGGCGCAAACTGGGGGCCAAGACCCTGCCGGAGGCCGTGGCGCGTGGCTACGAGCTGGGTTTGCGCTGAAATCTGCGCCCTAAAGTCGTTTCCATGCCCGTTCATGGCATATTTCGCTTGTCACGCTGGAAAAACCACGGTAACAGGCGCGCACTTCACAGGCGAAGGCGGGCCTCTCGGGGGAGACATCCTCGAAGGTCCACCGGTTGGGGCCACCTAGCACGGTGGTTCTCAAAACCTTCGCCCAGGCGCAAACCGGAAAAGGAAAAGACCATGGCGCTTCCCGATTTCACCATGCGTCAGCTGCTTGAAGCTGGCGTTCACTTCGGTCACCAGACGCAACGCTGGAACCCGCAGATGCAACAATACATCTACGGCGACCGTAACGGCATCCACATCCTCGACCTGACCCAGACCGTCCCGATGCTGGATAAGGCTCTGCAAGTCGTGCGTGACACCGTTGCAAAAGGCGGCCGCGTTCTCTTCGTCGGTACCAAGCGTCAGGCTGCCAAGCCGATCGCAGAAGCCGCAGAGAAATCCGCACAATACTACATGAACCACCGCTGGCTCGGTGGTACGCTGACCAACTGGAAAACCGTTTCCCAGTCGATCTCGCGCATGAAAACCATCACCGAGAAGCTTGAAGCAGGCGCAGAAGGCCTGACCAAGAAAGAGCGCCTCGGCATGGAGCGTGACCACGAGAAGCTGACCGCGTCGCTCGGTGGTATCGCCGAAATGGGGGGCCTGCCGGACCTGCTGTTCGTCATCGACGTCAAGAAAGAAGATCTGGCCATCGCAGAAGCCAACAAACTGGGTATCCCGGTTGTGGCTGTTGTCGATACCAACTGCTCGCCCAAAGGCGTTGACTACGTGATCCCGGGCAACGACGACGCCGCACGCGCCATCTCGCTCTATTGCGATCTGGCAGCACGCGCAGCACTTGACGGTATGACCGCTCAGATGGGCGCTGCAGGCGTTGACCTTGGCGCTCTGGAAGACGCACCGGTTGAAGAAGCCGTCGAGGCAGAAGAAGCGTAATCGCTTCACCGTCATCCCAATGACACGGGAGGGGGCTATGACCCCTCCCAATTATATTTGACAGGAGATCCGAGCATGGCGATCACCGCAGCAATGGTGAAAGAACTGCGCGAAAGCACCGGCGCAGGCATGATGGACGCGAAAAAAGCGCTGACCGAAACCGATGGCGACATGGAAGCCGCGGTTGACTGGCTGCGCACCAAAGGTCTTGCAAAAGCCGCCAAGAAATCGGGCCGCGTTGCAGCAGAAGGCCTGGTGGCCGTGGCTGTGAACGGTGGCAAAGGTGTGGCTGTCGAAGTGAACTCGGAAACCGACTTTGTTGGTAAGAACGCCGAATTCCAAGCGATCGTTGCGAAAATCTCGGCAGCTGCACTGACCGTTGACAGCACCGAAGAGCTGGCAAACGCTCCCGTTGACGGCAAGCCGGTTTCGGAAGTCCTCACCGACGCAATCGCGAAAATCGGCGAGAACCTGACCCTGCGCCGCATGGTGAAAGTGGAAGGCGAGACCGTTGTCTCCTACGTCCACAATGCCGCAGCTGAAGGCATGGGCAAAATCGGTGTTCTGGTTGCGCTGAAAGGCGACAACGAAACCATCGGTAAGCAAATCGCGATGCATATCGCAGCAACCAATCCGGCGTCGCTGTCGGAAGCGGATCTGGATCCGGCAATCGTCGAGAAAGAGAAGCAGGTTCAGATCGATATCGCACGTGAATCGGGCAAGCCCGAAGCCGTGATCGAGAAGATGATCGTGGGTCGTATGCAGAAGTTCCTGCAAGAGATCACCCTCGTGAACCAAGCTTTCGTTATCAACCCCGATGTGACCGTTGGCCAAGCCGCCAAAGACGCAGGTGTTGAAATCGTTGCATTCGCCCGCGTCGAAGTCGGTGAAGGCATCGAGAAGAAAGAAGAAGATTTCGCAGCAGAAGTCGCAAAGACTGCCGCTGGCAACTGATCTCTTCGATCTGAACGATTTGAAACGAGCGTCCTGCGGGGCGCTCGTTTTTTTATGGACGCCTGACAGGCACAGCAGGATTTCAAGCTAGGAGACGCGCATAGGGCAGGCGGGTTCCCTGAGGGGCCGGATGCAAAGAACAGGCGCTAGGGGACCAAAACCAAAAGGCCTGACATACGAAAATGCGTATGTCAGACCCGAAACCGGTACCCCGGCAAGACCTCGAGACAACGCGGATGAATGCTCGCACGCCTCAAGATCCCCATGTTCCTGGCCAAAGCCACCACTCACGGAACAGATTTAATCTAACGTAAATTCATCCTGCTTGAGAAGTAAGGAAAACCATACCTTGCTCATCGATCAAGAAAATAGAAGATACGGTGTTAAACTCTTGGATGATTTTTAAGATCTGCGCCCGCAGCGATTGCCCCGTGTTGCGGCTGGAAGATCTGGTTCATGACGGCGGCTTTCAAAACAGCCTGTGCCGTTGTCTCGACATTCAGGGATTCGCGGGCCAGCCGCAGATGTTTCTCGACCGTGGTGACGGTAAGCCCCATCAGACAGGCCACATCCTGCGCGGTTTTGCCATCTGCGATCCATTCCAGCACTTCGCGCTGGCGGGGCGAGAGATGGCGTTTCGGGGGGATATAGGGCAGGCTGGACAGGCGCATATGCATCAGCTGGCAGGCCACAAGAAGCGTCCGCTGATGTTCGCACCAGATCTGGTCCACCTCGGTCTGCGACAGCCCCTTGCGCGCGCAGAGGCCAATGCCACCGCGCGCCCGCGTATTCGATTGCGGAAAGCCGATCGAGATACCGGCCAGAATGTCATAGCGGCGATTGAGTTCGAGCACCTTCAAAGAGGCGGCATCCAGAGTCCCCGACTGGAGCTTCTGGGCAACCAGTCCCCAGCTTTCCCAGCCCTCGTTCTCCCAGGCCCATTGGATCATCGGGGCATCGGCATAAAGGCGACCGTCCAGCAGCGCCTTTATGTAGCATTTTTCGTGATTGGACAGAACGATGGTCTCATCCAGATCCAGCAGATTCGGCTGGGTCTGAAAGCGAGTGTAACCATAAAGCAGGCGATCAAACCCGTAATCGTCCATAAACCGGCAGTGATGCGCCCAGATCTCTTCGACCGAGGTCAAACTCAGGAGAGTTTCGATATATTCCAGCATACGCAAGTCACCACTCTTTCTCGCAAGGAGTAGTCTGCAACTGCTAAAAATATCAATACCTCAACACGCGTTGACCTTTGAAGGAAATATCCGAATACACGGAATGATCAGGCCTTTTGTTCCGCATATGATGCCAAAGTTGTAATAAGCGGACGATGGTCATAGCCCGCAGAGGCCGCCGCCGACACGATCTCGGCAATGTCCATGCGGCCCGCCTGTGCCATCGCCCACAGATGCGAGCTGCGCGTGCCAGAGCGGCAATAGGCGAAACAGGGCTTCTCGGCGTCGTTCAGACAGGCTTCGAACGCCTGCACCAGTTCAAGCGTCATTTCCCCCGGATAGAACGGCAGGTAATGCGCAGTCATACCATTCTCCGCAGCCGCTTTCACAAAATGCTCATGCGCGAGTTCGGGCGGATTCTCCTCATCGGGGCGATTGATGATGAGCGAGCGGAAACCCTGTTCGGCCAGCGTCGAGACATCCTCCAGAGAAATCTGCGGTGAGACGGCAAATTCAGATGAAAGCGGGCGAATATCCATAACATGCTCCTTTCCGGAAAACCGGCAGTATTCGGAGTTTATAGAGCCCATAGGGCAGGGTGGCCGCAAGAGCGATCTGTTCAAGCCTCGGGGATTTCGCGCAGAAACTTCGCGACATAGTCAGGAAACTGCGCGAAGTCATCGAAACTCGCCCAAGGAGCAAGGCTGTCGATCGTGCTTTTGCGATAACCGCGTGTGAACAGCAAGAACGGCACGCCCGCCGCATGGGCCGTCTCGGCATCCACCTCGGAATCCCCGACATAAAGGCAATGCTCGGCAGATAACGCGGCCCTGGCGACCAACAGCATCTGCGGATCGGGTTTGCGGACAGACAAGCTGTCACCCGCAATAATATAGTCAAAAAACTCTTCAATATTAAGATGCTGCAAGACAGTCTTCGCAGGCTGCATCGGTTTGTTCGTGCAAAGGCCGAGCGCCACACCCTGAAGGCGTAGCGCCTGCAGCGCCGAACGTGCGCCCTCAAAGAGCGTATTCCCCTCGCGCTGGACCTCGTATTGGGCCGAAAACGCATGAAAAAGCTGCGAGAGTTTGGATGAACTTCGAGGTATTTCAAGATGATCCGCGACGCAGTTCATCAGATGCGGCACCCCATGCCCGATGAACCCGCGCACGGTCGCAACCGGAAGTTCGGGCAGGTGCTGCGCCGCAAGCGCCTGATTCAGGGCAAGCTGGATCGCCGCAGCGCTTTCAACCAGCGTTCCATCAAGATCGAATATAACGGAAAGCGGCGGAGCTGCTGCGGCGATCGCGGTCATTCTTTCACACGTGCCGCTTCGGCCGCCGTGCGGATCGCCGTGATATTGCGCCCGTAGACATCGGGATTTGTCACCGAACCGCCTTTGAACACGGCAGACCCGGCCACCAGAACATCGGCACCGGCTGCCGCCATCAGCGGCGCGGTCTCGGGCGTGATCCCACCATCAATCTCGATATGGATCGGACGGTCTCCGATCATGGCACGCAGCTTGCGGACCTTGTCGATCTGGCTATGGATGAATTTCTGACCGCCAAAACCGGGATTTACGGTCATGACGCAGATCAGGTCGAGCTGGTCGAGAAGATAGTCGATCTGCTCGATACCGGTACCGGGGTTCAGCGCCAGACCGGCTTTGCAGCCTGCGCCACGGATCGCTTGCAGCGTGCGGTGGATATGCGGACCGGCTTCAAGATGCGCGGTGATGACATCGGCACCAGCCTCGGCATAGGCATCGATATACTGATCCACTGGCGAGATCATCAGATGGACATCCATGACCGTCTTGATATGCGGGCGGATCGCCTTGCACAGCGGCGGCCCGAAGGTCAGGTTCGGAACGAAATGGCCGTCCATAACATCGACATGGACCCAATCGGCGCCTTGCGCCTCAATGGCCTGAATTTCACGACCGAAATCCGCGAAATCCGCCGAAAGGATCGAGGGGGCAATTTTGATGCTGCGGTCAAAGCTCATGGCTCAGTGTCCTGCGATTTAAAGGGAATTACCGATGCTTTAGTGGGTTGCGTGGCTCAGGTCCAGCAAACAATCGGAAAACTGTCCTGAATGATATGAGATAGAACCAAATATTTTACATAATCCTGATTATTCGCATTTTATATAGCAAATCAAATAAGCCACATTACTCATTGTAAGATATGCATTTTCATATCTCCCGCCGACATCGTGATGCCGATGGGAGATTTCGGAACAGTCAGCCCGCATTTTCCGACAATTTACGCAACCGCGCGATAAGCGAGGATGTATCCCAACGGCCACCACCCAAGGCTTGGACATCCTTGTAAAACTGGTCCACCAAAGCTGTCAGCGGCAATGGTGCCTTGATTTCATCCGCTGTGGTCAGGCAGATACCAAGGTCTTTCCGCATCCAGTCTACGGCAAATCCGAACGCATATTCCCCCTTGGCCATTGTCTCTGACCGGTTGGACATCTGCCAGCTACCGGCCGCGCCCTGACTGATCACCTCGACGACATCCGCAATCGACAAACCTGCCTTTTCCGCAAAAAGAAGCGCCTCGGACAGGCCTTGCACCACGCCCGCAATCGCGATCTGGTTGGCCGATTTACATAATTGCCCGGCACCGCTTTCGCCCAGACGGCGGCAGATCTTGCCATAGGCCGCCAACACGGGCTCGACCGCATCATAATGGGCTTGGGTCCCACCGCACATGATGGACAGCGCGCCATTTTCCGCACCCGCCTGACCGCCTGAAATCGGCGCATCGACAAAGCCCAGACCTTTTCCGTCAGCCAAAGCCGCCAATTCGCGCGTGACCATCGCAGACACGGTCGTATGGTCCACCAGAATGGCGCCGCTCTTCATGGCGGAAAATGCGCCATCGGCACCGGCACAGACCATGCGCAGATCATCATCATTCCCGACGCAGGTCATCACCATATCCGCGTCCCGAACCGCTTCGGCAGGCGTTTTTCCAAGCGCACCGCCGTGGTCAGCAACCCATTTTTCGGCTTTAGAAGTAGTGCGGTTATACACCGTGACGTCATGGCCTGCGGCCTTCAGATGGGCCGCCATCGGATAGCCCATTACGCCAAGCCCCAGAAATGCGATTTTTGTCATCGGCAAACTCCCTCATCCGATCGGCAAACTCGCGCAAACGCGCGTTGATCCTTTGTCATACCTGACTTACTAAGCCGCAACCCCTGCTGGTCACATCCGGCTCAACTTTTGCAGACCTACCCGGAGCGCGCATGTACAAACTCTTCCGCTGGATGGTGCGATTGACCGCAGTCGCAATCGCATTGGTGGTGCTTGGCGCAATCGGCGTGTGGTATTTTGCCTCGCGCTCCCTGCCTGATTACAATGCAACCTATCGCGTCTCAGGCATTTCCGCACCGGTCGAGATCGTGCGCTCGACAGAGGATGTCCCCCATATCTTCGGCAAGAACGATCCGGACGTCTTTTTCGGCCTCGGTCTCGCCCATGCGCAAGACCGGCTATGGCAAATGGTCATGCTGCGCCGCACCGTTCAGGGGCGGCTTTCGGAAGTCTTCGGGCAAAGCACGGTCAAAACCGACGAGCTGATGCGCAGGCTGGGCCTCTACGACGCGGCTCTGGCCTCGGTCGATGCGCAGGACCCGCAGACCAAAGCCGCCCTTGAAGCCTATTCGGCAGGCGTGAACCAATGGATCGCACAGGTCAATAAAGGGGCCAAGGGGCGTGGCGCGCCAGAGTTCTTTTTGTTCGATAATTCAATATCCTATTGGACACCTGCGGATTCTCTCGCAATCCTGAAGCTGATGGCTGTCGAACAGAACAACCAGTTCAGCCGCGAAGTGCTGCGGGCCCGTGTGTCGCTGCTGGACCCGTCTTGGGTGCGCGATCTGCTGCCCGATATGCCGGGGAGCGTGACAGATACCCTGCCCGCCTATCACGACCTCTTCCCCGATGTGCCGCGCGCCTTACAGCAGGAAAGCGCGCCCGAGCCGCTTTCGCCCTTTCCCGCCGCAGGCCTTGAGGCAGGCTCGAACGGTTGGGCGGCAGCGCCTGACCGATCTGCCGCAGGCGGGGCGCTTCTGGCCAATGACCCGCAACTCGGGCTGACCGCCCCTGCCCTTTGGTATCTGGCGCGGCTGCAACTGTCTTCGGGCGGCGTTATTGGCGGTACTATCCCCGGCATTCCGCTGGTGATCACGGGCCGTAACGAACATATGGCCTGGGGCGTGACCGCCGCCTATGTCGATGACATGGATCTGCATGTCGAACAGATCAATCCCAAGGACCGCGAAACCTATCGCACCCCCGATGGCTGGCAGAAATTCATCACCAAGCGCACCATTCTCAAGGTCAAGGATGCACAGCCGCTGACCCTGACCCTGCGCAGCACCGAAAACGGACCGGTCCTGCCGGGGACGCATTTCGATCTGGGCACGATCACGCCGCCCGGATCGGTGATTTCTGTCGATTGGACGGCACTCGACCCGCATGATACCACCATGAGCGCGGCGATGAAGCTGATGGAGGCCAAGGATGTCACCGCTGCAATCGAGGCCGGCCGCGACTATATCACTCCGGCGCAAAATCTGATTCTCGCGGATCAGAAAGAGGTGGCGCGTGTGCTTGTCGGAGCCATCCCGAAACGCGATCCGACCAATCAGACCGAGGGGCGCATGCCCTCGGCGGGCTGGCTGGCACAAAACCGCTGGATGGGACGCCTGCCCTATGACAGCAACCCGCGCGAGGTTAATCCTGCCGATGGTATCGTGCTGAATACGAACAATAAAACAACCGATGCCAATTTTCCGAACAATGTCACCTTTGACTGGGGAGACAGCCAGCGCATCCAGCGGCTGAGCAAGCTTCTGAGCGAACGCGAGGTGCATTCCCGCGAGAGCTTCATTTCGGCCCAGTTGGATACGGTCAGCCCCGCCGCGCGCAACCTGCTGCCATTGGTGGGCGCGGATCTGTGGTATACCGGCACGCCTGCCCCCGATGGTACTCCCGAACGGCTGCGGCAACGCGCGCTTGAGCTTCTGGCGGCATGGGATGGCGAAATGTCCGAGCATCTGCCGGAGCCGCTGATCTATGCCGCATGGATGCGCGAGCTGCAAAACCGTCTGATCCGCGACGAACTGGGGCCGCTGGCCAGTAAATTTACCGCGCTAGACCCGCTCTTTATCGAACGTGTTTTCCGCAATACCCAAGGGGCGGCCCATTGGTGCAATGTCATCCAGTCCGATGCGCAGGAAAGCTGCACCGATATCGCGCGGATCTCGCTGGATGCGGCCTTGCTGTCGCTGAAAGAGAAATACGGCCCGAATGTCGAGAGCTGGCGCTGGGGCGATGCGCATGAGGCCCGCCACGACCACCCTGTTCTGAAGAACATGCCGCTGATCAGCTGGTTCGCAGATATCCGGCAATCATCTTCGGGCGGGGATTTCACCCTGATGCGCGGCAAGACCCTCGGCACGCCCGACGCCCCCTTCGCCAATGTGCAGGCGGCAGGCTATCGTGGTGTCTATGATCTGGCCGATCCCGATAGCTCTGTCTTTATCATCGCCACAGGACAATCGGGGCATCTCTTCTCGCGCCATTATGACGATCTGGCCGAACTCTGGCGTCGCGGCGAATATATTCCGATGTCCCTTGACCCGGAACTGGCGCGCGCGGCAGCGGCAGGCATTACCAAGCTGGTGCCTGCCTCTTAAGAGCATAGATGAAGACCAGCCGCTAATACGCAGGTATCAAAGCGTTTCAAGAAGACCTGAGGCCAAGCGACGCAGGACTATGCCACGGAATATGAAAACCTCGGCGTAACCATTTGCTACGCCGAGGAAATTCATCACCATCGTTCACAGAACAGCGTCAAAGGGCGTTAAAACGCCCCTTCTGGGAGGCCGTCCACTCGACCTGCAAGACCCAGCCTTCTTTCGACTGCGCCTCGTCACGCACAACATTCTCGGCATGAAGCCATGCATGGCGGCGGCCATCGGCAAAGGGCAGATGCAGCTCCTCGTTCAGACGCTCTTCCCCCAGACGCTGCTCGATTTCAAGCAGGAGCGCCTCGAAGCCTTCCCCCGTCAGCGCAGAAATCGCACAGACATCATCCCGCCGCTCGGCCTGCAAGGCGGTCGCCGCATGATTTTCTTCCGACAACAGATCGAGCTTGTTCCAGACCTCGATGAAAGGAACATCATCATCCACTTTAAGTTTGTCGAGAATGTCTTCTACATCAGCCGCTTGCGCGTCACTTTGCGGATGGGAAATGTCACGCACATGCAAGATCAGATCGGCTTCAAGCACCTCTTCCAGCGTCGCACGGAAAGCGGCAACCAACTGGTGCGGCAATTCCGAGATGAAGCCCACCGTATCCGACAGGATCACCTTGCGCCCTGAAGGCAGCGTCACCCCCCGCATCGTCGGGTCAAGCGTGGCAAAAAGCATATCCTTGGCCAGCACATCCGCGCCGGTCACCTTGTTGAACAGCGTGGATTTTCCGGCATTGGTATAGCCGACAAGCGCGACAATCGGAAACGGCACCTTGCGCCGCGACGCCCGATGCAACTCGCGGGTTTTGACCACCTTCGCCAGCTGGCGACGGATACGGACCATCTGTTCGTCAATCGCCCGGCGGTCCGCTTCGATCTGCGTCTCGCCGGGGCCCCCGACAAAGCCAAGTCCGCCGCGTTGGCGTTCAAGATGTGTCCAGGCCCGCACAAGCCGCGTGCGTTGATAGCTGAGCGCGGCAAGTTCAACCTGCAGCACCCCTTCACGGGTTCGCGCCCGATCAGCAAAAATCTCGAGAATCAAACCGGTTCGGTCAAGAAGTTTAACCTTCCATTCCTTTTCCAGATTGCGCTGCTGCACAGGCGTCACCGGCCCGTCTACCAGCACCAGTTCAATCTCCAGCTCCTGAAGCCTGGCGCCCAACTCCTCCATCTTGCCGGTCCCGAACAGATGTCCGGCATGCGGCTTGGGCAGGCGCACAATCTCCGAGCCCACAACCTCGAGGTCGGGCAAAGCCGCAGCCAGCGCCACGGCTTCTGCCAGACCGTGTTCGGGCAGTCGCATCCCGTCCCCGATCTTGAGGTCGGGATGCAGCACATAGGCCCGCGTGGGAGCCTTATCGTGGGAAACGCTCTCGCTCAAAGGAAACTCAGTCGTCGCCTTCATAAAGCGAAATCGGCTGACCCGGCATGATCGTCGAAATCGCGTGCTTGTAGACAAGCTGGGACTGGCCGTCGCGGCGCAAGAGGACGCAGAAGTTATCGAACCAAGTAATAACCCCCTGCAGTTTCACACCATTGATCAAAAAGATCGTCACCGGAATTTTCGTTTTCCGTACGTGGTTCAGAAACGCGTCCTGCAGGTTCTGTTTATCGGCAGCCATTATATTTTGCCTTTTCTCTTAGCATTTCGGGGACGTTGGCTCGTCCCACTCTGGCTTGAGTATGCGCAAGTCAACGGGAGTTACCACCCCCAAAAAGCGCTGGCCCCACATGACGCGACAAATCGTGCCATTAAAGCACTCATTTTCGCCACAGTTCGGGATTGAAGAGCGCAATGATCGCCAAAGTTTCCAGCCGCCCCAGCACCATAGCAGCCGCCAGAATGGCCTTGGCGGCGGTGCTCAGATCCCCCCAAGCCAGCGGAAAATCTCCTGCCACAGCGGTCAGCGGGCCGGTATTGGACAGGGCCGCAACCGTGAAGATCATAGCGGGTTCGAAATCGAGGCCTGTATAGGAAATCGCGATCATGACCACCGAAATCGAGAGCGCGAAGAGCATGAAGAAAATCCATGCCACGAATGCCCCCTGACGGCGCAGACGGCGCGCCGCAGAGCCTCCGCCGCCGACCGAGCTGGGATAGACAAGCAGGTCCAGTTCGCGCTCGCCATGCCGGATCAGCGCATAGACCCGCAGCAGGCGCACACCGCCGGCGGTGGTGGCGATGCCGCCGCCAATGATCGCCAGTCCCGACAGGATCAGACCCGGCGTCCCCAGCCCCGCCCATGCCCGCGCATCCTCCCAGCCGCTTGATTCAAAGCCGGTGGTGGTCAGAAAGGACAATGTCGTGAACAGCCCGCCCCAAAGCGTGCGCAAGATCACCCCCGGACCGGGATGGGAATCCGTATCCAGCGCCGCAAGCCAGTGGCGGAAAAAGAGCAAGATCACCGTCAGCAATACGATCATCGCCGCCAGCCGCAATTCAGGATCGTCGCGCAACCGCTTGGTCGCGCGCATTTCTCCGTCACCGGGCCAGAACCGGCGCGACAGGGCGGGCAGGAAGAAAACGAAGATGATGACCTCGGTCAGCACGGAGCTTTGCCCCGAGGCCAGGCTGCTGGTCGGCAAGATCCCCGAGGTTGCCAAGGTGGACATTGCCGCACAAAGCGCCACCAGATTATCTTCGCCCGAAATCCGCAAAAGCACCCAGAGAATGCCGGTCAGCCCCGTATAAACCGGAAGCAATTCAAGCGCATATCCGATCATCTTGTCACGGGTAACAACCCCGCGCTGGGTGCCGCGCAGATTGACATCCTTCACCTCGCCGCCCGGCCCGCCAGCAAAGAAGATCTCGAAGCCGCCGACCCGCAGCGGAGCCAATACGGCAATCGTCATCACCAGCATGAAATAGCCGCCGCTCCAGCCCACAAGCGCGCGCCACAGATGTAGCGACGGCGGCAGGCGCGCGGGCGCATATAGCGTGCCGCCCGTCGTTGTCAGCGCCGAGACCATCTCCCACCACGCATTGAACAGCGAGGTGTCGCGCATGACCTCGTGGAAAGGGATCGCCAGAACCAGCGGCAGCAGCGTGAAGGCCCCGACCATCGTCAATAGCGAGGACCGCTCGCGCGGGCCGCGCTGGTTTGCCCCCGTGGCCAGCGCCAGCAGCACGAAAACAAAAAGCAACAGCGAGCCGGTATAGAAAAACGGTCGTGCCACCGCGTGCTGATGCAGGGTCAGCGCATGTATCGCGGGCAGATACATCAGCAGACCCGACACCGCGACCAGAATCACGAAGAGCGGCAGATTGCGCAGATTGGCTCCCATCGGACGCGCTTCAGAAATAGTCGATGGAGACCTGCAGCAGGCGCTCCACCTCGGCCACGTCATCGGCCAGCGCGAAAAGAACGACGACATCGCCTTCCTCGATGCGGGTATCGGCACGCGGGCGCACCACGATCTTGTCGCCTTTTTTCAACCCGCCAAGCAGGACGCCCTCGGGAAAATCTATGTCGCGCAACAACTTGCCAGACAAAGGTGAGGTTCCAAGCACCTGCGCTTCGATCACCTCGGCCTCGGCATCGCCGATCGAATAGATCTGGCGCACCCGCCCGTGCCGGATATGGCGCAGGATCGAGGACACGGTCGTAGCGCGCGGATTGATCTGGGCATCGATCCCCAGCGGCTCCATCATCGGGATCAGCGTCGGGTCGTTGACCAGCGTGATCGCCATCTTGCAGCCCGCCTGTTTCGCGCGCACCGCAACCAGAAGATTGGTCTTGTCATCATCGGTCACCGCCAAAAGCGCATCGGTGGCCGAGACATTGGCCTCCTCCAGCAGCTCCTGCGACATCCCGTCGCCATGCAGCACAATGGTGCGCTCAAGCGAATCCGCAGCCCGTTCGGCTTTCTCGCGCGACATCTCGATGATCTTGGCGCGCGTCCTGTCGCTGCGGGCTTCCAGTTTCTTGGCCACAGCCAGCCCGACATTCCCGCCCCCGACAATCAGGATCCGTTCCTGCTTATGGGTGTTCTTGCCGAAAATTTCGAGCGTGCGCGATACATCATCGCGATGGGTGCAGAGATAGATCTGGTCGCCGGCAAAAAGCTGGTCATTGGGCTCGGGCGCAAACAGCCGCCCCTCGCGGCGCACGCCCACCACAATCGCCCGCAGGGTCGAAAACAGATCCGTCAACTGCCGCAAAGGCGTGGACAGCACCGGACAATCGGGCTGAAGCGATATGCCCATCAGCCGCAACTGGTCTTCCATGAAACTTTCGGTATCGAATGTCGCAGGGGCCAGCAGCCGCCGCATCGCCGCCTCGGCCACCTCACGCTCGGGGCTGATGATCACATCAATGGGCAACTGGTCGCGGCGGTAGATGTCGCGATATTCCTCGTTGAGATAGCTCTGCGAGCGCAACCGCGCAATCTTGCGGGTCACGCCGAAGACAGATTGCGCAACCTGACAGGTCACCATATTGACCTCGTCGGAATGGGTCGCGGCGATGATCAGGTCGCAATCGCGCGCGCCCGCGGCCTCCAGCACATCGGGATGCGAGGCAAAGCCCACCGTCCCCTGCACATCCAGCATATCCGAGGCACGGCGCACCAGCTCGGGGTTGCTATCGACCACTGTCACATCATTGCGCTCGCCCGAAAGATGGCGTGCAATCTGCCAGCCAACCTGTCCGGCCCCACAAATGATCACCTTCATGCGACCCTCCGCAACTCACTGGCTCCGGTTCTATGCGGCAGCGCGGCAGGGGTCAATCACCCGCGCCCGTGCCTTAATCCGCATCCTCTTCAATCCGCGCCATACGACCGCCCGTTTTCGCCCCGGTCACAACACCAAGAGACTTCAGTTTGCGATGCAGGGCCGAACGCTCCATGCCGACGAAATTCGCTGTGCGGGAGATATTGCCGCCAAAACGGTTGATCTGGGTCAGCAGATATTCCCGCTCGAACAATTCGCGCGCCTCGCGCAGCGGCAAAGTCGCCAACTGCCCCGACAGCACGATGCGGCTGGATTCGGATTCTGCCGGCTGGTCCCCCTCAAGCTCGCGCGCCTCGATCTCGCCCGTGCCATCCCCGAGGATCAGAAGACGTTCGATCACATTGCGCAACTGGCGGATATTGCCCGGCCATTCCATCGTCTGCATCATCGCCAAGGCGTCGGCGGACAGCTTGCGGAGCGGCAGACCCTGGGTCTCGTTGAACTGCGCAAGGAAATACTCGGCCAGCAGCGCCAGATCCTCGCGCCGCTCCGCAAGGCCCGGCACGGCAATCGGCACCACATTCAACCGGTCATACAATTCCTGCCGGAACCGGCCCGCCGCGATCTCGGCGGTCAGGTCGCGCGTGGTCGAGCTGATGACGCGCAGATCCACCCGCACCTTATCCGCACCGCCCACACGCAGGAATTGCTGTTCCGTCAGGACACGCAGGATCTTCGATTGCGTGCCCAGCGGCATCTCGGCGACTTCGTCAAAGTAGACAACGCCGCCATGTGCCTGTTCCAGAAGGCCTTTCTCGATGCCGCGCTCCGGCGTTTCGCGCCCGAACAGGACCTCTTCCATACGGTCGGGTTCGATCGAGGCGGAATTGACGGTGATAAAAGGCGCAGTGGCGCGGGTCGAAAGCTGGTGGATATACCGCGCAGCAGTCTCCTTGCCCGAACCGGGCTCGCCGGTCAGCATGACACGACCGTTGGATTTCGTAACCTTATCAAGCTGATCGCGGAGCTTTTTAAACGCCGCACTCTCGCCCAGCATCTCGCCCGTCTGCATATCACGGCGCTTCAGCGTAGAATTTTCGCGCCGCAAACGCGATGTTTCCATAGCACGTGAAATAACCACAAGTAACTGGTCGATATTAAACGGTTTTTCGATAAAGTCATAGGCACCCTGCTTGATCGCGGCCACCGCGATCTCGACATTGCCATGCCCCGAAATGATGATGATCGGAATATCGGGATTGTCACGCTTTGTCGTCTTCAGGATGTCGATCCCGTCCATCCGGCTATCCTTGAGCCAGATATCAAGGATCATCAGCGCCGGTGGCTCTGCATTGACCGCATCCATACATTCATCGGAATTCGACGCCATGCGGGTCGAATAACCTTCGTCTTGCAGGATCTCGGAAATCAGTTCCCGAATATCCTTCTCATCGTCGACAATCAGAATATCGCTCATGTCAGCTCACTATCCTTGATGGCGCGCACTGCCGCATGGGCACGAGGCAGGCGGATTTCGGCAAGGGCACCGCAATGGGCACCGGGGTGAAATGGCGGCGCATCCCGAAGCATCAAAGTGCCGCCATGCTCTTCAATGATTTTCTTTACAATAGAAAGCCCTAGACCTGTTCCTTTAGAGCGGGTCGTCACATAGGGCTCGAACAGACGCGACCGGTCTTCGGGCAGACCTATCCCGTTATCCATAATGCGCAGCGTCACGAATTCGGGCTGCACCTGCATCACAACGCGCACTTCCGGCGCATACCCCTCTTCAGCGCCTTTTTCATAAAGCGATTCAACCGCTTCACCGGCATTCTTGATAAGGTTTGTTACCGCCTGCCCGATCATGGTCTGATCAAGCTCGACCAGAAGCGGGCCCTCCGGCAGATCGGCATTCAAGACGGCGCCATGCAGCGCACCTTCCTGAATGGTAATGGCATCCCGCAGCAACTGCACCAGATCCACCTCGCGCCGGTCCGGCTCGGGCATACGCGCGAATTTAGAGAACTCGTCAACAATACGCCGCAAGTCATTGGTCTGGCGAATGATAACGCCCGTCAGCTGCTCAAGGGCCGGCTCCTCATCGCCCACATGTTTGCGGAATTTGCGCTTGATCCTTTCAGCAGAAAGCTGGATCGGGGTCAGCGGGTTCTTGATTTCATGCGCGATACGGCGGGCCACATCCCCCCAAGCCGCCATTCGTTGTGCAGACACAAGCTCGGTCACATCTTCGAAGGCGATCACATAGCCTTCGCGCAACCCGTCCTCGCGCAGACGCAGCGCCACGCGCACAAGAAGGCTTTCCAGCTTGCCATAGCGCGAAACCCGAACCTCTTCTTGAAGCACGTCCTGAACAGCACCGTGCAAACGACTGAAAATATCCAGAAATTCCGGAACAGCATCAGCGATCATCCGTTGGTGATCCTTGATATTATCCAGATCGAGGAGCTTGGCAGCAGAGCGGTTGATGAAATCGATGCGCCCTTCGGCATCCAGTCCGATCACACCCGATGTCACCGACCCCAGAACCGAGTCAAACAGGCGGCGCTGTTCTTCGGTGATCGAATGGCTGGCCATCAGAGCCACTCGCTGGTCCTTAAGCTGGCCGGTCATCCGGTTGAAGCTCCGCCCGAGCATGGCAATCTCGTCATCGCCCTCAGCCTCGAGCACGCGCGCATCCAGATCCCCCGCACCGACCTTTTCAGCGGCCACCGCCATACGCCCGATCGGCAACGAAAGCCTCTCGGCAAACCACAACCCAAGCCAGACAGCGGCGAGAATGAGAATGAGCGCGAAACCCATGTAAACAAGCCCGAATTCAAACAGAACCCGTCCGCGCGTGGCTTCAAGTTGCTGATACAGCGTCACCGTGGTGCGCGTGTCGTCCAACAGCGACAAAATCGAGCCATCCACTTTGCGTGACACGTAAAGGTATCTGTCAGCAAAGGCGTCTAACTGCTTGAGCGCGCGAAATTCGTTGTCATCCCAATCCTCGATCAGGACGGTTTTACCCGATTGCGCCTGAACAATTTTCTCTGGCGCTGGCTTCTCGAAATCGAACAGATAGCTGCGATCGCCACGCGCGACAATCTCGCCGGTTCCGTCAATGACATAGGCTTCTTTCAAACCGCGTTGAATACCGCTTTGCCCCGCCACCAGCAGTTCGCGCAGCTCCCCGTTCGACATGAAGGTCGCGGCCTGCCGGCGCAGATTCAGAAACCCTGCAAGCGCATTGGCATCTTCCAGAAGGTCACGACGATGTTCATCCTGATAGGCTTCGGCAGCTTGCAAAGACGTGCCAACCACCTGCCGGACCCGATCCGAAAACCAGCCTTCCATGCCGATATTGACCGTCAAACCGGCAAATAGCGCTACCAGAACTGTCGGGACAAGCGCGACAAAGGCAAAGATCCCCGTCAGGCGCAATGTCAGTCGGGACCCGACAGAGCGCTTTCGCCGCGCGGCAAGCATCTGTGCAAGTCGCGTGGTAATAAGCCCTGCCAAGCCCATGAAATAAATGAAATCCGCAAGCAGGATAAGACGCAGGGAACCGCTATCGCTCCCCTGTGCCAGCGGCCCCAGAACCACGAATGTGGCAATCGCCAGAATCGGCCCGAGGATAACAAGACTTAGGGTCATCATGTTCTGGACCCGACGCTGCCTACGCAAACGCACGAGCCGATCCCACCACGCCCCTCGATGTCGATTGACCGATTTCACTGCCGCCCCCGAATACCGGAATAAGCCGGATGTCCTTCTTTTGGGCGCATCTCTTGCTTCTGTTGCCAGATTACATCAGCGCGGCAGGAGTGTCACGCTAAATAAGTCACAGAAACGAAAATTTAAACATGGATTTGCAATGAAAAACCGCCCGGAGAAACCTCCGGGCGGTAGGATTTCAGGTCAGTTTCCGGCGGCGTGTCACCTGAATATCGAGATCGGTGATTTTCTTCCGCAAGGTGTTTCTGTTGATGCCCAGAAGGTCGGCGCAGCGGGCCTGATTGCCACCGGTGGCATCCAAAGCGATTTCAATCAACGGCGCTTCCATCTCTTTCAGGATCCGGTCATAGAGCCCCGGAGCTGGCAGGTTGCCCCCGTGAAGATCGAAATACCGGCGCAGGTGACGGGCAATCGACGCCGAGAGTTTTTCGCCTTCCCCGCCGGGTCGAAGCGGTTCGACAGCCGGTTGGTTGCCCAGAACGGCCTCAACCTCAAGCCGCGAGATCTCTTCCTCCGAAGAGGTCACAACCAGCCGCCGGATGGTGTTTTCCAACTGGCGCACATTGCCAGGCCAGGCGTAAGCCCGCACCAAGGACATCGCATCCGCCGAGAAATGCCGCAGCCCCAAGCCCTCATTTTCCGAGCGGCCAAGGAAATGTTCGGCCAGCAGCGGGATATCCTCCACCCTTTCACGCAGCGGCGGAACCGCCAAGGTCACCCCCCCGAGGCGGTAATAGAGGTCCTGACGGAACTTGTCCGCCTCCATCAGCGCCGCCAGATCGACCTGCGTTGTTGCCATGATCCGCGGCGCGGGGTCCGGCAGCGCATCCAGCAGGCGCACGATTTTCGCCTGCGTCTCGTCGTCATAATCGCCCACCTCGTCAAACACGAGACTGCCGCCCTTGGCCCGCGTGATCAGCGAGGCCGCCCCTTCGCTGCCTTGCAGATCCGAGGCCTGCGCGACCACGAAGGGCAATGTCCGACGATCAGAAAAATCGTGGATTGCCCGTGCGATAAGCGACTTTCCTGTACCGGATTCCCCCAAGATCAGCACCGGCAGATCGGCATTCATCACCCGCGCGACAAGGCGATAGAGCGCCTGCATCGACTGGGTGCGCCCGACCAGCGGCAGGTCGCTTTTCTGCTCGCGCGGCTCGATCTCGACGGGCTTCGGCGGCGAGACCTGATGCTTGCGTTTCTGCTCGAGCGCCTTTTGCGCGCGCTTCATCAGATCGGGCAGATCGAACGGCTTGGGCAGATAATCATAGGCATCGGCCTCGGCAGCCTGCACCGCCGTCATGATGGTGTTCTGCGCCGAAATCACGATGACCGGCAGGCCGGGGCGCAATTCGGCAATTTTCGGAAGCTGCTGCAACCCGTTTCCGTCGGGCATCATCACATCCGAGATCACCAGATCGCCTTTGCCCTCCTCGACCCAGCGCATCAGCGTGGTCAGGGAGGCGGTCGCATGCACGCGGCACCCTGCCCGCGTCAAAGCTTGGGTCAAAACGGTTCGGATGGTGCGATCGTCATCAGCAACAAGGACTGTACCGTCCATGGGCGTTACTCCTCTTCTCGGGCGACTGGCAGGGAAATACGGAATACGGTCCGACCGGGAACGGAATCGAGATTGATCCATCCATCATGGTCGGAAATGATCTTGGAGACGAGCGCGAGACCAAGCCCCGTGCCGTTCTCGCGTCCGGAGACGAAGGGTTCGAATACATTCGCCGCAATATCTGCAGGGATGCCGGGGCCGTCATCGATGATCTCGATCTGCAGCGGCAGCGCCTTCCCGCGCCCATCCGCCGTGCGGATACGCAGCTTATGTTCGTAGAAGGTGTGAATCGTGATTGTGCCTTCTGTTTTAGCGGCTTGGCTTGCGTTCTTCAGAAGGTTCAGGAAGACCTGCGTCAGCTGATCGGCATCGCCCAGCGTCAACGGCAGCGACGGGTCGTAATCATCGCGGATGACCATATGCCCGCCAAAGCCGACCTCTGCCGATTTGCGCGCACGGTCCAGCACGTCATGGATGTTGACAGGCTTCTTCTCCGGCGGACGGACATTGCCGAACTGCTCGACCTGCTCAAGCAGCTTGACCACCCGCCGCGTCTCGTCAACGATCAGATCCGTCAGTTCCAGATCCTCGCCCGTCAGCCCCATCGACAAAAGCTGCGCCGCCCCTGCAATCCCCGCCAGCGGGTTCTTGATCTCATGGGCCAGCATTTCGGCCATGCCAATCGCCGAACGCGCCGCGGTCTTTGCCATATTGGCGCGGCCAAGGCGGTCCGACAGCTCGCGCGGGGTGATGAGAAACAGGATCTGGTCGGGATCGGAGCCCAGCGTGGCAGTTTGCAGGTTGCATTGCACCGGCGCCTTCTCGCCCGTGGTCACCTCGACATCATTCACGAAAACCGTGGTCTGGCCGGAGCGGGTCCGCGCAAAGATCTCTTCGAGCGGGGCATTGATGGCCAGCCGCTCGGAGACGGATTTGCCCTGCATCGCACGGGCCGACAGATTGAGGAACTGCTCGGCTGCGGGATTGACCTCGCTTACGCAATCATAGCGGTCAATCAACAGGGCCGGAATAGGCAGGGAGTTCCAGATTACACCAGGAGCAGGCAGGGTCACGCGGCCATCCTTTCACCGAATGCGGCCCGGATCAGAGCGCGCGTGGCCTCTGGCGTCTGGGCACGAACCATCTCGTCACGCAGGGGCGCACCCGCCGCCTCGGCATACCAGCCAAGATGCTTGCGCGCGAGCCGAAGCCCCAGCTCAGCGCCGTAAAAGCGCAAAATCTCTTCGTAATGTCCAAGGATCAGCTCGGCCAGATCCACCCCTTGCGGGATCTCCGGCGCGGGCGTGCCGTAGATCTCATGGGCAATCTGGGCCAGAAGCCACGGGCGGCCCTGAATGCCCCGCCCGACCATCACCCCCGCCGCGCCGCTCTGGCGCAGGGCCTCGCGCGCGCTTGCAGCATCGGTGATGTCGCCATTGGCCACCACCGGAATGCGCACCGCCTCGACCACCTCGCGGATGGCAGCCCAATCGGCCTCGCCCTTATAGAACTGCATCCGCGTGCGCCCGTGCACGACAATCATCTGCACGCCCGCATTTTCGGCCCGACGCGCGATCTCGGCGGCATTCCGGCTTTCGTCACACCAGCCAAGGCGCATCTTGAGCGTCACCGGCACCTCGACCGCCGCCACCACGGCCTCGATCAAGGTCAGCGCATGGTCGGGATTGCGCATCAGCGCCGAGCCGGAGGCCCCGCCTGTGACTTTCTTCGCGGGGCAGCCCATATTGATGTCGATGACACGTGCGCCCATCCCCGCCACCAGTTTGGCCGCCTCGCCCATCGGCTGCGCCTCGCGCCCCGCAAGCTGCACCGAAGACGGCATGTCCAGCGACATATCGGTACGGGCCTTCGCCCGCACGGAAGGCTTCGCCGTCAGCATCTCGCCGGAGGCCACCATTTCGGACACCACAAGCCCCGCGCCGAACCCGCCGACAAGGCTGCGGAACGGCCTGTCGGTAATACCGGCCATCGGTGCCAACAGCACCGGCGGATCGATCAAGACATTATCAAGCTGGATGAACACGGAACTTCCCGAAGTAACTCTGGTTTTCTGCTACCGCCTTGAACCGCGATTCACAAATCCCCTCGGGCGATTCTATGGGCAGAAAGGCAGGAAAAATATGCATCCGCACATTATTTAGGCATCATAACGCGGAAATTGGTCGCATTTCAATAAAAGCCTGTTCTGATTGCACAGAACTTGCGCTTCGCCTAAGTCCTTGGCACAGATTTCGACAGGCAAGAGGTTCGGATGTCGATTGCATTGATCATCGTTGCCGCAGGGCGTGGCACCCGCGCCGGAGGGACGCAGCCCAAACAATGGCAGATGCTGGCCGGAAAACCGGTGCTGGCCCATACGATCGACAGTTGCCAGACGGCTCTGCGCAACGCGGGCAGGGATGCGCGGCTGCTTCTGGTGCTGCATCCCGATGATATGGCGCGCGGACTGGAACTGACCGGCGGCACCGTCACGCTGATTGCGGGGGGCGAAAGCCGTGATGCCTCGGTTCGAAACGCTTTGGAAGCCTTGGAGCACCAGAATATCGACAAGGTGCTGATCCATGACGGCGCGCGCCCCTTCCTGCCCGAAACTGTTCTGACAGGCGTGCTGGACGCGCTCGAGACCCTGCCCGCCGCCGCACCGGCCCTGCCCGTTTCGGATGCGCTCTGGCTGGGAGACAGAGCCCGCGTGGCGGGCACCCGCGACCGTAGCGGCCTCTATCGCGCGCAAACCCCGCAGGGTTTCCACTACGATGCCATTCTGGCAGCCCATCGGTCCCATCAGGGCCCTGCCCCCGATGATGTCGAAATTGCGCGTAGCGCAGGGATGGACGTTGCGATCACTCTTGGGCATGAAGACAATCTCAAGATCACCTATCCCGCAGATTTCGCCCGCGCCGAGGCGATCCTGCGGGCAAGAAAGGACGCCAGAATGGATGTAAGACTGGGCAACGGATATGACGTGCATGCGTTCACCGAGGGCGATCACGTCATTCTCTGCGGGGTGGAGATTCCGCACTCCAAAGCGCTTTTAGGCCATTCGGATGCCGATGTCGGCATGCATGCGCTGACCGACGCGATCTATGGCGCATTGGCGCAGGGCGATATCGGCCGCCATTTCCCGCCATCGGACCCGCAATGGAAAGGCGCGGCCAGCTGGATTTTCCTTGATCATGCCGCCAAGCTCGCGGGCGAGATGGGCTACCGGATCGGCAATGTCGATGTCACACTCATCTGCGAGCGCCCCAAAATCGGCCCCCACGCGCCCGCGATGATGGCCGAACTGGCCCGCATCATGGGCTGCGAGGCAAGCCGTGTCTCGGTCAAGGCCACCACTTCGGAGAAGCTGGGCTTTACGGGCCGCGAAGAAGGCATCGCCGCCATCGCCACCGTCACCCTGATTGCCGACTGACCCGACCGCCCTATCTGCGCCTTGAGGAGACGCCCATGCTGAATTTCATCAATACCTTCTTCTGGTCGGGCAAGCTGAAACCGGCCTCCGGCACCTGGGGGTCGCTGGCGGCGCTGGCCGTGGGATGGTCGATCGAGCACTGGCTGGGCTTCTGGCCGCTGGTTCTGGCCTTCGTCATTGCAACCGTTGTGGGCTTCATCACGGTGCCTGCCGAACTGAAAGACCGCCCCGGCGATGATCCCTCCGAGATCGTGATCGACGAGGTCGCGGGGCTCTGGCTCGCCATGCTATTTCCTGCTGTGGGCTTTTACATGCGCGATATGTCGATGGTCTGGCCCGGCCCCGTTGCGGCCTTCCTGCTGTTCCGTCTGTTCGACATCTGGAAACCCTCGATTGTCGGCTGGGCCGACCGCCTGCACACCCCGCAAGGCGTGATGCTGGACGACCTCTTCGCGGGGATCTTCGCGGGCATCGGCACCATCGTGCTGGCCGCGCTCTACCATATCCCGCTGATCCTGATGTCCTGATCCGGAGCCCCGTCATGTCCGACCTCGCCCCCCGCGTCATTGCCGAAGCCAAAGCCCGCGCGATCATGATTGCCACCGCGGAAAGCTGCACGGCGGGGCTGATTGCAGCCGCCCTCACCGATCTGGCGGGGTCCTCCGCCGTCTTCGAACGTGGTTTCGTCACCTATTCCAACGCCGCCAAAACCGAAATGCTGGGCGTGCCTGCCGAGATGATCGCCCGCTACGGCGCGGTCTCGGAAGCGGTCGCCCGCGCAATGGCCACCGGCGCCCTGCGCAACAGCCGTGCCACGCTTGCCGTTTCGGTCACCGGCATCGCAGGCCCCGGCGGATCGGAGCATAAACCCGAAGGGCGCGTCTGTTTCGGACTGGCCTGTGACTGGGCGCCCCCCGTCACGAGCACCTGCGAATTCGGCGCCATCGGGCGCGAACTGGTGCGCCTGCATACCCGCGAACATGCTCTGGATTTAATCCTGTCGGCGCTAAAATAAGCGCCGTAAAAATTCTCATAACGGCCAGTATTTAATCACACACCCCAAAATATACGCCATTTTTGCAGCATTTCATAAAATGCGCAGATATTAACCCGTTCAAGGTCCGATTTGCCTCTTTCAAGGCCCCCAAGAAGAGATATGCCGCCTGCGCGCTATCTTTTTACGGAGGACGTCGGATGAGCGGAGCAGATACCGCATGGGTTATGGTTGCCACAGCCCTTGTTCTATTCATGACCTTGCCGGGGCTGGCCCTGTTCTATGGCGGGCTGGTGCGGGCGCGCAACGTCCTGTCGGTCTTCATGCAATGTTTTGCCGTCGCCGCCCTGATGAGCGTTTTGTGGCTTGTCTTCGGCTACTCGCTCGCCTTTGGTCATGCGAACGGCTTCTGGGGCGGCTTCGGGAAAATCGCGCTGATCGGGCTTACACCCGAAACGCTTTGGGGCACGATTCCCGAAATCGCCTTCTTCGCGTTCCAGATGACCTTCGCCATCATCACGCCCGCCCTCATTATCGGGGCCTTCGTCGAGCGGATCAATTTCTCCTTCGTGCTGGCCTTCTGTGCCCTGTGGATGCTGGCGGTCTATGCGCCCGTCACCCACTGGATCTGGGGCGGCGGCATGATGGCCGATGGCGGGATTTTCGGCGCGACCGGCACCAAAGATTTCGCCGGCGGAATCGTGGTGCATGAGACCGCAGCTCTTGCCGCGCTGCTTCTGGCAGTCATGGTCGGGCCGCGCGCCAAACGCCACACGCCGCCGCATAGCCCCGTGCTGGTGGCCATAGGAGCGGGGATGCTCTGGGTCGGCTGGTTCGGCTTCAACGGCGGATCGCAACTGGCCGCCGATGGCGGGGCGGCAATGGCAATCACCGTCACGCATATCTCGGCCTCGGCGGCCTCGCTGTCTTGGGCCTTGTGGGAACGCATCAAATTCGGCAAATCCAGCCTGATCGGCCTTGTCACCGGCACCATTGCAGGGCTGGCCTCGATCACTCCAGCGGCAGGCTTTGTCGGCCCGCTCGAAGCCTTGGCCATCGGCGTCATCGCGGGGATCCTGTGTCAGGAAGCCGTGATCCTTCTGCGCGACAAAATCCGCATCGACGACTCGTTGGATGTCTTTGCCGTGCACGGAATCGGTGGCATTTTCGGCACCATCATGATTGCGGCCCTCGGCCACGGTGCGTGGCTGGCACAGCTGGGCGCACTGGTGGTGGTCGGGCTTTACACACTTGGCGTCAGCTGGCTGATCGCGAAACTCGTCGCACGGGTCTTCCCGATGCGGGTCTCAAAAGAAGACGAGAATAACGGCCTCGATCTCAGCTCGCATGGCGAGCGCGCCTATGACCATACGTCCTGAGCCATTTAAAAAGCCGCCTCTTGGGGCGGCTTTTTTTGACAGCATCTAGCGACGGCCCTCAGGCATTCCGGCCGCCTCAGGCATTGCCGTAAAGCGCGTGAGCGCGATCCTCGAACGCCTTCACGATACGGCGCATGGCCTCGTTGAAAACCGTGCCAATAACGCCTTGCAAGATCATGTTTTTAAATTCAAAATCCACAAAGAACTGAACCTTGCAGCCGCCCTCGGGAAGGTCTTCGAAATCCCATGTGCTTTTGAGATATTTGAATGGCCCGTCAAGATATTCGGTATCGATATGGTAGCGGTCGGGCCAAAGCGTCACACGCGATCCAAAGCGTTCGCGGAAAACTTTAAACGAAATCACCAGATCCGCGAGCATGACCGTAGAGCCATCGGCCTGAAGCTCGGTCGAACGGATACGCGCCGCAGAATTCCACGGCAGGAATTTCGGATAATTCTGCACATCTGCCACCAGATCATACATTTGGCGTGCGCTATACGGTAGCACGCGACTGTCAGACTGTTTTGGCATACCCGGCCTTCTTCCCATTACCCTTGTTTCGCCGCCCCTTTACTTGCGATAAACGGAACGAGATTCAAGAGCCGATCACGCAAAGCGGCTCTCCCAAGGAGCCAAAGCCGATGACCGACCGTCCCTATGAAATCGAAACGTTCATTTCTGCCAAGCAAATCGCCGCGCGTGTCGAGACATTGGCCGCCGAAATCACCGAACATTTCGCCGGAACCGACAAGCTGGTGGTCATCGGCCTGCTGCGCGGGTCATTCGTGTTCATCGCCGATCTGATCCGCGAGATCCATCTGCCCTGCGAGGTCGATTTCCTTGAGGCATCAAGCTATGGCAACGAGACGACATCTTCGCGGGAAGTCCGCATTCTCAAGGACTTGCGCGGAAATATTGGCGGGCGGGATGTGCTTGTGGTCGAGGATATTGTCGACACCGGCCACACGATCTCGAAGATCATGGAGATGCTTCGGGCGCGTGGTCCGCGCAAAATCGCCTGCTGCGCCATGCTTGATAAACCTTCGCGACGGGAAGTCGACGTTAAAGCCGACTGGTGCGGCTTTTCGATTCCCGACGAGTTTGTCATCGGCTACGGGCTTGATTTTGCACAAAGTCATCGCAACCTGCCTTATATCGGCACAGTCAAATTTCTGGATGACAAAAAGTGAACCTGATCTGGCTCCTGCGGATGGCGAAATGGGTACGTCATCCGCCCTCAAAACGACAGGTGCGGATCATGCTGGTGGTTGCGGCCTGCGTCCTCCTTGTTCTGGGGCTGGATTGGCTGGGCCTATGGCCGGATTGGGCCAAGAGCACGCCACAGAGCCGGCAGAGGATTTATTGAACAACCAAACCGCTTTGGATGATTTTCAAAGCGGTTTGAACTCAAAAAAAACGTCATCATGGGCGCATCTGAGAGAACGGAGCACAACCGTCCATGAACCACATGTCGGACAGGGCTCCCCAGTGTCGCAGGCTCTCAAACTGGCGGGCGTAAACATCATGCAAGGGCCCGCAAGGGGCCTTCGTCCTCCGGCAGCATGATCGATGATCAGGCCAGCCGTCCATCGCGTGGCATCCGGTGATCGACAGGCTCTATTGCGACGCTTTCGGCAGCAGAGGCCGGATTTTCTGAGCAATCACATCCTCGGTCAGAGGCCCTGCATACCGCATCAAAACCTTGCCCTGCCCATCCACGACGAAAGTTTCCGGCACCCCGTAGACGCCCCAGTTTAACGCCATCTGACCTTGCGGATCCTGACCGGCCCGCGCAAAGGGATTCCCAAGACTATTGAGGAATTTCAGCGCCTTATCAGGGGTATCTTTATAGTTTACACCAAGAATTTCCACCCCTTGCCCAGAGAGCGCCTCAAGGTTTGGATGCTCGACCCGACAGGGCGCGCACCATGACGCCCAGAAATTCACTAGCTTCACCTGACCGTCGCGCAGATCGCTATTGTTGAACTCCGGCAGGCTGCCCAGCGGGGACAGGGCCACGGCGGGCGCGTCCTTTCCGGCAAAGGCTGTGGGCAACTGGCTTGGATCCTGCCGCCACATCCCCCAGACGAACAGGATCGCCAATCCCGCGAAAACCAGCGGCGGCGCCAGCATCAGAGGCTTAACCATTGTGGCTCTCCTCACGGCTGTCCTGCATCGGCGTGTTTTGCCGACGGATGTCGTGCATACGGGCCTCCTGCCGCGCCAGTGCCGCCTTCACGCGGCGCCCCTGCCAAAGCGTGACAGCCACAAGCACCAGCAGCAGAAACAGACAGGCCCCCCAGCTGATCAGCACCGTATATTCGTATTTCCCCAGATCGATCATCATGCCATCCGCTCCCGTTGTTCAAGCGCATGCAAGCGACGACGCCGGATCTCGGTGCGGGTCCGCAGCAGAACCAGCGTCACGAAAAAAAGGCCGAACCCCACCAGACACAGCAGAAGCGGGAACCAGTAGACATTGGCGATATGCTGTTCGCGGTCCATCGACAGCGTCGCCCCCTGATGCAGCCCCTGATTCCAGAAATTCACCGCATAGCGCGACAGCAGCGCAAACACGGACCCCACAAGACACAGCACGCCCGTCAGATCGGCGGCGGTATCGGGATTATCGATAGCGGCCCAAAGCGCCATATAGCCGAGATAGAAAAGGAACAGGATCAGGAACGAGGTCAGACGCGGATCCCATGCCCACCACGTCCCCCACATCGGCTCGCCCCAGACCGCACCGGTGATCAGGGCGATGACCGTCATGACCATACCAACGGGGGCAGCGGCCTTGGCCGCAAGCGCGGAGACATGGTGGCGGCGGATAATCCAGATCAGCGAGGTGACCAGCATCATGATCCAGATATTGATCGCCATCATCGCTGCGGGCACATGCACATAGATGACCTTGACGCTGGAGCCGAAATTATCGGCGGCAGGCGTGAAGAAGAACCCCCAGACCAGCCCCGGCACGAGGGTGAGGACAGTCAGGACCACCACGAATGGCAGCAGCTTATCGGTCGTTCGCATGAACTTGACCGGATTGGCGTATTCCCAAATGGACATCAGTGGCGGCACCTTTCAACGAACGTCGCAGATGACCCATGCCCGCCACGGGCGTGAGAGTCTCTGATCTATCTCAGATTTATCCGGATTGCGGCTGCGGATGCAAATGGGACCAAAGCGGCACAGGCAAGGGTGATCCCTGCCAGCACCAGAGCGGGCGCCTCGACATTTGCACCCTCCGCCCCGCGGCGCACCAGCTCGGCGGCAAAAATCAGCGTGGGCACATAGAGCGGCAGCACCAGCAACGAAAGCAGCAACCCGCCACGTTTGATGCCCACCGTAAGGGCCGCGCCGAATGTCCCCAGCACCGAAAGCGCGGGCGTTGCCAGCAAAAGCGCGCTTACCAGCCAGATATAGCCCTTGGGGTCCAGATGCAGCAGCAGGCCGAAAAGCGGCGAGGCGAGCGTCAGCGGCAGGCCCGTCACCAGCCAATGCGCCAGCGCCTTCATCGAGACCACCGCCTCCATCGGAACGGGGGCCGTTGCCAGAAGGTCGAGCGAGCCGTCTTCGTAATCGAGCGCAAAGATCCGGTCCAGCGATAGCAGGCAGGCCAGCAGTGCCCCCACCAGCAGGATTCCCGGCGCGATACGGGCCAGAATCTCTGCCTGCGGGCCAACACCGAAGGGCACAAGTGTTACCACGATCAGAAAGAAGGCCAGCCCGAGACCGAAGCCACCACCAGCCCTGACCGCCAGTTTAAGATCGCGCAGCAAGAGGGCTCTCATAGGAAGGCCTCGTCGAAAGCACCGGCGGACCCGCCTGTGGGGGCCAGCGGATCGGCGCGATAGGGGCCAAGGTCCAGCACGCGTGCCTCGGGGAGACCGAGGTCGATATGGGTCGCCATCAGGGCCGCCCCGCCTTGCGCAAGGTGGCTGCGGATGGCCTCGGCAAACAGCTGCACCGACGCCTGATCCAGCGACACGGTCGGTTCGTCCAGAACCCAGATCGGTCGCCCCGTCACCAGCAGACGCGCCAGCCCCAAGCGCCGTTTCTGTCCGGCCGAAAGACTATGCGCCGCGCGATCCGCCAAAGCGTCGAGATTCATCTGCGCAAGGGCAGGCGCGATATCCTTTGTCGCATAGATATCGGCCCAGAATCTGAGATTTTCGACAACGCTCAGCGTGGCCTTCAACCCGTCCGAATGGCCGGCATAGGCCATAGATTCGGCGGCCAGGGACATCTCTCCGGCCAAGGCCGGTTGCAGGCCGGCAATGGTGCGCAAAAGGGTGGTCTTGCCAATACCATTTGGCCCGCGCAGCACAAGTGCCTCGCCATGATCCACGCAGAAGGAAAGCGCGGAGAGGATCGGAAGCCCCGCACGCGCGACACTGAGATCGGTGATCGTCAGAAGGGGCATCGGGCCGCCCTCAGTCACGCGCCAGCTCGGGCGGCAGGTCGCCCGGCATCGGCAGCAGCGCCACGGCCACGCGGCGGCCTTCGGTCAGCAGGACATTGTAGCTGCGCGCGGCAGAGGGGCTGGACATCGGTTCGGGCATCAGGCCCATTTCCTCGACCGCCGCGATGAAATCGGCAGGCGGGAAGGCGATATCTGCCCCCATGCCGACAAACAGCACATCAATGCGCCCGACCAGCGCACGGATCGCGGCAAGATCCTCGAAGCCGCCCCAATCGACAGCCCCTGCCCCATATACCAGTTGCGCACCGCGACGCACCGCACCAGCAATCCGGAAAAACCCCGGCCCATAGCCGTCAATGGGCGTCTGTCCGGAAAAACTGGCTTCGGTCATCTGCATCGCGGTCCCCTTGGGTCGTTATTTGGCTTCGCTACCGGTGTTCTTGTCAAAGAACTTCTCGGCGGGGTCTTTCTTTTCAGAACGGTTGAGACCGATCATCAGAACGATGTTTTTCGCAACAAAGACCGAGGAATAGGTCCCGACCACCACACCGAACGTCATCGCGAACACGAAACCACGGATCACGTCGCCCCCAAGCACCAGAAGCGAGATCAGCGCAATCAGCGTGGTGCCAGAGGTCATCACCGTCCGCGACAGGGTCTCGTTGACCGAGATATTCATTACCTCGCGCAGCGGCATGGTTTTGTATTTGACCAGATTTTCACGCAACCGGTCAAACACCACCACGGTGTCGTTGATCGAATAGCCCAGAATGGTCAGCAGCGCCGCGATGATCGTCAGATCGAACTTGATCTGCGCCACGGCGAAAATGCCGACGGTGATCACAAGATCATGCACCAGCGCGGCCACAGCGCCCACGGCAAACTGCCATTCGAAGCGCAGCCAGATATAGACGAGGATCGCGGCGGTTGCCGCCAGAACCGACAGGATCGCCGTTTTGATCAGCTCGCCCGAAACCTTCGGACCGACGGATTCCGTAGCCGTGAATTTGACATCCGGCGTTACCTCTTTCAGCGCGGCATTGATTGCATCGACGGTCTGCGGCGTGATCGACCCTTCGTCATTTTGCGCCTGAATGCGCACCTCGGCCACATTCTGGTCGGGGCCGAAGGAGGGGTCGAACACCTCGGTAATCACCACATCGCCCAGATCAAGCGGCTGGAGCGCCGAGCGCCAGGCCCCCACATCGATCGACTGGCTGCTTTCCGCGCGGATGGTGGTCCCGCCGCGGAAGTCGATGCCGAAATTCAGCCCCATCACCGCGGTGGCGATAATCGAGGCAATGACCAGAACCACCGAAAACCCGAAGGTCAGGAACTGGTGACGGAAAAAGTCGAATTTGGTCTCGTCCGGAACGAGCTTGAGACGGAATGCCATGTGTTTCGCTCCTTCAGAGGTCTAGCGTTTTCGGACGACGGCGGTCGTACCAGGTCACCACCATCAGGCGGGTCACCCAGATTGCGGTAAACACCGAAGTCACAATCCCGATGATCAGGGTCACGGCAAAGCCGCGCACCGGCCCTGCCCCCAGCACAAACAGGATAAGGGCTGTCAGGAAGGTAGTGACATTGGCGTCGATAATGGCCGACATCGCCTTTTCATAGCCGATCTCGATCGCCCGCGCAGGGCCTTTGACGCGCTTGAGTTCCTCGCGGATACGCTCGTAGATCAGCACATTGGCATCCACGGCGGTGCCCATCGTCAGCACGATCCCCGCAATCCCCGGCAATGTCAGCGTGCCGCCGATCATCGACATGATCCCGAAGAGCAGGCCGATATTGATCAGCAGCGCAATCGCCGCGAACGTCCCGAACAGCCCGTAGCTGGCAATCATATAGGCAATCACGAGGAACAGCCCGACCACGGCGGCAATCGCTCCGGCACGGATGGAATCCGCGCCCAGCTCCGGCCCGATCGTGCGTTCTTCAAGGAAGTCCAGCTTGGCCGGAAGCGCGCCCGAACGCAGCAGAAGGGCCAGATCGGTGGATTCCTGAATGGAGAAATTGCCGGTGATAATGCCCGAACCGCCCGCGATATGGCTCTGGATGGTGGGGGCCGAGATCACCTCGTTATCCAGCACGATGGCGAAGGGTTCGCCGATATGCGAGGCGGTGAAATCCCCGAACTGGCGCGCGCCGGTCGTATTGAAACGGAAGCTGACTGCCGGATAGCCGTTCTGGTCGGTGGCGGCTTTCGCATCGGTCAGGGCATCCCCCGACACAACCGGCACATCCCCCAGAATGTAGTAAAGGCCCTTGCGGTTGGCATCGGGGACCAGCACGTTGCCCGCGCCGGGATTGGCGTTCTCGTCCTGCGTGCTGCCATTCACCTGCATGAAGTTCAGCTGCGCGGTCGTGCCGATCAGATCCTTCAGCTCCTGAGCCGAGCCGATGCCGGGAACCTCGATCAGGATCCGGTCCGAGCCCTGACGGGCAATCGTCGGCTCGCGGGTGCCTGCGGCATCGATCCGGCGGCGCACGATTTCAAGCGATTGCTGCATGGTACGGTCGTCAGTGGCCTGTTTTTCCGCATCCGACAGCTTGATGGTGATAGTATCGCCCTGCCCCGTGATCTGCAGATCATCCTGACCGACGCCAGTCAGCGTCACAATCGGCGAAGCGAGCGTTTTGGCAATTTCGACCGCCTTCTGGATCTGGTCGGCATTGCCGATCTGGATCCGCAGCTCGTCCTCGGGCGAAGAGACGCGGCGGATCGCACCGATGGTGGAACGCTCTTTGGCCAGCGCGCTGCGCATTTCCGGCCAGAGCGATTTCATCCGCGCCGCATAGACATCCGAAAGCTGGACTTCGGCCAGAAGATGGGCGCCGCCCCGCAGGTCGAGCCCGAGATTGACCAGCCCGTTGGGCAGCCAAGCGGGCCAGGCGTCCAGCGCAGCTTGCTGTTCGGTCGTCAGGGTCTTGGTTTTGGCGAAAGTCGAGGCGGCATCATTATGCCCCTCGACCTTGGCGTAAAAGATATTTGGCGCGGCCATTGCCAGCCCGATAACACAGAGGGCGATAATGAGAATACGCTTCCAAAGCGGGATATGCAGCATGGCCGACGCTTTCGTTCTTATTTGGATTCAGCAGCAGGTTCGGTTTTCGAAACCACCTGACCGATGGTCGATTTCACCACGCGCACTTTGACGCCCTGAGCGATTTCCACTTCGACCATGCCATCTTCGCGCACATTGGTCACTTTCCCCAGAATGCCGCCTTGGGTGACAACCTCGTCACCGCGACGCAGGGCTTCCACCATCTGGCGATGCTGTTTCGCCTTTTTCTGCTGCGGACGGATCAGCAGGAAATACATGATGATGAAGATCAGGATCAGCGGCAAGAACTGGCCGAGAGCGGCCATACCACCGGGTGCTGCTGCACCGGCTGCCTGAGCATATGCGGGGGTCACGAACATTGACTTTGGGTCCTTTCCTGAGGGCCAGAGAGCGCAAAAACGCCTTGAATTCGGCGCGCACCCTATATGGGCCTTGGGACGATGGCAAGTTTCTGCCGCCCTAGTAACGAACAGAACGCCGGAATACACGACGCATCCGACGGTCACACGAAAATGTCAGGAAATTCTGGGGATCTGCCCCCGTTCTGGGGCATCGGCCGTGATCCTGTCCGGGAGGGGTGAGACCGGGGGAGCTGCTCCCCGGTCGGGGTGACCCGGACAGGATCATTGGCGAAAGACGTGCGATCGCCCGCAAGGCTGCGGAAGATCACGTGGCAGGAAGGTGGCCACAGGGGAGTTGACCACCTGCGGGAGGGATCACAGGGTCTGGGCGTCGATCAACGTTTGCAGCTTGGCGCGTTCTGCGCCGACCATATCCTGCGCGCTCATCTCGGCGATATCGGTGCATTCCTCGATCATGAAGGCAAAGAAATCGCTTTCGAATTCGACACCATCCACCACAAGGCGGGCGATGAAGCGCAGCTTGGCAAGAGCTTCTTTCAGGTTCGACGGCTCGGTTTCGTAAATTACGCTCTCGAGCGTGTTGAGCTGGTAGCGGTAGATGCGGACCTCGGTCTCGAGTTCTTCGATCTCGGCGGTCTCGCGGGTATGGACGGGAGGACGTTCCGGAATGTCGGTGGTGCCACGCAGAGCCTGCTTGATACGCTCTTCGCTGATCATCTGGTGATAGCGCGACATCTTGGCCTGCTGTTCGGTCAGGACGCGATCGCACAGCCCTTCGATATAGTCATAACGACGGATCAGTTCGATCAAGGTCTTGCTGTCTGCACGCTCTGCTTTGGGAGCACCGATGGTTTGGAATTCAACTGCGTTCTGCATTGTGTTCGTCCTTCTGTTCGCCTTGGGCAGTCAGCCCTGTCTGCTGCCGATGAACACATAATTGCGAGTAGGCTTGACCAAATGAGGGAGGAACCAAGGCATTGTTTCCCACTTGGTTACCAATTCCTTAACGAAGGCGGGAAGATGGTTAAATTTGGTTAACACGAAGGCATGGAAGATTTTTTGTTATTTTTCATAAACTTGTAAGGTTATGTTTGAAGGCGAAAATAAGGCAGAAAATCTGGCGCGTCGGGGCGCCGTGAATCTTTACCCTTTATTTACCAATCAGGCAGGCTTTGCCCTATTTCACAGGCGATCAGGGCAGATTTGGACAGTGGTTCGATCTTGGCAACAATCGTGATTTGCCGGTGATTCCCCGTCGGAGCAGAATCACCCCCCTGCATCGTGGCAGCCAAGCGCATGACAGGGCGGATAACGGGCCGATACACCGCAGGCAGATGAAAGGCGCCCGAAAGCGCCTTTTGTCAGACACGACCCCGGCCCTGCGGCCGAGGGGGCCACTAATGATGGCGCTAATGATGGAACGCCATCAGACTCTCGCAGCCCTGAACCGCGCCATGATCCAGAAGCTCGGAACATTCTTCCATGACATTCGCGAAATAGTCGGGAGAGAATTCATAGCCATCCTGCATCTGCCCCGAGAGAAAGCGCAGTTTGGCCAGAGCCTCTGCCGGATCGCGCGGAGGCGTCTCGAAGATCACATCCTCGATCAGTTCCATCTGGTATCCGAGAATGCGGATCTCCTGTTCCAGCTCGTCAATCTCGGCAAGAAGCTTATCGGCAAGCGCAGACAGTTCTGCAGGCATCGCATCGGGCGCAAAACGACCCTGCCCTGCCGATACGGTGCGCGCCAGCGCATCCTGTTCCCCGATCATCTTGTCGCTAAGATCGCGAAGATAGCTGTGGCGGGCCACGAGCTCTGTCATCGGTAGCCGTCCTGCGGGGCTACTACCCGATCCGGTCTCGGTCTTCACTTCTGCAAACATCACCCGTCATCCCTTCTTGGTGCGCAATCGTTTCCGGCTTTCGCCATAGAGCCCCCGAAATACGGCAGCCCGAAACACCACGGCCCGAGCACGCCCCGTTCGAGGACATCCGGACAACTGCGCCAAGCGAAGAGACGGCAATTTTTGCCGCACATATTCCACAAGCTCCTGCTTGCAGCCCCGCCTGGCTGGCGCGGTCTTCACGGTTGACGTTAGTGCAGCACGCTTAACGCAAGGTGAATTTGTTCCCCTTTTGATCACTTTTCTCCGCCACCCGCTCTGGACTTTGGGGCGGCGCGGTTTGATAAAGACCCCCATATGGGCGCACAGACTGCAGGAAGGGTTCAGACATGACATCTCCCGATGATCCGATCATCTTCGACGACCAGCCCGAGGCCGGCCACCAGTTCCAGCGCCTGCTGGCGATCATGTCCAATCTGCGCAACCCCGATACGGGCTGCCCGTGGGATATCGAACAGGATTTCAGCACCATTGCGCCCTATACTCTGGAAGAGGCGCATGAGGTGGCCGATGCGATCGAGCGCGCGGCATGGGACGAGCTGCCTGCCGAACTGGGCGATCTCGCGTTGCAGGTGGTGTTCCATGCGCAGATCGCCAAGGATCGCGGCCTGTTCGACGTGACGGATGTGCTGCGCGCGATCAATAACAAGATGGTGCATCGCCATCCCCATGTCTTCGGCACGGAAAATCGTGACAAAACGGCGCAACAGCAGAGCGCGGACTGGGAAAAGATCAAGGCCGCAGAGCGCGCGACCAAGGGAAAACGCGAGACGCCGACGGGCGTGCTGGACGATGTGGCTCTGGCCCTACCCGCGCTCACCCGCGCCCTCAAGCTGCAGAAGCGTGCCGCGCGGGTCGGGTTCGACTGGACCGATATCGGGGATGTTCTGGCCAAGATCTCGGAGGAATCCGAAGAGCTGGTCGAGGCGCGCGCCATGCTGGGCGCAGACGAGATTGCCGAAGAATATGGCGATCTGCTGTTTGTCATGGTGAATCTGGGGCGGCATCTGGATCTTGACCCCGAAGCCTGCCTACGGGCGGCCAATAGCAAGTTTACCCGCCGGTTCGCCTATATCGAAGACGCCCTGCGCAAACGGGGCAAAACGCCAGATCAAAGCGATTTGGAGGAAATGGATGCGCTTTGGAACGCGGCAAAAGCGGCAGGGATCAAATAATCCCTGCCTTATCGGTCCGAGCCTTAAAAGAAGACCTTCCGCGCCATATTCAGCGCGACCAGTGCCAGAAAGAGCGCAAAAACGCGTTTGAGCACTTTCGGATCCAGCTTATGCGCCAGCGTGGCGCCTATGGGTGCGGTCAGCGTGGTGGTGGCGATCACGATCAGGAAGGCCGGAATATTCACCGCCCCGATAGTGTAAGGCGGCGGATTACTGACCGAAGTCAGCAAAAATCCGATAGCGGAAGGCACCGCGATAATCACCCCGAAGCCCGAGGCCGTCGCGACCGCGCGATGGATCGGAACGCCATGCAGGGTCATCAGCGGCGTTCCGATGGACCCTCCCCCGATCCCCAGAAGCACGGACACCAACCCCGTCAGCGGCGCATAGATCGCCCGCCGCGCAAGGCCGGGCATCGTTTCGGCCAGCCGCCAAGTGGGTTTTCCAAACAGCATATACATTGCAATCACAAACACCATCACCGCAAAAAATGCCTGCAATATCGTGGTGCTGAGATGGTGGACCACCAAAACCCCAGCCAGCGCGCCAATGGCAATGAACACCGCCCATGACCGCAGGATCGACCAGTCGACCGCGCCGCGCTTGTTATGCGCCAGCAGCGAGCGGCAAGAGGTTACGATGATCGTGGCAAGCGAGGTTGCCACGCAGATCTGCATCAGATCATCGGACGCATAGCCCAGAGCCGAGAACAGGTAGAGGAACGCGGGCACAAGCACGATGCCGCCCCCAACGCCCAAAAGCCCTGCCAGAACACCCGCAACGGCACCGGTTGCAATCAGGATAAGAATAAGCGGCCCTAAAGTGGCAGCGTCAGTCGTCATACGGACATCTCCGAAAATGTGGAGAGCCCGCAAGGGCTCATGGATCTTGCTCTGCCTGCGCCGCCATCGCCTCGGATACGGCGGCAACCGCCTGACGGAACAGCGAAACCCCAGCCCCGGAGCGCGTCGCCCCTTCGGACAGGATCTGCCGGTATCGCCGCGCCCCCGGACGGGCATGGAACAGGCCGAGCATGTGACGGGTAATCTGGTGCAAGCGCCCGCCCTGAGCAAGATGTGACTCGATATAGGCGATCATATTTTCGGCAATTTCAAAGGGATCGCGCGGGCTCCCCTCTTGCCAGATCCGCAGATCGGCCTCTCCAAGGATCGCCATCGGTTCATGATAGGCCGCCCGCCCGATCATCGCCCCGTCCAACCCGCGCGATAAAGCGGCCTCGGCAGCAGCCAGATCCGCCAGCCCGCCATTCAGCGACAGGTTCAGATGCGGGAACTCCAGCTTCATCCGATCCACGAGTTCGTAATCCAGCGGTGGGATCTCGCGATTGTCTTTAGGCGAAAGCCCCTGCAACCAGGCCTTGCGCGCATGGATGGTAAAGCGGTTCACCCCTGCCGCCGAAACGGTTTCCAGAAAGCGCGGCAGCACCTCCTGCGGGTCTTGATCATCCACCCCGATCCGGCATTTCACGGTAACCTCCGCCGTGCTGACCGCGCCCATCTCTGACACGCATTCCGCCACCAGCTCGGGCGTTTTCATCAACACCGCCCCGAACGCCCCCGATTGCACCCGATCAGACGGACAGCCGCAATTCAGGTTGATCTCGTCATACCCCCAGTCATTGGCAATCGCGCTTGCCGCACGCAATTCCGCCGGATCGGAGCCGCCAAGTTGCAAAGCCACGGGGTGCTCGGGGACGTTATATTCCAGAAGCTTGCGCCGGTCCCCATGCACAATCGCCGGAGCCGTCACCATCTCGGTATAGAGCAAGGCGTGACGGGAGATCTGGCGATGAAAGAAACGACAATGCCGGTCCGTCCAATCCATCATCGGTGCTACAGAGAGCCTAAAGCTACTGTTTTTATGAATAAAATCAGGTTTGTTCAGGCCTTGTTCTGTCATATCATCCCGCAAGATTTTCGTTTATTTACAGTAGGTCTTGTTGATATCCGTTTTGCAGTTGCTGAATTTCAGCAAATTGCAGCACGGGGTTTCAGCAAATGGCCCCCATTCACAACGGCGCTGCCGCGATGGGTCAGCGGTCTATACCGCACAAGTCCGAATAATGCGAGACGGCAAGAATGTTGCGTTTCTTTCGGTTTTGAACGGCCAAGGCCGCGTAAAGGGCCTCGGCAAAACACGACCATTTCTTGAAAACATGGGAAATTCTTCCTGCAAGGCCGGAACCGCCGACACTGTCGCAATGCGCCCCTGCCATATGGCAAAACATGGACAGGCGTGAACATGTCAAACCCGTGCCGATTTCGCACGCCATCAAAAATTTTACTTGCCAATTCCAGTCGCGCGCTTCATGTTTGGGCGGCTATTGCTTTTCTCTTCGAAATTCTGCCCCCGCGGTCTCGCGGTCTCGGCTGATCGACTTGGATCGACTTTCGCCGGGTTGCCGCATATCGCGGGCAGCATTTTAAAATTGGAGACTACGGATATGGCCAACGGCACCGTAAAATGGTTCAACAGCACTAAAGGTTTCGGCTTCATCGAGCCCGAAGGTGGCGCGAAAGACGTTTTCGTGCATATCTCGGCAGTAGAGCGCTCGGGTCTGCAAGGCCTGAAAGACGGTCAGAAAGTGACCTTCGAACTGCAAGCCGGTCGCGACGGTCGCGAATCTGCTGTTAATCTTGAACTCGTTTGAGTCGCGCTGACGATCTCTTCAAGAAAATCTCTGATGCAACAGACGCGGCATCGGTACAAAAGCCACTTTCCGGCGATGCTTCACGCAAGCCTGTGAGCGCTTTGGACAAGGCCGATGCAGCGTTCCTCAGCATCATGGATGAAGAGACGTTAGAACGTATCGAGAAGACGGCGCGGCTCAAGGCCGCCCGCCTTACCCGTGATAGCCAGAATTAATTCTGTTCATCATCGGCCTCTGGCGAGGGTGTTTACCCCCCTGCCTGTCCTCCCTTCCAGATATCATATACCTCCCACCGCTAACGTCCCGTTATTGCGGTTTTCTGCTATGGCAGCTTGCATATCGGGCTGGCACGCGCACCACCGGCAACAAGGGAGAAGCTCCCTACAACGCTTGGGTCACGCCTTGCCAAAGCGCTTTTTGCCGCACAGAGGCCCGATTGATGCGGGCCTCTGTGCCTTCCCTGCGTGGGAGGTGACAAATCAGAACAATGCGAGACAGGCCGAGAGGGTTACGATGGACAACACCGTAGAGATCAAGACCACACGGCCGGTCAATAGCGCTTCGCGGCCATAGAATTCCGCCAGCATGAACGGGCCGGTTCCGGTGGGTAAAGCCGCCAGAATCACAGCGGCAGACGCCATAGGGAGCGGCAAATGCAGCAACGGCACCGCGATAATCCATGTGACCAAAGGCTGGCTTACCAGTTTCAGCAGCACCAGCGTCATCTGCATCGGCGTTCCGGCCTTGGGGGCACGCCCCGCATTCTCGGCCAGAAACAGGCCCAAAGCGATCAGTGCACAGGGTGAGGCCGCGCCTCCCATCAGCTTGAGATAGGTATCAAGCGCATGAGGCATCGGCAGATGCCCCGCCATAAAGACCAACCCCAGAACCGGCGCGATAAGAAGCGGGTTTTTCACCAGTTTCAAAACGGTTTGGAACACAATTTGCGACGGGCGCGCCGCCTCCATCGTGCTCACCTCGATCAGCACGATCGCAATCGCGAATAACACGCAGGCAGTGATGATCGTCGCCACCAGTGTCACCCCAAGAGCGTCTTGCCCGATCACGGCGGCGATCAGGGGAAATCCGATAAATCCGGTATTGGCATAACCGGCATTCAGCCCGTCAATCGCGGCATCGGCCAGAGCGGTGCCCTGCCACTTGCGCAACAAAACGGTCCCAGCAAACACCACAAGACAGCCCGCGCCAAAAGCGAGGATAAACCCAGGCTGCCAGATCTGCGCCGGATCCGCCTTGGCCATAATATCGAAAAGCAGGGCGGGCAGCGCGAGATAGACCACCACGCGATTGACCTCGCGCGTGGCATTTGGCCCCAATGCCCCGCTCCTGCGCGCGACCCATCCGGTGAGGATCAGGGCAAAGATAGGCAACACGATAAGAAGGTTCGCCAACATGATTGGGCTCCGTTACTAAAAACGGGTTCTTTTTAGAAAGGCTGACCGATATAATCCAATCCATATCAGATACGCTCAGGATACCCAAAAGGTATGGACACACGGCATATGCGGCTTTTCGTGGCCCTTGGTGAAACCCTGAATTTCGGGCAGGCGGCCGCGCGGATGAACATGACGCAGCCGCCATTCAGCCGACAGATTGCCAATCTCGAACGGGATATCGGCACTGTGTTGGTGGATCGTAGCGCCCGTCAGACCCGCCTGACCGCGGCGGGACAACGTTTTCTGGAAGATGCCCGTAAGGTTCTGGCAAGTTTCGAGGATGCCTGCCGCGATGCCCGCCTTGTTGGCGAAGGGCTGAAGGGAGAGTTGCGTCTGGGCTTCATGATGCATGCCGCGCACCGGCTTGTGCCGAACCTGCTGCGCGCCTATACCGCGCTCCGCCCCGATGTGCGTGTGCGACTGGAAGAAACAACGCCCGGCGAGATCGAAAATCTGCTGCTTTCAGGAGTTCTGGATGCGGGGATTACCTTCGCCGGTCGCACGACGCCCGCGCTGCACGAAGTGGAGGTGATGCGTGACACGCTCAGCTTCGTGTGTTGCCCCACGCATCCGCTGGCCAAGCGCGCGATCATCCATCCCGAAGACCTCAAGGCGCAGTCGCTGATTGCAGCCCCCGACCAGACGGTGGCCGTTTTGCGTCACGCAATCACCGAATTTCTGGCTCGCGCAGGACTTCCAGCGCATTTTACGCTGGAGCCAAAGCTGCAAAACACCGTCTTGCGCCTGATCGCTGCCGATCTGGGGGTGGCGCTGGTGCCCTCCTCCATCTGCGACCAGCTAGGGGCGGAGGTTGTGATGCGCCCGCTTTTCCAGCCTCCACATCTGTCCGTCGTGCTCAAGACGCGTCGCGATGCGGACAATGCCGCTCTAGCGCCGCTTATCACGCTTGCACAAAACATAAACATTTAATTCCAATGCGTTGTGCAGAAAATATTCTGGCGCAACGTGGGGAACATGACCCGCAGCACGGGCCTTCAAAGCGCTTTGAGGACCATGTGAAACGGCAATCAAGGCCGAACTATCCCGTATGCCCCAACAATGCGCCTTTGTGGATCGCGGCCCATACCGCAGAACCGGCATGACAGCCCCCCAGCAAAACCGTCCCTAGTCCTGCGGATCGGCAAGCCGCGCACTTTGTTCCAGCATCGCATCCGCATAACGACGGGTCAACGTCACCAATGCCGCCACCTCCTCCCCAGACCACCCCGTCAACGTGCGGCGCATGATGGCCTCGCGGGCCGCATCGATACGGTCCGTCATCTGCCGTCCCGCGTCGGTAATGACCGCCGCGCGTACCCGCCGGTCATCGCGCGAAGCCTGACGCTGGATCAGCCCCAGTGCCTCCAGCTTGGCGGCCTGACGGCTGATTGTCGTATGGTCACGCCCGACCCTGTCCGCCAGTTCGCCCAAGGCAATCGGCCCCAGCCTCTCGACCAGCACCAGCAAAGGAAACAATGCCCGATCCAGCTTGATCCCTGCGGCCTCGACCATTTTTCCATCATGCTGCGGGCGGTTCATCACCGCCACGATATCCAGAACCGCCCCATGAAGCTGCCGCATTTCTGCCGACATATGTGTATTATGCACGTTTTTCATTGACACTCTCAGGCTGCGTGAATTACCTGCATAATACACATATATTCATCTATCGAAAGAGAGATTCATGAAAGCCGCCATTGTCACCCAACTGGGCCAGCCCCCTGAAGCCTCGACGTTTGACGCTCCTTCCTGCAAGGACGGCGAAGTTCTGGTACATGTCCGCGCGGCGGCCATCAGCCAGCTTGTGCGCGCCCGTGCATCCGGCACGCATTACTCTTTCGATGGGCATTATCCGTTTATTCCCGGTGTCGACGGAGTCGGCACCCTCCCCGATGGCACGCGGGTCTATTTTGCTTTTCCCGCCGCGCCGTTCGGGGCAATGGCCGAACAGGTGGCCGTGCCCCGCCTGCAATGTGTCACACTGCCCGACGGGCTTGACGATATCAGCGCCGCGGCGCTCGCCAATCCGGGTATGTCGTCCTGGATCGCGCTCAAGGAACGTGCGGGCCTGCATGCGGGCGAAAGCGTGCTGATCAACGGGGCCACCGGCGCATCGGGGATGCTTGCGGTGCAGATTGCCAAACATCTCGGGGCCAGCCACATCATCGCGACAGGGCGCAATGCCCAGAAACTGGCCCATCTCAAAACGCTTGGGGCGGATGAGACGATACAGCTGACCGAAGATGCCGCTGCGATGCAGAAGACCTTCTCGGCGGCGCTCGATACGGGGGCGGATGTCATTCTGGATTATCTCTGGGGCCCGTCGGCGCGCGCGCTCCTTGAGGCGGCAAGCCATGCGCTCCCTCATGAGAAGCGCCGGCGCTTCGTACAGATCGGTTCGCAAAGCGGGGCCGAAATCAGCCTTCCCGGCGGCTGGCTGCGCTCTTGCGCGATCGAGCTGATGGGCAGCGGCCTTGGCAGCGTGCCGACCCCGAAAATCATCGCCGCCATCGGCGAGATGCTACAGCTTGCCGCAGACACGGGGATCCGTATACCGACACAGGCCCATCCCCTGAGCGCGTTGCGCAAAGCATGGGCCGATACCGGTTCGGATATGCGGCAGGTCATCACATTCCCGGAAACGGTGTAAGCCGACCGATCCAATATCGCACAGGGCCTGCTTCCTGCGGGCCCTGGCACCATACCCCGCCTCGCTTTGCGCCGTGCCTTGGCAGGAGATGACGGGACACGCCCCTCACGGGACCCTAGCGCCCTTGCTCCAACCCCGAGAAAAACACCGACAAAGCGGCAGGGACAATCGGCTTGGGCAGGATCGTGATCTTCTCGGCCTCGGCCTGCTTCATCAGTTCCAAGGAACGATTGGCCGTCACCAGCCGCACCTTGATATCCCCCTGCTGCTGACGCAGCATACGGATCAGCTCGACCCCGTTCATACCTTCGCCAAGCTGATAATCCACCAGCCAGAAATCCGGCTCTACACCCGTATCGGCGATCAGCTCCAACGCCTCTTCAGCGCTTGACACATCAAGCACATTGATGCCCCATTTTTCAAGCAGTTGCACCATCGCCCGCGATAGTTCCGCGTCATTCTCGACCAGCAGGACGGTCTGTTCCCGGCTATCCGGTTCGCTGGCATGATAGGCCAGAAGATCGGCCGCTGGTTTGGGCAGGCTGTCCTTGCGGGCCAGAGGAATCTCGACGCTGAACGTCGCACCACATCCCAACTGCGAACGCAGGGTCAGCGGATGGCTCAGCAAGGCCGCGGCCCGCTCGACAATCGCAAGTCCGAGCCCCATCCCCTCCGAGGCAGAGGCCTTGGCATTGACCCGATGGAATTCGCGGAAGATCAGCTCCTGTTCGTCATCGGGAATGCCGGGCCCGCTATCGCGCACTTCTACCCGCACCGCGCCACGCCGATGACGGGCGCGGACCAGAACCCGTCCCTTGGGCGTATAGCGGATCGCATTGGAGATCAGGTTTTGCAGGATACGGCGCAGATAGGTGTTGTCGGACACCACAACCGCATCCGTGTCGCGGATCAAAAGCTGCAAACCTTTCATCTCGGCAATGGGCGTAAATTCGTCGCGCAGCGCGCGGAACATCGGGGCCAGCGGGATCGGACCGGGATGCACAGCCGCCTTACCGGCCTCGAGCCGTGAAATATCCAGCAGCGCTGAAAGAATCCCCTCGACCGACAGCAGCGCATTCTGCGCCTTTTCCAGCGTTGTTGCCGCGAGCGGGGACATGGTCTCGTCGCTGAGCGAGGCCATATAAAGCTTTGCGGCGGAGAGCGGCTGCAAAAGATCATGGCTGGCGGCGGCAACAAACCGTGCGCGCGAGGCATTGGCCCGTTCCGCCCGTGACAGCGCGTCTTCAAGCTCGAGCGTCCGCTCCATCACCCGCGCCTCAAGCGTATCCTTGGCGCGGCTCAACTCGCTGATGGCCTGCCGCTCGGCGGTGATATCGGTCAGCGACATCACGAAGCCACCATCGGGAAGTTCCTGCGCGTAAAGGTCATAGACCTGCCCGCCCTCGCGCGTCAGCTCCATCTGGAAATTGTCGCGCCGCCGCGCGCGCCGTACCCAATCCGCCAGCCGGTAAGCCGACAGACCATGCGGAAAAACGAACTGGTCGCGCACCTGTTCCAGCAAAAGATCGAACTGCATCCCGCGCCGCAACCGGTTGCGCGGCAACAGCAAAAGCTCTGCCAGCCGTTCATTCCACCCCAACAGACGCAACCGCGCGTCAAAGATACAGGCCCCCAGCTTCAGATGTTCCAGCGTGGCTTGCAAGATCCGTGTCTGGTCATCCAGAAGCCGCCCACGCTCTTCGCGTTCGCGGCGGATCAGATCGGTCACCTCGGTCTGCAAGATCACCGTGCCACCATCGCGGGTCCGGTGTTCGCTGACCTGAATCCAGCGATCATCGCCCATCTCCTGATTGAAGATGAAGTGATGTTCGTCATGGCGCTTGCGGCGCATCGCCACCCAGTCCGCCCGCGTCATGCCTGCCGGCAAATGCAGATGCGACGAGGCCGACACCAGATCGAGATAGTCGAGAAAGCCGAGGCCGGGCTTGAGATCGGCACGAATATCGATCAGCAGCGCGTTGAAACGGGTATTGCACATCACCAGTTGTTCATGCGCATCGAACAGGGCAAACCCCTCCTGCACCGTCTCGATGGCCGAGGCCAGATTCTGGCGGGCAGATTCGGTTTCGCGATTGGCCTCGGCCAGCCGCGCATTCGACATGTTCAGCAGATCCAGCGCCTTTTCCAGATCCCGCGTGCGTTCGCGCACCTGATCTTCCAGAAGGGCCGCGCGTTCGAACTGCGCATATCCTGCCTCGCTGTCACCACGAGACGATTCCGCATGGCGGATCAATGCCGAGGCAATCGCCAGCAGCTTCTCGTTCTGTCGCAGAATGTCATCACCGGGCCCAAGCAGGGATGCTGCAAGCTGGTCCGGCATCCGGTCCGTCATACTCTCTCCTCTTCCTCCCCTTGGCCCCGAGGCCCGCGACCCAAGGGGGAGTAAAACGCGATGCCGGTGAAAGTCTGATTAACATGCATCGCTCCGAACTGCTCGCCATAGGTGGAGAACCCCTGCACATTATAGCGCCGCAACAAATCGGATACGGGCTGCATAATCTGCCGTCCCTCGACCTCTATACGTCTGAAAATACAATCGAAGGCCAAAATCAGACCGGGTGCGGCGGGCTGACTGAGACGCTCCAGTTCATCTTCCAGATGACGCACCATATTTTGCGGACGCGCAAGCGTTAACACCAATCCGCAATCAATCGCCGAGAAAAACACCAGCCCGCCATCCTCGCTGCATTCACGGATAGAGCGCACGTAATAGCGCCCGCCCACACGCACCTGCACAGGGTTGATTGAAAAAAGAAACTGGCACAGATCTTTCTCGGCAACCCCGAGCAGTCGGGCATATTCGGCAGCGGCAGGTTCGTCATTGATCCGCAGCACGGCACGGCGGGCAGGATCTGCCTGCGTGACCACCATGCGCCGCCCCGTGGGCACCAGATGGTCCACCGAAAACATCCGGAAGCTGGCATGGGCGCGCACCAGAAGCAGGATGGCCGCATCCTGATAGAGCCTGCCCGACAGGAACAGGCAGGTCTGCCCCGCCGCCCCCCCATCGCCCGCCGAGCCGCCGAAAACCGGCACCGGCCCCAGACCGCCGGACAGCGTGTTCAGCAGCGCATCCTCTTGGGCATTGGTCCCGTCGGCCAGCAAAAGGGCGAATTCATTCGGCCCCGCCCCCTCGCGCAGGGCCATCGCCTGCCGCCGGTTGGTGATCTGTTCGATGATCTGGCGCGCATCTTCGCGTGCCAGCGACGACACCAGCACCGGTTCGACCTCGAACCCCTCCTGCGGGAAGGCAAAAGCCAGAATCTGCCCCTCGCTATAGCCGTGGCGGGTCAGCTCTCCGCTTGTCGTGCAGCCCGCCACAACAGAGCCGGAAAACAGCCCCTCGGCCTCCGCAACGATCTTGCCGATCTGCGCCTGCGGGCTGCAAAACAGCAGCACCAGCGCGAAGGGCCCCGCGCCCAGTTCTTCGGACAGCGCCTGTAACGGGCGCGCTGCATCGGCACTCACAGAGGCGGTCAGCGGCATCAAAGCGCCTTCGATGCGCCTGTGTTCTATTGCAGCGGACAGCATGGGCGAACTCCGTCAGGCGGGATCAGCGCGGGGTCGCAGGATCGGGCGAGGACGAAAGCGAATGGGCTTCGCGCGCCAGAAGCACGGCCTGCGTGCGCGAATAGACCCCGAGCTTGCGCATGATCGCGGTGACATGCGCTTTCACCGTGGTCTCGGCAATCGACAGATCATAGGCGATCTGCTTGTTCATCTTGCCCTCGCAGATCTGGTCGAGAATGCGCGCCTGCTGGCGGGTCAACTGGCTGAGACGACGGATCGCCTCATCCTGCGACGACGCCTCGTCGGATTTGGTCAGATCGTCGCCCGAACATTCGGGGGCGAAGACCTCGCCTTGGGCGATCGCGCTGAAGGCGATGCGGAACAGTTCGCGCTTGGAATGTTTGGGCACGAAACCCGCCGCCCCCGCCAGAAGCGCCTGCCGGATCACCCGCGGCTCATCCACCGAGGAAATCACCACGATCGGCAGTTGCGGTGCGGCAGCACGCAGCTTCATCAGGCCGTCAAGCCCCGTGACATCGGGCAGGTTGAGATCAAGCACGATCACATCGGGACTGGGCCTGCTTTCCAGAAATTCCAGCGCCAGACCGATCCGCTCCGCATGGCTGACCTCTTCGATCCCTGCGACCGTCTGCAAGGTCATCGCCAGCGCATCCCCGAAAAGCGGGTGATCCTCGACAATAAGGGCGGTGCGAAACTCTCGGCTCATAAGCATCTCCTGCAAGGCATCGCGTCTACTCGTTCACAAGGGAAGCAATCGTTTCACGCAAAAGCATCTGTAATAGGGTCTAGGGTAGCGGTGTCCCTAGCCTTTCTCATACTGGCAAAAAGTATAAGCCCGAATGGCGCAGGAAACGATAAAATGATCCCCGAAGGCCTTGCCCTCCCCGAAAGAGGAACAAAGCCCCGCGCAAAGCGGGATATAAAAGCAACACACGCGATGCATAATTAGCACTATTTCTCAACGACCCCGCCCTCAGCTCTGGTGCTTTGCCGCATATCGGTCTATCCAGCCCCCCTCTGAAACCCCAGCCCGAGGAGAGCATGACATGACGACATTCATCACCACAGTCCTTTCTTCGGACATGGCGCGGTTCTGATCGGCCCAAAGCGTTCCTTTCCCCGTCTGTCCAGTCGCGATTCCAGATCGCTATTTCTTCTTGGAAAGACATACAGCCTATGGGCACTTCCTTTTCAGGCAGGACAGGCCGCGCGCCCGTCCGCCATTTCTACACGCGCGACAGCTGGATTGACGGCCGCGCGGAAGACCAGCTTGCGCAAGTGGCGGGCTGGTCCGGCATGCAATCGGTGGCGGGCTTTCCTGACCTCCATCCCGGAAAATTCGGGCCGGTGGGGGCGGCCTTTCTGGCCAACCGGATCTATCCGCAGCTTGTCGGCACCGATATCGGCTGCGGTATGGGGCTCTGGCGGCTGGACCTGCCACGCCGCAAACTGAAACTCGACAAAGCCGCGAAACGACTTGAGGTTCTGGAACGGGGGACCGATCCCGCGCAGGCCGCTGATGCCTTGGCAGCCGTAGGGCTGACGGGGCAGATCGGGGAGGCCGGTCTGGGCACCCTCGGCGGGGGCAACCATTTTTGCGAGCTCCAGACCGTCGAGGAGACCGACGGGACTGCGGGGCTGCGCAAGGGTGATCTGTGTCTGCTGGTCCATTCGGGCTCGCGCGGTTACGGGGCGCAGATTTTCGACGGGCTGGAGGACAGCTGGAAGGCGGGGTTTGACCCGCAAAGCGCGGCGGGGAACGCCTATCTGGCCCTGCATGCACGGGCCGTGGCATAGGCGCGCCTCAATCGTCGCCTGATTGCCGAAACCGCCGCCGACGCTCTGGGCACGACCGTCACGCCTCTTTGCGACAGCGTCCATAATTCGGTGGTGGCGCATCAGGGACACTGGCTGCATCGCAAGGGGGCCGCCGAGGCCGATCGTGGTCTGGTTCCGCTGGCCGGTTCGCGCGAGGCACCAAGCTTCCTGCTGGCGTTGCCGGATACGGTGCCCGAAGCCCTCTCCTCGGTGTCACATGGTGCAGGACGGCGCTACGACCGCGCCTCGATGCATGGGCGCATCCGCAAGGTCAGATCCGAACTGGAAGCGCTGACCCGCACCCGCTTCGGGGGCCGCGTGATCTGCCATGACCGCGGCCTGCTGATTGAAGAGGCCGGCCCTGCCTATAAGGCCCCCGAAGCGGTGCTGGCGGATCTGACCGCTTTCGGGCTGGCCACGCCGCTGGCGCGCATGGTGCCGCTGATCACCTATAAAACGTCAGGAGGCCAAAGATGAGCCCACGCGAAACCCTGCTTGTCTCCTCGGGCAACGGACCGGCAGAATGCCGTCAGGCGGTCGCATATCTGCTGGAGGCACTGGCTGACGAGGCCGGGATCCTCGGGCTGGATATCGACATATCCGAACGTGCTGCCCTGCATGGCCCCTCTTCGGCTGTGGTCGTTCTGACCGGCTCGGGGGCGACGGATATGGCGCACGACTGGGAAGGCACGGTGCTATGGCGCTGCGCCTCAAGGCTGCGCCCCGCACATCCGCGCAAGAACTGGTTTGCCCAGATCTTCCGCCTACCCTCCCGCCCTGCCTGCCTGTCCATTGCCCCCGATGAGGTGGTGATGGACGGCCTGCGCGCCGGAGGTCCGGGTGGCCAGCACCAGAACAAGACCTCCAGCGCGATTCGGGCACGCTGGTGTGACCCGCAGGGCCGCCTCTGGTCGGTTGTGGTGCGCGAGAGCCGCTCGCAGCACCACAACCGCAAGATCGCAATCGACCGGCTTTCGGCGCTGATCTCTGCCGATCGGGCCATGAACGAGGCGGCGGCGCGCATGGCGCTGCACGACCTGCACGGCCAGATCCAGCGCGGGAACCCGAGACGGGTGTTCGACGGGCCGAACTTCCGGCCCGCATGAAGCGTCCCGTTTCAAACCGGTTTGACGATCAATAACTTAAAAAACGGCCCCGTCCTGCGGGGCCGTTTGTTGTGTCAGGGATGCTCGCCAGCTTGGGCAAAGACCCTGCGGATCAGGCCCAATCGCCGTTGCGGAAAATCGCGACACGACTGCCATCGGCGCGAATACCATCGATATCGGTCTGCGGCCCGCCAATCATCCAGTCGACATGGATCAGCGAGCTATTGCCCCCTTTGGCCGCAATCTCGTCGGGCTTCAGGCGTGCGCCGTCAAGGAAACACTTCGAATAGCACTGCCCCAAAGCGATGTGACAGGCGGCATTCTCGTCATAAAGCGTGTTGTAGAACAGAATACCGGATTCCGAGATAGGCGAATGGAAGGGCACCAATGCCACCTCGCCCAGACTGCACGCGCCATCATCGGTCGCGACAAGCTCTTTCAGAACCGCCTCGCCCTTGCTCGCACGGACCTCGATGGCGCGGCCATCCTTGAACACCATCTCGATATTCTCGATCAGGCTGCCCTGATGCGACAGCGGCTTGGTCGCGCGCACGGTGCCATTGATGCGGTCCTTATGCGGCGTGGTGAAAACCTCTTCGGTCGGGATATTCGGATTGCAGACGATCCCGTTCTGCGCGGGCGAGGCCCCGCCATGCCATTCATGATCATCGGCCAGCCCCACCACCAGATCAGTGCCCGGCCCCGTGAAATGCAGCGCCGAAAACCGTTCTTCGTTGAGCCAGGCCGATTTTTTCGCAAGCGTCGCGTTATGGTCGGCCCAAGCCGAGACCGGATCAGCTCGATCCACACGGGAAGCCGCAAAAATCGCCTCGGCCAGTTTCGCCTGAGCCTCCCGATCCGAGAGATCGGGGAAAATACGCTTGGCCCACGCCACGGTCGGATAGCTGACAATCGACCAGTTGATTTCAAAATTCGAAATTTTCTCCAATGCGGGTTTATAGGCCTTGGCATTGGCCTTGCCCGCGCGCGACACTTTCGCAGGATCGCATTCCGAAAGCAGCATCGGGTCTTCGCCCACAATCGCCAGACGTGCCGCGCCATTGGCATAAGCCTTGGCCATACCTTCATAAAGCCAGCCCGCTGCGGTGTCGAAACTATCATCCGCAGCATAGTCATAGCGCGCCTTTGCCATCTCGCCATCCGACAGGATCGGCGTCACAAGGCCCGCGCCCGCCTTATAGGCCTCGGCCACGATACGACGCAGAAGCGGCAGTGCCTCGACCGGCGCGGTCACCACAAGATCCTGCCCCTTCCGCAGGTTCAAACCGGTTTGGACAGCCACTTTCGCCAAGCGGTCAAGGGCTTCAAGATCAAAGGGTAAATCAGCCATAGGGCCCTCCGTAATCGTCTTCGCCCCCACGTTCTGCCCTTCCCCACGCAAGGTCAAGCAAGTGGCAAAAGAAAAGGGGCGGAAAGACCCGCCCCTTCTGCCGTAAAACCTGACCAAGATCAGGTAATCACATCCGGCTGCTGCTTGCCGGTGGTCGCGGCAATGCCGACAATCTCTTCGGTCGCCTTGATGATCGGGGCCAAGGCCTCTTGCGGGTCCTGAGCCAGACCTTCGGGACCTGCAACATAGCGCTCCAGATAGACCCGCAGGGTTGCGCCCTCGGTGCCCGTGCCCGACAGGCGCAGCACAACACGCGACCCGCCCGCAAACAGGATACGGAAGCCCTGATGCTGCGAAACGGATTGGTCGACCGGATCGGTATAGGCGAATTCATCGGCATTGCCGACGACAAGCCCCTGATATTCCTTGCCGGGAAGGTCGGAAAGCTTGGCGCGCAAATCATCCAGCATGCCTTCCGCCAGCTCTTTCGGCAGCGCCTCGTAATCATGGCGCGAATAATAGTTGCGGCCAAAGCGCTTGAAGTGATCCGCAACGATCTCGCCGACCGACTGGCCACGCGCCGCGATGATGTTGAGCCACATCAGCACCGCCCAGAGGCCGTCCTTCTCGCGCACATGGTCGGAGCCTGTCCCGAAGCTTTCCTCACCGCAGAGCGACACGCGCCCCGCATCCATCAGGTTGCCGAAAAACTTCCAACCGGTCGGGGTCTCGAAACAGGCCAGTCCCAGTGCCTCGGCCACACGGTCCACCGCCGCCGACGTCGGCATCGAGCGTGCCACACCCTTCAGCCCCTCGGCATAGGCCGGCACCAGTTTCGCATTGGCCGCGATCACCGCCAGACTATCGGAGGGCGAGACATAGGTGCCCGCGCCCAGAATCATGTTGCGGTCGCCATCGCCATCGGAAGCCGCGCCGAAATCGGGGGCATTCTCGCCCATCATCTCGGCCATCAGCTCATGCGCCCAGGTCGGATTCGGATCGGGATGCATGCCACCGAAATCCTCCAGCGGCACCTCATGGACCACAGTACCTTTCGGCGCCCCCAGACGGTTCTCGAAGATCTCGACCGCATAGGGACCGGTGATCGCGCACATCGAATCCATGCGCATCCGGAAGCCCTTGGCAAACAGCGACTTCAACGCGGCAAAGTCGAAAATGCCTTCCATCATATCGGCATAGGCCGCCACAGGATCGAGCACCTCGACAACCATTTCCCCCAGCGTCTGCGTGCCGATATGGCCCAGATCCACGTCCGGCACGTCCAGTTTGAGATAGGAGGTGATGTTTTTCGTGCGCTCGAAGATCGCATCGGTGATCTTTTCCGGCGCTGGCCCCCCATTGGCCGCGTTATATTTAACGCCGAAATCCTCTTCGGGGCCGCCCGGATTGTGGCTGGCCGACAGGATGATCCCGCCATCGGTTTCAAGCGTGCGGATCAGATGAGAGGCCGCAGGCGTCGAAAGCCACGCACCCTGCCCCACAAACACTTTGGCCGCCCCATTGGCCGCCGCCATTTTCAGAATGATCTGCGCCGCTTCTTTGCCGAAATACCGTCCGTCACCGCCCAGAACCAGAATTTTACCATCCACACCGCCGATCGCGTCAAAGGTGGATTGAATAAAATTTTCCAAAAAGTGCTTTTGCATGAAAACCTTGGTTTTCTTGCGCAACCCCGAAGTGCCGGGCTTCTGGCCCTCGAACGGGGTGGTCTGAATCGTTGTCATGATCTCTCCTCATGGACAGTCGGTCGGCTAATGATTTGATCATATTGCGACTTCTTGCAAGTGCTTGGCGGGTTATGAGCGTGGAACTGCGCATCCGGTTCCGTTACGCGCGACCGCTGCGCCCCTCTCCGCGCCCCTTTCTCATCGCATAGTTAACGCGAGCGGATACATATTCCAGCCAGAGACGCGCGTCCTGAGAACGGCACGTCACAAATGCCACAACCTTAAGCTGAAGGTGAAAAAAGCATCAGCCGGACGCGTCATGCCAGCGGCAGATAGACGATAAACCGCGAGCCTTTGCCCTTTTCGCTTTCAACCTTCAGCCGCCCCCGATGGCGCGAAACGATATGTTTGACAATCGCCAAGCCCAGCCCCGTCCCCCCCTGTTCGCGCGAACGATGGGTATCGACGCGATAGAAACGTTCGGTCAGGCGCGGCAGGTGGATCGCCTCGATGCCGTCGCCCTGATCGGCCACCACCACCCGCAGCGCGGGGCCGCGCAGGGTAGGCTCATGTTCGACAGAGCCGAGCGTCACGCGCACCTGCGCATCGCGCGCCCCATATTTGATCGCATTCTCGATGAGATTCGAGAAAACCTGTGTCAACTGGTCCGGATCGCCCGAGACCCGTTTGGGTCCGGGTTCACCATCGCGCAGCAAGGTCACATTGCGCGCCTCGGCCACCGGAGCCAAAGCCTGTATCGCACCGTTCAGAACGGCAGAGATATCCACCTTTTCCGTCGGACGCCTGCGCTCTTCCGATTCGACGCGGCTGAGCGACAGAAGATCCCCCACCAGCCGGTTCATCCGCGCCGCTTCCCGCTCCATGATCGACAAAAACCGCGTCCGCGCGACCGGATCATCTTTCGCTGCATGCAGTAAAGTCTCGATAAATCCCGAAAGCGCGGTCAGAGGGGTGCGCAATTCATGGCTGACATTGGCCACAAAATCGCGGCGCTGCGCTTCCGCCTCTTCCAGAGCGGTAATATCCTCGATCACCACCAATGCGCCCCCATGCGGCAAGGTGCCCCCCGGCTCGGCCGGCATGGGCGAGACCGTCACCCGCACCGACATCTCGCGCGCGCCAAGCGAGAGGCGGTCGCGCACACGCTCTTCCCGCTCCTGCCTGAGCGCCTCGTCGAGGGCGAAATTGATGGCGGGTTTACGGATCACGGTCACAAAGGTGCGTCCGGTAAGCCCCTCTCCGAACAATCCAAGCGCCGAGGGGTTGGCGTAGACGATTTTCTCGTCCTTTCCTACCAGCAGGATCGGAAAGGGAACCGCCCCCAAGGCCGCAATCGTCGAAGATTTATTCAAAACGGACTCCTTTTTCCTTTTTGCAGAATTGACCTAAATCAGATCACGGTAAACAGTTGATGACAGGAAATTTTCGCATTTACCATTTGCTAACCACTAGCTGTTTTTGGGGTGTGACATTCCACCCGTTGGCGAGTTAACCTGATCATAACGAAAAGGATTGACGCTAAATGATCTCTCGTCTTGGACCCAATAACCCTCCATCAGAGGTCGAACGCAAATCAGCAGAGCTTGCCGACCGACGGATCTTGGTCATAGAACCGACAATGGAACTGCCGCATGCGCTGCGCGGCGTAACGGGCGCGGCCATCACTATTGCACGGCTGACAACTATAGATGCCGCTCTGATTGAAAGAACAGCACCAGATCTTGTGCTCTCGCCGCTGCTTTCCGAAGCGTTCGATATTCTGGATCTCGCGCGGGTGATGATCCGCTATGGCTATAACGGACCGTTGCGGGCCTATTCCCTGCCCCTGCCCAATGCAGACCTGATCCGGCGCGAAGTGCGCCAGATCTGGCCAAATGGTGATTTCGATATATTCGAAATCCCGAATCTCGCGCCCTCTCCAAACTTTTCACGCAGAAGGTAAACGCAAGGCTCGGGAGGTCAGAGCGCTTTGAGGCCCTTGCGATACCGCTCCGCATTGGCGCGGTAGCGATCAGCCCCCTTGCGCAGCATCGCACGATCCGCCTCTTGCAATTCACGCACGACCTTGCCCGGAGCCCCCAGAACCAGCGAATTATCGGGGATGACCTTGCCTTCGGTCACCAGCGCACCCGCACCAATCAGGCAGCCCTTCCCCACTTTGGCGCCATTCATGATCATTGCGCCCATCCCGACAAGCGTGCCCGCGCAGATTTCGCACCCATGCAGCAATGCGCGATGACCGATGGTGCAGTCCGGCCCGACCACAAGCGGGAACCCCATATCGGTATGCATAATCACGCTTTCCTGCACATTGGACCCCGCGCCGATAAAGATTTCCTCGTTATCGCCGCGCAGGGTTGCGCCGAACCAGACCGAGGCCCCCTCTTCCAGCACCACGCGCCCGATCAGATTGGCATCTGCGGCAATCCAGACATTCTCCGCAAGACGCGGCTTGATCCCGTCAAGTTCATAGATCATCGGTTTTCGAACTCCTCATCCAAAGAACGAATGAACGCATTCAGCCCGGGCTGACGATCCCGCCTTGCCCGTTCGGCCATCAAAATGGTTTTCAGCTCGGCCTCCGCAACATCCAGATCGCGATTGACCAGCACATAGTCATATTCCGCCCAATGGCTGATCTCGGACATGGATTTCTCCATCCGCCCCGCAATCACCTCGTCACTATCTTGCGCACGTGTACGCAACCGGCTTTCCAGTTCGGCAATCGAGGGAGGAAGAATGAAGATCGACACCACATCCTTGCCAAGCGCCGAATTGCGGATCTGCTGCCCGCCCTGCCAATCAATGTCGAACAGCGTGTCGCGGCCTGCCGCCATCGCGGCCTCGACCGGCGCTTTCGGTGTGCCATAGGAATTGCCGAAGACGCGCGCATGTTCGAGCATCTCGTCCTGCGCCACCATATGATCGAACTCTTCATGGGTTTTGAAGAAATACTCGACCCCCTCCCGCTCGCCCGGTCGCGGTTCGCGGGTGGTTGCGGACACGCTGAAGCTCAGGGTCGGGTCCCAGCTCATCAACCGGCGCGCCAAAGTGGATTTTCCCGCCCCCGAGGGCGAGGAAAGAATAATCAGGATACCACGCCGATCGGCCATTCAGTCAGCACTCCACATTAGGGTCGTGTATGGGGAATCTGCCGCCGCGAACCAGCCGGACGATCCGGCTTTCGCACGAGAAACAGACATGTCCGCCCCGCCTAGCATCTTTAGCAATAAAAAGTCGAGCCACAGAGCCCGCCCGAGGCCGGTCACCTCCCGATCTGGCGCAAAGATCTGCCACAAGGCGGTTTTTTGGTGGCCCCACCCGCAGAAAACCGGACCGTTTCCATGCCGCAGTCCCGCCACAAACCCCTCTTCGTTACGATTCGACGGGGCAATCCATTAAAATATCGGCGGGCTTTCTTACGATTGACGCTGAAAAAATCTGACGCGACTCAGGTCCAAATCGACAAGTCTTAACAAATCCTTTCCAAGGCCCAGAAATAAACCTCGGTTTCTTCAGAAATATTAACCATAAGACATTGATTTATTTACTTTAATCACCTGGCCATTTGGACAGGTCTCAAGCCGGGATGCGTCAAAGCTTCAAATTGGTCATATATTTTTCTCAAATCATCTTAAAGATGCAAAATCTGATAATATGCAGGCCCTATGTATGAAATATATAACCTATAAATTCCAAAAACTTGCGTGCCATACTTAAGAATATTCCGCCCGTTGATCCAAGGCATGACACATAGGGATTCAACCATATGTTCGCCGCTAACAGGCCCGCCGACATGTCCTGACCTAGGGGCAAACTTTCGCAAAACGGGCCCGAAATTCTGCCCCTCCTGCCGCAGAAAACCTGCTATAAATTTCTCAAGGGCAGGCAGGGCGCACAGGGCTCCGGCCTTAACCATTTAACAAGTTAGTTCTCCATTCGACGAGAAAATGGCGTATTAAGAGTTCAGTAAGCAATTCGATCCCACGGCCTGCAAAATGGCCCATGCCGCAAAAGCGAGGGGACCACAACGCAATCAGACTGGCAGGCACGATACGCCGCCGCGGATGGTAGGAACGATAACGATGGAAAACGATACGAAGATTGTGCGCATGGACCTTAACGCTGGCAAAGCCCGTCAGGTGACCTCTGAACTCCGCGCCTATTGGGAAGCGCTTCGCATGGGCCGCACGGTTCCGGCGCGCTCGGATATCGACCCCCGTGGTATCGAACGTGCTCTGGAATATGCGTTCATCATCGAACGTGTCGCACCGGGTATGGGCCGTTTCCGTCTGGCCGGTATGCATCTCAATGACCTGATGGGAATGGAAGTGCGCGGCATGCCGATGACCGCCATGTTCGAACCCGCTGGCCGTAAAAAAGTGGCCGAAGCCACCGAAGCCTGCTTTACCGGCCCCGCGATTGCCGAGCTGGATCTGATTGCCGATGACGGGATCGGGCGCCCCGCCCTGAAAGCCAAGCTTCTGATTTTGCCGCTGAAATCCGATCTGGGCGATATCAACCGCGCGCTTGGTTGCCTTGTGGCCGAGGGCGAGTCGATCGGGCGCACGCCGCGCCGCTTTACCGTGACCGATGCGCGCATCACGCAGGTCCAGCAAGGCAAGCCGACCCCTGCCGAGCTGCCCCAGCCCGTCCGCCCCGAGCTGGCCGGTTTTGCCGAGGACGCACCGGTCTTCGGCCATGCGCCGCGCAAACCGCGCCCCGCCGCGCCCGAAATGCCTGCGGCCCCGCAGATGACCACCCCCGAGGAACGTCGCGCCATGTTCCGCGTGGTCAGCAACAACGACTAAACCATAAGGACGGCGCCTCCTTGCGGTTTTCCGCATCGGCGCATGGTCACTCAGAGCCTTCAGAAAGAAGTGAAGCCCCAACGCAAAACGCGGCGGGGCTTCGACCATTTGGGGGATATCACAGCCTCAAAGCCCTTTGGATATAAAAAAGGGGGCCGTAGCCCCCCCTTTTCAAAGGTTTCCCGCTTACAGATTACTGACAGCGCGTTGCTGCGAGCGGCGGTTTTGCAACTCTTCTGCCACAAGGAAGGCCAGTTCCAGCGCCTGATTGGCGTTCAGACGCGGGTCGCAGGCGGTATGGTAGCGTGACGACAGATCTTCGTCGGACACGGCGCGCAGACCACCGGTGCATTCGGTCACATCCTTACCGGTCATCTCGAAATGCACCCCCCCGGGGATCGTGCCTTCGGCATTATGCACGGCGAAGAATTCCCGCACCTCTTGCAGCACCGCTTCAAACGGACGGGTTTTGTAACCGCTGGCCGATTTGATGGTGTTGCCATGCATCGGATCACAGGACCACACAACATTGGCCCCCTCTTCCTGCACGGCCTTGATCAGACGCGGCAGATGCTCGCCCACCTTGCCCGCGCCGAAGCGCGCGATCAGGGTCAGACGACCGGCCTCGTTTTTCGGGTTCAGCTTGGACATCAGAACCTTGAGGTCTTCCGCCGTGGTCGACGGGCCGCATTTGAGGCCGATCGGGTTTTGCACCCCGCGACAGAACTCGACATGCGCGCCATCGGGCTGACGGGTACGATCGCCGATCCAGATCATATGACCCGATCCCGCAACCGGCAGACCCGTCGTGGTATCGGTCCGGCACAGCGCTTCTTCATATTCCAGAAGCAGCGCTTCATGCGAGGTGAAGAAATCGACCGTTTTCAGCTCGGGCGCGGTTTCCGATGTCACGCCAGCGGCGGCCATGAAATCCATTGCTTCGGTGATGCGATCTGCCAACACACGGTATTTCGCGGCTTTTTCCTCGTCGGTGAAGCTGGTGATCCAACCGTGCACGCGATGGATATCGGCGTAACCGCCGGTCGAGAACGCGCGCAGAAGGTTTAGCGAGGCCGCAGCCTGCGTATAGGCCTGCAGCATCCGGTTCGGGTCCGGCACGCGCGCGGCTTCGGTGAAATCGAACCCGTTGATGATATCGCCACGATAGCTGGGCAGCTCGACGCCACCCACCACCTCGGTCGCCGACGAACGCGGCTTGGCGAACTGGCCTGCCATCCGGCCAACCTTGACCACGGGCACTTTCGCCCCCCAGGTCAGGACAATGGCCATTTGCAGCATTACCTTGAATGTATCACGGATATTATCCGCGCCGAATTCTGCAAAGCTTTCGGCGCAATCCCCCCCCTGAAGCAAGAACGCCTCGCCGCGGCAAGCCCGCGCCAACTCGTCACGCAAACTACGGGCCTCGCCCGCAAAAACCAGAGGAGGCATTCGCGAGAGCGACTGTTCAACGGCATTGAGCGCCGCCGCGTCGGGATAGTCGGGCATCTGTACCCGCGGTTTCGCGCGCCAGTCCGACTTTTTCCAACTCTGAGCCATCAGTTCCTCCATTCCGGCTTCTTATAATTAGGCCCGCGTTATAGACCGGACCTTCGCGGCAATAAACAATATTTTCCCCGACTGCATAAAGTTTAATCCATGATGACAGAAGTGGCAGTGAATTGCCTAGCCCGAGGGCATCGGGGCCGTGCTTTCTCTTGCGGGCGTCCATATTCGGTGATTGGGTCGAAGCCCATCAAAGAGTGATGTGTGTAGGATGCGCAAAACCACCCCCAAAAGACTCACGGCCAGGCCAGCCCCTTCCTATGGCTCCCAGCGCCTTCCGGTGCAGAACCGCGCCAAGCGTGTGGTCTTCCTGCTGCTGGACCGTTTCACATTGATGGCCTTTACCAGCGCGCTCGAACCGCTGCGGCTGGCCAACCAGATCTCGGGTCAGCCGCTTTACGAATGGGCGCTGGCCGCCGAGGGGGGCACCAAGGTGCAAAGCTCCAGCCGTGTCGAGATCACGGTGGATATGGGGCTGGACGAGGTGCAGCGCGAGGACACGATCATTGTCTGTGGCGGGATCGATGTGATCGAGGCCACCACCAAGCCGGTGATCAGCTGGCTGCGGCGCGAGGCCCGAAAAGGGGGCGTGATCGGCGGGTTGTGCACGGGTGCATGGGCGCTGGCCGAAGCGGGGCTTCTTGATGAACGCCGCGCCACGATCCACTGGGAAAACCACGATGCCTTCACCGAAGAGTTCGACGAGGTGGATCTGGCGAAATCGGTCTATGTGATCGATGGCAACCGGATGAGCTCGGCAGGTGGCACGGCGGCCCTTGACCTGATGTTGCGCATCGTGGCACGCGATCATGGCGAGGCTCTTGCCAACACGGTTGCGGATCAGCTGATATACACTTCTATTCGCACGGAAAAAGACAGCCAGCGTCTTTCCATTCCAACACGGATCGGGGTGCGCCACCCCAAGCTTTCGCAAGTGATCGGGCGGATGGAGGCGAATATCGAAGAACCGATTTCCCCCGCCAAGCTGGCCACCGAAGTCGGCATGTCGACACGGCAGTTGGAACGGCTGTTCCGCCGCTATCTCGACCGCAGCCCGAAACGCTATTATATGGAATTACGGCTTCAGAAAGCGCGCGCGCTGCTGATGCAGACAGAGATGTCGGTGATCAATGTGGCACTGGCTTGTGGCTTTGCCTCCCCTTCGCATTTCTCCAAATGCTACCGCGCGCATTACCAGACCACCCCCTATCGCGAACGCGGTGCCTCGGGCGGGCATCCGGCTCCTGATCTGGTCGAGGAAGCCCTGCCGATGGTCGAGGAACTGCCCATCGACGCGCCTTGGGATATCGAGATCGCGCAGGACGATTTCGACGAGAACGAGGCCTTCGACGCGGAGGATCCAGAAAATGGGCCAGAAAATGGACCAGAAGACGGAAATGCGCCAGCCCGCCGACCGCATGAGCGGAACTTCTAGGCGATAAACTCGCGCAAGGGGCGATTATTTTCTGTGCCACCAGCCCCTTCGCCGTATTTTCGTCCAGCACCTGCTGTGGCACACCTTCCCTTTGATGCGCATCCCTTTTATTCTGACCGGCAAGTCAAAACACGATCAGGGGAGATAACTGATGCGCAACCTTTTGCTGGTAACCACCGCTCTTGCCATGACCGGCACGGCGGCTCTTGCCGATGACGTGAAAATCGGCGTTCTGCTTGGGTTTACCGGCCCTCTTGAATCGCTGGCCCCCGGCATGGCCGAAGGTGCGGAACTGGCGATGAAAGAAGTCAGCGATAGCGGCAAGTTCATGGATGGCTCGACCGTGACGCCAGTTCGCGGAGATTCCACCTGCATCGATGCAGGTGCGGCAACCTCTACCGCAGAGCGCCTGATCACCAGCGATGGTGTGAAAGGCATCTTTGGTGCGATGTGCTCGGGCGCCACCAGCGCCGTTCTGCAAAACGTCGCTATGGCCAATGGTATGGTCATGATCTCGCCTTCCGCCACCTCTCCGGCCCTGTCGGATATGGAAGATGACGGGCTCTTCTTCCGCACCGCGCCCTCCGATGCGCGTCAGGGCGATGTCATGGCCGATATCATTCTGGAACATGGCATCAAATCGGTCGCCCTGACCTATACCAATAACGACTATGGCAAGGGGCTCGCGGATAGTTTCCAAAGCGCCTACGAGGCCAAGGGGGGCACAGTCACGATTTCGGCGTCGCATGAGGATGGCAAGGGCGATTACTCGGCCGAAGTCGGCGCGCTGGCCTCGGCGGGCGGCGATGCGCTGGTGGTTGCGGGCTATGTCGACCAGGGCGGTTCGGGCATTCTGCGCGGGGCGCTTGATACCGGTGCGTTCGACACCTTCGTTCTGCCCGATGGCATGATCGCCTCGGCGCTTGAAAACAACTTTGGCGACGAGCTCGATGGCTCTTTCGGCCAGATCCCCTCTTCGGAAGGCGAAGGCAAGGACAAATTCCTTGCGCTGGCGCAAGCGGCAGGCTTCGACGGCAATCAGGTCTATTCCGGCGAATCCTACGATGCAGCGGCCCTGATCATGCTGGCGATGGCCGAGGCGAAATCCACCGATCCGAAGGTCTACAAGACCCATATCATGGATATTGCAAACGGTCCGGGCGAAAAGATCCTGCCCGGTCAACTGGGCCATGCGCTTGACCTGATCGCTGAAGGCAAAAAGATCGATTATGACGGCGCCTCTTCGGTCAATCTGATCAAGGGTGGCGAGTCCGCGGGCACTTTCCGCGAAGTCGAAATCAAGGATGGCAAGATCGAAACGGTTAAATACCGCTAAGCTCTCCGACATGCAGTGGACAGCCCGGGACCAATGCGCCCCGGGCTGTTTTCCGTAGCGCAAGGATCAGGGGTCAAGGGTCCGGCGCGGTCAACAGACGGGACAAAAAATGATAAGGGTTGAAAACCTAAAGAAACAATTCGGCGGCTTCCATGCTGTCGACGGGGTCACATTGAACATCGCCAAAGGCTCGATCACCGGCTTGATCGGCCCGAATGGCGCGGGAAAATCCACCCTGTTCAACGTCATCGCAGGCGTCCATAAACCGACCTCCGGTCAGGTCTTTCTGGATGGCGAGGACATCACCGGCCTTTCACCGGATTCCTTGTTTCACAAGGGCTTACTGCGCACTTTTCAGATTGCGCATGAATTCCCTTCGCTCACGGTGCGCGAAAACCTGATGATGGTGCCCGCAGGCCAGAGCGGCGAAACGCTCTGGTCGGCCTTGTTCCAGCGCAAGAAAATCCGCGAGGAAGAAGCACAGCTTCTGAAGAAAGCCGATGAGGTTCTTGATTTCCTTACGATTTCCCATCTGAAGGATGAAAAGGCCGGCAACCTGTCGGGCGGTCAGAAAAAGCTGCTGGAATTGGGACGCACGATGATGGTCGATGCGAAGATCGTCTTCCTTGACGAGGTCGGCGCCGGTGTCAACCGCACCCTGCTGAACACGATCGGCGATGCCATCGTACGGCTCAACAAAGAGCGCGGCTATACATTCTGCGTCATCGAACATGACATGGATTTTATCGGGCGGCTCTGCGATCCGGTCATCGTGATGGCCGAGGGCAAGATGCTGGCCACGGGGGCTCCCGATACGATCATGCAAAACGAAGCGGTCATCGAAGCCTATCTGGGCACCGGACTGAAGAACAAGGCCGTTGTGGCCACGGAGGCAGAATGAGCTTTCTCTCAGCATCCCAGATGACTGGCGGCTATGGCAAGGCGGATATCCTGCATGGCTGTACATTAACGGTCGAGAAAGGCCAGATTGCGGTGATCGTCGGCCCGAACGGGGCCGGAAAATCCACCGCGATGAAGGCCGTGTTCGGCATGTTGCCGCTGCGCAGCGGCTCGGTCACACTGGATGGCGACGACATCACCTCCCTCACGCCGCAGGACCGTGTTGGCCGCGGAATGGGGTTTGTGCCGCAGGTCAACAATGTCTTCCCGACGATGAGCGTCGAGGAAAACCTTGAGATGGGCGCATTCACCCGCCGCGACGATTTCCGCGATACTATCGAGCAGGTCTACGAGCTTTTCCCGATCCTGCGCGAGAAACGTCGGCAGAATGCGGGCGAGTTGTCGGGCGGGCAGCGTCAGCAGGTGGCCGTGGGCCGTGCGCTGATGACGAAACCCAAGCTGCTGATGCTGGACGAACCCACCGCAGGGGTCAGCCCGATTGTGATGGACGAGCTTTTCGACCGCATCATCGACGTGGCACGGACAGGGATCTCGATCCTGATGGTGGAACAGAACGCGCGCCAAGCCCTTGAAATCGCGGATGTCGGCTATGTTCTGGTGCAGGGCGCAAATGCCTATACCGATACCGGCCCCGCGCTTCTGGCTGATCCGGAAGTGCGCCGCACCTTTCTTGGGGGATAAGATGAAAAAAATCCTATATCCCTTTGTTCTGATATCTTTTTTCGCGCAAGCTTGCACTGCAGAAGGTCGCAAGGACACGCTTCTGACCTGTCACTTTGACAGCCGCGAGGTCATCCTTTCCCAGGATGGCGCCGACGGATTGCTCTGGACCGATAACCGCGACCATACCACCGGCGTCATGGCCGCATGGACGCGCAACGACACCAGCATACAGATCACAACGCCTCTGGTGATGGATCTTTCCGTCATGATCACCCTGCCGGCAATGGACCATATCCCCGCTGGCACGCCTGCAAAATTCACCCGTTCGGGACTGGGGCTGACGCCGACCACTCTCGACGGCACTTGTGAGGAACCGGTTTAATGGAAGCCCTCAACGCATTGGTGGCCTTCGCCAATTACGTCTTCATCCCCGCGCTGTCCTATGGCTCGCAACTGGCCCTTGGCGCGCTTGGAGTGACCCTTGTCTACTCGATCCTGCGCTTCTCGAATTTCGCGCATGGCGATATGATGGCCTTCGGCACGGGCGTGACAATTCTTGTGACATGGCTTTTGCAGGATGCCGGTCTGGGCCTTGGTCCCTTGCCCACGGCGCTTCTGGCGCTCCCGATCGGCATCGTCGTCACCGCCGCGCTGGCCTTGGTGACCGACCGTCTTGTCTATGCCCATTACCGCAAGATCCGTGCGACACCGGTGGTGCTGGTCATGGTCTCGGTCGGGGTGATGTTCGTGATGAACGCGCTGACGCGCATCATGATCTCCGTGCTCTCCGTGCCTGTTCTGGGCGCGAAGGAGGCGGTCTCGGGCGTCGACGAAATCCGCTTTGCCGATGGCGAACGCTTTCTGGTCTCGGCGCGCGCATTCAAGAACTGGAGCGGCCTGTCGGAGCCGCTGGCCATCCGCGCCAGCTCGGCCATCACCTTCGTCACCGCAATCCTCGTGATGATCGCGCTATTCTGGTTTCTGAACCGGACGCGGGCGGGCAAATCGATGCGCGCTTTCTCGGATAACGAGGATCTGGCGCTTTTGTCGGGGATCGACCCCAAACGTGTGGTGATGATCACATGGATCATCACCGCCGCCCTCGCCACCATCGCAGGCACGCTTTACGGGCTTGATAAATCCTTCAAGGCTTTCAACTACTTCCAGCTGCTTCTACCGATTTTCGCCGCCACCATTCTGGGCGGGATCGGCAATCCGGTCGGGGCCATTGTCGGCGGCTATATCATCGCCTTCTCGGAGGTGGGTGTGACCTATGCGTGGAAGAAAATCGCGACCTATCTGATCCCCGGTTGGGAGCCCTCGGGCCTCGTGCAACTGCTCTCCACCGATTATAAATTCGCGGTCAGCTTCACCATCCTGATTGCCGTGCTGATCTTCCGTCCCACCGGTCTTTTCAAGGGGAAATCGATATGAGTTCTCGTCAAGCGGATGCCGCAGCGGGCGGCAAACTGCGCACCCCCATTCTGTTTCTTGCCTTGCTGGCGCTGTTCGCAATCGAGGCGGCGACATCAGGCTGGAATGCGGCTTTGGTGATTTTGAACATGGGCGTCATCAGCGCGATCATGGCGCTGGGGCTCAATCTGCAATGGGGCTATGCGGGCCTGTTCAACGCGGGCACTATGGGCTTTATCGCCTTGGGTGGCGTTGCGCCTGTGCTGATCTCCATGCCTGCCACCCAAGGCGCGATGAGCGCGGGTGGTTGGCGCATCCTGCTGGCACTGGCCATCGCCATTGCGGTGCTGGCGATTGCGGTGCAACTGTGGAAGCGGCTGCGTAAAGGGCTGCGCGGGCTGGCCACCTGCCTCGTGCTGGTGATCGGTTTCTTCCTGTTCCGCGGCGTCTTCGATCCCGGCGTCAGCGCGGTGGAGGCGATCAACCCCTCTGCACAAGGCTATCTGGGCGGGCTCGGATTGCCGGTGCTGTTGGCATGGCCGGTCGGGGCGCTGTTTGCCGCGCTGGCGGCATGGGCCATCGGCAAGGCCGCTTTGGGCCTGCGCTCGGACTATCTGGCGATTGCCACGCTTGGCATCGCGGAAATCATCGTGGCCGTGCTGAAAAACGAGAACTGGCTGGATCGGGGGGTGATGAATGTCAACGGCATCCCGCGCCCCTTCTTCATCCCGCGCGAGATAGACCTGCAGGCCTCGGGCGAGTTCGTCGCCCATGCCGCGCAATTCGGCATGGATCCGGTGCTGGCCTCGACCGTATTCGTCAAACTCCTGTATCTTGTGCTTTTCTCGGTGGTGCTGGTGGTTTTCGTGATTGCTGCGCAACTGGCCCTGCATTCGCCCTGGGGCCGCATGATGCGCGCCATCCGCGAAAACGAGGTGGCAGCCGCGGCTATGGGCAAGAACGTGACGAAGCGCCATTTGCAGATCTTCATCATCGGTTCCGCCATCTGCGGTTTCGCAGGGGCCATGATGGTGACGCTGGACGGCCAACTGACCCCTGCAACCTATAACCCGCTGCGCTTTACCTTCCTGATCATGGTGATGGTGATCCTTGGCGGGTCGGGCAATAACTGGGGCGCGGTTCTGGGCGGTATTCTGGTATGGTTCCTGTGGATCAAGGCCGAGGCTTGGGGGCCGGATCTGCTGCAGCTTCTGACCGCAGGCATGGCACCGGGCGCGCTCAAGGACCATCTTCTGGAATCTGCGGCCCAGATGCGCTATCTGGCGATGGGGCTGGTCCTGCTGCTGGTGCTGCGCTTTGCGCCACGCGGGCTTCTGCCCGAGCGCTGATGATAACTGGCGTGTCCCGTGACAAACGGGATGCGCCTAACTCCGCGTGATGTCATAGTCGCGCTTGATCGCACGGGTCCTTTCGCCCCAGATCGAATGGGCAAGCCGCGATTGATGCGCCTCAAACGCCCGCCTGTCGATAAAGCTTTCGGTCACGCGCCAGACCAGCGGATCTTCGGTTTCCTCCACCTCGAATAGCAGGCATCCCGGCTCGGCCAGTGTCAGCGCACGGTGTTGCGGCAGATAAAGGCGGATAAGCTCGGCCTCCTCGCGGTTTTTACAAATCAGATGGCCAGAGACATGGACCGGCATAGCGTTTCTCCCGGACGACTGGATCTGAGAACCAGATTTGGAATCAGATGTGCTTGTTCCAGAAGTTTATCGTCAAACGCCGGAGCCACCAAGATACCCGTTTGCGGCGTGGTCAGACGCGACGCATCAAACAGGTTGCGATGCACATGGAACAGATCCGCATGGACCGCCTGCACCGGTTTGTAATACAGCAACACCCTCTGCCCTTCGGCATCCAGAAGCTGCATCCGTAGCCCCTGAAAGGCATCCATCACCAGAACCGGTGCCTGTCTGACGGTCATCTGGTCCAAAGAGCCGGCGGCATCACTTGTGGGCATATAGCGCGGCAGGTGATCCATCCTCACGCGCCCGTGCAGATAGCGGTCATAATAGTCCAGACAGGCGCGCAGCTCGTTCAGACACCCGATCAACCCGCGATCCATATCCGCCGCGTTCTGACGGGCGATCTGCGCCCCGTGCTGCAAGGCCCGCCGCACCGACACCCCATCATCACGTAGAAAATGCGCCTCCAACGGACCATAGGCCTCTTCCAAAGCGCGCAGCCCCAGAACCATACCGGAAAGATGCAAAGGCTTCCGGTTCAGGTCGACGAGCTTACTCATATCACCATCCATGCGATCCTCCTTGGGTTGAAATCCTAAAGGCACGATGGGCGGCGAATGGTTAACAGAGATTGAAATAAGGCAGAAAATCCTGAGGATGAAACAAAACCACAGGTTGCATACGGGCAAGCCCCCGAAGGCCGATCATATTTTATGCAACATGCTTATAATAAAGCCTGCCAGAGTATGACGCCAATGCCTCAAAGCCCGCACGAGTGCAAAGAGACGCGGCAAAAAAGCGGCCCGATGCGAGGGAAACTTTTGGCGTCGCCTTCTGACGACGCATGGCAGGCACAAAAAAGCCCGCAAGAATGCGGGCTTAAATGCAGTTTCTCAGGAATCAACGCCCGAAATCATTCCCACTCGATCGTGCCCGGGGGCTTCGAGGTGATGTCATAGGTCACGCGGTTGATGCCCTTGACTTCATTGATGATCCGCGTGGCTGTCTCGCCAAGGAAGTCGTGGGTGAAGGGGTAGTAATCCGCCGTCATCCCGTCGACCGAGGTTACTGCGCGCAGCGCACAAGCGTAGTCATAGGTCCGACCGTCGCCCATAACGCCCACGGTCCGCACCGGAAGAATCGCCACGAAGGCCTGCCAGATTTCATCATAAAGACCATGCTTGCGGATCTGGTCGATATAAACCGCATCCGCTTTGCGCAGGATCTCCAGCTTTTCGCGGGTGATCTCGCCGGGGCAGCGGATCGCCAGACCCGGTCCGGGGAACGGGTGACGGCCGATGAAGCTATCGGGCAGACCGAGTTCACGGCCAAGCTCACGAACCTCGTCCTTGAAGAGCTCCCGAAGCGGTTCGACCAGCTTCAGACCCATCTTTTCAGGCAGGCCGCCAACATTGTGGTGCGACTTGATGGTGACCGAAGGACCGCCCGAGAAGGACACGGATTCGATCACATCGGGATAGAGCGTGCCTTGCGCCAAGAATTCGGCGCCCTCAATCTCATTGGCGTATTTCTGGAACACGTCGATGAAGAGCTTGCCGATGGTCTTACGCTTGACCTCGGGGTCCGAGACCCCTTCCAGTGCGCCGATGAACAGATCGGATTCATCTGCCGCGATCAGCTTGATGTTATAATTGTCGCGGAACATGGCGACGACCTGCTCGGCCTCGTCTTGACGCAGAAGCCCGTGGTCGACGAAGACGCAGGTCAACTGCTCGCCGATGGCCTCATGCAGCAGGATCGCGGTGACCGAGCTGTCCACACCGCCGGAGAGGCCGCAGATGACCTGCTTGTCGCCAACCTGTTCGCGGATGGTCTTGATGGCTTCCTCGCGGTAGGCCGCCATGGTCCAGTCGCCGGTAAAACCTGCTTTGCGCAGGAAGTTCTCGATCAGCGCCTTGCCGTTGGGCGTATGATGCACCTCGGGGTGGAACTGGACCGCGTAGAACTGGCGGCTTTCGTCTGCGGTGATCGCATAGGGCGCATTCGGCGAGGTGCCGATGACCTCGAAGCCCGGAGCAAGCTGGGTCACGCGGTCACCGTGGCTCATCCAGACCTGCTCGCGGCCATCATTGAGGAAGAGACCGGCGAAGATACCGTCGAGCTTGTGGCCTTCGGCAGGCGTCACATAGGCGCGGCCATATTCGGCATGATGTCCTGCTTCGACTTTGCCGCCGAGCTGTTCCATCATGACTTGCTGACCGTAGCAGATGCCAAAGATCGGAAGGCCCATCTCGAACAGGGCCTGCGGCGCGCGGGGAGAGCCTTCGCGCGTCACGCTGTCAGGTCCGCCCGAGAGGATCACGGCCAGAGGCGCGATCTCGCGGATCACCTCTTCGGTGACCGATTGATAGGGGCGGATTTCGCAATAGACATTCAGCTCGCGCAGGCGGCGCGCGATCAGCTGCGTCACCTGGGAACCGAAGTCGATGATAAGGAGGGTCTGATGCTGTGCCATATGCGAGCCTTTAAGGGGCGTTTTTCACAAAGGCAATAACTTTGCGAAAGCCGCGTGTGGATGGGGAGAAGACGGGGGCTCTGCCCCCTCTGGCGCGGGATGCCCCGCGCCATTCACCCCCGGGATATTTCGGGCAGCTGGATGCAGGGGTTACCGCCGACGGCCGAGGGCTTCTTCCAGCACCGTCTTCAGGGTGTCGCGCGGGACGTCGGAGGTGACAAAGGCCTCGCCTATGCCGCGCGCCAGAATGAAGCGGAGCTTGCCATCGAGAACCTTCTTGTCCTGCGCCATCAGCGCGATGAGGCCTTCGGCGTCGGGCAGCGGACCCTCGATATCGGCAAGGTCGGTTTTCATGCCCATCGCGCGCAGATGGGCGCGGACGCGCGAGGGGGCCTCCTGTGCGCAAAGGCCCAGTTTCTGACTGAGTTCAAAGGCCAGGGCGCAGCCGATAGAGACGCCCTCGCCGTGAAGCAGGCGGCTGGAATAGCCGGTGGCTGATTCCAGCGCATGGCCGAAGGTATGGCCGAGATTCAGAAGGGCGCGGTCGCCTTCTTCGGTTTCGTCGCGCGCCACGATATCGGCCTTCATCTGCACCGAGCGACGCACGGCCTCCTGACGCAGCGCTGTATCGCCTTTGGCCAATGAGGGGCCGTTGGTTTCCAGCCAGTCGAAGAAATCTGCCGAGCCAAGCAGACCGTATTTCGCCACCTCGCCATAGCCTGCAAGGAAATCGCGCGGGGTGAGCGTGCCCAACAGGTCGATATCGGCCAGCACCAGGGAGGGTTGATGGAAGGCCCCGATCAGATTTTTGCCGCTGGGCGCATTGATCCCCGTCTTGCCGCCGACCGAGCTGTCCACCTGTGCCAGAAGCGTTGTCGGGATCTGCACGAAGCGCACACCGCGCCGCAGGACCGAAGCCGCAAAGCCCACGAGGTCACCAATCACGCCGCCGCCAAAGGCGATGACGATATCCTTGCGTTCGACCTTCTGTTCCAGCAGCCATTCCACCGTATGGGTGAAATGCGGCCAGCTTTTGGTGGATTCGCCTGCCGGAAGCGTCAGGGATACCATCTCCATATCCCCCAGCCCCGCGCGCAGCGCTGCCAGATGAAGTGCGCCCACGGTCTCGTCGGTGACGACCGCCACGCGGGGACGGCGCAAGAGCGGCGCGATCTCGGCCCCCGCACGGGCCAGAAGCCCTGCCCCGATCCGCACCTGATAGGCGCGCGCGCCCAGTTCCACCGCTACGATATCAACCATTCTGTCGCTCCGTCTTGAATAGGTCCGGCACCTTATGCAGCGCCTCGAGCACCTTGGCTGTCATCGCGCTCACATCGGTTTGAGGACCGGCTTCCACATGTATCTGCGCTTGGGCATAGACCGGAAGGCGTGCCTCCAGCATGGCGCGCAGGGTGCCTTTCGGATCAGCGGTTTTCAGAAGCGGGCGCGTTGTCTTGAGCCGCACGCGATGCCACAGGGTCTCCAGATCGGCCTGAAGCCAGACCGACACACCGCGTTCGGCGATGACGCGTCGATTGGCTTCGGACAGAAACGCTCCGCCGCCGGTGGAAATCACCGCAGGGGCGCCGCGCAACAACCGTTCGAGGATCTCGGTTTCGCGCGCACGAAAGAACGGCTCGCCATCGCGGGCGAAGATCTCGGCGACACTCATCTGCGCAGCCTCTTCAATGGCCTCGTCGCTATCGAGAAAGGGCACATCGAGCGTCTGGGCCAAAGCCTGACCGATCGTGGTCTTGCCGCAGCCCATCATGCCCACCAACACGATGCTTCTTTCCAGCCGGTTTGTCACTCGTCCGCCCACGCGCCCCTCTTGTCTTGCCCTACAGTCGCCTCTGTGCACCACCGCACCGGAAATCGCAAAAAGGCCTGCAAGCCTCTTACTTGGCGCAATCGTGAAGATTTCCTTCCTCAATGGCGTGAACTTCCCCAAAATGCCAGTTATAATGTGCAGGATTTTGTGATCGATGCGGCAGCGGGGGACGGTTATCCGCCTTGCACCTGCCGCCTCAACGCCGTGAAATCGCAAGAGCAGAACGCGAAAAGACATAACAGACGAAAGACGTGGGGACAGATGGGGCGCATCTTCAAAGTAATCGTAATCCTGTTGATACTGGCCGTTCTGGCCGTCATCGGTTACGCCTATATCGGTGATATGGCGCCGCGGCAGGAAGAGACATCCGTGGACGTTACCTTGCCGGACCAACCGGCCGCGCAAGAATAACCGGAGATCAGGCGTGGCCACCCCTCCTCTTGCAGCTGCGGCGATTCTCTGGATTGGGACGGTCGGCTGGGCGCAGGCTCAGGAGGATGCGCCGATTTCGGCCATCGACTGGCTGTCCAACTCGATCGTGACACCGACCGCCATGCCCGCCAGCCCGACCTTGGGGGGCGCGCAGCCCGCCACTCCCGGCGGAAGCCTATCGGTGATGCCACCGGTTCCGGGCGAGCCTCCCATCAGCAAAGGCGTGGGAACGGAAGATATTTCCGTTTTCACTCTGGGTGGACCCGATCCGAATATGATCGGGCTTCTGCCTGCGGCGCGCGCGGGCCTGCCCAAAACGCTTTGGGGCAAAACGCCAGAGACAGATCTGGTGGCGCTGGTGCGCAAGGAGCAGATCAATACCGCGCTGCCGGCCATCCAGTCGCTCTTGCAAAAACTGCTGCTGGCCGAGCTGGACCCGCCCGAGATTTCCAATCCCAATCGCGAAGACAGCCTGTTTCTGGCGCGGATTGACAAGCTGCTGGATCAAGGTGCTTTGGAACCGGCTTTAGCGATGCTCGAACAGGATACGACCGCCGATCCGGAAGTGTTCCGCCGCCGTTTCGATGTGGCGCTTTTGTTGGGCGAAGAAGACAGCGCCTGCAAGCTGATGGACACCACCCCCGATGTGGCACCGTCTTTCGGGGCGCGGATCTTCTGTCTGGCACGCAACGGGGATTGGGAAGCGGCGGCTGTGTCGTTGCAAAGCGGCGAGGCCTTGGGGCAGTTCGATCCGGAAACCGCGACTCTTATGGAGCGGTTTCTGGAACCCGAACTGACCGATGACAGCGAGGATCTGCCGCCGCCCACCCGCATCACCCCGCTGAATTTCCGCATGATGGAGGCCATCGGGCAATCCCTGCCCACCACCAGCCTGCCTTTGGCCTTTGCCCATGCCGATCTCCGCTCGAATAACGGCTGGAAAGCCCAGATCGAGGCGGCCGAACGGCTGGCACCGCATGGGGCGATCGACCCGAACCAGCTTCTGGGCCTTTATACCGAACGTCGGGCAGCGGCCTCCGGCAGCCTATGGGATCGAGTCTCGGCGGTATCGCAACTGGATAAGGCGGTGGAGGAAAACGATCTCGACAAAATCAACGAGATCCTGCCGCAAGCCTATAAAGCGATGGAACAGGTCGAGCTGGAGCCTGTTCTGGCCCAGCTTTACGGGCCGCGACTGGCGGCGATGGATTTGCAGGGCGCGGCCAAGCAGATCGGTTTCCGGCTGGGCCTGCTGTCGGAAGATTACGAGAATGTCGCCAAGAATGCGGCGGATGACGATCCCGATGATGCGCTGCTAATCGCGCTTGCCTTGGGCAATACCGAAACCGTTCCCGCACAGGACCAGCTTGGCCTTGCGCTCAAGCGCGTGTTCGACGCCCCGCCCGAACAGGCCCCCGCGCCCTATCGTGGCCTCCTGCCCGACCAGCTTGGTGCGGCGGTGCTGGAAGCGGCGGATGACATCACTAATGGCGCCAGAGGCGATTACCCCCGTATGGTGAACGGCCTGACACTGCTACGGCTGGTCGGGCTAGAGGATGTGGCGCGCCGCACCGCCTTGGAAATGATCATTCTGGAGCGCCGGGGATGAGTGATCGTGTCCCGACAGATCTCAACTGGCTGTCGATCTTTCTCGAGGCGCAGGCCGCCGAAGCGGGGGCTGCGCATAATACCGTGCTCAGCTACGGGCGCGATCTGAACGACTTTCTGGCCTTCACAAGCGCCAAGTCGCTGTCTTTCGGCACGCTTGCACAGGATGATATCGAGACCTATCTGATCCGCTGCGAGGCCGATGGTCTGGCCCAATCCACCCGCGCGCGCCGACTGTCGGCCATCCGGCAGCTTTTCCGTTTTGCCTATGAGGAAGGCTGGCGCAGCGACAACCCGTCTTTGCGGATCAGCGGCCCCGGCAAGGTGAAGGCCTTGCCGAAAATCCTGTCGATAGAAGAGGTTGACCGCCTGCTTGTGGCGGCGCGCGATCATGGGCGCCATCCGATTGACCGCGCTCGCAATCGCTGCCTGATGGAAATGCTCTATGCCACCGGCATGCGTGTCAGCGAGCTGGTCACCCTGCCCGTTTCGGGCGCGCGCGGCAATCCGGCGATGCTGATGGTCAATGGCAAGGGCGGCAAGGACCGTATGGTTCCGCTGTCCGAACATGCGCGTCAGGCGCTGGCCGATTGGATCATATTGCGCGACGAAGCCGAAGATGACGCCCATCGCAAGGCCCGCAAGCCCTTGTCACGCTTTCTTTTTCCCTCTTCGGGCAAAGACGGGCATCTGACGCGGCAGGCTTTCCACCGGTTGTTGAAAGACTTTGCGGTCGAGGCGGGGATAAGCCCTGCCAAAGTCACGCCGCATGTGCTGCGCCACGCCTTTGCCACGCATCTGTTGCAAGGCGGCGCAGATTTACGGGCGATCCAGATGCTTTTGGGGCATGCGGATCTTTCCACGACAGAGATCTATACCCATGTGTTGGACGAGCGGCTGAAAACGCTGGTGATGCAGCATCATCCGCTAGCAAAACGATCTTGAAGCAGGGCAAAAGCAGTATAAAACTCGGCTATGGACACCAATTTTCTTGATGCCGCCTTCATTGGCTCGGCTGCAACCATCCTGATCCTTCTGGCCTTCTCGGCCTTTTTCTCGGGGTCCGAGACCGCATTGACCGGCGCGAGCCGCGCCAAATTGCGTGCACGTGCCGATAAGGGCGAGAAAGGCGCGGATGTGGCGCTGAATGTCACCGAAGACAGCGAAAAGCTGATCGGGGCCATTCTGCTGGGCAATAACGTCGTCAATATCCTGTCGACATCGCTGGCCACCGCCCTTCTGACACGGGTCTTCGGGGATTCCGGCGTGGCGCTGGCCACTTTAGCCATGACGGTGCTCGTGCTGATCTTTGCCGAGGTTCTGCCCAAGACCTATTCGATCAACAATCCCGAGACCGTGGCCACCAAGGTGGCCCGTCCGATCAAGCTGATCACCATCCTGCTTGCCCCCGTTGTCGCGATTGTCCGCCTTGTGGTGCGGGGAATCTTGCGGCTTTTCGGCCAGAGAACCAATGCCGATACGCATATGTTCTCGATCCATGAAGAGATTGCGGGCGCGCTGGCCTTGGGGCAATCTGAAGGCACCGTGGATAAGGAAGACCGCGACCGGCTTCTGGGCGCGCTGGATCTGGGCAACCGGACGGTCGAAGAGATCATGCTGCACCGCAGCCATATCGAGATGCTCGATGTGAATTCCGAACCGAGCGAGATCCTGACCGCTGTGTTGTCCTCGCCCTATACCCGTTTGCCGCTTTATGATGGCGAGCGGGAGAATGTCGTGGGGATCATCCACTCCAAAGACCTGCTGCGCGCGGTGGAGAAGCTCTTGCGCGAGGATGGGTCTACCTTGCAAAGCATCCGCCAGCTGGATGTGACGCAGGTGATGATGAAGCCCTATTTCATCCCCGAAACCTCGCCGCTGGATGAACAGATGCGCGAATTCCTCAAGCGCCGCACCCATTTCGCGCTGGTGGTGGATGAATATGGCGACCTTCGCGGCCTGCTGACGCTGGAGGATATTCTGGAAGAGATCGTGGGCGAGATCACCGACGAACACGACCCCACAGCGCCCTCGCGGCTGCTGCCCAATGCGGCTGGCGATTATATTGTCGATGGCGGCATGACCATCCGCGACCTCAATCGCGAAACAGACTGGTCCCTGCCCGATGACGAAGCCCATACGATTGCCGGTCTGGTGATCCACGAGGCCCAGACCATCCCGACGCCGGGTCAGGTGTTCAGCTTCCATAGCTTCCGCTTCGAGGTACTGGCCCGCAAGGATAACCGCATCACCCGCCTGAAGATACGCCCGCTCCTGCCCTCGGCGGCAGAAGAGGGCTAACATGGCAGCCTGACCCCACGACCAAACCGGTTTGGACAAGATCCAAACCGGTTTTTTTCTTGCCTAGCCGCGTTGTATTTCCGCTTTGCGGCGGGCCACGAAAGCCTCAAGCGCGGCGCGCCGTTCGGGGGCCAGGGCTGGCGGCTGGTAAGTCTGCAAAAGCGCCGACACCCGCTGATGGGCATGCCAGACGGTATCGGGCCGCCCCGCGTGATCCCATGCGTCAAATGGCCGGTCCTCGACCACCTCGCTTTTCCAAAGCCGCGCCTGCCCCTCGGCAAGGGTTTCCTGCGCCCCCAGATAATGCCCGCCCGGCCCGACCTCGCGCAGGGCCGCAAGCGCGGCACCGCTTGGGGCCACAATCCCGCCATACTGGCGCAGCATGGCCGAAAGCTGATCGGCATCCAGCACGAATTTCTCCGCCGAGGTCGCCAGACCGCTTTCCAGCCAGCCGCAGCCATGCAGCATGAAATCCACCCCTGCAAGCTGGCTGGCCCAAAGCGACCCTGCCGCCTCGTATCCGGCATGGGCATCGGACTGGAACGCCCCCGTCAGGCAGCCGCCCGCCCGATAAGGCACCCCCAACCGCCGCGCAAGCTGGCCTGCGGCAATGGTCAGCTGTGTGACTTCCGGAGAGGCGAAAATCGAGGCACCGGTCCTGAGATCCAGCGCACTGGCGTAAAGACCAAAGATCACGGGCGCGCCGGAGCGTATGAGTTGCGCATAGGCGATGCCGGCCATGACTTCGGCCAGAGCCTGCGCCAGCGCCCCTTCCACAGTGACCGGCGCGGTGGCCCCCATGATCGCATAGGCCGAGATCACCGTCGCCTGCCCCGCCTGCGCATAGAGTTCCAGACATCGGCTCATGGTCGCATCGAAGCTCAGCGGCGAACCGATATTGATCAATGCGCTCAGCAGCACCGGCAACTCTGTCCCTTCATATCCGAACAGGATCTTCGCGAAGGCGATGGAATCGCGGGCCCGTTCAGGGTCGGTTGAGGCCCCCATGAACGGCTTGTCCGACAGTGTCGCATGTGCCAGCAACATATCCAGATGGCGGGTTTCCAGCGGCAGGTCCGTCGGTTCGCACAGCGTGCCGCCCGCATGGGTAACGCTGTCGCACGCTTGCGCCAGACGCATCAGAAGCTGGAAATCGCCAAAACGCGCATCCCGTCGTCCAGCCACCGGATCTTGCATGAAAGGCGGGCCATAGACCGGCGCAGTCACCGGCCGCGCGCCGCCGATCTCGACATCGCGGGCCGGATTGGCGGCATGCTGCACAAAACGGGCGGGGGCGGTCTGGCACAATTTGCGGGCAAGACCACGCGGCAGATACACCCTGTCGCCCTGCACCTGCGCCCCGACAGCCTGCCAGCGGGCCAGTGCCTCGGGGTGATCGGTGAAATTGATCCCGATCTCGGCGAGAATCGTCTCGGCCTCGGCCTCGATCTCCGCCGCTTTGGCCTCACTGAGCAGATCACAGGGCGGGATACGGCCCATCGGCTGCACGGCGCTATGTGGCGAGGAGGACGGCAGGGGCATTCGGGGTTCCGTTCATGGCAGACAGGTTCGGCCCCGATCTTGCCCCCGAACCCCGCCGGAGTTCAACCGCCCTGCTCAACTCTGTTGCAAAAGCAGAAGACTGGCCTGCCACGGGCCCAGATGCAGGCTGTGATCGGGATTGGGCCGGATCGATCCCAGCTCGCCCGCAATCGTCACCCAGTTGCCCGCAGGCACCGTCACACTGACCGGATGATCCGACAGGTTGAAAAAGCATTGCACCACCTCGTCCTCCAGCACGCGCTGGAAGGCCAGCACCTCGTCGCCGGCCCAGACATCGCGGATATCCCCCTTGCGCAAGGCCGGATGATTGCGCCGGAACGCCAAGGCCCGACGGTAGTGATGCAGCAGGGCCGAAGGGTCCTTATCGGCGGCATCCACGGCAAGACGGGCATGGGCACGCGGCACCGGCAACCACGGTTTCGCCTGCGAGAAGCCCGCATAGGGGGCCTCCTCTTCCCAGACCATCGGCGTGCGCGCGCCGTCGCGCCCCTTGAACTCGGGCCAGAACTCGATGCCATAGGGGTCTTGCAGGTCTTCGTAATCCAGCTCCGCCTCGGGCAGGCCCAGCTCTTCGCCCTGATAGAGACAAAGGGAGCCGCGCAGACAGGACATCAGCGTGGTATAGAGGCGTGCCGCCTGCGGCACGAGCCCCCAGCGCGTGATATGGCGCTCCACGTCATGGTTGGTAAAGGCCCAGCAGAGCCAGCCATCTGGCACCACTTCGGCCACCTTGTCGAACACCGCCTTGAAGCTGCTTGCAGGCAGGGGCGCGTGGCCCGAGAGGAACTCGAAAGCATAGGACATATGCACCTTGTCATTGCCCGACGTATATTCCCCCAGAAGCTCCAACCCCCGCTGGGCATCTCCGACTTCGCCCACCGCAGCCGCATTATAGCCGTTCATCAAGGTGCGCAGCTTGCGCAGGAATTCGAGATTGCGCGGATGGTTCTTGTCGTAAAGATGGAGCTGGTGATTATAGGGATTGACCTTGGGGGCGGTGGAATCATTGCGCTGTTCCGGCGGCAAGGGCGGATTGTCGCGCAGCTTCTCGTCATGCATGTAATAATTGACCACATCCAGACGGAACCCATCCACCCCGCGGTCCAGCCAGAATTTCGACACATCCAGCAATGCCTGCTGCACCTCGGCGCAGTGATGGTTGAGATCGGGCTGCTGGGTCAGGAAGTTATGCAGATAATATTGCTCGCGGCGGCTGTCCCAATGCCATGCCGAACCGCCGAACATCCCCAGCCAGTTATTGGGCACCGTGCCATCGGGTTTCGGCTCGGCCCAGACATACCAGTCGGATTTCGGATTATCGCGGCTGGAACGGCTTTCCTTGAACCAGGGATGCTGGTCGGAAGTATGCGAGAAGACAAGATCGATCAGCACCTTGATGCCCAGAGCATGGGCCGTCTCGATCACCTGATCGAAATCGGCCAGCGTGCCGAACATCGGATCGATATCGCAGTAATCGGCGACATCATACCCGAAATCCTTCATCGGAGAGGTGAAGAACGGCGAGATCCAGATCGCATCCGCCCCGAGCCGCGCGATATGCGGCAGGCGACGCACGATCCCCAGAAGATCGCCGATCCCGTCCCCGTTGCTGTCTTGGTAACTGCGCGGATAGATCTGGTAGATCACCGCACCACGCCACCAGTCGGGATCCTTGCGCATCACACTCATACCAGCTGTCTCCTTTTGTCACTCTCCGGTCCTCGTCGCGTTCAAAGGATAGGAAGCCCTGCAAACGAGATGAACCCCTATGACAAAAAACTGAGGTGGAATATGTCGCGCGCGCCCATGCTGCGGCCCTGAAGCGACACCTGCATGCAACACCGCCCGTCTTTGACGAAAGAGACGGCAAAATCAGTTTGGAACCATTTCAAACCGTTTTAGCGTTTCCTTTCAAAGGACCAGATATCTCGGGGTTTGAAATGACGCTGAAAGACCTCGCCCGTCAACTCGGGCTTTCGCCCACGACTGTCAGCCGCGCGCTCAACGGGTTTCCCGAAGTGGCCGAGGCCACGCGCCTGCGCGTATGCGAAGCTGCGCGCGAAAGCGGCTACCATCCCAATATGCAGGCCCGCCGCCTTGCCACGGGCCGCGCGATGGCCATTGGCCATATCCTGCCGATGGCACCCGAGCATGATCTGGTCAATCCGGTCTTTGCCGACTTCATCGCCGGAGCCGGCGAGATCTATGCATTGCGCGGCTATGATCTGGTGATGACCCTCGTGCCCGCTCAGGACGAAGAGGCCGCCTATCGCGCGATGGCCGCCAAACATAATGTCGATGGGGTGATCCTGCATGGGGCGCGCCAGAATGACCCCCGCCCCGCGCTTTTGCGCAGTCTGGGCCTGCCGTTTGTCACGCATGGCCGACCGCCCGCATCGTCCGAGACCGATCTCTGGGTCGATGCCCATCATGAAGCCGCCTTCGAGCAACTGACCGCTCTGCTGCTGGATCAGGGGCATAGGCAGATCGCCTTTATCAACAGCCCCGATCCCCTGCAAAGCTCGGCCTATCGCCGCACGGGGTTCGAGCGCGCCTTTCTGGCCCGCGGGCTGGAGGTGCCACGGCTCTATATGGTCGCGGGGGAGGTTTCCGATGAAACCGGCCGCGACGCGGCGGCTGAAATGCTCAGTTGGGAACAGCGCCCCAGCGCCTTTGTGACCGCCTCGCTGATGGCTGCGATGGGGGTGCGGCGGGCTGTCGAGGATACGGGACATGTCTTGGGGCGCGATATTTCGGTGGTGACATGGGATGACGAGCTGTCCTTTGTCAGCAATCGTGGCCTGAACCCGCTTTATACCACGATGAAATCCCCGATCCGCGAGGCCGGACAGCGCGCCGCGCAGATGCTGATTGACCGGATCGAGACCCCCGAGATCGCCCAGTCGCCCCTGCTGATCGAGCCTGCCTTGCTGATGGGCCATTCCATCGGCGCATGGAACGGCTGACCGGCGCCGATCAGCCAAGGCGCGGGGGCGCCGCTGTTAGCGCCCAAACGCACCCTTGCTTGGCCCTGTCAGGGCCTCTATCAAAGGGCGAGGATCGCTGAGGAGACCGAGATGCACACAGCTACCGCCCCCCGTTACACGCTTCTGGCCGATATCGGCGGCACCAATACGCGGGTGGCCCTGGCGCAGGGCTCGACGCTGGTGCCCGCCTCGGTCGCGCGGTTTCCCAATAAAGGGCGGGCCGCTCTGGAAGAGATCCTGACAGAATATATGGTGGCCGAGCGGGTATCCAATCTGGCGGGCGTCTGTGTCGCGGTGGCCGGGCCGGTATCGGTTGATGGTCAGGACGCACGAATGACCAATCTGGACTGGACAATCCGTGCCAGTGCCTTGCAGGCCACGACAGGGGCCGCGCATGTGTCCATCCTGAACGATCTTCAAGCTCAGGGCCATGCGCTTTCGGGGCTGGCCCCCGAGGCGTTGCGGATGGTTCTGCCCGGTGCCCCCGCGCCCAAGGGGGCCGCGCAGCTTGTCGTGGGCATCGGCACCGGCTTCAATGCCGCGCCCGTGCATCACGCACCGCAGGGCTATGTCGTGGTGCCCGCGTCGGAATGCGGCCATATCACCCTGCCCCTGCGCAGCGAATTGCATATCGAGATCAAGCGCTATTTCGAACGCAAGCACCGCTTTGCCAGTGTCGAACATGCCTGCGCCGGACGTGGTCTGGAACGAATCTACGCCTTCGTGACGGGACAGGAGGACGCCACGGTCGACGGAAAAGAGATTCTTTCCCTCATGCAAAGTGAAGACCGTGACGCCTTAAAGGCTGCCGAAATCTTCACGACTCTCCTTGGAGGTGTGCTGGGCGATCTCGCACTGACCCACCTGCCCTTTGGTGGCATTTATCTGATTGGCGGGGCCGCCCGCGCGATAGAACCCTGGCTGGAACGGTTCAATTTCCAGCAAGCCTTTAAAGACAAAGGATCTTTTTCAGACTACATGGAGCGGTTTTCGATCCATGTGGTGGAAGATGATTATGCCGCGCTGGCAGGCTGCGCAAATTATCTTGCCGCCCATAAGCTGGGATTGCTGTAAAGCGACGCCGACCCCTGTGTCGTCAAGTCTATGTTAACAGACCTGCGCTAAACCCATTTCATTACCGAATGAAAGGGGAACTAGGTGCAGTTTTCTCACTCAGACATCCCTGGGGGTCGCACATGACGACGCTTCCCCTGGACCCAAAGCTAGACCTGACCAAGGTCGCAGGACTAACGGATACACTTCGCTCTCATAAGGGTAGCGATCTGGTTATCGATGCCGCAGAGGTAAGCCATCTGGGGGCTTTGGGCCTGCAGGTTCTTGTTTCCGCCGCGAAGACCTGGCGTGACAGCGGTCACTCGCTGACAATTTCTCCCCGTTCCGAAGCCTTCGACGAAGCGCTTGGGATCTTTGGGGTTTCCCTTGATGATTTACAATCCACGGAGGCCGCATGAGCCTGACAGTTCTGGCCGTCGACGACAGCCGTACCATCCGCGACATGCTCAAACTCGCTTTGAAAGATGCGGGCATTGAACTTCACGTCGCCGAAGATGGCGTGCACGGGCTTGAGGTGCTTGAGGGCATCGAACCCGACGCGATCATCTCCGATATCAACATGCCGCGCCTCGACGGCTTTGGCTTCATCGAAGCCGTCCGCGGTCAGGAAAAGCATCGGGCAACCCCGATCCTCGTCCTCACGACAGAATCCGCCCCTGAACTGAAGGCACGTGCCCGTGCGGCAGGTGCAAGCGGCTGGATCGTGAAGCCTTTCGACCCGCCCAAGCTGGTTAAGGCACTTCAGATGGTGGCAGGCTAAGGGAGGGATCCATGTCTGATCCGATGGCAGAAATTCGGGCCAGTTTCTTTGTTGAATGCGAAGAACTGCTTGAAAGTCTTCAGGACGCACTCATCGAGATGGATGAAGGCGCCTATGATAACGAGACGATCAACGTCGTCTTCCGGGCCGTGCACTCCATCAAAGGTGGGGCTGGAGCCTTCGGACTGGACGCGCTCGTCGCATTTGCCCACCGGTATGAAACGGTGATGGATGAGGTGCGCTCCGGCAAACTTCAGCTTTCGCCCGATGCCGTAAAGCATTTTTTCCAATGCGCCGATTTCCTGTCGGATCACGTCCGCGCAGCACAAGCTGGTGATCCTCCGCCACAAGGGGCCGAGGAAGCCCTGTGCGAGCTGGAATCCCTGATGGGCATGGCCCCTGGCGGGGCTGTCGAGGAAGAGGAAGTCTCCTCTGACGATTTCCAGCCGATGGGGTTGAGTTTTGATCTTGATCTGGGAGCAGCTGACGAGGTCAGCGAAACCCGGATCGAAGTGGACTTCGTGCCCAAGGCCGAATTGTTCACCTCGGGCAATGAGCCGCTCCATCTGTTCCGTGCCTTGCACGAGCTATGTCCGGAAATGGTGGCGACCCTTGATCTGGATGCCATCCCCGCGCTCGACGACCTCAATCCGGAGATCCCCTATCTGTCCTGGAATGTTGTTCTGACAGGCGATGTCAACGAGATGGATATCCGCGAAGTCTTCGATTTCGTGGAAGATGTCAGCACGCTTGAAATCAAACAGGATAACGGCGTCGAAAACAGTTTTCTCCCTTTTGCCAATGACGGCGCAGAAGCATCGACTGATGCCGTCATGGATGCAGAATTCATGGATGCCCCGTCATCACCTGCTCCGCAACCCGAGCCCACGGCAGTAATGCCCGCTCCTGTGGAGGCGACACCTGCGCCCGAACGGGCGGCTCCGAAAGAGACGGAGGCGGGGGCTGCTGCTGCGCAAGCGAAACATGGCAATGACCCGTCCCCCACCGTGCGTGTGGATCTGGACCGGATCGACCGTCTTGTGAACCTTGTCGGGGAGCTGGTCATCAACCAGGCAATGCTCGCACAAAGCGTGGCCGAGGCCGGTTTGCCACCGAATTCTGCCGTCATGACCGGGCTTGAAGCCTTCATGATGCTGACCCGGGATATTCAGGACTCGGTCATGATGATCCGGGCACAGCCCGTCAAACCGCTCTTCCAGCGGATGGGGCGGATTGTGCGCGAGGCGTCGGCCGCAGTTGGCAAGGATGTCCGGTTGAAGGTCGAAGGTGAAACGACCGAGGTCGACAAGACCGTCATCGAACGCCTTGCAGATCCTTTGACCCATATGATCCGGAACTCGGTCGACCACGGTCTCGAGACGCCCGATAAGCGTCGCGCGGCAGGAAAACCCGAAGAAGGCGTCATCACACTCTCGGCGCAGCATCGCTCGGGACGTGTGGTTATCGAAATCGAAGATGATGGTGCAGGGATCAACCGGCCGAAAGTCCTGGCAAAAGCCATCGAAAAAGGTCTTGTCGCGCCCGAGGCGCAACTGACGGATGCAGAGATCGACAACCTGCTGTTCTTGCCGGGTTTCTCTACAGCAGATCAGGTCTCGGCCTTGTCCGGTCGTGGTGTCGGTATGGATGTCGTGCGTAGCTCTATCCAGTCTCTGGGCGGGCGGATCACCATCCATTCAGAACCCGGCAAGGGAACGATCTTCTCGATCTCTCTGCCGCTTACCCTGGCCGTGCTGGATGGTATGGTCGTGAATGTCGCCGGAGAAACGCTGGTCGTGCCTTTGAACGCCATTCTGGAAACGCAGACCCTTACGGCGGAAGATCTGCGGAAACTGGGGCCGACGACCAATGTCATCCATGTCCGTGGCGAGTTCGTTCCCCTTTACGATCTTGGGGCCGAGCTTGGATATCGCGGCGCGAAAAGCAACTATGAGGGATGCATCGTCTTGCTCACCGCGCAGGAAGATGGCCGCCGGAATGCCCTGATTGTCGACCAGATCATGGAACAACGTCAGGTCGTGATCAAAGGTCTGCAGCAAGCCTACGGGCACATCCCCGGCATCGCCGCAGCCACTATTCTTGGCGATGGTCAGATCGCTCTGATCCTTGACCCCGCCGACCTTGTTCAAAACGCAACCGGCCACACCCGGTCCGACTTTGCCCTAGCAGGATGATTAAGATGACTGAAACAGCATCGAGCCAAACCTCGTCCGAGATCGAACTTCTGTCTTTCCGCTTGGCAGACGAAGAATATAGCGTCGATATCATGTCTGTGCGCGAGATCCGTGGATGGACGCGTGCAACCCCTCTGCCGCATGCCCCGCCGCATGTGCGTGGTGTCATCAACCTGCGCGGCACAGTACTGCCGGTGGTGGATTTGTCTGTCCGTTTGGGCATGAGCCCGGTAGAAGGCGATGCGCGTAACGTGATCATTGTGGTCCAGTTCGGCAACCAGACCGCAGGGCTGCTTGTCCATGCCGTATCGGATATTCTCTCGATCCCGCGCGAAGAGCTGCAACCGCCGCCGGATCTTGCTGCAGATATGTCGCATAGCTTCATTTCGGCACTGACCATTGTGGAAGGACGTATGATCCGCGTCTTGGATCTCGCCACGGTTCTGCCCGAAGATACCGCGGAAGCCGCATGAACGCACTAACCCCCAATATTCCCCAGACGACCCCTAGCGAGAAAGAACTGGCAGAAATTGCCGCGATTCTTATGGCGCATGCGGGAATCGTCCTGGCACCGGGAAAGGGCTCGATGGTCCAATCCCGGCTACAGAAACGGCTTCGTGCTCTGGGGCTGAACTCCTACCGTAGCTATATCGACCTCGTCAGCAGTCAGGACGGCCTGAGCGAACGTCAGGAGATGATTTCTGCCCTGACCACGAATGTGACGAATTTCTTCCGAGAAAATCATCATTTCGAAACGTTGAAGACAACGGCCCTGCCTCAGTTGTTGGCCTCGCGCGGCAAAAGGCTCCGTATCTGGTCGGCGGGCTGCTCCAATGGTCAGGAAGCCTATTCGATCTTGATGACTGCGGCAGAATCCGTCCGAGATTTCGACCAGTCCGATATCCGGCTTCTGGCAACCGATATCGATCCGGTCATGATCCGACGTGGCACTGCGGGCGTCTATTCTGAGACTATTCTAGAAGCCGTTCCCGGCCCTCTTCAGAAAAAGTACTTTCAGAAGCACGGGGAAGATTTTCAGGTTCTAGACAGGTTGCGCAATCGCGCAGCCTTCCGCGAGCTGAATATCCATTCGGATTGGCCAATGAAAGGCCAGTTTGACATCATCTTCTGTCGGAACATGATGATCTATTTTTCTCCAGAAGCCCAAAACCTTCTGTGGAAACGTTTTGAAAAAATCCTTGCTCCGGGCGGCTGGCTTTTTGTTGGCCATTCCGAGCGGGTTCCGCTGGACACGGGCAGCAAACTCCTGCCGGCCGGAATCACCACTTATCGACTCCCCGAAACGGGTTAATGAAGGAGGCCACAAATGGCATTGCGAGACCAACTTAAAGTCATGGTGGTCGATGATATGTCCACAAGCCGCGGCCTGATCCTACAGGCGCTGGACGCTATGGGTATTCGCCAAGTGGGCTATGCAGTCGATGGCCCGGGCGCATTGAGCATTCTGGAGAAAACTCCGGTCCACCTTGTCATCTCGGACTATAACATGCCGGGAATGGACGGGCTGCAGCTGCTTCATGCGATCCGTAAAAATCCGAAGACCCAGCGTAGCGGGTTCATTCTGATCACGGGTCGTGCGGATAAAGAGATCATCGAGAACGGCAAGAAGCTTGGCATGAACAACTTCATCAAGAAGCCGTTCCAGCCGCAAGATCTTCGCAACTGCATCGAGGCCGTTGTGGGGCGCCTATGATCACCAGCACCGCACAGGAAACCATTCCGCCAAAGCATCAAGACCTGCCTCTTGATGCGTTGGCAGCCCGTGTTGGCGACGAGCTGGAAACTCTGGCACGTCTTTCCGCCGATGTTCAGAAAGCGATTTCGGAATGCGAATTTTCCGAACATACGCGGGCCGAGGCGATCCGGGGGATGCAAGGCATCGACCGGATCACACAATCGCTCGAAGATCTTGGTCGCCTGATGGCGGCGGTCTCGGGGGAAATGCCGGAGGGCGTGAAACTTCACGCCGTTCCGATCCTGTCCCGTCTGCGACTTCACGAGCTGATCACAAATCTCAATCCTTCCCAGGACCGGATCGTGCTCAGCCATGAAGAGGCCGATGGCGAAATCGAGTGGTTCTAAGCGGAGCAACCCGCTTAGAACGATCTCTGGATTATTTCCGTTTGCCAAACGCTTCGGCCAAGGCAGACCCTAAAGCCCCAGTGGAACCGGTTTTGGGAGAATCCCCGGTCCCTTTGCGGGATCGATATGCGTTCTGTTGATCGCGCGCAGGCTTGCCCTCTTTCGCGGCGGCGGCTGCGGGCTTGGCATCCCGACGCATACTCAACCCGATACGTTTACGGGCAATATCAACTTCGGTCACCATGACCTTGACCACATCACCCGCTTTCACCACTTCATGCGGGTCCTTAACGAAGCGGTCTGCCAACTGGCTGACATGCACAAGCCCATCCTGATGAACGCCGATATCCACAAAGGCTCCGAAAGCGGCGACATTGGTCACGGTCCCCTCAAGGCGCATTCCGGGGCGCAGGTCCGAAATTTCTTCAATCCCGTCTGCAAAACTCGCGGTCTTGAAATCCGGACGCGGATCACGCCCTGGCTTTTGTAGCTCTGCCAGAATATCGTGGATAGTTGGAAGGCCGAACCCGTCACGCAGGAAATCTTCGGCCCTGATCATACGCAAAGCGGCCTCATTGCCCATGACCGAACGCAGATCGCGCCCGCAGGCTTTTACGATATCGCGCGCGATGTCATAGGCTTCCGGGTGCACCGCCGAGGCGTCCAGAGGTTCTTTCCCGTCGCGAATGCGCAAGAAACCGGCGGCTTGCTCGAAAGCGCGCGGCCCCAGTCGGGCGACTTTCAAAAGGTCTTTACGCGCGGAAAACGCCCCGTTTGTTTCCCTATGGGACACAATCGCCTCGGCCAAAGCGGGCCCGAGCCCCGACACATGCGACAAAAGCGCCGCCGACGCCGTGTTCAGGTCAACGCCCACCGCGTTCACGGCATCTTCCACGACCCCTTCCAGCGAGCGCCCCAAACGGTGCTGGTCCACATCATGCTGATACTGCCCGACGCCGATACTTTTGGGTTCGATCTTGACCAGCTCGGCCAGCGGATCCTGCAGGCGTCGCGCAATAGAAACCGCTCCCCGCAGGCTCACATCCAGATCCGGAAACTCCCGCGCAGCCAGTTCCGAGGCGGAATAGACGGAGGCGCCTGCCTCGGAGACAATAACCTTTGTCGGAACAGGCTGCCCCTTGGGCAGACGTTTGAGAACATCCAGCACCAACCGCTCGGTCTCGCGCGAGGCGGTGCCATTACCAATCGCGATCAATTCGATCTTATGTTTCATCATCAGGGCCAAAAGCGCGGCTTCCGCCCCCCGCAGATCATTTTTCGGCTGGAACGGGTAAATCGTTGTGCTCTCGAGCAGTTTGCCGGTGGCATCGATAGCGGCCACTTTCACGCCTGTGCGAATCCCCGGGTCCAGCCCCAATGTCGCGCGCGCGCCAGCAGGAGCCGCCAGAAGCAGATCCTTGAGATTGCGGGCAAAGACCGAGATCGCCTCCTCTTGCGCCCGCGTCCGCAAATCCCCCAGAAGGTCCAGCATCATCGACAGGGACAACTTGACCCGCCATGTCCATGCAGCGGCCTGACGCAACCAATGCGCCCCCGCGCCATGCCCCCTCAGATTGAGCGACGCGGCAATCATCTCTGCGGGCCGGTCGGCCACGGTTTCTTCGGGCAGGATATCAAGCGTGATCACCCCCTCATTCGAAGCCCGCAACATAGCCAGAGCGCGATGCGACGGCGCCGTCTGCCATTTCTCGCTGTGATCGAAATAATCCGAAAACTTCGCGCCCTTGTCGGCCTGCCCGTCCACAAGCTTCGCCCGCAAGACCGCATTCTGATGCATCCAGTCGCGCAACCGTCCCAGAAGCGCGGCATCCTCCGTCAGACGCTCGCCCAGAATGTCACGCGCGCCGGTCAAAGCCTCTTTGACAGTTGGCACAGCCTCGTTGAGATACGCGGCCGCCACTGTCTCGGGGTCCGCGCCATGATCGGCCAAAATCGCATCAAGCAAGGGTTCAAGACCGTTCTCGCGCGCAATCATCGCCTTGGTGCGGCGTTTTTTCTTATAGGGGAGGTAAAGATCTTCCAGCTCTGCCTTGGTCTGGGCGCGCGCGATCTGCAGTGCCAGATCATCGCCAAGCTTCCCCTGTTCCGCGATGGATTTCACAATCGCCGCACGCCGCGTTTCCATATCGCGCAGGTAGATCAGCCGGTCGGAGAGCAGACGCAGCTGTGTATCATCCAGCCCCCCCGTCGCCTCTTTACGATACCGCGCGACAAAAGGCACGGTCGCGCCCTCGTCCAGCAGCTTGACCGCGGCCACCACCTGTTCGGGGCGGGCAGAAATATCACTGGCAATCTGGCGGGATATGCGGAGTTCGGGGTCCAAGGCTTCCTCCATGCGTCTTAGGCAGTCTTCTCGGAAGAAGGGGTCTATCCCCGATCCGGCCAGCCGCCAAGGGGGATTGCATCCGCGCAAGGCCGACCGGCTCGGTTTTGCCGATCACAGCCTCAGGCAAAGCGCCCCGAACGCGCCAGCACCTCGATCTGGTATCCATCGGGATCGGCCACAAAGAAGAACCGCGCAATCGACGTGCCCGCCGGTGCGAAATCAACGATGTTGCGGGGGGCAAAACCTTCGGCCTCGAAACGCGCGTGTTCCGCATCGAGATCGGCCACCGTCACCGCCAGATGGCCATAGCCGGTCCCCAGATCATAGGGCGTGCCCTGCCCCTTGTTCACCGTCAATTCCAGTTCGAATTCCGTTTCGGAATTCGACAGATAGACCAGCGTGAATTCCGGAAACTCGAGCCGCTCCACCAGTTCAAGCCCGAAAGCCCGATGGTAGAAGTCACGCGACTTCCTCTCATCCGTCACGCGGATCATGGAGTGGACCAGTTTTGCCATTTTAAACCCTTTTGCTACGAGGTGGTTGCGCGCGCCGTCCCGCGTTCAGAGGCCGGCGTTCAGATATAGCCGAAGCGCGCGCGGCGACGCCAGTCGAAGACCGTGACACAGAACAGAAGCAGCCCGCCAAAACTCAGCGCAGCCCCCACATAGCCCGAAACCGGATAATCATAGCCCGCCGTCAAGGCTTTGGCGGCAAGAAACGGCCCCAGCGCATTGGCCAGATTGAAGGCCGCGTGATGGAGGGCCGCGGCAAGTTGCTGGGAGTCACGCGCCACATCCATCAGGCGGATCTGCAACGGCATAGAGACCCCGCTAAGAAGGCCCAACAGCAGCACACAGACCGCATAGCTGCCCAGATGGCTGGTGGCCGACGGATAGGCCAGCAACAGAAGCGTCCCCACCGTCAGGCTGAAAAAGGCGGTCGCGGTGTGGCTGCGGTCAGACGCCCAGCCATAGATTATCGTGAAAATCGTCATCCCGATCCCCGCCAGCGCCAGAATGAAGGGCACGTAAGTGGCCGGAAGATGCATGCTGTCCGTCGTGGTGGAGGCGAGATAGGTATAGACCGAGAAAAACCCGCCAAACCCGATAGCGCCGGTCGCCAATGTCAGCCAGACCTGCGTATTTTTCAGCGCCCCCAACTCCTTGAGCGGGCTGGCATTCGGGTCCACGGGCACGCGCGGGGCCGCCAGAAAGACCGAGATCGCGGTCATCAACGAAATCGCGCCGACCAGCAGGAAGCTCCAGCGCCAGCCCACCGTCTGCCCCAATATATTGGCCATCGGCACGCCAAGCGTAGTGGCGATGGTCAGCCCCAGAAACATCTTGGACACAGCCGCCGCACGTTTTTCTTTGGGGACGGCCGCCGCGATCACCAGCGCGCCCACGCCGAAATAGGCCCCGTGCGGAAGCCCTGACAGAAACCGCATCGCCATGAAGCTGCCGAAATTGGGAGCAAGGGCCGAGAGCATGTTGAACACCGCAAAAGCAACCATCAGCCATGTCAGCATCAGACGCCGCCGCACCTTGGCCCCGATCACTGCCAGCGTCGGCGCACCGATCACCACTCCCAGCGCATAGGCGCTGATGGCATCCGCCGCACGCGAGGCATTCACCCCGAGTTCCTTCGAGAAATAGGGCAGCAGCGCCATCGAGGCGAATTCCGTCGTACCAATGGCAAAGCCCCCGAGCGCCAAGGCCAGAATAATCAATCTCGGCGATGCCTTGAAGACGGGCGGTTCGGCCCCCTGCAGCGGGCCAGCCGTTGAAGAGTGTTCGATGCTCATGAGATGGGTCCTAGCATTGGAGGGAGAAGCCAGCGGGCCTTTATGTGCCTAGTATGGAGCATGTGGAAAAAGAACAAGCGACCGACATGATTTTATGTATGCGCTCATTGCAAGCCCGCTTGCAATCGGGCGCAAAGACGGGTTCGGCACAAAAAAACGGCGGTCCGGAAACCGCCGTTCTGCAAGGTCAGTTTGCAGCCCCCCAGTCAGGCAGGCCAGGACCTGCGAGATCACACACCGTCATCGATCGGGAAGAAACTATCGGAGCGCGCGCGGTGCCAGCGCGACAGATAGCCGAATTTATCCTCTTCCTCGCGCAGCAGGAAGCCTTCGGGCATATAGGGATACACCTCGCTGCCCACCACCATCTGCCGGTCCTTCTCGCGCATCATCAGGTGATGGGGCAGGAATTTCGACGGATGGTCCAGCCCCGCAGCGCCAGTCATTTCCTTGAGGGCTTTCATCGTGTTGCGATGGAAATTCGCGACCCGCGTCGCCTTATCTTCCACCACAAGCGCCTTCTGGCGACGGGCGTCCTGCGTGGCCACCCCGACCGGACAGCGGTTGGTATGGCAGGCCTGCGCCTGAATACAGCCAATCGCGAACATGAAGCCCCGTGCCGAGTTGCACCAATCCGCCCCGAGCGCCAGCGTGCGGGCAATATCAAAGCTGGAAATGATCTTGGCAGAGGCCCCGATCCGGATCTTGTCACGCAGCCCCGCACCGCGCAGCGCGTTGTGGACAAATGTCAGCCCTTCGACAAGCGGCATGCCCAGACGGTTGGCAAACTCCAGCGGTGCCGCCCCGGTGCCGCCTTCCTTGCCATCGACCACGATGAAATCGGGGGTGATGCCGGTTTCGATCATCGCCTTGATCATGCACATGAATTCGCGGCGGTGACCAACACAGAGTTTGAAGCCCACAGGTTTTCCGCCCGAAAGATCGCGCAGCGTCTTGATAAATTCGCACAGCTCGATCGGCGTCGAGAACGCCGAATGCGAGGCAGGCGAGACACAATCCTGATCCATCGGGATATCACGTGCCTCGGCAATCTCGGGCGAGATTTTCGCCGCCGGCAACATCCCGCCATGACCGGGCTTGGCACCCTGGCTGAGCTTGATCTCGATCATCTTGACCTGCGGGTCCTGCGCACGCTGCGCGAAGGTCTCGGGATTGAAGCTGCCATCATGATTGCGACAACCGAAATAGCCCGAGCCGATCTCCCAGATGAGATCGCCGCCGCCCGCACGGTGATAGCGCGAAATCGACCCCTCACCGGTGTCATGGGCAAAGCCCCCCAGCTTCGCACCGGTATTGAGCGCCTGAATGGCATTGGCAGACAGGGCCCCGAAAGACATGGCGGAGATATTGTAGATCGAGGACGAATAGGGCTGCGTGCAATCCGGCCCGCCGATTGTCACACGGAAATCATGGCTCTGGATATGGCGCGGCTGCACCGAGTGGGTGATCCACTGATAGCCGGAATCATAGACCCGCTGCTTGGTGCCGAAAGGCCGCGCATCTTCGACATTCTTGGAACGCTGATAGACAAGCGACCGTTCCTCGCGCGAAAAGGGTTCTTCGTCCTGATCCGCCTCGATCAGATATTGCCGGATCTCGGGACGGATACTTTCCAGCAGATAGCGCATATGCCCCAAGATCGGGTAATTGCGCAGCACCGCATGGCGTGTCTGGCGCACGTCATAGCAGCCCACAAGGAAAAGCGCGCCGAAGATCACGAGGGGCAACCAGAAAATCCCGTGAAAAGGCACCCCGAACAGCGATAACAGCGCAAGGGCACCGCAAACAATCATCGGTGTAAAGCGGCTGACATCTCTCGAATGCATGGCTTGCTCTCCTGTAAAGCGCATTTCTTGGGGCTATAGCCGAGTTTAATATGGGAGTGTAACCGGAAACTTACCGACACAACGGATCACAAACTGGTTCCCGAAGGCACAAGCCCGCGCAAGGCAATCAGTTCGGTCAGGACATGGGCACCGGCAATCGCGGTGGCCCCCGTGGTGTCATAGGGGGGCGAGACCTCGACCACATCCCCGCCAACCAGCATCAGCCCGCGTAGGCCGCGCAGGATCTCGGCCGCCTGCCAGCTTGCCAGCCCGCCCCAAACCGGCGTCCCCGTCCCCGGTGCAAAGGCCGGATCAAGGCAGTCGATATCGAAGGTGATATAGCACGGACGCCTGCCCACGACCTGCTTGATCTTGGTGATTACCGCCTCCACCCCTTTACGATGCACGAAAGGCGCGTCAAGGATCGTCACCCCCAGCGTATCGGGATTGTCGGTGCGGATCCCGACAGAGACCGAAGCCTTCGGGTCCACCAGCTTTTCCTTGATCGCCTTATAGAGAAACGTGCCGTGATCAATCCGTGCCGGATCGTCATCGACCCATGTGTCGCTATGCGCATCGAACTGGATCAGCGCAATCGGGCCATAGATCTCGGCCACGGCGCGCAGGATCGGCAGGGTCACATAATGGTCGCCGCCCATCGACAGTGGCGTCACCCCCGCCGCAAGAATGCCGCGCAGATGCTCGGTGATCCGTGCAGGCGTCTGTGCGACATTGGCATAATCGAACGCCAGATCGCCATAATCGACTATACTCAGGGTAGAGAACGGGTCATAGCCCCAGCCATAGGGCGCATCGAAGGCCTGCAGCGTCGAGGCCTCTCGGATGGCCCGCGGCCCGAACCGCGCCCCCGGCCGGTTGGTCACCGCCTGATCGAAGGGGATGCCGGTCACCGCCACATCGACCCCGACAAGATCCTTGCTATAGCGCCTGCGCAGAAAGCTGGTCGCGCCGCCAAAGGCGTTCTCGTAGCTCAGGCCACGCCGCTTCTGTCTGGTAAAGGCCTCATCGACCTGTGTCTTGGCATCCTCTAGCGCCATCCGTGCCTCCCTGTTTCAACCACGCCTTCAAGGCGTGACGCTATGTCATGCACAGGTCAAGCCCCGTCCGGCCATAATCCGCACAGCCAAGCCCGTGCGTAAAGATGGGTTTCGGTTATATGATCTATGTCAAATCGCACAAATCAGAAACAGGTTAAGGTCCGCGCAACTTAGGAGGGAATATGCGACTTACAATCCGTACCAATCTGGCAATGCGCACCTTGATGTTCTGTGCCATCAATGCCGGTCGGACCGTGCGAAAATCGGAAATTGCGGAGAATTGCAACGCCTCCGAAAACCATCTCGCTCAAGTGATCAACACCTTGTCGCAGCGCGGCTTTATCGAGACGCGGCGCGGGCGTGCCGGCGGCATGCAGCTTGCGCGTCCGGCAGCCGAAATCTCGGTCGGCGAGGTCTTCCGCAGCTTCGAGGGCGGCCTGCCCTTTGCCGAATGTTTTGACGAAGGCTCGAACACCTGCCCGCTGCGCGACGGCTGCATGCTGCGCAACGCGCTGAGCAAGGCACTCGAAGCCTTCTTCGCCGAGCTGGATCGCTACAATCTGGCCGACCTTGTCGAAAACAACGACAAGCTTGAAAAGATCCTGCTGCTGCCCAATGCGATGCCCCATGTCACCGCCTGCAGCCCGCGGATCTCGGCGCTGCACTAAGCCTGTCTTGCGGAGCAGGCTCCCCCCTGTTCCGCAGGCCTCCCCGGCGGGTCCTTCGCGCATGTCCCCTGGAAGGAAGAGCCGGGCCCATAAAAAAAGCCGCCTCGACCGAGGCGGCTTTTTCATGTGATGGCGGAAGAAATCAGCCCACCAGCTCGAGGCCGGAGAAGAAGAACGAGATTTCTTGCGCTGCGGTTTCGGGCGCGTCCGAACCGTGCACCGAGTTCTCGCCAACCGACAGGGCGTATTCCTTACGGATGGTGCCTTCTGCCGCATCCGCGGGATTGGTTGCGCCCATGACTTCGCGGTTTTTCAGGATGGCGCCTTCGCCTTCGAGAACCTGAACAACAACCGGCTCGGATGCCATGAATTCGCACAGTTCGCCGTAGAAGGGGCGCTCTTTGTGGACTTCATAGAACTTGCCGGCTTGGTCCATCGACAGTTTGATGCGCTTTTGTGCGACGATGCGGAGACCCGCTTCTTCGAACTTGGCGTTGATTTTGCCGGTCAGGTTGCGGCGGGTTGCGTCGGGTTTGATGATCGACAGCGTGCGTTCGATAGCCATAGTCAGCTCTTTCCATTGCATCTTGCCCGCGCGGGGAGACCGGGGGCGATTGAGAATATCGCCTGCCTGCTATCATGGGCATCCGCGCTTGAAAAGCCCCGGCAACCGCTCTTGCCCCGCTTCCCGACCCGAAAACGTGACGTTTTCTGAAGACGGCGCATTACGGCGGCTTGAAACCCGCCAGACAGCGCCTTATATCGATCAATGTTCGGGGCTTGCTGCGGACTATGGACATAAACGCGCATGTAATACACGGCTCGGACCCGGGGGCGGTACCCGGCGGCTCCACCATATATCCTTTCGTTTGGGATCACGGGGCCGAAATAGGATCGACGAACGTCTAAAGATGTAGCTTTGTCTCGGTGAGATACCACCGTTATCGGTTCACAAAGTACAATTGCAAACGACAATCGTGCTCCGGTGGCTCTGGCTGCGTAAGCAGCTCGGGTACCGAAACCTAACTCCTTGCGTTTAGCGACGTAAGGCGGGGCCCGCAGGAGCCTGGCAACAGAATCCTGCACCTCTCCCCCAAAATCGCGTTTTGGCCCTGCCCTTCCTGTCATCCTCACACATGGCATCGTCGCACATGGCATCGACGGTTTATTTTGGACAACGCAGCCATAAATTGTAGGATGTAGCATATATTATGCTTGAGGGGTGTGTTGTTAACCCAGCTTCAAGTTGTAGCTGATGTAACTCTTTCCATGAGAACGTTTGGGGAAGATATGGCAGACAAACTCGATCTGTACCGGCAGTTTCTGGAAGAAGTCTGGGCGAACGGGCGCGTCGAGCGCCTGCCCGCCTTCGTGACGGATGCCACAGAATCACACGGCCTCATCACCGATGTCTGCATGACCCGCGACGATCTCGAGGATCTGGTGCCAGCCCTGCGCGCCCTGCTTGACGCGATCCAGCACGACATTCTGTACTCCTATGAAAACGGCCGTTTTTTACATGTGATGATGCGCGTCAGCGGGCTTTCGAAATCCTCCGGTGAGACGGTCGCCTTTACCGGCCAGTCCCTGATCGAATTCGACGGGGACAAGATTGCCGGATCACAGGATCACTATGATCTGATCGGGTTGTTCAGCCAACTCGGCTTCTTACCCAAGGACACTGTCGAACTCTGTCTCTCCAGCGAGAAGATTTCGTAAGATTTCTCGCGTCTAAAGCACCTTGGACGCAAGAGTGCCCCTTTCCAACGGTCGTAAAACCCCTATGGTGAGGGAACACCTGCCAAGGTATGGAAGGACAAGGAATGACCCGCAGCATCGATTATGGCAACCTGATGCATCGCGCAATGCGAAGCCTGATACAGGAGGTGCTTTCGGATGTGGCCGAAAACGGCCTTCCGGGCGCGCACCATTTTTTCATCACCTTCGACACGCGGGCGGATGGCGTTGAAATGGCGGATTGGCTGCATTCGCGTTATCCTGAAGAAATGACGGTGGTCATCCAGCACTGGTTCGACAATCTCAATGTCGATGATGACGGTTTCGGCGTGACGCTGAATTTCGGCAACAATCCCGAGCCGCTCTATATTCCCTATGACGCGATCCAGACCTTCGTCGATCCCAGTGTCGAATTCGGCCTGAGATTCGAAACCCAGGACTCCGAGGAAGAGGACGCGCCGGAAGAGGATGGCGATGACGATCCGCCGCCCGCAGGCGACCGCCCCGAGGCCGAAGTTGTCAGCCTCGACAAGTTCCGCAAGTCCTGAGCGGGCGCGGGTCGGCATGACCGTCCGGCGCAGATCACAGGCCGCCCTTCAGGGGGCGGCTCTTTTGTTATGTTAGCGCCCGTATACTGGCGCATACCGTTTGCATTCCCCCGTTCCAGCCCTTAGACAAAACGGCGTTGACGGCTGGCCGGTTTCATGGCCAGAGCTGGTTATTACGGAGGCCCACTATGACCGCGACCCGTACCGAGACCGATAGCTTCGGTCCGCTGGAAGTTCCCGCAGATAAATACTGGGGCGCGCAGACGCAGCGCTCGATCATGAATTTCCCGATTGGCTGGGAAAAGCAGCCCGTGCCGATCATCCGCGCGCTTGGCGTGATCAAGAAAGCCTGCGCGATGGCCAATAAGGCCAATGGTTCGATGGATGCGAAAATCGCCGATGCGATCATCGCCGCCGCCAGCGAAGTGATTGACGGCAAGTTCGACGACAACTTCCCGCTGGTCGTCTGGCAGACCGGCTCGGGCACCCAGTCGAACATGAACGCCAACGAGGTCATCTCGAACCGCGCGATCGAGATGCTGGGCGGCGAGATGGGCTCGAAAAAGCCTGTCCACCCCAATGACCACTGCAATATGGGGCAATCCTCCAACGACACCTTCCCGACCGCGATGCATGTCGGCATCGCCATGTCGGCGCGTGATGTGCTGCTGCCCGGCTTGACGAAACTGGCCGAAGCGCTGGAGGCGAAATCCGCAGCCTTCAAGGATATCATCAAGATCGGCCGCACCCATACGCAGGATGCGACCCCTCTGACCCTTGGTCAGGAATTCTCGGGCTATGCGCATCAGGTCCGCAAGGGCATTGCACGTGTCGAGGCCTGCCTTGGTGACATCTACGAACTGGCGCAGGGCGGCACCGCTGTTGGCACTGGTCTGAACACCAAGAAAGGCTGGGGCGAAGCGGTTGCGGCGAATATGGCCGAGATCACCGGCCTGCCCTTCGTGACGGCTCCGAATAAATTCGAAGCTCTGGCAGCCCATGATGCGATGGTCATGTTCTCGGGCGCGCTCAACACGGTTGCGGCCTCGCTCTTCAAGATCGCCAATGACATCCGTCTGCTGGGCTCGGGTCCGCGCTGCGGTCTGGGCGAGCTGATCCTGCCGGAAAACGAGCCGGGTTCCTCGATCATGCCGGGCAAAGTGAACCCGACGCAGGCCGAAGCGCTGACCATGGTCTGCGCCCATGTCATGGGCAACAACGCAGCCGTCGGCTTTGCGGGCTCTCAGGGCCATTTCGAGCTGAACGTCTACAACCCGATGATGTCCTATAACGTGCTGCAATCCATGCAGCTTCTGGGCGACTCGGCCTCGGCCTTCACCGATAATATGGTCGCCGGTATCGAAGCCAACGAGCCGCGCATCGAGAAGCTCCTGCATGAATCGCTGATGCTGGTTACCGCGCTTGCGCCGACCATCGGTTATGACAACGCCACCAAAGTTGCCAAAACCGCGCATAAGAACGGCACCACGCTGAAGCACGAAGCCATCGCGCTCGGCTTCGTGGACGAGAAGACCTTTGACGAGGTTGTCCGTCCCGAACTGATGATCGGCCCGCATGACTGATCGGCCACCGGCAGTCTGATCTTTGAAGGGCGGCTTTCGGGCCGCCCTTTTGCGTATTCCCTTTCCGATACTGATTTCCATGCCCCCCCCGCCTGTTCCGGGACCTATCCCGAGGCTTATCCCGAAGCTTGTCCCGAAGCTTGTCCTGGCGATAGGCTGTGCGATCACCCTGCCCGCCTATACGAAGATCATGGCCCGCATAGGCTCCGGCACCCCGCCCGCAATGGCCGCAACAGCGCAACAGGCCGATCTGGTGGTGGTCTCGAAGCCCGACCGGCAGATGGTGCTGATGCGACAGGGGCAGATCCTCAAACGCTATCCGGTCACCTTCGGCGCGCATTGGCAGGATGGCCCGAAACAGGTCGAGGGCGACGAGCGCACGCCCGAAGGCAGCTATCACATCGACTGGCGCAACTCTCAATCAATGGCCCATCTCAGCCTGCATATCTCTTATCCCGATGCGACAGATCGCGCGCGAGCGGCTGCGGCGGGCCATGATCCGGGCGGCAATATCATGATCCACGGGCTGCCCAATGGATGGGGCGCTTTGGGGCGGTTGCATAGGTTGTGGAACTGGACGGATGGCTGCGTTGCAGTGACCAATGCCCAGATGGAGGAGATCTGGTCCCTGGTGCCGAATGGCACGCGGGTCGTGCTATCGGATGCCGCGACGGATCGGGTCGTGGCAGCGCACAGGCCACAGCCATGATCGCGCCACTGTTTCGCACATGGCGCTATCCGGCCTTCTGGGGGCTACTGTTTTTGGCGCAACTTTTCTGGGGGGCCGTCAGCTTTGCAGTCGCGGCTTACCAGAATATGGGCCAGAATATGGACCATATCACACTGCTTGCGGCTTTCATGGGCATGAACAGCGTCAGTGAGACCCTGATGGCACAGGCGATGCTCTGGCTGTGCCTGCGGCCCTTTTTCCTGCTACCGGAACTCTGGCTCTATTATGCGCTGCGCCATTACTACCCCTATTTCCGCAACCCGCGTGCGGTGACGGTGCTGGCCGGAACAGCGGGGTTTATGATATGTGTGACGGTGCTGGCCCTGCGGCAAACTCCGGCACAGTCCCCCGCCTTCCTCCTTTTCAGATGCTTTTCTATCCTATGGCCAGCCCCCGCTTTGGCCTTCTGGATCTTTCCTGTCGGGCGACACTAAAAGAGGCGGCATTTCTGCCGCCTCTTCCAACCCTGTCTCCAGTGACCAGGGTTTACTTATTGTCGATCTGTTTCTGGTCTTCCTTCAGCTCCAGCCACATCGCATTCATGACGGCGAAAATGGCGGCCAGCGGCAGGCCCAAGATCCATGCGAAATACCACATCTGTCTGTTCCTTTTCTCAGTAGACCGAATGCGAGTTATTGGTGATCTCGTCTTCGGTGACCTTACCCCAGAGCACCTTATAGACCCAGCTCGTATAGGCGATGATGATCGGCACGAAGATCACCGCACAGACCAGCATGATGAAGAGGGTCAGATGCGAGGAGGACGAATTCCACACCGCCAGCGACGAATTCAGCGCGCTGCTCGAGGGCATGATGAAGGGGAACATCGTCAGGCCGACCGAAGAGATCACGCCCAGCACCGACACGCCCGATAGCAGCATGGTCGACACCTCACGCCCCGCTTTCAGCCCCAGATAGGTGAGCAAGGCGCAAACGATCCCCAAAGCCGGTGCAATCACGATCCACGGACGCTCGCCATAGGCGGTCAGCCAGGTCGAGGAGCGTTCGACGGTGAAGTAGAGCGGATTGGACGGACCGTCGGTGACCACATCTCCGGCAAAGGTGAAGCCCGGAATGAAGGCCAACCAGATACCGGCCAGCACATAGGCTGCCACAGCCACCAGCGCGGCTTTGGACCCGATGGCACGCGCACGGGCGGCCACATCGCCTTCGGCCTTGAGGTTCACCCATGCGCCGCCATGCATGATCAGCATGGACAGCGAGACCACCCCTGCCAGAAGCGAGAAGGGATCCAGCAGACCGATGAACTTGGTATACCACGCGCCTTCATAGACGGTGTGCAGGTCATCGGTCAGGTGGAACGGCACGCCCTGGATCACGTTGCCCACGGCCACACCGAAGAGCAGGGCCGGAACCGCACCCGAGATGCACAGCGCCCAGTCCCAGTTACGGCGCCATGTCACGCTGTCGCGTTTGGAGCGGTATTTGAAGGCCACGGGGCGCACGATGAAGGAGGCAAGTACCACGAACATCGCCAGATAGAAGCCCGAGAAGCTGACCGCATAAAGCGGCGGCCAAGCGGCGAAGATCGCGCCACCGCCCAGAATGAACCAGACCTGGTTGCCTTCCCAGACGGGGCCTACGGTGTTGATCACCACGCGGCGCTCGGTATCGGTGCGGGCGATGAAGGGGATCATCGCAGCCGTTCCCATATCGAACCCGTCAGTGGCCGCGAAGCCGATCAGCAAGATGCCCAGCAGCACCCACCAGATCACCCGCAAGATGTCATAGCTGATTAAATCATGAAGGATCATAGCAATTTACTCCGCAGGTTCCGCGATGGCATCGGCATGGCCTCTGCCGCTCAGACGTGCCCGATGGGCCTCCATCCAGCTTTCGGTTTCCGCGACATCCTCATGCGGGCCTTTGCGGATATATTTCAGCATCAGACCCATCTCGATGATGAACAGCACCGTGTAGAAAAGGATGAACCCGGCAATGGTCATCAGCAGTTCGGTGGCCGAAAGCGACGAGACCGAAAGTGCGGTGGGCAGGATACCGTCCACAGTCCACGGCTGACGCCCGAACTCGGCCACGAACCACCCCATTTCGGCGGCAATCCACGGCGCGGGGATCATCCAGACGGCGACATGCAGCATCGGGCGCGGATAGTTCATCCCCTTGAAGGACGCGCGGTAGAACATATAGGCCATCGTGCCGATGAACAGGAAGCCAAGCGCTGCCATCACACGGAAGGCCCAGAAAAGCGGCCAGACGGTGGGAACGGTATCATTGGCGGCCTGCTTGATCTGCGCGTCGGTCGCCTGACGCGGATCGTCGATATATTTCTTCAGCAGGAAGGCATAGCCCAGATCGGCGGAGTGATCCTCGAAGGTTTTCATCACCTCGGGCGCTGTGGCGGCGCGGTCCTGACGGACCGTCATCAGCGCGTCATAGGCGATCAGACCGTTGCGGATGCGTTCTTCCGAGGTTTTCACCAGATCCGCGATACCGGGGATCGGCGTATTCAGCGAGCGTGTACCGATCAGGCCCATCACATAGGGAATATGGATGGCGTAATGGGTTTCGCGCGCAGTCTGGTCGGGGAAGCCGAAGGCGGTGAACGGTGCGGGTGCCGGTTCGGTTTCCCACATCCCCTCGATCGCGGCCAGTTTCATCCGCTGGGTATGGGTGGCGTTATAGCCCGACTCGTCGCCCAGAAGCACGACCGACAGCGCCGAAGCCAGACCGAAGGCCGCAGCCACGGTGATCGAACGGCGGGCAAGCTCGGTATGGCGCCCGCGCAGCAGATACCATGCCGAGACACCGATCACGAAGACCGACGCCGTCACATAGCCCGCCGAAACGGTATGGACGAATTTCGCCTGAGCCACCTCGTTGAACAGCACCTCGAAGAAATTCACCATTTCCATACGCATGGTCATCGGATTGAATTCCGCGCCCACGGGGTTTTGCATCCAGCCATTGGCGATCAGGATCCACAGCGCCGAGAAGTTCGACCCGATGGCGACAAGCCATGCCACGACGCAATGCGCGATCTTCGACATCTTGTTCCAGCCAAAGAAGAACAGGCCGACAAAAGTGGCTTCGAGGAAGAACGCCATCAGGCCTTCAATGGCCAGCGGGGCGCCGAAAATATCGCCCACATAATGGCTGTAATAGCTCCAGTTCATACCGAACTGGAATTCCATGGTGATGCCGGTGGCAACCCCAAGGGCAAAGTTGATCCCGAACAAAAGGCCCCAGAATTTGGTCATCTGGCGCCAGATCGGGCGGTTGGTCATCACATAGACCGTCTCCATGATCGCCACGAGGATCGACAGACCCAGCGTCAGCGGCACGAAGAGGAAGTGATACATCGCAGTCATGGCAAATTGAAACCGTGACAGCTCGACGATACCGAAATCCATATCCTCAGCTCCTAGCGGGAAAGATGAGTTTCCCATTCGCGTTTTTCGATATGAGCGACCTACGCCTGTTGCGGAGGGCGCTCCTTGATCTGCGTCAAAAAGTAGAAATCAAATGCCTGTTTCGATTTTTACGGTTTTATCGGCGAAAACAACCTCAGATTGCCTATGAGAAGCCATTATGATGGTAGAGTTCAAAAGATAATCACGAATACCTTTTAAAACCTCGGCGGCGGTCTTCTGGTCCAGCCCTTCGGTGGGTTCGTCCAGCAAGAGCACCTCCGGCCTGCGCAGAATCGCGCGGGCAAGCGCCACGCGCCGCGCCTCGCCCCCCGAAAGCCCCTCGCCCCGCGCCCCGATCCGCATCTGCAACCCGCCCCGCGCGACACTCACCCGCTCGAGCGCGCAGGCCCGCAGCGCGGCCTGCATATCCTCGGGGGTGATCGTCTCGCAGCCCAGCCGCAGATTGTCTTCCAGAGTGCCCGCAATCAGCGCGCTACGCTGTGGCACCAGCACCACCGATGCCCGCAGCGCGGCCTCGTCCAATGTGGCAAGCGCAGTGCCGTTCAGCCGCATCTCCCCCGACGCCACCGGCAACAAACCGGCCAGCGCAAGAAGGACGGTGCTCTTGCCGCCGCCGCTCGGAGCCGTCAGCGCCACCGTCTCGCCCTGCGCCGCCGTCAGGGAAAGGTCGCGAACCACCGGCAGACGGGTGCCCGGACGCGCGATCGACACCCGCTCCAGCACCACTCGCGGGCCGGTCCGTGCGACAGGCGCCCCCCCCGCAGGCCGCACCGGATCCGCCGCCGGAACGCCAATCTGGACACGCACCCGATGTGCAGCCATCCGCATCCGCCCCAGATCGGGGGCCAGACGACGCAGCGGGGCCAGAGTCTCGGCCAGTCCCAGCGCGGCGAAAAATCCAAGCGAGGCAAAGGCGGGCGCGAAGTCTCCGGCACTGACCGCCGCCACGCCCAGCCCCAGCGCCCCTGCCGCGATGCCCTGTGTCAGCAGGTTGAGCAGCACCCCGACCCGACGCTCTGCCGCATCCTGCCCCTGTGCCCCCGCCGCCTGACGGATCTCGGCCCCGCCAACGCGCGCGGCCTGTTCGGGCAACCGCCCATAGACCGCCAGATCGCGCCTTGCGCGGATCATATCGATCAGGGCGCTGCGAAAGTCCTGACTGGCCCTCTCGCGCGCGGTGGCCCCCTGCGCGGCCAGACGCGCCGCCACACTCAGGATCAGCCCGCCCCCCAGCACATAGCCCAGTGAAATCCATGCCGCGATCTGCCCGCCCAGCAGCCAGTGCAGCCCCAGATAGACCACCAGATGCGTCGCCAGCGCCGCCATGACCGGCAAGAACAGCCGCAACGATACCCCGTCCAGCGCATCGACATCCGCCGTCAGCCGGTTGAGCGCCTGCGCCCCCCTGATCCGCGTCATCCGGCCAAAGGAGGCCCCCAGAAAGCTGCGCAGGATATCGGCCCGCAGATGCTCCAGCCCGCGCAGCGTCGCATCATGGGTCAGCAGCCGTTCCCCATAGCGCCCCGCCGCTCGTCCGAGAGCCAGAAACCGCACCAGTGCCGAAGGGCGGAACACGTCGAACATCGCCCCCACACCGGCAAGCCCTGCTGCTGCCGCCGCCACGATGAACCAGCCCGACAGAGCCAATAGCGCCGCCCCCATGAACAGCACCACAAAGCTCAGCCCCCCCCCACGGATCATCGCCCAGCGATGCGCCCGCAACAGACGCCAGAAAATGGCCAAGAGATCTTTCATAGCCCGTCCTCCAACCGGATGATCCGGTCCATACGCTGCGCAAGCGCCATATCATGGGTGGCCACCAGCACCCCCATCCCCCCGGCATGGGCGGCCAGAATCCCGTCGCTGACCAGTCGCGCCGTCTCTTCGTCAAGATCGGCGGTCGGCTCGTCGGCCAGAAGCAGATCGGGGGTGCGCGCCAATGCACGCGCCAGCATGATCCGCCGCGCCTCCCCGCCGGACAAACCGCCACCGGTTTCCCCCAGCGTGGTCTCGAGCCCTTCCGGCAGCGCGCGCACCACATGGGCCACGCCCGCCCGTTCCAGCGCCGGCCAAGGGTCGGCTCCTTCCGGCAGCATCAGGCTGTCGCGCAGGCTTCCCGACAGGAAATGCGGAGTTTGCGGCATCCAGCCCAGCCGCGCCCGCCAGCCATCGGCCCGCTCGGGCACAAGGGCCTGTCCGGCCACATCGATCCGGCCTGCATCGGGCTGCAAGATCCCCGCCACCAGCCGCAGCAACGTGGTTTTTCCAGAACCGGACGGCCCCACCAGCGCCACACTCTCGCCCGGGGACAGGTGCAGATCGGGCAAGGCGCGCCCATGCACCACCAGCCCCGTCGCCGCAATCTGGCAGCGCCCCGCCACAGGGGTGGCCTGCCCCCCCGACCCGATCAGCGGGGCCGGACGGGCCTGCATCCAGTCCTCGATCTCGGCCCCGACCGCCTCGGCCGAGGCGCGGTCATGCCATGCCGCCGACAGGTCACGCAGCGGCTGGTAGAATTCGGGCGCAATCAACAGCAGGAAAATCCCCGCCTCGGGGCTCAGCGTTCGTCCCCATGTGCCAAAGCCGATCTCGCCCAAAAGCGAGAAGCCGACAAACACCGCCACCATCGCCACACCGATCGCCGAGAAGAGTTCGAGCACGGTCGAGGACAGGAAGGCCACCCGCAGCACCGCCATCGTGCGCTGGCGCAGGCGGCCTGTCTGGGCCTCGAACCCCGCCATCACCTGCTTTTGCGCCCCGAGCACGCGGATATCGAGCACCGCGCCCAGCCGTTCGACCAGCAGGTCGTTCAGGCTGCCGACCTCGTCGAGCTGGCGCATCGAGGCTTCCTTTGCAGCCATGCCTACCAGCGCCATGAACACCGGAATAAGCGGGCCCGAGATCGCAAAGATCACCGCCACCGCCCAAGAGGGCCACAGCGCCAGTACCAGAAACAGCAAAGGCACCACGGCCACCCGAAACTGCGCGGGCATATAGCGGGTGATATAGGGCTTGAGCAGGTCCGTTTTCTCTGCCGCCAGCGCCGCAATCGCTCCCGCACCACCAAACGCGCTTTCTTCGCCGCAGGACGCTTCCTGCGCCACGATCTGCAGGCGCAACCGGTGCAGCACCTGATTGGCCGCCCGCTGCGCCATATGCTCGGCGGCCCATCCCAGCCCAGCACGCAGAGCCCCCAGTGCCAGAAACACCAAAGCGGCGCGCAGCGGATCGGACGGCCTACCCAGCAGCAGCCCTCCCAGCACATGCGCCACAAGCAGCGCCTGAAGCGGCCAGACCAGCGCGGCCAACACCGACAGGCCGGACGCCGTCCGCAGCTGCCGCTGTTCCGGCGTCATCAACGACCGCAGCAGCTTGCGCCCGCGCCGCGCACGGATCAGCGCCTCGTCCGCTGCGGGGGATGCCCCGCTTGCCTCGCCCGCCTCGCCCCTTGGTTCGCCCCTTGGTTCGCCCGTGAGCTCGCGCCCCGGTTCGCGCCCCGGTTCGCTCTGTGAGTGGCCCATCCTGTGCACCCCGTCCTCGCTTTGTTGCGTCCGGCTTTAACGGCAATCCGCAAAAGTCCATTTGATCTGCATCATTTCAACGGGAAAAAGCGCAGGCGCAATATATGTTTGCCCGCTGCAAGAGCGGCGGAAGCGGGCGCTATGGGTTGGGCCTTTTCAGCGCAGCCGAAGCATGGCAAAATCGCCCCATGAGCAATGTCACCAATCTCAACCAGTTCCGCAAAGCCAAGGCCCGTGCCGGAAAGCGCGCACAGGCGGATGCCAATGCGGTGAAATTCGGGCGCAGTAAAGCCGAGCGCGCCCGTGACGAGGCCAGCGAAAGCGCCGCCTCGCGCCATCTGGATGGCCACAAGATCACACCGCCCAAGGCGGACCCCACCCCATGAGCCGCCCGCGCAAGCATTCGCTGACCCTGGGCCGACACCGCACATCGGTGACGCTGGAAGAAGAGTTCTGGCAGGCATTCCGCGACATTGCGCGCGACAGGGATCAGGGGATCAACGCGCTGGCCGCCGAGATTGATGTGGCCCGTGGTATGGAGATGGGGCTGGCCACCGCCATCCGGCTGTTCGTGCTGCGTCATTACCGTGCGCAGGCAGAGAACGCTGGGCCGAAGGCGGCTCCGGCCTCAGAGGGCTAGGCCGCCATGCCGCACGGCCTCCTCGCAGGCGGCCGCGAGGCTTTTGCGATTGGCCTGATCCCTGACGCGCAGCGCCGGATGGAAATCCAGCACGATCCGCCCGCCACGTTTTGCCACCAGCACTTTGCGCAGATGCGGCCCCAAGGGCATATCGCCCCACCAGCCATAAAACCGCGGATCTTCCCCCTCGGGGGCGATATAGCGCAGGGTCACGGGCTGGACCCACATGCGCTCTTTCAGATCCTCGGTAAAGAACGCCTGAAAAAGCGTTGATTTGAAAGGAAGAATTCGTTGTGTGTCGGTGGAAGTGCCTTCTGGAAAAAACAGCAGGCGATGGCCCGCGCGGATACGGTCTTCAAAAAGCTGCGCCTGCTGGGCCGCCTCGCGACGGTCGCGGCGGATAAAGACGGTGCCTGCCGCCCGCGCCAGTCCGCCAATGCCCGGCCAGCCCGCCACCTCGGCCTTTGCCACAAAGAACACATTCACCGCCGCATTCAGTGCCAGAATATCCAGCCATGATCCGTGATTGGCCACCACCGCGCCCGGATGGGTCATGGGCCGCCCTTCGACGTGATAGGCAATCCCCAGTATCGCCACCGCCGCCCGCGACACCAGACGCGGCACATGGGCTGACCAGCGCCTGTCGCGCCTGCCGCAGAGCCGCTCCGCCGCAGAAACCAGCCCCAGCACAAGCAGACCGGTCGCAAGGCACAGGCCCAAAGCCAGCAGCCGCCCGACCAGGCGCCAGCGGTCTCCGGCCCGCGCGGGCGGCAATGCGGGCGGCGGTCCGCCCTCCCATGTCGGAGACGGCGGGCTCATAGAGGCGCCCTGCGGGTATAGAAGCTGCGATGTTTCCCGCTCATGGCTTTGGTATCCATCATCACCAGCACATCGGTCGTATTGAACGCATGATCCACAAACGCCCCCTCGCCGACATAGCCGCCAAGCTTGAGATAGGATTTGATCAGATTGGGCATGGCCGTCATGGCCTGCCGCCGGTCAAGCGCGTCGGGCGGGACCAGATTCATAGGCTGGAAAGCCCGCTCCTGCGCCCGTGCCCGTAATCCGGCGGGCGCAAGGTGATGATGGTGCAACCACGCCAGAGGCATCCTGAGCGCCGCGATATCGGTGCCATGAAAAGACGCCACACCGAACAGGATCTCGATCCCATGCGTGAGCACATATTCCGCCAGACCGTTCCACAGCAGAAACATGGCCGCCCCCCCGCGGTGATCGGGATGCACGCAGGAGCGCCCCAGCTCCAGCATCGGCCGCCCCAAAGCCCTGAGCGGCGTCAGGTCGTATTCGGCATCGCAATAATAGCGCCCGAACGCCTCTGCCCGCTCCGACCGCAGCAGCCGGTAGACCCCCACCACATGCGCCAGACTGGCCGGATCCCTCTCGGGGTCCACCAAAAGCAAATGATCGTAAACGGGGTCGAAAGCATCGCATTCCAGCTGGCGGGCATGGTCCACCATCTCGCCCCCGCCCCCCAATTCGGTTACAAAGACCTGATAGCGTAGTCGTTGCGACGCAAGAAGATCCTCCTGACTGGCCGCAAGACGGATCTCTAAACGACTGGTTTCCATCATGTTTTCTTCCGGTCACTTCTCAGAAGGGTCACGCCTTGCGCCTGTTGTGGCGAGCCACCCGCCAAAAGGCAAGTCCGGCAAGGACGGCTGGCAAAGAAAGAATACCCAAGCGGCCCCCTTTCACGTTAACCTTTCATCAACTTTAATCTTCAATAACGAGAGTCAAAGCAATGAAGCGCCCGTCAATCACCTGTTTACCCGCTTCGCGGAAATTGACAGTGATCTTGTCGCCTATGCGCGATTGCACCTGACCCACACCCCATTCCGGCGCTTTCGGGTTCCGGACCAACATCCCCGGCTCAAGGAATTCGTTCATGACTGCCCTGTCTTCTCCGTTGCTTCCCTCTGACGCCAGCGCCGAACCTTCCGAGGCCGATCTTGTGGCCCTTGTCGGGTCGCGCCTGTGTCATGACCTTATCAGCCCTTTGGGCGCAATCAGCAATGGGGTAGAATTGCTGGCCATGTCGGGCGGCGCGATGAGTCCGGAAATGCAACTGATCGCCGAAAGCGTCAGTGCTGCGAATGCGCGCGTGAAATTCTTCCGTGTGGCCTTCGGGCAGGCCAATACCGAACAGCGCGTCAGCCAGAACGAAATCCGCAGCCTTCTGTCCGAGATGTCAGCGACCGGGCGCACGAAATTCGACTGGCAGGTTGACGGGGACCAACCGCGCCATCTGGTCAAAATGGCCTATCTGGCGATTCTGTGTATGGAAACCGCGCTGCCCTTCGGCGGGCGTCTGGTGATTACCGAACATAATGGCGAATGGCATCTGGTTGCGGAAACGCGGCGCACCAAACCCGATGACGCGCTCTGGCAGGCGCTTGCGGGGCACGCTCCGGCAGATCTGCGCCCTGCGCAGGTGCAGTTCATCCTGCTGCCGCGCGAAGCCGAGACATATGGCCGCCATATCGACTGGCAGATCAACGAAACCGAAGCACGGATGAACTTCTGATCAGCCGCCCGAGCTACAGGGCCGTGCCGTGCCGCGGTCCTGCGCAAACCACGTTCCCTGCCGCATTGGTGCCGGATCACGGCCTGTGAGGATCCGCACCATATTGGACACCGCGCCGCAATCCCGCGCCTCCTGCCGGTTCAGCACCTCCTCCACCCGCGCCGGATCGCCCGACAGGATCAGGTCGATATGGTGATCCACAGTCACCTGCTGCGTCACGGGACGCATCTGGTAGAGGCTGTGCAAAAACGCCTGCAGAAAGATCCGTCGCTCGGGGTCGGCCTTCATCCGTGCGAAAGCCGCCTCCGAGATCGCAAACCTGAAGATCTTGTCGACATGCCCCGACGCCACGGGCAGTTCATAGACCAACCCTTCGGGACCGATTTCCACGATCCCGTCCCATAGATGGTCGAAGCGATATATCTCTCTCATGTCACCTGCCCGCAAGCGCGGCCTCCGGCTGCCTGCCAGCACCGTAGGAGAGTGCTGCCATAAAAACGGGGGGCATATCCGGCCGCACGATACCTGCCCCGTGCGAGCCGCCTGCCCCGTGCGAGCCAAATGGCGCGGCGCATCCGTCAGGCGTTCTCCGATACCTGCCGTTTTCCCGGGGCCACCCCTTTGCCTAGGCGCGGATCGTGCCGTCGCCCGTCACAAGATATTTGAACGAGGTCAGCTGTTCGGCCCCCACAGGCCCGCGCGCATGCATCTTGCCGGTGGCAATCCCGATCTCGGCCCCCATCCCGAATTCGCCACCATCGGCAAACTGGGTCGAGGCATTATGCATCAGGATCGCGCTATCGAGCCGTTGGAAAAAGCGCGCGACGGGGGCCGGATCCTCGGCGATGATGGCCTCGGTATGGTTCGAGCCGTAGCGGCGGATATGGGCAATCGCGCCATCCACCCCGTCCACGATTTTCGCGGCGCAGATCATATCAAGGAACTCGCGCCCGTAATCGTCATCGGCGGCTTCCACCACCCCCTCGGTCGCCAGAAGATCCCCCTGCCCGCGCACTTCTACGCCTTTGGCCAGAAGATCGCGGATCAGCACATCGCCATATTTTGCCCAGAAACCCTGATCGATCAGCAGACATTCCATCGCGCCGCAGATACCGGTGCGGCGGGTCTTGGCATTGAGGACCACACGGCGGGCTTTCTCCAGATCGGCGCTGCCATCGACATAGATGTGGCAGATGCCCTCCAGATGCGCAAAAACCGGCACGCGCGCCTCGCGTTGCACCAGCCCCACCAGCCCCTTGCCGCCGCGCGGCACGATCACGTCGATATACTCGACCGCCTGCAGCATGGCGGCCACGGCGTCACGGTCGCGGGTGGGCACAAGCTGGATCGCGGCTTCGGGCAGGCCTGCGGCCTTCAGCCCCTCGACCAGACAGGCATGGATCGCGCGCGAGGAATGGAAGCTTTCGGACCCGCCACGCAAAATCACGGCATTGCCGGATTTGAGGCAGAGCGCGCCCGCATCGGCCGTCACATTGGGACGCGATTCATAGATGACCCCGATCACCCCCAGAGGCGTGCGCACGCGCTGGATATGCAACCCTGTGGGGCGGTCCCATTCGGTGATCACGGCGCCCACGGGATCGTACTGCGCGGCAATGGTGCGCAGGCCCTTGCAGATCCCCTCGATCCCCGCCTCATCCAGCTTGAGGCGGTCCATCATGGCCGGCGTCAGACCTTTGGCCGCGCCATAGGCCAGATCCTCGGCATTGGCCGCGATGATCTCGGCGCGGCGTGCCCAGACAGTATCGGCGGCGGCTTCAAGGGCTTGGGTCTTCTGAGGCGCTGGTGCGAAGGCCAGCTCTCTTGCGGCCTCACGGGCAGCGGCACCGAGGGTGTCGATCAGCTGCTTTGCATCCAACGCATCTTTCATCCGTCTACTCCTTTTGTGACACTCCGCATATAGCGGCCCGTCCGGTGCAAAAGAAGCCTAAAACGACAAAGGCACCCCGAAGGGTGCCTGATGACGGGAAGATGGTGGCGCGGTTGACGGGGCTCGAACCCGCGACCCTCGGCGTGACAGGCCGATACTCTAACCAACTGAGCTACAACCGCACAGCATCTCCAAACTCCAATTCCGAAACAGTGGCGCGGTTGACGGGGCTCGAACCCGCGACCCTCGGCGTGACAGGCCGATACTCTAACCAACTGAGCTACAACCGCGCATATGTTTCGGCTTTGGGCGACTTGAGTGAGGATGATGGCGCGGTTGACGGGGCTCGAACCCGCGACCCTCGGCGTGACAGGCCGATACTCTAACCAACTGAGCTACAACCGCTCTCATCCTCTCCGGCATCGCCCGGAGCGTGGGGTGGGTAATACGGGCCAGTATCGCGCCCGTCAAGCACGGTTTCGCATTCTTTTCAAAAAAACACGAAATCCCCGCCGCGCGCCGTTGGAAACCTTTGAAAACAACGCGTGTTCAAGGCGTTGCCGCCCCTTCATGGGGGCCAGCGCGGCACTGACCCTGCGGGAATCAGAAGAGATTTCCGCCAGAAATCTGTCCGGTGCCCGCCCCCTTCATAGCCGGATCACTCCGGCAGCGGGATAAACTCGTCGCGATCCGTCGGCGGCAGGCGGAATCGCCCATGCATCCAGTCGCCCGCCCGCCACGCCTCTTTGGCGGCCTCGATCCGTTCTTTCGAGGAGGCCACGAAATTCCACCAGATATAGCGCGGACCTTCCAGCGTCGCGCCCCCCAGCACCATAAGCCGCGCGCCCTGCGTCCCCGCCCGCAGCGAGATCCGGTCGCCGGGACGGAAAATCAGCATCCGTCCCGCCTCATAGGTCGCATCGCCCACGCGCACCTGCCCGCGCAGCACATAGACGCCGCGATCCTCGTGATTGTCGGGCAAGGGCAAGGCCGCCCCTGCGGCAAGCTCGGCATCGGCGTAAAACAGTTCCGACGGCATCTTCAGCGGCGCTTTCGCGCCCCAAGCCTCGCCCAGCACCAGCGTCACTCTCTTGCCTTCGGCCTCCAGCTCGGGCAGCGTCCCCGCCTCCGAATGCACGAATTCCGGCGCGTGATCCTCTGCATCCTTGGGAAGCGCGACCCAGGTCTGGATGCCGAACATCGTATCTCCGGTCACACGCAGGTCTTCATCTGTGCGCTCGGAATGGGTGATCCCGTGGCCCGCATTCATCCAGTTCACCGCACCGGGGGTAATCCACTGATCGGTCCCGAGGGAATCGCGATGATGCAGCCGCCCCTGCAGTAGATAGGTGACCGTGCCCAGACCGATATGCGGGTGCGGACGGATATCCACCCCCTTCTGACCCGACAGGAATTCGACCGGCCCGATCTCGTCAAAGAAGATGAACGGTCCCACCATCTGCCGCTTGGCCGAAGGCAGCGCGCGCCGCACCTCGAAAGACCCAAGATCACGCGCCCGTGGCACGATCTCCATATCGACCAGATCCACGGCATCGCCAATCGGGATATCGGCATCGAGAATCGGGTTCCAGCTCATCTTGGCGCTCCATCATGGCATCATTTGCTGGGGAGAAATGTGGCAGCTTCGGGGGCAAATGAAACAGGCACAGGCGCGCAGACCCTGTGCAGGGGCCGCAGGGCACCGCAACGGCGCGGGGCTGAGCAACGGCGCGGGGCTGCGCCTTTCAACCAGCCCAGCCGTCCAGCCAGCCCGCTCTTTGAGCCAACACGACTTTAGCCAACACGACGGGCGTGAAACAGGATCTGCCCGCGCGGCAGCTTCTTCGGGTCCTCGCGCAGCGACCAGCCGGTGTCGCGGGCCATCCCGTGAACGGTCCCGGCCCGCATGTCATGGGGAGCACGCGCCGCATGGGTCACCACCCCGTCCCGCTGACGATAGGGCAGCTCCGCCTCTATCTCGTCGGGGCGCAGAAACACCGTGAACATGAACAGTTCGAGCTGCGGGAGCCGCTGCAGATTGCGCAGGCATATGGCCAGATTTTCGGGCGGCAGATGCGGAAACACCCCGAAGGCGATCGCATGGGTGATGCGTTCGGGGATATCCGGAAATTCGAAACCGCTATCCTCGACCAGCTGCGCAGGGTCCAGACGCGCCGGATCGGCCAGTTCACGCCCATGCCCGACCAGCATCAGCGCGCGTGAGGCATCCGTTGCCCAGTAATGGCCGGGGTCGAGATACTCGACCACCTTGCAGCCCAGACGCAGCGGCCCCGCCCCGATATCCAGCAGGTGGTGATGCGGCAGCACTCCGGCCTCTTCGATAATCTCCATCTGCCGCTCGCCGGTCTCTTCCCAGCGCCCGCCGACGATATCGCGATGCATGCCTTTGGCCAGCATATCCGCGTAAAAGCCGGGGCGGGTATAGGGCGCGTGGGAATAGGACATTCGCTCTCTCGCAGAAAGGCGCGGCAAGGCGCGGGACAGTCAGGACATCCGGCGGACCATGCCGGAGGGCAGCGCCGTCTCATAACGGGGCATCTCCAAGCCGGCAAGCCCCTTCCCCGTTGGCGCGCGGCCTGCATGAATCCCGCCCTCTCGCGACCGGTGCGGGATCGGCTGTGCGGTGCTAGACTGCCCTCCGGTCGCGGAAAATCTCGATGGTGGGCACGCGCTCGACAAGATAGGCCCCATCGGCCTTCTGGATAACCTTCGTGCCGTCTTCGAGCGTGTATTTGACCGGACCGCCCACACAGAGATCTCGGCCAGAGGGCAATGTCCGCATCACGCGCGCCCGCCATGCCTGAACCGTGTAGCGGTTCCCCGAGGCATCAAGACAAACAAATGTATATGCAACCTGCATGATGGCGCAGCTCCCTCCGAGACGCACAATATGGCATGCCCATTCTGTTCCAGAACCGGCAATAAAGATGCATATGCAAAACATCAATCAAATAAATTGGAGCATTCAATCCAATTATTGATTTATATATTTCATCTGTATATTATAAGCGGGTAACGTGTTTTGCATAACGAGTATCGGGTGCGGCCCAGACCGCGCCTGCCCTTACCTTGTTTTCCTGCAAGATCTGACGGCTGATCTCCGGAAGGCCCATTCCGCAGCCGCTCTGCTTGCAGGCCATCAGGACCGGCTCCGAAACCTGGCACCAGCAAGGCCGCGCCAGGTTTCGGGGGGCTTGTGAAATCGACCAATGTCGCGATTGAAAGATCGCCGACCCCGGCCCATATTGATGATGTAACGAGTTTCGGGCGCGGGGTTCACACCGTCGTAACAGCCCCGCGCCCATTCACCCCCCTTCCTGACATCGCCTGATACACGGCCTGCCTACGGCCAAGCCCCTGTCTTGTGACAGGCGCCCCTTGTCGCAGGGGAAGGCTTTGCATCTTGCGGCGGACCGGAAGCAGGTATACCAATCGACCTACCTTCAAGGAGGTCGCCGCGTGATGCCCCACCCCCGAACCGGACACACCGCCCATGACCGCCTCCTGCAGGCGGCGATGGAGCTCTTTTACAGTCACGGCATCAACGGCACGGGGATCGACGCGATCATCACCCGCGCAGGCGTCGCAAAGAAAAGCCTCTACAACAACTTCGCCTCGAAAGCGGATCTTGTCGGCCAGTATATCGAGGCCCGCCACGCCGAATGGCTGGCCCTTTACGATCGGCGACTGGCGCAGGCCGTAGATCCGCGCGCGCGGGTTCTGGCCGTGTTCGAGGCCTATCAGGATCATGCCGAACAGGCCTATGAGCGCGGTTTTCGCGGCTGCGGATTGCTGAATGCCGCCGCCGAACTGGAGGCTGGCGACCCTGCACGGGACGCCGTGCGCCGCCATAAAGAACAGGTCGAAGCCATTCTGGCGCAGCATCTTCAGGCCATGCTGCCCGAAACGCCGGATCGGGCCGCCGCACTGACCGCCCATATCGCCTTTCTGCTGGAGGGCGCGATGATGCGGGCAGGCCTTGAAGGCAACAATGCGCAGATGATACGCGCCAAGGCCCTGATCACCGACCTGCTGGAGAGGCTGTGAGATGAGCGCAAGCTATGGCAAGGGCGTCGCGGCCATTCTCTTTGCGGCCTGTGTCTGGGGCACCACCGGCACCGCTGCAACCTTCGCCCCCGATGTCAGCGCCGCCGCAATCGGCGCGGCCGCAATGGGGATCGGCGGCATTGCACAGGCCCTTCTGGCCGTGCGCGGGATCAACCGCGCCGCCCCCGCCCTCTGGGCAGACCGGACCCTGCTTGTGGCAGGCGCTCTGGCGGTGGCCATCTATCCGCTGGCCTTTTACGGCGCGATGCGGCTTGCCGGTGTCACAGTGGGCACGGTGGTCACGATCGGCTCGGCCCCGCTGCTCTCCGCGCTGATCGAATATGCGTTCGACAAAACACGGCTGAGCCTGCGCTGGGGCATCAGCGCCGCGGTCGGATTGCTCGGCATGACGTTGATTTGTCTGGCAGAACAACTGCCCGACACCCCGCTGGACAAAGGACATGACACGATCATCGGCATCCTGCTGGGCATCTTGGGGGGGCTGACTTACGGGCTTTATGCCTGGACCGCACGTCGTATGATGCTGCGGGGGCTGCCCTCCTCTGTCGCGATGGGTGCCACGTTCGGCTTGGGCGGGGTGCTTCTGATGCCGGTCCTTCTGGGCACGGGCGGCGCGTTTCTTATGTCTTGGTCGAATGCCGCTGTAGGGCTTTATATGGCCGCCGTGCCCATGTTTCTGGGCTATCTCTGCTTCGGCTACGGCCTCGCCCATGTCGAGGCCAGCACAGCCACGACCATCACCCTCCTCGAACCCGTCATCGCCGCCATTCTGGCCATTCTCGTCGTCGGCGAACACCTCCCTCCCTTGGGCTGGGTCGGCGTGGCACTGGTGGTGGGATGCCTCACCCTTCTCACCCTGCCACCCGGTTCCGCAGATCGAAAAACAAAGCCACCCCCATCGTAAGCGCCCTGAATAAAGACCATCCTCAACCCAAAGGCGTCCTTTGTGTCTGTCGGGGACCAGACGCGAAATGAAAAGGAGGCAAGGCCCAACCCGCCTGCCCGCCTGCCCGCCGAGATCCGGCGCGCCTGTGAACTTGGCCAGAAAATGGCATGGAAACGCGGCGTGCGCATAAACCTATCAGACATCACCCCACATACCCTAAAGCATACTGCAATCACATGGACATTGCAGAAAGGCGCGTCCATCTGGGACACTGCCGAATACTTCGGGACGAGCGTCCAGACCATTGAGAAGACCTATGGACATCACAGCCCGCATTTCCAAGAATCTGCGCTGGATGCCATCGATAAACGGGCATAATTTAGCGAAATCCGGACTTATAACGGACTTGGCGCGGAGTGCGAATTCTCTAACTAATTGAATTTATGGCGCACCCAAGAGGATTCGAACCTCTGGCCTCTGCCTTCGGAGGGCAGTTCCGGCGTATTTGTTCACGTTAAGAACACTGTTTTCCCTGCATTTCGTTCACGTTCAGAAGCATTCAGGCGCACCGTAACCGTTACGCGTAACAGATACGGACACCATAACGCCGAAAGTGATGGGGAGCCAACCGGCTCCCCGTCTTTGTTTGCATCAGGCCGCGTCACGCACCCAGATCACACCATCATAGGCGTAGCCCGACAGGAGCGTCTGCACGAGCTCCAGACGGCCGGTCCCGTCCGTCGTGAACTGCGCCGAGACGATCGAGGTCGGGTCCGCCGTGCCGCTATGCTCGACGCTGGTGCCGTCCGATCCCGTCCAGAGCGCATTGGTCACGCTGGTCGATTTGCGCGAGGCCGTGAAGTCGATATCGAGCACCGTGTTCGGGGCCGCATACAGCTCGATTTTCACCGCCTGCGCGGTATTCCACGAACAGGACCGGCGCGTGAACTCGATGTAATCCAGAGTGCCCTGCCACTCGGCGTTCCCGTCCGCACGGCCCGTCGAGTTATAAAGCACCGCCGCCCCGGTATAGGTGCCCTTCGCCGTCAGGCCCCCATAGCTGCCGTCGTAATTCAGCACCTTATCGGCAGGGCCATCGAAGTATTCTCCCGTCTCGGTGAAGGACAGGCGGTGACAGCCATGCACCATCTGGGGCGAGATGACGATGAAAGCGTTCGTGGCCGAAGTATCGATTTCAGGCGCGAACTGCGTCCAGTCATATTGGCTCGGGATTCGGCGCGACTTGAGAAGCGGCGCCAAGCGTTCGGCAAACCAGCCGCGCAGCCGCTCCTGCCCGTCCGCGTCCGGATGCACGATATCATCAGTCTCGAAGAAATGCGCCCGATTCGCATAGACCCAATCGTTGAAGCAGGTCGCTGCGGTCATGTCATCGTAATACCCGTCGGCAAACAGCGTGCTCTTGGCCGCCAGCAGTTTCGCCTTGAGCCAGCTGTTGTAATTGGCCGCGGTCGAGACTGCACCCGCCTTGGTGGTGACATAGGGCGTGCGCCAGCTGATATCGGACCAGAGCACCTGCCCCGGGCGCGTGGCGATGACCGCGAGCATGGCGTCGACCTCGGCCTCGAAAGTCGCCTGATCCTGCCCGCTGGTCGCGTTATTGCCGCCCGCATGCAGGCAGAACAGCGTGTCATTGCCGGGATAGGCGTCCAGCGCCTCCTGCAGAAGCGGCATGACTTGGGCCACCGTATAGCCGCCCACCGCGCGGCAACGGACCTCGACCCCCGGCGCGCCATTGGCCGCCAGCTTGGCCTCCATATCGGCCCAGGAGCCGCCCGAGGAATCCTCGGCAAGGCTGGCCCCACCGAAGGTGCGGTTCATAATCGAGGCCCCGACAAAGACGATGCGCTTGAAGCCACCGCCGCCCATGCCCGGGCGCGGGCGAGGACGCGGATAACCAAAGGGCGGGCGCGGGCCACCACGTGAGGGGAAACGTGCCATGATATTATGCTCCTATTCAGGGGTTTATTGGCGTGTGCGTCATTGCGCACGGTCATAGGTTTCAACGGCCACGCGGCGGCGGCCATCGCAGGCAATCAGCTCGTCACCGAGGCGGGTGATGCTCACCGCGTCATCAGCCAGCGTCCCGCCTGTCGCCAGCAGGGACGCCGGAGACGCGCACGGAAGGCGCGCGGCAGCGGGCAGTTGGACTTGCGGGCGCGGCGGGTCATCGGCCACCACCGGCCCAGTGCTGCTGGATTGACTGCAGGCGGTCAGCAGGGATGCCAGCGCCAGACAGGCCAGCGTCGGTTTCGAGTTCATCAATCAGCCTCCTTTGGGCGGTGTCGCGTTCGCCCTGCGCAACCAGCAGGGCGCGTTCGGCCTCGGCCAGCGCGTCGTTGGCGGCGTTGGTGCGGGCGGTTGCGGCATCCCTCTGAGCGAGGGCTGCGGCCAGATCATCGGCGTGGGTTTCTGCGGCCTCGGCCCGTGCCGCCTCGATGCGGGCAGACATGCGCCAGCCCTGCACCGTCCAGCCTGCGAGAAATGCGATGACCAGCACCGCGATTGGGATCAGGCTGCGGATTGACACAGGTCACACTCGGCGCTGCGACGATTGACCAGCCCGAGGATCACGCGTCCGCCCGCCTTATTCCACCACGTCAGCGCCTTGCACGCGCCATCGATATCGCCAGCATTCAGGCGACGTGTGGCCGTGCTGCGCCCCGCGCTGGAAATGCCGACATTGATCGCGAAGCTTGTCCACGCTGCCCCACGACTCGCCGTGATCCGGTCCTTGAGCGTGGCCTTGGTGAGATAGCCGGACACGCCGCGCCAGTATTCCAGCGCCTCGGCCTGCATGATGGCCTCACATTCGGCCCGCGTCTTGGTCATGCCGATATAGACGCCGCGCGTGGTGCCCGCGCAAATCGTCGGCACCCCCACAATGTCCAGATATGCCTTGAGCCGCATGCCTTCCCATTGCTCGATATGCGGCAGGGCCACGGCCATGATCTGCGTCTCGCTGACTGCGGCACCGACTACCAGCGGGCCACGGCTGGGCGCATCAGCCCGCGCCACCCCAACCGATGCCAGGACAATGATCAACAGGACCGCCAGCATCCGCAACCATTGCACCCACGCTGCCGAGGTCTGCCGCACAAGCCGACCGGCTAGACCGGCGATCAGCAGGCCGACAACAAGACACCAGCGCAGCACGGGGTCCATGTCGATGCCAGTGGCGGCAAAAACAATCTCGGGCGCGATCAGCACCACCAGACCGAGGACGTTGAACCAGAACGAATACGCAAGGATAACGACGCGCCATGCGTCGGGAATGAGCTTCATTGTTTTCTCCATGAAAACCCCGCCGGAGGGGCGGGGGATTAGGGCAAGATCCGGAATGGAACTTCGGGGCTTCGCAAGGGCGGCACGTTGGGGCATTTCTCCGGCCAGTCCACGACGAGGAAGGCCATCGCCAGCCCGTCGCCAGTCGGCTCCACCCCGTCATCGGCGGGGATGCGGGCCGAGAACCGCGACACCTGCCAGGTGTCATCAAGTGGCATCGGCACCGTCCAGCCATCGCCATCGCTGTTCGATTTGCCGGTGAACAGATGCACCCGCCCACCGCCGTTCACAAAATAGGCCCGCGAACGCGGCGTGCCGCAATCGCGCAGCTTGCGCATGCGCCATTCGTGAAACACCAGCCCACCGATCCGGCCCGCACTGACGCTATTGCCGATGCTGGCAAAGCGGATCGGTGGGCTGCTATCGAGTGCCTTCGCCTTCTCTAGGCTGGCGATACGCTCGACCACCTTATTGACCGTCTCAGCCACCCGCGCCTGAGTCTCGGATATCGTGGCGATGGTGGATTGCTGCTGCTCGATGGAGGTCCGGACATCGCGCAGATCCGCCGCCGTCACCCCGATCTGGGCGGCGATAAACCCCGAAAGCCAGCCCTCGATACGCGGCTGCAAGGTCCAAACCATAGCCCCCCAGATGACACCCGCCGCCGTGACCGTTGCACCGACATTACGCACGAAGGCAAACCAGCCCGCTTTTGTCGTTTCTTTCATGCTCGCCTCATAAAAAAGCCCGCCTCGGGGGCGGGTCAGGTGTCTCTCAGGACCATGTTTTCGGTGTTGCTGGGCCAGCCCGCATCTATGTCATACGACCCACCGCTATCGATGGCCGCAACCAGCTCGGCCTCGCGGGCAAAACAGTCGCTGACGTGCTGGCGCATGGCGTAGAAGAAGGCCATGACGCCCGCGAAGTCGAGCGCCTGATACTGACCGTCCGCAAATTTGAAGTTCAGCGAATAGGCCGACACCTGCGCATCGCTCAGGCCGCCGATATAGGTCACCTCGTTCGTGACCAGCGACCGCGAATATTCGTCGGTCTTCATCGGCAGGTTCATGAAGACGATGCCGCCATCCATGACGGCGTTGCGCTTGACCCGAACGGCCTCCTTGGCAGCGTCTGCGACCTCTGTGTCGGTACGAGGATCAACCCACGCCTTCGCGTCCCAATCCCACTCATAGGCTGGGTCGGGGTTTTCGGGGAACGCCACAGGCGCACCGTCCGCGACATAGTAGGTCCGCCCCGAATAGCGGCCTTCCAGCAGCGCCTCCGTATCGGCAACAGCAGGCTCTCCCGCCGCATCCGGCAGACGCATAGTCCGCAAGATCTGCCCGCTGGCGGGGGCGTAGATGGTGTAATCAGCCATGCTCACCTCTTGAGATAGACGATTGAGAAATTGAGATAGTTGACGGTCGAGGATCGGAAGTTTGTGGCCCAGACCCTGATCGTTTTTGTGCCTGCCGAAAACGGTGCCATGAAGACGAGGGGATCGCCGTCATAGGTCCAGTAGAAACCAGTTTGCGCAAACGTCTCCGTCTTGCCGCCATAGATATACCGGTCGAAGCTTTCCTCCGGCACGGTGACCCGCCACGCATATTCCTTGGCATTGTCGAGGTTGATCATCCCGTAGTTATCGGCGCTCAGGAACACCAAGCTATCCACTGGAATTTCCAGCGTGAACTCGGCTTGCAGATAATAGCGGTCGTTCGCACAGCCATTCGGACAGGTGATTTCGTAGCTTTCCGAATACGAGACAGACCCTTCGGCAAGGTTGAGCGTGTCAACGGTCAGCTCCCCGATATGCGCCCCTGTGATCGAGGCCAGCTCGATATTGGCCGCACCAACCCGCAGATCTGTCACGTCGATCTGGTCAGCCGTGACCAGACCGAAGAACTGCGAAATTTCGCCGTCGAACTGCAGGACGTCAGACGTGAATTTCAGCACCGACCGCGATGCACCATCGCCCCCACCCTGCACCACGCCCGAGATCGAGAATACCCCGTCCGAGCCAGCGGTGCCAGCCACGGACCATGATGCCGCAACTTTGCCACCCACTTCAGCCAGAGCCTGCGCCTGCTGTGTCACCGTGGCCGAGCTACCATCGGCCTGCACATCCAGCCCCGTGAGGAACTGGCCGAAAGCCGTGCCTGCGAGCGCATCGAGGTCAAGCCCCTTGATCTCTTCGAGGCTGCCGGACAGGTCGGAAATCTCCGGCAGGTCCGTGGCGATGGCGGCAATGTCGATATAGACCCGAGAGACCTCTGTGCGGTCGCTGCCAGTGCGGCTGCCGCAACCATACAGCCCGAGGTAATCGGTGCCGCCCGCCGTTGCCAGAGGCACGTCATAGTAGAAGACAAACCATTTCCACGCGGTCGTCAGGGCTTCGGAAACCATCAGGCCCGAGTTACCATCCGAATTGGTCGAGTAGGCCACGCCGAATGTGGACGCCGGATTATTGGCAGGTTGCCGCGCCATGACGCCAATCCTGATCCGCTGACCGGCGAACGTCACCGCGAGGTCAGTGGGGATCGTGATGTAGGCACCGCTTGTCACACCTGACGCACTGGTTGCCACGGTGGACACGTCATTGATCACCACCGTTCCAGCCTGCCCCAGCGCGGCGCTGGCATCATCAACAGTTGCCGCAGCCCCTATCCCGTCAAAATCGGCGGCTTCGGTCAGGATACGCTGGAACGACGCGGTGGACGCTGCGACCTTCGCAATCGAAGCGTTAAGCTCCGCCTTCGCTGCTGCAATCGCGCTGCCCTGCTCCGCGGTGGTTACGTAGTTGGTCAGCAGCGTGGATTTAATCTGCCCGTTAGTGTCACGAATGGTGGCGTTGTAGGCCGTGATTTCCGCTGCCGTTGCCGTGTCCGCTGCCGATTTGTTGTAGTAATTTTCCGACAGGTTGGTGCTGATCGCCTGATCGCCAGCCTCGTAAGCCGTAGTGAGATCCCGCGATGCCTGAGCAACGGCTTCCACTCCGTCGGCTTTCAGCCAGTAGAGATTGGTCAGCGTGGCCGCCGTATCCGCACGCACGTCCTCTGCGGCGGTAATGTCCTCCGTCTTGATGATGGCGACCTCATAGGTCACCCCCGACTCTGCCCGCGATGCCGCACAATAGACAAACGGCAGGATACGGATAGACGGTGGCTGGTTCGACCTCGAGCGCGGCATCATGTATCGAATCGCAGAAGGTGAGCGGCAGACGAAAAAGCGCCGGACGCCTGCGCCAATCCCTCGCAAGCTGGCTGCCCACCTGCGCCGCTGGCAGGCAAGCGGCGCACGATGGGCGGTCGAATATGAGGGCGGACGAGTTGGCGATATCAAGCGGGGCTTCGCCAAAGCCGTGACCGTCGCGGGCCTTGAGGGCGTCACGCCGCACACGCTCAAACACACGGCAATCACCTGGGCGCTGCAGGCCGGCGCGAGCAAGTGGCATGTCGCCGGATATTTCGTGACCAGCGTCGAGACCATCGAGAAGGTCTATGGCCACCACGCGCCCGATTATATGTCCAGCGCCCGCGATGCGATGGACAATTGGAGGGGCTGAGAATCAGGCCAAAATGGTTGTCAAGCGCGGCAATCCGTTACGCGTAACAAATACTCGCCTGATTGTTTTTGGGGCGACCCGCCGTAAGTTATTGAAAATAATGGCGCACCCAAGAGGATTCGAACCTCTGGCCTCTGCCTTCGGAGGGCAGCGCTCTATCCAGCTGAGCTATGGGTGCGTGCTGTCGTCCGTATATCCGAGCCGGAAGACCTTCGCAACGGGCAAATCACCCTGCCCGCTGCATTAAATCGCCTCACCCCAGAAGATCGTGGCAAAGCTCAAGGGCCGAAACAAGCGCATCGGCCTCGGCTTTGGTGTTATACATCGCAAAGGACGCGCGCGCCGTCGCCGTGACCCCCAGATGCTGCATCAGCGGCATGGCACAATGGCTGCCCGCCCGCACAGCCACGCCGCGCTTGTCGAGAATCGTCGACATATCATGCGGATGGGCCGGACCGTTCAACGTCATCGAGAAAATGGCACCGCCCTCGGGGGGCACGCCTTGCAGGTTGAGCCAGTTCAACCCCTGCAGCTTCTCGGCGGTGTAGCGGCGCAGATCCTGCTCATGCGCCTCGATCGTCTTCATGCCGATCGACATCAGATAGTCCAGCGCGACACCCAGCCCGTATTGCTGCACGATCCCCGGCGTCCCGGCCTCGAATTTCATCGGCGGTGTGTGATAGGTCACCGTATCGCGGGTCACCGTGTCGATCATGTCGCCCCCGCCAAGGAAGGGACGCATCTCGGCCTGACGGTCCTTCGCAATCCAGATCGCGCCAGACCCCGAGGGCCCGTAAAGCTTGTGCCCCGTGATCGCGTAGAAATCGCAGCCGATCGCCGCCACGTCCACCGGCATATGCACCGCCGCCTGCGAGCCGTCGACCAGCACCGGCACGCCCTTCTCGCGCGCGCCTTTCGAAATGGCGGCCACATCGACCAGCGTGCCCAGCACATTCGACATATGGGTGACGGCAATCAGCTTGGTGCGCGACCCCACGGCCTCCAGCACTTTCTCGGCAGGCAGCGAACCATCGGGTTCCGGCTCGACCCATTTCAGCACCACGCCCTGACGTTCGCGCAGGAAATGCCACGGCACGATATTGGCGTGATGTTCCAGAACCGACAGCACGATCTCGTCGCCCGCCTGAAGGCGCGGGGCGGCCCATGCATAAGAGACCAGATTGATCCCCTCGGTCGAGCCGGTGGTAAAGATGATCTCGTGCTCGTCAGGCGCGTTCAGGAAGCGGGCAATGATGCCACGAACGCCCTCGTATTTCTCGGTCGAAAGATTGGAAAGCGTATGCAAGCCACGGTGGACATTGGCATAATCCTCCTCATACATCCGCGTCATCGCATCGATCACCACCCGCGGCTTCTGCGCCGAGGCACCGTTATCGAGATAGACCAGCGGTTTGCCGTTCACTTCACGCGACAGGATCGGAAAATCGGCGCGGATGGTTTGAACATCGAACATGGGAGCCCCCCTGACGGGATATAGAACAGATGGAACGGGCCCCAGCGGGACCCGTCCGGAACGATTTGGCTTATGGCGAGGGCGACGGCATGACCCCCAGCAGCATCAGGACCAGACCGGTCGCGAAGGCCGAGGCAAAGAACGTGACAATCGTGCCGATCGCAACCACAGCAAGGTTGCGGAACCCGTGCAAAGCCGCCACGAAATTGACGATGAAATAGAACATCAGCGTCAGCAGGATAACGGTTGTGGCCCCGAGGCCGGAGGGCAGGATCATGATCAGCGCAAGCTGCACCACCTGCAAGATGACCATGACAAATTCGGCCCATGTCATCAGCAAAAGCGCATCGCGGAAAGCACCGTGGCCATTGCCCATCCGCCCGACAAAGGTCATGGCCCCTGCCGCATAGATCAGGATCGCGGCCTGAATCAGGATCATCGGAATGGGGTTCAGGCTCAGTCGCTCGGTATCGGGGACCATTGTGCTGGCCAGCACCTGACCGAACAGGCCAAGACAGGCGGACAGCACCACCACAACCGCCAGCCCCAGCCAGCGCGCCTGCGTTGGCGGGTTCCAGTCAATCAGCGCCCGTGCGACGGATTGCGGCTGGGTAATCGTGCCTAAAATTGCCTGTCTGAAAGTAAACTGTTCCAAGATCATCCCCGCTTTGCGGTGGTCTCGAAGAAGGCGACGCGCATTCCCGAGATCCAGAATATGACGAACACGAGAAAGGTCGCGACCCCCACCATATTCGCCTGATGCCCTACGCCAATAAAGCCAGAGACCAGCCCGCGCAAGAGCAGCAGCGGCGAGGCCGCCAATAGCGCCCAGAAGAGCGCGATCCGCGCGCCATATCCGCTGCCCTTCCCGCCCAGAAGCTTTGCCACCCCCCTGGCGATCAGCGCCACCAGATAGAAAAGCGGCACGGCCACCAACAGCCCCAGCGCCTGTCCCAACATCAGGGCAGGCAAAGGGGTAGCGGGGTTTTCAAAGGCAAACCGGGACAGTCCCGGCCATTGCGCGATGTAAACCAGCACCAGCGCCGACAGCAGAAAGGTCAGCGCCCGAGGTTCGGACGGCGCGTGCGACAGGTGATCGCGCACCACCTGACGGGGTGCGCGATAGCTGCGAAGGATATCCGAAAGAGCCGACATCCGACAGGCTCAGGAGCGGTGACGGGCCAGCCAGCCCTCAAGACGCGACAGCACGTCTTCGCGCAGGGCCTCGTCCTCGATCTCCTCGACCGCATCGGCCACGAAGCTCAGGACCAGCAGATTGACCGCAACCGCCTTCGGCACACCGCGCGAGCGCAGGTAGAAGAGTGCGGTCTCGTCAATCGCACCGGTGGTCGAGCCATGCGAACAGGCCACGTCATCGGCATAGATCTCAAGCTCGGGCTTGGCGAGGAACTGGCTGTCCTCATCCAGAAGAAGCGACTGGCTGATCTGGTAGCCATCGGTCTTCTGCGCGCCCTCTTTCACCAGAATCTTACCCTGGAAAATGCCATGCGCGCCGTTTTTCAGCACTTTCTTGAAGACCTGACGGCTTTCGCCGCGCAGAGCGCCATGCGTGATGAAGACGGTATCATCATGGTGGAACGGACCTTTGTGACCGTCGCCCAAAGCGGCACCCGCCACATGCGCCACAGCATCGTCGCCCACCATGTCGATCACGCATTCATTGCGCGTCAGCTGCCCGTTCGAGGTCATGGTGAAAGACTTGAAAAGCCCCTCCTCGGCCACGCGGGTGAAGATATGGGTATTGGCCAGACGTTCCTGCGAACGGCCCTGAATGCGCAGATGGTGGAACTTCGCGCCCTTGGCCACATCGACCTCGGTCACGATATTGAAACGCGCGCCCGCAGGACCGCTTTCCAGCAAGGTGATCTCGGAGCCTTCTTCCAGCTTGACGACATGGTGCAGCATCACGTCGGAGCCGTCATCCTCGTGCAGGTAGTCGATATGCACGGGTTTCGCCGCCTGCCCCGTGACCCTGATCAGCAGCCCGTCCTTGGCCGCAGCGGTATTGAGCGCGGCATAGGGACGGTCGACCGGTTTCTGGCCATCGGCTTCCAGCTTGCCATAAAGCGACTGCGCCCAATGGATATCGGCGGCATCCGCCTCGGCCAGACGCGAGATCTCGACACCGGCATTGATCAGGTCGTCCGACAGATCCTCGTTGAAGACGCCATCGACAAAGACCAGACGCACGCGCTCGAACGTGTCGAAATTCGCGGGCTCGTCCTTGGGGTTGAACAGCGCGGCTTTCGGTGCCTCCGGCGCGTTCAGCCCCGTCGGGTTGGTCCAGCGCCAGTATTCATCACGACGGCCCGGCAGGCCCATCGCGGTCAGCCGTTGCAGCGCATCGGCACGGGCGGCTGCGGTGAACCCGCCTTCGGGCAGATCCAGCGCGGCCAAGCGGGCGGTCAAGGCTTCGGCCTTGAGCGCCTGATTGCGGAGTTTTGCGCTTGCCATCAGGCCATCACCTCGCTGATCCCGTGTTCTTTCAGCAGGTCGGAATAGCCGTTCTTCTCGACTTCCAGTGCCAGCTCGGGGCCACCGGTCTTGATGATACGGCCCGCCGCCATGATATGCACGACATCGGGTTTGATATGGTCCAGCAAGCGCTGGTAGTGGGTGATCACAAGGAAGGACCGGCCTTCCGAGCGCAGCGCATTCACGCCGTCCGACACCAGTTTCATAGCGTCCACATCCAGCCCCGAGTCGGTCTCGTCAAGGATGCACATCTTCGGTTCCAGCATCGCCATCTGCAGGATCTCGTTGCGCTTTTTCTCACCGCCCGAGAAGCCCACATTGACCGGACGCTTCAGCATCTCGGCGTCGATCTTCAGCGATTTCGCCTTCTCGCGCACGATCTTCAGGAATTCACCTGCCGAATACTCTTCCTCGCCACGCGCTTTACGCTGGGCGTTCACGGCCGTGCGCAGGAAGGTCATATTGCCCACGCCCGGGATCTCGACCGGATACTGGAACGCAAGGAACAGCCCTTCGGCGGCGCGCTCTTCGGGCTCCTGCTCCAGCAGGTTCTCGCCATCAAGCGTGGCCGAGCCTTCGGTCACGGCATAGCCGTCACGGCCCGAAAGCACATAGGACAGCGTCGATTTCCCCGAACCGTTCGGCCCCATGATCGCATGGACCTTGCCGGTTTCGATGGTCAGATTCACACCCTTGAGGATCTTCTTGCCACCCTCTTCGAGTTCTGCGTGCAGGTTTTTGATCTCTAGCATAGTCTTTTTCCTGTTCAGTCGATGGTGACAGCCGTGCCGGATGCCGACACCATCAACATCGAATCCGCGACGACCTCGTAATCAAGATCGACGCCAACGATTGCGTTTGCGCCCTTGGCCCGGGCGCGCTCTTCCAGTTCTTTGAAGGCCACCTCGCGCGCATCGGCAAGTTTGGCCTCATAGGCGCCCGAACGACCGCCCACGATATCGGTGATCTGCGCGAAAAAATCGCGCACGATATTGGCCCCCATGATCGCCTCGCCCACGACAATGCCGTGATAGGCGGTGATCTTGTGACCTTCGATCGTGGCTGTGGTGGTGACGATCATGACGCGCTCCTCATCCCTTGAAGACCAGCATGGCCCCCAACCCGATCAGCACAAATCCCGCGACGGTCGTCAGGCTGGGCGGTTCCTTCAGATAGAAGGTCGAAAACCCCACAAAGACCACCAGCGTGATGACCTCCTGGATCGTCTTGAGCTGTGCCGTCGAATAGACCTGATGCCCGATCCGGTTGGCCGGAACGGCCATCCAGTATTCGATAAAGGCAATCGACCAGCTGATGATCACCACGGCCCAAAGCGGTGCCGTGGAATATTTCAGGTGCCCGTACCACGCCACCGTCATGAAAACGTTGGACGCGATCAGCAGCACGACCGGAAGGAGATATGCGCTCATGAACGCCCAACGCCCCTAGCCTACAGAGCCTTCCAGCGAGATCGCCACCAGCGACTGCGCTTCCATCGCGAACTCCATCGGCAGCGCCTGCAGCACCTCGCGGCAGAAGCCGTTCACCACCAGAGCGACCGCCTCTTCCTCGTCCATGCCGCGGGCACGGCAGTAGAACAGCTGGTCGTCATCGACCTTCGAGGTGGTGGCCTCGTGTTCAACGCGGCTCGTGTTGTTCTTGACCTCGATATAGGGCACGGTATGCGCCCCGCATTCCGACCCGATCAGCAGGCTGTCACATTGCGTGTAGTTGCGCGAGTTAGACGCTTTCGGGTGCATCGAGACCAGCCCCCGATAGGTGTTCTGCGCCTTGCCCGCCGAGATCCCCTTGGACACGATCCGCGAGCGCGAATTCTTGCCCAGATGGACCATCTTGGTGCCGGTATCGGCCTGCTGGTAGTTATTGGCGATGGCGATCGAGTAAAACTCGCCCGAGGATTCCTCGCCGCGCAGGATGCAGGACGGGTATTTCCACGTGATGGCCGAGCCGGTTTCCACCTGCGTCCACATCACCTTGGCACGGTCGCCACGACAATCGGCGCGTTTGGTCACGAAGTTATAGATGCCGCCCTTGCCGTCCTCGTCACCGGGGAACCAGTTCTGAACGGTCGAATATTTGACCTCGGCATCTTCCTCGATGACGATCTCCACAACAGCCGCGTGCAGCTGGGCGGTGTCCCGTTTCGGCGCGGTGCAGCCTTCAAGATAGGACACATAGGCGCCCTTGTCGGCCACGATCAGCGTGCGCTCGAACTGCCCCGTATTTTCCGCGTTGATACGGAAATAGGTCGACAGCTCCATCGGGCAGCGGACCCCCGGCGGGATATAGACGAAGGACCCATCCGAGAAGACCGCAGAGTTCAGCGTGGCATAGTAGTTATCCGACTGCGGCACGACCGAGCCGATATATTTCTTGACCAGCTCGGGGTGTTCCTTGATCGCTTCCGAGATCGAGCAGAAGATCACACCCGCCTCGCGCAGCTTGTCCTTGAAGGTCGTGCCGACCGAGACCGAGTCGAACACCGCATCCACGGCGACCTGACGCTTGCTCGGGTCATAGTCTTCGGCACCTTCCACACCGGCAAGGATCATCTGTTCCTTCAGCGGGATGCCCAGTTTCTCATAGGTCGCCAAAAGCTTGGGATCGACCTCATCGAGCGATTTGGGCTTGGTTTCCATCGATTTCGGACGCGCATAGTAATACTGGTCCTGAAAATCGATTTCCGGCACGTTGAGCAGCGCCCAATCGGGCTCTTCCATCTCTTTCCAGCGCGCGAAAGCCTGAAGACGCCATTCGGTCATCCATTCCGGCTCTTCGTTCTTTTCAGAAATCAGGCGGACGATATCCTCGTTTACGCCCTTGGGGGCGTATTCCATCTCGATCTCGGTATTCCAGCCGTATTTATACGACCCCATATTCTGGACCGTTTCAACCGTCTCGCGGTCGACGCCCTCGCGGATTTGCAACTCGTCTGCCACGTGTCATTCCCTATCTTGCTGGTCGCGCTCATGGCCGACCGTTTCCCCAAATCCGCCGCGCCAAGCTCTGGCTTGCGGACCTATCACATACGCTCCCGAAGCTTGTCGCCATGCTTGCGCCGAGCTTTGGACCAAGCCTCCACGAAACGGTCGATCGCCTCGCGCGTGATGCCCGGCCCAAGCGAGACGCGCATCGCACATCCCGCAAGATCTTCGCCCCACCCCATAGCGCGCAACACGCCAGAGGCCCGAACCTTACCCGACGAGCAGGCCGATCCGGCAGAGACCGCAACCCCTGCAAGGTCCATCCGCATCACCTGCGTCTCGCCTTTCCAGCCGGGGCTGATCACCGACAATGTATTGGGCAGAAGCGCAGGCGCTGCTGCCTGACCCTGCCCGTCTGCGGGTGCGTTCCATCCGGGAAAGTAAACGTCTTCGACAGCCTCTTCCAGTGCCTTTTTTAGAATATTTCTAAGTTCGGCCACTTCTTCCCAGACACCATTGGCCAGATCGCGCATCGCAGCCTCGGAAGCCGCAGCAAATCCGGCGATACCGATCAGATTTTCCGTTCCTGCGCGGCGCCCCATCTCTTGCCCGCCGCCCTTCAGGCCCGCTGCCAGATCGGTGCCCTGTTTCAGGATCACCGCCCCCACCCCTTTGGGCCCGCCCAACTTATGGGCCGACACAAGACCACAGGTCGCGCCCATCCAGTTGAAGGCCAGAGGGATCTTGCCAAAGCCCTGCGTCAAGTCGGTCGACCACAGCCCCTCGGGCAGATCCTGAATCACACCGGTTTCCGAATTGGCAATCTGCAAACTGGAGCGCGCGGGGTCCGCTACGGTCACACGACCATAGCCATCCACCGCAAGATCGGCCTCGCACCATGCTTTCACCGCGTCATGCTCGACCTCGGCGCAATGGATACCGCGCCCCGCATGCACCAGCGCCGATGCCTCGGTCGTGCCGGAGGTAAACACAACATCCTGACCATCGGCACCAATCGCATGGGCAATCTGCGCACGGCAACGTTCCATCAGCGATTTCGCGGCCCGCCCTTCGGCATGAACCGAAGACGGATTGCCCAGCAGGTCCATCGCCTCGACCATCGCCGCCTTCGCCTCTGCCCGCAGAGGCGTGGTTGCGTTCCAGTCGAGATAGAGCCGTTCCATGACACGATGTCCTTCTGCGCCCGTAACATGGGCCGTTATCTGGCTTTGGACATAGGCGCAGAACGGATAAAAGACAATAACCCGAGTCTATGACTCAGGTTAGCAAGGGGGTGTGCGCAAATCGCTTAATCATCCACCACCGAGAACAGCGACGGCACGGCCGGACAGGGTTTGAGCCCGTTGCCGATGACATCCTGCAGCGTGGTCTGGTGCAAAAAGACGAAGACCTGCGCCGAAAGGCTTTCCCACAGACGGTTCGACAGAGACTGCGCCCGCGTGCCGGATTTCCCGCCCGAGGCTCCTGCCCCCACATGCATGGCCGAGACTTTCTCGTCCACCGCCTCGAACACTTCGCTCACGCGGATTTCGGCGGGCGGACGTGCCAGTTGGTACCCACCACCCGGACCGCGCACCGACTGCACCAGCCCCGCACGACGCAGCCGCACGAAGATCTGTTCGAGATAGGCCAGCGAAATATCCTCGCCTTCGGAAAGCTGCGATAATGAAACCCGGCCATTCGGTCCCGACAAGGCCAGGCTTGACAAGGCCACCATCGCGTAACGCCCTTTGGTCGATAGTTTCATACAGTATCCTCCGCTTAATCACCCGCGCCGAAAAGGACGGGCTCTGACCTCCCCGAGAGGCGATCATGCCATGCCACCTCCGAATCGCGGCAAATTTACGCTAGAATGCCCCGATGTCGATCATCAATACAGAGAGAATGGCGCAAGAACCATTGACCTTGCGCGCTGGCCCCCTTAACTCGTTTCCACCCGTAGATCCGGCATTGTGCCGGGGATGGCCCTCCCTAGGGGGATGCAGACCCTGCGTCAAGCAACCCTGCACCCTTGGATCCGGGCCCATGCAAGAGCAGACGAGAACCGATGCCCGAAGTCATTTTTCCCGGTCCCGAAGGTCGCCTAGAAGGCCGCTATCACCCGCAAGCCGCCCCCGACGCGCCGATTGCCATCATCCTGCATCCCGATCCGCAATTCGGTGGCACGATGAACAACCGCGTCGTCTACAACCTGCATTACGCGTTCCACAAGCTGGGCTTCACCGTGCTGCGCTTCAACTTCCGTGGTGTGGGCCGCAGCCAAGGGGAATATGATCAGGGGATCGGCGAATTGTCGGATGCCGCCTCGGCGCTGGATTACCTGCAATCGCAGAACCCCAATTCCAAACACTGCTGGGTTGCGGGGTTCAGCTTTGGCGCGTGGATCGGGATGCAGCTTCTGATGCGCCGCCCCGAGATCACCGGTTTCGTCTCGGTGGCTCCGCCGGCGAATATGTATGACTTCAGCTTCCTCGCGCCCTGCCCCTCGTCGGGTCTGATCATCAACGGCACCGCCGACCGCGTCGCGCCGCCGAAAGATACCGCCACGCTGGTCAGCAAGCTGGGCGAGCAGAAAGGGATTACCGTCACCCATGAAGAGATCAGCGGTGCCGATCACTTCTTCAAGGATGACGAGGCGCATATGAAGCCGATGATCGATACGGTCCAATCCTATGTGAAGCGCCGCCTGACGGAGAACACCCGCTAATGGCACTGCTCGAAGACCTGGCCGAAAAGCTGGCCTTCGACTGCATGCAAGCCCAAAAGGAGATCGGCCCCACGGCCGATCGCCTCTACCAAGACGTTGCCACCCATATCGGCACCGCCTCGCCCTCTCTCGAAGAGGCCTTCCTGACCGCCTGCCGCCTGCATATGGCCGCCCTGCGCGCCGAAGACTTCATGGCGCGGCGCATCTCTGCCCTGAAATCCGGCAAATAAAGCTGTGCAGCACGTGACCGGCGGCTATGCGCATTTAGCTGGTATCTGGCACTGGCTCTGGGCGTGCAAACCCGTTAGGTCGGAAGCAGGCCTTTCGTCCGTCTCGCATGGCGCAAGGACCGCCGCACCTGCCCGCTCCGCTTGCGGGGCCGTGGGCTGATCCTGGCGCAGCGTTCAGGTGCCCGTCTTTTCCCGCCGGGGTGAAAAGGATAAGGCCCATGACCACCGCAGCAGACCCAGCCACCCAACGGCTTGATCGGCAACTGGCCTTTCTGGCCGAGGCCGAGAAGCTTAAAGGGGTCATCCGCGCGACCCCCGTCATGGACGATTCCCGCTTCGAGAATTCTGCCGAACATAGCTGGTCTCTGGCGCTTTGGGCGCTGGTCCTGGCCGATCAGGCCGATCCTGCAGTCGATCCGGTGCGCGCGATCAAGATGCTGTTGCTGCATGATATGGTCGAAATCGATGTGGGCGATGTGCCGATCCATTCGAAGGGCGGTAAGGCGCATGACAGCGCCGAGACCTGTGCCGCCGAAGCCCGCGCGGCAGAGCGCATCTTCGGACTGCTCCCGACGGATATGGCGCAGGATTTCCTGAGCACTTGGAAGGAATTCGAAGCCAACGAGACCCCGACCGCCATCTATGCCAAATCGCTCGACCGCGCGCAGCCGGTGATGCTGAACCTGCAATCGGGCGGCGGATCATGGCGCGAATACAAGGTGACGTGGGACCAGTTACAAGAGCGCGTGGGCTGCAAGATCAATCGCGGCCTTCCCGCGCTCTGGTCCGCGATCAAGGCGCGGATCTTTCCGTGGTTCGAAGACAACCGCCGCCTCTGAGCCGCCCCGCCCCCCATGCGGGCCCGACCGGCACCGTTTTGACGCGGTACGGTGCGGGCCTGCGGCAAGCTGCGCCTATTTTTCAAGCAGGCTCATCTTCGCAACGATATCTTTGCAAACAGCCCCTACCTTTCGGCACAACCGGATTTCATGCTGCGCTAACATAAAACCGGACGAATATGTCGAATTGTAGAATACCGTCGTATACTACGGCATACAAACTCTGGCTATTCCCATAAGTTTGCGCTAAATGGGGCCTGTCCCGACTCATATATATAAGCCTAGGAAGGGGTTCATATGTCCAAGATCAAGGTGGAGAATCCGATCGTCGAACTCGACGGCGACGAGATGACCCGGATCATCTGGGATTTTATCAAGAAGAAACTGATCGAACCCTATCTGGATGTCGATCTGCTGTATTACGATCTCGGCATCGAAGAACGTGACCGCACCGATGACCAGATCACCATCGATGCCGCCAACAAGATCAAAGAGATCGGCGTTGGTGTGAAATGTGCGACCATCACCCCCGATGAAGCGCGCGTCGAGGAATTCGGCCTCAAGAAGATGTGGAAATCGCCCAACGGCACGATCCGCAATATTCTGGGCGGTGTGGTCTTCCGTCAGCCGATCATCTGCCGCAACGTGCCGCGCCTTGTGCCGGGCTGGACCGACCCCATCGTTGTGGGCCGCCACGCTTTCGGTGACCAGTATAAGGCGACCGATTTCACCTTCCCGGGCAAAGGCCAGCTGACGATGAAATTCGTGGGCGATGATGGCACCGTAATCGAGAAGGTCGTCTATGATGCGCCCTCCGCAGGCGTCTATCAGGCGATGTATAACCTTGACAGCTCGATCTATGACTTCGCCCGCGCCTCGTTCAACTACGGCCTCTCGCTGAACTGGCCGGTCTATCTGTCGACCAAGAACACCATCCTGAAAGCCTATGACGGCCGCTTCAAGGATATCTTTGCCGAAGTTTACGCCAATGAATTCGAAGAAGAATTCAAGAAGCGCGGCATCTGGTACGAACACCGTCTGATCGACGATATGGTGGCCTCGGCCATGAAATGGTCGGGCAAATTCGTCTGGGCCTGCAAGAACTACGATGGCGATGTGCAATCGGATACAGTGGCACAGGGCTTCGGCTCGCTGGGCCTGATGACCTCGCAGCTGATGACGCCCGACGGCAAGATCGTCGAGGCCGAAGCTGCCCACGGCACCGTGACGCGCCACTACCGCCAGCACCAGCGCGGCGAACAGACCTCGACCAACTCGATCGCCTCGATCTACGCTTGGACCGGTGGCCTGAAGCACCGCGCGAAACTCGACAACAACAGCCAGCTGATGAATTTCGCGGAAACGCTGGAACGCGTGGTTGTCGAAACCGTGGAATCGGGCTTCATGACGAAGGACCTTGCCCTGCTGGTCGGCCCCGACCAGAAATGGCTCACCACGATGGGCTTCCTCGAAAAAGTCGACGAGAACCTCAACAAAGCGTTCTGAACATCCTAAAAAGGCCGGGCATCACGCCCGGCCTTTTTCATTGGAAAATCCTGCAACCTTCAGGCAGCGATAAGCTGCAGATCCTGCCAATAATGACGCATTTCGGTGAGGGCCGCGCGGTCCTGCCGACGGGCCAGAAGCTGTAGGTAAAGCTGGCCGGGGCCTTCGAAATAGATCACGAAGATCATGATCCGAAGCGCCTCGCGCATATCTTCGCTCAACGCCTCCCATTGCGGCACAGGCCCCCGCAAATTCACCCCTTGCTCTTCCAGCACGGTCAGAAGCGCGTAATGACGCAGGAAACGCTCCTCCTGCTCCATCTGGATGATCCCGTGCCGCTCATGCGCCCGCTGCGCCTGAGAAAATCGGAGCTTCGCCATGCGATCCACCAGCGCAAGGCGAAAATGAACAATTACCATCGCAACCGTCAGACAAGACAGCACGATCCCTAGGCAAAACACTGATAAGTCAGACATTAATTCCCCAGCCACTAGTTAACATTTTGTTCACTAAAGTTAACCCGTGGCGAAATTGTGGCGTGAAAATGGATTACACACGTCAAATGACACAACATCTTGCACTTGGCCCTGCCCGCGATAAATCATGGCCGCATGACACATCTTCTCCCCCCTTCCCACAGCACGCTCGATGATGCTCAGGGCATCGCCTATGGCGGCATCATCGCAGGGTTCGGCCTGCTGATCCTGACCTCGCTCGGTTTCGTCACCGGCCAGACCGCCGGAATGGCGGTGCTGATCTCCTATGCAACCGGATGGTCCTTCGGGGCCGTCTTCTTCGTGATCAATATCCCCTTCTACTGGCTGGGCTGGAAACGGATCGGCCCCGCCTTCGTGTGGAAATCTCTGGCCGCAGTCAGCCTGCTGTCACTGACCACCGCCGTCCTTCCCCGCTACGTCCATTTCGACCTGCTGCATCCGGCAGCGGGGGCGGTGCTGTTCGGACTGATCACCGGCTCGGCGCTGCTGGCGCTGTTCCGGCACGGCTCCAGCCTTGGCGGAATCGGCATCGTCGCGCTTTACCTGCAGGACAAGACCGGCTTTCGCGCAGGCTGGACGCAGATGGGCTTTGACGTGGCCGTTTTCGCGCTGGCCCTGACCCTGCGCGACCTCGAGACCGTGGCATGGTCTTTCCTTGGCGCTGTCGTGATGAATATGGTGATCGGCATCAACCATCGGCGCGACCGCTATATCGCAACCTGAGTATTTATTAAGCATCCTTAGCTATTCTGTCAGGGCCGCGTGCTGCGGCCCTTGATTTTTTGCCAGATCGGCGCATAGTTAGGTCATGTGTGCTGACATTAATGCCGATCTCAAACTGCGCTGCCCCCCACCGACCGGACGCCGCAAACGTTTGGTTGCCAGACCTGGCCTGCGCCATCCTGATGACAAACATTATACCCGCCTCGAAGATGCCCAAGGGTTGCTGATTGCCTGTGCGCAGGCCGCGCTTGGCATCCACCTGTTGCGTGCGGCGGGTCTGATGACCGGAGGAACGGCGGGGCTTGCGCTTTTGCTGACCTATATCGCGCAAGATCACGGCATCCACCTGACCTTCGGGGGGATTTTCTTTGCCATCAATATCCCCTTCTATGCTTTCGCCTACAAAGCACGCGGGATCGGCTTCTGCCTGAAAAGCCTTGCCTCCGTGACGCTGGTCTCGCTGATGGCCGAGGCTCTCAAACCCTTCCTGCATGTCGACCAGATCCACCCCGCTGTCGCCGCCCTTCTGTTTGGGGTCAGTGCGGGGGTCGGGCTGCTGGGGCTATTCCGCCATTCGGGCAGTCTGGGCGGCGTGTCGATCGTCGCGCTGGTGCTGCAGGACCGCTTCGGCTTCAAGGCAGGCTGGACCCAGACGATCCATGATCTTGGCCTGTTCCTGATCGCTTTCTGGGTGCTGCCGCTTGGCAATGTAGGCTGGTCCCTTCTGGGCGCGGTTGTCCTGAATGCGGTGATTGCCTTCAATCACCGACGGGACTGGTATGTTGTGACCTGATCTGGCAGGCTCGGCAGGACACCGAGCACAGCTGGCCCGATTGGAGTATCTCCCGCATGAAAACCTATCTGCTGCTGACGCTCGCTGTCCTGTTCGAGGTGTTCGGCACAAGCTGCCTGCAAGCCAGCCAGCAATTCAGCAGGCTCTGGCCCAGCCTCGGGGTTCTCGCCGGTTTTGCGGGGGCCTTCTATCTGTTCACACAGGTGCTCAAGACCTTACCGCTGGGAATTACCTATGCGCTCTGGTCGGGGATCGGGATCGTGCTTACGAGTCTGATCGGCCTTGTGATCTTCAAACAGAGGCTCGACTTTGCGGGGATTTGCGGCATTATCCTGATCCTTGCGGGCGTATTTGTGATCAATCTCTGGTCTAAATCCGCTGTTCATTGAGTTGAGGGCTAGAATGACCGGCCCAAATGCACTATGCGCTGGGGCAATCCTCCCTAGCAGGCAAGATTTCTCATGGAACTTCGCAATATCGCGATCATCGCGCACGTTGACCACGGCAAGACAACTCTGGTCGACCAGCTTCTGAAACAATCCGGTGCATTCCGCGAAAACCAGGCCGTTGCAGAACGCGCCATGGACAGCAACGACATCGAACGGGAACGCGGGATCACCATCCTTGCAAAATGTACCTCGGTCGAGTGGGAAGGCACCCGCATCAATATCGTCGACACCCCCGGCCACGCCGATTTCGGTGGCGAGGTGGAGCGCATCCTGTCGATGGTGGACGGCGTCTGCCTTCTGGTCGACGCGGCCGAAGGCCCGATGCCGCAAACCAAATTCGTGACCTCGAAGGCACTGGCGCTCGGCCTGAAGCCGATCGTGGTGCTCAACAAGGTCGACAAGCCGGCCGCCGATCCCGATCGCGCGCTGGACGAGGTGTTCGACCTCTTCGCCAACCTCGGCGCGACCGAAGAACAGCTTGATTTCCCGCATGTCTACGCTTCGGGCATCGGCGGCTGGGCCGATGACGAACTGGACGGGCCGCGCGAGGATCTGAGCGCGCTGTTCCGCCTGATCGTGAAGCATGTCGAGGCCCCGAAACAGGTCGAGAAAAAAGACGAGCCCTTCGCGATGCTGGCCACCACGCTGGCCGCCGATAACTTCATCGGCCGCATCCTGACCGGCCGTATCGAATCCGGCACCCTGAAAGTGGGCGATAGCCTCAAGGCACTGTCGCGCAAGGGCGACAAGATCGAGCAGTTCCGCTGCACCAAGATCCTTGCCTTCCGCGGCCTGAGCCAGCAGCCCATCGACGAAGCGCAGGCCGGTGATATCGTCACCGTAGCAGGCATGACCAAAGCCACCGTGGCCGACACGCTCTGCGCGCTGGAAGTCGAAGAGGCCATTCAGGCCAAACCGATCGACCCGCCGACCATCTCGGTGACCTTCGGCATCAATGACAGCCCGCTGGCGGGTAAAGACGGCTCCAAAGTCCAGTCGCGTGTCATCCGTGACCGCCTGATGAAAGAAGCCGAAACCAATGTGGCAATCCGTGTCGAGGATACGCCCGGCGGGGAAGCCTTCATCGTGTCGGGTCGGGGCGAACTCCAGATGGGTGTTCTCATCGAGAACATGCGCCGCGAAGGGTTCGAACTGTCGATCTCGCGCCCGAAAGTGATTTTCCGCGAGGAAGATGGCGTGCGCATGGAGCCGGTGGAAGAAGTCATCATCGATGTGGATGACGAATATTCCGGCGTCGTGATCGAGAAGCTTACCGGCTACCGCAAGGGCGAGCTGGTCGAGATGCGTCCGGCAGAAGGCGGCAAGACCCGCGTTGTGGCCCATGTGCCCTCGCGCGGCATGATCGGCTATCAGGGCGAGTTCCTGACCGACACCCGTGGCTCGGGCGTGCTGAACCGTCTGTTCCATAGCTGGACCCCCTATAAAGGCGCCATCGAAGGCCGCCGTCAGGGCGTTCTGATCTCGATGGAGAACGGCACCTCGGTCGCTTATGCCCTGTGGAACCTCGAAGAGCGCGGCAAGCTGTTCATCGGCGCGCAGGAAGCGGTCTATACCGGCATGATCATCGGCGAGCATTCGCGTGACAACGATCTGGAAGTGAACCCGCTCAAGGGCAAGAAACTGACCAACGTCCGTGCCTCGGGCACCGATGAAGCCGTCCGCCTGACCCCGCCGGTGCGCATGTCGCTGGAAGAGGCGATCGCCTATATCGACGATGACGAGCTGGTGGAAGTGACCCCGAAAGCCATCCGTCTGCGCAAGGTCCATCTGGACCCCCACGAACGCAAGCGCGCCTCGCGCGAGGCCTGATTTCAGGCGTGGCACTGACGATCGAGGAAGGGGGGCTGTCTGCCCCCCTTTTTCGTCTGCGACGAAAAATTCCCCCCGAGGATATTTCCGGCAGCTGGATATGGAAACGGCGCGAAAGGCAGAGCTTCGCGCCGTTTTTCCTTGTGATAGGATGATGGTTTAGCGGAACAGGATCAGCGCGCCCTCGTTCCATGCGATGCGGGTCCGCGCGCCCACATCCAGCACCGGCCGTCCGAAGACATTGCGCATCGACAGGCGCACGGTCTGTTCGACGCCATCGAGGCGGACATCGTAATAGGTCATGTCGCCATAATAGACGACTTCTTCGATGGTTGCGGGGGCTTCGCGGCCTGACGCGGATTGGTCGCCGAAGAGAATTGTCATGGTTTCGGGGCGGAACCCCACAGAGACCTGCCCGTCATGGGCATGCGAGACCTGATCGGGGCGCAGGTGACAGGCGCCAAGCCCTGCGACCATGACCCCGATCCGACCCTCCGTTTCGTCCTCGATATGGGCCGGAAGGAAGTTCATCGCGCCGATGAACTCGGCCACGCGGCGGGATTTGGGGCGGCGGTAGAGTTCTTCGGGATCGTCGAGCTGGGCGATCTCGCCTTCGAACATCACGGCAATCCGGTCCGACATCACCAGTGCTTCTTCCTGATCATGGGTCACGAGCACGAAGGTGATGCCCAATTCGCGCTGGAGTTTGATCAGCTCGACCTGCATCTGCTCGCGGATCTTGCGGTCGAGCGCCGACATGGGTTCATCCAGCAGCAGCACCTTGGGTTTGAGGATCAGCGCGCGGGCCAGAGCCACACGTTGGCGCTGGCCGCCCGAAAGCGCATGGGCTGCGCGTTTGCCATAGCCGCCAAGCCCGACCATTTCGAGCGCCTCCTCGACGAGCTTGGCTTTTTCCAGCTTGGTCCGCGGGTCACGGCGCAGACCGAAGGCCACATTTTCGGCCACGGTCAGATGCGGGAAAATGGCATAGGACTGGAACACCATATTAGTGGGGCGGCGGTTGGCCGGCACGGAGCCCATATCCTTGCGGTCAATCAGGACCACCCCCGAGGAAATATCCTCGAAGCCCGCAATGGTACGCAAAAGCGTGGTTTTGCCGCAGCCCGAGGGACCGAGCAGCGAGAAGAACTCGCCTTCGCGGATGGTGGCGTTGATGCCGCGCAGGGCATGGTAATCGCCATAGTATTTCTGCACATCGCGAAACTCGATCATCGGTTTCGCATCGGTTTTGACTTTGTTCACAGGAAACCTCCCTGATCCTTACCACCGGTCTTGGCGATCCCGCGGCGTCGGAAATATTCGGCAATGGTCAGCAGCACGATCGAGGCCGCCACAAGGCAGGTGCCAAGGGCAAGGATTACCGGCACGGCCTTGGGGAAGCGCAGCTGCGAGAAGATATAAGTGGGCAATGTGGGTTCGTTGCCCGCGAGGAAGAAGGCGATGATGAATTCATCCATCGAGATGGTGAAGCTGATCAGCATCGAAGAGATGATCCCGGGCAGCACCAGAGGCAGGGTCACCAGACGGAAGGTCGACCATCTGGTTTCGCCAAGATCATAGGCGGCCTCTTCATAGGATGGATCGAGAGAGGCGAATGCCGTCGAGAGGATGGTGACCGCGTAGGGCGTGGCAATCAGCACATGGCCGAAGATCACCGTCAGGATCGAAAGCTTCACCCCCATCCCCAGAAGCACGATCAGAAGCGAGCCGCCAATCATGATCTCCGGAAGCACCAGAGGCAGCATGATGAAGCCCATCACCGGCCCCTTGCCTTTGAACTTGAACCGCGTGGTCGCGCGGGCCGCAAAGAGCCCCAGCACGGTCGACAGGATCGCGGTGGACAGGCCGATGACCAGTGAATTGCCCAAAGCACGGCGCAGGGTATCGTTTTCGGCCATTGCGGCGAACCATTGGGTGGTCCATCCCGTCAGCGGGAAAGCGACAATAGTGCCATTGTTGAACGCGAAGACCGGCAAAAGGATGATCGGCGCGTAGAGGAAGACCAGATAGAGAACCGTATAGAGTTTCAGACCCGAGAGTTTCATTTGGGGCCTCGCAGATATTTCCGGTTTGCCAGAACGAAGAGCGCCGCGATCAGCGCCACGACGGCCATAGCCGAGATGGTGATGGCAGATCCCATCGGCTTGTTATCCAGAGGCAGCATCTGTGCCTGAATGAGATTGGCGACCATCGGCATCTTGCCGCCGCCGATCAGTTCCGGCGCGACGTAATCGCCGATCACCGGAATGAAGACCACCAGGACGGCCCCGACCACCCCCGGCATGGCCAGCGGCAGGGTGATCCGGCGGAAACTGTTGAAATAGCTCTCGCCCAGATCCCGCCCGGCTTCCAGAAGCGAGCGGTCAATTTTTTCCAGCGCCACGAAGATCGGCAGAATGGCAAAGGGCGCATAGGCATGGGCCAGCGCTACCGCAATCGCCGGAACCGTGCCCATCATGCGGAACGGCTCTTCGAACAGATGGCCCGGCCCCATAAGACCCAGCATTTCAAGGCCCGAATTGATCACACCATTATAGCCGATGATCACCTTCCACGCGAAGATGCGGATCAGGTAGGACGTCCAGAACGGGATGGTGATGAGAAAAAGCCAGAAGCTCTTGCGCGAGGGGGCGACCTTGAACGAAATGAAATAGGCGATGGGGAAGGCCGTGCCCACGGTAAGCGCCGTGACGATCAGCGCCACAATGACCGAACGCAGGAGGATCGCGCGGAAGATCGGGTCTTTCCAGACGTCGATATAGTTCTGCAACGTGAATTCATGGATGATCGTCAGATACCCGTCCTTGAAGAAGGAATAGGCAAAGATGGTCAGCAACGGTGCAGCCAGCATCACCAGAGCATAGAGCAAAACCGGGCTGAGCGTAAAATATCCCTGGGCGGTCTCGCTCCGCCTCCACGAGGATGACGCCATATGAATCTCCCAAAATCTGACGCGCTTTCCTTGACGAAAGCATAGCGATTAAGCGGAGGAAAGCCCTAGCACAGTATTTTAAGCCCTATCTGACGGCAGACGCCTAAATATTAAACACAAACCCCTCTTTATCCGCCAATCATACCGGAAGATCGTTGGGCTGGTGCTGCAAAAGTACTGTCAATCGCGTCAAGGCCTGACACATCAGCTCTTCCGAAACGCCGCCCGAAAGCGCGATGCGCACCGCATTCGGGGCGTGACCGTCTTGCAGGACATATTCATCGGCCGAGCGCAGCAGCACGCCCTCGGCCTCGGCCATCCGCACGAATGTCGAGCTGCGCCAGCCCAGCGGCAGACGCATCCACAGGAAGGACAGCCCCTCCTGCCACGTGATCTCCTGTGCGCCCAATATATTGATCGCCATCTTCAGACGCCGGTCCATCTCGGCCTGCGCGGCAAATCGCAGGCGCATCGCATCACCGGAGGTGAACAGCCGCGTGACCATATCGGTCACCGGACGCGGCAGGCCAAAATAGCTATGCTGCGCAGTCAGACGCCCCGCCTCGCCCATGCCATCGGGAGCGACAACGATTCCGAAACGCATGCCCGCCGAAATCGTCTTGGAAAGCGAGGTCACATACCAAGACCGCTCGGGGGCAACCGTGCGCATCGCGGGCAGATTGGTCACCGGCGCGGTGTAACAGTCATCCTCGACGATCTGCAGATTATGCCGCCGCGCCACCTCGGCAATCGCGATACGACGCGCGGTGCCCATGCGCACGGCTGTCGGGTTCTGGGCATCCGGAGTGATGAAGACAAGCTGGCCATTATAGCGCCGCGCGGCATGGTCCAGTGCCTCGGGGATCATGCCCTCGTCATCCAGTGCAATCGGCTGGATCTCCGCACGATGCAGGCGCGCCGCATGCCGGAAGCCCGGATAGGCAAGTTCTTCGGCAAAAACGACAGGACGATCCCCGCGCAGGCAACATTGCATGACAAGCGACAGCCCATTCTGCCCGCCAAGCGTCAGCACGACATCCTCGACCGTCACCAGAGACCGTAGACTGCATCCCGGCGGAAACCATTCCAGCACGGCCTCGCGGCAATAGGCATCGCGCCGCAGCCCCGGATATTTCAGGTACTGGTCATTCACTTCGCGCGCAGCTTCGGCCATCGCGCGCGACAATGCCGCCGCCTGCCCGACATCCGGCAGAATGGGCGAGCGGAAATCGACCACGCCGTCATTCTGCCCCTCTTTATATTCGTAGCTGCTATTGGAATAGAGCGGCTCTGTCGGGCCGAGTCGGGCAGATTGTATCGATACAAACGTGCCGCGCCCCACCTCGGCCTGCAGCAGGCCTTCCTGCGTCGCAATCTGATAGCCACGCGCCACGGTGCCAGGGGTCACCCCCAGCCGCCAAGCGAGATCCCGAACCGTTGGTAACTTCTGCCCAGGCATCAGTTTTCCTTCGCGAATTCCTTCCCGCAAAGCCCTGACGAGCGCCAGATATTTCGGACCTTTCTGGTTGGAAAGCTGCGGCTTCCACTGCAGGGCCTGATCGGGCATGGGCACCTCTCTTGTATCGGGTACAATATTTCACTGGCTGACGGTAGCAGGCTCATTGTACCAGTATTTTACCGAAAGGATCGGATTGTATCAATACAAAATACTCAGGTGCCCCATGCAAAGCCTTTTCATCTTCAGACATCCCGCGCAGCACATTGCGAAACCGTCGATCATGAAAACGGTCATGCTCTGGATGTTCCGCGCCCGCAGCCGCCGCGCCTTGGCAGAGCTGCCCCCCTATATTCTGAAGGATATCGGTCTGTCGACATATGACGCCGAACGCGAGGCGGAACGCCCGTTCTGGCGCTAATCGCAGACCATAACGAACCCCAGTGAGAACCGTCTACCCCTGTCGGTTCTGCTGTACTGGCCGGGCAAATGCCCGGCCTTTTTTGGCTTACCGGTCTTCATCCGATAGATAAAGTTCAGCCCAGAAGATGCCGTTTATGAAACAGAATTTCCATCCGGTCATCTTCTGCCAACAGGCCGATATTCTGACGGGTCGGCACATAGCTTTCCAGCCAGACCCCCTCGACAAGCATTGCCTCGGTGTCCGCAAAAAGGATCTGCACATAGTTACAGGCGCTCACCGGCTCTAGCCCCGCCGAACGCGTGGCAAGATCTTTCCCACACATCTCGGACAGTGACGGATCGGCTACAATCCTTTGCATCGGCGCAAGGCTCAGATCTGCCTCCGGCAGGCCACCACCCAATGTCCCCGCCGCAATCCGGCTGGGTCGTAATTGCGGCGCAAGGCCCAGAACACGCCATTGCAAATGCCGGTGGCCAACCCAGAGAACCGGCTGCAACCCGTTCCGCGTCATCACCAGATCGCCATTCCGAAGCTCGTCACAGCGTCGTAGCCCGTCCGCCGTTAAAACACGGCAGCCTCCCTCGATCCCCGTCCCCAGCGCATAAAGCGCGTGGAGAGGGCCGGACGCCGCCGGTCCGTCCTCCGGGTCTGCAAAAGAAAACTCTCCCGCCTTCTCGTCATAATCGGAAAATGCGAAGCGCGCCTCTGTCGCCTGCTCGATCGTAGACAGGACAAGCACATCGTCCGAACAAGGCTCGGCCCCGAGCGAAAGGGCGGAAAACGCGTTGAGGTTCGGCAAGCCCATCATCCCATCCAGATAGCGCCATTGATACAGCGGTTCGGGGATGACTATGCGGATGCAAGTTTAATAAAATCTAAAATTGCCCCGTTTCCTTGAACGGGGCAGCCGATTGCGGGGATTGCTCAAGCGTAAAGCAGCAATGCCGCCTCGTGACGGCGCAAGCTCCGCCGCGCCGAGGTGAAATTCGTCAGATTGGCCGTTGTCTGCAACTCGGGGAAAAGCGCAAAGATCTCTGTCTTCTGCGCCTCGCCCATCGTGGTCAGCGTCACCTCACCGGGCTGGAAGCTTTCTGTCCATGCCCCATCGACCAAGGCGATCTCGTGGCGCTCGCACATGAAGTGGATATAGCTCACCGACGGCACAACCGCGCTCACGATCCCGGGCAGGCCTACCAGATATTTTGCCGCCACAAGCACTTCATATTCTTCGAAATAAAGCTGGGCGCGTTCGCCGGTGACCAGCATACGGTGATTGGGCGACACAAACATGTCCCGCTCGGGCAGGCCATTGCCCAAAGCGCCCGCACCAATCATCACCGGCGCCTGCTCGGGCTTGCGCAGCAGCGTCTCGCGTCCCAACTCGCAACGCCCGCTCCAGACAAGCTCCTGCACGCCATTGTCACGGGTCAGAATCTTGTCACCGGCTTTCAGCTCCTCAACGGGCACTTCCCCATAGGGCGTGGCCACCATTGATCCGGGCGTAAAGCAGGGCACGACATGTTCGATATCGCAGTAATGCACCGTGATATATTTTCCGGTGTCGCAATTATAGAATTTCAGAACACCGGATTGCCCCCAATTTCCGCAGAATTCGGGATAATGCCAATCCGTTTGCAATTCATAGCCTGCTTTCAGGATCTGACCATATTGCAGCGTATCGCAATCCTTGCCGGTCCAACCGCCATCCACATAAATGTCGCCCGCCGAGTCTCCGGTGAGGATGAATGTGTCCGCGTCACGCTCTCCGAACAGCTTGTCGCCGCCGCTGCCGATGAGCGTGTCATTGCCGCTGCCGCCCAAAAGGGTGTCGCAGCCAGCGCCGCCATCCAGAAGGTCATCCCCGCCGAGCCCTTTAAGAAGGTCATTCCCGCCCAAGCCGTTGATCACATCGTCACAACCATCCGAGCCGACGAGCACGTCCGAGCGATTGGTGCCGGTGATGGGCCTACAATGACCATCCTTGTCGCAACCGCTACGGTCATATCCGTCTTTATCATAGCCATCTTTATCGTAGCCGTCCGCGTCATACCACGCGCCGAGAAGACTCTCCGTCATCTTATTCCCCTCATTAACGAGAAAACGGCCAGGATTCTGCTCGGCCCGGCTCTGAACCATTAAAGAAACGTTACCCTAAGGTTAGCTTTGTGAAAAGTGAAGCTCTTACGACACAGCGATAAAACATAAAACTGCGCAAAAAAAGTGCTATTAGGCGCAGAACATCAATGGGATCGGGCGCAATACGACTGACCGAAGCCCGAAACGGGAAAGGCCGGCTCCCTTCAGGGGAACCGGCCTTTCTTTCACGCGCGTTTCAGAAGCTCTGCCTCGTGGCGCTTGAGCGATTTCCGCGCCGATTGATAGTCTTCAAGGCCTTTATGCGTTTTCAGTTCGGGGAAGATCTCGAAGATCTCGTCGCGCTGTGCATTGCCCATGCTACCCAAGGTCTGATCCCCGGGCTGGAAGCTTTCGGTCCATGCCCCGTTGCCCAGAACCACCTCATGGCGGTCGAACATGAAGTGCAGATAGCTGGTGCCCAAGGTCTCGACCGTGGCCACCCCCTCCATCCCTGCCATATGCTTGGCCGAAACGAAGACCTCGTGCTCTTCAAAGAACAGGCTCGTTTTCGCATTGGCCACCAGCATACGGTGATTGGGCGACACCATCATATCCCGTTCGGGCAGGTTCGGCCCCAAGGCTCCGGCACGGATCAGAACCGGCTTGAGATGGGCTGCTGCATCCAGTTCGGCTTTGGTCAGATCGCGACGCCCGACCCAACGGATTTCCTGAATGCCGTTGTCGCGGGTAATGACCTTGTCACCGACCACCAGCTCTTCCACCAGCTTTTCGCCACGCGGGGTCGCGATCAGCGTGCCCGGCGTGAAGCAGGGCACCAGTTCCTCGATGTCGTAGAAATTGACATTCGCATAGGAATGGGTGGTGGGGTTGTAGAAGGTGATCTGGCCATTAAAACCTGGATTACCGTTATATTCCGGATTTTTGACGATGCTCTGGACTTCATAGCCCGCCGCGATCATCCCCGAATAATCGAGCGTATCCCAGTCGTCGCCATCCGAACCGCCATCGACGGTGATATTGTAGTTTCCGGTCGTGCTGATCGGGGTGATCTTGAACAGGTCGCGGCCCGCATTGCCCTGCAGCACATCATTATCGCCGCCGCCGATGATGGTGTCATTGCCATCACCGCCCGAAACCGTATCGGTGCCGGTGCCGCCTTCCAGCAGGTCATCGCCCGCGCCACCCTCCAGCAGATCATTGCCCTGACCGCCAATCAGCGTGTCATTGCCCTCATCGCCCTTGAGAGTGTCATCATCAACGCCGCCATCCAGATAATCATCCCCGATGCCGCCCTCGATCGAATCGTCGTCATCCTCGCCATAGATCACGTCGTTGCCGGCACCGCCGATCAGCGTGTCCATGCCATTGTCGGTGACCTTGTCGCCTGCGGTGTCAGGCAGGTTGACATCCAGACCGCTGGTCGGACCGATGCCACCATAAATCGTGTCATCGCCATCGCCGCCTTCGACATAATCGCTGCCTTCGCCCGCGATGATGCTGTCATTGCCCGCACCACCCAGAACGGTGTCATCGTCATAGCCCGCATTGATGGAATCGTCGCCATCGCCGCCTTCGATATAGTCGTTATCGTCACCGGTGAAGATGGTGTCGTTTCCGGCCCCACCCAGAACGGTATCGCGATCGTCATAGGGGTCGCTATCAGCAGACCAGAGCCCCTCATAGCCACGGTCGGGAAGCGCATCGACAAGCGGCTTGCCGGTATCGATATAATCATCCCCGTCGCCGCCTTCGACATAATCGCTGCCCTCATCGGCATAGATCGTGTCATTGCCCTCGCCGCCGAACAGGCGGTCATCGCCGGTGCCGCCATGCAATTCGTCATTGCCCGCATCACCATAAACGGTGTCATTGCCCGAATTGCCACGCAGCAGGTCGTCATCGGCCCCGCCATGCAACTCGTCATCACCGTCAGCGCCGTTCAGGCTGTCCTGACCGTCATCGCCCCAGAGCGTGTCATTGTCGATCCCGCCATTGAGCGAGTCATTACCGGCACCGCCATGCAATTCATCATCGCCATCGGCGCCTTGCAGGGTGTCATTGCCATCACCGCCCCAGAGCGTATCATTTTCCGACCCGCCCACAAGACTGTCATCGCCCGCACCTCCTTCGAGAAGGTCGTTGCCCGCGCCACCTTTCAGCGTGTCATTGCCATCGCCGCCCAGCAGCGTGTCATCGCCCGCGCCGCCATCCAGAACGTCATTTCCGGACTCGCCATACAGCGCATCATCGCCCGCATTGCCCTGAAGGTTGTCATTGCCGTCGCCGCCATACACCTCGTCATTGCCCGCACCAGCCTTGACCGTGTCATCGCCCGCGCCGGCCTTGACGATATCATCATCGCCGACCTCTCCGGGAAGCAGCGCATCGCCATGATCGATCATGTCGCCCTGCGGGTCGCCGGTATAGGCATAATCGATGGTGTCATTCCCATCGGTGCCCTGCACGATCCCGTCCTTGGGATTGGCCCCGACGGTGACCGTCAGAGTCGCGTCATCCAGCCCGCCCTGACCATCGCTGACCTGATAGGTCACGGTCGCTTCCCCCGAGAACCCCTCGTTGGGGGTGAAGGTCAGCGTGCCATCGCTATTGACGCTTACAGAGCCATCCTCCGAAACCGGCGTGCCCGATATCGACAGCGTATCGCCATCGATATCGGTGTCATTGGCCAGCACATCAACCGTCACCGGAGTGTTATAGCCCGTGCTTGCCGTATCATCCTGCGCAACCGGATCATCATTGACGGGCGTCACGCTGACAGCCACTTCGGCGCTGTCGGTGTTCCCATTGCCGTCGTCGATCGTATAGGTGATCTTGTCGTCGCCGTTATAATCTGCATCCGGCGTGTAGGTCAGCGTGCCGTCATCATTCACCGTCACGCTGCCATGTTCGGCGCTGGCCGAGGTGACGGTCAGCGTATCGCCCTGCGGATCGCTGTCATTGCCCAGAACATCGATGATAACGCTGTCATCCTCGGCCACGGTGGCGGTGTCGTTTTCCGCATCCGGCGAGAGGTTGATGCCATCTCCCTTGATCTCTTCGATCTCGGTATAGTTCAGCGAGCCGGTGACATTGCCGTCATCATCCAGAAACTCGACGGTGCCATTGGTGCCGTTGCCGTTTTCGTCTTCGGTCACATCGGTCAGACGATAGGCACCCTGCCCCGTCAGGTCCAGCGTATCCCAATCGTCGCCGCCCGCGCCCCCATCAACGGTATCGCCCGCGCCGCCCATGATCGTATCGCGGTCATCGCCGCCCGAGATGCTGTCGGCACCGTCGCCACCGCTCAGCAGGTCGTTGCCGCCATTTCCTTCGATGACATCATCACCGGCGCCACCCTCAATAGTGTCATCGCCTTCGGTCTCGTCCACGATCGTGGTGGCATTGATATCGCTCAGGTAGATCGCCTGATCGGAATCGCCGCCATTGTCGTAATCGATCACGATCTTGGCCACATTCCCGTCAACCGTCACCAGGGCAGAGCCCTGCGCGCTGCTGGCGTTCAGGCTGCCCGTATCCTGCACCCCGCCCGAGACGGTATTGCCATCCACCGTGGCGCCGCCCGCGGGCGTGATGGTCACATCCAGCTCGTTGCCATCGGCGTCATAGGCATGAACCGTGACGATATCCTTATGATATCCGGCCGTGTCATTGGCGTAATCGATATCATTGATACGGAAGCTGACATTGGTCACCGCATCGGCCACACCCTCGGCATCCGAGGAGAAATCGAGCGTGGTGGTCGAGGTATCCCCCGCCTTGCAATCGCCGCCAGCCCCGTAAAGCATCAACCCGCTATTCGCGTCCAGACCATCGCCGCTTTCGGTATATTCGCTGGTATTGGTCACTTTGGCATAGGCACCACGCTCCTGCGCGGTAAAGCCGAAGGTCACCTTCACATCGCCCATATCGAACGAGGAGCCAGAGGCCAGCGTACAGCCCGCGCTGCCGAACTGCGTCCAGTCCACGCTCACATCGCTGCCCGAGGTCGTGCCGGTGCCGCCATCGCCGATCAGCGTGTCATTCCCGTCATCGCCGGTCAGGGAATCGTTGCCCGCATTCCCCTCGATATAGTCATTGCCCGCGCCACCGATCAGCGTGTCGTTATCGGCCCCGCCATAGAGCGAGTCATCCCCGCCCTTGCCATCAATCAGATCATCGCCAGCATTGCCATAAAAGACGTTGGTATAGCTGTCATCGCCCGCCGTGCTCTGCTGGTCGTAGCCGGTCAGCGTGTCATCATAGGCAGAGCCGAACGCGCCGTCGATCCCGTCATACTGGTCCCCCGCCGCATCGCCCGCGCTGCCGGTCATCGACACCAGATCGACATTCACCCCTGCGGAAGACGCCGAATAATCGACCATATCCAGCCCGGTGCCGCCCGAAAGCGTATCGACTTCGGCACCGCTGACCAGCGTGTCATCGCCCGCGCCGCCCGACAGGTAATCATTGCCCGCGCCGCCATCGAGGAAATCATCGCCATCGCCGCCCCAGACGGCGTCATCGCCCGCGCCCGAAAAGACCGTATCATCGCCCGCGCCCGCCACGACCACATCGGCGTCGCCGGTATACCCGTCAAGATGACCATCATTATTGTCGATCATGTCGCCGTCATTATCGCCGGTATAGGCGGTGTCGATCAGGTCATTGCCATCCGTGCCATAGACGACCCCGTCGCTCAGATCGGGGGCCTCGTCAGGATAGGTCGCCAGATCGCTGTAATGGACCGAAGGCGTCTCGTAGCTGCTGTTGCAGCTTTCATATTTAGTAATCGTATAGGTCTCGCCCGGCACCAGCGGTGCATCGGAAACCAGGCCGGATTCATCGGTTCCGCGACCGATATCGAAGACATAAACATTGATGCTGTTGCCGCTGCTATCGGTCACCACATAGCGGTATTCGGGCGTGATCGAAGAGGACGCGCTATAGGTGCTGCCTTCCAGTGTGGTGGTCTGGGTAATGTGCTGGTTGCTGTCATTATCGCTGAAGCGGTCATCGCAATCGCTCAGCGAGATCGACTGAACCCATGCGTCGGAGCTGATCGTGAACGACTGGCCGACCGCGCTTTTCGAACTGGTTTCGCTATCGGGGAACACACAGGACGAGGACGCAGCAATATCGGAAAGATCCCACGCTTGAAGTGTATAAGTATTTGTCACGTCTACTCAACCTTACCCAAAACCGGCCTTCACTCCGGTAGCAGCCAACCTATGGCGCATGCCTGCGCCTCTCAGCCCACCCCTTCAGGGGCAGATGGCGACATGAAAGCAGACCGAACCCGACCCTTTCGGGCCAGCAGGACCGGAAAACGGACTGAAGGCTGCGCCTCCTGATCCCCGCCACCGCGCGCTACCCCCATAGCTCGCCTTTCCGTCGCGTTATTGCCTGAAATAACGAAAGCTTGAGAATATAAAAAGCAATATTTTTATTCTCTTACGAAGTTCATAAGCGTCACTCACCACATTTACCACAATCTGGACGCGAACCATCTTATTGTTGCCAAAATCCCGTTTCCCTTAACGAAACAATACCCCGCCATGATTGCGGAAACCGTGGGTTTGCACCAATAGACGCGCCCAATCTTCGCCACATTAGAAACAATTCAACATATCGGCGCATGGGCGAAATGCCGTCAAATCAACGCAAATAAGTCGCGATCGAAGTTAACGCATTCCCTCCAATCAGAAACAGTGCCGCTGGAAAAAGAGGATTGATCACGCGGCTCACGACCCAAAGCGAATCGTGGATTTGGAAGCGGCCCCCTCGCCTGCACTCCTCAGCACCGACCACGCCGGCCTCGCCCGGAAGCGACTGCCGAAAGCGGCCCACAAGCTTGCAGAACAGAACAAGGACGGAAGATGAAAGTGGGAACCGGATTGGGAACGGCGGGGAACAAGCTGCTCGACCCTATTGCAAACCAACCTCTTCTTCATTGAATTTCAGATTGGTACGGGCGGCCGGACTTGAACCGGCACTCCTCTCGGAAGCGGATTTTGAATCCGCCGCGTCTACCATTCCACCACGCCCGCAATGCAATGTGCCTTGGTCTCTTACTGGGCTTCAAATCGCTAGTCAATGTCGCCACCGCATAAATCCCTGCGGTGCGGCCAAAATTGTGGAAAAACCGCGCATCCGCCAGAGACCTCACGGCAGACTGTCGCGACAGGGCCTGTTTTGAGGTTGAGGATGCTTGACCCTTCCTGCGGGTCAGGGCATCCCTTACAAACACAAAACAGGGGGCGACATGATCCGCCGACTCTATGACTGGACCATGCGTCTGGCGGGACATCGTCACGCCACTTGGGCGTTGGCGTTCATCGCATTTCTGGAAAGCTCGGTTTTCCCGATCCCGCCGGATGTCCTGATGATCCCGATGATCATCGCGGCACCGCACCGGGCCTTCCGGATCGCTTTTATCGCCACATTGGCCTCTGTCATCGGCGGCATCGTGGGATACGGCATCGGCTACGGGCTGATGGATAGCGTGGGCAAGCCCATTCTGGAATTCTACGGCAAATCCGACAAATTCGACGAGCTGGCCACCCGTTTCAACGAATACGGACCCTGGGCGGTGATCATCGCCGGTGTCACCCCCTTCCCGTTCAAGGTCATCACCATCTTCTCGGGGGTCACCCACCTTTCCCTGCCGATTTTTCTGGGATCCGCAGTCTTTGCACGGGCCTTGCGCTTTTTCGTAGTCGCCGCGCTTTTGTGGAAATTCGGCGCACCGATGCGTGATTTCATCGAGAAGCGGCTCGGGCTTGTGTTTACGCTTTTCGTCGCCTTACTGTTGGGCGGTCTTTATCTGGTGAAATATCTATGACCCAATCCCGCGCCTATATCCTTCTTGCAAGCGTCGGTTCGGCGACTCTTCTGGCCGCGGCCTTCCTGTTTCAGGCGGCGGGCTATGCGCCCTGCCATCTGTGCCTGTTGCAACGCTGGCCGCATCTGGTGGCGGTGATCATCGGTGCCGCGATGCTGGTTTTCCACCTGCGCAGCCCCTTCGCCTATCTCGGGGGGCTGGCGGCGCTGACCACGGCGGGAATCGGCATCTATCACTCGCTCGTCGAGCGTCATATCATCGCGGGCCCCACAAGCTGCACCTCCGGCGGGCCGGGGCTTGGCTCTGTCGATGACCTGCTGGACCAGATCAACCGCGCACCGCTGATCCAATGCGACCAGATCTCCTGGGAGATGTTCGGCGTCACAATGGCCAATCTGAACGTTGTTTTCTCCTTGGTGCTTTGGGTGCTCTGGATGCTGGCGGCAAGGTCCGGCGCGCGCAGCTGAACCGCGCCCAATCGCGCCCCTATCGAAAATGCATCGCCCCGAGCGCGGCCTTTCCCCGACAAGACGGGGAATGGAAGTTGCATACTAACCGTCGGGCGGGCTATAAGAAGCCCCAACAAGATCTAGAAGAATAGAGGCGCGCGTGAACGATACTCCCGATACGCCGGACACGGAAGATAAAGGGCCGGGACGCCCCTCTTCCGAGCAGTTTCCCATTGTCTCCATCGCGTCCGAGATGAAGACGGCCTATCTCGATTACGCGATGAGCGTGATCGTCTCGCGCGCGATCCCCGATCTGCGTGACGGCCTCAAGCCCGTGCACCGCCGCATTCTTTATGCGATGCATGAAACGGGCAATACGCATGACAAACCCTATCGCAAATCGGCACGTCCGGTGGGCGATGTTATGGGGAAATACCACCCTCATGGCGATGCCGCGATCTATGACGCTTTGGTCCGTATGGCCCAGCCGTTTTCCATGTCGCTGCCGCTTCTGGATGGTCAGGGCAACTTCGGGTCGATGGATGGCGATAGCGCCGCCGCCATGCGCTACACCGAGGTCCGGATGCAGAAGGCCGCCGCCTTCCTGCTCGCCGATATCGAAAAAGACACTGTCGATTTTCAGGACAACTACGATGGCAAGGACCGCGAGCCGGTCGTTCTGCCCGCGCGGTTCCCGAATATGCTGGTCAATGGTGCGGGCGGTATTGCCGTCGGTATGGCCACCAATATCCCGCCGCATAACTTGGGCGAAGTGGTCGATGCCACCCTTGCGCTGATCGACAACCCCGATATGTCGACCGAGGCGATCATGCAGATCATCCCCGGCCCCGATTTCCCGACGGGCGGTCTGATCCTTGGTCGTGGCGGTGCGCGCAAAGCCTATCTGGAGGGCCGCGGCTCTGTCGTGATCCGCGCCAAGACCCGTATCGAGGAGGTCCGCAAGGACCGTCATGCGATTGTGGTCGACGAGATCCCCTATCAGGTCAACAAGGCCGCGATGATCGAGAAGATAGCCGAGCTGGTGCGCGACAAGCGTCTGGAAGGCATCTCCAACATTGCCGATGAATCCGACCGTGTCGGCGTGCGCGTGGTGATCGAGCTCAAGCGCGATGCGACGCCGGATGTGGTGCTCAACCAGCTTTACCGTCTGACGCCTTTGCAGACCTCCTTCGGCTGCAACATGCTGGCGCTGAATGGCGGCCGCCCCGAGCAGCTGACCCTACGCGATTTCCTCACGCATTTCATCACCTTCCGCGAGGAAGTGGTGGCACGGCGCACCGCGTTCGAGCTGCGCAAGGCGCGTGAACGCAGCCATATCCTCTGTGGTCTGGCTGTGGCGGTGTCGAATGTGGATGAGGTCGTCGCCACGATCCGGTCCTCGGCAGATGCCGCCGAGGCCCGCGAGCGCCTGATGACCCGTCGCTGGCCCGCGCATGACATCGTCGAATATCTCAAGCTGATCGACGACCCGCTGCATCCGGTCAATGACGATGGCACCTATAACCTGTCCGAAGTTCAGGCCCGCGCGATCCTCGATCTGCGCCTGCAGCGCCTGACCCAGATCGGGGTGAAGGAAGTCACCGACGAGCTGGCGGAACTGGCCGAGAAGATCAAGGACTACCTTGCCATCCTTGCCTCGCGCGACCGGATCATGGCGATCATCTCGGACGAGCTGCGCGAGGTGCGCGAACTCTTCGCCGTGCCGCGCCGCACCGAGATTGCCGATTTTGTCGGCGATATCGACGACGAGGACCTGATCGAGCGCGAAGACATGGTCGTGACGGTCACCCAGTCGGGCTGGATCAAGCGCACGCCGCTGGCCGATTTCCGCGCGCAGAAACGCGGTGGCAAGGGGCTTTCGGGCGGCGGTCTGAAAGATGATGATGCGGTGACCACGATGTTCGTGGCCAATACCCATACGCAGCTTCTGTTCTTCACGACCGAAGGCATGGTCTACAAGATGAAGACGTGGCAGTTGCCTGCCGGTTCGCGTGCCTCCAAGGGCAAGGCGATCGTCAATATCCTGCCGATCCCCACGGGCGTTTCCATCGCCGCCATCACGCCGGTCGATCGCGACGAGGCCGAATGGGCCGATCTGCAGATGGTCTTTGCGACAAGCGCCGGTACTGTACGCCGCAACCGCCTGTCGGATTTCACCAATGTCATGCGTAACGGCAAGATCGCGATGAAATTCGACGAAGAGAATGCGGGCATGCGTCTGATCAATGCGCGCATCTGTTCCGAGGAGGACGATGTGATGCTGGTCACCGCCAAGGGCCGCGCCATCCGCTTCCCCGTGCCGGAAGTGCGGGTGTTCAACTCGCGCAATTCGGTCGGTGTGCGCGGCGTGAAGCTTCTGGGCGATGACGAGGTCGTGTCGATGTCGGTCATCCGTCACTTCGATGCAACGTCGGAAGAGCGCACGGCTTACCTCAAGCAGCGCCGTCTGATGGCCGGTATCACCGAAGAGGACGAGGCCGACGAGGATGAGGACGCGGTAGAAGGCGGCCAGCTCTCGCCCGAGCGTTACGCCGAGATGTCTGCCGCCGAGGATCTGATCCTGACGATCACCGCCAAGGGCCTTGGCAAGACCTCGTCCAGCCATGACTACCCCGTGCGCGGGCGTGGCGGCCAAGGTGTGACCGCGTTTGACAAGAAGATGCGCGGCGGCGACCTTGTGGCCTCCTTCCCTGTCGAGATGGGCGACCAGATCATGCTGGCCACCTCAACCGGCCAGTCGATCCGCTGTCCGGTGGACGGGATCTCCTTCCGCTCGCGCGGTGCAGGCGGTGTGAGGGTCTTCAATACGGCCGAGGGCGAGACGGTGGTCTCTGTCGCGCGTATCGCGGATCAGGGCGACGAGGACGGCGAAGATCAGCCGATCACGCAAACGTCACAGACGGACGATACGCCACCCGCTGACGGCGCATCGGAACAAGAGTAAAATCGCGGGCAGGCACATGTAGATGTGACCTGCCCTAAAAATTCTGTGGCGCAAGATCACAGACCAACGAGCAGAGTAGAGACAATGAAAAAGACAGCTATCCTCGCCCTTCTGGCCGGATTTGCGCCCTTGGCTGGCCATGCTGCCGATGTCGTCGGCGCCAATGTCGGCCTTTCGCATTACAACTTCCTTGATGCGGATTCGCGGGACAATTCGCGCACCAGCATCGGTGGCCAGATGGAAATCGGCTTTGCGCCGCAATTCTCGGTGCAGGGTGACATGGCACTGAACCGTTATTGGGACGATAGCTGGGACGGCGCATCCACCGCCCTGCATGCGATCTATAACATGAACGACACCATGAAATTCGGTGCACGTGCGGGGTATGAGCGCCTCGACAGCGATGACATCACCACGCTGGGCGTGGAATATGGTGCGGATTACGGGCTGTTCTCGGTTGAGGCGGCGTATAACCACGTGAAGAACCACGATGCCGACCTGCAGGGCAATCTGTACAATGTGTCCGCCTCGATGCCGCTGAATTCGCAGGTCTCGGTGGGGGGCCGTGTGGATTATTACGACACCGATAATGTGACCGGCCGTCGTATTGCCGCAACCGGCGAATACAAGATGGGCAACGGCTATGCCATGACGGGCGAGCTGGGCTTCAATGATCCCAACCACGACGATGCGGAAAGCTATGTGGGGATCGGCCTGCGTGCCGATCTGGGCCAAGGTGGCGTCAGCTTCAGCGACCACAGCCTGTCGGATCTGATCGTCGGGCACTGATCTTTACCGACATGCGATGATGCGGCCATCCGGTAATCGGGTGGCCGTTTGCCTATCGACCGGTGCAAAAGGGTTTTAATCGAATATCAAATCCTTTGTGCTGAAATCCCGACCACGCGCCTGAGGGACAGCCCGCAAGAACGGGGTGGTAGATGGGCCGGGAGGTTGGATATGAATTTGTATCACTGTATGATTGAGCTGACATCGGGCACCAAAGCGCTGGCCTTCGCGGCAGCGGCTGAGATCTGGTATGGCGGGTTGCAAAAGCGCGGACTGATCAGTTCGTGGCGGCTGATGCGGCGCAAGCTGGGCTTGGGCGCAGAGGGTCAGGCGGATTTTCTGTTAGAAATCGAGGTGGCCGACATGGCCATGCTGGAAAACGCGTTTCGGGCTGTAGGCCAGAGTGACGATGAACTGGCCCGCCATTACGACCAGATGCATGCGATGATCGCGACCTCCAGCGTCGGGCTTTACCGTGAATTTCCAGATCCCGAACGGCGCGAGCGTATCGCCCTGATCTGACGGCCCCGATTATGCCGCATCCTGCCGGCCAAGGGCCGCGCATCCTTATGCGCAGGGCCGCAGCCCTGCGGGGCATCGAGCCCCTTGGGCTGCGCGGGATCGGGCCTTACGGCCCGCCCCGTAGAGCAAACGACCGAGCCGGTTTCTTGCACAAACCGCCGATTGTCCCTTGAGAATGGCTCTTTTCAAAACCACGGCTTTGGCCTAGACGAACGCCATGACAGATACACTCCATATCCTTGGCGGCGGCATGGCCGGTTCCGAAGCTGCGTGGCAGGCCGCGAATGCAGGCGTGCGCGTTGTGCTGCATGAGATGCGCCCGACTGTTGAGACCTTTGCCCATCGCACCGGCGATTTCGCCGAGATGGTATGCTCGAATTCCTTCCGCTCGGATGATGACGAGCAGAATGCCGTGGGGCTTTTGCATTGGGAGATGCGGGCGGCAGACGGGCTTATCATGGCGATGGCCGACAAGCACAGCCTGCCTGCCGGTGGCGCTTTGGCGGTGGATCGCGATGCGTTTTCAGCCGGTGTGACCCGTGCGCTCAAGGATCATCCGCTGATCGAGACGCGCTATGGCGAGATCACCGAACTGCCGAAAGACGGGCATTGGATTGTGGCGACGGGTCCGCTGACCTCTGGCGCTTTGGCCGAGAGCATCCGTACCGAGACCGGCGCCGATGCTTTGGCTTTCTTTGATGCCATCGCGCCCATCGTCTATTTCGAGTCGATCGATATGGATGTGGCTTGGCTGCAATCGCGCTATGACAAGGGCGAGACCGAGGAAGAGCGCAACGCCTATATCAACTGCCCGATGACCAAGCCCGAATATGAGGCCTTCATCGATGCGCTTCTGGCCGCCGATAAGACCGAGTTCCACGAGGGTGAGACGGCGAAATATTTCGATGGCTGTCTGCCGATCGAGGTGATGGCCGAGCGCGGGCGCGAGACTCTGCGCCACGGTCCGATGAAGCCCATCGGCCTGACCAACCGCCATAAGCCCGAAGAAAAGGCCTATGCCGTGGTGCAGTTGCGCCGCGATAACGCTTTGGGGACGCTGTATAATATCGTGGGTTTTCAGACCAAGATGAAATATGGTGCGCAGACGGAAGTGCTGCGGATGATCCCCGGTCTTCAGAACGCGAGCTTCGCACGTCTGGGCGGCATCCACCGCAACACCTTTATCAACTCGCCCACGCTTCTGGACAATCAGATGCGGTTGAAATCGCGCCCCAATATCCGTTTTGCGGGGCAGATCACCGGCGTTGAAGGCTATGTGGAATCCTCAGCCATGGGGCTTCTGGCTGGACGGATGGCTGCCGCCAAGATCCTTGGCCGCGACCTGCCTCCGCCCTCCTATGAGACCGCGATGGGCAGCCTTGTGAACCATATCACTGGCGGTGCCGAGGCGAAGACCTTCCAGCCGATGAACGTCAACTTCGGGCTATTCCCGCCGGTCGAGGCCCGTGGCGGGCGGCGCGGCCGCAAGGACCGTTACAAGCTGTATACCGACCGCGCGAAAGAGCAGTTCACCGCGTGGCTTGACGCTCAGCCGAAATAAGGGCGGATGCGGACGCGCTTTGCTCCTTCGCCCACCGGCCCGCTGCATCTGGGCCATGCCTATTCCGCCTGTCTTGCGTGGGATATGGCGGCGGACGGGGAGTTTCTGCTGCGGATCGAGGATAATGATACCCAGCGGTGCCGCCCCGAATATGAGGCGGGCTGCTATGAGGACCTGCGCTGGCTGGGGCTGTCATGGCCCGAGCCGGTGATGCGCCTGTCGGACCGGCGCGAGGTCTATCTGGCGGTGATCCATGATCTGATCGACCGTGGCCTGGCCTACCCCTGTTCCTGCACGCGGCGCGATATTCAGGCGGCGATGTCCGCCCCGCAAGAGGGTGTCAGCGCGCCGCATCTTTATCCGGGCACCTGTCGCCACCGGAAGGGGCACTATCCGCAAGCGGGCGACGCGGTGCGGCTGGATATGGCGGCGGCTTTGGCCGGCCTGCCGGAGCAGGCTCTGACATGGGAAGAAACGGGGCTTGATGCGGGGCTGCACCATCTGGACCCTGCCCGCCTGTTGCAGGATCATGGCGACATTGTGCTGATGCGCAAGGATATCGGCACGGCGGCCTATCACCTGTCGGTCGTGGTCGATGATGCCGAACAGGGCATCACCGATGTCATTCGCGGGGCCGATCTGGCAGAGGCCACCATGCTGCACCGCCTTTTGCAGGCCGTGCTGGACCTGCCCACGCCGCGTTATCATCACCACCGGCTGATCCGTGACGAGAACGGCAAGCGGCTGGCCAAACGCAATGATGCGCGGGCGATCTCGCTTTACCGCAGCGAAGGTGCCTCGCCCGCCGATATCCGCGCGATGGTTGGCCTTAAGCCATAGGCTCTGCGGTGATCACCTCTTTGCCATCCTCGACCAGCGTATAGAAACAGCTGCGGCGGTTGGTATGACAGGCCGGCCCCTTCTGCGTGACCTTCACAAGCAGGCAGTCGCGGTCGCAATCGATGCGCAATTCGACCAGATGCTGCATATGGCCCGAGGTCGCACCCTTAGCCCATAGGCTTTGACGCGAGCGCGACCAATAGGTGACATGGCCCGTCTCCAGCGTCTTAGCGAGGCTTTCGGCATTCATCCAGGCCATCATCAGAACCTCGCCATTTTCGGCATCTTGGGCGATGGCGGGGATCAAACCGTTGGCATCATATTTCAGGCTGGAAAGATCGAAAGACATAGGGGTTTCCTCTGCAAGGTGAAGGCCCTATCTATCGCAAACCGAGATAGGGGAAAAGACCATGAGCGACGGAGATCTGTTCCGGCTTTATTCACAACGCATTCTGGCGCTGGCGGCGGATATTCCGCATAGCGCCCCCCTGTCCGCACCCGATGCCACGGCCAAAAAACGCGCGCCGCTTTGCGGCTCGACCGTCGAGGTGGCGCTGACTGTCGAAAACGGGCGCATCACCGGCTATAGCCAGACCGTGCGTGCCTGCGCGCTGGGGCAGGCCTCGGCTGCGATTTTCGGGCATAATATCATCGGCCGGTCGCGCGAGGAGGTGCAGGCGCTGCGCGATGCCCTGGCGCGGATGCTGGCGGGCCAAGGCCCCGTCCCCACGGCCCCTTTTGCGGAATACGAGATCCTGCAGGCCGCACAGGACTATCCCAATCGCCACGGATCTATCCTGCTGGCACCGGATGCGACCCTGCTGGCTTTCGACCAGATTTAACGGGATGTAAAACCTTCCATGCGAGCCTCCCAAAGTCTGAGGTGGAGGCTGCATGAACGATCTTTCTTTTCATCCCGGGGCCGGGACTAATGGAACCGGACTGGACCAGATCGCCAAACAGGCGATCACATTAGGTCGCGAAATCGTCGAAATTGCAGCCGCTCTGGATCTTCTGGCCCAGAACGCGACGGAACAGATGGGCCATCTGACCCATGCTGATCGTGCCGCAACCATTATCCAGAGTGCGAATGAACGGGTCATCACCGGCATCGAGGCCGTGGCCGGCGCCGCGCAGCGCACGCAGGATCATGTGGCCGAAACCACCACCCAGATGCGCGAAACGGCCCAGCACGCGCAGAAGATCGCCAGCTGGGTCACATCGGTCGCGCAGCGCATGTCGGATGTCGGCAAGACCCTAGCGCAGGTGCAATCGGAAAACAGCGAGATCCGGCAGATCGCCTCGCAGGTCAATATTCTGGCCATCAACGCCAAGATCGAGGCGGTGCGGGCGGGAGATGCGGGGCGCGGCTTTGCGGTGGTCGCCGAGGCCATTAACGAGCTGTCGCGCAAAACGGCAAATGCGGCGGGCGGGATCAGTCAGGCCATTGAAGGTCTGGATAGCGGCATCCAGACCTTGCGCAAAGAGGCCGAGAACATCACGGATAACGCATCCCGCGTGCTCAGTGGCACCGTTGAAACGGATCAGGCCATGTCGCGCATGACGGCCTCTGTTGACGAGACCCGTCAAGCCGTGGGCGAGATTGCGCAGCGGGCGAATGAAGTGCGCGAAGCCAATAGCCGTTTCGCACCGGCTTTCGGGGCGATGACGCAGGCGATGAAGCAGACCGGAACACAGGTCACGCAGGCGCAAAAACGCACAACCGCCCTGATCACCGTCGGCGAGACCATCGTGCAAAACTCTGTCCAGCTTGGCGGCGCGCTGGAGGATGCGGCCCTTATCGACTTCGTGCAGCAGGAAGCCGCCAAGATCAGCGAGATTTTCACGCAGGCAGTTGCTTCGGGGCAGATCGAAACTGCGGCTCTTTTTGACCGGCGCTACGAACCGATCGAGGGCACGAACCCGCAACAGGTCATGGCGCGATTTACGCTATTTACCGATAAGGTTCTGCCCCCCATTCAGGAAGCGGCATTGGAGCTGGACGGCAAAATCGTGTTCTGCGCAGCGGTGGATGAAAACGGATATCTGCCCACGCATAACAGAAAGTTCTCGAAACCGCAGGGAGCCGATCCTGCATGGAATACCGCAAACTGCCGCAATCGGCGGATTTTCGATGATCGGGTCGGGTTGCGTGCAGGCCGCTCGACCGCGCCTTTTGTCCTGCAGATCTATCGTCGCGACATGGGAGACGGGCACTTCGTTCTGATGAAAGACCTCTCGGCCCCTATCACCGTGAACGGACGGCACTGGGGCGGGTTGCGCATTGCCTATGCCTTCTGATCGAAAAGCCTATATGGCCCTGCCTTTCCGGAGGGAACGGATCGTTCTAATGCATGCCAAGCCGATGATGAGGGCCCGAAACGGCGCTCCACAGCATCCTCGAAACGGACCTTGAATGAAAAAACCGCCATCCCGAGGATGGCGGCGAGTAAGGCACTTTCTACGCGCCCGGTGTGATCAAGAGGCTCGTCCGGGCAGGACGATGGACGCGCGCCGCGGGGACAGTGCGGCGCAGTGCGAGGCAGACCGGGCTTTAAAAAAGCCCCGGCAAACACAGAAGCCCCAAGCAGGTTACACAGATCGACGCGGCGCCAAGCACGTCGGACAAAAGGCTATCGCCTTCGATAACCGTTCCAATTTTTCGCAACATCGATGTAACCTCCTTGCTTCTGTTGCTCTTTTGTTCTCATTAAAAAGAGAACAAGTAAAGAACATTTTTACCAAGCTTAGGGTTACCCAACGGAAATCAGTTTGATTGCGCGATCCTGCTCCATCAACCAAAGCAGCGTTCTGGCTGCGCGTCCCCTCTCGCTTTCAAGCCCGGGGTCCCCTTCCAGAAGCGCGCGCGCATCGGTTTGCGCGGTCGCCATCAACCCCGCCTGACGTTCCAGATCGGCCACGCGAAACCGTGGAAGCCCCGATTGCGCGGTGCCGATCATATCGCCCGCACCACGCAACGCGAGATCTTCCTCGGCAATCCGGAAGCCATCCTCGCTATCGCGCAACACCTTCAGTCGCCGCTCGCCGGTCTCTGTCAGGGGCGCGCGATACATCAGAAGACAGGTTGAGGCCGCAGCCCCGCGCCCGACCCGTCCGCGCAACTGGTGCAACTGCGCAAGCCCGAAACTCTCGGCGCGCTCGATCACCATGATCGAGGCATTGGGCACGTTGACCCCCACCTCGATCACAGTGGTCGCCACCAGAACACGTTTCGTCCCCGATAGAAATTCTGCCATCGCCGCGTCCTTTTCGGACGGAGACATCTGCCCGTGCACCAAGGTGACCACCTCATCCCCCAAGGCCGCCCGCAGATGTTTGAACCGTTCTTCAGCCGATTGCAGATCCGATTTCTCGCTTTCTTCGACCAACGGGCATACCCAATAGGCCTGACGCCCCTCGTCTACCGCGCGCGTCAGATGCGCAACGACCTCTGCCAGACGCTCATCCGCGATCAACGCGGTCTTGACCGGCGTCCGGCCAGGGGGCTTTTCGTCCAGAACCGAAACATCCATATCGCCATATTGGGTCAGTGCCAGAGAGCGCGGGATCGGCGTCGCCGTCATGACCAAAATATCGACCGCCTGCCCCTTAGCCCCCAATTCCATCCGCTGCGCCACGCCAAAGCGATGCTGCTCGTCTATGACCACAAAGCGAAGGTCATGAAAATGCACATCTTTCTGGAAAACGGCATGGGTGCCGAGCAAGATATCAATGCGCCCTGCGGCAAGATCTTCCAGCTTGGCCGCACGATCCGCACCCTTATCGCGCCCCGTCAAAAGCTCGACCCGCACCCCCGCATCGCGGGCAAGAGGCGCAATCCCCTCCATATGCTGGCGCGCCAGAATCTCGGTCGGGGCCATCATAACGGATTGGCCTCCCGCCTCGACCGCTGTGACCAAGGCCAGCAATGCCACCAACGTTTTCCCCGCCCCGACATCCCCCTGAAGCAGACGGTTCATGCGGCGATCAGAGGCCATATCGCCCCGAATTTCGGCAACCGCACGGGTCTGCGCGCCAGTTGGCGCATAGGGCAGATTTTGCAAAATGCGCGCGGAGAAACGGCCATCACCGCGCGTCACCCGCCCCGGTTTGCGTTTGGCATTACGTCGCGCCAAAGCCAAGGTCAGCTGATGCGCGAACAACTCGTCATACGCCAGCCGCATACGCGCCGGCGACTGCGGCATACAGTGCGCAAGATCTTCCGGATGATGCGCCGCCTGCATGGCCACGTGCCAATCCGGCCAATCTTCACGCTTTTTCAGGTTGGGATCGATCCATTCGGGAAGCTCGGGCAACAAGGCCAGCGCTCCTTCGGTGGCCTTGCCCATGACCTTCTGCGTGATCCCCGCAGAGAGAGCGTAAATCGGCTCGAAGCGCGGAATCTCTTCAAGTTGCTCAGGCAGAAGGATGAAATCCGGATGTACGATTTGCGCGCGGCCCTCGTAGATTTCGACCTTCCCCGAAACGATCCGCCGCTCGCCCAAAGGAAGCTGCTTCTGGAACCATTGGTCATTGCCCCGAAAAAAGACCAGCGTGATCTCGGCCTGCGCATCTTCAACGATCACCCGCGAAGGTGCCCCCGCCCGCGCCGCCTTCACATGGCGCAGAACCGTTACCTCGGTCGTCACGACCTGCCCGTGCGGCACCCCCGCCACCGTGGGCACCGGACGGCGATCGACCAGGCTGTAAGGCAAAGTGAGCAGCAGATCACGCGGCTTTTCGAGGCCAGCCTGTGTCAATGTCTGTGCCAGCTTCGGGCCGATACCGGGCAAGCTTTCAAGCTTACCGAATAGCGGGAAAAGACTCTCGGGCCGACCTGCCATCAGCCTTGCCCGGCCATAACCAGCCACGCATCCTCGTCAATCACCCGCACACCAAGATCTGCCGCTTTGGTTGCCTTGGATCCGGCCCCCGGACCGGCCACAAGGATATCGGTCTTCTTCGACACGGACCCCGCCACTTTTGCCCCCAGCGCCTCAGCCCGCGCCTTGGCTTCCGAACGTGTCATCTTTTCAAGCGTTCCGGTAAATACGATCGTCAACCCTGCGATTTCGCTATTATTTTTCGGCTTTTCGGCCTCTTGCACCCGAAGCTGCGCGATCAGACGGTCAATCGACCCGCGCTCGGCTTCCTGATGGAAGGTGCTCACCAGACTTTCGGCAAGAACCTTGCCAACACCGTCAATGCCAAGCAGATCCTCCCAGGCTGCATTGCCTTTCGGATCGGCCTGCGTCATTGCGGCTTCGAAAAACGGCCATGTGCCATAATGGCGCGCCAGCAACGTCGCGGTCTGTTCTCCCACATGACGGATCCCCAAAGCAAAGATCACACGCGCAAGCGCGATATCACGCCGCTGGTCAATCGCGTCAAACAGTTTGAGCGCGGATTTCTCCCCCCAACCATCGCGATTTTTCAATTGCCGCACCTGACCCGGCCCATATCTGTCCCGCAGAGTGAAGATGTCGACAGGTTCCCTGACCCAGCCATCTTCATAAAACGCCTCAACCTGTTTGGCGCCAAGCCCGTCAATATCGAACGCAGCGCGCGAGACAAAATGCTTGAGCTTTTCAACTTGCTGCGCCGGACAGATCAATCCGCCGGTGCACCGACGCACCGCATCCCCTTCCTCGCGAATGGCGTCCGAACCACATTCAGGGCATTTCGAAGGAAATTCATAGGGTTGCAGACCTTCCGCGCGACGCGCAAGATCCACATCCGCAATTTTCGGGATCACATCGCCTGCGCGATAAACCTGCACCCAATCCCCCTCGCGGATGTCGCGCCCGCCACGGATCTCTTCGCCTTTCGAATCGCGCCCTGCAATATAGTCTTCGTTATGCAAGGTCGCGTTGGAGACAACCACACCTCCAACCGTGACCGGTGTCAGACGCGCCACGGGACTGAGCGCACCAGTCCGCCCCACCTGAATCTCTATCTTCTCAAGTTGGGTCCATGCCAGTTCGGCAGGGAATTTATGTGCGATCGCCCAACGCGGCGTTGTCGAACGAAAGCCCAGCCGAGCCTGCAACGCAAGGTCGTTGACCTTATAGACGACACCGTCGATATCATAGCCGAGCATCGCCCGATCTGCTTCGATCGCATGATACTGGGCAATCATCTGCGCCGATCCGGAACAGGTCTTGGTCAGCGGATTTGTCGAAAAACCAAGTTCGGCCAAACGCTTGATCGCTCCGCTTTGGCTATCTGCAAGAGGTGCCGACAGCACCCCCCAAGCATAGGCAAAAAACTTCAATGGTCTGCGTGCGGTGACCCGCGGATCCAGCTGGCGCAACGACCCTGCGGCGGCATTCCGCGGATTGGCAAAACGTTTCTCGCCCCGTTCATCTTGCGAGATATTGAGCGCCGCAAAATCGTCATGCGCCATATACACCTCGCCGCGCACCTCAAGCAGATCCGGCGCATCTTTCAAATGCTGCGGAATATCGGGGATCGTCCGCGCATTTTCCGTAACGTTTTCACCCGTTTCCCCATCGCCACGCGTTGCAGCGTAAACAAGCACACCTTTTTCATAACGCAACGAAAGCGATAGCCCGTCAATTTTTGGCTCTGCGGTAAAAGACAAGCGCGTATCCGCTGCCAATCCGAGATATTTCCGGATGCCGCGGACAAAATCCTCGACATCTTCATCCTCGAAGGCATTGCCCAAGCTCATCATCCGTTGTTCATGCCGGACCTTCGCAAACCCTTCCGCCGGGGCCGCGCCTACTTTCTGGGACGGGCTGTCGCCACGTTGCAGATCCGGGAATTGCGCCTCCAATGCAAGAAGGCGGCGTTTAAACGCATCATATTCGGCGTCAGAGATCTCCGGCGCATCCTGCGTATGATACGCCGTATTCGCCCGCTCAAGCCGCGCTGATAGGTCCGCAATCTCGCGCGCCGCCGTATCTTTTGTCATATCACCGGGGGGAATGGCGGAAGAATTCATGGCGGGCTCTCTATCTTGCTACATCGCGCGCGTCACAAATATGGCCTTCTCCGCCTCACGTCCAGCCACCGCACCCAAACAGCCGTGAAATACACAGATACGAACTTCATGTTACAGATTAAAAAATACCGCTAACAAAATGAGAAAGCCGCATTTTCATGCGGCTTCTCAGATCAAACAAGGAATACGCGACACTGAGTCGATTTTAGACGGCGACGCGGCGCTCCATCTCGCCCGGATCGGGATCGCGCAACACATAGCCACGGCCCCAGACGGTCTCGATGTAATTCTCCCCGCCAGTTGCATCCGCCAACTTCTTACGAAGCTTGCAGATGAAAACGTCGATAATCTTCAATTCGGGCTCGTCCATGCCACCGTAGAGATGGTTCAGGAACATCTCTTTGGTCAGCGTCGTCCCCTTACGAAGGCTCAGAAGTTCGAGCATCTGATACTCTTTGCCAGTCAGATGGACCGGCTTATTCTCGACCTCCACGGTTTTGGCGTCGAGATTGACAGAGACCTTACCCGTGCGGATCACCGATTGCGAATGCCCTTTCGAGCGACGGATGATCGCATGGATGCGGGCGACCAACTCTTCGCGATGGAAGGGTTTGGTCATGTAGTCATCCGCACCGAACCCGAACCCCTTGATCTTGTTCTCGGTATCATCAGCACCGGTCAGGATCAGGATCGGGGTATCGACCTTCGACATGCGCAACTGCCGCAGAACCTCATGCCCGTTCATATCGGGCAGATTCAGGTCAAGCAGGATCAGGTCGTAGTCATACAGCTTGGCGAGATCGATCCCTTCTTCACCAAGATCAGTGCAATAGACGTTGAGATTGGCATGAGTCAGCATCAACTCAATGCTTCGCGACGTCGTGGGATCGTCCTCCACCAACAAAATCCGCATATTCGGTTCTCCGCATTAATTCCTTGGTTATTGGAACCCTCGCACCAAATGGTTAACACACTATTACCCTAGAACGTTAATTTATTCAATTCCTCCTAGGGTTGTCTGAATTTCTGGATAGCAGTCACCTTCAACCCCGCCAGACCGTGTTTTTGCACGGCATGGGTCCAGATATCGAGTTCCTCATCGGACAGATCGTAGCGCTCCAACACTTCACTGCGCGTGATCAGACCATGAGAGACCGCATTAACAATAATAGCCTTACGCGACGCCACCCAACGGCGCGTTTCGGCAGGTGGCAGGTCCGCACGGGTCAAAATCGTACCATCAGGCAGTGTGATAGACCGCGGACCATCGACTTTTTTCAGATACATGGGCACACCCCTTCACTTCGATGCTCTAGAATGTGACGGATGGGTCTTAACGACGGGTGAAACTAACCCTTGAGAATAGGTAGGATTTTCCTATATTTCTGCGGACCTGGTTAAGGGACGTTTTCCATGAGCAAGGATATGCCACTCAATTCGCTTGGTTTTGCCAAGCGCCCCGAGGACACGCGAGTCGTTGTCGCCATGTCTGGCGGCGTCGATAGCTCTGTCGTGGCCGCGGAATTGGCACAACAGGGCTATGATGTCGTGGGGGTGACGTTGCAGCTATACGATCACGGGGCCGCGCTTGCCAAAAAGGGTGCCTGCTGTGCCGGACGTGATATCCATGACGCGCGGCGCGTGGCGGAAACGATGGGGTTCCCGCATTATGTGCTTGATTATGAAAACATCTTCCAAGAAGCGGTGATCGACGAATTTGCCGATGCCTATCTTGGCGGAGCAACCCCTGTCCCCTGTATCCGTTGTAACGAACGCGTCAAATTCAAGGATCTTCTGGAAACCGCGAAGGATCTGGATGCCGATTGTATGGCGACGGGGCATTATATCCAGCGCAAAATGGGGCCGAATGGTCCCGAGTTGCATTCGGCAGCCGATTCGAATCGTGACCAGAGTTACTTCCTGTTCTCGACCACACCCGAACAGCTTTCTTTCCTGCGATTCCCGCTTGGACATTTGCATTCCAAGGCCGAAACCCGTGCTTTGGCTGCAAAACACGGCCTGCCGGTTGCCGACAAGCCCGACAGTCAGGACATTTGCTTCGTTCCGAACGGCAATTATGCCAGTGTAATCGAAAAACTGCGTCCGGGTGCCGCCGATCCGGGCGAGATTGTCGATATGGACGGCAATATTCTGGGCGAACATCGCGGCGTGATCCATTACACGATCGGCCAGCGACGCGGTCTTGGAATTGGTGGCATGGCCGACCCGCTCTACGTGGTCAAACTCGACCCCGATCATCGCCGTGTGATCGTGGGACCGAAAGAGGCCTTGGCCACCCGCACGATTCCGGTGCGCGAGATCAACTGGCTCGGCGACGAGCCCTTCACGTCGCGCAAGGAATGGCATGTTTCGGTCAAGGTCCGTTCGACCCGTCCACCGCGTGCTGCCATCATTCGCCCGATTTCAGCGACCGAAGCGGAGGTCGAGCTGATCGTACCGGAAGAAGGCGTCTCGCCCGGTCAGGCCTGCGTCTTCTACTCCAATGATGACAGCCGGATCTTCGGCGGCGGTTGGATCTGGAAGGGCCGGTAACGGGGCCCGAAATCGTCAAAGCACACCCTCCTGTGCAGCCCTGTCATGGACAGGAGGGGTTCGGGCGCTAGGATCGCGATGTTGACGAAAGCCCGATCATGCAAAAACTCCGCGAAAACATTCTCCCCCTGACCATCGCCTTCGCTCTTCTAATGGAGCTGATCGACGCGACAGTGCTCTCGACCGCCCTTCCGGTGATGGCGCGGGACCTCGATGTTGCGGTGCTATCGCTGAAAATGGCGATGACCACCTATCTCATTGCCTTTGCAGCATTGGTGCCGATTTCGGGCTGGATCGCCGATAAGTTCGGAGCGCGCCGCACCTTCATCCTTGCCATGCTTCTGTTTATCGGCGCCTCCGCACTCTGCGCAAATCAATCCACCTTACTTGGCCTGGTTCTGGCACGCGCCTTGCAGGGCGCAGGGGCCGCGATGATGACCCCTGTCGGTCGCCTGATCGTACTGCGCAATACCGACAGGCAGGAACTGGTCAAAGCGATGGTCTATCTGACCGTCCCCGCGCTGATCGGTCCAGCCCTCGGACCGCTGGTTGGCGCGGTAGTAACCCAAACACTTGGCTGGCGCTGGATTTTCCTGATCAACATCCCGCTCGGGTCTTTCGCGCTGGCTCTGGCATTCCGCCACCTGCCGCATGACACCCCCGCCCCCCCGAAGCGGTTCGACATACTGGGTTTTTTCATCTCGGCCATCGGCTTGGGCTCCCTTATGGCAGGGCTAAGCGCCTTGGGCGAGCATATCATGCCCCTGCCCGTCGCCCTTGGGCTGAGCCTGACCGGTTTGGGTTTAATGGTGGCCTATGCCCTGCGCGCCCGTCACCGCAACGACGCTCTTCTCGACCCGAACCTCTTCCGGCACCGGACATTCAGCATTGGCATCTGGGGCGGCACGGCCTTCCGCCTGAGCAACGGCGCCATTGCGCTTTTGCTGCCTCTGCTATTCCAGCTTGGCCTAGGAATGTCCATTCTCGCCTCGGGGGCGCTTGCCGGTTTGACCGCGGTCGGCGCACTCTCCATCAGGGGATTTTCCGGCAAGGTTGTCGACCGGTTCGGATTTCGCAGCATGCTGATCCTTGGCACCTGCGTCCGTGCCGCGAGCCTGTTGGGGTTTGGAACCGTCACCAGCCCCTATGACTGGTATCTTGTACCATTGCTTTTAATCGGAGGCGTCGCGCAAGCACTGACTTTCACCGCGATCAATGCCATTACTTTTGCCGATCTGGATCCGCAAGAAATGAGCCGCGGCTCCTCGCTTGCAGCGGTCGCCCAACAGGTCTCGCTGACTTTGGGAATCGCGCTGGCCGGTGGTGCTTTGGAACTTTCTGCCTTCGCAACCGGTGCCGAAATTAGCAATAGTGCCATACCATTGCACGCCTTTACTCTAGGCTTCGCGATTGTGGCCACCACCGGGCCTTTGGCCATCCTGATTTTCAGCCGATTGAAAACAACCGACGGAGCATCTTTACGTCACCTCAAACGCACTGCATGACCATACGGGCGTCGCGCCTATGCGGCCCGATTGGCAACCAGATTAAGCGGCGCTTCCACTTCTTTCAGATAGACCGAGACATGGGTCCCGGCGGCAGAGCTGCGCAAACTCAACCCCCCGCCAGATTGACGCGCGAATCCCAACACCATCGGCAAGCCAAGCCCTGAACCTTTGCCCACGGGCTTTGTCGTGAAAAACGGCTCCAGCACATGATCCAGCACGGTTTCAGGAATGCCGGTCCCGGTGTCGGCAACGGTTAGCTCCACATAATTTCCCGCAGGCAGAACATAACCGTCTGCCATCAATTCGGGGCTCTCGAAACATCTATGATCGGCAGAAATCCGGATCCGACCACCCTTCGGCATAGCATCGCGGGCATTCACGATCAGGTTGATCAACGCCGTCATCAATAGGGTCTCATCGACCTTTACCCAGTTACGCCGAGGAGAATTGATCACCTCCAACGAGATGGACGCCGGTATAAGCCGCGCGCCCAGAACCCGCACACGCTCCAGCATGACTTCGATATCGCGCGGCTCCGCTTGCAGGTTGGACTTGCGCGAATAAGCCAGCAGTTGCTGCACCAAGGTTGCAGCGCGTTGTGCCGCTTCTCGCGCATTGTGCACCATATCATCCCGCTCGGGGCGATCTTCGGTCAGCTCGTACAGATCGAGGTTCCCGATGATCGCAGTGAGGATATTGTTAAAATCATGTGCGACCCCCCCAGCCAACTGGCCGACAGCTTCCATCTTCTGAGCCTGTAAAGTCCGCTCGGATGCTCGCTCTGCGTCAAGGCGCATTTTCCGGCCTTCCAACAAAGCATTCGCAAAATAGACAATCAACGCAGCACAACAGACCAGCATGGCTGATTTGGCACTCAGCGACGGAACCTGCGGCAACACCAGAAACGCAACAGCCCCAAGAATCAGGGTGATCATAACGATTTCGCCATAGATCATCAGTTTCAGACGGTCGCTCCGCCGGATAAGAAACACCATCAGGCATCCCAGCCCTGCCGCCGCACTGATCCGCAAGGCCGTATCCTGCTCAAGCAGCATCAGCGCAGGAAGCCAGCTGAACCAGCCGAGCAAGACCAGAAACAAGATAGAAGCAATCGTTGTGTCTCTGGCCGTGCATACCGGCGCACGACTACGCAAGAAAACGTAATAAAGCGCCTGCAATGCGAAATAGACCGGCATCCATAGTAGAGCAGAGGTCCACTGCAAATAGAAGTGCAGTGTCAAACCACCATTAAACACAGCAAGATATCGCAAAACGAGTTCACTGCGCGAGCCGAACTCCAAACGCATCAGACGATCAATTTCACGCCTGTAATCTATGGAATGTCCGGCTTCACGTGAACTCATAATGGGGCCATTTCGCTCAGAACAGTTCGACATCATTGCTCGGCGGCGGCGGCGGCGGCGTTTCGATCACCTGCGCCTCGCCCAGAAGGCGCTGGCGCGCGCGCCCACCATTCGGCCAGAATTCGACCCGGCGAGCCTGCGTGCCACCAAGACTTTGCCCAAGACATTGAATCCCTTCCCGCCGCAGGAAGTCCAAAACGAAGCTACCATTTTTCGCGCCAACATCAGAAAGCCCTGCGATCATCCGCGCACCGCCAAAAACCTTCGCTTTCAAGGTGGTCCGTTGTCCGCCGTTCTTGATGATCTCGTTGATCAGCAATTCCATCGCATTCACGCCGAAACTGGCGGTAGAGCCAGTCCCTTCCGGCAAAAGAAAATGGTTCATGCCTCCAACACCGCTATGTTCATCATAGAGGCAGGTCGCAACGCAGGAGCCGAGAATTGTCGTGATAGACATGCCCTCGACCCGCCCAACAGCAAACTCGCCCTGAGAGATGTGCTTCGGGCGACCGATCCCCATCATCGTCATGCGAAACGCCCCCCTCTTTCGACGGCGGCCGTTTGTCGCCCGCATTGTGCTAGAACTGTCGACGCAATCCGCCCCAAGGGAACAGCCTTTTCTGCCGCACCATTTTCAACCGCAGCGCGCGGCATGCCATAGACCACGCTTGTTGCGGAGTCCTGCGCAAAGCACCGTGCACCAGCCTGCCGCAGGCGCAGCATCGCGTCCGCACCATCGCGCCCCATGCCGGTCAGCATGACAGAAACGACCTTTGAGGCCATAGGCACAGCTGAATCGAACAGAACCTCGACCGAAGGACGATGACCATTCCGTTTCTCGCTTGCCTCAAGCCGGCAACGGGCCGGTTCACCGGGTTTTACCGCAAGATGATACTCCCCTCCTGGCGCAAGATAGACATTGCCCTGTGTCAAAGGCAGGCCATCTCGGGCCAAGCCCATATTCGGCGCGATACATCCCTGCAGACGACGGGCAAAACTTGCCAGAAAACTTTCCGGCATATGCTGCGTAATCAGGGTCGGTGGACAATTCGCAGGGAAACCCGACAGAACCGTTTCCAAAGCATCGACGCCGCCCGTCGACGAACCGATCAAGATGACCTTACCGTTCCAAGTAAATCCACTTGCAGGTTCGACTTTTTTGCGCGGGCCAGAACGCAGGCGCGCGTCTGCGGCCGCGACCAGCAGGTCCGGCAGGATGCCGAAAGCCTCGATAGGGTTGCCGTATTTCGGCTTGCCGATGCAATCGACAGCGCCCAAAGACAGAGCCTCCATCGCCTTTGTCGATCCACGTTGCGTCAGCGTTGATACCATAATGACAGGCATCGGACGCAGACGCATGATCTTCTCAAGAAACTCCAAACCGTTCATACGGGGCATTTCGACATCCAGTGTCAGCACGTCAGGCGCTAGAGCTTTGATCTTTTCTCTAGCATCATAGGGATCAGAGGCCTCACCCACCACCACCAGACGTGAATCTCCCTGCAGCTGAGCTCGAATCAGCTGTCGAATTGTGGGAGAATCATCGACAATCAAAACACGTTTGGCACTCATTTCTTGCCTTTCTTGCCGTCAAAAAGTGACGTTCTAAGTCTTTTTGAATAGGGTTTGGGGGATCCCCAAACCTGTTTTAAAAGTCTTCCCAATCATCGCTGCTCGGTGCCGGCGGCACCTGACGGGCGAGATTTCCTTCAACCACTGGCACCGAAGCTTTAGGCATAGCGGGCTTAGACGCAGGCTTAGCAGCCGTCCCAGGCGTTCCTGTCGCTTTGGACGCGACAGCCTTGGGTGCAGGCTTGGCTGAAGCTGCCGCCGGTTTTGCGTGATTATCGATGGAGAAGCGTCGCGTTGTCTCGTTGAGAGCATTCGCACTTTGACTCAGGGATTGGCTTGCCGCCGTCGTTTCCTCAAACATTGCTGCGTTATGTTGAGTCACCTGATCGAGCTGATTGACCGAAGTATTGATCTCGGACAAGCCGGAGGCCTGCTCTTTTGCCGATGTCGCGATACGTCCCACCCGCTCGGCGATATCCGTTACGGAATGAAGGATCGTCTCCAAAGCATTTCCGGCCTGCCCGACCAGCCCGACGCCGCGGCTGACCTGATCGGAAGATGCCGTGATCAGACCGTCAATCTCGCGCGCCGCTTCCGAAGATCGTTGCGCAAGCGCCCGCACTTCCGATGCCACCACAGCAAAACCGCGCCCCGCTTCTCCGGCCCGTGCCGCTTCGACACCCGCATTCAAGGCAAGGAGGTTGGTCTGGAAGGCGATATCGTCGATCACACTGATAATCTTGGAAATCTTTTGCGAGCTTTCCGAGATTTCACCCATTGCTTCAACAGCTTGCTGCACAACTTGGCCGGAGCTTTCCGCGTCTTTGCGAGCCTGCATCACGATGCGATCGGCTTCATTGATCCCGTCGGACGCGCTGGCCACAGAAGAAGTCAACTCATCAAGCGCTGCTGCGGTCTCTTCAAGCGTAGCCGCCTGCTGCTCGGTGCGACGGCTCAGATCTTCTGCCGCATTCGAGATTTCGCGCGCTTCGTTATCAATGGCAACCGCATTGTCGATCACGACCCGCATTGCCTCTGCCAGACGGTCGACAGCCGTGTTGAAATCCGCCCGAAGCTCCTCGTATTCATCGCCCAGATGCTCCGCAATCTTGGCCGTGAGATTACCATCGGAGAGCGCACTTAGCCCCACGCGCAAGGTCTCGACAACTTTGGCCTGCCGGCGGGATGTCTCTTGCGTTTGTTCTGCTGCACGCGCGATTTCCTTACGGGACGTCGTTACGTCGCTGCCGATAAAGACAACCTTGACCACATCCCCCATCTCGTCGTGAACCGGTGCGATAATCCCCTCCGAGATCGCGTCGCGCCCGTCGCCCGCAGAAATTTTCCACGTACCGGTCACGGATACACCTTCGCTCATCACCCGTTGCGCAACATCCTCAATCGTGAATTCGCTGTCCACGGTGCTGGTGACATCCACAACGGGACGACCGATAAACTCTTCGGCGGAGATGCCGACAGCCTTACAATAATTCTCGTTCACGCTGCTGATACGACCGTTCAGATCGGCCTCGCCCAGCATCTGTGCGGAATCAAGCGCTTTCAGAATGGCACGCGACATACCGATTTCCGTAATATCGCGCCATTCCACCACATAACCGATGCGCCCCTCGCCCGGCATGACAACCTCGGAGATGCCAAGCGCAAACTGGGCCTGACCGATTTTGAGATTGGCCGAGTAAGGCAGGTTGGCGCTATCGGCAAGGAAATCGCGGATACGCTGCGGATTTTTGTGGAACGTATCGATCGAGCGGCCAACCATGGTATCTGCTTCGATGGTCTGATCGAGCACCTGGAAATCTTCCAGACGATTTTCGATCAGATGCGTCATCGCGGGATTGACATAGCTGATATTGAAATTCGTATCGGCCATCATCATCGAGGACGATCCGGCATTGAAGGCCGCCCCTTTCAGCGCCACATCCTTCGACGCCGCCTCTGCCGTCGCCAGCGCAATCTGGAAGTCTTCGAGTGCCACAGCCATCCGCCCGACCTCGTCCTTGCGGCGGGTAAAGGGCACGACAAGATCGTAATCCTTAGCCGCCAGCCGATCCATCGTGTCTTTCAGCCGTACCAGCGGCTTAGAAATACTGCGCGCCATAAGGGTGGCCAGCAGGACCAAAGCGACCAGAACGATTGCTCCATGCAGGCTCATCGATTTCGCCAGCGCAATAATCGGCGAGAACAGTTCCTTGTCGGATTGTTCGACGATCAGCGCCGCCGGATGGTTCATGAAACTGATCGGCAGGAACGCAGCAGTCGCATCACTGCCATCCAGTACACCAGCGGCATCCACCGTGCCACTTTCTCCCGCCAGAGCACGCGTGATCGCCGGATTTTCGGGCGCAGCCTGCATGACCGTCGGCACTTGCGACAGGCGCAGATTATTCTGATATTTCATATTCTGGTCAACAAGATAGCTTTGACCGGTCTCCTGCAATCCGCGCCCGTCTGCCAGAATGGCATTCAACCCCGAAAGCGGAATTTCAAATGCAAGCGCACCTTTTGGGTTGCCGGCATGATCAAGGATCGGAGCGGCCATAAAATAGGACAGAACACCCGCATGATCCGTTTCATGGATCGTCGCTTCGGAGATCTGCGGATTTTCGGTGCTGGCCTTCAGCGCCTTTTGCACCAGTTGACCGAGTTTGCTATCGGCAAAGGGGCCCGTCACGAAATTCGTGCCGAAGTCATCCGCCTTCTCGATCGAATACAGGACATCCCCCTCCGCACTAATCAGATAGATGTCGGAAAAGCCCGCACGCTTCGCCTGCTGCAAAATCATCGGATGGTATTTTTCATGGCGCTTCGAATACAAGGACCCGTCCGCCGCCGCAGTCAGCTTCCAGCGATCCTCCGCCCGATAGGCATTGCCCTCGACATAAGCGCTCCGCACCTGATCTGCGGCACCCTCCCCAAGACGCGTCCACGAATTCTGGAAATCCCGCAGCGTATCGCGCATGAAATCGGATGCGATGCTGTCTTTTACCTCGGTCCGGAAATCGGCTTCCCATTCATTCACACGGTCAGCCTGCACCTGTGCAACATGCATAAGACGTTCCGTCGCGGCCTGTTCCAGCAAATGCCGGGAATCCCGATAGGCGGTCAGGGCCATGACGGAAAGTGCAACCAAAGCAATCGTAAAAAGAATCAGGGGCAACTTCACCCCGATCTTCACATTATCCAGAACTCTCATACAGCAGCCTCCACTCGGACACGACGCGGTGTCCCAACCCAAAGCGGGATTCTGCCCCCGCGTTAGGTCATAAACATGCTGTGAAGTGCTGAAGATTCATTTAAGCCAAAAGCAGCTTACGCCGCGAGCGCATGCCTCAGGAAAGAAAATTGGCGTTTGAGGCCGTTTTTCCTAGGAATATCTTGGCTAACACAGGCAGGATTGCGCGATATTTCTGTCAAAATCGCACGACTTTCCCATCCCGGAAGTAACGCCCGCCGCGCCTGCCGCGACAGATTTCCATGCGCAAGCCGCGCCAGACCGGCCTGCGCCAGACCGGCGATAGCGGCGCTGCGGCCATCTGGCAAAGGGTGACGTCCGCGCCGCTCGATCTCGGGAACCGCACAAAGATAGGCCGCCAGACCGACCCCTTGTGCCTGCCCACGCAGCACGGACCATTCGCGCGCATCAACCCCCAGAAGCTGCGCCGCCGCCAGATAGAGCGCCCCGGCGGTGCCATCCAGATACCGCCAGAGCGCCTCATGATCCTCGAAGACATCGGGCCAGCAATCCTGTCGCCGTGTTTCGGCCAGTTCCAGCAAAAGCCCCGCCACAGGCCGCAGCCCCGCCAATGCCGGACCGATCTCGGATGGTGGCGCCGTGCCCTCTGCCCGCAAGGCCTCCAGCGCATCGACCCACCATTGCACGCGCATCTCGGCGATCATCGGTTCTTTCGAGGCCCAAGGCGCCCGCGCCAGTTCGAGGTTCACCGCATAAAGCGGCCAGAGTTTGCGGCGATCCGCCTCGGGTGTCGCCATCAAGGCACGGAACCGCTCGGGGTCGCTCTGCTCGACCATCTGCGCACAATGGGCCTCGGCCTCGGTCAGGGCACTCATAGCGGGCGCACCCCGTCACGCAGGAACTTCCACTGGATCGCCTCAAGCAGCGCCTCGAAAGAGGCATCGACAAGGTTGGCATTCACCCCGACCGTCGACCAGCGGTTGCCATTGCCATCCTCGGAATCAATGACCACCCGCGTCACCGCCGCCGTGCCGCCGCCGGTAATCCGCACGCGGAAATCGACCAGCTTCATATCCTCGATATGGCATTGATACGGCCCCAGATCCTTCGCCAAAGCCTGCCACAAAGCGTTCACCGGCCCCTGATCATAACCTTCGTTATCCCAGCTTTCCGACACCGACAGCATCCGCTCGCCGCCCACATCCAGAACCACGACCGCCTCGGAAGAATTGGCCATCTCGCGCCCGTTATGGCGACGCTCGATCACCACGCGATAGCGTTCTACCTTGAAATACCGCGGCAACTCGCCCAGCACCCGCCGCGCGACCAGCTCGAAACTCGCCTGCGCCCCGTCATAGGCATAGCCGTGATCCTCGCGGCGCTTGATCTCGTCAAGGATCTCGGACAGCCGCTCGTCGCCCTTGGCGATCTCGAGCCCCATATCCGCCAGCCGCGCACGCAGGTTCGACTGCCCCGCCTGATTGGACATCGGGATCTGGCGCGTATTGCCCACCGTCTCGGGCGGGATATGCTCATAGGTCGCAGGGTCCTTCAGGATGGCGCTGGCATGCAGCCCCGCCTTATGGGTAAAGGCCGAGGCGCCCACGTAGGGCGCGCTGCGCAAGGGCACGCGGTTCAGAATATCGTCCAGCTTGCGCGACAGCCGCGTGATGCCTGCAAGCGCGCTCTCCGGCACGCCAGTGTCATAGTGGCTGCGATAGGGCTCTTTCAGCAAAAGCGTCGGGATCAGAGCCGTCAGATTGGCATTGCCACAGCGCTCGCCCAGCCCGTTCAGAGTGCCCTGAATCTGGCGCACCCCCGCATCCACCGCCGCCAGCGAACAGGCCACAGCCATGCCGGTATCATCATGGCAATGGATGCCCAGATGATCCCCCGGAATGCCCGCCGCAATCACATCGGCCACAATCGCGGAAATCTCGGCAGGCAGGGTGCCGCCATTGGTGTCACATAGCACCACCCAACGCGCCCCCGCCTCATAGGCCGCCCGCGCACAAGACAGCGCATAATCGGGATTGGCCTTATAGCCGTCAAAGAAATGCTCGGCGTCAAACAAAGCCTCGCGCCCCTCGGAGACCATATGCGCGACACTCGCCCCGATATTCTCGAGGTTCTCCTCAAGCGAGATCCCCAGCGCCGCCGTCACATGGTAATCATGCGTCTTGCCCACCAGACAAACGGCAGGCGTTCCGGCATTCATCACCCCCGCCAGAACCTCGTCATTGGCCGCCGACCGCCCTGCCCGTTTGGTCATACCAAAAGCGGTGAATGTCGCGCGCGTCTGGGGCCGCGCCTCAAAGAAATCGCTATCGGTCGGATTGGCGCCGGGCCAGCCGCCCTCAATGTAATCCACCCCGATCCGGTCCAAAGCCTGCGCAATCTGCACCTTCTCGGAGACAGAAAACTGCACCCCCTGCGTCTGCTGGCCATCCCGCAACGTCGTGTCGTATAGATAAAGACGTTCTTTCATCGCTTGCTCTCCCTCCTGCGCTGCGCCTTACAGCGCAGGCAGCTTCTCCGGTGCGAAACCCGCCGCAGGCAATAGCTCCACCCCCGCCTTCGACATCCGCACCTCAACACCCGCCGCCACCAACGCCTGCTTCATCGCATCCACAGGGGCGAAATCCTTGGTCTCCATCGCACGCGCGCGCAGGTCGGCAAGATGCTCGGCATAGGCCGAAAGATCCGCCACCGGCGCCTCGGCCCACTCTCCCATATCCTCCAGCAACAGCCCCAGCATCTGCGCCGAAGCCTTCAACTCCGCCGGATCGCTCAACGCATGCAATGCCGCAATAGCGCCCGCCGTGTTCAAGTCATCCGCCAGCGCAGCAATCACCGAGGGCGCTGCGGCCGGCGCGGGTTCGATGCCCGCGACGGCCGCCCGCCACTTGCGCAACGTGGCCTCCGCCTGCCGCGCCTTCTCGGCGGTCCAATCCATCGGCTTCGAATAATGCGTCTGCAAAAACACAAAGCGGATCACCTCGCCCGGAATGCCCTCGTCCAGCAAATCCCGCACGGTGAAGAAATTGCCCAAGGATTTGGACATTTTCTTCCCCTCGACCTGCAGCATCTCGTTATGCAGCCAGAAACGGGCAAACTCGCCATGCGGATGGGCGCAGCAGCTTTGCGCCACCTCATTCTCGTGATGCGGGAATTGCAGGTCGATGCCGCCGCCATGAATATCGAAGCTGTCCCCGAACAGCTCATAGCTCATGGCCGAACATTCGATATGCCACCCCGGACGCCCGCGGCCCCAAGGGCTGTCCCAACCGGGCAAACCATCATCCGAGGGCTTCCACAGCACGAAATCCATCGGGTCTTCCTTATAGGGCGCCACCTCGACCCGCGCCCCCGCGATCATATCATCAACCGAGCGCCCAGAAAGGCGGCCATAGTCCTTATACGACCGCACCCGAAACAGCGCGTGCCCTTCGGCAGCATAGGCATGCCCGCCCTCGATCAGCCGCTCGATCATCGCGATCATCGCATTGATGTAATCGGTCGCGCGCGGCTCGTGGTCGGGGCGCGCCGCTCCCAGAGCATCCATATCCGCATGATACCACGCGATGGTTTCCTCGGTACGGGCGCGGATCAGATCCTCAAGCGAGCCTTCCGCTCCCTCTTCACGGCGCTTCACGGCGGTGGCGTTGATCTTGTCATCCACATCCGTGAAGTTGCGGACATAGGTCACATGGCTCTCGCCATAGACATGGCGCAGCAGCCGTTGCAGCACATCAAACACCACCACAGGGCGGGCATTGCCCAGATGCGCCCGATCATAGACCGTCGGCCCACAGAGATAGATCCGCACATTCTTCGGATCAATCGGCGCGAAATCCTGCACCTGACGGGACATCGTGTTGCGCAAGCGAATCTGGGTCATCTGAAGTCTCTCCCCCACGGCATGGAACGGCCACCGCTCGGGCGGGTTCGGGATTTCAGCTTTGGGAAAGCAAGACCGGACCGCCCGACGAATGTCAGCCGATAATGCAGCAGATCGTGATGGTTGCGGTCTGGGTCATGGAGGTTCTCATATCCTGTCCGACAGAGCTTGTGAAGCACAAACTGCCCGCCGCACGAGACCGCCCGCCCCCATATCGCAGGGCGAAAAAACATGCCTTACCTTCCCGCCGTCTTGCGTTATCCTGAGGCCAACAGACAGGACCTGCCTATGAACGACGTCACGCCCATCCATCGCTCTTTCACCGAGATCACCGCCGAAGCGGAACAGCAGGGCGGGTTCTGCCACGAGCTGGCCCATCACGCGCTGGCCTACCTGCCGCAATCAGGCATCGAAGGTCAGCATCTGGTGGTCAGTTTCGGTAATCTCTCGACCAACCGGATTGAAGGCGAGCAGCACCCCTGGGGCCATCACCTGCTGCGCAAACAGGGATGGTCGATCCTTGGCCTGATCAACAAACGCAACGACTGGTATCGCGATCCCGACCTGATCGCCGCGCTGGAAACGCTGCGCGCCGAGGGGCTTTTCCGCCGCTTCGAGCGCGTCACATTCTACGGGGCGTCGATGGGGGGCTTCGGGGCGTTTACCTTTTCGCGGCTCTCGCCCGGCGCGCATGTGGTGGCCTTTGCGCCGCAATCGACATTGGACACAAGCATTGCCCCTTTCGAGACCCGCTACCGTTACGCGCGCAAGATCACCGACTGGTCCCTGCCCTATGGCGATGCGGCAGAAGCGGTCGGAGACCTGGCCTCTGCGCATCTTTTCTTCGATCCGTTCGAGCCGCAGGACAAAGCCCATGCCGCGCGCCTGTCCGGCCCCACTGTCCAGCTGCACCGCCTGCGCCATTTCGGCCATAAGGTGCCGCCGGTCCTGCTGAAATTGCGGCTTTTGACCGAGGTCTCCCTGCGCGCGCTGCGTGGCGAGATCAGCGACCAATGGCTGGCACAGGCGCTACGGGTACGCCATAAATCCGTACTCTATAACGAGTTGATGCTGAAAAATGCGAAGGAGCGCGGACACTACCAGATGGGGTTATGGGCCGCCGATCTGGCCTTGCAGCACGAACAGCATTGGAAGCTGAAGCAGATGCGCAAAGCCCTGCGCATCGGGCGGCGTGACGCAAGACAGGCCACGCTCCCATAAAAAGCGCCCCTTAAAGGGGGGCGCTTTGCGATGCAAAGGCGGGGTCTTACTCCATCGCCTCGACGACCAGTAACTCGCGCTCTGCAGCCCCTTTGGCATGCGCAAGCGCCGCCTGATAGGCAGGCCCGTTATAGCACGCGACGGCGGCCTCCAGACTCGGGAACCACGCCAGAACATTGCGCGGGCGTTCCCTGCCCTCAAGCTGTACGAACCGCGCCCCACGGGCCAGAAACTTGCCGCCCGCTGCGGCGATGGCAGGGCCTGCCAACTCGGCATATTTGCCATAGGCCTCGGCATCCGTCACCGTCACATGGGCAATCCAATACGCACCCGGCATCCGCTCTCTCCTGTTGAAAGGGGCCGCATTTTGACTGCGGCCCCGTTTTGCTTATTTGCTTTCGATCAATGCCTTGACGGCGGCAATCGCCTCATCCGATTTAGACGGATCGGCCCCACCGGCCTGCGCCATATCCGGACGGCCACCGCCGCCCTTGCCCCCCAGCGCGCCAGCAGCCGCGCGGACCATATCCACCGCCGACAGACGCGCGGTCAGGTCTTCGGTGACGCCAGCGGCCACAGCGGCCTTACCACCGGCATCGGCCACCAGAAGCACGGCCCCCGAGCCAAGCTTGGCCTTATACTCATCGACGAGCGGCGGCAGATCCTTGCCGGTGACGCCGGTCAGGAACTGGGCCACAACCTTGATCCCGTTGATCTCTTCGGCTTCATTGCCGCCGGTCGCGCCGCCCGACATCGCCAATTCGCGGCGCAGCTGGGCCACCTCATTGGCCAATGCCTTACGCTCGTCCGACAACGCCTTCACGCGATCTGCCAGATCGGCAGGTGCTGCCTTGAGAACATGGGCGGCCTCGACCAGATGCGCTTCCTGCGCCTTGAGGTAATCGATCGCGGCCTGACCGGTCAGCGCCTCGAAGCGGCGCACCCCTGCCGAGGACGCGCTATCGCCAAGCGCCACGAAGGCCCCGATATCGCCGGTGCGGGTCACATGGGTGCCGCCGCAAAGTTCCAGCGAATAGACATCGCCCGCCGTGCCCTTACCCGAGCCCGCCAGCTTGCCCATCGACACAACGCGCACCTCATCGCCGTATTTCTCGCCAAACAGCGCCTGAGCGCCAAGCGCGCGGGCATCATCGGGGGTCATGATACGGGTATCAACGGCGGTGTTCTGGCGGATGAACTCATTCACCTCGGCCTCTACTTGGCGCATTTCCTCAGGCGAAAGCGCCTTGGCATGGCTGAAGTCGAACCGCAGGCGGTCCTCGGCATTCAGCGAGCCCTTCTGCGCCACATGATCGCCAAGTGCACGACGCAGCGCCTCATGCAGCAGGTGCGTGGCCGAGTGGTTCGCACGGATCGCCGAACGGCGGGCGTGATCCACCACCAGACGCGCGCCCTGCCCACGGGCAATCTTGCCCTCGGTCACTTCGGCCATATGGATGAAGACGCCCGCAACCTTCTTGGTGTCGGTGATGCGCGCCTTACCCGTTTCGGTCTCGATCACGCCGGTATCGCCGACCTGACCACCCGATTCACCGTAGAACGGCGTCTGGTTGACCACGATCATGCAGGTCGCATCACTTTCGGCCACTTCCGCACCATCAGACACCAGCGCGGTGATCTGGCCTTCCGCCACTTCCGAGTCGTAACCAAGGAATTCGGTCACGCCTAGCTTGTCGGCCAGTTCGAACCAGATCTTGCCATCGGCGGCCTCGCCCGAGCCTGCCCAAGCCGCACGGGCCTTGGCCTTCTGCTCGGCCATCGCGGCGTCAAAGCCGTCCACATCCACGGTCAGGTTCTTCTCGCGCAGCGCATCCTGCGTCAGATCCAGCGGGAAGCCATAGGTATCGTAAAGCTTGAACGCCGCCTCCCCCGGAAGGGCCGCCCCCTCGGGCAGGCCCGAAAGCTCGTCATCCAGCAGCTTCAGACCACGGTCCAGCGTGACCTTGAAGCGGGTCTCTTCCAGCTTCAGCGTCTCTTCGATCAGCGCCTGCGCCTGACCAAGCTCGGGGTAAGCCGCGCCCATCTCGCGCACCAGCGCTGGCACCAGCTTGAACATCACCGGATCCTTGGCGCCCAGCATATGCGCATGACGCGCGGCACGACGCAGGATGCGGCGCAGCACATAGCCGCGACCGTCATTCGAGGGCATCACCCCATCGGCAATCAGGAAGGAGGTCGAGCGCAGGTGGTCGGCAATCACGCGGTGATGCACATTGCCCGCCCCATCGGGGTCGGTCGAGGTGGCATGGGCCGAGGCCTCGATCAGATGGCGCATCAGATCGGTGTCGTAATTGTCATGCTTGCCTTGCAGAAGCGCGCCGATCCGTTCCAGCCCCATGCCGGTGTCGATCGACTGCATATCGAGTTCGCGCATCGAGCCGTCCTCGAACTGCTCGTTCTGCATGAAGACGTTATTCCAGATCTCGATGAAGCGGTCGCCATCCTCATCGGGGCTGCCCGGAGGGCCACCGGCAATATGTTCGCCGTGGTCAAAGAAGATCTCGGTGCAGGGACCACAGGGGCCGGTCGGGCCCATCTGCCAGAAGTTATCCTTCGTGGGGATGCGGATGATGCGGTCATCGGTAAAGCCCGTGACCTTTTTCCAGATATCGGCCGCCTCGTCATCGGTGTGATAGACAGTGACCAAGAGCTTGTCCTTCGGGATATCGAAATCCTTGGTCAGCAGCTCCCATGCGAAATTGATCGCGCCTTCCTTGAAGTAATCGCCGAAGGAGAAATTCCCCATCATTTCAAAGAAAGTATGGTGGCGCGCGGTATAGCCCACATTGTCGAGGTCATTATGCTTGCCGCCTGCGCGCACACATTTCTGCGCGGTGGTCGCGCGGGTGTAATCACGCTTCTCGACACCGGTGAAGCAGTTCTTGAACTGCACCATGCCGGAGTTCGTGAACATCAGCGTGGGGTCGTTGCGCGGCACCAGCGGCGAGCTGGGCACAATCCGGTGCCCGTTCCGCTCGAAGAAGTTGAGGTAGGTGGACCGGATTTCGTTCAGAGAGACCATATCTTGCGCCCTTCTTGGGGATTTGCTTCCGTTTAGCGCCGCGCGGGCTGGCTGTCCAGCAAAGCACGGGTGTTGTGACCAATCGAGGCTTATAATTCCTTGCCAAAGAAATGATCGGCATAGGGATTGTCGTTATACCGCGCGATTTCGCCCCAGCCCGTCTTGAGGTAAAAAGCCCGCGCCTCCGGCAATCTGGCCGAGGTATCCAGCACCAGCTCGCGGTGCCCCAGATCATAGGCGCGGGTTTCGGCCTCGCGCATCAGACGATGGGCCAGACGCATGCCGCGCGCCGAAGGATCGACCCAAAGGCGTTTTATTTCAGCACGTTCCCCCATGTCTTTCACCGCGACACAGCCCATCGCCAGCCCTTCCGACAGCGCCAGAAGGAAGGTGCCGCGCGGCGGACGCATCGCATCGGCCTCGGGCTCCCCCGAGCGCGCGCGGTCGAAATCCTCGCCAAAACGGCGCGAGAGTTCGGCCACATAGGCATTCACGCAGGCAATCGCGCGCGCGTCATCTGGATCAACCTCGACAATCTCGATCCGCTCGCGCCCGATGACAGAGGCCACAAGATCCACGGCTTTGAGAAATTCCTCTTTGTCCTTCACGCGGTTTAACACGGTTTGGGCGGCCTGATCGGACAGCGCCTCATAGGCGTCAAATTCCCGTTCCCCTTTGCGGGTCCGCAGAATGCGCTTACGACGGCCATCCTTCGGATCGGGCGAGAGAACGATGAGTTCTTCGGCCTCAAGCTTGCGCAACAGGCGGCTCATCAGCCCGGAATCGAGGTTCAGCCGCTCACGCAGATCCCCCACATCCGAAACACCGGACCCGACCGCATGAAGCACGCGCGCCTCAAGCAGAGGACGCCCGCGCCCCAGAAAACTCTGATCAAGCGCTCCCAACTCGAGCGTCACAACCCGATTGAACCGCCTCAAACGCTTGACCGCCGGCTCTGCCTCACGTGCCATATACTGACTCCGATCCGATGTTTTAACTGACTTTAGTCAGACAAAAGCCCCAAGACAAGAAAAACCGGGCCACAACGGGCCCGGCCAGATTTCAGTGCATTCTGCACCTTATTGGCGCGTTCTGCGCCGCGCGCTTACTCGTCTTCGGTCAGCGCGTTATCCTCATCGTTCGAATCAAGGTTCAACCCATGACTCGACCGGATCTTCTCTTCGATCGCATTCGCGATATCGGGATGGTCACGCATGAATTGCTTCGCGTTTTCACGCCCTTGGCCAATGCGTTCATCCCCGTAGGAATACCAAGCCCCCGATTTCTCGACGACACCCGCCTTGACACCAAGATCGATCAATTCACCGACCTTCGAGATACCCTCGCCATACATGATGTCAAACTCGACCTGTTTGAAGGGCGGAGCCACCTTGTTTTTGACGACCTTCACACGGGTCGCGTTGCCCACCACCTCGTCACGATCCTTGACCGCACCGGTGCGGCGGATATCCAGACGGACAGAGGCGTAGAATTTCAGCGCGTTGCCGCCCGACGTGGTTTCCGGATTGCCGAACATCACGCCGATTTTCATGCGGATCTGGTTAATAAAGATCACCATGCAATTCGACCGCCCGATTGACGCGGTCAGCTTGCGCATCGCCTGAGACATAAGCCGCGCCTGCGCCCCGACCGTCGCATCGCCCATATCGCCTTCGATCTCGGCCTTAGGGGTCAACGCAGCCACGGAGTCGACCACGACAAGGCTAACCGCCCCCGAACGCACCAGCGTATCGACAATCTCCAGAGCCTGCTCGCCCGTGTCGGGTTGGGAAATCAGCAGTTCATCAAGATTAACGCCCAGCTTGCGTGCATAGGCCGGATCAAGGGCGTGCTCTGCATCGACAAAGGCACAGACGCCACCTTTTTTCTGCTCTTCAGCAACCGTATGCAGCGTCAGCGTGGTCTTCCCGGAGCTTTCCGGACCATAGATCTCGACAATCCGCCCTTTCGGCAGCCCACCGATACCCAAGGCAATATCAAGCCCCAAGGAACCGGTTGAGGTTGCTTCGATATCAATCTTGGCCCCTTCGCCAAGCTTCATGATCGAGCCTTTGCCAAATTGCCGCTCAATTTGCGAAAGCGCCGATTCCAACGCCTTCTGCTTATCTGCTTTCATCTTGTCCGCCATATCGAAAAGGCCCGCCGTTACCATTAGGATCATCTCCTTATTTCACAGTGCACGCCGGATCACAATTACCCGGACATGGTGAATGTTCTAGTAATGTTCGTTAAGCCGAAATTGAGACCAAAACAAGAACAATTCAACATATCGGCCTAACAAAGCTTGCGCCCGTATAGTTAATCAATAGTTTACAACAAAACCGGGCTCTGCGGCCTGACACCAAAATAATAGAATTCTGGGCGAATTATGCTGATTTTCTGGGATCAAAAACTGGTCTTTCTTGCAACACCGAAGGCGGGTTCGACCGCGATCGAAACGGCCCTCGAACCACTGGCCTCGGTCTCGATGCAACGGCCGGATGTGCTCAAGCACATGACTGCAATGGATTTTCGGAAACACCTGAAGCCCTATCTTTGCGCCAATTCATCAAGCCCCTTCACCACGGTCGCTCTTATCCGGCATCCGGTAGAATGGCTGCGCTCGTGGTACCGATTCTTGTTGCGGGACGGGTTTGATCTGCCCGACCATCCGCTCCACAATCGCAGTTTCGAAGAATTTGCTTTGGACTATATGCAGACGCCCTGTCCCCCGCATGCGAAGTTGCAGAAACAATCGGACTTCCTGACAGATACAGCCGGAAATCTACTGGTGGATCGACTGTACCGTTACGAGGATATCGGAAATTTTCTACAATTTCTGGAAGACCGTTTAAGATTCGAAATCTCTCTACCGCGCATAAATGTTCCCCCAACCGTGGACACAAAATTAAGCGCGCCCGTCGAGGCGCGCTTGGTCGCCTTTATGAAAGACGATTTCCGGCTTTATGATCAGGCTCTCTCTTCTCAGCCCAACTGATTTTGCACCGTAGCGGTCAGTTCGCTTAACGAGAAGGGTTTCGGCAAGAAAGCCGACCCTTTGATCGGCGGCTTGCCGTCAAGGAAGACATCCTCGGCATAGCCCGACATGAAGACCACCGCCGTCCCCGGTCGTTTCTTCAACGCTTCGACAACCCATGTCGGTCCATCCATGCCGGGCATGATCACATCTGTCACGAAAATATCGACAGCAAGCCCTTCATCTTCCAGTATTTCAAGGGCTTCCTCAGCATTCTCCGCCTCGAAAACAGTATAGCCACGCAGTTTCAACGCGCGGGAGGCAAAGGCACGCACCGGTGCCTCATCCTCGACCAGCAACACGGTTGCGGTCCGCTCGCTCTGGGCCAGTTCCTGAGTGACAATGGGCTTGGCCACCTCGTCGTCATCGCCCTGCGCCTTATCATGAGCCGGAAGGTAAATAGTGAAACAGGTGCCCGACCCCAAAACGGAATCACAGAAAATATAGCCGCCCGTCTGCTTGATGATCCCATAGGCCGTCGACAACCCCAGACCGGTGCCTTCCCCAGTGCGTTTGGTGGTGTAGAAAGGCTCGAAAATCTTCGTCAATTTGTCCGGCGCGATCCCTGTCCCCTCGTCAATCACCTTGACCGAGACATAATCGCCCTTCGGAACGGACACCCGATCACGCTTGAAGTCCTCTTTGAGATACAGATTTTCCGTCTCGATCCGGATCTCGCCCCCCTCCGGCATCGCATCGCGGGAATTCACGACCAGATTCATCAAGACCTGTTCAAGCTGGCGTTTGTCAGCACGGATCTGGCGCAGATCAAGCGGATGCTGGAGTGTCAGCAGGACCTTCTCACCGACCAGACGATTGAGCAGATGTGTCAGATCAGACAGCGTATCGCGCAGGTCCAGCACCTGCGGCTTGAGCGTTTGCTTGCGCGAAAAGGCCAGAAGCTGACCCACCAGTGAAGCGGCGCGATTGGCGTTTTGTGAGATCTGGTCAAGATCGGCAAAGTCGGGATCCCCCTTGTCGTGGCGCAGCATCAGCAAATCGCAATGCCCCGAGATAGCCGTCAACAAGTTATTGAAATCATGCGCAACGCCGCCCGCCAACTGACCGATTGCCTGCATCTTCTGGCTTTGCACGAATTGCGCCTCAAGCGTTTTGAGTTGCGTGGCATCGGACAGCACCGCCACCAGTCCGGGGCGCCCCTCCTCGACCACACGGCTCAGCGTGATTTGCAGATAGGTTTCCTTTTCGCCATGCCGTGTACGCAAAACCTCGGGACGATGCTCCGCACGCCCGGCCAATGCATCCACGACCCAGTCATTGACCGGACGTCCCAGACCTTCGAACATATCGACCATAGTGGGATGGGGCGGCAGCATGCCCAGCAAGGCACGGCTGGCGCGGTTGGACGCAATGATGCGCCCATGCCCGTCAACCCGCAGCAAAGCCACAGGCAGCGCCTCGAACGAGGCCGGATCATGCTGCAGCGGACGCGTCTCGGCCACCGGCAACAGATAGATCTCCCGACGACCGGCACGCGCCTCGATTTCGGACACCAGACAGCGGATCGGCCCGTTGGGCGTGCCGATCTCGTGTTCTTCGCCCGAACGCAGCGGCAGGTCATTGAAGATACGATCCAACGTGCGATAGCGCTCGCCGGTCAGGCGGCGCAATGCCTCGTTCATAAACAGGATCGTGCCGTTTTTCGACGCCGTCAGCATGGGCAGGCTGATCGTTTCGGCCCCACGACCGCCAGACGGGCGTTCGGCCATATCTTCGAGACGCCAGAGAAAATCGCCATCCCCGATCTGATGGACCGATAGGCGCACATGCCCGCGCCGCGTCACAAGATCCTCGCGCGCGGCCCCCAGAGCGGTTGCTTTGGCTTGCAGACGGTTCAGGACCGACCCGGGATTGGCAAAAAGCTCCCCGAGGGCGTGGGTCAGGCTTTGCTGGCCCCGCGCCCCGAACCGTTCCAGCGCCGCACGGTTCTGGTAGCCGATCTCGCCCTCGGCATCCGTCGTAAAGGAGGGAGACGCATCCTGTGCCACGAAATTGGCAATCTGCAGATGCATCTGGCGCCGCTGGTGACGCGCCCAAAGCTGCGACAGTTTCATCCCTGCGGAGATCGCCACAAATGTCGCCGCCACGGCAAAGAGCACGATCATCATAAGCCGGTCCTGCACCACCAGCCCCGCGACAATCGCGCCAAGAGCCGCAAGCAGCAGATACATCGCGCCAGGGGTCATCACACCAACATTGCGGCCGATGCTGTGCACGGGCTGATCGGGATGGACCACCTTCTGGACCTCATTCTTGTCTTCGTTCTCAGGCATGAAGCATCAAATCAGTTAAGGGCGAATTAACAGGCATCAAAGCACAACCTCGAATTGAGACCATTACAGATAGTGTGGCAACCGGTATTCTGGCATCATTCCGCATTCATCCTTTTGAAAACAGAATAGAAAAACCCGTCCGATCCGTCTTGCGTCGTCAGTTGGCGATGTTCGACCCATTGCCATTCTGGGTTAACAGCAAATTGCTCCGCCTGCGCGATATTCTCGCAATGCAATAGCGAACAGGTCATATAGACCAGATAGCCCTCCGGCGCGACATACCGAGAGGCCGCCTGCAGAATCTCCGATTGCAGCGCCACAAGCGCGTCCAGCCGCTCCGGAAGCAGCTGCCATTTGGCATCCGGCGTCCGCCGCCACGTGCCCGAACCGGAACAGGGCGCATCCACAAGAACCATATCCCACTGCCCCGTCACGGCCCCCGGGGGGAGCAGGTCGATCCACGCGCCTGCCCGCTCGGCCCGCAGGGGCAAATCCTTCATACGTCCGGCATCTATGTCATGTGCACTGAGACGCAGCTTCGGGGCCCGTGCGGCCAAAGCCAGCGCCTTGCCTCCGCCACCCGCGCAGAAATCAAGCGCCGATGCCACCCCGTCAAGCGGCAAAGCCTCGATGGCAATCTGCGAGGCCAGGTCCTGCAACTCGACCGACCCGTCCAGATAGGCCTGCGCCAGACGCAGCTTGCGCGCACCCTGCACGACCTTCAGCGCCGTTGAGGCGGCAGGATGCGGCTCTGCATCGATATCGTCGCGCCGGAGCATCGCCATCGCTTTCTCGCGCGTGGTCTTTGCCAGATTGACCCGCAGGAAAAGCGGCGCCCGCTCCCGCTGGGCCAGGCTGACCGCTACGAAATCCTCTCCCAGATCGGCCTTGAGCTGCGGCAAGAGCCAGTCCGGCCAGTCCAGAAGCTCCAGCCCCTCGGGCACAGGCGCCAGAAGCGCGGCCTCTTCCGTCGCGGTCAATGGCGCAGGCGCATGCCCCACCCCCGAGAACACCTCGCCAAGGGTGACATTCTGGCTCCGGCACGCACCGATCATCAGACCGCGCCCGCTTTTCGCCCCGCCCAGACGGGCAAAACTCTCGCGGCACCGCAAGGCATCATAGACATGATCGCGGATCGCCGCACGGTCCTTGGACCCTGCAAAGCGGTTATTGCGCGCCCATGTCGTCAGACACCGCTCTGCCGGCTCGCCCGACAGTACCAAATCCAAAATCTCGATCGCTGCCGCGACCCGCGCTGCCGGGGTCATAAGAACCTCTTCGTTTTTCCTAGTGCTACGCAAAGACCGCCACACTTGCCAGAGGTGTTGCCGCTTTCACCCGTTAGCGGGTGCAAACGGAGCACAGGCGTTGCGCCAGACCCACAACCCCGTGCCAGAGGCTCTCAGGACAGTTTTCCCACCAGACGCACATCGACTATGCACGAATCAACATGCTCTTGGGGTTGCCTTTCCCGAAAAGTAGTGAAATGAGGAAGCGTCAAACGAACCCTGCCACGGAGACCCGGTCATGCAGATTCGCGAGGCGCTTACCTTCGACGATGTCCTATTAGTTCCAGCAGCATCCACGGTGCTGCCATCGACGGCCGATGTTTCGACCTTCGTCACGAAATCGATCCGTCTGAACATCCCCCTTCTTTCTTCGGCCATGGATACTGTGACCGAAAGCCGTATGGCGATTGCTATGGCGCAGGCTGGCGGGATGGGCGTGATCCACCGCAACCTCACCGTTGCCGAACAAGCCGAGGAAGTCAGCCGTGTGAAGCGGTTCGAATCTGGCATCGTCTATAACCCGATCACCCTGCGCCCCGACCAGACATTGGCCGATGCACAGGATCTGGTGACGCGCTACAACGTCTCTGGCTTCCCCGTTGTGGATGCCGATAACCGTCTGGTCGGCATCGTGACCAACCGCGACATGCGGTTTGCCTCCGATGCGAAAACGCCGGTCTCGGCGATGATGACCAAAGACAATCTGGCCATTCTGCAAGAGCCTGCCGACCGCGACGAAGCACGCAAGCTGATGAAAGAGCGCCGGATCGAGAAACTGCTGGTGACCGATGCCAATGGCCATCTGACGGGTCTGCTGACCTTGAAAGACAGCGACAAGGCCGTGCTGAATCCGCTCGCGTGCAAAGACGACAAGGGGCGGTTGCGCGTGGCGGCGGCCTCCACCGTAGGTGACGCGGGCTATGAACGCTCGACCGCGCTTGTCGATGCAGGCTGCGATCTGATCGTGATCGACACCGCCCACGGCCATAGCGCCGGCGTGGCCAAAGCGGTCGAGGCCATCAAGGCCTATCGCTCCGACGTTCAGGTCGTGGCGGGGAACGTTGCGACAGCGGCAGCCACCCAAGCCCTGATCGCGGCGGGCGCGGATGCCATCAAGGTCGGGATCGGCCCGGGCTCGATCTGCACCACCCGTATCGTGGCAGGCGTCGGTGTTCCGCAGCTTTCGGCGATCATGGACTGCGTCTCGGGCGCGGGCGACACCCCGATCATCGCCGATGGCGGGATCAAGATGTCGGGCGATTTCGCAAAGGCGATTGCGGCGGGCGCAAGCTGCGCAATGGTCGGTTCGGCCATTGCTGGCACCGATGAATCGCCGGGCGAAGTGATCCTTTACCAAGGTCGCTCCTATAAGTCCTATCGCGGGATGGGGTCTCTGGGGGCAATGGCCCGCGGCTCGGCAGACCGTTACTTCCAGAAAGATGCCGCGTCCGACAAGCTGGTCCCCGAAGGGATCGAAGGTCAGGTGCCCTATAAAGGTGCCGCCGGTGCCGTGATCCACCAGATGGTTGGCGGCCTGCGCGCAGCTATGGGCTATACCGGCTCGGCCACGATCGCCGACATGCGCGGCGGTTGCGAATTTGTCCGCATCACCGGCGCGGGCCTCAAAGAAAGCCATGTCCACGACGTGCAGATCACGCGGGAGTCGCCGAACTATCGGATCGGCTGACCCCATATTTTACTGGGCTTTATGGGGCTGGGGCGAGAAATCGCCCCGGCCTTTTTTCATGACCACAAGGCGAACTGGACAGAGTATCAAGCAGATGGCGGATACAGGAATGTTTGGAACCATTCCGAAAAAGGAATGAACGCCAGCGGCGGGTCTGGGAGAAATCAACGACCCTGCAAAGGATGGCTGCTGGCCCGCTTCACGTCACTGTCACGCTTGTTCGGCTCGCTCGCGCCCTTCGGCACCATGCGCAAGTCCCGAACGTCGATATCGGCATGCGCAGAACCAAGGGGGGAACGCGCACCGCCTTTCCTGCCCCTCCCACTTGTCTGGACGAGACGAGTGCGCCTCATGGCCTCTCCGTCGCGCGGATCATCATGGCTCCAGCCCCTGTGTCCAAAGAAGAAACGCCGCAAAGGCTGGCAGACATTCTCTAGATCGGCAGCACCCAGACTGTCGCGCCAAGCGATTGCAGCTGTGCCCCCGTTCCCATCTTGAAGCGCATGAGCCCCGCCCCCTCTTCCGAGTTCACATCCCCCAGATCGATCCATCGGATTCCCTGAGCGCGCAGCGCGATCGAGACCTGCCAGAGCAGGAAATTATGCGCCCCCGCCTTGCGGCCTTCCTCACCGGACCAGCCAAGATGATAGGTCGCAACCCGCCCGTGACACATCAGCACCATCCCGGCCAAACGCGCGCCGCTCTCGGACTGCACCCCGAGAGAGATCACCGACCCGGGCATCGCCATCTCCCACGCTGTGATAAAATCACGTGGCAGTGCCTTGTAACCACGCTGTTTTCTTTGGGCGTGCTCGGCCTCCAGAAGCCATGCCGGATCTTCCTCCAGCGTGATCCGCATCCCCTTGCGCTCGGCAGAGGCCAGGCGATTGCGCCATTTCGGGTCCAGCGAGCTGCGCAGATTGGCAATCTCGGGGCCCAGGGCCCAAACCGCTTCATGTCGTGCCGTTACAATCGGAATAAGGCCACGCCCTGACAGCGGCGTTTCGGGCGTTACAAGCAGAAGACCCGGCGCAAATCTGCGCGCCAGTTTACGCAAGACCCGCGCCTGATCCGCATCAGACACGCCCTTGGCAAAGACAGGCCCCCGCCCCAGCCACCAAAGACCACGCCGGCCGATCACCTGCGCCAGCGCGATCCGTTCCCCTGCATGTGACAGCACAAGCCGCGCCACACGCCGCCCGCCAGCCCGCGCAATTTCGCCATAGGCCCCGAATTGCTGGAACGCCGGAGGGTAAGCCGCATTGAAGGCCAGCAGGGCAGCATCCCATCCCGCAGCGTCCAAGCGCGATTCTGTAACCGTTATTTTGTTCATGGTCTCTGTTAAGCACAAATTCACCTAACGCGTGCTTAATGGGGATCGAATTCACGGCTAAAGGATAGTCCATGTCCGATCATTCATCTCTGCCCAGAATTGCCGCGCCGCGCTATACGCTCTGGGCCGCAGGATGCCTTGCATCCGGCCTGTCGATCCTCTGGCTTGGCCTGTTTGTCTGCGTCCGTCTGATCACCTGACAGCGACGGACTATCCGTAGCCTGCCTCCACTCATTGCGAAAACGGATCCTCTATGTGCGTTTCCTGCAAAGCCGTCATGGCCTGTGCCGTCACCCTCTGTCTCTGCGGTCCCGTCCATGCGGGCGGAATCGACCGTACCCCTTTCAGCACGGAATTACTGTTTGAACCCGGTCGCATCGTCCAGTTCGAGCTGGGCGGCTTCCAGCCGGAGGTCTCGGGGAAATTGCGCTCCGGCACCGTCTTCCCGCCCGGACTGAAATCCGGCGATATGTCGACGGGCTTCGGCACTTGGACCTTGGGTGTCAAACTACCGCTATCCGAGAAAACGGATCTTGTGCTGAGTGTCGACCATCCCTTCGGGGCAAATGTTGCCTATCCTTCCTCGACAGATGGCTATCCGCTTGCCGGATCGGTCGCCAAACTGGAAAGTCAGGCGCTGACCGGCCTGTTGCGGTACAGGCTCACTCCCTCGATCTCGGCGCTGGCGGGGATACGTATCGAGCAGATGACCGGCGATGCCGCATTGCAGCTGCATATGGGACCGGCGGTGCTGACCTATGATCTGGCGGCCAGTCGGGAAGCCGATCCGGGCTATATCATCGGCGTGGCATGGGAGAAGCCAGAAATCGCGGCACGTGTAACACTCAGTTATCTTTCCTCGATCACCCATGACTTCAGCGGCAGGGAAACCACAATGGGCCTGCAGGCGCGCAGCCACTGGACCACCAAGACACCGCAATCCATTCTGCTGGAAGCCCAGACGGGGATCGCCCCCGACACGCTTCTCTTCGGCTCTATCCGCTGGACGGACTGGAGCAGTTTCTCCATCGGACCGGATCTCTACCGCCAGACGCCTTTCAGCGTAGAGGGCAGCGATCTTGTTGATCCGGTGGCCGATACGATGACCTACACGCTCGGTGTCGGGCATCGCTTCAACGCGATGTGGTCGGGAGCGGTGATGGCAACCTACGAGCCCTCCAGCGGCGATATCGTCGGCAATCTCGGTCCGACCGATGGCTACCGGAGCCTCGCGCTGGCCGCCACATGGACCGATGGCGCGCTTTCGGCCACGTTAGGGCTGCGTTATATCGAGATCGGTGGCGCAAAAACACGGATTGCCGAATTTGACGACAATTCCGGCTGGGGCGTCGGGCTGCGGCTCGGCTATCGGTTTTAAAAACCGGTCCGGTTCTTCCCCACGGATCACATCGCTCAGATCACTGCCATGCGATGAAACCCCGTGACCTTGGCCGCCCGACCCGCTAAAGCTGCGGCTGAAGACAGAGGGTTGAGGCGCGCCGATGAGCTACGGAACACCGATTTACAAGACACGGGCAGACTGGCTGGCGGCCAAAAACAGACATGTCCTGCTTTTTGCAATGTCGGGTTTGGGCAAAACCTACCTTTCCTCCATGCTGCGCGCTGGAGGGAGATGGTTCCACTATTCCATCGATTACCGCATCGGCACCCGATACATGGGCGAATATATTGCCGATAACTTCAAAAGCGAGGCGATGAAGGTGCCCTTCCTGCGCGAGCTTTTGCTGCAAGATGCGGTCTATATCGCGTCCAACATCACCTTCGACAATCTCGCGCCGCTGTCCACCTATCTCGGCAAGCCCGGCTCCAGCCAGAAAGGCGGCCTGCCCTTCGAGGAATATATGCTGCGTCAGGACCAGCATCGTCGCGCCGAGACCGCAGCCCTTCTGGATACGACCCATTTCATCCGCCGCGCCCGCGCCATCTATGACATCCCGCATTTCATCTGTGACACCGGCGGGTCCATCTGCGAGGTCGTGGACCCCGAAGACCCGAAAGATCCGATCCTGTCGGAACTGGCCGCCCATAACCTGATGATCTGGATCGAGGGGTCGGACGCCCATACGGACGAGCTTGTCCGCCGCTTCGACCGTGCTCCCAAACCCATGTATTACCAGCCGCAATTCCTTGAACGGAAATGGGTGGAATATCGGGTGGCGCGGGGCCTCAAGGAGGAGGAGGTCGATCCCGATGATTTCGTGCGCTGGACCTACCGGCAGGCACTTGAACACCGTCAGCCGCGCTATGCGGCAATGGCACGGAACTGGGGCATCACGCTGAAGGCGGAGCAGCTTGTGACGGTGCGCGATGAACAGGACTTCATCCAGCTGGTGGCCTCTGCCCTTCCCAAATAAGCCTTTTCTCCCTATCTACTATCTTCCGCATAGACATTACCTTCAGGAACAGACCCATGCCCATCACCCTGCCCGAAACGCTCCCCGCCTTTGACATCCTGTCGAAGGAAGGCGTGATGGTGATGAGCCCCGGTCGCGCGGCGACACAGGATATCCGGCCTTTGCGGATCGGGCTGCTGAATCTGATGCCCAAGAAAATCCAGACCGAAAACCAGTTTGCCCGTCTGATCGGGGCAACACCCCTGCAGATCGACTTCCAGCTGATCCGCATGACCGAACATCAGACCAAGAACACCGCCGCCGAACATATGGAGGCCTTCTACCGCCCCTTTGCCGAGGTCGAGGCCGCGGGCGAGCGTTTCGACGGGCTGCTGATCACCGGCGCCCCGATCGAACATCTGCCCTTCGAGGAGGTCACCTATTGGGACGAGCTCCGCCGCGTCTTCGACTGGACGCGGACCCATGTGTTTTCCACCTTTGGCGTGTGCTGGGGCGGGATGGCAATGGCCTATCACACCCACGGCATCCCCAAGCACCTGCTTCCCGAAAAACAGTTCGGCCTTTACCGGCACGAGAACTGCGACCCGACCTCGCATTATCTGCGCGGGTTTTCGGATGACTGCCTCGTGCCCGTCTCCCGCTGGACAGAGATGCGCCGTGCCGAGATGGAAGCGGCAGGGTTGAAGATGCTGCTTGACAGTGCCGAAACGGGCCCCTGTCTCGTCGAGGACAAAGCCGCGCGGGCGCTCTATGTCTTCAACCATTTCGAATATGACAGCGCGACGTTGAAAGACGAATATGATCGTGATGTGGCAGCGGGGAAACCCGTCACCCTTCCGGTGAATTACTATCCTGAGAATGACCCAACCCGGATGCCGAAGAACCGGTGGCGCAGCCATGCGCATCTTCTTTACGGCAACTGGATCAACCAGATCTATCAGGATACGCCCTATGACCTTCGCGATATCGGCGCTTGACTATACGGTTCTGGCTGCGGCCATCGCATCGGGGGGCACGCTCTGGCAGGCTGCGCGGCGCGAAGCCCGCGCCGAAGCGCGATACCCCCCTACCGGCGAGATCGTGACGCTTGCGGCGGGCGAATTTGCCGGAGCCCGCGTCCATATCGACATACGCGGCCCCGAAGCGGCCCCGCAGATCGTGTTGATCCACGGGGCCTCGGGAAGCCTGCGTGACATAACCTTCCGGCTCGCCCCTGCTCTGGAGCGAGATTACCGCCTCTTTATCGTTGACCGCCCCGGCTTTGGCTGGTCGGACCCGCTCAAACACGACAGCATCTTCCGTCAGGCGCGTCTGCTACAGGCGGCCACCTCCCAGCTTGGGGCGCGACAGCCCTTGATTGTCGGGCACTCCTATGGTGGGGCCGTGGCGCTGGCATGGGCGAGCGAGGCTCCTGACAGCCTGTCGGGACTGGTGCTTCTGGCGGCCGCATCGCAGGAATGGCATACGCCTCTGCCGTGGCTCTACCGCCTGACCGCCCCTGCGCTGGGGCAGGCCCTGGCCGTGCCGGTGATTTCGGCTTGGGCACCCGACGGGGCTGTCAACTCTGCCGTCGAAGAGGTGTTCGCGCCCGAGGCCATGCCCGAGGGCTATATCGCGCATTTCGGGCCGCAGATGACCCTGCGCCGCAAGACCATGCGCGCCAATGCCCGCCAGCGTGCCAATCTGGAGACGGAAATCCGGCAGATGGTGCCGCGGTACCAACAGATCCACGTGCCGGTCGAATTGCTGCATGGCGATCGCGATACAATCGTCGATCTTGGCATCCATTCGCGCCCGACACAGGCCCTGCTGCCACAGGCGCGGCTAACGGTGCTACAGGGAGCGGGCCATATGATCAATCATACGCGGCTGGACGCGGTTCTAGCCGCCATCCGGCGGATTGCGCCCTAACGCTGGGACACCACCAGACGCACCCCCAAAACGATCAGGATCGACCCGAACATCCGGTCGAAGATCTTTCCGAGGCGGGGTGCGCGGCACAAACCTGCACAAAGCCTGTCTGCGATAAAAACAAGCGGCAGCTCGAAAAGCGCCGCCACCACAATGATCAGCCCGCCATGCAGCGCCAGTTGCGCCCAGACGGGCCCTGCCCCGTCCACCACGAATTGCGGCAGAAACGCGAGGAAAAACAGGGCCACCTTGGGATTGAGGACAGACACCATAAGCCCCTGCCGGAGCGTTCTGCCAAACGAGGCTGGCCGGACGGGGGCAATCTGCAACACGCCCGCTTTCGTGCGAAACGCCATGAGGCCCAGATAGAACAGATAGGCCGCGCCGACCCATTTCACGACGGAAAAGGCCACAGCCGACCCTGCCAGAAGCGCCGAAAGCCCGGTCGCTGCGGCACAGATATGCACAAGCGCCCCGCACCAGACCCCCGCCAGCGCCGAAAGCCCTGCCCGCTTTCCACGGCTGAGCGTCTGGCCGAGGATAAAGGCCATATCCGGACCGGGCGAGACATTCAGCAAAACCGCCGCCGACAGGAATGTCAGCCAATGCAGCAAAGAATATTCAAACATCAACGGCTTCCTTGAAAAATTTCCGTAATCTTCGGGCATCGCACGGCATTCTACAAGCAGGATATCGCGCGGCATATGGCAGGGGCGACCCTTGCCCTGACGGTCGCAGTTTTGCATAGTAGAACGATCCAAAGGAGGGCCCATGAGCGAGACACCTCAACCCAGCACGCAGGCCGTACCCTTCATCGGGCAGATCACTGATTTTCTCGAACATACCGCGCCCGAAGATATCCGCGAGGCCATTCGCACCAAAGGCCCCAAAGAGATGCTCAGCCCCTCTTATCCCTATCCGACAGCGATGAAGGGGAAGGACTATGACAAGCGGATGGAAGAGCTCCAGATCGAGCTTGTCAAAATGCATTACGGCCTGAAGGCGTCGGGCAAGCGGATGATGGTGCTGTTTGAGGGCCGCGATGCCGCCGGCAAGGGCAGCACGATCAAGCGGGTGCAGGAAAACCTCAATCCGCGTTCGGCCTATGTGGTTGCCTTGCCCAAGCCCAATGACCGCGAAGCCTCGCAATGGTATTTCCAGCGCTATGTCGAACGGATCCCCGCCGCCGGAGAGATCGCGCTGTTTGACCGGAGCTGGTATAATCGCGGCGTGGTCGAGAAAGTATTCGACTTCTGCACCCAGCGACAGCGCGAGCATTTCTTCTACCAGCTGCCGGAATTCGAGAAAATGCTGGTGGATGACAGTATCATTCTGGTGAAGCTCTGGCTCAATGTCGACCGCGCCGAGCAGCTGCGGCGCTTTCTTGACCGCGAGAGGGACCCGCTCAAGCAATGGAAGCTGAGCTGGATCGATGTCGAGGGGCTGCGCAAATGGGACGCCTATAGTCAGGCGATCGTCGAAACACTGACACGCTCGGACAATCTGCATGCCCCTTGGACGGTCATCCGTTCGGATGACAAGAAACGCGCGCGGATCGCGGCCATCCAGACAATTCTCAATGCGATCAGCTATCCGGGCAAGGATCGGGATGTGATCGGCGAAATCGATGGCAGCATCTGCGGCGGGCTCGACATCCTGAATGTCTAAGCAAGGCTATCATCACGGGGATCTGCGCCGTGCGCTGGTCGAGGCGGCGCTGCATCTGATCGAAGAGAAAGGCCCCACGGGGTTTACCCTGTCGGAGGCGGCCAAAACCGCAGGTGTCACCCCCGCTGCCGTCTACCGCCATTTCGCCGGACGCGAAGACCTGATTGCCGAATGCGCACGTCAGGGCTTTGTGATTTTCGGTGACGTGCTGGAACATGCGTGGGATGGCGGCCAGCCTTCGGCCCTCTCGGCCTTCAGTGCGGTGGGACGGGCCTATCTGGCCTTCGCCAAACGCTATCCGGGCCATTATATGGCAATGTTCGAAAGCGGCCTTTCGCCCCAGAATTCGCCCGCCTTGGGACAGGTTGCGCTCAAGGCGCGCAATGTCATGGATCAGGCGACCGAGGCCCTGCTGGCCCATATCCCGCCCGACCGCCGCCCGCCTCTTGCGATGGTCTCCGCCCATATCGCCGCATTATCGCATGGCGTGATCGAACTTCATGCCCGCCCGCCCGCTGGCACGCGCAGCCCCTATAGTCCGGAAGACCTGCTGGAAAGCGGTGTCGGGATCTATCTGCGCGGCTTGGGTATTTTGCCGCCAGATCAGTAAAGCGTCACGCATTCGGCCGTATAGCTACGGGTCGTAGAACAGCAAAAAAGCGCGCCCGAGGGCGCGCTTTTCCGTAGAGGTTCCGACAAATCAGAATTTGTAGGAAGCTTTCAAAGCAACCGTGGTGTTGTTGAAGTCACGGTCGGTGCTGTCGAAATCATTGGTATCCGCATAGGAGACTTCGCCGCCCAGAACCCAGTTGTCGTTATACATGTAATCGACGCCTGCGCTGACGGACGGTGCCCAATCGGAGTTGTCTTTACCGTCGATATACGCGCCACCGAGCGAGCCGTAATACAGCCATTGGCCGTTTTTCACACCGGCGAGGGCTTTGATATGGCCCATGCCATCATAGTAGTCGGAATCGATTGCCGAGTAATCGACTTCACCACCAACGACGTATTTGCCGAGGTCGTATTTATAACCGGCTTGAACACCAAGCGAGCCACCACGGTCATCGCCGTAATCGCCTTCCATGTTGTTATAGCCGAGATTGGCACCAGCGTAGAAGCCGGTCCAGTTTGCAGCGTGGGTCACGACCGGAGCGGGAGCGATCGGGGCCGGAGCCACAACGGGTTGCGAATAGCCGCCAGCCATAGCAGCACTTGCGCCGGCGATCAGAGCGGTAGAAACCAGAACCAGAGTTTTCATCTTAACTCTCCTTTTTTCGTTATCTTGAGGGCTGTCCCTCTCAAGCTCGTATTGCTCACATATACCTCTTATCGGAAATTGGGAGAGGCCAGATGATCACAAGAAACGGCGCAGCATGTGAGGCCCGCAAGTTCCCGCCGATGCCCCAAGGTAACACAAAAACCGGTGCTTTTTTCGTAGATTAGCGACCGCTTCGCTTGACTTCCTCCCGCGCGCGGGCACGCTGCGACATTCACAAGGCGCAATTTCGGGGCCATTTCGGGGCGTAGCGAAAAAAATCATGCAAAGCCAAAAAAAGCTGTTGCGCTCCCCTCGGGACTTGGGTACATCGCCGCTACCCGATCGAAAGATGATCCAGTGCGGAGAGGTGCCGGAGCGGTCGAACGGGGCGGTCTCGAAAACCGTTGTGGGTGAAAGCCTACCCAGGGTTCGAATCCCTGTCTCTCCGCCATTTTTCTCTAATGCCTTGATAGTAGTGAAAACCCTTGCAATGTAGGGGCATACGCTACAGATTCTGCTACAAGAGTTGCTACAAACTTTGTGGATATCCGGGCTATGAAACACGTCCAACACGTTCGCGGAAATTGGGTTGCGCGCATGACAGTTCCCGAAGAGCTACGCGCGCTCATCGGAAAGCGCGAGCTGTTCGAGCCACTAGGTGGCGACAAGAAAACAGCCGAGAAAGCAGCCCTTGCGGTGTTGAATCGCTTTCACGCCATTCTCGATAATGCACGCGAACAACTGACCTTAGAACGCCCGCCCCTTGAGCAAGCCGCAAGGGCCCATTATCGCGCCGAACTCGCAACCGACGATCTCTCAAGGGCGGCCACGTCTCAACCAGAGGCAAGCACTTATGCCAGGTCCGTCTATGCCAATCGCTTACGGCTACTCGCGGCAGGAGAACTCGGCTCAGATGAAGCTGAGGCCTTAATTGGCTATGCAGCCAACAACCTGGAAAAAGCAGGTCTTTCACCTGACGTTTCTCGTGAAGAACTTCTACGGACACTAGCCGAAGTGCAACTTGAAGCACTAACTCGCTTCGCGGAGCGTGATGTAGGCGCAATCCTGGATACCGCCCCTACTCATCCTCTTCTCAAAGGACAAACTACCTTAGCCAGCCAAAGCCCCAGTCCAACAAGAACGCTTGAGGACGCCTCATCGGATGATGACGGGACGAGCCTTAAAGAAATCCTCGAAGCTTTCCACAAAGAGCGCGGCGCAGGCGGGAGTTCTTTGGCGCCTAAGACGATCGAAGAGCATAAAACTGCCGTCCGTATGTTCGAAGAGTTTCTCAACAGAGCAGTTTCGGTTAGGTCAATCACGAAGAAAGACGTCATCGCCTACAAGCAAGCGCTACTAAAAACGCCGTCTCGATATACACTTCGGTTTCCTGGGCTTACTCTCCCTCAAGCTATAAAAGCTAACGAGAAACGCTCTCAACCCTATGAGACGCTCGCGCCTAAAACGATCAATGTGAAGTGGCTCTCGCATCTTTCCAGCATCTTGCAATGGGGTGAAGCGAACGACTACCTAGATAGCAATCCAGCCAAGGGTATTCGTGTAGATACCGGTAGTGTGGCTCACCAAGACCGCACGCGCCTTCCCTTCGATCAACGAGAGCTCAACTTGATGTTTGGTGATGAGCTCTTCGCCAATCCCGGAAACTATGCCACGAACCCATGGGCGGTTCTTCTCGCGCTCTACACCGGCGCGCGGTCATCGTCGGAAATATCGCGTATCAAGCTCGATGACATATATCAGGAACAAGGAATTTGGGTCTTCAACCTTTCCGATGCCTCAAAGAACCGACAAAGTAAGCGCTTGGTGCCAATCCACGATGATCTCTTAACACTAGGCATTCTCGGCTATGTAACGCGGCTGAAAGCCGTGGGCGAGAAACACCTCTTCCCAGACTGGAAGCCTGAGGACAAAGTAAATCGCTGGTTCTTGAGGACCTTCCTACCGAGGCTAAAGATCGACGAGAAAGAGAAGGTGTTTCACTCCTTCCGCCATAATTTCAAAACTGCACTCGTCCGAAGCGGCTGCGAAAGGGAATTGCACGACCTGTTAACTGGTCATAGCGACCAATCCGTTGCTGCGGTCTATGTCCATGACGCTCCGGTCAAAAGGATGGCAGAAGCCTTAAATGCCGTCAAATTCAGGCTGCCGATCCTAGCCCTTAGAACTGCAACCGCAGAATAATCCGTTTCACCAAATTAAGAGGATTCACACCGACTCATAAATGTTATATTATAACACTTATTGCGAGTGTTATGTTTTGAGTTGCGATGTTTCAGAAAGTCCTTTCCGTATTGACGAGAAAGGCGGTGGGGGTCTCTAACCCCACCGCCCTTCCTTTTCTAGGTATTACACCTACGCTAACCGGGCAGACCGTTACGCCGGAAAGCGCCATGCGCATCCCCGCGGTTTCTTGCGCAGTTGGCCTCATTGCAGAGACCGTTGGTAGCCTCCCTGTTAAGCTCTTCGATCGCACAAGCCGCGCGTCCGTAACCAATCACCCTGCCTATCGGCTCATTCATGATGAGGCCAACCCGTGGACCTCAGCCGAAGCGCTCCGTGTTCAACTCACGACCGACGCGCTGTTGCGTGGTCACGGCTTTGCCGTTGTGGCGCGCAATGACCTGGGAGAGCCGATCGAACTTCACCGGCTGGAACCGCATCAAGTCCAGATCGAAACCAATGAATTTGGCGAACCAACTTACCTAGTTCAGCTTTCAGACGGGTACGGCCGCGCGGGCAGCCGCCTATGGGCAATATCGCAGCATGGGAGCAATGACGGCCAACGAAGTTCGCTCTGGGCTAAACCTTCCACCCCACAGCGATGGCAACACGCTCGACAATCCTTACACGACCGCGGGCACCGCCCCAGGTTCTTCATTTGAGAAAGCTTCTTCCAATGGCTAATTTGATCACCCTCAACGCTTTTTTCGGCGATAGCGAATATGATTTCACCCTTACCGATACCATGCTCGCGGAATTGGAGCGGATCACCGACCTAGGCATTGCTGCGCTTTACGCAAAGCTGATCAACCTCGCGTATCCCGCGCAACTCCTGAAAGAGATTATCCGTCTTGGTCTTATCGGCGGCGGCACGGCACCTGAAACGGCCGCGCGGCTTTGTGCGGCTTATGCCGATAACCGCCCTCTTTCAGAGACCTTCCCCTTAGCATTCGCCATTATGGATGCGCGCTGGAACGGTAGCGTTCTGCGGGTGTTCCGGTGATAGGCTGCGCCTCATTCCAAAACTGCAATGCCTGCCGCTCTTTCTTCTCGGCCTCGGCCCGCTCTGCGGCATTGCGCTTTGCAACTATTGCAGGGTCGGGCGGGATGTAGCTTCCCGCCCCCTCGATGACGCCCAGCCCTTTTATAGCGTTCAAAATTGCGTTGAAGCTGCATCCTGCGTGACAACGCGCCAGCAAGCGTCCATCTTCCCCGTCAGAAAGACTTAGGGCGGGTGTGCGGGTGTTGTGATGCGCTGGGCAGAGGCACAGCCCATAAGAGCCATACCAGCGCCCGCGCAGGGCCTGTGTGATGCCTCGCGCGTCCATTATGCCACCCCGCGAAAGATAAGGGCGGCAATCAGCGCGGCCCGCGCATCGCACAAACCATGAACATTGCGCAGATAGAGAAGCTGATACCGGGTCATTAGTTATCCCCCTTCAGCTTCATTGCGCTTTTGGGGAAGTCCAGCTTGGCCCGATCCGTACCGGGTTGCAGGCGATAGCGGGCGTGATTTTCCGGCCCTGTGTATTCGGGCAGGATCGGCCATTTATACCGCTTGCGCAGGCGATGCACGATTGCGGCAAGACGCCATCCCTGCACCTCCGCGATTTCGTCGTGATGACCGATTGCACGGCCTTCAAGCAGCGCTTTACAGGCCCAAAAAACCTGCGTCTTATTCGAGTAAAAGCCATGGTGTTTTGCCATGTTCAAACCTCACATTTCTTGAAAAGTGAGGGGCGAAAGGCTATTCTTGTGCGTGAGTTATTTGCCGCAAGAATTGATGCCGCCGCCCCGAACGGGTGGCGGTTTCTTTATGCGGCGCTGCGCTGGGCGAGCCATTCCACAATCTTGTTTTCCGGCCAAGCAACGGCCTTTCCCGTCAGCTTGATCGGGCGCGGGAATTGCCCTTGGCTCATAAGATTGTAAATCGTGCTGCGGCTCAGTCCGGTGATTTCTTCAACGGCTCGGCGGCGTAGGTGTTTGTCGGCCATGGTGGCTTTCTCCTGCATGTGGTGCAACATGCTGGAAATTTAGCGAGCGCGAAATGGACAAGCTTAGCCCGTTTGTCCGACTTTGCGCACCAAACCAATAGCCTTCAAATCTCGACTGATGGTCTTGGGGCCAATTTTTATGTCGTGATTTTCTTCTAGTTTGCGTCGGATGTAGTTCACAAGCGCACCCTTTTGTCGGCTCGTGTCCCCAATTATTTCACAAACGTACTTCTGCCTCTCTGCCACCGAAAGTTTCTTTTTGCTGTTCGCTGTAGCCCGATGTGCGTTCAATGTCCGCCGTTGCTTTCGCCCCGTGATGATGGACTTCTTATGAGTTTCACGCCAATGCAGATCCTTATGAAGACTAGCAATTTGAAAAATCAGTCCGAGCAAATGAGTATTGTGCGGCGTTTCGTTGCCTCGATGCCCGAGAGCTTTACCGCACAACCAACCAATCTGGTTCGCATACCAAATTGAAGACAAATCTTTACAGTGCTTATCAGTGTAGAGTTTACCTCGCTCCATTTTACCGCCCCCTTGTTCTCGATATTCTTTGTAAGTTGACGGTGCTGGTCGCCATCCAGCTTCACCGTCCGCCATGACCATTTGCCATGGATCAGGGAAGCCACCCGCATGAAGTATGCTCTCACACTCATCGCGATACCCCTCAATCGTTTCCCAAAAGTTATCTTTGTATTCTAATATTCTAGGGTCAAAATCAGATTGAGAGACGTCAACTTTCGCAGACCAAGTAGCCGCTTCCGAGATTTCGTCCTCAGCAATCACGGTGCGTTTAAATTCTAATTTGTCTGTCATCCAATCCTCACCACATTGTCGCGCTTCTCGGCCAGATATGCCGCCCATGCATCCATCATCTTACGCCGCTTCTCGAATACATCAGATCGGGCATAGCGCATGATTGTGTTGCGCGTGACGCCATGCGACAATAGCGACCGCCGGCAAAGCCCTGCACAGCCAAGGACACGACCGCCAAAAGGAAACGCGCCAGCGGGGTATCGCTGGCGCGCTAGTTCGCTTTCCAGAGCAGCTAGATTAGCTTGCGAGATCCAGCACCATGCGGCCTTCGATCTGCCCCTTGCGCATACGGTCGAACACATCGTTGATCTGCTCGAGCGGCGCTTTGGAGATGGTCGCCTTGACACGGCCTGCAGCAGCGAAATCAAGCGACTCCTGCAGATCCAGACGGCTGCCCACGATCGAGCCGCGCACCGTCACACCGTTCAGCACCATACCGAAGATGTTGAGCGGGAAATCCCCCGGAGGCAGGCCGTTCAGCGACACGGTGCCACCGCGGCCAACCATGCCAACAGCCTGCTCGAAGGCTTTCTCGCTGACCGCAGTCACCAGAACACCATTGACGCCGCCATCGGTTTCTTTCTTTACGTAGGCTGCCGGATCCTGAATATCGCGGGCGTTCACGGTCAGTTTCGCACCAAGACGGCGCGCCAGATCGAGCTTGGCATCATCGATATCGACGGCCACGACATTCAGCCCCATCGCCACAGCGTATTGAACCGCCATGTGACCCAGACCACCGATACCGGAAATGGCAACAGTATCGCCCGGCTTGGTTTCGGTCATTTTCAGACCTTTGTAGACGGTCACACCGGCACACAGGACGGGCGCGATTTCGGCGAAGTCGCTGCCTGCGGGAAGGTGGCCGATATAGTTGGGATCCGCGATCACATAATCCGCGAAGCCACCATTGACCGAATAGCCGGTATTCTGCTGGCTCTCGCACAGGGTTTCCCAGCCACCAAGGCAGTGACGGCAGCAGCCGCATGCGGTGTAAAGCCACGGAACGCCCACACGGTCGCCTTCCTTGACATGCTTCACGCCCTTGCCGACCGCCGACACATAGCCCACACCTTCATGGCCCGGAATGAACGGCGGCTCGGGTTTGACCGGCCAGTCGCCCTCGGCTGCGTGCAGGTCGGTGTGACACACACCCGATGCCTGGATCGCGACCTGAATCATGCCATCCGAAACCTCCGGCACCGGCACTTCATCAATGGTCAGCGGTGCGCCGAATTTACGAACGACGGCGGCTTTCATTGTTTTAGCCAAAATATTTCCTCCGATAGTCCCGGTTCCTCCGACCGGGTAAGGAAAGATGTGTCGTAAGTAGGCATAATGTCAGCCCCGTTCGGTGCTTTTACTGCGGCACGCTGTTTCGATATTGAGACAGCTTCACACAGAATATTAACAGCTTTGATGCGTGCCATTTTTCCCGCACCGCCCGCATTCCGCGCGCCCTGTCCCGTCCCGACAGGCAACCGGGAACCTCTTCCGGCGCGGACGCATTGTAGAACCGTGACGATCCATAGGTAAAAAAGGCGGCGAAATGGCTGGAAGCACTCACAATCCTGACGACTTCGCATGGGCCGTCCCCGTGATGCGCGCAGGCTATGCAGGGCGCGGGCTTGTATATCTGGCTGTCGGGGTGACGTCGATCTGGTCGCTTTTGCAAGGGGGCGAGGCCGAAGGCACGCAGGAGGCGTTGCGCCATCTGAAAGGCACAGGCGGCAGTGTTGTCCTGATCCTGATTGCGCTCGGGATGCTGGCCTATGCCGTATGGCGGGTCACCGATGCGATCTGGGATCTGGAAGCCTATGGCGCTGAGGTCAAAGGTCTGGCGGCGCGGTGTGGACTGGCAATCAGCGGCGTGATCCATCTCGGGCTGGGCGGTGTTGCCGTGACCGCCCTGATGGCACGGCTGCAAAGCGACGGCTCTGCACAGCTGGTAACGCAGGTGATGCAGCTGCCTTTTGGCCGTCTTGCCGTCGGAGCGGTCGGCTTTGCTGTCATCGGCGCGGGGGGCTATTACGTCACGAAAGGCGCAAAAGCCAGCTACCGCCAGCGTCTGCGGGCGAATGCGGTAACCGAGAAAGCCAATGTAATCCTGCAACTCGGCCTGCTGGCACAGGCGGCCATTCTTAGCGTCGCGGGCGGGTTGATTGTCTATGCGGCCTATGCCTATGCGCCGGAGGCCGCAGGCGGGATGGATCGGGCCTTCGAATGGATGAGGGCCCACCCCTATGGCCGCATGATCTGCGGCGCGGTCAGTGCAGGACTTTTGGGCTTTGCCCTCTTCTGTTTCGTAAACGCGCTCTACCGCATCGTGCCCCGCGCGACAGAAACGGATGTCGAGACGCTGGCCCGCAAGCTGAAGGCAAAGGCCGCCGGGGACTGACCCTGCGGCCTTTGCCTTATCGTGACTGCCCAGCATGGGGCAACGCGCGCCCTAGCCCCCAACCATGCCTGACCGGTTTGCTGTCAGGCCCCGTCACAAAGTACCTTTATTTTACGATCGGGACATTTCAGGCAATCCTGCTTCGGCTTTTCGGCGAAGGGGAGCCATGCCGATCTATCCGCGTCACGGGCACGGCCTGCACAAGGCGGCTCCGTTCAAGCCCAACCAGACCGGATCATCCAGCGTTCACGGCGACACCACTCGCATTCGCAGCAAGCTTGGGTAGAGATCGCACCCTATCGCAGCCCCCTGCCAACATCTCGGACGTCTTGCCACTAGGGTCTGCGTTCCGCCTCTTTTAACGCGTCAAACTTTTCCCACACACTCATACGGCCTTTTTGCCGTGCCTCGGCAAGCCAAAGCTTCTTACGGACACCTTCAACCTCAAGATCACTGTATTTTCCGCCCGAAAACTTTGGCCAGTCGATAGCGAGTCCTTGCTTCACCAGCTCCGCAGAAAGATCACGACCATCGGGCAGAAAGCACGTTGCAACCGCGCGGCCATAGACGTCTTCCTCCGTCATCTCAGCACGTATAATCTGGCCTTTACACAGACGTATCATGGCCCATTTGGCTTTCTTACCAAAGGGATGATGGAGTTCCGGTGCGTCTATTCCAAAGAGGCGGATTTGGGTCTTTCGTATGGTTATCGTGTCACCATCCGTCACATAGGCTGGCCCCTCCAGCACCCGCGGCGGCGCAACCGGACGCGCATGTGCGTCATCAAATGTCTCCCCCTGCTCTACCGCATCGGATTGTGACATATGAGGCTGAGCAGAAGGCGGGGTCTCTTCAAGAGCCGTCTGACGGACACGCGTTTCCTCGACAGGTTTTCTATATACCCGAGGCTTGGGTCGATGGGTCGACTTAAAAAGAGCTTTTAAAAGAATTTTCCACATAGCAGGATTGTAAGAACGGCCCGCTTTCCGGGCAAGCGGATTACATTGAAAACAAAGGACAAGATCAGTAAATCTCTCGATAAATTATCTTCGATATTCCTGCCGACATTCCAATTACCCTGCAACGGTTAGCGCGTTATCAGGCGATATGCGCAGTGCCGGAACCCAAACACTGGCAGCCCCCCGCACCGCGCGGACGCCATATGACCGCGTCAAGCGTTATATGCCGATCATTCCTCAAGCTCCGCATCCCAATAGAGAAAATCCATCCAGCTTTTATGCAGATGCCCCGGCGGGAAGCGGCGACCGATGCGCAGCATGTCTTCGGAGCTCGGGCGTTTCGGCATCCGGCGCAGTTTCAACCCGCAGCGCGAGAGCGGCTTGTTGGCCTTTTTCAGATTGCAGGGCGAACAGGCCGCCACCACATTCTCCCAGCTTGTCACCCCGCCACGCGAACGCGGAATGACGTGATCGAAGGTCAGATGATCCTTGCAGCCGCAATACTGGCATTCGAACTCATCCCTTAGAAAAAGATTAAAGCGCGTGAAGGCCACGCGCTTTCTCGGTTGAACGAACTCTTTCAACACCACAACAGAGGGAAGACGTATCTCGGTCCGCTGACTTCGCACCACCTCTTCATATTCGGCCAGTATCGTCACCCGATCCAGACACACCGCCTTGATGGCTTCCTGCCACGGCCAGAGCGATAACGGATAATAGCTCAGAGGCCGGAAATCCGCGTTGAGCACCAGCGCCGGATGACGCCGCAGCGATGCCGCCTCGCGGGTGAAATGGTGCCTGAAATCCGTCCTGTCTGCGTGGTCCAGCATTGTGCACTCCCTGTTCGCGCGGCGGAACATGCCCCGAAGGCGGGATCATGTCCGGGGCGCGGGGAACGCCCCAGCCGATAAATCAACTATATATGGCGTCAGCCATCTGGCAAGCCTCTTGATCTGGGCGCTTTCCCACGGGGGGCGGGAAAGCGCGGCTTGCGGGATCAGGCTTAGCAATATTGCGCGACATTGCTGTGACAGCGGTCTCTCTGCCCGTTATTTCGGCAAATGCGCCTTGAGAAAGCCCAACGCCGCCGAAAGCCCGTCTGGCGCGATTCCATGCCCTGTGCCTTTTTCGACATGGGCATAGACCTCAAAGCCTGCGTCGATCAACGCCTGCCCCGCCTCGGCCATAGAGGCGAAGGGCACGACCTCGTCGGCATCACCATGACACAGCAGGACCGGCGGTCGCGAGACGACATCGGCGGCCAGAAGTTCGGGCCGCAAGAGCCTGCCCGAGAAGCCGACGACCGCCGCGACAGGCGCGGCGCGGCGCGGGGTCACCTGTAGGGTCATCATCGTGCCCTGACTGAACCCGATCACGGCCATCGCACTGGCCGGCAGACCGGTTTCCTCCAGAATACCGTCGAGAAAGGCGTTCAGGTCTTGGGCCGCAGCCTCCAGACCGGCGCTGGCCTGCGCCTCGGTCGATCCGTCAAAGCGCGGGATCGGAAACCACTGGCGGCCAAAGGGCGAGGCGGCACAGGTTTCGGGGGCATCGGGCGCGATGAAAAGCGTGTCCGGCAGGTGATCGCCCAGCGGATCGGCCAGCCCCAGAAGATCGGCGCCGTCCGCACCATAGCCGTGCAGCAGCACGACCAATGACTTCACCTGCCCCGATTTCGGCCCCTTGCGGCCAGCTTTCAATACACGCGTCATGGCGACACCCCTTCCCGTTTCTTGCTATAGGCATAATAGGCCCAGAGCCCGCGCGCCGCGACAGACCGCCACGGCGCCCAAGCGGCCGCCATCTCGCGGAAAGCGCGCGGCTTCGGGCGCTCGGGCAGATCAAACAGCATTCGGGCGGCCTCCGCCAGTGCCAGATCATCGGCGGCGAAGATATCGGCGCGGCCAAGCGCGAACATCAGATACATCTCCACTGTCCAGCGCCCGATCCCCGGAAGCGGTAGCAACTGATCGAAGATCGCGGCATCGGAACAGGACCGCAGTCGGGTGAAGTCGATATCCGACTGCGCCAGCGCCTGTATATAACGAATTTTCTGCCGCGAGAACCCGCAGGCGCGCAGATCCTCGGGGGCGGCTATGGCCAAGGCGCGGCGTCCCCCGAGCCCCGCCGCCTCCAGACGCAGACGGATCGCATTGGCCGACGCAACCGAGACCTGCTGCCCCAGAATGGCATCACGCAGCGCCCCGAAGCCGTCGGCACGGCGGCGCAAGGGCCAAGGGCCGGTCTGCGCCAGAACATCGCCAAAGCGCGGCTCGAGACGCGCCAGACAGGCGGCCCCTTCGGCAATATCCTCCTCGGTCTCGATGATCCTCATATGCATCGCGGCAGCTTGGCGCAAAGCGGGGCGCTGCGCAAGAATGGCCGCTTGCCAGCCGCGAAAACCCGCCTTACGCATAGGGTTATGAACAGCTCTCTTTTCCTCCCGCGCGACCGGCGCAATACTCTGGTTCTGGTCCTTGCCCAAGCGATCCTCGGGGCACAGATGCCAATGATCTTCACCATCGGAGGCCTGGCGGGACAGATGCTCTCCCCCAATGCCTGTCTGGCCACCCTGCCCCTGTCGTTCATCATTCTGGGCTCGGTGCTGACGGCACAGCCGCTGTCGCGTTTCATGGGGCGGCACGGACGCAGACGGGGCTTCATCCTTGCCAATCTTGCGGGCGCTCTGGGGGCGGCCATCTGCGCAGGCGGGCTTTACTGGGGCAGCTTCCCGCTATTTACCTTTGGCGCGCTATTCACCGGCGTCTATATGTCCTCGCAGGGGTTCTACCGCTTTGCCGCAACCGATACCGCCGCGCCCGAATTCGCCCCCAAAGCCATCAGCTATGTCATGGCAGGCGGGCTGGTGGCCGCCCTTCTGGGACCGCAACTGGTCAAGCTGACATCGGATGCCACCGTCGTGCCCTTCATGGCGACCTATCTGGTGATCATCGTGCTCAACCTTCTGGGACCGTTGCTCTTCAGCTTTCTCGACATTCCGCGTCCCGACCACCACGCGCAGGCCCGCGCCCCCAGAGGCCGCAGCAAAATGGAGCTGCTGCGCGACCCTGTGATCACCGTCTCGATCATCTGCGCGATGGTCTCCTATGCGCTGATGAACCTTGTGATGACCTCCTCGCCGCTGGCGGTGGTGGGCTGCGGCTTCACCCCCAATAATGCCGCCGATATCGTCTCGGCGCATGTGCTGGCGATGTATATCCCGTCCTTCTTCACCGGCCATCTGATCGCACGCTTCGGCGCGCGGGTGATCGTGGGGCTTGGGCTTTTCATCCTGATCTGCGCCGGAGCTGTGGCGCTTAGCGGGGTGGAGCTGATGCATTTCTTCGGTGCCTTGGTGCTGCTGGGGCTCGGCTGGAATTTCGGCTTTATCGGCGGCACGGCCATGCTGGCGCAAAGCTACGCCCCCGAGGAACGCGCCACCGTGCAGGGGGTGAATGATTTCATCGTCTTCGGCGGCGTCTTTCTGGCCTCACTCAGCTCGGGCGGATTGATGAACTGCCTTGAGGGAGGCGATGCGCAGGCCGGATGGCAGGCGGTCAATCTGGCGATGGTGCCCTTTGTCACACTGGCAGGTGGTGCGCTGATCTGGCTGGCGCTGCGCCCGAAAGACGGCCGATGAGGCTGGGATATGTCCAGTCCGCCAAGCGGGGCATGACCGACCGCCTTCTGACCGAACTGGCCCTGAGGCTGCGACCGGATGTGGCCGCGCTTGTCAGCCCTGACCCGCAGGACAATCTGTTGCTGCACCTGTGGCCCGCCGATCTGCGCTGGCCGATCCGGCAGGATCTGGGCCGCGGGGCGGCGGCCTGCACATTGGACAGCACCGCGCTGGAGGGCGCCGTGTTCCGCCTGTCGCAAGACCTTGCCCGCCTGCCCTGCAACGTGCCGGTGATCTTGAACAAATTCGGACGGCAGGAGGCCGAGGGCCACGGCCTGCGACCGCTGATCGCGCAGGCCCTCGAGGCGGGACATCCGATCATCCTCGGCGTCCCGACCCAGACCGAAGCCGCATTTCACGCATTTGCGGGGCCGCTTGCGGAGAAATTGGACCATGATATCCAAGGCCTTATCGATTTTTTGCGTGGCTAAGAGAAGATTCTTGCCCGCAGAATTTGCGCCTGCTCTCTTAGAGCACTAGACTTTCCCGTGCCGTTGTGGCCAATTGCGCCCCGTTAGCGCTATCACAGCTCAAGCGACGGTGTATTACGGAGGACCCCATGGTTTCGCGCATCATCCCGGTGGACGCATTCGATCTGGTAATTTTCGGTGCCACTGGCGACCTTGCCAATCGCAAGATCTTTCCGGGCCTGTTCCGCCGTTTTCTCGCGGGCCAGATGCCCGATGACGCCCGCCTGATCGGCGCGGCGCGCACCGAACAGAGCCGCGAGGAATTTCAGGCCCAGATCCGTGCGGCCATCAAGGAATTCGTGTCGCCCTCCAAACAGGATAGCGCGCAGATTGACGCCTTTATCAGCCGCCTGCACTATGTCCCGATCGATGCGCGTGGCGAGGCGGGCTGGCCCGAACTCAAGGCCCTGATCCGCCCCGAGGTGATCAATGCGTTCTACTTCTCGGTCGCGCCCGCACTTTTCGGGGATCTGGCAGAGCGCCTCAAAGCCTATGGCATTGCCGGTGACGACGCGCGCATTGTGGTGGAAAAGCCCTTTGGCCGCGATCTCGCCTCGGCAAGGGCGCTGAACAAATCGCTCGCCGAGCATTTCGAAGAACATCAGATCTACCGTATCGACCACTATCTGGGCAAAGAAACGGTGCAGAACCTGATGGCCGTGCGCTTTGCCAATATCCTCTTCGAGCCGATCTGGAATTCGCAATATATCGACCATGTGCAGATCACCGTGGCCGAAACCGTGGGCGTGGGGGGCCGCGGCAGCTATTACGACAAATCGGGGGCGATGCGCGATATGGTGCAGAACCACCTGATGCAACTTCTGTGCATGATCGCGATGGAGCCGCCCTATCACTTCGACCCCGATGCCGTGCGCGACGAAAAGCTGAAGGTGATCCGCGCGCTGCAACCGGTGCCGCCGCAGGATATCGTGCGCGGGCAATATCTGGGCTGGCATCGCGAAGATCAGGACACCCCGATGCCCGGCTATCTTGAAGATTGCGAAGACCCGCATTCCAAGACCGAATCCTATATCGCGATGAAGGTGCATATCGCAAACTGGCGCTGGAAGAACACGCCCTTCTACCTGCGCACCGGCAAACGTCTGCGTGCGCGCACCTCCGAGATCGCGATCACCTTCAAGGAACCGCCGCATTCGATCTTTGATGAGGCGGAAGGCTCGTGGCAGCCCAACCAGCTTGTCATACGCCTGCAACCTAACGAGGGCATGAACCTCAAGATGATGATCAAGGAACCCGGTCCGGGCGGCATGCGCCTGAAACAGGTGCCGCTGGATATGTCCTTTGCGCAGGCGCTTGGCGAGGAAGGCGCGGATATGCCCGATGCCTACGAGCGGCTGATCATGGATGTGATCCGTGGCAACCAGACGCTGTTCATGCGCGGCGACGAGGTTGAAGCGGCCTGGGCCTGGACCGATCCGATCATCCAAGGCTGGGAAGAGCGCGGGGATACGCCCCGCCCCTATGATAGCGGAACGACCGGCCCCGATGATGCGCTTATGCTGATGCATCGTGACGGGCGGCGCTGGAGACATATCAAATGATGGATTTCAAAACCTATCCCGACCGCGAATTGCTGATGGTCTCGCTGGCCGACAAGATCGCCAGCCAATTACGGGCCATTCTCGACCGCGAGGGCCGTGCGACGCTTTCGGTGCCCGGCGGCACAACGCCCGGCCCCGTCTTCGACATTCTCAGCGATATCGATCTGGATTGGGAACATGTGGCCGTTGTGCTGAATGACGAACGCTGGGTGCCGCTGTCGAGCCCGCGCTCGAACACTGCCCTGCTCTCGGAGCGGCTATTGAAAAACAAGGCCATCAAGGCCCGCCTCCTGCCGCTTTATGTCAATGCCCCCGTCCCCGAAGAGCGGCTGGATGCGCTGTCGGAAAACCTGCGCCCCAATCTACCGATCTCGGTGCTGCTGCTGGGAATGGGGGCCGATATGCATACGGCCTCGCTCTTTCCCGGAGCGGACCGCCTGCAAGAGGCGCTCTCGGATGACGCGCCCGAACTGATGGCCCTGCGCGCCGAAGCCGCAGGCGAGCCGCGGATCACCATGACCGCGCGTGTGCTCAAGAATGCGATGCACACCCATGTGTTGATCACCGGCGAAGAAAAGAAGCGCGCGATAGAGGCGGCGCAGAATCTGCCCGTTGAACAAGCCCCGATCAAGTGTATTCTGCACAACGCAACCGTGCATTGGGCGGCGTAAGCTCGCGCTCAGATACACCGACACAGGGTCACACATAAGGAATTTCCATGAGCATCTGGCAAACGCTACGCAGCCACGCATCCGACGTGCGTGAGCGCCGCATTCTCGACCTGTTCAACGACAGCCGTGCCGAGAAGTTTAGCGCATCCTTTGGCCCCTTCCTGTTCGACTATTCGAAGACCAATATCGACACCTCTACCCGCCATCTTCTGGTCCAGCTGGCCGAGCAGTCGGGTCTGGCCGAAAAACGCAACGCCATGTTCTCGGGCGAGAAAATCAACGACACCGAAGGCCGCGCCGTGCTGCACACCGCATTGCGACGGCTGGAAAACGATGTCGAGGTCGATGGCGAGAACATCATGGGCGAGGTCCGCGAGACCTATGACCGCATGGTCCGTTTTGCCGATGATGTGCGTTCGGGCAAATTCCACGGTCATGGGGGCCGCATCACCGATGTCGTCAATATCGGCATTGGCGGCTCGGATCTGGGTCCGGCGATGGCCTGTCTGGCGCTGGCCCCCTATCATGACGGGCCGCGCTGCCATTTCGTATCCAATGTCGATGGCGCGCATATCCACGATACGCTGAAGGATCTCGACCCCGAAACCACGCTGGTGATCGTCGCATCGAAAACCTTCACCACCATCGAGACCATGACCAATGCGGAAACCGCAAAGGCATGGATGGCGAAAGACATCGAAGACCCTGCCGAACAGTTCGTCGCGCTTTCGACCTCGGCAGAAAAGACGGCGGCCTTCGGCATTTCTCCCGAACGCGTCTTCGGCTTTGCCGACTGGGTCGGCGGGCGCTATTCGATGTGGGGGCCGATCGGGCTGTCGCTGATGATCGCCATCGGGCCGAAACATTTCCGCGATTTCCTCGCCGGTGCGGCCGCGATGGACCAGCATTTCTGCGAGGCCGGTTTCGAGGAAAACCTGCCTGTCCTGCTGGCGCTTGTCGGCATGTGGCACAACCAGTTCTGCGATTTCGCAACCCGTGCCGTGCTGCCCTATGACCAGCGCCTCTCGCGCCTGCCCGCCTATCTCCAGCAGCTTGAGATGGAAAGCAACGGCAAGCGTGTATCGATGGATGGCGAGGTGCTGCCCTATCATTCCGGCCCTGTGGTCTGGGGCGAGCCGGGCACCAATGGCCAGCACGCCTTCTACCAGCTGATCCACCAAGGCACGCGGATCGTTCCCTGTGAATTCATGATCGCCGAAAAGGGCCATGAACCCGATCTGGCGCATCAGCATATCCTGCTGGCGGCGAATTGCCTCGCGCAATCCGAGGCGCTGATGCGGGGCCGTTCGATGGATGAGGCCCGCAAGCTGATGGAAGCCAAGGGCTTTGAGGGCGAAGAACTGGAACGTCAGGCCGCACATCGCGTCTTCCCCGGCTCGCGCCCTTCGACCACGCTGATCTACCCGATGCTGACCCCCGAGGTCTTCGGCGGCATCGTGGCACTTTACGAACATCGCGTTTTTGTCGAGGGCGTGATCCTTGGCATCAACAGCTTCGACCAATGGGGGGTCGAGCTGGGCAAGGAACTCGCGCTGGCATTGCAACCTGTTCTGACCGGCGAGGCTGACGGAGCAGGCAAGGACGGTTCGACCCTGCGGCTGGCGCAGATGATCCGCGACGCACAAGACTAGACGCGCGACAGAGTGCCAAGCCCCCATCGGCCCGCCTTTCGCAGACATGACACAGCCGCCGGAGCACCGGCGGCTGTTTTCATAGGTCGGACCGGTCGGGGGCGGATGCTACACGGCGACGTAGCCGCTACCAAGAAGCCTCGACACCGCCGTATCGTCATGTCTCATGACATGCCGCATATTGCAGAAGCATACGTCGCACATTCCGGCGAAGAGATGCCGCCCCTATAGCGACAGCAAATCCGCCCTATGACCGCGTCTTTGCCCGATCGAATGGATCATCGACATGATCCCATTCGATCGGGCAAAACCGAGACGCCCCAAGACCTGATGCCGCGCGTCTTCAACGCGGCTCTCATGGCCCCTGTAGCGCCCCCTCCGGATCGCCAGTTGTCCTTCGCCACAGGGCGCATGGAGATGACGGTCAGGTGCCGTGCACGGCAATCCGCGCCCCGCGCCGGAGCCACAGCACCATGCCCAGCCCCGACGCCGCCGCAATCGCCCCAATCAGGAAGATCGGCCCGTAGCCCGCACGGTCTGCCAGCATCCCTGCGACAGGCCCCGTCAGACCATAGGCAAGGTCCTGAAAGGCCGCGAACCCGCCCAAGGCCATGCCGCGCTGCTGTGGCGAGACAAGTGCCACCACCTCGCGCCCCATGGACGGATAGATCATCGAACATCCCAGCCCCGTCATGAATGCCCCCAGCAAGGCAAGGCCGGACATATCCCCGCCCCAGATCAGCAACTGCCCGATAACCTCGACCCCGAGAGAGACCATCGCCACCGGCAGCCCGCCAATACGGTCGGGCAGATGGCCAAACAGCACCCGCACCAGCACGAAGCCCGCCCCGAAAGCGGTCAGACCAAGCCCAGCGCCCTGCCAGCCCTGCGCAAGGAAATAAAGCGAGAAGAACGCCCCGATCGCGGCAAAGCCGATCCCCTGTGCCAGAATGACAAAGCCATGTTTCCAGATCGTGCCGATCATGCTGAGGAAGGACCGCCGCATCGTGGCAGCATGCGGTGCGACACCGGGCATCTTGATAATCGCCAGAAGGCCGATCAGCGGCAAGAGGGCGCTGAAGGACATGACCGCACTGAACCCGCCGATATGGTAAAGCAGCAGCCCCAGCGGTGCCCCCGCCCCCAGCGCGCCATACATCGCAGCCCCCATGAACGCCATGACCCGACCGGCGCGGTGCTGTCCGGCCAGACCGATGCCCCATGCCACCATACTGACCGACACATAGCTTTCACCGACACCGACAATCGCCCGCCCCAACAACAGAACAGCCAGCGCCAGCCAAGGTTGCGCGCCCAAGACACCGGCGAGAATGCAGATCACCGCGCCCATCAGATAGAACCACAGCCCGCGCGCCATTGCCGGTTTAGGGCCGAGCCTGTCCGATACCCCACCCGCCCAAGCGCGGCTGAAGATGGTCGAGACAAAGGCCATACCGGCGGCAAGTCCGCCCCAGCCATTGCTCAGCCCGAGCCCTTTTACCACATGCACAGAGACCACAGGCAGCGCCATCGCCACACAGATATAGGCGAAAAAAAGGATCACGCTCAACGCCAGCAGCAGCCGCAGGCCCTGCGCCTCGCTGACCACGGGCTTGGCCTCGGATGCTCCGTTGTGGGCAGGCGGACCCGGGGGCGGATCGGCAATGGTTTCGGAAAGTCTGTCAGACATGTTCTCACTCCGGTGTCTGGTCACATCGGCGGGAGAGCGGCGCAAGCCATGCACACACCCTCCCCGACCGAGCGGAAAGAAGGTGCGTTGCTTGACGTTAGACGCTTACGACCGAAGACGTCCGACCAAGATTGATCGCTCCGGCGTTTATGAGCTACCTTACGAAATTTACCCCGTCAACCTGTTTGCGCAAGCGGCGCCGGTCAGGAGGCCGCCTCAAGCGCACGGCCAAGGCGCGATAGGCGGATACGTTTGAGAAGCGCACGCACGGGCTGGGGCTTGCCCGACAGGCGCTCGGCTTCCTGACGGACGGTCTCGACCACCTCGGCCACGGTGTCAGGATGATCCGACCACAAAGCCCAAAGCACGTCATCAGGGCTACGACGATCCAGCCCTTCGGATTGCAGCACCCCACGCGGGAAATCTGCCGCATTCATCGTCACAATCGCATCTGCGTTTCCGGCAATGGCCGTGGCCAGAACATGGATGTCGTTCTCATCCGGTAGATGCAGGCGGTTTTCCAACCCCTCGTGACGGGCAATCATTGCCTGCGGGAAGCGGGCCTTCAACATGGCAACCTCGCCCCGGGCGATAACCTCATCGGCCTCTCCACGACGGGCAGCGGCGCGCGCCCATTCCTCCAGCAGGCGCTCGGACCAAAGGGGCTGGTAAAGCCCCTTTGCCGCGACACCGATCAGGATCTCACGCAGGACCGTGGGATAGAGAACGCAGGCATCCAGAACCAGTTTCATCAGTCAAGCCGGAAGAAGAGAGACTTGAGGTAGCCGCTTTCGGCCAGCTGCGGCAGCATCGGGTGATCAGCCCCCGCGAAACCGGTATGCAAAAGCTGGCTCGACCGCCCCGCCTTCCCGATGCCCCGCGTCGAGGCCGCACGGAAGTTCGACAGATCCGCCGCATGGCTGCACGAACAAAGCACCAGATAGCCGCCCTTGGCCACCAGAGGGGCTGCCAGACGTGCCACACGCTCATAGGCGCGCAGACCGGCCTGAAGCGCGGGTTTTGCGGGCGCGAAGGCGGGCGGATCACAGATGACCACGTCATATTCCGCCCCTTCCGCAGCCAAAGCCTCCAGCGTGACAAAAGCATCTCCCTTACGGGTCGAGAACTTCTCTGCCATGCCCATCGCCTTGGCCCCCTGCTCGGCCAGATCCAGCGCCGAGGCCGACCCGTCCACCGACAGGGCCGAACGCGCACCACCCGCCAAAGCCGCCAAGGCAAAGCCGCCCACATGCGAGAACACATCAAGAACACGCGCCTCTTTCGACAGCGCCGCCGCAAAGGCATGGTTCGGGCGCTGGTCATAGAACAGGCCCGTCTTCTGCCCACCCATGACATCGGCCATATAGGTCGCGCCATTCATCTGCACCGCAACAGGCGCATCAACGCCCCCCTGTAGGGTCACCATCTCTTCGGACAACCCTTCCAAGGTCCGCGCACGCCCCGAGCCGTTCTTGATGACCGTCTTCACGCCCGTCACCTTGACCAGAGCACCCGACAGATCCTCGATCATCGCTTCGGCCCAAGCGGCATTAGGCTGGATCACCGCCACATCCCCGAAACGGTCGATAATCACCCCCGGAAGCCCGTCTGCCTCGGCATGGATCAAACGGTAGAAAGGCGCGCCAAACAGACGGTCACGCATCTGCACGGCCCGAGCGATCTTTTCCACCAGCCAGGCACGGTCGATCACCGCCTCGGCGTTGCGGTCCATCACGCGGCAGATGATCTTGGAATTGGGGTTCACCGTCACCAGCGCCAGCGGGCGGCGCGCATCATCTTCCAGCACCGCCATCGTTCCCGGAGCAATCGCCTTGGTGCGACGGTCCAGAACCAGCTCGTCCACATAGACCCAAGGAAAACCGTGACGGATGGCGCGGGCCTCCCCCTTGGGACGCAGACGGACGACGGGCAGATCGGTGGACATGGGGACGACTCCTTGGACGGCATTTGGCCTCTCCTATCCCCAATACCGCAGCGTTGCAAAGCCAAGAACGCCCCGAGCGTCTTGCCAAGCCCTCTCAAGGGGCCAAATATCAAACATTGTTCGATTGGTTGCACCGTTAGCGCTAACCGAGTAAAGTCGCCGCAACCACATATGCCGAGTCCCTACCCGCAAGAGCCGCGGCCCGTGTCAAACGATCAGGAAAGCCCATCATGACTGATACAGCCACCCCCCTCAATTCCACGATTGCCCGTGTGACCGACAGGATTCGCACGCGGTCCAAGGCGATGCGCGACGACTATCTGGCCCGTATCAACGAGGCGGCCTCGAAAGGTGTCGCCCGTGCCCATCTGACCTGCGGCAATCAGGCCCATGCCTATGCCGCGATGGGTGATGCGAAAGACGCGCTTGTGGGGGGGCGTGCGCCCAATATCGGGATCGTCACCGCCTATAACGATATGCTCTCGGCGCATCAGCCCTATGAGACCTTCCCGCAACTGATCAAGAAGGCCGCCGCCGAGGCCGGTGCCACGGCTCAGGTGGCCGGTGGTGTGCCCGCCATGTGTGACGGGGTGACCCAAGGCCAGCCGGGGATGGAGCTGTCGCTGTTTTCCCGCGATGTGATCGCGCTGGCCTCTGCTGTCGCGCTGTCGCATAACACCTTTGACGCCGCGATCTATCTGGGGGTCTGCGACAAGATCGTGCCGGGCCTCATCATGGCCGCTGCAACCTTCGGCCATATTCCGGCGGTCTTCCTGCCTGCGGGTCCGATGACCTCGGGTCTGCCCAATGACGAGAAATCGCGCATCCGTAACCTCTATGCCACCGGCGAAGTGGGCCGTGAGGAGTTGATGAAGGCCGAGATGGCCTCTTATCATGGTCCGGGCACCTGTACCTTCTATGGCACCGCCAATACCAACCAGATGCTGATGGAATTCATGGGGCTGCACCTGCCGGGCGCAAGCTTCGTCAATCCCAATACGCCCCTGCGCGAGGCGCTGACGGTTGCAGGCGCCAAACGTGCCGCCGAGATCACCGCTTTGGGCAATGACTACCGCCCCGCAGGCGAGATCCTTGACGAGCGTGCCTTCGTGAACGGGCTTGTCGGCCTGATGGCGACGGGTGGCTCGACCAACCTTGTGTTGCACCTGCCGGCAATGGCGAAAGCTGCCGGTATCGCGCTGGATCTGGAAGATTTTGACGATATCTCGGATGTGGTGCCGCTGATGGCCAAGGTCTATCCCAATGGTCTGGCCGATGTGAACCACTTCCACGCGGCGGGCGGGCTGCAATTCATGATCCGCGAGCTTCTGAAAGAGGGCCTGCTGAACGGCGATGCGAAAACCGTGGCAGGCGACGGCATGGCGCGTTACGCGCAAGAGCCCAAGCTGATCGACGGTCAGCTGACTTGGGAAGATGGTGCGGCAGAGACGCTGAACGACAAGATCCTGCGCCCCGCCTCTTCGGGCTTTGCCAAGACGGGCGGGCTGAAGCAGCTGAACGGCAATCTGGGCCGTGGCGTGATCAAGATCTCGGCCGTGGCCGAGGAACACCGCGTGGTCGAGGCCAAGGCGCGGGTCTTCAAGGATCAGGCCGAGGTGAAAGAGGCCTTCAACAAGGGCGAGTTTACCGAAGACACCATCGTTGTGGTGCGTTTCCAAGGCCCCAAGGCCAATGGCATGCCGGAACTGCACTCGCTGACGCCGGTTCTGTCGGTGTTGCAACAGCGCGGGCTGAAAGTGGCGCTTGTGACCGATGGCCGGATGTCGGGTGCCTCTGGCAAGGTGCCCGCGGCGATCCACGTCTCGCCCGAGGCGGCCAATGGCGGGCCTTTGTCGAAACTGCGCGATGGCGATATCGTCCGGCTGGATGCGCCCAAGGGCGAATTGACCTGCCTCTCGGCCGATCTGGACACGCGTGAGCCGGTCGTCGAAGATCTTTCGGCCAATCACGTCGGTCTGGGCCGCGAACTTTTCGAGGCTTTCCGCAATCAGGTCGGCCCCTCGACCAGCGGCGCCGCCGTTGTCGTCTGATCATCACGAAAGGAGTCTCACATGACCCCCGCAGAACAATCCGCCGCCTCTCGTAAGATTTGCGAACTGGCCCCCATCGTTCCGGTGATCGTGGTCAAAGAGGTCGCCCATGCGGTGCCTCTGGCCACGGCCCTTGTGAAAGGCGGCCTGCCCGCGCTGGAAGTCACCCTGCGTTCGGAGTGCGCGCTTGAGGCGATCCGCGCGATGGCCGATGTCGAAGGCGGCGTTGTGGGCGCTGGCACCCTGCTGACCCCCGCCGATGTGAAAGCCGCCAAGGCAGCGGGCGCGAAATTCGGCGTCAGCCCCGGCATTACCGACAATCTGATCAAGGCCTGCGCCGACGAGGGGCTGCCGCTGCTGCCCGGCACGGCAACGCCTTCGGATGTGATGAAGCTGCTAGAGCTTGGCTATGACATGGTCAAATTCTTCCCCGCAGAAACCAATGGCGGCGCGCCCGCGCTGAAGAACTTCGGTGGGCCCTTGCCACAGATGAGCTTCTGCCCCACGGGTGGTATCAACATGGGCAATGCCCGCGACTACCTGTCGCTGAAAAACGTGGTCTGCTGTGGCGGGTCGTGGGTCGCGCCTGACAAGCTGGTGCAAACGGGCGACTGGGCCGCTATCGAGACGCTGGCCCGCGAGGCGGCAGCCCTTACCGCCTGACGGCGGAACGACACATCCCCCGATAGCCTTGCAAGGTCGCGCATAACTTGCGCGGCCTTTTCATGTGCGACCGCGGCCCTTCACCGCGTCCCCACACAGCCAAGCGCTAAAACGGAACCAAGCGCCGAAATGGCCTGTCCCATTTCGGCACAGTTTCTTCGGGCCCGAAACTACTGGTCCTGATGCAGCCCCGCCCGACCCTGCGGAGTGTTTTGTGCCGCCGGAACCGGATCGGCCAGAACCTTTCCCAGAAGCTGATACATCGGATGCGTGCTCTGGGCGTGAAACTCTGCCAGAAGCACGCGGGCCGCTTCGGCGGGGCGGACATCCTGTGGCAGCTTCAACGCCCATTCCAGAATCAGAAATCGACAGGTTTCCGGCTCGATCAGCGCGCTTTCAAATGCCGTGCGGACATAGCCGCGCGGATCGGCACGGTGTAAGGGCAACATGGCGCGCCCCATCAGGAATCCACTATCTGATTGATCATCGCGGCAGCCTCTTCCGTTAGCTGCGCAATCCTAGCCTGCAAAGTCTTAACATCCGGTTGGTCTGTTTCGCGCAAAAGGAAACTGCGCCCGCCCTCGCCGAGGGTGGCGATGTCCATACCGTTCTCGCTCAGCAGACGATTGACCGATTGCAACCGCCACAGGAAGCGGTAAATCGAGGCCAGTCGCTCTTCCTGCGCATGGGGGATCAGCCCCGCCCGTCCGCCCGCGCGCAACTGCTGCTCGACCCTGCGCGCCGCCGAGCCTGCCCGCAAGGCAAGGCTCTGGGCCAACAGTTCGATATCCTGCAACCGCCCCGGCCCGACCTTGGCCTCCCAAGGCGTCTCGACAGGTTTCGTCGCAAAGATCCGCGCGCGCATCTCGGCCAGATCCGGCAGCACCCGCGCATCCCCGCCCCGCGCCCGCAGGATCTCGCGGCGCTGGTATTCCAGATCTGCCGCCAGCGACGGGTCACCGGCAATCGGGCGTGCACGCGTCAGGGCCAGATGCTCCCAGACCCATGCTTCGGTCATCTGATAGGAGCGGAACGCATCCAGAGAGGTCGCCACAGGCCCCGAGCGCCCCGACGGGCGCAGGCGCATATCCACCTCGTAGAGGCGGCCTTGCGGCATCTGCGCGGACACCGCCGTAATCAGCGCCTGCGTCAGACGGGCAAAATACTGGCGCGATGCCAAGGGCTTCGGCCCGTCCGACATCTCCACACCCTGCGCATCGTAAATCACGATGAGATCGAGATCGGAGGCTGCTGTCAGCCGCTCGGAGCCAAAGGACCCCATCGCCATCACGCAGGCTCCCCGCCCCGGTTGCGGCCCGTATTTACCGGCGAATTCCGTGCAGACCACCGGCCAGAGCCGCTCCAGCGCCACCCCCGCGATATCCGCGAAATATTTCGCGGCCTCGGTGGCATCGATCAGCCCGCGCAGGTGATGCACCCCGACATGGAAGCGCCATTCCTTCGCCCAACGGCGCGTCTGGTCCAGAGCGTTCTCGTAATCGCTGGCTTGGGCAAGGATCTGGTCCAGCTCGGTTTCCAGCGTCGCGATCCCCGGCCAGGATTCGAAGAAACTGCCGCCGATCACGGCATCCAGCACGCCGGGATTTTGCGAGAGATAATTGGCCAGCATCGGCGAGGTGCCGCAGATATCCACCAAAAGATCGACAAGCTGCGGGTTGGCCTCGAAGAGCGAAAATAGCTGCACCCCCGCCGGAAGCCCGTGCAGGAACCTGTCAAACTGTTGCAGAGCCTCCTCGAAATCGGCGGCCCTTTGCAATTTGCGCAGGATATCCGGCTCCAGCCGCGCAAAAATCAGACGGGCGCGCGAAGATCGCAGGCAAGGATAGGACGTCCAGCGCGCCACAAGTGCAGCCGCCCGCTCCGACAACGCCGGACGGGGGGCCGCATCCTGCGTCGGAGCGAAGAAATCACTGGTCAGGGCCTCGACCTCTTCCAGCCGGTCTTTCAACTCTGCCATCCAGCGATCAGGGTCACTCTCGCCCATCATCGCGGCAATCCGTGCGATCCCCTCGGGCGCGTTCGGCAGCGTCTGGGTCTGGCTGTCATTGACCATCTGCAACCGGTGTTCGATCTCGCGATGGGCGCGGTAATGCGCGGTCAGCTTGGCCGCGACCTCGCGCGGGATCCAGCCCTTTTGCGCCAGCGCAGCCAGCCCGCCCACTGTGGTCGGATCGCGCAGATCGGGGTCCCGACCGCCCGCAATCAACTGGCGCGTCTGGGTGAAAAACTCGATCTCGCGAATACCGCCCGCCCCCAGCTTGAGATTATGCCCCTCGATCTTCAAGGGCCCGTTCAGCCCTTTGTGATCGCGGATCTTGGTGCGCATGTCATGGGTGTCCTGAATGGTCGCGAAGTCCAGATGCCTGCGCCAGACAAAGGGGCTCAGGCGGTCCAGATAGGCGGCTCCGGCCTCCAGATCCCCCGCCGAAGGACGGGCCTTGATATGCGCGGCCCGTTCCCATGTGCGGCCTTCCGCCGCATAATACAGCTCTGCCGACGCCATAGAAAGGCAGACCGGCGTCGCACCCGCATCCGGGCGCAACCGCAGGTCGGTGCGGAAGACATAGCCTTCCGAGGTGATATCCGACAGCATCTGCGCCATTTTGCGCGTCACCCGCACAAACCCCGCACGGATTTCCAACAGATCATCGGGATCGAACTGCGTCTGGTCGAAGAGGCAGATCAGGTCGATATCGGAAGAATAATTCAGCTCCCCCGCCCCCATCTTGCCCATCGCCAGCGCCACGATGCCGCAGGCCCGTGCCAGCGTTTCCGCCCCGATCCCGGGGATCTTGCCGCGCCGGATCTCTTCGCTCAGCAAGGATTTCAACGCCAGATCGACCGCCAGATCGGCAAAGGCCGACAGCGTCCGCGTGACCTCTTCCAGCCCCCATATGCCCCCCAGATCGGCCAGAGCGATCACCAGCGCGACGCGGCGCTTGGCACGCCGCAACTCGACCGCCATATCCGGCGGCGCGACCTCTGGCAGGCGGGCGAACTCTGCCGTGATCGCCTCTTCGGGATTATCGCACAGATACGGGGCGATCCAGCTCTTCTCGCGTTCAAGAAGCGTGGCAAGGAAGGGGCTCGTGCCTGCCACCCCCTCGATCAGGGCCAGAACCTCCGGCGGCTGGCCGGAATAGAGCGCAACGACCGTATCGGCGCGCTCCTGATCTACGACAATGGGCAGGCGGGATAATCTGGATGCAAAACTCATGGCTCAACAGTGGCTTGGCAAGAACAAGGCGTCAATCACAGCTTAGCCGAAATTTGACCTCGCAAGAATGCCGATTATGGTCTGGGTTAACAATGTTTGCGTGATGTCCCGATCCAACCGAAACCGCCTCCGATGACCGAAACCGACCCGATCTGCCCGCTTTGTCTGCGCCCGATCCCCCGCGAGGCGCGCCAGAGCCTGCACCATCTTGTGCCCAAGCTGCGCGGCGGCAAGAACGGCCCGACCGTCCTTTTGCACCAGATCTGCCATAACGAGATCCACAAGACCTTCCGCGAGACCGAACTGGCCCGCAACCTGAACACAGCCGACGCCCTGCGCACCCATCCCGCGATGCAGCCCTTCCTGACATGGATCGCCAGCCGCCCGCCCACATTTCACGCAAGATCCAGCGGCGGACGACGCAAACGGCGCTAGGGCCTTTTCTTCCGGCCGCCGTGATGCCACGACAGGGACGACGGAAAGGAGATCCCATGAGCAAATCCCTCAAGCGCGTCAAAGCGGCCCTTGAAACCGCAGGGCTGGAAATCGAGATTATCGAAACCGAAAATGCGCGCACCGCACAGGACGCCGCCGATGCGGTGGGGTGCGAGATCGACCAGATCGCCAAATCCATCCTCTTCGAAGGGGCCGATACCGGCGAGATCCTGTTGTTCCTGACGGCAGGCGGACATCGGGTCGACCAGCAGCGCGCCGCAGGTCTGGCAGGGCAGCCATTGACCCGCGCCGATGCCAGCAAGGTGCGCGAGGTCACGGGCTTTGCCATCGGCGGCGTTTCTCCGGTCGGCCATCTGACCCCCGTGCAGGCGTTTCTGGACCTGCGCCTGACGACGTTCGACACAGTCTGGGCGGCGGCAGGCACCCCTCGCCACCTGTTCCGCATCACACCGGCGCAACTGGCCCATGCTACACGGGCCAGAACCGGCAGCTTCACCGAATAGGTCAGCCGCCCGCACCCCTATGACAGCGGCGTATAATGACAGCGGCATAGGCGAGACGGCCCTATGTAAAAAATATTTACATACACTCTTGAACCGCCCCGCAGAGTCCTTATCTCCGGTTATGTGAAAAGCATTCACATCCTCAAAACCGCTTTCAGGAGCCAATGACCCATGTCCTATCTTGATGCCTCTGCCGCCCCTCGCACCGGACCGATCCGCCGCGCTATCGCGTGGATGGATGAGAACGGGCCGCTCTCCTGGATCGCGCTGATGGTGGCGTCCTTCATCTTTGCCGGCCCGCTGGGCCTTCTGGTGCTGGGGTTCATCCTGTTCACCGGTCGTTTCGGCAAAGGCCGTCGGCGCCGGGCCGAAGCCCGCCAATTCTGCGCCCAGCGCTTTGGCGGTTACGGCATGCATATGTCCCGCCCATCGGGAAATGCCGCCTTCGACAATTACAAAGCCGAAACCATCGCCCGCCTCGAACGGGAACAAAATGACTTCGAAGCCTTCCTGAAGCGTCTTCGCGACGCCCGCGACAAAGCCGAGTTCGACCAGTATATGGACGAGCGCGCCCGCACCGCCGCCGAAGAAAGCCCCGAACCCGAGGCCGAACCCGAGGCGGCCTCGACCGGCACCACCCTCGACCATAAAGGCGATGCGAAGTAAAATCGCGCCTCATCCCGCCCAGCATTAAGGCAGTTTTAACCGCTCCCGGCTTCAAAAGGCCGGGAGTTTACCGTTTTGCCAGAACAACTCTTTCGTGAGGACTTGGCGCATGGGCGTGAACTTGCTACCTTATCGCCATAAACCTAAATCGCCGCGAGTTTCATGCGACATTCTCTCCCGCTTGCTCCGCAGTTTTACGTGACCGCCCCGCAGCCCTGTCCCTATCTGGACGGGCGCGCGGAACGTAAGCTGTTCACTGCCCTGCAAGGTGAGGGGGCGGAAAAGCTGAATAATGCGCTGTCACGGCAAGGCTTCCGGCGGTCGCAAAACGTGCTGTACCGGCCATCCTGTGCCGATTGCACCGCCTGTCTGTCGGCACGTATCCGCGTGGCGGATTTCGCCCCGACCCGCACGCAAAAGCGTATTCTCAAACGCAATAACTGGCTCAAGCGGACAGCGACCAGCCCTTGGGCCACCGAAGAGCAATTCGCCCTGTTCCGCCGTTATCTCGATAGCCGTCACGCCGATGGCGGCATGGCGGATATGGATATCTTCGAATTTGCCGCCATGATCGAGGAAACGCCGATCAAGTCGCGTGTGATCGAATACCGGGAATCCGCCGACCGTCCGGGCTCGACCCGCGACCTGATGGCCGTCTGCCTGACCGACGTGCTCGATGACGGGCTGTCGATGGTCTATTCCTTCTACGATCCCAGCCTGCAGAAAAACAGCCTCGGGACCTATCTGATCCTCGATCATGTGGATATCGCGCTCAAGGCAGGCCTTCCCTATGTCTATCTTGGCTATTGGGTGCCCGGTTCGCGCAAGATGGGCTATAAAGCGAATTTCGGGGCGCTCGAGATCTTCAAGGGCGGGCAGTGGATGGATATTGGCGATCCGCAGGAACATGAGAGCGAGACCCACCCACTTTCGGTCGATCCGATTGCCGAACAGGTTGCCCAGATCAACCTTCCGGATGCCTCGAAAAAATAAGCCTGCACAGGGTTCTCCGGAGGAAATGCGCCATTTCCCGCAAGCGGCGGCCAAAACATGTCGATTGCGGCCAGAGCCCTTACATAAAGCCTTTACAGGGGTCGATTGTCCTGACAGGTATGCCGCCATTCGCATGACCCGATAAAACCTTCAGGAACGATCATCATGGACCGCCGCTCCTTCCTCTCTTCGGCCGCCATTGGCGCGACCGCCTCCGCCCTTGCTGCCCCTGCCATCGCGCAGGAAAAGCCGCAAATCACGTGGCGTCTTTCCTCTTCCTTCCCGAACTCGCTGCCCGCCCTTTACGGCAACAGCCAAGAGCTGGGCAAACGTGTGGCCGAAGCCACCGACGGGGCGTTCCAGATCCAGTCCTTCTCGGCAGGGGAAATCGTAGGCGGCCTGCAAGGGGCCGATGCGGCAGCAGCGGGCACTGTCGAGGTCGCGCATTTTCCGACCTATTATAACTGGGGCAAGGATCCGGTCTGGGCGATCCCCACGGCCCTGCCCTTCGGCCTGTCCGCACGTGGCATGAATGCCTGGATGCGCAATGGCGGCGGCAATGACATGTTCAATGCGTTCCTTTCGGATAAGGGGCTTATCGGCTTTCCGGGCGGCAATACCGGTGCCCAGATGGGCGGCTGGTTCCGTAAGGAAATCAACACTGTCGAGGATCTCAAAGGTCTGAAATTCCGCGTGGGCGGTTTTGCGGGGGCCATTCTCAAGCGTCTTGGCGTTGTGCCGCAGCAGATCTCGGGCGGCGATATCTATGCGGCGCTGGAAAAAGGCACCATCGATGCAACCGAGTTTGTCGGCCCCTATGACGACCAGAAGCTCGGCTTTGTGAAAGTTGCGCCCTATTACTACTATCCCGGCTGGTGGGAAGGTGGGGCGATGGTCCACTTCCTGTTCAACAAAGCCGCCTATGAGGGTCTGCCCGATCAGTATAAATCGCTTCTGCAAACCGTTTGCCAGAGCGTGAATGCCAATATGCTCGAAACCTATGATTACGAGAATTCCAAGGCCCTGCGCACGCTTCTGGCCGAAGGTGCCCAGCTGCGTCCGTTCAGCCAAGAAATCATGCAGGCCTGTTTCGAGACCTCCAAAGAAGTCTATGCCGAAATCTCGGCAGAAAACGAGACCTTCAAGAAGATGTATGACTCGCTGCGCGCCTTCGAGAACGAATATTATCTCTGGACGCAGGTGGCCGAGTATAATTACGACACCTTCATGATGGTGCAGCAGCGTCAGGGCACGCTCTAAGCGCGCGACGCAGGCCCGAAAATACCGCAGTTCCGAACCCGAGCCACCGGCTCGGGTTTTTTCTTGCGCGAGAGAGATCAAAAGCGCAAGCTCGGGCCAAGGAAATGCTGGACAAGCGGAATTGGTAAGGCAATATAGCCAAACAGGGTGACAAGAGGAGCGTCGCCCAGAGATTTTCTGACGGTTGGGAGGTAATATGGATCGTCGTTCGTTTATTCGCAAAGGTGCGCTGGGTGGTGTTGCGGCAGCAGGTGCCTCACTTGCAGCCCCCGCGATCGCACAGGAAGCGCCCACTCTGAACTGGCGCCTCACCTCGTCTTTCCCGAAATCGCTTGACACGATCTATGGTGGCGGTGCCACGATGGCAAAATACGTCGAAGAGATCACGGATGGCAAATTCAAGATTCAGGTTTTTGCCGCAGGTGAAATCGTCGGTGGTCTGCAGGCGCTTGATGCGGTGTCCAATGGCACGGTCGAAGCCTGCCACACCTGCTCGTACTATTTCTGGGGCAAGGACCCGACCTTTGCGCTGGGGACGGCTGTGCCGTTCAACCTCAACTCGCGCCAGCAGAACGCGTGGATGTATTACGGCGGCGGCATCGACCTGATGAACGAGTTCTACGCGAACTACAATGTCGTGGGCCTGCCGACCGGCAATACCGGTGCCCAGATGGGCGGCTGGTTCCGCAAGGAAATCAAGACGGTTGCGGATCTGAATGGTCTGAAGATGCGTCTGGGTGGCTTTGCGGGTAAGGTCATGGAAAAGCTCGGCGTCGTGCCGCAGCAGATCGCGGGTGGCGATATCTATGCCGCGCTTGAAAAAGGCACCATCGACGCGACCGAATGGGTCGGCCCCTATGATGACGAGAAGCTCGGCTTCGTGAAAGTGGCCCCCTATTACTACTATCCGGGCTGGTGGGAAGGTGGCGCCGTGCTGCACTCCTTCTTTAACAAAGAGAAATATGACGCCCTGCCCGAGGCCTACAAAGACGCGATCAAGGTGGCCTGTCAGGCAGCGAATGCCGATGTTCTGGCCTCCTACGACCAGAAAAACCCGACGGCGCTGAAATCTCTGATCGGTCAGGGTGCGCAACTGCGTCCCTTCTCGGCAGAGGTTCTCAATGCCTGCTTCAACGCGGCCAAAGAGGTCTATACCGAGCTGAACGGCTCGAACGAGAACTTCAAGAAAGTCTATGAAAGCCAGGCGGCCTTCAAGAAAGACGCCTATCTCTGGGCGCAGCTGGCCGAATATAACTACGACACCTTCATGATGATCAAACAACGTGAAGGCGCGCTGTAATCCAGCCGCACAGATACACCGGAAGGCCCCGCAAATCTGCGGGGCCTTTTGCATTGGGATCAGCGCGCAGACGGCCTGACCGCACAGGACAGGGCAAAACGGGAGAGGGCAAAGGGCCTCAATAAAATCTAAACCACTCCGCTTCTATCGTGAAAGGAACTGCCATCGGGAGAAGGTGCAATGCAGCATAGGCGCGGCTCATTACGGGGGCTTGCATGATCCCCCCGCGCCTCACGGCGGACGGGCTGGCCGGACTGCTGCGGCTGGCGGCACAGGCCGGTGTGCAGGCGGGCAAGCAAAGCGCGCAATTCGGCACCCTTTTGCAGGAACTCGGCAAAAGCACGGCGGCCGCGCAGACGGGCTCCGGCACACAGTCTCCGTCGCAGCCCTCCACCGACCCCGCCACCGCAACCGCAGCAAAACTTGCCGGAAGCGCCGCAGCTGTGACAAGTGGCAGCAATAGCGCCACCTCGCAGACGGCGGCCCAGCCAGCACCGCCCCCTGTGACGCCGCAAATGCCCTCGCAGGCTTTGCCGAATGCGCAGACCGCCGCCCAGACAAGCACCGCGCAGGCCGCCAGCCAGAACGCCGCCGCATTGCCCGCGCGGATGATGACAGACAGCCTGCAACCGGCGCTGATACAGGCCGCCCTACTGGCCACGCGCAATGCCACAACCAGCGCGGCAGAGCGACGGGCACAGGACCGCCTGCCGCTTTCCTCGCAACTTGGCTATGTCTCGCAGGAACGCCCCTTTCTGGGCGAACTCGGGCTGCCTTTGAACACGGTCAAGCAGGTCTATGGCCGCGATAGCGAATTCATCCGCCCCCTGACCGGCGATCCGCTTTTTGACGAGCCGGAGGCGCAGCCCAAACTGCCGCTCTGGATCGGGGCGATCCCGTCTTTCGCGGGCTGGCTTCTGCCCGAACTTCTGCGCGGGTTGCATGAGGTCTCGCCCCGATTGCTGCGCGGTGATCAGGGGCGCCTCCTGCACGCGCTGGACGAAGGGCGCATAGAGGTGGCGCTGGTCCATGAGGCCAATCTGCCCGACACGCTGGCACAGATCCCGCTGGTCCCTTTCCAGCCTTGGGTTCTGCTGCCGCAAACCCACCCGCTTGCCACGCAGGACAGTCTCAAACCGCAGGATCTGGAGGGCGAGGCAATGATCGGCCTGTCGCTGCCCCCTGCACGCGACCTGTTCCCCAATATCCTGCGGGCCGAAGGTGTCGAGCCGCGGCTGGTGGAAGAATATCCCGACGACATCCAGATCCTGACCGCTGTGGCGCAGGAAAAGGGGTTTTCGCTGCGCGCCGCAAGCCCGCTCAACCCGCCCGATCTCGCCGGTCACAAGATCGTCGCACGGCGGCTGGAATTGCGCGCGGGGGCGGTCGATCAGGCGATACTGGTCTATCCGTTGGCCAGCGGACATTCCGTTGCGGCCGAACATTTCATCCAGCGCGCAAAAGCTCTGGCCGAAGCGCGATAAAAATCTAATCTTTCCCCCGAGATTGCCTTTTCTCCGAAAGAGGCTAATGTCCGCGCATCATTTGCGCAGACTTGCCACAGCATCGAAAGACCATCGGGCAAGCCATTGACAGGCCTGCACATTAGGGCCAGCACATTGAGGGCCAGCCATTACCAGACAGCATCATCATGACGCTGGACCATCTATTGGAAAGGATCGGCGATGATCCGTCCTCGTTTCGGGGCCGCGCAAGGGCGCAAAACAACATATCTGTGGCTCGCAGGACTGCTATGCCTGACCACCCTACCGGCGCGGCCGCTTCAGGCGCAGCCGCCCGTCGCCGTTGAAATCACCCAGCCCCAGACCGTGCCAGCCCAGCATGATGTGCGTTTTATCGGCACGATCGAGGCCCCCGAAACCTATCCCGCCAGCTTCCGCTCGGGCGGGCGGATCACCCAGATGGCGGTGGATACCGGCGACCATGTCGCAAAAGGCGATATCATCGCCACGCTTGACCAGACAGCGGCGCAGGCCTCTCTGGATGCGGCCAAGGCCAGCCTGACCTCGGCGCAGGCCCAGCTGGACCAGACGCGACAGGCCCGCGACCGTGCACAAGGCCTGCTTGCCCGTGGCACCGGCACACAGGACGCGCTGGACGAGGCCACGCAGAATTTCCTGCAGGCGAAAGCCGGTTTCGATCAGGCCCAGGCCCAGCTTGAAACCGCCCAGCAGGGCATGGACGATACCGTTTTACGCGCCATCGACAATGCCGTGATCACCGAGCGCGCCGCCGAAATCGACGAGGTCGTCAGCGCCGGTCAGGAGGTGGTGATGCTGGCCAATGAAACGGCCCGCGAGGCGGTATTTCAGGCCCCCGACATCGCCGGACTGGCCGGTTTGGCAGGCCGCAGCATCACCGTTGAAAGCCCCGCCCAGACCACTCCGCTGAATGCCAAGATCACCGAAGTCTCGCCACAACTCAGCGATACCGGCACCGTGACCATCAAGGCCCGCATCGATGATGCCAGCGCCCAGCCGCCACGGATCGGCACGCTGATCACCGGCCAGATCTCGCTGCCGCAACCGCAGCGCCTTGCCCTGCCGTGGGATGCGCTGGTGAGCGGCCCCGAAGGCGATGCCGTCTGGGTGGTGGACCCGCAGAGCATGCAGATCCGCCTGACCCCCGTCGAGATCGCCGCCTATAGCACGACTCAGATCGAACTGGTGCCGTCTTCCGCGATCACCGCCGATATGAAGATCGTCGCAACCGGAGCCGATGGCCTGTTCGACGGCCAGACCGTGACAGAGACCCGCGGAGACAGCCAATGAGATATGCCGCTATCCTTCTGGGCTGCTGCCTTGCCCTGCCCGCCTTCGCACAGGACGCCTCAACACAGAGCGGGCCGGACACGGCCACACCACGCCCTGTCATCACCGAAATTCTGGGCGAGGTGCCCACCGGCCAGCGTGTCTTTTCGGGCATGGTCGACGCGCGCTACGAGACCTCGCTGGCCTTTCGCACGGGCGGGCGGGTGTCGCGCATCCATGTCGAGGCGGGCGACCGTGTCAAACAGGGCGATGTCATTGCCGAACTGGACCAGATCACGCTAGAACAGGACCTGCGCGAGGCCAGGGCCGCGGTCGGGCAAGCGCAGGCCGCGCTTGATTATGCGCAGGCAAGCTATGATCGCGCCGCCACCTTGCGCAAACGCGGCGTGCTGGCGCAATCGGATTTCGAAACCGCCGAGGCAAGCCTTGCCGCAGCCAAGGCCCAGTTTGACAGCGCCCAGGCGCAGGAACGCCAGAGCACGCAGGCCGCAGGCTATGGCAAGCTGACGGCCCCTGCCGATGGCATCGTACTCTCGCGCGCGATCGAGCCGGGGACATTGGTTTCGGCAGGCACCGAGGTGGTGACTTTTGCGCGCGGCGATGACCGTGAGGCGGTGATCGACATGCCGCAGGTTCTGGCCAGCACGCTGGAGCGCGACCAGAGCTTTACCGTCAGCCATCATTCCACCGATGTGCCCCAGATCAAGGCCAAGCTGCGACTGGTCGAGCCGGTCACCAATTCCAGCCTTGATACGATGCGCGCCCATCTGACCCTGATCGCGCCCAGCGAGGATTACCGTATCGGCTCGCTGGTATCGGCACGGCTGGATACCGGCAATGGCGAAATGCTGAGCATCCCCAAGGCGGCTCTTGTCGCGGGCACCCCGCCCAGCGTCTGGGTGGTGAGCGGCACCCCCCGCGTGCTGCACCGCACCACCATCACCACCGGCACCGATTACGGCAGCCGCATCGTGGTGACCCAAGGCCTGAAAAGCGGCGACGAGGTCGTGCTGCGCGGGCTTGACGCCTTGCAGGAAGGCGCGCGGGCCGGTCAGGGCCTGACCCTTGCGGGCGCGCCGCGCACCACCACGCCAACGGCACAGGAAAGCACGACAAAATGAGGTCCGCAGATATGAAGTTCAATCTTTCGGACTGGGCGCTGCGCAACCGCTCTGTCATCTGGTTCCTGATGGTCATGTCGCTGGTGGCAGGCATCTTGGCCTTCAACTCGATGGGGCGCGAGGAAGACCCCAGCTTCACCATCCGCACGATGGTCGTGTCGGGCAGCATGCCCGGTGCCACCGCCGAAGAGACGATGGAACAGGTCACCGACCGGATCGAACGCAAGCTGGCCGAGATCGACGCGCTCGATGTCACCCGCTCGATCACCTATCCCGGTCAGGCGGTGATCTATGTCGATCTGCGCGACAGTATTCCCGATGACCAGATCCAGCCGACCTGGACCCGCGTGCGCGAGCTGATGTCGGATATCCGCGGCGATTTCCCCAGCGCGTTCCAGGGGTTTTCTTTCAATGACGATTTCGGGGATGTCTATGGCAATGTCTATGCCTTTACCGCCCCCGATTACAGCCCAGACGAGCTGAAGTCATGGGTGCGCAAGATCCGCGACGATGTCGAGCGGCTGGATCAGGCCGGTAAGGTCGACCTGATCGGCACCCGCGACCGTGTGGTGACCGTCGAATTCTCGACCCGCCGTCTGGCGGCACTGGGGCTGGATGCGCAGACCGTGCTCAACACGCTTTCCACCCAGAACCAGATCACCCCCACCGGCACGATCCAGACCCCGCAAGAGCAGATCGGATTGCGGCTTACCGGCGCATTCCCCGATGCCACGGCGCTGGCCCATGCGCCGCTGCGGGTGGATGACACCTTCTTCACCCTCTCCGATGTGGCCGAGGTAAAGGACGGCTATGACGACCCGCCCGCCTCGCTGATCCGCTACGAGGGGCAGCCTGCGGTGGGCCTGATCATCGGCATGCGCGAGGGCGGCAATATCCTGAATTTCGGCAAGAGCCTCGATGCGCTGATGGCGCAGGAAGTCGCCAAGCTGCCGATGGGGATCACCCTGCACAAGATCGCCGACCAGCCGACGGTGGTGCAGGATTCGGTGGGCCATTTCGTGCGGGCACTGGCCGAGGCGCTGGTGATCGTGCTGGCCGTCAGCTTCGTCTCGCTGGGCGTGCGGGCGGGATTTGTGGTGTCGCTGACCATTCCGCTGGTGCTGGCCGTGACCTTCCTGATCCTCGATCTGATGGGGATCACCCTGCAGCGGATCTCGCTCGGGGCGCTGATCATCGCGCTGGGGCTTCTGGTCGATGATGCGATGATCGCGATCGAAACCATGATCTCGCGGCTTGAGCGGGGCGAAAGCCGCACCAAGGCCGCCTCTTACGCGTGGACCGCCATTGCATGGCCCATGCTGACGGGCACGCTTGTCACGGTTGCGGGCTTCATTCCGATTGGCCTCAATGCCTCGCAGGCGGGCGAATACACCCGCTCGCTCTTCTATGTGATCGCCATATCCCTGCTGATCAGCTGGATCGTGGCCGTGCTTTTCGCGCCGGTTCTGGGCAAGACATTCCTGCCCGCCAAATGGAAGCACCAGACCCATGAGGCGGGCCGCCTGCGCCGCAGCTTCCACCGCGTTCTGGAAAAGGCGATGGTCCATCGCTGGATCACCATTCTCGCCACCGTGGGGCTGTTTGCCCTTTCGGTGCTGGGGCTTGGCCATGTCGAACAGCAGTTCTTCCCCTCTTCCGAACGCACCGAGCTGATAACCGATGTGACGCTGCGCGATGATGCGGGCTTCGAGGCAACCGATGCCGAGATCTCCCGCTTCGAGACATGGCTGAAAGCCCAGCCGGAGGTGGCATTCTGGACCGCCTATGTCGGCACCCCCGCTCCGCGCTTCGTGCTGACACTGGATGTGAAGCCCGCCGTTCCCAATGAGGGGCAGGTGGTGATCGAGACCAAAAGCCTGACCGACCGCGATAGCCTGCGGGCCAAAATCCGCAGCTATTCGGACAGCCGCGCGGGGGTGGAGTTCTACCCCAAACCGATCGAACTTGGCCCCCCCGTGGGCAAGCCCGTGCAATACCGGATTTCGGGCAGCGATTACACCACCCTGCTGGGCGAGGCCCGCAAACTGGCCGCGCTGATGGCAAAGGATGACCGCCTTTACGCCATCGACATGGATTGGGGGGCCCCTGCCCGTGTCGTGCGGCTGGACCTTGATCAGGCGCGGATGCGCCAGCTTGGCCTGACCCAGTCGGATGTGGCGCAGGTGCTGACCACGCTCTATTCCGGCACCACCATCACCAATCTGCGGCAGGGGATCGACCTGATCGAGGTGGAACTGCGGGGCCGCAAATCCGACCGAGACACGCTGGACGGGCTGAAAAGCCTGCAATTTGCCAATACCAGCGGCAATCCCATCCCGCTGACCTCGATCGCGCATTTCGAATATGTCACCGAACCTCCGGTGATCCACTCGCACGACCGTGTGCCCACAATCACCGTGCGCGGCGCGATTGACGGCACAGCCCAGCCCGCCACAATCGTCAATGACCTCGCGCCGCAGATCGCGCGGTTTACCGCCGCTCTGCCCTTGGGCTACAGCTTGGAAATGGGCGGTTCGGTCGAGGAAAGCGGCAAATCGCAAGCTCCGATCATCGCGATCGTGCCCTTCATGGTGCTGATCATGCTGTCGCTGATCATGTTCCAGTTGCGCAGCTTCCGCCTGATGGTGGTCGTGCTGGCGGCAGCACCTCTGGGGCTGATCGGGGTGGTGGCCTCGATGCTGCCGCTTGGCGCGCCGATGGGCTTTGTGGCGCTTCTGGGGGTGCTGGCGCTGATCGGCATCCTGATCCGCAATTCGGTCATCCTGATTCAGGCCACCGAGGATCTGCGCGCCGAGGGCCATGACCGCTGGAGCGCGATCTGGCATGCCTCCGACCAGCGCGCCCGCCCGATCCTGCTGACCGCGGCGGCGGCCTCGCTGGCACTGATCCCGATTGCACGGCAGATCTTCTGGGGGCCGATGGCGATTGCCATGATGGGCGGGATTATCGCCGGTACGTTGATCACGCTGCTGTTCGTGCCCGCCCTCTATTGCGCGATCTTCCGCGTCAAGGCGCCTGCGCCCGAGCAAGGGACGCGCTAGGTCCGCCTCCGCCGATCACGGCAGGGCTTGGCGAAACCGGCCCTGCCGCGCTATAGCGGGAAGACCAAAGAGGAGGAACCCGATGGCTGGCCCCGCGCTGGTGATCTTTGATTGCGATGGCGTCCTGATCGATTCCGAGGCGCTTTCGGCCTCTGTCTTCATGGAAGAGCTGGCCCTGCTGGGAATGGGGATCGACCTCGACTATTTCGCCCGCAACTGTCTGGGGCGCGCCTTTCCAAGCGTCCGCGCAAGGCTGGAACGCGATTTCGGACAAGCCCTCCCCGAGGGGTTCGAGGCACATTACCGCACCAAGCTGATGACCCGCTTCTCGCGCGATCTGAAGGTCATGCCCGAAGTTGTCGAGGCCATCCGTCGGCTGGACAGGCCCTATCATCTGGCCACCTCCTCGGCACCGGCACGGCTGGCGCAATCTCTGGCCATTACCGGCCTGAACACGCTCTTCGAGGGCCGCTGCTCTACGGCCTCCGAGGTCAGACGCGGCAAACCCGCCCCCGATCTGTTCCTGCATGTGGCTGCCCTTTACGATGTCGCACCGCAGGATTGTCTGGTAATCGAGGACTCGGAGGTGGGCATTGCGGGGGCCCGTGCAGCGGGCATGCGGGTCTGGCGCTTTCTGGGCGGGGCTCATCTTGCCCCTCTGGCCGCAGCCCTTCCCCAAACACCGCAGGACCCCGCTCTGCTGGGCGGGGCCGATCTGGCCTTTGACAGTTTCGCGCAGTTCACCGCATTGCTCTCGGCATGGCCCCTGCGGCCGCTTATCCAGTCCAGCCCCTTTTCCGGAGCCTCCAAATGATCCCGTCCGACCGCGTCAATGAAGCCGAAGCCAACCTTCTTGATCTTGCCGCCCGCGCGGCATGGCTTTCCTTTGTGGGCGGCATGACGCAGGACCAGATCGCGCTTGAACTGGGCATTTCGCGCCAGCGCGTCCAGCGGCTGGTGGCGCGGGCATCTGCCGAAGGGCTGATCCGCGTCAGGATCGATCACCCGATTGCCGAATGTCTGGAACTGGAACAAAGGCTGCGCGACCGCTACGGGCTGCTCTCCGCCCGCGTTGCGCCCTCGCTTTCGGCCACCGGCGACCCGAATGACGCGCTGGCCCCTTTTGCCGCCCCTCTGCTCGAGCGGTTTTTCACCGACCCCGCCCCCAAGCTGATCGCGCTTGGCACGGGCCGGACCCTGCGCATGATTGTCGAGCAGATGCAAAGCCTTGCGGGCGGCCATCACAAGCTGGTCTCGCTGATCGGCAACGTCGCCCCCGACGGCTCGGCCTCGCATTACGAAGTGATCGTGCGTCTGGCCGAAAAGGTCTCGGCACCGCATTTTCCGATGTCGATCCCTGTGGTTGCCGCCTCCGAGGCGGAACGCGATCTCTACCGCTCGCTGCCGCATGTCAAAGCCTCTATCGATCTGGCACTGCGCGCCGATTTCGCGATTGTCGGCATGGGGCAGATGGGGGCCGATGCGCCGCTTCTGATGGACGGGTTCATCACCCCCGAAGAGCATGCGGACTGGGTTCGCGCCGGAGCCATCGGCGAGATCGGCGGCCACGCTTTCAACGCCGAAGGGCAGTTTCTTGACCACCCGATGTCGCGGCGCATCGTGGGGGCACGGGTGCCTCATGGCGATATGCAGGTCCATTGCTTTGCCGCAGGCCAGAAGAAGCTTCCGGCCCTGACGGCGGCCCTCAAAGGCCGCCTGCTGAGCCATCTGGTGACAGATGAGCGCACCGCGAAAGCACTTCTTAACGATTGATTCCCATTCTACTCTGGCGCGAACCAGCCATTGCGTCCCCCTGACAAGGGCCGCATTCCTGCGCGGAAGGAGAAGATATGTTACCGCTATCACCAATTTGCGCACATCCAAGCGGCGTTTTGCGCATATCACCTTTCTCCCCAGCGCAATTCACACTTGACTCACAGCCCCGTTCATGAGCATTTGCCCATAGAGCGGATAATTGCTCGTTTGAATTTTGGGAGGAATTCATGACCATGACAATCCGTGCCCTTCTGGGTGCTTGCGCCCTTGGCGCGCTTGCCACAGCTGCTGCAGCCGAAACCACCATTACCGTCGCCACCGTGAACAACGGCGACATGGTGCGGATGCAAGGGCTGATGGACGACTTTTACGCCAAACATCCCGACATCAAGGTTGAGTGGGTGACGCTCGAGGAGAACATTCTCCGCCAGCGTGTCACGCAGGACATCGCCACCAATGGCGGCCAGTTCGACGTGATGACCATCGGCAATTACGAGGTTCCGATCTGGGCCCAACGTGATTGGCTGGTGCCGCTCAACGATCTTCCGGCAGATTATGATGCCGATGACCTGCTGCCCGCCATGCGCTCGGCGCTGTCGGTGGATGGTACGCTTTACGCGGTGCCGTTCTATGGCGAATCTGCGATGGTGATGTATCGCAAGGATCTGGCCGAGAAGGCCGGTGTGAGCATCCCTGACCAGCCGACCTGGAGCCAGATCAAGGACGCCGCCGCGAAGATGACCGATAAAGACAACGGCATCTACGGCATCTGTCTGCGCGGCAAGCCCGGCTGGGGCGAGAACATGGCCTTCATCTCGGCTATGGCAAACTCCTATGGTGGCCGCTGGTTCGATATGAACTGGGAGCCGGAATTCGATAGCGAGCCGTGGAAAGCCACGCTCACCGACTATCTCGACCTGATGACCAAATACGGCCCGCCCGGTGCGTCGTCCAACGGCTTCAACGAAAACCTGTCGCTCTTCCAGCAAGGCAAGTGTGGCATGTGGATCGATGCGACCGTCGCGGCAGGCTTCGTGACCGACCCTGAAGAGTCCACCGTGGCTGACAAGGTCGGCTATGCGGTCTTCCCGAACAAGGAAGGCGTCGACAATCACGGCAACTGGCTGTGGTCGTGGAACCTCGCCATTCCGGAAAGCTCGGCACATAAAGACGCGGCGAAAGCCTTCGTCGAATGGGCAACCTCGAAAGAGTACACCCAGATTGTGGCCGACAAGCAAGGCTGGCGCGCAGCCCCTCCCGGTACCCGGACCTCGCTCTACGAGAACCCCGATTATCTGGCTGCCGCGCCCTTCGCACAGCTGACCATCGACACGATTTCGAAGGCCACGCCCGAGAAACCGTCGGTGCAGGATGTGCCCTATGTCGGCGCACAATTCGTTTCGATCCCCGAATTCCAAGGGATCGGCACGGCTGTGGGCCAGATCTTCTCCGCCGCTCTGGCAGGCCAGATGGGGGCAGATCAGGCACTTCAATCCGCGCAGGCATTGACCGAGCGTGAAATGAAGAAAGCCGGTTACGTCAAGTAATCCACCAACCGCAATTATAGCTGCGGGCAGGTCCCCCTGCCCGCATTGCGCTATACACCACGGCCCCGCAGCGCGGGACCGTGGACCTTCGACCCAAAATCCAACCAAGCGTGCCGAGGTAGCCCATGGCCACGAAGCATTCCCGCGCCGCTGCGAGGTTGATGATTTCTCCTGCCGTTATTCTTCTTCTCGGCTGGATGATCGTCCCTCTGGCGATGACGCTCTACTTCTCCTTCCTGCGATACAACCTTCTCATGCCCGGCATGGAAGAATGGACAGGCTTCCTCAATTACGAGTTCTTTGTCACGGATCCTGCCTTTATCACGGCGCTGCTTAACACCGTGTTACTGGTGGTGGGGGTTCTGGCAATCACCATCGTGGGGGGCATTCTTCTGGCGCTGCTGCTGGACCAGCCCTTCTTCGGGCAGGGGATCGTGCGCATTCTGGTGATCGCGCCGTTCTTCGTGATGCCCACCGTTTCGGCGCTGGTGTGGAAGAACATGTTCCTCAATCCGGTCAACGGGCTGTTTGCGCATATCGCGCATCTCTTCGGGCTTCCGGCCTATGATTTTCTGGCCCAGGCGCCGCTGGCCTCGATCATCGGGATCGTCTCGTGGCAATGGCTGCCCTTTGCGACGCTGATCCTGCTGACGGCCCTGCAATCGCTTGATCAGGAACAGCTGGAAGCGGCCGAGATGGACGGGGCCTCGAAACTGGCGCGGTTTTTCTACATCATGCTGCCGCACCTGTCGCGGGCGATCACCGTGGTGATCCTGATCCAGACCATCTTCCTGCTGTCGATCTTTGCCGAGATCCTGGTGACCACCAATGGCGGTCCGGGCGTGGCCTCGACCAACCTGACCTATATGATCTATGTGCAGTCGCTGCTGCAATTCGATGTCGGCGGCGGCTCGGCGGGCGGTGTCATCGCGATCATTCTGGCCAATATCGTTGCGATCTTCCTGATGCGGATGATCGGCAAGAATCTGGAGGCCTGAGATGTCCCGTATCGTCACTCCCCGCCGCAAGGCGCTGACCACCGTACTTGCCTGGGCTGTGGGCATTGCGATCTTCTTCCCGATCCTGTGGATCTTCATCCTGTCGTTCAAGACGGAAGGGAATGCGATCGCCTCGCCGCTCAAGGTGCTCTTCTCGGGCTGGACGCTGGAAAGCTACCATACCGTGCTCGAACGCTCGAACTACCCGCTATTCTTCATGAATTCGGTCATCATCTCGGTCGGTTCGACCCTGCTGGCGCTGATCATCGCGGTGCCCGCCGCCTGGGCGATGGCCTTTGTGCCGGGCCGTCGGACCAAGGATATCCTGATGTGGATGCTGTCCACCAAGATGCTGCCGCCGGTGGGGGTTCTGGTGCCGATCTACCTGATCTTCCGCGATCTGGGGCTGCTGGACAGCCGCATCGGTCTGGTCGTCGTGCTGACGCTGATCAACCTGCCGATCATTGTCTGGATGCTGTTCACCTATTTCAAGGAGATCCCCGGCGAGATCCTGGAGGCGGCGCGCATGGATGGCGCGGGGCTGAAGGAAGAGGTGCTTTACGTGCTGACGCCGATGGCGGTCCCGGGCATGGCCTCGACGGTGCTTCTCAACATCATCCTCGCCTGGAACGAGGCCTTCTGGACGCTCAACCTCACGGCTTCCAAAGCCGCGCCGCTGACGCAGTTCATCGCCTCCTATTCCTCGCCCGAGGGGCTTTTCTACGCAAAACTCTCTGCCGCCTCGATCATGGCCATCGCGCCGATCCTGATCATGGGCTGGTTCAGCCAGAAACAACTTGTCCGCGGCCTGACCTTCGGCGCGGTGAAATAAGGACATAAGTCATGGGACAAATCACTCTGAAGGGCGTGCGCAAGACCTTTGGCGAAGTCGAAGTCATTCCGCCGCTGGATCTGGATATCAAGGACGGCGAATTCGTGGTCTTCGTGGGCCCGTCGGGCTGCGGCAAATCCACCCTGCTGCGTCTGATCGCGGGGCTCGAGGATCTTTCGGGCGGGCAGATCATGATCGACGGCACGGATGCCACCGAGGCCCCCCCCGCCAAGCGCGGCCTCGCGATGGTGTTCCAGAGCTACGCGCTTTACCCGCATATGTCGGTGAAGAAAAACATCGCCTTCCCGATGAAGATGGCCGGTGTGCCCACCGACGAGCAAGAGCGCCGCATCGCCTCGGCGGCCGAGGCGCTCAACCTCACCGATTACCTGCACCGCAAGCCCGGCCAGCTTTCGGGCGGCCAGCGCCAGCGGGTGGCCATCGGGCGTGCCATTGTGCGCGAACCGGCCGCCTTCCTGTTTGACGAGCCGCTCTCGAACCTTGACGCGGCGTTGCGGGTGAACATGCGCCTCGAGATCTCGGAGCTGCATCAGAAGCTCAAGACCACGATGATCTATGTGACCCATGATCAGGTGGAAGCGATGACGATGGCCGACAAGATCGTGGTGCTGCGCGCAGGCCGCATCGAGCAGGTGGGCAGCCCGCTCGATCTCTACCGCAACCCCGATAACCGCTTTGTCGCGGGCTTCATCGGCAGCCCCAAGATGAACTTCATCGAAGGCGAGCGCGCCGCGGCCCGCGGGGCCCATGCCATCGGCATCCGCCCCGAGCATATCGACCTCTCGACCACGCCGGTCGACGGCGCGATCGAGGGTCTGGTTGGCGTCTCCGAGCACCTTGGTTCGGACACCTATGCCCATGTGCAGGTCGAAGGCATCGGCCAGTTCAACGTCCGCGTCTCGGGCGAGGTCGATGTCCATGCCGGCGACACCGTCTGGCTCACCCCCCAAGAGCATAACATCCACCGCTTCGACGAAAACGGTAAAGCGATCCGGTAAACCACTCTGGCAGGGGCTGGCGCCCCTGCCCCTTGCGGCCCCTTTCAGGTGGCCCCCACTCCATTTCAGATAGGTGCCACCATGGTACAGCTTTCCAACGCCACTCTGTCGCAACTGCCCGAGGCCGTTAAGCGCCCCAGCTACGACCGCAGCAAACTGACCCCCGGCATTGTGCATATCGGTCTGGGCAATTTCCACCGCGCCCACCAGTCGTGGTATCTGCACCGGCTGATGGAAGCGGGCCTTGCCCATGACTGGGCGATCATCGGCGCGGGCGTGCGTGCCCCCGATGCGGCCATGCGCGACCGTTTGCTGGCGCAGGATTGTCTGACCACGCTGATCGAGCTGGACCCCAAAGGCCAGTCGGCCGAGGTCGTGGGCTCGATGATCGACTATATTCCGATCGAGGACGGCAATGGCGCGCTGATCAAGGCGATGACCGATCCGCAGATCCGCATCGTGGCGCTGACCGTCACCGAGGGCGGGTATTTCATCGACCCCGCCACCAAAGGCTTTGACGCCAAGCACCCCGATATTCTGCATGACGCCGCCAATCCCGAGACGCCGAAGACCGCCTTCGGGGCCATCGTGGCCGCGCTGAAAATCCGCCGTGACACGGGCGTCGGCCCCTTTACCGGCCAGTGCTGCGACAACCTTCAGGGCAATGGCGCGATCCTGCGTCAGACCGTGGTGTCGCTGGCGCGTCTGTCGGACCCCGAGCTGGCCGACTGGATCGATGCCAACTGCACCTTCCCCAACGCAATGGTCGATTGCATCGTCCCCGCCACCGGCCCGAAAGAGCTGGAACTGGTGCGCTCGATCGGCATCGAGGATAACTGCCCCGTCACCCACGAGAACTTCCGCCAATGGGTGATCGAGGACAACTTCTGCGCGGGCCGCCCCGATTGGGACAAAGCGGGCGCGACCTTCTCGGATGATGTGCACAGCTTCGAGACCATGAAGATCCGCATTCTCAATGGTGGCCATCAGGTCATTTCGGATGTGGGCGAAGTGCTTTCGGTTGCACATATTTCCGAATGTATGGACCATCCCAAGATCCACGCGTTCTACCGCAAGGTGGAGACCGAAGAGATCATGCCGCATGTGCATGCCGTGCCCGGCATGACGCCCGAAGGCTATGTCGCCCTGATCGAGGCGCGTTTCTCGAACCCGATGATTGTCGACACCACCCGTCGTGTGGCCTTTGACGGGTCGTCGCGCCATCCGGGCTTCATCCTGCCTTCGGTGCGCGAATGCCTCGAGAAAGGCCTGACCGTCGAGGGTCTGGCGCTCGTCTCGGCGGCTTGGGCGCGCTACTGCACCGGCATCCGTGAGGATGGCACGGTCGTCGAACCCAATGACCCCTTCTGGGCGGACCTGCAGATCCGCGCCTTGGCTGCCAAAGAGAACCCGCAGGAATGGCTGGAAAACCGCCTTCTATATGGCGAACTGGCCGATGATGCGCGTTTTGCCGAGCCCTTCGCGAAATGGCTGACGATGATCCATGCGCAGGGCCTTGAAGCCGCGCTTGACGCCTATCTGGCCTGATCCGATGTATCTGGGCATCGATCTTGGCACATCGGGCCTGCGCGCGCTTCTGATTGATGATCAGGGGCGCGCCATTGGTTCGTCGGAGGCGCATTATAGCGCCGTGCATCCCCATGCCGGCTGGTCCGAACAGGACCCCGCCGAATGGATTGCGGCGTTGGAAAAGGCCGTTGCGCACCTGCGCGCCAGCCATCCGGAATTTGCAGCCCTCAAGGGTATCGGTGTTGCGGGCCATATGCATGGTGCGACGCTGCTGGATGCCGAGAATAACGTTCTGCGGCCCTGTATTCTTTGGAACGACACCCGCAGTCATACCGAGGCCGCGGCGCTGGATCACCTGCCGGTTTTCCGCGAGATTTCCGCCAATATCGTCTTTCCGGGCTTTACCGCGCCCAAGTTGATGTGGGTGGCCAAAAATGAACCCGAGGTCTTCGCCAAGGTTGCAAAGGTCCTGCTGCCTGCGGCCTATCTCAACTGGTATCTGACGGGCGCGCATGTGGCCGATATGTCCGATAGCGCGGGCACCAGCTGGCTGGATGTGGGCGCGCGTGACTGGTCAAGCCGCCTGCTCAGCGCAAGCCATATGCGCAAGGACCAGATGCCGCGTCTGGTCGAAGGCTCCGCCCCCGCCGGACAGTTGCGCGCCGATCTGGCGCAGGCGTGGGGCGTGGGCGATGTCACCGTGGCAGGCGGCGCGGGCGATAATGCCGCCGCCGCTTGCGGGATCGGTGCATTGACCGAAGGCCAGGGCTTTGTGTCGCTGGGCACATCGGGCGTTCTGCTGGCCGCGCGGGACGGCTTTGCCCCCGCCCCCGCGACGGCGCTGCACACGTTCTGCCATGCGGTGCCTGACCGCTGGTACCAGATGGGCGTGATGCTTTCGGCCACCGACAGCCTCAACTGGCTGGCCTCGATCACCGGCAAATCCCCGCGCGAGCTGGTGGAGCCGCTGGGCGAGACCTTGCCCCCTCCGGGGCGGGTGCGTTTCCTGCCCTATCTCTCGGGCGAGCGCACCCCGCATAATGACGCCGCCATCCGTGGCAGTTTCACGGGGCTGGGCACCGATACGACCGTCAATGACATGGTGCTGGCCGTGCTGACCGGCGTGGCCTTCGGGCTGCGCGACAGCGCCGAGGCATTACGCGCCACAGGTGCCCAACTGGGCCAGCTTTTCGCCATCGGCGGCGGCTCGGCCTCGGCACTCTGGCTCAAACTGATTGCGACGGTGCTGGATCTGCCTTTGGCCAAACCCGAAGCCGGTGAATTCGGGGCGGCCCTCGGGGCTGCGCGCCTTGGTCAGGTTGCGGCGACAGGCGCGGACCCTGCACGGATCATGACGCCGCCGCCCATTGGCGCAGTCATCGCACCGCAGGCCGATCTGGTCGCCGCCTATGACGATGCCTATCGCGCCTTCCGCGCGGCCTATCCGGCCATCCGTGCCATCCAGTAACGTTCTCACTAAGGACAAAGCGATGATTTTATGTGCTGGTGAAGCCCTCATCGACATGATCCCCACCCCGACCGTCTCGGGCGGCGAGGGGTTTGTTCCCCATAATGGCGGGGCGGTGTTCAACACCGCGATCGCCTTGGGGCGGCTTGGACAGACGGCAGGGATGCTGACCGGACTGTCGAGCGATCTTTTCGGGCAGCAGCTTGATCAGGGGCTGCGCGACAGTCAGGTGGACACCCAGCTCTGCATCCGCAGCGACAGGCCGACCACGCTGGCCTTCGTCAAGCTGGTCGACGGACATGCAAGCTATGTCTTCTACGACGAGAATTCGGCGGGACGCATGCTGACCGAAGCCGATCTGCCGCCCCTGCCCGACAGCGTGAACGCGCTCTATTTTGGCGGGATCTCTCTGGCTTGCGAACCGGGGGCCGATGCCTATGCCGCCCTTCTGGCCCGCAACCATACCAACCGCGCGGTGATGATCGACCCCAATATCCGCCCCGGTTTCATCCGTGACGCGGCGCGCTATCGGGCACGGCTTGGCGCGATGCTGGCCCAATCCGATATCGTGAAAGTCTCCGACGAGGATCTCGACTGGATCCTCCCCGGCGCGCAGACATTGCCCCAGAAGGCACAGGCGCTGCAGGCCAGCGGCCCTGCCGTGGTGATCGTGACACGCGGGGCGCAAGGGGCCAGCGCGTGGCTTGCGGATGGCACCGAGGTCAGCATTGCCGCCGAGCGGGTCACCGTGATCGATACGGTCGGTGCGGGAGATACGTTCAACGCGGGCATTCTGGCGAAGCTGTCGGAACTGGGCCTGCTGGAGAAACCCCAACTGCGCCGTCTTGCGCCGGACGATATGCGCCGCGTTCTGGCCTTCGGGGCGAAAGTCGCCGCCGTCACCGTCTCGCGCGCGGGGGCCAACCCGCCTTGGGCCGCGGAACTGGCCTGACAGGGTGTGACCACATCAGGCAGCCCGCAACGGGACAGCCACAAAGAGGCGGCTGCCGTCTTTTGAACCAGATGCCGATGACGCGAAGTAGTTTTACTATTTCGCGTCATTCTTTTTGGACAGATCAGATAATTGCTTCTATATCACAAATATAAGGATTTATTCTTTCAAGCTTTTCGCCTTACGGTGCACTGCCCATCGGGCACCATTCTCGGGAGAACATGACGTGACAAGCGATGCGAAAACCCCCGCTTACATCGTGGGGATCGCCGCGTCCGCAGGCGGGCTTGAAGCCACATCCCTGCTGGCACAGAACCTGCCCAAATCGCTTGATGTGGCCTATGTGCTGGCCCAGCATATGTCGCCCAGCCATAAATCCATGCTGGTGCAGCTTCTGGCGCGTGAAACCAGCCTTGCCGTGGTCGAGATCGAAGAACGTGTGGTGCCTGCGGCCAATACCATCCACATCCCGCCGCCCGGCCATGACGTCGTTCTGGAAGATGGCGAGTTTGTGCTGCGCAACCCCGAAGGGCATCCGGCGGCCCCCAAACCCTCGGCGGACCGGCTGTTCAAATCCATAGCCTCAGAAGTGGGCGAACGTTCGGTGGGTATCGTGCTGTCGGGCACGGGATCGGATGGCAGCTACGGGGTGCAGGCCATCCGCGAGGCGGGCGGGATCACCATCGCGCAGGAACCCTCGAGCTCCAAATACGATTCCATGCCGGTGTCGGCCATCCGCACCGGCTGTGTGGACCTGACGCTGACACCGCAGCAGATGGGCCAGCATCTGGCCATGATCCTTGCCCAGCCGCGTGATCTGGAAAGCCTCAAGGATATCAACGAACACACCGGCAAGAATTCGGATCTGTTCCAGATCCTGCTGGGCCATACGCTGGTCGATTTCCGCCAGTATAAGGAAAGCACGATCAACCGCCGCATCCATCGCCGGATGATCGCCAAGGGCATCGAGAATTACGCCGATTACGTCGAACTCTGCCGCCGGTCGGTAGACGAGGTCGAGGCGCTTTATCGCGACCTACTGATCTCGGTCACCAATTTCTTCCGCGATCCCGACCAGTTTCTGGCGCTGCGCGATGCGATTACCAAGAAGGTCTCCGATGGCGCGCAAGAGCCGCTGCGGGTCTGGATTGCGGGCTGCGCGACCGGCGAGGAGGCCTATTCGATTGCCATCCTCATCGTCGAGGCCTTGGGCGGGCTGGCAAAGGTCGAAAAGGACAAGCTGCAGATCTTTGCCACCGATATCGATGACCGTGCCTTGGCCATCGGTCGGCGCGGGCAATATCCGGCCTCTGCCGTCACCGATATTCCGCAGGAATATCTGTCGCGCTATTTCGATCTGGCCGAAGATCATGTCGTGGTGAAATCGAAGCTGCGCAGCTTCGTCATGTTCTCGCGCCATAACGTCTTTCAGGATGCGCCCTTCATGTCGATCGACCTCGTGTCGATCCGTAACGTGCTGATCTATTTCGAACCCAAGCTGCAGGAACGGGTGCTGACGCGGATCCAGTATGCGCTCAAACAGGACGGTCTGCTGTTTCTGGGCACATCCGAGACGACCGGCGCGCTGGAAAGCTTCTTCGTGCCGCTCAGCCAGCATGGAAAGATCCTGCGCAAACGCTCCACAAGGCTGAATTCGGCAGCCCCTGCCCTGAACGGCTCGCTACCGCCTGCCAATCATCTGCGCGCCGCGTCGCCTGCAAGCTACCGCAATGCACCGACGCCTCCCAATGACTGGTGGCGTTTCGATGCGCTGGCGAAATCCGTGGTGCGCAATGGCTTCCTGACCAATCGCGACCGCGCCGTGCTGAAAATCTATGGCGATATCGCCCCCTTCGTGGAAATGCGCACCCCCATTCATGGCGGCATGACGCTGGATGTGCTGCAAAAGGCGCTGGCCTATGAGGCCAATTCCATGGTGCTGGTCGCGCTCAAGCAGCGTGAGGCACGGTCGGGCCAATGGCATCAGGTGGACGGGCGCGACTTCAATACCGTGCGGATGACCGCGTGGCCGATCATCGACGACAAGGCCGAGGAGCCGGTGGTGCTGATCGGTTTCGAGACCGAGATGCGCTCGGAGCCCGACCCCGAGAATATCGAGCGTTCGGATTACCTGAACTATCTCGAAACAGAGCTGTCGCGCACCCGCGACACGCTACAGATCACGATAGAGCAGCTCCAGACCTCGAACGAGGAACTGCAATCGCTGAACGAAGAGCTGCAATCCTCGAACGAGGAGCTGCAATCCACGAATGAGGAGCTGGAGACCTCGAACGAGGAGCTGCAATCCACGAATGAGGAACTGATCACCGTCAACGAGGAGCTGCTGGTCAATACCGGCCAGCTCGAACGCACCTCGGCCGAGCTGAACGGGCTGATCAAGGGTCTGCCCACGGTGATGATGATGCTTGATCAGGGGCTGTTGATCCGCCATGCCAGTCAGTCGGCCACACGGACCTTCGAGATCCGCGAGCGTGGCCATTCGCTGGGCCATCTGTCGCAATGCTACATCCCCAACGGCTACCCGCCGCTTGTCGATATCTGTTCGCAGGCGCTTCTGGACCGCCGCCCGCATTACCGGCAGTTCGAGATTGACGATTACTGCCATTCGCTGACCGTTTCGCCGCTGGTCACCGAAAATGACGGATTGATCGGGCTGATCGTGCTGATCACCTCGGTCGATATGACGGTGGATTCCCTGCTGAACCAGACCTTGCGCAAATTCTCGAATATCGGGACATGGCGCGTCAATCTGGCAACCGAAGAGGTCAGCTGGTCGGAAGAGACCTATGCCATCCACGGCATGATGCCCGATAAGGCCAAGCGGAAAATGGATGAGGCGGTCAATTACTACCATCCCGACGACCGCGATATCGTCAAATCCGCCATCGAGAGCGCACTCAACCGCAATGAACCCTTCCATTTCTTCGCCCGCCTCAAACGCAGGGACGGCGCGACGGTTGTGGTGGAAAGCTCTGGCTCGGCGGTGCGGAACGAGGTGGGCGAACCCATCGCGCTGATCGGGGTCTGCCGTGATTTCTCGCGCATCCAGAACGAGAACCTTCTGGTGCGCCATTATGACGAGATCACCACCGAACAGCATATGGGCTTCTTCTCGATCGATATCATCAACAACCTGCATTACTGGAATCCGGTGCTGATCGAGATGATGGATGTCGCCTCCGAGGGCGACCAGTCTCTGGACCGGCTGATTTCGCATCTGCCATCGGACCGCCAGACCCTGCTGCGCAAGACGCTTCAGGACGCGATCCAGCAGCGCCGGCCCTTCTGCCTCGAAGAGACACTGATCCTGCGGCATGGTGCCTCCCGCAAATGCCAGATCCGCGGCAATGTCGAGTGCAATGCCAGCAATCAGGTCACGCATCTTTACGGGTCGATCAGGGTCATCGACTAGGCGGTTTTTTGCGCGGGCTGGCGGTTTTCAGGAAATTGAAACCAACGTGACCAAAAGCCCGCTCATAATTAAGACCTTATTAACGATTACAACCAGATGATGTTTCCAAGAACAAATACTCCATTGACCGAAAGGATACCCGAAAATGGGTGCGGACGGGCAGCACAGCCATCATGAGTATGGAATAGTTACACTCCACCTCCTCCGTGACGATGCCACCGGCGCATGGTTTGCCGAGCGGATCGAAATGAATCTGGACAACATGCGCAACCAGATCACGTTCCGCCAGCCTGAACCGCTGGCGGGTGCGTTTACCTCCCCTTTTGCAGAGGCTTTGATCCATTATCTTCCCCAGAATGGTGATTTCTCTGTCTCGACCAATTCCCACAACCTGATCGAGATCCCCGGTCTTGTGTTGGGCGGGATGCGGATTATCGCGCAACGCAATGTCAACGGTTTGCAGCGCGTGGCGGTGCGGTTCCGCAATGTCATTGGCGAGTTTCAGGCGGTCTTGTCGATCAAGTATCGCAGCGAAGGCCAGACACTGACCACGCTGGAAAAAGGCGCGACCGATGCGTTGTTGTCGCTGCTGATCCCCTGCCTTGATCTTGCGCATGTCGAGCTTGACACATTCGCCGATGCTGACCTGCCGTTCAAAGTGGCGCTGCGGTTGCAGACCCTGACGCAGAAAAAGGAGGATCTGGCCTTTTTTACCCATATGCTGCGGCGCTATGTGGAAAATACTCCGCAGATGCTGGCGGTGGATTATCTCTCGCAGCTTCCCGCCCATCAGGAAGACCCCGCCATCAAGCTTGTCGCCAATAGCTAAGTCCCCCCGATCCGGGCCACGTTTTCCAGTATCCCTGTTTCCAGTATCCGGCCCGTGATCTTTGATCGCAGGGCTTTTTGTTTTTCGATGCAAGGCATTAACCTTAAATGCATCCGGCACAGCACGGCATATCCCCGCCGGCCGCCTGTGGGGGCTTCCCTTCCCGCCCGTTCGGCGCGACAGTAAGAGATCAACAAGGCGGAGGGACATCATGAGCGGCACCACGACTATCCTGATCGGCGCGCCCGTCGATTGCGGCAAACGCGGCAAGGGCTGCCTGATGGGGCCCGACGCCTATCGCGTGGCAGGGATCAAGGAGATCCTGACCGAACTGGGGCGCGACATACGCGATCTGGGCAATCTCGCCCCCGGCCCCCTGCCCGAGGTCACCCCCGATAATGACCGCATCCATGCTATGGCGGAAACCGTCGCATGGACCCGCACCCTGATGCAGGCCGGACGCGATGCGGCCAAGCTGGGCTTTCCGATTTTCATGGGCGGCGATCACGCGCTGGCTATGGGCTCTGTCGCAGGGATGATCCAGCATGCGGCCGATCTGGGCCGGCCCTTCTATCTGCTCTGGCTCGATGCCCATTCCGATTTCCATACGCCGCAAAGTTCGGGATCGGGCAATCTGCATGGCACGCCGGTCGCCTATCTGACGGGGCGCGACGGGTTCGCGGGTTTTCCCACGCTCGACCACTATCTCGAACCGTCGCATACCTGCATGATCGGTCTGCGCTCTGTCGATCCGGCAGAACGGGTCGCGCTGAAGAAAAGCCCCGTGCGCCGCTATGACATGCGTGCCATCGACGAAACCGGCATCGCCCGACCGCTGGGCGATTTTCTGGCCGAGGTGGAGGCGGCGAACGGCATGCTGCATGTCTCGCTGGATGTCGATTTTCTCGACCCCTCGATCGCTCCCGCTGTGGGCACCACCGTGCCGGGGGGCGCGACATTCCGCGAGGCGCATCTGGTGATGGAAATGCTGCATGACAGCGGGCTGGTCACCTCGCTCGATCTGGTCGAGCTGAACCCGTTCATGGACGAACGCGGCAAGACGGCGCAGCTCATGGTGGATCTGACCGCCTCGCTCTTCGGGCGTTCGGTCTTTGACCGGCCCACGCTCAACCACGCGCGCCGGTTCTAATGCAAAAGCCCCGGCCTGACGACCGGGGCCCTGTCCCTGAGGCGCGCAAGGGTCAGCGCCCGTTTGCGTCCGTCATGACCTCCGATACGGCAGGGGTCTCGGTGAACCGTGCCATGATATTGGCCACCAGCGCCCCCGAGATATTGTGCCAGACCGAAAACATCGCCGAAGGCACAGCCGCCAGCGGCGAGAAATAGGCGGTGGCCAATGCGGCCCCGAGCCCCGAATTCTGCATACCGACCTCGATGGCAATCGCTTTGCGGCGGGCAAGGCTGAGCCCTGTCAGACGGCCCGCAAGATAGCCGATCAGATAGCCCAGCAGGTTATGCACGACAACCACGCCGAAAATCATCACACCCGACTGGACGATGGCCCCTTTCGAGGCCGCAACCACGGCCGCCACAATCAGCACGATCCCCGTGACCGAAACCAGCGGCAGCGCGGGAATGGCGGCCTTGACCAGCTTGGGCAGGAATTTCTGCGCGATAATCCCCAGCACCAGCGGCAAGATCACCATTTTCAGGATCGAGACAAACATCGCCATCCCGTCCACCGGCAGATGGGTCGATGCGAAGGTCCATACGAGGAACGGCGTCACCACCGGCGCCAGCAGGGTCGTGACCGAGGTACAGGCCACAGAAAGCGCCAGATCACCTTTGGCAAGATAGGTCATCACATTCGAGGAGGTGCCGCCCGGGCAGCACCCGACCAGAATGACCCCCGCCGCCACTTCGGGGGCCATCGGCACGATCATCGTCAGTGCCACGGCGATCAGCGGCATGATAACGAATTGCGAGACCACCCCGATGGCCACCTGCACGGGGCGTTTGGCGACCTCGGCAAAATCCTGTGCCGAGATGGTCAGCCCCATTCCGAACATGATAAGCCCCAGCAGCGGGACGATCAGCCCTTTGAGCTGTACGAAAATATCGGGAAAGGCAAAGCCAAGACCTGCAAAAAGCACGGTCCAGAACGCGAATGTCCGCCCGACAAATTGCGAAAATGCGGCGATTGATTTCATTTTTTCCCTCAAAATCGTAACATGATTTCTTCTGCATGATCGCGCGGATACTCACCTCGCTTATGAAACACAAGACATTCTCCCCGAAAAACACAATTTGCCGAATATCCTCGGGAAAACTCCGATGACATTCTCGCGCAAGACGGGCAAAACAGAGACATACATAAAGGAGATTTCCATGCTCATCCTCCCCGATGACAGCACGCATGATTACCCGCTTCTGGAGACGCTGGTTGAAGATGATGATCTGGGCCAGATCGTGCTCCGACTTGCCCGTGCAATGGTGCCGCTGGCGGGGCGCTTGGCGGCAGGCAAGCTGCCCGGTGATCCTGCGGCGCTGGTCGGCCAGAATGACAGCGGGGATGCGCAAAAAGCACTGGATGTCGGGGCGCATGAGCATGTGCTGGCGGCGCTCGAGGGCAGCAATATCCGCCATGTCCTGTCAGAAGAGGCCGCAGCCCCCGTCTGTCTGGATCCCGAGGGCGATTGGGATCTGGTGATTGACCCGATTGACGGTTCCGGCTCCATCGGTATCGGGGCACCTTTGGGGATGCTGTTTGCGCTTTATCCCGCAGGCACGGGCGATTTTCTGCGGGCAGGCAATGAAGCTGTCGCGGCGGGCTATGCGTCTTTCGGCCATTCGCTGGATTTCGGCTACTCCTTGGGCGATGGCGTACATATCGCCACCTATGATGCGCAATCGCAGGCCTTCCATGTGACACTCGCCAAGGTGATGCTGCCCGAACAGGCCAAGATCATCGCCTATAACGCCTCCAACGAACGTCACTGGTCGGCGGGGTTGCAGGCCTATATCCACGATCTGCGCTTGGGGAAGACCGGCCCGCGCGCGCGGGATTTCAACATGCGCTGGCTGGCGGCGGCTGTGGGCGAGCTACATCGCATCCTCTTGAAAGGCGGTGCTTTTCTTTATCCGCAGGATGCGCGCAAGGGCTATGAGAATGGCCGCTTGCGCCTGACCTACGAGGCCGTGCCAATCGCCTTTTTGATCGAACAGGCCGGAGGTCGGGCCAGCACGGGCCAGCAGCGCATTCTGGATCTCGTTCCGACAGAGCTGCATGAATTTGTCCCGCTGATCTTCGGGGCGGCGGAAGAGGTCGGGGTGATCGAAGACTATATCGCCCGAAATAGCTGACCTTTGTCAGGTAATGCATTTCTTGCGATCTGAGGATAATCGCCGCATGATCTCCCATATATTATGGGGGATCATATGGATCTGATCGATGAATTACGCGCCTTTGTTGCCACCGCACAGACACGCTCTTTCACGGCGGCAGCAGATCAGCTCGGGTTGTCGAACCGCCTGACCTCGAAATATGTGGCGGCGCTGGAAGCCCGTCTCGGGACGCGGCTGTTCCAGCGCACTACGCGCAAGGTCGGGCTGACGCCCGCAGGCGAGGAGCTGATGGCGCGTGCGCCCGCCCTGCTTGATGATCTGGACCTGATGATCGGCGATATTGCCGAGGGCTCGCGGGGGCTCGCGGGGCTGATCCGCATCTCGGCCCCCGTCACCTTCGGGGAAGCCTATCTGGCCGAGATGCTGGGACGTTTCGGGCAGACCCATCCCGATCTGACCATTGATCTGCGACTGAGCGACCGGTTTACCGATCTGGCCGGAGACGGGATCGATCTGGCGTTCCGCATCGGTCAGCTTGACATGATGGCGCTGAAATCCCGCAAGATCGGCGCTTTTCGGGTAAAACTGGCCGCCAGCCCCGCCTATCTGGCTGCACATGGCAGGCCGCAAAAGCTTGCGGATCTGGAACATCATAGCTGCATCATCGACACCAACCGCCGAAATGCCCGCCGCTGGTCGTTCCACAAGGACAGGCATGTCACGGTCACGGGGCGGTTTCATGTCAACTCGGCCCGCGCCGCCTGCCGCTTTGCCGAAATGGGTCTGGGGATCACCTATTGCCCCGATTTCGCCCTGCGCGCGGCCTTGGAAAGCGGACGGCTGGTTGCCCTTCTACCGGAGGAGACAGGGGAAACCTATCCGGTGAATATCGTCTATCTCGAAGGGCAGCGCCTGCCCCGCAAGCTGCGCGCACTCATCGATTTCGCCCAAGAGGATATGAAACAGTCAGGCATTCTGGGCGAGTGTTGAAAGCGGGGCCGCAACCGGACCGGCCCCGTTTCCGGCCCTATTGCGCGGCCTCCACCGCGCCCGCCTCTGTCAATGCGTTCATCTCGTCCTCGGCCAGATGCAGCTCTGCCGCCTTCACAAAGCTTGCAAGCTGGCTTTCGCTGGTGGCCGAGGCGATAGGGGCGCTGACCCCTTCCCGCGCGATCAGCCATGCCAGTGCCACCTCGGCGGGTTTGGCATTATGGGCCAGGGCCACCTCGTCCAGCGCCTGAAGCACCGCCAGCCCCCGATCATTCAGATATTTCCGGACCATATCCCCGCGTTTGGACCCTTCGAGGTCTTCGGGCCTGCGGTATTTCCCGCTCAGGAAGCCCGCGGCAAGGCTGAAATAGGTGACCACACCGATATTCTGCGCGATACAGAACGCGCGCAGATCGCCCTCGAACCCGTCACGGTCATAGAGGTTATATTCGGGCTGGAGCACCTGGTAGGCCGGAAGCCCGTGGTCTTTCGCAACGCGCTGCGCCGAGGACAGCAACGCGTAATCATAGTTTGACGCCCCGATCGCACGGATTTTCCCCGCTGCCAACAGGTCACGATAGGCCCCCAGCGTCTCTTCATGGCGCACGCTGTCATCGGGCCAATGCGAGAAATAAAGATCGACATGGTCGGTTTTCAGCCGCTCCAGCGACAGGTCGATCGCCTTGGAAATCCACGCTTGCGACAGGCCTTTTTCACCCGGTCCGCCCATATCGGAACCGACCTTGGTAAACAGCGTCACTTTCTCGCGCAGGCCGGGCCGCGCGGCGAACCACTTGCCAAGGATCGTCTCGGACTCGCCGCCGCTATTGCCTTCCCCCCATGCGGAATAGACATCCGCCGTGTCAATCGTGGTAAAGCCGTGATCGATCAGCGCATCCAGCATGCGAAAACTCGCCGCCTCATCCAGTGTCCAGCCGAAAACATTGCCGCCGAACACAATCGGGGAAATCTCCAGACCGGTCGTGCCAAGTGTGTTGGTCTTCATGAAAGGCCTCCTTTCTCAAACGGTTTCAAGGGTCGAAGCCGCCCTTGGTCCTCATAGAAATGCATCTGCCCCCAAAGATAGTGCGCCCGATCCTGCCGCACATGCGCAAGGCCGTCTGAGGTGATGAAAGAACCGTGAGCTTCAGCAGGTGGCAGGCGCGTCGCCCGCCAGATGGGCGCGATGGGTCTCGACCAGATCGCGCAGGAAATCGGCCACCGCCCGCACCCGCGGCGATTGCACAAGATCGGTCTGGGTCACCAGCCAGACCGGCTGATCAATCCCCAGATCGCGGCGCAGGCAGACCAGCCCGCGCGGTTGAGCCAGAAAATGTGGCAGGACCGCCAGCCCCAGCCCCGCCCGACAGCCCGCCACCTGTGTGGCAAGCGAAGTGGTCGACAGAACCGGTGGACGGCCTTGCAGCATCTGCTCGACCCAGATGGCCGCAGCCAGATGCGACTGCCCCTCGCCCCACATGATGAAGGCGTCATGATCGAAGGCCGCGCCCTCACCACCGGTTGTCCGCTGCGCCAGATAGGACGGCGCGGCATAAAGCCCCAAGCCCAGCCGCCCCAGACGCTGCAACGTGACATGGCCGCGCTCCGGTTTGACCATCCTGAGCGCCAGATCGGCGTCGCGACGATGCAGATTGACCGTGCGCACATCTGTCACCAGATCAAGGCAAAGCTTGGGATGTCGGGCCTGCAAACGCGGCAAAGCGGGCAGGATCAGATCGGTGGCAAGATTTTCAGCCGTGGCCAGCCGCACCGTGCCCGACACCTCGCGCGAGGGCTGCGCATGGCCCGCAAGGCTACTGGCCGCCGCCTCCATATCCTCGGCCCGTTCCACCAGCGCCGCACCATCCTCGGTCACGCGATAGCCGGTCTGGGTGCGCAAGAACAATGGCGTGCCCATCGCGGCCTCCAGCCTCTCGATCCGGCGCGACACCGTGGCCAGCCCCAGCCGCAACTGCCCCGCCGCCCCCGACAACGTGCCCATCCGCACCACCGCCAGAAACACTTTCAGATCATCCCAGACGATTGTCATGGCCCTACCTTCCATTTCCGGAAAGCGGTATACCGATTGCGTGGATACTCTCCGTATCTGAAAAATGGCAAGACCGGCAGCACAAGACAAGCGGAAAGGACCGATCATGCAAAAACGTTCGCTGACGAAAGAACTCCACGTTTCGGCCTTGGGGCTGGGCTGTATGGGCATGAGCGAATTCTACGGCCCCCGCGATGATGCGCAATCGCTGGAGGTGCTGCATCAGGCGACAGAGGCGGGGCTGGATTTTCTGGATACTGCCGACATGTATGGCCCCTTCCACAACGAGGAACTGATCGGGCGTTTTCTGAAAGAGACCCGCGCGAAGGTCAAAATCGCCACGAAATTCGGGATTGTGCGCAAGCCCGGAGCCTATGAACGCGACATCGATACCAGCCCCGCCTATGCACGGCAGGCACTGGAAGGGTCGCTCAGGCGGCTGGGCGTGGAACGGGTGGATCTGTATTATGTGCACCGCGTCGCTCCCGACCAGCCGATCGAAGAGACCATGCAGGCGCTGGCCCGACTGGTGGCCGAGGGCAAGATCGGCCATATCGGTCTTTGCGAGGTCAGCGCCGCGACCCTGCGCCGCGCACATGCCGTGCATCCGGTCAGCGCGCTACAGACCGAATATTCGCTCTGGACCCGTGGCGTAGAGACCGAGATCCTGCCTGTCTGCCGCGAGTTGGGCATCGGCTTCGTGCCCTATTCGCCCTTGGGGCGCGGGTTCCTGACCGGCGCCTATAGCGACCCGAGCAAGCTGGCCAGCGGCGATTTCCGCGCGATGCTGCCACGGTTCAAGGATCAGGCGCTGGCCAGCAATCTGCGCATCGCCGATCTGGTGCGCGACTGGGCCCTGCGCAAAGGCTGCAGCCCCGCGCAACTGGCGCTGGCATGGCTGCTGGCACAAGGGGACGATATCGTGCCCATTCCCGGCACCAAGCGTCCGGCCTATCTTGCGGACAATCTTGGCGCGCTGGATGTGGTCCTGACCCCCGAAGATCTGGCCGCACTGGACCGCGCATTGGCGCAGATGCCGGTTGCGGGCGCGCGCTACACGGCAGAGGGCATGAAAGGGGTTGATGCCTGAGAGTTGAGGCCTGAGATCGGTCTGGCCGTTTGCCACAGGCGCGGTTTTTCCTCGCCTCGGCGCAAGGCCCGCGCTATCCAGAAAGCATGAGAGTGCTGCTGATTGAAGATACCCCCGATCTGGCCCGCAATGTCGCGCAATTCCTGCGCCTGCAAGGCCATGCGGTGGATATTGCCGCCTCGGTCGATGAGGCCGAGGCCGCTTGGGATGTGACCGATTATGCAGGGGTGATCCTCGATCTGGGGCTGCCCGACGGGTCGGGGCTGACGCTTCTACGCGCCCGCAGACGCGCCGGTGACCGCACGCCGGTGATCATTGCCACCGCGCTCGACCAGATTTCGGACCGGATCGCGGGGCTGGATGCCGGTGCCGATGACTATGTGACCAAACCTTTCGATCTGGGCGAACTGGCCGCGAGGCTGCGCGCCCATGCGCGGCGTTCGGAAGGCAACCCGACCGCGCAGACCGCCCTTGGCGATCTGCGGATCGACCGTGCCGCGGCACGGCTCTGGCGCGAAGGCACAACTGGCGAAGGCACAACTGGCGAAGGCAAGGAAATCCGTCTGACATCGCGGGAATGGTCGCTTTTCGAGGCGCTTCTGGCGGCGCGCGGGCGCATTCTGTCGCGGGCCGCACTGGAAGAGACCCTGTTCGCCTATGATGACAGCGTGGAAAGCAATGCCGTCGAGGTCTATATCTCGCGGCTACGGGGGAAGCTCGGCGCGGAGGTCATCGTGACGCGACGCGGTTTGGGATATCTGATCCCGTGACGCCGTGGTCGCTGAAAAAGCGCCTGCTGCGCAATGTGCTTCTGGCGGTGGGCTTTGGCTGGATCGCGACCTTGAGCGTGGGCATCTATGCGCTGAACCATGAAATGGGCGAAGTTCTGGATGGCGCGTTGAAGGACGACGCCGCGTTGGTGGCGCAGCTTCTGGCGCATGACCAGACCCAAGCCATTGCCACTTGGGCCAACAGCCATGCGCAAAACACGGATTGGCAGATGCGCATCCTGCTGCCGGAGGGGCCGGCCACCGCTGCCCCCTGGCCTGCGCTCGGGCGTGATGGGATCAGCCAGACCGAAGACTGGCAGGTGGTGCGGCAAACAACCCCCGACGGCGTGATCGAGATCGGCCAGAGCCTCAAGCGCCGCAGCCATGAATTGATGGAAGCCGCCCGCGCCTTCCTGTTCCTGATCATCCCGCTTTTGCTGATTGTCACCGCCGCCGTCATCCTGACCCTGCGCAAGAGCCTGTCCTCGACCATCGCCTTCTCGCACAGGATGCGCCGCCGCAGCGCCGAGGATCTCTCGCCCCTCTCGGCGGATATGCTGCCGCAGGAAATGGCCCCTGTCACCGATGCCTTCAATATCTACCTTGACCGGATCAAGGATCTGCGCGCCGCCGAGCGCCATTTCATCGCCAATGCCGCACATGAGCTGCGCACGCCCTTGGCGGTGCTGCGCAGCCGGATCGAGGTCATGGCCGCCACGCCCCAAGCCGCGCAGGCCGACGCGCGCAGGGATCTGATCGACACGATCGACCGGCTGTCGCTGCGCGTCGAGCGCCTGCTACAGCTTGAACGCGCCGAGGCGGGGCTGGGCCTTGCGCGGGAGCGGATCGATATTGTGGCGCTGATCCGGCTGCTTTGCCACGAGCTGCGCCCGAACAGCAACGGGCAGCCCTCGATCCTGTTTGACGACAGCGATCTGGACCGGCTCGATATTTCCAGTGACCGCGATGCGCTAGCGATCATCTTGCGCAATCTCTTGGGCAATGCCCGCGATCACGGCACCGGCACAGTCCGGCTGCAACTGTCACCGCAAGGGCGTCTGCGGGTCACCAACCCCGCCCCACCCGAGGCCAGCTTCCATCTGGAACGTTTCGGCAAGTCCGGCGGCTCTGCCGGATCGGGACTGGGGCTGGACATCGTGATGCGGCTGGCGCGCGATCTGGGCATCCCGACCCGCTTCGAGATCCTCCCGCGCGAGGCCGGACCTCTGGCGCAGGTCACGCTTGACCTGCCGGTCTGCACCAAAGACCAGTAACCTGCTTTACGGCAAAAGAAAAACCCCTATGGCCAGCGGCCATAGGGGGAGTTTCGTCAGTCGGGCTCGTTCTCGTTCACTGCCCTCGTCGGATCATTTTTTGCCTGGGCCCTCTCGACGTCTGGGGCAAGCGCACCTGCCCCCGAACTCGTTAACCACCACCCAAAATCACGGGTCCCCACCCCGGGGATACATCGCCTGCGCTCAGTGCAGGCCGTAAGCCGAGCCCGACTGCATGAGCGTCACGGTCGAAGATGCACCATGCATCTCGATCTCGGCCACGCTCATCGGGCAGGCGCCAAGCCCCGCGCCCCAGACCTCGACCGAGGCCTGTCCGCCGAATGTCGCATTCAGCACCGATTTCAGCGCATCCCCCGAAAGCTTGGCAACCATGCCACCCTCGATCAGTTCAAGCTCTGCCGCCTGAACGCGCGTATTTCCGATAATCAGTTCCAACGTTTTCTCCATGAAGACGTTCAAGAGGTGGTCAGGTCCGGCTGCGGGCCGGACCGCTCGACATCAGCTACAGCCCGAGGTGCCGCCGCAGGTATTGCATTTCATGCAGGTCCCATTGCGCACGAGCGTGTAATTGCCGCATTCGCCACAGGCCTCGCCCTCATAGCCCTGCATCTTGGCTTTGGTGCGGGCATCCATCGACACCGTGCCCGAGGACACAGCCGTAGAGGTCTTGGCCGTAAAGCCGGTCTGTGTTTCCGAGAACCCGACCGCCGCCTGACCGCCCTGAAACACCATCAGCTCTTGCGGCAAACGTTTGCGCAGATAGCCCGAAGACGAAATCTGGCGCAGGACTTCCAGCGATTTCGATGCCTGCTCGTCCTCTTCCAGCGAGCTTTCCGAACCATGCCCGATATCGTCGAATGTATGGCCTTTGGGCTTCACATGCGCCAGATCGGTGCGGTCAAGATAGGAAATCGCCAGTTCGCGGAACACGTAATCAAGGATCGAGGTCGCATTCTTGACCGAGTCATTGCCCTGCACCATGCCCGCAGGCTCGAATTTGGTGAAGGTGAAGGCATCGACAAACTCTTCCAGCGGCACGCCATATTGCAGCCCCACCGACACGGCGATGGCGAAGTTGTTCATCATCGCACGGAAGCCCGCGCCTTCCTTGTGCATGTCGATGAAGATCTCGCCAAGCGAGCCGTCATCATATTCGCCAGTGCGCAGATACACCTTATGCCCGCCGACAATCGCTTTCTGGGTATAGCCCTTGCGACGCGTCGGCAGCTTTTCACGATTGCTACGCACCAGTTCCTTGACGATCACCTTCTCGACGATCTTCTCGGCCAGCACTTGCGCCTTCTCCTGCGGGCTGCCGGTAGCAAGGATCTCTTCGGCCTCCTCGTCATCCTCGATCAGCGCCGAGGCCAGGGGCTGGCTGAGTTTGGACCCGTCGCGGTAAAGCGCATTGGCCTTGATGCCCAGCGACCAGGACAGCTCATAGGCCGCTTTCACATCCTCAATGGACGCCGAATTGGGCATATTGATCGTCTTGGAAATCGCGCCCGAGATAAAGCTCTGCGCCGCCGCCATCATGGTGATATGGCTTTCGACCGACAGATAGCGCTTGCCCTTCTTGCCGCAGGCATTGGCGCAATCGAAGACGTTCAGGTGTTCGGGGCGAAGATGCGGCGCGCCCTCAAGGGTCATCGTGCCGCAGACATGGTCATTGGCGGCCTCGATCTGCGCTTTGGTAAAGCCCAGATGACGCAGCATGTCGAAGCTCGGATCGTTCAGCTTTTCTGCCGGAATACCAAGGGTATCGCGGCAGAATTCCTCGCCCAGCGTCCACTGGTTGAAGACAAAGCGGATGTCAAAAGCCGTAGGCAGGGCCGCGTTGATCTTCTTGATCTCGGCCTCGCCAAAGCCATGACCGATCAGCGAGGTCGTATTGATGCTCGGGCAATTCCCAAGGCTGGCATGGCCCACCGCATAGGACACGATCTCTTCGGCCTGTGCGGAACTATAGCCAAGCTTGGCCAAGGCCGCAGGCACCGAGCGGTTGATGATCTTGAAATAGCCGCCGCCTGCGAGCTTCTTGAATTTCACCAGCGCGAAGTCGGGCTCGATGCCGGTGGTGTCGCAATCCATGACCAGACCGATGGTGCCCGTGGGCGCAATCACCGAGACCTGCGCATTGCGGAACCCATGCGCCTCGCCCAAGGCCAGCGCCTGATCCCATGCGGCGGTCGCCAGTTCGACCAGCTTCGGGTCGGGGCAATTCGCGTGATCCAGCGCCACGGGCTGGACCTCAAGCGCCTCATAGGTGCCCGTGCCATGCGCGGCCGCACGGTGGTTGCGGATGACCCGCAGCATATGGGCGGCGTTCTTGGCATAGCCCGGGAAGGCACCCAGTTCAGACGCCATCTGCGCCGAGGTGGCATAGGACACGCCCGTCATGATCGCCGTCAGCGCACCGGTCAGCGCGCGGCCCTCATCCGAGTCGTAGCCCAGACCCATATTCATCAACAGCCCGCCGATATTGGCATAGCCAAGACCCAGCGTGCGGAAATCATAGGACCTTTGCGCGATCTGCGGGCTTGGGAACTGCGCCATCATCACCGAGATTTCCAGCGTGATGGTCCAGATGCGGCAGGCATGGATATAGGCATCCGCGTCAAAGCGACCGTCCTTATAGAAGGTCAGCAGGTTCATCGACGCAAGGTTACAGGCGGTGTCGTCAAGGAACATATATTCCGAGCACGGGTTCGAGCCGCGGATCGGCCCGTCCTCAGGGCAGGTATGCCATTCGTTGACGGTATCATGGAACTGGATGCCCGGATCGGCGCAGGCCCATGCGGCATGGCCCACCTGCTCCCAGAGCTCACGTGCCTTGATGGTTTTGGCGACCTTGCCATCGGTGCGGCGCAGAAGCTCCCAATCGGCATCTTCCTTTACGGCCTTCAGGAAGGCGTTGGTCACCCGCACCGAATTGTTGGAATTCTGTCCCGAAACAGAGGCATAGGCGTCGCTGTCCCAATCCGTGTCATAGGTCGGGAATTCGATACTGCTATAACCCTGACGTGCATATTGCAGCACGCGGTTGATATAGGTCTCGGGGATCATCACGCCCTTGGCGGATTTGATCGCCGCCTTCAGCGCGGGGTTCTTGGCCGGATCGACCGCCCCCTCATCCGATCCGTCAAAGGCGCGGATCGCGGCGAAAATCTTGTTCAGCTCGCGCTCATGCAGCTTGGAACCAGCGACCAGAGAGGCAACCTTCTGCTCCTCGATGACCTTCCAGTTGATGAAATCCTCGATATCGGGGTGGTCCATATCGATGATGACCATCTTGGCCGCACGCCGCGTGGTGCCGCCCGATTTGATCGCCCCCGCCGCGCGGTCCCCGATCTTGAGAAACCCCATCAGCCCCGAAGACTTGCCGCCCCCCGAAAGGGCCTCCCCCGCGCCGCGCAGGCTGGAGAAATTGGTGCCCGTCCCCGAGCCGTATTTGAACAGGCGCGCCTCGCGCACCCAGAGGTCCATGATGCCGCCGTCATTGACCAGATCATCCGAAACCGACTGGATGAAACAGGCATGGGGCTGCGGGTGCTCATAGGCCGAGGCCGATTTCACCAGCTTGCCGGTTTTCGGGTCGACATAATGGTGGCCCTGGCTCGGGCCATCGATGCCATAGGCCCAATGCAGACCGGTGTTGAACCATTGCGGGCTGTTCGGCGCGCCCATCTGGCGGGCCAGCGTATAGCGCATCTCGTCATAATAGGCGCGGGCGTCGTCTTCGCTGGTGAAATAACCACCCTTCCAGCCCCAATAGGCCCAAGCGCCTGCAAGGCGGTCAAACACCTGCTTGGCCGAGGTCTCGCCGCCGAACCGCTTGTCTTCAGGAAGATCGTTCAGCGCGGCCTCATCGGGAACCGAGCGCCACAGGAACTCCGGCACATCCTTTTCGCGCACGCGCTTCAGCGCCGCAGGAACCCCCGCCTTACGGAAATATTTCTGCGCCAGAACGTCAGAGGCGACCTGGCTCCAGCCCTCGGGAATCTCAACGCTATCGTTGCGAAAGACGATTTTCCCGTCCGGATTGCGAATTTCTGAGTCCGTCGTCGTGAAGGCAATCGCGCCATAAGCGCCGCTTTCCGAGGTTGTGAATTTCCGCTCGATCTTCATCTGCTCAATTCCCTGAACAATGGCAACATTCACCCACCAACATTGTCGGCGCACGCAGTCAAAGCCCTGCACCCCCATGCAAGACCGATTCCACACTGAATCTGCATATTTTGCCTGCGTAGCCCCAACACCACTACATCTGGTGGCTTCATCTGGGACTTTGCACAAATTGGCCTAGGGTTAGTGGCGCGTCAACTGATCTTTAATCACCGGAAGGGCGTTTTTGATGTTGACGGCAGAGTCCGGCAAAGGGCGGGCCGATTCCTCCACAGAGGCCCCATCCGTCAGGATGGCGAGCTGTCCGGAAGTTTTCCTTGAGTCACGGAGGCTTGGCTTCGCCCGAAGACGATTGGCGGGAATTATCCACAATCGCGTGCCCAAAAAGGACGCAAAATCACATTTTCGCAAAAATAACACTTAACGGCGCCACCAAGGGGAAGGATGCCGAAAGCTCTTCCCTCCGCAGGAGAAAACGCCCGCCACCAACGGCTCAGCGATTCTCCCAAGCCTCTATTTATTAACGACTATCCGGAGGATACAGGCAGCCTGCTTACAAAAAGCCCCCCGCCCCCGTGGACGCCCGACAAGAACCCCGTGGCATGACGCGGACGATATGGCAGGCCCAATGTTGTATCATGCAACGCGCTTTCCAAAGATGAAGCCGAGACCATCGACCGTGCGATGTATGTGGCGCTGATACTTTGGCTATCGCAGAACCGCCAGTCCAACAAACTGAGCCCCAAGACGATCCTTCAACAGACAGCGCCCTCTTACAGCTGCCTATGCCGCGGCCTTGCCCTCTCCGCCATGGCGGTTCAACGCACATCCTTCATTGCCGCTTTAAGCGCCTGCGGCCCATCAGCGCCAAATGCAATCCGCGCAAGGTCATCAGTGGTCATCCTCCAGAGTCAAAAGCCGCTCCGGTGATACTCCCTTGGCCGGACGCGTGGACATCCTCAAGTGTATGCCGATCTGCAGTCTGGCATCTACAAGAGCATAACGGACGCACGTCGCGCTGCTGGGCTCATAAAAACCAAGCCTGCCCTTAAAAGACTTCAGGAGGCGTGGGATGCGGCCAGCACTTCGGAGAGAGACCAATTCCGTGCGCTGATCGGTTGCACGCCCAAGGCCGCTCCAGCACCAACTCTCACAACTGCAGCGCCTCCGACGCATCCCCCCCACTTCGCATTTAGCGGCAGACGCCATCCCAACCGGACGACGCTCGCTGACGAAATCAGACATTACGTTGATCAAAGAGATAATGGATCGACGTAACCTCAAAATGGGGAACGTCATGGATGAACTTGGCTACCCACGTCTCGATGCTTCTTTGGGCAATGCAATAGCCAGAGGCGAAGCAGGGACCATCAAAGACAAGATATATGAGGCACTGAAAATGTGGATAGCGAGAAACTCTGATCAGCCTTAACGCCTGGAGGCGCGGTGCCTGCAACGAGCCTCACCGAGACCGGAAGAGCAACCACCTGCCTGAAGCAGGTGGCAACCTCGACCTTTCTTATTTGCTCGCCATTGGTGGCGGGCAGCAAAGCTTGTCCTTAATTTTCGCCAAGACGATGGACGGATCTTGCGGGGTCTCTGAGCGAAGCACGCTATGAACCGGATCAACAATCAGCTTCTTCACGGCTCGCGTGCTCGTCATAAGATCGAGCGGCAGAGCATAAAACCAACTAAGCCTACCATTATCTTCGATGAGCTGCCAGTAGAGCTCACGCATTACGCACTTGTCCCGATAGCCGGCAGAGTTTGGACCATCAGCATCAAACCCCCAAGCTTCATCTGATTTTTTCAAGGGCACATAACCTACAAGAACTTTAGCTCGCTTACCGTGATCCCATCTCGCCTCAAGGCTCTCGTTACACGTCAGCTGTATGGCTAGAGTTAGCCAGCCCGACTGCCACCCCTTTGCGAGAGCCGTTTTAGTTTTAACGGAATAATAAGCATTCCATTCGGCTTGAATAAAGTCCCCATCGCTCTTGTCTGCGTCCTCCAACTCAATCTTAAGGCGCTCTGAATCGCACTCTACCGCATCAAACGCGTCAAAAAGAAGATTCAGGTTATCCTGAGCCCGCAGAATGTTAGATGCTGACTGCCAGAGGCATTCATCAGTAGTCATCACTATTTTCCTTTAAAATCAAATCCACACGCCGAAACTTCAACGAGATCTCGAGGCCCAAATCGATGACCGAAGTCGAAATGATAGCTACAGCTCGGCGGCATCTTGAAAGCGTCCGGCCAATGGCCGAGAACTCGCCCTTCGGGCTCGCCACTCAGAAAGTCCGCGGCCACTTTTGACCAAGCCGCCAGCCCGGGATTATCATCGCTTTGCTGCGCCAACTGCCGCAGCGTCTCGGTGACATCAACCCAACGGCGCGAGAACAGCTCAATGCGGCCAGAATACGCCTCTCTAGCGTTATTCAAAGCCTCATCATGCTTATCTAACGCACCTAAAAGCGTATAACCTGCCACTTTTCTCGGCCCCACGGGAAGTCCGCCACGACGACAGCGACCAAAAGCTACAGTGTCGATTTCTCGCTTGATCTGATCGTCACCGAGCGACGCCCCCCATTTGACCTCAACTATCCAGAACGACCCATCTTCCAAGCTGATCACTACATCAGGTTCGGCATTCTTGGCGCCCGACAGATATGGCCAAAGGAAGATAGAGCTATGTTCGGGGATCATCGGGCCAACAAGAGCTTGCATCGCTTTCGTTTGTGCCGATTTGGAAAGAAATCTCAGGGTCCCGAATAACGATGACGTAATCAGATCTTCCCGAGGTTGTTTACCAGCGCCATCAATAATGGCAGCCATCTTTGCTTTCTTCGCGACGACCGCATCAAACATGATCAATCCAACTTCTTATAATGCGGATAGAACACAGCGATTAAATACACAGGCCAAAAAAATGTCTTAAGCATCATATTAGCCTTGGCAATCAATCGCACAAGACGTTTTCACGCCGACATAACGCGAACCACGTTTCAAATGGGATCACGGCGCTATCATCGCTCCCCACCCGACACGCGTCGCCGCAGCCGGTAATTTCAGCCTATCGACAACAAGATGAGCTGACACCATGACCCCCTTCAAAGACAGCCCCGGCGCACGCTTCCTTCGCGAACGGATCGAGGCGCTGGCGCACCGGAAAACGCAGAGCGAGATCGCCTCTGAGGCAGGCTTCACCAATGCCAATATGATCTCGATCCTGAAAGCTGGAAAATCGAAGATCCCCCTCGACCGAATACCATCCTTGGCCAAGGCGCTGGAGACGGACCCTGCTTGGTTCCTGCGGCTCGCGCTGGAGCAAGCCGTGGGCAAGACTTCTGCCCAAGCCATCGAAGAGATCTACGGAAGCCCTGTCACAGAGAACGAGCGTCGCTGGCTGTTGGAATTGCGTGAGGCATCGGAGGATAGCGATCCACGCATCACCGCTCGGTCCCGCTCGGCACTTCGGGCAATTTTCGGAAAGTGACTGCGACGATAGAGTCTTGAACAGCGCAATCCGCCACATCTGATTCTTGAATCATCGATCAATCTATCGGAGACATATTGAACCGCGTGACATTACGCTCTGCATGTGTCTCTATCAAAGAACTCCGATAGGATCATGCAACATATGTGACATACACTGCTCTGTAACACACGGAGAAAGCCTGAAGCCGTAACCTGCTGAAAAGGAACAACTTCTAAAAATGGTCGGGGCGGCGAGATTCGAACTCACGGCCTTCTGTACCCAAAACAGACGCGCTACCAGGCTGCGCTACGCCCCGACTGAAGGTCTGATAACGTCTCGCGACAGAAAGGGAAAGAGGCAAGTTGCCACTCCCGCCCGAACCTATCGGAGAAATACGCGTTTCGCGCGCCAAACCGGCCCCGCGCGGCCTATGGGGCGCAGGGAATGCGGGCCTTGCCGCTTTCGATCAGGGGATGGGACAGAATGCTGCCTGCCGCGATCTGGTGTGCGCGGGCCTGTCCCCCGTTCAATTCCAGCACAAAACGGGCCTTCCCTCCGGAAGCGATCGGCGTGTCGTCGCCCGGAATGGCATTTTCATGCACCGAGACGATCTGCCCCGCCGCATCGATAAACAGCATATCAAGCGGAATCAGCGTGTTGCGCATCCAGAAAGCGCGCGGGGCCTCATCGGGATAGACAAAAAGCATACCCGCATCCTGCGGCAGGGTCTCGCGATACATCAGGCCACGGGCGCGTTGCTGCGCGGTTGTGGCCAATTCGATCCGGAACCGCGTGACCGCGGCCTTCGTGGCTCCCGTCAGGACGGCGGCATCCATCGCACAGGACACCGGTGCCGCCAGCACCGGAGCACCAACGGCAAGAAGGAGCGCGCAAAGCGCCGCCCCCAAAAACCCCGAAACACCCGGCCTGCGCCCCATATTCAGGACCGCAGCCCGCTTTCCCAAGACAGAACCTGCGCGGCCATGCGGCCCCGACGTCCCTCGATCACCTTCAGGCATACAGCCTCCCCCGGCGCCAGATCGGCAAAACCGGAACGGCGCAGCACTTCGATATGGATAAAGACATCCTCGGAGCGGCCGAACACATTGGCAAATCCGAAGCCCTTCACCTTATCGAACCACTTCACACGCACAGGCTCGAGCGGCAGATTTTCAAGATCGCTCGCTTCCGTCCCGTCGAGATCCTCGATCGGCGGAATATCATCGCTGTTCTCGGGCGGGTCGATCTGCAGGACCTCAACGGCCTGCCGCCCACGCGGGGTCTTCTGTACCCGAACAGAAATCAGGGCGTTATCCGCCACAGATCCCTGACCAAAGTTCCGCAGAACATTGGCATGGAGAAGGATATCGGGACCGCCCTCCCCATCAAGGATAAAACCGAACCCCTTGGCAGGGTCAAACCATTTGACCTTCCCCCGGAGTTCGCTCAATTCGTTCACACCGTCAATCATGTGTAATAGATCCGTCGAATAACTAGACACGTTGTGCCACATGGCCCAATGCAGCACGTCTCCTCATATCAAAGAGGTAACGTAACTGATTTGGAAAAAAAACGATTATTTTACCTCGATTGCAGTTCACGAAGCGTGAAATTCAAGGGTTTAAGCGCGAAACCGACCAATTTGACGTTGCGTCAGCCCGCTCCCAACGGAACCGGTCATGCAAACGGAATGCGCCATCAGCCCAAAATTCAATCTCTACAGGAACGATACGGAACCCGCCCCAGAACGGGGGGCGCTTCGGGTTCGGCCCCTTGAGCGCCGTGATCTTTGCCACTTCGGCCATAAGATGGGCCCGGCTTTCGAGCGGCTGGCTCTGGTGGCTGGCCCATGCCCCGAGCCGCGACTTGAGCGAACGGGAGGCGTAATAGTCATCGGCTTGCGGCCCGTCCTCACGGCTGACAAGCCCGCGCACGCGGATCTGACGGCGTAGGGACTTCCAGTGCAGCACGAAAGCGGCCTTGCCCGCGCCATCAAGCTCTTGTGCCTTGCGCGATTCGTAATTGGTGTAAAAGACGAACGCCCCGCCCGAGGCGGCCTCGACCCCCTCGATCTCTTTCAGCAGCACCATGCGGACATTCGGCAGGCCCTGCGCATCCACCGTCGACAGCGCAATCGCGTTCGGGTCATTGAGTTCGGTCTTTTCGGCCTCTTCCAGCCACGTCTGCGCAATGGCAAACGGGTCGCGCCCCGCAAAAATCCCCTCGCGATCACTCATCGGCTCTGTCTCCGTCCTACATATTCAATTTTCCGCACGATCCGCGTTGCAAATCAGATGCGCCTCGCGCCACACCTTGCGCTTGCAGCAGCAGAATGCAAGCGCTGCACCTTGTTCTTTCGCTGCGTTTCTCTTAAGGCAATCCATCATAGCAGAGGGAAGCGGGGGAAACCTGACATGACCAATAATCTTATGGCAGGCAAACGCGGCCTGATCATGGGCCTGGCGAACGACAAATCCATCGCCTATGGCATTGCGAGACAACTTCGGGATGCGGGGGCGGAACTGGCCCTGTCCTATCATGGCGAGGCGCTGAAAAAACGCGTTGACCCGCTGGCAGTCGAGCTGGGATGCGACACTGTCATCGAATGCGATGCCTCGAATGGCGAGTCCATCGACGCGCTCTTCGCAGCGTTGAAAGAGAAATGGGGCAAGATCGACTTTCTCGTTCACGCCATCGGCTTCTCCGACAAGAACGAGCTGCGTGGCCGTTATGTCGACACCTCGCCGGAAAACTTCCGCCTGACGATGGATGTGTCGGTGTATTCCTTCACCGCCGTGTGCCGTCGCGCCGTCGAGATCATGCCCGAAGGCGGGTCGCTGCTGACGCTGACCTATTACGGTGCCGAGCAGGTGATGCCGCATTACAACGTGATGGGCGTCGCCAAAGCGGCGCTTGAGGCTTCGGTCAAATATATCGCGGAAGATGTGGGCAAGGACGGCATCCGCTGCAACGCGATTTCGGCCGGTCCGATCAAGACGCTGGCAGCCTCGGGGATCGGCGATTTCCGCTATATCCTGAAGTGGAACGAACTGAACTCGCCGCTGCGCCGCAATGTGACGCAGGACGAGGTCGGCAAGGCCGCACTGTTCCTGCTGTCGGATCTGGGCACCGCCACCACCGGCGAGACGCTGCATGTGGATGCAGGCTACCATGTCGTCGGCATGAAGGCCGTGGACGCGCCGGATATCGACGTCACCACCAAACGCAAGGACTGATCCTGTGCTGGGCGTTCTGGGCGCAATCTATCTGGTCCATCTGGCTGCGGCGATCTCGCCCGGTCCGGCGGTCCTGTTATGCGCCCGGACCAGCCTGCGTGAAGGATTTGCCCGCGGCAGCTGGCTTGCCGTGGGCATCGGTCTTGGGGCCTGCATCTGGGCGATGGCGGCGCTTTTCGGGCTGGCGCTGCTGTTCCAGATTGCCCCTGCCCTGCTGACCACCCTCAAATTCGCCGGTGCGGCCTATCTTCTGTATCTGGCGATCAAGATATGGCGTCACGCGCCCGACCCGCTGGACGAGGCCCTGCCCGAAACCAAAGCTCCCCGCAGCCCGCTCGGGCTTATCTGGCTTGGTATCGCGACACAGCTGGCCAATCCGAAACCTGCGGTGTTTTTCGGCACGATTTTCCTGACATTCGTGCCGCCACATGCCCCCGCATGGCTCTATGCCGCGATTCTCGGCATTGTCTTTTTCAACGATGCGGGCTGGAATGTTATCGTTTCGCGCATTTTCTCGTTGGAACGGACCCGCCGCGCCTATCTGAACCTCAAATCCACGATAGACCGTGTCTTTGGCGGTCTGTTGGGCCTTCTGGGCCTGAAACTCGCGATCAGTTGATCTAAGGAACACGCCATGACCACCCGTCTGCCCCATGAAAAAGGCTTTCATATCAGCTGGGACCAGATTCACCGCGATGCCCGCGCGCTGGCGTGGCGTCTGGACGGGAAAGGCCCGATCGAGGGCAACTGGTCGGCGGTGGTCGGCATTACGCGCGGTGGCCTTGTGCCAGCGATGATCATGGCGCGCGAACTCGATATCCGCACCGTCGATACGATTTCGGTGAAAAGCTACAACCACCAGTCGCGCACCGAACCGCATGTCATCAAGCCGCCGCAGGCCGATATCATGGGGGCGGATGGCGAAGGGGTGCTGATCGTGGATGATCTGGTCGATACGGGCCGGACGCTGGAGCTTGTGCGCTCGCTCTACCCCAAGGCGCATTTCGCCACCATCTACGCAAAACCGATGGGGGTGCCGATGGTTGACAGCTATGTGACCGAGGTTTCCCAGGACACATGGATCTTCTTCCCTTGGGATATGGCGCTGCAATATGTGCAGCCCTATCGCGGCACGGATGCCTGACCAAAGTCAGTCATTTCTCCGGTCTATGCCGATTGCCCGTCAAAGCTGGCAATAAGCTGGTCTGCGCCAAGCGGGCTGGTCTGGTTCAACCGGATCGCCCCGTTCCGCCCCATCACGATGATGCGGAACCCTCCCGTGCGGTCCAGCCCCTCGTTCGCCCCCCCGTTCGCCCCCCCGTTCGCCCCCTCGTCCGCGCTGTCTGACGCGGCGGTATCGGACAGCACCACGATATCACGCGCCGCAAGATCCTTGCTGGCAGAGCGAAGATTGGCCATCTGGACCTGATAGGCCGGATCGTCGGGTGTATCGGCCAGCACAATCACGGGCCGGAATGTCGTCGGACCAGCCTCCAGCGCCGCCCGTGCATCGCCTAGCGGCAAAAACACCCCCGTCGGCTGTGCTTCGGCATGCCCCACCACATCGATGATCGCCCATGTCGACACGGCAACAGCTCCCGCATAGGCGACGCAGCGCAAGACCCCCGACAGATACGGCATGGGCAACTCCTTTCCGTTATGACCTTCCTCCACACAGGCCGGCACCGAAATCGCCGCAGAGCCGTCACCGTATGGACCATGCTCTTTCAACGTCGCGACCCCGTATTTTGTTCAGTACAAATCCGTGATCCGCGGCTGCGGGCGAGAATATCGCGGGGCTTGCGTAGAAATCGGGCGAATGGCCTTGCCCTTATGCGGCCAAGCTGATCCATTGGCGCCAAGTTTATGAGGATAAAATGACGCTCACGCCCCTTGCCCCGCCTATGGCTGCCACCTTTGCTCCGCCGGTGATGGAGGCGCGGCGCTGGCTTGAAGGGGTGGACTTCCCGCCGGAACGCCCGCTGATCAATGTCAGCCAGGCCGCCCCCGTGGCCGCTCCGCCCGAAGGGCTGCGCCGCGCGATTGCCGAGGCGGCGCTGACACAGGTCGAGGCGCATCTTTACGGCCCTGTTCTGGGACTGCCCGAGCTGCGTGCCGAACTGGCCAGCCAGTGGTCGGCTGCCTATGGCGGTGCGTTACGCGCGGAGCATGTCGCCATTACCCAAGGCTGCAATCAGGCGTTTGCCGCCGCAATGGCAACCCTTGCCGCCCCCGGAGACGAGGTGATCCTGCCGACGCCGTGGTATTTCAACCACAAGATGTGGTGCGACATGGCCTCGGTCAAAGCCGTGCCGCTGGCCACGGGGCCCGATCTGCTGCCCGACCCCGAAAAGGCGCGCGCGCTGATCACCCCGCGCACCCGTGCCATCATCCTGATCACCCCCAATAATCCGGGGGGCGTGGAATATCCGCCAGCCCTTGTGCAAGCCTTCATGGATCTGGCGCGCGCGCATAAAATCGCGCTGATCCTCGATGAAACCTATCGCGATTTCGACAGCCGCGATACGCGCCCGCACGAGCTGTTCACCGATCCCGACTGGGGCGACACGCTGATCCATCTCTATTCCTTCTCGAAGGCCTACCGGCTGACGGGCCACCGCGTGGGCGCGATGGTCGCGTCTGAGGCGCGTCTGGCCCAAGTCGAGAAATTCCTTGATACGGTCGCCATCTGCGCCGGACAGCTGGGCCAGATCGGCGCGCTCTGGGGTATGCGCAATCTGGGCGACTGGGTGGCAGGCGAACGCGCCGAAATCCTGTCGCGCCGTGCGGCGATGATCGAAGGCTTCGCGCGGCTGGGCGATTGGCGCCTGATGGGATGCGGGGCCTATTTCGCCTATGTCGAGCATCCTTTTGCGCTCTCCTCCCCCGAGGCGGCGAAAGAGCTGGTGCGGCAGGCGGGCGTTCTGCTTCTGCCCGGCACGATGTTCATGCCCGAGACCGATCCCGCAGGCCAGCGCCAGTTCCGCATCGCCTTCGCCAATATCGATCGCGGCGGGATTTCGATGCTGATGGACCGCCTTTCCGCCGTTTCCCTGTGAAACAATGCCCTGACATCCCCGCGAGCGGCGCTGCAACGCTTGCGGGCTGGCAGAGTTGCGCCTAAACACCCCCTAGAAAACTGACAGGCATGCCCCCGAGCGGAGGAACTGATGGCAAATAAGCTGCGTACGCATGGCAAGAACACCATTGTCTGGGTTCTGCTCGGACTCATCGTCATTGGCCTGATCGGCTTTTCGGCGCATAATTTCGGAAGCAGCACCGCCAGCATCGGCTCTGTCGGCGGCACCAAGATCAGCACCAATGACTATGCGCGCGCCTTGCAGCAGGAACAGAATGCCATGCAGGCGCAGGCGGGCAAACCGCTGAGCTTCCAGCAATTCCAGATGATGGGTCTGGACCGCCGCGTGCAGGGGCAGCTTTTCGGTGAGGCCGCTTTTGAGAATGCCGCCGCCACGCTGGGTATTTCGGTCAGCGATCAGGAACTGGCAGACCGGATCACACAGATTCAGGCTTTCCAGAATGCGGCAGGCGATTTCGACCGCACCGCCTACGAGATGGCCCTGCGCAATCAGGGCATGAAGCAACGCGAGTTCGAACAGAAGCTGCGCGCAGAAATGGCCCGCTCTATCGTGCAAAGCGCCATCGCGTCGGGGGTTCATGCGCCCGATGCCGAGGTCAATGCCTATGCGAATTACATGGCGCAGACCCGCACCGTCTCCTGGGCCGAAGTCACCCGTCAGGATCTGGCCGCCGCGCTGCCCACGCCCAGCGAGGACGAGCTGAAAGCATGGCATGACCAGCATTCCGACAAATTCATGTCGCCCGAGACGAAACAGATCACCTATGTCTGGATCTCGCCCGACATGATTGCGGATAAGGTGCAGGTCAATGAAGACGCGCTGAAAAAGGAATACGAGTCGCGTATCGACGAATTCCAGCAACCCGAGCGCCGCCTTGTCGAGCGTCTGGTCTATCCCGATATGGAGAGCGCCAAGGCCGCGCGCGCGGCTCTGGATGCAGGCGATAAGGATTTCGCCGCACTGGCACAGGATCGTGGCCTCACCTTGCAGGACGCCGATATGGGCGATGTGACCGAAAGCGATCTGGGCAAGGCAGGCAAAGACGTGTTTGCCGCCGCCGAAAACAGCGTTGTGGGCCCCGTCGAGACCGATCTCGGCCCTGCCCTGTTCCGCGTGAACGGCATTCTGGCCGCCACGAACCGTAGCTTCGACGAAGTCCGCTCGGAGCTCGGGGACGAGGCCAGCCACGAAACGGCACGCCGCCAGATCGCCGCCGAGCGCAGCAAGCTGGAAGATGATCTGGCAGGCGGCGCGACCTTGGAAGACATGGCCAAAGACACCGATATGCAACTGGGCACGCTGGATTACGGCCCCCAGAGCGAAGGTGGTCTGGCAGGCTATGCCGCCTTCCGTCAGGCCGCAGAGGCGGTCCAAAGCGACGACTTCCCCGAGATTGTCGAACTGGAAGACGGTGGCCTCTTCGCGCTGCGTCTTGATGGCACGACGCCCGCCGCCGTGATCCCCTTCGATACATCGAAAGATCAGGTCAAAGCCGATTGGGAAGCCGCCAAGCTGCTTGAGGCCAAGCAGGCCCGCGCCGACGAGGCTGTGAAAGCCGTCACCGGCAAGGCCGATACCCAGCTCAGCGCGACCGGCCTTCTAACGACCGACAGCCCCAATCTGAGCCGCGGCAGCTATCTGGAGGACCTCTCGCAGGTTGCGCTTGCAAAGGCCTTCACGCTCAAGCTGAACGAGGCCGCGAAGGTCACCGATGGCAGCAAGGTCTATGTGGTGCGTCCGGTGCTGATCTCGCAGCCCGACCTGTCCAGCGACAAGAATGCCAAGATGGTCGACAGCCTGCGCGATCAGGTCTCGCAATCTCTGGCCAATGACATGCTCGACCTCTATGCGCGCACCGTGCAGTCCGAAGCCGGCATGCAGATCAATTCGAACGCCATCAGTGGCGTGAATGCGCAGATGCGCTAACCCTTAACCCAGCCAATCCATCAGCTCAGGAGGTTCGACATGGTTGCTCTATCCCCGTCTTTCGAGGCGTTCGACTCCGGCTGGCAAGACGGAAAGAACCAACTGGTCTATGCGCGGCTCGCCGCCGATCTGGACACGCCCGTTTCGCTGATGCTCAAACTGACCGACGCCTCGAAAAACAGCTTCATGCTGGAATCGGTGACCGGTGGCGAGGTGCGCGGGCGCTATTCCTTCGTCGGAATGAAGCCCGATGTCATCTGGGAATGCCGTGGCGAGACGGCCCGCATCAACCGCTCGGCACGGTTCGAAGACACCTTCGAGGCGCTTGACGGCCATCCGCTGGACAGCCTGCGGGCGCTGATTGCCGAAAGCCGCATCGACATGCCCGAGGATCTGCCTCCAGGGGCTGCGGGGCTGTTCGGCTATCTGGGCTATGACATGATCCGTCTTGTCGAGCATCTGCCCGATGTGAACCCCGATCCGCTGGGCGTGCCCGATGCGGTTCTGATGCGGCCTTCGGTGATTGCCGTTCTGGACGGGGTGAAGGGCGAGGTCATTCTTTGTGCGCCAGCCTGGACCGGCTCGGGACTGTCGGCGCGCGCCGCCTATGCGCAGGCCGCAGAACGGGTGATGGATGCGCTGCGCGATCTTGATCGCACCCCCAACCAACCGCGCGAGATGGGCGAGAATTTCACCGTGGGCGAGCTGCGGTCCAATTTCACCCGCGAAAGCTATATGGCGGCGGTCGAAAAGGCCAAGGACTATATCCGCGCAGGCGATATCTTCCAATGTGTGCCCGCCCAGCGTTGGTCGGCAGATTTCCCACTGCCGCCCTTCTCGCTCTATCGGTCCCTGCGCCGTACCAACCCCTCGCCTTTCATGTTCTACCTCAATTTCGGTGGCTTCCAGATTGTCGGTGCCTCGCCGGAAATTCTGGTGCGCGTGCGCGATAGCGAGGTCACGATCCGTCCCATCGCAGGCACCCGTCCGCGCGGAGCCACCCCCGAGGAGGATCGCGCCTTGGAGGCCGATCTGCTTTCGGACAAGAAAGAGCTGGCGGAACATCTGATGCTTCTGGATCTGGGGCGCAACGATGTGGGCCGCGTCTCGAAGATCGGCACGGTACATCCGACCGAGAAATTCATCATCGAGCGTTACAGCCACGTGATGCACATCGTCTCCAACGTGGTCGGCGAGATCTCGGACGACCATGACGCGCTTTCCGCGCTTCTGGCCGGTCTGCCGGCGGGCACCGTTTCCGGTGCGCCCAAGGTGCGCGCGATGCAGATCATCGACGAGCTGGAACCCGAGAAACGCTGCATCTATGGCGGCGGGGTGGGCTATTTCGCGGCCAATGGCGAGATGGATATGTGCATCGCGCTGCGCACAGCGGTCGTCAAGGACCAGACGCTGTATATCCAAGCCGGTGGTGGCGTGGTCTATGACAGCGATCCGGCGGCGGAATACGAGGAAACGGTCAACAAATCCAAAGCGTTACGAAAAGCAGCCGAGGATGCGGGGCTGTTTGCGCATGGCCGCAACTAAGCCGCTCTTCTAGAACGTCGAGGCCCGCTATGCGGGCCTTTTTTATGTCCGAAATGCCGCTGCCCCCCTTGTGTCCGGCAGAGCGCGGCGCAATGATGCCTATGTTTTAAGCGTTATGATATTTTTCAGTTCTTTTCATAAGCATTTCTAGGAGCCTCCCATGCGACGCAGTCAAATCCTCGGTTTTTTGCTGGTACTTTCGGCCCTCAATCTGGCCGCTATGGTGCCCGGCGGCTTTGTCGAAACCCGCCACTTCCCCGATTATAGCGTGACCACCCTTGCCGCGTTCAACGTTTTTCTGACCCTGCTCGGGCTGGTCAGCCTTGCCATGGGGATCCGGTTCATGCGCCGGACCGAGGCCCTCTGGGCGCCGATCCTGCTCTCCTTGGGGTTTCTGGCCGTCTATGTCGCGGATCTGGCAAAGATCTTTCCCGTCGCGACAGAGCCCATGTCGATGGTCCTCAAGGCCCTCGAAGTCTTTGGCAGCCTTCTAGCGGGCGTTACCATCGTGCTTGGTCTGCCCCTGCTGGCCAGACCGCATGAAAGCCATAAGCGCCGCCTGTTCCTGCCGGTCTGGGCGCTATGGGCCTTGGGGCTTCTGGCGGTGATGATCGTGATTTTCGCCACGCTCTCGGCGATGTAGGCCGCGCTACGGCTCTGCAAACTGTGCCGTCACCGGCGAAAGCACCACACCATCATGCTGGCCATCCGCCCAGTCACGCAGACCGGCAATCGATTCCGGCCAAGCCGTCAGCATCACAACCGCCTTGCCGTCACGCTTGGCCTCGAACTCCGCGCGCACCAGTTCGCGCGCGATCCGGCTGGCCCGTTCGCGCCCGTCATCCAGCACGCGCCAGATTCTGGCCTCCGGCCAGTTCTGGCTTTGCGCAAGCTGGTCGGTTGCATTGCTGCCCTTGTCCTGCGTGACAAGCGCCAGCCCGTCGCGCTGCGCCAGCTCCATCAGATGCTGCGCAAGCTGGCGGTTGTTCTGCACCACAGGCTGCACAGGCTCCACAAGCGCCACGGCTTGCGGAACGGCCTGCCGCCATGCCTCCATTGCAACATCCAGATCCTGTGCGGTCGGGGCCTCGGGCAGCCCCGTCATCAGGATGGCCACCTCGACCCCTGCGGCATGATAGGCCTGCGCCGCCATGCGGGCATCCGCCCGCGACGGGTCCAGCACGATCGTCACCGGAAAGCCGAGAGTACGCAGGGTCGTCTCGTCCAGCCCGCCTTTCGCGATCCCGCGGTCGATCAGCATCACCGAAAACAGCGATGTATCGGCGGGGGCGCTGAAACCGGCCCTGAACCGTTGCCAGGCAGGCGTGTCAGCGGGCGTGTCACCTGCTCCGCCCGCGTCCGGACCGCCTGCCAAGGGGGCCTCGATATGCGCAAGCCGGTCCGTGGGAATGGCGGGGTCCGCGCTTGGGCGCGGCTGTTCACCAGCGGCAAAGACCCGTGGTTTCTGCACGCGGCCATCCGGCAAGACCTGCGATCCGTCCGGCAGAAGCACGATCTCCTGCGCGGTAGAGGCAGCGGGCCGGGCCTCGGTTTGGCCCAAAGCGGCAGGGGGCACGACCTTTGGCTCTTCGACCGCTTCGGCCCCAGGAAGATCGGGCACCACCACCTCGCCCGGAGGCGGTACGGGGATCTGTTCGATGGCAGAGGGCGCCGTGGCCTGCGCATCCTCGGCGGTCTGTGCGGCCTTGGGGTCCGGCGCGGCCTGCCCTGCCGCCGGACGCGGGGCCGGATCGGACAAACGGGCAAATGCCGCATCTCCGGTCCCGTTTTGTACCGGAGCAGGCATGCGCGCATCATACCGGTCTCCGGCGGGGTCAGACAGCGTTTCGCCGAAGGCAGGAGGTGCATTGGTCGAATCATCGGGGGCCGGAAGCGCCTGCGGCAAACTCGGGCTCTGGTCCGGCACGGGTAACGGCTCGGGCGACAGCACCGATGGGGCAGAGAGGCCATGACCGGCACTCTGGCCCGACCCTGCCGCCTGAGGCGCGCCACCTGCCCGAGCGCCATCGGCAATACGCTCCGTTTCGCCCGTCAGTCCTGCGCTGCTCTGGTTACCGGCAGGCAGGCTCTGTGGAAGCGGCGCTGCATCCTGCCTGCCCACGGGGGCCATCAACGAAACCGCACCCAATCCGAGCACGGAAACGATGGCTCCGGCTGCAACTCCGGATAACAGGCCTCGCACCATCAGGCAAACTCCCTCGTTCTTGCCATTCTCACCGCATAGAGACACGAATTCATGGGTCCCGCCCTTGACCATCGCGCCACGCTGCGGGCATCTATAGCGCGACATCCATCCCGGATCACCCCGGAAAACAGCCACGCAGCGCAAAGCCTGCATCCGCGTGGCCAAAACACTTCCCCGGTACCGGCCCGAAGGCGATAGGCGACCACATGCTACTTCTTATCGATAACTATGACAGCTTCACCTATAATCTGGTGCATTATTTCGGAGAAGTCGGTGCCGATGTAAAAGTTGTCCGCAATGACGCGCTGAACACCCAAGAGGCGATGGGCATGGGTGCCGAGGCCCTTGTGCTCTCGCCCGGTCCGGGCACGCCCGCGCAATCGGGGATTTGTGTACCGCTGACTCTGGCCGCCTTCGAGGCGGGGGTGCCGCTATTCGGCGTGTGCTTGGGCCAGCAGACGATTGGCGAGGCCTTTGGCGGCGATGTTGTGCGCCACACGGAAATCGTGCATGGCAAGATGGGCACCATCCATCACAACGGTAAAGGCGTGTTCCGCGGGCTGCCCTCGCCGCTTCAGGCGACGCGCTACCATTCGCTGGTGGTGGACCGCGAGACCCTGCCCGATTGCCTAGAGGTCACCGCTTGGCTGGAAGATGGCACCATCATGGGGCTGCGCCACAAAGAGAAGCTGATCGAGGGGGTGCAATTCCACCCCGAATCCATTGCCTCGGAACATGGTCACCAGATGATCCGCAACTTCCTTGAGGATGCAGGCGTGACGCTGAAAGACATGAAGGGCCAAGAGGCATGAGCGATGCAATGAAACCGCTGATCTTTGCGGCCTCCGAGGGGCCGCTCAGCCGTGCACAGGCCGAACATGCCTTCACCCTGCTGTTCCAAGGCGAGGCAACGCCTGCCCAGATCGCAGGTCTTCTGATGGCGATGCGCGCGCGCGGCGAAAGCGTCAGCGAATATGCCGCCGCGGCGGCTGCCATGCGGGCTGCCTGTGTGCCGATTAGCGCGCCCGAGGGGGCGATGGATATCGTGGGCACCGGAGGCGATGGCAAGCACACGCTGAATATCTCGACCGCGACGGCCTTTGTGGTGGCGGGGGCCGGCGTGCCTGTGGCCAAACATGGCAACCGCGCGGCCTCGTCCAAGTCGGGGACGGCGGACGTGCAGGGGGAACTCGGCATCAATGTGATGGCGGGCGTGGAAGCTGCGCAGAAATCGCTGGCGGAAGCCGGTATCGGCTTTCTGATGGCGCAGGTCCATCACCCCGCGATGCGCCATGTAGGGCCGGTGCGGGCCGAGCTGGGCTGCAAGACCATCTTCAACATCCTCGGGCCGCTGACCAACCCTGCAGGCGTCAAGCGCCAGCTGACGGGTGTGTTCGCTCCCGATCTGATCTGGCCGATGGCCGAGACCCTGCAGCTTCTGGGCAGTAAAAAGGCGTGGCTCGTCTATGGCTCGGATGGCACCGACGAGATCACCATCACCGGTTCGACTACGGTGGCGGCACTCGAGAATAACCAGATCCGCGAATTCGAGATCCACCCCGAGGATGCAGGCCTTCCCGTGCATCCCTTCCGCGATATCGTGGGGGGAACGGCGGCGGAAAATGCCACTGCACTGCGTGCGATTTTCGGAGGCGAGACATGCGCCTATCGCGATGCGGTGCTGCTGAATGCGGCCGCAGCCTTGGTTGTGGCCGATCGGGCCTCCAACCTGAAAGAGGGCGTCGAGATTGCCGCCCACTCCATCGACAGCGGGGCCGCGCTGCGCGCCCTCGAGACGCTTGCCAAGATCACGCAGGAGGCCACGGCATGAGCACCATTCTGGATAAGATCAAGGCCTATAAGCTGGAAGAAGTGGCCGCCGCCAAACAAGCCCGCCCGCTGGCAGACCTCGAGGCCGAGGCCCGCGCGCAGGCCCCCACCCGTGGTTTTGCCAAGGCGCTATCCGCGAAAGCCACCGATGGTTACGGGCTGATCGCCGAGATCAAGAAGGCTTCGCCCTCCAAGGGCCTCATCCGCCCCGATTTCGACCCGCCGAGCCTTGCGAAAGCCTATGAAGAAGGCGGCGCGGCCTGTCTTTCGGTGCTGACCGATACGCCGTCGTTCCAAGGCGCGCCCGAGTTCCTGATGCAGGCGCGCGCGGCCTGTTCCCTGCCCGCTTTGCGCAAGGACTTCATGTATGACACCTATCAGGTGACCGAAGCCCGTGCTTGGGGCGCCGATTGTATCCTGATCATTCTGGCCTCGGTCGAGGATGGGCAGGCCGCCGAGCTTGAAGCTGCGGCCTTTGACTATGGGATGGATGTGCTGCTTGAGGTGCATAACCGCGAAGAGCTGGACCGTGCATTGGCGCTGAAATCGCCTCTGATGGGGGTGAATAACCGCAACCTCAAGACCTTCGAAGTCACGCTGGATGTCACCCGTGAACTGGCGCCTGTGATCCTTGAGGAAGGCCGCGATCTGGTCTGCGAAAGCGGCATTTTCACCACCGAAGACATGGCCGATATGGCGGGTGTCGGGGCGCGGCGCTTCCTGATCGGCGAAAGCCTGATGCGTCAGGACGATGTCGCCGCTGCCACCAAAGCCCTACTGACCCTGCCATGAGCCTCTCGCATTTCGACGCTGCGGGTCAGGCCCATATGGTCGATGTCTCGGACAAGCCCGTGACCGCCCGCGTGGCCGTGGCGCGTGGCCATGTGGTGATGGCGCCCGAAACGCTGGCCTATGTGACTGAGGGCACCGCCAAGAAGGGCGATGTGCTGGGGATTGCGCGGATTGCGGGCATTCAGGCCACCAAACGCACCGCCGATCTGATCCCGCTGTGCCATCCGCTGCCGATCACCAAGGTCTCGGTGGAACTGACCCCTGATGACACCCTGCCCGGTGTGCGGGTCGAGGCCACGGTGAAGACCACCGGCCAGACCGGCGTTGAAATGGAGGCTCTGACCGCCGTGTCCGCCGCCTGCCTGACCGTCTATGACATGCTCAAGGCGGTGGAGAAATCCATGCGGATCGAGGGGATCGAGGTCGTGCTGAAGGATGGTGGCAAATCGGGCCGCTATGAGGTGGGCGCATGAGCCTCTTGCCTGTCGAAGAGGCGCTGGAACGGGTTCTGGCACTGGTTGCGCCGCTGCCGGCTGAAACCGTGCCCCTGCGTGAGGGGGCCGGCCGCGTGATGACCATGCCCGCCACGGCGGGGTTGACGCAGCCGCCGTTTTCGGGCTCGGCGATGGATGGATACTGGCTGGATGCGGTGGACCATCTGCCCTTGGCCAAGCTGCAGGTGGTGGGGGAATCCGCTGCGGGCCGCAGCTATCAGGGTGAGATCACTCAAGGTCAGGCGATCCGCATCTTCACAGGTGCCCCCGTGCCCCGCGAGGGCGGCGTGGTGGTCTTGCAGGAGAACACCACCCGCGACGGCGATTGGGTCACGCTGGCGGACGGCCTGTCGGGCAATGACAATATCCGTCCCAAGGGGCAGGATTTCGCCAAAGGCGCGCCCTTCCACCCCGACCGTCCGCTCAATGCGCGCGATCTGGGGCTGTTGGCTGCGATGAATGTCGCGCAGCTTGAGGTGCATCGCAAACCGGTTGTGGCGATCATTGCCACCGGCGACGAGCTGGTGATGCCCGGCGAGACCCCCGGCCCCGATCAGATCATCTCGTCCAATAGTTTCATCGTGGCCGCTCAGGTCGAGGCGATGGGCGGCATCGCGCGGATGCTGCCGATTGCGCGCGATGACCGCGAGAGCCTGCGCATGGTCTTTGATCTGGCCAAAGGGGCGGATCTGATCGTGACCTCGGGCGGCGCCTCGGTGGGCGATCATGATCTGGTGGGCGAGGTCGCGGCAGAGCTGGGGCTTGAGCGCAGCTTCTGGAAGATCGCCATGCGTCCGGGCAAGCCGCTGATGGCGGGCCGGATGGGGGAGGCTGTTCTGCTGGGGCTGCCGGGCAATCCGGTCTCGGCCACGGTCTGCGCCGAGCTGTTCCTGAAGCCGATGCTGGCCAAGATGCAGGGGCGCGACCCGCAGATCACCCCGCGCCGCGCGGTGCTGGGGCGTGATCTCGGGCCGACAGGACCGCGCACCCATTACATGCGCGCCTGTCTGAGCGCGACCGACGGGCTGCCGGTGATCATGCCCTTCGACAATCAGGACAGTGCGATCCTGTCGATCCTTGCCCAAGCCGATGCCCTGTTGATTTGCGAACGCGACAGCGGGCCGTACAAACAGGGAACGGAGATGTGCTATCTGCCTTTGATGTAAATGAAAATCCTGTTCCGCAATTGACACGGAACAGGAACACAGATAGAACTTTAAACGAACATGCCTTGACATGCGCGATTTTTTTGGCCGGAGACTCGGATGCTGACCCGCAAACAGTTGGAATTGCTTAATTTCATTAACCATCGTTTGCAGCAGGATGGGGTGCCGCCCTCGTTTGACGAAATGAAAGATGCGCTGGAGTTGCGGTCGAAGTCGGGCATCCACCGGCTGATCACCGCATTGGAAGAACGCGGCTTCATCCGGCGTCTGGCGCATCGCGCACGGGCCATCGAGATTTTGAAACTGCCGGAAACCCTGGAAAAGAACGAGGCTTCCAAATCCGGCTTCTCGCCCTCGGTGATTGAAGGCGGGCGGCCCGAACGCCCCTCACAGGCGATGGAAATCGAGGCGATCCACGCATTGGAACTGCCCGTTATGGGCCGGATCGCGGCGGGTGTGCCGATCGAGGCGATCTCGGAAGTCTCGCATCACGTGGCCGTTCCGGGCACGATGCTGGCGGGGGCGGGACGCCATTACGCGCTGGAAGTGCGCGGGGATTCCATGATCGAGGCGGGCATCAATGACGGCGATATCGTCGTGATCCGCGAACAATCCACCGCCGAGAATGGCGAGATTGTCGTGGCGCTGGTGGATGAAACCGAGGCGACGCTGAAGAAATTCTACCGCCGCAGCGGCATGATTGCGCTGGAGGCCGCCAATCCCGCCTATGAAACCCGCATGCTACGCGGCGATCAGGTGCGTGTGCAGGGCCGTCTGGTCGGTCTGATCCGCAGCTACTGAAACGCCTTGGGCGCGGTCCAGAGCCTGCGCCCGACCTTGTCGCTGACCGTGGTCAGCGATCCTGCCTGATCCCATGAGACCGCGCCGGTCTGTGCCAGACGCGTTCTGTCCCAGATCGTGCATGCCTCGGGCGCTGCCTGCCGCGTTTGTGGCAAAGCTGCCGCAATCACGATCAACGCACCGGCATGACAATAGGAGGCAAGATGGTCCGACGCGGCCTTGCCTGTCAGATGCACCAGATCGCGCCCCTGCCAATGCGCCACACGCACGCCCCCCTCACCAGCCCAGGCCGGACGTGCCGCAGCCTCGGAAACCGGCGCGACATCCCCGTCGGCATCCAGCCAGACACCCGCCACAAATCCGGCCCCATCGCGCGAAAGGGCGCGCCCCTGCGGTGTCATCAGCCCGACCTGCTCGGCCTCGGGGGCCACGATCAGCGCCGGACGCGGACTGGCAGACCAGCGCAGCGCCGCCAGACATAGCAGCGCCAGCGCCAGCACCCTGCCCGTTCGACGCGACAGCACAAACAGCATCGCCCCGCCCCCCATCAGCGCCACCACCTGCTCGGGCGGGGCTTTGACGGCGGTCACCGATCCGGGCCATCCGGCCACCATATCCGCCACCCCCAACAGCCAGCCCGTGCCAAGGCCAAGCACCCAGAACGCGGGCGCCGCCAGCCCGAAAGGGGCCAGCGCCAATGCAATCAGCCCCGCCGGCATGATGATCAGCCCCATCGCGGGCACGGCCAGCAGATTGGCCACCAGCCCGTAATCGGCCACCCGATGGAACGTGGCTGCGGTCAGGGGCGCGGTCGCCAGCCCTGCAATCAGCGAGCTGACCGCAAACCCCAACGGCGCACGGATCAGCTTCGGCAGGCGTTTCGTGTGGCGCGTCCATGCCCCCAACCCGACAATCAGCGCGGTCGTGGCCGCGAAGGACAGCTGGAAGCCGGGATTGAGCAGGGCCTCGGGGGTGACAAGCAAGATGACGATCGCCGCCAAAGCGACATTGCGCAGGCTCAGGGCGCGGCGGTCACAAAGCACCGCCCCCAGCATCACCGCTGCCATCACCCATGCCCGCTGGGTCGAGACCTGCCCCCCCGAAAGCCACAGATAGAAAGTAGCGGCCAGAAGCGCCACCACGGCGGCAATCTTGCGCGCGGGCCATAAAAGCGCAGGCCGGCCCAGTGCCGCCAGACAGAACCGCACGAAGCCAAAGACCAACCCCGTCACCAGACCGACATGCAGCCCCGAGATCGCCACCACATGATAGATATTGGCGTTGCGCATCACCTCGTTGGTCTCTTGCGACAGCGCGGAGCGATCCCCCGTCAGAATGGCGCTGGCAATGGCACCGGCCTGACCCGGAACGCGGGCCCGGATCAGCTGTGACAGCCGGTCGCGCAAACGGTTGGCCAGCAGGTCCGCAGCCTGTGGCGGAGCAATCAGCATCACCGGAACGCGGCTGTAGCCCACGGCACCAAGCCCCTGAAAAAAGGCGATACGGCGGAAATCGAACGCCTCCGGCGCAGCGGGTGGCGGGGGCGGCATCAGATGGGCCGTCAGCATGACACGCTGCCCCGGCCGGAGATCCAGATGACCCTGCGCGGCATGTAGCGACACCCGCACCCGTCCGGGCAGGGCCTCGGGGGCGACACGGTCCAGCCGCACCTGATCGAGCAACAATCGGGGCTGGTCCGCCGCGCTGCGATCCAGCCCGAGCACCCGCCCCTCCACCGTACCGTAATACCGGAAGGACAGCACCGGCGCTTGCACCAGATGCGCCCGCAGCCCCGCCATACAAAACCCAAGCGCCATCAGCCCTAGAAAGGCCGCCGGAAACCATGCCACCATCGGCAGCCGCCTTCTGGCGGCCAGCGCGCAGACCATAAGCCCCGCCGCCAATATATAGGCAGATGGCCCCGGCTCCGACAGCAGCGCAAACCACGCCCCGATTCCCGACGCCAGCGCCAACGGTGCCCAAAGGAGGATCTCGGCATAGGCCTGCATCAGGCGCACAGCCCGTCCCGCAGCCCATATGCCAAGCCATGAGACACGGGCGGCAGCCATATGATCTTGCGGCAAAACCTCACTCATCGCGACCGTCCTCCCCCGAAAAACCAAGGCGCATCTCTGCGGATTGCGGAAGCGCCCGCCATGACCATTGTCCGTGCCTCTTGTCCGTGCCCCTTGTCCTTCCGGGCCATGCCTCTTATTCATCGACGCAAAGAAACCCGGGAAGCTATGGCGCACAGGCTCTGCGAACATGGTTTCCAAATGCTTAATGCGCGCCTCTGGCGCCTCGAAAGGCCCTCAAGATGTCCGACCAGATCGTCACCCGTTTTGCCCCCTCGCCGACCGGCTATCTGCATATCGGGGGCGCGCGCACGGCGCTTTTCAACTGGCTTTATGCGCGCCATATGGGCGGCAAGGTGCTTTTGCGGATCGAGGATACCGACAGGGAGCGCTCGACCGATGCGGCGACCGCTGCCATCATGAAGGGGCTGGACTGGCTGGGGCTCGATTTCGACAGCGACCCGATCAGCCAGTTCGAACGCGCCCCCCGTCATGCCGAGGTCGCCAACGAGATGCTGGCCCGCGGTGTCGCCTATAAGTGCTTCTCCAGCCAGGACGAGATCCAGGCCTTCCGCGATGCCGCCAAAGCCGAGGGCAAATCGACCCTGTTCCGCAGCCCCTGGCGCGATGCCGACCCCGCGACCCATCCCGACGCGCCCTTCGTGATCCGCGTGAAAGCACCGCTGGAAGGCAAAACGGTGATCCATGATGCCGTTCAGGGCGATGTGACGATCCGTAACGACCAGCTCGATGACATGATCTGTTTACGTTCGGATGGTACGCCCACCTATATGCTGGCGGTTGTGGTGGATGATCATGATATGGGCGTGACGCATGTCATCCGTGGCGATGACCACCTGACGAATACCGCCCGCCAGATGCTGGTCTATAACGCGATGGAATGGGCGGTTCCGACTTTTGCGCATATTCCGCTGATCCACGGCCCCGATGGCAAGAAACTGTCCAAGCGCCACGGCGCGGTCGGTCTGGAAGAGTATCAGGCGATGGGGTATCCGGCGGCAGGGATGCGCAACTATCTGACGCGGCTTGGCTGGAGCCACGGCGACGATGAGTTTTTCACGGATGCGCAAGCGCGTGAATGGTTCGATCTGGGCGGAATCGGCAAATCGCCGGCCCGCCTCGATTTCAAGAAGCTGGCCAATATCTGCGGCCAGCATATCGCCGTGATGGATGATGCCGATATTGTTGCTCAAATTGACGGCTATTTGGAGGCGGCAAAACAACCTCTGCTCAGCGACGCACAGAAAAACGATCTGACCCGCGCAATGTACTGCCTGAAAGATCGTGCGAAGACATTCCCGGAACTCATTGAAAAAGCGTCTTTTATCCTCAATCAACGGCCATTGGAGCTGGATGAGAAATCGCAAAAGGCGCTTGATCCGGTATACCGTGGTATTCTGAAAGAATTGACGCCGCAGTTGCAAAATGCTAGCTGGACGCGAGAGGAATTGGAGGCCATCGTACAATCTGTTGCAGAGGCGCATGAAATGGGGCTTGGCAAGCTCGCTTCCCCCTTGCGCGCGGCTCTGGCAGGGCGTTCAGTGAGCCCTAGTGTATTCGATATGATGCTGACCCTCGGTCGAGACGAGACCGTGGCGAGGCTTGAGGATCAGGTGGCCTGAGGCCGGGCCACCTTCCGGCTCGACCGGATAACAACGACCGGCGCGGCCCAGCCGGCATTACGAAAGGGAACCCAATGGCTGATAGAACGGCGACGCTCACCCTGGACGGGAAGTCTTACGACCTCCCCGTACTCTCCCCAGCAGCAGGCCCGGATGTTATTGATATCCGCAAGCTCTATGCGCAGGCTGACGTCTTTACCTATGACCCGGGCTTCACCTCGACCGCGTCTTGTGAATCCGCAATCACCTATATCGATGGGAATAAGGGCGAGCTTCTGTATCGCGGCTATCCCATCGAACAGCTTGCACAGAAATCGCATTATCTCGAAACCTGCTACCTGCTTCTCTACGGGGAACTGCCGAACAAGGCACAGATGGAAGATTTCGAATATCGCGTGACCCGTCACACGATGCTGCACGAGCAGATCAACAACTTCTTCCGTGGCTTCCGCCGCGATGCCCACCCGATGGCGACGATGGTCGGCGTTGTGGGCGGCCTGTCGGCTTTCTATCACGACAGCCTCGACATCACCGATCCGTGGCAACGTGAAGTGGCCGCGATCCGCATGATCGCCAAACTGCCGACCATCGCGGCGATGGCCTATAAATATTCGATCGGTCAGCCGATCGTCTATCCGCGCAACGATCTCGATTACGCGTCGAACTTCCTGCATATGTGCTTCGCCGTTCCGGCAGAGCCCTATCACGTGGAACCGGCGCTGGCGAAGGCGATGGACCGCATCATGATGCTCCATGCCGATCACGAGCAGAACGCATCGACCTCGACCGTGCGTCTGGCGGGCTCTTCGGGGGCGAACCCCTTCGCCTGTATCGCAGCCGGCATCGCCTGCCTCTGGGGTCCGGCGCATGGTGGCGCAAACCAGGCCTGCCTGGAAATGCTGCGCGAAATCGGCACCGTGGACCGCATTCCGGAATTCATCGCCCGTGCGAAAGACAAGAACGATCCCTTCAAGCTGATGGGCTTCGGTCACCGCGTCTACAAGAATTTCGACCCGCGGGCGAAGGTCATGAAAGAATCGGCGGACGAGGTTCTGGGCCTTCTGGGCGTGGAAAACAATCCGCTGCTGCAAGTGGCCAAAGAGCTTGAGAAAATCGCGCTGGAAGACGAGTATTTCATCGAGAAAAAACTCTATCCCAACGTCGATTTCTACTCGGGGATCATCCTCGAGGCGATGGGCTTCCCGACCGCGATGTTCACCCCGATCTTCGCGCTGTCGCGGACCATCGGCTGGATTTCGCAATGGAAAGAGATGATCGAGGATCCGACCGGCAAGATCGGCCGTCCGCGCCAGCTCTATACCGGTGCGACCGCGCGCGACTATACCGATGTCGCAACCCGCTAAGCTTCAAAGCTGCATTTGATACAGATCATGGAAAGGCCGGGAATTTCCCGGCCTTTTCGCATGCATATCTTTCGGAAGCTGCGCCGGAGGGGGCGAAGACCCCGACCGGTTTCCTGCGGGCCTCGATGGCGCGCAGGAAACCGCCCCCCTCCGGCACAGCGCCTCCGACACCACCCAAGACCGCCCCCCGTACTGCCCCCGTACTGCCACGGGGCCCAAAAGAAGGACCGCCCCATGACAGACCACAGCACGGGCAAGAAACTCGCCCTGATCACCGGTGCCTCACGTGGATTGGGGGCAGGCCTTGCCGAAGGTCTTGCCGCACGCGGCTATCACATCATGGCCGTGGCACGCACCGTTGGCGGGCTGGAAGATCTCGACGACCGCATTCAGGCGCAGGGCGGTCAGGCCACGCTTGCCCCCCTCGACCTGAAAGATCCGGCACAGGCCCAACATCTGGGCCAGTCGGTGGCTGACCGCTGGGGCGGGATCGACCTGTGGTGCCATACCGCGATCCACGGCACACCGCTCAGCCCCGCAGGCCATATCGCACAAAAAGACATGGAAGCCGCCATCGCGGTCAATCTGACCACCACGGCAATGCTGATCCCGATGCTGGAGCCGCTGCTGCGCGCCCGCAACGGACAGGCCGTCTTCTTCGACGATTGCCATGCCGGCGAGAAATTCTTCGGCACCTACGGGGCGACCAAAGCCGCTCAAATGGCGCTTGTGCGCTCTTGGGCCGCCGAGAATGACAGCATCGGCCCCAAGGTCACCATTCTGGCGCCGAAGCCGATGCCCACCGGACTGCGCGCCCGCTTCTTCCCCGGCGAGGACCGCGCCCCCCTCGCCCGTCCGCGTGACGAGGCCGCCCGCCTGCTGGATCTGCTGCTGCCCGAAACCGCGACCGCCTGAGACAGGCCGTCCCATGCGCCTGCCCCGCACAACAGGCCCGGAACGCGCCCCCCGTCAGGGCGGCACAAACCGCATTGCGGCGATGTTGCAACGCCCCGCAAGCTTTCCGCCCGCCCCCTAGGGTGTGGGCGCTTTACCGCCTGAGATGCCCACGTTATCACCGGAGGCACAGATAGAACCGGGGGACAGAGGCGATGCGCATTCTCATTACCAATGATGACGGGATAAATGCGGCAGGTCTTGCTGTCTTGCAGGAGATCGCGGAAAGCCTTGCCGGTCCCACCGGCGAGGTCTGGACCGTCGCTCCTGCCTTCGAACAATCGGGGGTCGGCCATTGCATCAGCTATTCGCGCCCCATGCTCACGGCCGAGCTGGGCCCCCGCCGCGTTGCCGTCGAAGGCAGCCCCGCCGACTGCGTGCTGGCCGGCCTCTATGATGTGCTCACCGATGGCCGTCCCGACCTGATCCTCTCGGGGGTCAATCGTGGCAATAACTCCGCTGAAAACGCGCTTTATTCCGGCACGCTGGGCGGGGCGATGGAGGGCGCGCTGCAAGGCATTCCCGCCATTGGCCTGAGCCAGTTCATGGGGCCGCGCACCAACTGCCTCGACGACCCCTTTGACGCCGCCCGCCAGCATGGCCCCGCCCTTGTGCGCAAGCTGTGGGAAAAGGGCATCTGGGATGACGGCCCCTATCGTGTGTTCTACAGCATCAACTTCCCGCCGGTCGCGGGGGCCGATGTGGCAGGGACCAGGGTCGCGCCTATGGGCTATCGCACCGACAGTTTCTTCACCACCGAGGCCACGCATTCGCCCTCGGGCAAAAAGTTCCTCTGGGTCAAGGGCGGCCCGCAGCATACCGCCACCGCCCCCGGCACCGATGCCGCGCTCAATCTCGAAGGGTATATCTCTGTCACCCCCATGCGCGCCGATCTGACCGCACATGACGTGCTCGACAGCCTGAAGACGGCCATCGAATGACCCCGTCCGAGGAAGAGGCCGAGCGCAAGATGCGCTTTCTGTTCCAGATCCGCTCGCGCGGGGTGACGGATGCGGCCGTGCTGAAGGTGATGGAACGGATCGACCGCGGGCGCTTCGTGCGGGGGATCTTTGCCGAGCGCGCCTATGAGGATATGCCGCTGCCGATCAGTTGCGGCCAGACCATCAGCCAGCCCTCGATCGTGGGGCTGATGACGCAGGCGCTAGAGATCGGCCCGCGCGATACGGTGCTGGAGGTCGGCACGGGCTCGGGCTATCAGGCCGCGATCCTGTCGGGGCTGGCACGCCGCGTATATACCGTCGACCGCTACAAGCAGCTTGTGCGCGATGCCGAAGAGCTGTTCCGCGAGATGGATCTGTCAAATATCGTCGCCATTACCGGCGATGGCAGCTTTGGCCTGCCCGATCAGGCCCCCTTTGATCGTATCATCGTGACAGCCGCCGCCGAAGACCCGCCGGGGCCCCTCTTGTCGCAACTCAAGCCGGGCGGTATCATGGTGCTGCCTGTCGGCCAGTCCGACACGGTCCAAAGCCTGATCCGCGTCCGGCGGCTTGAAACCGGCTTCGACTACGAAGAACTGCGTTCCGTGCGGTTCGTGCCCTTGGTCGAGGGGCTTGCAAACGAATAAGGCCCGCCGGGTTGCGGTTCCCGACCCAAAGGCTAAAACGACCCGAGAGGGAATAGGAACCAATGAGGAAGAAGCGCCGATGACATCTTACAGACGCCCCCGTCTTGCAACCTTTCTGATGCTGGGCGGTTCCGCAGTTGCGCTGGCCGCCTGTATGCCGTCCGGCAATTTCGATCCGGATCTGCGCAAATACTCCCAGATCGGCTTCGATACCAGCGATGCGGCCCAACGTGCCACCGCGCCGCGTCCGCAATCGGACACGCGCGGCATCATCTCCTATCCCAATTATCAGGTCGCGGTCGCCAGCCGTGGCGATACGGTGGCCAGCGTGGCCGCGCGCGTGGGCGTCAATGCCAATGATCTGGCGCGTTACAATGCCATCGGCACCGATACCGTGCTCAATCAGGGGGCCGTGCTTGTCCTGCCCAGCCGCGTGCAAGAGCCTGCCGGTTCGGGCAGTTATACCGGCGCGGGCGCAACCGCAAGCGGCGGGGCGGACACCATTGACATCACCTCGCTGGCCTCCAATGCCATCGACCGCTCGCAATCGGGCCAGACCGCCAGCGCGCCCCCCAAAGCCAGCGCGCCGGTTGCCGGCAAGCCCGCAGGGCCCGAGCCGGTACGCCATCGCGTGGCCCGTGGCGAGACCGCCTATTCCATTGCACGTTATTACAACGTCTCGGTCCGCTCGCTGGCCGACTGGAACGGGCTGCCGTCGGATATGAGCGTGCATGAGGGCCAGTATCTGCTGATCCCGACCGCCTTGCCCAGCCAATCGGGGCAAGCCACCACTAGCAAGCCCGGTCAGGGCAGCGCGACGCCCACCCCGCCCTCGGCCGCCGAACCGCTGCCGCAGCAAAAAACCACCCCCGGCTCGGCCCCTGTGGATACCTCTGCTGTGCCCAATCTCAGCAAGCAGGTCACCGCCTCCAGTTCGTCGCGCCTGCTGATGCCGGTCAACGGGTCGATCATCCGTCCCTATGTGAAAAAGAAAAACGACGGGGTGGATATCTCTGCCGCGCCCGGCACGCCCGTCAAGGCAGCAGCCGATGGCACGGTTGCCGCCATCACCAAAGATACCGAGCAGGTGCCGATCCTTGTTCTGCGCCATGCCGATGGCCTGCTGACGGTCTATGCCAATATCGACAATATCGCGGTGTCGAAAGATGCCACCGTCAAGCGCGGCCAGACCATTGCCAAAGTGCGTCAGAACGATCCGGGCTTTGTGCATTTCGAGGTACGCCAAGGCTACGAGAGCGTCGACCCGATGCCCTATCTGCAATAACGGCGCGCTCCGCCCGGAAATATCCACACAGCAAAAGGGGCCGTCGCGGCCCCTTTTCTTTGCCCGCTTAGCGCCTGCCACGCGCCGCAAAGGCCAACCGCTCGAACAGATGCACGTCCTGTTCGTTTTTCAAAAGCGCGCCATGCAGCTTCGGCAACAGGCTGCCCCCGTCCGCTTTCAGATCTTCGGGGGCGAGATCCTCGATCAGCAGAAGCTTGATCCAGTCCAGCACTTCCGAGGTCGAGGGTTTCTTCTTCAAACCCGGCGTCTCGCGGATCTCGTAAAACCGCGTCAGCGCCTCGGCCAGCAGCTTGGGTTTGATCTGCGGGAAATGCACCTCGACAATCTTGGCCAGCGTCTCGGGGTCGGGGAAGCGGATATAATGGAAGAAACAGCGCCGCAGGAAGGCGTCGGGCAGCTCTTTCTCGTTATTCGAGGTGATGATGACCACGGGGCGATGACGTGCGCGAATGGTCTCGCCCGTCTCGTAGACATGGAATTCCATCCGGTCGAGTTCCTGCAACAGATCATTGGGGAACTCGATATCGGCCTTGTCGATCTCGTCAATCAGCAGCACCACCCGCTCGGGGGCCGCAAAGGCCTGCCAGATCTTGCCATGACGGATGTAATGGCCGATCTCGCTGACTTTCGGATCGCCAAGCTGGCTATCGCGCAGCCGCGACACGGCATCATATTCGTAAAGCCCTTGCTGCGCGCGCGTGCTGGATTTGATCCCCCATTCGATCATGTCCATCCCCAGCGCCTGTGCCACCTGACGCGCAAGCTCCGTTTTGCCGGTGCCGGGTTCGCCCTTGACCAGCAGCGGGCGCTCCAGCGCCACGGCCGCATTGACGGCCACGGTCAGATCCGCAGGCGCGATATAGCTTTCGGTAGATTGGAATTGCATGATTATTTCCCTGATGGCGGCCTTGACCACCCTATTCTGCCGCCGTTTTGGCCGCAAGAAAAAGACTTTTTGCACAAAAAATAAGCATAGCTTTTAAAATAAGCAGGCAGATACGCAGAGACGTGACAAACAGTCTTTGGTCAGGTATTCGGGCGGCAAGGAATCGTGCCACGCTCAGGGGCATGTTTCCCGAACTAACAAAGGGTCAGGCACCATAGAAAGGCCAGTCATGAAACCCGAGATCTTTCTTCCGGATGATTATCGCCCGGCTGAAGACGAGCCGTTCATGAACGATCGTCAACTGGAATATTTCCGTCGCAAGCTGATGAATTGGAAACACGAGCTTCTCGCACAATCCGCAGAGACCCTCGAAGGTCTGGCAGATTCCGCAAGATCCGTGCCCGATGTGGCAGACCGTGCGTCGGAAGAAACCGATCGCGCACTGGAACTGCGCACCCGTGACCGCCAGCGCAAACTGGTTGTCAAGATTGATGCCGCACTGCGCCGCATTGATGAAGGCGAGTTCGGCTATTGTGAAAAGACCGGCGAGCCGATCTCGCTGAAACGTCTTGATGCCCGCCCCATCGCAACGATGACGCTGGAAGCCCAAGAGCGCCATGAGCGCCGTGAGCGGGTTCATCGCGACGACTAACGGGCGTGGGCTTTGCCTGCGTTTTTTTGTCTTTTCGGCCTGCTTGCATCTGCCAATGGCTTTTCTGCATTGCGGGTATCTGGTTAATGTTGTCTGAGTATCCGCACCCCGGCATGGATCATCCGTGCCGGTGGTTGCATATATGAGGGCGAGGTTCACATGCTGGTCGGCAGAGAGTTCACCATCCTTGGGGCGGGCATCTCGGGTTTGGCGCTTGCACGCGCCTTGGCGATGCATGGCGCGCGGGTCACGGTGCTTGAACAGGCCCCCGAACTGGCAGAGGTCGGCGCGGGCTTGCAGATCTCGCCCAATGGCATGCGGGTGATCGAGGCACTGGGGCTAGGCGCAGGCCTGTGCAGGACAAGCCCCCGGCTGCAGGCGGTCGAGCTGTTCAACGGCGAAACCGGCCAGCGCGTGACACGGCTTGATATGGCTGCCCGCCGCCCCGAAGCCCCCTACCATTTCCTCCGCCGCCCCGATCTGGTCGATGTACTGGCCCAAGGCGCCATTGATGCAGGGGTCGAGATCCGGCTGGGCGAGAAAATCGAACGCGTCGAGATTTCCCCCGACGGGCCGACGCTGCATTTCGCCGACGGGCATATGGCCCGCCCCGGCACCGTTCTTGGTGCAGACGGGCTGCACTCGAAACTGCGCATGGCCCTGAATGGCGAGGCGAAACCCTTTTTCACCAATCAGGTGGCCTGGCGGGCGATGGTGCCGATGACGGGCGACACCACGCCCATCGCCCGCGTCTTCATGGGGGCCAAAAAGCATCTGGTCAGCTATCCGCTGTCAAACGGCATGCGCAATATCGTTGCCGTGGAAGAACGTAGACGCTGGGCCGAGGAAAGCTGGCATATCCGCGATGACGCCATGACATTACGGGTGGCCTTCGAGGACTTCTGCCCCGAGGTGCGGGGCTGGCTTGAACAGGTCGAAGAGCCTTATCTTTGGGGCCTGTTCCGCCACCCTGTCGCCGCGCGCTGGTTTGGTCCGGGCTGTGCGATTCTGGGTGACGCGGCGCATCCCACCCTCCCCTTTCTTGCACAGGGCGCGAATATGGGGCTGGAGGATGCATGGATTCTGGCACAGGCCCTTGCCCTGCATAACGAGGACGAGGTGGCTTTTGCCGCCTATCAGACCGCACGGATCGAGCGTTGCCGCGCCATTGTCGAGGCCGCCAACAAGAATGCGCGCAATTACCACCTGTCGGGGATCAGCCGCGTGATCGGCCATCTGGGGATTCGCGCGGTCTCGAAATTCGCGCCGGATCTTCTGATCGGCAAATATGACTGGATCTATGAATACGATCCAACGCAGGTTTTGCGGGCAAACTGAGCCCCGCATGCCGCGAACAGCGCGGCTTGGTCCTGCCAGCTCTTCCCAAAGCCCCTAGGCGGGTCTAAAGACACTGTGACTGCGGGAAACGTCCCGTGCAACCAGACCCAGCGGGATGAGCCCGCACAATCAGACAAGGCCTGCTATGGATATCATCACGACCACCGAAGCGCTTGCAGAGATCTGCGAAGCCGCAAAGGCGGAACCCTATGTCACGCTGGATACCGAGTTTCTGCGCGAACGCACCTATTGGTCGAAGCTCTGCCTTGTCCAGATGGCGCTGCCCAACCATGACGGGGTCGAGGGGCGCGCGGCGCTGATCGACCCGCTGGCCAAGGGTATCTCGCTCGAGCCGCTTTACGACCTTTTCCGCCACAAGGCGACGGTGAAGGTGTTCCATGCCGCGCGGCAGGATCTGGAAATCTTCTTTACCGATGCCAAGGTCTTCCCCGACCCGCTCTTTGACACGCAGGTGGCCGCGATGGTCTGCGGCTTTGGCGAACAGGTGGGCTACGAGACGCTGGTGCGCAAGATCGCCAAGCAGTCTCTCGACAAGACCTCGCGCTTCACCGACTGGTCGCGCCGTCCGCTGAGTGCGGCACAACAGAATTACGCCATCGCCGATGTGACCCATCTGCGGGTGATCTACGAGTTTCTGGCCAAGCAGCTCAAGAAATCCGGTCGTGCGCCTTGGGTTGAAGAAGAGGTGGGCATTCTGCTCAACCCCGAAACCTATATCACCCGGCCCGAGGATGCGTGGCTGCGCGTGAAGACCCGCACCCATTCGGGCAAGTTCCTGTCGGTCGTGCGCGAGCTGGCGCGTTTCCGCGAAGGGTTTGCGCAAAACCGCAATATCCCGCGCTCGCGGATCTTCAAGGATGACGCGCTGCTGGAACTGGCCTCGACCAAGCCCGTGAGCCTTGATGATCTGGGAAAATCGCGGCTCCTGTTGCGCGAGGCCCGCAAGGGCGAGATTGCCGAAGGGATCATCACCGCGGTCAAGGAAGGGCTTGCCGTTCCTGCCGACAAGATGCCCAAGGTGCAGAGCGACAACGACCATCTGCAAGTGGATTCCGCTCTGGCCGATCTCTTGCGGGTGCTGTTGAAGGCGAAATCGAACCAGACGGGGGTGGCGCCGAAGCTGATCGCCTCGTCCTCCGATCTGGACCATATCGCCGCAGGCAAGCGCGATGTGCCCGCGCTTTCGGGATGGCGGCGCGAGGTTTTCGGCGAAGATGCCTTGCGTCTTGCCCAAGGCAAAATCGCGCTTTCGGCTGAAAATGGCGATGTGAAGCTGGTCACGCTGTAAGACCGGCCTCAGGGCACCATTACAGGACCACATACGGGGCGCGCTGTCCGGCGGCGCCCCGTTTCCATTTGGCGCAGCTTTGTGCAATGGTGACAAAGGCTGCCCCTCTGATCTTGCGGCGGCAAGCGTTCCCCCATCCGGACATACGACGACGGGGACTTGTGCGCCAGCTTAACGCAAGAGCAGCAGCCGTAGCCCCGCAGCGGCGAACACGGCCGCCATCGCGCCTTCAATCAAACGCCTGGCCCGTTGATAGCGCGCGACCACGAGGCTTGCGGAAACCCCCAGCGCATAACCGAAATTCACGCAGCCCCCCAGCCCCGCGCAGCCCGCAAACAGCAAGGCCATATCGCCTGCCCCCGCCCCTTCCGGCACTCCAAGCGTAAAGATTGCAGCCCAGCCGAGGATCGCCTTGGGATTGGTCAGATGCAGGAGAAGCCCGCGCCGGTAGGCCTGCCCAGAGCTCTGCGGGCGGAGACTGGCAACCGCGCCCTGCCCGGCCGCCGCCCGCAGGGTTTTCCATGCCAGATACAGCAGATACAGCCCGCCCAGAATCTTCAGCCCCCAAAGAAGCCGGGCAGCCCCCATCAGCAGCGCCCCCACCCCGAGCGCCGTAAGACCGGCCCAGACCAGACTGCCGCTGACCACCCCCGCAGCAAGGGCCAGCGCCGTCCGCCGCCCCGACCCCATCGCGGCCCCCATGATCGCCAATGTGCTCGGGCCGGGGCTGGCGACCGCCAGAAAATAGGCGATATAGGCCAAGAGAAGATGCGACATGAAAAAACCTCCTGCGATCCACAGGAGGCTATCCATCCGTCAGGAACTGGCAAGCCTTAACAGCCCGCCTCCGGACCCTAGCGGCTTGCGCTGCGCGAATTCGAGGCACCGGTGACGGTCACCCGACGCACATCGGCCAGTTTGAAATTGTCGATATAGGCCGCAGCGGTGATCTGGCGCGACCCGACCGTGCCGGCACGGTGGGCCTCGGCGCTCTCGGCGGAAGGCGGATAGCCGACCATCGTATAATGGATCTCGCCATTGACCGGACGCCCGTCATTTTCCGCAATCAGCGCGACATCCCACCAGCCTTGTGTCGGCGGCAGGCCCGTCACCTCGACGATTGCCCCTGCCGAGGTCTTGCGGATTTCCAGCGATGTGATCTGCGCGATAACGCTGCGGTTATCGGCCAGCGCCGCCGCATATCCGCCTTTCGGCGCAAGGCTCGGCGTGGACGTCTTTTCGGTCGAAGAACCGAACCAGTTCCACGGATTCATACGGCTTTCGCGGATGCTGCCACAGGCGGAAAGGGCCAGCACGATGGCAAGCGAAGCAAGGAACGGTTTTCTCATGGTCTCTCCGGCACTTGATCTTCTTTTCCCTAGCCTATCGCGCGGGCTTTGAAAAGGCGGCACTGGACCCTTGCGCGGACTGGGTCTAGGTAGAAGCCAAGAAACAGGCTGCGGAGTGGGAAGATGGCCAGCGAAGCTTTTGAAGAAATCGCCGATACATTCGAATTTCTGGACGATTGGGAAGACCGCTATCGCCATGTGATCGAGTTGGGCAAGGAGATGCCCCATCTTGACGATGCCGTGAAAGTGCCTGCAACCAAGGTCGAGGGCTGCGCCAGTCAGGTCTGGCTGCTGCCGCGGATCGAGGGCACCGGCCCCGAGGCCCGTTTCAATTTCCAAGGTGAGTCGGATGCGATGATCGTTCAGGGGCTGATCGCCATTCTGCACGCGCTCTATTCCGGCCTGACCGTGTCCGAGGTCACCGCCACCAATGCCGAGGCCGAACTGGCCCGTCTGGGGCTGAATGACCATCTCTCCGCCCAGCGCTCGAACGGGCTGCGCGCGATGGTCGAGCGGATCCGGCTTCTGGCAGCAGAGGCCGCGACCGCCTGAAACACCACCTGCAACCATCCCCGCCCTGGCCCGGACCAAGGATCCGGGCCCTGGGTCTTGGATGCCGCGCTTATTTTACGGCAGCCACCACGATCACCTCGACCAGATAATCCGGCGCGGCCAGTTTCGATTCGCCAGTCGCCCGAGCGGGGGCGTGGCCTGCCGCGACCCATGCATCCCATACGGCATTCATTTCGGCAAAATCGGCCATATCGGCCAGCCAGATCTGCGCGCTCAGGATATGCTCCTTGTCCGAACCGGCTTCGGCCAGCAGACGGTCGACCTCGGCCAGCGCGTCGCGGGTCTGATCCGCAACCGATTTACCGGGCGTCCCCACCTGACCGGCCAGATAGACGGTGCCATTATGGACGACGGCGGCGCTCATACGGGCACCACATTCGATACGTTTGATCGTCATTGATCTGTCCCTTCCACTGTTGTGACAAGACAGGCCGATAGCCTGTTCCCCCCGCCATTTCCAGCGGCAATAACGCCAGCGCCCCGCGCCCTGTCGCTGTAAGAAGAGGACGCCCTGTCCAAGCCGCCAATCCGCAGCGGTACGGCCGTTTCCATAGATCAGCCGCCTTGCGCACAGCCTATGGACAAACCCCGAGACCCGCGCCAGAGGCGGCACAGACGGACCAAAGCGGCTCTTTTGCCGGACGCTGTAAAGCCCTTCCATATCCGGAAGAACCGCAACCGATAGCATCTGGCGCTGTCAATGCTGGCACAGCAGAGCACCTCGATCCCAGATCCGGTCAATCCGGCTGTGCCTTCCGGCATCTCTCCCCCTCGAAAGCGCATCGCACGTATCAAGAGACAAGCGCGGGTTGGTAACCGGCGCTTTGCCCCCCTTTCACCCAAGGCATCCGCCCTGAACGCCGGCAAAACGCAAACCTCCGAGACAGCACAGCATCAGTCGTATAGCGGCGCAGCTTCAGCCGAAGCTGTTCATCTAGCGCCCTGTGAGACGCGTTGCGGCCAGCAAGGGTCACTCTCCGCGCTCATTTGCGTTCGGGACAGGGACCAGGTATCGATATCTTGAGACATTGCGTCGATCGCGACACTTCACGCGGTTGGGTTGCCCATAGTGTCTACAGTTTGGTCGCTTATCGCTCCAAATCCGCATTCTTATGATCCAAAGATAGTCAAGCTGGTAGGCCCGGAGGGATTTGAACCCCCAACCAAGGCGTTATGAGCGCCCTGCTCTAACCGTTGAGCTACAGGCCCACCATTGCGGCATTCATTATCACAGTCGCGGGCGGGGTCAAGAAATCTTGGTCCGATCATGCAGGCTGTGATTGCCGCGCGGGCTTGCATGCGCTAATGGCAGGGCAAAGAAATTTCCCAAGGAGCGCGGGGGCCCATGAGCGAAAAAACGAACGGTCTGACCTATGCCGATGCTGGCGTCGATATCGATGCGGGCAACGAACTGGTCGAACGCATCAAACCGGCGGCAAAGCGGACCGCGCGTTCGGGCACCGTCTCGGGCTTGGGCGGCTTTGGCGCTTTGTTCGACCTGAAGGCTGCAGGCTATAACGATCCGGTGCTGGTGGCCGCGACCGATGGCGTGGGCACCAAGCTGCGCATCGCGATTGACACCGGCAATGTCGATACGATCGGCATCGACCTTGTGGCCATGTGCGTGAACGACCTCGTGTGCCAAGGCGCCGAGCCTTTGTTCTTCTTGGATTATTTCGCAACCGGCAAGCTTGAGCTGGACCCTGCGACCCGCATCATCAACGGCATTGCCGAGGGCTGCGCGCAATCGGGTTGTGCGCTGATCGGCGGCGAGACCGCCGAGATGCCGGGCATGTATCACAAGGGTGATTTCGACCTTGCGGGCTTTGCCGTGGGCGCGATGGAGCGTGGCACTCTGCTGCCCGAGGGCGTGGAGGAAGGCGATATCCTGCTGGGTCTTGGCTCGAATGGGGTGCATTCCAACGGCTATTCCTTCGTGCGGAAGGTCGTCGAGATGTCCGGCCTTGGCTGGGATGCCGATTGCCCTTGGGCGGAAGGCACTCTGGGCGAGGCTCTGCTGGCACCGACTCGCCTTTATGTGACCCAGTGCCTCAAGGCCTTCCGCGCAGGTGGCGTGCATGCGCTGGCCCATATCACCGGCGGTGGCCTGACCGAAAACCTGCCGCGCGTTCTGCCCGAGGGGCTGGGCGCCGAGATCGATCTGGACGCTTGGGAGCTTCCGGGCGTGTTCCGCTGGCTGGCCGAGACCGCCAAGATGGACGAGCCGGAACTCCTGAAGACCTTCAACTCGGGCATCGGCATGATCGTCGTGGTGGCCAAAGACCGCGCAGAGGCGCTGACCGAACTGCTGCGCGCCGAGGGCGAGACCGTGACGCAGATCGGCACGATCACCTCTGGCAAGGGGGTTGCCTATAAGGGCAAGCTTCTGTGAAACGCGTCGCGATCCTGATTTCGGGGGGCGGGTCCAATATGGTCCGCCTTGTCGAGGCCATGCAGGCCGAAGGCTTTGCCGAGCCGGTGCTTGTGGCATCCAATGATGCGCAGGCGGGTGGTCTGCTGAAGGCGGCGGCTATGGGCGTGCCGACAGCGGCCATTGATCACCGTCCCTTCGGGCGGGACAGGGCCGCCTTTGAGGCCGAGCTTCTCAAGCCTATTCTGGCGTCCAAGCCCGATATCCTGTGTCTTGCAGGCTTCATGCGCGTGCTGACGCCCGAGTTTGTCGCGCATTTTGCGGGGCGGATGCTGAATATCCACCCCTCGCTTTTGCCGAAATATCCGGGGCTGCATACCCATCAGCGCGCGATCGAGGCGGGCGATACCGAAGCCGGTTGCACCGTGCACGAGGTAACGCCAGTTCTGGATGACGGCCCGATTTTGGGACAGGCCCGTGTGCCGGTGATCGCAGGCGATACCGCCGAGACACTGGCCGCGCGGGTGCTGGTGCAGGAGCACAAGCTATATCCTGCGGTGCTCAAGCGTTATGTCGCAGGTGACCGCAGCCTTCTGGAACTTTAATCGAAACCCGGCCTCTGGTCGGGTTTCTTTATAAAATCTTGCTATGACATTTAAGACAGATTTTCCCAGAAAGCGTGCCATTCCCCCCGATATCAGACGGGGCGTACAACGACATAGGACGCAGCACATTTCAGGCCCCGTGTCCGGCATCTGGCGGGCGCTTCGCTCGCTGCTGACAACGGTGATGATGGGGCTCGGGGTGATTTCGGCCTTGCTCATGCTTGCGTTTTTCACCGTTGATGATCCAGAAATCCCGCGTTTCAGCGTAATGGCAGCCCTCGCGGTTACGTCTGCGGTGTTTCTGACCTCGGCCACGATCATGGCGCGGTCGGCAGCTTGGCGTGGCCGTGCGATGCCGGTATCGCATAGGCGGAACCGTTGGCTTCACTTTGGTGGTTTGGGTGCGGGGACGATCCTCAATGGTCTTGGGATTCCGATCATCGTGGGGGCCAAAGAGCTTGGTCCGTTCTGGGCCCCTCCGGTAACCGGCTTTGGCGTCTGTTTGCTTGTGGCGGATGTCGCGATCCTGTTCAGCTCTGTCCTGCTATCGCTCTATTTCCTCAGGTTTGGTGTGTGGCGCGGGGCAACCGCCTTTCTCTTCGGCTCGGTCATCGGCTGGGTCGGCGGAGCGATACAGGCGGAGCTATTCTTCCGCTAGGTTTTCCTTCAGGCCACTTTGCACGTGCAGCATCGCGCAGGGACGCCGCGATATGTGCAGCCGCACAATCTTGTCTGCCAGTGCTTCGTTCATATCTGCCCAACAGACCGCAGCAAACGGCCTGATACGCGCCGACCGAGGAATGACCCAATGACCAGTACCGACGTTCTTTTCCGCCCTTTCTCCATCAAGGGGCTCACGCTGAAAAACCGCATCGTGATGGCTCCGATGACACGGAATATGGCCCCCGCTGGCGTGCCCAATGCCGATAACGCGGCCTATTACGCGCGCCGCGCCGCCCATGATGTCGGGCTGATCCTGACCGAAGGAACGGTGATCGACCGTCCTGCATCGCGCAATCTCCCCGATATCCCGTTCTTTCACGGCAAGGAGGCCCTTGCAGGCTGGAAAGCGGTGGCCGATGCCGTGCATGAAAACGGCGGCAGGATCGCACCGCAGATCTGGCATACCGGCTCGACCCGCAGCGGCGATTGGGCACCGGAGGCCGAGGTCGAAAGCCCTTCGGCGCTGGTGGGCCCCGATGATCCGCGCGGGGTGGCAATGTCCGAGGCCGATATTCGAGCCACCATCGACGCCTTCGGCAAGGCTGCAGGGGATGCCAAGGCCAACGGGTTCGACACCGTCGAGATCCACGGCGCGCATGGCTACCTGATCGACCAGTTCTTCTGGGCCGCAACGAATAAGCGGACCGATGCTTGGGGGGGCGCGACCCTGCCGGAACGGTCCCGCTTTGCGGTCGAGGTGGTCAAGGCTGTCCGTGCCGCGGTCGGCCCCGATTTTCCGGTGATCTTGCGCCTGAGCCAGTGGAAGCAACAGGATTACGCCGCCAAACTGGCCAAAACGCCCGCCGAGATGGAGGCATGGCTAATGCCACTCAAGGAAGCGGGCGTCGATATCTTCCACTGCTCGCAGCGCCGTTTCTGGGAACCGGAATTCCCCGAAATCGATGGCGCGCAGGGCCTGAACTTTGCCGGTTGGGCCAAGAAAATCACCGGTGCCCCGACGATCTCTGTCGGTTCGGTCGGGCTGTCGGGCGAATTTCTTGCCGCCTTCGGGGGCGAGGGATCGCATGTCACGTCACTCGACAATCTGCTGGAGCGCATGTCCAAAGACGAGTTCGACCTGATTGCGGTGGGCCGCGCCCTGTTGTCGGACCCGCAATGGGTGACCAAGGTCAAGCAAGGCCGCATGGACGATCTGAAGGGCTTTGATGCGAAAGACCTCGCGACGCTGTCGTAACGAAAATCGGTGCGTCAGGTGCTTTGTGCGCTTGACGCGCCAGACCGGAGCAAGTATCTGTGCGCCCACATCTTCGCGGGTGTAGTTCAATGGTAGAACGGCAGCTTCCCAAGCTGCATACGAGGGTTCGATTCCCTTCACCCGCTCCAATCCCCCCTTCCCTTCCTGTGATCCATCGGCTCCGGCATGGCTGGCCTGTTGCGACGTCTCGGACGTGATGCGGTGCACGCAGCCGAAGTCTCGGCCCTTGCTTACCGGACCCTGGCGCGCGATATCCAGCGGTCCAGCGACAGATATCCCCCACCCGAGAGCACAAGCCCCGCCAGAAGCCCCACCCAGAGGGCGCGGTGATCAAGCACCCCATCCGAAAAACGGTCGAACCATGTGCCGAGCGTATCGGCCGTGACACCGTGGCCGAAGATATCGGTCAGCGTCATCACCAGAATGAAGCCGATCATGGCCAGCGCCGAAAGGCGTGTGGCCAACCCCGCCAACAGCAGCGCGGGAAGCACAAGCTCTGCCACACTTCCCGCAAGCACCACTGGCAGGGCATAGAATGGCAGGGCCGCACTATCATAGCCCACAGCCTCCATCTGGCGGGGGAAGATCTGCACGAAAGCCCCCGCAGACACACCCAGCCCTTCGAATTTGGTCAGGGCGGAAGACCAGAAATATCCTGCCAGCACGGCGGCAAAGACCACCCGGCCCGAAAGGCCGGATAGGGCCAGAAGACGTTCGGACGTATTCGGTTTCGTCATCGCACAGCTTCCTTTCCGGACCAAAGCAGCGCCCCCATTTCCAATAGTCCCGAGAGCACCTCCTGCGGTGCGCAAAGGGCCGCCAAAGCCTGCTCCGGTGTCGCCCCTGCCCGCAAAGCCGCCACACATTGCGCGGTGCCTTCGGCTGCGGCACAGATCCGCACGGCTTCGCTGGGCCGCGTGACAAGCACCTCTCCGGCAGGCGCATGGGCCAGATCGGGCCTGTCGCTGTTCTGGGCCCAGATCGCAAGAGCCGGAAACCGCGTCTTGACCAGCGCGACCGCCGGATGCAGGCCCAGCCCTGCCAAAGCGGCCTCGGGGCGACGCCGGAGTTCTGCCAGATCCAGCGGCGACGCATCTGCGGCATGGGCCACGTGACGCAAGGCCAGTTCGATACGCGCCACCTCGGGCAGATAGGGCAGATGGGCAACCGGCCCGAACCCTGCAAGCCAATCGGGAAAGGCCAGCCCATACCCTGCAAGGACCGGCGTATCCGGCGGATGCAGAACGACGAATTCCCGCGCCATCGCCAGAAAGAACCGCGTGCCCAACAACCGGTCTATCACCGGAAACCCCGCACGCAGGGCCTCTGTCAACGCAACGGTGACGTTATTGCGATATACGGCCATACGGCGCAGCGCCTCTTGCGGTGTGTGACGGCTGTTCGGCCCTGCGGCCAGTGCCCCCCCCTGCGGACAGTGCCGCATGCGCGAAATCCGCCTGAAAGCTCATGCCAGCACCTGCGGCATGTCCAAAATCGCCGCCGCCCGTGCCGCCTCGGCCTCGAGGGTCGGGAAATCGGGCACATGATTGTCCCATTCGATCAGGGTCGGGCATGGCCCGATACGTGCGATCACCCGCTCATACAAAGCCCAGACCGGCTCTGCGACCGGCCTGCCATGCGTGTCGATCAATAGCGGGGCGCCCTCCGAGGGATCGGCCTCATGACCGGCCAGATGGATTTCCCCCACACATTCCAGCGGATAGCTATCGATATAGGCGTCAATCGATAGCCCCAGATTCACGCAGGAAACAAACACGTTATTCACATCCAGAAGCATGCCACAGCCGGTACGCTCGGCAATCGCCCGCAAGAAATCCGTCTCGCGCATGCGGCTTTCGGCAAGGCTCAGATAGCTGGACGGATTTTCCAGCAGCATCCGCCGACCAAGGCTTTGCTGGATCTGATCGATATGGGCACAGATCCGCTCAAGGCTGGTCTCCGTATAGGGCAAGGGCAGCAGGTCGCTCAGATAGGCCCCCTGATGTGTGGACCACGCAAGATGCTCGGAAAACTGTGCAGGCCGCACCCAGTCGATCAATGCGCGCAACCGCGCCAGATGGGTCCGGTCCAGCGGGTCTTCCCCACCGATCGACAAGCCGACCCCATGCAGGGAAAGCGGAAACCGCGTTGCCAGATCCGCCAGCATCGCACGGCGCGGACCACCCTCGACCATATAGTTCTCGGCATGCACCTCAAGCCAGCGCACGGCCCCCGGCCTGTCAAGTGCCGCGTAATGTTGCGATTTGAAACCGATCCCTGCTGCTGCGGGAAGCGTTGAAACTCCGGAAACCGTCATAGGACACCTCTGCCAGTCAGAAAAACCGGCGCGCGACCGGTGATCGCGCGCCAGAGGGCCGTTACATCTTGGGCAGATCGCGCTCGAGCGGGGTCAGCGAGCCCATACGCGCGGTGCCATCTGCCATAGCGGGCAAATCGACCTTCGTGCAGGTTCCTGCGGGCACCAGCGACCACGCATTGCCCTGATAATCCACCTTCGAGGTGCCGGCACAGGTGGTGCCCGGCCCTGCGGCACAGCCATTTTCACCGGCCATTGCCACGCCGTAGCATTTCTCCTGCCCTGCGGCATGGGCCGGAAGCGCAAGGCTGGCAAGGCTTGCGGTCAGAATAGAGGCCAGAGCAAAGGCGGGTTTGGATTGCGACATCTGAAAACTCCTGAATGGGTTGGGCAGATCACGGTGTCTGCATCAGGGTCTTCGTGCGCCGGAGGCAGAATGTTACACGGATCCCGCAGGCTCGCGTTTCTGTGATCGGGTTGCCGGAAACATCCCCACAGGGTCCGGCAGCGTGATCCCCACCCGAAAACCGAAAAGATGTTTTTTTACGGATCTGCCTGTAACATCGCGTCCGGAGTGCCCGTATACAGATCATGACCAACGCGGATTTCGAAATCGAGACATTGATGCGGCAGGGGCTTGCAGGAGATCGCAAGGCCTATTCTGCCTGCCTGTCAAAACTTGTTCCGCGCATGCGGGCCATGGCACATACGGATCTTCCCCCTGCCCTACGTCATATGGCGGAAGATGTCGTTCAGGAAGCGCTGCTGGCGATCCATCTCAAACGCGGCAGCTGGGACCAGACACGCGCGCTGCTCCCTTGGGTGCGCATCATCGTCAAACGCAAGGCAATCGATATGTTGCGCAGCCGGCCAAGGGCCAGCCACGAACCGATCGAAGACCACGAGAACCTGCAGGGCCAGACCGCCGATCCGCTGGAAGCGCTGCATCTGGAACAGGCGCTGGAACGGCTGCCCCATCGCGACGCCTCGCTCTTGCGCGATCACGCGTTCGGTTCGGAAGAGCCCGAAAGCATCGCGCAGAAATTCGGCCTGAGCCCCGGTGCCATGCGTGTGGCCCTGCATCGGGCCTTGCAACGGCTGGCCGAGGCCGCAAGAAAGGAAGAGGAATGGAAACCGAGAACCTGATCAAAGCTCTGGCCGCCGATGCGACCGCGCCAGTGACCCCGCATCTCTGGCGACGCCTGTTTCTCGGGGTGATGGCCTCGGGGCTTTTGATGGCGATATTCTGGGGGCCGCGTTCGGGCTGGTCCGAGGCGATCCTTGCACCGGAGGTCGCGCTGAAACAACTGCTGCCACTGGGATTGTCGGGGGTGCTGCTCTGGTCTTTGACCAAACCACTGGAAGCGCGCCGTCGCCCGCTTGCCGGTGCTGTGCTTTTGCTGAGCCTCTGCGCGGGCCTGTGGGGCATCGCGCTCTATGAAGGAGGCAATCTCTGGGGGCGCACATGGTGGCAATGCCTGTTGTCGATTCCTGCTCTGGCACTGCCGATCGGCGGGGTCCTTTTTGCGGGGCTCCGGCACCGGATCGAATATGACAGCACCCGCAGCGGCTTTGTCGCAGGGCTGCTGGCGGGCGCTTTGGCGGCATCGGTCTACGCGATCCATTGCGATGATGACGGGCCCGCATTCTACCTTCTCTGGTATACCGCTGCCATCCTTGCCTGCGGCCTCGCCGGTCGCCTTGCAGGCCGACGCCTGCTCTATCCCTGACGCTCTCCGATACCGCGCGTTCATTGGTCGCAAGACGACCGTCCTTCCGCCCCCCCTCCCTTAACAGCGCCCTGCTGACAGACCGCCAACCGTCTGCCCCGCGCGCCTCCCCTGTGGCAAAGCGTGGGGCAGACAAAGCCGGATTTCAGGCTCTGCGAATATCGGGACGCCGGACTGTCCGGTCGCGAGCAACAGTGTCCCAAATGAAAGGCGTATTTTTTTCGTGTTTGCGCTGATTGGCGCCCACAAATCCGCCGCCCTGCAAAAATTTCATATTAAAATTATGATATGATTAGGAAAAATCACACGCCACCCCAAACCGGCACATTGAAATCCTTCTGTTTATTCAAACTTCGCCCAGCACACAGGCGCAATTTTTCGCATGTTGCGGCGAAAGCGGGCAGCGTGTTTAATTGTTGCATCATGCGGAAACTTTTGTTTGAAAAGGTGCGGTTTTATTAAACCCGTTCCCTCTCTAGTTCATGGTCCTGTCAAGGCCGCTTCGTGCGTATGCCGCTCCCCTTGGACATGATTAGGAGATCGCAATGACCTACAAACTCAACCGCCGTAAGCTCTTGCTTGCCGGTGCCGGTATTGCCACGACGCTTGCCGCACCCGCCATCGTGCGTGCGGCAGGGAGCCAGAATTTCACCGGCAAGACGCTCAATCTGCTGACATGGTCTGACAATACCGGACTGGCCGTGCTCGACCTGATTGCGAAACCGTTCGAAGAGATGACGGGCGCCAAGGTCATCGCGGACCGGACCGGCAGCACCTCGGAAATGGTGGCTAAACTGCGCGCCACCGGATCAAAACCGGTCTATGACGTCATTACACTGGCCGGGGTCGGCGCGATCACGCTGGCCGATGACGGGCTGCTGGCAAAGCCGGACCTCAACAAGCTGCCCAACCTGCAGGATGTCGATCCGCGCTTCCGCACCGGCGCCGATGGTCACGGGATCGGCTATCTGCTTTGGACCGGCGGGCTGATCTATAACACCAAGACCTTCAAGTCCCCCCCGAAGAGCTATGCCGAGATGTGGGAAGCATCCCACGCCGGACGTGTTTTCCTGCCGCCATCGACCTGGACCGACGCGCTCGACACGATCGTCGCGACCGAAAAGATGCTCGGAGCCAAGATCGCCGATGTCGCCCATGCCGATGCGGCCTTCAAGAAGCTCTCGGATCTGCGCCCCAATCTGCTGACCTTCGGCGAGAACCCGACGCAAATCTCGGAACTGTTCTATGCCGATGCGCTGGATCTTGGCGGTGTCTACGCCCCTGCCTTCTTCGCGAATGAACTGAAAGACCCCGCCAGTTCCAATATGGGCGCGACCTATGACCTGGACGAAGGGTTCTATGCCGATCTGATGTACACGATCATGCCGAAGGTGAAACCGGGCGATGACGAGGTCGTGCACGCCTTCCTCAACTTCACGCTGGACCCCAATGTGCAGGGCCAACTGGCCGAAGCCGTTCTGAACGGTCCGGTCAACACCAAGGCCGTGATGTCGGAAGCGGCCAAGGCCAGCCCCTTCATCATCAAGCCCGAACAGCTGGGCCAGAATGCCGTGGTCGAGGACAAGAACTTCATGGCGCAAGTGCGTGAGGACTGGATCAAGAACTACACACGGGCGTTGGCGTGACGCTTCGGGACAGGTGACGGCACTATGACTTCACGACTGGACTACAAGCCTGCGGTGCTGCTGAGCACACCTGCCTTGGTGGCGATCATGCCGTTTCTGGCGGCCTGTCTCTACGTCCTGCGCTTCTCGTTCTCGGCCGACGAATCGTCCATCGCCGGGTTTTCGGTCAGCTCCTATCAGGGGCTGGCCGATACGTATTTCCTGTCGGCGCTGGGGCTGACCCTGAAACTGGCCGTGTTCAGCACCGTTCTGGTTCTGGTTCTTGCCGTGCCGCTGGCATTTCTGCTGGCGACCACCCGCAGCCCCTTTCTGCGCCGAATGCTGACAGTGGCGATCCTGCTGCCGATGATCCTGAACCTGCTGATCCAGGCCTATGGGTGGATCATCCTGCTGGGGCCTACCGGTGTTCTCAATACCGTGCTCCGGTCCACAGGGCTCATCACACGTCCGCTTTTCCTGCTGTTCAATGAAACAGGTGTGCTGATCGGGCTGGTGCAAACGGCCCTGCCCTTGGCGGTCTTTCCGATCCTGAGCGCGACCCGTGCGGTTTCGCGCGAATGTCTGGAAGCGGCCGCATCACTTGGGGCCGGACATTGGCGGACATTGTTCGATATCACCCTGCCGGTGCTACGCCCCGGCCTTATCGGTGCCGCCTCCATCGTGTTCGCCTTCAACGCGTCGGCCTTTGCGATCCCTCTGCTGCTGGGCGGTCGTCGGGTGCAGATGCTTGGCGTCGTGATCCGCGACATGATCTCGCCGATGTTCAACTGGTCCTCTGCGGCGGCGGCGGGCGTCGTCCTGATCGCGATCACCACTCTGGCGCTGGTTCTGGCAAGCTGGGCGACCAACCGATCCGCCAAAAAGGAGGTGCGATGATGCGCGTGGGGCTGATTCCGAATGAAAAGGGCGGCACCTACCGTCTGGCGATGCTGGCGCTGTCCTGTCTGGGCCTGCTGATCGCGGCCCTGCCTGTGGTGATTGTGGTCATCATGTCTTTTGCCGGATCCAACCGGCCAAGCTTCCCCCCCAGCTCTTACTCGCTGCGCTGGTATGGCGACATGCTGCACATGCTGACGACAGCGGATGCGAATGGCGGACAATCGGTCGCCCGGGCGTTGCAAACCAGCCTGCTCGTCGCCTTCGCGGTGATGGTCATTTCGGCCGCCGTCTGCGTGCCTCTTTCGTATGCGATGGCCCGTGGTCCGGCGCGTCTGCGTCAAACGCTCGAAATCCTGTTCACGCTGCCGCTGGTGTTTCCGCTGGTGATGCTGGGGATCGCATTTTTGCTCATGGCCGAAGGCATGAAGCTGGATCTGGGTCTGTGGCGGCTGATCATTCCGCATGTGACGCTGGTTCTGCCCTTCGTGATGCGCAACTGTCAAAGCGCAATGGCGGGCATCGACCCAGAGGTCGAAGAAGCGGCACGTTCGCTTGGGGCCCCCCCCTGGCGCGGATTTCTCGATGTGGTCGTGCCGATGATGCGCCCCGGCATCCTCGCCGGACTGATCTTTGCGCTGATCATCTCGTTCAACGAATTCACCATCACCTTCTTCATGTACACGATCGACGTCAATACGTTGCCGATCTGGATGTACAGCCGCACCGTGTCGTCGCTTGACCCGTCGGTGCTGGCACTTTCCGTCTTTATTATCCTTGCCGATAGCGCGCTGATCATCCTGACCGACAAGATCGTGGCCGGCAAGGCCAGCCTGTTCTGAAAGGAACCCTGATGTCCGATACCCATCTTCATATCAACGGGGTCAACAAGTTCTTTGGCCAGACACAGGCATTGACCGATATCGACCTGAAAGTCGCGCGGGGCGAATTTGTCTGTCTGCTTGGCCCCTCGGGCTGTGGCAAGACGACACTGTTGCGCATCATCGCCGGGTTCGAGGGCGCGTCATCCGGCAGCCTGCAGCTGGACGAAACCGACATCTCGGCGCTCAGCCCCGACAAGCGCGGCTTCGGCATGGTCTTCCAGTCGCTGGCACTATTCCCGCATATGAGCGTGGCCGACAACATCGCCTATGGCCTGAAGCTGCGCAAAGCGAGCCGGGCCGAACGCCGGTCACGGGTGGAGGAATTGCTGAACGTGATCCAGCTGCCCCATATCGCCGACCGTCCCGTCTCGGCGCTTTCGGGCGGGCAGCGCCAGCGTGTCGCCATCGCGCGGGCACTGGCCGTGCGGCCCAAACTGTTCCTGCTCGACGAGCCGCTTTCCGCGCTTGATGCCAAGCTGCGCGATGCGATGCAGGTGGAACTGCGCCAACTCCAGCGTCAGTTCGGGGTCACCACGATCCTTGTGACACATGATCAGACCGAGGCCATGATGCTGGCGGACAACTTGGTGGTGATGAAAGATGGCGTCATCCGCCAATCCGGAAATCCGAGCAAAGTCTATCGGCGACCGGCTGATCCATTCGTCGCGGATTTTCTGGGCTCGGCCAATATTCTCGACGGTCAGGTCCTCGGAGACGGCATCTTGCGCCTGATGGGGCATGATCTGGCCGTTCCCGCGCCCTTCCTGCGTGGCAGCAAGGTGCGGGTTGCACTGAGATCCGAAGACATCACTCTACGTCCGGAAACCGGCGGCGTCCTGACCGGCACCGTCGAATTCGCCCGGGATCTCGGACCGCAGACGGAATGGATCATCGCATCCGGCGGCGACACCCTGCGTGTCAGAACCGGCCGCGAGATTGGTGCGGTTCCCATAGGACAAAAAATCGGCCTCGACTTCTCTGCCGACGCCTTGTCGGTGTTTCCTGCCTGAAAGAGAGAAGACTTCACCTATTCGCACTGCAGCGTCGGTCGCAGCTCCGAAGGTCGGCAATGGGCCGATTGTGAACATGCTCTCGGCCAAGCGCTAAAGTCATATCAGTGATGATATGTGTAGCAAAAGACGAACGACTCCAAGCAATACCAAAACATTGGGAATACTATAAGTATGCAATCTCATTGCTATTTTAGGTGGGATAATCCGACACTGGCTGCCAATTTCGGTCGGAGAATGAAATCTAACGTGATGATATTCTTCAGTACCTAGTTCTAAGCTGTTGAGCAGAAGGCCCGAGCACGATTGTTTGTGCATTTCCTATTGGCACGTAGCGCCAAGATAGTCCTTCAGGGCAATAGAAAGAAGCCCCATAAAAAGGCCCCCCTTTAGGAGGGTTCAGATGCAACGCTTACGAGTCATTGCAGCCCTTACTTATAGAAATCTGGGAAGCGGCTTGGAAAGTAGCCGATCAGACGGCAGATAACGAGAGGAGCGGCTACCGGCCTGCGCAAGGTCGGAGAGTTGGTGATCGACGAAGATCAGGCATTAATCATCCGCCGAATTTTCCAGGCATTCGCCGACGGTACCAGCCCACGGGCGATTGCGCACCAACTGAACGAAGAAGGTGTTCCCGCGCCGCACTGCGGCGGCTGGAAGGTCAACACGATCTACGGAAACGCTGGCAAGGGCACCGGCATCCTGAACAACGAACTCTACATCGGGCAACGGGTCTGGAACCGGTTGCGCTACAAGAAAAATCCCGAGACTGACCGCCGGAACGCCCGCCACCGCGCCTCCGAGATCCTTGGTGAACTGATCGAGAGGATCACGATCCGCCACGTCGCAGAGCTTGGGCACACGCTCGAGATAGAGGGCAAGCTGTTGGAGATGTTAAGTTTTGCAGATAACAAAAAAGCCGCGACCCTTTCGGGCGCGGCTTGTTCGCTCAAGTTGGTTGCGGGAGTAGGATTTGAACCTACGACCTTCAGGTTATGAGCCTGACGAGCTACCGGGCTGCTCCATCCCGCGTTATTGTTTGTCTCGTTTGGGGGGTGTTATCGTTATATAGAGATGATTGACGCTCTTTGCTAGGTTTGGCGGTGACCTACTCTCCCACGTCTTAAGACGCAGTACCATTGGCGTGTTGGCCCTTAACGGCCGGGTTCGGAATGGGACCGGGTGTATAGCCAGCGCTATGACCACCAAACCGAGTAAAGAGCGTGCAAGTCAAGTTGTATGCATGATTTTGATCTGTAGGAGTGTCTGTCTACTACTGGATCAAATCAAGCCAATCGGGCAATTAGTACTGGTCAACTGAATGCATTGCTGCACTTACATCTCCAGCCTATCGACGTGGTGGTCTTCCACGGCCCTCAAGGGATACCTAGTTTTGAAGGGGGCTTCCCGCTTAGATGCTTTCAGCGGTTATCCTGTCCGGACATAGCTACCCAGCACTACCGTTGGCACGATAACTGGTCCACCAGTGGTCCGTTCACCCCGGTCCTCTCGTACTAGGGGCAACTCTTCTCAAGTATCCTACACCCACGGCAGATAGGGACCGAACTGTCTCACGACGTTCTAAACCCAGCTCACGTACCTCTTTAAACGGCGAACAGCCGTACCCTTGGGACCTGCTCCAGCCCCAGGATGAGATGAGCCGACATCGAGGTGCCAAACGGTGCCGTCGATATGGACTCTTGGGCACCATCAGCCTGTTATCCCCAGAGTACCTTTTATCCGTTGAGCGATGGCCCTCCCACTTGGGACCACCGGATCACTATGGCCGACTTTCGTCTCTGCTCGACTTGTCAGTCTCGCAGTCAGGCAGGCTTTTGCCATTGCACTCAACGACCGATTTCCGACCGGTCTGAGCCCACCTTCGCGCGCCTCCGTTACTCTTTGGGAGGCGACCGCCCCAGTCAAACTACCCGCCACACAGGGTCCCGGATCCGGATAACGGACCGCGGTTAGACATCAAGAGTGCGAAGGGTGGTATCTCAAGGATGCCTCCACCGGAACTGGCGTTCTGGTTTCAAAGGCTACCACCTATCCTGCACATCACAATCCTGATGCCAGTGTGAAGCTGTAGTAAAGGTTCATGGGGTCTTTCCGTCTAACCGCGGGTAGTGTGCATCTTGACACACAGTTCAATTTCGCTGAGTCCACGTTTGAGACAGCGGGGAGATCGTTACGCCATTCGTGCAGGTCGGAACTTACCCGACAAGGAATTTCGCTACCTTAGGACCGTTATAGTTACGGCCGCCGTTTACCGGGGCTTCAATTCAGAGCTTGCACCCCTCCTTTTAACCTTCCGGCACCGGGCAGGCGTCAGACTGTATACGTCGCCTTACGGCTTCGCACAGCCCTGTGTTTTAAGTAAACAGTCGCCACCCCCTAGTTTGTGCCCCCCACCACTAGTTGCCTAGCGATGGGGCCTCCTTCTCGCGAACTTACGGAGGCATTTTGCCGAGTTCCTTAAACGTGGTTCTCTCAAGCGCCTTGGTATTCTCTACCAGTCCACCTGTGTCGGTTTCGGGTACGGTCTTATAGAGAGGCTATTTCCAGGGACCTGTAGGCTGCCCACACAATCCGATAAGTGTGAACAACGGTTCAGATCCGTCACCATCTCACGGCCCAGGAATATTAACCTGGTTCCCATCGACTACGCCTTTCGGCCTCGCCTTAGGGGCCGGCTTACCCTGCTCAGATTAGCTTTAAGCAGGAACCCTTGGACTTTCGGCGACAGGGTCTCTCACCCTGTTTGTCGCTACTCATGTCAACATTCTCACTTCTGATCACTCCACCGGATGCCTTACAGCCCGGCTTCACAGTCAGAACATTGCCTCCAATGTATCCGAGGATACTAAGGAGGCAGCGTTCTATATCACAGAACGCTCCGCTACCACGCACTTCACAGTGCATCCAAAGCTTCGGCTCGTGGCTTGAGCCCCGTTACATCTTCGCCGCAGGACCTCTTGACTAGACCAGTGAGCTGTTACGCTATCTTTAAAGGATGGCTGCTTCTAAGCCAACCTCCTGGTTGTTTTGGAAGTCCCACATGCTTTCCCACTTAGCCACGAATTGGGGGCCTTAGCTGTTGGTCAGGGTTGTTTCCCTCTCCACGACGGACGTTAGCACCCGCCGTGTGTCTGCCGATCA